>NZ_BCNB01000006.1:0-2400000 GCF_001485575.1 Haloarcula sp. CBA1127
GATGCCGGCTTCGGTTGGTAGTGTCACCGCCACACCGTTTCTGAATCCTTTTATCCACGTGACGACTTCTATCGGGTATGACCGAGCAGGACGCAGCCGACGACACGGCCGCGACGGAGGAGTCGACCGCGAGCGAGGCGCAAGCGGACGGCGACGCGGATTTCGAAGACGCCCCCGAGGACGTCACCACGGACGAGGTTGACCTGGGCGAGTTCGACGTTGACGACGATCTGGTCGACCGGGTCACTGAATCGGACCCTGAAGACATCGCTCGGGAACTCTCCGCGCTGCGGACGCGCGTAGACAGTCTCGAATCGCAGGTCGAACAGCAGGACGATGACATCGAGGAGCTAGAGGAGAAGCTCAAGCGCAAGCAAGCGGAGTTCCAGAACTACAAGAAGCGGATGGACAAGCGCCGCGAACAGGAACAGAAGCGTGCCACCGAGGACCTCGTGACGCGCCTGTTCGACGTCCGGGACAATCTGGAGCGTGCGCTTGAACAGGACGAGGACTCCGATATCAGAGGTGGGGTCGAGTCCACGCTTCGCCAGCTAGACGACGTCCTCGATGCCGAGAACGTCGAAGTCATCGACCCCGACCCCGGTGGAGACGTCGACCCGACACAGCATCAGGTGCTCGCCCGCGTCGACAGCGACCAGCCGGACGGGGCAATCGCCGATGTCCACCGGCCGGGCTACGAGATGGCCGACAAAGTGCTGCGCGAGGCACAGGTCACCGTCAGCGAGAGCGAGGAGTAGCGGGCAACTCTGACGGTATAGCGGTCGTATTGCGGTACATTAAATAATCACCGGTCAGGGAAGTCCACCGAGTATAAAACCGCCCGGAGGAGGGCCCTTTGGCCGCTTTTCCAATCAGTACATCTAGCAACTTTTAACCGGCCCAATCCGCTATGAGCGGGTAAGATGGCGAGCAACAAGATTCTGGGTATCGACCTTGGGACCACGAACAGCGCGTTCGCGGTCATGGAAGGTGGCGACCCTGAAATCATTGTCAACGGCGAAGGCGAGCGGACGACACCCTCTGTCGTTGCGTTCGACGACGGTGAGCGGCTTGTCGGGAAACCGGCGAAGAATCAGGCGGTAAAGAACCCCGACGAGACCATCCAGTCGATCAAGCGCCATATGGGCGAAGACGACTACTCGGTCGAACTGGACGGGGAGGAGTACACACCCGAGCAGGTCTCGGCGATGATCCTCCAGAAGATCAAACACGACGCTGAGGAGTACCTCGGCGACGAGATTGAGAAGGCCGTTATTACGGTCCCGGCGTACTTCAACGACCGACAGCGCCAGGCGACCAAGGACGCCGGCGAGATTGCCGGTTTCGAGGTCGAACGAATCGTCAACGAGCCGACGGCGGCCGCGATGGCCTACGGGCTCGATGATGAATCCGACCAGACCGTCCTCGTGTACGACCTCGGGGGCGGCACCTTCGATGTCTCCATCCTCGACCTCGGTGGGGGCGTCTACGAAGTTGTCGCAACCAACGGGGACAACGACCTCGGTGGCGACGACTGGGACCACGCCATCATCGACTACCTCGCTGACGAGTTCGAGGCCGAACACGGCATCGACCTCCGCGACGACCGGCAGGCGCTCCAGCGCCTGACCGAGGCTGCCGAGGAAGCCAAGATCGAGCTTTCCTCGCGCAAGGAGACCCGAATCAACCTCCCGTTCATCGCGACCACCGACGACGGTCCGCTGGACCTCGAACAAAAGATCACGCGCGCGAAGTTCGAGTCCCTCACAGAGGATCTCATCGAGCGCACCGTCGGCCCGACGGAACAGGCGCTTGCCGACGCGGACTACACCAAAAGCGACATCGACGAGGTCATCCTCGTCGGTGGCTCGACGCGGATGCCGCAGGTGCAGGACCAGGTCGAAGAGATGACCGGGCAGGAACCAAAAAAGAACGTCAACCCCGACGAAGCCGTCGCGCTGGGCGCGGCCATTCAGGCTGGCGTCCTTTCGGGCGATGTAGACGACATCGTCCTGCTTGACGTGACGCCGCTGTCGCTGGGTGTTGAGGTCAAGGGCGGCCTGTTCGAGCGACTCATCGACAAGAACACCACCATTCCGACCGAGGAATCGAAGATCTTCACGACCGCGCAGGACAACCAGACGCAGGTCCAGATCCGCGTCTTCCAGGGCGAGCGTGAAATCGCCGAGGAGAACGAACTGCTCGGCGCGTTCGCGCTTTCGGGCATCCCACCGGCCCCCGCAGGCACGCCCCAGATCGAGGTGTCGTTCAACATCGACGAGAACGGCATCGTCAACGTCGAAGCCGAGGATAAGGGCTCGGGCAACAAGGAGGACATCACCATCGAAGGCGGTGCTGGCCTCTCCGACGACCAGATCGAGGAGATGCAACAGGAGGCCGAACAGCACGCCGAAGAAGACGAGCAGCGCCGCGAGCGCATCGAAGCCCGCAACGAGGCCGAGGCCTCCGTCCGCCGCGCCGAGACGCTCCTCGACGAAAACGAGGAAGAAATCGACGAAGACCTCCAGTCTGACATCGACGCGAAGATCGAAGACGTCGAGGAAGTTCTCGAAGACGAGGACGCCACGAAAGAGGACTACGAAGAGGTCACCGAAACTCTGAGCGAGGAACTGCAGGAGATCGGCAAGCAGATGTATCAGGATCAGGCCCAGCAGGCCGCAGGCGGCGCCGCGGGCGCTGGTCCGGGCGGCGCAGCCGGGGCCGGCCCCGGCGGTGCTGCCGGTCCAGGCGGCGCAGCGGGCGGCGCAGCCGAGCAGGGCGAGGAGTACGTCGACGCCGACTTCGAAGACGTCGAGGAAAGCGACGAAGACGAGTGAAACGAGTTCGAGGAGCTTTCCTCGGCTTGATAGACGAGCGTTAGCGAGTCTATCGGTGTCTTGGGAAGCGAACGAAGTGAGCTTCTCAAGTTTGACGAAGACGAATAACGCGAGTCACGTCACTTCCGTCGGTACAACGGCAGCGAAAGCCGACCTGCGGGCAGGCCATCTCCGGACTATGACTGGCTGACTCGGTGATGCCGGTCCGGTGTCAGCACTGCAAGACGGCCAAGGCAGCGGCAGCGCCTGCGCACCACGCTACTGATTACCATCATTTTCAGGCGACAGTAGGCAGCGGTGGGTGCATTGCTCTGCCGCTGTGCTCGCAACAGCGGTCCGTCACTGGATAGATCTGTCTCAGTCAGGTTACCCTGATAATCAAAACAGTATAAGATAATGAAAATAATGCATATATATATATCAGATAGTCAAGCGTGTAGTCAGACAATGAGCGATCAGAAACAGGTCAGGCCACAGCGTCTGAGCGCACAGCTGGACGCGGTGAGACACGCGGACCGTCGGCAGATACTGTTCGCGTTACGCGACACGGAGCGGTGGCAGCCATCCGCCTCGGATTTCGATAGTGACGGATCACTCATCGGGGCACCGGCCATTCCGGCAGCACTCTATCATCAGCATCTCCCGATGTTGGCAGAGATGGGGCTCATCGAATGGGACCGGGAGACCCACTGGGTAACACGCGGCCCGGAGTACCAGCGGCTTCGACCGCTACTTGCGTTCCTCTCCGAGTATCACGACGAGTGAGAACAGTGGGTGGTGACAGCCCGTGCGTATGACCCGCTAATCCTGTTCTAGCGGGGTCATTTCTACGACGCCCTGCGAGAGGAGGCGGCGCGCGATGACGATGAGTCCGTTTCTGAGTCCGGTCGCGAAGATGGCCTGTTCATCGCCAGTCTGTGGGTCGATTGAGCTGACGAGCATCGCTGACCGGTCGACAAGCAGGAGCCGCCCGACGGCTGCGTCCTCCTGCGGTATCATCTCACCGCGGAGCCAGTCAAGTTCCGACAGGAACGCGGTAGCGCGTGGGATTTCCCGTTCCACACGATCCCGTATCGAAGTGGACCCGGTTCCGACGATGAGGTCGATGCCCGAGTCAAGCGAATTGAGTTGCTCGATCAGCGGATCAGTGAGGACCGCTTCGGAGCCGATGACGAGGACCACTTCATCGGTCGTGTTCCCGATGATTGCCGCGGCACGGTTCTCGATAGCATCGGAGTCGGAAAGCGACCAGACCTCCTGTAGCTCGGCCTCGTCATCATCGGATTCGATGCTCCCCATTTCGTGCAGTGCGGACTGGAGGCGTTCGACACGCTCCTCGTACTGCGCACGGAGCGTTTCGGTAGCCTCGGAAAGCGGGACCGCCCGAAACTGCTGGGGGCTCGAATGCTGGACCTCGACCAGCCCCTTCGCTTCGAGAATCCGGACGGCGTCGTAGACGCGCGTTCTCGGGACTTCAGTTACCTCGCTCAATCCTTTGGCCGTACCGCTGGACATCCGAGAAAGTCCCACAAAACACTTCGCCTCGTACTCTTTCAAGCCCAACTCCTGCAGTAAACTTACCGCTTCTTCGTGTGTTGCATCAGATGTCATGTGTCCCAACCTTCATCTCGGTGGAAGCCGAGGATATGTAGAAAGATGATGCCCACAGGTAAAAGACGTTGTTACTGTCACAGTGTCGGCTCTCATCCAAGTTAGCGCTGCTCAGTGCGGGCTCGGAGCGTATTGCGACAGTCCGGACTCCAGCTGTCGCAAGTGTTGGTACATGGTCGGTCGCTTCGGTGCATAGCCTTGTTTACTCAGTTAATCACACAACTGTTATACATCGGTCCGGAGTAGAGTTAGTTGGCACGCAGCATCTTATGTGTCCCAACCACATCTGCTGCGTGCCACTTTCACGAAAACTGCCCATACAGGCTTCAACTAGTACGTCTGGAGTGAAACGCCGCCGGGAATAATTGTAGCAGATACACGACAGCGGTTGTTTCACTGCCCGTACTTCGCCTGCAGTGCTACTTCTTGGCGGAAACAGTCTGGATTAAAATACACGTTTAACAGACAGCTACTATATCAACTTACAGTCACAAAAGATGGGCTATATCCGGTGATAAAAACTCGTTACCGTGGTTTACTCGGCAATTAGATAGTCCTTTCATACATCATTATTCCGAGTGATAAATTGACAGTAGAATTAATATGTTTGATTAACACATCTCTAGTAATGAGTGGGTCCGACAGGCGGCCCGACCGGACATCTGATGACCCGGACACGCTCCACGCGGAGTTCGACTGGAGCACAGTCTCACCATCAGTGGCAATCGTACAAACGGTCGCAATCGCAGCTGATCAAGAGGCCATAGAGCTATCACCCCTCATCGAGACGCTCGATCCGGACGCGCTTGACCAGCTATTCAGCCATTCGTCAGAGTCGGACAGCGCCGTCTCGCTCTCGTTTCAGTTGGGTGACTACAGAGTGACTGTGACCGGAACCGGAGACGTGTATGTCCACACCGGACCCGTTCATCCGTGACTATACGCGAAGCAAGAGCACCGACACAAACGGCCGTGGACGCTTCCCGGAGGCGCTCTAGTAAACCCACTGTAACGGGTAGACAGTCAGCCAGTCTTGTTACCGAGCGTTACGGTATCGAGCGTCGTGGTCCGCTCGCCCGGCGCACCGAGTGGGCGGCCGGTCCAGCGAACCGCAATGGTATCGCCGCTGTCGAGGAAGAAGCCGACGGAGACGTCGCCGTCGAGGTAGTTACCGTCACCGTCAGAATCCACGCGTGGGTCGTCAAGAACGATTGTATCGTCAGATTCGACAGGCAGCTGGTCCGCCTCGGCCCACGTCAGTGTGGTCGAGCGGTTTCGGTCGGCGTCGGTGACGACGAGCGCCAGCGCGTGCGTGCTGGTGTCCGTGAGTCTGTCCCCGCCGGCGTGGGTAAGCGTGACCGTCCCTGTCTCAGCGTCGAACTGGCCGTCGATGGTGACCGACGGCGACGCCGTCCGAAGGTCCGCGCCGGGGCCGACGACGAGTGCGACCAGCCCGACGACGGCCAGTGCCGCGAGTCCCCAGACTGCGACTCGCTCGACCGTGACGAGACCCCGGTGACCACGCGACGACTCAGGACTCATTGCCCGAATCCTCCCCCGGCACGAAAATAAGCGCCCCGGTACGGGTCGAACACGACTAGTCGGCAACCCGTTCTTTTGAAGTAGCTCAATCGTCTAAGCCTCGTACAACGAATGAGTCAGGATTTCTACGAGATACTGGGTGTCTCTCGAGACGCCTCCGAAGACGAAATCAAGGAGGCCTATCGGGAGAAAGCCCGGGAATATCACCCGGACGTGAGCGACGACCCCGACGCCGAAGAGAAGTTCAAGCAGGCCAAGAAGGCCAAAGAGGTCCTCACCGACGAGGAGAAGCGCCAGATGTACGACCAGATGGGCCACGAGCGCTTCGAGCAGGCCGAAAAGCGCGGCGGCGCTGGCGGTGGCGGCGGCCGCGGCGGCATGGGCGGGGACCCGTTCGGCGGCGGCGCCGGCGGCTTCGATATGCAGGATATCTTCGACCAGTTCTTCGGTGGCGGCGGCCGCGGTGGGCGCGGCGGCAGCCGACGGCGACAGGGCCAGGACCTCCAGACGCGACTGGAAATCAACCTCGAAGAGGCCTACAACGGCGCGACGAAGCAACTGAACGTCACCCGGCCGGAGGCCTGCGACGACTGTGACGGGGCCGGGCATCCGCCGGGGGCCGACTCGGAGACCTGCCCGGAGTGTAACGGGCAGGGCCAGACGACACAGGTCCAGCAGACGCCGATGGGCCGGGTCCAGCAAACGACGACCTGCCGCCGATGTGACGGCGAGGGGACGCTGTACGACGAAACATGTTCGACCTGTCGGGGCAACGGCGTCGTCCAGAACGACGCGAGCCTCGAAGTCGAGATCCCGGCCGGCATCGCCAACGGGCAGACGCTCCGGATGGAACGCGAGGGCGCGCCCGGCGAGAACGGCGGCCCGAACGGCGACCTGCTCATCGAGGTGAGCGTCCGCGACCATCCGGACTTCGAGCGCGACGGCGACGACCTGCAACACCAGCAGGCCATCTCGTTCCCGCAGGCCGTCTTTGGCGACACCATCACCGTCCCGACGCTGGACGGCGAGGTCGAGGTCGACGTGCCAAGCGGTACCCAGAGCGGCGAGGTGTTCCGCTTAGAGGGGAAGGGAATGCCCCGACTCCGCCGACGCGGCAAGGGTGATCTCTACGTTCAGGTACAGGTCGTCACGCCCGACAGCCTCAACGCCGAACAGAAAGAGGCTCTCGAACAGTTCGCGGAGGCCGGCGGCGAGGAAGTCGACGTCGAGGAAGGCTTCTTCGAGAAACTGAAGAACTCGCTGTAATCAGTCGCCACTCGCCGGCGTCCCGCTTGTGCCTGATCGTCCCTCGTATTTCGCCAGTGCCGTTGAGAGTGCAGCATCAGCGTCGACATCGAGTTCTTCACACAGCGCGAGCAGTGCGAACAAGGCGTCGCCGAGTTCGTCCTCCGGTATCGATAGCGCCGTCGAGTCGGTGCCGTAGCCGGTCGTTTCATTGACCTGTGCCGCGATGTTGCCGAGTTCAGACACCACATCGAGCAATTGGTAGGCGGGCGGCGTGTCGATGTCGCTGTGTCTGAGTACGTCGGCAACCTGTTGTTGTCGTTTCATTTCTAGAGCGTGGGGATAGCCACCTACATCGGCTTTGTGGCCGCGCTGTTTTTCATCGGTGGGGCCGAACGACGACGTATGCAGGTACTCGGTGACCTTGTCGCGCAGGCCCGCGACCGCGACGGCGTTCTCTTTCGTTCGCCCGAGCGGTCGACGCCGTACAGTTACTCCGATTTCGCCACAAACGCCTGGAAAGGCGGGAATCTGCTGCGACATTACGGCGTCCGACACGGAACGCGGGTCGCCGTCGTCGTCGGTCCCAAAGAGCCGACCGACGAGGACCGACCGGGCTACCTCCGGGACGCCCCGGACGCACTGCTTGCCTTCCTCGCGGCGGCGCTCGACGGCGCAGTCGTGGATATGGACCCGCCGAATGCGGTCGACGCGACGGCGCTCGTCGCGCCAGCGGCGTGGCTCGACCGCTACACGCAGGGACCGGGAACGAAGGGGCTGGCCTACGGTGGCCCGGTCGATGACCCCACCATCGCCCAGTTCGAGCGGGAACTGTGGAGCGAGAACCCGCTCCAGCCGCCGGGCGAAGTTTCGCCCGAGGACGACGTGCTGGCAGCGGACAGAACATACACGCACGGCGAACTCATGGCTGAGAGCGGCCGTGTCGTCGCCGATTACGATATCGACACGGAGACGACCGTCGCGCTCCGGGCACCGATGACAACTGCGGGCGCGGTCGTCGCCGGCCTGCTTGCACCGATGCGGACCGGTGCGACGGTCGTGTTCGGCGGCGACGAGGCTGCGGATATCGCTGTTGCTGACGGGGATGTTCTCGAAGAAACTGTCGTTCGGCCGGAAGATGCGACGCCGTCGTAGCGACCGGATAGACATCTGTCATCGATGTGCGTGGCGGGTACGCAGTAGTCGCCGTGTTGGTGCGGATGCAAAGCGGAATCGCTGGTCAGTCAGCTGATGGACGCTGTTGCTTTCTTAAAGAATTTATTTGTCCGGCTACAAAGAAAAGTATGGATTTTGACTTCAAGACCGCGGTAGCCCCACTCGTTGTAATTGTCGCCGTCGCGACGGTGGCATTCATATCTATGAATATAATGGGTCGCTCGATAGTGTTCATGATGGTGCTGCCATCGATGATCGCGTTCTCCGTCGTTGCGTTCTTCTTCGGGATGAAACACGGCGAGTTCCGCACCAGTCCGTAACAATCTCTCGGTCACACGGTCTGCATGTTCACGGAACCACTACGCTAAATTACTCTTATTTCAAGTCCACTTGGTTACCGGCACGGCTGTATGTCGGCTGGTTCGGCTGTGTGTGAGGTCATTCTGTCAAACGACAAATTGACCGTGTTCGTGAGTCCCCCGTCGGATTCAGGATAGGTCTGTCGCCGGAGCCGGAGTCGTCGAATTGCGGTTACTCTGTCGGGCGGACGAAGTCCGCAAGTGTCACCAGCACACCGAGCACCCACCCCAGCGGGATGGAGACGCCGAGCCAGATAATAACGTAGGCGATGCCTTCCCGGTCGAAGTTCTCGATGAAGAACTCCGCAACACCGACAGCGGCCAGCACCTCGTAGAGAAACCACCGGGACAGCGAGTCGCTCGCGGGAATGACGACCGAGGCGACCGTCGTCGAGTACAGCGCTGCGACGACCGGCGGCAGGAAGATGGCCGTCATGGCGAACGGATACGCTAGCGCGACCGTTGTTCCACGGCCGCCGACCCGCCGGAACGTGACAGCCAGTGCGGCCGACAGCGTCGCAACGCCGCCGGCGACAGCGACGGCGGTGAACCCACCCGACACGAGGTCGATACTCCCCGGTTCAAGTCGAGCGAGCGCCGCCAAGCCACCCCAGACGACCAAGGAGAGGAGAACGACGCCGACCACGCCCAGACGGGTCGCCGTGCCGTCGATGCGACGGGTCTGGTACCGCAGGACGACGCCACACAGGACCAGCGGATACACCAGCGCGATGACTGGGACCCCGAGCGCAGACCAGAGGCGATAGAGGGCCAACCCGACCGAGGAGTCCGGTGTCCACGTCCCGAGGACGGTGTCGTTAGCGTTTCGCTGACGTGGATACACGAGTTCCATCCACGTTTCGTGTAATCTATTGAGGTCGATACGGACCCCGCCGACGACCCCCTGGCTTCCGGTAGACATACCGGTGGTTTCGTCCTACCGGCGTTAAATGTTTCACGGCAGCCGTGGCTGTTGTGATATCGCTGTGAAGAGTACTGCCCCGATCCGAAACCGACATATTCAGGACGGGGAGTCACAAACAGTCAGGTATGACAGACGGTAGAGCGGACGTGTCCCGTCGGGGCTTCCTGCGGACAGCGGCAGGGGCCACGGCTGCGTCGGCCGCAGCAGGCACCGCGACCGCACAGGAAGGCACCGAAGGCGGCGACGGCGGGGGAGGCGGTGGGCCGCCGGATTTCGGCGGTTTCCTGGACCAGGTAGGGAACTTCGACGGCTCGGTCGCCGATGCGACCGGACAGGACACGGCGACGGTAGAGGTCGGCGTGCAGGCAAACGGCGGGGCGTTCGGCTTCGGCCCACCCGCGATCCACGTTGACAACGGTGCAACGGTCCAGTTCGAGTGGACGGGCAACGGTGGCGGCCACAACGTCGTCTCGGACGGTGAGGGTCCGCTTGACTCCGGGAGCGCCGTCTCTAGCGCCGGCGTCAACTACGAGCACACCTTCGAGGAGGACGGCATCTACCCCTACGTCTGCGTGCCACACGAAAGCCTCGGGATGAAGGGGGCTGTCGTCGTCGGGTCGGACTACCCGACGAAATCCTCTGGTGGCGGCGGTGGCGAGAGCGCCGGCCCGCCGGAAGTGCCAAACAGCGCGAAAACGCTCGGCGTCGCAACCTCGTTCGTGATGGTCGCGACACTCGGACTTGCATACTTCTTCATCCGGTACGGCGGCGACTACGAGACGCCCGAGTAACGCTCCGTCACCGCGTTACACCGAATCCGGACCGGCGTGAATTCTCAGATCAACGTCACGTTCCTGCCCTTCGAGATCCTCGACGACACGTTCGACGATTTTGGTCGCCTCCTTGCGGATGAGCGGTTTGACTTTCTCGATAACCCAGTCCATCGAAACGAGTCGGGGGAGGTCGACGGCACTGTCTGAGGCCGACCCGGGGTCGAACGCGACGTGAAACCGCACTCGTGACGCCGCCTCCACGTCCGCCGGGACGCCGTCCGGGTCAGGCTCGACCGCCCAGTACCCTTCGGCGTCGATGTCTTTGACGATCTGCCAGTCGATGCGCGTCGGCGGCGAAACGTCAGTTACCTCCGACCGAGCGGTGTAGGAGAGCTTCCACCACGAGAATACGAGGTCGTAGTTCGTCCCCGGTGAGCCGTCGCCGTCCTGTACCACGCGGTCGAGATATTCGGAATATCGCGCGTAGCCCGGAAAGTCCAGCAGAAACTCGTACACCTCTTCGGGTGGGACGTACACGACCGTGCTGACCTCGACTTCGTCCACGTCTGTGACACCGGATGTACCGAAGGTAAACTTTCGGGCATCGAACCCCGACTGTGGCCGCGTTTTTTGCCGAAACATTTCCACAGAGCATAATAATGAACAGAAAATATTATCACCCTGTATTGGATATAGTGGAAGTACCATGAGTGCATCCGATATCCAGTCCGCTGATACCGACAGCGAGCACGAGGGGAGTGGATGGGAAGCCGTCCGCGATCTCCCGCCAAGCGCGAAACTCGTTGCGAAAGTCTTAGAGTACAACGAGACCCTGACCCAGAGCCAGCTCGCCGAGGAGACGCTGCTGCCACCGCGGACAGTCCGGTACGCCCTCTCCCGCCTCGAAGATGTCGGCGTCATCGACTCCCGGTTCTCGTTCGCCGACGCGCGCAAACGGATCTACACACTCCGGGTTGAGTAGCCGCACCCTTCATTCCGCGCCTAGAGCTGTTTTACCTCTCCTTGTCGCCCGTTGACAGTGTGAGGACAACGTTGATTAGTCAGCCTCACAAGACATCTGGTATGAAAGTCGTCCTGATTGGTGTCGGGCAGGCTGGCGGGAAAGTAACCCAGTCGCTTGCCCAGTTCGATTACGACATGGGGTTCGACGCTGTCCGGGGGGCCCTCGCCGTTAATACGGCGCGAGCCGACCTCCAGAATCTCGATATCGACACGGCCCTCATCGGACAGGACCGCGTGAAAGGTCACGGCGTCGGCGGTGACAACGAGCTCGGGGCGCAGGTTATGCAGGAGAACGCCACCGAGGTGCTCGACGAACTCGACGGTCGGATCACGACCGAAGCCGAGGCCATCGTCGTCGTCGCCGGACTCGGCGGCGGCACCGGCTCCGGCGGCGCACCGATGCTCGCCCGTGAACTCAAGCGCATCTACGAGAAGCCGGTGTACGTCCTCGGCATTCTCCCCGGCCGGGATGAAGGCGGCCTCTACCAGGCCAACGCCGGTCGCTCACTCAAGACCGCTGCCCGCGAGGCGGACTCCCTCCTGCTCGTCGACAACGACGCCTGGCGGGGCAGCGGTGACAGCGTCGCCGCCGGTTTCGAACGCGTAAACGACGCCATCTCCCAGCGGGTCGGTCTGCTGTTTGCCTCCGGCGAGGCTGTCGAGGGAGTCGGTGAGAGCGTCGTCGACTCCTCGGAGATCATCAACACGCTCAGAGGCGGCGGCATCGCCTCTATCGGCTACGCCAGCGCCGAGGCCAGCGAGGACGCCGGCGAGAACGTCAACACTATCACTAGCGTCACCCGGAAAGCCCTCCTTACGAGCATGAGCCTGCCCAACGCGGTCAAGGCCGACTCGGCCCTCCTCGTCGTCGCGGGTGACCCCGAACGCCTCTCGCGGAAGGGCGTCGAACGAGCGCGCCGCTGGGTGGAAGACCAGACCGGGAGCATGGAAGTCCGGGGCGGGGACTTCCCGCTTGGCTCCGACAAAATCGCGTCGCTCATCGTTCTTTCGGGCGTCGAACGGTCCGAACGGGTCGACGCGTTCATGAAGCGCGCCCGCGAGGCGGCCGACTCCCAAGGCGGGACGACCGATCCGGACGAGTTCACAAACGACAAACTGGACGGGCTGTTCTAAACGGTTTTCGGCGCAGATTCCGGAATCGCTCGACTGGGACGGCAGCCTCAGGCGAGACTGCTACCGTCGAACTTCGCGCGGTCGAAGTCGTGGTCGAGCAGGTCGAGAACGGTCGGCGCGATATCGTAGAGGTCGGCGTCTTCGATGCGAACGTCCGGATCGTCGACTAGGAGCGTCGCGTTGTCGAAGCTGTGCATACCGTTTCGCGGCCCGACGCCGAACACGTCCTCGGAGCCCTTGAATCCGGCCTTCAGGTCGAAGCCGTGGTTCGGAACAACAGTGAGGTCCGGCGCGATGTCGGCGTGGTCGCCGCGGAAGGCGTCTTCCTTGGTCACGACACGGTCGGCGACCTTCTTGCCGTCCGGGCCTTCCAGCGATTCGAGTTTCTCCTTGAGGTCCCCACGGACGGACTCGTACTCGGATTCGGGAACGCTGCCGTTCGGCTCCCGGCCCTCTAAGTTGATGTAGAACCGTCCGGGAATGAGCGAATAGGCCTTCGTGTCCTCGCTGATATCGCCGAGTTCGGAGTGGTCGTCGGTCGCGTAGTCGAGCCACCCCTCCTGCTGGAGCCACTCGTTGAAGTGGACCTCGTAGTCGAGAGAGGTGAAGCCGTGGTCCGAGGCGACGACCATCGTCACGTCGTCGGGCAGTCGGTCGCGCAGGTCGCCGAGATAGGCGTCGACCTGCTTGTAGAACTCGAAGAACGCCTCCTGGTTCTCGCCGTCGCGCTCGTAGTCCTTGAACAGGAAGTGGTTGACCCGGTCAGTGGTCATGAACACGCCGAAAAACAGGTCCCAGTCGTCCTGCTCGACGTAGTGTTTGAACGCTTCGTAGCGTTTTTCGAGCGTCTTGTGGGCGTCCTCGACGAAATCGCTCTTGTCGTCGTCGTGGCCGAGTTTGGCGTTGACGTCGATCCGGTAGTCGCTGTCCTGAAGGTGGTCCCGGAGTTCGTCCGGGTAGGCGGCCTTGTCCACGCCCGGTGAGAGAAAGCCCGACACCATCCGCTGGACGTTCCGCTGTGGCGGGAAGGTGACCGGCACATTCAGAACCGTGGCATTGCGGCCATCGTCGGTGACGCGGTCCCAGAGGCGCGTCGCCTGCACGTCACGTCCCATCGGGACGTAGGTATCGTATGACCCGACCTCGCGGTCCTGGAAACCATAGACGCCCGTTTGTCCGGGGTTAACACCGGTCGTCAGCGCCGGCCAGCAGGCGCTAGACTCGGGGGGGACGATGCTGTCGATGGGGCCGGCGCTTCCGTCCGACGCCATCTCCGTTAGGTTCGGGAACACGTCAGGGTGCTCGTCGATGAGGCTAAACGGTACGCCGTCAATACCGAAGAAGGCAACACGCGGTGCGTCGTCGCCCTTCAATCGGTCGAATAATCCCATACGACCCGTTAGTCAGGTCAGGAACAAGAAACTTCTTTTCGGCGCCGCGTCACCGAAAGCGGCAAAATAATCGACACAGCCCAGCGGTCAGGACGACTGGTCCGCGTTCTCCGGAACCACAGTTAGATGTGCGATTCCGGGTGTCGACCGTCGTTCGGCTCGCGGAACGACAGTCGTGTGGTCAAGCGCCGCGTCGGTGTCATCAGTAGCCATACGCGTACAGATAGCAGTTACACGGACAAAAGATTACCCATGCTCATACATAATCGGAGACACCTGCCGGTATTACTTCTGGAAATACACCGCCAACGGAACAAAAACCGCAAAAGGTGGTCCCGGACGCGTCAGTTGAACTCTTCGTCGTAGAGTTCCTGCGCGTGGACGATAGCGTCCTTTGCGGCTTCTTTGTCTTCCCAGCCCAGCGTCTCGACTTCTTTGCCCTCTTCGAGGTTCTTGTAAGTCGAGAAGAACTCGTCAATCTCGTCGAGGGTCTGCTGTGGGATGTCGTCGAGGTCTTCGATGTGGTCATAGCGCGGGTCCTCAATCGGGACTGCGATGACCTTGTCGTCCTGCTCGCCGTCGTCGTCCATCTTCATCAGGGCGACGGGGCGGGCCTCAATGACACAGCCGGGGAACGTCTGGTCTTCGACGAGGACGAGCACGTCGAACGGGTCCTCGTCGTCGTAGTACGACTGCGGAATGAAGCCGTAGTCGGACGGGTAGTGAACGTTCGAGTGAAGGACACGGTCGAGGACGACACCGGGGATGTCCTTCTCGTACTCGTACTTGTTACGCTCGCCTTTCAGGCACTCAACAACGGCGTAGATTTCTTCGGGGGGGTTCGGTCCGGTTTCGAGGTCTTCCCAGAGGTTCGTCATCACCGGCGACTGCGCGACGCCGTCAAAAAGTCCTTTCGTAATAGCCGCAGCTATTCGGTATTATGCCCTATATAACCCAATAATATCTAACTATAGATATATTCTTAGATTACACTTACCACCTGTAAACGACAATCTGAAAGCAAATTAATCGGAAACTCAGTTCAACTGAGGGCACATAATATAATCTTTCCGATACTATTGTAGCTGCTAGTTGTGTGGTGGTTAATGCCCCACAGCAGGCGTTGTGCGCCAGAGTTAACAAGTGTTAAATAGCTTGCTGACATTTACTCAACTATGTCAGAGGCACAAACAGTTACTGACAGTCCGGGCATCGCAAAAGAACTCACCGCTTTTCAGCAGAATATCCTAGTAATACTCGCTGAAGAGCCGCGGTATGGTCTCGCTATCAAGCGCGAACTGGAAGAATACTACAACGACGAAGTCAACCACGGTCGCCTGTACCCGAACCTCGACGACCTCGTCGAGATGGGACTCGTCGAGAAGAGCGAACTCGACAAGCGAACGAACCAGTACTCCCTGACAGAGTCGGGCAAGGACGCAGTCCTCGACCAGCTCGGATGGGTGTTCGGGAAGTTCATCTCCGACGACGGTCGAGCCGACGAACTCCGTGATCTGATCACGGCACAGCAGTAGACTCGCATCTGGGCACCTGCGAACTACTGTTAATCAATTCTTAACGCGAAACAAACGCTGACTACCGACGGGTATACCAAACAGTTACGCGTCGGGGACGCGGCCACCGGCTTCTTCCACAGTGAGACGGATCGACTGGTCGAGGACCGACTGTTGTTCCGCAGTTGGCCAGGCGTTCCGTCGGACGTAGTCGTCCCGAAACTCCTGTATTTCGTCCGGTGTCGCCTCCGAGATAGGTTTCGCGTAGTGATTACCCATGAAATCGGCGAGCAGCTCCGCGTTAGCGCCGTGTGTCTCACCGTGTGCTTCGGTCACAGCTTCGACGACGGCTCGGTTTGCAGTGTCGATTTCCGCCCACTCGTCAGGGTCACCGGGACCCGAAAGCCGTATCTCGACGCCACGGTCGATGTCGTCGACCCGCTCCGGACGGATGACGCCGTCATCGACCCATTCGACGGGATGGCAGACGAGCACGTCACCCGTCTCGTCGTTCCTGATGCGGGCAGTGTAGTCGTACTCGGCGAGGGTTTCGTCGCGTTCGGTCCTGTAGGCGTCGGCCTCGGCATCATCGACCGCCTCGCGAGCGAGTCTGGTCAGCCGTTCGGCCTGTTCGGTCACGTCTGTCGGCAGGTCAGTCATCGTCGAGTGCGTCATTAGCTAGTTGGTCCGCACGGTCGTTTATTTCCCGCGGAACGTGCTCTATCTGCCAGTCGTCAAAGTCGGTCAGCAGTTCACGCACGCGGACGCGGTTTTCGCGCAGTTCTGGGTCGTTCGTATCCCACTCACCGCGGACCTGTTTGACGATAAGCTCTGAATCACCTCGGATATGAACATCGTCGAATCCGTAATCGCGTGCGACTTCGGTCGCGCGGATGAGCGCTCTGTATTCCGCCTGGTTGTTCGTCGCCGTTCCGATCGTCTCCCCGCCCTCGGTGACGATTCCGCTGTCGTCCACCAGCACATATCCGACCGAGGCCGGCCCCGGATTGCCACGCGATGCGCCATCAAAATACGCATGGACGCGCCCGCCGTCATTGCCGCGCAGCAGGGCCTCAAGTCGTGCGGTCTCCTCGCCCTGCACAACGACTTTTCCCTCATAGGCGACCGCCGTCGAGCCGCCGTATTCGACGCGCCAGCGCTCGTGGTCGGTGTTTCCTTGTTGAATGTCGAGTCCCGCATCCGCCAGCTGCTCGCGGGCCGTCGTCTCGTCGCATTCGATGACCGGCATTGTCCGAGGGTGGCTGACCCGTCGGTATAGACGTTGTGGTCGGCCCGTCAGTTGCCGGCGTTTCTGCTGAGTCGCTCGGCACCGGTCTGTCGGCCCTCTTCGCCGCCCAAGAACCGACCTAGAACACCGACCAGCCCGCCAACGGTGACAACGGCTCCGGTGGCGAACATGATCGACAGGATTGGGTCGACAGGCTCGATGAGGATGGGTGAGAGAAACAGGACAATCCCGGACAGTATAGCTATCGCCGCTGCAACGGGGCTTACCTGTTTCCCTGACGAGACGCGGTAGGTGGAGTGTGCGAGTGTGAGGGCCGCGAGTTCCCCGACGAGAAGGTTGACGAGCGCCTGCTGGTACGCGACCGGAATGACAGCAGAGACGAATACGACAACCATGCTGACCAGCGTTGCGCCGAGCATGAACCACTTCGTGGCATCTACCATAATTTATATCACCTGTTGTTACTCAATCCAACCCTGTAAGAGTTGCTCACCCACAGACCGCCGGAAAGGTTCTTATCGGGGAGGACCGAAGGCGTGACAGATGCAACTCGACGAGTTCATCGAGGGGTTCGAGGAGGACGAAGCCGCACAGCGGCGCCGCCTCGCAGCGGAGAAGTCCTACGCCATCACGGACCACCTCGAAGACGTCGAGCGGCAGTTCGAGGCCGCAGTGCAAGGGGATTCGCTGTTCGGGTCGACAGCCCCGGAAATCTTCGTCGGCCGGTCGGGGTACCCCAACGTCTCGACGGGCCTGCTCTCCCCGGTTGATACCGACGCCGCTGCTTCCGGGTTCGCGACCAGCGGCGACTGGTACCAGGAGGGACTGGGTATCGAGGACGTCCTCCAGCGCCGGACCGGCATGGTGAACTCCACCCAGACGACATCAGTCGATTCCGTCAGCGCCAGTGGCGGGCGGGGCGGTGGCGGAGTCCACGACGTCTGGAACGGGTTCGTCGGCGTTCAGCGCGAGGTCGCCATCGCTGACCATCCCGTCGACGTGGAGGTGGGTCTCGACGGCACTCCCGAGATGGATGTGAGCTTTGACGACGTCGGGACACCGACGGGGCCGCGAGCCCACGCGACCGGTGCCGACCTGGCAGAGAATCCCCACGTTCCCCGACCCGTCGAAAAGACGTTGTCGGACGACGACTGGCGCGCGGAGGGCGCAATGGCGTACCTGTACCGCCGGGGATTCGACGTGTACGACATCAACACCATCCTCTCGGCGGGCGCGCTCGGACAGGCCAGCGAGCGGTCGCTGGTGCCGACACGGTGGTCGATCACCGCCGTCGACGACACGGTCGGGCAGTACGTCCGCGGCACGCTTCGCAACGCTGACACCATCGACAAGCCGGAGCTGTGGTACAACGAGTACATGGGGAACCGCTACTGGGTCGTGCTTGCGCCCGGTCGCTGGGAGTTCGAACTCGTCGAGATGAAAGCCCCCCAGAGCGTCTGGAACCCACGCCCCGAGACAGGCTACTACATGTCCAGTGCTCACGAGGGCTACGAGGGACGGACCGCCTACGTTGAGGAGACCGCCGGAGCGTACTACGCGGCACGACTCGGCGTCCTCGAACACCTGCAGGAGCGCGACAGACAGGCGAAGTGTCTGGTACTACGGGAGATCACCGACGACTACTGGGCGCCGGTCGGCGTCTGGCAGGTGCGCGAGGGCGTCCGCAATGCGTTCGACGGCGAGCCCGGGACTGCCCAGTCCTTCCGGGAGACGCTGACGGCCATCGCCGACCAGCTCCCCGTCACTCTCGGGCAGTTACGACGCAAGTCCGAACTTGTTGCCGGGCTCCAGTCGCAGTTAAGCGATTTCTAACAGCGCTTCGCGTTGCGGTGAACGACCCATATCCAGCAACCGTTATCGGTGTCGCCCGCTGTCACCGTCACCGACGTCATCCCAGGCTGAAGTGCCGAATCCGCTCTCGTCGGTGTCGTCGCTCCTGCCCGAATCGTCGGCGTAACTATCACCCACCGGATCGTTCACATCCGAGGTGGTCCCTGCCGTGGATGGGCCGGACCCATGTGTCCCGCCAGTCGAAGTGGTGGATACGAGCGGCGGTTCGCCGTACTCCTCCTCGTATGCGTCCGCGAAGCCACGCCCCCAGATATACATGATCGCGGACTGGCCGACGAACGCGAGGAACGGAACTACGAGGTAGCCAATAATGGTGAACCCCAGGACGGTCGCTCCAACGGAGACGAGGATGTTGACCGCAAACGCCATCACCACGGCCATCAGCATCGTTCGGTTCGTCCCAACAGACGAGAGAACATCACGGTCAAAGCCCGCAGCGATACTGTCCGTCCGGACGAAGTTCCCCGTCGCAACGGGCAGTACCACTGCCATTGCAAGAACTCCGATAAAGTAGAGCAAAGCAGCAACGAGCAAGCCGACGAGCAGCAATCCCTCCGAGCCGCCGAGTCCACCGCCGAGCACCAGCAGGCCCGGGATGGCAAGCACGAGTGTGAGCAGCAGGCCGTACCCCATAACAACGACCGTATGTCGGACTCCGTCAACGGTTATGTCGACCAGATCCAGTTCGTCCCAGGCTGGCGGCGTGTCAGTCTCACCCCTGAGGACACGGCGCATTACTTCGAGCATATATCCCTGGAACGTGAACAATGGAACGAGCAAAAAGCCGAAAAACAGTACAACCCCACCGAGTGCGACGCGTTTGGCCCAGTCATCGCCCTGTGTCTGATAGCGAAGTGCGTCCTCTATCATGTTCAGTCAGTCTTAAGATAGGTTCAAATAAGTTGTGTCATAATTGAAAACGAGCCAGACATCCCAGTTCTTGGACCAGTTCAGTACGGGCAACGGCGTGGATCAGGTTCGATCGGTGCTGTGTGGCGGAACCTCGACAAACGCCGGGGCATCGACTTCTTCGGCACAAACCGGGCATCCAACGACCAACAGGCGCTCCCGGACGCCATCGTCGACCGTTGCACACGCACCACAGTTCGGGCATGTGAAGCGGTACTCCGGCATGTATTCAGCCACGGACTTGGATAGCCGAAGGAACTGCCCCCTCAATGTGGAGGGGCTATACGTACGTGGGAGCGTCCCGCTCGCGGGTCAGCTCGCCAACCGCTACTGCCGTACGATGGAGGATCTCAGATATATAGCCCACAATAGCTGTCTTAGGAAGGATTATTCCACTCGCTCGGTACGATTACACGATGACTGATACGCCGCTGAAGTTCGGGTTCGTCTGCGTCCAGAACGCGGGCCGGAGCCAGATGTCCGCAGCGTTTGCCGAGCGGGAACGCACCCGTCGCGGACTCGAAGATACGGTCGAAATCCTGACGGGCGGCACAGACCCCGCGGACGAAGTGCATCCGGGAGTCGTCGATGCGATGGATGAACTCGGCATCGACCTCTCTGACCGGGTCCCACAAGCAATTTCGGACGACGAACTCAACGAGTGTACTGTCGTTGCGACAATGGGGTGTTCGACGCTCGAACTCGACGCCGATGTCGCAGTGCGCGACTGGGCGCTAGAGGACCCACACAGACGGCCGATCGAGCAGGTCCGGGAAATCCGAGATGAGATCGAAGAGCGTGTCGCCGACCTGTTCGACGAGTACACCGGATAGCTACCACTCGACGTACGTGAGATACTCGACCTGTTCGTACTCCAGTAGCCACGTCCCGTAGCTATCCGTGACCTCGATTCCCTCGTGCTCCCGAATGCGGTCAGTGACCGACCGAAAGGCCTCGTCATTCTGGAAGTACCCGCCGTCGATCGCCTCTGCAACGACTTCTCGCTCGGCTTCGGAAAGGCCCGTAAGGGTGAACAGGTACTGGTCTCGAATCTGGTCAGCAAACGAGTCGACACCCGACGCAACTTCCGTCGCTTCGTACCGGTATTTCGTCTCTGTTGTCGTTCGTGTGCTGACCGTCACCCGATAGCGGTCGCCGTCGTGGACGATAATATCGTACTGGCGCTCCGGAACGAACACCGACCCGTCACCCACTTCCGCGGCGGTTCCGTATCCGATACCCACGTCGTATCCGTCCCCGCTGGGCTGGTTGTCGTCTGAAATAATCGGGTCAAGGCGCTGGCGGTCCGTGGCCGGCAGGTCCTCGTAGGCGATTTCGCCGATCTCAGCCGTCGAATCATCCGGGTCGAAATCGATTCGTACCTCGTACACCGTCACTTCGTTGCTCTCAAGTGCCGTCTCCGAAACTTCGTAGAAGGCATCGTCGATCCGGACGGTATCAATCTGGTCGAACAGCTCGTGTCGCCCTCGGCGCGTCGCAGAGCCGTTTTCGATGGCCTCCGAGGCGACCGTGTACTCCGTCGACTCGGGATCGGGCGACATCGAAACTTCGTCGACGATGTCGGCCGCTGTCGCGTCGTCCATGTCCAGCACGACTGAGGGATGACCGCAGCCGGCGACAGCGACCGAGAGGAGGGCTGTTCCGCTCGCAAGGAACTGGCGTCGTCGCATACAGCTACTGACAGACAACCGGAAGGAAAGTTTTCTGGACCGAGCTTATCTTGTCGCTCTCCCATCGGGGACTCGTTTGAGGAACGAATTCTCAGACATAAATGTCAAAATAAGCAGGACTATCGGCGTAGGTGGCACTAATTTACATAATTTCAGCAGTTAGATACTGCAACACCTGTTTGGTGTGCGTGCGAACCAAGCAATCTACGCTTTTCTCCCCAATAATCTAAGTATTAGTCCGAGCAGAACAAACCCGGCACCGATGAGGCCGATGAGTGCGCCTCCGAGTTGAGCAATGGGACAGCCAAGGCAGTCAGATCTGTACGTCCACACTAAGTAGTATTTGCCATCATGCTGAACGTATGTGTCCCATGTTGTATCATCGTAATATTCAAACTCTGGTGGGAGGCGACTCGTGTTAGTGGTGGTCACTTTTGTGGTATTCTTTGCTGTCAAGAATAGCGATTGAGCCCTATCAGAGAGATTCGAAAATGTGTAATAGTGGTCATGTCCGTCTATCTGATCGACCTCTTCTGCAGTAGCTGGTTCGACGGTGGTTGTGTACTCCGTGACAGGAATCATTGAGAATACGACGGCGCTCCCGCCAATGAAAAAGCATCCAAGAAGCATCCAGAACAGAGGTGTGAGTAATCTTTGATCAGAGGGCATTCAGTCGGAGTTCTGCTGGTTACGATATATGTTTTCGGCCGTCAATCACGCCACCGGAAATAGTTGGAAGTATAGGACAGGAGCATGTCTTCGAGCCATTTGATAGGGTTCGAGTGATCAACATTTGGTCTGTACTGACCATTGCTACGACCAAACATCAGCTATCGGCGGGTCGTTCTCACGGTCAACCGCTGGTAGACCATCGGTATCGGGAACACAGTCTTCAGCTGTTTCGAAATTACACGGACTATCGGCTAACTCGCTACTGGGAAGGTCCCAGTACGCATATGCACCGATGTAATCCACGATACACCGAAATGTGGCCTCTTTGGGCAACGTCGAACGTACCTGCGGCTGTTCCACATCGGAGATCGCCCGCTCTACGGAAGCGTCGAGATTGTCAAGGTCGTCCCACTGCCGACGGGCGAGGTCGTCGCGTATCTCGGACTCGCTCGCAGCTTGCACTGAGTCGAGCGAACACCAGCGCACGGCTTCACGGACATCTGGGTCTTGCAGGTGGTCGTTCGGATCGATTCCTTCCGTAATCGACTCCGAGCAAGACCAGAAGCGACGGTTCGTCGCCCAGTACAGCGCGAGCTTCCACGTCGCCGCTTTGTCAGCGTACGTCTCTCGGTCGTCGTCGCCCTGCTCGAAGGACTCTGTCGCGTCAAGCAGCGAGCCGAACGTCGCACTCAGGTACTTCCCGAGATACGCGCCAGCGGTCGATTCCATTTCATGGCCGTCGTCGCCGAGGTGATACTGCTGAGTCTCGGACCGACCCGAGTCACTCATCAGTACCATCCCGGCGAACCGTCAGTTCGCCTTGGCTAAGACTAATCGCCAGACAGCGGAGGGAGCCGCAAAGGTTGCTTGTGAATTGCTCAGAACGACCCTTATGGATGTACTTCTGAGATGCCGAAAAGAAGCCTCTCAGACGTTGTGAAAACAGATTCGAGTGGGCTGGAAACAGCCCGGAAAGGGAGTGGGCCAACGCGGATTTGAACCGCGAACCTCCCGGTTATCAGCCGAGCGCTCAACCTGATTGAGCTATTGGCCCAACGCATTCTTTTGTACCCGAGGGGTATTGAAAAGGGTAACGTTTCGCGGCCGGTTGGGGATGTGAAACCGCGTCAGGGCTTCAGTTTTCGTCGCTGTCGTCGAAGTCGACGTCAGTGGCTTCGTCTGGGTCGAAGGAAGTGCCGGGACCGGAACCAGAGCCCGAACTAGGGCCACCCTCTGGACCGGTCGGGCCGGGGCCTGCTGGGCCGTTCTCGTCGTCAGGGAAGCCGCCGATGTACACCTGCCCGCTGGCGAAACCGCCGGTCTTGGCGTCGATGTAGGGCCGGACGACCCAGCGGCGCGTGGCGGCGCGGACGGGGTACCGGGTGAACGGTACCGCGAGTAGGAGGCCGACGAAGTCCGTCACCAGGCCGGGGGTGAGGAAGAACGCGCCGGCGGCGATGAGGAGGCCGCCGTCGATGAGTTCGTCGGTCGGGAGTTCGCCGACGGCGAGCCGCTGTTGTATCTTCCGAAGCGTCGCACGGCCTTCGGCGCGGACCAGCAGCATACCGACCAGCGCCGTCAGGACGACGAGGGCGACTGTCACGAGCGAGCCGAGGAACGGTATCGCGACCGTCACCAGCAACACGATGTCGAACAGCGGGATGAGCAGCAATAGCCCGATGACCCGGAGCATACGACTGCTTGCAGGCCCGCCCCCAAACGCCTTTCGAGAGCGGGACCGGGCTATCGATCGCCGAAGGAGCGGGTCAGCGTTCCCGCAGTCGGACTTCGATCGGTTCTGTGGGACTCAGCGTAATCTGCATCGCCAGCGAGAGCGGCGGTTCAGTGACTGCTTCGACGGCGTACTGTTGGGCGATGGTTGCCAGGGCGAGTTTGGCCTCCATCCGGGCAAAACGCATTCCGATGCAGTGGCGCGGGCCGCCACCGAAGGGGTAGTAGGCGTAGTCCGGGAGGGACGCTTCGAGGTCGTCATCCCACCGTTCAGGGCGGAACGCGTCGGGCGCGTCGTACCACCGTTCGTCCCGGTGGACGAGCCACTGCGGGAGAGTGAGCTGGGCGTCCGTTGAGAGTTCGTATCCGCCGAGGGTAACCGGCTCCGTCGGTTGTCGAAACACCGTGAACGCGGGCGGGTACAGCCGTAACACCTCGTTCAGCACGGCATCGAGATACGGCAATTCGAACAGGTCCTCGGGCGTCGGCTGGCTGTCCCCCAGCGTCGCGTCGAGTTCATCATGGATGCGCTCCTGGCGCTTCGGATTATTCGCCAGCAAGAACCAAGCGTAGGTGAGCGTCAGCGCCGTCGTGTCGTGGCCGGCGACAAGAAACGTCAGGAGTTGGTGACCCAGTCGCTCGCGGTCCATCGTCTCGTCGTCGAGCGAGAGCAGCAGGGAGAGTACGTCGTTGCGCGCCTCGCGATCGTTCTCGTCTTCGCGCTGGCGGGCAGCGATAACATCGTCAAGCGTGGACTGGAACTCGGCCAGCGAGCTGTTGACAGCGCGGTTCGTCGCCGTCGGGACCCACAGCGGGAGGTACGCCGACAGCGACCGCGGGTCCAGTCGCTTGCGCAACGCGTCGAGCAGCGGTTCCAGCGCATCCGCAGTGGTCTCGATGTCCACGTCTAACAGTGTCTTGCCGAGAATGTTCAGCGTCAGCGACTGCATATGTGGGAGTACGTCGAGACGCTGGCCGGCGCTCCAGCCCGCCGCCGTCCGATCGGCGAACTCGGTCATCGTGTCGCCGTAGGCGGCGATGCGTTCCCGGTAGAACGCCGGCTGGAGCGCCGTCCGCTGGCGCTGCCATTCCTCACCCTCCAGCAGGAACAGCCCCTCGCCGATAAACTGGCCGAGGGTATCCTGAAGCAGTTGTCCCTTCTCGTATACATCGGCGTCGGTCACCAGCACCTGCTCGACGAGATCGGGATGGCAGACGAAACAGCC
Source organism: Haloarcula sp. CBA1127 (assembly GCF_001485575.1). Taxonomy (NCBI): domain Archaea; kingdom Methanobacteriati; phylum Methanobacteriota; class Halobacteria; order Halobacteriales; family Haloarculaceae; genus Haloarcula; species Haloarcula sp. CBA1127. The sequence goes on from NZ_BCNB01000006.1 coordinate 24,881, forward strand.
CGTCGTCCCGGCGACGCTATACCCCACCACGTCGGCCTCGTGAGCACCGGCGCGGTCATAGAACCCGAGCGGGTCACGCAACATCGCGGCGGTGTTATCGATGAACGGGACACGGCCGAGACGGGGCGGCCGGTCGCCCGGCGTGACCGGTTCCGGTGTTTCGTGAATCGCCTGCTGGGCATCCATCGTCAACGCTTGGGCCGCCCCGCCAATCGGTCTTTCGCCGGGAGTGAGAGGGCCTTTGTACGCCCACCGCCCAGACCTGGTATGGACGAATACGCACGCGACACCAAGGTCGAGTGGCGCGAATGGGGCACAGCCCCGTTCGAGGACGCCGCCGAGTCGGGGAAGCCAGTGCTGCTGGCGCTGACAGTCCCGTGGAGCGCCGAATGCCGAGCGATGGACCGCGGTACGTTCGGTGAGCCCCGCATCGCGGCCAACATCAACGACGGGTTCGTCCCGGTCCGCGTTGACGCCGACCGGAACCCGCGCGTCCGGGAGCGGTACACGATGGGTGGGTTCCCATCGACGGTGTTCCTGACTCCTGAAGGCGAGGTTATCACGGGCGCGACGTTCCTCGGGCCGGACGGGTTTCGCGGTATTCTAGACTCTGTTCGGGAATCGTGGGACGCCCAGGGCGCGGCGGCGGGCTCGATTCCCCGGCAATTGCAGGACGAGTCGCCGCCGGCTGGCGAACTCCGGCCACGCATCGAGGAACACATGGTCGAACAGTTGCTTGGCGCGTTCGACGACGAGTTCGGCGGCTGGGGAACCGACGTGAAGTTCCCGCTCCCGCGGACCGTAGAGTTCGCCCTTGTCCGGGCGCGGGACCAGGCCACCCGGACACTCGAAGCGATTCGGACACACCTGCTCGACACCTACGACGGCGGCTTCTTCCGGTACTCGACGGAGCGCAGCTGGGGGAACCCCCGGCGTGAGAAACTGCTAGACGAGAACGCCGCGCTGGTCCGGGCCTTCGCTCACGGCTACCGGTACACCGGGACTGAGGCGTACCGGGACGCCGCCCAGCGGACCGTCGACTACCTCACGACGACGCTGTGGGCCGGCGACGCGTTCGCCGCGAGTCAGGCCGGGTCGGACGAGTACTACCGGCTGGAGCCGGCCGAGCGCGAAGGGACGGTGTCCCCGAACGTCGATGAGACGGTGTTCGCCGACCGGAACGGGCTCGCCATCGATGCCCTGCTGTGGGTCGCTGCCTACACTGACGACGAGCGCGCCCAGCAGTATGCCAGTCGCGCCCGGGACGCTGTCTGTGAGTCGCTTGTCGACGGCGGCGAGGTCGCCCACTACGACAGCGCGGACAGCGACACCGGCCTGCTGCTGGACCAGGCACAGCTCCTCCAGGGTCTAACGACGAGCTGGCAGGTCCTCGGTGAACCGGGACCGGCCAGCGCTATCGCCGACTGGACCATCGAAAACCGCCAGCAGGACGACGGCGCGTTCCGGGACGGTCCCGACAGCGGCGCAGGGCTGTGTACCCGCTCGCTCCATCCGCTCGACGCGACAGTGGAACTGGCTGACGCCCTTGTCGACCTCGCGGCACTCACCGGCGAGGACCGATACCGCAACGCGGCGCTTTCAGCCGTCGAGTCCTTTGCCGGCGCGGCAGAACGGATGGGCGTTGAGGTGGCCGGCTACGCCGGCGTCGCGGCCCGCCTTCAGCAACCCCAGACGCTCACCGTCGGGGCCGAAGCGGGAACGGACCTCCACCGCGCGGCGCTTCGGCTGGCCGACCACGAGACCACTGTCGTCCCGGAGCCGGACGGCGACGGCACGGCGCGACTCCTCGACGGGGACGCAATCGTCGCCGAGGGGACGACGCCGGCCGAACTCGAAGCCTCACTAACGGGCGACCGCTGACACGAACAACGACAGCAAACGTGGACAAACGGTAAACCCCCGACAAGTTTTTGCACACGTACCCTGATGTATGGGTATGTCCAGTCTCAGAGATCTCGGACTTTCCGAATATGAAGCTAGAGCATACCGGTCACTGCTGGAAACGGGACCGACAACGGCCAAAGAGCTGTCACGGGCCAGCGACGTCCCAATGGGCCGCATCTACGACGTGCTCAACAGCCTCGAAACGTACAATCTCGTCCGTAGCCAGACCGCCAGCAGACCGAAAAAATACGTTGCCGTCGAGCCCGACACGGCCCTCGACCGCCTGCTCGAAGACAAGAAGCGCGAGCTTCAGGAAAAGGTCGGCCAGTACGAGGAAATCGTCGATGACCTCTCGTCACAGCTGGAGTCGGCAGACCCCGTCGAGGAGCCGTTCTGGACGGCCGCCGTCGGTCCCGACAACTCGCTTGACCTGTTGCTTGAGCGGCTGGCTGCCGCCGACGATGAGATTATCATGGTCGGGTCGGCACCCGCTCGGCAGGTCGATATCCTCTCCGGCACCGAGCGGATCGTCGATGAACTCGAAGCGGCGCTAGAACGGGGCGTCGAAGTATCCCTGCTCGTCCGACCCGACCTGTTCGAGAGTCTCCCTGAGAAGGCCAACCGCGAGTACTACGAGCGGCTCTTCCACTACGACAACTACAGCGCCCGCGCCAGTCCGAACATCAGGACCACGTTCGAGCTACTCGACGGCGTTGAGGTCTGTATCGAGGTCCCACACCCGCTGGGCCGCGAGGAAACCTTCGGCGTTATCGACATGAAAGACTCCGATTTCACTGCCGATATCAGCCAGGCGTTCGAAGAACACTGGGCCGAGGCGAAACCAGTCGGGCCGCCGTAGTTGGACCGGAAAGGCGATGAAAAATCGAGGCGCAAACGGCGTCCGTACTCTCGTGGGACACCGCGCTCTCCACTCACGGTTTTGAAGGCTTCGCTGCGCTCAAAAGCTTCCGCGGTTTCGAGGACTTCGCTGCGCTCAGTCCTCGCTGACTTCCTGCCGCAGATCGCCCAACTGCGCCACGCGTTCGGCGTGGGCGTTGTGCTGGTGGATGGACTCGTCGTTGGATTGTTTCATCGTCACGACGGCATCGTCCGACAGGTCCGGGAACGTCTCGACGACGCCCTCGGCGAGCGCGCGAACGCAGTCCTCGACGAACTTGGCATCCTTGTGGGCCTCGTAGGTCATGTGGTCCTCGTCGGGCCGTTTCGCGAGATTGTAGATGCGGGCGCTCATCGAATCACGGGCGACTTCGATGAGTTCGTTCAGGTCGACCTCGGGCGCGCCGTCGCTCTGGACGGTGAGCGTGGCGTGGCCCCGCTGTGAGTGGCCGGCCTGTGGGTTGGTTTCGAGGAACTCCTCGATGACATCCTCTTCGACGTTTAGCTGCTGGAGCGTCTCGCGGGCGCGGGAAGCCGACATCCCCTGTGAGCACGGACAGACGGTCATCCCGGTGACACGAGCACCGATTTCCTCGCTCGTCCCGTCTTCAGTTGCTGTCGCCGAGGCGATGATATCGGCGGTCGACTGTGTCGCCATTTCAGACGCCGGCGTGGATTCGTGGGTGACGTACTCCGCTTCCATCCGAACTTCTGCCTTCGTCGTGTAATCGTGCTTCTCAAGCAGGAGTTCGGCGGCGTCGCCACAGACGTCCTCGACCCGGTAGGCTTCCTCCGACACGGCGGTTTCCAACGTCTCGTCGATAACCTCCATATTGCGGGACATATCGGCACCCTTTCGCCAGGACGGCAGATCCACGAACACTTCGAACTCCGCCATGAGTACGATGGGGTCGCGGTCACGACGCCCCAGTTTGACGAGTTTCTCGACGCCCGTCACACCGACGCGATTGAGACCGACCGTTACGTCCGGACTCGACGCCTGCACGTCCGGGAGTTGTTGACTCATTGCCCTCCCTATGGAAGAGAATCGGTTAGTGTTTTCGAAAGGGTGAGCGGGTAGCCGTGAGCATCGCCACCGCGGAAACTATCTGCTCCGAGCCGGGTCAAAGCTGTGTGCTGTCCGGCATTGAGTCCCCCGTCTCAAAGTTCCGAAACAGCAACTCGAAGTCCGTGGCGTCGAACGAATCCGTGAGTTCGTCAAGCTCCGCCCGGACCTCCGCGAGTTCAGCCTCCAGTGCAGTAAACTCCTCACTCTCATCGAGGACAGCCTGTGGTTTCGACGATTCCAGTGCAGCGTATTTCGCCGTGAGCGAGTAGCACTCACGCAGGCGTTCCTCGTAATCGGCGTACAGAAGCAACTGTTCGATCGTCTGAAAGAGGTCCTCTTTCGACACCGGTTTCAGGACGTAATCATCGAAGGGCATCTCGATGATATCGAAATCGGGGTCCACTGCGGTCACCATCGCCACGCGCGTGTCGTAGCGTTGCTCACGGATAGCCGACAGCACCTCGTCGCCGGAGAGGTCCGGCATCCGCCGGTCTAACAGGACAACGTCGACTGTTGAATCCAGCTTCGAAAGGGCGGCCTCACCACTGTATGCCGTCTCGACTGTGTACCGATCCCCTAACTGGTCCGCGTACACATCGGCCACCGCTGGCTCGTCGTCGACAACGAGGATTGCCGCTCGCCGACCCTTTGTCATTAGCTAGCATATTTACGACAGGATTGCAAAAGGATTCCGGCCGTCTCAAATCAAGCTGCCTTATTCACCAAGGCCTACTGACCGACGATATCGTCGTATCGTGCCCCAGTCTGTTTGAGCGTCTCCGTCGAGTACAGTCGGTCGTGGTCGTACGGGAGGTGGTCGGTCGCGAGTTCGTCTATCTTCTCGTCCACGATGTCCGCTTCGCGCCCATGAATCATCGTAAAGAGGTTGTACTGCCAGTCCTGCTCCGGCCGGCGAGGCCGGTGGTAGCAGAGCGTAACGTAGGGGAGTTCGCCGACTGCCTGTCCGCGCTCGTCGAGGGCGTCGTCCGGCACGTCCCAGACGACCATACAGTTGTTGTCGAACCCGGTGACGATGTGATTCACGACACAGCCGATGCGCTTGATACAGCCGGTTCGCTGGAGTCGCTTGATAGCCGAGAGTACTTCGGACACGTCGGCATCGACAGCGTCCGCCACGTCCCGGTATGGCGTTGCGACAAGTGGGAAGCCAGTCTGGATTTCGAGCAACAACCGCCGGTCCAGTTCCGAGAGGTCCGCGGCGGCGTCTTCGCTTATTCGGGTAGCAGTGGCCTCGGTCGTTTCCAGACTCTCACGGGCGAACCGGTCGCCGTTGACAACCGGGAACTCCAGATCAATGTAGTAGTCGGTCAGCATCGGCAAGACGAGTACCGAACAGCCAGTTCGCTCCTCAATCTCGGCCAGAATCTCGTCGCGTCGCTGTCTGGAGCCTGCAGTGACAACAAACCACATATTCCACTCGTGGTCGCGAGCGTAGTTGTGGTTCACCTGCCGGTACCCGTTGATTATCTCGGCGACCTCGTCGAACCGGTCCTCGGGGGCACTGACAGCAGCCAGCGTCGAAGAGCCGATCACCGGTGGATTGAGAACTGGACCGAACCGGCGGAAGACGCCGTCATCACGAAGTGTTTTGACCCGGTCGAGTGCTGTCTCTGCTGAGACCCCCAGCGCTTCACCGACAGCCTCGAAGGGACGTTCCTGAATCGGGAAGTCACTCTGGAACTCGTCGATGAGCGCAGCGTCTACCTCATCGATCTGCTCGCGCCACTCGCCCGACTGGAGACTCATTGTATCCGGTTAGGAGTGTAGTCGTGTATCCCTTTCGGGAAGACGGTAAGTTCCCACAAATTGAGAACGAAACGCAGGGGCTTTTGAACTCTGGCCCGAACACGTTTCCATGGCGCAAGCGACCCGGGAGTACGGCGAATGGCCGCTCAAACGACTCATGACGGAAGTCGTCGGCTCCGGTCACAAATCGGCCGACGATATGTCACGCACACAGGCCCGGGAGGCGTTCCGACGCATCCTCGGCGACGAACCCGACCACACGACGCTCGGCGCGTTCTGGCTCGCCAACCGGTGGAAACGCAACAGTCCCGAGGAACTGGGTGCGTACGTCGACGTGATGTCCGAGGAATCGGTCGAGACAGCCACGCCGGACGCCGACCCAGTCGACTGCGGGGCCAACTACGACGGCAAGGGCCGGTCCGCGATTCTCGGCGTCGGCGCAGGTGTCGTCGCCGCCGCCGCCGGGACGCCCGTTGTCGTCCACTCCGGCGACCGCGTCCCGACGCAGAAACAGGACGCCTACAAGCACGTGCTGGACGAACTGGGCGTCCGAACCGAAATCGAGCCGAGCGAAAGTGCCGATATGGTCGACGAGGTCGGCTTCGGCTACTACTACCAGCCCGAGTTCAACCCCGGCATCGACGCCCTGTTCGAGCGCCGCGACAACATGGGCGTCCGGACGTTCGTCAACACTGTCGAGACGCTTGCGAACCCCGCCAACGCCAGTGTGCATCTCGGCAGCTTCTACCACCTGGCCTTCGCAAAGAAGATGGTCCGAACGCTCGCCCAGTCCGAAACCAGCAACGTCGAGCGTGCCCTGTTCTTCCAGGGAATGGAAGGCTACGACGACGTTCGCCCCGGCGAGACAATCGTGGCCGAATGGCCCGTCACCGGCGAGGAGTCCGACGACGAGGACATCGCGGACTTCGAAATCCGCACCGGCGAGTACGGGATGGACATCGAGAGCGAGGACCTGCAGGTCGATGACGTGGCCGAAGAGTCGGCGGCGATAACCGAGGCTGTGCTGGCCGGCGAGCGCGAAGACGGCTTTGCCGATGCTGTCGCGCTCAACGCCGCCCTCCGCATCTATGCCCGTGAGGACGCCGACAGTATTCAGGGCGGCCTCGAACAGGCCCGTGAAGCGATTGCCGACGGCAGCGCAGCGGCGACACTCGACGATCTCCGGGCCTTCTAATCCGGCGACGAAGCACGGAGCGGAACCCATTTTTACCGAGCGGGCGAAGGCATTCTGATGGGACAACACGCCAGCGCTCGTGACAGCACTGCGTGGACAGTACCCGCATCGGAAACACCCGGAATCCACGAGCTGGTCGACACCAACGGTATCAGGCTCCATACCGTGACCGCCGGGCCGCCAGACGGCGACCTCGTCGTCCTGTTGCATGGCTTTCCGGAGTTCTGGTACGCCTGGAAACACCAGATTCCGCGACTCGCCGACGCCGGCTACCGCGTGGTTGCACCCGACCTCCGGGGGTACAATCACTCCGACAAGCCCGACGGCGTCGCCGCGTATCACATCGACGAACTGGTCGCTGATGTCGCGGGCCTCGTTTCGGCGCACGACCGCGAACAGGCCCACGTTGTTGGGCACGACTGGGGCGGCGTAATCGCCTGGCAGACCGCCATCGACCGTCCCGATGTCGTCGACCAGCTCGCGGTCCTGAATGCACCCCACCCGTCGGCGTTCGAACGGGAGCTCCGCCGCTCGGCCGACCAGCGCCTGCGGTCCTGGTACGTGCTGTTCTTTCAGCTCCCGGTCCTTCCCGAGGCCAGCCTCCGCTGGAAGGATTTCACCATGTTAGAGCGCATCCTCGCTGACGGGCCGACCCGCCCCGACGCCTTCACCGATACCGACGTGACGCGGTACAAGCGGGCGCTCGGGCAACCGGGTGCACGTACGGCCGCGGTCAACTACTACCGGGCACTCGTCCGGCGGAACGCAAAGCTGACGCTCACAGCGGGCGGCGTCGGCAACCGTCCAGTGACAGCGTCAACGCTCCTTATCTGGGGGGTTCAGGACGATGCGCTCTCGCTCGACCTGACCCAGGACCTCGAAGAATGGGTCCCGGACTGTCGAGTCGAGCGGCTCCCGGCGGCGAGCCACTGGGTCCAGTTCGACGCCCCCGAGCAGGTGTCAGAGCTACTGCTGTCACACCTACCGTAGCCCGGCGCAGCGAACAGCCGACACTCCCGCTCGCGTGGCGACGTGTCGGACTCCCGCGACCCGCCACACGACGGCTACTCAGACCATAGCAGCGATGGCCTCGTTTCGGTACTTGAACTCTCGGTCAGTGGGCAAGCTTTTCTGCCGGGCTTCCCTCCGATTGAATATGAGTGACCTGACTGCGACCCTCCACACGACAGAGGGCGAGATCGAAGTCGAACTGTACGACGAGCGCGTGCCGACGACCGTCGAGAACTTCGTCGGCCTGGCCGAAGGGGCCGACGACTACGACGGGACCGAAGTCGGTCCGGGGACTGGCGCGTGGGAAGACCCTGAATCCAGCGAGAAGCGCATCGACCCGCTGTACACTGATATCGACATCCACCGAATCATCGAGAACTTCATGATCCAGATGGGCGACCCGACCGGCACCGGTCGCGGCGGCCCCGGCTACTCCTTCGACGACGAGTTCCACGACGAGCTCAGCCACGACGGCCCGGGCGTCCTCAGCATGGCCAACAGCGGCCCGAACACCAACGGCTCACAGTTCTTCATCACCCTCGACGCCCAGCCCCACCTCGACGGCAAGCACGCCGTCTTCGGGAAGGTCATCGACGGGATGGACGTTGTCGAGTCTATCGGCAGCGTCGACACCGACCGCAACGACGCGCCGACCGAGGAGATGCTACTGGAATCGGTCGAAGTTCACCGGTAACCACACAACGTTTTCGTCGTTCCGGCCGAGCACCCGGTAGTGGCACACGTCGAGCGACTCACCGTCTACCCCGTCAAGGCACTGGACGGCATGGACTGCAACTCAGTATCGATCCGCCCGGGCGGGACGCTGGCGCACGACCGCGAGTTCGCCATGTTCGACGGCGACGGCGGCGTGGTCAACGGGAAGCGGACCGACCGCGTCCACGACATTGACACCGGCTACGATCCCGAAACGGGAACGCTATCGGTTACCAGCGAAGCCGACAGTGCATCGTTCGAACTCCGGGATGCAGGTGAGCGCATCCGAGCGGCCGACTGGCTCAGCGAATTTTTCGATGTGGACCTGACCGTCGAGCGCGACGAGACGCTTGGCTACGTCGACCGGCGGGAGATGGGGCCGTCGGTCATCAGCACCGCGACGCTGGAAACTGTGGCATCGTGGTTCGACGACGTGACCGTCGACGGACTGCGACGGCGACTTCGCGCGAACGTCGAAATCGGCGGCGTCCCGGCGTTTTGGGAGGACCGCTTCGTCGGCGCGGAGGCTCCCGCATTCCAGGCCGGCGGCGTTCGCTTTGAAGGAGTGACACCCTGTGGTCGCTGTGTGGTCCCCCAGCGGGACCCCGATACCGGCGAGGAAACCCCGGGGTTCCGGGAACAGTTCATCGAACGCCGGCAAGAGACGTTTCCGGAGTGGGCCGACCGGGACGCCTTCGATCACTTCTACACCCTGATGCTCATTGCCCGCGTTCCCAAGGCCGACCGCGGTTCGGACCTTGCCGTCGGAGACGCTGTCGAGGTCGTGCCGGCAGTCGAAACGTCGTGAAGGAACGGCAGCGAGACCGACAATCGAAAGGCGGTCCGCCCCGAACAGAGTGTAATGGCAGACGCGGACGACCACGTCGACCCGAGCGAATTCGGCGAACAGGACGGTCCCCCAATCGAAGAGAAACCGTACAAGATCATCTTCGAGGCCAACAAGTGCTTCGGCGCGGGCAAGTGCGCCGAGAAGTCGCGCAACTGGACGCTCGACCTGGACACCGGCATCGCCAAGCCCGAGGCGTACTTCATCGACGAATCAGACCTCGATCACAATATCGCGGCCGCAGAGGCCTGCCCGGCGAAGAAAGACAGGGGCATCATCCACGTCATCGATCGGCGAACGAACGAAGAAATCGCCCCGGACCCGAACGGCGACGGGTCACTCTCCGTCGACTGGTAGCGCAGTTTCCGACAGCGGCAGCTGTTACTCCCACCTATCAATCCACGTAGAGACCGGTGCGCGCGGTCAATGATACCAGTAATTCAGTTCTGCTGGGTAGAATATCTGTATGCAGGAAACAACCACTACAGGATATATCATGTAAGATTACTATAGATAATAAACTGAATTTCTTCATGCGAGCAGTTTAATATTTCAAGCTACTGTATGACATAACTTCTATTTGTAGGGGGCAATTTGGGTATCAATATGCCACGTTCAAGTAGCATGGAACGGCGATCGTTTCTGAAAGCAACGGGCAGTGCTGCGGCGGCCGCAGCGCTGGCAGGATGTTCCAGTGATAGCGACGAGACTGAGGGAACAGAGGAGGGGACTGGCGGCGGTATGGACTCGACAGACGGCAGTGGGGGCGATGTCGGGACCGACCTGAAACAAGAGGGGGACCTCTGGCGGGTCAACACGGGCACGATGACGACGATGGACCCGATCGAGGCGACAGACACCTCGTCGGGGATCGTCATCCAGCAGATGTTCGATCCGCTGATGAACTATCCCGACGCGCAGCCCGCTGTAGAGGGGCTTATGGCTGCGGACTACGAAGTATCTGAGGACTTCACAACCTACACGTTCCAGTTGAAGGATGCGACCTTCCACAACGGGGACACCGTAACCGCCAGCGACTTTGTCTACGCGTTCGAGCGGCTGACGGCATCTGACAACTCCAGTCGTGCCTATTTCGTTCTGGACTCGCTGGGCGTGACACACGAAACGACGACCGAGACGGTCGACGGCGAGGAGCAGGAAGTGTACAAGCCGGGGACGCTTGGCGTCGAAGCTGTCGACGAAACGACGCTCGAAATCCAGTTGGAGTCACCGTTTGCCTCCACGCTGGAGATGCTTGCGTATTCCTCCTTCGCACCGGTTCCTGAGGGCATGATCGGCGACATCGAAGGGTACGAGGGCGAGGTCACACAGGCCGAGTTCTCCAGTTCGAGCCCGGTCGGCAACGGGCCCTTCGAGTTCGATACATGGGACTCCGGCACTGAGGCCAGGGTCAGCGCGTACGACGACTATTACGGCGAGAGCCCAAACGTCGACGGCGTCCACTTTGCGGTCATCGAGAGCGATTCAGCCAATTACAACTACGCGATGAACCGCAATGCCGATATCTTCGAGCTCCCCACAGCGCAGTACGACCCCGGGAAGGTATCTGTCGAGGAGGAAGACGACCAGGGACGTCAGAACGGGACCTACGGCGAGTTGCGTAACGGCGCCACGGCCAATTACTCCGCTGTGTCGAGCATCGGGGTGTTCTATCTCGGCTTTAATATGGCCAGCGTGCCCAAGCCGGTCCGCCAGGCGGTCGCGTACGCGATGAACCAGCACACCGTTGTCGAGCAGGTCTTCAAACAGCGCGGCGAGCCTGCCTACAACTTCACGCCGAAATCCATCTTCCCCGGCGGCCCCCAGAACTACAACGACCGCGCCGAAAACGAGTACCCGTACGGCTACGACGACAGCCAGCTCGGAGAGGCCCGCTCAGTGATGGAAGAGGCTGGCTACGGCGAAAACGAGCGTTTCGCCATGGAGCTGACAATCTACGAGTCCGGTGTCTGGAGCGAAACCGCAAGCATCCTTCGGGACCAGCTTGAGAGTGTCTTCATCGACCTCGAAGTCAATCGAGCGCCGTTCAACACGCTCCTCGAACGTGGTCGCAACGGCGAACTAGAGATGTACTCGCTTGGCTGGATCGCCGACTGGCCCGCCCCGGACAACTTCCTCCAGCTGCTGAACCCGCCACAGACCGATACGAGCCTCGATTTCCCGATTTCCTACGTCAACTGGCAGCCGGAGAACGGCGACGCTGCACAGCAGGCTGAGGAGGCGTATCAGTCAATCGGCGAGAACCCAGCACCGACAGAAGAGGACCAGGCCGCCCGGAACGACGCGTACATCCAGCTTGAGAATGCCAACTGGGAAGACGTCGCAATGCTGCCGGTGTATCACGAGCTGCGGGAGTTGTTCTGGTACGACCATGTCGACTTTACGCCGCCAGCCGGGATGGGGCCAAGCCGACAGAAGATGGACACTGTGTCGCTCGGAGACAGAGAGTAATCGCGTCCCTGCTGGCGTAATCGTCCCCGTCGCAGTTGGTGACGGGAACAACTTCGCAGCCCTCAGAGATTATGAACTCACAAGTACCCGTACAACGGAGACAAGCTAAGCCATGAGCCGCGCTACGTATATGCTCAAGCGCTTGGTACTGTCAATCCCTGTTATTATATTTGGGACGACAGTAACGTTCGCAATTATCCGGCTGGGGCCGCTCAGTCCTGCAGCGGCGATCCTCGGCCCGCAAGGTGACGCACGCGCGATTCGACAGATCGAGCAACGGTTGGGATTGAACGAGCCGCTCTGGGAACAATACTTCGATTTCATGGGTAATCTGTTCCTGTTCGATCTGGGCCAGTCGTGGGTGATCAACTCCGGCACGCCGGCCGTCGACCTTATTGTTAGCTACGCACCGCGGACGATCTGGCTCGGATTCTGGGCGGTCGTGATCGCCATCGGAATCGGCATTCCGCTCGGCTTCTACGCCGGCCTGAATCCCAATACGTTCTCGGACTACTTCGCCTCCTTCGGCGGGATTGTCTGGCGAGCGATGCCGAACTTCTGGCTCGCGGTCATTCTGGTGACGGTGCTTTCGCAGTCGGAACAGCTGTTCGGGTTCAGCTGGACCAGCTTTATCGTCGAGACTAACGTCGTGACCTCGCCGAACCTCGCCGTGCTGAGGAGTCCTACAAGACTCATAACGGACCCGGGACAGGCATGGACCAACCTCGCAAAAGCGACAAAACAGATACTGCCGCCCGCGCTAGTACTCGGGTCCGCATCGATGGGTACAGAGATGCGTATCGGCCGAACTGCCGTGCTCGAAACTATCAACTCGAAGTACGTTGAGACGGCAAAGGCCAAAGGCGTCTCACCGCGGGCGCTGGTCTGGAAACATATCTTCCGGAACGCGCTGATTCCGCTCGTGCCGGTAATCACTGCGGAGGCGTTCATCCTGATCGGCGGGTCAGTGCTTGTCGAGACTGTCTTCTCGATTAATGGCATCGGCCTGCTGTTCGTCAAGGCGGCAAAACAGGGTGATCTGCCGCTTGTTGGAACACTGATGTATCTGTTCATCCTCCTTATCGTCGGGCTGAATATCGTACAGGACTTCGCGTACACAATTATCGATCCACGCGTGGGGTACGACGCATGATGGAGACAGAACCCACCGAAGACATCGATCAGCCGTTGCGGGACCGGCTCAAGGCGCATCCCGGGCCGGCACTGCTGTGGGGTGCTGTGCTCTGTGTCCTGTTACTGCTTGAGGGACCAACGTACCTCGATGGGCTGCTCGGTGCGATAGGCTACGGACTCGCGCTGCTCCCTGGATCGCCCGGCGCCGAGGCGTTCGCCAGTGCATCAGCCTTCTTCAGCGAACTACCACATCTGCTGAGCCGAGAACTGATACCCAACCGTGGGTACTACGACGGGAGCGCTTGGCAAGGCACGTTCCTCGGCCTTGAGCCGAAGTACGCATGGCTCATTCGCTTCCTGTTGGTATATGTCTATGTTGCAGTCTTGCTGGGCTGGCTGTGGTACGGCTACGTGCTCTTCCGTCGGCACTACCGCGCTGCTGACTGGACACCGACTGACGACGTCATCGACCGACTCCGAACCCACTACTGGGGTCTGTTCGGACTCGCTGTCGTCGTCTTCTTCGTTACGATGGCCGCGTTCGCACCCGTTGTCGGCCCAACGACGGCCGAAGAGAATATTGAAGGACCGTACTCCTACGATATGCAGTACTACAACGAAGACACGGAGACGGTCGAAACGATTACTATTGGCGAAGCGAACCTCGGTTCCGCTTCCCGTGGTAGCGGGGACAGCAATGTCGGCGTCTGGAGTTACGACGACTTCGGGCGGTTCCACCCTGTCGGAACGCTCGTCAGCGGTAAGGATCTGTTCACCTTCCTCGCCTTTGGCGCACGGGTGTCACTGTTCATCGGCCTCGGGTCGATGGCGATTGCAGGCTTTATCGCGACGACGCTGGCATTAGTTACCGCCTACTACAAGGGGGTGGCCGATCTCATCGTGGTACTGACCAGTGACTCCGTGCAGGCAATGCCAGCATTACTGCTGGTGATTCTTGCGACAGTGGTGTTCAAGAACCACTGGATAGCGGAGCTGTACAACGGAGCGATGCTGTTCATCCTCCTGTTTGCGCTGATACGCTGGCCAGGGCTGTGGCGAGCGGTACGTGGCCCTGCGTTACAGGTCGGCGAACAGGAGTGGGTCGACGCGGCAAAGAGTTACGGCCAGCGACCCACTGTGATTATGCGGAAACATATGGCTCCGTATATCCTCGGCTATCTCCTGGTTTACGCCTCCCTGACGCTCGGTGGCGTCATTATTTCCGTCTCTGCCCTCTCGTTCATCGGACTCGGGATTAACGCCCCGACTCCTGAGTGGGGGCGGGCGATCAACATCGGGCAGCAGTACGTCGCCAGTCAGTCCTGGCACATCTCGCTCATTCCGGGGCTCCTGATTACGCTGGTTGTCACCGGATTCAACGCGTTGAGCGACGGAATCCGTGACGCTATTGACCCACAGAGCGAGGGTGCTGAAGGCGGTGCAGCTGGCGCGGCCGCCGGAGGTGGTGGCGGATGAGCCACACCGAAGACGGCGAGCCGCTGCTGGCCGTTGATAACCTCCGGACCGTGTTCCACAGTGATAAAGAGGAGATCCGCGCTGTCGACGGGGTTTCCTTCGAAATCGCCCGTGGCGAGACGCTCGGTATCGTCGGCGAATCCGGTTCAGGCAAGAGCGTCACCGCACGCTCGATAATGGGACTGGTCGACAGTCCAGGCGAAATCCGCGAAGAGTCGTCCATACGGTTAGACGGGCGAGAGCTGACGACGCTTTCGGAGAAGCAATACCGGTCAGTTCGTGGCGGGGACATCGCGATGGTGTTTCAGGACCCGCTGAGCTCACTCAACCCCGTGTACACTGTCGGGAACCAGATCATCGAGGCGCTGGAGCTCCACCGAGATATGGAGGGCGCTGAGGCCAAGTCGGAGGCCATCGAACTGCTGCGTGCAGTCGGCATCCCCGACGCGGCACGGCGTGTCGATGAGTTCCCACACGAGTTCTCCGGCGGGATGCGTCAGCGAGCCGTCATCGCGATGGCACTGGCCTGTGACCCAGATCTGCTCATCTGTGATGAGCCGACGACAGCGCTCGATGTCACTATTCAGGCCCAGATTCTGGACCTGTTGCAGGAAATTCAGACGGAGCGTGATATCGGCATCATGTTCATTACGCACGACATGGGCGTCATCGCGGAAGTTGCTGACCGCGTCGCCGTGATGTACGCCGGCGAGGTCGTCGAGCAAGCACCTGTCGAGGAACTGTTCGCGAACCCACACCACCCATACACGCAGGGACTCCTGCAGAGCATTCCTGGCCGGAACCCCAGTACGGATCGGCTGCCCACTATCGAAGGAGACGTGCCGACGCCGCACGAATCGGCGTCGTACTGCCGGTTCGTCAGCCGGTGCCCGAAGGGCTTCGACGAATGTGAGCGGGTCCATCCCGCCCACGTCGAGGTCGGCGAATCAGCAGACCACACTGCCGCGTGTCTCCTGTACCCCGAAGATATGCCTACCGACGACACTGTGACACAGCACGAAGAGAACGCGGACCAGACAGGCGTCGAAGCAGACGAAGCACTGTCGGCGGACGACTGGCCGGCTGAGCGCCGAAAAGCTAGTGAGGATACTGGTCCCGAAGACAGCGACGCACGGGCCGATGGCGGCCACGGCCACAGTGCCGGTGACACCGGCGGACACAGTGAGGGGGGTGGCTCAGATGAGTGAATCAGTCGTCGACACTGTGTCCCACCAGACCGGCGAGACGTTGGTCGATGTGCAGGATCTGAAGACGTACTACGAAGACGGCGGGCTGCTTGGAAGCGATCCCGTAAAAGCCGTCGACGGCGTGAACTTCGAGATTGCACGCGGCGAGACGTTCGGGCTGGTCGGTGAATCCGGCTGTGGCAAGACGACTCTCGGTCGGACGCTCATCCAACTGGAGACGGCCACGTCCGGGGCGGTCTCCTTCGATGGAACGGATATAACCGAACTCAGCGGCGGCGACCTCAAGCAGTGGCGCCGCAACGCCCAAATGGTGTTTCAGGACCCCGAGTCGAGCCTCAACGACCGGATGACTGTCGGCGAGATCATCCGCGAACCGCTGGACGTTCACGAACAGGGCACGGCCCGCGAGCGTCGGGAGAAGGTGCGGACACTGCTCGACCAGGTCGGGCTCATGCCGGAGCACTACTACCGGTATCCCCACCAGTTCTCCGGCGGGCAGCGACAGCGAATCGGCATTGCTCGCGCACTCGCACTCGAACCGGAGTTCGTCGTCCTCGACGAGCCCGTTTCGGCACTCGACGTGTCCGTTCAGGCCCAGATACTCAATCTGCTAGAGGAACTTCAGGAGGAGTTCGGTCTCACGTACCTCTTCATCGCGCACGACCTGAGCGTGGTCCGGCACATCTGTGACCGCGTCGGGGTGATGTATCTCGGGAACCTCATGGAGGTCGGGCCGACGGAGCAGTTGTTCCAGAGCCCGGAAAACCCCTACACGCGCGCATTGCTGTCGGCGATTCCGGAACCGGACCCCACGGTTCAGGTGGACCGGATTACCCTGCCGGGATCACCACCGAGTCCACGGGACCCACCGGAAGGGTGTCCCTTCGCAACGCGGTGTCCCGTTCGGATTCGGCCAGAGGACATAGACGCTAGCGATGCGGTGTGGGACCGGATCCGAGAGTTCCGTGACGTCATTCGCGAGCGGTCCCGCGCGGAGCAGTCGATCGGTGAGCGGCTCAAGGAACGGCTCGGGTTCGACACCGCGCTGGCCGACAGCGAGGAGATCGTCGAAGAGGAGTTCGACGACGTGACCCTTCCGCCAGACGTACAGGAGCACGTCGAGCAGGCGGCGACGTATCTCAGTGATGGCGACCCCGACGCCGCACGGGCGTACCTCAGAGAAGTGTTCGGCGGTCAGTGTGACACCGAAACGCCGCAGTACTACGATGTTGACGACAGGCAGATGAGCTTCTGTCACCGGCATGCACAGGAGCACGTCTCCCCTGGCGACGAACTCCGCCAACGTGGCTACGACACGCACGATGGATAACCTGGCGGGAAAGGTACTCGATCTGCTGTGGTACGCCCTCGGTGTAACGCTCACAGCGACGCTTATCGGCGGCGTGCTCTCGCCGCTCCGTGGCGGTGGCTGGGTGACGGTGAAGTTCGTGCTGTTTTTTATCGGCTTCGCGCTGTTTGGCTACGCCTCGATCACACTGTGGCGTGCGCCCTCTCTCGATTCCGACGAGCCAGACGGGTCCGACGTGTCGTTCGGCGTGTCAGCGCGCGAGCGGACGCCGTTCGAGTCAGCGCTGGCCCGTGTCGCCCCGCCGCTCGATACGCTCGCCCCGCCCAAAGATCGACTCTCGCCGCCGGTGAAGCTCTTCGTTGCGAGTCTGTTCGTCCTCGGGCTCTCCCTGAGCATGGAGGTCGTCTTCGGCGTCCAGTGACACCACCATTTACCTCCCGCGGGCGTAACAACAGGATATGGTAAAGACAGGTGGCGAGGGGACGGACGACCTCGAACGGCTTGCCGCCGGTTCGGACGACCGCAAGGCATCGTGGAAACAGACGTTAGAAGAGACACAGGCACTGGCGGATCAGCGGCGTTCTAACGGCCGCGAGGCCGTCGTCGTCCCGGCCGGGGACGCGGGCCTGCAGACAGTCGACGACGGTGACGGACTCGAACTCGTGTTCGTCATTCCGGGCAACAAGGCCGAGGAAGTGACGCGCCTGGTCGAATCGAACCCCCTCGAAGCGTACGACGTGTACCGGCGGACGGTCGGAGAACAGGTGTTTCTGGCCGTCGAGTACTTCGATCCGGACGCCGCGTCGCTGTTCATCGCTGGCGCGTACGAACTCCGAGATGCCGGGAACGCGGTTCGCGCTGCGAACGACGGCGCGACGTTCCAGACGATGCTCAGAAAGCTGGACGGGACACCGGTCGCGACGTTCGACCACGCGGACCGGACGAAGTTCCTTCCGACCGATAGACTCCCGGTCGAAGAGTAGGGACCGATGTCAGAGGGGGTGACAGTCGAATCGGTGTGACACGGTCGCTGTCGGGTCTCCCCGACGTAACTGTGATGGGAGGCGGTGCCCACCTCGCAGTCCAAGACCGAAAGGACCATTCACTAGCCCCCGCAGAGTTCAATCTGCGCGAGGGTAGCCGAGCTTGGCCAAAGGCGGTGGGCTTAAGACCCGCTCCCGTAGGGGTCCGTGGGTTCGAATCCCATCCCTCGCATTCTGTTGCGAACAATCCGTGAGCAGCGAATGTCGTAGTGGGATTCGAACTCGATGCAAGCGCTCGCATTCGCGACGAGTGGACACGAGAGGCGATGCCAGCGTGGTGTGAATCGCCGCTCACCGGACGCCGGTGCCTGGGATGTTCGCCACAGTAGCCCACAAGAGACAGTCCTGACCGCTAATCTGTGTCACACTTTACAGCCGGACTTGGCTCAGATGTGGCCCAGATGCGTCGGTCACAGATTCGGGTGTGACGCTCAGACAGTAGCGTCGAGTGGCTAGCAATTCGAACGGAGACGGACCGGACACGACGCGTTTTTGCACGTCTGTGGCCTATACCGACGTAATGACTGATGTGCCAGACGACGTTGCCGAGGCGTTCGACCGACACGATGCACTCGTTCCGGCCGGGGACAGTTATGCCGTCGAGACGACGAACTTCGACGGCCGCGTGACTGCGACCGAGGGCGAGGAGTGGCGGACGAACTACGAGGTGACGGTCAGAGCGCCGTCGCTACAGGCCGCGACAAGCGACGAAGTCGGTGATGCCGTCGTCGACGGCTGGCTCGAAACGCTGGAACGACGGCTGGAAGACGCGCCGAAAGCGACCCGAACTGCCGTCGAACTGGACGATTACAGCGTCGTTGAGGACGGCGAGCAGGTCGTAGTCACGTTCGAGTACACGATGGGTGGCGAACGGCAGGCCGCGGACGTCGCCAAGACCTTCGTCGAGTACGTCGAGGGGACGTACGTGGAGGGCGTCATTCCCGGCTACGACTACGTCGGCGTCGTGGCTGACTTACTCAACTCTGCGAGTACCGGCGGGAGCGAGGGCTCTCGTGGCGGGACGCCGCTGTAGCTGTACGGTTCCAGGCACGGAAACAGAGAGAGCGCTCCGTCTCAATCCATCGCGATATAGGTCTGTGTCGTTTCGACGCCCTGGATTTCCTGAATATGTGTCGCTGCGACATCCTTGACTTCGGCGGGCGTCTCCACGTTTACTTTTGCGATAAAGTCGACGTCGCCGGCGACGATGTGGGCCTCGACGACGCCGTCGACGGCTTCGATATCACTTTTGAGACGGTCCGCGTCACCGGTGTGGGCTTTGACCATCACGTAGGCAATGACCATATTCAGGCACCTCCAAGCGCAGTCGCGCGTTCTGATTCACCGACAACGATACTACGGACATCAGAGAGCGTCCCAAAGTCGGCCAGTATCACGACTCGGTCACCGGCCTCTAGCGTTTCGTCCGGGTCGGGAATAGCGAGCGGGTCCTCACCTTTCCCGTGCGCCATCAGCCGGGAATCCGACGGAAGCTCCAGTTCCGACAGCGTGTACCCTTCCATCGGCGACTGCCGCTGGATAGTAAACTCCACGAGCTGGAGGTTCTGTGCGATGTCAGCGACTGCGCGGATATTCCCGCCCAGCAGCGCGTTCTTCGCGGCGATAGCGCCCAGCCGTTCGGGGTAGATGACCTCGTCGACATCGGAAGCATAGCGTCGGTAAATCTCCTCACGGTAGTCCTCGTCGATACGCATAACGGTTCGACAGCCGTGTTCCTTGGCGATCATGCAGGCGACGAAGTTGTCGTTCAGGTCGCCGGTGAGCGCGCCGAGTGCGTCGGCGGCTTCGAGGTCGGCGTTGCCGAGCGTCTCCTCAATAGCGCCGTCACCCGCGATTACCTCGAAACCAGCCGTTCGCGCGCGCTCGACTGCGTTCTCATCGCGCTCGATGAGGACAACTTCGTGGCCACTCTCTTGCAGGACGCGAGCCGTCCGCAGTCCGACACGGCCTGCACCCACGATAACGAATCGCATACACGCTCCTATGGGGCGGGGGTGAATAAAAGTACCCACCCGGTAGAATCACCGGACGCCTTGACCACATCACCAAACAACAAAGGGGTTGTTTCTCCCTGACGGAAGCTTTTTCGTGCTATGATACGACACACCACAATATGGTTAGCGCGTTCATTATGATCAAGACCGCTGCCGGCAAATCAGAAGAACTTCTTGCGGCGGTTCGCGACGCCGAGGGCATCACCGAAGCACATATCGTCGCCGGGCAGTACGACATCATCGGGGAAGCAACGGGTACGGAGGTGTACGATATCATGCAGTCGGTCTCAGGTCACGTCCGCGACCTCAACGGCGTCGCTGACACGCGCACGTACATCTGTTTGGAGTGAGCGCCCCGCGTTGTTCCGACACGGCAAAGGGACTTGCCGCCCTACGTCGAACATGGTCAGTGTCGCCGGTATTATCGGCCTGCTCGTCATCGTGCTGGTCAACAGTGCTGTGACGGCGCTCATGACGCGCTTTTTCCGCGTCCGTTTGCACACGCGGTGGGGAAGCCTCGTTTACTCACTGCTCCTCTGTCCGGTAGTCATGGTCGTCATCCTGCTGGTGTTGAGTGGCGTGTTCAGTCTCGGTCCGAACCTCGGGAGTCAGGCGGCTGTCCTCCTCGTGACTGTCGTTATTCCGCTCGCTACCGGGATTACGTTCGATTACTTCTGGATGCCTGCCCCCGACGAGGTCGAACTGCCGGCGTCGATGGATTAATCGAGAATCGCCGCTCGGACGCGTTCGTACACGGTGTCCGGATCGGCGGTCGCGTCGACGCGTACGAACCGCTCCGTGTCGGCGTCAATGAGTCGCTCGTAGTTGTCCCGAACCGTTGAAAGATAGTCAGCGGTCTCGAACTTGTTCGTTGCGCCGCTTCGCCGTGCGGCGGTTTCGGGATCGAGGTCGAGATACACGGTCCGGTCCGGCGGGCGGGTCCAGGGGGCATGGACTTCTCGGACGTACGACAGCGGATCGTCGAACGTCTCACTAGCTTCGAGTGTCGCACCCTGATAGGCGTACCGCGAGTCGCTGTAGCGGTCGGAGACGACAAGCCGGTCCTCGTTGAGCGCCGGTCGGACCGTGTTCGAGAGATGCGCGGCGTGGTCGGCCGTGTAGAGGAACAGTTCGGCCAGCGAGTCCGCGTCGTCGTCGTCGATGGAGCGCTGGACGGCGTCTCCGTACCAGGTGTCGGTCGGTTCGCGCGTGAAGACGGCGTCATCTGGGACCGTGTCGTCGCTTCGGAGCCGTTCCCACACGGTCGTCTTGCCGCTCCCGTCCAATCCTTCGAGCGTGACGAGCATACCTCACAATCCGTGTGGGGGGACGTAAGCGCCCCGACCTGGACAGTGCATCCGTAAGCTGACACAAGTGACCGGACTGCGGGCCGACAAGACGAACAAATACGCCCACCTTTACGGTTCTACCGACCGTACTGGAGCCTATGGATGTACTTGTCGTCGGCGGGACTGGCTTCATCGGACAACACCTGTGCCGCGAACTCGATGAGCGAGGACACACCGTCACTGCGCTGTCCCGGTCACCGGAGGACGCGACGCTACCAGACGGCGTCGAAACCGTCGCCGGGGATGTCACGGAGTACGACAGCATCGAGAGCGCGTTCGAAGATCAGGACGCGGTGTATTTCCTGGTCGCACTGTCGCCCCTGTTCAAGCCGGATGGCGGGGACAAGATGCACGAACGCATCCATCTCGGCGGGACAGAAAACAGCGTGCAGGCCGCAGAGGAGCACGACGTCGAACGGTTCGTCCAGCTGAGCGCACTGGGTGCAGACCCCAATGGCGACACGCATTACATCCGGTCGAAGGGCCGGGCCGAGCAGGTCGTTACGGAGTCCACGCTGGACTGGACTATCTTCCGGCCGTCGGTTGTCTTCGGCGAGGGTGGGGAGTTCGTCTCCTTCACGAAGCGCCTCAAGGGGATGTTCGCGCCGGGCGTCCCGCTGTATCCGCTCCCCGGCGGCGGCAGACAGACGAAGTTCCAGCCTATCTGGGTCGGTGACCTCGTGCCGATGCTCGTCGACAGTATCGAGTCCGACGAGCACGTCGGCGAGGCGTACGAAATCGGCGGGCCGGAAGTGCTGTCGCTCAGAGAGGTGACAAGCCAGGTGTATGATGCCGAGGCGTCGTCGGTAAGCATCGTCCCCCTTCCGATGCCGCTCGCGAAGGTCGGTCTCTCTGTCTTGGGGAGCGTCGGGTTCCCGATGGGTGCCGACCAGTACCGCTCGCTCAAATTCGATAACACTCCGGCGACGAACGAAATCGACGCGTTCGGCGCCAGTAGTGACTCTTTAACGACGCTCAGCGGATACCTCCACCGATAAGGACTGGCAGTAGTCACCACCTATAGGGGTTTGTGTAAGCTAGGATTTGTTTTCAAGCCAGGCTTTCAAGGTTGAGAGCCGGGCAAAACACTTATACTCGCTATCGCTCTTTGACCCTTTAAGCGGAGAACTATATAATGAAACTGGCGATGATCGGCTTCGGGCAGGCCGGTGGCAAAATTGTGGACAAATTCCTCGAGTACGACAAGGAAACCGGCTCGGGAATCGTCCGCTCGGCTGTTGCGGTCAATACAGCGAAAGCAGACCTGCTTGGGCTAGAACACATTCCGGAAGAGAATCGAGTGCTCATTGGCCAGGCCCGCGTCAAGGGCCACGGGGTGGGCGCGGACAACGAACTCGGCGCGGAAATCGCCGAAGAGGATATCGACGAGGTGCAGGGTGCAATTGACAATATCCCTGTCCACGAAGTCGACGCCTTCCTCATCGTCGCCGGGCTCGGCGGCGGGACGGGGTCGGGCGGATCGCCGGTCGTCGCGAAACACCTCAAACGCATCTACACCGAACCGGTATACGGGCTGGGCGTCCTGCCGGGCAGCGACGAGGGTGGCATCTACACCCTCAACGCCGCTCGCTCGTTCCAGACGTTCGTGCGCGAGGTGGACAACCTGATGGTGTTCGATAACGACGCCTGGCGACAGACCGGCGAGTCCGTCGAGGGTGGCTACGACCACATCAACGAGGAGATCGTCCGGCGCTTCGGCGTGCTGTTCGGGGCCGGCGAGATCGAAGCCGGCGACAACGTCGCCGAGAGCGTCGTCGACTCCTCCGAGATCATCAACACGCTCGACGGCGGCGGCGTGTCCACCGTCGGGTACGCCTCCGAGGACGTCGAGGTATCCTCTGGCGGCGGCGGCCTGCTCTCACGGTTCAAGGGCGACGACTCGTCAGACGATGGAATGGATACGGCGAACACGACGAACCGGATCACCTCGCTCGTCCGGAAAGCCGCGCTCGGCCGGCTGACGCTTCCCTGTGAGATCGAGGGTGCAGAGCGTGCCCTGCTCGTGATGGCAGGGCCGCCGGAGCACCTGAACCGGAAGGGAATAGAGCGCGGCCGGAAGTGGCTCGAGGAGCAGACCGGTTCGATGGAGGTCCGCGGTGGCGACTATCCGACCAACGCCCCGAAAGTGGCCGCGTCCATCCTGTTGGCCGGCGTTCACAACGTTCCCCGCATCAAGGAACTCCAGCAGGTCGCCATCGAGGCACAGGACAACATCGACGATATCCGTAACCAAAGCGAAGATAACTTAGAGGACTTAGTCGAAGACGACGAAGATGAACTTGATCCGCTGTTCTAACAAGACCGCCGCACTCCTCTGTGTTGTCGCGCTGCTCGCGACCGCCGGCACAGCGAGTGCGTTCTCTGTCTCTGCCGAGGGAGTCCCGAGCGAGACGGCCGTCGAGGAAGAGGTGTCGGTGACGTACACGATTGACGACCCGTTCACCGACGCACCGAACGAGTGGACGCTCGCCGGTTCGACCGAACTCCAGAACGTTAGCTGGACGGTCACTGTGTTGCGTGCGGGTAGCCAGGTGAGCCAGGAAACCTACGGTGACCAGTCCTTCGAGCAGGACCTAGAGATCGACAATAACGGAGACCAGGTTCAAGTCGAACTCGTCGGCACGACGCCGGCCATCTCGAACTACACGTACGACCCGGCACAGAACTATCAGGTCGCCTCGCTCAGTCGTATCAGTGGGAGCAACGAGGACGAGTTCCGGAACGACACTGCCCGCCACTACACTGAAGAGAGCCAGTCAGCGAGACAGGCAATCGACGACGCGCAGGCCGCAATCGACGAAGCCGGTGGGAACGAAAACGCCGAGGAGCTAGTCAGTAGCGCCATCTCCTCATACGAGAACGGGAACTTCCAGAACGCCCAGGATCTCGCCGGACAGGCCGAGAATAAGGCACAGCAGGCCCAGCAGAGCGCCCAGACTCAGCAAACGCTCCTGTTGGTCGGCGGCGGACTTATCGTCCTCCTGTTGCTGGTCGGTGGCGGCTACTACGCGTACACCCAGATGAGTGAGGACGAGTACTCCAAGCTGTAATGCGTCTCGCCGTCCCCGTCTCGGGGTCTGACCCCAAAACGCGACTTGCATCCGTTCTTTCTCCCGACGAGCGCCGTGATTTTACCGAAGCGATGCTTGCAGACGTCGTCGACGCGGTGACAGCGGCAGGCCACGAACCCGAAGTCATCTCGACAGCACCACTCGACTGTGCCGTGCCGGTCACTGTCGACGACCGCAGGCTCGACCCGCTCGTCAACGACCTGCTCGCGTCGACAGTGGCCGATGACAGGGGAGAACTCGCCGTCGTGATGGCAGATCTGCCGCTCGTAACGCCGAAAAGCATCGAGCGACTGCTCGCCCCCGACGCCGACATCGTGCTGGCTCCAGGTCTAGGTGGCGGGACGAACGCCTTCGTCTGTCGCCACCCCGAGTTCAGGGTGGACTACCACGGCGCGTCGATACGTGACCACCGGCGGATTGCCCGGGACGTGGGAGCCAGCGTGACCGAAGTTGACTCACGGCGGCTTGCGACCGACATCGACGAACCGGGCGACCTCGCTGAGGTACTGTTACACAGCGACGGCGCGGCCGCGGACTGGCTCACTGACGCCGATTTCAGTCTGTCGCTCACAGACGGCCGTGTCACCGTGAGCCGCGAGTGAAGGTTTTTGTTCGTGGGGTGCACACCCCGGGACGTGATACCCGGCACGGACACGTATGACGTCGGTATCGAGATCCCGGACGCCGACATCGAGCGACTGCTGTCGGTGATGCCCGAGGACGTCGCGGCCGCGTCGGCGCTGTCCTACTGCCGGAACGTGTTCTTACCCCTGACGACTGCCTGCCGCTACACCTGCACCTACTGCACGTACTACGACCCGCCGGGGCAGGCGGAGCTGATGGACCGCGAAGAGATCCGGGAGACCTGCCGCCGCGGGGCCGATGCCGGCTGTACCGAGGCGCTGTTTACCTTCGGCGACGGCCCGGACGACCGCTACACCGCGGTCCACGACCAGCTCGCCGAGTGGGGCCACGACTCCATCCACGAGTACCTCCGGGAAGCCTGCGAAATCGCGCTGGAGGAGGGGTTGCTCCCGCACGCCAACCCTGGCGACCAGACACGCGAGCAGATGGCCCACGTCGCCGACCTGAACGCCTCGATGGGCGTGATGCTGGAGACGACCACCGAGGTGCAGGCCCACGGCGGCCCGCGAGCGAAAAGTCCCGGCCAGCGACTCAACACCCTCCGGGTGGCCGGCGAACTCGGTGTCCCGTTCACGACGGGTATCCTCGTCGGCATCGGCGAGGACTGGCGACACCGCGCCGAGAGCTTGCTCGCCATCCGCGAGATGCACGAACGCTACGGCCATATTCAGGAGGTCATCATCCAGCCCGTCGTCGAGAACGAGCGCTGGCAGGGCGGTTCCCCCGACCTAGCGACAATGCGCCGGGTGACAGCAATGGCCCGCGCGGCCCTCCCCGAAGAAGTGTCCGTCCAGGTCCCTCCGAACCTCGCGCCCGCCCGCGACCTGACCGACTGTGGCATCGACGACCTGGGCGGCGTCTCCCCGGTCACAGTCGACCACATCAACCCCGAGTACGAGTGGCCCGCGCTGCAGGAACTGACAGCCGTCGCCGAGACCGCCGAGGTGCCACTGAGCGAGCGGTTGCCGGTCTACGACCACTTCGTCGACGACGGCTGGCTCTCTGAGCCCATCGAGGCGGCTATCGAGGCCGATAATGACGCCGGCGACCGGTTCCGGTCGATACTGGACCGGGGTGTGAATCCAGTGACGCTGTGACTCCGGCGGCCAGTCTGCAGGTGAACGGTCACAACGGCCAGGACAGACACTGGACAGCAATCACCTAGCAGTCTAGGCGATATCTACACAAACGCTGGCGCACCAATATATATCATGCCTGGGGTGCCTCTGACAGCAGTTCCAGGCGGAATACTCTACCACACCGGCCACGGCCAGTGCCCAGCCGTGGTCCACTAATTCAGTCGAGTAATGACGTTCCGTCAGCCCGTGGTCCGAGTTGTGGGCCGAGCACGTCGGCGTCGGGGTCGATAACGCGGCGCTGCTCGTAGTCCGTCGAGCGCTCAACGGGCGTCCGGCCGATGGCGGTAATCATGTCGGCGTACTCCTGGAACGACCGGAACTCGCCGTAGTCGCCGCCGGCGCGCTTGGTGATCTCTTCGGAGAGAATCGTCCCCATGAAGTCGTCCGCGCCGCAGGTGAGCATCTTCAAGCCCTGCGTGTCACCGTATTTGACCCACGAGGCCTGAATGTGGTCGACGTTGTCGAGGAAAAGCCGTGAGACGGCGATCATCAGTTCGTCCTCGTCGACCGTCGCGCCGCCGTCGACCATGCCACGTTCGTACAGCGGCGTCTCCTCGTGGACAAAGGATAGCGGGACGAACTCCGTGATTGCGCCGGTCCGGTCCTGCAAGTCACGGATGCGCTTCAGGTGCAGCGCGCGGTGGCGCTCGTTCTCGACGTGGCCGTACATCATTGTCGAGGTCATATCGAGGCCGACTGACGCGGCCGCCTCCATCGCTTCGAGCCACTCGTCAGTACGGATCTTCCCCGGACAGATAACGTCGCGGACCTCGTCGACGAGGATTTCGGCGGCGGTGCCGGGCACGCTGTCGAGGCCAGCGTCTTGAAGGCGACCGTACACCTCCTCGTAGGACCAGTCGGTGCCGCGGCGGGCGTGATAGGCTTCCTCCGGCGTCATCGAGTGGACGTGGACACCGCCGACGTTCATCGCCCGGATCTGTTCACAGTAGGTGGCCGGGTCCGTCTCGTACTCGTCGGGCGAGCGGTAGTTCAGGTCCCCGCGGTCGCTCGTCTCCAGTATCTCCCGGTGTTCGTCGTCCAGGGCGAGCGCGGGATGGAGTCCAGACACCGAGCAGACCTCGTAGATGCCGCGGTCGAGGGCATCCCGTACGATTTCGCGGGATTCGCTCGGCGTCTTCGTGAAGCCGCCGTGGTCCTCCTGATAATCGCTGCGGAACTGCTCAGAGCGGTCCTTGAAGTTACAGAACAGACAGCCGGTGTTGCAGGCCGTCGTGACGTTGTTGTTGAGGTTCGCGACGAAGGTGACCTCGTCGCCGACAACCTCGGCCCGGCGGCGGTCAGCCGCTTCGAGCACCTGCTCTTTCCGGTCGTGGTCGATACCGTCCCGGTCGGTGCCCGTCGTAAAGAGTTCGACGGCGTCGTCGACTGTCAGTCGCGTCCCGTTTCTCGCCTTGGCGAGGGCGTTCTCGAACGACTGGTCAGTCGTCGGACGGTGCTCGAACTCGGTGGAGCCGTCCGGAGTACCGACGGTCTCTGGGACGTCCGGCATTGCTGGACAGGAGGGAAAGAACGGTCAAAAACGTATGGGTACGCACATGGTCCACAAGGTCGACAGGACCCCGTGTTCCGGGAGACAAGCGGCTGCAGTTCCGGGAGCGCTGCATCAGGTCGGCAATACGCCGCCAATCCAGCCCCCGGTCTCGATGATAACCCATGCGACGAAGGCTGCATAAGCACCCAACAGCGCGTACGATTCACCTTCGCTCAACACGAGGTCGGTCCGGAGGACAGTGAACAGGAGAAT
The DNA here is from genome assembly GCF_001485575.1 of Haloarcula sp. CBA1127. Classification (NCBI taxonomy): domain Archaea; kingdom Methanobacteriati; phylum Methanobacteriota; class Halobacteria; order Halobacteriales; family Haloarculaceae; genus Haloarcula; species Haloarcula sp. CBA1127. Next base: position 52,933 of record NZ_BCNB01000006.1, read on the forward strand.
CGTCGCCCCGGTCAGGACGCCGAACATCGGCACGGCCATCGCGAAGTCGACGGTCCACGTGCCAGCAATGAGAACGCCAAGCGGGATAGCGACGAGTAGGTCGAACGTGTTCGAGCCGAGAACGTTTGCGAGCGACGTGACCCCGCGGTCGTCGCGGGCTGCTCTAACACTGACAAGTGTGTCGGGGAGACTCGTCGCCGCCGCGAGAATCGTCACACCGAGCAGAAACTCCTGAACGCCGGCGGCCCGACCGATGACGCTGACGGCGTGGACGAGGTTCTCCACGGCCACGAGGATGACAGCCAGACCAAGTAAAAGAAAGAGCCACTCCCGCCCGACCGAGATGTCGGCAGTCCAGTCCTCTTCGGGGTCGTGGTCGGCCGTATCCTGGTACTGGATGAAAACGTACAGCCCGTAGAGCGCGAGCGGGATCGCCGCCAGCGGTCGCGTGATGACGCCGGTGAGCGTGGCCTCGCCAGGGTAGTAGATGACCGCAAGCGCCATCGTGATGAGCAAGACTGAGACGGCGAGCATGTAGAACTGCGCCTCCTTGTAGACGAGTGTCCGGCTCGATTCGAGTTCGTCGTCCGTGGCGATGCCCGCGGCTGCGGGGATAATGAGAATGTTGAAGATTGCCGATCCGACGATTGCGCCGACACCAAGCGGCATTGACCCGCCAAGCGCCGCGACGACGACGGTCGCGACCTCCGGGAAACTCGACCCGACGGCAACGATAATCGCTCCCTGCACGACCTCTGGGAGGCCGTAGTACGTCGCGAGCCGCTCGCTCGATGATTCGAGCCAGTCGCTCCCTTTCCAGATCGCGACCGTCGCTGCGACGATGATCGCAGCCTCAACCAACAGACTGGAAGCCATCAGGCGGTCAGTCGAAAGCCCGACAGAAAACGTTGCCTTCCGAGCGCAAGTGATACTGTCTGTAACGAATTTCGCCACCGCGAACATCTCACAATAGTTACAGCCAACAGTATGAGAAACGTCTTTGTCCCCGGCCCGAAAGGCGGGCACAATGACGAGCGTCAAGGAATTCCGCGTGGACGAACCGGCGACGGCCGAGGCCCTCGGCCGCGGCGCGTTCGTGTTCACGGACGACTACTCCGTGTTCGACTGGGGCAAAATGCCGGACCAGATCCCCGACAAGGGCGCGTCGCTGTGTACGATGGGCGCGTACAACTTCCAGTTGCTCGAGGAGAACCACGTCCCGACTCACTACGAGGGCGTCAGACTCCCCGACAGCGACGAGGTGCGTGACCTCGGCGAGGCGCTGTCGGCCGACGCCGCTCCCGAGGAGATGGTCATCGAACTCACGCAGGTCCCGGACCTCCCCTTCGAAGACGGGAGCTACGACTACGACGCCTACCACGAGGGAGCGGATTCGAACTACCTCATTCCCCTGGAAATCGTGTTCCGCAACCGCGTCGGCGTCGGGTCGTCACTTCGTTCCCGGACCGAGCCTGCAGACCACGGGCTCGACTACGACACCTGGCCCGAGGACGTCGTCGACCTCGACGACCCCATCGTGGAGTTCTCGACGAAATACGAGGAGCAAGACCGCTACCTCGACCGGGAGGCAGCCGACCGGATCGCCGGCACGGCCAGCATCGACCGCCTCGAAGAACTGGCTCGGGCGGTCAACCACATCGTCACCGAGCAAGCTGCCGAGGCTGACCTCGTCCACGAGGACGGGAAGATCGAGTGTCTGTACTACGACGGGGAGATCCGCGTGGCCGACGTGGTCGGCACGTTCGACGAAAATCGCTTCTCCTACGAGGGCCAGCAGGTCTCGAAGGAGGTCATCCGCCAGTACCACAAGCGCACCCAGTCCGCGTGGGTCGAGGCCGTAAGCCAGGCCAAAAACGAGGCTGACGCGGAGGGCGTCGCTGACTGGAAAGCACTCTGTGACGAGTCGCCGCAGCCGCTCGACGATGACGTAATCCAGGTCGCTCGCGACCTCTACTGTGCCGGCACGAACGCCTACGTCGGCGGCGACGTGTTCGACGCGCCGTCACTCGACGACGCCGTTGACGCCGCGAGCGAACTCTGAGATATTTAAAAGTACAGCGCGTTTTCAGTCGTCAGCTTCTATTTCACCATCGTCCTCGGCGACGAACTCGCCGAGGCCGTCGATCGGGCGGTCGGGGTTCAGCTGGTCGAGTTTCTCCGGTGCACCAAGCTGGGCCGAGGTCTCCTCGGGGTCCCGCAGTTTCGTCCGGCCACGATGGACGTTCACCTCGTCGTTGAGGTGGAGCTTGATAGCCTCGATGAGTGCCTCGGCTTCGAGCGGCTGGCCGATCTGCTGGAGTTCTTCTTCGGTGGCATCGTCGGGGACGTTGAACGCGCGCTGGGTGATGATCGGTCCCTGATCCAGATCCGTCGTCACGTAGTGGGCGGTGACGCCGGCGATGCGGACGCCCTCCTCGATAGCCTGCATATACGCCGACGCGCCGGGGAAGGCGGGCAGCAGGCTCGGGTGGACGTTGATGATCCGGCTCTCGTACCGGAAGACGACATCGGGCGAGAGGATGCGCATATACCGGGCCAGCGCGATGAGGTCAGCGTCGTACTGTGCGAGCAGATCGAGCAGTTGGTCCTCGTCCGGCGTCCCCTTCTCGTCGCCGATGTCGTGGAACGGAACGTCGTATTTGGCCGCCAGCGGTTCGAGGTCGTCGTGGTTCCCGATGACCACCTCGATGTCGGCCCCGAGGTCGCCGTTGGCCCACGCCTCGAACAGCGCCTCCAGACAGTGTGACTCCTTCGTGACGAGGACGGCGATGGTCTGGGTCTCGCGGTCGGCGGGGAACCGGACTTGCACGTCGACGCCGAGTTCGTCGCCGAGTTCAGTGAGGTCTTCGCGGAGTTTCTCCTCCGTCGTCACCATCCCGGACGTGTCGACGCGCATGGTCATCCGGAAGACCCCCTCTCGGACAGCCTGATCGAGGTCTTCGATGTTGATGCTACGCTCGAACAGGAGCGAGGTCACTTCGGCGATGAGGCCCGTGTCGTCCTCACCGACGACCGTAATCTCGGTCAAACCGCGAGTCACGATACCCACCTCCGGACAGCGTCGTGATTCATTTGACGCAGAGTCGGCAGTCCCACGGCAAAAGCCTTCGTTTTCCACCGAGCGTGGCCGCCAACCATTTGTGTGTTAGTCCGTGAACGTCTGGTCGTAATGAGTGATTCGCCGACCGTTCTCTGTGTCCAGTCGGACGCCGACGAGCGCGCCGAGACAGCCGGCGCGCTTGCCGACGCCGGACTGGCTGTCGAGGGAGTTGGGTCCCTCGATACGTTGACCGCAGCACTTGACCGGTCGGTCGACTGCGTTGTGACGGCCTTCGATCTTCCAGACGGGGACGGGTTCGACGTGGTAGACACGGTCCGTGCAGTGAACCCGGCCTGTGTTGTGACTCTCTATACGGAACACGCACCGTCGGACCTCCCCCGCGGCGGGCCCGAACAGGTCGTCGAATACGTGCCGCGGACGGTTCCAGAGTCCCGGGAGCGGCTTGCAGATGTGGCTGCCATGGCTGCCGCCGAGGTAACGCAGGCGGCCTACCCGGTTCCGGAGACCGAGACGGAGCGGCTGGCCGCAGTCCAGCGGTACGATGTCGACCAGTTGGCGGCAATCGACGCGTTCGGCCGGCTGACGGCGCTGATGGCCAGTCACTTCGACATCGACGTGGCCTTTGTCGGCCTCATGGACGAACACGAGGAGCGGTTCGTGGCGTGTGAAGGAGCCAACTGGCGGACCCTCGCCCGCGAGGACACCATCTGCACCCATACGATTCTCTCGGACGAGACGATGGTCGTCGAAGACACCCACGAAGACCCCCGCTTCGCCGAGGTCGATGCACTGAAACGGCTCAATATCAGGTCCTACGCCGGCGTCCGAATCACGGACAAGCAAGGGAATGCGATCGGTGCCGTCTGTTGCACCGACGGCGGACCGCGGCGTTACACGCAGACCGAACTAGACGACCTTCAGCGGTTCGCTGACGAGGTCGAGGAACAACTGCTGTTGCGACGCCGGCTGCAGGGGGATCACTGATGTCACAGCGACGAGACGACCGATACACGTTCGACGGCCTGCCGCTGAATCCGGTCGAACCGGGGACGAGCCTGCTCGTGACCGGCCCTGTTCTGAGCGGAGCGCGGGAGATGGGACTGCGACTGCTCTGTAGTCCCGATACCGACGGCGGGACCGTCCTCGTTGCGACAGACAGCGACGCCACGACGATATTGGCAGACTTCGAGCGCCACGGCGGTGCGCTCGACCGCGAGCGGGTCCGCGTCATCGATTGCGCACAGGAAAGCGGCGACCTGCCGGAGGACAGCGTGTCGGCAGTCAACACGCCGGGGGACCTGACCGGTATCGGTATCGAGTACTCCGGCCAGTACGAATCGACGTACGCCAGCGGCTACACGCGAGTCCGCACCGGCATCATCACGCTGACGCCGTTGCTCGTCTACAGCGACGACGTCAGGGCAGTGTACCGGTTCCTCAACACAATCACCGGCCGGGTCGGAACTGCAGACGGGCTGGGTATCTGCGTGCTCGACCCGAACGCCCACGAGGAGCAGGTCGTCGAAAGCGTGGCACAGTTTTTCGACGGGCGGGTCGACGTTCGCGCCGACCAGGGTGCCCTCGATCTCCGGGTGGCCGGCCTGCGCGACCAGCCGACCAACTGGACGCCGGTCGGGACGTGACCTGTCGGGAGAACACAAGCGTTTTCTCCGCTGCCCGCTCGCTTGCCAGTAATGACTGCCTTTACCGCGACCGTCACCGTCCGGCTCAAGCGGGGCGTCCTCGACCCCGAGGCCGAGACGACACAGCGCTCACTAGAACGGCTCGGTTTCGATCTGAACGATCTCCGCTCGGCAGACGTGTTCGAGCTGGATCTCGACGCCGACAGCGCCGACGACGCGGCCGAGCGCGCCGAGGAGATGGCCGAGCGGCTTCTGGCGAACCCGACCATCCACGACTACGACGTCGAGGTGACCGAGACAGAATGACCAGCGCCCCGAAACGGACGGCAGTAGCCTGTTCCCACACAGGGTGGTCTCTGTGACGATTGCCGTCATCCAGTTCGGCGGGTCGAACTGCGACCGGGACGCCGTCCAGGCCCTGGAATCACTGGACTTCGACGCCGAACTCGTCTGGCACGAGGACGGACTTCCCAAAAATATCGAGGGCGTCGTCCTCCCCGGCGGCTTCTCCTACGGCGATTACCTCCGTGCCGGCGCGATGGCCGCCCGCTCGCCAATCATGGCCGAAATCCGCGAAGCCGCGAGCGAGGGAACGCCGGTACTCGGCATCTGCAACGGCGCACAGATCGGCTGTGAGTCGTCGCTGACTCCCGGCGCGTTCACGACCAACGAGAGCGCCCGCTTCCAGTGTGAGCACGTCCACCTGCGCGTCGAGAACGCCGACACGCCCTGGACCAGCCAGTACGAGGACGGCGAGGTCGTCGAACTCCCGATCGCTCACGGCGAGGGTCGCTACGAGATCACTGACGAGCGTCTGGACGAACTCGAAGCCGAGGACCGGATCCTGTTCAAGTACTGTGACGAGGACGGGACTGTCACACCCGAGGCGAACCCGAACGGCTCAAAGCACAGCGTGGCCGGCGTCATCGGCGAAGACGAACACGTCGCCGTCATGATGCCCCACCCGGAGCGGGCGACACTGTCGGACCTCGGTCGGACCGACGGCCGCGGCGTTCTCACGGGCTTCGCTGACTAACGCTTGCAGATCAGACTGTCACTGCGGCAATTTTATAACCGACTGGAATACATCCGAACAGCCGCGGGGCTATCCGGGTTTGTCTCAAAGGGGAAGGGACCAGCGGAGCGTGTGACATAGTCCGGCGGTCCCTATATTGGCCTTGGCGGTCAAGCCGTATAAATACACGCGTACCGGAGTGGAAGTGAAATCGAGGAGTACAAAGCATTTGGCTGCGTCTGATGGCGATAGAGTGCATCAGCCACTCGCATTTGCTCTCGGCAGCGAGTCATCGCTGACGGGGGAGCCCTCTTCCCCCTCGTTTCGTGTCTACCACGAGTGGCTACGCTGTCGCTAGTTCTTCTCAGGATAACGAGCCGCGAGGGTGTCCGCCATCGCTGTCGCCCATACAGACCTAACAGAATAGATACGTTGGTTTATCCATGATAAATTATATTTGCTATTAGGTCAACGATGTATCTATGCCGATACAACGACGAGAGTTCATTGCGGCGATAGGGACAAGCGCGTTAGCAACTACCGCCGGGTGTGCGCAGTCCGGGGAAGGTAGCGGCCAGACCGAAGCGGGAACGGAAACGGGGGGCGGCGGTCAGCCAGGGGTGGCCGGCGAAACTCTGACGCTTACGACAACGACGAGTACGTACGACACAGGCCTGCTAGACGAGATCCACCCCGACTTCGAGGATATGTACGGCGTGTCGGTCGACGCAGTCGCACAGGGGACCGGTGCAGCCCTCGAATCAGCCCGCAACGGTGACTCGGACATCGTGATGGTCCACGCCCGCGGCCTCGAAGACGAGTTCATGCGCAACGGATACGGCGTCAACCGCCGGGACCTGATGTTCAACGACTTCGTCATCGTCGGCCCCGAAGACGACCCGGCAGGGATTCAGGGCATGGGTTCGGCGACCGATGCACTGACAACTATCGCCGAGTCGGAGGCCCAGTTCGTCTCACGCGGGGACAACTCCGGCACCCACACCAAGGAACTCAACCTCTGGGAGGCCGCGGGAACCGAGCCGGGCGGCGACTGGTATCAGGAGACCGGGACCGGCATGGGCGAGGCACTGAACATCGCCAACCAGCAGGGCGCGTACACGCTCTCGGACCGCGGGACGTACATCTCCCAGCGCTCGGAGATCGACCTCGTCATTCTGGTGCAGGGGCCGATAGAGGACGGGCCGGAAATCCTCGCGAACCCCTACGGGATTATGGCGGTCAATCCCGGCGTCCACGACAACGCGAACTACGACCTGGCGATGGCATACATCGGCTGGATCACCAGCCCCGGCACCCAGGACGCGATTGCGAACTATCAGGTCAACGGGGAACAGCTGTTCTTCCCGGAAGCCGTCTCCGAAAACCCCGACTTCCAGCAGTACGTTCCGGAAGGGTGGAGTAGCGACTCGGACGAGTAAGCGTGCCCGTCGAGTCAGTCGGACACCTGCCGATGGCCGTCGTCGACCTTCCGTTCCGGGACGGCTACGTGTCGAGCATCATTTACGTTTCGCTGTACGTGAGCGTCATCGCCGTGACACTGAGCACGCTGTTCAGCCTCCCGATCGCCGTGGTGATGGGGTTTTCTGACTTTCCCGGCAAGCAGTTCGTGAAGTCAGTCATCAACACTGGGATGGGGTTTCCAAGCGTGGTCGTCGGTCTTCTCGTCCTGTTTACCGTCTCGAACCAGGGACCGCTGGGGGACCTAGAGCTGATATTCACCAAGGAGGCGATGATCATGTCTCAGTTCGTCCTGGCAACACCGCCGATTACGGCGATCAGTCTCGCGGCTATCAGTGGCGTCGACGACAACGTCCAAGACGCCGCGCACGTCCTCGGTGGAACACGCCTCGACGTGGCGCTAGTCGTGCTCAAAGAAGCCCGATACGGCATCGCGACAGCGGTGCTTGCGGGCTTTGGCCGTGCCATCAGCGAAGTCGGGTCCGTGCTCATCGTCGGCGGGAACATCACGAGCGCACGCGGCATCTCGAAGACGCGGACGCTAACGACCGCGATTCAACTCGAAGCCCGACAGGGACAGTACGAGACGGCGATGATTCTCGGGGCCGTGCTGGTCACGCTCGTGTTGACGGTCAACGCTATCGTCATCCGACTGGGCGACCAGGGGGTGCAGCGATAATGCTCGATGTCACGGCCGTATCACACGCCTACGGAGATGACGACGTGTTCCGGGACCTCTCAATCGGGATCGAACCCGGCGAGGTCGTTGCCGTCATCGGCCCGTCCGGCGTCGGGAAGACGACGCTGCTCCGACTGCTTGCGTTCTCACTGGAACCGGACGAGGGAACCATCGCCTTCGACGACACGGACGTGTGGGCCGTCGACGAAGCGACACGGCTCTCGCTGCGTCGGCGTATCGGCATGGTGTTTCAGGAAGCGAGTCTGTTCGACGCGCCGGTCGCTCGCAACGTCGAATACGGGCTTCGAATCCGCAGGTCGTGGACAGCCAGACTGCAGCGCGAACTACAGTCCATAGTTCGCTCGAACGGCACCGCGGAGGCCGTTCACGAGGCCCTCGACGTTGTCGGGCTGACCGAGAAGATGGACCAGCACGCGGACTCGCTCTCGGGCGGCGAGGCCCAGCGGGTGTCGTTCGCCCGCGCGCTGGCCTACGACCCGGACCTGCTGTTACTCGACGAACCGACATCGGATCTGGACCCACGGAACACTGCCGTTATCGAGGACGCGATTGCCGAGGCCCGGAACCGGGGTATCGGTGTCGTGGTGGCGACACACGACATGCATCAGGCGGAGCGGGTCGCAGACCGGGTTGCAGTGCTACTCGACGAGCAAATAACTGAAATAGCCCCGACAGAAGTGATTTTCCAGAACCCATCGGACCACCGCACCCAGAAGTTCATCTCCGGAGAACTGGTCTACTGACCGCTTCATACCCCACTCCGATCACCGGTGGTCGGCGGCAATACCTTTGTCAGGGGACGACATTGTCGAGATATGGACGCGACTGCGGACGTCGAAGTGCAACTGGAGCAGGGCGACGTGGCGCTGACCGCCCGCGACCGGACGCTCCTGCAGGCGGTCGCCGCCCACGGGTCACTGAACGCCGCCGCTGACGCGCTGGGTCGGTCGTACGCCCACGCCCAGCGCCGCATCGTGGAACTCGAAGACGCATTCGGTCCGCTGGTCGACCGTAGTCGCGGTGGTAGCGGGGGCGGCGGCAGCGAACTGACGACCGCTGCCGAGCAACTGCTGGCCCGGTTTCAGCGACTGCAAGCCGAGTTCGACGGGGTGGCAACGACAGCGGAGACAGTCCTCCAGGGGACGGTCGTGGACCGGGACGGCGAACTGGCGACCGTCGAGACGCCGCCGGGGACGGTCCGGGCCATTGTCGACACCGAGGCGGGTCCCGGCGACGCGGTGGAAGTCGGCATCCGCGCCGATACGGTGACGCTGAACGCGCCGCACGAGGCTCCCGAACCAGCGGGGACGAGTGCGAGAAATCAGTTCGTAGGCAGCGTCGAGCGTATCGAGAAGGGGACCTCTATCGCGCTGGTCGCACTGGCAGTCGACCCGGACATGACGCTGTCGGCGCTGGTGACTGACACGAGCCTCGATACACTCGACATCACCACAGGCGCAGAGCTTGTCGCCTCGTTCAAAGCAACCGCAACCGTCGGCGTCATTCCCGCTATCGAACAGTCGGGGCCGGATGAGTCATCGTAAGCAAGTGGCACGAGGTGGCACCAGAAGTAGCCTCAGAGACCCCAGCCGGACGGCAACAGGTCGGATTGGCAGGCACTGCAGGCGACCATCCCATCGTCGGCGATACACTGTCGCTGTTCACCGCACAGGTCACACTCCGTGACCGTCCCGCGTTTATTGAAATTTCGGCTGTTCTGGTCACCGTTCGGGGTCATATCGAACAGTATTATGCGCGAAAGACGGATAAACGTTGGTCGACAGACCGTCACACGGTTTCTATCGCTCGAAGTGCTTATCGAGCGAGCGGGAGCGAGTAGCTGCGCTCGCGCTCAATGACGGCATCCCACGTCGCCTCGCACTCGCACTCCACCTGCTCGAACACCGACGGGTCCTGCCGGAGGTCGAAGTCCTTGATGGCGCGCTGGACCTTGTCGTCACACTCGCCGCAGTTGTGCGGGCCGCGGTCGCTGCCGTGGCCGACCGGGTCCGAAACGACGATGACGTCCTCGTCGGCGGTCGACTCCAGCACGTCGGCGACCGACCAGAGCCACGGCGGCCGGTAGCCGCCGTCGTGATACAGTTCCTCAACCATCGTGTAGCGCTGGACGTTGCAGGGGTTCATCGAGACGGTGTGACAGCCGTCGACGGCCGCACAGCGTCGCACCGACCGCTTCATGTCTTCGACGGCCTCGGCTTCGGAGAGGAACGGCGGCTTCATCAGCAGGTACGCCTTGACGCCAGCACCGGCGGCCTGTGCTGCCTTGGAGGCTTCCTCGAAGTCGGCGAAGTCGAAGTACTTGTTCACGCAATCGTGTCGGACGCGGTCGGTGGCGGTTTCGAGTCCGACCGCCACATCTGTCTCCAGACCCACGTCGACGAAGTCGCCGACGGTCTCCTCGTCGATGAAGTCCGGCAGTGATTCGACGACGATGCGCTCACGGTCGGCGAAGGTTTCGGCGATAGCCTGACGCGTTTCCGCCGGGACTTCGCGCTCGTCGAGGAAGCTCCCGGAGGTGTAAATCTTGATGAGGCCGCTCTGTTCGTCGCTGTTCTCGCTCTCGTGGTCCAGACAGTGTTGAATCTGTGCCATGAGGTCCTCGTGGGCGACGCTGCCCCCCTCGACGCTTTCGGCGACGTAGCCACACATCGTACAGCCGCCGGCGCGCGCCCACCGACAGCCGCCGGTGTTCAGGATGATAGTCAGGCTCTGGTAGACACCATCGGGTGTGTTGTCCTCGTCGAGCCACACGCGGGTCGGCTCGCGAGGGTCGTAGGTCGAGTCGTTACGCGACCGGATGTCACGCATCACGGAGTTGTGGGCGTCCATGCCCTTGCCCTCCTCGTAGACTTCAGGACTGGGCTTGCTCATTGGGGCGAGGTAGCCGATGAGCGCGTAAAGCCGCTTCGTTACTGCCGGGATTGTGGGTCGGTTTGTTCGGACAGTGCGCCGGAGCGGCGGGCCACGAGCCACGCCAGTCCGGCCAGAACAGCCCCGACAGCGTTCGCTACGAAGTCAGCGCCACTTACACCGCGTGACGGGACAAGCGCCTGCAGAAGTTCGACTCCGGCCCCGTAGCAGACGGAGACTGCCACGAGTGCTGCAACCGTAGCCACATCGCGGGCCTGTCGGCCCCACGCGAGCAGCACCGCCAACGTGCCGTAACTCGCCGCGTGCACCCACTTATCCAGCGCGAAACCGAGGAGTGCGGGGACCTGCTCGCCCGTCCCTTCTGGAACCGGAAGCAGCGATGTGACCAGTACCAACAGGGAAAACCCGACTGCAGGGAGGTAACGGCGGAACCCCGACACGTCCATACTGGCGGTTTTCCCGGTGCGCAGATAAGTCGGACGGTCAGGGAAGCCGGTAGCCGATTCGGAACGAAGTCCAGCGGACCCTGTCACCGCTCGTCAACGTGTCGCATCTGGACGGCAATACCGCGCGTCGAGGACCGCATCTCCGGGCCGCTCATCTGGGCGCGACCGACACCGAAGGCCGCATCACCCTGAATCACCACGTCATCGCCGACGCGGATGTCGTCGCTGGCGTCCGTAATCCCCGGCGCAAGCACCGAGCCGTGGGGGACGAACGGTTCTATCTCGACGGTTTTCGTCGGAACGTCGCTCTCGACCCAGCGGCGCGCCCCGGCGGTCGTGAGCGAGAGGACGCCGTACTGCTGGGCGAGCGCCGCCAGTTGCTCCCCGTCGGCGTCGTCGGCGCGCAGTTGCGGGTACCGGCCCTGTGTCGAGAGGTCGTCGAACAGTTCGTCGCCCGCGCCGTCGCCGAACTGGTAGTCAGCGACAGCGCGGATAGTGTTGTGTTCGCGTTCTCGTTTCGGGTAGCGGTCCCAGCCTTCCAGTTCGGCGGCGAGGTTCCCCAGCGAATCCGCCGTCGTTGGGTGGTCGGTGACCGTGTAGGTGAACTCCCGGTCCAGCGAATCGGCCACGCGCTCGCAGATGTCGCGGTAGCCTTCGCCGGGAACGTGGGCAATAATCTCCGGGTAGTCAGTGCCTTCTAAATAGCGTTCGAGCACGCGGCTGACGAACTCGATTTCAGTGGCGGTCCAGTCGCCCGTGACCACGGAGTCGTAGTGCTGTGCGGGGTAGGTGAGTTCGAGTTCTTGCGGAACGACACCGATAGGCGAAGTCATCGAGACGACGTGGGCGCGCCACTTGATGGCGTCGTGGTACTGCTTGTGGCTCTGGGAGTCGCTGTAGGGTTTCCGTGCCGAGCACGGGACCAGCACGAGCGGGCGGTCATCGAACCGTGGTACGTAGCGGTCGGTGACGCGCTCGGCGAAGCGCTGGATTTCGACCCGCCGGAGCGAGTCGTCACTGGCCGCCGAGAGGTCGGCCCGCCGGATGAGCGGCGTTCGCTCCTCCAGATAGCCGTACCCCTGGTCCAGTCGTCGGAACGTCGCGGTGAGCCAGTTGTCCTGTCTGGCCTGTCCCTCAACGTAGTCTCGGAGACGACCGTCACGAATCCGGCGGCGGACGCGTCGGAGTTCCGCGGCGAGCGCGTTGACGTTGTGTTCGGCGCAGTCCTCGCGGTCGAACTCGTCGCGTGGTTTCTGGCAGGCTGGACAGGCACACGGGAGTTCGTCGAGATCTTCGAGGAAGTACGCCTCGTCGGTCGTGAGATACCGGCCCTCAGTCCCACGGATGACGGCGCGGTCGGGGTCCACGAGGTCGACACCGGCGTAGACGAGAGTCGCGACGTTTCGCGGCGTGGCGACGCCGGGCAGGTAGAGCGCGGTGTCCGCGGGGATTGTCTCACGGACGGTCGTAACGGCATCGACGAACGCCGACGCGTGCCCGACATAGCCGGGCGCACCAGCGAGAACGTAGGCGTCGCTGCCGTGGTTGGTCGCGGTATCAGGGGAAACAACGGCCGCGCTCGGGAACTCGACATCCGGATAGTCGACGGCGAAAGCCTCGGCGACTTCGTCGGGCGTGCCGGCGGGGAGTCCGCGGTGGGGCAAGACAGTGAGCAGCGAGTCGTCGCCGTCGGGGGCGTCTCGCTCGGTGGACCAGCGGCTTCCGGCGTCAGCAAGGACGTGTCGACAGTCGCCCGGCGTCTCAGTGTCCACGTCGTCGACCAGCGCCGGCGTCGTCACGGAGTCGGCGAGGCGCAGCTCACCCACTCGCGCGGCGCTGTCGCGCTCGTGGACCTCGAAGTAGTCGGTCATGCAATGGCGTCAGCCACGCGCGACCAACTATCTTGCCTTTGGGCCGGCACGGCCCCGTGACCGAAGAGCCGCTCAAATCCAGCAGACGCCACCCTGATCGGCAGTTGTGTGACCATGATTACCCCAACCGGGGTGCTGTCCACTGATTAGCTGGGTCCTAACTAAATCTATCGGGGGTGACAGATGACTCGTGCAGCGACAGACACGACGAGACGTGTTGCTCGCCCTCTCGGGGACAGCCGTAGCGCTGGGGGGCTGTTCGACCGGCCTCTCCTCGGGAGACTCGGGTGCGAGGGCCGCGTCAGATGAGACGGAACCGACACCGACAGAACAGGTATCGGGGTCATCAACAGAACAGGTATCGGAGCCACCAAGTGAAAGCCGGCCCGCAATGTTCGTCCATCTCGATACGCTGGCCGCGATACAGTCCCGTGTCGAGAACGGCGACAGCCCGTGGACGGGGGCCCACGAGGCCTTCATGAGTGATGTCCGCGATGCGATGGCAGCGGATCCCGAGAGCGTCACGGACAACGGCGACGGCCACGAGTTCAAAACGAAAGGCCCCGAGGACCCCGAAGCACGCAAGGACTACGTTGCCGCCATCAGAACCGGAGACAGAATACGGGATCTGGGCCTCGCCTACCAGTACACCGACGCGGATCAGTACGCCGAGAAAGCCACCGAACTGCTGGACCACTGGTTCCTGCGGTCGGAGACCCATATGGCACCAGTAAAAACGAACAGCATCGAGCAGTTCATCACGCTCCCGAAAATGTGGTGGGGTGCGGAACTCGTTCGCGGCCACGAGGCGTGGAACGACGACAGCGTCGGCACGGAGGCTGACCTGCAGGAGTGGATACGGACGTTCCTGGACGACGTGGGCCACGGTATTCCGACCGAGATGGGGCAACAGAACATCTTCAACTGGCAGGAGATGACTCACGCCGCCGGTGCCGTGTATCTCCGGGACTGGGACTGGTTCCGGAAGGCCATGCAACGGAACCGTGAGACCGGCTTCAACCAACTCCGCGAGGACGGCCTGCTGGAAAACGAGATCACTCGTGCCTCGAGTCTGGCGTACTCGCTGTACGCGGCGAAGGCGCTGGTCACCGCCGCGGAACTCAGTCGACTCTACGCCGACAAACTCGACGGGCCCACACTGTACGAGTACCGGAAGTTCGACGGTGACAGGAGTGCTATCGAACGTATTCTCGATGCCCACGCGCCGTACGTGGCTGACCCGGAGGCCTGGGAAGCGATGGGCGAGGGGGACCCCGACCGGTTTGTCAACAGTGACGGCTTCCCCGCCAGAAAGCAGGAATCTGCGTCCTCACTGTACGAGGTGGCCTACTCGTACTACGAGAAAGACACGTACCTGAAAGCGCTCAAACAGAGCGGACAGCCGGTGAAGAACGTCCCGACGTACGTCTCGGCCCAGCAGGCGGCAATCGACGACCCCGACCGACCGCATCGCGACGAGCGCATCCTTGGCTGGACGACGTTCACGCACGGCGAGCGGTTCCGGCTTGACCTGTAACAGCGTCGTTTGCGGAGACGCAGTCACACCGCCACGTTTTGGATGCCAGCGGCTCCAAGTCCGGTATGAACGTTGTCGTGACCGGCGGCCGGGGGAGTTCCGGACGCTGGATCGTCGAGCTGCTCGCTGGACCGCACAACGTAACAGTCCTTGATCGTCGACTCCCCGACGACGAGGGCCATCCGGCTGTCGGGTACCGTGCGCTCGATCTGACAGACGCCGGGAGCGTCTTCGACACACTCACCGCCATCAACCCGGATGCAGTGGTCCACTGGGCGGCGATTCCGGTAGCTGGGAACCATCCCGGTGTAGATCTGTTCCAGAACAATACGCTGGCGGCACACAACGTCCTCTCGGCGGCCGGCCGCGTCGGCGCTGACGTGGTGCAAGGCTCATCCGATGGCGCGTACGGGTTCTTTTTCGCCGAGGAGACCCCCGTGCCGGATGAACTCCCGATTACGGAAAGGCACGCACGCAGGCCCGAGGACGACTACGGGCTCTCGAAGGTTGTGACCGAGGAGATCGGGAAGACAATCGCCCGTCGGGATGGCGTCTCGGTGGCGTCGATTCGCCCCTCGTGGATACAGATTCCGGGTGAGTACCCCTGTCGGTCCGAGGACTACGTCGACGACCTCGCGGCCGGCGCGGGCAACTACTGGTCGTACGTTGACGTCCGAGACGTAGCCGGCCTCGTTGAGGCCGCGCTCACCGCAGATGTCACGGGGCATGAGGCGTTCAACTGCGTCGGCCCCGACAACGCACTGGGCCGGCCGCTGGTCGAACTCATGCGGGACCACTACGGCCGTGTGCCGGACGATTGCACGGTCGAGGGGGACGCCGCGGCGTACTCGACAGCCAAAGCCACAGCGATGCTGGACTGGGAGCCGACCCGTTCGTGGCGTGAGGCTGCCGATGCGGACGTGGACGTGCCGACAGTCTGACGGCGGCGAGAAGATTAAAACGAATCAGTCGCGGGCGTGCAGGTCGCGCAGGCGGACCCTATCCGGCACGCGATTGAGCGCTGTCGCCGGCCAGTCGTCGTGGACTAAGGTAAAGGACACGTCGGGATGGAGTTCGACCAGCCGTCGGACCCCTGTGGCCGCGGCCTCGTAGGCAGCCCGGTCGGTCCGGGCCGGCGTTTCCGCGGTCAGCGGATAGGTGTCGGCGAGTTCGCGCGGATACGGACCGAACGGGGGCAGGACGCCCCAGCTCTCGTCGTACTGTGCACTGGAACTGCCTTCGGTCAGCAGCACCTCCTCGCCCTCGACCGGGAGGCGTTCGAGCCGGTCCTGATGGCGTCGGACCTCGGGCCGGCGAGCGCTTTCAGTCGAGGTGTAGAAGAACGCGTCCTTCGAGACCGGGTCAGTGCGTTCGAGTTGCTCGGCGTGGTCGAGCAAGGCGCGGTAGCCGTCGAGCATCTCCGGATGACCACGGGCGCGGCTGTCGACCAGTTCCATGAGATTGCCCGAGCGAATCGCCTGCTTGACCGTCCGGATTTCGCCGTAGGTGACGTGGAGGTTGTGTCGCGCGAGCAACTCCTCGCGCTGGTCGGGGTCCATCGCATCGAGTTCCGCCGGCGTGTGGTCGGTACAGACCGGACAGTGACACGGGAAGTAGCTCAGTTCGTCGAGCAGTTCCGTCCCCTGCACCGTGAGGTACCGGTCGTCGCGGGCGTACAGCGCGTACGCCGCCGAATCGAACAGGTCACAGCCCAGCGCCGCCGCCATCGCGAACATCATCGGGTGGCCCGCACCGAATAGGTGGACCGGACCGACCTCCCCCAGCCCGCGCTTACAGGCCGCAACAACATCCGCAAGGTCGGCATAGCGGTACTCGTTCATCAGCGGGACGACGGCTCCCAGTGGGAACACGTCAAGTCCCGTGGAGACGGCATCTGCAGCGGCGCGCTCCCGCAGGTCCGGGTAAGTGGCTCCCTGGACCGGCGCGCTGACGAGCATCTCGCCGGTGTCGACGGTAGCAGCATGTTCGAGCCGTTCCTGTGTCGTTTTGAGTTCCTCGGTCGCTCGCTCGCGGTCTACGTCGGGCGGCGTCGGGATGTCCACCGGCGTGCCGATATCCGAGCCAATCTCGTGTTGGAACTCCAGAATCTCCTCGGTTGTCACGTCGATGTCGCCGTACTCGGCGAGCTGGAAGGACCCGGAGTCGGTCATGATAGCCCCGTCGAACCCAAGCAGGTCGTGGAGGCCTTGCTCTAACACAGGCTCACGGAGGTCATCGGAGCCGTGCAGGATGTAGCTGTTCGTGATGAGTATCTCCGCCCCGAACTCCGACGCCAACGTTGCCGGTGCAACCGTCTGGACGTGGGGATTGACCACCGGCAGGATAGTCGGCGTCTCAACGGTGACGCCGGCCCGTGGCACCGTTAGCTCGCCCAGCCGGCCCGCGGCGTCGTACTGGCGGACCTCGAAATTCGTCATTACACGTCGTCGTCGGTGGGCGCGCCTAAGGGTTGTGTTCCCCCGTGGCTGGCCGTTCGTCGCTGGCGGAAGCCGAGAACGACGGTGGGGCCGAACGACGCGCCGGCCGGCACAGCGCCGCTATTCGTCGGGCTGTTCCGCTCCGCCAGGGACCAGTTTTCGCTTGGGTCGGTGGACGGTCCCGGAGTCCTCGTCGGCGACGTACGCCTGTGACGTTCGGAACATCGCAACCACCTCGTCGCGGGACCCGTAGGCGTCCTCGACAAGCCGTTCGAGCAGTTCCGCCTGCGAAATCGGCTGACCGGTCCGGCGACGGACAGCCGCGCGCAGTTTATCGAGCCGGCGTTCCGTCTGTTCGTCGAGTGCAATCGAGGCCATATGTTTGCTGGTACCACCCCACATGATTTCAAGCTGTCGTCAGTTCAGCGCTCGAACAGGGCATAGTACATGATACCGACGGCAGACCGACTGTCACGGAGCGTGCCGTCGCGTACCGACTGGACCAGCGAATCGAAGTCGGCAGTATCGACCCGAATCGATTCGTTGTGGTCGAGGTTCTGGTCGGCCGCCGCCTCGCAGCCGCGTGCGACGTAGTAATGGAACACGTAATCGGTGTTGCCGTTGGCCGGTTCGCCCGTGTAGAGATGGTCGAACGTATCGGCCTCGTAGCCCGTCTCCTCGCGGAGTTCGCGGGCGGCGGCGACGGTTGGGTCATCGTCCTCGTCTTCCATCGTTCCGGCAGGCAGACCGTAGTTGATTCGACGGACTGGCTGTCGCCACTCCTCGATAACGACCACGTCGCCGTCGGCGGTAAACGGGAGCACGATGACGCTCTCACCGTGCTGCACGTAATCGAACGCTCCCTCCGTGCCGTCAGGGAAGCGGACATCCTCACGGACGACATCAAACCCCGGACAGGCGTATGCGGTCTCTGCATCAAGCGTCTCCCAGGCGAGTTCCTCGTCCATACTGGGAGTGTGGTCCCCACCGGCAAAGTCAGCACGGGTCCACGCAAATGCAGGCACCGGACGGATACGAGATGGCGCACTCTGTATAGATGGAATGAGAGTATCGACAATCGTCATCCTGCTCGGTATTGCATTGTTCGTCCTCCCGGTCCCCGGAACGTTCATCGCCGGGGGACTGGTCCTCGTCGCCGGCGGGTTGGCCCGGTGGGGCGGGCTCTGACGAGAGCACGCGCACTCACAGCTTGTCAGCGGCCTGTGCCTGCTCGGTCCGCCGATCTGCCTGTTCGAGGCGTCGTCGGGCCGCGTTCGACAGCGGGTCCGAGAGGGCGTCGCTTGCGGCCTCGATTCTGGTCGCGACGCGCTGGAGCCGGTCAGCGACGGCCTGGAGTTGCTTGTCAGCGTTTCCGCGGTCACCGGCCTCGGCGCGTTCCGTTGCTCGCTCGGCGGCCGCAACGACAGCGGCGAGCGCTCGTTCGAGGCCCTGAATAGCGTTCTCGGAGCCGCCGCTGCTCCCGGGAGTGCCGTCGTCATCATCAGAATCGCCGTCATCGTCCATCTCGTCGAGCACCGATTGGCGCGTCTCCTCGGCGATGTCGGCGAGGAACGACGCCAGCGATGCCTTGCCAGTTCGGGGCTCGTCGATTGTTGCGGCAGTGTCTGCCTCAGGGTCCGGGTTCACTCGGAACGCTCCGACCTCGTCGTCGCGGTCCCGGACCTCCGTCGTATACGCGCCGCCGCCGTGGACGTACACAGCGTCGGGTTCGGCGAGCGGGGCGTCGTACAGTCGACCAGCGAAGTCGTCCTCAACGGCGAGGTCGGTGAGGTCACTATCGGCTCCCGAGGGGTCGACTTCGAGACGGGTGGCGTTTTTCCGAGCGACGAGCGGGACCTCACCGCCGACACCGGCTCTGGTTGGCCCCCCAGTCTCGCTCGTTTCAGGGACCGACACCGTCTCGCTGTGTGGCGCGACGCCGGCCCCGTTGACGGTGAACCGGTGTTCGCCCGCTGGCACGTCCTGAACGACAGCCAGACCTGAAAAGGTCGGGACGGCCTCGGGGTCGCTCTCCAGTAGGGCGACGGACTCGACGGTCGTGTCCTCGGTCGTGAGCCCTTCGTCCTCGGGCGCGTCGTCGTTCGAGACAGCTTCCGAGAGGCTGGCAACGATGGTCCGTATCTCCGCCGGCGCGCCGATAGCGTCGTAGCGCTCGGCCAGCGCCGCCCGGTGGTTCGGTTCGGAGATATCCGCGGCGGGATTCTCGTAGCGGGGCTGGTTCCAGGGCGCACCAGTCGTCGTGATATGGCCTGAGACGGCGTCCTCGGCGAACTCGGGCACGGCGAACTCGAAGCTCAACTGCGGGCCGGTGAAATCGGCGATATGTTCCAGTTCGCTGCTCGGCACGAGGTCGTACTCGATGTCTGGGTCACCGTCGCCCCGGTCGGTGTGCTGGAAAACGAGCCCCGTCTCCCGCGTCGGCAGGTCCGACGGCGGTTCGGTGAGGCTATCGAACGAGCGGACGGTGAGCGACCCCGAGATGAGGTCCTCACGGCTGACTGATGGGAGTCGCTCGTGTTCGTACAGCGGTGCGCCCTCATACTCCGGGACGAGATAGGGAAGTCGCGAGCCCTCGTCGCGCGGGAGCCCATAGGCGACGGGAATCTCCGCGAGGTCCTCGATGGTTTCGACCGCGCTGTTCGTGATATCCGCGAACCGGTCGCCCTCCGGCAGCCGAGTAAACCGGTCGCGAGCGTCGTTGACCGACAGCGCGCTGGAGTGTGAGCCCAGTTCCGAGAGGATGCGTGGCACCATCTCCGGGTCGGGGTCAAGGAACTCGTTGTTGGGCACCTTCCGGGAGTGGGAGCTGGCGACGTACAACTGGGGGTCGCCCGTCTCCGTGTCGACGAACACGTGCAGGACCTCCCAGTCGTGCCAGTGAAAGTTCGTCGTGAACTGGTCGAACGCTGAATAGAGCCAGAACTGGACGACGGCGAGCGGCGAGTTCTCGTACTCGACCACGTTGTAGAACGCCGTCGGGTCCGGCGGCTCCCCGTCAGTCATTCGCTCGTGATACCCGTCGAAGGCGTCGAACCCATCGACGACGGTGTCCCCGTCCTGCTCGCTTGTGTACGGCCGCGGGTCCGTCGGGAACCACGGCTCCGCCCGGTCGAAGTACAGCGTCGGTGCGAACCGTCGGGCGAGTTCTTCGGCTCGCTCGCCCTCGACTGTCGAAGCCGCGTCGTCGCTTTCGCCTTCAAAGGCCGAACAGCCGGCGACAGACGCGAGACCCGCCCCGGCGACCGTCTGCAGAACCGCACGACGAGACAGGCTTTCCCGGTCGGTCATCGGTCCCTCGTCGCTTCGATACGTCGTCGGACAGCGCGACCCGTCGCTGTCTCCGAGCCCAATAATTCCATACACCATTTCAGCGAACCGCGGAGGAAAACCCTTCTGGCAGTCCCCCAGCGTGCCCCGTCAGTACCGTTCGAACCCCGCCGTGTCCAGATAATTGTGCGCGACCGTGATCGAATGGTCTGCGTGGAGGGCCTTCGGCCCAAGCGAGACGCGCTCGTCCGCACGGTCGGCCAGCAGCGCCGCTTCCTCGTCTCGGAAGTCGTGATGATCCGAGAGGACGAACACCGGGTCCGACGGGGGTGCAAGGCCGACGATGGGGTCGCCGTCCTCGTGCAACTTGACGACGGTTCCGCGGCGGGCCACGTCGTCCAGCGTCCCCTCGAACCCCCGTCGCGTGAGCGACACGCCCGGCGAGGTTTCGACCGGAATGTGCCCGATAGCTTCCTCGCGTTCTTCCAGCGCCTTGCGGATCAGCGCCGCCGTGGACCGTTCGTCCGGGTTCAGCCGGCGGAGGTCGCTCCCCTCGAACGTGACGGTGTACTCGTCCGATAGAACGAGGTGGACCCGAACGTCCTCCCGGATGGCGTGGCTCAGGAAGAACGCGCTGGTGACACACCGACAGAGCACGTCGAGCCGGCCGGCAGCGCCGGCCAGGTCGTCGAGCGAGAACTCCGGCGTCGTCGGGGCGTCGTGACCGATGATGACGAACTGGCGCATACTGAGTCGTCACTCCACGGCGATTTACGTCCGTCGACTGCTGTCGAGTCTCGATACGAAAGACGCTACAAACGCCGTCTAAGCGTCCAGAAAGGGTTTATTTGGAGCGACAAATCGCTGACTATGCGCAGACGTGCCCTCCTCGCGTCGGTTCCGGGTGCGCTGGCCGGGCTCGCCGGCTGTTCGGTCGGTACCCTCAACTCAGACGAGACTGCCGACGTAACGCCCGCTCCGCGCCCGACGAAGTCAGCGACCGACGCGAACGACAGCGGGACAGCGACGCCGACAGACACCGGCGACCCGCCCCGACCCGAGAATCCGACGACCGTCGTCGAACTGGAAACCGGGCCGCGAACCTACGCCCTCAGTTCGGCAGGACTCCACACCGACGACAGGGCGCGAATCGGGCTCTGGTTCGACCGGACGGCGACCGACGACCACCCGGCTACGCTTCGTGGTTGGCTCCAGAATAGCAACGAGTTCGAGAACACGTTCAGAATTGAGGCGATTCCAGGCATCGGACAGATATACAGCCGCCAGCCCAGTGGCTACGACCACGAAGCACGCCTCCATCTCGCACCCACGGCCAACAACGAACTCGCCGACGAAGTCCCCTCACTCAGCAGAACAGACGAGGGATACTGGCGCGTCGACGACGTCGGCCCGTGGATGCCCGACACCCGCCGGCTGGCCCCCGGTGAATGGCTCCAGCTGGAGTACACGCTTGTCGGCGAGCCGGGCCAGTCCGGGCGGCCGACCGGGACCTACGAGTTCCGCGGCCAGGACGAAACGCTCTCAGTCACAGTCTGGGACACACAGCATCCCGGCCCGGAGACGGAATCCCGGTTCGCCGGCCGCTCGCTCCCGTCATTTCCCGGTGACGGTGGTGTCCAGTGGTTCCACGAAGCAGAGCGGGCGACCCCAGCCTTCGTTCGCCCGACCGCCGAGCGAGTACAACTGGACGCACAGATCGGCTTCGAGGTGGTCAACAACAGCCACAAGCGATTACAGTGTGGCCACTGGGACCTTTACAAACTGGTCGACGGCGAGTGGTTCCACATCGCGCCGATGGGCCACACCGCGGACTGTCGGCTTCTGTCGCCAGGCGGTCGAGAACAGTGGGGCTTCCGGGCGTTTAACCGACAGTCGGTCGGGTGCAGCACCGGCGACTGCCATTGTGACGGCCTCACGCAGGGCTACCTCGGCGACGGCGAGTACGCCGTCGTCGCCGGCTACGGCCACGCGACGGCCAACAGCGGTGCGCTGGTCGAACTGGTCGGCGACCGGGCTGCCGTGACGCCAACCGACGGCGTCTCGACAGCGCGTGACGGCGACACGCTCACGGTGACGACTAGCCGCCACGGCGATGGGGAGCATCCTGCCGACGCGACGTTCTCGCTGACTCGCACCAGCAGCGCGAGCGAGCGGGTCATTGCCGAACAGGTCATGGCAAGCGGTCGGTTCGCCACGTACGAGGGTGGACTTCGCAACGCCCTCCCGTTCCTGACCGACGATGTGCGTCATGTCGTTGTCCGGACCGACGAGCGAGCTGTGGACGGCGTGCTCGGCTACGATTCGAACAGTCGTCGGTTCCGGTTCCGCGGACAGGCCTACAAGACTGCTCGGGGTCGGAACACAGGCTGATAATCGGCGCTGAGAGCGGTCTTGTTTCGTCTCGGCTCCGTAATTGAAAGCGGGAATCAGGCCGAATTCGAACCGCCGCGGAGCAAAGCATCGCGAGCGCCCAGTTTCGTCGCTCACGGGGACGCGATACAGCCACCTGTAAACCGAGAAATGTCGCTCACCGGTTTGAATTGGAAAAGTGGGCCGGCGCGACGCGGAACTAACCGGTTTCGTAGGATGCTCATACTCGGTTCGCTGTCGGTTCGTCGCTGATGGGTCAGTTGGTGTCATTGGGTGAACTCCAGTTCGTTGATCAGTGGTCGGCGGCGGTCCTCCATCCGGTTGCGAAGCCGTCGCCGCCGCTGTTCAGGGTCTGCCTTGTCGTAGTGGTCCTCGATGGTACTCACCGAGGAATTGACGCGCTCCGCTACGTCCTCCGGCGGCCATCCTCGGTTCAGGTGCCACGTAATCGAACCCGTCCGAATCTGATGCGGGGACCGGCTCGACGGGCACTTGCTGGCGTGGGCGTACTCGTTCCAGTCGCACTTCTCGATGTCCTTCTCGTGAGGGCACATCCCGTAGCTGCACGGGAGCGTGGCGAGGTAGCTCCACACTCGAATGGTGTTGGTCGTCGGCCGTCCACTCGCGCTCGCCAGCAGCGGCTGACGGCCATGCTCGTCCCGTACATCGTACCGACGGCCGTTGATGTACGCCTCCAGCGCGTCGGCCGTCTCTCTCGGAAGCGCCACCGGACGCTCACCGCGGCGCTTGTTCTTCAGCGGGGTGTCCGTCTCCGGTCGGTGGCGAAACTCGACGTAGGGGCTACTTCCCAGCTCCGTGTCCCGCAGGTCCAGGGCCCGCAGGCCGCCCTGTCGAGCGCCAGTGTTCCACGCGAGTTCAAGGAACGCGTGTTGCCGAGTTCCGTAGTCTCTGTCGCTCTCACGGTAATAGGACAGCAGTGCGGCTGCTTTGTCGGCAGCAAGTTTCGTATCGTTTGACCGGTCCTCTGGGTCAAGGTCAGGAATGCGGATTTTGTCTGATAGACCTTGGTCGACCGCTTCAAGATCTTCGAGGAACTCGAAGAGCATCTTCAGCGTCCACATCTCGCCTTCGAGCGTGGCCGGCGCGATCTCCGCGCTCCGCATTTCGTAGTACTCGTCGAGATCGTAGCCACGCAGTTCCCCGACCGTCTCTATACCGACGGAATCGCACCACTCAACGAAGAGCTTCAGCCGGTACTCCCAGCCGTGAACGCTCTTCTCTGTCGAGTCTGACCGACGGCGTCGAAGGTAGCGCTGGCAAGCCTCGCGGGGAGATAGCTCTGTAGGGTCGCCCCGCCGTCTACCGCCGCGAGTCATGCCTCTAACTCACTCAGTTCGCTCTGGTCGTCCGGGAGCTGGCGGCGAACCTGCGGCTGGATGTTACGGAAGTCGTCGGCCCACTCCTGCATCTCGCCACGAACCGCTTCGACCTTCTCACGTAGTTCGTCGACGCTGTCAGCTGAGACCTTCGCCTTCATCTTGTCGCGGTTGTTGCTATCACCGCCCCGCGTGAGTTCGACTGTGAGGCTATAGGCGTCAGTCACCGGCAACCACCACCTTGCCGCCAGAATCGTCGGCGCTGGCCTCCTCTCGCTGCTCATCGTGAGCCACGCGCTTCGCCTTCACGTACTCGCCGTCTGTACCGGCGTCGTAGTACTCCGTCCGCACCTCTCGAATCGCCTCGATCTTGTGCGGCGGGAGTTTGACGCGGCGGTCACGCCACTCGGTGAGACGTACCCAGCCGCTTTCGAGTGTCTGGTAGTCTGCGACGTAGACGACACCTTGACCCTGAATCTGGACCATCGCCGGCGTGTACTCCGGGTGTAGTGGCAGGTCTTCAGGGTCAATCTTATCGCCGTTCATGGGCCGTCCACCTCATCGTCGTCAGTCTTTTCGTCGCAGGTATCCTCAGAAAAATCGGGGCCCCGGGAATTGCTGCCAGGCATTTACGCGGCCCCCTTTTCGTGATTCTCGTCCTTACACAGCACTGCGTCTGGGCACTCAAATGGTGAGTCCGTTGCCTGACGGATAACGTGGCGAACGTACTCTGAATACCCCATATCGTGCTTCTCTGCCTCTCTCTGGATGTCTTCATCCATTTCTACCGGCATCGAAATGGACACTGACAGGCTTCTCTGTGCCATTGCGTTAGCAACTAATTAACCAACAGCAAATATATTTTACGCAAGCTAACTTAATTGGTAAGTACTAACTGATTTGCTATCCACAGGAATATTAGCACGTCGATTAGTTAGTTATCAATATGAGATACAGCGGCGAGTGGATGGTATTGCTTGATGATAGGATATTGGAACATTTGGAGGGCACTGAAACAACTACCGCTAAGGAGCTATCCGAGCAGGATTTCATCGTACGGAGTCGACAACAGGTGTCTAACCGCTTGAACAAGTTGGCTGAACACGGTCTTGTGAAGGACCTTGGGAACGGTGTCTATCGAATCACAGAACGGGGAGAGAAGTACCTAGTTGGTGAGATTGACACTTCCGAAAATGCACCTGATGAAATTGAGTCGCATAGCGACGACGGCCCCAGCGCAAGCGAGAATCACGAACAGGCGTGAATGACACCACGAAAGCCCGCACCTTGGATGATTCAGGTAGATGAGCGCATCATGGAGTGGATTCGTGAGAACGGCTTTGCCTCACCAGGAATCCTATCCCGGGAGCGTGGATTCAACCTCTCTTCCGGCCATATCCGAGATCGATGTAAGTGGCTTCAGTATGCCGGTTTACTTTCACCCGTTAGCGGAGATTTGTACGACCTGACAAGCGAAGGGATTCTGTACCTAAAGGGTGAGCTCAATGCGAGACATTGCCCGAGACCGACACCAAGCAAGGTCTTTGAGGATCGGTACGCGACACCGCCCGGCTGGATCGAATCCGGTGTGAAATTTCGCATTCGTCTATAGAGACATGAATCGAATTCCACCAAGTGACCAACCACGTATTACTGATCTTTCATCTATAGGGGCAGAGAACTTTAAATTCCGGAATACCGCATTCTTGATGACGGATGCAGAATATGATATGCTGGATATTCAGTCGCGTGAGCGACTCCGTCACCGAATCTGGAACGTTCGGAATGGCGACCTTCGTAAACTGCTGCGGAGATTTCCTATTAACCACACTTTGTGTGAACAGTGTGCAGGCTGGATGCACGCGGTCGCTGGTCGTCATTTTTTCCCTGATGCCAACCACAGAACAGCATTGGCACTCTTGAGAAAGCTACTTCGAGATAATGGGATTACACCGGGTAAATGGCCACTAGACGTTTCACAACAGACCGTTATTCGCTCTCATGAAATCCGACAAGAGATTGAGGATGTACGACTCAATACACTCTACAACCGGGATAGACTGTTTCTTGTGTGGCTATTATACTTCAAGCGTGTTCTCAGAAGCCCGACCGGCTGAAAACAGTAATCTGCTTATTCGTCGTCTTCTGGCGAGGCTGCGAAGGCTTCGTACAGTTCCTTGTTTTCTTTAACGTCACGGGACATCTCCCGTTCCGCATCCCAGTTCATGCCCATTATAGTGGTAACCTAGTGAGTGATTGATTTAGTGTTTTGGGTACGCCCTTCTACATAGTAGAAGGGCGTACCCTAGCCAAATTTCTCCGGATGAAGAGCCTCAATACGTAGTATTGAGGCTCTTCATCTAAAGAAACGAGCTAGCAAATTCACTCAGGAGTCTCAACTAGCTGGGCAATCGGTTTTTCTTCGGTAATCGAGTGTTTAGTCCCTGGATGAACTACTTCAGACTCCTCATCACCGCCCTCGAGGAAGTCGACCTTGCCGCGCTCTCGACGAATCGCCTCCGGGCTGAACTCTCCGAGGTAGTGCTTCCTGAACGTGTCCCAGTCCTCCCAACCCCCGAAGGACATCACGACCGACGGGATCACACCCTGTTCCAGTAGGTACGTGCCCCACGTCCGCCGGAGATCGTGAACGTCGAGGAACTGCCAACCCCTGTCGCCGGTTTCCTCTTCCAGTGCGTCAGCTGCACGCCGGACCCAGCGGTACACAGTTGACCCAGCCACGTCCAGCAGCGGCTCGTCGTCGTCCTGCTGGTACGCCAGCGTCTCCGCGATGGTAACGACTTCCTGCGGGACTGGTGGCTCTCGGTACTTGTCCCGCTTCGCGTAGCTCTCCCAGACTCGGATGTGATCGCCAGTCGGTCCGTCGACGAGGTCTTGCGGACATACCTCGATGATTTCCGAGCGCCGGAGTCCGACCCGACCGGCGAGCAGGAAGGCAAGCCGCTGGTGTGGTGTCTCAGCCTGCTCGATGAATCTCGTTAGTTCGTCGTCCGACAGCCACACCCGTTTCCCGTCGTCGTTGTCGTAGTCCTTCAGCCTCATGCACTCGTTCCCCAGTTCTATTGCAAAACATCTAGTTTTTTCGGTCAACTCGGGGGATAACAGGGGCCAGATTTGGCGAGATTGCACCAGAATGCCGGGTTCCCGGGCACCAGATTTTGTGGTACCGCGCACTAATCAGTGCAGACGATATACTTGCACTGCTGTAATAGGAAAACTAGGTGTTATTGGATTCATCTTTAATTAGTTGAGAATCAGTATACGTTACATCATGGAATTCCCAGCGATACTTTGCGGTAGAATCCTCTTGGTCTGGGTGAACGACGCTTGTCGCTCTGGATGTATCCGAGTTGATGAGGAACTTAGCACGAACAGACCGGCCCGGTGGTAAGCGATCTAAAAACACATCCATAGCCCCATGGCTCGCTGATTCATGGACTGTCTTGGAACCATCGTTAAAACGGATCTCTCCATCACTTGTTGGCGTGACTTCTACACCCCGATAACTTGAGGGCATAACTGTTGATTCAACGACAACACCATCGAATGATAGAAAACACTTTAAGTCAATTAGAGGCCTATCTGATGTGTTCTGCAAATGAAAGTCAATTATCTTATACGAGTTTTTCCAAGTCTGTGGAAAATTAGCTATGTCATCCCCAGGCCTGTATCCAGTGTCAGTTAATGTATAAGTTTTCGGTGCTGGTGAATCAAAACGGCCTGATACCATCCAGATCTTCTTATTCAGGTAGCTTGCCAGCGGTTGCAACACCGGTGCAAAAAGCGTGACAATCGTGCCGCCGATCACGGCCCCAAGCGCACCAATCCCGATAGTTCCCCACGGTATCATAAATACACGAATTACACTGTGACCCAATAATATATATTATTGGATCAGAACTATTTGATTCTCGATCAAGCAAGATTGATATATAAAGAGCACCATCTTCTTGCCTGTATGTCTAGTCAAAAAGCCAAATCGAGGATTGAAGCTGAATTTTCTGATATGCGTGAAAGCCCTGACGCAAGTGGGAGCAAGACAATCGATGTATACATTCCTAGCACAGGGGTGGAGATTGGCGATATAATGGATATTGACTACGTGGATGACGTTATCGAAGAGGGAGATGAATTCCGAGTTTACCTTTCTGCGAGCTCGGGCGTTCATTTCTCTAGCACTAACTGACCTGTTCAAAGCGCAGGATTCGCAGGCACGAGGATGTCCGACTCTCAGTGCAGAACCGGACACTCAGAAAACCTCGTCCCACGGGATTTTGTGCTGCTTCCCCATCGAATGACCCGAGCGGTTCCATCCGCCCCGCTCTTGGACGAGGTTGTTCACCGTCGACGGCTTCATGCGCGTGGTTCGGAGTACGCCGTCCGTCTCATCGAGGAACACGAACGCGTACCACGCCGTCGCCTGTGCGTCCGACGCGATGAGAGAGCGCGTCTGTCCTTCCCAGACGCGAAAGCGACCATCGCCGGGATACCTGTTGCCGACTGTCGTTGATGTCGATTTGACCTGGTATTTCGTCGCCCTGCTGGGATGTCTGAGGTCCCACCAGTCCGGGTCAAGCGATAGGCCCTCCAAGCCGTACACCTCAGCCACGATCTCCTCGGCAACATCGCCAAACGACTTCGACCGTTGCAACCGCTCCTGTCGAGTCCGAGGGAGCGACCGGATATCGAGGACTTCCGTCACTCGTCACCACCGCCAGCCGCCGCCTCGAAGCGCACTATCTCGGCTGGCTGTAGTCCTAACCGCTTCGCCAGCCACGCGATTCCCAGCCGGGAGAGCGCCGCACCGTCGGTGACCGCCAGCGTGACACAGAACCAGATGAGAGCGCCAAGCTGTACCCACGTCAGGTCAGGCATCGCTCTCACCTCCGTCCGTTGCCTTCGGTGGGTAGATACCTTCGTCGACGAGCGCCCGGCGGTGTGACCGGACATCCTCGACGAGCCCGGCGTCGTCGATTCCTTCCTCACCTCGGAGAACACGGACGGCTTTCTCTGCGGTTTCGTGGGCCGCTTGCGCCTCGTTGCGCGTCTCCTCAACGTAGCCGACCACGCGGCGGCCGACCCAGCCCGTGATACCGACCACGAGCATCGATGAGACGCTGACCGCCCATGCCGCTGCGGTGTACGGTTCAACCATCAGCATCCCTCCAGATTGCCACGCCGCCAACGACAATGGCGATGAGTAGCAGCGTTCCGGGTACGCCAAGTGTACCGGTCAACACACCGAATACCTGTCCCAGTAGCCGTGCAGCCGTCATCGAAGCACCACCACCGCAACGACCGCGAGGGCCGCGAGCGTTGTCTGTGGGGCAGTCAACGGCCCGACCGCCGGCAGCGTCGGGAACCCGTCAGGTAGCAGGGCAGGCGGAGACTCTGGCCCGGTGTTCTCAGGCGGCGGGTCACTGCTTCCGTCAGGCGGATCGCCGTCACTGATGGGTGGGTACGTGGGTTCGTCGTTCGGCTTATCACCGGAGTCGGGTACACGCTTCTCGTAGACGTGCATCGTTCCGTACGTCGTCGTCTGCTTGTCCCACGACGGGCCGCCAAGCAGCTGCACACCGAGTTCGTAGTCGCCCGGAATCAGGTCGAAGTTCTCCTGTAGCCTCTCCCACGGAACCCGATTCGAGATTGTAGCCGTCTGTCCGGCTTCAATCGTCTCAGTCTGACTCTGGACATGGGTATCATCGAATGTCCAGATGACCGCTGCCTCTCGTTCCTCGAAAGAGGTGTTCGTCACTTCGGCCTGTAGCTGTGGCTCGTATTCCTGCCGCCGGTCGACACGCGGATCGTCGGGACTGTACACAGCGAACGAGGTCGTTCCGACTGATTCCAGTACGAGCCCGCCGTCTGGAATACCGCCAGCGAACGTCACCATTCAGATCACCACCAGCAGCACGACGGCTAGAGCGAACCCCAGCATCACCTGCTGGGTCGTTCCGCCAAGCGCATCTGCGATATCGCTAATCATCTCTGTCAGTCGGTCACCTGTCGTCGGCAGGGCCGGGTCCTGTGCATCAGAGTGAACGGTTACCTCCGCCGCCCGCTCTTCTGCAACCGTGTCATTCGGTACTTTCAGCACTTCCGCGGTGACGCTGTGTTCTCCACTACCCAGCGTTACTCGCTTGGTCACCGTCTTCGGGGCGCTATTGCCGTCGAGGCACTTCGTTTCTCGATGGACTTCTTGCCCGTCGACGTAGATGATGACCGGCGTCCGCCATCCAGTGTTGAACTGGAGTATCCCGCTCTGACACGTCCCATCCTGCGGGGCAATAATCGAACTCTCGTTTCCGACTGTGACCGTCACGGTGAACGACTCATCTGGGCGGGCCTCGCTCGGTACGTCTATACTGTCGATATACGGCTCTGATTGGTCGATATTCAGGTTCACCATTATCCTAACATCCCTCCGAAGTCTGCCCCGGTCCCAGCGTACAGACCCTTGATCTCGACCGGATCGAGAACGATCTCAGCGCTGTCATCAAGCGGGCCGATAGGCTCCTGTAGTGGGTTCCCATCGGCATCGATAGCCGGTGAGAACCATGTGTACTGAACTCCGTTAGGACCACCGTCACGGCGCGCTACGCCCATAAAATGGCTGTACGTCGTAGCAAGACACGGGAGGTCACCCTGTGCGCTACCGTCGATAGTAGCCGCTGTCGGGAACACGCCAGCCGACATCACCCATTCAACTTCGGGTAGTGGATTCCCGTCCGGGTCCACCACCGAAACTCTCACCGGCCGAAACGCTGCGGGAATAAGTACCCCGCTTCGGTCGGTGCTGGTGGCGTGGTCCCGGGAACGGGTGACCCGTGGCCGGTCGAGGGAGACGGTGACCGTATCCGCTCGGTCACCGGGCCGACGTGGACGGGACCGTATCGTGTCGGTCGTCGCACCAGCTGCGACAGCCGCCGCCCGTTGCGGAGCTGGACGCTCCGTACTCAGTGTTTCCCCGTCAGCAGCGGTTCCCGTCCTCGCCGGGATTGGGCGCGTCTGGCTTCCTGCGGTTGTCCCGGCCGGTGCTTCAGTGTACGTCGCCATCGGATTACCTCATCCCGATACCGACCTGCGCGACGTTGTGGGCCTTCAGGAGTTTGTACAGGTTGTTCGCCCCGCTGTCCTGTATCGTGTCCTCGTGACTTGCGTCCTGACCGCTTTCCTCCCGAATCCACAGGTCATGGGTCCCAATGATTGCATCGTTGTTGCGGTTGTTCCGATACTGCGAACTGGCAACGACATTGTCGGTCGTGGTGTAGTTTGCGTAGTTGTTGTCGGGATTCACCATCCCGCGGCCGTGGTGTGTGCTTCCCGACTGCGTGCCGCTCATCGCCGGGAGGAAGTTTGTCCACTGCCTTTTTTCTCTATTATCGTAGTCGGCGTTGAACGCCTGTGCGTGCCATAGAGTCGCGTAGTTACTTTCGCGGTTGGCCGCAGAGTCGAAGTCCCATGTCTTCGAGAGTTCAGCCATTCCGATGGCGAGATCTTCGTCGTTACCGTCACCCTCGTTCCGTTCCGCGTAGAACACCCATCCCGAGTCTGTGTAGTCCAGATAGTAGCTCACAGAGTGAGACATGGACATACGCTCACCACCACGGTCGTCGGGGGCGTACGCCATCGGATCGCCGTATCCGTCGCTTCCAGTCTTCTGTGCGATATCGTTGGCGTAGCGGTCTTCCCATGTCGTGTTCGCGGTATCCCACGAGGGACCGGATTCCATGGTTATGCCACTGCTGTATCTGTTATCTCGGATTTTGAGACGGTGGTTCTCGCCGTTCGGCGTCTCCAGCACGAACCACTCACCCGTAGTGAGCGGAGTCGCACCGCCGTTGGCTGATGTGTCGATGATACTCCAGCCACTGATACTGTCTATGTTGTCGCGGAGTGCCGCGAGCGCT
Organism: Haloarcula sp. CBA1127; assembly: GCF_001485575.1. Lineage (NCBI taxonomy): Archaea > Methanobacteriati > Methanobacteriota > Halobacteria > Halobacteriales > Haloarculaceae > Haloarcula > Haloarcula sp. CBA1127. Next base: position 84,983 of record NZ_BCNB01000006.1, read on the forward strand.
TCGCCCCAGGTAACTGCGTTTGGTCCTGTAAACGTCATTTTACTTGAGTGCCAGCACGTTCAGGGAGGTACTGGCGTCTCCCTCGGTCATCTTCCGATACCACAGCTTTGAGGCACCCAGCCCGCCCGGCGGGGACAGAGAGAACGGCGCGTCCGACGGGGTCAGGGGGATGAACCGGTCAGCCTTATTTGTCGCCTTGAACGCGACAACTATCGGGGAGTCAAATCCGTAGACGACGACGGTATCCGCGGCGAAGTCCCACGAAACCGTCTCTTCGTCGGTATCGTCAACCGGAACGCCGGGTTCGCTGTAGTACACCGCTTCCGAGTTGCCCGAAACGTTCTGGTCGATGTCGTCGCCCCGCATCTCCATCAGCAGGGCCGCCAGCAGCGCGTTCGTTTCGTCTTCGAAAGCCTCGTACAGCACGTTCCTCGGTGCGCCGGGGAAGTACTGTTCAAGCAGATCGTCTATCGGCGTATCTGCTCCGATGAGTCCATACCCGCTCATATCGACTGCCCCCGAATCAGTGCCAGAACAGTCGCAGCCTGCACCAGCGAGGTCAACAGCGACGAGAACGGCGCTATCAGGTCGGCTACTACCCGGGCCTTCTCCGCAAGCCCTGCAAGCACGTTCCCGCCGCTGTCACACGGGCAGCCAGTATCGGTACTGCTGCTATCTGGGTCGTCAGTGTCGTGTAAAATCACCATGTGTTGGAACGGTGGCCCGTTAGGCCACCATGGTCTGAGTCACCTTTCGCCGGAGTTCAGCAGCCTCTTCATCCGGTCGAAGGGGCCGCTGATTCACCGGGATACTCACCTCGACGTTCTCCGCGTCGGCTGCCTCGACGGCCGTAGCGAACTCTGTGTCGAAGAACAGCAGGTCCATGTTGAACTTCGGCGGGAGCACACCGCGCATCCCGCTGTTGCGTCCGTCCCATGTGATCTGGCGGTCCGTCTCCGGCGAATCCGGGTTCGAGAACGCCCATGTGATACTGTCTTCGCTCTGAAGTTCCTGCGAGACGTTGCCCTTCCCACTGTTGCGCTTCTGTATCTTCGTCAGCCCGTGGCGCATCACCGCGTAGAAGGCGACTGAGACATCGCCGTTTCCGGTCGTCTCTTTCAGCTCTGCCGACGCAACGAAATCGCCGTCAGTCCCGAACGTGCCAGTGTACTGCGTGTCTGTGCTGTCAGTAATGAGCGTATCCGGGTCACCGTCACCGTCGCTGTCGAAGTAGCCGACGAGCGAGGCGTCAGTCGTGTACTCGCCGGCAGTCACGTCGTCCATGTAGTCGACGATCGGGGCCTCGGGAGTGAGATCGACCGTGGTAGTGTCACCCCCTGCTGCCGTCGCTGTCTGTTTGCCGACGAGTGCTACCACCAACGGCATCCCGACTGGAACCTTCCAGACCTGCGTGCTCGGGACCTTCGTCGTCGCGACGATTCCCTCTGAGCCGGGCTGGTAGCTCTTGAAATCGAACATCTCGGAACCGAGGTAGACCGTCTTCCCCGGCCGTGCGTTGGCTCCGCTCATGGTCTACCGGTTGTCCACCTGCATGGGGTAGTTGAAGAACAGCGTTGCCGGGTCGACCACGTCGGGGCCGTTCACCAGAAGCGCCAGCTCGTCAGCGTCTTCCAGCGTCAGCCGCCCATTCGGAACTCGGTCACGGAGGAACCGAACCCGGCGGCGCTGTGCGTTCTCGCCGGACTGCTGGTCCTTCAGCGACAGTGTGTTGAACGGTGAGACGGCGAACTCGCTGATGACCGTCCACGAATCCAGCGGGTCGTTCGGTTCCCGATAGCCGAAGCCGATCTTCGTCGAGCGCGAGACGTTGCCGCCGTCCTTGGCTTCAACGTCGAGAATCGCTGGCGATCCCTGTGCGATAGAGATAGCGATTCCCTCCGGCACGTCCCAGGTCGTGATCGGCGTCGGCGTACCCGCGACGTTCTCGGAGACTGTCGCGTACTGGAGTTCCGTGCTGAGTGTTTCGTCGGTCATCAGTTGGCCCTCCGTGCAGCGTCGAAGCTCTGGACACCCAGCATAGCGAAGCCGATTCCGATACCGATGGCGAGCATCCCGAGCGAGCCCCGAAGCGGGCCGACCCATGCTGCCGCGATGAGCCCGAGCCCGATGAGCGAGAAGGCCCCGCCGGTCACCATCGATGCAGAGCCGAGGTCACCCTCAAACACTGCATTCGATACGTCCACCAGTCGATCCTCGATGTTGATACCTCCTGCCGACATCAGAACGGGAAGCCCTGCCGCCGCGCTGGCACCGATAGCAGCGTTCCGTTCAGAGACTTGTAGTGCCATGATTCAGATGATGAAGTAGCCCGCGATGATTGCAGCCCCGAACCCGCCCACAGCAGCCATTCCGATGGGCGTTTTCAGGAACTCGACGATACCATTAGACCCGGAGCTACTGGGTGACCCACCCGACTCCGAGTTTCCGCTTGTGCTGGTCGAAACCATGCGACCAGTAGTTGCCGCGAGGGCTGATTCAGTATTTGTTTGTTGACAACACCGATAGCGAATGGCCGCTAGAAGTCTGTACGCGCTATTTTACGCTATCGTAGGTGCGCCGGAATCTCAACCGGCCCTCGGATAGTCGATGATGCTCCAGCCACATCTTTGTACGTGAGGAACTGGTACGCGTTCGGGTCCATTTCGGTCACCCGGTGCTTGTCGGGGATACTCACCTTGCTGAACTTGCTGTCTTCGTGGTCTCCGTAGGCGAAAATCAGGTAGTTGTCCGTCTGTGTCCATATCTGATCGTGGACTTCTTTCGCCTTGTGAGCGGCGAGTACTAATCCACAGTTAGCGTGGGTGACGTGCCACTTCACGAGGTGTTGAAGGACTTCGGGAATATGATGTGCGGACATCCAGTTGTGTGCCTCATCGAGATAGAGGTAACACCGCTTGAGCTGGCCGAACGCTCGAAGGTACTCGTCGAGGACATCTTCGGTGAACGGGTTCTCTCGAATCACCTGCTGAGTGTTGCCGCGCATCCAGTGGTCGAGCACGTCACCGGGATTATCGGGAAACACCGCACCCGGTGGCCCATGCTCGGCGTTCGGATCGATACAAATGTAGCGCTCTGTCTGGGTCAGCAGGTGCTCGAAGAGCACTGACTTCCCCGAGTTCTTCTGGCCGAGGATGACCGAGATTTCGCTCAGGTCAATATCCATCGCTTGCTACTGCCCCTCGCTGCCGCTGTACTCGCCGGGTTCCGGTACGTCGACGTCAAGCTCATCGTACAGCCCACGCCGGGTGAGTACGTCGTCAAGCGTAGCGATAGCGTAGGCTGTCGCCTCCGGCCTCGCAAGCGCGTACTGCGAGAAGAGATGGATGAATGTCTCAGGACCAAACTGGTCCTCCGCGCGTTGTGGGTCGAGGCCAAACATCGGAGCGAACCCCTGTAGCTTCGCCTCGATCTGGTCGACTGTTTCCTCATTGTCGACAAGAGCGGACCATCCCAGTCCGCGAAGATCTTCCTCCACCTCGTAGAGTGTCCGGGCCGTTGCACCACTGTCGTCGGCAACTTGTTTGAGTCGCTGCGTTCGTTCTTCGGGCGATTCATCTGCCTGACTCGCTACTAACGCGAGCTGCTGAATGATTTCCTGCATGATTACCAGGTACTGCTGTCTTCAAAATCGAATTCGCTTTCTGCGCTGTTCTCGCTCTGTTCTGCTCTGTGTTCGGCGCGAGTGTCGCGGCGATCTCGGCGGCCGTCCTGACCGCGTACCGCTGTCACGTCGTCGTTGAATTCAGGAGCGTCTTCGCTCTGTTTCCGGTCAGTCTCAACCGGGTCAGTATCTCGATGGCGACGATAGCGCATCGCTCGGCCCCCAGCGGTTCCCAGCATCGATAGAGCGAACATCGCTGTCGGGCCGACATCGACATCGTGCTCGTCGCACATGGCGATGAACAGCTCTGCGTTGGCCGCTTTCTCCTGTTCAGAGAGTTCCCAGCCCTCCCAGTCAGTCATCGTCGCGGTCATCGAGAAGGGCATTCCAATGAGGTGCTTCACGACCGTCTCATCAACTACCATGCCGCTGGCCTGCTGGGTTCCCGCTGGTGAGTGGTCACCGCCGGAGTCGGGTTGTTCCTCGGCACTATCGCCGCTCTCTCCTGACTCTTCCCCGAAGGCATCAGCAAACGTCTCACGGACTTCCTCGCGGCGCTGTCGTTCTCCCTCGCTATCTGCTTCCGCTACGATTTCGTCTGTTGAACGGTCGCTATTGCCGCGTATCCGGTCCAACAAGCCACCGCTATCCTCGCTGTTCTCGCTACTGTCGTTCTGCTCCTGCTGTTCTGGTTTCTCAGCGTGTTCGCTATTCTCGCTCTGGTTCGCTGGTGACTCCGACTCACTCGGTTCGAGGTCGTCTGGTGACAGCCCGTCTAAGTCGACACCGCTGGGTGGTTCTACTGCTGTTCCTTCGTCGTCTGGCGCTCCTTCAGGGGATAGCTTCTCTTTCCCCTCGTGACCGACGGAGATGGCGTCTGTCTGTGTCTCTGTGCTGGCGCTCGTACTCTCTGAGTTTGTCACTGTCTGGGTTCCTCCCTCCGGTTCACTATCGTTGCCACTATCGACGTTCTCGCTCTCACTGAGTGCGAGTGTATCTGTGAGAAAATTCTCTAATTCTGCCTCCTCTACACCGACAATTCGCCCGTACCCGTGTTCCCCAGCGAGACGCTGTTTCTCGCTGTACGGTAGCGCCTCTAATTCCGCTACTGTAGAAGGGTCCGCGGGTTGGGAGCTGTCTGTTTCCTCGCTGGCGGCCATGCGGCCGGCGATAGTGGCACTACTACCAAGGGTTCTCGCTTGTTGTCAACAGCAGAGAATAGAGAAGCAGGTTACTTTGACTGGCGTTCAATCTGAGACAACTTGTCACGAACCGCATCTCTGATCAAATCGGATCGGCTGTGATATCCGGCTGCTACGTAGTTCTCGTCTATGTTTTCGACCATTGACTCGGGCATCGATACACCGGTTGTATTTCGAGTCATAGTCTTTGATGGGACGATATACAAAATAAAACCTGTTGCTTAGTTAATAATTAACTAAGCAAGACGGAAATCACGCATCGGCAGTTTGGTTCTGAGTTCCACCCTTACGTGAGAACGGCCGGACGTGGACAGCGGTGTAGTCGCTTGGTGGTATCCCGTTCTGAAGGTGGACATACCCGCGTTTCTCAAGTCGGGCAAGAAGGCGCTGTGCGTCTTGTTGGTCGATACTATCGACAGCCTGAGCAAGTGCACGCTTCGCGCTTTCTCCTCGGACAATGCCGTTATCAGTGCGCTTCTCGCAGAGCGTCCGGTAGGCAATGGCAAGCTCTCGATTGTCCGGGTCAGCATATGGTTCAAGGCCGCCATCAGTCTCCGGCTCCGAAACGCGCTGACGAACGTATTCCTCTAGATCGGCACTCATGTTGTCGACCTGTTCCTTGTACTGTTCTTTCAGCGTGGTCGACAGACGGAAGGTGATTTTGTCACTCCCATCTTCTTCGTGAAGTTGGCTTCCACCAGTCATGTCTGACTAGCCACCTCCTCGTAAGACGGGGACGAATCCCCATACGGCGCGGTGACGGACGCCGATGTTGGTACGTGTAGGACAGCCCCCCACGGGGTCGCCAGAAGGTCACGCGCTAGGGCGGGCGTGCGCGCCTGTGTCATCGGCGGCCCTCCATCTCGTCACGGGCAGAGCGGAGTAGGTTCCCGATGGTTCCGGGCGAGCGACCGGAGAGTCGGGCGTACTCCCGAACCCCGAGGCTTCCGAGGTCACAGGTCAGGTAAGCGTCGAGTTCGGCAGGAGTGAGTTGGTTGAAAGCGGTCGGTTCGTCGTCGAGGCGGAGCCATGCTGGTGGTGATGGATACTTGCGGCCCGTGTCGAGATGTGCGACAACGATCTGCCCGCGGACCCACTGCCACCACAGCGAAGCGACGTGGGCACACCAGCCGCCGTGGTACTGGTAGCCGGCGCAGTCGCAGTCTGCGACGAGTGTGCGGCCCTGTAGCGCCCACAGCACGCGATGAGTGCTGTCGCCGTCGCTCAGGTAGACCACACGCTCGGCGTCGTTGATAGCGCCACCACGGTCGTTCTCGGACTGTGCGCGCCGCCACGCCGTCGACAGCGTCCAGTCGTCGGGCATCGACAGCGTCGACGGACCACCGATTGACTGGGGCAGATCGTCGCTCGACTGCCAGCTCCGACTGGCTCGGCTCATGGACGACACACCCCCTCGTCTAGCGCCGGACACGGCTGTCGCGGTGATTCGATGTAGCCGCCGCAGTAGTCGCAGATGGACAGCTCGTGAGCCCGCTGAATACTCACAGCGACCACCCCGTAGAGCGGGCGCTAACTGTTAGGAAACCCGGGAAAAAGGGTTTGTATGGTATGGGCCGGCGCGAATTCGAATCGCGGTTACGGCCACCCGAAGGCCGAAGGATACCAGGCTACCCCACCGGCCCGTGCGATAGCAATCGGATAGAAGACAGGGTCAGTTTTAACGGTTGCGAAACGGCGAGATAGGGAGTGCTTTCATCGGCGGCCCGCAAGCCGAAGACATGGATGTCCACGACGAACGCATTCCGACAGCGACGTTCGCGACCTGTCTCGAAAACATGCCCCAACCCTGTGTCGACCTCGTTGTCGAGTACGAGGGCGGCGTCGTACTCACACGACGACAGAACGAGCCAGCCAAAGGCGAGTGGTTCTGGCCGGGGAGCCGCCTCTACAAGGGCGAACGACTGGACGACGCAGTACTACGCATCGCCGCGGAGGAACTCGGCCTCACGTCGGTTGAAACGGAACGGCTTGGCGTCAGCGAACACTTCTGGGACACGTCGTCGGTCGACGGCGTCGACTCTCGACACACAGTACCGATCGTCTACCGAGTCGTCCCCGACGACGGGGCGAGAATTACACTCGACGACCAGCACGACGCCTATCGCGTTGTCACGGAGCCACCGGCAGATGCGAACCGATACGTCTTGGAGTACTTCGACCGATTCGATATCGGCCAGTAGCGGGTGAAAATTGTTGTTTTGAGGCCGAATGCGTGTCTCATGAGCAGTCAGGCTGTCCGAGACTAGCAGGTAACTGACCAGAAGATTGATTACGCATCGTAGTTACTCACTAACTGAGTAACTATGACTATCCTCATCACTGGCGGCGACGGCTACGTCGGGTGGCCGGCCGCACTGCGGATCGCGGACCGAACGGACGAGCGAGTGCTGCTTGTCGATAACTTCGCCCGAAGAGAGTGGGTCGAGGACGTCGGCGCGACGAGCGCGACACCGGTCGCAAGCATCGACGAGCGCCTCGACGCGGCCCGCGAGGTCCACGGCCTGACGAACCTCTCCTTCGTCGAGGGCGACCTCGCAGAGAAGGCCTTCGTCGACGAACTGCTGACGGTTCACGAGCCCGAGGTCGTGGTCCACACCGCCGCACAGCCGTCCGCGCCGTACTCCCAGATCAACGGCGAACGGGCGAACTACACCCAGCACAACAACCTCCAGGCGACGCGGAACCTCCTGTGGGGTCTCGAAGAACACGACCTCACAGACACCCACTTCGTCGAGACGACGACGACGGGCGTCTACGGCGCGCCGGAGTTCCCGATTCCCGAGGGCGGCGCGACGATGGAGAACCAGGGCGAGCGTGACGACGTGCCCTTCCCCAACATGGGCGGAAGCTGGTATCACGCGACGAAGGGCTTCGACGCACAGAATATGCGCCTGGCCCACACGCAGTTCGACATCCCGATTTCGGACGTGCGAACGGCCATCGTCTACGGGACCGAGACCGAAGAAACCCGCGCTGACGACCGTCTCAAGACTCGCTTCGACTTCGACTACTACTTCGGAACGGTTACCCACCGCTTCTGTGCGCAGGCCGTCGCAGGCTATCCCGTCACCGTCTATGGCAAGGGCGAGCAGCGCAAGCCGTTCGTCTCGCTCGAAGACGCCGTCGAAGGGCTGGCCGAAGTGGCCCTGACCGACCCCGACGAGCGCCCCGAGGGACTGACGGTGTACAACCAGGTCACACGCGCCATTAGCATCGTCGAGATCGCCGAGACGATTGCAGATGTGGGCAGCGAGTACGACCTCGATGTTGCCGTCGAGCACTTCGAGAACCCCCGCGACGAGGACGAGACCCACAAGATGGAGATCGAAAACGACCGCTACGACGACCTCATCGGCGGCCAGTCCCAGTCCTTCGAGGACGGCGTCGGCGACATCTTCGAGACGCTGACCCGCTACGCCGACACCATCGAAGCCCACGAGGACCGGTTCCTCCCGGGCGTCCTGAGCGAGGACTGACGATGGACGTGCTGGTCACCGGGGCCTGTGGCTACATCGGCAGCGCGCTGCTACCGTTGCTCCGGGCGGACGACCGCGTGGACGATGTCGTCGTCTTCGACGACCTCTCCTCGGGGTCGCCGCGGGCGCTGCTGGGAACGCTGGGGGACGGCCTCGAATTTCGCCGGGGCGACGTCCGCGAGTACGGCGACGTGGAGAGCGCCATGCGCGGCGTCGACCGCGTCATCCACCTCGCGGCCATCACCGGCGCGTCGAGCACGCACGAGCGTCGCGACGAGACGTTCGCTATCAACTACGACGGCACCGAGAACGTCCTGACTGCGGCCGGTAAACTCGGCGTCGACCACGTGGTCTTTGCCTCCTCGTGTAACGTCTACGGCCGCGCGACCAGCACCGACATCGACGAGACAGTCGATCCGGACCCGATCAACCCCTACGCGGAGACGAAACTGGAGTCCGAAACGCTGCTGCAGGAGTACTGCGAGGAGTTCGATATGACAGGTACCGCCCTTCGGATGGCCACCAACTTCGGCCATTCGCCGGGCATCCGGTTCAACCTCGTCGTGAACTACTTCGTGTTCCGCGCACTCACGGGCCGCCCGCTCACCGTCTACGGCGACGGTTCGAACTGGCGGCCGTTCATTCACGTCCGGGACGCCGCCCGCGCCTACGCGGAAGCGGCGTGCGATCCCGAGTCCTGGGACGAACCGGTGTACAACGTCGGGTCGATGGACGCGAACTACCAGATCTCGGAGATTGCCGACATCGTCGCTGACGAGGTCGCCCCGGTCGACGTGACCTACCTCGAAGACGAGCATCCTGGCCCGTCGTATCACGTCAACTTCGACCGACTGAGCGGGACCGGCTTCGAACCGTCGTGGACGCTCCGCGAGGGCGTCCGCGACCTCGCGGAGAAATTCACCACCAATGCCTGAGACAGAACCCACAGACAACACGCCCCACATCGCCGTCACCGGCGGTGCGGGCTACATCGGCAGCCGCGTCATCTACGAGCTACAGCAGGCCCACCCCGACTGGGAGATTACCGCTATCGACAACTTCTATCTCGGTACCGTGCGGTCCGTCGGCGATGTCGACATCGAACACGTCGACATCCGGAACCGGGACCGTCTGGAAGCGGCGCTAGACGGAGCTGACGTCGTGATGCACCTCGCCGCGATCTCCGGCGTCGACGACTGCGAGGAAAAGCAGGATCTGGCCTACGAGGTCAACGTGCAGGGAACCGACAACGTCGCCTGGTTCTGCCGCAAGACCGGCGCAGCGCTGATCTTCCCGTTCTCGATGGCCGTCATCGGCGACCCGCGAGAGTTCCCCATCACGGTCGACCACCCGCGGGACCCGCTGAACTGGTATGGGCGGACGAAACTACTCAACGAGCGCGATATCGAGACGTACGCCGACGGCGCGTTCCCGGCCCACCAGTTCATGATTTCGAACCTCTACGGCAGTCACGAGATAGACGGCCAGACCGTCTCGAAGGAGACCGTCATCAACTTCTTCGTGAACCGCGCGCTTGCCGGCGAGACGCTGACGGTCTACGAGCCCGGGACGCAGTCCCGGAACTTCATCCACGTCAAGGACGTGGCCCGGGCGTACGTCGACAGTTGCGAACGGCTGTTGGAGCAACTGGACCGCGGCGAGACCGGCGTCGAGAAGTACGAAATCGCCAGCGATGAAGACCCGGGGGTTCACACCGTCGCCAAACTCGTCAAGGATATCGCCGCCTCGGCCGCCGACATCGATGTCGACGTGGAACTGGTCGAGAACCCGCGGGGCGACGACGAGACGCTGGTCGATTCGTTCCCGGTCGACACCGACCGGACGACCGACGTACTGGGCTGGACGCCGGAACACGACGTGGAATCAGCGATTCGAGCGGCGCTAGAGTCGGCAAACACGTAGACGGCAAGTCCCGATGGATTTATTCGCCAGACCGGAAAGAGAGGACACATGAGCGATACGCCCGGGGCGGGAGCGGTACTCGATGACCGGCCCGAGCTACGAGACGCGACAGCGGCGGTTCTGGCCGTCGACGACGAACAGGACGGCTGGACGTTCGACGACATTCCCATCGATTCGGGCCAGTTCGGTGAACTCGTCTCCACGGGCATCGTCGAGAAAGACGGTGACGAGTACCGCGTCGCTGATCCCGACGCTGTGCGGGCCGCGCTCAGCGGGGACTCCGAAGTCGGTCGCGACAGCGGGCACGAGACGGCTTTCCGTGACGCGCTACGGTTTGATTTCGACGCACGAGCAACTGGCCTGTTTGTTGCCGCCCTAGCGGTCGTGTTCGTCGCCCGAACGTACGTCATCGGGTCGATATATCGCGGCGGCGACATCGTTCTATCAAGTAACGACCCCTACTACTATAGATACCACATCGAACAGGTCGCGGCGAACGCCGCCAGTGCAGCCGATTTCGGGGCGCTCTCCGTGCTCCCAGGTGGAATAACCAACGGGGAGCCACTCACGATTGCGACGCTCTGGTGGGTCGCCAGCCTTTTCGGCGGGAGCAAGGAAGTCATCGGCCACGTTCTCGCCTGGTATCCGGTCGTGTCGGCACTCGTCACGGGCGTCCTGCTCTATCTACTCGCAGTTCGGGTGTCTAGCGACCGGCGCGTCGGTCTTGCATCGGTCCTCTTTCTGGCGTTTATTCCCGGCCACGCCTTCCGGACGAGCCTCGGGTTCGCAGACCACCACGCCTTCGACTACCCCTGGCTGGGGCTCACCGCCCTTGCACTCGTGGTTGCGCTAACGACGGCCACGAATCGAACATCGCTTCGTCGACCACAGCCGTGGATTGCCGCGGTCGGTATCGGGGTCGGGATCGCCGGCCAGGTGCTTGCGTGGGAGGCCGGACCGTTGCTTGTCCTGCCAGCCAGTCTGGTGGTGCTGGGACAGACACTGCTGGATGTCTCAAACGACCGATCGGCACTGGTCAAAAACGCACCAGTTCTTGCCGGCGTCAGCCTCGGTGCGATACTCGCTGGCGGTGTCCATACTGTCACCGGCTGGCAAACTGCGCTTGTCGCTAGTGCGCCAGCACTGCTAACGCTGGGCACTGTCGTCGTCATCGCGACAGCAGAAGTAGCCAGGCGCTTCGGTGGCACTACCGGGCAACTGGCCGCGGCCGACATCGGTCTCGGCGTCGTCGGTCTCCTTGTCTTTCGCTTTGGCTTCACAGAACAGTGGAGCACGTTCAGTAGCCGGCTCGACTTGCTGTTTCGGTCCGATGCGATCGCTGAGACGTACGGACTGTTCAACGCAGACGCATTTGGCTTCCTGTTCCTGCTCGGCCTGACGCTGTTCCTGGCGCTCCCAGCAATGGTGTGGGGCGTCGACCTCGCTCGGAGTGACCGGAGCGGCTGGCTCGTCGCCAGTAGCTACGCCTGGATACTGTTTGCCCTTGCTGTGATTCAGGTCCGTTTCGTCGGCGAACTGGCCCCGTTTCTCGCGCTGTTCGCCGGCCTCGCGTTCGTCTGGGTCGCCTCGTGGGTCGATCTCGCCCGACCGGTGCTGACGACTGGCGACAGCGACCTTCGAGACGTACTCGTTCCCGACAGCCGGGCAGTTGCGTCGCTGATCGTGTTGTTTCTGTTGTTCGGGGCCCTCGGAATGGTGCAGGTTCCAGTCAAAACGAGTCAAGTGCTCGTCGAGGACGGGACCTACGGTGCGGCGACTGCAATCGAGGCAGACGCCGCCGATCGCGGGCTCGAATACCCCGAGGACTACGTGCTCAGTCGCTGGGGACAGAACCGCGTGTACAACTACTTCGTCAACGGTGAGTCACAGAGCTACGGCTACGCCCGCCAGACGTACGGGCCGTTCATCGCATCGACAGGTCCTGATGAAGCCCACAATCGGATTTCTGGTCGAGTCGGATACGTCGTAACGACAGAGAGGGAACTGGATGAACCGAACACGATGTACACTCGATTACACCAGCACTTCGGAAGCCGGAGCAGTGATGTAGACGGGCTGGCTCACTACCGACCGCTCTTCACGAGCGAAGACGGGAGCCACAAGGCGTTCGCGGTCGTTCCCGGTGGAGAGATCCGGGGGACTGCAGCCCCGAATTCGACCGTCTCGGTCGTAACGACAGTCACTGTCTCGGACAGAGAGGTCGACTACGAGCGCCAGACGACAGCCAACCGGAACGGTGCGTTCACTGTTACCGTCGCAAACCCCGGGACGTACACCGTGACGACCGATGACGGCAGTGAAACGACTGTCGAAGTCACAGAACAGACAGTGTACGACGGCGGTAACGTCACCGTCGAGTGATTTCCGCAGACTGGTACGCCGTAGTTCTGAAGCGAAACGACCATTGCACCCACCGAAAGAACAGAGGATGTGCGCGTCTGGGTTCGTATCGTCATCGTGCTCGTGCTGTGTCTGACACTCGGGGGACTGTTCGTTCACGCGGAGATAACAGAGGACAAACGATCACCGTATCCAGACGCGGCGGACCTTTCGACCGGGTACGAGTCGTACGTCGGGCAGCAGCTCATGGTGTTTGGCACGGTGACAGAGACCAGCGAAGGCGAGATGCGAATCAGGGCCGAAAACGATGGGACGGCAATCACACTCAGGGTCACTGAGACGAGAACAGCCGTCGAACCCGGTGGCGTCGTTCAGGTGTACGGGACGCTCGAACCAGCGCAGACGATAGCGGCCGAGCGCGTCGAGGTCGTCAACAGCAGTCGGTGGGCCGAGTTCTACAAGTACGGTGCCTCGGCTATCGGCGCACTGGGATTCCTGCTGCTGTTCTTCCGGTATTGGCGAATTGACCGGGAGACGTGGACGCTGGAGGCCCGCGATGGCTGACCTGCTAACACACCTGCTCGTCCCATATATCCTTCTCACGGTCGCGAGTTGGCGTGTCGGCTGGCTCGATCAACGCTGGGTCGTCGTTGGGATGGGTGGTGCGGCGATTCCCGATCTGGTAAAGGTCGGAATCGTGCTAGACGAGAGGGTAGTCGAAGCACTTCTCGGCGTTCCGTTCACATACGCGCCCCTGTCGACACTTGGGGGAGTCCTGTTGCTCGCTGGAGTCATCACCGTCGCATTCAGTAGCCGCCACTGGCGGCGTGTGTTCAGCCTCGTGGCGTTCGGCGGCCTCACGTCGCTTCTGCTCGATGGGATGCGAGTGTACGCCGACGGACGAGCGAGTGCCTGGCTGTATCCGTTCACGAACTGGCGGCCGCCGACGCCGAGCCTGTACGTGTCTTCGGACCCGACCGTGCTCGTTGTGGCGCTACTCGCTGCCGGCACGGTAGCCGTCCTCGACAGACGGATGCGAGCACGTAACTGACTTCGTCACCAGGTCAATCCCTCGTAGGTGATGCCGTCGCGCCGCTCAATGATGCGTCGGCCGTCGACGACGATAGGGTCGGCCATGTCGTCGAATGCAGCGTCGAGCGCCGCGAACTCGTCCCAATCAGTGACGACAACGGCGCCTGATGCCCCCGCAAGAGCGGCCGTGGCCGAGTCGGCATACTCGATATCGGGGTAGCGTTCGCGCATATTCTCGGTCGCGACCGGGTCATAGGCGACGATGTCTGCGCCGCGTTCCTGCAGCCCCTCGATGACCGGTACCGCTCGCGTGTTCCGGATGTCGTCCGTGCCAGATTTGAACGCAAGCCCGAGAACGGCGACGCGTTTCCCGGACACATCGATGTGATCGTCGAGGAGAGCGAGGAGGCGCTCGGGCTGGGCATCGTTCAGCTCCACGGCCGCCGAAAGGACTGCGGGGTCGTATCCCTGCTCCCGCGCCGCGGCGATGATGGCGTCCGTGTCCTTCGGGAAACAACTGCCGCCCCAGCCGACGCCGCTCCGGAGGAACTGCTCGCCGATACGGTCGTCGAGTCCAATGGCATCGGCCACCTCGTAGGCGTCGACGCCGAACTCCTTGCAGATGTTCCCGATGTCGTTGATGAGGCTGACTTTCGTCGCGAGGAACGTGTTGTTGGCGTACTTTATCATCTCGGCCTCGGGGATACCGGTTTCGACGACCGGCACGTCACCGTCAGCGGCTTCGCGCAGCGGCGCATAGAGGTCGTGGAGAAGCTCCGTTGCGCGGTCGTCGTCCGTCCCGAAGACGAGTTTGTCGGGATTCAGGAAGTCCGCGACAGCCGTCCCCTCGCGCTGGAACTCGGGATTAGACGCGACGAGGAAGTCCGTCCCGCGTTCGAGACCAGCGTCGGCGAGACGTGGGGCGAGCCGATCTTCGGTCGTATTCGGGACGACAGTCGACTTCGTGACGACGAGGTGTGGGTCCGCTGCCGCGTTCTCAGCGCCGGCCAGTGCCTCGCCGACGGATGCCGCACCGGCTTCCATGAACTGGAGGTCGATGCTCCCGTCGTCGTTCGAAGGCGTCGGGAGCGCCAGCATCGTCAGCTCAGTATCGAGTATTTCCTCGTAGTCGGTACTTGCCCGGAGTCGCCCACCACCGTGTTCGGCGACAAGTTCGTCAAGCCCAGGTTCGTGTATCGGCGACCGGCCGTCGTTGACCGCGTCGACGATGTCCTCGTCGATGTCTATCGTTACCACTTCGTGTCCGAGATCCGCAAGACACGCGGCGACCGTTGTCCCGACGTATCCGCTTCCGACAATACTGACGTTCATCGGGCGGCAGTAGTCGAGGGGCGGATATTATAATTCGGATATTATAATTCGACAAGAGTTTTATCGGACGGCCAACGAATTGAGATATATGAAAGCTGTCGTACTCGCCGCTGGTGAGGGGACACGTCTCCGTCCGCTGACTGAAGACAAGCCAAAAGGGATGGTAGAGGTCGCGGGGAAGCCGATTCTGACCCACTGCTTCGAGCAACTGATCGAACTGGGTGCTGACGAACTGCTGGTAGTTGTCGGCTACAAGAAGCAGGCCATCATTAATCACTACGAGGACGAGTTCGATGGCGTCCCGATTACCTACACCCACCAACGCGAACAGAACGGCCTTGCCCACGCACTCCTGACCGTCGAAGAACACGTTGACGACGACTTCATGCTGATGCTCGGCGACAATATCTTCGAAGCGAACCTCCAGGACGTCGTCAACCGTCAGGCGGAGGAACGTGCCGACGCCGCCTTCCTCGTTGAGGAAGTCCCGTGGGAAGAGGCCGGGCGGTACGGTGTCTGTGACACCAACAAGTACGGCGAGATCACCGAAGTCGTCGAGAAACCGGAAGAGCCGCCGTCGAACCTTGTGATGACTGGGTTCTACACGTTCACGCCAGCTATCTTCCACGCCTGCCACCTGGTGCAGCCCTCCAATCGCGGCGAGTACGAAATCAGTGATGCGATTGACCTCCTGTTACACTCCGGGCGAACGATCGATGCGATCCGCATGGATGGCTGGCGGAACGATATCGGCTATCCCGAGGACCGAGATCAGGCCGAGAAACGGCTACAGGGCGAGATTGACCCGGAGATAGCCGCCGAGAACATCGCTGCAAGCGAGTGAGAGACTAAACCGGGTCGTCTCGCCAGTAACTAGTGTAACCACACGGTCACGTAGGTCGCACAGTTGTACAACATTTCAATCGAAAGGGCAGACCACCACCGTGAGACGATATCCATCGTACAGCGCCAAACGGAACAGGCACAACGCGAGTTGGAGCACCGTTGCGATACCCGACACGACTGCGCTGGTACGTTCGCTGTGGATACATCGGCTCACGAATACCTCTCGTGAAGCACTTCCTCTCAATAGCACAACAGCCCTTCAGGGCGGTTGGACTGCGTGTCCACGCACAGTAGCTTCAGTATTTGAGTCCCCGGACGCAGGACTTATGCCGGAACTCGGCAATCACACTGATAATGGATAGTGGCTGGCGGTACCGGGTCGCAAGTGTAGCCGGCGTCGTCGTACTGACAGCGGCCGCCGTCGCACTTGTTAACAACGCTACCCTCCAGTCGATAGCGACAACTATCCCGGTGTTCAATCGGCTACCGACTGACCCCCCAACTGGGTCGGAGTTCACGTTTGAACTGTTGGTCACAATCGCAGTCGTCGTTAGTGTGTTCCTCCCACTGTACAAACCCCGCCCACGAAGAATTCTCGACGCTATAGCACTGGCCCAGAAGCGGGTGCTCGTAGCAGTTCTTGTCTTGGCGACAATCGGCTACTTCGACTACACGTACCGATTGCCGCGCTTGACTGTCGTGTTATTGACTCCCTTGTTACTGGTCGTACTGCCCGCGTGGTTCGTGTGGATTCGCAAGCAGCCGTCGTCGAACGGCGAACGAACCATCGTCGTTGGGGACGACCTCAAGGTGATAGAAGAAGTGGCAAGTGAAGTCGACGGAACGCTCCTGGGCTATCTCTGTCCGACGAGTGTCATTACGACAGTCGAACGGACCGAAGCCATCGCTGACGGCGGAACTAACACCAGTGGGTTGGAACGGCTGGGTGGCCTCTCGCGAATCGAGGACGTACTCGTCGAGTATGATATCGACACTGTTGTGCTGGCGTTTGAACATGCCGACCGGGCGGAGTTCTTCGGCGCTCTCGACGCCTGTTACGAGTATGGTGTCAACGCGAAAGTCCATCGCGACCATACAGACTCTGTGTTGACCGCCAGCGGTGGCGTCGGAACCCTGATCGACGTGGAGGTAGAGCCATGGGACATACAGGACTATATTCTCAAGCGTGCGTTCGATATCACGTTTGCATCGGCTGGGCTGGTCGCGCTATCGCCCCTGATTATTGGGATTATAGTCGCAATAAAAGCAGAAGACGGTGGCTCAATACTGTACCGACAAGACCGAACAGCAGTTTTCGGTGAAACCTTCTCCATCTACAAGTTCCGGTCGATGATCGAGAACGCCGAAGACGAGACCGGCGTGAAAATCAGTGACGAGGATGCGGGTGGGGTCGATCCACGCGTGACATCGGTTGGTCGAGTGCTGCGACAGACGCATCTGGATGAGATCCCACAGCTCTGGTCGATACTACGGGGTGATATGAGCGTCGTTGGCCCACGACCCGAACGGCCGGAACTGGACTCGGATATCCAGAGCGGTGTCGTTGACTGGCAGAAACGATGGTTCGTCAAGCCAGGCCTGACCGGGCCTGCCCAGATTAATCATGTGACTGGAAAAGAGCCGAGCGAAAAGCTGCGATACGACCTCGAATACGTGCGTGACCAGTCGTTTAGCTACGATATGAAACTCGTTTCGAGGCAGGTCTGGGGCGTTGTTGTTGATATCATAAACGCATCCAAGGACTCCTGAAAACTGTTGGTTGGTTGAATATTATCTGCCAAGTATTCGACCACAGTCCATCGTTCGTAGAGAGCCGCTGGGTATCAAGCAAACGTTCCAGCATGGGAGTAGTGCGGCACTAAACGTGAGAACCACGATCGCCACACTGCGACGCTGCTATCTCGGGTTTCGGTAAACGGTGTAGAGACAGTCATAGCGGCAAGGTAACAGGGCAGCGGAAAGTTGTGGCTCACAGTAGCGTCGAGATCAGCGGTCATTGTCACCGGCCCACGCGAAACACACACTGCCGGTCAATTACTCGCTATTCTCACTCGACCGTGACGCTTTTTGCCAAGTTGCGTGGCTTATCGATGTTCCGCTCCAGCAGCGCAGCCGTGTGATACGACACCAGTTGCAAATGCGTGTTCGCCAGCACCGCGGCGGCTCGCGGATGGGTCTCCGGAATCTTGAGCACGTGGTCTGCGTATCGTTCAACGTCGCTCTGTCCATCCGTAATCGCGACCACCGGCGCGTCCCGTGCCTCGACCTCTTTGACGTTCCCGATCGTCTTGCGGGCGCGTTCGTCGTCACCGGTCACGATAGCGAACACCGGCGTGTTCTCGGTCACCAGCGCCAGCGGGCCGTGTTTTAGCTCACCCGCAGCGAAGCCCTCGGCGTGCTTGTAGGTGATCTCCTTCATTTTCAGCGCGCCTTCAAGCGCCACGGGATTCTGATAGCCCCGGCCGATGAAGAAGTAGGCGTTGGCGTCCTGATACAACTCGGCGACCTCCTGAGCGGCAGATTCGTCGAGAACCTCCTGAACGTGGCCGGGGAGGTCACGGAGTGCACTGATGACCTGCCGGGCGTCGCCGGTGGTGGACGTTCCAAGCGCGAGCAGGTTCAGCGCGGCCAGCTGTGAGGCGAAGGTCTTGGTCGCGGCGACGCCGATTTCCGGCCCGGCACGGATGTACAGCGCGTGGTCGCACTCGCGGGCTGCGGTAGAGCCGACAACGTTGGTCACGGCCAGCGTCCGCGCGCCGCGGCGGCGGGCCGCCCGAAGTGCCGAAAGCGTGTCTGCGGTTTCGCCGCTCTGCGTGACGCCGACGACGAGCGCGTCGCCGATAGGTGGCGTAGCCGTGGCGTATTCGCTGGCGAGGAATGCCTGGGCGGGGATGCCCGCTTCGCGGAACAGTTGCGCGCCATGCAGGGCAGCGTGGTAGGAGGTCCCGCAGGCGACGAACTGGACGCCGGTCGGGGAGAGTCCACCGAGGTCGCCGATATCGACCGTGCCGGCGAGTTCGTCGACCCGGCCCCGCAGACACTGCCGGAGCGCGCGAGGTTGCTCGTGAATCTCTTTGAGCATGAAGTGGTCGTAGCCGCTTTTGCCGGTCTCTTCTGGGTCCCACTGGACAGTGTCGATGTCTTTCTCGACGACATTGCCGTCGGTGTCAGTGACGGTCCATCCATCACCGTTGAGTCGAGCGAACTCGCCGTCAGCGAGATAGATGACCTTGTCAGTGAAGTCCCGGAAGGCGGGCACATCACTGGCCAGATACGTCGCGTCGTCGTCGATGCCTAGCACGAGCGGCGAGTCGTTTCGCGCAGCAAATACCGAGTCACAGCCGGCAACGACGACAGCGACGGCGTAGCTTCCCTCAAGTCGGTCGACCGTCTCTCTGACAGCGTCTTCAGGGTCAGCTCCCGCCTCTAGCGCGTCCTCAATGAGGTGGGGGACGACCTCGGTATCGGTGTCAGACGTGAATGTGTGGCCGGCGCTCACGAGTTCGTCTCGCAGGGACTGGTAGTTCTCGATGATACCGTTGTGGACGACTGCGACATCACCGGTGCAGTCCTGATGGGGGTGAGCGTTCTCGTCAGTCGGCGGGCCGTGTGTGCTCCAGCGGGTGTGGCCAATGCCGACCGAGCCCGAGAGCGTCCGTTCCGACAGCGCCTCGCGCAAGTCGGCGATTTTTCCGGAGTGTTTGCACAGGTCGATGTGGCTGTTCGCAAGCGCAACGCCGGCAGAGTCGTACCCGCGGTACTCCAGTTTCGAAAGGCCGTGGACGAGCGTGTCGAGCGTCTCGTCGCCGCGGCCGACACAGCCGATGATACCACACATCAGCGGACCACCTCCGCGCCCTCGCGGACGGTTCCATCGACTGTCACGCCAGTGGCGAGCTGAGCGTTGGGGCCCACGAGCGACCCGGAGACGAAGCTCACGTCCCCGAGCGCGACGGCGCGGTCGGCAATAACGGCACCGAGCCGCTGGTCCTCAAACACTTCCGTGCCGACCTGCACGTCGGCCGGGCCGCCGGGGACGACCGTATTGACGCCCAGGTTCACGTCTTGGCCGGTGACAGTGTCGACGAGGGTCGAACTGGGGTCGACACGCGTGTCAGCGTCGAGGACAGTGTGCTGGATGACGCTGTTGGCCCCGACAGTGACGTTGCGTCCGAGCGCGACGTTCGGACCGATGACAGCGTCCGGTCCGATTTCACAGTCCGGGCCAATGACGACCGGCGACTGGAGGGTCGCCTCGTCGTGGACGCGTGCGGAGTTGTCGACCCAGACCTGTTCGTCTCGGGCCGATTCGACGACCCGTCCCCGCGCCAGCACCTCTCGGGCGACGGTCAGCAGGTCCCACGGGTAGGTCGCGTCAACCCACATTCCGTCGACCTCGACTGCCTGAATGCGATCAGATTCGAGCAGGAGTTCGATAGTGTCGGTCAGCGCCAGCTCGCCGGCGTGCCGCGTCGTTTCGTCGATAGCCTCGAAGATGTCGCCGTCGAAGGCGTACACGCCGCCGTTGATGAGCCTGAAATCGTCGTGTTGTGGCTTTTCGACGATATCGACGATATCGCCGTCCTGTACCTTGACGGCACCGTACCGACTGGTGTCCTGTCGTTCGATGACAGCGATGCTCGTGTGCCCAGTCTCCGCGTAGGAGGTATCTACCGCCTCGATAGTGGCCGCGTCGACGAGACGGTCACCGTTCATCACCAGAACCGGGCCGTCGACGACGCGCCGTGCCTGGAGGAGTGCGTGCCCGCTACCGAGCTGTTTCGTCTGGCTCACATAGGAAATAGGAACGCCACGGTACGTTGGGCCGAAGTGGTCCTGAACGCGGTCGCGCTTGTAGCCGACGACGACGACGAGTTTCTCGATGCCTGCCTCGACCAGCGCGTCGAAGACGTGTTCGAGGATCGGACGGTTCGCGGCCGGTAACATTGGTTTTGGCCGGTTTCGCGTCAACGGCCGGAGGCGAGTCCCTTCACCCGCAGCGAGGACTACAGCCGTATCGATGTGCATACATATTGCAGACGGAGGAGGGGCTTCAATATGGCGGCCTTACCGAGATTGGTCGGTGTTTACTCGCCACACATATCCAGTTTGTGACGTCGAAACCAAACGAATCAGGAACCCGAGATATTCGGACCTCGCGACGCTTCGCTAGTTCCGGGTACGGACTACTGCTCGCCCATCCGCTCGCCAGCGACCCGACGGCCCTTCGTCGTCAGGTTCACTTCGGTCCGTTCCCGGAGCACGCTTATCACGTCGAGTTCGATCAGTCGGTCGAAGATCTCCTCGGTTTTCTCGACGTCGATACCGACAAAATTGGGGATGTCGAACGGCGATACGCCGGAGTGCAGCGCCATGATGACCCGTTTCTCCGTCGAGCTCAGGTCCAGATCAGCCTGGTTCTGTTCGGCGCTCTCTTCGAGCATCGTCCGGAGGACAGTCGCGTGAAACTCCTCGCCCGCGAGGTGTGTTTCGACGCTGATATCCTCCTCGCTGTGCTCGACCTGAATGACAGTCCGCTCCTCGCCGCTGACCTGCTTCTCTTCGACAGCGAGGTCACCGATGTCGGCGCGGTCAATGACGACGGCTTGCCCGTCGGCCATCGCGAGTTTCAGCGCCTCGTCGGTCACTTTAAGTCGGCCTTTCGTCCACTCGGCGGACTGGACGACGCCGCCTTTCAGTGCCGGGTGTTGAACCAGCACGATTGCGCCGTCGAGACTCGCCCGGTAGAAGTCGGTCTCGAACGTCCCGTGGTCCGATGCCGACACGAGGATAACGTCTTCGCCGACGTAGAGTGCGACGTAGTCGGAGACCCCGGCACTCTGCTGGTTCACGTCGAACCGGTCGGCGATACGGTCGATATCGGTCAGTGAAATCTGTCGCTTGTCGTCGCCCAGCAGGGCGACCCGCTCGGTAGTGAGGACGATGCGACAGTTTCGCCACTCGGCGTCAGTCAGCCGCTGGCCCTGTGAGACCGCCAGAAGGAACTGCCCCTTCGTATCGGCGATCTTCTTTTCGGTGTCGCTCATACCCCGTACCGGCCTCTTGTACACTCGTTGTCCACAGGACTCAATATAAGTTCCGTCGCCAATGTCGAAAGTGAGAACGGCCGGCCGCACCGGTAGGGCTCTCGCAGCGAAGTCGTACACAATTAGATAGGATATTTTTTGAGTGCGGCGATGTACTGTCAACTGATGACACGGGGTGACGAACCGGATCGGGGCCAGTCCCAGACGGGGCGAGAGACAGTCGAACCACCGGACTGGTTCGTTGAACAGGCGAACGTGACGGATCCGGCTGTCTACGACCGCTTCGAACGGAAGTGGCCCGGTTGCTGGCGCGAGGCCGCCGAGTTGCTTGACTGGGAGGAGCCGTTCGAGACGGTACTCCGTGGAACGGACGGGCCACCGTTCGAATGGTTCCCTGGCGGCCGATTAAACGCCGCATACAACTGTCTTGACCGGCACCTCCCCGAGCGCAAGAACCAACTCGCACTGGTCTGGGAGGGGCACCTCGGCGAGTCCCGCACCTACACCTACCTCGAACTGTACCGGGAAGTCAACGCCTTCGCCGCAGCGCTGCGCGACCGCGGTGTCGGACGGGACGACGTGGTGACGCTGTACCTGCCTATGGTACCCGAACTCCCGGTCGCGATGCTGGCCTGCGCCCGTCTTGGCGTGCCACACAACGTCGTCTTCGCCGGGTTCTCTGCGGACGCGCTGGCGACGCGAATGGAGCGGGCCGAGTCGGAGTACCTCATCACCTGTGACGGCTACTACCGCCGCGGTAGTGCCGTCGCACAAAAGAACAAGGCCGATAACGCACGAATCGCCGTCGACCACGACGTGTCGGTCGTCGTGCTTGACCGACTAGGCCGTGACGTGCACTTAGGCGACGACTACGACGACTATCACGACCTGCTGGCGGCCCACGAGGGCGCGGAAGTCGAACCGGTTTCGCGGGCGGCCGACGACCCGCTCTTTCGCATCTACACCTCAGGGACGACTGGCGAGCCCAAAGCGGTCACACACACGACCGGTGGCTATCTCGCACACGTCGCCTGGACCGCCCGGTCAGTTCTCGACATCAAGCCCGAGGACACGTACTGGTGTTCTGCCGACATCGGCTGGATTACCGGCCATTCCTACATCGTCTACGGCCCGCTCGCGCTCGGGACGACGACAGTACTGTACAACGGCACAGCGGACCACCCCAAGAAAGACCAGCTGTGGGAGCTCATCGAAAAGTACGCCGTTGACGTGTTCTACACCGCACCGACTGCTGTTCGGGCGTTTATGAAATGGGGCGAGGAGTACCCCGCGAAGCACGACCTCTCTAGCCTGCGCCTGCTGGGCACCGTCGGCGAGCCGATGGACGCGAGCGCCTGGGAGTGGTATCGCGAACACATCGGCGGCGGCGAGTGCCCGGTTGTCGACACCTGGTGGCAGACTGAAACCGGCGCAGTACTTGTGTCGACGCTGCCCGGCGTCGACGAGATGAAACCCGGGGCCGCGGGAACGCCGCTACCGGGAATCGAGGCGTCCGTCGTCGACCGCTCTGGTGCGGTCGCCGAGTCGGACACGGCCGGCGAACTCGTCGTGACGCGACCCTGGCCGGGGATGCCGCGGGCACTGCTCGACGGGACAGGCTGGGGTAGCGTGCCGGACAACGCCAAAGAGTGGCGTTACTACCCCGAAGACAGCGTCTCAGTCGACAATGACGGCTACATCACGTTCCTCGGCCGGATCGACGACGCCATCAACGTCGCTGGCCGGCGGTTCAGTACCAAGGAACTGGAGTCGACGGTCGCCGGCGTTACCGGCGTCGCAGAAGCCGCCGTCGTCGGTGCCGACGACGAAACGACCGGAACGGCGGTGTACGCGTTCGCCTCCCCGGAAGACGGCTACGCCGAGAGTGAACTCCGGGCAGCCATCGAAGACGCTATCGTCAACGCCATCGGCGGTATCGCTCGCCCCAAGGAAGTCGTGTTCACGCCCGACCTCCCCAAAACACGGTCGGGCAAAGTTATGCGCCGCCTGCTGACCGCAGTGGCGAACGACGACGAACTGGGCGATACCAGCGCGCTACGTAACCCCGAAATCCTCGGCGAGATCCAGTCGACGACGAGAAGGGAGTGAGCTGTTTCGTATATTTCTATATTTCCGAAGCGCACCCGCGGCAACGGCGTCTTTGCTGACCGTTTTACTGTCCTCTTCTCGTTGGAATCGGCGTGCTGGGCGCAATACTTATTTCGATATTCTGTGAACCTCCGAAACACATGGATGGCGAAGCGGACCGCATCGGTGAGCGAGGGTACGAACAGCTCCGGCGCGCGGCTGAAACGCACCGGTCTGACCTCGTGCTCCGGCTCGGTGCGGAGGTCGGACTCCGCCCAGCGGAGATGACCGCCGTACGGCTGGCCGACATTGTCGAGTTCGAGGGGCATCGCCTGCTTGCTGTTCGGGAGGATGGTGACGTGGTTCGTGAGACGTCCCTTCCGGATTCGGTCGAACACGATATGCGGAAGTACGCGAACGCGGCCGGGGTGGACGACGACGAGCCGCTGTTTTCTGTCTCCCCGCGTCGGCTCCAGATGTTGGTCAACGAGGTAGCCGACCGAGCCGCTGAGACGACACCACGCCTGAAGGGGGTTTCCTCGCGTGACCTCCGGTGGCGGTTCGCGGCAAGCCTGCTGGACGACGGCGTTCCACCAGACGTCGTCTGTGCGCTCGGCGGCTGGGACCGACTCGACCGGCTGGACCCGCTGCTTGACGAACCAGACCGCGAAACCATCGTCGCAGCCGTCGACGGGTCCGGCAGGCAGGCGGCCGCGAGCGAGCCGCAACGAACCGTCGGCTGGATTACGGCGGTCAGCGAGGCGCTTGCGGCCGCTGCAACTGGTGAAGCGATTGCGACAACGGTCTGTGACCACCTAACAGGGACAGCAGGCTTCGAGTTCGCCTGGGTCGCCGAACGGACTGGTGATGGACTGACACCGCGCGCGACGGCAGAGATCTCGGAGTCGACCGTCGAGCAGCAGATCGATGAGCATACCGAGTCAGTCACCGCCCCGCTCGACGTGGGCGAGGTTCGTGTCGTCGACGACAGCGCCAACTCGGTCGCTTTGGTCCCACTCGTCAGGGAAAACGCCGTGTCCGGTGTCATCGGGGTCGGGGCGGGCGAAGGGCTTACCGACACGGAACACGCCGTACTGTCCGCGCTCGGCGTCCAGATCGGCCACGCACAGGTCGCCGCCGAACGCAAGCGCCTCCTGCTTGCCGACACGGTGACCGAGCTGGAGTTTCACTGTGGGGACGAGCGAACCTTTACCGCCGGCGTCTCCGAGGCGCTACAGTGTACGGTCGAACTGTCCGGCGTCGTCCCCGTTGCGGGCCAGTCACTGCTGTACTACCTGATGGTCGAAGGCGCCTCGGCCGACGCGATACTCTCGTATGCGGACGACGACGACGGCGTGGCCGACGCTAGACTTCTCGAAGAGCACAGCGACGGCGTGTTGCTGGAGGTCGTCGTCACCGACACGCCAGCACTCCAGTTGGTCGAGAGCGGCGGCCGCGTTCGCTCTGTGACGGCCACCGACGGTGTGGCGACTATCGCCGTCGAACTCCCCAGCGAGGCTGACATCAGACCGACGGTCAACGCCGTCACCGACGCCTACCCGGAAACGTCGTTAGCGGCGAAGCGAGAGACGGAACGGCCGGCCGAGACAGATACCGGGTTCCGCGACCGACTGACCGACACGCTCTCCGACCGGCAGGAGACCGTTCTTCAGGCGGCCTACCACAGCGGCTATTTCGAGTGGCCTCGCGGCTCGACCGCTGAGGAGCTAGCGGACTCGCTGGACGTCTCGTCACCGACGTTGCACAATCACCTCAGGAAGGCACAGCAGAAGGTTCTGACCGCGTTTTTCGACGACCGGCCGACCGAACCGCGACAGCCGGTCGACAACTGAAACCCTGTTTCATGTTATCGTAGTTAGACCCCCCGTTTATATGGCCGCTGTGAAATATCGATGATAGACCATGTCAGATGAAGATGTCCAACTCGAAGCACGGCTCGAAGAGCAGGAGGTTTTCGAGCCGCCGGAATCGTTCGTTGAACAGGCGAACGTCACGGACGAGGGTATCTACAATGAGTTCGAGGAGAACTGGCCGGAGTGCTGGGAGGGAGCCGCCGACCTCCTCGACTGGGAGGACGACTACGATCAGGTACTCGACGACTCGAACCCGCCGTTCTACGAGTGGTTTACCGACGGCACACTGAACGCCTCGGCCAACTGTCTGGACCGGCACCTTGACGAGCGCGGCGACGAAGCCGCTATCGAATGGGTCGGTGAGCCAGTCGAGGAAGACAATATCACCTACACGTACGAGGAACTCCATCAGAAGGTCAACGAGTTCGCGGCCGGCCTGCGGGAGATGGGCGTCGGCGAGGGCGATGTCGTGACGATGTATATGCCGATGATTCCGCAGCTTCCCATCGCCATGCTAGCCTGTGCCCGCATCGGCGCGCCCCACTCCGTTGTGTTCGCCGGCTTCTCTGCAGACGCGCTCGCGACCCGAATGAACTCCGCCGACTCGGAGTATCTGGTCACCTGCGACGGCTACTACCGCCGCGGCGACCCGCTCGACCACCTCGACAAAGCCAACGAGGGGCTGGGCGGCGTTGACCACGAGGTCGAACGCGCCATCGTCGCCGAACGCCTGATCGACGGCGACGGCTTCGACCACGACTACGCGGACAACCAGGTCGCCTTTGAGGACGTCGTCGCCGACAACGAGGGCGAAACGGTCGAGCCGGTCGACCGCGACGCCGAGGACATGCTGTTTCTCATGTACACCTCCGGAACCACCGGGAAGCCGAAGGGTGTCAAACACTCCACCGGTGGCTACCTCGCCTGGGCGGCCTGGACTTCCCAGGCAGTGCTCGACATCAAACCCGAGGACACGTACTTCTGCTCTGCCGATATCGGCTGGATTACCGGCCACTCCTACATCGTCTACGGCCCGCTCGCGCTCGGGACGACGACGATGATGTACGAGGGGACCCCGGACTACCCCGACAAGGACCGCCTCTGGGACATCGTCGAGGAGTACGAAGCCGACCAGCTCTACACCGCGCCGACGGCCATCCGGGCGTTCATGAAGTGGGGCAAACAGTACCCCGAGCAACACGACCTCTCCAGCCTGCGCCTGCTTGGCACGGTCGGTGAGCCGATCAATCCCCGGGCCTGGAAATGGTACTACAAACATATCGGCAACGAGGAGTGTCCCGTCGTCGACACCTGGTGGCAGACCGAAACCGGCGGGATGATGATAACGACGCTGCCCGGCGTCAAGGACATGAAACCGGGGTCGGCCGGGCCGCCGTTGCCGGGCAACGACGTACGCATCGTCGATACCGAGGGTGAGGAAGTCGAACCCGGCCGTGCCGGCTACCTGACTGTCGATAAACCGTGGCCCGGGATGCTCCGGACGCTGTACAAGAACGACGAACGCTTCATCAACGAGTACTGGGCGGAGTACTCGGACACCGACAGCGACGACTCCGACGACTGGGTGTACTTCCCAGAGGACGGGGCGAAAATCGATGATGACGGCTACATCACCGTGCTGGGACGGGTCGACGACGTGATCAACGTCTCCGGCCACCGTCTCGGAACGATGGAAATCGAGAGCGCTATCGTCGGCGTGGAAGGCGTTGCCGAAGCCGCTGTCGTCGGTGGCGACCACGATATCAAGGGCGAGGCGGTGTACGCCTACGTCATCACCGAGGACGGCTACGACGAGGACGAGGAACTCCGCAGTGCGATTATCGACGGCGTCGAGGATGCTATCGGGCCCATCGCGCGGCCGGAAGCGGTGATATTCACGCCCGAACTGCCGAAGACCCGCTCCGGAAAGATCATGCGCCGCCTGCTGGAAGACATCGCCAACGGCGAGGAACTGGGCGATACGAGTACGCTGCGAAACCCTGACGTTGTCAGTGATATCGAGACCAAAGTCCAGGGTGACTGAGCCCTAACAGCGAACAGCACCACGAATTTTCAAGCTTTCATACCCATGTCAAGAGACACGCCTGCGGACCGAGAAGAGTCAACTATCCAACCAGACGGCACCACGGCGGCCGCCCACGACGACATCGATTACCTCGACAGGGAGGTGAACCTGCTACGACCGAGTACGCCGTTTATGCGCGACCACCTGAAGATCATCTGGAGCAGTTTCGTGCTCTGGGCGCTGGTCGTGTTCGGCCCGGTGACGCTGACCGCACTTGCGCCGGAGATGATGACCGTGCAGACGCCCCTGTTTGGCTTCCCGCTGCACTACTTCCTCGTCTCGTTCGGTGCGCCGACGGGCGCGCTCATTCTGGCGGTCGTCTACACGCGCTACCGGGACCGGCTCGACCAGAAGTACGGCATCGATTCCGTCGAGAGCACGGCTCCAGAGACGGGCGAGGCAGCGGCCACTGACGGGGGTGTCGAGCAGTGACGGTCCCACTACAGGCGGAGGCGCTCGACATCTCGTTCAAGTTCGTCCCGGCGATTATCGTCTTCCTGATGATGGCGTCGTTCCTCGTCATCGGCTACGTGTTCAAGGTGGCCGACACCGAGGGGATGTGGGTCGCGGGCCGCGGCATCGGCAACATCGAGAACGGGATGGCTATCGGCGCGAACTGGATGTCCGCCGCCTCGTATCTGGGACTCGCCGGGCTGGTCGCGCTCTCTGGCTTCTACGGGCTGGCGTTCATCGTTGGCTGGACGACCGGCTACTTCGTCCTGCTCATCTTCCTGGCGGCACAGATGCGGCGGTTCGGGAAATACACCGCGCCGGACTTCGTGGGCGACCGGTTCAATTCCCCGACTGCCCGCGCGCTGGCCGCGTTCACCACGCTGCTCATCGCGTACGTCTACTCCGTCGGGCAGGCCCGCGGCATGGGACTGGTCGGGCAGTACGTCTTCGGGCTTGACATCATCCCGATGATCGTCGTGATGATGACCATCACCGTCGGCTACCTCGCGCTCTCGGGGATGCTGGGCGCGACGAAGAACATGGCCGTCCAGTACACCATCCTCATCGTCGCGTTCCTTGCTGGCGTGTACGTCGTCGGCTTCTCGCAGGGGTACTCGACGGTGCTCCCGCAGATCGAGTACGGTGCGCTGATCGCTGACCTCGGCCGCGAGTTCTCTGCGCCGTTCGTGAACCAGCCGTTCTACCTCTGGATCGCGACGGCGTTCTCGCTCATTGTTGGGACCTGTGGCCTCCCGCACGTCCTCGTCCGATTCTACACGGTCAGAAGCGAGCGCGTCGCTCGCTGGTCCTGCGTGTGGGGGCTGTTCTTCATTCTCCTGCTCTACTGGGCGTCGCCCGCAATGGCGGCCTTCGGCGTCGACCTCTTCCAGACGACGACGGGCGCGAGCGCCTACGCCGCGGAAGGCGGCATGTCCGGCGCTGAAGGTGACGTGATCGTCGTGCTCGCCGCGCAGTTCGCGAACCTCCCGACGTGGTTCGTCGGCCTCGTCGCGGCCGGGGCGATGGCCGCGGCTATCGCGACGACTGCCGGGCTGTTCATCACGGCCTCCTCAGCGGTTGCACACGACATCTACACCGAACTGATCAATCCCGACGCGACCCAGCGCCAGCAGGTGCTCATCGGTCGCGGGACGATCATCGGCATGGGCGCGCTGGTGACGGTGACCGCGTTCAATCCACCGGCGCTCATCGGCGAGCTGGTCGCCTACGCGTTCTCGCTGGCCGGCGTCGTCCTGTTCCCGATGTTCTTCCTCGGCCTCTGGTGGGAGAACACGAACCGTCAGGGCGCACTGGCCGGGATGGTGCTCGGCCTGCTCATCTGGATCACCTCGATTATCAACAGCGTCCTCCCGAGCTACATCGGCGCGCTCGGCGCAGCCGCTGGGGAAGGCGGCGCACTCGTCCCGATATACGCCCAGTACGTCCCACCGATCGGCGCTGCGCTGATCGGGACGCCGCTCGTGTTCATCGTCACCATCGCCGTGTCGCTGGCGACGCCCGAGCCACCACTGGAGACGAAAAAGATGGTTCGACAGTGTCACAGCCCCGAACCGATGGGACAGCAGGAGACCGCCGCAGACGTCGTCGGCGACAGCACCAGTAGCAGTACCCCCGCGGACGACTAAACCAATGTACGACAACATCCTCGTTCCGACCGACGGCAGCGAAACCGCCGAAAACGCGGTCGATCAAGCAGTCGACATCGCCTCGAAATACGGCGCAACGGTCCACGCGCTGTATGTCGTCGACGTCGACGCAACCAGCTACTCGCTGGGGACAGAACAGGTCGACCGCATCCGCCAGGGGAACCTGGCGGAGATGACCGATATAAAAGAAGACGCCGATGAGGCCACCGGCTACGTCCGGGACCGCGCCGCTGAACACGGCGTCGAGGTCGAGGAGCACATCACCGCCGGCGAGCCGGCCCGCGCCATCCGAAAGTTCGTCGAGGACAACGACATCGACCTCGTCGTGATGGGGTCCCACGGCCGCTCGGGCCTCAAGCGCGTCATCCTTGGCAGCGTCACGGAGAAGGTGCTGCGCCGGACGCGGCTACCAGTACTCGTCGTCGACGTTCACGGCGAGACAGATATCGAGGCGTGACTAGCATGGGACTGAACCGACCACGACCGCTACGGACGACGCGAGGGCGCCGATGAGCGTCGTCGACACCCTCCGCGACCACGTGCGCGACCACAAGCGAGGGATGTTCGTCGACCTCGTGTTCGCCATCGCTTGGGTGACCGCTGTGAGCGTTATCTTCGACCTGCTCCCGGCTCCCCAGTGGGCCTACTACCTGACACTCGCCGCCGGCGTCGTCGCGTACTACGGCTTCTTCTGGTCACTCGAGCTGGCGATGGAACAGCAGTAGGTCGGACTCCGTTTTTGCCGGCGGCTCCATAGCTAGTTCACGACACCCCTGTTAAACATACACATACGGTGTCAGAACCACCGTTTTACCCGTGCTATCCAAGCACCCCTCCATTCTCAAGCCCGGCGAATTTCCGCCCTGCCGGTAGTAATAATACCATGTAGGTGCATTGACTTTTTCGATGGCAGCAGACGCCGTGGAGTCAGCAATGATATACGAAAGTTCAACGGGAGAGTACTACAGTGGTCTCGACATCTGGATGCGCTTCGAGTCGGGGTTCTGGGAACCACACGATTGGAGTCAAGCGACGGGGGAGGAGTGGGTCCAGACCGAGGCGGGTGAAGTCCTCACCCTGACGCCGGTCCCGGAGTCGGACCTCCCCGACGGGGTGTCGGTGACGGAAGCTGAGGACGTCGAGTACCTGCGTGAGTGAAAACGGCGAGACGGGAGCAGGTCACGAGTCCGGCTGTACTGACTGGGCTACATCGGAACCCGACCACCGCTAGAGGCAAACCACGGGTCACAGTAGCGGTCCCGTTCAGCGGTACCGCTCCGAATCAGTCCCTGCCCGATTTTTGTTGGCCCGTCGTCAGGGAAAGTCGTCCTATGCCGCGTCGCGCCACTGCTCGCGGGTCACTGAGTTCCCCGTTCGTTCTGTGGCGCGTAGCGCCCACTTATTGCTCGCGGGTCGCGCTGCTCCCCGCTCGCCAACCGAGGGGCCTCCTTCTGGTCGGCCCCTCGCTACTTCTCACTCATTGCTTCACTCGCCATATTCCGCCCCTGCGCGTTCAACGCAACTTCGGTTCGAACCCGGACCTCATCAACCGCGCCAATCTCAAGGAGTTTCTGATATATTTCCTCGACCTCGTCAGGTGTCGTCCCGACGAAATCAGACATTTCAAACGGTGAGACGCCGGAGTACAGCGCCATCAACACCTGGCTCTCCATCTCCGAGAGTTCGTAATCGTCCTCGCGGTCCTCGATAACGCGGGTAAACAGCGTCTTCAGCGCCCGCGTGTGGTGGTCCATCCCCGAGATGTGAGTTTCGACGCTACGGTCCTGGTCGTCAGTGTGTTCGACCTCGATTACCTCCCGCTCCTGCCCCATCACGGTACTGGTCTCGGTTTCGATGGTTCCGACGTCCTCGATTTCGAAGGACATACTCTTGCCGCCGGGGAACTGGAGGCGGATGATGTCGTCGTCTAGTTGAAACCGTGCCTTGCGCCACTCGGCGTCCTCCTGGACGACGCCACCGACGACCGCTTGCTGTCGTGCGAGAATGACCTCGCCCTGCAGTGTCGCGCGGACGTACTCCGTCTCGAAGTCATCCAGGTTCGGCGTGTCGACGAGTAGAACGTTGTTGCCGACCTCCAACGCGGTTGCGCCGCCGGTACCGCCGTCGGGAACCAGATCGTCAGGGTTCGACGGGAGGGTGATGCTGGAGTGGGGAATCGGCTGTTTCGAGCCGTTCGTCGCCAGAATGAGTCGCTTGTTGGTGACGATGAGTCGACAAGAGCGCCACTTCGGGTCAGTCACCGTGTCGCCGTCGCGGACGACGTACTGGAAGTCCCCCGACGTGTCGACTAGCTTGCGTTCGTCACCACTCATGGCCGCTGATATTAGAGATTTGACGCCGAAGGATAAATAAGTTCCAGCACCACTCTCACGGTCGTGTTTAGTTAAGCATCAAAAGTGAGGCGGGAGAATTTCTCGGTGGTTCATGCCAGAAATCACCCGCCTCAGTGGTAGTAGAGAGTGGATTGATTTGGATTTTGTGGAGCGTGAGCGGACACCCGAGTCCGCGATGGCGTTGGGTATTCAATCGCACGTTGCAGGACTTTCACTGTCGAATACCGTCGAATTGCTCGAAGCACTGGGTGTCCAACGGAGTCGAAAAGCGATTCACGATTGGGTGCAGAAAGCCGATCTACAGCCAGACTCGGGTAAATCACCGAATCAGATTGCACTCGACGAAACAGTGATTCGGATCAACGATCAGCAATTCTGGCTGTACGCCGCCGCCGATCCGCAGTCGAACGAACTGCTTCACGTCCGGCTATTTGCGACGACTACGACCACCCTCACAGAAATTTTCCTGCGCGAACTTCAGCAAAAACACGATGTCGAAACTGCCGTCTTTCTCGTTGATTGCGCTCAACACCTCCAAACTGCACTCCAACGAGC
This sequence comes from Haloarcula sp. CBA1127, assembly GCF_001485575.1. Lineage (NCBI taxonomy): Archaea > Methanobacteriati > Methanobacteriota > Halobacteria > Halobacteriales > Haloarculaceae > Haloarcula > Haloarcula sp. CBA1127. The sequence continues at coordinate 117,943 of NZ_BCNB01000006.1, forward strand.
TGGACTCCGATTTCAGATGTGTCGCCACGGAAATCGGAACGCTGTCGAACGGATTTTTCGAGAGCTGAAGCGTCGAACCTCGTCGTTTTCAAACTGCTTCAGTCACGTCAAACCCGAAACCGCTGAAAACTGGCTCCAGAGTTTCGCTCGCTGGCACAATGCCACTAACTAAACACTACCACTCTCACAGCGCGACAAGCAGGCCGCCGACGACGCCCAGGCCGCCAAACACCGTACAGACCGCCCAGAACGGAACCTGCCGGACCAGCCGGACCAGCGCGTCGACGGTGAGATAGCCGACGACGGCACTCACGATGAGCGCGACGACGGCTGGCAGCGGCTCGATTGCGGGAATGCCGTCGTCAACGAGAACCAGGACGTTGGCAGCGAGCGCGGCCGGAATCGACAGTAAAAACGAGAGCCGAAGCGACGACTCGCCCTCGTGGCCCCGGAGCAACAGCGCACTCACCGTCGTCCCGGACCGGGAGACACCGGGAAGGATGGCCAGTCCCTGCAACACCCCAACCAGAACGGCGTCGAGCCCGTCCGGGACCTCACGCTCGCCCAGTGACAGCGCCGCGGCGAAGCGCTGGAGGAGGCCGGTGATGACGAGCAGGCCGCCGACCAGCGCCAGAAAGAGCCCGCCCTCTAATTCTGAGACGGCCGCGTCGAGGGCCAGATACGCGGGGAGGCCGGTGACGGCGGTTGCCGCCGTCGCGATGACGATAAACGAGAGGTCCGCCGTCTCGTCGGCGAACGGCCGGCGAGAGAGTTCCCGGATCGAATGGAGGATAGTTCGGACCTCGGTGCGGTAGTAGGCCGTGGCCGCAACTGCCGTCCCGGCGTGGAGAAAGAGTGCGAGGCGGGTCGCAGCGGCGGGTGAAACGCCTGTGACCACCGTTGACGCGAGGGCGACGCCGCCCTCACTGGAGACTGGAATCCACTCCAGCACCCCTTGCAGCAGGCCCAGCAGAATAGCGACGAGAATCGGGTTCATACCCACGGAGCGGACGCCGCGGGACAAAGGCCGTTCGGTTCGAGCCGTCGACGTGGCAGTATATATAGCGCCGGTGTCCAAACGGGGGTATGCAACTGGGAAGTGGGGTGGTGGACCTGCTGTCAGGGCTGCCGGCCTGGCAGGGATTTCTGGTACTTGTCGGCAGTGGGGTCGCGCTCGCGCTGGTCGTCCGTGTCCTCGGTGACCGGCTGATCAGACGGGTCACCCCACACATTGAGGGCGACGTCGACGACATCGTGTTCCGTGGGATTCACACCGCTGCGTACATCTCTATCGGCCTCGGCGGCGCGTACGCCGGCGCGCAGATTTACGATATTCGGCCGGCCATCGCCGTCTCACTTGAGGCCGGAACGCTCTCGCTGGTCGTCATCGTCTGGATGGTGACGCTGCTTCGCATCGGCCGTCAGGCGTCCGCCATCGCGACAGATTCAGCGTACATCGACCGCCAGATGGTCCCCATCCTCCAGAACGTCTGGAGCGCACTCATCTCGGGCGGAGGCGTCCTACTTTTGCTGATTCTGTGGGACATCGACGTGACGCCGCTCCTGGCCTCAGCGGGAATTATGGGCATCATCGTTGGGCTGGCGGCCCGGGACACGCTGGCGAACTTTTTCGGCTCGCTATCGCTGTATCTCGACGGGACATACGCGGTCGGCGATTTCGTCGTTCTGGAGACCGGCGAACGCGGGCGCGTCGAAGATATCTCCGTCCGCTCGACGGTCATCCGCACCCGCGACGATATCCTCGTCACAGTTCCGAACTCGAAGCTCAACAGCGCCGCTATCGTCAACGAGTCGACGCCGCGACGCAAGCGCCGGATTCGGGTCCCTGTCGGCGTCGCCTACGGGACGGATATCGACAAAGTCGAGGAGATTCTTCTGGAACTGGCTGAAACCGAGGACCTCGTGCAGGAACGGCCGAACCCGCGGGTCCGGTTCCGTGAGTTCGGCGACTCCGCGCTGAACTTCGAACTGCTGTGCTGGGTCAGCAACCCGGCCCTGACAGCTCGTGCGACCCACGAACTCAACAGCGCGATTTACAAACGGTTCCGGACTGATAACATCGATATCCCGTTCCCCCAGCGGTCCATCTCCATCTCAACCGAAGAGATTCCGGGCGAACTATTCGACCAAGCGCAGTCGAAGAGCAAACCCACAGATGACGGCGGCGTGACCGGTGAGTAAGCGAAAGCAAGGTCACAGGGCCCTCCCCGGCCCAGGCGACCGAGAGGTCGAAACGCAATTACGGGGGCGACGCGTCGGCTCAGGCAATGAGTATACTTGAGGACGCCCGTGCGGCGCTTGCCACCGGGCCGCTGTGTGATTCCTGTCTCGGCCGGCTTTTCGCCGACCGGAGTTTCGGGCTGGCCAACGCCGAACGGGGCCACGCCCTGCGGGTGACGCTTGCGCTTGCAGACGACGACCCCTTTGAGGAAAGCGAGGACTGCTGGGTCTGTGAGGGTGAGTGTGACCGCTTCGACTGGTGGGCCGAGCAGGCCGCAACCGCCGTCCGCGGCTACGACTTTGACACCTACCAGGTCGGGACGAAAGTGCCGCCGCTACTCGAAGAAAACGACGAACTGCTCCGAGAGGACGTGGGACTGGACCCCGACGCCGGAGAGGCGCTGAAGACCGAACTCAACCGCGAGGTCGGCAAGCGAATCGGCGACCTGACCGGCGCGGAAGTAGAGTTTGGCCGTCCAGCAGTCCAGCTCACGCTCGACCTCGCGACGGACGAAGTAGAGACACACGTCAACTCCGCGTTCGTCTACGGCCGCTACCGCAAGCTCGAACGCGACATTCCCCAGACGAAGTGGCCCTGCAACGACTGCAATGGGACGGGGCTGTGGCAGGGCGAGCCCTGTGACGGCTGTGACGGTAGCGGCTACCGCTACGACGAAAGCGTCGAGCAACTGTCCGCGCCTGTCGTCCGTGAGGCGATGGACGGCGAGGAGGCCGTGTTCCACGGCGCCGGCCGCGAGGACGTCGACGCGCGAATGCTCGACTCGGGCCGTCCGTTCGTCATCGAGGTGATGGAGCCGCGCAAGCGCGACGTGGACGCCGACGAACTCGAAGCCGACATCAACGACTTCGCCGACGGGAAGGTCGAAGTGACGGACCTCCATCTGGCGACCCACGAGATGGTCGAGCGCGTCAAGGAATTGGACGCCTCCAAGACCTACCGGATGGACGTGGAGTTCGGCGACGCGGTCGACGCCGACGCCCTGCAGGACGCACTGACGGAACTGGACGGAGCAACTATCCAGCAGGAGACGCCCCAGCGAGTCACCCACCGACGGGCCGACATCACCCGGACGCGAGCAGTGTACGACGCCGAAGGCGAATTGACCGACGACCGGCATGCCGAACTCCGCATCCACGGCGAGGGCGGCCTGTACGTGAAGGAACTCGTCTCCAGCGACGAAGGCCGCACGGAACCAAGCCTGGCCGGCCTGCTCGACGCCGACGCCGTGGTGACCGCACTCGACGTAATCGACGTGCAGGGCGAGGACGAGCCGTTCGCGACAGACGAGTTCCTCAAGGAGTAGCGAACTGGATTGCCGTCCAACCGGAAGCTGTTTTTCCACCGCCGCCGAGAGGACAGCCATGCGATTCGGTGTCGACGAGGCCGGGAAGGGGCCGGTCCTTGGGTCGATGTTCGCCGCCGCCGTCAGGGCCGACCCTGCGGCCCTGCCCGATGGTGTTGGCGACTCGAAGGACATCAGGCCGGAGCGACGCGAGCAACTGGCCGAGGAAATTCGCGAGTCGGCAGACGCCGTTGATATTGCCGAAATCTCTGTTGAACGCATCGATGCCGACGGGACGGACATGAACACGCTGACCGTCGAAGGGCAGGCGGAGGCCCTATCGTCGGTGGCCCGAGACGACTTATCGGGGATGGTCGACGCCGGCGACACCGACGCGGCGCGGTTCGGTCGCCGGGTCGCGGACGCGGTCGACGCCGGCGTGACTGTGACCGCTGAACACGGCGCAGACGAGACGGACCCGCTGGTCGGTGCGGCCTCGATTATCGCGAAAGTCGCCCGCGACGCACACGTCGCGGAGCTGGCAGCGGAGTACGGCGACGTTGGGTCGGGGTATCCCAGCGACCCGACGACGCGGGCGTTCCTGGCGGACTACGTCGACCGCCACGGCGAGCTACCGGCGTGTGCTCGCCGCTCGTGGTCGACGTGTGACGACGTGCTGGCGGCGGCAGAACAGGCGTCACTGGGCGACTTTTGAACGGGTACAGTTCGACAGCGAACTTGGAGTGTTTGAACCCGGGCTACTGCGTCAGGCAGAAAGCGAGAGTCGCTCAGTCCTCGTCCAGCACGAGGTGACGGAGAATATCACCGTATGCCGGCCGCGTCACAAGCACGCCGATGAGGACGCCCACGATGGTGATGATAGCGAACCCGGAGAGGTCGCCGAGTGGCAGGACCATTAGCGGACTCATCGCCATGATAGTCGTCGCCGCGGCCGCACCGATGACCCAGAACGCCTTGCGGAAGCGGCTCTGGAACACGCGTCCGGTCTCGACTTCCCCTTGCTGGAGGATCTCGTCGGCGATGATGATGAGGTCGTCCACCCCCGTCCCGATGACCGCGATGAACCCGGCCAGATGCGAGAGGTTCAGCGGATACTGGACGAAGGCGACGAACCCGAGGAGGATGAACACCTCCGACAGCGCCGTGACGACCATCGGGACGACAACCTCAACCCGTTTGTATCGCACGTAGACCACGAGACTGACTGCGAGGACAGCCAGCAATCCAGTCAACAGCGAGTTCTGCTTGAACTGCTCGGCAAGCGCCGGGTCGAGCGACGAGCCGGAGTCTTCGGAGAGGTCGAGCGGCGCCGGAAGCTGCCCGGCCCGGAGGTTCAGTTCGATTTCACTGGCCGTTTCAGCTGGGTTGTCCGAGCTTCCGGTTTGCATCACGTACACAGGGTCGTTAGCGAACTCGCCACTGGCGAAACTCTCACCGAGACCTGGCGTCACGCCTCTGGCTGTGACAACCTCACCGTTTAACGTATGGACCAGACAACCGGGTTCATCGTTTGCAAGTGCAGGGTCGGCCGACCCACTGGCGGTCGTCTGCTGAATGTCCGAGTGATTGTAGTTTCCACACGGAGCCCCGTCACCGAATCCGGCATCAACCATTCGCTGGGCGAACCCGTCGGCGGCATCCGAGCTGACTGTGATGTACACGGCCCAACCGACGCCTTCCCTGTCTGCGGCCGAGATATCACTCATCTGAGAGCGCTTGAGCACTTCCTCGCGGACGAAGGTCCCGTTTTCACCGCCGGGATACACAGCGTATATTTTGACGGTCCCGCGCTCGTTCAGCAGGTCAACGAGTTCTTCTCGGTCCCGGTCTGGGGCAGTAATACTGACGAAGTGTTGGCCACCGGGAACGTTGACGATCTGGACTGATGCACCGCTGAGCGCTGAGGTCCGAAGCTTCTCATCAACAGCTTCGACCATCTCTTGGCGCGTCTCCGGAGTCACGCCGTCACGTACAGTGGTCGGCTGATACCCGTTGTTCTCAAGTGCCGTTCGAAGTTCTTGATGCGTGACGTCTTTTGTAACAACCTCGACAGCCCCCGCGCTTCGCTCAGAGGTGATAGGTCGGACACGGACGTCGATTGTGTCGAGGTCGAGTTCGTCGGCCACTGTTTGCTCAAGTTGAGACGAATCCGCCTGGGTCACGTTGACGTTCTCGGCAGTGATGCCGACAATGGGGGCACGAAGGCGGGTTCCACCACTGAGCTGAATACCGTAGTTGAGGTTCGTCAACGGTTCGGATTCGCTCGCTGCAGGACCAGATTCGTCGGTAGGTCCATCGGCACTCGTTCCCGGCGGAACTCCGGGAACGAACAGCGCGATAGCACTGGTCAGGAGAAGCACGACCAGTAAAACGACTCGCCAATTGTCTCGAAGGGTACTCATCGGTTTACCCCCTCGTACTTGTACCAGCGAAGTAGCGTAACGTTGAGCAAGTACGTATTCATTAGGTCAGCCGTCAGTCCGAGTACCAGTATCAAGCCGATGTCAGCCATCAGGCCAATCCCGAATATTGTAGCCGCGACCGCCATCACTGTCATCGCTGCAATAGAGGTCAACGTCATCGTCACACCGGTTCGCATCGCACGGTACGTCGATTCGTAAAACCCGCCTGAACGTCTGAGAACATGGTTATTCAACAGAATATCCGAGTCGACAGAGTATCCGATCAGCATGAGAAGCGCTGCGACGATTCCCAGTGAAAGCTTGATTCCAAGAAGGTTCATTATCGCGAGCGGAATCATGATATCGGAAAACGCCGAGATAACGATGGCGATACTCGGGATAAATGTGCGGAAGAAGGCGAAAGCGAGCAGGCTCATTCCAACGAACGCAACTCCGACACCGATGACTGCGAGACGCTGGTTTTGCCCGCCAAACAGCGGCGATGTCGTTCCGCTCCCCAACAGCGTCAGTTCCGCTGCTGACTGGGCAGCGGACCGAACCGAAGACACGTTGGCCGAATTGTCGAACGTGACGACGTATTGATTCTCGTAGGTGGATTCAGAAGTCGTCGTGATACCCTGCACCGAAAGTACCGGCTCGTCAAATGTGGCTTCGATTTCTTCGTTTGTGAGCGTCGCGTTTGTCCCTACCGTTAATTCCGTCCCGCCAGTGAAGTCGATGCCCCGGTCGACTGGTGCCCCGGTGACAGCCCACCAGCCACCGATGACCGCGAGCGAGAGCGCAAGCACCACCAGCGGAACCGCCACCAACTGGCGGTTCGAATACTGGGTGTAATCGACTTCCGGGACCTCGAACTCGAACATGACGGAACGGTGTGAGACGGGGGCGAATAAGCCTTCTCAATCACTGGCGCTGACATCCGTCGTGCCATACATCTATGGCAGTTTATCACGTATATCTGGGTATGGCCGAGAGCGCAACCAGGGTCAAACTCTCCTATCCGGCGGACCTCAGCGGCTGGGGCCGCGACAAGATCGACGGCTCGCCGTTCCGCGCGTACCTCCGGAAGACACACGACACCGCCGCGCCGGGCGACGTGTGGACGGAGTTCGTCGGCGTCGGCTGCTGTGGCGACACGCTAGATTTCCCGCTTCAGGTCGAGTCAGTCGAGGGAGGGTCCCGGGTGACCGAGGACACTGCGTTCGTCTACACCGAGCGGGAGGCGTGTGGCATCGCCGGCGGCTGGCAGGTTCAGAGCGCCGCCGGACCGACCGAATAGGAAACGAGAGCGGATGAGAGAACGCGTCAGTCCGGCAGGTAGCGCACGCTGACGACGCCCGCTGCGGTCCGAACCTCGACACGGTCGACGCCGAGCCTGGCCGCCCGCGAGAGGGTCGCCTCGTCCTCGACGACATCCGTCGCAGCCTCGGCCGTCTCGTCTTCCGGGACCGTGAGGACGTGTACCTCGCCCTCACCAGCGCGTTCGACCGTCGTTAGCTCGCCGGGGGCCTGCTCGGCCGCGATTTCGGTCGTCTGGGCCGTCGGCGCGAGGTCGACCGTCTCGACGGGAATTGTGCGCCGCTCGGCGACCTCGGTGACGGTGTAGGTGACCTCCATCGGCGGCTCCGGTTCGACCGTCCCCTCCACTACTTCGCCGGCTTCGACGCCGGGATTGTCAGACAGTGTCAGCACCTGTGAATCCGCGACGTTCCGAAGCGTCGCCGACCCGTCGTCGGCGTTCGTGACAAGAAATGTCCCTTCAATCGCTGTCATGGACATACGTTCGTGGCGGGCGTTCTTGCCCGTTTCGACCCGGGAACGGGCTGGAGTGGGATGCCGTAAGAGTGGACAGCCGTGGACTGGCGGTCCTACTTCAGCAGCCGGTGAGTCAGATATATCCCCAGCGTCGCGAGAATCGGCGGGGCAACGCCGGCAATCGGCGGCAGCGAGTAGAAGAACCCGACGACAGCGCTCTGTGTCGGCTCGCGAAGCTCCGCCGGAGCGGAGGTCAACAGCGCGAGGTATATCGACCCGATGAACAGGAACGCCGAAAGGGCGAGAGCGCGGTCGTAGGCGACCGAGGATGCGGTCCGTCGATGGCGGCGCGCGACGGAGAGCACTGGGGCTAGTAGCGGCGCGACGAGCAACAGTCCGACGAACAGGAAGAAGCTCCGGGAGAAGGTGAACGTCCCGCCGCGGACGCTGCCGGTTTCGGCGAGTTGCGTTATCAGCCCGAACGAGAACACGAGCGTAATCGCCACGGACAGCAACAACGCGACCGGAACGTAGGCTTTGAACAGCAACGAGTCACTAGCCCGGAACGCGTACGGGAACGCGCCGGGGAGCCCGTTGTACGGTTCGGGCTTGTCGTCGGCGTCGGCTGTGACGGACTGCTCTGCCGTCGCGTCTGTCATACCTGTGGCTTAGGCGAGCGCGTGGTTAAGCGCGGTGTTGTCCGGCCAGCGGTGACAACGGAGTCACGTCTGCTGCCATGCCGTCCGGGAGTTGTTTGTACCCGCCCATCGACACCTCCAGTATGCACGTCGATATCGGAGCCGCGCTTGCCAGTGCCGCCGACCCGGGCGTCGAGCGAGCGATGCTTGACGACTTGGACGAGCGGGTGGCTGCGGCCCACGAGCGAATCGAGCAGGGGCGGGACGACGACGAGTTCGGCTACGCGTCGCTGAACCTCCCCGAAGCAACCGACGCCGAGACCATCTACGATGCCGTCGCGCCGGTCGCCGACGCCGAATCGGTCATCACCGTCGGCATCGGCGGCTCCGCGCTGGGGGCGAAAACCATCACCGAGGCGCTGGCTGAGGACCCAGGCAATCACGTCGTTCTGGACAACGTCGACCCGGAGCACGTCCGGCGGACGCTCGATGGCCTCTCGCTTGCCGACACCGCTATCAACGTCGTCTCCCGTTCGGGGACGACGGCCGAGACGCTGGCGAACTTCCTCGTTGTCCGCGAGGCCTACGAGGACCGCGGCGTCGACTGGACCGAGCGCATCGTCGTCACGACCGGCGAGTCCGGCCCGCTCCGGGCGCTCGCCGACAAGCACGACCTCCCGACGCTGCCGGTTCCCGAGGGCGTTCCGGGCCGCTTCAGCGCGCTGTCGGCGGTCGGGCTCGTCCCGCCAGCCATCCTCGGCATCGACATCGAGGGGCTGCTTGCCGGCGGTCAGCAAGGGGCTGACGACCTCGCGCCGTCGCTGTATGACTCGCCGGCCTACGCCTACGGTGCGATGGCCTACGCGCTCGAAGAGGCGGGCGCGACGGTCAACGCCGTCATGCCCTACGCCGAGCGACTGGAGTCCTTCGGCGAGTGGTTCGCACAGCTCTGGGCCGAGAGTCTGGGTAAGGACGGGCGGGGCCAGACGCCGGCGCGAGCGCTGGGCGCGACTGACCAGCACTCCCAACTCCAGTTGTACCGCGCCGGCCATCGGGACAAAGTCATCACGTTCGTCCGACCGCGCGAGCGTGCCGACGTAGCGATTCCCGACCCGGACCACGAAGACCTGTCGTATCTTGCCGGAACCGACCTCGGCGGTCTCATCGACGCCGAGTACGAGGCGACGGTAGCGAGCCTGCCGGCGGCTGACCGGCCAGCGCTGGAAGTCGAAATCGACCGCCTCGACGCCGAAAGCGTCGGCGAATTGCTGTACGCGATGGAGGCCGCCTGCGTCCTCGTCGGCGAACTCGCGGACGTAGAGACGTTCACCCAGCCGGCCGTCGAGTGGGGCAAAAACGCCACGCGGGCACTCATCCGCGGCGAAGCGACGGACGAGACGGCGGTAATCGACGAGCGCGAGCGACTGCGGATCGGCGAAACGGAGTCCCTTTAGGCCGGCGCAACGGACTGCCGATAATGGACGATACCGCCGCGAACTGGGGTGTTCTCGTTGCTGGCCTCGGTCTCGTCGTACTCGTCGCTACAGAAACTGGCGTCGTTGGCTGGATGACACCGGCGACAACGGTCGGCCCAGTCACCGCCCGACAGGTCGCCGCTGCCGGCTTTGTCGTCGCCGCACTCGCCTTCTCACTCGTCCGTCATGGCGCACTCGACCGCAGACAGGCGGGTCTGGGCGCAGCAGGCGCGAGCATCGTCGCAACCCTCGCGACGCTCATCGCCTTCTTCGGGCCGGAGTTCCGTACTGGCGTCGAGGCGACCGTCGGCATCGCTGTGTATCTCACAGTGCTGGCCGGGGGTCTGACGGTTGCGCTGGGCTGGGCGCTGGCGACCGGCGTCCCGAACGACCGGCTGTACACGGTCGCCAGAGCGCTCTCAGTCGCGACGGGAATCGGGCTGGTCGGCTTCCTCGTGGGCACGGTGTTCGCCCAGTTCGTCGTTCTCGGGGTCGCGGCCGCAGGGCTTGTCAGCGCCACGGCGCTGGAAGGCGGGACTGTCACCGGCCCCGCGTATGTTACGCTCACTATCGGTCTCGGCGTCGGCTTCGTCGGCTTTGGGGCAGCCGTCGCCAGCCGACTAGACCGGACCTGGGCCGATCTGGATCTAGAACTACCCAGTCTCCGTGACATCGGCTACAGCGTCGGCGGCGTCGTCGTCCTCATGGTCGCGCTGTTTGGCTTCAGTTACATCATTCAGACGCTCGGGCTGGAAGCCGCGCGGAGCAGCGTCGAAGAACTGGCCCGCGAAGACCCGTCGTTCCTGCTCGTGATGGTCCCGCTCGCGTTTTTGACTATCGCACCGAGCGAGGAGTTCATTTACCGGAACCTCATCCAGAAGTACCTCTACGATGATTTCGGTGAATTCCAGGCGATTGTACTCACCAGCGCTGTCTTCGGCGTCGTCCACTTCGGACAGTACGCCGCCGGGACGCCGACACAGACCGTCCTCTCGCTACTGCTAGTGTTCGTCCTCTCGACGCTGCTGGGCCTGAGCTATCTCAAGACCGAGAACCTGCTCGTGCCCATCTTTATTCACGGGGCGTTCAACGCCATCCAGTTTCTCACATTGTACATCGAGATTACAGGAAATCCGGCAATCTGAGCCGTCAGACCGCTGTCTGACGGGTATTTATGCGACCAACCGTTGTATGCGATGGCATGGCTCGGCGGTTCACCATCGTCTGTGATGACGATCAAGCGCGGATTATCGAAACGCTTGCGCGGCGCTACGGCATCACAGAGGAGGAAGTGCTGTCGCAGCTAGTCGACCTTGGGCTCGAAGCCCGGGACGAACAGACCGTCTAAGCCGGGTTTTTCCGCGAAAGCGAGCTCCCACAGATGGGACAGCGGTCGCGATTCTCGTCGAACTCACGGCCGCAGCCGGCACACTGGAACAGCCACTCCCGCTGTTCGGAAATCCCTTCACGGGCGATGACTTCGACCGCCACGTCGAGTTTCTCCGCGACGTTTTGCATCGCGTAATCGTCCGTGACGAGGCGGCTGTCAAGTTCGAACGCGGCTGCGATCAGCCGGATATCGGTTTCCGAGAGTTCCGCGAGGTCACCAGTTTCGCTGGCGGCGCGCTCGATGCGCTCAACAGTGTTGTCCTCGGGAATGTGAAGGTGCATCCCAGAACCTTCGAGCGCGTCGAAGCGATAGGCGGCCTCGTCCTCTAGTTCCTCTCTGACGAGCGGAATCGTTGCTATCTGCTCGTCGGTGTGATACTCGTTGATAAATGCCGAGGAGTCAAGAACGTACATCTAGCGTTTGACGATCATGTGGTCTTTCACTGCCTTGACCCGCTCAACCGGGACAAGCAGGCGGCCCTGATCGCTGTACTCGAAGTTCGTGTTGCGGAGCGACTCCGCGGGGTCAATAACGAGGTTGTGCAACGCGCCCGAGGAGAAGTCCATCGTGATATTGTAGAGACTGCCGATCTCCGCGCCGTCAGTCCCCATCACGTCTTTCCCCGACAGGTTTTCTGCGAGTATTGCAGCCATACCCCTTTGTTCCGAACGAGGTTACATAAACGCCACGGGGATGTCCGACGAGAAAACGATGGTCGCTGACAGCGACGGTCACGGATAGAAACCATGCGTCAGCAAGTGTCGGTTCACCGGTGGTGCCGTTCTGTGCCCAAGGGCGCACGGTCACAGGACAGCAGTCATAAGCGACAGGCATCCCAGGAGTACGCATGGACCGAAACAGGCGTCAGTTTCTCGGCGCGCTCACGGCCGTCGTTACCGGAGCTGCCGCGGGCTGTAGTGGTGGCGACAACGGTGAACCATCCCCAACAGCGACGGCCACCGCTACGCAAGTATCAACCCGCACTGCGACAGCAACGCCGACTGATTCGGTGACGACCTCAACGGAGACCGCCACCCCAACCGAAACGCCAACACCGACTGAGACTGCAACTTCAACCGAAACGCCGACCGCCACTGGAACGCCGGTGGACGCCGAGCAGGAGGTCGCCGTCGCGCCGGGAAGCTTCAGTTTCGACCCGGAAACGTTCGAGGTCCCTGTCGGAAGCACCGTGCTGTGGGTCTGGGAGGCCGGCGGCCACAACGTCAAGCCGACTGCGACGCCGTCCGGTAGCGACTGGTCCGGGACGCCCGGGGACGATGGGAAGACGTACAGTTCGGGCTACGAGTACGCCTACACGTTCGAGGTCCCCGGCGAGTACGAGTACCACTGCGTCCCCCACCAAAGCGTGGGCATGACGGGGTCGTTCACTGTAACCGAGTGACGCCCGTTTAGCCCCACGTTCGGTTGCGTGCGTTTGATGACGACGAACTTAACTGCCACCGACGACTCGGTTCTGACAACTTCTGGAGCCATCTATGTCTGACACGGACCCCACAACAGCCACCGACGACACCCTGCGGACGCCCATCGTCGCCGTTCTGGGCCACGTCGACCACGGGAAGACGAGCCTGCTCGACAAGATCCGTGGTTCGGCCGTCACTGCCGGCGAATCGGGCGCGATTACACAGCACATCGGCGCGACCGCCGTCCCGCTGGACGTGATTTCGGAGATCGCCGGCGATCTGGTCGACCCAACGGACTTCGACCTGCCCGGCCTGCTGTTCATCGACACGCCAGGCCACCACTCCTTCTCGACGCTCCGTTCCCGCGGTGGCGCGCTCGCCGACATCGCCATCCTCGTCGTCGATGTCAACGACGGCTTCCAGCCCCAGACGCTGGAGGCCATTGACATCCTCAAGCGAACCCAGACGCCGTTTATCGTTGCCGCAAACAAGATCGACACCGTCCCGGGCTGGAACCCCAATGAGGGGCAACCAGTCCAGCAGACGATGGACGCACAGTCCGACCGCGTGCAGTCCGACCTCAACGAGAAGCTGTACGAGATTATCGGCGAACTCTCGGACAACGGCTTCTCGGCTGACATGTACTGGCGCGTCCAGAACTTCCAGGCCAATATCGGCGTCGTGCCGGTCTCGGCCGAAACGAGCGAGGGTATCCCCGACCTGCTGACGGTGATGATGGGGCTGTCCCAGCGGTACATGAAAGAGGAGATGGAAATCGACACCAGCGGTCCCGGTGTCGGGACTGTCCTCGAAGTGAAAGACACCCAGGGGTTCGGGACGACGCTTGACGCCATCATCTACGACGGGACCATCCGCAACGACGATACCATCGTCGTCGGCGGGCTGCAAGGGCCGATTATCACTGACGTGCGCGCCCTGCTCCGTCCGCGTCCGCTCGAAGAGATCCGGACCGAACAGGAGTTCGAGCAGGTCGACCAGGTCGCCGCCGCCGACGGTGTCAAAATCGCCGCGCCGGACCTCGGCGACGCGATGGCCGGCGCGCCGATCCGCGTCATCCGCGACCGCGACCGCAGCGAGGTCATCGCTGAGGTGGAGGAGGAACTCGCCGAAATCGAGGTGACGACCCAGGAAGAAGGGGTCGTCATCAAGGCCGACACGCTCGGGTCGCTGGAGGCTCTCTCCAGTACGCTCGAAGAGGAAGAAATCCCGGTGATGCGGGCCGAAGTGGGCGCGGTCGCACCGCGGGACGTGCGAGTCGCCGAAACCGCCGGCGAGCCAACCAATCAGGCGATTCTGGCGTTCAGCGTCGAAGTGCTCGATGACGCGCGGGACCTCGCCGAACAGGAGGACGTGGAACTGTTCGAGGACGACGTCATCTACCAACTCGTGGAGTCCTACGATGACCACGTCACCGCCATCGAGGAGGCCCAGCAGGAGCAGATTCTGGAGAACATCACGCGTCCCGCGAAGTTCCGGATTCTGCAGGACCACACCTTCCGCCAGTCCGATCCCGCCGTCGTCGGCGTCGAAATCCTCTCCGGTGAGCTCCGCCGGAACGTCAACGTCATTAGGTGGGACGGCGGCGAAGCGAACCGCGTCGGGACCCTCAAAACGATTCAGGACGAGGGCGAGGACGTCGACTCGGCCCGTGCCGGTGAGCGCATGGCCGTCTCGATTCAGGGGCCGACCGTCGGCCGCCAGATCGAGGAAGGCGACGACCTCTGGGTCGAAATCCCCGAAAAGCACGCGAAGATTCTCGAACAGGAACTCAAGGAAGACATCTCTGTCGACGAGCGCGAAGCGCTGTCGATGTTCCTAGAGAAACACCGGAACCGCGACCCCTTCTGGGGCAAATAGGCGGTACTCAGTGCGCTGTTTGCGCGAGTAATAATATTTAATTAGGAGGCGTGTCTCCGTACAGACACGAATGACCGGGTCCCCCACAATGCCCGACCTCGTGCTTGCCAGCATCGCCCTCTCGATGCTGCTGGCGTCGCTCGGTGCCGTGGTTACTTCGCTTAGTTTCGTCACGGCGCTGAGTGCCGGCAGCCTCCCGGCGACCGGCTCCATCGGCTACGCGCTGTTTTACAATCCGCCGGTCCCGGACGGACGACGCTCCTGACGGTAGTGTCTCTATCTACCCACCGCTTCGGCGTGAGCGTGTAATCGGATTATTTACAAACGAGTCCTTCCCCGGAACGCCGATCATATTTCTAACAACACTTCCTGGGAATTGTTCATCACCACCACTAAGAGATAGTGTCAGAAGTGAATGATATGGCGAGAGAATTTGATAAATTGGTTCGAGACAAGATTCCAGAAGTGATCGAGGACAACGGGGAAACGCCAACAGTCTCGCTCGCAGGCGAAGACGAGTACTCCGAGCGGCTGGTCGATAAGTTAGAAGAAGAGGTGGCAGAGTATCGAGAAAGCCACGAGATCGAGGAACTGGTAGATATTCTTGAAGTAATCCACGCGATTCGAAAAGACAGAGGGGTTACTGGTGAAGAACTACGGGACAAGCGAGCACTGAAGGCCGAACAACGGGGGCGTTTTGATGAGGGGATTGTTCTCGAACGAGTCGACGAGTAGAAAGTCTGTATTACGTTCTGTCTGTGAGCTGAAATACGAGCGTTCTGAAGGCTCTATTTGTCCATCTACAACCGCAAAAACAGCGGCTCGCTACTGCGCGGTCGGCGACGTATCGTCGCCCATCACTTGCTTGACCTGCAGGGCAGCGGAGGCGGCGATGCCCTGCGCGAGGTCGTCGCGCTCAGCAGCGGAGATGCTCGCACTTTCCGGGTCTTCCGGCGTGTAGTCAGCGCTGACGACCGATCCGACCGGGGGCTGGACTGCGATTGTGGCCCGTGGGCCTGTCGTGCTGTTGCTGATTTCAGAACCAACGACGAACTCGCCGGGCAGGAGTTCGCGGGTCCGGGCGGCAACGCTTGAGAGATCCTGGCGGAGCTCCTCACGCTGTTCTGCGGTCAGCGTCACTTCTTCCGTCTCCCCACCAAACGACGTATTGCCGTACATGAACGTTCTCTGTCTCTATGGGGGGGAAGACTAAAAACCCAGGGTCGAGCACAGTTCTGGCCGGAACCGTCGGTGCAACGCCGCTTACACGACGGGGTGGCTCTCGCCGTAGGTGGCGAGAACGACGGCACTGGCGTACTCGGCGTCGTCGGACGCCGACTCGACGTAGACATTCTCCTCGACGAACTCCCAGTCCCGCAGGTCCCGACCGGCGGCTAGCCCCTCACGGATTTCCATCCTGACCGCGTCCTCGCTTGTGCCGTCGACCTCATAGAAGATGCCCGGCCCGTCCTCGCTGCGGGCCCAGCCGATGCCCGCCGCGCCGCGTTCACCCGGTGCGACGGTCGCCGAGGACTGGACGACCTCCAGCGCTTCGCCGGGCGGCCCTAGGTCTGGCGCTGTCTCCACTACCTCGATAGTTGGCTCGGCAGGAATGACAGACGACAGCGAGATGAGATTGTAGTTGTGGACGCCCGCCTCGGCGAGTGCCGCGTCGTACGCAGCCAGCGCGGTCGGGCCGGTCGCGGTCCCCCATACGACCCGGATAGTACTCATAGGCAAGAGTCGACGGGCCGTGGGGTAAGGGGTTTCGTTTCAGTGCGTGTTTTCAGGGTTGATAGTTCGGGGTGAACGGTTAAGAGAGGACCTCTGTTAACCGAGGCATGACTCTAGTTTCGGACGTTGTCAGCAGGATTGTCGGGCTGTTCCCCCGTCGCGTACAGGAGCGGATGCTGTACGAGGTGGGAGTCAATCAGATTATCTGGGGCGGTATCAGCGGGGCAATCATCTACGTGGTGACCGGTAGCGGGACCGATGCACTCCTGACCTGGGGAATTACTGCCGTGACGATGGCGTTCGGGACGATGCTGGTTGCGACAGAACTCATCCACACCTCTAACCAGCTGACTGCGAGCGCGAAGAAACTCTCTGCCGGGAACTTCGACACGGCGATGGAGATGGATCGCCACGACGAGCTGGGCGACCTCAGTGTGGCGCTCCGGGAGGTCCGTGACTCTCTCAGTAGCCGTATCGAGGAGGCTGAACAGGCACAGGCGAACGCCGAACAGGCCCAGTCTGACGCCGAGACGGCCCGCAAAGAGGCTGAGGGTCAGCAAGACGAGGCCGAAGTACTCCTCGAAACGCTCCAGAAGCAGGCCGACGAGTTCAGCGACGTAATGGCTGCGACCGCCGACGGCGATTTCACACGGCGGATGAGCACAGACACTGACAACAAGGCGATGGCCCGCATCGCCATGTCATTCAACGAGATGGTCACCTCGCTCGACGGGACGATAACCGAAGTCCAGACGTTTGCAGATAAGGTCGCCTCAGCGAGCCAGCGGACGACCGAGCAGGTCAACGACGCTCGCGACCGCGGCGCGTCCGTCACCGACACCACCGACACCATCGCCGCTGACGCCGAGGAGCAAGACCGAAAGCTCCAGACCGTCGCCAGCGAGATGAGCGACCTTTCGGCCACTGTCGAGGAGGTCGCCTCCTCGGCTGACGAGATAGCGACGACTGCACAGAGCGCCGCCGACAAGGGTCAGCAGGGAAGCGAACTCGCAGGCGAGGCCACGGCGGAGCTCCGGGACATCGAGTCAACGATGCGCGAGATGGTGACGGCCACTGCCGAACTCGACGATCGGATGGACGAGATCCGCGACATCGTCGGACTGATCGACGATGTCGCCTCCCAAACCGACGTGCTTGCGATCAATGCCTCCATCGAAGCTGCTCATGCCGACGCCAGTGGCGACGGGTTCGCCGTCGTCGCTGACGAAGTCAAAGAACTGGCGACACAGACGCAGGAGGCAACGGACCGCATCGAAACCATCATCGAGGAGGTGACGGCCCAGGCTGGCGAGACCGCGGCGGAAATGGAGACGACGAACCAGCGGGTCGCGAGCGGAGCCGAGACGGTCGAGCAAGCACTCACAGCCTTTGACGAGTTGGTTGCCGATGTCGAGGACGTCAACACCGGGATTCAGGAGATCAACCGCGCAACTGACGAGCAGGCGTCAACGAACCAGGAAGTGGTTTCGATGGCCGAGGACGTGGCGGACGTGGCCGACCAGACGGCCAACCGTGCGGCGACGGCAGCCGAGGAAACCGAGGCACAGACGACCGCACTGTCGATGGCTACGGACGATATCGATGACCTCGCCGCCCAGTCTCGGGAACTCGAATCGGTACTTTCAGCCTTTGAGACGACCGGAAATAGCGCCGGTTCAGGAGCGGCACGGACAGCCACCGACGGCGGGTACTGACGATCGGACTGAGTCAGCCGATCAGTTTGTACAGCATCCCCGGTCGGTTCCAGTCGCCGTCAACTGCACGCTCGGCGTAGTAGATGCCGTCGGCAGTCACCAGCGGTGCACTCGTCACGTGGCCACGGTTCTCGATGGACCAAGCCGCCGTCCCCGACTCCTGAGCCAGCGCGTACAATCGCCCGTCGTAGGACCCGACGAGCACGTGATCCCGGGTGGCGATGACGCTCCCAATAATCCACCCGCCGGTGTCGTACCGCCACTGCTCCTCGCCGCTGGTGAGATCGATTGCGTACACCCTGTCGTCGTGGCTGCCGACGTAGACGGTGCCGTCGTGGACCGCCGGCGCGCACATCACGTCAGCGTCGGCCTCGAAGGTCCACAGTTCCGAACCATCGGTCACGTCGACAGCGGTGACTGTCTCAGCCCACGACGGCACGATGGCTATCCCGTCGGCGACGGCAATGGGAGCTTTCACGTCGCCACCAGTGTCATAGCGCCAGACCTGTTCGAGGCCCGGAAACGACCACGCGTAGCAGTAGCCGTCGTTAGAGCCAAACAGTAGGCGGCCGTGTTCGTGGTCCAGCGCCACCGTCGAGTGGGGGTGGTCGGTTGGTCGGCTGTCGCGCCACTGCACGTCCCCGGTCGCGGCGTTGACAGCGACGACACTTCCGCTCGGAGCCGCGTGCTCGACAGCGACGTACAGCGACCCGTTGTAGTACGTCGGACTCGCACCGATTGCATCGCCCAGGTCCGTCCGCCAGCGGCGCCGGCCGGTTTCGAGATCCAGTGCCGACAGCGCACCGTCGTAGGCCCCGATGTAGGCGGTGTCGTTGGCGATGGCCGGGGTGCCGTGGCTCCCGCGCGTCGCCTGTGTAATCGTCGTTGCCCACTGGACCTCGCCGTCCGGTGCGATGGCCCGTACGCGACCGGTGTCGTCGGCCAGAATCAGGTCGCCAGTCGGTGCCAGCGCAGGGCTCCCTTTTGCAGCGGTGTGGTCTCCCCGATTGGCTGGCAGTTCCCAGGCCCGCTTGACGGCGTCCGGAACAGATGTATCCTGATACCCCTGATTCAGGAGCCCCTGCCGGAACTGCGTGGCGGCGTGTTCATCGAGGGCCGTCGATGCGAGCGGGTTGAACTGTGACTGACACCCCGCGACCGACCCGACTGTTGTCGCCGCAAGCGTCCCCAGAAACGCCCGCCGCGTCCGTCCGCGCTCTGTCACGGGCACCGATACTGGGCGGTGTGGCTTAAATCGCGTGGGGACAAGCCGTGTGAGCAGATTGGACCATACATCGCTCAGCGTTCGTGGCGACGGTATAGTGGCGAGATTATATTCAAAGGAAGCATCCGCGAGCGTAGCGAGCGGTTCACCGCGCTCGAACGCCGTGAGAGCGCGACCTTTTTCGCCCACGTTTTTCGAGGAGCCTTCCCACAGCGCGCTCGTAGAGCGCGCGAGGAAAGGCGACGCTGAAAAAGGTGGTTAGGCGAACGCGACCGGAACGCTACTGGCGTCGTCGTCGGCTTCAATCTTCTCGAGGGCATCGTGGAGGTCGGCCTGCTGGACCGTTGTCCGGCCGTCGCGGATGGCGAACATCCCGGCTTCGGTCGCCAGTGAGGCCAGTTCCGCGCCGGAGAGGCCGTCGGTCTCGGTGGCAAACGCACCCAGGTCCACGTCGTCGTCGAGGTTCATCTCCTGCGTGTGGATTTCGAGGATGCGCTCGCGGCCCTCGACATCGGGGTTCGGAACTTCGATGAGGCGGTCGAAGCGGCCGGGGCGGAGAATGGCCCGGTCGAGCATATCGAAGCGGTTCGTCGCGGCGATGATACGGATTTCCCCGCGCTCGTCGAAGCCGTCCATCTCCGAGAGCAACTGCATCATCGTTCGCTGGACCTCGGCGTCGCCGGAGGTCTTTGACTCCGTTCGTTTGGCCGCGATGGCGTCGATCTCGTCGATGAAGATGATAGCCGGTTCGCGCTCGGCGGCAAGCTCGAACAGGTCTCGGACCAGTCGCGCGCCCTCACCGATGAACTTCCGGACCAGTTCGGAGCCGGCCATCTTGATGAACGTCGCGTCGGTCTCGTTGGCGACGGCCTTCGCCAGCATCGTTTTCCCGGTGCCGGGCGGGCCGTGCAGCAGGACGCCACTCGGCGGTTCGATACCGACCTCGCGGAACTGCTCGGCGTTGACGAGCGGCTCTTCGACGGCTTCCCGGACCTCGCGGATCTGCTCTTCGAGGCCGCCGATATCCGAGTAGGAAACGTCCGGCGAGCCGTCGACCTGCATCGCCTGTGCGCGGGCGTCGGTCTCGGGGTCAAGGATCTGCTTGACGCCGAAGGAGTCGTTGATCGCGACGCGGTCACCGGCCTCAAGGCCGTCGCGGATGGACGGCGAGACTTCCGTCAGCACTTCCTGATTGTTGCCGTGCTGTTTGACGACGACGCCGTCGTCGGTCAGCTCCTCGGCCGTCGCAATGTACAGCGACGAGGTTTTGAGCGTCTCGTTTTCCCGTTCGAGCTGGTCGACCTCGTCCGTGAGGCCGTGTTGCCGGTCACGGGCAGCGTCAAGCTGCTCAGTCAGCTGTTCGTTGACCTGTACTATCTCTTTGAAATGTTCCCGGAGTGCCTCCAGACGCTCGTCAGGCGTCATATCGGGATCAAGTTCCAACCGTGGTCGTTCCGGAAGCGAGGGACTGCGCGACATTTGGATGGTCGGTACTATACGGTTGAGACACAAAGTGCCTTCGGGTCACAGGGGGTGAAACAGTTATCCGTGTCGAGACGGGGCTGTAGCGTTCGGTTAGGCCGGTGGCTCGAACAGCCAGCCAGACACCGAATAGCTACTGGCCACCCTACAACAGCTCGGCGAACTCGTCGAGGTAGTCGCTATACGTCGAGAGCGCGGACTCGACGGGGTCCGGACTGGCCATGTCGACGCCGGCGTCACGAAGCAGTTCCAGCGGGTACTGCCGCGACCCGCTCCGGAGGAAGTCGATATACCGCTGGGCAG
This sequence comes from Haloarcula sp. CBA1127, assembly GCF_001485575.1. Lineage (NCBI taxonomy): Archaea > Methanobacteriati > Methanobacteriota > Halobacteria > Halobacteriales > Haloarculaceae > Haloarcula > Haloarcula sp. CBA1127. The sequence goes on from NZ_BCNB01000006.1 coordinate 138,951, forward strand.
CGGGCTCGCCTTCCTCGAGGATGCCGTCGACGAGCGCGACAGCCGCCGAGATGCCGGTCGCGTACTGGTAAACGTAGAACGCCCGGTAGAAGTGTGGGATGCGCATCCACTCGCGGGCGATGCGGTCGTCGAGCATCGCCGGCTCGTAGTAGTCGCCTTTCAGCTCCCGGTAGAGGTCGTCAAGCCGGTCGGGGGTCAGCGGCTCGCCGGCCTCGGACATCTCGTGAGTGCGGTGCTCGAACTCGGCGAACATCGTCTGCCGATAGAGGGTGGAGCGGAACCGTTCGAGGTACTCGTTGAGGATGTGCCGGCGCAGGGTGGCGTCCTCGACGGTGTCAATCAGGTGGTGGGTCAACAGCGTCTCGTTGACGGTGCTCGCGACCTCGGCGACGAAGATCTCGTAGCCGGAGTAGACGAAGGGCTGCTCCTCGCTGGTGTACTCCGAGTGCATCGAGTGGCCGAGTTCATGCGCCAGCGTGTACATCGACTCCACGTCGTCCTGATAGTTCATCAGGATGAACGGCTGAGAATCGTAGGTGCCGCCGGAGTACGCGCCGGACTGCTTGTGCTCGGTCTCGTAGACATCGACCCACCGCGAGTCCAGTCCCTCGGCGAGCCGGGACTGGTAATCATCGCCCAGCGGTGCGACAGCCTCGGTGACGTACTCACAGGCCTGTTCGTACTCGATTTCGGGCGATTCCTCCTGAACGAGTGGGGTGTAAAGGTCCCACATTCGGAGTTCGTCGGCCCCGATTGACTGGCGTTTGAGGTCGGCGTGGCGGTGAAGCGTATCGAGGTTGTCGTGGACGGTGTCGACGAGCGTGTCGTACACCTCGACAGGGACGTTCGGGCCGTCCAGTGCTGCCTCGCGAGCGGTGTCGTAGTTGCGCGCGTTCGCCATCTTCACATCCGTCTTGACGGCGTTCTTGTAGGCCGTCCCGACAGCGTTGCGGACGGTCTCCCACTCGTCGTAGAACGCCTCGTAGACGCGCTGGCGGAAGTCGCGGTCGGGGTGTTTCTGTAGCGTCGTGAAGTTGTTGAGCGTGATCGGCTGCTGGTCGCCGTCGGGGTCCTCGACGGTCGGGAACGTCATGTCGGCGTTGGCCAGCATATTGTACACCTCACCGGGCGCGCCGGTGACCTCGCCGAGTTCGGCCAGCAGGTTCTCGACTTCGGCCGAGCGGGTGTGGTCTTTCATCCGGAGCACGTCGTCGAAGTAGTGCTCGTACGGTTCCAGCGCCGGCTCCTCGTCGATCATCGCCTCGATATCGTCGTACTCTAGGTCCTGCAGTTCCGGGTCGAGGAACGAGGCCGCCGAACTGGCCTCAGACGAGAGGGACTGCGAGCGGGCAGTCAGCGCCTGATAGGTGTCGTCCGTCGTGTCCTCGTCCCGGCGGCACCGGGCGTAGGCCGCGACGTTCGAGACGGTCCGCATCAGTTCCTCGTATGTCTCCAGCGTCGCAAGCAGGGTGGCGGCGTCCTCGGTGGCCCGTCCCTCGTAGGCGGACAGATCCTCGATTAGCGCCTCCGCCTCCTCGTAGGCGGCTTCCCAGTCCTCGTCGCTGGCGTAGAGGGAGTCGAGGTCCCACTTGTACGCTTCATCGATGTCGCTCCGTGCGGGTACCGAACTCATAGCCCGCTTTTGGGACGGGGCCGAAGTAAGCCTTCGTTTCGGGAACTACAGCCCGTCGGTGATGTGGCCGGCAACCCGTGCAGTCGCGCAGGCATTCGCGCGCCGGTGTGCAAAGACCGTTCGGGCGTCAGCCACGGCGTCCTCGTCGCGGGTGAAGGCCACGTCCGGGTATCGAACATCAGTCAGTACCAGCGGTTCGGGTGGAGCCGGCGGAACCCCGTCGGGCCCGCTGATAGGTTCCGGCGAGAGAATGCGGTCAACCTTCGATGGCGGGGCCGATCCGTCCGCGACGGCCGCCGCGAGCGAGACGAGCCGGCGAACCAGCTGGCGGCAAAACCCACCGGCCGTGAACCGAACGATGAGGAACTGGCCATCCCGTGTCCAGTCGATACTGACGGTTCGCTCAGTGCCGGTGTCGTCGGACGTGAGGTTGTGGAAGTCGTGGGCACCGGCGAGCGCGTCGACAGCGTCGGCCCACCGCCCGTCGTCGACCGGTTCGTGTCCGGGTCGGTCCGCGTCCGACGGCGCGTACAGGTAGTAGGTGTACGTGCGCTGGGTGGCGTCGTGGGTCGCGTGGAAGTCCTCGGGGACATCAGCGCTTGCCCACACCCGAATGTCGTCCGGGAGTTCGCCGTTGAACGCCACCGGTGAGAGCCACGCGGGCGCGTCGAAGGCGACGGTCTGTGCCCGCGCAGAGACGCCGGCATCAGTCCGGCCGGCGGCCGCGTACCGGTCAGGGAGCCCCTCACCGCGCTCACAGACACCGAGGCGAACGAGCGCCGAGCGCAGTCGCCCCTCGACGGTGTCGACGTCGGGCTGGCGCTGGAACCCGTGATACGGTTGGCCGTCGTAGGCCACGCGGTAGGCGCGCATACCGATTTGTCGACTGCGAGCCACTTGTCTCACCCGAATCTCAGTCGCTGGGAAGGATAGACGAACTTAGGCGTCCTGAGGACAAAGACGGGGGTATGTCCAACGCCGCCGCGGCGGATCACAACTTCCCTCGCCCGCCCGAAACGTTCACCGACCACGACGGGCGGACGGTAACAATCGAGGCCTATGACGGCGACATCGACCCACTGGTGGAGATGTATGCTGACTTCGGGACCGACTCCCGGTCACAGGGTGTCCCACCCCGGACTGAAGCGGACATCCGCGACTGGCTGCCGAACCTTGTCGAAGACGGCCTGAACGTCGTTGTCTGGCACGAGGATCGAGCCGTCGGCCACTCCGTCCTCGTCCCGTATCAGGACACATCGGAGCTGGCGATTTTCGTCCACCCGGACTACCAGCACGCCGGCATCGGCTCACAGCTCATCCGCGTCTTGCTTGGCTACGGGCAGGAAAACGGGCTCGACCGCGTCTGGCTTTCGGTCTCGAACACGAACCACGTCGCCCGGGCACTGTACGAATCAGTCGGCTTCGAGACGATTGCCAAAGAGCGCGTGGAAATGGAGATGGAACGGGCGCTCTGACCGGACCGCCTCGCGGACGGCCTCACGCAGGGATAGTGGTCACGCGGGAGTAGCGTCTGGACTCCGTCTCATTCAGTTTCGAGGCTGATTTCTCTGTCAGCCTCACCGACCGTCTCCTCTGTTTCACTGTTTGCTGAGAGTGATTCGGTTTCCAACAGTCGGTCCAGTCGCCGCTCGAACTCGCTGTCCGTCAGTTCACCGCGGGCGTACCGCTCTCGGAGTTGGTCGACCGGGTCTACCGTCGGTTCCGAAGCCGTGGCCATGTCAGCTTCGTCCGACTCCGGCTCGGCCGCCGGCGATTCAATCATCGGCAGTTTCGATCCCAGCAGGGCGACAAGCGGGGCCAGGATGAACCAGCCGAGGATGATAAATACTGGAGCAAGCACGTTTCCGAGGCCGGCCGCACCTGCGAGCATGGCAAAGCCCATCGACAGTATCGCGATGGTTGCGACGAGCTTCCACCTCGGGAGGGCGATGGAGGGGAGCTGCATGTCGACTACTCAACACGCTGGTCGCAAAAAGTTACTGTCACAATCCGACCGCTATGTCGCGCTACTCCGCGAAGTCCTCAAACGTCGGCCGGTCGTGGTCGCCCGGGAACTCGGAGAGCGGGACGCTGACCTGTTCGCCGTCGTCCATCTCTTTGAGCGTCACCTCGTCGTTTTCGAGGTCCTGCTCGCCGACGATAACGACCGTCTCAGCGTTGATGCCGTCGGCGTACCCCATCTGCGCGCCGAAAGACCGGTCGGCAACGTCGCTCTCAACGACGTGGCCCCGCTCGCGCAGGTCACGGGCGATGCGGGCCGCGGTCGGGCGCGTGTCGCCGACCTGCAGGACGTAGTAGTCCGTCGACAGCTCCTCGGCGGGCCAGACGCCGGCGCGCTGACAGAGGAGTTGGAGCGTGGCGTGTCCGGGCGCGAACCCGACGGCCGGCGTCGGCTGGCCGCCGAAGCCCTCGATGAGGTCGTCGTAGCGGCCGCCACCGAACACCGAGCGGGACACCTCGCCCGTCGAGTCGAAGCACTCGAAGACGACGCCGGTGTAGTAGTCCAGCCCGCGTGCGGTCGTCAGTGAGACGGTGAGGTGCTCGCGGACGCCGAAGTCCTCGGCCGCATCGAGCACTGCCTGAAGATTGTCGGTCGCCGCGCGGACATCCTCGGAGCCGGTGAGGTCCGCGAGCGTTTCGATTTCCGCGGCGTCGATCTGCAGCATCTCGTCGAACGTGTCGGCCTGGCCGTAGTTGAGCCCCGCTTCGACGAGCGCGTCGAGGTACTCGTCGTGGTCGACCTTCGCCCGCTTGTCGACCGCGCGAATCGCCTCGGGCACGTCCACATCGGCCTCGAAGGACTCCAGCACGCCCGAGAGGATATCCCGATGCGAGACGCGGATTTCGAAGTCCTCACCCGTCAGACCGAGGTCGGTGAGCATATCCACGGCGACGGCCAGAATCTCGGCGTCGGCCGTCGGCTCCGCCGACCCGAAGATGTCGACGTTGGTCTGGTAGAACTCGCGGAACCGCCCCTGCTGGGGCTCCTCGTAGCGCCAGAACGGTCGCGTCGACACCCACTTGATCGGTTTCGAGAGTTCCTGTTGCTTGGCGACAAACATCCGCGCGACGGTCGGCGTTAGCTCCGGCGTGAGTGCGACCTCGCGCCCGCCCTTGTCCTCGAAGCTGTACAGTTCCTCGACGATTTCCTCGCCGCTCTTGTCGACGTACATCTCGGTCGGCTCGATGGCCGGCGTGCCGATCTCTCGGAAGCCATAGCGCTGTGCAACGTCTTCCAGCGTGTCCATGGCCCACCGCCGAGCCTGCATCTCCTCGGGGTAGAAATCACGAAAGCCCTTGACGGAGTCGTACATACCCGCGTCTACAGCGAGGGCGCGCTTGAACCTGTTCGTTCACGCTGACCAGACCCACGAACCATGGGCCGGTACCGCCCGGTAGAGACTCGCTAAAATGCGCCCACTGCTGCGTTTGCTGGCGATCTACCGATGACAGGCGGGCGTGGCCAGCGTCCGCTGGCGGTAAGCGGACTAGAGGCTGACTATGTGGGGAACGGCTCGTGTTAGAGAGGGGACAACAAAGATGCGCTCGTCCGAGGGTGGCCGTATGGGATGGGCAGTGAATCGGTGGACGCCGCACGGGGTGAGACAGTGACACAGCGATTCGAGACGGGTGTTCGAGCACTCGACCGGAAGCTTGACGGCGGCATTCCGACTGGAAGCCTCGTCACGCTGCTCGCCGAACCGGCGAGCCAGGCGGAGCTGTTTCTCTCCAAGTTCGTCGCCCGGCAGGAGACGGTGTATCTTTCCGGCGAACAGGCACTGACGGCGGTCACGTCGGCGCTGCGGTCCCAGCAAGGGACCTACGACGACCTCGCAGTCAGCCAACTGGATCGCGAGGCTCCGGTCAGCGATGCGCTCGCCCACGTCGAGGGGCTCAGTGAGGGATCGCTCCTCGTCGTCGACCCGGTCGAACCGCTCGAACGCGCAAATAAGGGAGAGTTTCGGGCCTTCCTCGAAACGCTGCAGGCCAGACTCACACAGACCGATAGCGTCGCGGTCCTGTACACGCTCAAACACGACAGTACGCCGTCGCAACGACACCGAACGGAGTACACGAGCGACGTCGTGCTCGACCTCGAAACGACGCGACGCGACGACGCTATCGAAAACAGGCTCTTCGTCCCGAAGGTCCGCGGCGGCCGCGCGCTCACCGAACCAATCTGCCTCGACCTCACCGACCGCATCAGCGTTGACACCACCCGGGATATTGCTTAGACCGACGGACACACGCGCAGGACTCGAACCGCCAGCGGCTACCGCAGGCCCTGCACGCGGGACTGCGTGTGCTCGGGGAACACGTCGGCCACGGCACCCTCGCCGTAGCGCTCCCGCAGGAGTGCGCGGAGTTCGACTTCGTAGTCGGCCTTCGGAATCTCGGCGCTGGGACCGCTCTCGACGACGAGTCGGTCGGCGGCCATCGCGTCGATAGCGCCGCGGCCGATGCCCGCAAGCGGCGCGAGGTAGTCCACGTCGAAACGGTCCTCGATGCTCTGGGCGGGCGGGCGGTCCACTGTCGGCACCCGGTCATCGCGCCGGGTGCCGTCAGCCACGGCGTCGAGTGTGTCGATACCATCAGCATCGGCGACCCAGTCACCGCGGGCGACGGTTTCGACGGCGTGCTCGTGGACCTGCTGGATGCCGTTTCGCGGGTAGCCGTCGTCGTGCATCTGCTCGACGGCGTCGTGGGCCACGTCCGGGTCCAGGTCAACCGTCACGTGATCGAAGCCGACAGCTGTTGCGCTCTCCTGTGCAGGGTCGGTGTCACAGACGCCAAAAGAGCCGCTGACGAGCGTCACGTTGTAAAAGGGGTCGAGCAAGAGCGCTGCCAGCGTCGAGTCCTTTCCGCCGCTGTACAACAGGGCACAGTCCATCTACCGGCGCTTGATGTCGAAGCTCTTGGAGTCGGGGGTCAGCTCCGAGAGGAGTTCCTTCATCTGATCCTCGTCGATCTGGCCCTGCACGCGGCCGCTCTGGGCCAGCGCGACGACCTGCTGTTCGATCTGTTCGCCGACCTGCGGTTTCGACATCTTGACCGTGTTGAGCCGCTTGCGTGCGCCGTCGGTGAGGTTCTGCTTGAGGACTGCCTGCTTCTGGGCGTCAGCCTGCTGCTTGGCCGCTTCTTGCGCCTCGCCCTCGCCGCCCTGCTGTTCCTTGAGCTGCTCCATCTTCTTTTTCCGGAGCTCTTCGAGTTCCTCCTCGCTGGGGTCGCCACTCATAGTTGTATGGAAGTACTGGAGTCGGTCGGAAAACGATTTCGGAGCAGGGGCTACGGGCCAGCTAAAAAACAGCGAGAAAGGCGTCAGTTACGCGTAGCGTTCGAGTTCCGGACGGTCGAGTTCCGTCAGGAGGTCGCCTGCGGTGTCATCAAGGAGACTGCGGCCCTCGCCAGTGATACGGCGGCCGTCGTTCTCGCTGGTCTCGACGTAGCCGGCGTCTTCGAGCTGCTGGAGCGCCGTCCGGATGATGTTGCCCGAGCCCTTGGTCTTCTGGTGCGGGCGGACGCGGTAGCGGGTCGTCCCCTGCTTCGAGGTACCGTACTCGGAGCGGAGGGCGTTGACGCCGACAGGACCGTCGACGGCGACCTTTCGGAGGAGGCTGGCTGCGCGCCGCGTCCAGAAGTCCTCCTGCTCAGGTGGGAGTTCGCGGTCGACACCGGTCTTGGTGAACTCGGCCCAGTCCGGCGCTTCGATGTCGTCTTCGTCTGCGAGCGTCTCCGTGAGTGCCTCGATGAGTTCCTCGGGGGGAACGTCGTAGAGTGTAGCCATTGCAGATTTCTTTCCGTCGCCGTCATTTAAACGCGTCGTTCGCAGTCGGCGGGCGTGAACCGTTCACTCGCCCGTAGGGCAGCGATGACGCCACCCGCCTACAGTTGTGAGCGGGACTCACTCCTCGGGCGATGCGGCCCGGTCGACACTGAGCGCAGCGGCGACGCCGCCGCCGATAACCGTTGGCAACAGGTAGCTCCCGACGCGGTGGATCAGCACCGCAGAGGTGGCGAGGGCGGCCGAAACCGGGGCCGTCGAGACCAGCAGCGTCACGAGCACCGTTTCGATAGCGCCGGACCCGCCGGGAAGCGGGACGACGCTGGCGATGCTCCCAACAGGGACGACAAGCAGGACAACTTCGACCGGTACTGGTGCCCCAACGGCGTACAGCGACGTCCACAGCGATGCCGACAGGCAGATCCAGCCAACGGCCGAGAGCCCGAAGGTCTGGAGGACCGTCCGCCGGTCGGTCGCGATGCGTTCGATGGCCGAAAAGAACCCCTCAATTCGTGCCTCGATGTTGGCCGCGGATGGGGGTGACCACCGTGGCACGACATTCGACAGCCCTGCGAGGGCCGGTGAGACACCGCGAATGACCAGCGCTTGCACCCGATCCCGGTGTCGCCAGCCCAGGACAGCTGCAGTGGGGATGCCGACCGCGAGCACCGCGACTGCTCCGGCGGCAAACGCCAGATTCCGAGTTAGCTGGACCGCGCCGGCAGCGACGAAGGTGAAGCCGATGACGGCATACCCGACCGACGGCAGGAAGTGGACTGTGTCGACGGTGGCGATAGCCGCCAGCCCGGTCTCGTACTCGGTGTCGGCAGCCGTCGATATCAACAGCGCGCTCACGGGCTCGCCGCCGGCCTGGCCAAAGGGCGTGACGTTGTTCGAGAACACGGCGGCGACGAACACGAGAACCGCAGTGTGTGGCGCCACCGGTGCGCCCAGCGCTTGGAGAACCGTCCACAGCGCTAGTCCCCACGAGACAAGCCACAGTATGGCGATGCCTGCGACGGCGAGAAGCGCCCCTGGGTCCGCCGTCGCAAGCGCGTCCAGCGTCTCGTCGACGCCGACAAGCCACACCAGCCCCGCGAGGACGGCGAGCGCGGCCGCGAACCCGACGACCGTCGCCATCCGGTTCCCATCCATGTGGATGGGATTGGCAGTCTCAGGTTTCAACCCACCGACCCTGTCCCGCCAGCGGATATCCGCGGGGGTTTTGCCTCGGGGACCTGACGACGGAGTATGGACGAGCGGGCCGCACTCGCTGACCTCGCCGACCGGCTTCCCGACGTGGGCGACGACTGCGCCATCGTGGACGGCCAGGTCATTACGACCGATATGCTCCACGAGCGGACGGACTTCCCGACGGGGACGACCCGCTACACGGCCGGCTGGCGGGCCGTCGCCGCCTCGCTGTCGGACGTAGCGGCGATGGGGGCCGACGCAACCGCGGCGGTGGCCGCGTACGGCGCGCCATCGTTCGAGGCGGACGAACTCGCGGCGTTCATCGACGGCGCACAGGATGTGTGTCACGCTGTCGGTTCGGAGTACGTCGGCGGGGACCTGGACAGCCACGACGAGTTCACCGTCGCGACGACGGCCATCGGCTCCGCGGCTGACCCGGTCCGGCGTTCTGGCGCGACACCCGGAGACGCGGTCTGTGTCACCGGAACGCTCGGCCGGTCGGCCGCCGCTCTCGAACTGTTCGACCGAGGCGACACCGGCCGGGCGAACAAGCTATTCCAGTTTGAGCCTCGCGTCCGCGCGGGCGTCGCGCTCCGACCACACGCGACAGCGATGATGGATTCAAGCGACGGCCTAGCCCGCTCGCTGCACCAGCTGGCTGCGGCCAGCGGCTGTGGCTTCGCTGTCGAGGAGCCACTGCCGATAGACGCACAAGTCGACGCGCTCGCGGAGACGGAACGGGAGCGCAGAGAGCTGGGCGTGTTCTTCGGTGAGGACTTCGAGCTGGTGTGTACGCTGCCTGAATCCGACGTGCTCGAAGCCAGAGAGGCCACGCCGTGCCCGCTCCACCGGATCGGAACGGTCACCGAGGACGGCGTGACGCTCAATGGCGAGCCGCTTCCGGACCGAGGGTACTCACACTGAGAACGGCCACAGCGACACCACCTGACAGTTAGACCGCGCTGATCTCGAACGGAACCGGCGTGAAACAGGCCAGTCCCAACAGGAACGTAAACAGGCCAAGCAGCGCTCGCCGCCGGTCCAGCGTCGCGTCCACGGTCGGGCGGGCCGGACCGGCGTACGCGAGCCCGGTGGCGAACAGGCCCCAGAACACCCACAGGCCCCAGACGCCGAAGCCGACCGGCGGCGGGTCGCGAGTGAAATACAGGTAGCCGGCGAGTGCGAACAGTGCGCCGGGCACCGCGGCGGCGATGGTTTCCTGACGCCGTCCAACAATGGACCGCACGATGTGGCCGCCGTCGAGTTGCCCCACTGGAAGCAGATTCAGGAACGTGAAGAACATCCCGGCCCAGCCGGCAAACACGATGGGGTGGACTGACTCGCCGGGGCCGACCTCGGTTCCGAGCCCCAGCGCGTTCACCAGCGCTTCCAGCGCCTGGAACAGGAGCGGATAGTTGAACGTGATGATGACGCCGGTGTCGCTGTTTGCCACGCGTTCCGGGACCGTAATCGGGTCTATCGAGAGGCCGATGACCGTGACGATGGTCGTCGCGACGAGTCCGGCGAGCGGGCCGGCGACGCCGATGTCAAACAGTGCCGTCCGGTCGGGGATGCGCCCGCGGATGTTGATGACCGCCCCCATCGTCCCCAGGTACGACGGAAACGGGATGAAATACGGGAGCGTCACGTCGACGCCGTGATAGCGAGCCGCGGCGTAGTGACCCAGTTCGTGGATGCCGAGCACGCCGAGCATCGCGACCACGAACGGCCAGGCTTCGAACACGCGAAGCGGGTCCTCGGCGACCGGAATATAGTACCAAGCGCTCGCGCCGACGTAGAGCGTCGATGCGATAGTTGCGAACAGGAGCCCGATGTTGAGCCACGGGATACCGCCGGTGCCCGTGTCGGCGGGCTCCGCGACCAGTGCGTACTGGTTCGGGCGCGCGTTCAACACACCACCGGAGGCGGTAATCGAGTCATCAACGCCCGGACCGCCGACAACAGTAGTGCCACCGTTGCTTGCAGCGGCAGCCGAATCGACTGATCCGGGACCAAGTTCTTCGAGTCGAACGTCGTAGCCCCGCTGTCGAAACACCGGCTTGAGTTGCTCAACGGCGGCGTCTGGGGGCACTAGCGGGTCACCGATATACTGGACAGTGCCGTCCGTCCGCCGCACTGACGAGACGGAGAACACGCCGGCCAGTCGGTCAGGCGACGGCGGGTCCGCGGCGGAGCCACTCATCGACTACTCGTAAACGATGCGGGCACAAATACTCCGCGAACGATCACACAGCTAGCAGGTACTCCGTCCGAAAACTGTACGCGGGGACCAGTCGCCTACGCCGGCTCAATACGCCAGGTGGTCGCGCTCGTGTACGACCACTTCTCGACATTGATCTCGGACGCGCTGTCCTTGAGCTTGACCATCAGGGCACCGATCTCTTTGGGGGAGAGACCGACTTCGTCAGCGATGAACTTGCTCTTGAAATACATCTCGCCGTCACTGGCCTTCTCTGCGAGGAACGACTTCAGTCGCTCTTCTTTGGAGGGCTCTTCCTCGCCGGAGGGCGTTGCGGTAGCGCTCATCTTTGTCACCTCACTTCCTCGTAACCCCGCCGAGAGTATATAAAGGAAGGAACCTTCAGGTCACTTCGGTCACTTTCAGGACAAATCGAGCTAAAACGCATTTTTTACAACCGTTTCAGATTTCTTTAGACGTTTTACAAAGCTTTCTTAGGCAATGGATGGGCACTTATTCCGTGGTGTTTTGAACGGTCTGTGAAAGAGAGATATCACCCTCTGGGAAGGGTAATAAACGGCATATTTCGCCGGTAGAGTGTCAGAACCGTCAGACGTGCGTCAGCACGTCGGGCACACGTCATACAGACATTCCCACCGGTACGCGACCGACAGCAGTCACTGTGGGGACCAGAAAGGGCGGACTAGAGAGACAGCAGTCAGTGGCCTTGACAACCCTTAAGAGTGCATCGCGGTTACGGCGGGCTAATGAAAGTCGTCGTCTCCATTGGCGGAAGCGTACTGGCCCCGGACCTCGACGCGGACCGGGTCGCCGACTACGCCGACGCCATCCAGTCACTCGATGCACAGGGACATACACTCGGGACCGTTGTCGGCGGTGGCCCGACAGCACGTGATTACATCGGCAGCGCTCGGGATCTGGGCGCGAACGAGATCGAACTCGACCAGCTCGGCATCGCCGTCACGCGGCTGAACGGCCGACTGCTGATCGCCGCCCTAGACGACCGCGCCGCGCCGACGCCCGCCGAGAGCTACGACGAGGGACGAGAAGCCATCCGTCGTGGGGACATCCCCGTCCTCGGGGGCATCGTCGCCGCACAGACCACCGACGCCGTGGCGGCCGCCTTCGCTGAGTACGTGGGCGCGGACCTGCTCGTGTACGCGACATCCGTTCCGGGCGTCTACGACGCTGACCCGAACGAGGACGACGACGCGACGCGGTTCGACGAACTCGGCGCGGACGAACTCGTCGACGTGATCGCCGACATCGAGATGGACGCCGGCAGCAGCGCACCGGTCGACCTGCTAGCCGCGAAAATCATCCAGCGGTCCGGCATCCGGACGATGGTGCTCGACGGCACTGATCCCGAACGTGTCGTGCGCGCAGTCGAAGACGGCGAGTTCGACGGGTCCGAAATCCTTCCGGAGGCATAGATGGCGGAAGACCCCTACGAGGTCGGCCGCGGCGGTTCCCGGGCGTTCTGGGCCGACTCCGTCGCCGACGCCATCGAGGCACGAGACCCCGACGAGCCAATCGTCATCAAGGGCGGCGTTTCCCCGTCGGGCGTCCCCCACATCGGCCACTTCAACGAGATTATGCGGGGCTACTACGTCGCCGAGGCCCTGCGGGACCGCGGTCACGAGGTCCGACAGGTGTTCACCGCCGACGACAAGGACCGACTTCGGGCGGTCCCCCGCCAGCTTGCCGACCTCGACTGGAACATCGTCGGCCTCGGGGAGGTCGACGCCGGCGCGCTCGGGCGGAACCTCGGGAAGCCGTACACCGATATCCCGGACCCCTTCGGCTGCTGTGATTCCTACGGCGCCCACTTCACGACGCTCCTGCAGAAAAGCGCCGAACTGGTCGGTGTCGACGTGGAGTTCGTCTCTAACACCGAACTGTACGCTGACGGCGAGTTCGAAGCAGTCACGCGCCGCGTGCTCGAACGGGCCGACCGGGCCCGCGACGTGCTCGCCGAGTACCAGAACAAGGTCGACGACGACTACGTCCCGTTCCTGCCACAGTGTGCAGAGTGCGGGAAAATAACCGAAGGCGTCACCGCGGTCGACCTCGACGCCGGCGAAGTCGAATACGTCTGTGAGGACGTCGAAGCCGGCGACCAGACCATCGAAGGCTGTGGCCACGAGGGAACGGCGACGCTCCGGGACGGAAAGCTCCCGTGGCGGTTCGAATGGCCCGGTCAGTGGGAGATTCTGGGCGTTGACTTCGAGCCGTTCGGCAAGGACCACGCCGAGGGCTCTTGGCCATCGGGTGAGGATGTTGCCGAGAACGTGCTGGACATCCAGCCGCCGGTCCCGATGGTGTACGAGTGGTTCACACTCGACGGCGAGCCGCTCTCCTCGTCGTCGGGCAACGTCATCACCGTCGACGAGGTGCTCGACATCCTCGAACCGGAGGTGTTCAAGTACTTCTTCGTGAAAGACCCGCGGAAACAGCGGGACTTCTCCGTCGAGAACATCGACCAGCTTGTCGACGAGTTCGACCGGTTCGAACGGCGATATTTCGAAGAAATCGAGGCCAGCGAGGACGACGCCGAACTTGCGGAGCGGGCCTACCCGATGGTCGTAGACGAACCGCGTGAACAGCGGGTTCGGATCCCCTACACGTTCGCAGCCGTGCTCGGGATGACTGACGACCCGGAACAGCGGGAGCAGATCGCCCGGAAAGAGGGCCACATCCCTGACGACGCACCGGAGTGGGCCGTCGAGCAGGCGCTCGCCCGCGTCGAGCGCGCCCAGGAGTGGGCCAGCCTGACGAACAACGAGTTCAACTACGAACTCAAGCGCGCCGAGATTCCCGACGTGTCCTTCGACGACGAGACGGCGGCCGCGCTGGACGAACTGGCCGATCTCATCGCCGAGGGCCACGACGGCGAGGCGATTCAGGCCGAAATCTACGAGACGGCGAAGCGAAACGACATCGACATCAGCGAGTTCTTCTCGGCCGGCTACCAGCTGCTGTTCGACGACACCGAAGGCCCACAGCTCGGGACGTTCATCGCTAAGCTTGATCGGGAGTTCGTCGTGGAGCGGTTCCGCCGGAACGAGTAGTCCGTGGTAGGCGGGTCCTACCTGTCCGTAACAGCCTGTTCAGGGAATTCTTTCAGGGTGACTGTTCCTGCGTGTCGACCCGCTCGAACATCGGTCCGAGCTGCTCGTCGTAGCAGTCCTGGCAGACGTACGCATCGATGACCCCCGTCTCGCTGTGAGTGTGAATCATCGCGTGAACCGTGGCGTCAAACGGAACGGTTTCGCCACAGATACCGCAGGTTTCTGTCATTGTCCGGCACCGTCTTGCGGTATGTTCCCACTATACATAGAACGGGTGGTTCGTCCACCCGCTCAGGTCGAACGGGGCGTCACTAGCACGGGGACATCGATAGTTCGGAGCAACTGTGACGTAACGCTGCCGAGCAGCTGGCGTTTCAGGTTCGAGCGGCCGTGTGACGCCATCACGACGAGGTCGATATTCCGGTCGGAGACATACTCTTGAATGCCGGCGGCGACGCCATCGAGCGAGGTCGTCTGTTCCACGGCAGTTTGGACTGATACGTCCGGAGCTATCTGTCCGAGTTCGTCGGCGGTTGCTGCGACGGCGTCACGTCCGTTGTCTTCCAGTCGTTCGATGAACGCCTCGTTCAGGCCACCAGCGTTGAACGCGCCGCCGGCGGCTTGGATATCGACGACATTGAGGACGTGGACCGCCGCGTCGTACCGGTCTGCTACCGCTGCGCCGTGTCGCGTCGCCGTTTCGGCGTTCGCGCTGCCGTCAGTCGGGAGGAGTATCTGCGAGTAATCGAATTCATCCCTTTTCGCCTGTGTCCCGTCCGAAACGACGAGTACAGGCACCGTAGTTCGGTGCAAGATCTGTTCAGTGACCCCACCGAGGAGTCGCTTCCCGAGACCGGTCATCCCCTGTCGGCCAAGGACGATGAGCCCTGCGTCGGTTTCGCGGGCGTACTCGTCGATCTGCACACTCGGTTTTCCTTCCAGCAATTCCGTCGTGACGGGCTGGCCGGCGTCGGTGGCGAGCGATTCTATCTCCGCGAGGACCGACTCGCCGTGTTCCCGGAGACGCCCGCTCTCGCGGTCCGTTCGCGTGAGCCTGCGTGCTCGCTGGTCGACGACGTGAACCACCTCGGCAGTCGCGTCGAAGTCCTTAGCCAGTGCGAGGCCGCGCCGTGCGGCCGCCGTGGATTCGTCGCTCCCGTCGACGGGAATGAGAACGTGGTCGTACATTGTGTGGTCGTTTGCGGCGGGGTCACTTCACCGTTGGCTGCTGTGGGCCAGCAGTGTGTCCCAAACCAAACCCTCTTGCTTGGCTACGCCTAGTTTCGGATAAATGGTGAGTACGCTGACGTGGGTCCTCGCGGGCCTTGTCGCCTACACCCTCCTCGCGATGGCGCTACGGACCCGCGGCGTTGTCCCCGAGTATATTCGTTTTAGCGGCCCGATTACGACGATTCACACACAGAAGGGCAAAGCTGTGCTCGACTGGCTCGCACGGCCAAAGCGGTTCTGGCGGGCCTGGGGGAACCTCGGCGTCGGGTTCGGCCTCGTCGTGATGGTCGGCTCGTTCCTCCTCGTTGCGCTCGGAGCCTACCAGGCGCTCGTCAACCCACAGCCGTCCGCACTGAACGAACCGCGGAACGCGCTGGCGATTCCCGGCGTCAACGACTTCCTCCCGCTGTCGGTCGCACCCGAAATCGTGCTCGGGTTGTTGCTCGGCCTCGTCGTCCACGAGGGCGGCCACGGGCTCTTCTGTCGCGTCGAGGACATCGACATCGAGTCGATGGGGCTTGCCTTGCTGGCGATCATCCCGATCGGAGCGTTCGTCGAACCCGACGAAGACGAACTGCTCCGTACCGACCGCGGCTCCCAGACCCGAATGTACACGGCTGGCGTGACGAACAACTTCGCACTCGCTATCATCACGCTCCTGTTGCTGTTTGGACCGGTCGCCGGCGCTGTCGCCGTCGTCGACGGCGTGCCGGTCGGGAGCCCCATCAACGGAACCCCCGCCGCCGATGCGGGTATCGAGTCGGGTGATGTCATCACGGCGGTCAACGGCCAGTCGGTCGAGAACCAGCAGGCACTCGAATCAGTGCTCGCCGAAAGCGACGCACAGACTGTCGAAGTGGCGCGCAAGGATGCCGACACCGTCACCGTCGAACGGTCCGTCGTCATCTCTGCGGCCCTCCAGAGCGCGTCACTTGGAACCGGGGAGACGATTGTCTCTGTCAACGGGACCGCAGTAGCGACCCGAAGTGAATTCGAACAGGCGGCCCAAGACCACCCCGTAGCGACGCTCGAAACGGAGTCTGGGGAGACAGTCACGACCCCGCTCGGCGCGTACGTGCTGGTCGCTGAAGACGGCCCGCTCGCCGGAGAGGGGGCACCGAGCGGCGAGAGCATGATTATCACCGAAGTCAACGGGGAGCGCACGCACAGCGGGGCGGCACTGATACAGACGCTTGAAGGCGGTGAACCCGGTGATGAGGTGACCGTCACCGGCTACGCCGACGGCTCACGCGAGACCTACGAAGTGACGATGGCCGAAAGTGAGCAGGTCGACAACGGCATCATCGGCGTCAGCATCCAGCAGGGTATCAGTGGCATTCAGGTCAGTGACTTCGGTATCGACGCTTACCCCGCAGCCGCGTTCCTCGAATTCATCGGCGGCTCGCCGGACGCACCCACGTCAGTCTCCGAGTTCTCGTTCGCCCAGCGGATTTTCAGCACGCTCTTGCTCCCGTTCATCGGCGTCGCCGGCGGCTTCGGCTATAACTTTGCCGGCTTCACTGGCATTGCGACGAACTTCTACACCGTCCAGGGCCCGCTCGGGGCGCTCGGAGCGACGCCGGTGTTCCTGCTCGCGAACGTCCTGTTCTGGACCGGCTGGATCAACCTCGTCATCGGCCAGTTCAACCTCATCCCGACGTTCCCGCTTGATGGCGGACACATCCTGCGGGCGTCGACCGAATCGTTCGTTTCGCGGCTGCCCGTCTCGGACGGGCGACGGGTGACGACGGCCGTCTCGATCGCGATTACGGTATCGATGATTAGCGGCCTCCTGTTGATGGTGTTCGGCCCGCGGCTCCTGACCTGAGGCGAACTGCTGTCCCTGTTTCTTGCAGAGACCCACTGGCGGCGGTTGATGTGGACATGACATACAGGAGTCCATCTGTGGCGGTCGGGGTTTCGTTACCCATTTACTCTCCGCCGCGAAATCCGGGCGTATGTTCCTGCAGCTCCGTGCGGAGGTTGAGGACGCCCTCGCCGACGCACTCACAACCCTCGACCTGCCGGCCGAGGACCTCGGTATCGAGGAGCCACCGGAGGACGTCGACGCCGTGCTGGCGTCGAGCGTCGCCTTCCGGCTGGCCGGCGAGGCCGGTACTGCGCCACCAAACGTCGCTGGCGACATCGCCGATGCGATCGACACCGACGACCTCACCTACGTCAGCGACGTGACGACACAGGGGCCGTACGTCAATTTCCTTCCGAGCGAAGCGTACTTCGCTGAAACTCTGCAGTCGGTCACGGAGAGTGAGTTCGGGCGGCTTCCCGACCGCGACACCAGCGTCGTCGTCGAGCACACGTCTGCGAATCCGACCGGCCCGGTCCACGTCGGACGAGCGCGCAACCCCATCATCGGTGACGCCGTCGCTCGCGTACTTGACTACGCCGGTTACGACGTCGACCGCCACTACTACGTCAACGACGCGGGCCGACAGATTGCGGTGTTCACCTGGGCGTACGAGACCTTTGACGAGGATGACCTGCCCGAACCTGAGCGGGAGTCCCCGGAGTACGAGATGGTCCGGTACTACCGCAAGGGCAACACCGTTCTCGAAGAGGGCGACCCCGACGAAGTCGAGGCGGCGGAGGCCGAGGTCCAGTCAATCTTGCAGGGCCTCGAAGACGGCGACGAGGCGACGTACGAACGCGTCGCCGAGGTCGTCGATACCGTGCTGGGCGGGATGCAGAACACACTCGGTCGCCTCCCGGCGGAGTTCGACGAGTTCGTCAAGGAGACGAAGTTCATGCGCAACGGCGACACGGACGATCTGGTCGACCGGCTGAAGGCCCTCGACTGCGCCGTCTACGAGGAGGATGCCTGGCAGCTGGACCTGCCCGATTTCGAGAAGAACCTCGTGTTCCTTCGTTCGGATGGCACGTCGCTGTACACCACCCGCGACCTGGCCCACCACGAGTGGAAGTTCGACACCTACGACCGCGCCGTCACAGTGCTGGGCGAGGACCACAAGCTACAGGCCGACCAGCTCTCAGCAGCGCTCGAACTGCTCGACAACGACACCGACCAGCTCCGGCAGGTGTTTTACTCCTGGGTGAACCTCCCAGAGGGCGGGATGAGCACGCGCGAGGGGACCGGCATCGACCTCGACGACCTGCTGGATGAAGCTATCGACCGCGCACGCGAGGAAGTCGAGTCGAGACTCGACGACCGGACCCGCGGCGACCTCGACGAGGACGACATCGACCGCATCGCCCGTCAGGTCGGTATCGGGGCGGTGCGCTACGATATCGTCTCGAAACAGCCGACCAAGGGCATCACCTTCGAATGGGACCGCGCGCTGGACTTCGAGGCCCAGTCCGCGCCCTATGTTCAGTACGTCCACGCGCGTTGCTGTGGCATTCTAGGCGACGTGGAAACCGACATCCCTGACAAACCCGACCTCGACCCGCTATCGGAACCGGAGGAGCGCGCCCTGCTCCGCGAACTGGCCCGGTTCCCCGCTGTCATCGAGGCAGCCGCAGACGACCTGACACCCCACACCGTCGCCACCTACACCCGCGACCTCGCCGAGACGTTCAACGCCTTCTACCGGGAATGTCCGGTTCTCGATGCCGACCCAGAGACCCGCGCTGCGCGGCTGGCGCTCGTCGACGGGACCAGAACTGCGATTGCGAACGCGCTGGACGCGCTGGGCGTCGAAGCACCGACCTCGATGTAGGTGCAGCCCGTTTCGGGTATCCGGTGTGACAAGCGACAAGTAGAGAACCGGTCCGGCTGGCCGGGCTACGTTTTGCGGAACGCGTCGACTTCCGCTGCGATTAGGTCAGGTGCCTCAGCGGGGCCGCTGTGGCTGACACCATCGAACTCGACAAATCGACTCTGTGGCAGTGCCTCGTGAACGTCCCGTGCACTCTGTCGAAGGAAGTCCGGCCCGTCGGTGCCGGACAGAACGAGCGTGGGTGCATCGACATCGAGGCGGTCCGGGAGTCGGTACTGTTCGACGGACCGGTTCATCCGGACGACTTCCTCGGCGAGGGCCACACAGTCGGGCCAGACGGGCCACTCCGCAAGCCAGGCGTCGAGGTCCTCGATACCGTCAGGGTGGAGAACCTGTTCGATGTAGCGTTTCACTGCTTCCGCTCGCTTTCCGTCCTGAATGAGCGACGCCATTCGGTCGGCGAGATCGGCGTCGGCCCGGTAGTCATCGGGGAGCACCGCCGGCTCGTAGGCAATAACCGCCTCAACCGACGTAGCCGTCGCGGCCTCGATAGCGGTGAGTGCGCCGTAGGAGTGGCCAAACAGGATCGGGTCGCCGTCGACAGCGTCGACAAGCGCCTGAACGTACCTGATCTCGCGGTCCAGTACCTCGTCGGCGCTCGTTTCCGTGGCGGAGTCGAGACAGGTCCCGAACCCCGGTCGCTGGGGAACGACAGCGCCGTATCCCTCGAATGCCGGTACGACCGGTCCCCAGTACTCCGTAGGGGCCATCCCACCGTGTAAGAGAACGAGTGGCTGGCCGTCACTGTAGCGCTCGAATTCGACTTCGATCTCATCTGTCGGTTGTGTTGGCTGCATACAACAGTACGGTCGAACGCAGTCGGGCTAAGCCGTTCTCTCAGTGATTGGGCCGTTTAAAAGAGAAGGTGCCAGCAGGGGGAGACATCCCGGCCGACACCTTATTTCGACAGGCGCTTCAGCATCGCAGAGAGGGATAGCGTATGGGGCTCATTGCAGAGTTTCAGATATACTGCGATGCGTTGCCGCTCGTGTCGGTTGCAGAGACGGTCCCAGAGGCGTCGATTGCCTTTTCCCTCCAGTACAACCACGGCCGTCGTCCGCTGTTCATTGTAACCGTGACCGGCGGTTCCAAGCAGGCTGTCGAGCGGGCACTCACTAACGCCTACGACGTGCAGGAGTGGACGCGCATCGGGACGGCCGGCGACACCCGACGGTATCAGGCAGTGCCGGCGCTGAGTTTCGAGGAGCAGCTCGGCGACCAAATCGACGACCTAGACGGACTCGAAGCACTTGCAACGGCAGATGCCATCATCGAACGGATAACCGTGACCGCAGACGGGTGGGAGCAAATGGGCTGGTTCGCCGACCGAGCGGCGTTCACCGAGTTCGCCTCGTTCTGGCAGCGAAACGCTGGCTTCGAATTGGAGAGGCTGACTCGCGATTCGGAGCCGAAGCAGCCCGGTAACGGGCTCACTGACCGACAGCTGGAAGCGCTACGGACGGCGTACGAGCGGGGGTATTTCGAGATTCCGCGGCGTACGTCGCTGGACGCCGTGGCCCAGGAACTGAACATCTCTGCGTCGTCGCTCTCGGAGCGACTGCGCCGGGCACAGACCCAGCTCATTCAGGAAACGGTTGCGACGCTGTGGCCGCCGCTTCCGGAATGAGCCAGAGGCAGTGAGATACGGTCGGAGCGGCGGGCTGAGACCGGACCAGCAAGCGGGTACAAACGTCAGTTGAAGAGGCCGAACACACCGCCTGAGTCCTCGTCGTCGTCGACATCGGAGTGGTCCTCGGTGTCGTCGAGGAACCACTCGTCATCAAGTATCGTCTCGATATCCGCTTCGGGGCTCTCGCCACGGAAGAACACACCCTCCAGCGCCTCGGTCAGCCGCTGGTAGGCGTCGGCAGCCGTGCTTTCGGGGGCATTGAGCACGAGCGGTTCCTCGGTCGTTGCCTGCGGGTCGTCCGGGATGACCGCAAGCAGCGGGAACTCCATCTGTTCGGCGATGGCTGCGACGTCAGTGTGGCGGGTCGCGCGGTTGATAATCGAACCGAGGACGGTCCCGTCGATTCGGTTCGCTAGCTGGGCCGTTTTGACCGTATCGCCCACCGCAACGTCGTCGGGGGTCGTGACGAGGACGATGCCGTCAGCCAGTCCCAGCGGCACGGCGACTTCGTGGCTCAGCCCGGCCCCGGTGTCGATCAACACCACGTCGTAGGCATTTCGGAGCGTCTTGATGACTTTCCTGAGCTTTGCGGGGTCAGCGTCCGCGAACGCCTCCAGTGACTGTTCACCAGGAATCACCGTGAGTCCACCCGGCGCATCAGTCAAGGCCTCACTCACGGCAGCCTCGCCGGCCAGAATTTCGTGGAGGCTCTTGTCGGGCTCTACGGAGAGCATCGAGCCGAGATTCGCCATCCCCAGATCTGCGTCGACGACGGCGACATCGTAGCCCATCTCCTGAAGCACAGCCCCGAGATTTACCGCGGTCGTCGTTTTTCCGACGCCGCCCTTGCCGCCCGCAATCGTACACACATACCCCGCCATAGTCTGATTGCTTGGGTACAATACAGGCAGTCATATAAATGCGACTGTCAGTTGTCGAACCGCTACGGGACAGACCGGTCGGTTCCACAGCCAATCAAATCATCAGAAGGTCGCGTCTGCCGTATCGGCCGTCCCACTTCGACGCTCAGTTGTGGTGAAACACTTCGCTTCGCTCCCTTCCTCCACGGCTCCCGTCGGTCGCCGTTCCGGCACGAGGACCGCTCACTCCGTTCGCGCCCCTCGCTGCTCGCGGGTCGTTCCTCCCCGCTCGCCCGTCCTGCGATTCTCGCTTTGCTCGAATCGCACGGCTGTCAACAGGTTCTTACGCCACCTTGGCCAACATAGAGTAATGAGCGAGCAGCAGGAACAGGAACAATCTGACAAGCAGAAATACGAGTTCCGGAAGGTCATCGAGGAACTCAAAGGGTATCAGGGTTCGGGCACCCAACTCGTCTCTATCTACATCCCCGAGGACAAGCTGATCAGCGACGTCGTCGCTCACGTCACCCAGGAACACTCCGAGGCTTCGAACATCAAGTCGAAGGACACCCGAACGGCGGTGCAAGACGCACTCACCTCGATCAAGGACCGACTCCGATACTACGACGTGCGGCCACCCGACAACGGACTGGTCGTGTTCTCGGGCGCGTTCGACACCGGCGGCGGCCGGACCGACATGGTGACGAAGGTCCTCGAATCTCCACCGGACCCCATCGAGTCGTTCCGCTATCACTGTGATTCGGAGTTCCTCACCGAGCCGCTGGAGCACATGCTGGCCGACAAGGGACTGTTCGGCCTCATCGTGCTCGACCGACGCGAGGCAAACGTCGGCTGGCTGAAGGGCAAACGCGTCGAGCCTGTCAAGTCCGCCTCCTCGCTAGTGCCGGGTAAGCAGCGGAAAGGTGGCCAGTCCGCCCAGCGTTTCGCCCGCCTCCGACTGGAAGCCATCGACAACTTCTATCAGGAGGTCGCCGGCATGGCCAACGACCTGTTCGTCGCCGACCGCCACGAAATAGACGGGATCCTCGTTGGCGGCCCCTCACCGACGAAAGACGAGTTCCTCGACGGCGATTATCTCCACCACGAGCTACAGGACATGGTGCTCGGGAAGTTCGACGTGGCCTACACCGACGAGTCTGGGCTGTACGACCTCGTTGACGCGGCCGACGATGTGCTGGCCGAACACGAGATGCTCCGGGACAAGGAGCTCATGGAGGACTTCTTCAAGCAGCTCCACAACG
Organism: Haloarcula sp. CBA1127; assembly: GCF_001485575.1. Lineage (NCBI taxonomy): Archaea > Methanobacteriati > Methanobacteriota > Halobacteria > Halobacteriales > Haloarculaceae > Haloarcula > Haloarcula sp. CBA1127. Next base: position 161,613 of record NZ_BCNB01000006.1, read on the forward strand.
GGGACAAGGCCACCTACGGCTTCGACCAGACGCGCCAGAACCTCAACATGGGCGCGGTCGAACAGCTGCTTATCTCCGAGGACCTCCGGAAAGACGTGGTCGCCTACACCTGCGAGAACGGCCACGACGAGTACGAACTCATCAACAGCAACGCCGGGACCGACGACCACGAGTGCTCCCGCTGTGGGGCCACCGTCGAAGCTGAGGACGGCGAGCGCGAAGACGCCATCGACCACCTGATGGAACTGGCCGACCAGCGCGGCACCGAGACGGTATTCATCTCGACTGACTTCGAAAAGGGCGAACAGCTGCTGACCGCTTTCGGCGGCGTCGCCGGCCTGCTGCGCTACTCGACGGGCGTCTAACGCCCAGTCGTTCTCTCCTCTCTGTACGTCTTTGACGGTGGCTCTCACCACGGACTCCGCCGAACCGCACTACGTCAGCGCCGTCTATCGCAGTTCGGGAAGCGGTTGCCCTGTCCGCTCATAGCAACTGTTCGAGTTGCCGGCGACGACGCCCGAGGTCGACATGAGCCGCTTCCCCGTAGCTGGCGTCGAGGCGGTCCAGTGCCAGCAGCGGGTCAACGCCCTCGCGCTCGACTCGCTCCAGCAACGCGGTGATCTCCTCGCGGTGCATCGCGAGCGAATCGAGCAGTCCGACCAGCAACAGTAGCGGGACCGCCGCTCCATCGTCATCGGGAATCGCATCGTCGAGATCTGTGAAATCAGGCACAGCAGCGGGCGGCTCCGTCTCCGGGTGAAGCGCCAGACAGGACCGGCAGACGCTGGCACCCGGTGCGTCTCCGGGGAGAAGTTGCTGGAGATCAGACGGGACTGGGAACGAAACGAGGTCGCCACCGCAGTCGGGACAGGACATACACAAGTACGAACCTGAAAGCGCAAAAACGATACCGATCAGGACGGACTCCCTGTTCAGTCGTCAGCAGTGACTGCTTCGGGCTCTTCTTGTGCTTCCTCTTCGGCCGCGAGCGCGTCCTCTTCTTCTTCCTTCTTGGCTTTGATCTTCTTCATGCGGAAGATCTCCTCGCGCTCCTGCTCTTCGAGTTTCTGCTCAATGTACTCCTGGTTGTCGTAGAGGTCGGGCAGGAGCTTGAATTCGAGGGCGTTGACGCGGCGTTTCGTTGTCTCGATCTCTTCGAGCATCTTCTTCATCGCCGTCTCAACTTCGGCGGCGAGGATGATGTTTTCGAGCAGTTCCTCGTAGGCCTCGGCAGCCTCGTCGATGCGAGCCGAGGTCCCCATGACGCCGTAGCCGCGTTCGTCCAGTGACTTTCGAACCTTGCTGGACTCGATTTGCGGGACAACGACGCCCATGATGTTCTTGGACTGGGTCGTCAGTTCGGGGTGTTCTTTCAGTGCTGCGGCGGCTCCGCGGACGGCCACGTCGCCTTCCATCGCCCGGGCCATATTGATCGCGCGCTGGGCCCGTTCGTAGGAACCGTCGAGGTCTTCACGGACGTCCTGCGCCTGGTCCAGTATGTCCATGAACTCCATGATGAGGCCGTCACGCTTCTTCTCCAGCGTGTCGTGCCCACGCTCGGACAGCTCGATGCGGTCCTCGATCTGCATCAGATTCTTGCGCGTGGGTTTGACGTCCTTAGCCATTACGGGTCCTTTTTCGACGTAGGCAGTTAACGGTTTCCAGTTATTTCGGCGCGAGCGCCGCCGCTTCCGGACTGACACCCAAAAAACGAAGTCGGCGAACAGCAGCGATTAGTCGTCTGCAGGCGTTGCGCCAGTTCCGGTCGTGTCGGCCGCGCCGTCGAGCACGCCGTGGCTCCGGAGCAGGATGATACCGAACCCGACCTTCGCGACGAGGTCGATGACCATGAAGCCGGCCGTCTCGATTCCGATACCGACAAGGCCGAGTCCTTCACTGCCGACGAGCCACCAGACCGGGTAGACCAGCCACACGACCGTCACGAGGTTGCGTAGCGTCTTGAAGGTGCTACGCGTGTCACTGGGCAGGTCTGCGACCCGACCGGACAGCGAGGCAAACAGGAAGTACAGCAGGACCAGCAGGAAGGCGGTGCTGATACCCCACCAGACCAGCCGTTCCGCGCCAGCCGACAGCACGCCGCTCCCTGCGCTCAGCGTCGCGACCACACCGGTACCGATCATCAGCACGTCGAGGCTGACGAGCGAGTAAATGGTGTTGCGGTCTGCACCTGCGAGCAGTCCGAGGTCATACAGGAGCAACGGCGTCGTGAACAGCCAGTCGGTGTATCGCGCCCAGTAGATGGGGTGTTGTTCGCCGCCGAACTCGATGAACGTCAGGCCGAAGCCAAGCGCCATTGCGAGGTAATTCACGAACGCGATTGCCGTGATCAGTATTGTCGCGATGTAGAACTTCTGACGCCGGCTGTCGGTTTCACCCCAGCCGCGCGCGATGAAGTATAGCATGCCGAGGAACATGCCCGCTGTACCTAACCACAGCCATATTGCTTCACTCCCTGGTTCTGGCATAGTGCATTCTAGTGTACGAGGGCAACGCTAAACAGTCGCATACCCAAAATATAGGGTATAGATTGAGGGGTGCCGGAGAAAGTAAGCCGTCGCGTCAGGCCTCGACGGTTTCGGCGGTCTCGTCCTCGCGGTAGTGCTCCTCGATGAGGTCCTCGTCGATGCGGTTCAGCGCATCTTTCGGAAGCATCGAGAGCAGGTCCCAGCCGAGTTCAAGCGTCTCGTCGATGCTGCGGGCCGTGTCGGTCCCCTGGTCGACGAACTCCTCCTCGAAGCGGTCGGCGAAGTCCAGATACTTGTTGTCCAGTTCCGACAGCGCCTCGCGGCCGACGATGTTCACGAGGTCGCGCAGGTCCTCACCTTCCGCGTACGCGGCGAAGATCTGGTCTTTCACGTCGGCATGGTCAGCGCGGGTGAGTCCCTCGCCGATACCGTCGTCCATCAGCCGCGACAGGCTTGGCAGGACATTGATCGGCGGCTGGATGCCCTGACTGTTGAGGTCGCGGTCGATGTAGATCTGGCCTTCGGTAATGTAGCCGGTCAGATCCGGAATCGGGTGCGTGTCGTCGTCGCCCGGCATCGTCAGGATCGGGAGCTGGGTCACGGAGCCCTCGCGGCCCTCGATCCGACCGGCACGCTCGTAGAGCTGTGCCAGGTCAGTGTACATGTATCCGGGGTAGCCACGCCGGCCCGGGACCTCCTCACGCGCGGCACCGATCTCACGCAGTGCCTCACAGTAGTTGGTCATGTCCGTCAGAATGACCAGCACGTGATAGTCCTTCTCGAAGGCGAGGTACTCGGCGGTGGTCAGCGCCAGCCGCGGCGTAATCGTCCGCTCGACGGCCGGGTCATCCGCGAGGTTCATGAAGACGACGGAGCGTTCCAGCGCGCCGGTGCGCTCGAAGTCGTCCATGAACTCGTTTGCCTCTTCGGCTGTGATACCCATCGCACCGAAGATGACTGCGAACTCCGAGCCCTCGTCGTCTTCACCGTCCTCCTCTTCCGGCACCGTCGCCTGTCGCGCAATCTGGAGCGCCAGGTCGTTGTGTGGCAGGCCGGAGGCGGAGAAGATCGGCAGCTTCTGGCCGCGGACGAGTGTGTTCATGCCGTCGATAGCCGAGACGCCTGTCTGGATGAACTCCTCAGGGTACTCCCGGGAGAACGGGTTGATTGCCTCACCGACGATGTCACGGCGTTCGTCAGGGACGATCTCCGGGCCGCCGTCGATCGGCTGGCCGGTCCCGTCCATGACCCGCCCGAGGAGGTCCTCGGTAACGGGCATCTTCATCGTCTCGCCGAGGAAGCGAACCGAGGCATCGCGGTCGATACCTTCGGTCCCCTCGAACACCTGAATGGCGACGTAGTCGCTCGCGGATTCGAGCACCTGGCCACGGCGGGTCTCGCCGTCGCTGAGCTCGATTTCGACGATGTCGTCGTAGCCGACCGGTTCGTCGGTCTCGACGAACACCAGCGGTCCGCTGATCTCCGTGATTGTCTGATACTCTTTCATTGTTAGTACAGCTCCCGCAGTTGAGACTCGATGTCGTCTTCGAGGTCGTCGATGTACTCGTTGTAGTCTTCCTGCACGCCGATACGGTTGAGCCGCGGCGCGGCGTCGATGTCGGTGATCTCCTCGACGGGGACACCGGCATCCAGCGCCTCGAAGGCCGCATCGTTGTACGTCTTGGCGGCGTCCATGATGCGGTAGGTCTTCTCGGGCTCACAGAACGTGTCCACGTCGTGGAAGGCGTTCTGCTGGAGCCACGCCTCGCGCAGGTAGCGGGCGATCTCGAGCGTCAGCTGCTGGTCTTCCGGCAGCGCGTCCTTCCCGACGAGCTGGACAATCTCCTGCAGTTCCGCTTCCTCGTCCAGCGTGTCGATAGCCCACTGGCGCGTCTCCGGCCAGTCGGCTCGGACGTTGTCCTCGAACCACGGGTCGAGCTGGTCGCGATACAGCGAGTACGACTCGTTCCAGTTGATAGAGGGGAAGTGCCGGCGTTCGGCCAGGTCCGCGTCAAGCGCCCAGAACGTCTTGACGATACGCAGCGTGTTCTGGGTGACCGGCTCGGAGAAGTCCCCGCCCGGCGGTGAGACGGCCCCGATAACTGAGACGGAGCCCTCGGTGCCGTTGATGTTCTCGAAGTACCCGGCGCGTTCGTAGAACTCGCTCAGGCGAGCGGAGAGGTACGCGGGGTACCCCTCCTCACCCGGCATCTCTTCGAGTCGGGACGAAATCTCACGCATGGCCTCGGCCCACCGGGAGGTGGAGTCGGCCATCAGCGCCACGTCGTACCCCATGTCGCGGAAGTACTCCGCGATGGTAATCCCCGTGTACACGCAGGATTCGCGTGCCGCGACGGGCATATTCGACGTGTTGGCGATGAGGCAGGTCCGGTCCATCAGCGCGTTGCCGGTGGTCGGGTCCTCGAGTTCCGGGAAGTCCTCAATGACCTCAGTCATCTCGTTGCCACGCTCGCCACAGCCGACGTAGACGACGATGTCTGCGTCGGCCCACTTGGCGAGCTGGTGCTGGGTGACCGTCTTCCCGGAGCCGAAGGGCCCGGGAATGGCGGCCGTCCCGCCTTTCGCAATCGGGAACAGGCCGTCAAGCACACGCTGGCCGGAGATGAGCGGTTCCGTCGGCGTCTCTTTCTCGACGGTCGGCCGCTGCTGGCGCACCGGCCACTCTTGGTGCATCTGGATCTCTTCGCCGTTGTCCAGTTCGACGACGGTCTCTTCGACGTTGAAGTTGCCCGATTCGATGGCGACGACCTCGCCACCCTCGGAGTCGGGCGGGACCATCACCTTGTGGTCGATACTCGGCGTTTCGGGGACGGTGCCGACGATATCGCCGGCCTCGACCTCGTCGCCTTCCTCGACTTCAGGGGTGAACTCCCAGGTCTTCTCCAGGTCGATGCCCGGCGCGTCGACACCGCGGTCGAGGAACGCCGACCCCATCTTCTCTTCGAGCACGTCGAGCGGGCGCTGGACACCATCGTAGATGGCGTCGAGCATACCCGGCCCGAGGTCCACGGAGAGCGGCGAGCCCGTCCCTTCGACGGGTTCGCCGGGGGAGACACCGGAGGTCTCCTCGTACACCTGAATCGTGGTGATGTTTCCTTCGATCTCGATGACCTCGCCCATCAGCCCTTCCGAGCCGACGTAAACGACGTCGTTCATCCGGGCGTCGAGGTCCCGAGCCGTTACGACCGGTCCCGAGACGCTTTCGATAATGCCGTCCTCGCGGACGTCTGTGTCTGTTGCTTGACTCATGGTTAGTCCTCGTCCATCAGGTCGATACCGATGGCTCGCTTGATCTGTTCACGCAGTCCGCCGCTCCCAGTGCCGCCGCCGAGCGTGACCATCACTGGCTCGACACTCGTCTCCGCGTCCTGTCTGACACCGCGTGAGAGATGCGACAGGTCGTCGTCGTGCATCACGACGATACCGACGTCGTCGTCGTTGAGCATCTCCTCGACGGCGTCGTCGAGCTGCTCGTCTTTCTCGTCGGAAGGCACGTCCGCGAACTTGCGGACGCCAGCTAGCCGAAAGCCCGTCGTGAACTCCGGGCTTCCGATGACAGCGATCTCCTGGCTCATAGTATCACCAGCTCCTGTTCGATTTCGTCGGGGCCGAGGCCGGCCTCGCGACCGCGGGCGATGGCCCGGATGTTGTCGACCTCGCGTTCCTTGGCGAGGACATAGGACAGCACCGGACAGACCGACAGCGGGTAGCGGTTCGAGAGCCGGTCGGCGTATTCGAGCAGTGCCGCGTCCAGCGCCCGCTCGAAGTCGATGAGGTTGTCGGCTTCTTCAAGCGCCGACAGCGCCTGGTCGAGGTCGTCGCCGTATTTGCTCTCGCGGACGGCGCTGACCAGCTGGTCGAGGTTCGTCGACAGCTGTGCGACCTCCTGTGCGTCGAACAGCTGTCCGCCCTCGATGAAGTACTCCGAGGGGTCGATGTCCGCGCCACTTCGGGCCAGCCGGAGCGCGTTCCGGAGGTTTCGGAAGTCGACTTCCGTCTCCAAGAACTCCACGTACAGCCCGGTCGGACTGTCTATCTCTGGATTGTCCGGAAGCCCCGACAGCAGCGTTTCGTAGAACGCGCGGTCGAGCGCGTTCTCCAGCGGCACGAGAACGCCGCTTTCCTCGTATACGTCGAACGCTTCGGCCAGCGTGTCACCGAAGATGGTGTCGTCAAGCTGCTCGACGACCTCCTCGATAGAGCCGGCGTTCAGCAGGTCCTCGATACGTCGGTCGCTGAACTCGCCGGCCCGGATGAGGTCGTCCTCGACCTCGGTCCGCTCCGCGTCCGAGTAGAGCCCACGGATGACCGTTTTGACGTTCCACACATCGAATTTCCGCAGGTAACGGGCAATATAGTCGTACAGCGCGCCCTCAGACCAGCGAAGCAGGTCGTCGAAGTGTTTCGCGAGGTTGCGGTTCAGCGCGTACTCGACGAGGTCGACGCCGTCGTACCGGGAGCCGAGCGCGTTCATTTCGGTCTCGTACTCCGTTTCCTCCATGAAGCGGGCGATTTCGCCCGTCCCCATGCGGACCAGCTTCCGGTAGTCGTCATCGTCGAACAGGGATGCGCTGCGGGCACGAACCCGTGCGATGACGTACTCGTAGTTGCTTCCCTGGCCGCTCGTTCCCGTTCGCGAACTCATTGGTCTTCGAACAGGCGGTCGCTGATTGCTTTCAGGTTGTCCTCCCAGACGTCCTCAAGGATGGAATCGAACGTGTTGTTCACACGAACTCGTGACTCGCCGCTCTCGACGACGACACCGCCGAGGCAGTCCCGCTCACCGGCGTAGGTCGCGCCGTCGTAGTCATCGAGTACATCCTCGAGAAGCGACTGGTCCGACGCACGGCCGTACACCGACAGCTCGTCGCTGTCGTCGAATTCATCGACAGCGGCGTCAAGCAGTGCGCGTGTCAGTTCCTCTCGTCGGTCCCCTTCGAGGGCCGCAAGCGCGTCCTCAACGTCGCCGTGAACGTCTTCGAGGATGTCACGCCGGGCGTTGAGTCGAGCCTGTTTGGCCTCGAGCTTTGCGGAGGAGAGTCGCTGCTCTCGCTCCTGCTCGATGGTCCGCTCGACCTCGGCCTCGCGTTCCTCGCGGATCTGGTCGGCGTCAGCCTCGGCGTCAGCGATTATCTCCTCGGCACGTTCGTCGGCCGCGTCGCTAATCTCCTGAGCACGCGCGCGGGCCTCGTCGCGGATGTCCTCTACGACTGTTTGAAGGCTCATTATTGGAAAAGGGAGAGAGTGGTTACCCGAGGATGAAGACGACGACCAGCGCGAGAATGACGAGCGTTTCCGGCAGGACTGTCAGGATGAGCCCACGGCCGAACATGCTCTCGTCTTCTGCGATTGCGCCGACGGCGGCGGCCCCGATCCCACGCTCCGCATACCCCGAACCGAGCGCAGCCAGCCCGACAGCGAGGGCTGCAGCAGCTTCTCCCGGGATGGCCGGGGCAGCGGCGCCACCTTCTTGCAGTACAGCGTTGACAACGAGTGCGATAGTTTCTATCATGTTGTTGAGATCCTCTCTGAGGTTGCTCGTGTCCGAACAGGCGTATGTGACTCCACGGACTTCATAAAGCTTCCCAAAACACTTCGTCAAGATGCTGTTCCGTGGGTTTAGCCGCGCTCTCAACCACGGTTGTCATCTGGTACCAGACACCGAGTGCGCGACAGTAGTGCAGTAGCTACCGGAGTACCGACAAATATCGGAAGTAAGGTCGATAGCGGTCAGTCGTCAGTGGTGTAGGCCCGCTCGTAGCCGAACGGGTTGTACCGCTTGCCGCCGCCCTCGAAGAACTTGCCGAAGAACTCCACGTATTCGAGACGCACACCCTGTAGTCCGGCACTGGTGATACCCAGTACGAGGACGAGGAGGTGCCCCAGCACAAGGACGAGCAGTCCTCCGACAAGACCAGCAATGCCCGAGTGCATCAGGCCACCGAACATGACCTCTGTGACTTCGTGGCCGTGGTAGACGCCTTCTTCGAGGTAGTAGCTCGGTGCGTGACTGATACCGAAGTGCCACGCTCCGTCGTCCGTGACGAACACACCGAAGAACAGCAGATTGACCACGAAGGCCATCCCGGCCTTCGCCAGGAGCACTGCTGCCAGTCGCGTGTACGATAGCACGTTCACGAACACGTTGAGGAACTCGACGACTTCGATGGGGTCAGCGAGCGCCAGCAACACGAGGCCGGCGAAAAACACCAGCAACCACGCTGATATCGGGAACCCACCGACACTGAACAGGTCGATAGCCGGGAGCCCGGCGAAGCCGAGCGGGAACGGGTTCCCAGCAAAGATGCCTTCCTCAGCGGTGTAGAGGAAGTCCGGTGCCGAGCCCGCTGCGCCGGAGAACACCCAGGCCCAGAGGCCAAACAGCATCAGGAGCCAGGAGCCGCTCTCGGTGACAGCGTCCCAGAGGCCGTGGTTCAGGTTCTCGATGAAGTCGAACGTCCACCCCACAGCGAGGTGGAGCATCCCGGCCAGGAGGCTCAGCGTCAGCCATCCGATAGCGTACTCGCCGTACGCCGGCTGCAGTCCCTTGTGGAACGGCGCTCCTTCGAACCCGAGGGCAGGCCACACGACGTTCGAGATTGTGTGCAGGCCGAAGATCTCGCCGTACAGCAGCCCAAACAGCATCGTGAATCCACCGGCCCACATTCCGACGCCCCCGAGACTTTTCAGCACATCGCTGTCAACCGCTGAGTACAGCCCGTAGCCAAGCGCGAGGTACAGCAGTCCATACCCGACGTCACCGATCATGAACCCGAAGAAGGCCGGGAACGTCAGGAAGAAGGCAACCGTCGGGTCGAACTCACCGTATTTCGGCCGGTTGACGACCTCGACGAGGTCCTCGAAGGGTCGGACGCCGCTCGGGTTATCCTGAATGACGGGCGGCGCGTCGTCACCCATCGTGATGACGCCACCGTCAGCGACGGTTTCCTGCGGTTGGCTCTCGCTCTCCGGCTCGGGAGCATCGACGGAACTGCCGACGGGTTCGCCGCCGTTGCCGCCTTCCCGCTCGACTTCCTCGTGGGACTCTGCGTGCCCCTCGCTGTCGTACTCGGCGATTTCGATCCGGTCGATGTCGACAGCATCGCCGACAGCGCTCGAAAGAGCCCGCTCGAATGCCTCGTAGCGCTCGTTCGGAATCCAGCCCTCAGCGATGAAGGCGTTTTCCGTCGTTGCGAAGGTGAGTGGCGCTTCGCCCTTCTGGGCCTCGATAGCCAGTTTCTCCTCGGCCGCAAGCAGGAATCCGGCGTGGTCGAGGCGGAGTTCGTTGAGTTCGTCCTCAACAGTCGAGAGCTTCGATTCGAGCTGTTGTTTCTCGTGTTCCAGCTCTTCGAGATACGCCGTCGGGTCGCCGTCACCCTCGGGGACTTCGAGTCGGGAGAACGTCGCCCCAACCAGTGCGTCCTGCAGGTCGTCTTCTTCGGCCTGTGCGAACACGGCGACGACGCTGTCCTCAGTGAACAGCTCGAACGTCCCGACATCGCTATCTGCGAGGACAGCCTCGATCTCGTCGCTGTCGCCCTCGCCGACGACGACTGACAGCGAGTCGTAGCCACGGAGCAGGTCGAGATCTATGCCCAGCGCAACGAACGGCGCCATCGTGTTGATCTGGTCCTCGACGGCCCGGAGTTCGTCACGGACCTCGTCGCGCCGGTCGTCGAGTTCGTTGACTGCCGTCCGAACCTCATCGAGTTGCTCCTCAATCGCCTCGTCTGTGACGACCCGCGTCGGACCGGCGTCCTCTTCACTGACACCCAGAATGGACTGCAGTGAGCGGACCGTGACGAGCTTGTCCGAGACCTCGTTGGTTCCGTCGAGCGAGTTCCCGGGTTCGAATCCGTCCCAGGAGCCGTCGTACTCGGTGACGTGGAGCATATCGAGGTCGTGGACGGCCTCGATAGTCTGCTCCATCGCGCGTTTCGACCCCGTCACCGAGACGCGGCACATCTTCTCAGGTCTGAGCATGCACCGCCTCCTCGAACAGGTCTGTGACGTATTCGACTACCTCGTCGATCTGTTCACTTGCCTGCTGTTCGAGGTCGTCGCGAGCGCTCTCACCGTCTTCGATGATTTGCTCGCGTTCGGCCTCGATCTCTTCGCGAGCCGCTTCGAGACGATCCTCTGCGGCCGCCTCGGCCTCTTCCCGCGCAGAGTCGCGGATCTCGTCAGCCTCCTCGCGAGCCTCCGCGATGCGGTCTTCGCGGTCTTGTTCGGCCTCTTCGACGATCTCGTCGGCCTCCTGCTCGGCCTCCTGTATCCTGTCAAGAACTTCTGGCCGTGGCATTCTCTAATCACGTGAGCGTTGCCAGAGCGGCTATTTGGTAGTTGCGAAGTTTCCCTGTGTGACAGACAGGGGAAAATCCGGGGAATTATGACCGCCAAGTCCTAAACTGGCAGTAATGGGAGTCCTCGAGAACAAGGCCCGCGCGCGGACGTTCTACAAGTATCTCTCGAAGGTGTACGACCAGATCAACCCCTTCATCTGGGACGAACGGATGCGCGACGAGGCGATCGCAATGCTCGACCTTTCGCCCGACGACAAGGTCCTCGATGTCGGCTGTGGCACCGGCTTCGCCACTGAGGGGCTGCTCGAACACGTCGATACGGTGTACGGGCTCGACCAGAGCCCCCACCAGCTCTCGAAAGCCTTCGAGAAGTTCGGGAAGTTCGGTGACGTACGCTACCACCTCGGTGACGCCGAACGACTCCCGTTCAAGGATGACAGTTTCGACGCGGTGTGGTCCTCGGGGTCTATTGAGTACTGGCCCAACCCCGTCGACGCGCTTGCTGAGTGCCGCCGACTGACCAAACCCGGTGGCAAGGTCCTCATCGTCGGCCCCGACTACCCGAACTCAAGTGTCTTCCAGAAGATGGCCGATGCCATCATGCTGTTTTACGACGAGGAGGAAGCCGACCGGATGTTCACTGAGGCCGGGTACGAGGACTTCGAACATCACATTCAACAGTCCCGGCCGGGCAGTCCGCGTGCGATCACAACGATTGCAGAAGTCCCCGAGTAATCGCTTCGGGCACGAGCAAAGCGAGTGGCCGCTTTTTCGCCCACGTTTTTACGGGGAGCGGTGACCAAAGGTCACCCGAGCCGGAAAAAGGTGGTTTGACAGTCCCGACCGGGCAGTCCACGCGCGATCACAACGATTGCAGAAGTACCCGAATAACAGCGAGTCTCACTTTTCCTGCGTCGCTACACTGACCCACTGACAGGCACTCGAACCCGGTCGCCGTCCTGTGTGATGGCAGTAACCGTGTACTCCCCACGGGGTTCGACCGTCCAGAGGGCACCGTCTGTGCCAGTCGTGCCGATTCGTTTACCGTTTATTTTGACGGTCGCATCGGCCGTAGCGCCTGTGCTGTTGTCGCTGACCGTGACAAGCAGCGGTCCGGACTCGAAGGACTGCTCGACTCGGACGCGAACTGACTGGTTCACGTTCGTCGCTACTTCCGACCGGTCGACCGTCGTCAGGTCGAGGGTCTGGGTTTCGTAGAAAACGTTTCTCGTGCCGCCGTCGAGATACGCAGTCAGCCGTCCGTTCGGATGGTCGGCCTGGATCTGGTAGATAGCACTCCGGCCGTACGTCTGAACAGACGGGTACTGCTCGCTGTAGAGCCATGGATAGAGGCTCTCAGCCCGCGTGTTGACCGCACCGAGGGAGTCGTTAGTCTGTGCGAACTGGTCGACTGCCGTCTGTTCGCGGTCCTGACCGAGATATGTCTCGCGTGTGTACTGGCCGTCCGAGACCGTCGACAGCATATACCCCTCCAGTGATGCTTCGACGTACACCGCATTCGGCTCAGTCTCACCGGCGGTTTCAGCACTGATACGCTGGCTTATCGGGCCGCGATACGTCTTGAGCACGCCCCTGTTGTTTTCCAGGCGGAAGCGCTGAGCCGGTGAGAGTGAGTAGTCCGGTGCGGTGCCGGCGGTCGCCCGAATCCGATCAAGCCGGGTGGCCAGCTGACGGGACTCAGCGTCGATCAATGCCAGCTGCCGCAGGAACTCCGTAGCGGTTATAGTACCGCTGGCGTACTGCTGGATGGCGGCCTCGTTCCGTTGTTCCAGACTCGTTCGCTGGCTTTCGATATCAGTCAATGTCTCGTCGACGAGACGGTCGCGAGCGGCCTCGCTGTCCTGCTGGAAAAACTGCCGTTCGAACGTCGTCGTCGCGTAGTCGCTCCGGAGGTCACTGGATCCGGCTGCAACCGCGACACCGACATCGATCGAGGATCGGTTGTACGTCGTTGACCTGACGTCGCTGGCCGGGATAGCGAGATGGTTCGTCGTGTTGTCGACGGCCGTGATCTGTGGCAACTGATTGCTACCGTCAGCGGTCTGGGCCGGCGAGGCGAACCCAGTCACTGGGGCAGCCACGGAGACGACCATGAGGAGGATCACACCGACTGCGGGGAGGGGACGCATCAGCATCGGATACTCGCCCACCGTACAAAAATCTCCCCATTCTCCATATCTCAATAATTGCCTGAGAAGGCACTAGACCTTTCAAAGCGTCCGCTGACGTTTTATTCTTGGATGGAAAGGGTTTTGCCCCCAGAACGTTCATCGGTGAACGAGAATGACCCCGCGGGTTTCAGGTGCCCTCCTCCTCCTTGTCCTGTTTGCCCTGTTGGCGACCCCGCCGCTTGCGACAGCGGCGGCGACGGATGATGTTCCCGCCCAACAGACGACCGGGACACCGGCACCGGTCGCGGAGAACACAACGTTCGCCCTCCAGATACAGTCAAACGGCGACGCCAAGTGGACGATAACGGACACCTATGCGCTTGACGAAGCTGAGACTGAGTGGTTTAGAGACACCGGTGAGCAGTTCGCCAGCGAGGACACCGAGGCAGTGTGGCTGCCGGCGTTCCGGGAGGCGAGCGACGAGGCCAGTGCCGCCACCGGCCGCGAGATGGAGATTACCGACGTCAACCGTCGGTACGAGGTGTCAGACCGCAAGGGGCAACTGATCCTCGAGTTTACGTGGACGAACTTCGCGGTCGTCACCGACGAGAACATCGTCGTCGGGGACGCGTTCAATTCAACGGACGGCACGTGGTTTGGGACACTGACCGCCGACCAGCGGTTCGTCATCTCGCCACCGCCCGGATACGGGGTGGAAAGTGCCCCGAGCGCCGTCGACGACGGAAAGCTGATTTTCGAGGGGCGACGGACGTTCGAGCCCGGGTACCTGTCCGTCGTTTACACTGGCGAACAACCGACTACCCAGACGCCGTCAGAAACCCCGGCATCGATGTTTGGCGGCGTCGACTCGACCTGGATCGGCGGGGTCGTGCTGATGGTGCTGCTCGTCGGGGCCGTCGGTTACATGTTCAAGACCGGATACACCGACGCGCTTCCATCGGTCGCAGCCGGGACCGACGACGGAGACGACAGCGCCGGGGCGGCAGCCCCAGCGAGCGACACCGCGGCCTCGGACGATGTCGACGTCGAACTCCTGAGCGATGAGGAACGCGTTGAGCGGCTCCTCGAAGAGAACGGCGGACGGATGAAGCAGGCCCGCATCGTCTCCGAGACCGGGTGGTCGAACGCGAAGGTGTCGCAGTTGCTCTCAGCGATGGACGAGGAGGGCCGCATCGACAAACTCCGTATCGGTCGGGAGAACCTCATTTCGTTCCCGGACGAGGATATCACCGACTTCGACGAGTAACCGACGGGACGACCTGAGTGTAAACAAGCCGGGCGTGGTTTCTGGTTCGAAAACGTTTATTCGCTGTCCGGTCGGACGTTCCAGCATGAAAATCCTTGTCACGGTAAAGGAGGTGGCAGCCGTCGACGACGAGTTCGAGATCGACGGACTCGCTATCGACGACCGGTACGTCACAGCCGACCTCAACGAGTGGGACGAGTACGCTGTCGAAGCGGCCGTCCAAATAAAGGAGGCTCACGACGACGTCGAGGTCGTCACCGCCACTATCGGCCCGTCCGAGACGGACGAAACGATCCGGCAAGCGTTGGCGAAGGGGGCCGACCGCGCCATCCGGGTCTGGGACGAAGCGCTCGATGACGCCGGCCTGCTAGACCCCGAGACGAAGGCAGAAGTGCTGGCCGCCGTCGCTGCCGAGGAAGACCCCGATCTGGTGCTGACCGGCGTCCAGTCCGCCGACGATGGGTTTGGGGCGACCGGTGTCACGCTGGCCGACAAGCTCGATATGGAGTGGGGCGCTGTCGTCAACAACCTCGACCTCGATCTGGAGGCAGGTGTCGCCAGCGTCCATCGGGAACTGGAAGGCGGCGTCGAGGAACTCACCGACATCGAGATCCCTGCCGTACTGACGATACAGACCGGGATCAACGACCCCCGCTACGCGAGTCTTCGAGGCATCCGGCAGGCCCAGAGCAAGGAGCTCGCGGAGTACAGCCTGACAGATATCGGTCTCGACGCGGCCGGGATTGAAAGCCCGCTGGAACAGACCTCGCTGTACGAGCCTGAAACCGAGGGCGATGCGACGGTGTTCGAGGGGAGTCCCGAGGAGACGGCAGCCGAGTTGGCTGAACTGCTCGCGGAGAAGGGGGTGACCAGCTAATGTCAGTCCTCGCTATCGCCGAGCACCGGCGCGGGGAGCTCCGACCGGTGAGCTTGGAACAGTTAGCAGCCGGTCGCGATCTCGCCGACGAACTCGGAAGCGAGCTACACACCGCCGTCATCGGCGGCGATGTCGAGGCGTTCGGGGCGGAGCTGAACCGCGAAGGCGTCGACGCCGTCCACACCGTCGATATCGGCGAAGAGTTCAACCACGACGTGTACACGCAGGTCGTCACCCAGCTGGCCACGGAGCTGGACCCGACCGTCCTCCTGATGCCAAACAGCGTCAACGGCCTCGATTACGCGCCAGCGGTCGCCAACCGGCTCGACCGACCACTCGTGACCGACGTGGTCGACATCGACGCCGAGGACGGCCTCACCGCTACCAGAGAGCTGTACGGCTCGAAAGCGGAGACGACAATCGACGTCCACGCCGACCAGGCGGCCGTGACCATCCGCCCGGCCGAGTGGCCGACCATCGAAGCGGACGGGGATGCTGCCATCGAGGCGTTCGACGCGACCATCGACGAGAGCGCCGTCAAGTCCACCGTGAAAGGCTTCGAAGAGGTCGGCGGTGGCGACATCGACATCACTGACGCCGACGTGCTGGTGTCCGTCGGCCGCGGGATCGAGGAGGAGGAGAACCTGGATATCATCCACGACCTCGCTGATGCGCTGGACGCGACGGTGTCGGGTTCCCGACCGCTTATCGACAACGGCTGGCTGGCGAAAGACCGTCAGGTCGGCCAGAGCGGGAAGGTCGTCACCCCAGACGTGTACATCGCCGTCGGTATCTCCGGGGCCGTCCAGCACGTCGCCGGGATGAAGGGGTCGGATACGATCGTTGCCATCAACACCGACCCGAACGCGCCGATATTCGATATCGCCGACTACGGCATCCAGGACGACCTGTTCGAGGTCGTCCCGGCACTCATCGAGCAGTTCCAGTAGCCGCTACACACTGAATCGCGGGTGACAAGGTACTTTTTATGGTAGTCCTAAGGGAGCGGTAATGGAGTATCTCGAGCGCCGGCGCGACCGGGTCGAGGAGCGCCTAGAGGCGGTTCTCGACAGCGTGGAGCCGGAGGAACTCGCAGACGAAGTGCGCCACGTGGCGCTTTCTGGGGGGAAGCGAGTGCGGCCGACGGTGACAGTGCTGGTGTGTGAGGCGCTGGGTGGGGAGCCGGCCGATGCCGTCGATTTCGCAGTCGGCATTGAACTCGTCCACAACGCTTCGCTAGTCATCGACGACATCATCGACGAGTCAGAACTCCGCCGGGGGTCCCCGGCCGCTTGGGAAGCCTTCGGCCACGGCCCCGCAATCATCGCCTCCGATGGCCTGCTCGGCGAAGCGTTCAATCTATTCTCGACGGACGAGCGCGCCATGCAGACCGTCTCCGAGTCGATGGTCGAACTAGGCGAGGGCGAGGCGATGGAACTGGTCGCAGAGCCCACCAACGAGCAGGAGTACATGGAACTGGCCCGCCGAAAAACCGGGGCGCTGTTCCGCGCTGCGGCAGAGCTGGGCGCGATCGCTGCCGACTCGGACCCGTACACGGTCGAGGCAGTCGGCCAGTACGCCGAACGGGTCGGCGTGGCCTTCCAGATGCGCGACGACGTGCTCGATGCGACGGCCGACGCCGAAACGCTGGGCAAGCCGGCCGGGACCGACGCGGAGATGGAACGACCGTCGTTGGTGGAAGTGACGGAGCTGACGACAGAGGAGGCAAACGAGCGAGCGCGGGCCGAGTCCGACGCCGCCCTCGAGTCGCTGTCGACCATCGACGCCCCGGAGTCCCAGTCGATGGAGTACCTACGCGACCTCGCGGAGTTCGTCGTTGTCCGCGAACGGTAAAGACCGATCCGAACGGGAGGGCTTTTGCCCGCTGCTCGATTACGCCCGGCAATGACAGTTATCGGTATCGTCGGGCTGCCGGGCAGTGGGAAAAGCGAGGCAGCGAACGTCGCCGCCGAGATGGACGTACCGGTCGTGACGATGGGCGACGTCATCCGCGAAGAGTGCCGTGACCGCGGGCTCGACCCCGCAACGGACCACGGGACAGTCGCGAAGGCGCTCCGAGAGGAGAACGGCCCCGCCGCCATCGCTGAGCGCTCGCTACCGATGATCGAGGCGGAACTCGAATCGAACGACACCGTCCTCGTCGACGGTATCCGGTCGGACGTGGAAGTCGAGGCGTTCGAGTCGGCGTTCGGCGACACGTTCCTGCTGGTCGAGGTAGACGCACCGTTTGAACTGCGGGCCGACCGACTTGACCTCCGTGGGCGGGACACCTCGGCGGAAGACGGCGGCGAATCGCTTGAGGACCGCGACGCTCGCGAACTCGGATTCGGAATGGGCGAGGCCATGGACATGGCCGACCTGACTATCGAAAATACGGAGACGCTGGCCGCGTTCCAGCGGACCGTTCGCACACTGATCCGTGACGGCCCGGAGGCACTCGACCAATGAGCGCCGTCTACTCCGTCGACGTCCGAATCGAGGCCCCCGTCAACGACACCGAAGTAACCGACAGAGTCGCCGACGCCATCCAGAACCTCTTCCCAGAGGCTGACCCGACCCACCAGCAGGGCGCGCTCGTCGCAGAGGTACACACGATGGACGGGTTCTCCGAGCTCCTCCACCGGCGGGAAATTCTGGACACAGCCCGGTCGGTCTTCTTCGACAATCTAGAGGGTGACACCTTCGCGTTCGACGTGAAAAAGCAGGCAGCGTTCGAGGGGCGGATTAACTTCGCGGTCGGTGACCCTTCGGAACTGGGCGACATCCACATGAACGTGACCGTCACCGAACCGACGGCCGAGGAGTACATCGACTACGTCGCGCCGCCAACCGAGGACGGACAGCCGGTCTACGACGACGACACATGACGACGACCATCTGTTTCGACCTCGACGACACGGTCGTCCACTATCCGGAGCCGTACAAGAATATCATCCAGAGAACAGTCGAGGCTCACGGTATCGAGTATACGGACGAGGTCCGGGCCGTTAGCAAGGAGGCGTTCTACACGGCCTTCGAGGCGCTGGAGCCGAACCCGTACCGCCAGTCGATGGCCGCCGTCGTGGAGGCGGTCGGGGCGGACGTGGACCTCGACACGCTGGTCGAGACGCTCAGGGAAACCGAGTTCGCATCGACGACCGTCCCCGACGCAGCCCGGGACAGCCTGACCGCACTTGCCGCCGACAATCAGCTCGCGATTGTCACCAACGGTATCCGGGAGCGGCAGGTCGCAAAGCTCGACCATCACGGGCTGACCGACCTGTTCGACCTCTTTGTCGCCTCCTACGAGGTCGGTGCACACAAGCCCGACAGCGCTCCGTTCGACCGGGTCCGGGAGGAGCTTCCGGCCGACGAGTACGTGATGGTCGGCAACGAGTACGAAAGCGATGTCGAGGGCGCACGCAACGCGGGCTTCGTGCCGATTCACTACGAGTCGGGCGACGACGGCGGGCCGGACCTCTGGGATTCTATCGACGCGCTGGTATAGCGTGCGTGACTGCCGCACAGAACACAACGGGTACTGGAAGCGGCCGATCGCCGGGGCTCAGGCCAGTACAGCTGTGAGGATGATACCGGTGTTCCACGCTGTCACCGCAACGCCTAGTAGCGCCAGTCCGAGCGGGACGCCGATGGAATACGGCCGAGAAACGTACTTCCAGACGGCGAAAAAGCCCACGAACACGGTTGCTTTCAGGCCAGTCAGCACCAGCACCGCGTGCTCTTCCAGCAGTAGTTTGACCACGGGGCTGAGTTCGGTCACGCCAGTAATGCTGTAGCCAATGAGCGTCGTGACGAGGTCGCCGACGCCGAAAAAAGCGACGGCGACCGCCCACAGGGCGACGGCGGTGTTCGACGGACCGGCAAATCGAGCGGGGTGCCGCCAGTTCATGCCTCCTGCTATCGCGCAGCGGTACTTCGTTAGTGGTAGCTTCAATGACAACTACAGTGGTAAGCTGCTCTTTCGAGCGTTGACAGCGCAGTGTTACACGGCCGGGAGTCAGCGAGGACCGACGGTGCAGCGGAGCGTACCCGTCCGAAGCAGCTATGTACTACAGGTAACCGCCGCCTTCCGAGGGGAAGGGCCACAAGGAGCGGCGACCGCGCTGCCGCTGAGGGGCTCGGACGGACTCAAAGTCCGCTCACGAATATCGCAAGCCACTCCCCGAGTTCGCGGCGCTTGCTGACGCGCACTGACTCGACCCACTTCACCCACTGAAACCCTCGACGGCCGGGCGCAACGAGTCGGAGCGGGTAGCCGTGACCGTGGGCCAGGCGCTCGCCATCGACGTGGGTAGCCAGCATGGCATCGCGGGCCTCCGACAGGGGGAGACTCCAGCGGTAGCCGGTGACGGAACGGAACTGGACCCACGCCGCCGCGTCGTCGGGGTCGGCAGCGTCGAGCAGGTCCCCGACCCGAACGCCATGCCACTCGTGGCCGGAGAACCAGCCGCTCGTGCAGTCAAGTATTGCCGACTCAGTCGCGTCCGGCGAGAGGTCGCCGGCGACGTAGCTTGTCTCGCGGGCGACCCGGCCAGCGACCGACAGCGACCAGTCGGCCGCGTCGACCGGGTCCGGGTCGTCGGCGACCCAGCTAGTGACAGGGAACCGGTTGCCGTCGCCGGTCCCGTCCTCTCGCGACCCGGTGTACCTTCGGTCCACGCCAGCCGTGTCGAGGGCATCGTTGACTGGCCCCTGGACTCGCCAGAGGAACGCCCCCGCAGTCACCAGCCCAGCGTACCGGAGGATGGCCCGACGGCCGCCACGGGTGGCCTGCGCCGGCGAGTAGAACCGGGCGCGGAGATGCACCAGTAGCAGTGGCGGGACCAGCAGGCCGAGCGCGACGTGGAGGTGAAACAGCCCCCATGGACCGAGGTCGAGCGTGCCGCCGAATATCCACCAGACGCCGGTACCGAGCGCGCCCAGTGTAACGGCGGCCAGACCGACCGAGAGGACACGAGTACCGGTCAGCCGCGACGGAGCGACACGGTGGAAGACACGACGAAGCTTCACCGGCAACAGAAGCGTCAGCACCACACCGGAGAGCGCATGGAGGTCGATAATCCACGCGCTGCTGGGGATGCCTGCGAAGATGGTGGCGACACCAGTGGCAAGCAGCGTCGCCACCGCCCCGAACAGCCCCCAGTCGACCGCCCGTGGCGTCGGCGTCAGCCGGCGGATGGTCATGGGTACCGTTAGCACTGGAGGTGTTTATACTGCCGTGGCGGCGTGACAGCGTCAGTACGGCTGTCGAAGGACCGTCTCGCCGCTGGCGTTCTTGACAATGACTGTGTCGCCGTCGTTGTTCCAGACCGCCCCGTTCCGGCCCCAGTACCGCTCGGTCTCAGTGTCGGTGCCGCTGCCGGTGTAGAGCGACACCGACGCGTTCGGGTCGAGGGTCAGGTTCGCGAATGTGTACTGATGGCCGACTTCGTCGCTGACCGTCCACCCGGAGAGGCCGACGGGCTCATCGCCGGTATTCGTGAGTGTGACGTACTCATCGTTCAGGTTCTCGTTGTCGTTGCCCGCCGCGTCGGCGTGGATTTCCGCAATTTCGACGCCGCTGGCGCTCTCGGACCCACCGTCGGCGATAGCCGTGCGGGTCACTGCGTCCGAATCCACACAGCGCCAGAGTCCGCGCCGGTCGGAGCGGGCAGCGTCCTCGGCCGCGTAGAATCGGTCGGCTCGCGTGAATTCGCTGTCGTACACGCGGGCATGGCCGGTCTCGACGAGTCGATAGTTAAACAGCGTCCCGTCGTGGACAACGTAGGCCAGTAGTCGGTCGTAGTAGCCGCGCCGGTCCAGATTCGGGTCGAACGAGAGTCCGACTGTCTCGCCCAGCAGTTGCTGCTTGGCGAGCGACGACGCGTTCGTGCCGGCTCCACGGAGGCAGGACGCACTAGCGTCGGTCTCGGGGACGCCCTCGAACTCCGCGGGGTCGTTCTCGGTGTGGACTTCGGGCGTGTCGACGCCGACGAGTCGGACCGTATCACCTGTCCCGTTCTCGTAGGCGACCTGTATCGTGTCGCCGTCGACGACAGCCGTGACCGTCACGGTGACAGCGGACTCCGGAACGTCGACTGCCGACTGGCCGTCGACGGCGGTCCCCGCGGGCTGAGACGGCGACCCGGTGAAGCCGCTACAGCCGGCAGCGACCACGAGGACACCGATAACGCCGAACACGCCCCATCGCATCACATGGGTGTTGGCGGCCGGCGACACAAGCGTGGCGGTGTCGCCGGGCGGACTGTTATACGTCTGCCATGTCTGGGTTTCGGTACAATGCTCGTCCCGCTGCCAGTCAGGGAAATCATGCGGACACCTGTCAAAACCATCAGCCCCGACGCGCCGGTCATCGAGGCGGCCCAGCGCCTCCGCGACGAGGAGATCGGTTCGCTCGTCGTCGAGGACGGCGGCTGCGTCGGCATCATCACGGAGAGCGACATCGTCGCCGTCACCGCAGCCGAGGGGGATACCAGAGCGCTGTCGGTCGGTGACGTAATGGCCGAGACGCTTGTGACGGTCACCCCCGACGCGGACATCGAAACGGCTGTGGATCGGTTGCGGACGAACAACATCAAGAAACTGCCCGTCGTCGAGGACGGGTCGCTCGTCGGTATCGTCACGACGACCGACCTCTCGGACTACATCCCGCATCTCTCTCGGGCAAGGGGAGCGTTCAATGACCAGTCACAGCGAAAGCGGTTCACCCGGCCAGACACGCTGTACGAGAACGAGGACTGGACGTTCGAGAGTTACGGGACTGCCGACGGTATCGACGTGGGTGACCACGTCGAGTTCAGCAAGACGATATCCAAGGCAGACGTGGAGGCCTTCGCCGAAGCGAGTGGCGACACGAACAGACTCCACCTTGACGCGACGTTCGCGGACGGAACGCGGTTTGGCCGCCGGATTGTCCACGGAACGCTCGTGTCCGGCATCATCAGCGCGGCTCTGGCGCGGCTCCCCGGACTGACGGTTTACCTCTCCCAAGAACTGAGCTATCAGGGACCTGTCGACATCGACGAGGAGGTCACCGCCCGCTGTGAGGTCGTCGAGCGCATTCAGGACAACCGGTTCCGCCTGGCCACGGCTGTCGATGATTCGGAGGGGAACTGCGTTATCGAAGGCGACGCCGTTGTCATCTCCGACCCGATTCCGGACACGGCCTGAACCGACAGTCAGGCACATCCCATCACATTCGACTATGACCAGTCCGGGAGAACTCTCACCACGTTCCCTGTTTCGTGTTACCAAATAACAATTGTTAATAATCTGCTAGTAGATACAACCGGTATGGACGCTGTCGAACGGCCGACATTCGAAACGAGCGCAGCGATGGAGGTGTACCAGTACGTCGAACGACACGGGACGGCGGCACGGCATAGAGTCCGTGAGATGGTAGACCTCTCTCCCGAAGCGTTCGAGAAGGCCCTGACGCACCTTCTGTCGAAGGGGTACATCGAGGACGACGGTGGGACACTGACGCTGGCGCTCGATGTCGGCTCAGTCGAGGAACACACCACGAACGGGCTGACGTACACGATTCGACCGGCCCACAACGACGATTTCGAGGGGCTCGTCCAGACCATTCGGAACGTCTCAAGCGACGGGACGTACGTTGTCGCCGAGAGCGTCGCCGAGCAGTTGCTGTACGAGGATGCCGTCACACGGCACAACACAGTCGAATCGAGAGTGTTTTTCGTCGCGACAGTTGACGAGGCGGTCGTCGGCTGGTGCCACCTCGACATCCCGCAACTGGACAAGCTTCGCGAGACGGCCCAGCTCACCGTCGGCGTCAGGGAGGAACAGCGTGGCCAGGGCATCGGCAGCCAGCTCATGCAACGCGGGCTGGACTGGGCGGAAGCCAACGGCTACCGGAAGCTGTACAACAGCGTGCCAGCGATTACGGAGAACGCGATGGTGTTCCTCGAAGACCACGGCTGGCACACAGAGGGTATCCGGCGGAACCACTACACCGTCGACGGCGAGCAGGTCGACGAAGTGATGATGGCCTACACGTTTGACTGACGGGGCCACTGGCCTCGCACTACAGTAGCACAACAAGCGCCAGCGCGATCCAGACGATTTTCAGCCCCGTGTTGACGACGATGACTTTCGAGCCGAACTCCCGACCCCAGATGCCATATTGGAACGGAATCGAGCGCTTGAACGTCGAGACGGCAAAGGAGATGATACCGCCGACGAGCATCGTCGCCACGGCAGTCCGAGCGGAGAAGGTCCCGTTCCGGATGAGCGGTGCGATGACCGTCGCCCCCGAGGTCGTATCGAGCGCGTAGGCGGCGATAACAGGGATGGCCGCGCCGGGCAAGCCAAGGAGCCCGGCGAATCCGTCGGCGGCAGTCGTCACGGACGCCCCGTTACTGCCGATGAGTGTCAGCAGTTCATCGCTGTAGGCGAGCAGTAGCGAGACGACGGCGTAGATAGCCGCTAGTCGCGGCAGGATGTCCCGAACTTTGTCCGTGGTCGCGTCGAACGCGGCCCTGACGGCCGCCCGACGGCTCTCCGGACGGTCGTCGAACACGTCGCCCGCGTCGTCGGCCGTCCCGCCGTCGGGGGCCGGGTCCGTATTTGTGCCTGACCGCCCGACGTTGGACGCGTCCAGCAGCACCGCGCCGGCGGCGATGCCGGTCAGCGTGATTGCCAGCGCGATGAGCCCCCGCGTGGCGACGTACAGCACCCCGACGCGAAAGCCCAGAATCGGGATGAGTATCGGGGCGTAGAACGTGATGATGTGCTGGGCGAAGCCGAAGAACGTGTTGATGGTGACGGCGACTATGGTCGCTCGGTCGGACAGCACGCCGGACTCCCGGAAGTCGGCGAGCATCCCGTAACCGGCGGTCGTCGACGCCGTTGTCGTCAGGATAGCGGTGCCGACCTCGTCCGGGAGGTTCGCCGGCGACGTGAGATAGCGCGAGACGACGGCAATCTTCTCGACCAGTCCGAACGCCACCGCCAGTTCGGCGAGGAACACGCCAAAGGAGAGGAAGAGCGTGATGCGGAGCACCCGGACAGCGACCTCTCCGAGGACAGCGACCGCCGGGTGGCCAAGCACTGCGGCGACGAGCGACTGCACGCTGAAACGTACGACCCTGGCCCGCAAATGCCCATCGATAGCGTCGGTCGATTTTAGGAAGATGGCTGCCGGACACGGTGGCCGCGCGGGACGACGGCTACCGCAGTGCCGACACCGACCTGTCACACGAGGACGCGAACAGCACCGAACAGCACCACCACGCCCAGCACGTCACAGACGTTCGTGACGACGGGGATGACCACGTCGTCGGGGTCCAGTTCGAACCGGTAGGCGGCGTAGGTCGTCACCGTCGTCACGACGATAGCCAACAGTGCCAGCAGGCTGCCGCTGACGAGCGCGACCAGCACGACCGTCCGGAGCGGGAGCGTAGCGCCGCCGATGACGGTCTGGAGTAGCCACGCGCCGGCACCGACAAGCGGGAACAGTGTCACCGCGAGCGCAAGCGTAGCGATAGCGTTGCCGGCCAATCGGTCGTCGGTCGCCGCAAACGACAGGAGGCCGAGGTGAAACGCCGTCGAGAACCGCGCTGCGAGGATGCTGCCGAGGTTGCCCGCCATCCCGATTGTCACCGGGACGAGCACGAGCAGCGACGGATACTGCAGCAGTGTTCCCTCGAAGGTATCGAGGACGAGACCGCTCCCGAGTTCGATTGCCGTGAGCACGACCAGAATGGGAAACATCGTCCGGACGATACCCGAGACCGACCACTGGGAGGCGAACTCCGCCATTCAGCCACCCCCCAGCGCGAGGACGAGGCGGGTCGCGCCCAACAGCGTCGCGATGCCGACCACATCGCCCGTCGTCGTCACGACCGGGCCGGCCAGCGTATCCGGATTGAGGCCGCGGCGGTAGCCGACGAACACGACCGAGACGACGGCAATGGTCAACAACAGCCCGGAGACGAAGCCCGCGATGAGCGCAATGGCGACG
This sequence comes from Haloarcula sp. CBA1127, assembly GCF_001485575.1. Classification (NCBI taxonomy): domain Archaea; kingdom Methanobacteriati; phylum Methanobacteriota; class Halobacteria; order Halobacteriales; family Haloarculaceae; genus Haloarcula; species Haloarcula sp. CBA1127. Next base: position 186,705 of record NZ_BCNB01000006.1, read on the forward strand.
AGGGTTGTGAGGGGAGCCGATGGTCGCCCAACCAGCGCGAGCAGGGCGACAGCCATCACCGCGGCGACGCCGCTGATAAGGACGCCGTTTGCCAGTGCCGCCGCGACAGCGGCGTTGATGCGGTCGTCGTCGAAGGAAAACCGCGGGTCGATCAGTCCCTGATGGAGCGCAGACCCCAGACGTGCGCCAAGGGAGCCATAGACGTTCCCCCGAGTGGCGAGCAGCGCCGGAACGAGCACGAGTAGCCCGGCGACGTCCTGTAGTTCCGCGTCCATGCCGCCGAGGACAACGCCCGCGAAGAGGCCGCCGACCGCACTGAGCGCCAGCACCGGGAGCGATTCCCGGTAGGCTTCGAGTGCCACCTCGCGGACAGTCATTGCAGGGCGAAGGACGGCGAGCGAAAAAAAGCCCCCTGATAGCGCTGGCGACGCTTCAGTCGGGAGTCGACTGAGCCCTGTCGCGCCACGGTGGCGGCCCGACCGTCGTGTTCCCGACCGCTGTAAACCGGACCGTTCTGGTGACTGTGACCGGTTCCCCGCCCCCCGTTGCCGTCGTGTACTCGGTCCGGTAGTTGCGGACGAGGCCTGACCGAGTGACGTGGGCGACAAGCGTTGCGTTCTCCCGGCTCGCCCACGCTGTCGATGTCGTGTTTTCCCGCAGTCGGTCGCCCCTGATGATGTAGACGGTCCCGTCTGACTGCTGGGACTGTAAGGTCCGGGTCTGGAACGGGGCAACGGTCCGAGTGACGTCGGTGGCCGGGCGGCCGTTCAACGCGGCAGCGTGAACCCAGTACCGCCACGTTCCGGCGTAGCTGTCCGGCGGGTCGTACTCGTTGTACACGGTACGGTTGTCGCGCACGAGCCGGCGGAGATACGTGTCGCCGTCGGACCAGAACGACGCGGTCGCCGGCGGCCGCCCGAGGAGTCCCGGGGCCGCAGGGCCGCGGACAGAGACGTTGGCGAGATGTGTCCGGTTCGCGTCCAGCGCGACCTGAACTCGGAGGTGAGACCGTAACGACCCGTTTGCATATCTGACGGTCCGATTCATCGTCAGCGTGTACCCGGTTCCGTTGAGACGGTCACTGTGAGCGGAACCGAGCAGAGATGGGCTGGTGACGCCCGTCGCCCCGACGCCGGCCGGATACGTGGTCGCAGAGTCGGTCGGCACCGGGGCGGGCGTCACCGGCGTCGCCGAGTCGTCGCCGCCGCTGAACCCGAACCCGCCACAGCCCGCGGTTACGACGATGGTGAGGACGAGTAGCTGCCGACGCAGATTCCTCGTCATGTTTTAACAAACCAATCAGGTCAGAATAAGTCTACGGATCGCCATTTATCCGAGATATGTCGTTCTATAGATGTGAAATCGTTGATTAACCTACCGAAACTATTATGATATATACAGACACCGTATGGAACATGCCAACTAATGGCAGATCGGTCAACCGACGACAGTTGCTGAAGAGTACGGGCGTCGCAGGTGTGGCAGGGCTGACGGGACTGGCCGGTTGTTCCGGTGGCGACGGTGGCGATGGTGGTGGCGACGGTGGCGACGGTGGCGACGGTGGCGATGGTGGTGGCGACGGTGGCGACGACTACCCGTCACTCGGGAATTTCCCGGTCGAGGGCGACACAGTCACGTTCGGATTCAACGTTCCACAATCCGGACCCTACTCCTCTGAGGGGCAGGACGAACTCCGGGCGTACGAACTCGCACAGAAACACCTCAATAACGGGGGTGGCTGGGTGGACAGCTTCGAGGACCTCAGCGGTGACGGCGTCCTCGGGTACACGGTCGATTCGGTAAATGGCGACACGGCGACCGATGCCGATACCGCTCGGCAGGCCGCCTCGCGGATGATAAACCGGGACGACGTGGTGATGATCTCGGGCGGCTCTTCCAGCGCAGTGGCCATCGCCGTGCAGGGCCTCTGTCAGTCGCAGAACGTGATGTTCATGGCCTGTCTGACCCACTCGAACGACACGACCGGGAAAGACTGTGCCCGGTACGGGTTCCGGGAGATGTTCAACGCGTACATGACCGGCCAGGCACTCGCGCCGGTACTTGAAAGCGAGTACGGCTCGGACAACTCCTTCTACCAGCTGTACGCCGACTACTCCTGGGGCCAGACCCAGCAGGACTCGATGAACCAGTTCCTCTCGGAGATTGGCTGGGAAGAGGTCGACAGCGTGCCGACGCCGCTCGGGACCAGCGACTTCTCCTCGTATCTCTCGGAGGCCGCAAACAGCGGCGCGGACGTGCTCGTCCTGAACCACTACGGGCTGGACGGCGCGAACTCCGTCTCGCAGGCCGTCGATGCCGGAATCGACGAGGACATGGAACTCGTCGTTCCGCTGTACAACCGCCCGATGGCACAGGCCGCCGGTGGGTCCATCGAAGGCATTTACGGGACGATCGCCTGGGACTCCCAGATCGACAACGAGGCGTCGAACGCGTTCACGCAGGCGTTCCAGGACGAGTACGACCGCGTCCCATCCGGGCCGGCCCAGCTCGCCTACTCGCAGACGCTCCAGTACGCGGCCGCCGCCGAGCGAGCAGGCACGTTCTACCCGCCGGAGGTCATCCGCCAGCTGGAGGACTACGAGTACAGCAACATCGGCATGGGCCAGGAGACGATGCGTGCCTGCGACCATCAGGCCCAGCGGGACATTCCAGTTGCCCAGGGACTGCCGGAGAGCGAACAGTCAGACGGGAACTTCATCGACATTGTCGAGATCACCTCCCGAGACGACGTCGGATACGCGTGTGATTCCGGGCCGGCCGCAGAGTGCGAACTCGGCGAGTACGGCGACGAATAGGGCAGAATCCGGACAGGGGACCGTACCCCTCATGATTTATAGTGCATGAGGTTGCCTTACTTGATACACAAAAACTAGCATGATTAGGAATACGCAGAGAGTACGAGAAGAGTGCGGTGGGGGGGATCCGGCGTGACGCTACTCGCGGACATCCTCACCATCTTATTGAATGGGTTACAACAGGGCGCGATTTACGTCCTGCTCGCGGTCGGACTGTCGATTATCCTCGGGACGCTAAAATTCGTCAACTTCGCCCACGGGGCGCTGTACCTCGTCGGCGCATATCTGGGGCTGTTCATAACCGGACAGGTTCCGTTGAACAACGGTCAGTTAGCGGAATGGGGCATCCAGTCATACGGTATCGGACTGGGATTCGTCGCCGCATTGGTCATCGTGCCGATTGTCGTGTTCATTATCGGACTGCTGATGGAGCGGTTCATCGCACAGGCGTTTTACGACCGACCCGATACTGACCAGATTCTCGTGACATTCGGGCTCGCAATTATCGTCCAGGAACTGCTCCGGGCACTGCTGGGCGGGAGCAGCCAGCCGTTCCCACAGCCCTCGTGGGCATCCGGTCCCATCGCGCTGCCCGTGGTCGGAAACTTCCCGCGCTGGCGACTCGGCGTCATCGCCATTACGGCAGTCCTCGTCCTTGGCGTGTACGCACTCGTCGAGTACACTGACTTCGGCCTCATCGTCCAGGCCGGTACCCTCGACGGCGAGATGGTTCGACTGCTTGGGATCAAACTGAGCCGACCGTATCTCGTCGTGTTCGGCATCGGTGCCGCACTCGCCGGCGTGGCCGGCGTCGTCGGTGGCCCGCTTGCGAACGTCAACCCCAACATCGGGACTGAACAGTTAGTGCCGGCGTTTCTGACGGTCGTCATCGGTGGCGTCGGGAAAATAGAGGGGGCCGTGGTCGCCGGGCTGATGCTCGGGACGCTGCAGGTACTCCTCATCCAGACCGGCTATGCCGCCTGGAGCCAGGTCGGCATCTACGCGCTCGCAGCGCTAGTCCTGCTGGTGCGTCCGCAGGGGCTGCTGGGTTCGGAGGTGGATGTTTCGTGAGCGACGAACCACGTGACGCGACTGCCACGGCGGCGGCCGACGCGGATGCAGAGGTCACCGGTGGCCTCGCGGACCGCTGGGCTAGCTTCCGCGATCGGGAGATATCGACAGTCCTGCTCACCGTCGTTGGTGTGGCTGTCTTCCCATTCCTGTTCAACAATTTCCTTGACGGCTACACGCAGCTGGCGACGCTGATGCTCATCTACGGCATCTTCGCCGTCGGCTTCGACATCCTGCTTGGCTACACCGGCCTGCTGTCGTTCGGTCACGCCGTCTTCTTCGGCGGCGCGGCCTACGCCGCGGGCATCTTCAGCGCGAGCGTCAGCAGCTCGCCGCTGCTCGTGTTGCTCGCCGGTACGGTGTTTGCCGTGTTGCTGGCGTGGATTGTCGGGTTCCTGTCGCTGCGCCGCGGCGGGATTTACTTCGCCATCCTGACGCTGACGTTCGGCCAGATGTCGTTCTACCTGGCGGCCTCGCCGCTGGCCTTCCTCACCAACGGTGAGAACGGGTTTACCTCCGTCAACATCGGCCACCTGCTGGGCGTCATCGACATCCACGGCGGGGTGCCGTTCCCGCTGACGATGCTGGTGGACAATATGCTGTACGTGTTCGTCGCCGTCATGACGGTGCTGTCAGTCGCGATGGCAAATCGCATTCTCCACTCGCCGTATGGAACCGTCTTCCGCGCGATTCGGGAGAACGAGCGACGAGCGGAGTTCGTCGGGCTGGACGTCTGGCGGTACAAGCTGATGGCGTTCATCATCTCGGCAGCCTTCGCTGGCATCGCTGGGAGCCTGTTTACCATCGAGGGGAACTACGTGCCCCTGCAGTCGCTGTACTGGACCGAGTCCGGTCGTATCGTCATCATGACTGTGCTCGGCGGTGTCGGCTCGCTGTTCGGGCCGCTGTTCGGCGCTGGCCTGTACCTGTACATCGAGAATATTGTCAGCGGGTTCGAGACACTCGGTCCGTTCTGGCACCTCATCCTCGGGGTTGTGTTCGTCGTCGCCGTCGTCCTCTTCCCGAACGGTATCTGGGGCGGTATCGACTACGTTCGTGACATGGTCGTCGGAGGTGAGGACGAATGACGGTCCTCAAGACGGAACGGCTCACCAAGCAGTTCGGCGGCCTCACGGCCGTCGACGAGGTGGATCTGGAGATAGAACAGGGCGAGGGTGTGAGCCTCATCGGCCCCAACGGCGCGGGGAAATCGACGTTCATCAACCTCGTCACCAGACGGCTCGAACCGAGCTACGGCGAGATCGCGTTCCAAGGGGATTCCATCATCGGGATGGACCCGCACGAGGTCGTCCAGCGGGGGATGAGCAAGTCCTTCCAGACAGCCTCTATCTTCCCCGAACTAACGGTCAAGGAGAACGCGACCATCGCGGCGCTGGCAGCCGAGCACGGTTCGTTCCGGTTCAATTTCTTCCGGAACCAGAACAGCTACCCGGCGGTCGATGAACTGGCGAACGAGGTCCTCGAGTCGGTCGGTCTGTACGACGAGCGGGAGAACCAGGCCGATAGCCTCGACTACGGGAACAAGCGCCGGCTCGAACTCGGCATTGCGCTGGCCGCCGAGCCGGATATGCTGCTGATGGACGAGCCAACGGCGGGAATGTCGCCCGACGAGACGAAATCGACCGTCGACCTCATCAAACGCGTCAAGGATGAACTCGATCTGACGTTCCTGCTTGTCGAACACGACATGGAGATCGTCTTCGACATCTCCGACCGCATCGTCGTCCTCAATCGCGGGTCGGTTATCGCGGAGGGGACGCCGACGGAAGTACAGAACGACCCTGCTGTGCAGGAAGCGTATCTCGGAGGTGTCGAGGAATGACGTTGCTCGACGTGGACAATATCAACGGCTACTACGGCGAGAGCCACATCATTCAGGACGTGTCGATGAGCGTCGATGACGGCGAAATCACGGCCTTGCTGGGCCGTAACGGCGCGGGAAAGACCTCGACGCTCCGGTGTATCTCCGGAGCGACGCCGCCCGATGTCCGGAGCGGTGCGATCCAGTTCGACGGAACGGACATCACCAACGCTCCGCCGGAGGACATCGCCGTCCGCGGTATCTCGCTGGTTCCGGAGGAACGGCGCGTGTTCACTGACCTGACCGTCGCCGAGAACCTCCACCTCGCGGACACCGTCCGCAACAAATCCAACACCTGGCGGCGGAAGCTCGATTTCCGCGACGAAGGGATGTCGGCGGCGGAGATTTACGAGTACTTCCCGAGACTCGACGAACGGCGGTCACAGAAGGCCGGCACGCTCTCCGGAGGCGAACAGCAGATGCTCGCCATCGCCCGTGCGCTCCACCAGAGCACCGACCTGTTGATGCTCGACGAGCCATACGAGGGGCTGGCACCACAGATCATTGAGTCCGTCGAGAACGCCATCGAACGCATCAGCGAGGACGGGACGACGATACTACTGGTCGAGCAAAACGCCGTCGCAGCGATGAAGATCGCCGACCGGTGTTACGTGCTGGACCGCGGGCAAGTGGTCTTCGAGGGGCCCGCCGAGGAACTGCAGAAAGATCAAGAAACGCGGGACAAGTACCTAGGTGTCTGAATGTCGGAAACTCAATCTCCCGAAGCGCTACTCGACGCACTGCAGTCGGAGGGTGTCGTCGTCATCGACGAGGAAACGGACGAAGTCAGCACGACAGAGGCGTTCGAGGCCGACCGCGAGGTGTACTACGACACCTACGTGACGATGGGCGACGCGGAGTTCCACGAGTCTGTCGCCGAGGTGTTCGGCCTCGATTCGGCTGCCGAAGCGGCCGAACGGGTCGACGAACTCGACGTGTCACGCGAGGAGTTCGCCACGTTCCTGACCCTGCGGTCGAACGTTGACGGCTCCTACACAACCGTGGAGCTGACGACGATGGCACAGATGGCGACCGAACTGGGGCCGGAGACGCCGGTCCCCGATGCGGTCGAACATCTGGACGACGACAGCTACGAGGCGTTCGTCGACGCCCACGACCGGTGTGTCGTGACCGTGTGGAAGCTGTTTTGCGATCCCTGCGAAGCCATGAAAGAGCAGTTAGACGAGGTCCTGGCCGCGTTCCCGGACGGCGTTCCGGTCGGTGGCCTCGCCGGCGAGCGGTCCCCGGAGTTCTGTCAGTCGGTCGGGGTCAACGCGGCCCCCGCTGTCGTGCTGTTCGAGGACGGCGAGCCTGTCGAACGGATCACTGGCCGGACAGACCCGTCGCCGCTCGCGGACCGGGTCGAAGAAGTGTACGGCGTCTGACTGCGGCGTTACTCTTCTTCGCCGCTGCAGACCAGCACGGATCGGTCCGTGCCCAGAATCACGCTCTGTGTGACGCTGCCGAACAGCACCTTGCCTGTCGGCGTCCGCTTGCGTCCGGCGACGACAATCATGTCGGCGTCCTGCTCGTCAGCTAGCCGGAGGATTGCGTCGGCCGGTTCGCCGCTTGATTCTTCCAGCGCCACCTCGACGCCAGCGTCCTCAAGGACTTCTCGTGCCCGGCGCACGGAGGCCACCTGATCAACGGACGCGCCTTCGGGGTTCTCCTCGAAGTCGTGTAGCAGCGTGACACGGACCTGGCTGGCGTCCATCGGAACTTCGGTTATCGCTTCCGCGATGGCAGTCCCACGAGCCTCACTTTTGTCTATCCCAGCGACAATTTCGTACATGCTCGCTTCATCCGTAGGACGGGCCAACCCTTAGTTCTGGCCCGGATTTCAAGCATAGATCATCAAAAATAACGTCACGTATCGCGTCCCGCACATCGACGCAGCGGCGTTAGTCGCCGAACGGCCCCATACCGCCGCCACCCATACCGCCCATACCGCCACCGCCGCCTCCGCCACCGCCCTGCTGCATCTGTTTCATCATCCGCTCCATGTCGCCGTCGCCCATTCCCTGGAACTGCTTGAGCATCTGCTCCATCTGCTTGTGCTGCTGGAGGAGTTCACGCACCCGCTCCTCGGGCTTGCCGGACCCGCGGCAGATGCGCTTGGTGCGGGACTGGCCGACGACACGAGGGTTCTCCAGTTCCTCCTCGGTCATCGAGTCCATGATGACGTCGAAGTCCCGCATCCGCTCCTGGGTCACGTCCATCGCGTCGTCGGGGAGCTGGTCCATCAGCCCGCCGCCCAGGCCGGGGATCATGTCCATCACCTGGTCCAGCGGCCCCATGTTGTTCATCGTCTGCATCTGCTTGCGCATATCCTTGAGAGTGAACTGCCCCTCCAGCATATCCTCGGGGTCCCAGTCCTCCTCGTCGCCTTCCTGGGTTTCCTCCATCGCGCGCTCGACGCGCTCGGTGAGCTGTTTGAGGTCGCCCATCCCGAGCAGTCGGGAGATGAACCCGGAGGGCTCGAACCGCTCGATGTCCTTGACCGTCTCCCCGGAGCCGAGGAAGGCGATGGTAGAGTCGGTCTCGTTGACCGCTGCGAGCGCGCCCCCACCTTTCGCCGTCCCGTCGAGCTTCGTGATGACGACGCCGTCGATGCCGATGGCCGCCTCGAAGTCGGCGGCCTGGCTCTTGGCGCTCTGGCCCATCGCTGCGTCCAGCACGAGCAGGTCCCGGTCGGGCTGGACCTCCTGCTCGATGCGCTCGATCTGTTCGATGAGTTCCTCGTTCAGGCCGTCACGGCCCGCCGTGTCCACGATGCGAACGTCCGCGTTCTCCGTCGCTTCCAGCCCGTCACGGGCGATCTTCACCGGGTCGTCCTCGTCGGGGTCGCCGTAGAAGTCGACCTCGGCGCGCTCGGCCATTTCCTTGGACTGGTCGTACGCGCCGGGTCGGTCCGTGTCGGTCTGGATGATTGCCGGCCGGAGCCCTTTCGTCGAGAACCACCACGCCATCTTCGCGGCCGTGGTCGTCTTCCCTGACCCGTACAGGCCGGCGAGCATGATGGTCTGCTCTTCTAGCGGGAGTTCGGTCGACTCACCGACGAGGTCGACCAGTTCCTCGTAGACGATCCGCAGGACCCAATCGCGCGGGGTCGTCCCGGCCGGCGGTTCCTCCTCCAGCGCGCGCGTCTCGATGCTGTCAGAGAGGTCCTGTACGAGCCCGACGTCCACGTCGGCCTGCAACAGCGACCGCTGAATCTCCTTGACGATGTCCTCGATGTCCTCCTCGGAGAGCCGGGACTTCCCCCGGAGGTCATCAAGTGTCCCCCGAAGCGAACTCCCAAGATCGTCGAGTACCATTGTTAGCGCGAGATACGCGACGGCGCGGGTAAAGGCTTGTTGTCATGCTGTCGCCCGCTAACCGCTGGGATGACTGCCGTATCCGTTCGGTTAGGGCCGATTCGCTCACTGCTATCGGAGCGAGGCAGAACGGCAGGCCCGTCTCAGTTTTCCGGCCATCTCCGGGCGGGACGTGCGATCTGTGTAAGACAGCATCTGCATGATTAATTCCACGGCTACCGGTGGCGAAAGGGTGAAGAGGTCGAACCGACTGAGCGACAATATGGGCGTTCTCGGGCAGCTCGGATTCATGGTCGCCTTTCTTTCGGCCGGCGTCGCCGCCGGCCACTTCGGGCTGTTGACCGACCGGCGGACGGATATCCTCACCACACTCGTCTTTACGGTCGCGCTGCCGGCACTCATATTCCGATCCACGTACGACCGCCCGTTACGGGAGATTATTTCGCCGGCGTTGCTGGGGGCTTCTGGGTCATCGTCGCGCTGACGATAACGCTGGGTTGGCTCGTCCACCGTCGGCTGGAGTCCGCCGACCGCCGCAGCGTCTCCGTCGTCCAGTCGTATCACAGCAACATGGGGTTTCTCGGTCTGCCGCTCGTAGCGGCGACGATGGGCAGCGAAGCGACGGCCGTCGCCAGCGTCATCCTCGGCATCGGCGCGGTGACCCACGTCCCGGTGACGGTGTTCCTGCTGGTCCGCATCAACGGCAGCGACGCCTCGCTGCTGGGTGAGTCCAAAAAGCTCGTGACGAACCCGGTACTCATCGCGCTGGCGGCGGGCATCACAGCCTCGGTCCTATCGCTATCCGTTCCGGAGTCACTCGTCAGTGCGCTCGGCCCGCCGGCTGAACTGGCGCTACCGGTCGCCCTGCTGTGTATCGGTGCGACGCTCGACACGGACCTTCCGGTGTCGGATCTGCAAAAGACCGTCAGCGTCGTCGGGCTGAAGGTGCTGTGGATGCCGGCGCTGGCGTGGCTGGTGTACTCCTCGCTGTCGATGGACACGACGGCGCTAGGCGCAGCGGTCGTGATGCTCGGCACCCCAACGGCAGTGTCGACATACGTCTACACGACGGAACTCGGCGGCGATGCGGCGTTCGCCTCGCTGAACGTCTTCACGTCGACGGTGGTCTCCATCGGAACGCTTTCGCTCCTCGTCTGGCTGTTCGCCTGACACCGCGCCGTGGTCACGCTTTTGCCCGCCGACGCCCCCACCGACGGTATGGGCTATCACCAGATCGATCCCGAGTCGCTGTCGGAAACGGAGGACTACCCCTGTGACCGGCGCGGCATCTCCGACGCCGCCGAACTCCACGCGCTCCACGCGGCCACCTACCAAATAGCGCCCGGTGAGGACCTCTCGCGGGCCTATCACTACCACGAGACGCGCGAGGAACTGTTCTACGTACTCGACGGCACGCTTCACGTCAAAACGCCCGACGGGGAGTACGTCGTCTCGGCCGACGAGGTATTCGTCGCCGAACCGGAGAGCCCACACCGGGCACACAACCCCGGCGACGCCGACGAGTCCGTTACTGTGCTTGGCGTCGGCGCGCCGCCGACCGACATCGCGCGCCCGTACGACCCCGACACGTAGCGAGGGGCTCGGCGGTTCAGATACGCTTTTCAGCCACCCCGTCACAGTTGCGCCCATGACGAGCAAACAGGCGGTACAACAGGAACTGGTCGACAGCGGCGTTACGGCGGTCCTGCGCGGGATTCCCGAGGAGAAGATGGTCGACGTGGCGACAGCCGTCCACGAGGGCGGCGTCACAGCACTGGAACTGACGGCGGATGCGAAGCGCTGCTCGGACATGATCGCCGCCGTCGACAAGGCGCTCGACGACACCGACGCCATCATCGGGGCCGGCACGGTCATGGACGCCGCCGCCGCCCGCAACGTCATCGAGGCCGGCGCGGAGTTCGTCCTCGCGCCGAACCTCAACGAGGACGTCATCGACGTGTGCAACCGTGAGGGCGTCCTCGCTATCCCGGGCGTCATGACGCCGACGGAGGCCGCCGACGCGATGGAAGCGGGCGCGGACATCCTGAAGATGTTCCCGGCGAAAACGGTCGGCCCGGCCCACATCGGCGCGCTGCAGGGTCCGCTCGGCGACGTCCCGATTATGCCGACTGGTGGTGTCTCGACCGATAACGTCGACGAGTTCTTCGATGCCGGCGCGGTCGCCGTTGGCGCAGGCTCGGCGCTGGTCAACTACGAAGCAATCGAGAACGACGACATGGACGGCGTCCGCGAACAGGCCGCGGCGTTCGTCGACGCCGTCGAGGCCGCCCGAGAGTAGCTCACCCGTCCGGTGGGAAAAGGACCTGATACGGCGTGGGCGGCTTACGCTTCGGTTTCGTTCGCGGTCGTTTCGTTACCAGTCGTCTCTGTCTCGTTCCCGGCCGTGCCGGTCTCATTGCCAGGCAGTTCGGTTTCGTTACCGGGTATTTCCGTTTCGTTACCCGGAATATCTGTCTCGTTTCCAGGTATTTCAGTTTCGTTGCCCGGAGCCTCGGTCCCGTTCCCGGGCAGTTCGGTTTCGTTGCCCGATACTTCGGTCTCATTGCCGGGCAGTTCGGTTTCATTATCCGGCATCTCGGTCTCGTTTCCGAGGGCATCGGTTTCGTTCTCGCCGAATTCCGTCTCGGTATCCATCCCAGTTTCTTCTTCGGTCTGGGCCTCAGTTTCCGTCTGCGACTCCGTACCGGCTTCCGTCATCGCGTCAGTCTCTGCTGGCGTAGATGTGCCCGGCGCTTCGGCACCGCCGTCACCGCCGTCGGACTCCGTACTACCGCCAGTGTCACTACAGCCGGCAAGCGCCACGAGTGCGCCGCCTGCGATTTTGATAACGTTCCGTCGAGATGTGGGTCGTCCCATAGCGTTTGCCCGAAGAGAACCTGGGCAGTTTATGAATGACCTGCTAAGCGTCTGACGGAGAGCCGACAGAACGGATTAGCCACACCCGAAGGTAGAGCCGGTTCGCAAAACAATCGGTTTCAGACCATGATTGGTTCGAACCCGGTATCTCGGCCAGTTCACGGGTGATTCTGCGCTTTGATCGCCCGAACTTCGGTGTGCTGCGGTGTGGTTCGATACTCGGGGTATAATTATTCACACCGTTCCCGAGTGGTTATCGAGTGCATAGGCATCTGCGTCCGCAGGTCGTGCTATCCTGCCCTACACCGTGAGTGAGGCAGCCGTTCCACGGTCAAAACCCACTCGGTCGCCGTTTAGCAACGTAATAACCCGCGAATGCAGTGGTCAGTACCTGGAGCAGTACCCATACCTTCAGGAACTCCCGCAGCCGCAGCTGTCGTCACCGTCGCCTGGAACACGGGGAATCGGCTCACCCCCGTCAGTTACGAGCCGTGGCTTGTCAACGGGGAGATGACGGTCACTCGGGAACGGCTCAATGAGTTCGGGTGCGACATCAGCCGGCGCGACTTGCCGACAGTTGCGTCCGTCAGGCATCGCTGTCTCCTCCATTCACGACATCGTCAGAACCGTCGCGTCGTGCAATTGTATGCATAGGTGTCACGTTCCAATACTGCGTGAGTCAGTGAAGAGCAGCGGTCGACTTCAACGCGCTCCTGTCGGCGAAAACGACCACCCCTCCGCCGATGTGGTGATATTTGCTGCATCGTACGCAGTGTATTCCCGGCGAGAGCGCGCGACCGCCCTGGATTTTCCACAAGAAGGGTCAGCAATAGCTGCTCATAGCCCGGATATTGCAGCAATAATAACCGCGAAGTCCGAGTCCTACTCGCCGATGAGGCTGTCGACGATTTCCTCGGGGTCGAACGGTTCAAGGTCGTCGTAGTCCTGCCCAGTCCCCAGGAAGAGGATCGGCTTCCCGGTGACGTGCGCGACGGAGATTGCCGCGCCGCCCTGCGGGTCGGCGTCAGCTTTCGTCAGAATCGCTCCGTCGATTTCGGCCGCGTCGTTGAATTCGCGCGCCCGGTTGACGGCGTCCTGGCCTGCGACCGCCTCGTCCACGAACAGCGTCATGTCCGGGTCGATGTTGCGGTCGATCTTCTCCAGTTGGGCCATCAAGTCGTCAGAGGTGTGGAGTCGGCCGGCCGTATCGCCCAGTACCACGTCGATGTCGTTGGCCTTGGCGTACTCGACGGCGTCGTAGACGACCGCCGTCGGGTCCGACCCCTGCTCGTGAGTGATGATCTTCTTGTCGAGGTTCTCGGCGTGTTTCTCCAGTTGCTCGTTTGCGCCAGCGCGGTAGGTGTCGCCGTTGGCGAGCACCGTCGAGAGTCCGCGATCCTCGAAGTACTGGGCGAGCTTCGCAATCGAGGTCGTCTTCCCGACGCCGTTGACGCCGGTGAACACGATGGTGACAGGCTTGTCTGCCTGCTGGACGCGCTCGTCGAAGTCGAACTGGCCGACGTTGATGACATCGTACAGCGACTCCCGGAGCGCGTCTCGAACGAGGTTCCCGGTGCTGGAGAGCCGACGGCGGGTCTGGCCCGTGAGGTTCTCCTTGACGCCGTCGAGAATCTCGTTGGCGACGCTCATCTCCACGTCGCTCGACAGCAGCGCCAGTTCGAGGTCGTCGAGGTGGCTCTGCAGGTCTTCCTCCTCGATGACCGTCTTCCCGGTCGCCATAAGCTTCGCCTTCGCGGCGAGGCCGCGGCCGCCATCATCGTCGTCTTCGTCAGACTCCGACTCGGCTTCGGTCGCCGCGTCCTCTTCGGTCTCCGCGGCGTCATCCGGCTGTGACTCTTCGTCGGGGACCGCATCCACGTCTTCGACTGCCGTGGCCGACGCTGTGGCTGACTCAGCTGTCGCCTCGGAATCTGCGGCTGGCGGTTCAGGATCAGCCTGTGGCTGGTCGGTTTCGGCTGTTGATTCCGCCGTGTCGCCTTCGGACGGCTGCGCGTCCGTCGCGGGCTCGGCATCAGTCGCCTGATCGGCCGGCACTTCCCCATCTGCCTCGTCGGCGTCCGGTTCGTCCTCCGCTTCGAGTGCGTCGTCGTCGACGTCTTCCTCGACGTCACTCGTGAACCCGCTGAGTTTGTCCTTCAGTCCGTCGAACATGGCGGCCTTACTCGTCTTCCTGCTCTTGCTGTTGCATCATCTGCTGCATCTGCTGCTGTTGCATCTGCTGGGCCTGCTGTTCGAGCTCCTCCATCTCGGTCTCGACTTCAGCCTTCTCTTCCTGCAGGTCGCTGATGTGGTCGTCCAGCGTCTCCTTCTTGGTTTCCAGCGTGCTGACAGCGCCGTCCTGCTCGCGCTCGGCGGAGTAGCCGCCACCGAGGGAGACGACGACCTCGTCGATGTCCTCGATCGTTGCGCGGATGTAGGCGTCGCCGCCGAGCGGGACCTGCACCGTGGAGCCGGAATCCAGCGTCTCGATGGCCTCGATGGCCTCGTCGATGTCAGTCTGCTTCTCGCGGAGGCGTTCGATTTCCTCGTCGATGGCCTCGACTTCCTGCTCCATCTGCTCGATCTCCTGTGCGACCTGCTGCATCTGACCGCCGCCGCCACCGCCGCCACCGCCCATCATGCTGCCACCTCCTCAATCGTAATCTGCGTGCGCTTGAGGTTGTGCTGGGAGCCGAAGTCGCTGTAAACGCGCTCCTCAGCGACGTTCTCGTTTGGCGCGTCGACCTCCTTCTCGAACTGTTGTGGGCCGTCTCGGGCCGGGAAACTACCGCGAACAGTGTACGTGCTCATACAGGCAGATGCGGGCAGGGTAGGGAAGTATCTTCCCCTTCCGCCTTTTTCGAGTATTGGAGCTATCCGCGACAGCGCCAAGAAATACGCATCGCTATTCAGCCCGAACTGGCGGCGTCCGAACGACCCAGAACCAGATGTTTCAGCACCTATTCGCTGGGTTCTGGCGCATACACCATATCGCCGCCACACTCCGGGCAGGATGGGCGGAGCACACCTGTCGAGTAGTCGCACTTCCGGCAGATGAGGCTGTTCTGGTCTTCCGCGGGCGGTGTTCGCTGGACCATATGTAGTGTTCGTGAGCACACTATATTACTCTTTGACACGACCTGTCATGGTCACTGACCCAGGCGAATTTGTCGGGACGCCACGTATGTCGAGATATGAGCGAAACGACCTACCAGTGTGAGTGCGGCGCGACGCTGCGGTTCAGGCAGGACCTGACGCTGGAGCGGGGCGGGACCAGTCGGTCCTGGGCGTGTGGGGACTGTGGACTGCCCGTCCCGGGCGTGGTGGCGGAAAAGCTCAGCCACCAGCATCCGTCCTGAGCGGTGACAGAGAAGTCGGTCAGTCGATGTAGCCGAGCGCCTGGTCGATACGGCCCAGCTCCGGCCCGGAGGTGTCCGAGCCACAGACGTAGCCGTGGTCGTTGGCGAGCAGCCCGGAGCCGACGAGCGGGCCACCGTAGTTGATGGTTCCGATGTCGGCCGGCACATCGAGGATGTCCTCAAGGGCGTCGAGTTCGCCGTCCGTGGCCTTCGGATGGCAGAGCACGCCTTTGTTGGTGGCGACGGCGGCGGTCCCGACGGTCGTGACACCGGCGATGACGCCGCGTTCGACGGGCACGTCTAGCCCATCCTTGACCGCCTGCACAGCGTCTCTGGGGAGGTCGGGGTGGACGTACGCGCCATAGTCGTTACAGCAGACGACGTTGCCGGCGGCGTTGATCCGGCCGGGTAGTCGCGTCACGGGCACGTCGACGACGTCCTGAATCCGTTCGATTTCGGTCTCGCGGACGCGTTCGGAGACGACCAGTCCGTTCTCGTTGCCGGTCGCGAGCGCGCCGACGGTCCCGGAGCGGCCGACGGTGGTCGGCACGGCTGGAACGTCGAGTTCGTCGCTCAGGTCGTCGAGCAGCGATTCGTCTAAGTCTGGGCGAACCAGCACGCAGTCGTCGGTCGCACGGGCGAACACACCCACGTACGACGACCCGGAGAAAGCCGCGCGGAGCAACGTTACTCTGCGGTCTCTGCTTCGACGATGGCTTCGCCCTCTTCCTCGAAGCGGGCGGCGCGAACACGGATCTTGCTCGGCGTGTTGGCGCGACCGCGGGCCCAGGCCGCCTCGTTGATCGAGGGGTCGAGGCGGACGGCGTCCTCGTCGACAGAGAAGTGTTTGGCGAGGTGCTCGCGGATGAGGATCATCGCCTTGTCTGCGCGCTTGTGGTTCGGTTCGGCTCGCGCGTCTCGGAGCGGGATGGTGACGACACGCTCCTCGAAGTCACTGGCGCTCATTATTCGTCAGTGTCGTTGCGCCGCCAGTGGCGTCGTTTGTGGTTGCGCTGGACCTCTCGGTCCGTCTTGAGCATGACCCAGGCCGGGACTCGACTGTTCTGGTTGTCGAGTTTGGCCAGTCGCTTCTTCGTAGCCTTCGATTTCTTACCCATGGTATGGTGCTTGTTCCGCGCCGTGGTTTAAATTCCTTCCTTTTCGAGCCGGTCACGGCCCGTTATCAGCGGCTATAACTGCGGACGTAGAACTAAGTAGCCTGTGACCCTGATTATCAATGGATGAAGCGCCGGAGATTCCTCCAGACAATGGGTGTCAGTGCGACAGCCGTCGGCTCTGGTTGCATGGGCGGGGGCGGTGAGGTCGTCGTCAGAGTGCAACAGGACGTCAGAGTCAACCCTCACGAGGCGTGGATCAAGGAGGAGATTCCGGACGTATCCGACCCCGGCGGTGAGCTACAGTATATCGTCAAAGCGGACATCCCGTTCAACGTGTACTTTTTCACTGACCGCGAGCAGTTCGAGCAGTACGACGCGTACATCAAGGGCCGAGAGCCCGGCGAGACCCCGCCGGGGAACCCCGAGTTCAGCCAGACAGCGGTTCAGCCTGCGGGGTCGGATATCTATGAAGCGTCGACGGACGACGGCGGCGCGCGGGAGTCACTGGACGAATCCGGGCCGTACTTCTTTGCTGTCGACCATTCGAACTACCGGATGGAAACCCGCGTCGATGACTACGACGACCCGCTGAAGGCCTTCGTCGATCTCACCGTCATCCGGAACAAGCTCCCCTTCTAAACGAACGCCAGCGGCACCATCGCCAACACGCCGACAGCGATGCCAGTGAGTAGTTCGCGTTTGCCTCCACCCGGCAAGCCATCCCCGTACTCCAAGGCCTCGGGGACGAACTCCGTGAGGACAAGGTACACCATCGCCCCGGCAGCGAAGCCGAAGCCAAACGGGAGGAATGCCTTCGCCAGCGTGACGAAGTAGTACGCGATAACGGCTCCGACCGGCTGTGGCAGCGAGGAGAACACTGCCCAGCAGACCATCTTCCACTCGCTGACGCCCAGCGAACGGAGCGGGATGGCGATAGCAGTCCCTTCCGGAATGTTGTGGATAGAAATGGCGACCGTCATGAACACCGCCAACAGCGGGACAGAGACGCCGACGATACCAACGGCGGAGTCGGGCGTGGCCGCCTCCAGTCCGAGTTCTGCGAAGGAGACGCCAACAGCTACGCCCTCCGGGAAGCTATGGACAGTCAAAATGCCCAGAATCAGCAGCAGCTTGGTGAAATCCGCCTGTTCGAACTCCTCTGGAGACTGGTCGAAATCGTCTAGCAGTTCGTGCGCTACGGCGACGAGCCCGACCCCGGCCAGAATACCAGGGACCAGCAGCACTGGCGATCCGTAGGCTAGCCCTTCCCGGACGAGGCCGAACAGCGAGGCGGCGACCATGATCCCCGATGCGAGCCCCCACAGCAGGACGTTCCAGCGGTCGGAGAACTCATCCACCAGGAAAAACGGGATCGCACCGAGCCCGGTGGCGAGGGCTGTTAGCAACCCCGCGACGAACACGAAGACAACGTTCTCGACGGCGACCATATCGGCCCTACGCCGCTCGGACCGATAAAAATTGTCACTAACCTGATTTGTTTTGGCTGGCCTAAACAGGCTGTCAGTACGCCGTAGATAGCTACGCAGGTATCTAATTGACGTCCTCAGCGTGGATACCGTCTATACTACGCCAGCCCTAACGTCATCGTACAGTTCCTGACAAAATTATGGTAGTAACTGTCCGTCTGCACCGTTCGCATAGCACTCGCACCGGGAGCTGTGAGGGACACGCTCACAGCGGCACCGATTCGACGGTCCGGTACGTCGGGCCGTCGGGACCAAGCTCACTCTCTTTCAGTCGGATTTCCGTGACCTGCAGGCGTCCCACATCGGGGTCGTCGCTCTCGACGACGTTCTGTACTGTTTCTTTGCCGCCGGCGTGGTCCATTCTGGCAATAGTCGCGTGTGGCGTGAACTCGTGGTCCGCCGGCTCGAACCCGATTGCGACGGTCCGATCTTCGACGGCTTCATGCAGCGCAGTCAGTTCTGGGCCACCCTGACCGTCGCGAACGCCGACCCAGACAACGCTGATGTAGGACAGCGATGGAAAGACGCCGAGACCACCAATCTCGGCTTCGAACGGCGCGACGCCGCTGTCTTCGACCGCGGTTTCGAGGGCGGCGACGACATCAGCAACCCGGTCCGGCGCGGTGTCACCGAGGAACTTCAGCGTGACGTGGACCTGCTCGGGGTCGGTCAGTCGAAGGCCCGGAACCCCGTCGAACTGGTCCTGAACGGCCGCCACAGCGTCGCCCAGCCCGTCGAGGTCAACGCTGACGAACAGGCGCTTTGACATATTCGAGGGTTGCGGACCCGCCCGCAAGAAAGCAACGGCAAGGGGTCAGTAGCTGCTATGGTCTGGGTCTGTATACCATCGCCAGAGACCGTGTCCGAACCCGAGCACGACTAGTGCGAGCGCGACGCCGAAGAGAGCGGGGATGGCGGTATCGGGAAGTAGACCAAGGGATAGCCGGGCGAGGATTACCGCCACAATCAGGAGGCCCATCTGCGCTCGTTCCCCAGGCGTCTCTGCCGGACTGGACACCGGGCGCCAGAGCGCCGATAACTGCGCGTAGTAGCGTCCGACGAAAGCCGCCAGAACGAGCGTTCCAGCAACGCCCGCTCCAGCGGCGGGCAGTGACAGCAGGGCCGCGTTCGAGGTGATAGCAGCCCAGCCAACGACTGCGAACACACCCCCGAAGAAGACGAGCAACGCGTCTACTGCCAGTGGATCCCGCATAGCCGAGAATTCGGTCGCAGGACACCTAAATCCTGGCGAGCCGTGGACGTAGCCCTTAACCGGATTGGCCGTCAATCAGGTAGTATGACAGACAACGACGACGATCACGCCTTCTCCGAGGGCCAGGGGTTCGACGACCCCTACGAGGGGTTCGATCTCGAACCGCCGGAGTTCGAGGTCGACCCGGACAAGGTCGACCCCGTCGACTCCCGTGTCGTCACCGACCTGCTGGACCAGCGGAATGTCTCCTCTGACGCCGTTGACCCCGGACAACTGCTCGATGTCGGTCTGGAGTATATGCACATCAACCGCCACGAACAGGCCGCCGAGACGTTCGAGCGGGTCGCCCAGTACACGGACGACGACCGACTCAAGCAGGAGGCCTGGACGAACAAGGGCGCGGCCCACGCGGAACTCGAAGAGTGGGACGCCGCCATTGGCGCGTACAAGGAAGCCCTCAACTTCGACGATGAGTCCGACCACGCCGCCACGGCTGAGACGAACCTCGCGTACGCGCTATGGAAGTCCGGCCGCTCCGAACAGGCACTCGAACACGCCGAGCGCGCCATCGAAATCGATCCTCGCTTCGGCGAGGGCTGGTACAACCGCGGCTTCTTCCTGCTCGAACGCGGGCTAGCTGACGAAGCTATCGACGCGTTCGACAACGCCGTCCGCCTCGGCTTCCGCAACGCCGACGTGCTCGAAGAGAAGGCCCGCGCCCTCGAAGAGGTCGGCGAGTTCGACCGCGCCGAGGAGCTTGCCGAGGAGGTCGACGAGATGCGCGAGGAGGCCGAACAGCAACTGCTTGAATGATACTCAACGAACGCGACACCGACGAAGGGTTGCTCGTCTCCGTCTGTGACCCCGACATCATGGGCGAAACGTTCGAGAACGGCCCCGTCTCGCTCACCGTCAACGAGGAGTTCTACGGCGGCGAAACGGCCACCGAAGACGAAATCGTCGATAGTCTCGCCCGCTGTTCGGTCGCCAACATTGTCGGTGACGACGCCGTCAACGTTGCCGTCGAGCACGGCTTTATCGACGAGGAGAACGTCCTCGACCTGGGTGAGACGCGCCACGCGCAACTGCTCTGGATGTAACGGCGGTCGCTACCGCACGCCCGACCCCGACAGTCTTTGCACACGCCCGTCGAGAGTGACACGTATGTATTCTCGAGACCACGCTTTCGTCTCCGTGGCTGTCGGGGCTGCCGGCGTCGCCGTTCTCCCGATCCCGCTTCCCTGGTGGGCCGCCGTCGGCTACGCGGTCGTCGTCGGTGTCGCCATCGATTTCGACCACTTCGCCGTGGCTCGACTGGAGACCGGCGACTGGGACGCGCTCCGCCGCTGCCTCCGCAATCCGAAGATCGTAGTATTCGATCAAGACGAGATCTTCAACTCGCAGGACCTCTGGCCGCTCCAGCGACTCCTCAGTCACCATCTCATCGGCGGTGTAGTCGTGTTCGGCCTCTGGCTCGTCTCCGAGCCGCTGGCACTGTTTACTGCTGTCGTCCTGTACGCCCACGTTCTCGGCGATCTCGTCTGGGACAACTACCTGCTTGAGACCTATCGGGAACAGCACGCGATGGCTGCTGGGTCTGACTCCGAGTAGGACGGTGTGCTCCCGCCGTCGATAGCGGACGACTTCCTGTGTACGGTGAGTTCTGAAATATATTTCATCCATCTGATAACGACCCATTACCGAAGTTATAGCTAGTACTGCTTCTCTTAAGCAGTACACAACATATCCCGAAGTGTCTGACTAGCGAGAAAACACAGACTTTGCTCACCACACCCGTGTGCCGTGGTAGTACGACACACTCATTCGCCGAAAGCAGCCGGCTTCAGGCTGGTTACGCCGAAAGATCTGGTTAACAAAGTATCGGATCACGCAACGAGGGACCATGATCTGGTGGAGGACAGCTGACGGCCAAGCATGAACCTGCCGTCGGTCCCGAAAATCAGTCGCAAGTCCGTTCCAAGAGATGTTGCTATCGCCTGTGTCGGAGTAATTGCCACAGTACTACTCGCGCCACTGGTACTGTTCACAACAGAGATATTTGTTCTCATAGTCCCGTTATGTGGTGGGGTTGCTGGTCTGACATATCTGGCGGGGTGGCGTCGAACCGCCGAATCACGCACGCACACGACAGCATCCCTGGAAAAGAACGCGGTACGAGTCGGAGAGACAGTTGTCATCATTGGAATTGGAGCTCTGGCGTTGCTTGGGGCACTCCAGAACGGCCGGACGATTCAGTTCCACCTCTTGAGCAGCGTCATTGGCTCAGCAATCATTGTACAGATCGTTTTCGCCAAGACATCGGCATTGCGGCCCCGGGTCGTGCTGGCAGAACTACTCGGACTCCTGCTCGTGATCCAGTACACCGCCCTGCTGACCACTCCAGGGTTTATTGGCGTCGACACATGGGTTCACGTAACCCAGTTCATCGCGGACATACAGTCCGCCGGAACAACCGCTGCCATCTCCGAATCCAAGTATTCGGTGGCACCGGTGTATCATATACTCGTAGTCAGCGGGGCGGCACTGTTCGGGTCCAGTCTCCGGACAGCGATGTTTGCAAGCGCCGCACTCGTCATTCCGATAACCCCACTCCTGGTGTACAGTACAGCCCGGTATATGCTGGCAGTGCGTGGCTCACTTCTCGCCGCAGCGTTGTTCACGATGAGCGACTACATGTTGCGTTGGAGTATCGACGTTATCCCGAACAGTCTGGGTCTCGTCTATTTCGCCGCTGTCCTGTTCGGATTAACGAAGCTGTTCTACACCGACACCCGACGGCCACTGTATGGGCTTACGCTGTACTGTTGTCTCTCGGTCGTGCTGGTCCATCAAGTGTCGACATTCATCGTCCTTACACTGCTTGGTGCCGGTGTTGTTGCCAAACTCGTCGCAGACTATACTGACTATCTCAGCGGCGTCGCGGATCGCGTCCCCGCAGAGATTCCAACGGTAAACACGATTGGGCTGTTCGGCACGACGACGGTGCTGGCAATGGGGTTCTGGTCGGTTACGCCCTATGGAGACCAATCATTCATTGGTCGGATGATTGTACTGCTCAGCAGCGACCTCTCGGGTGCCGGCTTCCTCAACCTGCGCAGCAGTAACGACGCCAGTGGAGAACTGCCCACCGCAATCGTTCAGGAGGTCCCCACCGCAGTGACCCTTGTTGACGCAATGGGATTCTCGATCCTGCTGTGTCTGCTGGTGCTGGGACTACTGGTGTTACTCCAGCGACACCGTCTCACCCAGCTATCCGCTATATTTGTTGTCGGTGCGGGGCTTATGCTTGTATTCACACTGGGGTTACCGCTGTTTGGCGTCAACGTCTTCATTCCGGATCGATGGTTCGCGTTCCTCTATGTCCTGATGGCAATCGTTGGCGTATTTGGCCTGCGGTACGTTACACGCCGTTTTGAGACCCGAACTGTCGTCGCCTGTATGCTACTTCTCGCGCTTGTGTTCCCTGGGTCAGTCTTCGTCTCACGGAAGGCGACACTTGAGAATCCTGCCTTTGAGGAAGCGTACCCGCGGTACTCACACACGGAATCGGAGCTGGCTGCGGTGGAATCGATCTCAGCACTCCGGCCACAGGACCGGAGTACAGTCGTAACCGATCATCCCTACCGGATGTTGTTTCCACTCTGGCAAAACCAGTCGTCGCGACCGTTGGCGTACGACTCCGATAGCGGCGGCTTTGCAAGCAGAGACCGGGTGTACCGTCGCTACCAGTCCACTGGGTCGCCAATAATCACTGCGAATGGTCAGTTCAGAAAAGTACAGCTTGAAAGAGAACTCGTCTGTCCGTCTGATTCCGCTGTAGTTTACACCAATGGAGCGGTCCAGTACTGCCGTATGTTCGAGGTGTCAGGGTAGCTACCAATGATTCGCACACTGTGTACCCGGCTGCTACGCCGGACGGGACCATACGCCGATCTGCTACTCGTCGCCAGCTATACGACCGTGGTGGCTTCAGTGTTGCAGTCTCCAGAATGGATGGGACCGACAGCACGGATCCCCGTCGCCCTGCCAGTGTTACTGTTCGCGCCAGGATATGCGCTGGTCGCTGCAATCTTCCCGACGTTGACTGTCGAATCAGTCACGAGCGATGACAGAGCCCCGCCTACACGACCTCGTAACCGGCTAAACGGGCTTGTCCCGGTTGAACGCGTGACACTCGCGGTTGTAGCAAGCGCATCGCTACTCCCGATGGTACTGTACGGACTATCGCTAGTGACTCGGATACGCCTCTCGCTGATCTGTGCTGTCGTCGCTATCGTAACAGGTGGGTGCTGTGCCATCGCTGCGAGTCGGCGGCCTGTTACAGACTGGGAACCGCCAGAAGCCGGCGGGCTCGGACGCGAAGTGCTCGGTATCGAGTCTCTTTTCGACGTGTTACCGGTCCTGGCTGCTGTCGTTGCAGTTGTACTGGTCGCTGCCGCTGGCGTAGTGGTTCTTGACGGGAACGGGGAAACGGCGAACGCCGAACTCGCAATCGGGACTGAGAATGCTGCAGGGAATGTAACTATCGAGGACTATCAGGGCGTTTACTTCCCAGATGATACGGGGAACTACACAGTCCAGATCGAACACCACGGCGATGCACCCCGGGAGTACACGTACGTTGTCGGCTTTGAGCGCCAGTTGGAGAACAGCTCCAAGTCCTGGTCAGTCAGGCAGCGGACATCTGTTACCGCTCAACCGTCAACTCCAGTAACAGACGGGGTGAGCGTGCAACCCGGTGGGCCACCGGGTAACGGAACCATCGTGGTTCTCCTGTATGAGGGACAGGCCCCAGAAACACCGACGCGGGACAATGCGCTCAGGGCAGTGTCAATTCCCGTCGAGGTCCAGTCGTCGTGAGCCACCACGACTGCGATATCCGCAAACTCTCAACAACTAATTCGAGTATAACTTACTGTGCATCGCTTGCAGAGATACCAGACGCGTATGCACCGACTGATACTGGCCCCCGGGAAACCCAGTCCATTGACGACAACGTCAACGAGGGAGACAACTGATGAGTAAACGAGTCCTGTTTAGCGTCAACCATCCCGCACAGGTCCATCTCTTCAAACAGGCCGCCCAAGAGCTCGAAGCAGAAGGTTTCGAGACGCTCGTGGCTGCTCGTGAGAAGGAAATGACGCTTGATCTGCTTTCGGCCGAGGGACTGGACTACGCCACACTTACTACTGAAAGCGACGGGCTGGTGGAGCTGACGGCTGAGCTCGCCAAGCGAGAGCGGCGGCTCTACAATTTGGCCCGTGAGTTTGATCCCTCGGTAATCGTCGCGCGGCTGGCCCCACCAGCGGTCCACGTCGCCACTGCTCTGGGCTGTCGGAACCTTGTGTACATGGACACAGTTCTTCGCCCGCGGACGGTTCGACTGCTGTATCACGGACTCACGCTCCCATTCGTCGATGATATCTGTTCACCACCGGGACTGGATTTTCACGTTCCGTTTGGACGGTCGCACACAGTCGGATTTCAGGAGCTAGCGTACCTTCACCCCGACCGGTTCAATCCGGATCCCGAGCGTCTACGAGCCCACGGTGTCAACCCAGATGCGACCTACACCGTGGTCAGACTGGCGGGCTGGGATGCGTACCACGATATCGGTGAAAAGGGGCTCGACGCGGCTTCCAGGTCACAGCTTGTTGAGCAACTCTGCGATCAGGGAGAGGTGTATATTACCTGTGAAGGGGAATTACCATCCGAGTACGACCAGTATCAGCTCACTGTCCCGCCGCATCTGGTCCACGATCTCCTCTACTTTGCTGACCTCTATGTCGGTGATTCACAGACGATGCCAACTGAGGCTGCCCTGCTGGGAACACCAGCTGTCCGAATAAATTCCGTTGTCGGCGATAATGACATGCATAATTTCCTTGAACTAGAAAGGCGGGAGCTGCTGTACTCGTATGCGGATGGGAAAGCGGCTATCGACCGGGCCGACTCCCTGCTGGCTGATGACGACGAGGAGCGCTGGGAACGCGAACGTGAACGGCTCCTCGCACAGCAACGTGACGTGACGGAGCACATGGTCGAGCTTATCCGTACTGGGGGTTGACTGCAGTGAGAGTGAACCGGCTCACCCACCACCTGTCCCATTGGTATGTATCTGTTTCAATGGCTACGCGCCATGCTATAGCTAAATAATCTCCCGCTAACAAATGGATGCCGGCGTAGTCCACGAGGTACTGGTGTTGCTACATGGAAGTTAGAACGGCCGTCCTGAAGTTATTCTCCGGAAATATCGCACTCGCGATTATTGAGTTCGCGGCGGTTGCCGGATTCACTCGGGCCATGGGTACCGCAGCTATTGGCTCGTTTTTTCTTTTTCAGGCAGTCATTGGGATGCTCAATATCCCTGCTGATCTGGGCGTCTCAAAGGCGGTTGAAAAACAGCTTTCTGCTACTGCTCCGATGGGCGAAGTTCTCGGATCAGCACTCGCGGTAAAGACACTGCTGCTGCTGCCGTGGCTGGTCGGTCTGGCAGTATTTGCCCCGTATGTGGAACAGTATGTCGGCATCCCGGGCGTTGTACCCATACTGGTTGCAGGTCTCATCATCAGACAGGGTCGAGGGCTTGCGCTGCGCCTGCTCGCGGGGGAACTACAGGTTGATCGGAACGCAGCGGTGAAAGTACTCGGAAAGCTGACCTGGGTTGCAACGAGTGCCGTTTTCGTGGTAAATGGCATGGGTTCAACTGGCCTCGTTCTCGGGTTCGTGCTCGGCGACCTCGCGACCACGCTCGGAGCCATGGCTCGGCTCGACGTCAGCGTTGGCTGGCCCCGGCTGGACCGGGCGCGTGCACTCGTCGGGTTCGGGCGGTACCTGTTCGTTGGGAGTGTCAGCGGAATCGTCTACGAGTGGATCGACGTGGCGATCCTCCGTCTATTTGTCCCGGTATCGCTTGTCGGTGTCTACGAGATTGCCTGGCGGGTTGCCGCGGTCGCACTGCTGTTGACTAACGCTATCCGCACATCGTTATTCCCACAGATTTCAAAATGGCACGAACGGAATCGGTTTGACCGCATTGAAGACGCCTTCCGTACCTGGGTTCAGCTATCGCTATATGCGACCATTCCAGCGTTCGCCGGCGCAGTCGTCCTTGGCCCCGACCTTTTGACAACTATTTTCGGAAGTGCGGCTGCTGCGGGCTATCCTGTGCTGGTCGTGTTTATGCTGGAGAAGATTCTCCGGTCAGTACAGCTTGTTGTCGGCCCGGCGCTGTACGCAATGGATGCGCCGCAACTGGGCTACCGGGGTAGTGTCGTCGCCATCGGTACGAACATTGTACTCAATCTTGCGCTCATTCCTGTCTTCGATATCCGTGGGGCAGCGGTCGCAACGACTCTGAGCGCGGCGGCGGCGGCCGTAGTGTCAATCTATTACGTGCGGCAGTTCGTCCGCATTCCGCTCCCCCGTACACGAATCGTCTGGAGCGCTGTCGCGGCTGCACTGATGGCTGGTACGGTTGCACTGGTGATACGTCTCTTTGATCCCGGCTGGCTTCGTCTCAGTGTTGGACTCGGGGTTGGTGTGTTGAGTTACGGCGGGCTGTTGTTGGCTAACTCCGGTGTCAGAATCCAGTTACGGCAGGCTATACGCTCGCTTGGCTGGGCGTAGCAGTTGGGAACAGCACCGCGGCGTGTTTGTTGACAACGGTATCCCAGTCATGCGCCTCGGCGGTCTCTCTGGCCGTGGTCTCTGTTTGACTGGCGAGAGCCGGATCATTGAGACACTGCTCAATCGCCGAGCAAAGCCCTGTTGCGGTTCCATCGTACAAGATCCCATTGTGTCCGTCTGTAATCAGTCGCTGGTGTGGTGGAATATCCGTTGCCATGACGACTGTCCCGGCTGCCATGTACTCAAGAAGTTTCGCCGGGAAGCTGATCCGATATGACTCGATGTCCTCTAGCGGAGAAATGGCCACATCAGTCCGGGTCAACAGCTCTGGGACGTCACTGTGTGGCACTCGTCCGTACCAGACGATCTGGTCAGCCACTCCCAGCTGCGCAGCCTTTGCCTGCATTGCATCAATGTAACCGGATTGGCCATCACCCGCGATATGGAACTCAAACGCCACACTACACTCTGCAAGCGCCTCAATAACATGTGGGAGACCCCTGGCAGCGCCAAGCGAGCCGACGTATGTCACAGTCAGTGGTCTAGAGAAGGAGTCACTGGTCTGTCGCCCGTCAGCTGGCTCGAACGTTTCAGTATCAACACCCATCCCAATGACTGCCGCCGACGAGAGATCAAGCCCGTACTCCTGTTCGGTGACCTTGCGGATCCCTTCGGTCAGACAGGTTATCTGGTCACACCGCTGCAAGACCACCTTGACCGCGGCGGCGTACCCGGCCCAGATCATGACGGAGAGACGCTCTGCGGGCGACATATCTGCCTGTCTAGACGTGACAAAGTCACGCTTCTGTCGGACCGGAACCACCTGAAGACCAGCGACAAAGCGCGAATCGCCGGCAATAGCGCCAACCCAGGCCTGAACGAGGGTTCGCTGGAAGCCATAGGTTGCGTCGAATCGGTGCCGAGCCCCGAGTACGGCCGCGTACAGTGTGGCAATGATAAAGAACGCTATCGTCGAAATGAGGCGGGTGTTACCGGTACGGAGTGGATGGTATACGACTGATGTGTTACCGCTATCCCCAGCATCGTGGTCTTTGTCGGCGCTACAGATGACATGAACAGTGTGCGCGGCTGCAAGCTTTGTTGAGATATAGTGCGGGACGGTCGCGCTGAACGGTGACCTGACATCACGGTGATGAATCAGTAGTAGAGAGCGACGCTGTGCCATCGGTTCAGGAGTTACAGACCCACTGGTGCGGGTTGAGTGCGTCGTGTGGTTATTCCTGCTATCATTTGCATCGAACGTCTCCGGTCGTGGTGATAAGTAAAGGGGAGTTATGCGTATACAACCCGGTGCCCGCACGGGAAGTCAGCAATATCCACCCGACCTGACGCCGGTAAGGTGCGTATTATATAATGTCCCAGACACCGACAGGCGGCAATGACTGGAGGTCAGCGGACGCGACGGGGGTTTCTTAAAGGGACCGCCGCTACGGCCTTGACAGTCGGTATTAGCTATCCCGGGACTGTCACGACCCAGTCGCGATTTGAGACCGTCATCAACGCCATCGCAGCGGGCGCAGACCCCGATGGGTCGAAACGGGTCGACAGCGTCCTCAAGGGGTACACCGATGATGATACCCTCATTGAGTTCCCCGAGGGCACATACCGTCTCGGCTCCCTCAACGTTGGCCCGGTTCGTAACTTCGGTCTACGAGCGAAGCCCGAGGCACGGGTGTTGTTTGAGCCGGCGACACCAGCCAGCGAGCAACAGTCACTGATGGCATTCGAGGGTGTTGAGGACCTCCTTTTACAGGGGCTGGCATTTGACTTTTCACGAACGGGATTCGGAAACACTCTCAGGGTGATTGCCAATGGAGACTTTCTGGTTCAGGACATTGGACTCCGTGGTCAGTTGCCGGATCAGGACCGGACGACACCACACGTCGGGTTCCGGTTTGACGTGCGCGATCCGGATGCAACAGGGGTTGTGAGGGATGTCACTGCCCCTGACGGTGGACATCAAGGGGGAAACGGCGTTGGTATCTTCGTCGGCAAAGACCACGCGGGAACGCTCCGGTTTGAGAACTGCACTGTCGCCAACTTCCCCAATAACGGGCTCTACGCCTCCGCGCCGGGCCGGAGCAGTCAGAATTATACAGGTCGTGACGGCGTTGTACACGTCAAAGGCGGTCTGTACGCGAATAACAATATCGCAAACGTTCGGCTTGGATCAACCGGATCAACGGCTCACGGAGTCACGGTCCGCGTCGATTCGGTGCCACCACATCCGTCATTGGAGAAGCTAAACGTCCGAGGAATTAGGCTACGTGCCCAATCCGGACAGTTCGTTAGCGACTGTGACATCACCATCACTAGCGATGCAGGCCCCGGATTCGGTGCCATCGTCTATCACCCCGACCACGGCTCTTCGACCGTGCGCAACACGACAATCCACGTCGACAAAGACGAGTACAATGCGGTCAGAGCCGTCAGTGGGGACAGTGGCGGCACCGGGGCACCAATTACGCTCCAGAACGTTAGTGTGACTGGCGATGCAGCCGGCGGTACTGCCGTTGTTATCGCCGATCGAGACAGAACAGTACTGCGGGACTGCGTAATCAAGCAGTCGGGAGCGGGGCGGGACGGAATTAGGTTCACCAGTGCAGACAGATGCCTAGTGACCGACTCAACTATTCAGGTTCCTGGTGAGCCGCTTTCTCTCGTAAATTCATCTGTGCGGAAGGATCGGCTTACTGTGTGAAACTGTGACAATAAATTGAACAGTAGCTGGTAGTTACCTGGTCCAGAAACATGTGGTAGCCGTAATCACGCTTTATTGCATTATTAGTAACGTACTCGTGAATGGTCGAAAAGAGACATATACTACCCCACAGTTATCGTGGGGCCAGTTCATGTGCGGACTCTGCGAAAGAGGGACGATCACTACTGACACGGAGACAACTACTGGGAAGCGTACTCGCTGCAGGTGCATTGCCGATGATCCCGAAAGCACTTGGGATACCATCTTCTCGCAATCTCGAAATCATTTCAACGGACCAGCAAAGCGAGACTGGTTCCCTTGACGTGGACTACGAGTTCACAACAACAGGCGAGATCGTCCCGGTGAATAACGGCAAGAACGCCGCAGAGGCCAACGACAGCGTCGAACGAAACGACGACGAGACATGGACTGCAATTGGACAGACGGGCAATGGGTTCGGCGATAGCTACGAGATTAACGGTGTCGTTACCGATTTTAGTGCCAGTGGAAACTACGAAATCCGGCTGAACGGAGAGGTGATTACAGTCTCGGAGCTAGTTGCGCCTGCTGACCATTTCGTTGAGATACAGACCACCGAAGACCCTTCTGAACTTGACTACGAACTGACGACGACAGGTGAGCCGATTCCGTGCACTGGTGATACGGAAGATGTCGCCGATGACAATGACAGCATCGTCCGTAACGACGACAACACCTGGACTATTGACGGATATACTGGGAACGGCTACGGCGACCAGTACTACTTTTCGGGTGAGATTGTCGATTTCGGGCCCGTTGAGACATTCGCTGCAGTATACGTTGACGGGGAGCAGATCGACCTCTCGCCGTTTGAACAGTCTCCAGAGCCGGCTGCAGAGATCGGCGGCGGGGACAGTTATACGAACACGGTTCCTGAGTCAGACGCCAGCTACGTGGTCGAGACTCTCTCCGAGTTGCTTACTGCACTGGATGCTGCCGGCCGCGGCGACATTGTCTACATTGCTGGCGACGCTACCATTGATGCCTCGCCAGTTACCGGCACTGACCGGCTAACTGTGCCTGCGGGAGTAACCCTCGCTTCTAACCGGGGTATCGACGGCGCGTCAGGTGGCCAGATCTCCACCGGGGTCACCGATTATGAACACCTCATGGGTCTGGGCGAAGACGTGCGATTGACAGGACTCCGGATCAGTGGACCCGAAACCGGATATCGGGAGTACAGTACACCGGTATCCAGCGGCGTCACGGTCGAGGGAACAGGCTGTGAAATCGACAACACCGAGCTATGGGGATTCAACCACGCAGCACTCAAACTCCGAACATCGACACATATCCATCATTGCCACGTCCATGATAATCCGATGGGCGGACTGGGCTACGGTATCCAGTGTTTAGACGGAGACAACACGCTTATAGAGTACAATCGGTTCGACTTTAATCGACATTCAGTTGCGAGTGGGACCGGACAGGCCGGATATGAAGTCCGATACAATCACTTTGGTGGCACCGAAACACCCTCGTATCAGGTCGGGACACACCAGCCCGGTGGGACGACGCTGTTGATCCATCATAACACCTTCACGCCCCTCCGTCACGTTGGCCGGCATCCTGAGGAGCCGGGCACACACATCAGCATCCGTGGCGTCCCCGAAGACCGCGGTGAGATCCACCACAACTGGTTTTACAACCCAAAACAGCCATCGGCGGGTCGAGGAAACGAGGCAGTTATCCAGCCACATGTCGAATCGTTCGCCAACCTTCGTTTCGGAAACAACCACTACGGACAGAACATTCCTGACAGCAATGTAGGGTGTCCTCGACGCTAAAAACAGGCTAAGGAGAACGTTACTAACACCCTAGATTCTGAAGACACCGCATCGATGGGGACCGTCGTCATTTCGCTGGACGCCGAACTGGCATGGGGGTTTGTCGATTTCCCGGTGTTGCCGGACCGACGTCTCGCGCGCGCCCGAGAGATGTGGATGGAGTTGCTGGACCTGTTCGAAAAATATGAGGTACCTGCCACTTGGGCGGTCGTTGGCCACCTGTTCCTAGAGGACTGTGATGGTCGGCACCCGGACCACCCACTCGATGCGACGTGGTTTGACAGAGAGCGGTCATCAGAGCACGAAGACATGTGGTGCGCACCGGGCCTCATTGACGCGGTTGCCGACGCGACGGCAGACCACGAGATCGCCTGTCATTCTTTTTCACATATTAATTTCCAGTCTAGCGGAGCCACAAAAGCGGTTGCGGCGGCCGAATTACGTCGATGTCGCAGGCTCGCCGACCGTTACGGGGTTGAACTATCCAGTTTCGTGTTCCCACGTAACCGGATTGCACACCGTGATGTGCTTGCAAGATCGGGGTTTCATTGTTACCGTGGGCAGCAGCCACAGCGCTGGCACACCGACAATCGGTTGACGCCACTGGTTCGGGCTGTCAGCGGCTCGCCGCTGGGCATTACTCCACCCATTGTCCACCCCCGTGTCGACGACCACGGGCTCGTTGAGATCCCGGCGTCACTGTTACTGTTTTGCTTCGAAGGGTGGGCTCGACAGATAACGGAGACACTGTGGGCGGACCCCGTTGTCAAGATGGTCCAGCGAGGGGTTGATCAGGTCAACGGTAGTGATGGAATCTTCCACCTCTGGCTCCATCCCAACAATCTCATCAACGAGGCGGGGATCAAGCGGATGGAATCAGTGTTGTCATATATCGATCAAATGCGCGGCCCGGGTCTCGCAGTTCGAACGATGGAGACAGTCGCACAACGGACTGCCGGCTCGACCCCACAACAGAACTGGTAAGCTCGTCTTTCGGCGGATAATGAACTTATAATTAACTGACAGTCAGCCATCGCCACACTATCTGTGGGAGTTAGCAGATAGATATGACACTATACATATGTGCGAAGCGGTCGAGCGGGGCCTTGGTGGGGCCGGTCGACTGTCTCAGCTTGATGGGTGAGGATGTATAGAGGACACACTGTTGGCGTGGTTGTCCCAGCCTACAACGAAGCAGGACTTGTCGGGACTGTTATTGATACAGTTCCGGCGTACGTCGACCGTATTTACGCTATCGACGACTGCTCAACGGACGACACATGGACAGAAATTCTGGCACACGCAAGGCTGGACCGGGCAGACGCCCCGTCCAGCCCGGAGCAGACCATACAAACAGATGGTGGGTTTGACCAGCGAGTCTGCCCGATACGCCATGAAACCAATCGCGGCGTCGGTGGCGCGATCAAAACGGGGTACCGCCATGCGTTGGAAGATCACATTGACGTGACTGCCGTGATGGGCGGTGATGGACAGATGGACCCAGCTATTCTCGACTCATTTCTCGATCCGATCATCGACGGCGAGGCGGACTACACAAAGGGCAACCGCCTCCATAGACCCGCGTATCGTGAAGCGATGCCTCGTGCCCGGCTTGTCGGCAATGCGATCCTCACAGCTTTGACAAGAATCGCCTCGGGCTACTGGGGGATAACAGACCCCCAGAACGGGTATACAGCGATCTCACGGCAGGCGTTATTGGCGATCGACCTTGACGAGATGTACGAGTACTACGGGTACTGCAACGATCTGCTTGTGGAACTCAGCGTCAGTGAGATGCAGGTTGCAGATGTCCCGATGCCAGCGAAGTACGATGAAGCCGAATCGAGTATTCGTTATCGGGAGTACATCCCAAAGGTCTCGTGGCTGTTGGTTCGGAACTTCTGCTCACGGCTGGACCGAGCATACGTCCGGAAGGGGATCTACCCGCTCGTACTGTGTTATGTGGCTGGTTTCAGTGCGATCTGCGTCGGACTGGTCGCCGCCGTACTGGGGCTCACACAGGACACTGGATTTACAGCCGCAGCGCTCGCAAACCTGTTTGGCGTCATCGTCTTTTCGCTCGGGGTGGTCCTTGATCACCGGAAGAGTCCGGGGACAGAGGTGGGAGTACGTGACTGAGTATGTCTATCGCGATCTGGCGGCCATTTCTGCCGCGAAGGGGACTGAATCCCGATGAACGTTCTGCAGCTTGTGACAACCCGGCGGCCGTTTTTTCACAAGCAGGTCGAAGCGCTGGAGCGGCACGGCGTCAGCTGTACGGTTCTGGAGGTGCCCGGTGGCGACGAAGATACCCGGTCGCCGATGGCGTATCTCAGGTTCTACATAAAATCGCTCGGTGCCTTCCCATGGCAATACGACCTTGTCCACGCCAACTATGGGTTGACTGCGCCGATGGCACTGGCACAGCCAGCTCGTCCGGTTGTCCTGTCGTTATGGGGATCGGACATTTTCGGCCAGTACGACTGGCTGAGCCGCCAGTGTGCCACGCTTGCCGACGAAGTCGTCGTGATGTCCTCGACCATGGCTGACGCGCTTGGAGAACCGTGCCATTTGATCCCTCATTCCGTCGATTTCGAGCAGTTCGAGCCAGTCCAGAAGGAGACTGCTAGAGAGACGGTGGGCTGGGATGACGGCAACTATCACGTGCTGTTTCCTTACGACCCCGACCGTGCCGAAAAGGACCACCCCCGGGCGGTTCGTGTCGTAGATGCGGTTAATGAGCGACTCGACACTCCGGTATCGCTTGAGGTCGTCCATGGGGTCGCCCACGAACAGGTCCCGATATATATGAACGCTGCAGATGCGCTCATACTGACCTCAACCCATGAAGGGTCACCGAACGCAGTCAAAGAGGCGCTGGCGTGTAATACACCAGTGCTCTCGCTGGATGTCGGCGACGTCGCGAGTCTGGTCGATGGAGTCTCTCGGTCTGCAGTCTGTGCAGACAACGAAGAACTCACGACGGCACTTACAGCGGCCCTCCAGTCATCAGAGACTGTCGACGGACGGGCCGCTGTTGAGCCGTTACGTCTGAATCGAATGGCAGAGCGTCTGACTGCCGTGTACCGCTCAGCTATCGACCGGAGGTGTACATGACTGCCCACGAGACGACGATCCACAATACGGTTACAGACGTCAACGCGAACCAGTGGAACAATCTCGTCACACAGTCGGACCTCGGAACGGTGTTCCACCGGCACGAGTGGCTTCAGGCAGTCGAAGCAGGGCTTGACCGTCCAGCCTATCACGCGGTCGTGACGAAAGGATCGAACCCGATCGCCGTGCTTCCAACTGTTCTGGTACCGGTTGCAGCCCCCGATCCGGCGGATGTACCGGGCCCCAATCGGATTGTGGAAGCGACGGCTTCGCAGTTGCCAACTGACCGTCTGGTGTCACTCCATCCCGGTACTGGCGGTCCGGTAATCGCCACAGATCATGAGGCGTCCCTCGATGCGATGCTGTCAGCACTCACAACGGCAGCGCCGCGACAGGCGCTTTCACACAAAATACGGACCGGGAACCCAGCCCAGAACAGATACAGCAAGTACCTCATCGGTCAGGGGTACGAATCGACAGTCACGTCGTGCCGGCTCGTGCTTGACCTTGCCCCCGGCTGGGAACGTATCAAGTCTGGAATGGATCGGACACGACGGACGGAACTACACAGCGACGCAGTCACCGTCGAACGTACTGACCTCGGTGGCCCGACGCTGGCCTCGGTCCATGCCGACTACGTTCAGAATATGCAGCGAATCGGGGCAGACAGCTTTCCAATGGCCTTCTTTGAGGCGCTTGCCGAACATATGGATGACCGGATCGAGGTGTTTACTGCTCGCCGCGACGGCGATACCCTCGGCCGGCACATCTGTATCGTAGACGAGGAGCAGTCATCCCTCAGATACTACTTTTCGGCAGTTCCGGAGACATCAGCCTACGAGTACGGAACGTCCGAGAAGCTCCATGGCGCAGCCATTCAGTGGGCCATCGACGCTGGCTTCGATAGCTACGACTTCGGCGCGACGGGTGCGGATTTCCGAGACGGATTGTTTACGTATAAATCACAGTACGGACCGGCGGTCTGCCCAATCGTCCAGTGGGACAGAGGGCTTTCGGCGGTCGCCTGGCGTGCGTTCAAATTCGGACGTCGGCTCTATCGCGAGCAGAACTACTGAGATGACAGCTGAAACCCAACCACGACAATGAGTATCGAGATCGAGCGTGTCGGGACAGACCGACATGAAGAGTGGGATAGCGCGCTTGAACACTCGCCACACGCTACTGCCTTTCACCAGTGTGCGGCTCTAGAGCAACTGGCAGCCGACTCAGGGACGGAACTCCATCGACTGATGGGGTTCAAGGGACAGGAGCCGATCGGCGTCCTTCCGATCTTTGAGCTTCGGAAGGGGCCGTTCAGTGCTGTTTTTTCGCCACCACCGAACCTCTGGATTCCCCGACTTGGTCCAGCGTTCGTCGTTCGAGGGGACCCAAAGCAACGCAAGCGTGAACGACGCCGGCAGGGGTTCATCGATGCAGCCTTCGAGTACATCGAAAACACGATTGACCCGAAGTACCTCCGGGTGCGGACACCGACCGAGCTTGATGATGTCCGGCAGTTCAAGTGGAATGACTGCACAGTGCAGCCGGAGTATACGTATGTCACCGACCTCTCTGGTGGAAAGGAGGCCGTTCGAGACCGGTTCACCAGCGAGGCGCGTCGACGCCTCCGTATCGGGCAGGAGTCGGAGACCGAGTACACGATCACTGAGGAAGGGCTCGACGCGACCGAGACGGTGATGCACCGCGTCGAAAGCCGATACAACGAGCAGGGCGAGCCGTTCCCCGTTCCCACTGGGTTTCCCGGACGGCTCTACGAAGCGCTGCAACCGGGACAAATCCGTCCCTACGTCCTCCGAGTGGATGGCGAGGTCGTCGGCGGACACATTTATTATGATGATGGGGAGACGATTTCGGGCTGGCTTGGGAACGTCAAGCCCCCCGACCATGTCGACCTTCCGGTCAATGAGTTGCTCATCTGGCGGGGGATTACTGATGCGATTGAGCGAGGGCGAACAGCCTATGAACTGGTGGGCGCAGGCGATCCTCGTCTAAACAGATATAAGCTGCATTTCGGGCCCGAGCTAACCGGGTTCTACTCTATGGAGCGGAGCGGAGCCGGTATCGATTCACTACTGCAACTGTACCGGTGGTTTGCACGGCACTCCTGATTTTACAGGGCGTGTCTATATACGTATTTGTTGCAAAGAATAACTTACTGCCGAGTATGATAGTATTATTAAAATATATGCTTTATAATAAAGTTTATATAGTAAAAATGGCTGCTCGGATATGCCTTCTAACAATAGGGCTTGTTGGTGGAACGGAGAGCAGTACTCGGCCAGCAATATGCTGGTTTCCTTCCTTTTGAACAACGTGTTTTCGAGCGGCGGGGTGAGTGGAGGTATCGCACTCTATGCGTGCTGAAGTGGGTGAGAGCGCAACTATTTCCCCACAGGCGACAGTCGGGTACGAGTACAGTGACGATGTCTCACCGGCAGTCCTCGGCACAGGGGCAACGGTACGGCCGGGGACAGTCATCTACTGTGACGTCGCCATTGGAGCATCGTTTGTCACCGGACACAACGCACTGGTTCGGGAGCAGACAACCATCAGCAACGATGTCGTACTTGGAACAAACGCCGTTATTGATGGGAAGACGGACGTTGGCTCTCATGTCAGCCTGCAGACGGGGGCATATGTCCCATCACAGACGACTATCGGGGACAACGTCTTCCTCGGCCCACATGCAGTCCTGACAAACGACCGGTACCCTGTACGCAACGGGGGTGGACTGTCGGGGCCAACCATCGAGGACGGCGTCACTGTTGGAGCGAACGCTACAGTACTACCCGATGTGACTGTTGGCGAGCACAGCTTTGTTGCTGCGGGCGCAGTCGTCACGACAGATGTTCCGGCGAATAGCCTGGCGGTTGGCGTCCCGGCCACCTACGAACCACTGCCGCCTGAACTGGAGACACGAAACAGGATAGAGCAATGATTGACCTCGCCACACCCGACATTGGGGATGCGGAGCGCGAGCGGGTGCAATCAGTGCTCGATAGCGGGCAACTGGCAGATGGCCCACAGGTGCGAAAGTTCGAAACCGAATTCGCCACGCACTGTGAGGGTTCGCATGCCGTTGCTACCGCCAACGGGACGACAGCCCTCCACGCCGCGCTGGAGGGGCTTGGCATTGGAAGTGGCGATCGTGTCCTGACGACGCCGTTCTCGTTCATTGCGAGCGCGAACGCAGTTCGCCTCGCCGGCGCGGACCCGGTGTTTGCCGACATCGATCCAGCAACGTACACACTGGACCCTGATAGTGTTGAGCAGACTATTGCGGCCCACAGTGGGGCCGTCGACGCTATCATCGCTGTCCATCTCTACGGGTTGCCTGCCGACATGACCAGGTTGCGCAGGATCGCTGACGAACATGACATACCAC
Source organism: Haloarcula sp. CBA1127 (assembly GCF_001485575.1). NCBI lineage: Archaea > Methanobacteriati > Methanobacteriota > Halobacteria > Halobacteriales > Haloarculaceae > Haloarcula > Haloarcula sp. CBA1127. Next base: position 224,566 of record NZ_BCNB01000006.1, read on the forward strand.
TGGTGGAGGACGCGGCACAGGCCCATGGAGCGGCCGTCAACGGTGAGCCGGTCGGTAGTCTCGGCGATGTGGCGTGTTTCTCCTTTTATCCAACAAAGAACATGACTACTGGCGAGGGTGGGATGGTTGTCACCGATGACCCCGCGGTCGCGGCCCGGACCGAACGGTTCGTCAACCACGGTCGTGGCGACGACGGCTACACGGAGGTTGGGCATAATTTCCGGATGACGAGTATCGCTGCCGCCATCGGCCTTGCACAACTAGACTGTCTTCGGGAATACGTCGCGACGCGGCGTGAACACGCGACGATACTGACGGATGCACTCTCGGAAACTAACCTGACCACACCAGTCGAGCCGTCCGGCCGACAGCACGCGTACAATCAGTACACGGTCCGCTGTCAGGATCGGGAGGGGTTAATCGACCATCTCACCGCCCACGATATCGGATACGGTATTTATTACCCGACACCGATCAACGAACAGGAAGCATACAGCGGTGTTACTGCCGACACACCCGAAGCGAAGCGAGCGGCTGCGGAAGTATGCTCCCTGCCGATTCATCCGGCGCTGGAGCAACGTGAGATCAGGCGAGTGGCGGAGGTGGTCCAGACGTATGGATGAGACGCTCGATGTCGGTGTTATTGGCGTCGGAGCAATGGGTCGGCACCACGCTCGTGTGTATAATGAGCTCTCCGGGGCGACGCTGATCGGCGTTGCTGACGCCAACGCAGACCGAGCAAGGCAGATCGCTGACGAAAATGGGGTCCGAGCTTGCGACAGTGCGGAACTGTGTAGGCAAGCCGATGCGGTTTCAATCGCCGTCCCAACGCGGTACCACGCTGAGGTTGCTCGACAGTGTATTGAAGCTGGTACTGGGATGTTGATTGAAAAGCCGTTCGTTACGGAGACCACGACCGGACGTGACCTCATCGAGGGTGCGGATGCCGCGGGCGTGACTCTTCAGGTAGGTCATATCGAGCGGTTCAATCCTGTGGCAGAGGTCTTAGAGGAGGTCCTCGCAGATATTGATGTTATTTCTGTTTCGGCCAAGCGGCTAGGGCCGTCAGTTGATCGCACCGTCGAGGACTCGGCAGTCACTGACCTCATGATACACGACATTGATCTGGTCTGTCATCTCCTGCCATCCTCGGTGTCAGATATTCAGGTCAGCGGCGCTGCGCAGGGCCGATACGCGACGGCCACATTAGAGTTCGCTTCCGGTGTTATTTGCTCGCTGACGGCAAGCAGGGTCACGGAAAAGAAAATCCGTCAGTTCAAAATCACCGCTGATTCCTGTTACGTGACCGCTGACTTCATCGATCAGTCGCTGGAAGTCCATCGCCAGTCAGTTCCGGAGTACGTTGCCACGGACAACGAGGTTCGGTACCGTCATGAGAGTATTGTCGAGAAACCAGCAGTACGGGCCGGTGAACCACTCAAGCGCGAACTTGAGTCCTTCCTCAATGCTGTACAGACGAACAGCCAACCCCGTGTCAACGGTGAGGCCGGAATCAGAGCCGTCGAGTTAGCACAGACTATTGATCGAAAAGCATTCGACGCGGGACCTTCGGAAGGAGAGTTTATCACCAATGCACAGACAGACTGAGTCAGTAGGTGGCGTTTACGGGAACAACGCCACTTCTGAACGGGTTCAAGCCGCGTTTGAAAACGGTGAGATTACGGTCGCAGTGTACGGACTCGGCAAGATGGGGCTCCCCCTAGCTGGTGTGTTTGCTGATGTCTGTGGTGCTGTCATCGGTGTCGATATTGATCCGGCAGTCGTTGAAAGTGTTAATACTGGTAACTGCCACGTCCAGCGCGAACCGGGCCTGCCCGATTTGGTGGCAGACTGTGTCGCCGCCGGGGACCTCTGCGCAACGTCTGACCCGGCCGCTGCAGCGGCTGCAGCGACCGTTCACGTTGTCATCGTCCCGACGCCACTTACGGACACGTCTGAGCCCGACCTTTCGATGCTTGACGCTGCAATCGATGGGCTTGCGGAGGGTATCGAACCCGGCGATCTCATCATCATAGAGTGTACTGTTCCACCACGGACAACTGCTGACCGCGTCCAGCCCAGCGTGGCTGCAGCATCCGGGTTAGACACCGATGCGTTCGGTGTCGCATTCTGTCCCGAGCGAACCGCGAGTGGACGCGCTATCCAGGACATCCGCGGCGCGTACCCGAAGATCGTTGGGGGTGTCGACGATGAAAGTACCCGACTAGCCGAGTGTATCTATGCGAGTATCAATGACAGCGGTGTTATCACTGTCGCCGACGCAACCACTGCCGAATGCGTCAAGCTGTTTGAGGGGTTATACCGTGATGTCAACATCGCGCTGGCAAACGAGCTAGCGACATTCACCGACGAGCTCGGCGTCGATGTTCGGGCAGCAATCGAGGCTGCCAACACACAACCGTTCTGTGACATCCATGATCCCGGACCAGGGGTTGGTGGCCACTGTATCCCAGTCTACCCCCACTTCCTCATCCAACCGTTTGACACTGAGACGCCGTTGCTTGAGACCGCACGCGAGGTCAACGATTCGATGCCGGTGTTTACCGTCCAGAAACTCCGCGAGGAACTGGCCGCCGACAGCGTCGAACTGGCCGCGGCCAGCGTCCTTGTGCTTGGGCTGACCTATCGGCCCGGTGTCGAAGAAACACAGACATCGCCAGCCCGGCCAATCGCAGAGCGGCTGTCGGCGGCTGGGGCCGATGTTGATGGGATTGACCCCCTTCTTGACGATACCGCCGAGTTCGACCTCGATCAGCTACCGCTTGAACAGGCGACAGAGCGGGACTACGACGCTATCATCATGGTTACACCGCACGACGAATTCGAGGCACTGGACTGGAGCTCGATGGGCCGACCAGCGGGCTCAGTCGTCATCGCCGGGCGGGACACACTGACGCTGTCTGAAACCAACCATCGTGTCTACACTGTCGGGCGCGGAAACGTAGAGTAAACGCAGACAATCCAGTCAGCTGTTCCGCCGAGAAAAATACTACCCCGGCCAGTCCACGTGCCGGGACGCCACGACGCATCCACACGGCCCCTGTACGGTGGAGCGAACTCTTGTTCACCAGTCCGTCTGCAGGCTGTCGTGTGGACTAGCCGCGTTCTCCCCGGACCGTTCCCTAATACCTGCGACCGAAGGAATGTTGCCTGTTGAGCCCCTGAACAGAACTAATGGGACACGCTAAATCTGAAGTACTTGACGTGGAGCGTATCCGCGAGGATTTCCCCATCCTCCAGCGCGAGTTCGGCGGCGAGCAAGTGGTGTATCTCGACAACGCGGCCACTACGCAGACGCCCGAGCCGGTCGTCGAGACCATCGCCGATTACTACCGAACGACCAACGCCAACGTCCACCGCGGCCTCCACCAGCTCAGTCAGGAGGCCAGCGTCGCCTACGAGGACGCCCACGACCGCGTCGCTGAGTTCATCGGTGCCTCCGGCGAGCGCGAGGAAATCGTGTTCACCAAGAACACCACTGAGAGCGAGAACCTCGTCGCCTACGCCTGGGGCCTGAACGAACTCGGGCCCGAAGACGAGGTCGTTCTCACAGAGATGGAACACCACGCCTCACTCGTGACGTGGCAGCAAATCGCCAAGAAGACCGGTGCGACCTGTCGATACATCAGCGTCGACGAGGATGGGACGCTCGACATGGACCACGCCCGCGAGATTATCACCGACGACACCGCGATGGTCAGTGTCGTCCACGTCTCGAACACGCTCGGCACAGTCAACCCCGTCTCGGAACTGGCAGATATCGCCCACGACCACGGTTCGTATATCTTCGTCGACGGCGCGCAGTCGGTCCCGAACCGCCCGGTCGACGTGGAAGCCATCGACGCCGACTTCCTGGCCTTCTCAGGACACAAGATGGCCGGTCCGACCGGCATCGGCGTCCTCTACGGCAAGAAACATATTCTCGAGGAGATGGAGCCGTACCTCTACGGCGGCGAGATGATCAAGAAAGTCACCTTCGAGGACGCGTCCTGGAACGATCTCCCGTGGAAGTTCGAGGCCGGCACCCCAGTCATCGCGCAGGGCATCGCGCTGGCCGAGGCCTGTGACTACCTCGACGATATCGGCATGGAACGGATTCAGCGCCACGAGGAACAGCTCGCCCAGTACGCGCTGGAACAGCTCCGTGAAGAGGGCGACGTGGAGACGTACGGTCCGTCGGCGGGAACGGAGCGCGGTGGCCTCGTCTCGTTCAACCTCGATTCGGTCCACGCCCACGACCTCTCGTCGATCCTCAACGACTCCGCCGTCGCCATCCGCGCCGGCGACCACTGCACACAGCCCCTCCACGACAAGATGGGCGTCCCAGCGTCCGCGCGAGCCTCGTTCTACATCTACAACACGCGGGAAGAGGTGGACAAACTGGTCAGTGCTATCGACGACGCGCGGCAGTTGTTCGCGTAATCGCACGCTCAGTCTCTATATGGGATGCAACAGGTGGTATTTTCAGTTGTAATCTAGCGCCGATGTGCACGGCAGCTATATGACACTCCGCCGATGACTTTTGTCGGGACGATGACTGATACCGATGAAACGGAGCGGCCGCTGACGCCAGCATCGCTCGATCATACGCACCTACCCGAGCAGACGATGTACAAGGTGTCGCTCGACGACGCCAGCCACTTCGAACAAGGCGGGGACGACATCCGGACGTATCCGGTGTGTACCACGAACGAATTCAAGTTGCTGTACTTCGAGATGGACCCTGGCGCGGTCATCGACTGGCACACTCACGCGCCCAGTTTCGACGAGGTGTGTCTGTGTCTCGATGGGGCCGCCAGATACACGCTGAAACGCGAAGACGGAAGCGAGCAGGTGCTCCGGGCTGAACCACGCGAGTTCGTCTATCTACCTGGTGGGGCCCGACACAAGATCGAGGCAGTGGGTGAAACCGGTCACGAGGGACTGGTCACAATGCCGCCGGACTCTGTCGGACGCCTCGAATTGCTCGAAGGCGCTGAACCGTACCAGACAGAAGACTGGCCGATTGCGTTGTGGGTCGACCGGGTCCGAGACGAAGTCGTCAGGAAAGACGAGAACGCCGTCACAGAGTAGGTCCACTGGGCATTGATTAGTGGGACTCGTCTGCAGCGAGATAAATGACGGCTAGCTTATACAGCGCCGGGTTCGGGGTCGCAATCGGTCGGGCTGCCCGGACAGCCGCCAGCGCGTCGGAAAGCGGCCGGTTCTCTTCGGCAGCGATAGCTGTCGCAATCAGCGTTGCACTCCGGGAGACGCCGGCTTTGCAGTGAATCAGCGCCGGGCTGTCCGCTCGGACGAAGCGCCGGGCGGTATCGACGGCTGCCTCGAACGCCGTCCATTCGTTGCCTGCACCGTCGATAAGCGGGTGGTGGGCGGTCGTGAGGGGGTAGGCCTCGCTTGTCGCCGAAAGCACGTGTTCGAAGGACCGGTCGTGTGCCTCGGGCCGTGCCGCGTGTTTGTTACCGAGATACAGCGCCCGGTTGCCGATCTGGCGAACCACCGGTTCGTCGCTGACGAACCCCACGGGTCGAACAGCATGGTCAGTCGGAGACGGAGCGTTGTTCTCTCCCACGGGCTGACAGAACGGACGGTGGCAGTAAATATTACCTACTGGCGGCGGGGAGCCTGCCGGACCGCTCAGGCAGCCAGGGCGCTTCCGCTCGCGGGACAGCAGACGTGCGAATCGATACCTCGGAACGTTTTTCCGACTGACAGCCGTATCATAGTTTAATTATGGGTATCGGTGGCTCGGATATGTACCGGCAGCAGATCCTCGATCACTACAAGAACCCGCGGAATTACGGGGAAATCGAGGACCCAACGTTTACCCACATCGGTGAGAACCCGATGTGCGGCGATGAAATACGGATGGATGTCGTCCTCGACGAAGACGAGGAAACCATCGAGCAGGTGGCCTTCCAGGGCGATGGCTGTGCCATCTCACAGGCCTCCGCGTCGATGCTCTCACAGGAGCTAGCTGGGATGGCGGTCGAAGACCTGAAAGCGATGGACCGCGACGATATCACAGAGATGCTCGGCGTCGACATCTCGCCGATGCGCGTCAAGTGTGCTGTTCTTGCCGAGAAGGTGGCCCAGGACGGAGCGGACATCTTCTTCGGTGAGAAAGACATCGACCGAACGGTGACCGAAGACGACGACTAACGCGGGCAGAACCACCGTCGGTATTCTTTTGACTCTATCTCGGGATAGCACAGGCCATGCCAGGCAACGACTGGGACCCCGACGACTACGACGACCGCCACGGGTTCGTCCACGAGCACGGTCAGTCGGTCGTCGACCTGCTGGACCCCCACCCCGGCGAGCGGGTACTGGATGTCGGCTGTGGCACCGGCCATCTGACGGCGGAAATCGCAGACAGCGGTGCCGAGGTGGTCGGCATCGACGCGTCGGCGGAGATGGTCGCACAGGCCAGAGACGCTTATCCGACCCTCACGTTCGAGCAGGCGGACGTGCGGTCCTATACCGCCGGCAGGCTGTTCGACGCGGTATTTTCGAACGCAGCGCTACACTGGATTCCCGGTGACGACCACGACTCGGTCCTGTCGACGGTTGCCGACGCGCTGGCCGAGAGCGGACGGTTCGTCGCGGAGTTCGGCGGACACGGTAACGTGGCCGCGATAACCAACGCACTCATCGCCGAACTGGATGCACGGGGCTACGACGCCAGTCATCCCTGGTACTTCCCGAGTATCGGCGAGTACGCGCCGCGAGTCGAAGCGCACGGGCTCGAACTGCAGTTCTCACGGCTATTCGACCGACCGACGCCGCTGGACGGCGGTGAAGACGGGCTCCAGAACTGGATTGAGATGTTCGGTGATGAGTTCTTCGCTGGTGTCGACGATAGCGAGCAAGCGGCAGTGCTGTCGGCTGTCGAGGACCGGCTCCGCCCGACGCTTTTCGACGGTGACACCTGGGTCGCAGACTACCGACGGCTGCGGCTCGTCGCCGGTCGATAGCGGAGAAGTAGGCTGACTGGTGGCCGTTCGTCAGGCCAGGAACACGTGCCGCGGGCGGTCGGCCAGCACGTCCCGACCCCAGTCGACCGTCTCCGAGAAGTCATCGGAGCGGAAGAAGGCCATCGCGTCCTCCTGTGAGTCCCACTGGCTCGCAATGAACATATCATTCTCGTCGTCGTGGTTGAACAGCAGCGAGGTCTCGCGGTGGCCGTCCATCTCTTTGAGCAGACCACCGACAGTATCGAACTTCTCGACGAAGTCGTCGTGGTACTCGGGCTTGACCGTGTAGAACATCCCCATCGTCCCGAACCCGTCGCCCTCGCCGTGACGGCCGACGACGCCGGGGAGGTCAGTGAGATAGTCGCTGGCGGTCTGGGCGGCGTCCTCGGTGTCCCACAGCGATGCAACGGCCGCGACATCGCCGTCGGTGTCGCCGTACACCGTCGTCTGGACGTGGGTGTCGTAGCGATCGAACGCGCTCCGGAGGTCCGTGACTTCCTCGTCGAGCGTTTCCGCGTCGGCTTCGGAGTACACGACCAGTGCGTACACGTCCTCGCCGTGCGGTTGCCCGGCGTAGACGCCCGCTGATTCGAGCGTCTCGCGGATGGATTGAGACGATTCAGCGGTCTGGGCGTCGCCGTCGTCCGCAGTCTCGCTGCCCTCGGCACCCTCACCAAGGGAGCCGCCGAGCTGTTCCTCGACACCGTCGATATCCTTCAGGAACCCGGCTGCCGTCTCGGCGGCGTCTTTCGCCGTCCAGATGCTGACGACGTAGGTCTGACCACTGTCGGCACGCACGGCCGTCCGGACGTGGCGGTCGTAGTGGTCGAAGTTGCTTTCGAGGTCGGACACATCGTCAACGATATCCTCCGCATCGGCAGAGGAGTGGAACACCAGCGCGTAGTCCCCGGCGTCGTACGCGTCGCCCTCGTGCAGCCCCAGCCGACCGAGCCGCTGTGCGGCGTCGTCTATCTCTTCGAAGTCAGCTGAAACATCCGGCCGGCCGCCTGAGCTACTCGACGACCCCGAGTCGTCCTCGTCGGACGACTCCTCGGAATGTGGATGGTCGCCCTCGCTGGCGCTTCCGGGATGGGTCCCGCCGTGGCTGCCGGTGTCACCGCCGGCGTGTGCCCCAGCCTGTGCGTCGCTCGCTGTGGGCTCTTCGGCGTGGCTGTGACTCGCACCGGCATCGGCCGGCGCGTGCTCATGTTCCGCGACGTCCGCCGGTGTCTCCGGAACCGACGCGTCGTCGGTCGGCACCCGCTGGCCGGCCAGCACGGCCGGCAGCTCGGACGGGTCGAACTTCCGGCCGACATAGAAGGGGCCAAACTCGGCGAACTGCGAGGTCGAGGGGTCAAAGCGCATCTCCGTCAGCAGCTCCTTGATGTGGCGCATATCGTCGCTCCAGAGCGTGATGCCCCACTCCCAGTCGTCAAAGCCGATGGAGCCAGCAATCATCTGGCTCACCTCGCTCCCGTAGCCACGGCCGATGTCGCCGTGCCGTTTGATGTGGGCTGCCCGCTCCTCGAAGGAGGTGTCGTACCAGTTCTGGTCGGGCTGGCGGCGCTTGCTCATCGGGTAGAAGCAGACGAACTCCTCGTCCGGCACGTCAGGATGGAGCCGGGCCTGAATGTACTGGGCCAGCCCGGAGTCGTCGTCCACCTCGCCCTCGAAGTACTCGCGGGACTTCTCGGTGTAGCCCGAGGCCTCCGTCACGGAGACGTAGGAGAACTCCTGCTCGGTGAAGGCGGCGAACTCCGTCTGCTCGAAATGGCGTTCGGCCGCGTCGAGGTCGCCCATCGTCGGCCGCAGGTGGAGGATCATGATGTCGGCCTTGTGGCCCATGACGGTGTACACCGCCGTCTGCCCCTCCTCGGCGTCTTCGACGGCTTCGTAGGCGTCGAGGAAGCCGATCCCCTCCGAGAGCGCACGATCGCGGACTCGCTGGGGAGCGTCGCGCCAAGCGTCCCAGTCGATACTCCGGCAATCGTGCAGCGCGTACCAGCCCTCTTCCGTGGCTGGCGGCTTGCGTTGGTCCATAGATATCGATTGCAGGTCGATAGTAAGGAAACTTCTCATGTCGTTCCGGGACGGCGACTTCTGGGCCAGCAGTTCAGGGTATGCTTTTATTAGTCCAACGTGACAGCGAATCTATGTTGTCGCATGAACAACCCAATCGATAGACGGGTCGCAGTTGCCCTCCAGTCGTACACGGTACTTGCGGTTATTGCCATTCTCATTGGTGCCGCCGTCGTACCGTATGCGGCGTCGGTTGCCGAGGGTGACGAACAGTACGTCGCTGTAGTGAACATCGACGAAACGATTTCCGGTTCTAGCGCACAGGACACGGTACAGGAGCTCCGCGAACTCCGCAGCAACGAGTCAGTCGAAGCGGTCGTCCTCCGGATATCAAGCCCCGGTGGGAGCGCCGCCTCCAGTGAGTCGATGTATCTGGCCGTCAAGCGGCTCTCGGCGGAGAAGCCGGTGTACACGAGCGTCGACCAGTACGCCGCCTCCGGTGCGTACTACACCGCGGTCCCGAGCGACCGCATCTACGTGACGCCGGCCAGCCTCGTTGGGCACGTCGGCGTCATCGGAACCGCGCCGAGCGATGGCCTGAGTGCATCCGCAACCACTGGGCCCGACAAGGCCCATCGAGGGATGACGCGTGACCAGTACTACGCGAGCCTCGAATCGATGAAGCGAGCCTTCGTCGGTGCGGTCATGACTGAACGCGGTGACAGGCTCAACGTCTCCCGCGAGACTGTCGCTGAAGCGTCGGCCTATCAGGGCGGTCGCGCAGTCCAGACCGGCTATGCGGATGAAATCGGTGGACTCGAAGCCGCGATAGCCGGCGCGGCCGAAGAGGCCGGTCTCTCGGAGTATCAGGTCGTATACCACAACCCCGCGGACCCACAGGGGATATTCCTCCTCAGTGGCGGAAGTGGAGCCAGTGGGAACGCGACTGTCGCTGCCGAAGGCGCACCGTACACGTACCAGGGCGTCGACACAGTCCACTTCCTCATGATATACGGCACGCCGGAGAATCAACGGGTCATCTACAACAGCACCGCACAGGGAGGTGCCTGAAATGGCAGCCGATAGTTCACGTTCGAGTCCAGTCATCCGAGCAGGGTTTTTCGTTGGGATACTCGTCCTGTCGGTGATTGTCGGCACCGTCGCGATCGGTGGCGGTGCACAATCGGCTCCCGATGTAAATCAGGTGAACGCCCCGTCGTTCAACAGCGGCGAGGGCGTCGCAACTCCGGCGGACGAGAGCGGTGACCTCTCGATGTCGGCCGACGCGTCCGGGAAGGTCGTCGTTGTCGACGTCGCTCACGCCGGCGATATCGACCGCGAAGCGCTCACGCCGCTCGTCTCAACCCTGACCGAGAACGGAGCGACGGTGCGCTACCACGTCGGTGAGCGACAGAGTGGGAGCCCGCTCAACGAGTCACTCCGTTCGGCTGACGCCCTCGTCGTTCTCGGCGCAGAACAGCGCTACACCGAGAGCGAACTGAACGGCCTCTCAGCGTTCAGCGATGCAGGCGGTCGCGTGCTCTTGCTGAACGAGCCGTCACAGGCGAGTCCCGCCGGACTGGGGCTTTTCGGCCCGATTCGGTCGGATAGCGTGACCATGCCGATGGCCCCACTGGCGAGCCAGTACGGCCTCTCGTACGGGAACGGCTACCTGTACAATATGCACGAGTACGACACCAACTACCAGAACGTCTACGCCACGCCAACAGGAGATACGGAACTCACAGCGGGCGTCGACCGAACAGTCTTCTACGCCGCGATCCCCGTCCAGGGCGGCGACACCGCCCTCACGACGACGGAACAGACCACGCTCTCGAAGACCCGGCGACAGGACACGTACGGCGTCGTTGCCCGCTCGGGGAACGTCGTCACTGTCGGTGACACGAACGTGTTCACGCAGGAGTTCCTCTACCGGGCCGACAACGAGCAACTGGTCGGGAACCTGCTTGACTTCCTCGTTACGGGCGAGAAATCACCCGAAGACGCGCCACAAACCCAGGAATCCGGCCAGTCTGGGCCTGGCGGATCGCTCCCCGGTACCGGAGTGGGCGGTGGCGGCGCGTTGCCGTCCGAACCCGATTCAACCCCAGCTCCCGAACCGAATGAGACGATGACGTCCGACGAGTAGGGCGTCACCACGCCTTTTTCTCGGGTATACCAGCAACCAGAAACCGTCGAACCGCGGCGAGGACAGTCAGTCGTCGATGTCGAACACGCGGCGCAGTTCGCGTTCAATCTCGTCGACGTATTCGGAGAGCACGGCGTCAAGTTTCTCGTCGTCAACAATAACCGCAGAGAGCCGCTCTGTCGCGTTCTCAGGGAGCTCAACACTGAAATCGCCGTCATCGTAGAACGGCTCCGACTCGTTGAGGATCTGCTGGTCGATCGCGTGGACCAGTTCAGAGTCGTACGTGTCGTTCATCCGCTCGAAAGCGTTCTTGTAGGCCTTCTGCAGTTCCGGGAAGTAGTTCGCGTACTTGTCTTCGAACTTCTCGGGATCGAACTCTGTCATTGCCAGAACGGTACGGGGCTGGGGATAAAGATGGCCCGATGTTCAGCGTTGTATCGTGCGTGCGTCCTTCCGAGGGAGGTACATCGTGAGGTACGCGACGAAACAGATGCCGAAGATGCCACCCAAGACGAGAAAGACGCGGATGTCCAGCCCGGCGATAGCTGTGAGAATCTCTTGTAGCGTCGTCCGCGGGTTCGCGAAGCCGAACGTCTCAGTGTAGGCTAGCAGGCCAGCGACGACAACGAGTGCGATATCGAACAGGCCCCGAGAGTCCATCGTGGGGTGTTCGGAGAAGCGGACGTATAGCTTTTATTGCTGATACTGGCGGTGGGTGTCGGACGTTGCGCCGTCGCGCGGCCCGGGATGTCTCCGCTACGACAGTTGGTCGCTGATAATCTCGTCAGCCGCTTCGATAAACGCCGACTCCTCCCCAGCCGGGATAGTCGCACCCGCCGCGATGTCGTGCCCGCCGCCGTCGCCGCCGACGGACTGGGCGGCATCACGCATCACGACCGACAGGTCGACGCCCCGGCCGACCAGTGGGCCGGTCGCCCGCGAGGACACTTTCGTCTCGTCCTCGTCGGTGCTGGCGAATGCGATGATAGGCTTGTCCGAATCGACGCCGTCGGTTCCCAGCGCCATCCCGGCGACGATGCCGACGATGGTCTCGCGGATGGCGTCTCCGGCGTCGAACCACTGGACGGTCCCCGCTGGCGTGACGCCGCGCTCCTTGACGAGTGTGAGGCCTTCCGAGAGGTTCCGCCGGTGGTTCGACAGTAGCGTCCGCGCCCGCTCAAGCGGCGCGTCACGCTCGCCGAGACACACTGCCAGCCCCACATCCGCTCGCTCGTAGCGGGCGGTGGCGTTCAAAAGCGTCGAGAACTCGCTTGCGTCCCGGAGTTCCGTTCCGCGCGGTTCCGCGGTCAGCGTGTAGGTCGTGCCGATGAGCGTCTCTATCTTGTCCGCCGGGACGCCGCGCTCAACGGCACGCTGGACCAGCCCGCTGGCGACGGTCTGACGCTCGTCGTCGGAGAGGTCGGCCCACGTGCGCCAGTCATCATCGGATTTGAGATCCAGCCCAAGGCCTTCGAGGAACCGCGTCGCGCCGGCCTGGTCGTTCGAGATGCCTGGTATCGGGACTTCCGTGGCGTACTCGAGCAGTTTCGGCAGCGGCCGGGTCTGTTTGCCGTACAGCGATAGATCAGTCCCTTCTTGAAGCACATCGGCGGCGATTCCCTCCTCGACGAGACCGGCGTTGGCTCCGACGAGTTCGCCACCGACGGCCTGCATGTCCCCGACCGCGCCGACGACCGCCAGCGCGGCGAGGTCTCGGTTGTCCGTCTCTCCGGTCGAGAGTGCGCGGGCAAGGACGTACGCCGCGCCTGCACCCGAAAGCTCCGACGCACCGTTGATGCCTTCCAGCAGCGGATTGAGATGCGTCTCGAAGTCGGCGTAACCGTCGGTGTCGACGACCGCGTCGGGGTGGCAGTCGTCCGGGTCCGACGGCTGGTGGTGGTCGGCAATGATTGCCTCGAAATCGCCGGCGGCGACGTGCTCGGAGATAACGTCTAGCTGGCCGGACCCGAAATCCGTGAACAGCACGGTGTCGTACTCACGGGCCGCGATACTCTCGATTTCGGCGGCGTCGAGTTGCTTCTTGAACACGGTTTCAACGGGGATGCCGGCCCGTGACAGCGCCGCGGTGGCGATGGCGGCGCTGGTCAGCCCGTCGGCGTCGATGTGGGAGGCCAGCAACACGCGGTCGGCCGCTCGGAGTCGGTCGGCGCAGGCGGCCGCGCGGTCGGCGAGCGCTGGAACGGGGCCGGTCGTAGTCATCGTACCGGGGATAGGTGCGCTCCGGCATAAAAACGTTCAGACGCGCGGGCATTCGTAGTAGAGCGGCCTGCCCGGTCAGGCGACCTTCCGCTGGTCGCTGAGTGTGACGGTCTGGTCGGCTGTCTCGACAGTTGTCCGGATGGTTATCCAGCCGTCCGCCTGTTCGATAGCGTAGGCGTCACTGAACGCCAGATCGACGCGCCGGGTCGTGGTGTAGGATCCGTCCGCTTCGAGTGTCCCGACGTCCTCGGAGCCCTCCCAGACCACGTCGCCACCGGTGGAGTTCCCAGCGTAAATCCGTGTGTAGACGGTGATGTCATCCGCCGTGCTGTTCTGCTGGTTCGTCAGCGTGGAAGTCACGTCACGACAGGTCCGTCCACACTCTTCGATAGAATCGACGGTGAACGCGAACGGCGGAGTGTTGGCCGCGCCGCCGTCAGAATCCCCAGTATCGCCAGTATCGGTTGTTGTGGTGTCGCTCTCGGTGGTTTCAGCTGTTTCCGTCGGGAACTCCGAGATGGCCTCGCCGCTGCTTTCCGCCTGAAACGGGCCGATACCGGCGACGAACGCTCCGCCGACACCCGCTAGCAAGAGTGCGAAGACGCCACCGACAGCGAGTAGCTTCCCGTTCATGTTAGCCACCGTCCTCGACCGACACGTCACTCACAGTCGGTCCAGGGCTAGCGTCGCTCCCACCGGCGAGGAACTCCTGAATCGCTTCGATGATCGCCGTCACGAAGTCAGGGACCTGATCCGGGAAGCCGCCGGGCGGGCTGACGGCGTTCGCCGTGTCGTCCCCGTCCGCTGTCGGTACGGCCGCGGCCGCTCCAGTGAGGAGTGTCAGTGCGAGCGCCAGCGTCCCGGCCGTGCGCAGTAGGGTTCGTGTCATCCTCACGTGTTCGTTGCTCCCGGCACCTCATCAAGTAGCCAGACGGTAAGGTCGAATAGTCACGGATTTCCGTCGTTTTAGCCGATTAACCCCGTATTAAATTGAGTAATACCCTGTTATTATAACCGCATCAGTCCTACTCTGTGACATGAATGCTGTTACGACCAAGCCACAGTCGGAGCCGAATCGAGTTATCTGCCTAACGGAGCAGTCCCGATGAGTCTGCTCCGACGGTTCGCGTTCGCCATCCGCGCCAAGCTCAACGCCCTGCTCAGTCGGACTTCGGACCCGGCGGCGGAACTTGACTACTCTTACGAACAGATGCGGGACGAACTGCAGGACGTGACTCGCGGTATCGCCGACGTGACGACTCAGAAGAAACGGCTGGAGATACACCGAACCCGGTTGCGGTCGAACGTCGAGAAACACGACACACAGGCCCGAGCCGCCCTGCAGGAGGGTCGTGACGACCTCACGCGCCGGGCACTGGAGAAGAAGCAGGTCAACGTCAGCCAGATAACGGAGCTGACGGGGCAGATAGACGACTTACAGGGGACACAGGACCGGCTGGTCGGCAAGCGGGCCGAACTCAGCAGCCAGATAGAGCAGTTCCGGACGAAAAAGGAGACGATGAAAGCCCGCTATCAGGCCGCCGAAGCGTCGGCGCGGGTCTCGGAGGCGTTTACCGGCGCTGGCGACACGATGGCCGACGTGCACCGCTCCATCGAGCGCGCGACGGAGCGCACGGAACAGATGGAGGCGCGCGCGGCCGCGCTGGAGGAACTCGAATCGAGCGGCCAGCTTGAATCCGTACTCGACGATGGCGACTCCATCGACCAGGAACTCGACCGCCTCTCCAGCGAGCGGGCGGTCGAGAACGAGCTGGCGACGCTACGGGCAGAGATGGATGAGCGCGAGGCCGTCGAAGAAGCCGCAGAATAGCTCGGGCAGGCGTCGAAACTATACAGAGCCGTTATTCGTGGTGTGTCGGAGCGGCCGCCTCGACAGCCTCGCAGGCCAGCGCCTCGAAGTCGGCCTGGTCGGGGACGACATCGACCGAGATGCCGGCGTCCTCGGCCGTCTCTCGCGTCGGCTGGCCGATTGCGCCGACAGTTGCCTCGTTCAGTCCGTCGATGGCAGCCTCGCGGAGACCGAGGTCCGCAGCCGCATCGAGGAAGTGTTCGACCGTGAGCGAGGACGTGAACAGCGCCGCGTCGAGGTCCCCGCTTGCGGCCAGCTCCGCGGACTCGCCCGACCCTTCCGGACGGACCAGCCGGTATAGCACGGTTTCATGGACGTACGCACCGGCGTCCTCCAGCCCGTCAGTCAGCACTGCGGAGCCATGGTCCGACCGGGCGACTTCGACTCTTGTGCCGGCCACCGCTCCGGACAGCGTTTCGACGAGTCCCGTCGAAGAGTACTCGGCGGGGATGATGTCGACGCCGTAGCCGGCCTCGTGAAGCGCCTCGGCGGTCGACTCGCCGATGGCACATATCGTCGCCTCGCCGGCGTCCCAGCCGGCTTCAGCGGCGAGTTCGACGCCAGTCTTGCTCGTCAGGACGACGTAGTCGGCGTCAGTACGGGGCGTGACTGGCCTATCGTCTTCATCACCGTCGGCATCGTCGGCCGTCGCCGGTTCGACGGCCAGCATCGGGTCCGGAATCGGGTCGGCACCGAGCGATTCCAGCAGTTCGACCGCGTCGTCGAGACGCTCGTCGTCGGGGCGGAAGGCAGCTACGCGCAGGCGCGGTTTCTCGCGCATTAGTACCCCTCCAGAAACTCCACCACTCGCTCTCGCTCGCCGGCTACCTCGCCGATGACGGTGATAGCGGGCGGTTCGATACCGGCCTCGTCTCGGATGGAGACGATGGTGTCGAGCGTCCCGGTGGCGACCTGCTGGTCCGGCCAGGTCGCGCGTTCGACGAGCGCCACGGGCGTTTCAGGGTCCATCCCGGCCTCGCGAAGGGCCTCTGTGTACTGGGGCAGCTTGCCGACACCCATCAGGACGACGAGCGTGCCGCCGGTCGCGGCCAGCGCTTCCCAGTCGACGGCCGATTCGTCCTTCGTCGGGTCCTCGTGGCCGGTGACGAAGGAGACCGAGGACGTGTAATCGCGGTGCGTGACCGGAATGCCGGCGGCTTCGGGGCCGGCGATAGCGCTCGTAATTCCCGGAACGATCTCGACGGGAATTCCGTTCTCCGCGAGATGAGCCAGTTCCTCGCCACCGCGGCCAAACACCATCGAGTCGCCGCCTTTCAGCCGGACGACGGTGTTACCCTCCTCAGCGAGTTCGACCAGTCGGGCGTTAGTGTACTCCTGAGGCGTCCACTCGCCGCCGGCGCGTTTGCCCACGTCCTCACGTTTCTCCTCGGGGATCATCCCGATGATTTCCGGGCCGGGGAGCTTGTCGTGCAGCACCACATCTGCCTCCTCCAGCAGGCGCTTCGCCTTGACCGTCAGCAGGTCCGGGTCGCCAGGACCGGAGCCGACCAGATACACTTTGCCGGGTGCAGTATCGGTCATTCCTCGTCTTCCTCCCGCGCCGCCGAGGCGTCATCGGCGTCCGTCGAGTCGCGCTTGGCCTCGGCAATGAGGTCGTCAGCACCCTGTTCGGCGAGTTCCGCTGCGAGGTCCTGTGCCGCGTCGATGTGGTACTCAGCCGGGATGTCACGGCCGACCGAGACTTCCTCGGTGCCGTCCTGTGAGAGGACGCGAACTCGCGTGTGGACGACGCCGCCCTCTAGCTGGGCGTGGACACCGATGGGCGCGACACAGCCACCGCCGAGTTCTTCGAGAATCGTCCGCTCAACGGTCGTCTCGACGCGCGTCTGAGGGTCGTCCAGCCGGTCTTTGATGTCCAGCGCGAGGTCGCCGTCGACAGCGGTCACCGCTAATGCGCCCTGTCCCGGAGCCGGGACGAACTGGTCGGGGTCAAGGTCGGACATCCCGACGTAGCGCGTGAGCCCGGCGCGGTGGAGCCCCGCCTTTGCCAGCACGATGGCGTCGTATTCTACGTCCGGGTCCCGCTCCATTGCCCGCCGTTCAAATTCGGTGAGGTCGTCGAACCACTCTTCGACCGTGCGGTCGTAGGGGTGTTCTTCTTCGTCAGTGTCGGATTCGTCGGTGTCGGAGTCCTCGGCGTCGTCGGTCCGCTCCTGTTCGGCCTCGTGTCGCTCCTGGTGTTCCTGCTGGAGCGACGGGGCCAACAGCTTCGCGAGGCGCGTATCGACGTTGCCCCGGAGCGGTTCCACGGTGAGGTCGTCGCGCTCGGCGAGCAACTGCGCCTTGCGTCGCAGGCTCGACGTACCGACGGTCGCGCCCTCGGGCAGTTCTTCGAGCGAGCGGCCGTCGGGCGTCACCAGCACGTCCTCAGCGGCGGCCCGCTCGGGGACCGCCGCGACGACGAGGCGCTCGGGCCGTTCGGTCGGCATGTCCTTCATCGAGTGAACCGCCGCGTCGAGTTCGCCGTCGAGCACCTTCTCGTCGAGGCTGCGCACGAACGCGCCGGTTTTCCCCAGTCGGTGAATGAGTTCGTCCCGTATCTGGTCGCCCGTCGTCTCCACCTCGACGAGTTCGACCGACAGTCGGCGACTGCTCAGCGAATCCCGAACCGTCGCCGCCTGACGCAACGCGAGGTCAGAGCCCCGCGTCGCCAGTTGCAGTGTCTCCCCGCGTGTTGTCATACCCGACACTCCTCGGTCAGCGCGTAAAAACGCACTTCTTCGCCGATTCGATGTCGCTACGCAGTCATCTCAGCGGACACAGTTCCGAGCACGCACTGTGAAACGAATCCCCCAACAAATGCCGTCACGCCGCCGGCGACGAGGGCGAAATCGATCAGTCTGTTGAGCGTGTCGACGGGACCGACGCTGATTGTGAGGACGACGTACGCGTGCAGGAGCACGTACATGGCTGGCAGAAAGACCGCCGTACAGAGCACGCCGGCAGCCATCGCACGTCGAATGACCGGCGGGGCACGTCTAACGACCGGGAGGGAACTGGTCAGGGCCATCGGGTACGGCTTTGTGGTGGGTACACGTAGTTCTGTGGTGCAGTCCGCGAGTCCCAGCCGCGTTACCACGGCTCGTTTTTCAGGCCGAGCAGGTAGGCGATACCGTTGGTCACGACGTGTAGCACCGGCGTCGCGACGACAACCACGACCAGCACCGGGAGCGTGAACGTCTCGGTGAACCACGACGGTGCGGCCACGAACGCACAGAGCAACGCTCCGACGACAAAGTCCAGTTGGTCCAGCCCGGGGAACGCCGCCCCGCGCTCGCGGCCAGTCCGGCGCTTAAGGAAGGACGCGCCGATGTCCCCGAGCATCGCACCGAAGGCGAGTCCGAGTCCGGCACGGAGCGAAAACGTCGGGATATCAGTTCCGAGTGCGGCGCTCACGCTAGGCGCGGCCTGTGTCAGTCCGAGCGCGAGTAGCGTCCCGGCGGCGGTACCGATGAGCGTTCCGCGCCAGGTCTTGCCGTCGCCCAGCACCCGCCGTCCGCCCCACGTTCGGCCACCGTCTATCGGTCTGCCGCCACCGGCGAGTACCGCGGCGTTGTTCGGGATATACGCCGGCAACATCGCCCACAGCGCCCAGACGACCGTGTCGACCGTCTCCATATCCCCGCCGTCTGCCCCCGTCGTCTTAATCTGTGTGACTCGCTGCTGTGGGGTTAGCGAGAGTGGCCACAGACTCTGGGACACACACGGACACGCCGACACCCGTTGCTGGTCACGAGTCTAAAAAGATCGAGAACTGGCCTCAGAACGGCGCTTCGGGGCCTTCGTCTTCGTCGCCGCCGACATCGCCGCCGCGGGACTCACCGGGGAAGGACGGACTCATGCCGCCGCTACCGCCGGACATGCCTTCCTGCTGTTCCATCCCAGTTCGGGCGGTGACCTCGTTGATCTCCGGGATCTCCTTGGTCATGCGCGTCTTGATGGCCTGAATGGTCATCGGCGAGATGCCACAGCCGGAACAGGCACCGCCGAGGCGGATCGTGACGCTGCCTTCCTCGCGGTCGATTTCCTCGATGGCCGCGCTTCCGCCGTGCATCTGGATCTGGGGGAAGTTGCGGCGCAGGAAGTTCGTGATTCGCTCGCGCAGGTCGTTGGCGTCCTCTGTTTCAGTGCTCATAGTGAATCATATTCCGTCCCGGGAGGGCTTAGACCTTTGGACTAACATCTATATGACGGGCGAGAAACCGCGACCCGCGAGCACCTGCCCGTAGTTACCTTGAACATACCTGAAACTTCTACCGCCGGGGCGAGTAGCCCGTCCTATGACACCCCCCGCTGACGGACCACAGCTGTTCGAGTGTGAGACCTGCGGCGGCATCGGCATCGGCGACAATCGCCCGGAGTGCTGTAGCGAGCCGATGACGGCGACCGAGATAGAGGAGACGGCGGTCAGCGAGCCGTCACTGGAAACGCTGCTCAAAACGGTCTTCGATATGTCCGGGACCGAGCTGGACATCTGTCTCTGCGTGATGGAAGGCGGTGAGTTGACCGTGGCGGCACTGGCCGAACAGATCGGCTACGACCGGAGCGTCGTCGCACGCCATCTCAACCATCTCGCGGCGTTCGGCGTCGTCGAGAAGCGCCGCCGAATCAGGCCGGCAGGTGGGCACGTGTACGTCTACACGCCACAGCCGCCGGAAGTAGTGCGTGAGCGGCTCCGCGGGGCGTTCCTGTCGTGGGTTCGGCTGGCGACCGCGCAGCTGGACGACCTGCAACGTGAGAAGGTCGAGGCGATAGCCGACGCCGAAACCGACGAGCGGCAGTGGACCGTGTTTCAGGAGCAGTAACTGCGAGCCAATCGCCTCAGATGCGGTCGGCAGTCACAGCGTAGACGACCGCGAGGACAGCACCGTAGACGACGTGCCACAGCAGCGACGGCGGTGCAAAGTTCGGGAACGGCGGTGAGGCCGGCGAGCCGACCGCGCTGAGCCAGACCGGCATCACGAGCGCGGCGAAGAGTACCCAGGTAGCGACGCCCCAGCCGACCCCGAGCCCAAGCAGTTTGCCGGACGATTCCAGACTGAGGACCCTCGCGAACCCAGCGAACAGCACACCCATCACAGCGCCGTGCGAGAGGTGGACGACGAGACCAGCCGCCGGGCTCGGCGGCGGTGCGAGCCCGTACAGGGACGGGATTGCGACGGCGAGCGTCGCGGTGTTCATCACGAGAATCAACGCGCCCATGACGGCGCTGCCGGCGATACCGCCGAGAACGCCGGCTTTCCAGTTGCCGGTACTGACATCGTACGTCTGTGTCGTTTCTGTTGTCGTTGACATGCATACGAACGGTCACACCGTCTAGCAAAAGAGCCGGCGTGGCTGTTCGACCTCGTGGCACGTCCCCGCAAGAACTATACACCGGCTCTCGCCGGCATGGACAGGCAGGCAACCAAGTTTCAAGCCGGGGCCGGACGGACAGGTGGTATGGCAGACTCCGACACAGTGATGGCTCGGTTCGATACCCCGGACATCGACAACCTCCCTGAGGACCTGCAGGAGCGTATCGCAGAGGAAACCGACCGCGCCGGCTTCACGCCGAACATCTTCCCGGCGATGGCGTATCGACCCTCACATTTCCGGGCGTTCTTCGCGTACCACGACGCGCTGGTCGAGGAGACGGCGCTCGAACGAGAAGAGGTCGAGATGATTATCGTCGCCGTCAGCGGCGTCAACGACTGCCTCTACTGTATTGTCGCCCACGGCGCGCTCTTGCGTATCTACGCCGACGCGCCCAAGCTCGCCGAGCAGGTCGCCGCGAACCATCGAACGGCCGAGATTAACGAGACGCACAAAGCGATGCTCGACTTCGCGGTGAAACTGACAGAATCGCCCGCCCGTATCGAGGACGCGGACCTCGAACGGCTAGAGGAACACGGCTACAGCCGCCGCACGATCTGGGACATCGGCAGCGTTGCGGCCTTCTTCAACCTCTCGAACCGCCTCGCACAGCTCGCCGACATCCGCCCGAACGACGAGTTCTACAACCTGGGCCGCTGATATGGCCGGCGTGCTGGCCGCCTGCTCTCACGCCGCTTCGGCCGGCCGCACCGTGTCAGCGCCACACTCCGGACAGGTCAGGTCCGCAACTGTTACCGCGCGCTGTGCGAACTCGGTCCCGCAGTCATCACAGCGGAACCTGTAGTGTTGTTCTCCGGAGCCAAACAGCTCCGATACCGTGTCAAGCACACCCATACTAGTGCACTCAACGTCGAACCCCCAAAATCTTCCGGCTGAGATACATTTCCGGCGTGGTTTGATACATATAGCATACATCACAGCGCGTATCTATACACCTAGTAGTTCTGGTCTTGCCTATCAGGGTCATCCACAGGTGTATGAACAAAACACTCTATCTGATGCAGAAGGACAGCGAAACGCGGATCGAAGTTGACGACGATGGCTACGACCGGATCATGGAGAACGGCAACGTTGTCGGCCACCATATGAGCAACCCCATCGTCAAGCTGACCTGAGCCGACTGAGGACGCGGTCCGGACGTATCGCGGCTGAGATGTGACATCCAGGAGTTTTTGCCGCTGGCTGTCGACCCCGTCTCCAATGAGCGACGCCGCGGCCTATGCCTGTGACAACGTTTCCACGCCGGTGGAGGCTGTTCAAGCTGTCCTTGCCCGTGACGATCTGACACCAGCACAGAAACAGGAGATTGCACAGGGGTTCTCCGCACGCGGCTTAGAGTTCGACGTTAGCGAGCAAGTCTGTGTTGATCAGGGCTAATCGTGGGTGGAGATATACCCTTACATTAGCGTATAGTAAACCTCCACGCAACACCCAATTCCGCGGCTGGCTGCTGGATGCATTACTGCAGTTAGAACGAGATTGAGTATGCGGCAAACACGAGGACAAATCAGGATGGTAGAGTAGTCAATAGTTTACTTATATCGGGTTGCATAAACGAGCCGTAACCTTAACGTGGGGTAGCCCGAACGATAGTATATGCCTGAAGACACGGAGCTTGATCGAGTAGCAAAGCGTGTCGGAGAACGCTCCGATCTCAGCAAGCAGACGTTCGAAAAGGGACAAGAAGCCGCTATTCTTCCAGATTAGCTTATTGCAATCGGTCAACAAACGCCCTTCTTCCATCATCTATTCTGTCCTTCACTTCTTGATGCTCGCTACGTTCAATTAGATCGGCCGCAAACTGAATGCACCGATTACGGTGCCCTTCATTGGCCATTGAGTGAACATCTTGCCCCTCAAAATCGTGTGCAGAAAGGTCAATCTCTATACCTGATTTTCGATATAGTTTGTCGACCCCAACCGACTTAGCGTATTGAAGTAGATCTGGTTTCCGCCGCAGCAACAGCAACCGCTTAGATTCATGGACATGCTTTCTTGCCCAATCGTGCCAATCTCCTTGATAGTTACCAGCCGGAATGAAATCTGGGTCCGTAGTTTCTGCCACGGATTGGAGATAAGTTCGGAGATATGCAACCGCTGTGCGATGATTTGCATTCGGTAATGCATGTTTCTTGATGAGCGAAGACATAATTTCGCCACCAACGATCTCAACATCTTGCCGCCAGCGAACATCATCAAACGCATCACTGATGCGAGCTGGGTCAGGCTGCTTATAGTAGTTGAGTGGTGCACCACGTTTATCCCATTCTTGTTGAACACCACGGAACGTGTTGATCACCGAATCGACCAGTACAATTTCACTGTCAGAGAGTCCCCGTTCCCAGCCGTCAGGGAACTGCCGGGGGTGTGATTCCGCAGCATATACAGCGTATACTTCATTGTCGAAATCATGCCGCTCGATGTTAGTCACAACACGAGTGGCATCCTCCGCTTCTAACTCTTTATCCGCTACAATTCCCTCAGCACGCTCCCGTGATGGAGTAATATAACACAAAGAAAGCACCAAATCCTCTCGCTTTTCGTGATATGGGAGCCTGTTAGTCATACACTCATTGTGGGCGACACTCTGTCATAAACTACGTGGAGGCCTACAAGGAATATTCCGGATCCAATTCGCAACGTGAATCTAGGCCAAGGTTAGCGCACACCTTTTGAGTACAGCCCACAAACGCGGGGAGTATGAGCGATAGCGAAGCTGGCGGTCCGAAGCAGGTCTCGGACCCGGCCTACCACAGCGAGAACCACACGGCCGCCCAGACCTGCGGCTGGACGAAAAACGCCCTCCGCGGCGAGGGGAAGTGTTACAAGTACATTTTCTACGGTATCGAGTCCCACCGCTGCATCCAGATGACGCCGGTGGTGAAATGCAACGAGCGGTGCGTGTTCTGCTGGCGCGACCACGCCGGCCACGCCTACGAACTCGGCGACGTGGAGTGGGACGACCCTGCGGCGGTTGCCGACGCCTCCGTGGAACTCCAGCGGAAACTCCTCTCCGGCTTCGGCGGCAACGACGAAGTCCCGCGTGAGGTGTTCGACCAGGCGATGGAGCCGCGCCACGTTGCTATCTCGCTGGACGGCGAACCCACGCTCTACCCGCACCTGCCAGAACTCATTGAGGAGTTCCACGAGCGCGACATCACCACGTTCCTCGTCTCTAACGGGACCAACACGGAGATGCTGGAGCAGTGTGACCCGACCCAGCTGTACGTCTCCGTCGACGCCGCCGACCGACAGACGTTCGATTCGACGGTGCAGGCGATGGAGGACGACGCCTGGGACTCGCTCATCGACACGCTGGACGTGCTGGCCGAGAAAGACGACACCCGCACCGTCATCCGAACGACGCTGGTCAAGGGCCACAATATGCACCACCCCGAGTGGTACGCAGCGATGTGTGACCGGGCCGACGCGGACTTCGTCGAGATGAAGGCGTACATGCACGTCGGCCACTCGCGGGGCCGTCTCGACCGCGACTCGATGCCCGACCACAGCGAGGTCCGGGAGTTCACACGGGAGATGAGCGAGTACCTCCCCAACCACGACGTCCTGAAGGAAGTCGAAGACTCCCGTGTGACGATGCTCGCCGAGGATGAGAACACGTGGGTCCCGAAACTGGAGAAATCGAGCGAGTTCTGGGAACGGGACGCGCTCGTGGAGTATTGAGGCGACGGACCGGAACTCATCACAGCAGTGTGATGTGGCTGAACGTGTTAGGCAGCGGGTTAAATTGTATCCAGCACAAACGGTAAAACGCGCTTTCAGGACCAACCCTGTCTCAGTTTCTCTCCGTTCCAAAAGTGGAATGCATTCCACCTTCGGTATGCTTATCCGGCGGGAATCCCTACTGCAGCGCATGGCTGAATCAACGGGACAGGGCGTCGGTCGGGACGAGCTGGCGACGCTGAAACTGCTCGCCCTCGACGGTGCGCTCGACGAGTCGACGAAGGTGTCCTGTGCCGATCTCGCCGAACGGCTGGACGCCTCGAACCAGACCGCCTCGCGGCGGCTCCAGCGGCTCGAAGACGCCGGGCTGCTGGCCCGGGATATCGTCAGTGACGGGCAAGAGGTCGAACTGACCGGAGACGGCGAACGACGCCTCCAGTCCGAATACGCTGACTACCGACGGATCTTCGAATCCGACGCCAGCGTCGACCTGACCGGCGTCGTCACCTCGGGGATGGGCGAGGGTCGCCACTACATCACGTTGCCGGGCTACATGGAGCAGTTCATCGAACGGCTGGGGTACGAGCCCTTTGCCGGCACGCTCAATCTCGAACTCACGGCCGAAAGCGTCCGCAAGCGAGCGCGGATGAGCGCTATCGAGCCGGTCACCATCGAGGGCTGGGAGGACGACGAGCGGACGTACGGTCCCGCGTACTGCTATCCCGCATCGATAGAGGGGAGCGACGGCGAGTACGAGCCGGCCCACGTCATCGCTCCCGAGCGAACCCACCACGGCGAGGAACAGCTCGAAGTAATCGCGCCCGAGAAGCTCCGCGAGGTGCTGGAACTGGCCGACGGTGACGAGGTGATCGTGCATGTCTCGGAGTGAGGAGACCGCCGTCGACGCCGACAGTGTGACCGACGCCGTCGCCGCCTTCGCCCGCGGCGAGCCGGTGCTGATCCACGACGCCGCCGACCGTGAGGGTGAGACGGACCTCGTCTACCCGGCCGGAGCCGTCACCCCCGAAGCCGTCGCCCGGATGCGCAACGACGCTGGGGGCCTCGTCTGCGTCGCGCTCTCGGACCGCGTTGCCGAGGCGCTGGAGCTACCCTTCATGCAGGAGGTCCTCGACCACCCGACAGCGGCCGACCACGACCTCGCGTACGACGAGCGCTCCTCGTTCTCGCTGACGGTGAACCACCGCGATACCTTTACTGGCATCACCGACGACGACCGCTCGCTGACAATTCAGGAACTGGCCACTGTCGCGGCGGACCCAGACCCGGACGCGTTCAGCGATGCCTTCCGGTCACCGGGCCACGTTCACCTTCTCCGGGCAGCCCCGGACGGCCTCTCCGACCGTGAAGGTCACACTGAACTCGCGCTCGCGCTCGCGACCGCGGCCGACCAGCCCGAGGCCGCCGTCGTCTGTGAGATGTTGGACGACGAGACGGGTGCAGCGCTGCCCCCGGCAGCAGCACGGGCCTACGCCGACCGCGAGGGGCTCGTGTACGTCGAAGGTGCCAGCCTGCTAGAGCGGTTCGACTGAGACTGGCGGCTGTAGCCGAGGCAGCGTTGTCGCCACTCCGTAGCAATAGGATTGTTGCGGGACCGACGTCCGACAGCGCGAGAAGCGAGCAGCTACTGTTTGTCCCCACGGAACCGAATCGGAGTTCGAGTCAGAAGGGTGTATCCGCGGCCGCGGCAAGTTGTCTGAGACCGCTGACGGCGAGGTACAGCACCGCTCCAGTGAACAACGCGATACCTACGGCCCGAGAGAGCGCAGGGACCGGTGACTCGACGACACCGGAGAGATTGCGCGTGATGACCTCGGTCTGAATCAGGAGCAGGCTCAGCGGCAGCAACAGAACAGCGACGCTACGGTGGAGCGACCGCTTCAGGGAGGACATATGCGGTGCAGACGACCAGATTTCACTAAAGCGTTTGCGCTCACGGGAACAGTGATCCGTACTGGACGTGTCAGGCAGCGCGATCCTGACCCGCGGGGGTATCGTCAACACTCTTAACCAAGGGAATCAATGGGGTAGATATGAAACACGACGAGACAGCAGGAGGCACCACCCGCGGGCACCGCGACTGTCAGCTCACCGGAGGGGTCGTGCGATGAGCGACCGTCCGGAGATGTTCGAGGGGACCGACCGCATCTGGATGGACGGCGAGTTCGTCGACTTCGAGGACGCACAGACCCACGTCCTTACCCACGCGCTGCACTATGGGACCGGCGTTTTCGAGGGTGTTCGCTGTTACGACACTGAACAGGGTCCGGCAATTTTCCGCTGGGAGGAACACTTAGACCGCCTGTACAAGTCCGCGAAACCCTACGACCTCGACATCGAGTTCAGCAAGGACGAACTCACCGAGGCGACGACGGAACTCATCGAGACGGAAGGATTCGAGTCGTGTTACATCCGCCCCATCGTCTACTACGGCTTCGACTCGCTTGGCGTGAGCCCGAAAGACTGCCCGACGAAGACCACCATCGCAGCGTGGCCGTGGGGCGCGTATCTGGGCGAGGAAGCGCTGGAGGAGGGCGTCGACGTGATGGTGTCGTCTTGGCGCAAGCACGCCTCCAGCCAGATTCCGACCAACATCAAGACCACGGGGCTGTACGTCAACAGCATGCTCGCCGGCGAGGAGGCCCGCCGGAACGGCTACACCGAGGCCATCGTCCTGAACAAGGAGGGCAACGTCGCCGAAGGCCCCGGCGAGAACATCTTCATGGTCCGGGACGGCGAAATCTACACACCCGGGCTGGCCGAGAGTATCCTTGAAGGCATCACCCGCAACACCGCAATCACGCTCGCCGAGGAGATGGGGTACACCGTCCACGAAGAGGCGACCATCTCCCGTGGCGAACTGTACACCGCCGACGAACTGTTCTTCACCGGTACAGCGGCGGAGGTCACCCCCATCCGGAGCGTTGACGACAACGAGATTGGCGAGGGGACGAAAGGGCCGGTCACTGATGAGCTTCAGTCGGCCTTCTTCGACGTGATCGAGAGCGGCGACCGCGAAGAGTGGTTCCACTACGTCTGAAAGCGCGGTGAGCGGCGCTGTTAATCGTCCGCGAGGTCGTCCTCGTCGGCGACCGGAATCGGCGTCGCGTTACTACGGTCCGTGTCGCCGAAGCCGGCGCTGAGAATGCGCGTCAGCGCTTCTTCGACGCGTTCATCGATTTCCTCGTAGCGGTGCGGTTCGACCTCGACGACGTAGCCGGTCGTGATGTTCGGCGCCGTCGGCAGGAAGAGTACCTCACGGCCGTCGTCGGTGGTCTGTCCCGTTTTGAACGCCGTCATCCGCATTCCATCCCACACTTCGAGTTTCACCGGCGCCTGGAGGTCTTCGGTTCCCCCGACAGCCGTCTCGACCGCCATCTTCGAGGCGTTGTACACCACCCGGAGGCCAGGCACGTGGTTCATCGCGTCATCGATTGCGCGTTCGACAATATCGCCGAAGGCCGTCCGCATCAGATAGCCGATAGAGAATACGATGAGGATAAAGATAATCAGCGTCGTGAACACCCGGGCGAGTTCAACAGACGGCTCTCCCGAAGGGAGTCCCAGCGTTGACAGCAACTGGCTGTCAATGGCGTCGATAACCGCTGCGGACGCGAGAATAGAGTAGAGATAGAGAATGACGTATGCTGTCACGAGAAGCGGCAGCAGGATAATAAGGCCGCTCGCGAAATCGCGCTTCCACGACGTTGAGGAGGCCATACAGGTACGTATCGGGCGCGGGATATGAGCCCTTTCCTTTGGTGCGTGTTCGTGCTGTTACCCACCAGTTCTGACAGGGGTGTGCAACGGGGTACTGCGACCGGACTACCACTCGGCGACGCTGCCGTCGTCGTGTCGCCAGACGGGGTTGTGCCAGTCGATCTCCTGCTGGGACTGCTCTCGGAGGAACGCCTCGTCAATCTCGATTCCGAGGCCGGAGTCGGTGGGTACGGTGACGAACCCGTCCTCGTAGTCAAACACCGACGGGTCGGCGAGGTAGTCCAGCACGTCGGTGGTCTCGTTGTAGTGGATGTCGATGCTCTGCTCCTGAATGAGTGCGTTTGGCGAGCAGGCGTCGACCTGAACACACGACGCCAAGGCGACCGGGCCGAGCGGGCAGTGGGGGGCCATCGCCACATCGTAGGCCTCGGCCATCGACGCGATCTTGTACACCTCGGTGATGCCGCCGGCGTGGGAGAGGTCCGGCTGAATCACGTCGACGGCACCGTCCTCGAACACCTCCTTGTAGTCCCAGCGCGAGTACATCCGCTCGCCGGTCGCAATCGGGATGTCAGTGTGGGCCGCAAGCGCCGGCAGCGCGTCGTTGTGTTCGGGCAACACCGGCTCCTCGATGAACATCGGCTCGTAGGGCTCCAGCGCGGACGCCAGCCGCTTGACCATCGGCTTCGTGACACGACCGTGGAAGTCGACGCCGATGTCAACCTCGGGACCGACGGCCTCCCTGACCTCCCGGAGCCGGGTGGCGGCGGCCTCGACCGTGGCCGGGGTGTCGACACGCTCGATTTCGGGCGTCGCGTTCATTTTCAGCGCCGTGAACCCAGCGTCGACCTGCTCCTGAGCGGCGCTGGCTACGTCGGAGGGTTCGTCGCCGCCGATCCACTGGTACACCCGAATCCGGTCCCGGGCCTGCCCGCCCAGTAGCTGGTGGACGGGCGCGCCGAGTTGCTTCCCCTTGATGTCCCACAGCGCCTGGTCGATGCCGGCAATGGCGGACATCAGGACCGGGCCGCCGCGGTAGAAGCCGCCGCGGTACATCGCTTGCCAGTGGTCCTGAATGTTTTCGGGGTTTTCGCCAACGAGATAGCTGTCGAGCAGTTCCTCGACGGCCGCGCGCACGGTGTGGGCCCGTCCCTCGACGACGGGTTCGCCCCAGCCGACGGTGCCGTCGGCCGTCTCCAGTCGAAGGAAGAGCCACCGGGGCGGCACCTCGAACAGTTCGTAGTCGACGATACGGTTCCCACCCGCGCCGTCGGCTGTCATGCCGGTGTCCTCCGCACTGTGCCATGCAGATCAGTCCCCTCAAGAGCAGTACGCGACGTTTCGAACCGTGCTCCGTCGGTGTGTGGAGTCATGTGAGACACACATAGGAGACGTGTATATAGTCATTGTGTGATTCCAGAACGGCCGTCAGCGCCGATATCTCGGTGTCAGTGAGCAGCGCAGACCGTCCGCTATCACATCGGTAGCGGTCAGTTTCGGCTAGTTACTGCTCACGGTGGCGCTCCCACGTACTGACGAGCGCGGCAAGCGTCTCGTTGACCGGGACCCGCTCGGCCGCAGCCTCGGCGACGTACCCGTTGATGGCGTCGATTTCCGTCTGTCGGCCGGCCGAGATGTCCTGATACATCGACGAGTGGTTGGCGGCGGTGTCGTCGACGACACGCTTGACGAGCGACACCGCACGCTCGTCGGGGAGGGCGATACCCTGCTCGCGGGCGACGGCGGCCGTTTCCCGGGCGGCGTCCGCCGCGATGGTGTCGGCCGGCGAGTCGGACAGCGCGCCGTTCTCCACGCGAGCGAGCGCTGTCACCGCGTTGATGCCGGCGTTGACTGCGAGTTTCTCCCAGAGGCGAGTCGGCATATCCGCCGCAACGGTCGTCTCGATGCCGGCCGCACGGAACGCCGCTCCGACATCGTCGGCGACTGCGGACCGGCCGCCGTCGCGGTCCCCCAGCACGACTTCGCCGCGGCCGGTGAACGCGACAGTTCCCGGCTCTTGCAGCCGTGCACCGTAGGAGCACGTCCCCGCCAGCACCGGACAGTCAAGTGCAGCGGCCAACTGCGACTCGTTGCCCATTCCGTTCTGCAGCGAGAGACAGGCGTCGAGGGTGCAGTCCGCGAGGTCCGTCGCAACGGCAGCGGTGTCGTAGGCCTTGACCGTCACCAGCGCGAGGTCGGCACGTTCCGGCATCGCCGTCTGTGCGTTCGGGTGGACCCGAAACTCCTCGCTCCCGACCACCGAAAGGCCGTTCTCGGTAACGGCGCTGACGTGTGGCTCCCGGCCCACGAGCGTCACGTCGTGTTCGCGCGCGAGCAGGCCACCGACGAGGCTGCCGAGGCTCCCGGCCCCGACGACGACGATATCCATACCGACGGGCAGGGACGGCCCGGACAAAAACCCACCACCGGCGTGCCGGAATCAGCACGCACTTGACCGCGAGCGACGAACGAGGGGCCATGGGCGACTCCGACGACGCCGAGGCGGTAGTTCGAGCCATCGACGAGATTGGTATCGACCGGCTGACCGAGACCATCGTCACGGCGTGGGAGGGCATCGGTGGCGGCGTCGAACCGGGTCCGACCTGGCCACAGGACGAGACCACACAGCGGTTCGAACTGTCCGACCCTGACGAGGCGGTCGGGCTGGACGTGCTCGCGGCGGTGCTGGACGCGTCACCACGGTCCCCGGAAAAGGCGTTTGTCCACCTCGGTGTCGGCCGACGAGACACTCCCCAGCACGAACGGTTCGCTGTCGAGACACTCGCGGGCCACACCGACGTGTCGGCGACCGACACCCACACGACCGGAACGGTGCCGATGACGGCAGAGACGTTCGACGCGCTGGCGCGAGTCTACGGGGGGACACTGGTGTACGTCGTCATCGGTGATGCGGACGGGCACGCGATCCTCGAACTCGACTGGACGACACTTCGGTTTTCGCTCCCGCCATCGGCCGTCGAAACTGTGCTGGAGACAGTCGGACCGGCCGTCGCCGAGCGATTCGAGCGGGCGTAAGCCCGGCCTGTTAGCGGGCGTCGCCTCAGTCCTCCTGCCAGTAGTAGATGTCTTCTTTTGGCGCGTTACAGGACGGGCACTTGTCG
This sequence comes from Haloarcula sp. CBA1127, assembly GCF_001485575.1. Classification (NCBI taxonomy): domain Archaea; kingdom Methanobacteriati; phylum Methanobacteriota; class Halobacteria; order Halobacteriales; family Haloarculaceae; genus Haloarcula; species Haloarcula sp. CBA1127. The sequence goes on from NZ_BCNB01000006.1 coordinate 255,763, forward strand.
GGGATGTCCGCTATCTGCCCCATCTCACCACATTCCCAGCAGCGCCACATCAGTTCGGCCTCGCCCGCGGCCCCGGCGCTTACGTGTTCGCTCGACATCGCTTCGATGCCCTCCTCGACCGTGACGTAGAACCCGTGTTCGTCGAACCCGCGGATCGTCCCGAGTTCATTGCCGTCCTCGTCGTACACCGTCTGTCCGAACGAATACTCATCGTTTTCGATGTCCGTGGTCATGTCAGCCATACGTAGAGACAGTCGTCCCGAGATGTGTTAAATGCTAGCGTGAAACAGGATATGCATGATTGATGAGCCGAACCGAGGGAGAGCGAACCTGCCCGTCACCGGATGACACGCCCGCGTCGCTACTGCGAGAACAGGCTGTTGTGGACGGGTGCGAAATTGCTCTCTTGACTATCCTCGACAACGGAGTCGGTGACGGCGTTACCGTCGACGCCCGCGTCGAGGAAGTCCGCGAGCGGCGGCCCGACGTTGTCCGGTTCGACGAGGAACGCGTCGTGGCCGTGGTCGGAGTCGATGACATGGTGGGCGACGTTCGCGTCGGCCGCCCGGAGCGAGTCGGCTAACGCCTCCGCCTGCTGGGTGGTGAAGTGCCAGTCGGCGGTAAAGGACATCACCAGCGCGTCGCCGTCGAAGGCCGCCAGCGCGTCCGCATCGGACTCGAACCCGGCGGCGAGGTCGTAGTTGTCCATCGCCCGTGTCAGATAGAGGTAGCTGTTGGCGTCGAAGCGTTCGGTGAACTTCTCGGCGTTATAATCGAGATACGACTCCACGTCGCGGTACGGGAAGAACGCGCCCGCGGCGTCAGTGGGGAACGTCCGGACGGCGTCCCGGCCGGCGGCGCGGCGGCCGAAGCGCCGCTCCATCGACGCCTTTGAGAGGTACATCACGTGGCCCAGCTGGCGGGCCAGTGCAAGCCCGTCGCTGGGCGGTTCGTCGTCCTCGCCGTAGTAGTGGCCCTGATTCCAGTTCGGGTCGGTCGTGATGGCCCGGCGGGCGATGGCATCGAGCGAGAGACACTGCGTGTCTAGTCGCGCAGCGGCGGCGATAGGAACGATGCGGTCGACGTGGTCCGGGTGGCGCTTGGCCCACTCGATGACGTTCATGCCACCGACGCTGCCGCCGACGACGGCGTGGAGGTGGGGAATTCCGAGTTCGTCAAGCAGCGCGCGCTGGGCTTCGGTCCAGTCTGTGACAGTGACCGGCGGGAAGTCGGTGCCGTAGGGCTCGCCCGTCTCCGGGTTCTCGCTTTTCGGTCCAGTCGACCCGTAGCAGGAGCCGGGCACGTTCGCACAGACGACGTAGTACTCCGTGGTGTCTATGGCCTTGCCCGGGCCGACGATATCGTCCCACCAGGCGCGGGCCTGATCGGCGCTGTCGACCCGGTCGCGGCCGGCGACGTGGGCGCTGCCGGTCAGCGCGTGACAGACCAGCACCGCATTGTCGCCGTCGAACTCGCCATAGGCTTCGTAGGTGATTTCCAGATCCGGAATCGTCTCCCCGCAGTCAAACTCGAACTCGCCAAGCGAGACAGTGTTGTGTTCGACGTTCATGTGACTCGTTCGATGGCCTCGTCAATATCTGCGATGATGTCTTCTGGGTCCTCAATGCCGACGCTGAACCGGAGGAGGTCCGGGGTCACGCCGCTGGCGCGCTGTTCCGCCTCACTGAGCTGGGCGTGGGTAGTCGAGGCCGGGTGGATGACCAGCGTCTTCGCGTCGCCGATGTTCGCGAGGAACTGGGCGAGGTCCGTCTCCTCACAGAACCGTCGGCCAGCGTCGTAGCCGGCTTCCAGCCCGAAGGTGACGATGCCGCCGAACCCACCGGAGAGGTACTGCTGTGCCAGGTCGTGGGTCTCGTGGCTCTCCAGCCCGGGATAGGTGACCCAGGCGACCTCGGGGTGGTCTTCGAGGTGCTGGGCGACAGCCATCGCGTTCTCGCAGTGGCGTTCCATCCGCAGAGAGAGGGTTTCTGCGCCCTGGAGTGTCGCCCAGGCGTCGAAGGGCTTCTGGCCGTCGCCGAGCGACCGGAGCGCGCGCTGACGGGCGGCGACGGAGAAGGCGCGGTCGCCAAAGGCCTCGGAGAAGTTCTTCCCGAAGGCCTCGTTTTCGCCGCCGAGTTCCGGGAACTTTTCGGGGTACTCGTCCCAGGGAAACGAGCCGCCGTCGACGAGGACGCCGCCGACGGTCGTCCCGGAGCCGTGGATCCACTTCGTCGTCGACTCCCAGAGGAGGTCCACGCCGTGGTCGAGCGGGTTACATAGGGCCGGCGTTCCGAACGTGTTGTCGACGAAGACGGGCACACCGTGGTCGTGGGCTACCTCGGCGATTTCCTCCATCGGTGGGACGACCAGCGAGGGGTTGCCGATGGTCTCGAAGTGGACGTAGGCTGTGTTCTCGTCGATGGCCTCAGCGTAGGCGTCCGGGTCGAGCGTGTCGACGAACCGCGTCTCGATACCCCGGCGGCTGGCGGTGTTGGAGTAATAGGAGTGGGTGCCGCCGTAGATAGAGGAGGCCGTCACGATGTTGTCGCCGTTGGCCGCGAGGACGAACGTCCCGGCGTCGAGTGCGGCCATCCCCGACCCCGTCGCGACGGCGTCGACGGCGTTTTCGAGGGAGGCGATGCGGTTTTCGAGCATCCGGACGGTGGGATTGTCGAACCGCGAGTAGACGTTGCCGTCGTCATTCAGGGCGTACCGGTCGGCCGCGGTGTCGGCGTCCTCAAAGACGTACGACGAGGTCTGATAGATGGGCGGCGCGCGTGCCCCTGTGGCCGGGTCCGGCTCCTCCTGGCCGGCGTGGACACAGCGCGTCCCGAATCCGTAGTCGTCGGTCATGTGCAGTATGCATATATCTCTAGCTATCTATAACTCAGAGTTACGGCAATACTCTCTTATTGTGATAAGATAACACGGTATCGGTCCGCCGACTGGTGGACCCGAGGGAGAGGGTATTTGTCGGTGGCTGTCTACACGCCGGTATGGACCACGACACTGCCGGACGAACCAGCCGACAGATTCTCGACGCCGTCGGCAGTGCCGTCATCGCTGACGACCACTTCCTCGAAACCGTCATGACCGGGATTCTCGCCCGGGGACACGTCCTGCTCGAAGACGTGCCGGGCACGGGGAAGACGCTCACCGCCCAGTCGTTCGCGACGGCGCTTGACCTCTCCTTCAAGCGGGTGCAGTTCACGCCGGACCTGCTCCCGTCCGACATCACCGGCTCGAACGTGTTCAACGAGGCCACCGGCGAGTTCGACTTCCAGCCCGGGCCCGTCTTCGCCAACGTTGTGCTGGCCGACGAGATCAACCGCGCGCCGCCCAAGACCCAAGCCGCACTGCTCGAAGCGATGGGGGAGAAGCAGGTGACCGTCGACGGTGTGACCCACGACCTCCCCGACCCGTTCTTCGTCATCGCCACGCAGAACCCCGTCGAACAGGAGGGGACCTTCGGCCTGCCCGAGGCCCAGCGGGACCGCTTCATCGTCAAAACGTCGATGGGCTATCCCGACTTCGGCGGCGAGCGCGAACTCATCGACCGGCGGGCCGACCGCACGGCCCAAGCCCCGAGCGTCACCAGCGTCATCGACGGCGAGCGGCTGCCGGCGCTCCAGCAGACTGTCGAATCGGTCACCGTCGACGGCACGCTCCGGGACTACGTTATCGAACTCGGCCGGGCCACCCGCGAGGACGACCGCGTGGACGTCGGCGTCTCCCCGCGTGGTATTCAGCGGCTGTTCGAGGCGACCCGCGCCGCCGCGGTCCTCGATGGCCGCGACTACGCCGTCCCAGACGACGTGAAAACCGTTGTCGAGGAGGCATTCGCCCACCGGCTCGTCCTGACCGCTGACGCGGGCGTCCGCGGCGTCGACCCGGCGACCGTCGTCGACGACGTGCTGGACCGCGTCGAAGTGCCGGCCGTCAGCCCCGGCCGCTGAGACCGGGCACCGCCAGTCGGTTCCGGATTACCGCCCCAGCAGCGGCTCCGCCTCGGTCCACAGTCGCTCGAAGCGGGCCTCGAACGCCGCCGCGACCTCCGAATCGGTGATTCCGACCACGCCGAGCCTGTCGGCGGGCGAGAGCGGATCCGGAACGTCGACCGTCACCGCCGCGGCGTCGATCACGTCGAAGGAGACCCCGACCGTTGGCACCGACCGGACCGCCGCGTTGCGGTCGGCGAGCAGGTCTGGGAGCGACTCGGGAAGTACGTCGAGTACCGCCTCGCTACAGAGCAGGTCGACCCGCACGCCATCACCCACACCGTCGAGGAACGCGTCGACCTCGGTCTGGAGCGTCTCCCACGACGCGCGCTCGTACGGCGGACCGACGGTCGCCCGGACATGCTCTCGGGCGGTCCTGACGTGCCGTCTCATCGCCGCCCGCATCTCCTCGCTTCCGAGCGATCCGAGCCAGAAACTGCTGTCGACGGGCGGCGCGGGCAGGAGCTCCGCCCTGACGGACGCGGCGACGGACCGGTACCGATCGAACTCCGATGCCAGTTCGCGGGTCCGCTCCGCGAGCAGCCTGTCGACGACCGTCTCCGGGTCGACAGGGGTGTACCGCGTCGGGTCGGTCGACTGGGTCCGGACTATCCCACGGGCTTCGAGACCGTTGAGCACGTCGTAGATCCGCCCCCGGGGGACGCCGCTCGCGTCGGAGAGGTCGCTCGCGGACACCGCACCGGTCACCAGCAGCGTCCGATACGCCGTCTCCTCGTAGTTCGAGAGCCCGAGTTCGGCCAGTTCGGTCATCGTCGGGTGATCAAGCGGCCGGTACAAAGGTCCACAGGACCGGACTCGACGCGGGTGCGGTCGGCGCGAGGAGCGCCCCGATGTGGGTTTCCTGCCACCGAAAGCGCTGCCAGGGCCGCCTAGCGGCCGAAACACACCGAAAGTGGCGGGGCGTTTCAGTACGTTCATCCCCCCGCCGGCCGGCGTTCTCAGTATGAATCCATACGTGTTGCTCGGGGCCGCAATCGCCTCAGAACTGCTCGGAACGACCGCGCTCAAGCTCTCGGAAGGGTTCTCGAATCCCGTTCCCAGCCTCGGCGTCGTCCTCGGCTACGGCGCGGCGTTCTACCTCGTCTCGCTGACCCTGGAGGAGCTCCCCATCGGCGTCGTCTACGGGACGTGGGCCGCATTGGGTATCGTCGGTGTCGCGGCTATCGGAACCGTCGTGTTCGACGAACCGGTCGACCCGGTCGGCGTCGTCGGGATCGCGCTTATCGTCGCTGGCGTGTACTGCCTCAACGTCCTGTCGTCGATGGCCGCCCACTGACTCGTAGGGACTGGCGGCGGAATCCATACTTTCGCTGGGGACTCGATGCCCGGCACCCGCTCGGAGTGAGAACAACACCGACCAGCTACGTTACTCCCACTCAGCTCCGCTCGAACTCCCGTTCCCGCTTGTCCCGAGTCGCGTCCTCAACGTCCTCCAGCGTCTCCGTCTCCAGCAGCCGCTCCAGTTTCCGCTCGAACTGCTCGTCGGTCAGTTCGCCCTCGGCGTAGCGGCGGCGCAGCCGGTCGAGGGGGGCTTCGGCTTCCGCTTCGGCGTCGGTCGACGTCGCCGGCTCGTCGCGCTCGTGGGCGGTCTCATCGGCCGGTTCGTCGTCGGACTCGCCGAGCAGTATCTCGGTGAGCGGGACGACCACGACGTAGCCGACGAGCAGCGCCACGAGCCACCACTCCTGCCCGGTGAGGAGAGCAACGAGCCAGAACCCGGTGACCGCCAGCGAGGCGAGTTCCGTCGCGTTGTCTCTGGCCCGCTCCAGCGGGGACCGGTCGGTCATACTGCTGACTTGTCACCACACCACAATGGATGGTTCGGTGCGGTCCTACCGTATCGCGGCCACCAGCGCCAGCACGGCGACGAGACAGACCACGAGGCCCGCCACGGCGACCGATGGCTCGACAGCGATAGAACCCCGGGCGACGCCGGACAGCCCCAGCGTCGCCGCCGCGCCGACGCCGCCGACCGCGACGGTTCCTCCGGTGTGGACGAGTTCGGTGCGGCGCGTCGCGGCCCCGCTGCCGACCTCGTGTCCCAGCGTCGTCCCGAAGGACCCGGCGTCCCAGACGACGACGGCACCGACCAGGCCCGCAAGCACCAGCCACGTCGGCGTCGAAAGCGTCGCGGCAAAGGCGCTCGCACCGAACAGGCCGGCCGCAGCGAGCGTGACGCCGGCCGTCCGCTCGCGCAAATAACTCGTCGCCAGCGCCACCGACAACTGTCCGACGACGCCGATGAGCGAAAACAGCGCCACAACGGCCAGCGCCAGTGTGACGGTCTCGGGGCCGTACACGTCCAGTATCGGAACGAAGAGCTGTTCGACGGCCGCCGCGGCCGGCGTTGCCCGGAGCGCCGTTTCGATGGCACCGACTGCCGGCCCTGCGACCGCCACCGCGCCGAGCGTGATGACGCCGCCGCCGACGTACGGCGCGAGGACGGTCCCCACGCGGTCGGCCGAACTCTGGACCGTCCGCCGGAGGAACCAGACAGCCACCGAGACGACCGTCCCACTGAGGAACAGCCACCAGAGGAGGCCACGAAGGCCCGGCGCGGCCGTGACGGCGACAATGAAGTCGTACAGCCCGGCCGGGAGTAGTCCGGCCAGTGATTTCTGACCGAGACCCAGTTCGAACAGGCCAGCGACCGGCGCGACCAGCAGGGCGAGCCGGCCCGTCCATCGAAACGTTCGCTCGACGGCGGCGACAGCCCTGTCGACATCGGGCGCATCGCTCGTTTCCGGGACGAGTTCGGAAAGCGGCAAGGCGTCGAGTCCGCGGGCCAGCGCCGCGGCGGCGAGGGCGAGCAACAGGCTGAAAATAGCGATATGCGTTCGGCCGGGGACCGGGTCGAAAATCGGTTCCAGCACCCGAGTGAGGGCCTCGCCGGTCAGTTGCTGGACGCCCGGCGTTCCGGCGTTGGACTGCAAGAAATCGACGGCCCCCCGCGTGAACAGTACGAGGGCAACAGCGAACGGAACGGCGGTCGTCCGCACGACGACGCCACCGTAGGCCCCCACCCGCTCGGTGTCGACGACGCCGCGGGTGGCAGCGGTCGCGCCGAAGACAGCGGTCAGACAGCCGAGGACAACGATGACTTGCGACAGCAGCGTGACGACCGCCGGTCGGACGCCAGCTTGGGAAGTGACGGGGAACAGTTCGGCACCGAGCGAGACGACCGTGCCGCCAGTGGCGACGGACAGCCCGACGGCAACTGGTAGCGCAAGGACGCTGGCCAGAACAGTTCCAACCGCTTGCCAGCGGTTCCAGCCGCTCAGCCACAGCGACAGTGCCAGCAAAACACCGGTGGCCACACCGACGAGCGCGGCTCGGTCGGCGGAAACGGTTCCCAGCAGTCCTGCGACCAGCAGCCCCGTCACGCCGACGACGGTGGCGAGGCTGGTCCAAGGCATCCGGGTCGGAAGCGAGATTGTGTCGTCCATTGTTACACGCTGAACAGGTCGGCGAGCGAGGCACGGAGCGCCACGTCGATTGGGCTGTCAAGGTCCCAGTCGATGACGGTCGCGCCGGACAGCTCGGCCCGCTGGAGCCGGGCGGTGCGTTCGGTGCCGGCGACAGCCGCGCCGAGCGAGTCCCCGCGGGCCAGCGACGGACTGACGAGCGTCGTCGGGTAGTCACGAACCGCAAGCGACGACACCAGCGAAACGGGCCAGTCGTCGGCGGCCGGCGAGAAGACGACCACCTGCGCGGTCGGCGGGAGCCGAGCGAGCACCGCGAGCAGGGCCGGGTCCTCGATGGTCCCACCGTCGGCCGTCGTCACCCTCGTAGCTCCGCCCCTGAGCTGCTCTGGTTGATCGTCCTCGGACACGTCAGCGTCATCTGCCGCGTCGGTGTCCGACTGCCGAGCTGCGGCGCGGCCCACGCTGTCGAATATCTGTCTTGCGTGGGCGGCCGCGTGGCCGCCCGAGGCGTCGACCCACGCTAGCCCGTCGGGACCGAGACCACCGGGGACGTCCTCTTCAGCCAATCCGACGGCACAGACACTCGCGACGACGCTAGTCCGGGAAAGCGCGTCGAACAGGCGCTCGGCGGCGTAGGCCGACAGCTCCGCCCCCGTCGGGAATCCCGGCTCTGGCGTCACGCGGGCCGACGGCCGGGCGTCGACGACCAGTACCGTCCTGACGGCTTGTTCCTCCCGATAGTCGATAGTGGTCAGCTCGTCAGTCTTGGCGTAGCGCCGCCAGTCGATGCGGTTGACCGGGTCGCCGGGCTGGTAGCTGCGCGTCGAGTGGAACTCAAGCCCGCTTCCGCCGGTATCGGTCGGAAGTGTGCCCGCCCGCGGGAGTGTTGCGTCGGCCATCGGCACCTCAGAGACGGTGTTCGAGCACGTCAGTGTCCCGTCGCCGGCCACAGGCAGGTCAACGGTCACCTCGTCGCTGGCCGATAGCGTCCGCACCCGCACCGCGGCAGCGTCGAACGTGTAGGTCCCGCGCTTTGCCATCACAGCGTAGGACAGCGTCACGCTCTCGTTGGGCCGCAGCGACGTACAGAGCCGCGGCGACCCCTCGACGACCGCGAGTTCCTCGGGCACGCCGTCGATGACCCGCAGATCGGTCAGCGAACTGCTGCCGGTGTTCGTGAGGGTGAGTTCGACCGCGACCGGCTCACCCGGTGTCGGCTGTGCGTCGGAGACGGACCGTGCCGCTTGCAAGTCAGTTCCCGCCGGAACCCGCGAGAGCGCGCCGTAAGCGACGTAGATGAGCGGGATTGCGGTCGCCGCGAGCAACAGCGGCTCGGCGGTCAAAAGCGAGACGCTGACGAGAAACAGCGCGGCCGCGAGGCCGCCACTCCAGCGCCGGACGCGGCGATGCATCGTCAGCGCTCACCTCCTGACACCTGTGCGATAGCGTCGACCGTCCGGCGGATGCGGCGGCGGCGTTCGCTCTCCGGGTCGAGCCACAGGCGGAGTCGAGCCAGCAGCGACTGGGGCTCCGTCGATGACAGCATCGCCGCCGCGACGGCGTCGTCGGTCCACGTCCCCGCGCGTACTGCTTGGTGAGCGGACGCCTGCGAGACGCCGGCTCCGATAGCATAGGCCGTCGTCGCTGCCGCACTGAGGCGCTCGGTAACCGTGTCCATCGCCGCGTCGTCGCCAGCGACGGCGTCGTCGATGGCCGCATCGATGTCGGCGGCGAACAGCCGGCTCTCCGTCGCTGTCACGTCTTCCGGCGGGCTGTCGACGGCAACGTCGAAGGCGGTCGGTGAGCCACCGCCGAGGAGTCCACCGAGCCAGCCGGCAAGGACCGCACAAAGTCCGACGGTCAGACTGCCAGCGAGGAGGATGGTTGTCGGGGCAACACTCCCGAACACGGCGACCAGCGACTCGCCGGCGGCCGTCGGCGCGAAAACAAGGGAGACCGCGACGGCGGTCGCCAGCAGCCCCACCGTTCCGAAGACAACCGTTCGCAGGCGCATCAGGGCCGCTCCTCCGTCACGTCGTCAGTGTCGTCGGTCGCGCTGGACTGCTGCCCGGCAGCCGTCTCGATGTGCCGTATCGCGTCCTCAACGGCGGCCACGTGCTCCTGTGGGTCCCGCTGGCCGTACTCGACCGCCCGGAAGGCGTCCCGAACCGTCCGTACCGCGGCCGGCGGGAGGCCGTCCCGTTCGATAGCGTGGGTCGCGATTTCTCCGGGCGTCCGCGTCCAGTACCGCCGGAGTGAGACGTGGGTTAGGAATCGCGTCCACGCTTCGCGGATGGTGACGCGGGCCGCGGGCGTTCCGTTGTCCCCGTTTGATTCAGTCGTGGAGACAGCTGCCACCGCATCGCTGGCTGCGTCTTCGGCCGCTGCAAGGCGGTCAGTGACCCACGCTCGCAGCGCGTCGAGCAGCGCCGCCGGCGACCGGTGACCGGCGAGCAAGTCACGGAGTGCCGTGACAGTGAGTTCAAGTCGCGTTCGGAAGCGACCCAGCAGGTCATCGGCCACCACCGCGATGCCGACGAGCGCCCCGACGGCGAGTTCACGTGCGGCCCGAACCCAGCCCCATAGCGTCCCCGGCGTGACATTCCGCCGCCGAGCGCCGACGACCGTCCCGGCGAGGAGAACACCGAGACCCAGCACGACGCCTGCGGCGTTGACGAACAGGCCACCGACGGTCGTTGTGGCCGTCTGCCCGTACTTCGAGACGGAAATTTCGGCGCTTGCCGCGAGCGGGAGACCGACCGTCGCCTGACCGGCCGCGCCGGTCCGTGCTGTCGGCTCCCCGCCGACGGTAACGGTTGCGTTCGTGACCGGGTCCCCACCCATCGTCGCGTTCACCGTCTGGCCAGCGACGGGGAGGGCCAGCGGGAGCGACGGCGACGTTGCCACGGAAAGCCGTTCAAGCACCACAGTCGTGTTACCGCTGACAGCGTCCCGCTCGACGGCAATCGAGACGTTGCCAGGCTCGGTTGGAAGCGTGACCGGTGCCCGCCCATGCCGGTCCGTCGTCGCCGCCTGTTCGCCATTGAGCAAGACATCGCCGTCCCGCACTGGCACGCCGTCGACAGTCGCAGTGACGGTCACCTTGCCGCCGGTGACCTGTTCGCCAGTGATGCTCACCGACGCGGTCGTGTTCAGTTCGTAGCTCGCGTTCGTCAACTGCTGGGTCTGTGGGCCGGTAACGGCGAAGGCACGAATACTGTCACGGGGGACCGACGGAGCGACGAGTGAGTCCGCGTCGCCGACTGCATCAATGGTAATCGTCAGTTCGTCTTCGTAGGGCACCGTCCCGGAAACGGTGCCGGCCGGGCCCGTCATTCCGACCGGCTCACCGTTGAACGAGACCGTCACGCCCTCCACCGGTGCGCCGTCGCGGGTCACTGTCGCGGCCACCGCCGCGCCTGGCGTCGCCGTCCGGTTGAGTTCGATGACGAACTCGCCGGACTGCGAGACCGTCTGTCCGTCGCCCGAGTCGCCGGTGCCGTCACTCTCATCAGTCCCGTCCGTACCCGTCTCAGTGCCCTCGGTTCCGTCGCTCTCTGACTCCTGTCCAGTCCCATCAGTCGGAGCTTCGGTCTGTGGCTCGTCCGTCGGCGTCCCGACGGCGAACTCCTCGTCGGGGCTTCCGGACTCCGCGGCGCTGTAGTCCTGACTGCTGTTTTGCATCGCCTGCTGTTCGGACGCAAGGCGCTCCTGTCCCGGCGTTGGGTCGAACTTCACCCAGCCGACGCCCTCAAAGTACACCTCGACCCACGCGTGGGCGTTCATGCCGCGAACGGTGTACTGGTTCTGTCCGGTCTGCTCACCGGTCGAGTAGCCGACGACGTAGCGCGCCGGGATGTCCTGACTCCGCAGCATCACCACCATCGACGTGGCGAAGTACTCGCAATACCCCTCGTCCATCTCGAAGATGAACTCCGAGGCCACGTCGTCCTCGGGTGGCTGGCTGACGTTCAGCGAGTAGTTCTTGTTTGCCTCTAGCCACTGCTCGATGGTCGTCGCCGTCTCGTAGGGCGAATCACTGTCCTCGGTCAGCCGGTCGGTGAACGGCCCCACCTGCGCCGAGGTCGACGCCGGCACGCCCGTGTAGCGTGATTCGATGGCCTCAGGGTAGTTGCGGCCACTCGTCCGCAGCACCGCCGGATCGTCGGGGGGTGTCACGCTGGTCGCGCTGTAAGTCGTTCCGGCAGGGAGCGGTCGCTCGGACGTGACCGCGCCGTACTCGGTGACCATTACGTCGTCTTGGGACACCGATTTCGGCCGCCAGACGGTCGGTAGCGACGTGGCGGACTTGGCCAGTTGCACCTCGTAATCGACCGTCGAGTCAGCCATCCCGTCGACCGCCATCGGTCCCTCGTAGGCTTGCGGGTCCGCGCGTCCGTCCCAGCCCGTGCCGGTGTAGGTCTCATATGCGCCAGTCCGCCAGTACGCCGGTTCCGAACTCGTGACGGTGAAATGCGGCTCCGTGTCCTGTGACTGGTACGGGCTGTCGCCGCTGTCGCCACTATCGAGCGAGCCGCCGACATCGGTCTGGCTGCCCGGGTTCAGCGCGCCGAGTTGGCCGCCGCTGCCGCCGGTCGAGGTGCCCCCTGCTGACCCGAAGGGGTTCTCCTGTGGAAGGGGAATAAGGGACTCCATCGGGCTCTGTGCCCCACCGGGTGCCAGAATCGGGAGCGTCGCCGTCGCCAGCACCACGGCAACGACACAGACAGCAGTGAGCAGGACCCGGAGGTAGTCCCGGTCTGCCGATACGTCGTCAAACGGCGAGTCGTCGGAGACCACGTCGGATTGTCGTACTGTCCCGTCGCTGTCGGCATAAATCTGCTGTCAGCGGCGGGGGCGGTGAGGCCTGACGTCGCGTTCTGTCGTCTGGAGCGCCACGTCGACAGCAAATAGACACCCCAGAGATTCACTAGTCGGCGTTAGATAGGCCGGACAGTTCAGGTATGAACGAGTACGTACGGGTCAGACTGCTATTATAAGCGGTTATTGCGAGCGGCCGGGCAGCCGTACGTGAATGACTGCTGACACAAGTGGAGCTGGTACTGGGTCACGACGGTCGGGCTGGCAGGCGTCACGTCGGTCCGTGCTGTCGAGTATCGGTGCTGCAGCGGGTATCGGGCTATTCAGCGGAACCGGGCAGGCACAGACAGGGGCTGGACTGTCGGGGGCAGGAGCGCTGTACCTCGTTACGACGGGAGCCAGCCAGTCGAACGGCAACGGCAGCGGAAACGGGACGGAGTATCTAGTACTTGATAGCGGCGGCAGCGTCGCGTTCTCGACCGACGGTACTGCCGATGAGGCGTTCCAGTATGCCTTCGACAACGTGCCAGACAGCGGCGGGGCCGTTGTCGCTAGCGCCGACACCTTCCGCTTTGGCGGCCCGGCGACAATGGGCGACAACACCGCAGTGACCGGACAACAGGGAACCCGGTTCGTCGTCTCGCAGACGGGAACGGCTGAGGACCCAGCGCCGTCTGAATCACAGTCGAACCCGCTGCCCGCCGGCCACGACCTCATTCGCGTGCGCGGTGACAATGCTTCGGTCACTAACATCAAGTTCGACGCCGACGGGACGCAACTGAACAATCAGGCTATTCAGGCCGATCAGTGCGACGGCGTTTACATCGCCCGCAACCGGACGGTGAACGGCTTCCAGATGGCGCTGTCGTTCACGCGATGTACGGGTGTAACAGTCGAACACAACGAGATCGTCGGCCCGAACTGGTACGGTATCACCAGCCGGGCCGCACCGACCGGCAGCGACCGCGACCTCCGGCAGTCAAGCGACGTGGTCATCGCCGGCAACCGCGTTGTCGGCGTGAAATTCAACAACATCGCCCCGTACAACGTCGCGAACTTCGCCGTCATTGGCAACGTCGCCGTTGACGGCGGCCACAGCCTCATCGCCTGCTCGCCGGCCCAGCGCGGAACTATTGTCGGAAACGTCTGTCGGGACCTGACGGAGTTCGCACCCGACCCTGGCGGCGAGGCAGGCATCGAAATCGAGTACAAGGAGACCCACCTCCGGGACGAGGTAGCCGGGACCTCCGAAGCCCGGTCGTCCGACATCACTATTTCGGGGAATCAGGTCGACAACTGTCCGGTTGGCATCCTCGCTCGAACAGTACCGGCAGATGCGGACGACACTGACGCACGGGCCGAGGAGCGACCGTTCAGTTTCACGATTACTGGCAACACGGTCAGCGACGCGTCGGCGGCCGGCATCCGACTCCGGTCGGGCGATGCGGGCGTGGTCGCAACGAACACGGTTCGGAACGCCGGGACTGCGGTCGACATCAACGAGGAGTTCACCGCGGGCATCGAGCAAGGCCTGAACGTGACCCGGTAACGGCGGTTCGAGAGGGGTTGTAAGATATAAACCGCCGGCACGTAAACGACATAGCAATGACTGACGACGAGGAGACGGTCCAGTGCTGGCTGGTCGAACGCTCCAGTTACGGCGACGAGCGCATGGTAACGCTCATTTACGCGCCCCCGGACGGCGACCGCCATCTGACCAAGCAGCTCTCGCCGAACCTGCTCAGGCGCAAGCGGATTACAGCGGCTATTGAGGTCGAACCCGACCGGCTCGAACCCGTGAACGACGAAGACACACAGGAGCGGTACGCGACGGAGGCCCAGCGGATGGCCGAGCGCCACGACCCCGGCGCCGAAGTGTAAGCGACCGTTTCGACAGCCACGGCCCGTCTATCTAGTTTTTTGATTGATAACTGGAACACGAAAGACTATACACGCGGCCGTCACAAACCCGCCGTATGGCAGCGATAGAACTGGATGGCGTCACCAAGCAGTTCGGGAGTCTCACCGCGCTGCAAGGGGTCGACCTCACCGTCGAGGAGGGCGAAATCTTCGGCTTCCTCGGCCCAAACGGGGCCGGGAAGTCGACGACAATCAACATCCTCCTTGATTTCGTCCGCGCGACCGACGGGTCAGCGACGGTGCTCGGCCACGACATCCACGAAGAACCGAAGCGAATTCGTGCCCGCACTGGAGTCCTCCCCGAAGGCTACGACGTGTACGACCGGCTCACCGGTCGCCAACACCTCTCATTTGTGATCGAATCGAAAGACGCCGACGAAGACCCCGACGAACTGGCCGAGCGGGTCGGCATTGCCGACGCTATCGACCGCAAGGCCGGCGGCTACTCCAAGGGGATGCAACAGCGCCTCGTCCTGGCGATGGCACTCGTCGGCGAGCCAGACCTCCTCATCCTCGACGAGCCGACGACCGGGCTGGACCCGAACGGAGCCCGCCTGATGCGGGAGCTCATCCGCGAAGAGAACGAACGCGGCGCAACCGTCTTCTTCTCCAGCCACATCCTCGGCCAGGTCGAGGCCGTCTGTGACACGGTCGGGATCCTCCAGAACGGCCGTCTTATCGCCAAAGACAGCGTCGCCGGGCTGCGCGAGGCCGCCGCCGGTGACACCGTCCTCCGCGTGACGCTGGGCGACGGCGACGGCGCTGACGCCGCAGTCGCGGCTATTGAGAGGCTCGACGAGGTCTCGACAGTGACCGCGGATGGAACAACGCTCACCGTCGGCTGTGATAGCGACGCAAAGATGGGCGTCCTCAACGCTGTCGAGGAAAGCGGAAGCGAGGTCGCCAACTTCGAGACAGAGGAAGCCTCGCTCGATGAAGTGTTCGCCGCCTACACCGAACAGCAAGAACAGGAGCAGCCGGAGGTCGACGCATGAGCGCCGAGCAGAACCCCGTCAAGCGTCTCCTCGGCGATATCGATACGAGCATCAAGAACTCCGAGTTCGCCGACTGGTACCCGATCTCGAAAAAGGAGTTCCGCGATACGGTCCGCTCGCCGTGGATCTGGGTGCTCTCGTTTATTTTCATCGTCCTCTTCGCGCTACCGGCACTGCTTGGCCTGTATTTCAACATCGGCCAGCAGTTCGCTGAGGCTGGCGCGTCGCTGACAACGGACGCCTACGTCCGGTTCGCACTGCCGATCGCAGCGCCGCTGCTTCCTGCGGTCGCCATCGTCATCGGCTACGCTGCAATTGCCCGGGAAAGCGAGCGCGGCTCCCTGAAGATACTGCTCTCGCTCCCGTACACACGCGGTGAACTGCTCGCCGGCAAGTTCGTCGGCCGGAGCGCGATCACGCTCATTCCGGTCACAGTCGGGCTCCTGACGACCCTGCTCGTGATACTCCCGTCGGAGATCGAAATTGCGTGGGAGTCGTTCCTGCTGTTCGCGCTCGCCACGATGGCGTACGGAGTCGTGTTCACGGCGTTCGCGATCGGCCTCTCGGCGGCGCTGAAGACCGCTCGCCGGGCGATGGCAGCGTCGCTCGGGATTTACGTCTATCTGCAGGTGTTCTGGTCGAACCTCGGGGCGGGCCTCGGGAATCTGCTGTCGGACCACGCGAACATTGGGCAGGTGACCCAGCTCCATGTCGAACTGTTCGTTTCACTCCTGAGCCCCATCGCGGCGTACCGCACGCTCGTTCAGGAAGTCTTGCAGGGGACGCCGATCCGCTCCCGGCTTCTCCTGACGTCGAACCCGCAGGTGACGTGTGAGGAAATGCTGGGTGGGACACTCGAAATAACACAGACCGGTGCCGAGTGTGCCAACGCCGCCTTGCCGCCCCAGTACAGCACTGTCGCGGTTATCGGCTACCTCCTGCTGTGGCTGGTCGTCCCGCTGGTGGCCGGCTACTACGTCTTCGAGAACAAGGACCTGTAACGGTCGTCGCTGTCGGCGGTCTCTTCTGACAACGCTTTGCAGCCATAACGAACGGCGATAGCAACAGTCGGAACGGTACCAAACCGATTGCCTGCCGACGGCGACCGGACGCGTGTTGGTTCACAACGGCTCCGACAGGAGTGTCGTAGCACCACAACGGACTCGTCACTCGGGAAACTCGACACCGGTGATTTCGAACCGAGCGCCCCCGTCCTCGCTGTCGGTGACGTGGATCTCCCAGCCATGGACCTCGGCGATCTGTCTGGCGATCCGGAGCCCGAAGCCGGTCCCGTCCTCGGCGGTCGAGTAGCCCGCCTCAAACACCGTCTCGCGCTCGTCGGCGGGGATACCCGGGCCGTCGTCGGACACGTAGAACCCCGTTCCGTCGTCGAGGAGCCCGACCGAAACGGTTACCCCCGGACCACCGTGCTCAATCGCATTCCCGAAGAGGTTCTCGAACAGGCCCGACAGTCGGTCGCTGTCGGCCTCGGCGATCCACTTCCGGTTCTCGTCGGTCGCATACCGTAGCTCGGCGGCTTCGTCGCCGTCCGCAACGATCGTCCATGCGGCGTCGATCGTCTCGCGGAGATCGACGGGCTCTGTCACCCCGATATCGACACCCTCACGGGCCAGCCTGAGGACGTTGTCGGCGATATCGTTCATCCGCTGGAGCGCGTTATCGAGCGAGTCTAGGTGCTCACTGTCACACTCCTCGCGAGCGAGCATGAGTCGGCTGCGAGCCACCTGTAACGGGTTTTGAAGATCATGAGAGACGACACCAGCAAACTCTTCGAGGCGCTCGTTTTGCCGAGCTAACTCCCGTTTTTGCTCCGTCAGATCCGTGATGTCTCGAAAGGTCCACAGCCGGCCGAACCGCGTCCCGTCCTCGGCGACAACGGGTGCCGTATAGCGGTCGAACACGCGACCGTCGGCGAGTTCGAGTTCGTCTCTGGCGGACATTTCGGGGTGCTCATACAGTGCCTCGACATCCACGCGAAACGCCTCCGGTTCGGCGACTTGCTCCATTGCCCACTCCAGGGCGACTTCCTCGTCGCCACGTTCGACAATATCCCGCGGGATGTCCCACATATCGACGAACCGCTCGTTGTAAGAAACGATGGTCTCGTCTTCGTCGACGACGAGTATCCCGTCGATCACCGCCTCTTGCTGTGCTTTGAGAACCGACCGCTGTCTGGCTATTTTCATCTCGTGTTCCCGCTGCTCGGTCACTTCGCGGGTGACACCGACCACGCCCTCGACCGTCCCGTCGATCACAAGGGGCGTGAGCCGGTACTCCAGCACCTCGTACCCGTGCCCGGGGAACTCGCCGCTCACCTCCCCACGGAGTTCGTCGCGTTCACCGTCGATTAAGTCCTGGTATGGGCCTCCCTCGTACTCGCTTCGGATCTTCGGCAGGAGGCTACTCGGTTTCCCTTCCAGTTCGTCTCTGGTCGTTCCGTAGAACGAGGCTAGATACTGATTGACGAGTTCGAACCGCCCCGCCGTGTCGTAGATGCAGGCCGATTCCGGCATCGTGTTTACCATCCGCTTGTATCGCTCCAGTTTGCGCTCTCGCTCCCGGAGGTCGGTGATGTCCATGACGAACCCTTCCAGTGCGTCCGGTTCGTCCGCTGCCCCCGGCACTCGGTGTCCGTGTTCCCACATCCACTTCTCGATGCCGTCGGCAGTGATAATCCGATAGGTCACCTCGAACTCACCCTGGGCCGCGAGCGCGTCCTGTACCGTCTCCCAGATCCGGTCGCGGTCCTCCGGATGGAGCACGTCGTCGCCCCAGACTACCTCCCCAGTTTCGAAGTCCGCAGCCGTGTAGCCGGTGAGTGATTCGATCTCGCCCTCGACGGTTTCCATCGGCCAGCCCGGTGCGTTGAGACAGCGATAGACCATTCCCGGAAGGCTGCTGATGAGCGACTCCAATCGCCGGGTTCGCTCGTCAAGCTCTTGCCGGGACCTGCTTGCGTCGACGGCGTTGCAGATCCGGTTCGCGAGCAGTTTGTACTGCTCGGTGCCCGAACCCTTTTGGAGGTAGTCGGTCACGCCAGCAGAGATCGCGTCGCTCGCGATCTCCTCGGAGCCTTTCCCGGTATAGAGGATGAACGGGAGGTCACCCTGGTCCTCACGAACGGCTTCGAGGAACTCGATTCCGTTCTGGTCCGGCATGTCGTAGTCCGAGACGATACAGTCGAAGCGCTCCACGGAGAGTCGCTCCATCGCCGCATCGACATTCGTCGCGGTCTCGACACACAATCGGTCGTCCTCGTGTTCGAGCACCGTCGCCGTCACGTCCACGAGGTCCGAGTTGTCGTCGACGTGAAGAACGCGGACTGTCTCACCGGCGAAGTCCATAGTCTTCCAAGAACCATAGAAATACGCGAACAAAATAGATAGGGTCAACAACGGACACAGACACGAAACGGATGGTAGGTGACTGGTCGGTTTGAGCGTCTCCAAACGCTATCGCTACGGCCGACGGCGGCTCACTCGGGACCGGTCGACCCGCCTCTCACAGCACACCAGCGTCGTCCAGCAGGTCTTCGAACTCCGCTTCGTTGAGCGTTGCCACGTCGTTTTCTGCGGCGTCGTCCTGTTTTCGCTGACCGGGATTGTCACCGAGCACCAGATAGTCCGTGTTGCCGGAGACGCTGCTGGTCGCCGACCCGCCGTTGCGCTCGATCAGTTCCTGCGCGTCGCCGCGGGTGTAGCCGTCGAGTGATCCAGTGAAGACGAACGTCTGGCCATCCAGCGCGTCGCCGCCCGTTTCCTCGGCGGCCTGTGGCTCGACGTGGTCGAGCAAGCGGTCAATGACGGCGCGGTTCCCCTCGCCCTCGAAGAACTCCACGATGGAGCGGGCAACTGTCTGACCTACGTCGGGCACGGCCTCGAAGGAATCGGTGTCGCCCTCGTCGGCAGCGTCGAGTATCGCCTCGAACGTGCCGAACTCCTGTGCGAGGTTTCGCGCCGTGACAGTCCCGACTTCGGGGATACCCAGCGCGACGAGGAAGTCCGCGAGCGGTGGCTCCCGAGCGCCGTCCATCCCTTCGACGAGGTTCCGCGCGCTGGTCTCGCCCCAGCCCTCCAAGTCGGTGAGATCCTCGACGGTGAGTTCGTACAGGTCCGCGGGGTCCGAGACGAGGTCGGCATCGAGGAGTTGCTGGACAGCCTTCTCGCCGACGCCCTCGATATCCAGCGCGTCGCGGCTGGCGTAGTGCTCGACGCTGCGCTCGCGCTGGGCGGGGCAGGTGAGGCCGCCGGTGCAGAACGCCATCGGGCCGTCGTGCTCGACGGGGCTGTCACAGGCTGGACAGGTCTCGGGGAACTCGAAGTGGCCATTGCCGTCGTCGTCGAGCACTTCGACGACATCCGGGATGACGTCGCCGGCTCGCTTGATGCGGACGCGGTCACCCACGTCGACGCCGAGGTCGGCGATGAGCGACGGGTTATGTAGCGAGGCACGCGAGACGGTGACGCCACCGACCTCGACGGGGTCCATGAGCGCGACTGGGGTGAGCCGACCGGTCCGGCCAACCTGCACGACGATGTCCCGCACCGTCGTCTCCTCCTTGCGGGCCGGGAACTTGTATGCGAAGGCCCACCGTGGGGCGCGGGCGGTCGACCCGAGTTCGTCGCAGGCGTCCATGTCGTCGACCTTGATGACGACGCCGTCGATTTCGTAATCGAGGTCGTCACGGGCCTGCTGCTGCTCGTTCCGGTAGTTGATGGCGGCGGCGATATCGTCGACGACAGCGGTCCGGTCACAGACCCGGAGTCCCCACTCAGGGAACCGCTCGTGCAGCTCGCTGTGGCTCGCGAAGTCGACCGAGGCGTCAAGGACGCCAAAGAAAAATATTGACAGCGGGCGCTCTGCGGTCACCGACGGGTCGAGCTGGCGGAGCGTCCCGGCGGCGGCGTTGCGGGGGTTCGCAAAGGGGTCCTCGCCGCGCTCGACGCGCTCGCGGTTGAACGCCGTGAAGGCGTCCCGTGGGATGTACACCTCGCCCCGGACAGCCAGAAAGTCGGGGTAGTCACCGCGAAGTCGCTGGGGGACGCTGGAGATGGTCCGGACGTTCTCGGTCACGTCCTCGCCGACCTCGCCGTCGCCACGGGTCGCGGCCCGCTGATAGACGCCGTCCTCGTAGACGATTTCGACGGAGAGGCCATCGAACTTCGGCTCGCAGAAGTACTGAACGGCGCCGGTTCCCAGGCCGTCGCGAACCCGCTCGTCGAACTCCCGTACGTCCGCTTCCTCGCCGCCCTGGTCGATAGAGCCCATCCGGGCGACGTGTTCGACATCGGGGAGTTCGTCCAGTGGCTCGCCACCGACGCGCTGGGTCGGACTGCCGTCAGTGTCAAGATCGAACGCCGATTCAAGTCGCTGAAGCCGGGCAAACAGCGCGTCGTAGGCCCGGTCGCCGATGACCGGGTCGTTCTCGACGTAGTACCGGTAGTCGTGATAGCGGAGCGCCTCGCGCAACTGGTCGGCTTGCTCGCGGGCCGTCGCTTCGTCGAGAGTTGTTGTATCCTCGAACTCGGTCGGTGGTCCCTCGACATAGGGGTTGTCCGCAAGATCAGCGTCGTCGGCTACAGCCATTACAGTCCGTTCTGGGTGCCGACCACTAAGCAACTCCGTCTGGGATTGCAGAGTGTTATACCAACAACAGCAGACCTCGTCAATCAGCGCGCTGAGCGCCAGCCGACTCCGACGCTACGCCGGCAAAGCCGGTCCGATCGACCGCGATAGCATCGACGTTGGCAAACAGGAACCCGGCGAAGCCGACGCGGATCAGGAGCCCCATGTACTCGCTGATGACGGTCAGCACGAACGGGTCGAACACGTCCGCAACCGCAAGCAACGAGTAGGCGATGAGCATCCCGATCAGGAACAACAGGAGGTTCCGGGACTTCCAGTGCAGGAGCCGCTGATCGTCGGGCAGGTCGGCTGCACGACGCCAGACTGGGCCGAGTAACAGGTACGCAAGCAGGAGCTGGCCGATAACGAGGACGCCAAAGCCGACGAGTCCGATAGCGCCGCCGACTATCGTCCCGCCGTTGAAAGCGATGACCTGTACCGCCGGGATGGCGGCGGCGATAGCTAACGTTCGGCGGGACGCCCCGGCTATCGCGACCGTGAGCGTCCACAGCACCGTGTATGCGACGAAGTCATCGACGATGTTCGGGACAGTGAGCTGGGACCCGGCCACTGGCAGGACGCCGGCCGCCGTCATCGCGGTCGTCACGGCTGAAATCCCGACGACGCCCACCACCGGGTAGCAGTAGTGTCGGTGGGACGACGGAATGCGCCTGAGCCACCCAAAGAGCATGACAGCCGCGACGGCCAACAGGACCGCGGCGATCTCGTAGACGGCCGACCCGCTACTCATCGTCGCCCCCGACGCGCTGTTGTCCGGCGATCGGTGTCGACCCGTCCGTCCCCCCCGTGACCGACTGCCCGCGTCTCGAACGCATCGAGTCGATCGATGAGTTCCCGGGTCCGTGTCGAGAGGTCCTCTGCCCGCTGCCGGACAGCGCTCATCGTTTCGGCGGTTTCCTGGGCCGTATCGGCCAGGTCGTGGGACTGCTCGGCGACGTCGCTGGCGACCTCGCCGACGGTGTCGATAGTCGCGGCCAGTTCCTCGGTCGCGCTGGCACCGTCGTCGGTCGCCCGCGAGATCTCGGCCATCGCGGCGTCGACATCATCGACAGTGTCGGTCAATCGCTCGACGGCGTCACCGACCTGGTTGACCGTGGTAACGCCCGCGTCGATTCGCTCTCTGGTGTGGTCCATCTCGTCGGCCACCTCGTCGACTTCCCCGCGAGCCCCCTCAACGATACTCTCGATCTCGTCGATCGCCGCCTGGGTTTCCTCCGCGAGCGTCTTGACTTCCTCGGCGACGACAGCGAACCCGTCACCGCCGTCACCGGCGTGTGAGGCCTCGATGTTGGCGTTCAGTGCGAGCATATTCGTCTGTTCGGCGATATCATCTATCAGCCCGGTCGTGGCTGCGACGTCGTCCATGCGGTCATCCAAGTCAGTCACCAACTCGTCAAGATGGGTCACGGCGGTTTCGATTCCTTCGATGGCCTCAATGGCCTCCGCCGTCCGGTCTGTCCCGGTCGCGCCGACGTTCGCGGCTTCCCCGGCCCGTCGGGCGACCTCATCAGTCGTCGAGGCGACTTCTTCGACGGTTGCGGACAGGTCGTTCGTCTCCTCGATGGCCGTTTCGAGCTGGGTTGCCTGGGATTCGATATCGCCGGCCAGTTCCCGGATATCGACGGCAAGAGACTGGTTGAGTTCCTCAACCTCTGTCGCGTCGGCGGCGACGGCCGTGCTGGCTTCCTCAACATCAGTTGCGAACTGCCGGATATCGACGACAGTCTCCGAAAGGCCGTCGGCCATCTCCTCGTAAGCGACCGAGATCCGTTCGACGGCATCGACACCGGTGTCAGTGTCGAGGCGTCGGGTGAAATTGCCGTCAGCCGCGGCCGTCATTGCGTCACCGATGTCCGTCGCATGATCAAGGAGCGTTTCGTTGAACTCCTCGGCCTCCTGTCGCGCCGTCTGTGCGTCTTGCTTGGCCTGTTCGGCCTCCTTGCGAGCGGTTTCGGACTCGTCGAACGCGTCGCTGAGAGAGCGGCGCATACTGTCAAAAGCCGATGCGAGGCGACCGAACTCGTCCGCGCGGTCGACGTCCGGACTAGTCTCAAGGTCGCCGTCCTCGATAGCTGTCGCGGCGTCGGTCAGGCGCCGAAGTTCGACCGCTGCGTTCCCGGCCAGGACAATCGCGAGCAGTCCGAGATTGAGCGTTACCACGAACAGCGTCCCAGAAATAGCCGCGAGCCCAGCCCCCTGATTTGCCGCGTGTACGGCAAACACAGCCCCGAACGCGAGCGTGACTACGAGCGTCACACCGATTGCGATCCCGATTCGTCGGCTGTAGTGGGTCACAACCCGCGTTCGCACGTTCGTCCCAGTCATACATTCGAATTTCTGACTTCCTGACTTATGCTTACCTTTTCGAATTCAAATGCTGATAACTGGCGCTTCGAGGCCTAAAAACGGTATTTTATAGATATTCGGATCTGGTGTTCGATCCGGCACAAGCACAATCGCTATGAGGGGGAAAACAGGAAAGAAGGCGCAAAAACTCCGTAAATCGAAAGTTATCGGCCGATACTGGCACTTGGTACCTTGATAACGAGTTCCCCGTCGCTACGGACAGTAACCGAGTGACCGGCATATTCAAACGAGATACTGACAGGCGTCGAGCGGCCTGATGAATCAACGAGTGAGTCGAGCGCTTCGGGGTCGACAGTCTCGTACAGCGGTGCGAAGTCAGTCTGTTCTCGGCCGGTCATGGCGGAAATGTACTCAGTCACTGCCGCGCTCGGTCGCGTCTCGCTCCAGTCGAACTGTTTTCTGGTCACGGTCATCGATGTTGCGGTATCGCTGTCCGTACTCCGCCTGTTACTTTTACTCATACGGTTTGTCTATCTACATCAAAGTAGCAAGCAGTAATATAGTCTTCCCAGCATTATCAAACTGTGAAAACGCCGAGTGGTGGCAGCGAAATTCCCCAAATCCATCCATAGATCCGGTCTTCGTCGGCGATAACCGTATTTACAGATCGGCGACGTCTTCGATTGCGTCGGTTAGCTCTTTGATACTCTCGACTGTGTGCTCGCCCATGTGCCCGATGCGGAAACTCTCCTCGCTGATGTCGCCGTAGCCGCTGGAGAACACCATGTCGTACTCCTCGGAGACCGCTTCGACCGTCTCTGCAACGTTGATGCCCTGCGTGTTCTCGATGCAGGTCACCGTCTGAGACTCGTAGCCCGCCTCCGGGTAGAGGTCGAAGTGTTCGCGCGCCCACTCGCGCGTGTACTCGGCCATCTCCTGATGACGCTGGTCGCGGGCGTCGTGGGTCTCATCGAGCATATGTTTCATCTGCTTGCGGTAGGCGAGCATGAGCGGAATCGCCGGCGTGGAGTGGGTCTGGCCCTTCCGGTCGTAGTAGTCCAGACAGCGCTGGAAGCCGCCGTACCACGACGCCGACTCTTTCTCCAGTTCGCGCTCGTAGGCAGCGTCGCTGACGGCACAGACGGCCAGCCCGGGCGGCATGGCGAAGGCCTTCTGCGTGGACGTGAAAATGGCGTCGATGCCGTGGCCTTCAATGTCAATCTGGTCGCCGCCGAGACAGGAAATGGCGTCGACGATGAAGTAGGTGTCCGGGTACTCTGCGACCACGTCGCCGATTTCCTCGATAGGGTTTCGGACGCCGGTCGAAGTCTCGTTCATCACGGCCCCAACGGCGTCGTAGTCGCCGGATTCGAGCGCGTCGCGGATATCGTCGGGTTTGACCGCCATACCCCAGTCGTACTCGATGCGGTCGACGTCCTTGCCAAGGCGCTCGGCGACGTTGGCCTGCCGCTCGCTGAACGCGCCCGAAGTCGGCACGAGCATGCTGTCCTCGACCAGGTTGAGCGTCGTCGACTCCCAGAACTCTGTCCCCGACGCCGTGAGCACGATAACGTCGTTGTCAGTGCCGAGGAACTCCTTGGTGTCCTCAACGATGGTGGTGTAGAGGTCCGTCATCCGGTCCATGCGGTGGCCGAACATCGGTTCAGCCATCGCCTCGATAACGTCCTCGCGCACCTCTGTCGGCCCCGGGAGATACAGCGTCTTGTCCTGGTAGTCGTCTTTGTATTCGCGTTTTTCGGTCACAGAACCACCTGTAGTAGGTACACTCTCGAATCCGGGGGGCATGGTAGTTTTGATACCGGGCGAAGCGAACCGACGGACGCCCTGAAGCGGGCGGACCGTTCACAGGGGGATACTCAGATAGCGGTTGTACCCTCCACGAAGTATTTATCAAGTGAGCAACCACCTTCGACCATGGGTTGCCACACCCCGCTGACAGACGCCCAGCGAGCGGCCGTCGCCGATAGAGCGGTCGAACAAGTCGCCGACACGCTGGTCGAGATGCACGACGGCTCGCAATCAGCGCAATGCAAACCACTCAGCGACGACGATACCAGCGGATACCGTACATGACCAGTCCGGCATAAATCGCCGGACCAACCAGAACCGTCGCACTGGTCGCTACCATTCCGCTGAACAGGTAGCCGAGGAACACGTCGATAAACACCAGCAGAAAGGGAGCGAGCGCAAGTGCCTTCCCGCCGGTTCTAAGCGCCCCGTCGAACGTCGACTGTGTCGCAGCGATTGCTCCAACGCCGGCGACGACGAGGAGATACAGCGCAGCGCCCGGCGGCGAGACGAGTGGGAGGGTGAACAGGGCGATACCGGCGAGTACGACGCCGACGATTGTCGGCCCGTTGTCGCTCCGGGTGAGCGCGTTCTGGATACCGTCGAGGTCACCGGCGTTGAGCGCCGCTTCGAGGTCAGACGTGGTCTGACTGCCGCCAGCGTCGAGGACCGTTGTCCCGGTTCCAGCGTCGACCGGGCTCTCGAAGTCCCGGCCACAGTGCATACACCACGTCGCGGTCGCACTGACTTTCTCCGAGCAGTGAGGGCAGCGGGGATCGGCGGTCATACTGTCATGTTCGAGGGCGCACAGTTAGCGGTTACGGGGGGAGAATATACAGGTGTCCGCGGTAAACAGAGTGTATGGATTGGGTCGCACGGGCCGAGAGCCTCCTGTACGACGGCGAGGTGATCGAAGCGGACGTTCGGTTGGACCGTGGCGGCGTCGTCGTAACGAGTCACCGCGTCCTCGTGTTCACGCCCGACCGCGAGGGGCCGAACTACCGGCAGGTCGACCGCCCCAACGTCGAGGGCATCGACGTTACCACCAGCGGCGACTGGTCGTTCCTCGAACTCGGCGTGAAGGCGCTGGTCGTCGGTATCGTACTGGTAGCTGCCGGGATGACCGTGAGCCTCGATAGCCTCGTCGGCAACGTCTCACTCGACAGCGGCGGGGCCGCGAGCGCCGTCGGCATCGGTGGAATGTTGGGAATGCTCCAGACGATGCTGACGTTGATGGCCCAGCTAGACGACCTGATGCGCCTGTTCGGCGGCCTCGCGCTGGCCTTTGCCGCCGTCGTCCTCGGGGTCTACCTCTGGAGCCGCGACCGCCTGCTCGTCGTGCGTGTCGCCGGCGGCGACGATGTCGAGCTAACTGCACCAGACGATGAGAGCGTCGTCGAGCGGATCGAAGCCGCCGTCGTTCCGGGCACGGGACCCGCCGACGCCGAAAACCCGGACCAGCCGCCGCCTGACGACCCGCTCCCGTGACGTTCAACCCCGCCGAGCGCTAACCCCAGGGTAATGGACGCCGACGAGGTTCGAGAGCGCGCGGGGTCGTTGCCACGGGAGCCCGGCGTGTACCTGTTCGAGCAGGGCCGGGACGACACGCGCCGGGTCCTCTACGTCGGAAAAGCCGTCGACCTGCGCGACCGTGTGCGCTCGTATGCCGACCCGCGGAGCGAGCGCATCGCCAAGATGGCCGAGCGAGCCGAGACCATCGACTTCGCCGTCACCGACACCGAGACGCAGGCGCTGTTGCTCGAAGCGAACCTCATCAAACGCCATCGGCCGCCGTACAACGTCCGGCTGAAAGACGACAAATCCTACCCGCTGGTCCAGCTGACCGACCATCCCGTCCCCCGAATCGAGGTGACACGCGACCCGGAGGATGGCGCGACCGTCTACGGGCCGTTCACCGACAAAGGCCGGGTGGAGACAGTCGTGAAAGCACTGCGGGAGACGTACGGGCTTCGGGGGTGTTCGGACCACAAGTACAGCAACCGGGACCGTCCCTGTCTCGACTACGAAATGGGCATCTGTACCGCGCCCTGTACCGGCGAAATCGGCGAAGCCGAGTACGCCGAGGACGTGGAATCGGTCACGCGGTACTTCGAGGGCGAAACGGGCGTTCTCGCGGACCCGCTACGCCGCGAGATGGAAGCCGCCGCACAGAACCAGGAGTTCGAGCGCGCCGCGAACCTCCGGGACAAGCTCGGGGCCGTCGAGGCGCTCCACGGCGAGGGCGACACCGCCGTCAGTGACTCTGCGGGGTATCAGACAACGGACGTGCTTGGGGCCGCCGTCGAGGGCGAGCGAGCCATCGTCGCCCGACTGCACGCCGAGGGCGGCAAGCTCGTCGAACGGGATCGACACACGCTCGAAGCACCGGACGGCGAAGGCACCGCCGGCGTGTATCGGGCGTTCATCCCGCAGTACTACGCCGAGCGGGAGCTACCCGACCGGATTCTCTGTGCCGAAGCCCCCGCCGACCCGGACATCGAAGCATGGCTTGAGAGCGAGGGCGTCACGCTCGGCGTGCCCGGGGCCGGCCGAGAGGCGACACTGGTCGACCTCGCGCTGAAAAACGCCCGCCAGCGCGGCGGGACCGACGACGAGAGCGGTCGTCTGGCCGATGCACTGGGCATCGACCGACCGAACCGTATCGAGGGCTTCGATGTGAGCCACGCGCAGGGCCGGTCGGCCGTCGGCTCGAACGTCACGTTTGTTGACGAGACGCCCGAGAAAAGCGATTACCGCCGGAAAAAGCTCACCGAGCAAAACGACGACTACGCGAATATGCGGGAACTCCTCCGCTGGCGGGCTGCGCGTGCCGTCGAAGGGAGGGACGACCGACCTGATCCAGATCTGCTACTCATTGACGGCGGCGACGGCCAGCTCGGGGCGGCTCGCGACGCCCTCGCCGAGACCGGCTGGGACGTGCCGGCCATCGCGCTCGCGAAGGACGAGGAGCTGGTCATCACACCCGACCGCGTGTACGACTGGGACGATGACGCCCCGCAACTCCACTTGCTCCAGCGGGTCCGTGACGAAGCCCATCGCTTTGCCGTCCAGTACCACCAGACACTACGTGACGAGGTGTCGACGACCCTTGACGACGTGCCCGGCATCGGCCCAGAGACGCGGAAGCGACTGCTCCGGCGCTTCGGTAGCGTGGACAGCGTCAGGACGGCCTCCGACGAGGAGCTGACGGCTATCGACGGTATCGGCGAGCAAACCGCGGAGACGATTCGGACTCGGCTACAATGATTTCGTATAGCAGATAGTAGTTTATCACTGCCGAGCGACCAAATCCACTACTCTGGCGTATAGGTGTCGAAGAAAGCCGCTACGCTGCTATTTCAGTGGTCGGATGACGTCACGGTTCGACAACCGAGTTGCGGAGCGTCCCGACGCCCTCGTAGGTTATCTCAATTGTGTCACCGGGCCCAACCGTGCCTGGATTGGCCGGACTGCCAAAGGCAACGACGTCGCCGGGACGGAACGTGAACCGCTCCGAGAGGTACGCGACTACCTCGTACGGTCCGAACAGCATTTCCCTGGTGTTGGCAGACTGCCGGCGCTCGTCGTTGATGTCGGTGTACATATCGATATCAGTGGGGTCGACATCAGTCTCGATCCACGGCCCCAGCGGCCCGGACCCATCGAAGGCCTTTCGGGCGGTTCGGCCCTGCTGGTCCAGCGCATCAACATCGTTCAGTATCGTGTATCCTCTGACCGCGTCGGAAACATCAGCCGGATCGATATCGTGACACCGTTCGCCGATGACCGCAGCGAGCTCACCGGCGTAGGTCAGCTCGTCGGTGAACGGCGGGTAGGGGATGTCCTGCTCGTGAGCGAGTAGCGCCGTCGGAGGCTTGATGAAGAAGTCTGGCTCCTCGGGGCGGTCGTAATCCATCTGGTCGTTCGTAGCGGCGTAGTTCCGGCCGACGCAGTACAGCGCAGTCGGTTCACACGGCGGGAGCAGTCGTCCATCGCGGCCGACCGCGTACTGGCCATCATCAGCGTGGACGACGCCGTCAACGTATTCGCCGATGACCGGTCCATCCTCGGTCAGGAGTCGTGCAGTTCGCATACCGAGTGGTCTGTGTGGCGGTGAAAAAGGCGTGTCGGCTACCGCGTACGCCGCTCGGCAGTCATCACCAGCTACGAGGCCGAAAACGCCGTTCTGTGACCGGTATAGCAAATCATCGATCCGTTTGCTGTAGTCAAAGTAAACCTAATATCGCTATATCAAATAGTCCGACGACCACGGAACAGGCATCGAAGGGGTCAAACGATGGAACGGCGGTGACACCACCGAAGCGACTTTTTCGCACAACGGCGTACCAGCATACATGGCTGTGACCCGACGGCTACTCATGGCCGCCGTCGGACTGGTGTCGCTGCTGGTCTACCTCGTGGCGGCATACGTCGGGTATCTGCTGCTTCTGCCAGTGTGGGACAGCCGTCCATCACCACTGATAGCCGCTCTAGTCGTTCTCGGGACGGCGATTGCTCTTGGCGTCCTGAACTACTGGGCTGCAACGGCGCAACTCAAGCGGTCTCTCGATACAGTCGAACTCTCGCGGGCGCGCGTGCCGGAGGTCTACCGCCGCCTCGACACGCTTGTCGATCAGATGGACGTCGAGACGCCGACGCTGCTACTGGCGGAGTTGCCAGTCCCGAACGCGTTCGCCATCGGCGGCGGCGCTGGGGCTATCGTCGTCGACAGGCGGCTGTTCCGGCTGCTGTCCGTGTCGGAGTTCGAGGCACTGCTGGCGCACGAACTCGCGCATCTGGAGACCCGCGATGCGCTCGTTCAGACTGTCGCGTACAGCCTCGTACAGACGTTTGTTGGGCTCGTCGGCCTCGTGGTGTTCCCCATCGTGGTACTCACCGGCGGTATCGCCCGTTCACTCGCGTTGCTACGCGGCGACCCGTCGTCGTGGTCGCGCTCCTGGCTTGGGCGGGCACAGCGATACGCGCTACAGGTCGTTGCCGGTCTCGGATTCGCGGTGACGCTGCTGATACTCGGCTACTCCAGACGTCGCGAGTTGGCAGCCGACGACCGTGCGATCGAGATAACGGAGAATCCCCTTGGACTTGCTCGTGCCCTCGCGAAGATCGAGCAGGCGTCGAAGCCAGACTCCGGTCTCCTGCGGCAGTTATACGTACACAGCGAAGCGGACAACGGTCTTTCACGCCTCTTATCGACGCATCCACCGATGGACGAACGAATACAGCGGCTACAGGAGCGAGCGCAGCAGGTAGTTCCGCAAGGGTGAGCGAGTCGTCAGGCAGCCGTCGGTAGCTGCGTCGTTCAGTAACGGGTGAAAGCACAGGACATATCAAACCAGCGCTTTCAGTTATAAATAACCAGATCCAACAGCCATATCGGAGAGATATAGTCAAAAGCCGGCCAGTTTCGCCATAGATACTGATCGGAACACGTCGGTTTCAGTAAACTTGTCTGACCGACGAAAGTCATGTTGGAGGCGTGAATAGAGCACGACTGTGTGGGCCTGTCGCGACGCTGATCGACACAAGCAACTGGGTAGTGTTGCGTCCGATGCCGACGTGTGGAAAGTCTCTATATGTACATTGAGAGCAACATAGCGGTCCTAGAAACCGCTATGTTCGGCAAAGCGCTACGTCCGCATATGCAAGCCAGCATCCCGCAACGAGCGACGGAGGGGGCAAAGAGCGACACATATGGATGTCCGCTGTGTAATTGTGGTGCGGACAGTGAAGAGGACATTTACTGCCATCTGCTGGTCTCACATCGGAAGAGCGCACTTGTTGACGCGCTTCTCGAAAGAATGGACAGCGACGAGTTGGCCCGGGTTTAATTTCGGGACGGGCATCAATATCGCCTGGTAGTCTCAGATAGTGGATTTTAGAGTGATTGGTACGGCATTTGTGTTCGCACTCGTCTATTTGTTACCCATATTCTGAAATTGAAGGGTAGCACTGTCGCCGTTTGCGTGATAGATTCGACCTGGATCGAGAGAATTGGCCGTACACAGCGCATTGACTGGTATTTTTTCGTCGGTATTGTTTATCACTATCAATCAAATATCGCTATATCAAATTGTGGGAGGGCGGCTCACCGACGACAGCCAATCCAGCAACGACCAGCAACGGATCGATAACATACATACACATGTTATACTATGAAGTAGATTTATATACTAGGAGAGGGCGAAGCAACGAGCAGTCATAACGACACGGCAACAGAATAGCTCAGGGAAACCGGTACGGACCGACATAGTATTTCCAGCAACACAAATACCGCAAAGCAGCCACGCCCCACGATGTGACAAATCTGGCAACACACAGATTCTGTGTTAGTTGCTGTTTGACAGCGGTAGCTATTTTAGTGATCTTCAATTGCGATTCCGCTATGATTCAGTTGTCACAATCCGGTTGGGTGGACAGGCGGCGATGGCACCGACTTCGGTGTTATCCAGCACTGCCGTGACCCACCGGCACCAGCCAGTCGTTCCATACCGTCGAACGACGCGGCACAGCAAAGGATGGGAAACGCGTAAGTATTGGGAATGAGATGAATCAAACGTATGACGCAGACGTATGAGAACTATATCGGCGGTGAGTGGACCGGGAGCGGAGAGACACAGGACGTCACGAACCCGGCAGACGAGACTGACGTCGTCAGCACGGTTCCAGTGGCCTCGGCGGCGGACGCCGACGAAGCGGTCGCGGCCGCGGCAGCAGCAACAGACGAATGGGGCGGGATGCCCGGTCCGGAGCGCGGTGCAATCCTGCGTGAGACCGGTGAAATCCTGAAATCCCGGAAAGACGAGCTTGCGGAGACGCTGACCCGCGAAGAGGGGAAGCCGCTCGGCGAGGCCGAGGGCGAGGTACAGCGTGCGATTGATATCTTCTATTACTACGCAGAGAAGGCCCGCGACTTCGGCGGCACTGTCAAACAGCCAAGCGGCGGCCGTGCCGGACTGCAGACGAAAAAAGAGCCGATGGGCGTTGCGGCGCTCATCACGCCGTGGAACTACCCCATCGCGATCCCGGCCTGGAAGATCGCCCCGGCGCTTGCAGTCGGCAATACTGTCGTCATCAAGCCCGCGATGCAGGCGCCGACCGTCGGCGCGATGATCGTCGAAGCGCTGGACGAGGCTGGCATTCCGGACGGCGCTATCAACCTGGTCTGTGGCCCTGGTAGCGAGGTCGGTGAGCGGCTGACCACCCACGACGATGTCGACGTGGTGTCGTTCACCGGCAGTGCCTCGGTCGGCGAACACGTCTACGAGCAGGCGACGAGCAACGGGAAGCGTGCCCAAGCAGAGATGGGCGGGAAGAACCCGACCGTCGTCATGCCGAGCGCCGACGTGGATAAAGCGGCTGACATCGTCGGAGCCGGTGCCTTCGGCGGGACGGGCCAGGCCTGTACGGCGACCTCCCGGGCTATCGTTCACGAGGACGTGTACGACGAGTTCCTCAACGCCATCGTCGATTACGCCGAGTCCCTCGAAATCGGGGATGGCCTCGACCGGGCGGGCATGGGTCCCCACGTCAGTGAGGACGAACTCGCGGGAAGCTTAGAGTACATCGACATCGCACAGTCGGAGGGAGCAACCCTCGAAACGGGCGGCGAAGAACTCGCTGGTGGCGAGTACGACGCCGGGAACTTCATCTCGCCGGCCGTCTTCTCCGACGTCGAGCCCGATATGCGCATCGCACAGGAAGAGGTGTTCGGGCCAGTGCTCGCCGTCATGTCTGTCTCCGACTTCGACGAAGGTGTCGAGGTCGCCAACGATATCGACTACGGGCTCTCGGCCAGCATCGTGACCGACCGAATCGAGGAGGAAAACGAGTTCATCGAGCGGTCCGAGTCCGGCGTGGTCAAGGTCAACGAGAAGACGACCGGGCTGGAACTGCACGTTCCTTTCGGCGGCCTCAAGCGCTCCTCGACGAACACCTACCGCGAGCAGGGTGACGCCGGACTGGAGTTCTTCAGCTACATCAAGACGGTGTACCGCAACAGCTAATCGAGGCGGCCACTACCGCTGACCGCAAAGTGACATTTCTGTTGCATAGTTTTTATGTCGTACTAATCGCTACTCCTTATTGCTCTTGTCAACCGCAAGAGCGTGCAAAGTCATGGTCGTAGCCCAACCGACCGACGATGGTGGACCGGTCCCAGCATCGGCACTGTCTGTCCCATACAGACGTTCCACTTTCGTTATTAGCGCCCCAGCATCCGGCCCAAGCGTCACTACCGGGAAATACCACTAGCCGTGCCAGTCTGAGTGCGGCGAGAAATACCCCGTGTGCACACAGCGAGTGGGACAGAGGTTCGAATCGGTTCTCTGTCAAACGAACCGAGGTACTCCACTCACGGCCGTTCGTTCATAATGATGGAACGCCTTCCGTAACGGTTGTACTGTCGTTATTCTCGATACGGAAGCCGGAGAGCGGAGATGAGGACAGACCACAGACGGCCCGTGAGACAGCATTTTCGACTCGAATTGTCGACCCGGTCAGTGTAAGATATCTGCGGGTGAGACTATCATATTGTTCCACGATGCCAAACATCTATGTCATCTGTCGGGACTAGTTTACTCAACAAATGAACTACCATTCGCCACTCTGGAACAGGGGAAGCTGACACGGGCGTGCCAACACAAAAGATAATATCCAGCCAGTCGATGACAGTGGCATGAACGTTGACGCGCTCACGGGAGGATTCGACCGTCGAGACTGGCAGGAACAGACAGAGACCGACGATCCAGTACGGTTCGCGATGATCGGCGTCGGCTGGTGGACCACCGAACAGGCGATGCCCGCCGTCGACGCGGGGGACCTCTGTGAAACGACTGTACTGGTCAGCAGTGACCGCGAGAAGGCGGCCGATGTGGCTGCAGATTCGGAGACAGTCGAACACGCGATTACCTACGAGGAGTTCCACGACGGGGCCGCAAGCGACGCGTACGACGCCGTCTACATCGTCACCCCGAACGCGCTCCACCTCCCGTACGTCGAGACAGCGGCAGAACTGGACAAGGCGATCCTCTGTGAGAAGCCGATGGAAGCCACCATCGAGCGCGCCGAGCGAATGGTCGAGGTCTGTGAGGAACACGACGCGACGCTGATGATAGCCTATCGGATGCACACCGAGCCAGCCGTCCGGCGGGCGAAGGACCTCATCGACGAGGGCTACATCGGCGAGCCGCTGTTCGTCCACGGCAACATGACCGAACCCATTCTCGAACTCGTCCCCGACCCCGACCAGTGGCGGCTGGACGGGGAGCTGTCCGGTGGGTGTGCCGTCATGGATATCGGCATCTATCCGCTGAACACGAGCCGATTCCTGCTGGATGCCGACCCCGTGGCCGTCCGGGGAACCGTCGCATCGGTGCAGGAGGAGTTTGCCGACGTGCCCGACGAACACGGGGCGTTCCAGCTAGATTTTCCTGGCCACGCGTACGCGGTGTGTACCGCCAGCCAGAACGCGCATCTCGACAGCCACATCTCCGTACTCGGAACTGAGGGCAAGGTCCGCGTCGAACCGGCCTTCTACCCCTGGGACGACCGCGCGCTCCAGCTTTCCCACGAGGGAACGACAGTCGACATCGACTTCGAACAGATCGACCAGATGGAAGAGGAGTTCGAGTACTTCTCTCACTGCCTGCTGACCGGCACTGAGCCCTACGCCGACGGGGAACACGGCCTCGTCGACATCAACACAATCAAAGCCGTCTACGAGGCCTCCGAGACGGAGTCGACGGTCACACTCGACTGACTGCGGTGCGAGATTTTTTGACCCGGCCAGGTGTAGTTCAGCGCATGGTTCAGTCAACGTGGGACGACTGGTTCGTCCGCGACGAGATAGAGGCGACAGACCCCGGTGACGGCGTCGTGATCTGGTATCTCGGCTGTAACGGGTTCGTACTCCGCTCGCAGTCGACGACGCTGTACATCGACCCCTACTTCGGGACTGGCGACCCGCCAAACCTCATCCGGATGATTCCGGTGCCGATGGACCCCGCCGACGCAACCCAGTGCGATGCCACACTCGTCACACACGAACACATCGACCATATGCATCCGCCGTCGTACGGCCCACTGGTCGAGGATCTCGGCGCGGACCTGTATGCGCCGTCGGCATCGTATGACTCTCCGGACTACGACGGTGAGCTGCGGGTGCCCGACGAGCAGCGCAACGAAATCGCCGTCGGTGACGAGTTCGCTGTCGGTGATTTCACCGTGCACGTTACTGGCACCAACGACCCCGACGCCATCGAACCGGTGGGGTACGTCATCGAGCACGACGCCGGGACGTTCTTCCACGCCGGCGATAGCCGGCCTGCCGAGGCGTTTTCCGACGTCGGCGAGCGGTTCGACATCGACGTGGGGGCGCTGGCGTTTGGCACCGTCGGCTCTATCTACGAGCCCGAGCCGGACCGCGGTGTCAGAACGAAGTGGTACATGGACGAAAACGAGATCATCGA
This sequence comes from Haloarcula sp. CBA1127, assembly GCF_001485575.1. Lineage (NCBI taxonomy): Archaea > Methanobacteriati > Methanobacteriota > Halobacteria > Halobacteriales > Haloarculaceae > Haloarcula > Haloarcula sp. CBA1127. The sequence goes on from NZ_BCNB01000006.1 coordinate 291,213, forward strand.
AGCCGCAAATCAGCTCCAGCTATCCCGGTTGCTCCCCTCGCATCACGATATGTGGCAGGGCGAAGCCGGCGACCCGAAGGTCCTCCACGAGCACGCGGTGTCGTTCGACTACCCCCGCGTCATCGAACCGCTGTATATCGGCTGTTCGGTTCGGCTGGGCGAGCCCGGGATTCGTCGTCTTGACGCGCTGGAGTGATTGAGACCGTGGTTCCGGTCGCTGCTGTGTCGGCCGCTCAAACAAAGACGGCGTATTTGTCGCGGGGTAGCTTTAATACCCCCACCACAGTATGTCCGGCAAATGTCGCCAACAATAACGAAGATCGAAAGCCGAGAGTTCGAGTACCCCCTCGAAGACGTGGGGACCGACAAACACGGCTTCAATCTGGTCTATGCGCCGGGCGAGACAACCACGCGGAAACTATTCGGCGTACAGATCCATACTGACGAGGGCATTACGGGCGAGTACGTCGGCGGCAACTCGCCGGCAGCCGCCCAGTACAACATCATCGCGAAGTACCTCATCGGCAAGGACCCGCTGAAACGCGAGAAACACTGGTCCGAATGCAAGCGCGCGCTCCGGAAGTACGACCGGATGGGTATCGGCCCAATCGACATCGCGCTGTGGGACTTCGCCGGCAAGTACTACGACGCGCCGATCCACGAGCTGCTGGGGACCTACCGCGAGCGTATTCCCACCTACGCGTCGACGTACCACGGGGACGACGCGGGCGGGCTGGACTCACCCGAAGCCTTCGCCGACTTTGCCGAGGAGTGCCGCGACGAAGGCTTCGGCGGCTTCAAGATTCACGGCTGGGGCGGCGGCGACGACTCTCGAAGCCTCGATCGCGAAGTCGAAGCGGTCCACGCCGTCGGCGAAGCGGTCGGCGACGAGATGGACCTGATGCACGACCCCGCCTGCGAACTGGAGACGTTTGCCGACGCACTGGAACTTGGCCGGGCGCTCGACGAACAGGGCTTCTTCTGGTACGAGGACCCGTTCCGCGACGGCGGTATCTCACAGCACGCCCACAAGAAACTGGCACAGAAACTCGACACGCCGATTCTCCAGACCGAACACATCCGCGGACTGGAAATCAAGTCCGACTTCGCAGCCAGCGAGGCGACTGACTTCCTCCGGGCCGACCCCGAGTACGACGCAGGCATCACCGGCGCGATCAAGGTGGCCCGCATGGCCGAGGCGTTCGGGCTCGACGTGGAGTTCCACGCGCCCGGTCCCGCCCAGCGCCACTGCATCGCCGCCTGCCGCAACTCGAACTACTACGAGATGGCGCTGGTCCACCCGGACTGCCAGAACACCCAGCCGCCGGTGTACGAGGGCGGCTACTCCGACCTGATGGACGCCGTCGACGACGACGGGACGGTCGGTGTCCCCGACGGCCCCGGCCTGGGCGTGGAGTACGACTGGGACTACATCGAGGACAACACCACCGGGAGCCTCCACGTCTACGAATAACGGCACTGTTTCTCCCGGTAAGCGCACCCGGGCCGTTTTGACCGCCTCAGTAGCGAGTCGTCTCGTCGTTCGCGGGGACAGGCCGCCAAATGTCGTCCTATTTGATCGCAGGCCAATACTTATGCCGGACTCGTCCGAACGGGTAGTAATTGATGACAGACGGAGACAGGACCCTGACCCGCCGGGAAGCGCTCCGCGCAGCTGTCGCCGTCGGAGGGTCGGCAGGGCTCGCAGCCTGCCTCAACCTAGAGAACCAGCCAACGGAGACGGAAGAGGCTGACCGCGACACCGACCGGCCAGATGGCACCGAACCAGCGGCTGAACTGCCGAATCGACAGCACGCATGGGACGAGTTCTCTCGAACCGACGAGCACGGGAACCCAGTGCTCGCTCGGCACCACGTGTTGCTACTGGCCGACTACGTTGGCGATGGACCGGTCGACGACGGGGACCGGAAGCAGGCTGCAAACGCGTTTCGCGAGCTAGAGGAGACGTATCGGTGGGCGTCTGACGGACTTCTGTTTACTGTCGGCTACTCTCCAGCATACTTCGACCGATATGACGAGCCGCTTCCGGAGTCGGTTGACCTGCCACAGCCAGCGGCACTGGCCCCTTTCGAGGACCCGTCGTTCGATACCCCAGATATCCTCATTCATCTGGCAAGCGACCGTGCTTCGGCGGTGCTTGAGGCCAAGCAAGCGCTATTCGGTGAGTTAGAAACGGCAAACGGGAGCGAAGTCACCGAAACCATAGACGGGATAGTCGAGTTGGTCGACCGGCGGACGGGATTTATTGGTCCGGGGCTCCCGGCGGAACACGACGACGTGGATGGCGTTCCGGACGGAGCGGTCCCCGAAGATGCACCGCTGTTCATGGGTTTCAAATCGGGGTTTGTAGAGAATCAGGCGACAGAAGACAGCGTAACGATCGCGGAGGGGCCGTTCGCGGGCGGCACCACGCAACACCTCTCACTGCTACGCACGGAGCTGGACCAGTGGTACAACCAAGATTCCCGGGAACAGCGCGTCGCAAAGATGTTCTCGGCGACGCACGCGGCGGAAGATCTGGTCGAGGGTGTCGGCGACAACCTCGGTGATTCGTCGCTCGTAGCGGAGACTGGCGTCGGTGACCGAGTCAGTGACGACGCATTTGAGGAAGGCGTGGTCGGGCACGCACAGAAGCTCGCACGTGCGCGAGACGAAGACGGCGAGCCACGGCTCCTCCGACGCGACTTCGCGACGGTAGACGATGGCCGAACCGGTGTCCACTTCCTCAGTCTCCAGGAGAGCATCGCGGACTTTATTCAGACCCGGACCGCCATGAACGGAACCGATGTTGCGAATGTCGGCGGCGTCGGCACGAAAAACAACAACGGGATACTGCAGTACATTACCACAGTTCGACGCGGGAACTACTTGCTCCCGCCCCGATCAAAGCGCTCGTTCCCCCGTCCGTCGTGACCCGACTGGACCCACAGCCCTCCCGAACGACGGCGATAGTGTGTCCCTGACAAGGTTTTATATTCTTTCCGAGAGACTAATCACTATACAGACCATGTGGCCCGGGAGAGACCCTACGCGCCGTGACTTTATCGCTATGAGCGGGGTAGCACTTGGGATGAGTGTCGCCGGCTGTGCAACGGGGGACGACGCCGCAAGCGAGACTGAGACTCCATCCGGGGCTGCACCTGGCGGGACCGAAGCAACGCCCGAGGGAACCAAAGCGGGGCGGGAGAATGAACTCCCGACAGCTACTGCGCAGGAACGCCCATTGGTACACATCCCGGCACATCAGGACGGGATGCGGATGGTCGGTATGACGGAGGTAGGACCGTATATGATGGCAATGTCTTATACACTACTTCACGACTTCTGGGTACTGACTGGCCAGGAGAAGAGTTACGTACGGATCAACGATGGACAGGGACTGCACCTGATGGCAACCGTGTGGGATCCGGAGTATAACCAACGTATCCCGCTAGGTAGCCCGCCAGTCGAGGTTCGAGACGCCGCGAGCGGCGACAGTGTGGCCGAGAAGTCGCTGTGGCCGATGCTGTCCCAGCAGATGGGCCCCCACTTCGGGGACAACGTCGCGTTTCCGGAGGAGGGTGAGTACACGGTACAACTCTCGTTTGACCCGGTTTCGGCGCGGCAGTTAGGCGAGTATCGCGGGCGATTCACCGACTCGGTGGACGCCGAGTTCGACCTGCTGTTCAGAACCGACATCACGAACAACATTCGCGAGCGGTTCGTCGATGAGGCGGGACAAGCGGGGGCGCTCGAACCGATGGAAACGAACATGAAACCCAACGGATCGCTGCCGGAGGTGAGGGCGCTACCAGGCGAACACGGCGGTATCGTCGAGGGTGGGGCCGCGAAATTTGTGGTCCAGGTTCTGCGCAGGGCCCCGGCGGGAATCGACAGCTCTGGCCCGTATCTCGCCGTGTCCGCTCGAACGCCGTACAACCAGTATCCACTCCCGTTCATGGGTCTCCGAGCAACTGTGGCCAACGCCGGTGAGGAGGTCCGCGAGCCACTGAAGGCAGCCATTCACCCCGAACTGGGATACCATTACGGTGCCCCGTTCCCTGCTATCGCGATGGGTGACGAGGTGACGCTAGAGGTCGGAGCCCCGCCGCAGATCGCGCGACATCGCGGCTACCAGACTGCGTTTCTGGAGTTTGACGACATGACGCTCACACTTGGAGAGCAGTAGTCAGGGCCGTTCAGAGATACAGCGAAGAGACAATATGTCTCACGTGAGGTGTGGCTTGGCCGTGTCCCGCCAGCTACGAGCGAGATGAAACGCCGAGACGGAGCGTCAGACCAGAAAAGCGTCTGCTAGCGCCGAGACAGTACCGGTTGGCCCGAGTGAGTCCATATCTGTCTGTTACGCTGTCGTGATGCGGCCTTCGACTGACGGCGAAATCGTCCCGTCTTCCTTGATTGCGTCCTCGACGATGACCGACAGCAGTTCGCCCTCGTTCGCGTCGATAATGCGTGGAGCATCCTGGAACATCGTGTAGCCGTCGCCGCCGGTGGCGGTGAAGCCGTTTGTTGCGACGGTGTAGGTTGCTTCGGTGTCGAGTGGCTCGCCGCCGACCGTTACCTCAGTGACGCGGTCGCCCTTCGATTTGTCCGGGTCGTAGGTGTACCGCATGCCGCTCACTTGCAAGAACCCGCCCCCGCCAGTCGAACTGAGTTCCAGCGCCTCGACCAGCGTGTCACCGGTAACCTCGATGGTCACTTGGTTGTTTCCGAACGGGAGAACGCTGTATACCATCCGTCTCGTGATGTCCCCTTCGGGGTAGAGTTCGTCAGTCCGGATGCCGCCACCGTTCTGGATTGCGACGTCCGCGTCGCCGTGGCTGCGGAGCGCATCGGCGATGTAATTCCCGAAGTTCGATTCCTCGGAACGGACAGTGTCCTCGCGGGCATCGAGCGGAACGGTTGTCTCCCCGATGACGACGTCGAGTTCGTCACTGAGCTGGCTTTCGTAGTTCTGGGCGACTTCGAGCACGTCTGGGTGCGGTTCGACACGGTCCTCCTCGACCGCAGCAGCGGTGTCGTACACCGTCAGGCTGTGGTCGGTACGCTCCCCATCTTCGACGGTGAGCGTCAGCTCGCCGAGGTACTCGTACTCGTCCCCGACGAACGAAAGTACCGTGTCGTTCACGACTTGCGGGTCCTCAGAGAACTTCGCGGCGTGGTCGCCGACGATGGCGTCGATCCCGTCGACAGACTTCGCGAGTTCGACGGCGACCGGGCTCGCCACGTGGGACAGTACGACGACGAGATCGGCGCCGTCGGCCCGCATTTCGGTCACGACCTCGTCGACGGGATCCTCAAGGCCCGGGACATCCGTGGTCTCGCCCATGGTCGTGATCGTCGGTGCTTCGACGTTGATTATGCCCGTGATACCGACCGTCACGTCGCCGGCCTCGACGAGTTCGTACTGGCTCGCTCCCTGTTCAGCACCGAACACGTCGCCAGTCTGTGTGTTGCGGGCGTTCGCGCTTACCCACTGGAACTCGCTGTCGATAATACGGTCCCGCAAAACGTCCGGCCCTCTGTCAAAGTCGTGGTTTCCGAACGTGTCGAACTCCAGCCCACCCTCGTTGAACGCGTCGACAATGTGTTTCCCGTCGAACTGTGCGGAGAGAATGGAGGTGGCCAGATCGTCCCCGGATCCAACCTTTATCGCGTGTTCGTTATTGTCCGCAATCTGGTTCATCAGATCGAAGTAGGTGGCGATGTTCGCCGCCTCTTCGAGGTCGCCGTAACTGCCGTGGACGTGGGTGTCGTGGACGAGCGTCACCTCGCCCGTTGCAGGTTCAGATTCGGTCTCGGCAGTTCCAGCTGAAGTCGCGGTCTCCTGAGCGTCCGTAGATGCTTCGTCGGTCTGCTCAGTCCCGTCCTCGGTACTAGAAGAACAACCAGCGAGGCCCACAGCGCCGAGTGCAGCAGTAGCCGAGAGGAACTTCCGCCGGTCGACTGGTCTGTTCTCCGTATCGTTCTCTGTTCGGTCCGCTGAAGGGGTTTCTACGTCATCTTTGTTGCTTCGTGCCACAGTACCCATTAGACTGAACTTTTATATAAAATGTTTGCCGGGGTCGATCTCGATAAGCGTCCGACAATCGATCGACACAGACGCTGGTGCGGGACTCTGGCGCAAAATGAGCCACAGAAGTTGTGCCATATTTCACCCAGTCGGCAATGGCACAAGAGGGGTCGGACACGCGTGATGCAACGGTTCAGTCGTCTGTGTTTCTGTGGTCTGGTTCCGATGTAGTTTCATATCGCTCTAAGAGGAATTTATACCAGCAAAACCGACACAGAAGCAACTGTTACTGTGTCGCGTAGGCCTGAAGCCCCGTTTCAAGGACATCCCGATAACGGTCCACGTCAATGTCGACAGCGACACGGCTGTTTGGCTCGTTGTCGGTCGTGCCGTGCTCGTCACAGATGACGGCCCCGTGGCAGGGGCCGCCGGTCGTGTCTACCTCGAGGTAGTACTCCTCGAAGGTGAGCACCGAGTCATCGATGAGGTCAGCGACGACAGCGGCATCGTGGATGGCCGGCGCGTCGGCCAGTGGGTAGGTTCCGGAGTCGGGCCGGTAGTCGAGCCATTCGGCGATGGTCCCGCGAACGCCACCGGCCGTGCGGAACTCCTCGATGAACTCGGGAGAGACGGTGGCGCGGTTGGTCACATCCAAGCCAACCATCCGGGTGTTAGCGTCCTGCAGGACGCGGCTGGCCGCCGAAGGGTCGTTGTGGAAGTTGGCCTCGGCCATCGGTGTGACGTTCCCTGTCGTCATCGCCGCCCCACCCATGAGATAGATATCCTCGACAAGGTCGGGTAACCGGGGCTCCTTTGCCAGTGCGATCGCCAGGTTCGGAAGCGGACCGACGGCCGCGATCGTCAGTTCGTCCCCGTACTCGTGGGCGGCTTCGATGATTGCGTCGGCTCCGTGGATGTCCCGTGTATCGCCGTCGGTGTCGGGGATATCGCCGCGGAGTCCGTTCTCACCGTGAATCCACTCTGCGGTCGTGAGTTCGTCGACGAGCGGGCGGCCACAGCCACGGGATACCGGAACGTCGTAGCCCCCGATATCCAGTATCGCGTGGGCGTTTCGCGTCGTGTTCTCGATAGTCGTGTTCCCACAGACAGTCGAAAGACCGACAACATCGATTGCATCGTGACCGAGCGCCATCGCCAGCATGACCGCGTCGTCGCAACCGGGGTCCGTATCAAAGAAGACTTTGCGTGCCATACCTCCGAAATTCCGCCCATCGGGTCTTAAAAGCTGGTACGTCCCAGTCGTGACACGGCAGCCCCGCTGTAGACAGACCTGTGGGAATCTGTTGGGCTGTCGTCGCTACCACAATCGGTGTGTCGGAATGTGTGGCCGACAGATCAGGTGTGTCAGTCAACGCCGCCTTATACTGGCCAAGCGGTGTGATACCAGAGGACAGCTAAGAGTAGGTTCGTCCCAGAGTCGAAGTCCGGGCTACGGTTCGCAGAGCCGAGACGAAGTCGATCATTCGTTACGGAGAACAGTCAGTATCCGGAAACAGTGCGTCTATCATAAATTTTAACTATATAGTCACAATACTGTATAGGAAGTGATGGACAGAAATCACATACGGCCAGTACTACTCAGCGTACTACTCGTTTTGTCGGTTGTCAGCACCGGCTTCCTCGGAAGCGCCGCTGCTGCACCGGGCGAGCAAAACGAGTTGGTAACGGCGAATAGCCAGACAGCAACACAGACGGCCGCAGCCGGTGGGGCGACCTGTCAGCTTGACAGTAGTTGTCCAGTTCCTGATAATTCAGTCGATCTCAACAACAGCGGTGCCGGGGTCGACGTGTTGATCGACGGGAGTCATCAGGGCTCGACGTTCACGAAGTTCGCAAACCGACTCAGCGAACGCGGATACGACGTCGACACGAAACGGTCGACGTCAGGCGGGCTAACTTCGTGGAACAGTTCGGCCGCGAACGGGCTGTCGGACTACGACGTAGTCATCATTCCCGTCCCCCAGACGGCCTATAGCGAGGCCGAACAGGAGGCGATCGACGAATACGTCAGAAACGGCGGCAGCCTGTTCGTCGTCGGGGAGTGGACCTCACCACTGCAGGGCCACGCCGGCAAGCTCAACGACATTACCGACCCGTACGGGCTCCACTTCAACGGCGAGAGCGACAAGTGGCTCCGGAACATTCAGGACCCGACCAACAAGACAGTCGAAGACTACGAGTGGCGAGTTGTGCTCCACAACACGGGCCAGCATCCCATAATGAACAACGTCGACACCGTGGAGTACGACGGCGTCAGTCTCAACGTGACCGATACCGAAAACGGGACGCAGGCCCCGTTGCTGTACGGTGACAGTGATACCTACGAGTACACCTACTCCACGACAGAGAAAGAGTACCCTCGTGGCGAGCGCATCGTCGGTGCGGCCGCGACGTGGGACATCGGTGACAACGGCCGCGTCGTCGCCTTCGGCAGCCAGAAGTCGGTCACGACGTATCTCACGGACGAGTGGCAGGCCGAACACCAGCAGACCGATACACGGCCGTTCCTCTTCCGGACGGTGAAGTGGCTGGCCTCGTCGGGCCACGTCGAACGACCGGAGAAGCCGGTCGCCGTCACCGGCGAGCGAATCAAGGGCGGCGAGACGCCGGCGAACGAGACGATCGTCCTGAAAAACAGCGAAGTCGCCGCCGCCATCGGCACCGAGACGAACGGCCCCTTCGGCACGCTGCCGGGCGGTATCTACGACGCCAACGCGTACGGGCTGACGACCGACCAGATCGGCGTCGCCGAGTTCGCGTTCAACAACTTCGGGACGTGGCCGGACTACGAGTCCTTCGAGCGCCAGAACGCAACCGGTCCGAACGGCGCAGCAGTCGTCACCGCGACTGGTCACGTCAGTACGAACCCGAACGTGTCCGTCACGACGACGTACACGCTACCGGCTAACTCCAGCCATATCTGGATCAACACCACGATGCAGAACGAGGGCGACCAGCGCCTCCCGGTCAACGATTCCGAGCGCCTCCAGAGCGGGGCCGCACTGAGTTCCGAGGGGCAGTCGACCTGGCTCCCTGGCTCGGGAACAATCGAAGAGACGCGCTCGCCACCAGTGAGTGCCGACACACTCGACCAGCCCTGGGCCGCGCTCACCGGTGACCGCGTGAGCTACGGCGTCTGGGGCGGGAACGGCTCCTTTACCTCGTACACGGGTTCCACGACCTGGATTGACCCGTGGCTCGAACACCGCCTCGATTCCGGCGAAACGCGGTCAGCGGAGTTCGCTCTCTTCGTCGGCGAGGACGGCGCAAGTAGCGGAACCAGCGAGTACTACAACAAGCAGCAGGGAACCGAGACGGGAACGGTGACCGGCAGCATCGAAAGCACGGATAACGAGTCCGTCTCACAGGCCACGGTCACCGCCTCGAAGGGCGACCGTGCGTTCACCTACACCGTCGGATCGGAGACCGGAACGTACGAACTCGAACTCCCTGCCGGCGAGTACACGCTGACGGCCGATGCCAGCGGATTCGCGGCATCAGAGCCCAAGTCCGTCACCATCAGGAGCGGCGAGACAGCGACCGCAGACTTCGACTCCCTGGAGGGGCCGGCCCCCGTCAACGTCACCGCAACGATAGACGACGAGGGCGAGGTCAGTCCCGCCGATGCCCGGATTACGGTGCTCGACGGCGGCACTGCGGTCCAGACCGTCTACACCCGAACGACGCCGGCCGGCACGGCCTCGTTCCAGCTTCCGCCCGGTAACTACACCTTGGTGTTCAACCACGGGACGGGCTACATCGCCGAGCCGGTCGAGAAGAACATCTCGGTGACGCCCGGCGAATCGGTCAGCGTCAACGCGACGTTCACCGAGGAACTGGACCCCAGCGAACGCGACTGGGTCGGCATCGACCCCCACGCCCACAGCAGCGTCAGCTTCGACGGCAAGACGCCCATCGACAACTTCGTCGCCATCCAGAAATCTGCGGGCGTTGACGCAGTGTTCATCTCCGACCACAACGCCATCGGCGGCTGGGGGTCGATGCAGTCACAGGCCCAAGAGCGCGACATCATGTTCGTCCGGAGTGAGGAGATCACCACGGGCGACCTCGGGCACTTCAACCCCTATCCGCTGCACGGCGAGGAGATGATTGATTCCGACGGGACCCTTGTGGAGTTTATCGAGGAGTCCCGCAGCCGACACAACGCGACGGTGTTCCAGATCAACCATCCGGGTGACCGCTTCGTCAGCCTCGACAGCGCGCCCGGACAGCACGAGGAGTACCTCCCGATGGTCGACGCCATCGAGGCGTACAACGGCCCGTACGGCGAGTCCGACGCTGCCAGCGTGCAGGGGCTGTTCACTCTCTGGAACAACGGCTACGACATCACCGCGACCGGGGTCAGCGACGACCACTGTTCGCAGTGCTTCCCGGCGAAATACGGGAGCGCTCGCACCCGAGCATACGTCGAAGGGACCGTCACGCCCGACAAGTGGGCCCAGTCAGTGAAAGACGGGCACACGTACGCGACGTACGGTCCGGCCGTTGAGTTCACCGTCGAGGACAGGATGCCTGGCGAGACCGTGAACACGACCGCCGGGTCATCCGTGGAGGCGTCCGCAACGGTCCGGAACCTCGACGAACTGGCCTACGCTGAGGTCATTCGGAACGGCACGACCGTTTCGAACGTCACGCTCGACGGCACGAACGACACCATGAGCACCGACGTTGACATCGACGGGAACGCCTGGGTCGCCTTCCGCGTCGTCGACGAAGACGGCGACCGAGCACTGACCAGCCCGGTCTGGATTTCGGCCGAGCAGGGCGCCGAATCCGGAACGGACGGCAACGGCGAGTCCGGCGGTGCCACGGCGACCGCCACGCCAGACACCGAGGACGAGTCGGCGGCAACGATGGCCGATGACACTGCAACCGCGGAGTCAGAGACGACCGCCGCGTCCGGCCCCGGGTTCACCGCTGTCGTCACGCTGCTTGCACTCATCGGTGCAGTGCTGCTCGCAACGCGGCGAGGGAGCTGAGCCATGCGGGACACCAGCCAGCGACGGAGTCGGCGTGGGTTCCTCGGAACCCTCGCGCTGGCTGCGGTGACCAGCGCCGGGTGTAGCAGCCTCGGCGGTACACAGGACGGCCAGCCGGACGACACCGGAGCTGGCGGCTCGGCAGCGACATCCGCTGCAAGTGAAACGCCCGCACAGGCAGGCGATGGGGCACACCACGACGAGGCGCACGGCCACACGCACACAGACGGCGGTCACGACCACGGCGATGGACACAGCCACGACGGTAGCGACGACGAAACCGATATCGCTGCCGACACCGAACTCGCCGCGTTCGAGTCCAATCTGCGGAAGTGGTTCGTCGATATCGATTCCCTCGCCGTCGAAGACAGCCGCATCAGGCTGACCTACGTCACGAAGAGCACGCGCGGCCACGAACTCGCGGCCGGCATCGAGACGGTCGTCGTCTCGTTCATTCAGGCGTACACGGACGACTGGGGAGTCGATGGCCTCGATGCGGAGGTAATCGAGCCATCCGGCGACGTGATGGGCTACTGGCGAACCGAATCGCGGTGGGTCGAACCGGTCGCCGAGGGCCACGAAACGCGGACCGCGCTGCTCGAACGGACACTCGACACGTACCACGGCCGCCGCACTCGCGATCACGACCACGGGGAAGCCGACCACAGCGGGAACGAAAGCACTCACCAACACCACAACGGGACCGAGCACGCAGACCACTGACGGCGGTAGTGTAGTCACTGCCGTCGTCGCCGTTCTGGGCGCAAAATGTGAGACGATTCGGTTCGAAAAGAGCCGTGTCGTTGCTCAGACCTTCAGCAGCGACAGCAGGCTGACGCCAACGTCGAAGTACTCGATGAGGCGATAGCCGACGAGGATTCCGAGGATACCCATGACACCGGCGAGGTTCGGCGGGGCCGGAATGGGAACATCCAGCAGTCCGAACACGACGCCGGTTGCGACGCCAGTCATCGTCGCGATGATAACAAGTGAGAGATTCATCGGTCGGTCACCACTGTCCCACAGCGAGGACCCACGCAGTCGCGTGTCGGAACGGCCCGAGAGCGACCAGTGGGTGTGTTTGAAGTGTGTGTCATTGGTGGCGTAGAGAACGGGTTCGAGCGGTAAGTATGCTCCTCATCGGGCCAGCAGTGGTGAATAGTAGCACACACCAAGACTGGACGGTGCTGCAAAGCCGAGAAGTACGGTCAGACATCTGAATTAGATATTTTTGTGTTTTTTACCCCAAAAGCCTCACAGAATCTCGGGCTATTATGGAGAGATATACGATAGATAAGGATTGAACCCGACTAGGTAGATAACAAATTCGTATTTTGTGTTTATATAGTACATATATAACGATAGGACGGGACCTATAAGGACAAATTGAGCGGCGCTGGTGAACCGAACACTGGCTCCGACAACCAGAATAGCCTCCGGGAGGCTGGCGTTTATAACCAAGCCACGGGAAGTGATAACGATGCAAGCCGTTCAGTTCGACAGTCACGGCGACCGTGATGTACTCGAGTATGGCGAGTTTCCCGACCCCGAACCGGGCCGCGATGAGGTGGTCATCGACGTGAAGGCGGCCGCGCTGAACCACCTCGATATCTGGACGCGGCGCGGGCTCCCCGGTATCGACCTCGAGATGCCACATATTCCGGGCAGTGACGCCGCGGGTGTTGTCGACGAGGTCGGCGACGGCGTGTCGCGGTTCGAACCAGGCGACCGGGTGGCCGTCCTCGCCGGCAAGAGCGGCGGCGGCGACGAGTTCAGTCGCAAGGGTGACCAGACACTCGCGCCGGACTTCCACATCATTGGGGAACACGTCCGGGGCGTCCACAGCGAGTACGCCGCCGTGCCGGCGGAGAATCTCACACCAGTCCCCGAGGGCGTCGACTGGGAGACAGCCGCCGCATCGCCGCTGGTGTTCCAGACCGCCTGGCGGATGCTGCGCGACCGCGGCGACCTGAAGGCGGGCGAGTCCGTCCTTGTCCTCGGTGCCTCCGGGGGCGTTGGCCACGCCGCCGTCCAGATCGCCGACCACGCCGGCGCTGAGGTGTTCGCGACCGCCAGCAGTCAGGAGAAGCTCGACTACGCCGAAGAACTGGGCGCGGACCACACAATCAACTACGAGGAGACGGACTTCGCGGGCGAGATCCGGGACCTGACTGACGGCCGCGGCGTCGACATGGTCGTCGACCACATCGGCGCACAGACCTGGCAGGACTCGCTCAAGAGTCTTGTTAAGGGTGGTCGAGTCGTCACCTGTGGGGCGACGACCGGCGGCAACCCGGAGACGGACATCAACCGCATCTTCTGGAACCAGTTGCAGGTCATCGGCTCGACGATGGCCACCCCGGGGCAGGCTGACGAAGTGCTGGATCTGGTCTGGCAAGGGGAGATGGAGCCGCGAGTCCGCGAGACGCTGCCGATGAGCGAAATCGCCCGGGCACACGAGATAATCGAGGACCGCGAGGGCTTCGGGAAGGTCGTGGTCGTTCCCGACAGCGAACTGTAGATCCGCCCTCTCGTTTTTGTCGTTACTCCGCTCCGAACCGAGCCGTCGCGAACGCCTCGAAGGAGGCTGAGTACTGCATCAGCATTGTGCCGAGAATACTCATGAGAAGGACGTATGCGACGGGAAACGAGTAGACGGCGTTGGCCAACTCGGTCGACAGTGACGTGCCTGCTCCGGTCAGGGCAACGGCGGCGATAATCAGGGAGAACTCACCACGAGTGACCATCCCAAGGCCGACACGCATTGACCGGCGCGAGGTGAGGGCGTACGCACGGCCACTCAGATAGCCCGACAAGATTTTCGTCGGCGTCGTGACGACGATAGCGGCGACGACGAGCCCCGCGACGCCGGCGAACAGTCGCGGGTCGGTCTCGACGCCGATCCAGAAGAAAAACACCGCCGCAAACGTGTCGCGGAGGGGCTCCAGCAGTCGTTCTAGCTTGTGCGTGTGAGTGGTCGGGGCGAATGCCATCCCGACAAAGAACGCGGCGACGGCCTCGCTAACGCCGATGGCGAGGGCAAGTCCGGAGACGAAAACCGTGATGCCGACGGCTCGCACCACAGTAAACTCGTTCGAGGTCGTCTGTAAAGCGCGTTCGAACCATGGCGTCCCGTAACGGGCCAGCAGCAGGAGCGCGACGATGAATGAGAGCGCGACGCCGACGGAGGTCGCGGCGGCCCCGAGGTCGGACCCACCGGTGACGAGCGCGGCGGCGATTGTGAGATACACCGCGATGAACAGGTCCTCGAACACGAGCGTCCCGAGCATTGGGTTGGCCTCGTCGTTGGCGATCCAGCCGAGGTCGATAAGCGACTTCGTGATGATAGCTGACGAGGAGATGTAGACGATGCCGGCGACCAGAAAGGCCGCAAGCGGGTCCCGAAACAGCGCGAACCCGAGCCCGAGCCCGACACCGAAGTTGATGCCGAGGTCGATAGTTCCCGCTCTGGTGATGCGCTCCCAGCTGTCCAGCAGCCGGTCCAGATTGAACTCCAGACCAAGGAAAAACAGCAGGAAGACGATACCAAGCTCCGCGCCGAGTTCGACGAACTCCGAGGACTCGACGACCGGGAGGTCGTAGCCGGCGACGGCGAACTGCCCCGCGACAGACGGCGACAGCACCATCCCAGTGATAATGTATAACGGTATCACCGACTTGTTCAGCCACACCGCGACGAGCGTAGCGGCTGCAACGGCGGCGAACAACACACCGATGCCGAGCAGGTCAGCCACAGCGGTAGCCCCCCGTCGACTCGGTTCTGGCCATCTACAGGTCTCCAGCTAAGAGCTTCTCGAACGACTCGCAGTTGTCGCGTTCGCCGATAACGACAACAGTGTCACCGGCCTCGATTTCGACGGTCGACGTGGGGCCGGGAATGACATCGTCGCCGCGCTGTAGCGCGACAACGGTGACGCCGGTCCGCTGCCCGACGTTAGCACCGGCCAGCGTCTCACCGACCAATGGCGAGTCCGCCTCGACCGCGTACCACTCAAGCAGCGTCCCTTCCGACAGCATCGTCTCGACGTGGCTGGATTCGACCGGCTGGAAGTACGCGCCTTCGAGTATCGTGCCGACCAGCCGGGCCATCCGGTCCGAGAGTTCGATGAGCTTCTCGGAGTCGGCGTCCGCGCTCTCTTTCAGGTACAGTTCGCGAGTGCCCGTGTTGTGGGTCACGACGACCAGTTGCTGTCCACCGCCGATGTTTACCTCGTGTTTCTTTCCGACGCCGGGCAGGTCACTCTCGGTTACGTCCATAAGCCGGGATTGCGTTCGACTGCGTATAAGCCTCTGTGCCCGGACCCCAGTTAGCGGGTCGCCGGCACCCGATAAGCGGGACCCAAAGGTATTAGTGGGTTCCTGCCAACGTTCAGGCAAGCCAACTTTCGCTAAAACAACTCAACTTGTTTTAGCGTTGGGAGCTACCAATGCCACACGACACACTCCTGCTCATCGGTCGGGACACGTCACGCGCTACGCCCTACGAGACACACGCTCGCCGGCTGCGCGAGCGCGGCGTAGCCACCGACGTGACGGTGCTGACCTACGACCACGAACCCCGTCGGGAGTTACGCGACGAACTGGTAGCCATCGATGCCGACCGCGTGTTCGCGCTGCCAATGACCGTCGCGCACGACCACACCACGGTGACTGACGTGCCGGCGGCACTCGACGAAATTGACGCCGAAACGCACTACTGTGAACCAGTCGGTCGCAGCCCGCTACTGACCGAAGCGATCCGTGACCGTGCCGCCGCTGCAGTCCCAGAGGCCCCCGATTCCTCTGTCGCGCTCGTCGCCTTCGGCTCCAGCGGCAAGCCGTATCAGCGCCAGGTGACGGAGTACCACGCCGAGCGCCTGCGCGAGCGCTCGGCCTTCGGCGAGGTCGAACCGTGCTATCTGCTTCAGAACCCCGCCGTCGAATGTGTCAGGTACAACCTCGCCCACGACCACGCCGTCGCCGTGCCGCTCTTTCTTGCGCCAACCGACGCGACCGAGTCGCAGATCCCCACCAAACTCGACCTCGATAGGGGCGGGCTCGCCTACACTGACACGCTAGGTGACCACCCGCTCGTCACTGAGGCCGTCGCGACCGCCGTCGAGACGGCGCGGACGATGGCCGACACGAGCACACCACAGACCTTCGAGGCGACGCTGGCCGCGACAAACCGGCCGATGGCAACCGACGGCGAGGGCGATTAGGACTGTCGCAGCGACAGGACCAGGGGCACCGGACGAGAGGAAGCGATTTGTACCCACGGTACGTTCTGGCACGTAGATGCTTCGCCGACGAGTAGCGCAGACGCGGGACCAGGTCAAAGAGAAGCTAGTGGCTGCGTTGATAGAAGACCACTCACCGCGAGAGGTTGCGGTGAGCTTCAGCGTCGGCGTGTTCCTCACCGCACTGCCGACGCTTGGCACCGGCTTTCTCGCCTTCCTCGTCCTCGCGTACCTGTTCAAACAGCTCAGCAAGGTCGCGCTGTTTGCGTCTGTCCTGATACTCAATCCGCCGGTCAAGTGGGGCGTGTACGCGTCGAGCTTCTGGCTCGGCAACCAGATTCTGGGGCCGGTACCCGGCCTGTCGTTTGACGGCGTCTCTGTCTCAACGGGGAGCGACGTGCTGGTCCGACTGTGGACAGGGAACGTCATTCTGGCCGTCGTGTTCGCCGCCGTCGGGTACGTGCTCGCGTTCCGGTTGATCAACGAGTACAGGCGACGGCAGGCCGGATCGGCCGCGGTCAGTTGAACTAGCCTGGTACGAATGCGACGGTAAGTGAAGTGGTTGCCAGCGGCAGCGATGGCCGGCGAACGTGACAGCCGCTTACTGGGAGGTTCCTGTCGAAACTACGACATATGTAACCCTTATCTGGAAGGGTAGGGCCGCATTCGGGGATATAGTATCGCCACTTTTTCATATTCATACTGATAATACGCCGGGCGAACGATGCAGGACGTCGAATTGAGCCGACGGCAGGTTCTGACGGCACTCAGCATTGGAACAGCAGGAATAGCGGGTTGTAGCTTCGGATCCAGTAGCGACTCACCATCTGGCACCGAACCCGAGCAGACAGCCATATCGACGTCACAGGGAGTGGAGTCACCCCTTTCCATCGACGCCCCGGGCGAGTATTTGCGAGACGAATCGGTGTCGATCAGGGTGACCGGTGCCGAGCCCGGGAGCGAGGTGACAGTCCGCGCGACGATGGAGGATGGAGAAGGAATCGAATGGTCCTCCGAAATGCTGGTCGAAGCCAACGGGCAGGGTGTGGTCGATCTATCCAAACAGGCCCCAAAAGATGCGAACTACGATGGAGTCGATCCGATGGGGTGGTGCTGGTCGATGCAACCCGACGGCTCCGACGGCGAGTTCCGGACGGGATGGGACAGCGCCGAGAAGACCGTTCGTATTACCGCAGAGACAGACACAACAGAGACGGTCCACAAGCTACAGCGACGGATGCAAGCCGAGGGGGTAACGGAGTCGAGTATCACGTCGGACAGCAAGGGATTCCTCTACGAACCAGCTGGCGATGGACCGTACCCGGGCGTGCTGGTGCTGCACGGGAGCGGCGGGATGCCATTGCGAAACTGGGCCCGGCTGCTCGCCTCACACGGCTACGTAACCCTGGCGCTCCAGTGGTACGGGACTGACGATATCACGCCGACAGAGACGTATTCCGGGGTTCCACTGGAGTATTTCGATACCGCTGCCACGGTTCTTCGCCAGCGCCATAACGTCGTCGACGGACCGGTCGGCGTGTGGGGAACCTCGAAAGGCGGTGAAGCCGCACTGTTGCTGGGCGCGCGGTTCGACTGGGTTGGTGCAGTCGTCGCCCTCGCTCCGAGCAGCCTCGTGATGGTCGGTGAAAACTTCAAGACATCGACATGGAGCGTCGATGGAGAACCAGTGCCGTACATCCCCGCACCCGATAGAGCCACCGAGACAGCAACGAGTGACGAGTCTGGGGTCGTCATTCGAAAGTTCTACGAGGCTGCTGTCGACCAAGCGTCCGAGGAAGCAATCAGGGACGCTACGATTGCGGTCGAACAGACGGACGCGCCGCTCCTGTTAGTGTCCGGGAAAGACGACCAGCTCTGGCAGTCCTCCGCGCTGAGTGGACGTGCGATACGCCGACTGGAGGACAGCGACGTGTCCTTCCCATACGAGCACCTCGCCTTCGAAAATGCGGGTCATGCGATCGGACCGCCACATAAACCCACCACACAATCGATGAAGTACGGCAACTGGGTCTACGGTGGAACGCCAGCCGGGAATGCCGAAGCGAACGCGAAACACTGGTCGACGGGCCTCGACTACCTCGAACGTGGGTTAAAAACCGAGGGGTAGGGTAGCCACTTTTCGTCCGTCCCAACAGCGCTTGACCGCTCACATATGATGGCTACAGGACACACAGATTCCACTCCGAAAACCTCGACTCACTGTTGACGGTCCTGGAGACGAGCGGCAAAAACTGCAGATCTCACTCCCGTCGCACGACAAACACCGAAAGATCCGAGAACCGCGTGTCGTCCTTGCTGTCGCCGCCAGCATCTTGCGCAAGGTCGCCGAGCGTCGTTGCGGTCCGAGCCTCGTTGTCATGGGTGAGCCGCTCGTAGACCAGCGCCGGTAGCTCGGGGTCGCCGCCGGCATCCAACAGTTCGGCCGCGATGTCCTCGGGCATCAGGTCGAACGGGCGCGGCAACACGAGCAGGTGTCGGTCGCCCACGTCGCTTCGAAGCCGGGCGAGATCTGACGAGAGGTCGCCACTCTTGTGTAGCGTGACAAACGTCGTGTCCTCCATCGGCGTCCGTGCCCGACTGGCAGCGATCTGGAGCGAGGAGATGCCCGGCACGATACGAACCGGGCGGTCGACGGCACGCTGGACCTTCCCCACGAACTGGTACCCAGAGTGGTTCGGGTCGCCCATTGCGACCGCGGTCCCGCGCTCGCCGTCGGCCACGCGCTCGGCGAAAGCGTCCAGGGTGTCGAGTTCGTCCCGATAGCCACAGGTCAGCAGGTCCGCGTCGGTCCGGTCGGCGACGAAATCGACCACCGTCTCGAAGCCGACGACGACATCGGCCTCGCGGATCGCCTGCTCACCGCGCGGCGTCAGGAAGTCAGTGTTCCCCGGGCCAATGCCGACAGCATGGACCGGCCCGTCCGCGTCAGGGTCCTCGGGCGCTCTCGCCGCAATATCGGCCGGGTCCGGGCCAGAGTCGAGGTCGTAGTCGTCCTCAGTCATCGAAAGAGACCTCGCCCTCGCGCACGTCGCTGGCGACATGCACCAGTTCGTTCGTCAGCCCGGCTGCCAGCCCGCTCCCGCCGCGGCGGCCGACGTTCGTGATAGTCGGGACACCGTGCTCGGCGGCGACCTCGCGGAGCCGTTCCCGGCTCTCGGCCGCCTTGACGAAGCCGACAGGCGTGGCAACGACCACTGCCGGGCGCGTGCCGTCCTCGATGCAGTCCGCGAGTGCGAGCGCGGCGGTCGGCGCGTTCCCGACGACGGCGATGGCTCCGTCGTAGACGCCCTGTTTGTCGAGTTCGAGGACCGACGCGGCCGTGCGGGTCATCCCGGTTTCGGCGGCTAGTTCCGCGCCGTTGCCGATGGCCTTCTTGACTGGACAGTCGTGGCCGCGGCCGGTGATGCCGGCCTTGACCATCGTGATATCGGTGACGATAGGCTGTTCGTCCAGCACCGCCTGCGCGCCGGTCCGCACCGGCTCGTCGTCGTCCGCCCCGGTGAAACGAACGAGGTGCTGGAACTCGGGGTCGCCGGTCGCATGGACGGACTTCTGGCGAATCCGGTCGGCCAGCGTCTCGTCCGGGACGAGTTCGCGCACGCGGTCCATCGACGTCTCCGCGATGTCCATTGCGTTCGAGGTGGTCGCACCGAGGTCGGCGTACTCCTCAAAGTCATCGTCGCTGTTCGCGTCACCGTCTGTCGCATCATCTGCGTCGGCGGTTTCACCGCCTCCGTCTCGCGACGCCTCCGGCGTCGCGCCATCAGTCGTCATCTGAGGACACCTCCGGTCGTTCCGCTCCGCTGTTGCGTGCTTCGAGGTCACCATCGACTTCCAGATTCAGGTCCCGCAGGCGGTCCCGGGTGTCATCGTCAGCGTCCCAGAGCCCGCGGTCGATAGCTTCGAGTAGCGTGTCAGTGATCGAGTCCAGCGCCCAAGGGTTCACGTCCCGGAGCCAGTCCTGCCGGTCGGCGTCGAAAGCGTAGCGCTCGGCCACGTCCTCCCAGAGGGTGTCGCTGACCACGTCGGTCGTGGCGTCCCAGCCGAGCACCACGTCGACCGTCGTCGAGAGGTCGCCAGCGCCCTTGTAGCCGTGTTCCTCCATCGAATCGAGCCACGCGGGGTTGAGCACGCGGGCGCGCATCGCCTTCCGGACTTTCTCCTCGTTGGTGTACACGTCGACATTGTCCGGGTCCGAGGAGTCCCCGACGTAGGAGTTCGGTTCTTCGCCGGCGATCTCCGTGACTGCGGAGATGAAGCCGCCATGGAAGGCATACCAGTCCGAGGAGTCGAACTCATCTTGCTCGGCGGTGTCCTCGATTTTGACCGTCGCGTCGACGGAGGAGAGGCGGCGTTCGAAGGCGTCGTGAGCGTCGCTCACTCGGCCGCGCGACCCCATCGCATAGCCGCCCCACTGGACGTACACGTCGGCGAGGTCAGAGCGATCGTCCCAGTTGCCCTCGTCGACGGCCTTGTTGGTCCCGGCTCCGTAGCCGCCGGGTCGGGTCGTGAAGACGCGGTGTTTCGCCGCGCTCTCGGCGTCGCCCTCGTCCATGCCGTCGGCGACGAGGTCGTCGGTCTCCTCCTCGACGTGTTTCTTCACGTAGTTCATCTCGTGGGGTTCATCAAGGTCGACAACGGCGTCAACGGCGTCGTGGACGACCCCTGCAGCCGCAGGGAACGCATCACGGAACAGGCCGGAAACGCGCGTCGTCACGTCGATTCGCGGGCGTCCGAGTTCGTCCAGCGGAATCGGTTCCACGTCCTCGACGCGGCCGGCGTCGGACCAGACCGGTTCGACGCCCATCAGTGCGAGCACCTGCGCAATTGTCTCGCCGCGGGTCCGAACTGTCGGCGTGCCCCAGACGACGACGCCGATCTCCTCGGGGTATTCGCCCTCATCAGTCTCGTGGCGCTCCAGTACGCCGTCAGCGACCTCGCTGCCCACGTCCCACGCCGTCTTGGCCGGGACCTTCCGCGGGTCCAGCGTGTAGAAGTTCCTGGCTGTGGGAAGCAGATCGACACCGCCGCGGGTCGGCGCGCCGGAGCCCCCAGGCGGGACGTACTCGCCCGCCAGCGCGTCGGCGGTGCGGGGAATCTCGTCGGCCGCGCCGGCCACCCGCGGGGCCGCCTCCTCGCAGATGTAGGCCAGCGCCTCGCGGAGGTCCTCGTGTGCGCCAGACCGCACGCGGGCATCGCCGAGCGGTTCGATGTCGACCACGAGAAGGTTCATATTCACCTCCGAGGTGTTGTCTTCAAGTTCGCTCTCGGGCACGTCGAAGTCGTGCTCGGCCAGCGTCCGGACGAGGTCTTTGCTGGTCTCGTGGACGTGGTCGGCGGCCTCGGCGTAGGTCATCTCTAGCGTTTCGTCGTACTCGCCGGGGGCGTTGCGGAGCTTGTCGTAGTCGACGCCGAGCACGCCCGCGACGCTCTCTCGCAGGGACGGCGCGCCGGGGTTTTCGAGCCGAGTCAGGGCGACCAGATAATCGATGAGCCGGTCGTCGGCCGGCGGTTCGCCCATCGTGTGCAGCCCCTTCCGGATCTGGGTCGTCTTCACGTCGGTGAGGTACTCGTGGATGCGCTCGACGAGTTCGTCGATGTCAAGGTCCTCACCGTCTACGTCCCCCTCAGCGAGCGTCGACCCGGCTTCGTCCGGGCCGCGCACGTCGGCTTTCTCGTCAATCTCACCAGCGATGCCGAGTTCGACCGCGAGGTCCAGTTCGTCCACCGTCTGGCGGATCTGCTCGGCGAGGTGTTCGCCGTCGTCGGTCCGGGCGTCCTCCATGCCAGCCTCGCGGTAGCGGTCGGCCAGTTCCTCCAGGTCAGCCAGGTCGTCGTAGGTCCCGGCATTGGCCATTACCGGCGTCAGGTAGTCGACGATGGCGGCGTAGGACCGGCGCTTCGCCTGCGTTCCCTCGCCGGGGTTGTTGACGATGTACGGGTAGACGTTCGGGATGTCGTCGATGAGCTGGTCGGGTGCGCTCTCACCGTCCAGCCCGACGGTCTTGCCGGGCAGCCACTCTAAGCTGCCGTGGGTTCCGAGGTGGACGACGGCGTCCGTCTCGTAGCTGTTGCGGAGCCAGCGGTAGAACGCGACGTAGTCGTGGGGCGGCTGGAGGTCCGAGTCGTGGTACACCTTCGAGGGGTCCATGCCGAACCCGCGCGGCGGCTGGACCGTCACGAGGACGTTGCCGAACTCCACGCCAGGAATCGCGAACGGGCGCTCGGGCGGGTCGCCCCACTCTTCGACGACGTTCTCACGGAAGTCGTCGTCGAGCGTCTCGAACCACTCGCCGTACTGAGTCGGCGAGACAGTGTCGACGCTCAGTTCGCGCACGTCCTCGGGCGCGACCCAGCGGTCGTCGAGGGTGAGCTGTGCGGTGAGGCGTTCGACCAGCGACTGGCCGCTGTCGGGCATCGTATCACCGAGGTCGTACCCTCGAATGTCCAGTTCTTCAAGTAGGTTCACCGTGCTTTCGGGCGAATCCAGTCCGAACGCCGTCCCGATACCGTCGTCGCTGGGTGGGTAGTTATGCAGGACGACGGCGACCTGCTTCTCGTCGTTCGGGGTGTGGCGCAGTTCGGCCCAGTTGACAGCGAGGCGCGCGACGTGGTCGATGCGGTCGTCGATGGGGAAGTGCTGTTTCGGTGCGCTGCCGATGCCGGCATCGTCGTCGGTGCGCTCCTTGCCCGAGATGGGGTGCGTGATGACGTTGCCGTCGAACTCCGGCAGCGCGACCGAGAGCGCGAGTTCGAAGCCCATCACGCCCGTGTCGCTGCTGTCGTAGCGCGAGCGCGAGCGCATCGTCGTCACGGTCTGGATGACCGGGACGCCGAGTTTGTCGAGGAACACGTCCTGTGCGCTCTGGCCCTCGTCGTCGGCGCTGCGGCCGCGTTCGTCCATCGACAGCGAGAACATGAACGACGAGCAGACGGCATCGACGAGCGGGTTGCCATCGTCATCCAGCAACCACTCCTCGGTGACCTGTTCGGCGTTCCACTGGCCCTCGGCGTCGGTCGCCGGTTCACAGAATATCGGGAGGGCGTTCGCCCCCTGTGCCTCGATGGCCCGGACCTGCGCGTCGACGTAGCGGGTGTTCTCGTGGGTCCAGTGGGACTCGTAGAACCAGACGGCAACCGTCGGTTTCGTCGGGTCAAACGTCGCCCGCAGTTCGTCGATGCTCGCGCCCGGATGGTCGGGGTGGTAGACGCCCTCCGTCGGGAGTGTCACCGGGTCGTCGTACGAGGGGTCAGCGTCACCGTACTGCGCCACGAGATAGCGGAGGCAGTTGGCGACGTTGCTTGCTCCGCCTTTGTCGAGGTAGTCGTAGACGGTGTCGCGGTGCTCGTCAGGAACCGACGTGTCCTCGAAGGCGAAGGCGTCGCCCGTCGCTTTCACCACGAGCGGGACGCCGGCCTCGCGCAACCGCTCGACGGCGAGGTCATAGCCGGGCATGCTGTCCTCGGCTCCGTGGAGCCAGAGGACGACGGCGTCGGCGTCGGTCAGTTCGTCGACGAACGCCTCGACCGCTGGCTCGTCGTCGAGGTCGCTCTCAGAGCGGACGACGAGGTCCGCATCGACCTCGCCCGCAGCCCGTTGAACAGCCCCGAGTTCGTTCTCCGTCGCGGTGTAGAGTCCTAGCTGTGGCATAACGTTATTAAATCTCCGTTTGCACTAATACAAGTATGGTTGTACTCGGCGACGGCAAAAAAGCTTCGCAGGAGGTCCCCTTCGCGGCCGTAGTGGGCCAGCGGGACCTCAAAGACGGGTTGCTGGCCGTCGCGACGGACGACGACCTCGACGGGTTGCTGGTGCGTGGTGAGAAGGGGACAGCGAAGTCGACGGCAGTGCGCGCGCTCGCCGACCTACTGCCCGAACAGCGGGCAATCGCGGACTGTCCCTACGGGTGTCCGCCCGACCGTCCCGACGAGCAATGCGAGAACTGCCGGACGCGTTCGGACCCGACAGTCGAAACCCGCTCGGTTCCGCTCGTGACGCTCCCCCTCGGTGCGACCCGGGACCGCGTCGTCGGCACGCTGTCGGTAGCCGACGCGCTCGACGGCGACCACGAGTTCGACCCCGGCCTGCTTGCCCGCGCGAACCGCGGCATCCTCTATGTCGACGAGGTGAATCTGCTGGACGACCACCTCGTCGACGTACTCCTCGACGCCGCCGCGAGCGGCCAGAACCGGGTCGAGCGCGACGGCGTCACTGTCACCCACCCCGCCGAGTTCACACTTGTCGGGACCATGAACCCCGAGGAGGGCGACCTGCGCCCACAGTTGCGGGACCGCTTTGCCCTCCAGACCGAAGTGTCTGCCTGCGAGGACCTTGACGACCGTGTCGCCATCATTGACCAAGCACTCGGGGAAGGCGATGACGAAGAGAGACAGACCGAACCGGACCGCAGTCCGGGCGAGCGCCTGCGGACCGCCCGCGACCTGCTCCCGGGGGTCGACCTCGCCCGCGAGTTCCGCGAACAGATCGCCGAACTCTGCCGGGACGCCGGCCTCGACGGCCATCGCGGTGACATCGCCACGGCGCGAGCGGCCCGGACGTTTGCCGCGCTGGACGGGCGGACGACAGTTCTCGAATCAGATATCGAGCGTGCCGCCGAGTTCGCCCTGCCCCACCGGCTCACCTCTCGACCGTTCGAGGACGCGCCGGACGTAGACGACGTGCTCGACGACCATTTCGAGGACGAGGAGGGCGACTCCGAGCAAGAGTCCGCCGATAGCGGAGAAAGCGATGATGAAGAAGGTGACGCAAACGGCGACGAGGAAGAAGCGGCCGACGGCGAACCGGAAAATGGCGGGAGCGACCCTGCAGGCAATGAGGATAGGAGCGAACAGCAGGAACAGCAGCCAGACAACGGAGAACAGTCCAACGATGACGGCGACGAGGAGTCGGGCGAGCGCGGCGAGCAGCCGACGCCCGCGTCGGCCGACAGCGACGGTGAACGGCAGGAAGCAGAGGCCGGCGACGGCGAAGGGGAAGCTGGAGACGAGGGCGAGGAGGGGGAGTCCGACCCCGAAAACGCCACCCCGCTGCTGCCGGGCCAGTCCCGCGCCGCAGTCGGCGACAGCGGCGCACCCGACGTGGACGCCCCGTCGGTCGACACAGACGGCGGGAGCGCAAGCGGCCGTGCGAGCGCGACGGGAACGAAACGCGGCGCAACGGTCCGTACCGAGCGTGCCGGCCGCGACGACGAGGTCGACGCCGCGGCGTCGGTCCGGGCGGCGGCCAGTCGCGGGAGCGGCCGTGTCGAGTCACGGGACCTTCGGAAGTCCGTTCGCGCAGGCGACGCCGAAACGCTGGTGGTGTTCGCCGTCGACGCGAGCGCGTCAATGCGCCCGGCGATGAAAGCCGCGAAAGGGACTGTCTTGGAACTGCTGAAAGACGCCTATCAGGCCCGTGACCAGGTCGCGTTCGTCACCTTCGCTGGCGAGGGCGCGGACGTGGTACTCCCGCCGACTGACAGCGTCTCACTGGCGGCGCGCCACCTCAAAGACCTCCCCACGGGCGACCGGACGCCGCTGCCGGACGGACTGACAGCCGCTCGCGAGGTACTCGACCGGGCGGACCCGGACGCCGGCGTCGTCATTGTCGTAACCGACGGGCGGGCGAACACCGCCGACGGGAGTCCGGTCGCAGCGACCAGAACCGCGGCGCGGGCGCTTGGTGAAGCAGCCAACCGGACCGTTGTCGTGAATGCCGGCGAAGCGGGGCGCGCTGGGTTGCTCGACCTCGTTGCAGAGGAAACGGACGCGTCAGTAGTCTCACTGGACGCGCTGACCGCCGAGCGCGTCAATGCCGTCGCCGGCGACCAATAGCTCTTGATCGGCGCTGTATCAGGCGGAAGTTTTACAATCTTACTTGTTCCTAATGCAAACGAGATTTCAATGCAGGATGACACTGATACCAAACACGCTACGGATAGCGTGTACGACCGTATCGAACGCGCCAAAGCGTCGCTGACCGGCCCACAGATCGCTATCGCCGTCGCGCTGGTGGCGGCGCTCGGCTTCACGCTGCTGTTCGTGCAAGACCCAATGTTGCACGACTCACTGCACAACTTCCGACACAGCGCCGGCATCACCTGCCACTGATGGCAACTGACTACCTCGAACGCGGCGCGATGGCCGGCGTGGCCGGCGGGCTGGTCTACGGCCTGTTCGTCGCGACGGTCGGGAACGCCTTCACCGCTGGACTGGAGACGTTCGAACACAGCCACGGCGGGGGTGGCCCCGTCGTCTCCGAACTCACGACGACCGTCGTAAGCATCGGCGGCGGCGTCCTCTGGGGCCTGCTGTTCGGCGTCGCAGCGTTCGGGATGGCGTATTTCTTCCTCGAACCTGCAATCCCCGGTTCGGGCGCGACGAAGCGACTGGCGCTTGCGGGAGCCGGCTTTCTCACTGTCTCCGGCGCACCGTGGCTCGTCTTGCCGCCACAGCCGCCGGGCGTCGAACAGGCGCTCGGGACAGAGACGCGCCTCGCCTGGTACGCCGGCCTGATGGCACTGGGGGCGCTGGTCGCAGTGCTCGCCGGGCTTGCGTATCAGCGGACGGCACGCCACCACACCGCCGTTCGACTCGGAGCCATGGCGCTGCCGCTCGCACTGCTCGCGGTTCCGGTCGTGCTCGCACCGGCAAACCCAGTCCACGGTGACGTGCCTGCCGCGCTCGTCGCGGCCTACCGCTGGACGGTCGTGTTCGGCCAGCTAGTGCTGTGGGCCACCATCGCTGGTGTGCACACGTGGCTCGGCGAGAACGACACCACCGCTGCGGACGAGTTGGACTATCCCGCGACAGCAGACTGACGACGACGCGATTCAGATTTTTCCGGCAACCGTCCCGAGATTCAGCGCCAGACCGACGATACCGACAACAGCGGCGAGAACGAGGTTCGCTGTCGTCCCGCCGACGCTGAACGGGGCCGTGCCGGCCGATGCCAGCGCGCCGAACCCGATGCCGGCGACGACGAGCGCGACACCGGTCAGCCCGACAAGCATCGTGCCGGTCGGGCCGAACCGACCGCCCGACCGGTCCGCCTCGTACCGGTTCAGTGCGTCGTGCATCGTCTCTGTAATCGACGCCTCCACATCCGCCATCTGTCCCGAAAGGTAGGTGTTCAGTGTCTCCTCGTGCTCGTCGAGTTCCGCGGCGCGCTCGGATAGCTGTGCGTCGTACTCCGTCAGTTCAGCCTCGCGCTCGTTGAGGTCGGTTTCGCGGTCGTCGAGCGTGGCTTCGCGTTCATCAAGCCGGTACTCCCGCTCGTCCAGTTCCGCCTCTCGTCGGTCCAGCTCCTCCTCGCGAGCATCAATCTTCTCTTCGCGCCGGTCGAGTTCCGCGCTCCGCTGGTCAAGGCCCATCTCCCGCTCGTTGAGCCGTCGCTGCATCTGCGCGAACTCTCGTTCGCGCTCGGTTGGGCGGTCGTCGTCGGTGCTGTTGTCGTCGGTGCTGTTGTCGTCGGCTTCGTAGTCCGCTGCCGGCTGTGCCTCCTCGTGATCCGGGTCTGTGTTATCTGCCATACTGGGCACCCATACCGAGACGCTACGACTATCGAACGGTTAGTTTGACACCACATAACACAGTAATCGGAGCCAAACTGGGGACAGCACGTCTGAACAAAGAGTCGTCTGGAGTGCCGTTACAGTCCAGGTCGCTACGTCGACGCGTCAGCGACGGGTGTCTCGATTCGATGCAACCGGTACGCACCACGCTCATGACCCTCATCGTGGTAGACGACCGGTTCCTCGACAGCAACAGCGGTCCCGTTAGAGACTGCGGCCGCCGTCACGACGCCATCCGTGTCCAACGTGTCAACGGGGCCGTCAACGACATCGAACAGTCGAAGCGCGTGGTCGTCAGCGTCGCGGTCCCGGAAGTTCTGCGCGCCGGGGACGGCCAGCAGCGAGCCGTCGGTGCCCAGTCCACTAGCGAAACCGCCCACGGGCGCGTCCCAGCGGCGGTCACCATCGAGAGAGACACCAACGGCGGTGTGTTCGTCCGGGTGTCGCGCGTCCGTCTCCCGGCCCTCCTCTGGATACGTGTTGCCGGTGATGAACACCGCGCCGTCGTCCGTCGCGTGGACGTGGTTCGGGTACGCGTAGACGGTGTCACCAGCCACGTCGGTCGGCGTCGTCAGCGAGACGCGCCAGCGCTCCCGGCCGCCACTGTCGAGGCGGTAGCCGCAGTAGTCTCCGTGGCTGGAGACAACAGCGCCGT
Source organism: Haloarcula sp. CBA1127 (assembly GCF_001485575.1). Taxonomy (NCBI): domain Archaea; kingdom Methanobacteriati; phylum Methanobacteriota; class Halobacteria; order Halobacteriales; family Haloarculaceae; genus Haloarcula; species Haloarcula sp. CBA1127. The sequence continues at coordinate 319,757 of NZ_BCNB01000006.1, forward strand.
TGGCCAGCAGCGCAACGTCGCCGACGCGGCGCTGGCCGTCGGTCCCGGGGTCCCACATCCAGCGCGGGTCGCCGTCGTCGGGGTCGAGGACGACGAGGCCGTGCTGGTGGTCGCCAGGACACCGGTTGTAGGCGACGGCGACGCGGTTCTCGTCAGCATCGAGTGAGATGGGTGAACCGTCGGTCCGGTAGGTCCAGTCGACGGTGCCGTCAGGCGAAAAGGCATAGACGACACTCTCGAAGTGGCGGAGATCGTTCCCATCGTCGTCAGTCCGGCGTTCGTATCGCCGGGCAGCGGCGTAGCAGCGGTCACCAACGGTCGCAAGGCTGGCGACGAAGGGTAGCAGGAAGCGCGTCTCCTGCTGTGGGTCGCCCAGATCTGTCCGGGTTTCGTACCGCCATCGCAGGTCGCCGCTGGCATCGTGACAGCGGATCTCGCCGCGGACGCTGCGTTCGCCAGTGACGACGCCACCGTCGAAGGGCTCCGCCGCGACGACGCTCGGTTCGCCATCCGTGTCGTACTGCCAGCGCCGGTGTAGCGGACCGGAGTCAGCCGACACGTCGAACGCCTGGAGGTCCCCGTCAGCAGTGCCGGCGACCGCGAGCCCGTTGGTCAGCGTGACCGCCGAGCGGCGGCCCTGATGGCGCGAGCGGGCCGGCGCTACATCCCCGAGGTCGGCGGTCGGGGCGCGCTGGCTACTCATCGACCGGGAAAGCCTCGTGAAGCACGTCGTGGGCCTCACCGAGCCCAGCGAGGACATCCTCGCCCTGCATGGTGATGCGCGACACCGCCCGCTCAGCGTCGCGGACGGCGACCAGCCGCCCCCGGAGGTAGTCGTATTCGGGGTCGTCTTCGGGGGTTGCGGCGATCTCCTCTTCGAGGTCCACGAGCGCGGCGTCGAGGTGGCGCTCGATGGCGGCGAGCGTCCCCGCGCCGGCGAGGGCCTCTATCGGGCCGGTCATGTGTCCCTCCAGCTCCTGTTCCGCGTGCTGGCGCGCGTGGTCGTCTTCGGTACCGAGAACGTTCATGAGGCCCAGTCGGAGGGCCTCGATTTCGTAGCAGCTCATGTGTGTAGTGAATCGGGTGTGTGTTTTCAAAGCGTCTGGTCGACGAGTTCGCTCACGATGCGGTCGCGGTCCAAGTGTGAGGAGACAATCTCGGCGGCGTCCTCGTCTTCGACACCACCGTACCAGACGCCGTCGGGGTAGACAGCGACCATCGGCCCCTCGCCACAGCGGCCGAGACACGACGACCGTGTGATGCGGGCGTCGCACTGGTCACTGTCGCGGGCGGCCTGGCGGAGCCGTTCGAGAACTGCTGGTGCGCCGTCCTGTGCGCAGGTCTGGTTCGTGCAGACGGCAACGTGTTTCTCGGGGGCGTCGTGGACGTGCGGGTCGTCGTCGACGTTCTCACGGTCGGCGTGTTCGGCCTGATGGGTCAGCGCCCGGAGCATCGCGCGAGCGCCGCCCTGATCCTCCTCGTAGCCGTCGAGTTCGACCTTGTACTTGCAGGTGTCACAGGACATCTCGACGCTCCCCGTTCTCGCTTCCTGCCAGCGGTCGCCCAGCACGTCCAGCAGGCGCGTGTCGGTCCCGAGCGGTTCGCCCGGCGCGGCGTCGACATAGGGGTACTCCTCGTCGAACTCGCGTGCGCCGTCCTTGATGCGGCCGGTCAGCACGCCGTCGCCGAGCATGTACGGGATGACGACGACGGCATCGGGCCGGCTCTTGGCGATGTCGTGCAGGGTGTCATCCAGCAGCGGTTCGGTAACGCCGATGAACGACGCCTCGACCCGCGAGAATGAACGGCCCTCGTACAGCAGCCGGGCGAGCTTGTGTACGTCGGCGTTGGCGTCTGGGTCGCTGGAGCCGCGGGCGCAGACAACGGCGGCCACGTCGTCTTCCTCGCGGTCGACGCCCAGTTCGGCCTCGACAGCCGCCGCGCGGTCGTCCAACAGGTCCAGCAGGGCCGGGTGGACACCGAGATGTGCGCCGTTGTTGATAGTCAGTTCAGGGTGGGCCTCGCGGGCCTGCTCAACGGCCAGCGGCACGTCGTTTTTGACGTGACTGGCGGCAAACAGCGAGAGGTGGACCACCGACACCTGCGAGACGGCTCTGGCTAGCCCCGCGATGGCCTCGTCGATGGCCGGCTCGGCCAGTTCGAGAAAGGCCGCGTCGACCGGGATTCCGAGGCGACCCTCCAGTTCGACCGCAAGGTCGCGGACCTGTTCGTTCGACTTCTCGCGCCGGGAGCCGTGGCCGACCAGCAGCACCGCTTCGTCGTCCAGCGTCTCGGGTGCGGAGATAGCTTCGCTCATCGGACTCGTTCGATGCTTTTCCGGAGCTTGCGCCGCCGACTCGGTGCAAACAGCCCCGTCTCCTCGCTGCCCTCGTACAGCCAGTCACCGAGGACAGGTGCCGCGTCGTCGGCCACGCCGAACCAGTAGCCCGACGACGTCTCCGAGAGATCGTCATACGGCGCATCCACCGGACAGCGGTCGAGCAGCGTCTGAATCGTCCGGAGGAGTCGTTCGTCTTCGTGGACAAAGGAGATACCGACCGCCTCGTCGTCGGACTTGAAACACACCGTTCCACAGCCTTCGAGCAGGCCGCGGAGGAGCTGGCGGTCGTAGTCAGCCAGCGCGTCGAAGCGGTAGCCGCCCGACTCGCCGTCGAACGGGAGCCCAAGCGCGGCGCTGGCACGGTCAGCGAGGCTGCCGACGACCTGCACCGTGAACTCCTCCTCCTGACGGGTAATCGAGGTGTCGTGGGCATACACCCGCTCGACAATGCGGCGGTCGGCCCGCTCCGCACCAGCGATGGAGGCGAGCCGCCGAGCGGCCGTCTCGTCGTTCGTCCGGACAGTGATACAGCCGTCTTCGCACTCGCCGTCGCCGGCAACCCGGCCCCAGAAGTACGCCGTTTCGGGGTGCGCTGCGAGCATATCGTTCGGTGCACCGGTTTCGACGCTCATGGCTGGACCTCCTCGTGGTCGGTGGCCGCAGGTGTATCGACAGCCCCTGCGTCCTCCTCGACAGATTCCACGTGAATCGCGTCCAGCGGACAGGCCGCGGCGGCCTGCTCGGCGTCGTCCCGCCGGTCGTCGTCGAAGGTGGCTTCAATTGCCGTCTGGTCGTCTGTCTCGATGGCCGCCAGACCCTCGCTGTCCTCAACGAAGCGGTCATCGCGGACGAGGCAGGCGAAGACCCCGTCGCAGGCGTCGCGGTCGATAGTGATTCGGTACATTAGTAGTCGTACTTAGTCTCGTAGCCCCGCGGGGTCACCATCCGGTCGTCCCAGACGTAGGTGTCCTCGTTGCCCACGAGGAGGGTGGTAGTCATGTCGACGAGGTCGGTTTCGCCGAGTTCGGGCAGTTCGCCGAGTTCGACGATTTCGACCTGCTCGTCCTCGCGGCCGGCGGCGTGGACGACGCCGACAGGGGTCTCGGGGTCGCGGTGTTCCAGCAGGATTTCACAGCACTTCTCGTAGTTGTCCCGCCGTTTCCGGCTCCACGGGTTGTAGATGGTGATGGTAAAGCCCTCCTTGGCGACGGCATGGAGTCGCGACTCGATGGTCGGCATGTCGGTGAGGTGGTCCGACAGCGAGACAGAGACGGTGTCGTTGACCAGCGGCGCGCCGACGCGGGCCGCACAGGACTGGGCGGCCGGGACGCCCGGAACCACGTCGAAATCGAGCATCGTCGCCGTCGCGCCCTTAGATTCGATGATCTCCAGTGCGAGACCGGCCAGTGCGTACACGTTCGGGTCGCCGCTGCCGATGATGGCCACGTCGTTGCCCGCCAGCGCGCGGTCGATTGCCTCCTCAGTTCGGGACACTTCACCGCACATCGGCGTGTTGTAGATGTCGTCGGCTCCGTCGGTTATCTCGTCGGGCAACAGTTCGACGTAGGTCGTATAGCCGACGATGTGTTCGGCGTCCAGTAGCGCGGAGCGGGCGCGGGCAGTCATCCCCTCCGGCTGCCCAGGACCGAGGCCGACGGCGATGAGCTGGCCCGGCTCGGCGTCGAAGTCGTCAACGGTCGAACCGACTTCCTCCGCTTCGTCCGACTCACTGGACGAGGACGCCCCGCAGGAACTACTGCTGGACGAGGACGACGATTCGGACGACGATGACGCGCCACACTTCGAGGCGCTGTCGTCGCCTGTGTCCGGCGTTGTCTCCGTCGACGAACTCGCCGAACTCGCGCCGCACTTGGAGGCGGCATCGGTCTCTGCTTCCGCTTCGCTCGCGGCCGTGCCGCTCGCGTTCTTCGAGGCGCTGCGCGCCTCGCCAGCCTCGCTTGCGCCACACTTCGATTCTGTCTCGGTACTTGCGTCGGTGGTGTTGTCAGTGCTCATTGTCAGAAATCGTCGACGTTACGCCCGCCGCGCGGGGTGACGAGGAACTCCTGGTAGTCGTTGCGCCAGACTTCGGTCTCGTGGGTGCCGACGACGATGGACGAACCCATGCCGCCGACCTTGTCGTCGTGCTCGGACAGTTCGCCGAGCGTGGTGATGGTCTCCGTCTCGTCGTCGAGGTTCCGGCCGGCCTCGCCTCGGCCGGAGTCGTTGACGATAGCGGCGGGCACGTCGTCTGCCCGTTCCTCCCGCAGGACATCGACGGCTCGCTCGTAGTCGCGCCAGCAGTTGTAGAGGACGACGACGAAGCCGCTGATTGCGGCCGCCCGGAGTTTCTCTTCGATTTCGTCCCAACCGCGCCACTTGTCCGACAGCGAAATCGTACAGAAATCGTTCGACAGCGGCGCGCCGAGGTTCGCCGCACCCGACAGCGCCGCGGTCACGCCGGGGACAATCTCGATGGGTACGTCGTCGGCGTCGTCGGCGTCGGCCATCGTAAACAGCAGGTCGGACTTCCCGTAGACGTTCGGATCGCCGCCGGAGACGTGGGCGATGTCCTCGCCGGCGCGGACCCGCTCGAACGCCTCGCGGGCGAGTTCGACCTGTTTGCCCATCGACGACCGGATGAGCGTCTGCCGACTGCCGTCGGGTCGCTCCAGCACGGCTCCCTCTTCACCGGCGATTTCGCCGTCATCGGTTTCGCCGTCGAGTTCAGCCGACTGGGGCGGGAGCGTGCCGTCCTTCCGGAGGAACTCCTGATAGAGGTTCGAGGCGATGATGCAGTCAGCGGTCTGGATGACGTCTTTCGCCCGCTGGGTCATGTCGTGAGGCAGGCCCGGCCCGATGCCGACCACGTACAGCGTCCCGTAGTCGGCTGGACGCGTCGCCTCGGCCGCGGCCGTTGTCGACTGGCGTCCGTCGCTGCTCATCCTGGGTCTCCGAGAGCCGCCGGTCGAATCTCGATACTGTGGCGCATGGTGAGTACAACGCCGCTTTCGCATAAAACAATTGTGCTTGTACTAGTCCAAGCGAAGGCGCAGAATGGTAGCAGCAGGGAACTGCGTCCGCTCCAACGTTCGGACCGAGCTGCTACCAGTCCTGTTCCAACGAAATTGTCAAAGGGACCCAAACTGGTACGGGCTTACTGGACGCCCCTATCAAGGTTCAAATGTTTTTAATGTAACCTATACTACGCCTTGAATGTACTTTTCTGGCCGGAGCTACAGCACTGTGCTTCTGGCCGGTCGCCGCCCGCCAGCGGCTTTCGACTATGAGAGAAGTTGTCAAACAAGCAGTAGAAGAGCATAGCGTTGAGAGTCGAATTATCGGCGAACTACACAACGTCCCTCCCTACCGGGTGTACGAAATTCAGTTCGGTAGCCAACGCGCCGTCTTGAAAATTGATGACCACCGGCGGGGGCATGCAGCCGACGAAGGGCGAGTTCACGAGTATGTCGCTACAGAAACCACGGCCAGAGTGCCCAACGTACTCGCTGTTGGGACCGACCACTATATTACGACATGGGACGGCGAGATTGCGGAGGCGTCACCACAGGTCGATAGAACGTGGGCTCGCGCTGCAGGCGTCTGGCTGGGCACGCTCCATGCTGATACCAGAGGAGCATTCGACGGGTTCGGAAAGCCCCGAAGTCAAGACGGGACCCTCGAACTCACGAGCCACAAGCGCTGGGTCGACGGCGTAATCGAGCGTGTGGGATACCACCGGTCGCTTCTCGCAGGGTATGGGTACACCGGTATCATAGACACAGTCAAGGCCTTCTTTCAGGACAATCCAGCCGTGTTCGATGGGGTTGGTGAGCCGGTTCTCTGCCACGGTGATGTGCACCCCGAACACCACGTTCAGACCAGTCGCGGGGGCATTACCGCAATTGATTTCGAACACGCACTCGTTGCTCCAGCGGAATACGACTACTGGCGGACCGTGATGCCGTATTTCGAAGCCAATGATGATGTCGGTGAAGCCGTACCACGGGCATTCCAAGCTGGATACGAATCTGTCAAGCCACTTCCCGGTGATTTCGAAGAGCGACGGCCGCTTTACCAACTCATGAACGATATTGCGTTCTTAGAATCACTCTATCTCCAGCAACGAGTCGAACCAGAAAAGCACGAACAGGTGGGCGAACGGATACGAGAGCACGCGGTAGAGACGCTTAGCGAGGTGGAAAGAATAGTCGAATAGGTATTTTCGATGGCTTCGCCGTCTCTGACCCGAACCCCACCGTTCCGCAAGCTTCTGGGTGGCCTGGGAAACGAAGGCTCCAGACCGTCAGCTCAGCGAGTTAGACAAAGGACGCGCAGAGAGATCATATGAGCTAATAGTTTCTCTTTATACACGGTAGTTAGCCTACTCGGCCGCGTAATCACGTAGCTGAAGTCGTCTGTACCTGCTCCGCTGGTCAGGTGTTCGTCAGCCCGCCGTCGACCACAACGCTCTCGCCGTTGACGTAGGAGGCCATATCGCTGGCGAGGAACGTCGCCACGTCGGCTATCTCCTCGGGTTCGCCGAAGCGGCCCGAGGGGATGAGTTCTTTCAGCATCATCTTCGTCGTGTCGTCGATGCGCTCGTCCTCGAACATCTGGGTCTTGCTGTAGCCCGGATGAATGGCGTTGACCCGGATGTCGTAGTTGCTCAGACGGTCCGCGAGCGCGTAGGTGAACAGTCTGACTGCGCCCTTCGAGGTGCAGTAGTTGACCAGCAAGCCGGTGCCGCGGATGCCGCCGGAGCTGGACATATTGATGACGGTGCCGCCGCCGTTCTCCCGCATCGCCTCAGTCGCGACCTGCGCGCCGAAGAACACGCCCTTCGTGTTCACGTCCATCAGTCGGTCGTAGTCCTCCTCTGTGGTCTCGTAGAAGTCCGCTATCTCGGAGATGCCAGCATTGTTGACCATGATATCGATACCGCCCAGTTCCTCGGCCGCGGCAACGGCCACCTCCAGATCGTCGGGGTTGGTTACGTCACATTCGACGAAATGCGCCGTCCGGTCGGTCTCAGCTTCGACCAGTTCGTGGGTCGGTTCACCGCCCTCGCGGGGGTCTTCCTGTCGGTCCGCAACGATAACGTCTGCGCCGTGCTCCGCGTACCGTCGGCAGATGGCCCGGCCGAACCCGCTTGCGCCGCCCGTAACGACCGCCACCTTGTCTTCGAGTAGTGTTGTCATGCGCCATTTGTCATCACAGGCGCACATAATAAATAAGTTTAGAGTTGTACGGTGGCAGGAACTCGGGACAGTCGCAGAGTCGCCGTCAGAAATGATTCAGTAGCTGTTCGGTGAGGAAAACCGGGAGCTGAAAACACAGTGCTGGAGGAAAAGCGAGGTTAGCGCCCGATAGCGACGGTCACAGCCTCGTCGTAGCGGGTCTTTTCGGCCAGCAGGTCATGCTCGCTGCCGGCGGCGATGGCCGACGCCTCGGCGATACCCGGCCAGCCGATGAGTTCCTTCGACCGCGATGGGGTCGGCCCCTCGAACTCTTCTAAGGTCTCCTTCTCGAAGGCGATAACGCCCAGTCCCCACTCTTCAGCGGCGGCGAGCATGCCTTCCTCGTCGGCTTTCCGGGTCCCCGTCGCGATGAACTCCACGTCGTCGCGGTCGAGGTCGGCCTCGTCCAGCGCCTGTTCCCAGGCCGCGTGGAACTGCTCGACATCCGCGCCGGCGACGCTGCCACAACCGAGCACGACGCCGTTGTCCTTGTTACGTTTGAGCACCGTTACGTCGTCGTCGACCAGCACGGCCTTCGGCCCGTCGAGGCGCTCGATGGGACCGAGTTCATCGTCCAGCACGGCGAGGTTCGTCGCCACGGTCGAGTCGCCGTTGACCACGTGAGCGTCCAGCGCCTTGGCCTGCTTCTCGACGCCCTGCTTGTCTGCGGCCTCGCTTGCGGTCGTCATCGCCGGCACCGCGCCCATGCTCGCCAGGTCGTCGGCAACCTGATTCGCGCCGTGGTGGCCGCCGGTGATTGGGATAGCCCACGTGAGTTCCTCGTCGACGACACAGATGGCGGGGTCGTCCCACTTGTCATCGAGCAGGTGGGCAGTCTTGCGCATCGCGATGCCACTCGCCATCAAGCCGATAAAGCAGTCGTACTCGCCCCAGTACTCCTCGAACACGTCGCCGTGGTATTCGAGGATGTCGATGGATTCGTAACGGTCGCCGATACCGTCGACGATATCCTCTGCCGTGTCCATCTTCCGCTCGAAGGCCACGATGGCGATGTCTTCGGCTACTTCGCCGTCTGAATCGGGTGCTTTGCAACTGTTCGAACCGGAGTCGTTGTCGGTGTCAGTACTCATGATTTAGTTCCGGCCGGTGAAACTGCCGCAGGCGCGACCGCCGGCCGGACAGCCGCGTAGGTGGTGTCTGTGGATCGGTGCTCGGCTGCGAGGCGACGCTCACCTGTTGTCGGCGCGCGCTGGCGCGCTCGGATGGCGCGCTAAATCTGTGCGAGGGATGAGCAGCACAGCGAGTGAAACGAGCGAGCAGCGCAGTCGGTTGGGGAGGTCTGTGGCTCGTGGTGGCGTGCGGTGCTGTCGGGTGGACTGAAAGGGGCCGGGCGCTCCGGGACGACAACCGACGCAAGCACGCGAGCGAAGCGAGCGCGCGCAGCGAGGTCCTCGACCGGAGCGTCCGGGGGCTTTCGAGTTGTACTCGGCGAAATAGGCGATTCATCCTAGTCGTCGGCTTCCTGCGTCCCATCGGAACTTCCCCGATTCGCCCAGTCGCCGTAGAGGAACGACCGCTCGTAGTCCTCGCCGCCGACAGCATCACCGATGACGACCATCGCGGAGGCGCGATAGCCCGCGTCTTCCAGCTTCTCGCCGATGGTCGCAATCGTTCCCTCGATGACATCCTCGTCGGGCCAGGACGCGTGGTAGATAGCCGCCACTGGGGTTTCGGGGTCGTGGCCGTCTTCGAGCAGCCGGTCCATCGTCTCGCTGACGGCGTGGGTCCCCAGATAGATGCAGGTCGTCACGTCGCCCATACCGACGAACTCGGAGATGTGGTCCTCGTCCTCGTCCAGCGTCTTGCCCTGCGGACGCGTGAAGGCAACGTGGTTGGCGACCTCGTTCAGCGTCAGCTGCGTTCGCATCGTCGCGCTGGCGGCGAAAGCGGAGGTGACACCGGGGACGATGTAGGTCGGGACGCCCTCGTGTTCGAGCGCGTCCATCTGCTCCAGAGCCGCGCCGTAGATGGCGGGGTCGCCGCTATGAAGGCGGACAACGGTGTTGCCGGCCTCGTAGGCGTCCCGCATCAGCGGAATCAGCTCTTCGAGGTCCTTGCCGATGGAGGACACCGTTTCGGCGTCTTCGCAGTACTCCTCAAGCAGTTCGCTGTTGACGAGCGAGCCGGCGTGGACCACGAGGTCGGCATCGGCAAGCAGTTCGCGGCCAGCGACGGTCAGCAGCCGGGGATTACCCGGGCCGGCTCCGACGAATGGAATGCCCTCCTGCTCGTCGCCGGCACTGTACTCGTACACGCGGTCGTCTCGGTTCCCGGCGACAGAGTCGATGGCCGTCTGTGGGTCCGTCTCGTCAGTCTCGGCAGTTTCGTCAGTCATGCTGCACCTCGTCGCCGCAGAGGGCGGCTTCGGAGCGCTCCTGTCTCGCCAGTTCACCGATAGACTGCTCGCCGCCGTCGGTCACGACACCGCTCTCGTCGGCCGCTTCGAGGAAGGCGTCGGTCGCCTGCTCAACGTGCGTCTCGGGCTTCTCGGCGTAGGCCAGCGTGTAGTAGTCTCGCTCGTCGATATCGGTCGGGTCGTCGGTCACGACAGTCTCGCCCTGTTCCATGAACAGCCGACGGCCGTACACCACGTCGTAGCCGGCCTCGACCAGTCCCTCGTGGGTAGCCGGCGCGTCGGTCACCTTGAACAGAATCATCCGGTCGGGGCCGGTCGGCGACGCGCCGCGGTCGGCCTCCCGCAGCGCCAGGCTCGACCCGGCGGTGATTTCGACGCCAAGCGCGGTCGCAAACGCCGACATAGCGCTGACGCCAGGCACCACTTCGAGGTCGACTTCGGGGTGGAACGCTGCGAGCGTTCGCCGGAGATGGCCGAAGGTCGAGTAGACGTTCGGGTCTCCCAGCGTGACGAAGGCGGCGTCGCCGTCGCGGGCGGTCGGCGCGATTTCGGCGGCGGCCTCCTTCCAGGCCGCCCGGAGTTTCTCCTCATCGCGTGTCATCGGGAAGTCGAGGTCGCCGATGCGCTCCTCGGGGACGTGCTCGGTTGCGACCGACCGCGAGAGCCGCCCCGGCGAGTACACCACGTCGGCGGACTCGAGGGCGCGCTTCCCGCGGACGGTCACCAGATCGGGCTGGCCGGGACCGAGGCCGATGCCGTAGAGTGTCATCGGTCCCCTCCGTTCATCGACTCAGTCTCGGCCGGCGACCCGCCGTCGGCGGCAACGTCTTCGCTGGCGCTGCCGACGAGCATATAGACGGGGTTCTCAGAGTTGAAGCTCGTCGCGCCAGCGAGTTCGTAGCCGTGGCTCACCTGGAACTGGACGACCTCTTCCAGAATGTCGCGCTCGCGGAAGGCCTCCGTCGCCGCGCCGGCGACTTCGAGCCGCGAGACGTTCATCACGATTCGGTCGATACCGGTCTCGACCGCGTGGTCGAGAACGGCCTCGTAGTTGCGTGATCCGCCGAGGAACAGGGCGTCGGCGTCGTCCGGCAAGCCCTCCGGGGCCTCGGCCTCGCGCAGCTCGACGTCAGCGTCGACATCGTTGGCGGCGAGGTTCTTGCGAGTCACATCGAGTCGGTTCCCCTTGCGTTCGAGCGCAGTGACCCGCCCGGCCCGGCGCGCCGCCGTGATGGTGACGGCACCGGTACAGGAACCGACCTCCGCGAAGTGGTCGGACCCGGTGAGAGCGAGTTTGCTGGCGAGGACGGCCCGGACCTCCGGCTTGGTGGGACCGGCCTTCGCGTCGTGTGGGAGCGAGACGCGTGTCATCACGCTATACAACTACAGTAGCGCGTAAAACAATTTTGGTTGTATTAATCCAAGTCGAGATTACAACGGCGTCTGAGACGGGTGGAGCAACGAATCGATGGGCTGGTCGGATAGCAAAACGAGCAGGAAAGACAGCGGGATCGAAAACAGACTCGGGCTCAGAACTCCGGCCCAGGTGCCGGAACGCCGTCGCTGTCGTCGTCGCCGTCGAGGTCGAACTCCTCACGTAGTTCACGGATACGGTCCCTGATGTCCGCCGCCAGTTCGAACTCCAGATTGTCCGCGGCTTCCTGCATCCGCTCTTCCAGTTGTTCGATCTGGCGAGCGGCTTCGTCGGCGTCGCTCGCTCCGTCACTGGAAATACCGCCGGTATCGGTTTTGCTACCGGGCAGGTTCGTCTCGCCGACTTCCTTCTCAATGGTGGTCGGTTCGAAGCCGTGTTCCTCGTTGTACTGCTGCTGGATGCGCCGGCGGCGCTGGGTCTCCTGAATGGCCGACTGCATGGCGTTGCTCCGCTCGTCGGCGTACAGCACCACTTCGCCGTTGACGTTCCGGGCGGCCCGCCCCATCGTCTGGACGAGCGTTGTTTCCGAGCGCAGGAACCCCTCCTGATCAGCGTCCAAAATCGCGACGAGCGACACCTCTGGGATATCCAGTCCTTCCCGGAGCAGATTGATGCCGACCAGCACGTCGATGTCGCCCAGTCTGAGCGAGCGGATGAGTTCGTGTCGTTCCAGCGTATCCGTCTCGTCGTGCATGTAGGCGACGTTCACGCCGGACTCTTCGAGATACTCCGTGAGGTCCTCGGCCATGCGTTTCGTGAGTGTGGTCACCAGCACCCGCTCGTCGCGCTCAACGCGGTCGTCGATGCGTCCGAGCAGGTCCTCGACCTGTCCCGTCGCCGAGGCGATTTCGACGGCCGGGTCGACGAGGTGTGTCGGACGGACAATCTGCTCGACGACCTGGTCACTGTGGTCGCGCTCGTAGTCGCCCGGCGTGGCGCTCACGTACAGCGTCTGGTCAGTCTTTTCCTCGAACTCCTCGAATGTGAGCGGGCGGTTGTCGAAGGCCGTCGGCAGGCGGAAGCCGTTCTCCACGAGGCTCTCCTTGCGGCTCTTGTCACCCTCGAACTGGCCACGGATCTGGGGGAGCGTCTGGTGGGACTCGTCGACGACGGTGAGGAAGTCATCGGGGAAGTAATCCAGCAGGGTGTAGGGGGCCTCGCCCGTCTCGCGGTCAGAGAGGTGGACGGAGTAGTTCTCGATGCCCGAGCAGTAGCCCGTCTCCTGCATCATCTCGATGTCGAACGTGGTTCGCTCCTCGATTCGCTGTGCGGCGACGTGGTTACCCTGGCGCTCGAAGTAGCTGATGCGCTGGTCCAGCAGTTTCTCAATTTCGTCGATAGCTCGCTGGAGCCGCTGTTCCGGAATCGAGTAGTGCTCCGCCGGGTGGAGCAGGGCGGCCGGCTCTTCGCTTTTGACCTCGCCCTCCAGCGGGTCGACTTTCAGCATCCGGTCGATCTCGTCGCCCCAGAACTCCACGCGCAGGGCGTAGCGGGCGTACATCGGATAGATTTCGAGCGTGTCCCCGCGCACGCGGAAGGTGCCCTGCGTGAAGTCCACGTCGTTGCGCTCGTAGTTCAGGTCGACCAGCCGACCGAGCAGTTCGTCGCGCTCGATCTCCTGGCCCACCTCAAGCGAGAGGGACATATCGATGTAGTTTCGCGGGTCACCGAGTCCGTAGATGGCCGACACCGACGCGACGACGATGACATCGTCGCGGGTGAGTAGCGAACGCGTCGCGGAGTGGCGCAGCCGGTCGATCTCGTCGTTGATCGAGGCGTCCTTATCGATGAACGTGTCCGTCTGCTCAACATAGGCCTCGGGCTGGTAGTAGTCGTAGTAGGAGACGAAGTACTCCACAGCGTTCTCCGGGAACAGCTCGCGGAACTCCTCGTACAGTTGTGCTGCGAGGGTCTTGTTGTGGGCGATAACGAGGGTCGGCTGCTGGATCTCCTCGACGACCCACGAGACGGTGTTGGTCTTCCCGGAACCGGTCACACCGAGCAGCGTCTGTCGGTCCATCCCTTGGCGATAGCCCGACGCCAGTTGTTCGATGGCCTCAGGCTGGTCGCCCGCGGGGTCGAACGGGGCGTCGACACGGAACTCGCGGTCGACATCTGGTCGGTCAATAGAGAGAGGGCCGCCGGTGTCGCTCATTACCCATACATCGGGCTGGACGGACTTGAGCCGCGTGGTTCGTGAAGCGTTAGCAGACCGGTTTCGGGTTCACGCCGAGGTCCTCCAGCGTCTCGAAGTACTCGTCGTAGGCTGTCGAGATGACGTCCACAGCAGCCGCCTCCGCAACGTCCCAGTCAGCATCATCCTCGCAGACAGCATCAAGCAGTTCGGCGGCCTCGTCACGAAGGTCCACCACGTCGCTGCCGGCGCTGCGGAACGTGCTCGCGGTCTGTGGGTCCGCCTGCCCGGTGAAGAAGCCGGTGTACTGCTCCTTGACCTTCTTGTCGACAAGCGTCCAGCCGACGAAGCCGCCGAGTCGCTCGACGGTCCCGTCGAAATCGCCGAGCACGTCGTGCATCGCCGGCGTTCGGTCGACCGGCTCGGCGTCAAGGCTGTCACGACGCTCGGCCGTCTCGGCGGCTGCATCGGCAAACAGCGCCGCCGCGTCGTCGTGCTCGTCGTCGCTCCAGGCGTCGAACGTCTCGTGGGCCGCCTGCTCGCGAGCGGCTGCCGCCGCCAGTACCACGCCCGGTTCCATCTCGCCGCGGGTGTCGGCGTACAGCGTCTTCGAGGAGCCCAGTCGGGAGAGTTCCGTCTGCTGGTCGTCACGAACTGCGTCGATAAGGTCGGCTGCAGTCATACTCTGGCCTGTGGTCGGCGCGGGCTTGTAACCATCGGACCCGCCGCTCGAAGGCTCATGTGGCTGCGGGGAGTAAGCCCCCTTCTGTTCGGGCCAGCATTCGGCTGAGCGGCCACGTCCAGCGCTTGCGCGCGGCGTCGGACTACCTGTCGACGCGGCCTTGCACCGGTGAGGTTTCGCCGTTCCATCGGTCCGTCGCCGGAAGCGTGGGGCGTCTCAGACGGCCCACGGAATGCGTGGGGCGTCTGCGGCCCACGTGTGGAGCACAACTGTGGTCCACGAACGCGCGCCCCGGAGTCACCGGGTCGCGACTACCCTCGGTGGGTTAGCTCTCCCTCGCTTTGGCCGCGTGCCGCACCGTCTGGTGGGGCACGACCAGCCTCGCTCGGGATTCGCACACCTCATCGGTCCGGCGACGACGTGTCGTTGCTGTTCCAGAGCCGACGGTCTCCCGCCCCGGACTTGCGCCCGGTCACCTGTCCGACAGGTGGGGGGACTTTCCTCATGGCTTGCGCCACGGGAGCCGGCCTCCCGCTGCCACTCGATCATACACTAGTGCGGCGAATAAGGCTTACCAACGACGTTTTTCGGCGTCGGGTTCGCGCTTCGCGCGAACCTCTCCTTGAAAAACGTCGATGAAAAAAGCGCGAATCGCGTCGCGATTCGCGGGAAACCGCTCGCTTCGCTCGCGGTATGCTCAACAGCAACGACAGCTAAAGTTATGTCTGATTCTCAGGTAGACCTGCCTTTCCCCGGGTCGCGCGACGGAGCGCGCTCCCGGCCACAAGCAGATGTGAAGCCTAATTAAAATGCGGACGACCACACGATTCGCGAAAACCGAACCGGGAGTGCCAAGTAGTGCGTCTTAGTCGTCAGACGGGAGCGGTTCGCCGGAGCCGTCGGTCGGCGCGGGCGAGGCCTGCATATCGTCGTCCTCTGCGTAGGGGTACCACGTCATCTTCGTGTTGTGCATGTACGGGTCGTGGTAGTCCGTTTCCTCTGGTTCGACCATCTCGGCCAGCGTCTCCTCGTCGCGGTCCTCGACGAAGTCACGGAAGGTCTCCCCACCCTCGCGTGCGTCCTCGAAGTTGTTGACGAGATTCTTGATCGCGCCGGGGACTTCGTCGGCCGGGACGCGCATCTCCACCCAGTCGGCGAAGCGCGGGTCGTCGCCGAGACCGCCGCCGAGGCCGATGTCGAGCGCCTCGACCGGTTCGCCGTCCTTGCGGGTCTTCATGCCACGCAGGGACACGTCGGCGATTTGAGGCTGGGCGCAGGAGGCCGTACAACCCGAGAGGTGGATGTGGAAGTCCTTGTGGTCCTCGGGCAGTTCGACGTTGTCCTTGAGCCAGCGGGCGTACCGGACCTGGCGGTTCTTCGTCTCGACGATAGAGAGCGAGCAGTACTCCGTGCCCGTGCAGGCGATGGAACCGCGCATGAACGGCGACGGCTCCGGAGAGTAGTTCTCCAGCAGCGGTTCGCTGGTGAACGCGTCGAGGTTCTCCTCGGGCACGTCGGTGACGATGATGTTCTGGCGCTGGGTCAGTCGGACCTCGCCGGAGCCGTACTCGTCGGCGAGTTCGGCGAGTTCAAGCACGTCGTCAGCACCCATGCGGCCGACCAGCACGTTCAGGCCGATGTAGTAGTTGCCGTCGTTCTGCTCGTGAATCCCGACGTGGTCGTTGTGTCCGTCCTGAGACCCAGTGTTGTAGCTGTACTGGTCGCGCATATCCTCGCCAGCAGTCGGGAGTTCGAAGTCGACGTACTCCTCCTGCAGGACCGAGCGCATCTTTTCGGGACCCCACTCGTCCATGAGGAACTTGATGCGAGCGTTGAAGCGGTCCTCACGGTCACCGTAGTCACGGAAGAGCGAAGACATGCCGTGGGCCACGTCAGCGGCCTGCTCCGGCGGGACCCACACGTCGATGTCGCGTGCGAGGCGCGGTTCCTTTCGGGAGAGGCCGCCGCCGATACGGACGTTGAAGCCGAGTTCGCCGTCCTTCTCGGCGGGCTCGAAGGCGAGGTCGTTGATGTCGCCCTGGCCACAGCCCTCGTCACAGCCGGCGATGGCGACCTTCCACTTGCGCGGGAGGTTCGAGTAGTCGTCGTTGCCCTTGAACGTCTCGTGGAGGTCCTCGGCAACGGGCCAGGCGTCGACGTGCTCGTGCTTGTCCTTGCCGGCGACCGGACAGCCGACGATGTTTCGCCAGGAGTCACCACAGGCCTGCTGGGTGCCTAGGCCGACGGCTTCGAGCTTCTCGAAGATTTCCGGGATGTCCTCCAGTTTGATCCAGTGGAGCTGGATGCTCTGACGGGTCGTCCAGTCACAGTAGGCCTCGCCGAACTCCGGGTTGTCGACGGGACCGGTCGCGTACTCCTTTGCGACTTCGCCGATAACTTCGAGCTGACCGGGCTTGATGACGCCGTTTGGCGTCCCGATACGCATCATGAAATACGACTCCTGACCGGAGCGCTGGTGGTACAGGCCCCACCACTTGAAGCGCTCGAACCAAGCGTCGTGTTCGTCTTCCGGGATGGCATCCCAGCCCTGCTCCGCGAACTCCATCAGATGCTCCCGGATCTCGTTACCGTACGCCTCGTCCTTCCATTTCTCGACTTTCGTGGGCATAGCTAATGTGTTCTTCCACAAGTCTCACTGACTTATACAACACACTTTGCCGTCAACCGTCTCCCCCACTCCCCGAAACAAGCAACTGTTGCCTATTCTTTTGAACTGGCGAGCCGGGTTCGCTTCGCCGGGAAATGGACGCTCTCGTGGACAACACCGTGGAACTCGCCGGAATCTGGGTCCACGACGCGGCCGACCGTCAACCAGTCGGTCACGCCGCTTTCGCCACAGGAGATACACTGCCCGGCTATTCGCGCCTGAATATCGGGATAGTCGACACCCACTTCCACGAATCCCTCAGCGAGGAAATCCGTCGTCTCACACCCACAGAAGTCGCTTCGAGCCAATAACCACAGGTCCGAGACGTTCACTTCCCGCGAGTCGTTGACGGAAATCCAGGCCCCGTCGTCGAGCTGGTGAACGTCTGTCGTCATTACATCTCATTAGATTCTCGAAACACCTGAGAGCATCGGCGGTCGCAAGTATCACCGGATCGGGTCGAATCCGCCGCAGTCATGCGGTGAGTGCATCAGAACATAATGACCCGCTATTTGGTGGGCCCTGTACGAGATACAAACATATGTTGCCTGTAAGTCGCAGTGCGGGCCAAGCTTACAGGAGAGTCCGTGTTTAAGATAGTGGGGGCGTTACGAAGGAGTACGACACCACGTGGCGGCCACGCAGGTCGCTGCTGTGACAGAAACGATGACGAAGGCACAACAGACCCACGACGACGACGCCGAACGCGAAGAGCCGACCACAGACCACCTCGACAACGTCGAGGATGGCTGCGGTTGCACAGAAATCTGGGAGCACATGAGCGAAGAGCGCGAGAGCGACTCCGACGACTGATACAGACTGTTGTGACTGCGTATTAATTGCGCCGGCCCGGGTCGGCGAAATCCCGGAGTGACTTACAATAGCCTGTATGACACCCCTGTACGGGATACTTTTGTGCGGCGCTCCCCAAGCACGTATCGATGTCTGAGGGGCCCGACAATTACGTTCCGTCGACCGACCGTGAATCACCGGTCGGTAAACCGGTTATCCGCGGGGACCCGGCACTCACTGGCCAGCGACCCGAGGAGGCCATCGAGTTCGATCCCGACGACCCCGAAAGCCTCGAACTCGCCGCCAGAACGGTCGAGAAGTTCTCCGAGAACACCGCCGGCGCCGACGACAACGTGTTCATTCTGCGCGGCGCGGCCGCGTGTGCAGCTCTGGTCCGTGGTGAGGGGTCCTACAAGGCTGCTGCCGAACGGGCCGGCGGGGAGGCGTCGGTCTCGTTTATCCGCAAGTGGTCCCGCGTGCACGATCTCCCGCGGTCCGTCCGTATTCACGTCGCCAAGGGAGAAATTGCCCCGACGGCGGCCAAACACATCGCCAGAGTCTCCGGCGAATCCCGCCTCCTGCTGGCGTGGGCCGCTCTCGATCACGATCTCACCGTCCGCCAGATCCGGTCCGTTGCCAGCAGTGTCAACGACGGCGCGTCCGTGGACGCGGCGCTTGCTAGGAACGGGTACGCGCTGGGTGAGATGCGGACGCAACTTGACCGCGACGCCTACTGTCTGCTCCGCCGGCAGGCCGCACTCGATGGGGTCTCTCCCGGAGAAGTCATCAGCGAGGCTATCGAGTCGTACTTCGACGACGGACCGTAAGGCCTTAATCGCCGCTCCCCCGAGCGAATAGCGAGGGCCGGTAGCTCAGTTAGGCAGAGCGTCTGGCTTTTAACCAGATGGTCGGGGGTTCAACTCCCTCCCGGCCCGTTGCCCTGCGAACGACCGTGAGCAGTGGCAACAACAGGAGGGCGTTGAATTACGCCACGAGCGAACGCAGTGAGCGAAGTGGAGGTGGTTCAACTCCCTCCCGGCTCGCTTTTCTGTGTACGAGAAGCAGCGCGACAGTACAGAGTCCGAGACCGGTTCATTTACCACCGAGACAGCGAATGGCACCAGTATGGATGGAACTACCGGTACGGTTCAGCGCGTACTCACGCAGCCGTTGCGCCCGCTAGGTGTCACTGTCGGCGTATTGCTCGTCGTCGCCACGCTCGCGGCGGTTGCCGGGACACCGTGGCAGACGCACGCCTCGATGGCAGCGGCGATTGTACAGATGGTCGCGGCGGTCGTGATGGGTGTGATCGGTGTCGGACTAGCGTACATCAGCTGGGCAGCCGACGCGTAAGCCGGTCGTCAAAAAAGCCGTAAATAGAGTCGTTGTTATCCGCGGACGGGCATATACGCCATCCCGAGCATCAGCACGGCCGCGATGCCCGAGAGTATCGAGACGCCCCAGAAGCCGTTCTTACGCTCGTGGAAGTAGTCCTGCTGGTCGAGCGTCGCCTGATACTGGTCGTACTGCTGAATCGGGACGATCTGGACGGTGCTATGATCGGGGAAGTGCGTGAAGAACTGCTGCTCGTTCAGCGTGACGTTCCCACCCTCCGAAAGTTCGACCGTGTTCTCGCGCGGGGCGAACCATTCGAGCGTCGCACCGCTGTCGGTCACTTCAGAGATTGTGGTCTCCTGCGTGCCGCTGTCGGTCGCGTACGGGTAGGTATCACCGGTCGTGAACGTCACTGTCTCAGGCTCAGGGAGCCACTCACTCAGCGGGACTTGCGTGTTGTTCGACTGGTAGACCACGTACTCGGTCCCGTTCTGGGTCGCCAGCGTGTTCTTGACCGAGGAGTCCTCGGCGAGGAGCGCGCTGACGTTGAGTTCTTCTTCGAGGGTCACCGTACTCTCGTTGCTGTCGGTGTGCACGCGGTAGGTGTCGTTCTGATAGGTCGTCGTCGCGTTGTGCTCTAACGTCGCAGTGTACTGTGACGACTCGTTCGTCCACGAGAGGTCAGCAGCCATACTGCCACCGCCACCGCCGCCGTGACCGCCACCGCCGCCGCCGGACATGTGGATGTTCGTGGCTGTGTATTCCGTTCCGTCGACAGTGAACGTACTCTCGTTGGTCAGTTCGGCGTCAGCGTCGAGCGACACCGCCGGCCGCTGACTCTCCGCGACGCCGATGTAGGCGTACGCAGCAACACTGATAACGAGGAAGAACGCGAAGTACGCCGCCGCGGCTCGTCGTTGCATATCAGGAGGGTCAGTCGCCGCGCCGTTTAATGATTACTTTTCGAGCGTATCGGTACGCGGGTGACACGGGCCGTTTCGCCCCGGCAACGGCGGTGCAGATGCATCACACTGGTTAGGCTGTATCAGACTCGCCAGCGAGAATGGCGTAGCTGTCGAGTGTCCCTGCCATCGACGGGGCGTCCGAATCGTCTTTGCGCTGTGTGCCGTAGTCCATCCACACGCCGCTCGTGTAACTGTACATCTCGAAGGCGGCGTCGGTCTCGACGACGATGTCGATGACCGCGTCCTCGGGGGCGTCATCAAGAACAACAGCCGACCGGACGTCGTTGTCGTGGTGCATCACCCAGACCGCGACAGCGCCGTCAATGTCATCCAGTAGGGCACTGGCTTCCGTCGGCGAGAACGGGCGGTGAGGCCAGTCGTCGACAGGTTCTGGCTCGTCCATACTGGGAACATGGGCCGGAAGGGTATCGGTGTTCCCCCGTTGCGCGGAGTCACCCGACCGTCAGTCGGCGAAGTAGCTGGTGAAAAAGCCGGAGAGGAACGACGAAATGGCAACGGCCAGAGCCATATCAGTCAGACTCCACGGCGCATCTTCGTCGTCGGCCAGCCAGACAGTGATAGCGACACTGATTACCAGAGAGACGATCCCATTGAGGAGGTGCTTGTTCTTGAGCAGACTCATACACCTGTCCGTTGGTGCGGGGTTCGTATAGAGATTACCCACGGGCGGTGTGTCACGTTGATTGAAACGGAGCCACTGGATTCGCTTGACGGGTGGGCGCTGGGACAGTTAGCCATCACAGCAAACCGTGTACCGAACGTCGGCGTGGACGAGCGACTCAACGGTCTCAACGACATCATCGACTGTCTCGAACTGCCCGAATTTGCTCACGACCGACCCGTCCGCACGTAACACGACCGTCCACCGGTGGCCGTCCGGACCATCGGCCCGTTCAAACGCGATTTTGCGGTCAGGCAGTCGAGCGACGACTTGGCCGTCAGTGGTGACCGTCCACGATACGCTATCGGCAAGCGCGCCCTCCAGTGCCGTTTCGAGTTGTCGGCCGAGTCTGGCTGTCGGTTCGTCCCGTGCGTCCATACAGAAGCATCGAGGTGTAGAAGCATAAGCCGTTGTGACGCTACACAACGTTCAAACGGCCCAGACCCATACAGAGGATGTGACTCAGTCGCTTCTCGTCTACGACGGCAGTACCGACCTGTTCCGGCGCGCTGCCGAGACGGTAACCCGCTGTGCCACGGATATCACGCCTGTTCCCTGGGAATCCGATGCGATTCAGGCATTCCTCCAGGCGCAGTTCGACGACCTCCCGTTCGCGTTCATCCTGATCGAAGGAGAATCCGTCCACGTCGGCGAAGCGGCTGTGAAAGAAGCGCTGGAAGGCCTCGATATCGCGGCCCCCGTCGCTCGGTTGGCCGAGCAGGTGTATCCCACCGCCGCCGCGCCGTTCGGGCGTGTCGTCCACGGCCAAGTTCCGGCCGACATCCACGGGACCTTTCCACTGGACGAGACAGCGAAACGCCACATCGAACCGCTCCGGAAGGTCCATACGATACCTGTCGAAACGGAGTAATCAAGGCAGTAGATGGCATAGCCGACCAGAACTGGCCACCAGCGCGGTCAACACACGACAGCACGTCACAGACAGAGGCATCACGCACCGATTTCGCACTCGTCCAATAACTGAGCGATGGGCGTCTGCTGCTCCGCTGTTCGGAGGGTTGAAACCCTGTGACTGGTTACTACAGGTATGTTGCGGCAGTCCGTCGAGGACGCGTTCACCCTGCTTGCTGTCCTCGTCGTTCTCTCTCTGGTTATCGGACAACTCCTCGGGCAGCCGGTCCTGCTGGGGTACGTGACATCAGGGAGTATGTCGCCGACACTGAACACGGGCGACGCGTTTGTTGCCGTTCCGGCGCCTGTCGCTGGCGAGATCGAGCCAGGGGACGTCATTGTATTCGAAGCGATCGAGCTACAGGGTGGCGGACTGACCACACACCGGGTCGTCGCGGAGACCGACGATGGGTACATCACAAAAGGGGACAACAACCCCTTCAGAGACCAGAGCGGGGATGAGCCGGTTGTCACAGACGATCGAGTCGTTGCGACGGCACTGCAGATCAACGGACAGGTCGTTCGGCTCCCCGGCCTCGGTACTGCCATCAGCTCCGCTCGAACGGCGGCAGAAAGCGGATTGGTATTGATTGGCGGTTCGGGCAACAGCGACCTGACGAGCGGGAAGGGACTCAGCGGACTGTTCATCTCTATCGGGCTCGGGCTGTTTCTACTCGTCTTCGTCGACAGCTTCCGGGCCAGCGAGGAGCGGACCAGAGAACGGACTCGTTCGCGCGACGGGGACACGATCAACGGCTGGACGGTCATACTCGCACTGGCAGTGTTAATTCTCGTCCCAGCCAACGCTGCGATGGTCGCTCCGAGCGGCACTCACAGCGTCACCATCGACAGCACGAGCGAGGATGTCACGCCGGGCGAGCCTGTCGAAAGCGAGTTCACTGCCGAAAACGGCGGACTGGTGACGATGCTCATCATCCTCGAATCGTCACATCCGGACGCGGCGATGGACCGTAACCAGCTTGTCGTTCAGCGCGGCGGGTCCGCGACGGCAATGCTGTCAGTGACTGCCCCACCGCCGGGCGAACAGGCGGTCGTGACCGTCGAAGAGCACCGGTACTTCCTGTTAGCACCGCCGGGCGTCATCGCGGGACTGCACCGAGTCCACCCGCTGGTGGCCATCGGGGCATTCAATTTTCTGGTGTTGGGCAGCCTCACAGCGGCAGTTGGGGCGACCTTTGGGTTCGGAACAACGCGCGAGCGAAGCCGGGACCGGTCGGTCCCGCTGAAGCGTCAGATACGTCGCCTGCTCGGGCGTGAGTGAGGGCGGGTTCAGCCGGTGATATCGCCGCCGCCACCGCCTGCGCTTGCTGTGCTTGAACTGTAGAGATTACTCACCTGGTCGGCGGTGAGCGCGGCGTCGTATACTTTGGGTTCGTCCATGGCGCCGTCGAATCCATAGATATCATTCCCGCCAGAATTGATACCAGTGCCGATTCGAAGGGGTTGGGTTGACGCTTGGGCATCAGGGAGCGAAAACGTCTGCCCCTTTTGAGCGCCGTTGACGTACACTTTATCCTGTGAACCGTGGGTCCAGACGACGTGTGCCCACTCCCGCTCGGTTAGCGAGACACCTGTGAGCTCGTTCTTGTCAGTGGTCTCAATGAGCAGTTCTCTTTCGCCAGAGCCCTGCCAACCGCCACCGAAGCCGAACTGATAGCTATTATCGCCACTGGAGTTCCACTTGCTGAACAGTCGTGTGAGGCCGTTCTGGGTTCGAGGGAATATCCAAGCAGAGAGCGAGAAGTCGTCAGTCAGGTCAAGCGTATCATCATCGGGAACGGTGACGGCATCGTTACCATCGAAATTGAGGACTTCGCCGCGGCCCTGACTGGATGTCGCTAGATCCGGTTCATAATTTGTAAAGAATCCAACATCGTTTCGCTCACCATCGTTGCCAGCAGCCCATACATCCGGGACATCCGTTCTGCTAACATCCTCGAAGTGCCACCACGACACTCTGGGGTCACGACACTCGACTGAAAGCGACCGGCTCAGTTCGACACGCTGGTCATTACCGGTCGCCGTGATATCGAGAGTGACGGTGGTATTTTCTCCTGAGTCACAGGAGAGTGTCGTTGTGACATCGCCGCTTTCGCCTGGTAAAAGCCTGTTCGGCGTCTGGACAGTCTCAAGCGGCGGGGCCGGGCCCGGGTTGACGCGAACACTCGTGAGCTGCTGGTCAAAGTTGTTTGTGAGCGTTGCCAGGGTCACCTGCTGGCCATCCGTGCCAATGACCTTCTGGTCATCCGTGTCACTTCCCGGCCCGATGTCGATACCAAGTAGTGCATTGCTGTCAGTGGTCGCCGTCTTAAGATAACTGGATCGCTTTGCGTCAATGGTAGTGACACCGGCTGTTTCGGCAGCGAGCAGTCCTGCACCGCTGGCGATGAACGCGAGTGCGCTGCGCCGGGTCCACTTTTTGCTCATTCCAGCAGCTCCGGTGGCTTATCGGCTGCGCCGAGTTGCAACCGGCGGGTCTCCTTGACGTGGTACGCTGCAGAGACCAGGAACAACGACGTGATCACCGACGGCCACACAAGCGATGGAACAGACGATGGGAAGACACCGACCCAGACAGCGACGACAAGCGCCACCGAGACAGCGGCAAGTCCGAGATAATACTCCGCCCACGGAATCGAATCCCCCGGGACGATGTCAAGATACACGTCAAGGCTGTCAGCAGTATCGGTCAGCGTTACCGTGCCATTGTCATGCGTAATGACGCCCGCGCGTTCAAGTGTCGGGAGATGTGTTTGCTGCATTGACGTGTACACGCGGTGTCGCTCCGTGGACGTGATTTCCTGAATGCATTTGTCGTTTTCCCACGCAGCGACTTGCTCAGCAAGGTCAGAAAGTTCGGCACGCTCGTTCTCTTGTTTTATTGCGTGCAAAGCGTACCGACGCCGTTGGTTGCTTAGTATGTCGTATACGTCATCACGCGATAGCTGTCGCTTTTCTGTCCTGCTAACCCCCACCTGTCCCATGTTTGTATTTAGATTGTACTATTTGATAGACTTTTTGTTCGTACCTGATTCTAAATGATAAGTAAACGCATTTTCTATCTCACACATCTACTGTCAGGGACAGGTGTCTGCCAGTAAGAGGGTGTGGTGAAGTGGGGAGTTGGCCAGCAGAAGGAATTTAGCTGATTGTGATTGTCAGATCTTCAGTTTCCGTGGCGCTGTCGCCCGTCTCCAAGGTTGCAGAGAGATCAGAAACTGAGCCGGCAGACACATCTTCGTTGTAAGTGTCCGTACTACCGCCGATTCCGGTAAGAAGGCCGCTGCTAGTGTCTAGATCAACGTTGAAGGTCGTCCCATTTCCGTCGTCGTTGTTGACCAGTTTGAAGAAGCCGCTATTGTATGTGTATGTACTGTTCGGCATCAGTCGCTCGTCGGTTCCACTGTCCTCGTAGCCAAAGACAACAGACACATCATTCGCGATGAGGCTTACATAGCTCGTTGAGAGAGCGGTGCCGCCATCAGGAGTAAGAGAGTCACTGCTTGTCGGGAACAGCCCTGTCGGATCCGTGACGAGGTTACCACCGCTATCACGGAGTGCGACCTCGTTCGCGGACGCATCAACAAGCACGTCAGTAAACTGCGTCGCGATCTCGTCGCCGTTGCCGTCAGCGCCGACGACATTAACCTCCACTTCGCGTGTTGCGCTGACAGAACTGAATGCACCAGAGCCGAATGCCGCACCAGAGCCGATACCGACTGTCCCAATGAGACCGAGTACGCTTCTGCGGTTCAGTTTCATGTTCAATTCGCTTATCGAGAGGTTACCACTTACTATTTTGTTCCATTAGCCCGGCTAAAGCACTCATTGAAGCCGCTAACGCTGTTCAGTACTAAGCCGCTATGGCGTGAACTAGCTTCCAATGAACCGGCGTAGATTTCTTCTTAGTATTGGTGCGGCCAGTGTGGGGACGGGTGCGGTGTTTGGATCCGGTGCGTTCACTTCGATCGAAGCAGACCGGAACGTCAATCTTGAAGTTACCGGCGATACCGGGTCGGCACAGGTGGGATTCAGTCCAGGGAGCGGTGCCACGGACATCATCGGAACGGACGCAAGCGAGTCAGTTGACATCATCAATTTCGAGGAAACAAACCTCAACGAACGAGCGAAGACAAGCTTCGAGGACGCTCTACAGGTCGACAATAACAGTACATCGAAGGTCGACCTCTATATCGATGACAGCACCGCTGGAGTTGGGGATGACCCCACAAACAGTGAAGTTCTGGACTTCCGGGAAGGGGATGCCGGCGCATCGATTGTCGGCTCAGCCCAAGCGATCACGCTTGACCCCGACGGGGGGAGTTCAGACGGAGACTATAGCGACACCGTGGAGATAGACATCGTTGTTGACCTCCGGGATGAGGGTGTTGATGGCGAGAATCTCAAGAGCATTAGCGACGTGACCTTCATTGTTGAAGCGGTCCAGCAGTAAGAAGCGGGGTTCCGACACAGGCCGACCAACAGGTCCAGATACAGGCACGCACGAAGAGACAACGTAGCGGCACACCACAAACACCTATGAATCGCACTCTCGTCGCCGTCATGGCAGCAGTCGTCCTCCTTGCAGGGACCGCTATGGCGACAGGTGCCTTCATTACCGGCGACGAGGTGGCACCCGACCGGAACTCCGGCGTCTACTTGGCCCCCGCTGACACCACAAACGGGGACCAGTACGCCAAATATGACGAGACGGGACAGCTACGCATCAGTCTATCACCGGTGCTCCCGAACGGTCAGACCCGTGTCGATGACCTGTTTGTCGTTGGCTTTGCGGGCTACGAGGGTAATGGTAGTGCTGCTGCCATCGAACTGGACAGCGAGCCGGAAGCAGTTCGGATATACCGGATGGACACTGGGGCACGAGTCGCTGGCGGCACCGTCTCGTTGCAGCCCGGTGAATCAGTTCGCTTTGGGCTGGCAGTGACGCCAGCGGAGCGTAACTTCACCGGAACGATATCGATCACCGCCCCTGTTCCCGAACGGCAGTCAACCGAGGAAGGCGAGAGCAACGGTGGGTCCACCGGTGGCGGTAGCGGTGGCGGCGGTGTATCACCTGGTGGCGATGGAGGAGGCGGTACGCAAGACGGGAGCGATCCTGCAACGCCGACGCCAACGCCAACGCCGGCAGACGATAGCTCGACGAACGGGACCGCAAGCGAGGACGAGAACAAGACTGAAACGCCCGCTGGCGGAGGAAGCGGTGGCGGCGGTACTGGCGTTGAGACATCGACCGACGAATCGACTGGGACGCCCACCGACAGCGAAGAGGAAACCGAAACAGTGGCCGGCGGTGGCGCTGAGCCCGTGCCGTCGACACCCGAAAGTCAACAGTCAGCCGAACCGAACGGATTCACGCTCGGCTTCGAGCCGGCATTCGGAATTAGCTGGGGACCGTGGGCGTTCATCGCTGGCTTGCTCGCTGTAGTGACAAACTACCTCGTGCAGACGCGATATCACGATGTCCTCCCGGTACTCCAGACGCAACCAAGTGAACGCCGTCGCCGGTTCCGCCGCGTCGCTATCCGCGAAGCAGCGATCGGTCTTGCCGGGATTGTGCTCACAATTCTTGTCGTGTCAGCGGTTTCGAGCGCTGGCTTCGGCCCAATCACACAGTTGGGTGTTGCACTCGCGTTCTCCGGTGCAGTCGGCACGGTGACCGGGTACCGACTGGTCCCGGAACTCGATACGATGCTCGAACCACAAGCCGACGACGACGGCACCGAAGAGTAATAAAATAACTCAGTCAGTCCGATGTCTCAGCGTCACTGTTGCCCACAGTGGAACCAGTTTCGGGTTCTGGCGGAGGCTCGTACCGAAACAATCGGTCACCAGTGTACACGATGAAATCAGAATCGGTATCTGACTCGATTATACGTTCATCGGTGTCGATTGCGACGTCCACGAGCCCGACGAGCGAATCAACGGTCGTCGTCCAGACATCATCGTCGACTGGATCAGCCCGGCCGACAGTTATCCATTCGTCAAACTCCTCGCGAGTGGACTTGTATGCGAGCCATCGGCGCTCGGCGTCGGTAAGTGTGAGATAGTTGGTCGTGCGCCCGTAGACGAGAGCAGCAGCAGCACTAAAGCTACCAAGCAGGAGCACTGGGCCACCGAGAGTCCAGATCGGTCCGTACGCCTTTTCCACCTGCGCTTCGACGGTTCGGTCACCACTGTTCGTCACCGGGCCAGTGTTTTCGACCCGGTAGCTGCTCTGACTCGGGATAATCGGGAGACGGTACGTTCGAGTTGTATCGACCGGCTGCCCGTTACGCGGCCCCGAAAGAGCCACCTGAGAGACCACCGCCATCTCCAGTCGACCAGACGTCTGACCGTGTTCCGAATCGATACGTCGAACGGTTTCGGCTGCGCGACTGACATTCAGCGAGAACGGAACCGTCAGACGTTCACCCACGGCCAGCGACTGCACAGTGCCTTGTGTCAGTGGTCGTTTGACCTCCCAGTAGACGAGCTCTCCGTTCTGGGTTGATTCGACGGAGCGATACTGAACGAACACGTCAGCCGAGGCAGTAAGATCGCTTTCGTTGCTGGCGCTGTACGTGTACGTGAACGCGCCGTCCAATACAGGGGCTACCTTCTGGAGATACACAGGTTGGTCTTCAAGCACTTCACCCTCTGGAAACGCCGAGGTACCGTTACGAACTGTCGCATTGTGGGAGAACGATCCGGACGACTGCCACGACGATACCTGACGCGTAGTTGTATCCGTTCCCGAAGCAACGTGGCCCGTATACGTGAGATATCCGCCAACCGCAGCGATGGCGATCAGACAAATCAGTAGCAGTTCGTAGTTGTCGACGACTGTCCGTCGTGTTTCCCGTCCCAACAACCCCATTGCAACTGTAATACTGGTGCCGACAAATAAGAGTTGATACCAGGTCAGCAGCGGCATCCATCTTTCTTCGCCGCCCCCATCTCCGTTAACTCCAGCTTCGAATGTTCCGGGAACCAGTTTGTGGCCGTATCATTAGTTCGTGCAATCCCACTACGACGGTTGTTGCTCCGTCGAAAACGGATTTCATGAACGGCCTAGCCGTACTGTATTCTTCGAGCGAGTCTTGTCCTGTGACCAACCGTTTCCGAGCAACAGTTCACAACGTCGAGTCTATAGAGAAACGCAGGTAGCAGTTACTTACCGGTACTTCTCGGAGGGTGTAAGAGACTATGAAGCCAAGGGTCGGATTTGAACCGACGATGGGCGGCTCTGCAGGCCGCTGCGTTAGGCCAGACTCTGCCACCTTGGCGCAAATAGAGGTAGTCAACTCGATCGTTTAAGCGTAGCGAATTCGATTAGCCACCCCTCTCTGATTGATCCAGTTCACCGACTCCCTCGACCGGGCTAGTGCTGTAGATTGACGATTGTGCCCGTCCGAAGAACCACACTGCTCACGTTGGCAAGTAGTGCAACCCACGATTCGGAATCAACTGCATACACGAACCGTATATCGTCAAGATCCGCTCGGACCATCTCGACAGAGAGCAGGTGCGACACCGTCAAGGAATGCTGCGAATTCGTTCAATTCGACTTCACAAGTCTACGAACTCTCGATCCAGTACGGAGCCCTCACTTTGTATAAATACGGAAAGCCCACTCGGGAGAGATGATTCTCCTGAGTGGGCTGAAAGGTATGAATGGTGGCGGCGAACCGGATTTCCCAGAGGCTCGCGCACTCCAGTACTCCCCGGAACGCTGGTGGGCTTATCTTCCGTGTTCGGGATGGGTACGGGAGGCAACCCCACCGCTGTGGCCGCCTAACGTCGAGTCACGGATTCGAACCGCGATAGTACCAGTCTCGATTAACTTCTCCACCGTGTGATTACGTGCGATCCAGATTGCGCCTGGACTCGTTCAGCGACGAGTAAATCGTCGGTGAATGAGTCACAGTGCGTATGAATGATGGCTTTGGTCTGTTAGTGCTCGTGGGCTTAACGTCTCGTTACCTCGACGCGCACACCCCGAGTCTATCGACCGCGTCTTATACGCGGGACCTCAGCGGTGTCTCTTTTCCAAGTGGGTTTCGAGCTTAGATGCGTTCAGCTCTTACCCCGTGTGGCGTGGCTACCCGGCACGTGCTCTCTCGAACAACCGGTACACCAGTGGCCACCAACCGTAGTTCCTCTCGTACTATACGGTCGTTCTTGTCAGACACCATAACACACCCAGTAGATAGCAGCCGACCTGTCTCACGACGGTCTAAACCCAGCTCACGACCTCCTTTAATAGGCGAACAACCTCACCCTTGCCCGCTTCTGCACGGGCAGGATGGAGGGAACCGACATCGAGGTAGCAAGCCACTCGGTCGATATGTGCTCTTGCGAGTGACGACTCTGTTATCCCTAGGGTAGCTTTTCTGTCATCAATTGCCCGCATCAAGCAGGCTAATTGGTTCGCTAGACCACGCTTTCGCGTCAGCGTTCCTCGTTGGGAAGAACACTGTCAAGCTATCTTTTGCTCTTGCACTCTTCGCCGGGTCTCTGTCCCGGCTGAGATAGCCATAGGGCGCGCTCGATATCTTTTCGAGCGCGTACCGCCCCAGTCAAACTGCCCGGCTATCGGTGTCCTCCTCCCGGAGTGAGAGTCGCAGTCACCGACGGGTAGTATTTCACTGTTGACTCGGTGGCCCGCTAGCGCGGGTACCTGTGTAATGTCTCCTACCTATGCTGCACATCGGCGACCACGTCTCAGCGACAGCCTGCAGTAAAGCTCCATAGGGTCTTCGCTTCCCCCTGGGTGTCTCCAGACTCCGCACTGGAATGTACAGTTCACCGGGCCCAACGTTGGGACAGTGAAGCTCTGGTTAATCCATTCATGCAAGCCGCTACTGATGCGGCAAGGTACTACGCTACCTTAAGAGGGTCATAGTTACCCCCGCCGTTGACAGGTCCTTCGTCCTCTTGTACGAGGTGTTCAGATACCTGCACTGGGCAGGATTCAGTGACCGTACGAGTCCTTGCGGATTTGCGGTCACCTATGTTGTTACTAGACAGTCCGAGCTTCCGAGTCACTGCGACCTGCTCCGTTCCGGAGCAGGCATCCCTTCTTCCGAAGGTACGGGACTAACTTGCCGAATTCCCTAACGTTGGTTGCTCCCGACAGGCCTTGGCTTTCGCCGCCATGGACACCTGTGTCGGTTCTCGGTACGGACACTATGCTCGTCTTTTCATGGGCCCCAGGTTGAATCACGTTTCCCTATACCGCCGTTCGTCCGCTTCTTGCCATTACGGCTTCCACGGAGTTGGACGGTTCGACCGGGCGAATGCCCGGTGTGATCGACCCCAGGGCGTCAACTTTCACTGCATAGTGGCACGGGAATATTAACCCGTTTCCCATTTCGTCTCAGTCGAGTTGCGGTGAGACTTAGGACCGGCTAACCCTCAGCTGATCAGCAGTGCTGAGGAACCCTTATCCATTAGGCCGTCGGGGTTCTCACCCGACTATCGCTGCTACTATGGCCAGGATTTTCGTCACTAATCGGTCCACAGGAGCTCTCGCCCCCGCTTCCATCCAATTAGAGCGCCAATCTACTCGATTACCAGTATGAGTGGTACGGACAGGTCTCGGTGGTGGATTTGAGTCCCGATCATTTTGGGCGCCTCAAACCTCGGCCGGTAAGCTGTTACGCTTTTCTTAGAGGGTAGCTGCTTCTAAGCTCACCTCCCGGCTGTCTAGGGCTCGAGACCACCTTCAGAGGATTACACTTAATCCACACTTGGGGACCTTAACCTATCTCTGGGTTGTTCCCCTCCTGGTACACAGGCTTACCCCGCGCACCGGAATCCCCGCGTCAAACAGCGTCTGTAGGTTTGGAGTTTGACAGGTGTGCCGACTCCTCTCGGAGGCGGACACACCAATCGGTCGCTCTACCCCACAGACTACCTCGGCGGAGGTCATGCTTCGACATGTTTCGATTGGAACCAGCTGTTGCCGGACTCGATGGGCCTTTCACCCCTACACATAGATCACGAGAGGGTATTGTAGGACACCAACTCTAACAGACTTCCACGTGCCTTTCGGCACGCTTCATCTTGTCCATGCGTAGATCGTCCGGATTCGGGTCGTGTCAGAATGGCTCCCCGCCCTTGAAGACGGCGGCCCTCGGGCAAAGCCCTGCGGCCATGTCGGTTTCCCTGTGCCTCCCCGGATGCTCCGGTTAGACTTGCCATACAGACACACTCCCTGGCTCGTTTTTCAAAACGTACGACAGAACATCGGCTTCCCGTGAGTCTTACTGGAGACTCGCGTCTCGGTCATTCGTCATGGGACCTTGTATGCCCTGTCGCTCGATCGCCAACTGATTTCATGCTCTATTTCGCCTCCCTTCTGAGGGTACTTTGCAGCGTTCGTTCACACTACTTGTTCACTATCGGTCTCAGGTTGTGTTTAGCCTTCGCAGTCGATGCCTGCGTTATTCGCGAGGGATATCCAACCCCCGCTACTCTGGCACTACCGCACAGCGTACTGGTCTCGAGTACGGGGTTGTCACCCTGTATCACGCTCTGTTCCAAGAGACTTCGTCGAGACGGTCGGCTGATGAGAGGTAGCCCTGACACCACATTGCCCGTGAGGGCTTCGGTTTGGGCTGTATCGCGTTCACTCGCGGTTACTGACGACATCACATTGCGTTTTCTGTTCCTCCCGATACTGAGATGTTTCAGTTCTCGGGGTTCCTCATTGCGCGAAGCAATTGTTAGAGAGATTCTCATTCGGAAATCTGTGGTTCTTCGCCTCCGTGCGGCTCCCCACAGCTTATCGCAGCTTGGCACGTCCTTCATCAGCGCCTGAGCCGAGCAATCCACCAGCTGGCATAGTAGCCAACGTCGTTGTGACTCGTTCAACTGAACGAGTCCAGTGGACGCCTGGATCGCACGTACACACGGTTTCATATTCGCCCCCAAGGTGGAGATGGTGGGCGAATCGACCCTTCCCAGGCTCGGTTTCACCCGGCCTGGTGCATCTGTCGTCGTACCATATCCCATCGCCGTCCCACACTTAAGGGGCACGGTTCGGGGCTGGCACGTCGTATGGACCCACTGGGATTTGAACCCAGGGCCTCCGCCTTGCAAAGGCGGCGCTCTCCCGCTGAGCTATGGGCCCGGCAGATCCGCACGGTTGTCAGCCCTGATAGTTCATAAGTGCCCGGTCGACGGAATTCTCGAACACCGAAAGGTGGGTTGGGGCAAAGCCCCAATCCCGATCAGTAGGAGGTGATCCAGCCACAGATTCCTCTACGGCTACCTTGTTACGACTTAAGCCCCCTTGCGGAGCCCAGATTCGACCGTCGCATGACGGCCTCATCCGGACCCCACTCGGGTGCTTTGACGGGCGGTGTGTGCAAGGAGCAGGGACGTATTCACCGCGCGCTTCTGACACGCGATTACTACCGAATCCAGCTTCATGCGGGCGGGTTTCAGCCCGCAATCCGAACTACGACTCCGTTTGGAGATTAGCTTCGCCTCTCGGCGTTGCATCCCACTGTCAGAGCCATTGTAGCCCGCGTGTTGCCCGGTCCATTCGGGGCATACTGACCTACCGTTGCCCGTTCCTTCCTCCGCTTTAGCAGCGGCAGTCCTCCTAGTGTACCCAACTACCTCAAGGGTATTGCTGGCAACTAGAAGTGCGGGTCTCGCTCGTTGCCTGACTTAACAGGACGCCTCACGGTACGAGCTGACGGCGGCCATGCACCTCCTCTCAGTAGCGTCGGGTAAAGTCGTCAACCTGACCGTCATTACTACTGTCGGGACCGGTGAGATTTCCGGCGTTGAGTCCAATTAAACCGCAGGCTCCTCCGGTTGTGGTGCTCCCCCGCCAATTCCTTTAAGTTTCATCCTTGCAGACGTACTTCCCAGGCGGCTCGCTTCTCGGCTTCCCTAGGGCGCAGCGCAGGCTCGTAGCCTACGGCACACCTAGCGAGCATCGTTTACAGCTAGGACTACCCGGGTATCTAATCCGGTTCGAGACCCTAGCTTTCGTCCCTCACCGTCGGGTCCGTCTTCCTGAGGTGGTTTCCCCATTGGTGGTCCGTCCAGGATTACAGGATTTCACTCCTACCCCGGACGTACCCCTCAGGTCTTCCGGCCCCAAGCCGGACAGTTTCCGCTGGACGCCGACGCGTTGAGCGCGTCGATTTCCCAACGGACTTGTCCGGCCGGCTACGGACGCTTTAGGCCCAATAATATCGGCCATCACTTGGACTGCCGGTATTACCGCGGCGGCTGGCACCGGTCTTGCCCAGTCCTTGTTCCTGTACCACCTTACGGTACAGAAAAGCGAGGGCTATATGCCCTCGCACTCGGAGTCCCCCTATCGCACTGTCGTGCAGTGTAAAGGTTTCGCGCCTGCTGCGCCCCGTAGGGCCCGGTATCTTGTCTCAGATACCGTCTCCGGGTTCTTGCTCTCACAACCCGTACCGATTATCGGCATGGTGGGCCGTTACCCCACCATCTACCTAATCGGCCGCAGCCACATCCTACAGCGCCGGAACGTTTCTAACTCTCGGCACTCCAGCATGAGAGTTATATCCGCTATTGGCCTCAGTTTCCCGAGGTTATTGCGGTCTGTAGGGTAGTTTGGCCACGTGTTACTGAGCTATATGCTACGAGTCTAAACTCGTACAACTAGCATGGCTAAATCGGACTCCGATAGCAATGGCCTCCGGCAGGATCAACCGGAATGTATCCCGGCACAAGGCCGGGGGGTTAGGCGGGATCACACCCATATAATGGGTGTGGTCGCTATCGAAGGGTGTTCGAGGACACCCGTCGACCGAGTGTCACCGAACTATCAGGGCTAACATCAGATCCCATCTTGACGGCGGACCGCAGGGGTGGAATCCTCATTTCTTCGGACCTGATTGTTATTTCGAAGCCATCATAAAGGCTTCGAGTTTCGTTGGCGAGCCGATCCCGCCTGGTCCGTGTCGGCAGGGGTTCGACACCCCGACCGAACGTCGTTCGCATTCATTCCGAGTGCCCTGTTACACTTAAGGGCGTCGGATCGGGCTCGCGTCGAACCGCACGACGTGAGCGACCTTCGCGTTCATTCCGAGCACCCTGTTACACTTAAGGGCGTCGGAACGAGTACGTTCGTTCGGGGGGCGTCGCCCCCTGACCGCGTTCGCATTTCATTCCGATGGGTGAGTCACACTTAACCCCGTCGAAGGAAGTCGCCTGCGGGACGGAATTACACGGGAGAGAGTGTCCCACACGTGTACAGATAGAGAGTACGGGTCACGGGACAGTGGTAGCTGTGATGCACAATTTCTGGTCGCGCGCACGCAAGCGCGCGACCAAGATCTACACGTCAGGACGTTACCGAAAATGTCGGGAATGCGGCCTAGATCTCGTCTAGGTGTTCGACGCCCTGCTTCGAGACGTTCCCCTTCGTGATGTCGCCGGGCATCCAGTCGGGTTTGTCGTCTGGGGCTTCCTCAACCCATGCCCACGCTTCATAGATGTGGACTTTGTGGGTCCCCTTCTCCCGTAGTCGTATCTCCTCAGGATCAGCCTGCTCTTCACCGTCGGCCGGCTCGAGTCGACGTGCTGCCTTCAGCGCAGCCTGTCGAGGTGTTCCGCCCGAGAAGACGCTCGATTCGTCACCGTCTTCGCGCAGTGCGAAGTTGCGCTTGTCACTGTCGGGTGCCATGGATTTCACCGCTCCATGCCAATTCAGCACATGGCAGAACATAAATATACCCCCCAATCCGCCCTCCGTCGGGGGATGCTTTTATACACTGATGCTGTCGCGTGCTGCTTCGACCTCCTAAACCGGCCGATTCAAGCCGTATATTCGGGTCGAAATCATCACGCGCGCCCAGAAAACCACCAGCCAGCGGCCGGCGGCACGGTAGACTTAAGTGTATCCTGCGGTGAAGTGCGGAGTAGGATAGCGCGATGGTGCGAAAGAAGAAGCTCAGCCCGAGTGGCGCCAAAGATGAGGACGGCGAGTACCACAACGTACATATCAACATTCACGAAGACGAGCTAGCCGTCGCCGGGATGGAGATCGGTGACGAAGTGTTCGTCCGCGTCCGCGACAACAAAATTATTATCCAGAAAGCAGACCCGGAAGAGGTCGAGCACGACTTTTAAGGCACCATCGACGGTGACACAGTGCCACTGGGCGGGGCTGTCGGGGCCGACGCCCGAAATCGGTCAGTCACCACCGTTCTTCGAGCTAACCCGAACACCCACACAATGAGACCCTACGATATCGCGAAACCACTCCTGTTTTCGCTGCCAGCAGAAACTGCCAACCGGAGCGTCCATCGACTGTTAGAAGCAGTTGATGGAACTCGAATCGCCGACGCGATGGCCGACCGCTACACCGTCGCTGACGACCGGCTCGCAGTGGAGGCATTCGGCTACACGTTCGACAACCCCGTTGGAGTCGCTGCCGGTTTCGACAAGAACGCCACCATCCCTAGTGCGCTGGCGTCACTGGGCTTCGGCTTCGCCGAAGTCGGCGGTGTCACGGCCGAGCCACAGGCCGGGAACGCCCGCCCGCGGATGTTCCGGCTCAAAGCAGACGAGGCGATAATCAACCGGATGGGACTGAACAACGACGGGGCCATCGTCATCGGCGAGCGGTTGAAGAACGTCGATGCCCCGTTCCCGGTCGGCGTCAACATCGCCAAGACGGAACACGTCGGAACGGACGAGGCCCCAGACGACTACCGGACCACGTACGAACATGTCGCTGAAGGCGGGGACTTCTTTGTCGTCAACGTTTCCTGCCCCAACTCCGAGGGGTTCGAAGAACTCCAGAACCGTGACGCAATGGAGGCCATCCTTGGGGAGCTGCAGGACGCGGGTGCGGCCCCGCTGCTTGTGAAGCTCTCGCCGGACCTCCCCGAGCCGGCAGTTGAGGACGCGCTTGATCTGGTGACTGAACTCGACCTAGACGGCGTCGTCGCGACCAACACGACGACGAAACGGCCCGCCAGTCTGCGCTCGCCGAACGCGGTCGAGACGGGCGGCCTCTCAGGGAAACCAATCGAGAACGAGGCGACCGAGATGGTGCGGTTCGTCGCCGAGCGTGTCGACGTGCCCGTCGTCGGCGTCGGTGGCGTCTCGACAGCGGAGGGCGCATACCGGAAGATCCGTGCCGGGGCCTCACTCGTCCAGTTGTACACCGGTCTGGTCTATCGCGGTCCGTCAATCGCCCGCGAAATCAATTCGGGACTGCGTGACTTGCTCGCACAAGACGGCTTCGACTCGGTCGAGGACGCCGTTGGTGCAGACTTGTAGCTTGCGAGTCTTGAAGTACAGTTGCAGCGAACCGGCGACATGGCCGACACCCGCCGTACGCTGCACATTGCGTCCTGGGATGACCGCTTTCTCGCGTGGCTCATCGACATCCTACTCATCGGTGCCCTCCTCTCCGCACTTGGCGAGGCGGCTGGTGTGTTCTCTCTCCTGACCGGCGGCCTCTCGGGTACCACTCCGTTTCACCGGCCTGAACGGACTCGGCCTGTTCGTGTACTGGACGGCCCTCGAAGGCCGACAGGGCCAGTCGGTCGGGAAGATGGTAATGAACATTGCCGTCACGGATGAACGCGGCGACGACATCGACTACGGCACGGCAGCCATCGAGAGCTTCGGGAAGGCGTTCCTGCTTCCCATAGACATCCTTGTCGGCTGGCTGGCCTACGAAGAAGGGAGCAGGCTGTTCAACAAACTCTCCTCGACCATCGTCATCGAGACTGACGAAGAAGACAGGGAACCAAGCGACGTGGAGTACGTGTATCCGAGCGACAGGTAGAGTAGAGCGGGCAGAGCAGAGAGAGCCGAGCGCCCGCTGCGATTTGCGGCCGTACTTATTCCAGTGCGTCCAGTCGGAGTTCGAATGCGGCGACCGGCAGTTCCAGGTCGTGCTCGACAAGCACCTTCGGATGGATCTCGCCGATGACGCCGACCGATTCGCCGTCAAGAACGACCTCGGCGGCGCGGCCGCCGATGAACGCCGGATGTGTGGTCGGAGGCGTCGAGAGGTCTTTGTCGAAGGCGTCGGCGAGCGCCTGCAGACGAGCCTTCGCGTCCTCGTAGGAGGCGTCCGTGCGCGCGAGCGCGGCGGCGACAGTGCGATGCTCAGCGACACCGGTGTTCTCGGCGTCGTCAAGACCGGCGGCCAGCCCGATTTCGGCGAGGTCCTGCGGGTAGCTCCGGTGAGTGTTGTTCTCCAGTACCATCATGATGGACGGGAGTGCCCACGTCCGGAGGATGGTGTAGTCATCGCTGTAGGGCTCCTGAATGGTGACCGGATCAGCCAGGCCGACAGTGTCGGCGTCGCTTCCGTCTTCGGCCTCCGGAGTCGAGAGATTCATCCGCTCAAAGTTCTCGACCTCGTTTATCATGTGGAAGTTCAGCAGGTCCTCGAAGCCCAGGCCGACGAGCGCGTCACGGGCAGCGTCCTCAAGCCGGGACCGTTCATGCCGACCGCCGACCGTCGACACGTCAGGGTAGGTCGGTTCGAGGCTGTTGAACCCAAGCGCCCGGCCGATGTCGTCGATGATGTCGAGCGGGTGAATGACGTCGACGCGGTAGGGCGGAACCTCGACGTCGTATGCCACACCGTCGTCAGCTTCCGTCTTGGTCGCATCGAGGCCGGCCCGCTCGGCGTAGTCGATGACCTCGCGGCTGTCCAGCGAGACGCCGAGGATGGACTCGATGCGGTCGTGCGTGACCGTCTTCGTCCGGACCGAGAAGTCCGGCCGTTCCAGCGTCTTGCCGGCGTACTCCCCGGGCGCGTCTTCGGCGTAGGACACATCAACCTTCTCGACCTGCCCGCCGCGGGCGGCGAGCGCGTAGCAGACGATGTTGCACATATGGTCGATGGTCCACTGGTCGGTCCCGGTCATCTCGATGAACAGGTCCCGGGAGTCGACGCTAACCTCGGTCCGGCGGCCGTTGATGACCGGCGGGAACGAGAACAGGCCGATGGCGTCGTAGATGGCCGGTACGCGGTCGAAGTCGGCCACAAGGTCACCGTAGGTCTGGCCGGTCTCGTGGGACGCCATGACCTCGCTTGGAGTCATCTCCGCGTCGGCGTCCAGCGGAACGAACGTGGCCTCGTCGGGGTCCGCGCTGGTGTAGGTGATAGACTTGCCCGTCTCGTCCGTGACCGAGTCGCCTTTCAGCATGGTGAGGTCGTGAACGCCGATCGCACCTTTCGCCCGCTTGCGACCCATCGTCGCGTGGAGCTTCTCCTGTAGTTGGATAAGCGATTCCAGTGCGGCCTCGTCCATGTCGAGGCCGCGGACGATAGCGCCGGTGACGTACGGGCGCTCGTCGGGCTGGTCCTCGACCTCAATGCTCCAGTCGGCGCTGTTCGTGTTGGGGATATCCACCCCGCGGTCGTCGCCGTAGTGGTACCGCAGCGACCGCGCGACCCCCTCAACGGAGAGGCGGTCCAGTCGGTCCGGCGCGAACTCCAGTTGGAACTCGTCGTCCTCGGT
This sequence comes from Haloarcula sp. CBA1127, assembly GCF_001485575.1. Lineage (NCBI taxonomy): Archaea > Methanobacteriati > Methanobacteriota > Halobacteria > Halobacteriales > Haloarculaceae > Haloarcula > Haloarcula sp. CBA1127. The sequence continues at coordinate 358,836 of NZ_BCNB01000006.1, forward strand.
CCAGCCCTCGAACTCGAGGCCGAGGTTGAACAGGTCCGATTTGAGTTCGTCATCGTCTTTCTCGTCGTGCCCGGTCAGATACCGCAGTTCGTCAGGGTCGACATCGACAACCGGCATTAGCGGATCACCTCCGTCTCCCGCAGCAGTTCAAGATCACACAGCGTCCCGTGCACGTCGCGGATGTCTTCAAAGCCGTACATGAGCATGAGTAGTCGTTCGAGCGAGAGGCCCCACGCCATCACGTCACAGTCGACGCCAAGGGGCGTGAGCACCTCGTCGCGAAAGATTCCGGAGTTGCCGACCTCGACGACCTCGCCGGTCTCGGGGTGGGTACCGAACAGTTCGAAGCTCGGCTCCGTGTATGGGTTGTAGTGGGGCTTGAACTCCAGGTCGGTGATGCCGAACTGCTCGTAGAACTCCGTGAACGTCCCCATCAGGTCTCGCACGGAGAGGTCTTCGGCCATCACCCAGCCCTCGATCTGGAAGAACTCGAGCAGATGCGTCGGGTCCAGCGTGTCGTTTCGGTACACCTTCTCGACGCTGAAGTAGCGTTCGGGTGGGTCGAGTTCGCCGACCTGATGGCCCGAGAGGTAGCGCATCGACAGCGAGGTAGTGTGGCCGCGCAGGTCCATCCCGCGGGCGATATCCTCGGTCCACGGCGAGTGGTACCCCTCGCCGTCGGGGCCGACACCCTCCTTGTGGGCCGAGCGGACCCGTTCGACGAGGTCCGGTGGGAGGTGACCGATCTCCTCTGGCTCCTCCAGGGCGAACTGGTCCCAGTGGGTCCGGGCGGGGTGGTCCTGTGGCATGAACAGGCAGTCGTTGATCCAGAACTGGGCGTCGGCGTGTGGGCCTTCCATCTCGGAGAAGCCCATGCCGACGAGTGTGTCCTTCACGCGGTTAGCCGTCTGGCGGAGGATGTGTTCCTTGCCGTGACTCACGTCTTCGGCGTCGGCCTCGACGTTGTACTCGGTAAAGGCCACGTCCTCCCACTCGCCGCTGGTGAGCATCTCGGGGGTAAGCTGGTCGACCGTCTCGGCGGCTTCGACACCTTCCATCAGCGCGGTGACACCGTCGTCAGTGAGCTGGACCGAGCGGACGGTTTCCTCACGCACGTCGAGGAGGCCACGCCGTTCCAGCTGGTCGAGCGCGTCCGTGTCAGCGTCCTCGACACGCCCGTCTGCGACAGCCTCCAGCGCCAGCATCTCGGGGTCGGACCCGGGGTCGGCGTCTTGGTTGGCCGTGATTTCGCCACTGTCGATGCTACCGTAGGCCTTGCGGGCGTAGTTTGAGAGCGCGATGTCGACTGCGCCGCCTTCGAGGCCGGACGCGCCGATGACCTGTCCCATCTGGACTGGACCATCAGCTGCGCCGGCGTCGATAGCGGCCTCGTAGAGGTCCTGTTCTGGCAGACTCTCCCGGACGTACCGGTCGCCCTCGTCGGTGAGTTCGTAGTGTTCGAGCGTCTCCTCGGAGACGGACACCAGCCCGTCGGCTTCGAGTTCGAACGCCGCTCTGGTGGCCGCTTCCGGCTTGAGGTCAGCCTCTGCAGCCACGTCGTCGATACGCCTGTCTTTCTGTGCGTCGGTGGCCTGCAGGACGGCCACCTGTGCCTGTGGTCGTTTCATACGGGTGTCTCGGTCTTGTGGGGATAACCGCGGGTCGCTCAGTTAACGGTTCTCACTTCCTGCTCGCGGTTTCGTCCGACCACGCCTCTCGACGCCGTCAGAGTCCACACGCGGTCAGGCAGTGAAAAAGAAGCCGAACCCCAGACTGTCGGCTGGCTGGCGAGCGGCGCCGGCACGGTGGGATTCGGATACCATGTCTGAGCGGTTGTGACTGGCAGATATAAACGTTGTGCGTGTGCTCGTCTCGACACGAAAAGGTGTAGGGGCCCGATTCTCAGTCGGCGCTCGTCGGCGCGCGGTCGGAGTCGAGGTCGATATCGAGTTCCTCGAGCCTGTCTTCCCACTCTGCGCGTTTCTCCTGATGCTCTTCGAGGAACTGTTCCATCAGTTCGGCGGCCTGTTCTTTGCAACCGCCACAGAGGCGTTCGCCGCCGACACACTCATCGTACACCTCTTTGGCGAACTCGTCGTCGTCGCCCGAGAGGAGATACGCGTACAGTTCATACACCGGGCACTCGTCGGCTTTGCCGCCTTTCTCCCGCTGTTCCTCGGCCGTAGAGCGACCGCCGGTAGTCGCCGATTTCACCTTGTCGTAGCCGTCCTCTGGGTCGTCCAGCAGCGAGATGTGCGAGGCTGGAATCGACGAGGACATCTTGCCGCCGGTGAGGCCGGTCATGAACCGGTGGTAGATCGAGGACGGCGGCTGGAAGCCGTAGCCGCCGTTGTCGAGTTCGACCTGCCGGGCCAGCTCCTCGGCCTCGGCGTGGTCCAGATCGAACGTATCGATGTGCTCGTCGTACACCCGCTTCTCGCCGTCGACAGCCTCGATGAGCGCCTCGAAAGCCTCGTCGGTAGCGTTGCGGTCGAGGAACCGAATCCGTGGTCGGAGCGGTTCCTTCCCGGCCTCGTCGAGTTTCGCAACGACGGACTCGCGGGCGTCTGCGGGTGCTGGCTGGTGGTCGCGCAGCCAGTCGGCGGCCTCGCCACACCGCGGTCGGTCGGCATTCTCGGCGTAGTCCTCGCGGGCGTCGTAGGCCTGCCGGAGCAGCGTCCGTTCGACCCCGTCGGCTTCGAAACTGGCGAACGCCTCCGTCACGCCGAAGTACCGCATCCGCGCGGCGAGGTCCCGCGCCAGCCGCATGTGCGGGTCCTGGTCCGGGCCGACGGGGATGACCGTCGGTTTGGGCTCGTCCAGTTGCGGATAGAGGATGTCGGCCATCTGCGTGACGACCGACTGCATATGGGAGATATCGGTCTCGCCATCGAAGTCGTAGATGGCCTGCAACTCCGAGAAGTTCGCCTCCGCGCCGAGTTCGAACGCGAGGTCCTGCACCTCTCGGTTGTCGGACTGGCGGTACAGCGTGCCCTCGTCAGGATCGAACCCGAGCGCGAGCAGGGAGAGGACGTAGTCCGTCGCGTGCTCGTCGATCTCGTCCCACGACAGTCCGCGGGCGCTGTGGGCTTCGAGGTCCGCAATGAGTGCGTGTGCGTCCCCGCCCTGCTGTTGATGCCAGATGATCTCGTCGAAGACCAGCTTGTGGCCGATGTGCGGGTCGCCGGTCGGCATGAACCCCGACAGCGCGGCGAAGGGGTCGTCGTTGCGCATCGCGTCGGCGACCGGTCGGTAGTCCCGGTGGCCGAAGATGACGCCCCGGCGCATCAGGTAGTGGGGATTGGGGACTTCGGGGAGCACCTCGTCGAACTCCTCGATGCCGAACTGTTCGAACAGCTTGCGGTAGTCGGCGATAGTCGAGGATCCCCACGGGTCAAGCGTCGCCTCGTCGGCCCCTTCGGCCTCAGTACCGCCGTCCGGTAGCACTGGTTCGCCGCCGGAGCGGGCGTCAGGCTCCCGCCACGTTCCGCCCGACTGGCGGCGGTCCTCGTCGGGCGATGCGTCGTCGTGGTGGGAGTCGTCCGTTGTCATGGATGTGGTCGGCTCGCGGTGAGCCACGTTACAGGTGCTTTGGTTCCGGTCGGCGCAAAAAGGGTTCGTTTCGGTGCGCTGTCCAAGCCAGTAACCAAGCGGTAGTCCAGTGCTGCAATGTTCGTCTGGCTCAGGGCGTTAGCCGCTCAACGGCAACCCATTCAATCTCGTCGCCGCCGTCTGTTGTGAGCGCAAACACCATCGTCTTCCGGACGCCGTGGGCGAGCCGCACGTCCAGCGCGAGGTCCCGCGGTTCGAAGCGGTGGTCAGCCGGCAGTACTCGCACCAGTAGCTCCGAGTGCCCGAGGTTCTCGGCGCTTTCGACATCGGCATAGGTCCGGAAGTCCGCGCCGAATTTGAAGCCGGTTTTCGGCGCAACGCCGCTCGCTCGCAGCGCTGTATAGACGGCCAGCCGGCGGTCGAAGCGGTCGCCCTCGACCTCGCGGCCCCGCTCAATGACAGCCTCAGCCCCACCCTCGACTGTAAGTAGCCCCTCCTGTGTGAGATACGCAGCCTCTACGAGCGAGAGTTGAACCGCGCCGTCGTCACCCAGTTGCTGCCCGTAGAACGCCTGTTCGTACAGTTCCGCCGGCGGTTCCCAGCACACCACCCGCTCTCCGAGCAGTTCACCCGCCGTCGCTGGGACGGCGGCGTCGCTGGTCCCGGAGACCTCGCGTCGGTCAGTATTGAGGTACGTCACTTCGCTCTCCTCGTCGACGACCGCCAGCACGCAGCCGCCCAGATCAGTGGCCACAATCGTGTCGCGCTCGCCGATAACCCGGACGCGGTAGGCGACCTCGTTGTCCCACGGCCCCTTCCCACGCGGATAGACGACAAAGTCCGTGCCTGCGGCGTTGTCGACCCACCCCTCGCGGGCCGGCGTGAGGTAGAAGCCGCGGTCCCGCAGGTCTTTGTAGACTGCGAAGTCGACCTCGGAGACGGCCGCCGACCCGAGGAACGCCCGGAAATCCATGCCGTCGATGCTCTCGATATCCCCGCGGTAGAGGAGGTGTGCGGCCTCCACCGGAGCTAGGTCAATGTCGCCGTTGCGGACCTTGCCGTATCCGCGCGAGTCGTAGAAGCGCTCGCGCGCCTCGTAGCCGGCCCGCACGACATCGCCCGCAAGCGTCAGTTCCATGCTCTGACGTGGCCCCCGCGGCGACAAAGCCCCTACGGGTCCGAGCCGTCAGCGAAACCGGATGGGGGGTGTGGAGACCCAGCCCTCACCCCTGTTCTTCGCAAGAACTGTCCAAACAGCGCGTGCCGCCAGCGGTTTCGAACAGCGGCAGGCCACAGTCACAGTCGCCGACGACGACGCCGGACGGCATAGAGAAGCCGGTGTCACAGTCGGGGTAGTGCTCACAGCCGGCTAGCAGACCGCCGCGGCGGAGGATCAACAGGTCACCGTCGCAGTTGGGACAGTCCCACTCGCGGTCGAAGGCCGCGGTGACAGCGTCGTCCAGCGAGTCACAGTCCCGGTCGAGGCACAGTTCGAAGGTTCGGCCGCGTTCGACACGAAGCGTCGGGAGCCCGCAGTCGTCACACCGGCCGCCAGTGACCGCGGCATCGCTCGGAATCCCGTAGGCGGCGTCACAGCCGGTACAGGTGACTTCGCTCCGAGCCCGGACCAGCGTCCCAGCGCAGTCTGGGCAGTCACGCACCGGAACGCCGGCGGTCGAGGCTGGATAGCGGGCACTGCCGTGTTCCTCGTGAGTGGCTACCCGGAGAAGTTCATCGCCATCGCGAGCGGTCACCGTTCCATTGTCGATGGTGACGCTTTCGGCGCGCGTGAGCCACGCAACGGGCTGATATCCCTCAGCGTCGTGAACGAGGACAGTGTTGTCCGGTTTGACGACGACGAGTACGTCGCCGCGCTGCTCTCGCTCACGCGGTCCCTCGAAAACAGTCGTACACTCGCCAGCTATCACACGGGTTCCGTCGTGCATGGACCGACCTGCCCGGGTTCCAGTATTTAAACCCTCAGTCGGTGGACGGAGCTTCGTAGCGCGGTCGTCGCTGCCGGAGTCGCAACAGCCAAAGCCGTCGCTGAGCGACAGCAAAGCAATGAGTGTCCCGCCTGCTGCGGTCTGTTTCGATATGGACGGCGTGCTCGTCCAGTCTGAAGACCACTGGGTCCGTGCCCAGCGCGAGGATATCCTTCCGACGGCCGCGCCGAACGACGACATCCCGCTGTCCGCGATCACCGGTCGAAACTACCGAGAGGTGTATCCGGACCTGAACGCCGAGTACGACCTCGAAATCAGCCGTGAGGTGTTCGAGGGGCTGTTCGAGGAGCACGGCGAGCGGATTTACGGCGACGAAGCGACCTTCCTCAATGGGGCACACGACCTGCTCGACGACCTGCGGGACGCCGGCGTGGCGCTGGCGCTGACGACCTCCGCACCGTGGGACTGGATCGACGTGGCCGACGAGCGCTTCGGCCTCCTCTCGAAGTTCGACGTTGCTATCAGCGCCGGCGACATCGACGGCCCCGGCAAGCCGGAGCCGGACATCTACGAACGTGGTGCAGCGGAACTGGGCGTCGCGCCGGAGGACTGCTGGGCTGTGGAGGACTCCACCGCGGGCGCACGCGCCGCCGTCGCCGCCGGGATGACGACTGTCGGGTTCCGCGGCGATGGCGACGAGACGGACCTCTCGATGGTGTACGAGACCGCAGACGACGCCGCGTCGCTGCGCGAGGTGCTGTTAGGCGGTGTGTAACAGGCGAGTATGCAGTCTTTGAGGGTGGAAGCGGGTAGAATCAAAGGCGGTTGGAAACAGCTATTCGGTACAGAACTGGATCAGCGGCAGGGAAGCGAGGCTGAGCGAGTGGCAGTACGGTCAGGATGCGTTCGAAAAGTAAACCCGGAAAGCTGTGTGCCGGAAATGCCACGTGGAGGGGGAGGAAGACCCGGCCAGGTCAGGCGGGGTCACCGTATCCGCGGCCCGCAAGGAGGCCGAAGATGTTGAGGGCAACGACACCCACGAAGATGAGGAAGCTCTGACTGTCCAGTCCGCCCAGCAGCAGCGGCGGATATGCCAGTGGCGTGACGATAGCCAGCCAGAACGCGATGAATTGCAGGGGACGAGTGAGTGATCGGAGGGCAAGGCTACTTGGGACGGCGTCCGTCGGGGAACGGAAGGGCGATGCACTGGACATTGTGGGCTTCCTCAGTTCTTCGTAAGAACCCATTCCCCCATATAAACGCCAGACCCTTGGGGAGAATTCGTGCTCTTTTCGGAATATTAACCGGATTTCAGCACCTTTCAGCGATGTTTCACAGATGGCTATAACGCTTCTAAAAGCATTTATAAATTTTATTGAGCTTTCTAAGCGCGTTTCAGTGGAACAGCCGAAACGGCAGTTATCGGACAAGCACTGACCGGGTTTCGGTGATCGTGGGGAGCGGCAGCGCGGGGAACGCGACCTCAACGGTGAAGGTGAGTTCGTCAGCATCCGCGCCGAAGACAGCAACCGGAAGCGTGGCCTGACCGAGATACGACGGCTTGGCGGTCATCTCACGCCCGTTAACCGTGACCCGAAGGCCCGCGCGGGCGCTGCCGCCGGTGTTTTCGACCGTTACCTCCCGCATATCGTTGTCGCCGGGCGCGATTGTTTCGGGGAAATCGCCCCAGTCGATGGAGACGACGGGGAGGTCCCGCGCGTTGGCAAGCACTTGCTCGGCAACGCCGTCTGAGAGCCCAGCACGAACGATGCCATCTTCGCCGGCTTCGACCACGTCAGCAGGCGACGAGAGGCCTGCCGCGGCGAGCTTGCCCGCGCGGCCGCTGGCGACACCGTCGATGGCCGTCAGCCCAACAGCGTCGGCACTGATGCCGTGTTCGACGCGGGCCTCGACCCGACACGCGAGGTTTGCGTAGCGGGCCGGGCCGAGCGTGTCGACGAACTCCCGCATCGCCGCGAGCAGGCGCAGGGCGTTCTGACGGATAACCCACGCGTCGCTTTTGAGTTCTGTCGGCGTCGTCCCGGTCATACCCGAGCGGAGGATGGCCAGCACCTTGCGCTGGCCGGCGTCAAGGCTGTCGTCGACGCTATCTCCGAGAACTGCGTGGACAGCGTCCTCTTCATCGGAACGGGCACTGACGCTGTCGAACTCGGTTGCACCGGCCACCGCAGTCAGCAGGTCGTCCGCGTCGACGGAGACAGCGGAATCCGGGTCGGCGGCGTCCTGACAGCGTTCAGCGACATCCGCGAACCGGCGTGCGGTCGAGAGCCGAAGGTAGAACTTCGAGGCGAGCTGGCCGAGCCGTGTTGGCTCAACGTTGAGGCCGTCTTGCTCGACAAAGCCCTCGTCGACAAGCGCCGAGAGGGTGTCGCTGACCCGGTTTCGGAGGTCGCTGCCGGCGTCGTACTCGTCGGGGGCCGACTGCGAGCGGGCGTAGTAAAACGTCGTGGCGAGCCAGTCCATCACGTCGTCCACGTCGTCGATGGTGCCCAGCGCGATTTCGGCGTTCAGGTGGGCGTCGAGTTCAGCCGCCAATCGGGACTCGATTTCTTTGCCGTCCCGGAGGAGGCGGCGGTACTTGTCGGCGTCCGAGCGGTCACACACGACCCAGGCATAGCCCATGTCGTCGTAGCCGGGCCGGCCCGCGCGGCCGAGCATCTGGAGCACGTCGAGCGGGCTCATATCGACCTCGCCTTCGAGCGGGTCGTGGAGCTTGGTATCGCGGATGACGACACAGCGGGCGGGGAGGTTCACGCCCCACGCGAGCGTCGAGGTCGAGAAAAGGAGCTGAATCTTGCCCTCCTTGAACCACTGCTCGACTTTGTTCTTGTCCTCGCGCGCGAGGCCAGCGTGGTGAAAGCCTACGCCGTCCAGCACGGACTGGCGAAGCGTATCGTTCGAGAGGTCGGCGGCATCGTTGTGAAAGTCGTAGTCCCCGCGTGCGCCCATCGGAATATCGCGCTCGACAATTTCGTCCCGGGCCTTCTTGGCGGCCTGTACCGTGTCCTGGCGCGAGGAGACGAAGACGAGCGCCTGGCCCTCCTCGCGGATGTGTGGCTCGGCGAGGTCAAGTGCCCGGTAGAGCCGCCGGTACTTATCGGCGAAAGCGTTCTCACCGTGGGAGTAGGTCTTCACATCGGCGTTGAGTGGGACCGGTCGGTACTTCTCGCCGAAAGCAAAGGTCGTCTCCTCGGGCGCGTCGAGCCAGTCGGCCACGTCGTCGATGTTCGGCATCGTCGCCGACAGCGCCACGACGCGCGGGTCACAGAGCCGGCGGAGCCGCGAGACGGTAACTTCGAGCACCGCCCCCCGGCGGTCGGAATCCAGCAGGTGGACCTCGTCGATGACACAGCAGTCCACGTCAGTGATGAAAGAGTAGCGGCTGGTCTCGTGTTTCCGGGTGGCAGAGTCGGCTTTCTCCGGCGTCATCACGAGGATGTCGGCTCGCTCGGCGCGGCGGGGGTTCAGGTCTCGTTCACCGGTGACGACGTAGACGGAGTAGCCCATCTCCTCGAACCGCTCCCATTCGCTTTCCTTCTCGTTGGTGAGCGCGCGCAGCGGTGCGAGAAAGAGCGCGGTCCCGTCCTCGGCGAGCGTCTTGCAGATGGCCAGTTCCGCCAGCGCGGTCTTCCCGCTGGCCGTCGGCGCGCTGACGACGACGTTGTCGTCGCGGTTCAGCAGGGCCGGCAGGGCCGCCGACTGCATCCGGTTGAACTCCTCGAAGGGGAAGGCGTCGGCAAACTCGGGGAGCACCTCCGCGACCGCCACAGTCGGCTCGCTGTCGGTTCTGGATGACACGTCACAGTCGCGGTTCCGCGACGGCAAAGGCGTTTCTATGGGGGAGCGAACGTGTGCGAGAAGCGAGTCCATTCGCTGGTTTCGCTGTGCAGTTCATCGGTGTGAGTGTCCAACACACCTGGCAAAAAATTAACTCAGCCGGCTGATAGTGCGCAGGTGTGCCTATCAGTGACCCCGAGAGCTATTACGACAAGAACGATGAGAGCGAGTGGGACCGCCTGACAGCCACGCTACACGGGCAGTTGGAGTGGTCGGAGACCGTTGCACAGCTCGAAGCGAACCTCCCCGACACGGGACACGTTCTCGACGTGGGCGGCGGTGCTGGTCGGTACGCCGTCTGGCTGGCTGAACAGGGGTACGATGTCACGCTCGTCGACCCCAGCAAGGGCCAGCGAGCTATCGCACAGGAGAAAGTCGCTGAGCACGGGTACGAAGAGCGGGTGGCCGTCGAGGCGGGCGACGTGCGCGACCTCGGGTTTGACCAAGACGTATTTGACGCGACGCTGTGTCTGGGTGGGCCGCTCTCGCATGTGCTCGACGCCGACGAACGAGTGGCCGCCGTGCGGGAGCTTCACCGGGTGACAAAAGCCGGGCGTCCGGTGTTCGCCTCCGTCATGGGGCGGCTCAACTGGCTGATGCTCTCGCTGGTCGGCAGGTCGGACCACCTCGTCCACGCGGACGAACTCGCCGAAACAGGCGACTACGACCGTTCGTTTGTGGCGCAGCTCGGTCACGACGCGGCGTTCACCGAGACCCATTTTTTCCGCGCCGATGAGTTCGAGGCGCTGTTAGAGGCGGGCGGAGTAACCGTCGAGACGCTGGTCGGACTGGAGGGGCTGGCGTCAGTACTCGCCGCTCCATCGCTCCGAGAGACCGCTGCCGACCTGTCGGCACACGGGCGGGCCGGTGTTCAGGCGCTCGTAGACGAACTCCGGATGGACCGAACTGTCGTGGATATGTCCGCACATATGCTTGCGGTCTGCCGTGCCTGAGGTGGGCACGCGGGCAGTAGCGTTGGCGTCCTTGAGTACGCAGGCAGCGGTCGGTTCGGCTAGGCCGCCTGACCGCCCGATTGTCCTTCCACACGGGTGTGACAGAGGACAGGACCCCCGCACGTTTTTGACCGACCCAACCTAACTGCCGGTAATGAGTCGTTCGCGCAAGCCTGACTGGCTGAAGATGCGGCCACCGTCGGGCGAGCGGTTCACCGATATCAAGCAGACGCTCCGGGATCGAAACCTCAACACGGTCTGTGAGGAAGCCAACTGCCCCAACCTCGGGGAGTGCTGGAGCGGACGCGACGGACCGGGGACGGCCACGTTCATGCTGATGGGCGACCGCTGTTCGCGGGGCTGTAACTTCTGTGACGTGGAGACGGGTGGGATGGACCCGCTGGACTCCGACGAGCCACAGCAGGTGGCCGACGCCGTCGCGGAGATCGGACTGGACTACGTGGTACTGACAAGCGTTGACCGCGACGACCTGCCCGACCAGGGCGCGGGCCACTTCGCCGAGACGATCCGGGCCATCAAAGAGCGTGACCCGTCGATTCTGGTCGAGTGTCTCATCCCCGATTTTCAGGGTGAGCCGGACCTCGTCCGGAAAATCATCGACGCCGACCCGGACGTCATCGCGCACAACATCGAGACGGTCGACCGGCTCCAGTGGCCGGTCCGGGACCGCCGGGCGGGCTACGAGCAGTCCCTCTCGGTGCTTCGGCAGGTCGACCGCGAAAGCGACTGCTACAGCAAGACCAGCCTGATGCTTGGCGTCGGCGAGTACGCCCACGAGGTGTACCAGACGCTGTCGGACCTCCGGCAGGCCGGCGTCGACGTGGTCACCTTCGGCCAGTACCTCCAGCCCTCCCGCTCACATCTAGAAGTCTCGGAGTACGTCCATCCGGACACCTTCGACACCTGGCAGCGGGTCGCCGAGGAGGAGTTCGACTTCCTGTACTGCGCCTCGGGACCGATGGTCCGGTCGTCCTACCGCGCCGGTGAACTGTTCGTGGAGGCGGTAGTTCGAGACGGCGAAGACGTGGACGTCGCTCGAGAGCGTGCGCGAGCGAGCAATTAGCGACGCCAGCAGAACGTACCCCTCGAGCACGCTCCAGTATTTAAACGTTGTCACGGTCTGCAGCAGGGGCACACCGAGAGCCCCATTTACCAACGTTGCCACCGACGTCCCGAGTGGATGACTCCAGACTGCAACGACCGAACGATTCCCCGCCGCCAGGTACTTCGGGCGGGCGGTGCGACACTTGCGAGCATCCTCGCGGGGTGTAACGGGTTGCCGCCGCTTGGGACGCAGTTCAAGTACGGTTCCATCGACGTCCCGCAGGCGGAGCCGCCGTCGTATCGCGAGTGGTTTCCAGCGCCGTCGGCGCTACCAGATGCGAGCGATGCCAGCGACGGCTACAGCGCCATCGTTCATGTGCCGCCGCCCACAAATGCCCCGACCTGGGCACGGTCGAGCGCAGCCCGTCGGGCCGTCGTCTCCAACATGGACTACGTTGGCGTCGACGTCGACGACATGGACATCACGTTCTTACAGTTGTATGGCACGGGGATGACCGCGACACTGGTTGGTGACATCGACCCGGCCGCGGTCAGGGATACCGTCCGTGAAACGGCCTACGAACGCGTCGATACCCACGCCGGCTACGACCTGTACGAGCGAGGCGACTGCCCGTGGACGGTCGCCGTCGGCCCCGAGGCGGTCGTGTTCGGGAACGGCCCGCACGCACGAGCGGTCGTGACCGCGACCGTCGACGCCGGCCGCGGTGATGTCACGCGATACCACGAACGCGACGCGAACGTCGCCGCACTCACAGAGAGCGCCGGACAACGACGCTGGGGGCGGTTGTGGCTCCGTGGCATCCAGAGCATCACGGGCGGCGGGATGCTCGAGGACACCGTCGGCTGGGCCGGCTGGCTCGAACACGACGGCAAGGACGTCTACACTGTCGAGACGTGGCTGTTCCCCGAAGAGTACGATGTCTCGGAGCAGGCAGTGAAAGAGGCACTCAAAAACGACTATCCGACCATGAGCCTCCCGAGCCGTCGCCACGCGAGCGCCGTCGACGTCACCGTCGAGGGTCGCGTTGCGACAATAACGCTGGCCATCAAGCGTTCGTACGTGAACGAGACGTTGGCCCAAAAGACGTCCCAGCTTCCCGCCGTCGCCTGGCGCGCGACACATGACCCCGACGCTGAGCAGGTGACCATCCACCACGACGCCGGCGACTCAGTCCCGACCGACGCCCTCCGTGTCACCGGCGACCTCGACCCCTCGACTATCGACATCGGCCACCTCGGTGGCCAGATGGAACCGGGCGAGTCGTTCACTGTCTCCACCGCTGCCCCTGAGACCGACGACGATGCCGGAATCGAGGTTCGTATCACCATCCACTCGGATAGTGGCTGGTCCACAACCGTCTACAAACACGAATTCGAATGATTACGACGTCTCCCGGCCCCGATATCGTTCCGCCCTCTCCCGCTGACGTGCTGCCCTCCCGCGTGCGAGAACCCGCACGCGACTCCACACCGCAAGTTATGACACTACCCGACGACCCGGACGTGCCCGACGACACGACGCTCGAGGCCGTCGTCGGCCTGCTCGACGACGAGCACGTCCGGACGATCCTCACGGCCACGAGCGGCGACGCGCTGAGTGCGAAGGAACTGAGCGAGCGCTGTGATGTCTCGCAGGCGACTATTTACCGGCGCGTCGAGCGCCTGACAGCGGCCGGGCTCGTCGACGAACGCACCCGCCCGCGGGCCGATGGCCACCACGATACCGTCTACGTCGCGACATTAGACGAGGTGTCGATACGTCTGCGCAACGGCGAACTCCGGTTCGACCTCGAACGACGCGGCGACGACGTTGCCGACCGGCTCACTAGGCTTTGGGAGGACTTCTGAGATGGCGCTTCACGACTCACTGACGACACTCGAGCTCGCAACGACCACCGCCGCCGCGGCGACCGCGCTCGTCGGCCTCTATATCGGCTATCAGGCCTACCGCGGGCTCCGACGCCACGACAGCCCCCCGATGCGGTACCTCTCTATCGGGATGGTACTGCTGTTTGGCGTCACTTACGCGACGGCCTTCGCCGGCAACGCGCTGTTGCAGGCTGGGTCGGTCCCCCTCGTCTATCAGGATTACTTCCGGTTAGTCGTGCGACTGATCCAACTCTCCGGGCTGCTCTGTATTGCTTACTCGCTGTATCTGACGCGGGCCGATGTCCACGCTAACAACTGATACATCGGAGTTATCACTGATAAATTAGGCAGATTTTAAATCGATGTAGCATGGCTTAGACACCCATATTCCCAGTAATACCCACGTCGGCGATATTTTTCAGCGCCGCGAAAGCTCTAAACGTAGTGCGAGTGAACAGTCGTCGTATGCCACTTCGACGGAGGCGGTTTCTATGAGTGTCCTCCAACGCGACCCCACGGACAGGGTACAGATTCTCGATGAAAACGGGACAGTGGTCGACGGCGCGACCGTCCCGGACCTCTCGGACGACGAACTGGTGGAGATGTACCGGTATCTCAAACTCGGCCGGCACTTCGACCAGCGGGCGGTGAGTTTGCAACGACAGGGCCGGATGGGAACCTACCCCCCAATGTCGGGACAGGAGGCCTCGCAGGTCGGCAGCGCCTTCGCGCTGCGAGACGGCGACTGGGCCTTCCCGAGCTACCGGGAGCATCTCGCGATGTACGTCAAGGGATGGCCTCTGTCGGACGACCTGTTGTACTGGATGGGATCGGAGTCAGGTAATTCGCCGCCAGAAGACGTCCAAGCGTTCTCGTTTGCGGTTCCAATCGCGACGCAGATTCCGCACGCGACCGGGGCCGCGTGGGCATCGAAACTCAAGGGCGATGACACCGCTGCCCTCGTGTACTTCGGTGACGGTGCGACCTCCGAGGGCGACTTTCATGAAGGCCTGAACTTCGCTGGCGTGTTCGACGTGCCAGCGGTGTTTTTCTGTAACAACAACCAGTGGGCGATTTCGGTGCCACGGGAGCGCCAGTCGGCCAGCGAGACGCTCGCCCAGAAGGCCAACGCCTACGGCTTCGACGGCGTCCAGGTCGACGGGATGGACCCGCTGGCGGTGTATCAGGTTACCCGCGAGGCCGTCGACAAGGCACACGACCCGCCAGAGGACGGACTCCGGCCGACGATGATCGAGGCGGTGCAGTACCGCTTTGGCGCACACACGACGGCTGACGACCCATCGGTGTACCGCGACGACAGCGAGGTTGAGCGCTGGAAGCAGAAAGACCCCATCCCGCGGATGGAAGCGTTCCTCCGAGACCAGGGCCTGCTCGACGACGAGCGGGTCGACGCCATCGACGAATCGGTTCAGGATGAGGTAGCCACGGCCATCGACGAGGCTGAGGCGACAGAGCGACCGAAGCCAGAGGAGATGTTCGCGGACGTGTACGCGGAGATGCCACAGCGGCTTGAACAGCAACTGGACTACCTCGAAGAGCTGCGCGCGCGACACGGCGATGAGGTGCTACTGGAATGAGCACACAGGACGCAAACACACAGAGTTTGACGCTCGTACAGGCCGTCCGTGACGGGCTCTACGGCGAGATGGAACGGAACGAAGACGTGGTCGTGATGGGTGAAGATGTCGGGAAAAACGGCGGCGTCTTCCGGGCGACACAGGGACTCCACGAGGAGTTCGGTGACGACCGGGTCATCGACACGCCGCTCGCGGAGGCCGGTATCGTCGGGACAGCTATCGGCATGGCTGCCTACGGGCTCCGGCCGGTTCCGGAGATGCAGTTCTCCGGGTTCATGTACCCCGCGTTCGACCAGATTGTCAGTCACGCCGCCCGGCTTCGGAACAGGAGCCGCGGCCGATACAACTGCCCGCTGACTGTTCGCGCACCGTACGGCGGCGGCATCCGTGCGCCGGAGCACCACTCCGAGTCCAAGGAGGCATTTTACGTCCACGAGGCGGGGCTAAAGGTGGTCGTCCCGTCGACGCCAAAGGAGACGAAGGGGCTGCTGACGGCGGCTATCCGGGACCCGGACCCCGTTATCTTCCTCGAACCGAAGCTCATCTACCGGTCGTTCCGTGAGGAGGTCCCCGACGACCCCTACACCGTCGAACTTGGCGAGGCGAAGGTCCGCCGCGAAGGGGCTGACGTGTCCGTGTTCACATGGGGCGCGATGACCCGGCCGACGGTCGAAGCAGCCGAAGAACTGGCCGAGGAGGGCATCGACGCCGAAGTGATCGACCTGCGAACGCTGTCGCCGATGGACACCGAGACCATCGTCGAGTCGTTCAAAAAGACCGGACGAGCAACCGTCGTCCACGAAGCGCCCAAAACCGGTGGGCTGGCCGGCGAAATCATCGCCACCATTCAGGAGGAAGTCCTGCTGTATCAGGAGGCCCCCGTTACGCGGGTGACTGGCTTCGACGTGCCGTACCCGCTGTACGCGTTAGAGGACTACTACCTCCCCGAACCCGCCCGCATCAAAGACGGTATCAGAGAGGCAGTGGAGTTCTGACGCATGTTCGAGTTCAATCTCCCAGACCTCGGTGAAGGGGTCGCAGAGGGTGAGGTGCTGACCTGGCGCGTCTCGCCGGGCGACGCCGTCACCGAGGATCAGGTCCTTGCGGAGGTGGAAACCGACAAGGCCGCCGTCGACGTGCCGTCACCGGTCGACGGCGTCGTACAGGAACTGCACGCCGAGGTCGGCGAGATGGTCCAGACCGGCGAGGTGCTCATCACCATTGCCGAAGAGGGCGACGCCGAAACGGCCGACGCGGCGGCCAGCGATACAGACGAAGTCGAATCGGCAGGAGCCGACACAGAGGAGGCAGACAGCGCTGCGAGCGAAGCCGCAGCGGCTGACGAGCAGTCGGGTGCAAGCACAAGTACGGCTGATGGCCGCGTGTTCGCCTCGCCGAGCGTGCGTCGACTCGCCCGTGAGGAGGGAGTCGACATCGCGGCCGTCGACGGAAGCGGACCGGGCGGCCGTGTCACAGAGGGGGATGTCGAGGCGGCCACAGCGTCGGCCGACGAGGCGACTGCCAGTGACGACAGCCCGACGTCGGTCGTTTCGAAGGCATCCGACGACGGGGACAGTCCGACCGCAGCGGTTTCACAGGTCGACGCGGGCGATACAGACGACGGGACAGCTGTCAAGTCAGCCGTCAGAAGTGTCTCCGGGGACGGACAGGAAGCCGCCAGTCGCGACCAGACGCTGGCGACGCCGGCCACCAGAAAGGCCGCCCGTGAACTCGACGTGAATATCGACGCCGTCCCGACCGACCAGACGCGGGACGGTCAGCCCTACGTCGACGAGGCCGCCGTCCGGACGTACGCGGAGGCCCAGCAGGCTGCACAGGCGGCCGATGCCGAAGCCATCAGCGCCGGAGGTGGCGCGGCGGGAACGGCAGCCCAGGCGGGCGGCGCTGGGCCCGAAGCGACGGCCGTCGAGACAGGCGACGGCGAGCGCCGCGAACCGTACCGTGGCGTCCGCCGGTCTATCGGCGAGCAGATGGCGCGCTCGCGTCGAGAAGTGCCCCACGCGACCCACCATGACCAGGTAGTCGTGTCCGGCCTCGTCGAGGCCCGTGAGCGACTCGCGCCACTCGCCGAGGAGCGCGATGTCACGCTGACGTACACACCGTTTGTGGTGAAATGCGTCGCCGCGGCGCTGGACCAGCACCCGGTGCTCAACACGGCGCTTGACACCGAAAACGAGGAAATCGTCTACAGGGATGCCCACAACATCGGCGTGGCGGCGGCAACCGACCACGGGCTTGTCGTCCCGGTCGTTAACGACGTGGACGGGAAGGGGCTGGTCGAACTCGCCGGCGAGATCAACGACCTCGTCGGGCGGGCCAGAGAGCGAGACATCGAGCGATCAGAGATGCAGGGCGGAACGTTCACCGTCACGAACTTCGGCGTCATCGGCGGCGAGTACGCCAGTCCGATCATCAACGTCCCCGAGACAGCGATTCTCGGTATCGGGGCGCTGAAAGAGCGGCCGGTGGCCGAAGACGGCGAAGTCGTCGCGAAACCGACGCTCCCGCTCTCGCTGGCAATCGACCACCGTGTCATCGACGGCGCCGACGCGGCGCGCTTCGTCAACACGCTCAAGGAATATCTGGCGGACCCGACGCGACTCCTACTAGAGTAACTGCTCGGGTTCGCAACCGAAAACCAGACCAGTCACTGGAACGACAGGGCTTGTGATGCCCTCCACAAGAGACACATGGATCTGGTACGGGTTAGCCGCGCTGTTTGTGCTGGTTCCGGGCTGTGTTGCCCTCTCCCGAGTCGGGATGGAACTAGTCGTTTCGTCAGGGTCGGCCGGAGAGGGGAGTCTCGGAACGTTCCTCGGCGCGTTTGCCCTGACTGTCCTCGCCAGCTGGGCAGGTGTGCTGTTCAGCCTGCTTCTCACGGTCGGCCTCTTTCTCGACAGTCGACAGCTCCGGCGGACTGACGGGGACTGGGCCCCGACACCGCTGTATGCGCTCGCCGGTATCGTCCACGCCGTTGGGACGACACTGCTCGCGGCGTTTGCGGTGTCAGTGCCGGTCATCGGATACTACCTGTACCAACGGCGCAGGCGAAAGACGACAGCGAACTGAAGGGCGATAGCTTTTCACGGACCCGGACGAGGCACCGCTATGGTCGTTGGAGATGTCACTACGGGAACGGAACTGCTTGTTATCGGCGGCGGTCCGGGCGGCTACGTCGCCGCGATCCGGGGCGCGCAACTGGGACTGGACACGACACTCGTCGAGCGAGACGCCTACGGCGGGACCTGTCTGAACCACGGCTGTATCCCCTCGAAAGCACTCATCTCGGCCTCAGATGTCGCCTACGACGCCCGGCAGGCCGAGTCGATGGGCGTGTTCGCGGACCCGGCCGTCGACATGGCCGGGATGACAGAGTGGAAAGACGGCGTCGTCACACGGCTGACACGGGGCGTCGAGTCGCTGTGTAAGAACGCCGGCGTCAATCTGATGCAAGGGACCGCCGAGTTCGTCGACGACGGGACGGTCCGGGTCGCCCACGGCGGCGATGGGCAGGGCTCGGAGTCGCTGTCGTTCGAACACGCCATCGTTGCGACGGGGAGCCGACCGATGGCGGTCCCCGGCTTCGAGTTCGAAGGCGAGCACATCCTCTCCTCGAAGGACGCGCTCGCGCTCGAATCGGTCCCCGAGAAACTGCTCGTCGTCGGCGCGGGCTACATCGGCATGGAGCTCTCGACAGTGTTCGCAAAGCTTGGTGCGGAGGTCACGGTCGTCGAGATGCTCGACGACGTGTTGCCCGGCTACGAAGACGACATCGCAGCGGTCGTCCGCGACCGCGCCGAAGACCTGGGTATCGAGTTCAACTTCGGCGAGGCGGCCGACGACTGGGACGAGACAGACGAGGGTATTCGCGTCCAGACCGTCGACGAAGACGAGACGGTCACCGAGTACAACGCAGAGAAATGTCTTGTCGCGGTCGGCCGCGAGCCGGTTACGGACACGCTCGCGCTGGAAAACATAGACCTCCAGACAGACGAGAACGGCGTCATTCCGACCGACGACCAGTGCCGAACGGCGTTTGAGTCGGTGTTTGCAGTCGGTGACGTGGCCGGCGAACCGATGCTGGCCCACAAGGCGATGGCTGAGGGCGAGGTTGCCGCGAGAGCCGCCGCCGGTGAGCCAGCCGCGTTCGACCACCAGGCGATTCCCGCCGCGGTATTCACCGACCCCGAAATCGCCACCGTCGGGATGACTGAGTCGGAGGCCGAGGCGGCGGGCTTCGAGCCGGTCATTGGACAGATGCCGGTCCGGGCCAACGGCCGTGCGCTCACGGTCAACGAGAAGGAAGGGTTCGTCCGCGTCGTCGCTGATGCCGACGAGGAGTTCCTGCTCGGGGCACAGATCGTTGGTCCGGAGGCGTCCGAACTCATCGCTGAACTCGGGCTGGGCATCGAGATGGGCGCGCGGCTGGAAGACATCGCCGGGACGATCCACACGCATCCGACGCTCTCCGAAGCGGTCCACGAGGCGGCCGCAGCAGCACGCGGCGAAGCGGTTCACACGCGCTGAGAACGCTCTGGACCGATTCGTGATTAACTACCGAGTTCAAACACAACTCTGAGGGGGTTTTACTGACAGAGAATCTAAAGCTTGCGCCGTGCAAAAGGGTTATATTGTGGATTGAGTAAACTGTCGGTGAATAGGAACCGGTAAGATATGTCTACTGATTCACAGCCCGACGATACCATCGCCCAGGCGATCATTTCGGGGTCGACGTACGAGCGACTCCGCTACGAACGCCACTCGTATCTCAGACAGACTGTCCCGCGGACGCTCGCTCTCCAGAGCGCCCTGCTTGGCGCGCTGGCGCTGTTGCTACCGATCTACGGGCTGTATCCGGACAGTACCGCGGCGTTTCTGCCATCGATTGACCCCGGCGTCGCCTCGCCGAAAGTGCTGTTGCTCGGGGTGTTTGGTGGGTTCCTGCAGTTGTTCGGTGCGACCCTGCTTGTCGGGTCAGCCCTCTACCGAGTCCGGCTCGCGCCGCTGACTGAGCAACAGGCGCACGCGGCGCTCAACGCCGAGGACTTCGCGCGGTACGTTGGCCTCGGAACCGGTGGCCTGGCGATTGTCCTCTCGCTTTGCCTGTTCGCTGTGGGCCTGGGCGGCGGTGACGCAGTGTCCGCATACATCGCGTTCACGGGTCGGAACCCGTTCGTGGACTCCGGGTTCGGGCTGTCGATTGGGGCCGTCTCACTGTTCGCCTTCGTCGCCAGCGTGACGGTTTTTTACGCCTCGCGATACCTCCTCGTTCACCTCGCGCTGTTCCACCGTAGCAACGAGTAAACTACCGGCCTCGACGAGATAGCCCAGCGTCACGACCACCTCGAACGGAACGTCGTCGCGAGCGCCAGTGAACTCAGCGACGAGGAACTGGCGCGGCTGTCCTGACCGGCTATCGGCGGCACTGTCACAGCGCTTGCCGATGACCACGGTTCTTTTGGTTCCCACCGCTGTACCCCGGGTATGACCACTGTTACCCTGGGTCCCGAGGGGACCTACTCCCACCGCGCCGCACAGGCAGTCACCGACGACGAGATCTCTTTCTCCGAGTCAGTGACTGCCATCGTCGAGGCCGTCGCCGACGGCGAGGCCAAGCGCGGTGTCGTCCCCGTCGAAAACAGTATCGAGGGCTCCGTCACCGAATCGCTCGACGCCTTCGCGGAGTACGACGTTGCCGTCGTCGAGGAGGTTATCACGCCGATCCGCCACGCCCTGCTCGCACAGGACGACTCGTTCTCACTGGTAGCCAGCCATGCCCAGGCGCTGGCCCAGTGTCGCGGCTGGCTCGACGAGCACTACCCCGGCGTCAATGTCGAGGCCGTCGCGTCGACGGCCCGCGGCGTTGAGCGGGCCCGTGGCGACGCTGACATCGCCGCTATCGGCCACCCAGAGAACGCGACCAACGGCACCGAGCTGAAAGTGCTCGCCGAGGACATTCAGGACCGGTCTTCGAACGCCACCCGCTTCGTCGTCGTCGCCCCGAAAAGCGAGCGTAGCGAGGCCGGCGGCAAGACCTCCTTTATCGTCTACCCCGATGTCGACTACCCCGGACTCCTACTTGAACTGCTGGAGCCGTTCGCCGACCGCGACATCAACCTCACCCGCGTCGAGTCCCGGCCCAGCGGTGAGCGGCTCGGGGACTACGTCTTCCACATCGACATCTCGGCCGGCCTCTACGAGCAGCGCACGCAGGAGGCGCTCGCTGATATCGAGGACATCGCCGGGAAGGGGTGGGTCCGCCGGCTCGGGTCGTATGACTCCAAGACGGTCGTCAACTGAGCCGGCGAAACACCGCCGGCCCTGCTTCAAGCGTTAAGTCCCGGGGCCGTGTACCCCCGTGTATGCCAGACCGCGATCCGTTCAGCGAGATCGAGCGCGCGTTCGATATGCTGGGAGAGCAGTTCGGTGTCGACATGGGCGCTATCCCGGTCGACGTCGTCGACGAGGGCGACACCTTCGTCGTCCACGCGGACCTTCCCGGCTACGACAGCGAGGACATCGACGTCCAGCTTGTTGAGGACCGGAAGCTCACCATCAGCGCCACGTCGAGCCAGGAGCGGGAATCGACCGACGGGCAGTACGTCCAGCGCGAGCGTCGGCAGCAGTCGCTGAGCCGGTCGGTCCGCCTCCCCGAAGCCGTCGACGACGAGGAGACCACTGCAAGCTACGACAACGGCGTCCTCACGGTGCGGCTGGCGAAGGTCGGACACAGCGAGGACGACGACGGGACGGATATCCCCGTAAACTGACGATGGTGCTCGAACCCGGTACCGACGTGCCGACGATCAGGGCGACAAACCAGCACGGCGACGCAGTCCAGCCCGGCTTCGAGCAGCCGACGGTGCTGTACTTCTATCCGGCGGACAACACGCCGGGCTGTACGACGGAGACGGAACAGTTCGAGGAGCACGCACAGCGGTTCGAAGACACGGGCGTCTCAGTGTACGGCGTCTCGACCGACGGGGTCGAAAGCCACCGCGACTTTGCTGAAGCGAACAACATCAGTTTCGACCTGCTGGCCGACCCCGAAGGACGGCTGTGTGAAGCGTTCGACGTGCCACTCGTCGACAGACGGAGCCAGCGGACGACGTACATTATCGCACGGGAGCGCGTCGTCGCCGTGTACGAACGAGTCGGTCCCGACGGCCACGCGGCGAGCGTCTTCAAAGACCTTGTCGACACTGGGTTGGTCAGCGCCGAGTAGGCCGCAGCAGACGAAAATCGGACGACTGCGAGCTATTCTTCGATGTCGATGGCCGGGCGGCCGGGACCGGCTTTGCCGACGAGGTCGGGGTCTGCTTCCTCGGGACCCTGAACGATCACGTCAGCGCCGAACTCGCGTTCGACGAGCCACGCGGCCCGTTCGAGTGCCGCCTGCTCACGCTCGGGCGGCAGTTGCTCGTCCAGCGATTGCGCGCGGCCGGCCAGTTCCTTGGCGAAGTCCGCGGCCGCCTCGCCCTGCTCGCGCAGGTCCTCGTCCTGCATGACGGTCCCGACGACGTTGCCGTCGGCGTTCCGGGCGAGGTCGAGGACGCGGTGTTTCCACTCCGGTGCGACCGCGAGCGTGATGGTCTGGGGGTCTTCGATGCCGACCGTATCGACGATGTCGCGGATGTCCTCGCGAGTGTTTTCGACCAGCTGGCGCTCCATCTCGTAGTCGGCAGGCGCGTCGGCGGCCGGCCACTCGGCCTCCGCGATGAGGTCGTCGTGGTCCAGTTCGGCCCACATCTCCTCGGCGGCGTGGGGGGCGACCGGAGCGAGCAGTTTCGCCGCCGTCGCCAGCCCGCGCTCGAAGGTGTCGGCATCAGGGGTGGTCGCCTCCTGATAGCGGCGCAGCAGCGACACCAGTTCCCGGACGGCCTGCAGCGCGTGGTTGAACCGGAAGTCCTCGAACTCTGCCGTCGCGTTCGCGGCGGTGGCGTCGATTTCGCGGGCGACGTAGTCCGCTATATCGTCCCCGTTCTCAGGGTCAGCGTCGGTTCCCACCTCCCCGTCGGCGTACGCCGAAACCAGCGTGTACACGTTCTGGAGGAAGCTGTGGGCGGACTGGACGCCCTCGGGGCTCCAGACAAACTCCTTCTCCGGCTGGGCGGCCTCCATGATGAACAGCCGGGCCGTGTCCGCGCCGTACTCCTCGATGATGCGCTGTGGCGAGACGCCGTTGCCCAGGCTCTTGGACATCTTGTTGCCGTCCTCACCAAGCACCATCCCCTGATTCGTAAGATTGGTGAACGGCTCACGAACGCCGTCGACCATGTCGAGGTCGTCCAGCACTTTCGTGAAGAAGCGGGCGTACAGCAGGTGCATCACGGCGTGTTCGATGCCGCCGACGTACTGGTCGACCGGCATCCAGTCGCCGGCTCGCTCGGCGTCGAAGGGGGCCTCGTCCATCTCCGGCGAGGTGTACCGCAGGAAGTACCACGAGGAGTCGACGAAGGTGTCCATCGTGTCCGTCTCCCGCACCGCGTCGGCCCCGCAGTCCGGACAGTCGACGTGTTTCCACTCCTCGGCGGCGTCCAGCGGATTCCCAGTCGTGTGGACGAACTCCGGCAGTTCGACCGGGAGGTCCTCATCGGGGACTTCGACGTAGCCACAGTCGTCGCAGTGGATCATCGGAATCGGCGTGCCCCAGTAGCGCTGACGGGAGATACCCCAGTCCCGGAGGTTGTACTCCGTCCTGTGTTCGCCGTCGAACTCCTCGACGAAGCGGTCGCGGGCTTCGTTACTACTGAGCCCGTCGAACTCGCCGCTGTTGACCAGCAGGCCGTCTTCGGGATAGGCTGCTTCCTGCACGTCGATGTCTTCGGGGTCAGCGTCGGCGTCTTCGGTCGGTTCGACGACCTGCACGATATCGATGTCGTGGGCCTCCGCAAACTCGTGGTCGCGCTCGTCGTGGGCCGGCACGGCGTACAGCGCGCCAGTCCCCACGTCGGTCAGCACGTAGTCGGCGACGTAGACGGGAATCTCCTCGCCAGTGGCGGGATTGGTCGCGTACTCGCCGGTGAACACGCCGGAAGTCACGTCCAGTTCATCCTCGTCGGCCTGCTCGGCAGTCTCGATGTACTCGGCGACCTCGTCGTTGCCCTCGGCGATTTCCTGTGCGACGGGGTGGCCCGGGGCCAGCGAGAAGAACGTCGCCCCGTGGATGGTGTCCAGACGGGTCGTGAAGATGTCGACCTCGCCGTAGTCGCCGACCTCGAAGGCGACGCTTGCGCCCTCTTGCTTGCCGATCCAGTTGCGCTGCATCTCCCGGACGTTGTTCGGCCAGCCGTCGAGGTCGTCAAGCGATTCCAGCAGTTCCTCGGCGTAATCGGTGATGGTGAAGAACCACTGGTCCATCTCACGGGCCTCGATGGGCGTGTCACAGCGCCAGCAGAGCTCTTCTTCGCCCTCGACCTGCTCGTCGGCGAGGACGGTCTCACAGGAGGGACACCAGTTCAGCTCGGCGGCCTGACGCTCGACCAGCCCTTCCTCGCGGAACTGTTTGAACAGCCACTGGTTCCACTGGTAGTAGTCGGGCTCACAGGTCGCGAGTTCGCGGTCCCAGTCGTAGCCAAAGCCCATCTCCGTGAGCTGGTCGCGCATCGAGTCGATGCACTGCATCGTCCAGTCCCGCGGGTTGGTGTCCCGTTCCTCGGCGGCGTTCTCGGCGGGCAGACCGAAGGAGTCCCAGCCCATCGGGTGGAGGACGCTCTCGCCGCGCATCCGCTCGAAGCGGGCGTAGGCGTCCGTGATAGTGTAGTTCCGGACGTGGCCCATGTGGAGGCTTCCGGAGGTGTAGGGGAACATCGCCAGCACGTACTCCGGGTCGGTCTCGTCGTCGTCGATCCGGAACACGTCGGCCTCGTCCCACGTGCGCTGCCACCGGGGCTCGATCTCCGTGTGATCGAACCCCCGCTCGCGTTCCTCACCGGTCGTGGTCATGATATCGGAACATCCGGCAGCGACCGTGCTATACCTTTCCCTTCGGGAGGGTATCAGGGTCGGCCGCACGAGCCCACAAGCCGAACGGGTGTGAATCCGGGGAACTGGCTTACCACAGAGCGGTACCGTCGCCGCAGGTCGACCAGCCGCCCGCTATCCGGGACAGTCGACGTTTCCGATGTCGAATCGAGCGCCGCCCGACTCGCTCTCGGACATGGAGATCGTCCAGCCGTGGTCCGCGGCGACCCGGCGAGCGACGTAGAGTCCGAATCCAGTGTTCTCCGGGACGGCGGTGTGGCCCGCGTCGAACACACGCTCCGGCGGCTCGACATCGATACCCGGGCCGTCGTCGGCGACGAAGAAGCCGTCGGCCGTCGTGCCGACGGTGACGGTGACCGACGGTCCGGCGTGTTCGAGCGCGTTCTGGAACAGGATCTGGAGCAACAGCCCGGCAGACTCCTGATCGGCGACGATACGGGTGTCCCCGTCGAAGGTCAGGCACGCCTCGCTGTCGGCGAGCGTGTCCCACACCTCCCGGCTGAGACGGGAGAGCCACACGTGTTTTCGCTTCGGTATCTGTTCGATCTCGTCGTGCTGGATAGAACCACTCGGGTCGCTCGTGGAGAGTTCGACCACAGTATCGATAATCGCAGAGATCTGTGAGAGCGACTCCTCGATGTCGGCGGTCGGCCCGTCGCAGTCGGCCAGTTCTTCGAGTCGCCCGTAGGCGATCTGGAGTTCGTTTCGGAGTTCGTGAGACGCCACGAGTGCGACTTTCACCATCCGTTCGTTCTGGCGGCGAAACGCGTGCTCGCGGAGCTTTCGTTCGGTGATATCCTGCGTGTGTCCGACGATTCCCCGAACGTCCCCGTTGGAATCGTACCACGGCATCTTGCGGGTGCGGACGTACGACGCGTCAAGATCGAGGAACTCCTCTACTTCGATCTGATCCGTTTTTTCCTCGATGACGTCCATTTCATCACACAGGGCCGCTTTCGCGTGCTCATCAGCCAGTTCCGGAACTTCGACGTCGGTGAGGCCGAGTCGGTCGGTCGGCTCGTTGAACCCCCGGCCCAGCAGGACGTGTCGAGCCTGCTCGTCTTTCGCGTACAGGTGGTCCGGTATCTCGTTGAACAGGGAGAGCAGCAGCGTCTCCATCGGGGACGGTGGGCGTCCGGCGACAGTCGGTGGCTCGGCGTCGAGGCTGTCTCGGACGGCAGCGGCGACAGCATCTTCGAGATGCCCCGACGGCTCAACGGCCGTCACGTCGAGGGCATCCGGGACCGCCGCCGGGTCCTCGCCAGCAATGATTACCGGCAGGTCGGGAAACAGCGTCCTGACGCCGTACGCGATATCGGTTCCCGACTGCTCGTCGACCGTTTCGGGCAGAACAAGCGCATGGAACGCCGAATGGGTGAGCGTGTCAAAGAGGGCCGTGAGATCCGACAGTTGCGTGATCGACGCCGGCGTCTCGGCGAGGGCGGATTCGAGAGCCGACGTATCCAGCCCGTCGGTCGTGACGACTAAGACAGGTTTGCTACCCATGGTACGTTCCCGGTGAGCGTACTGTTGCGTGTGGCGGATTGTCACTGTTTCGGGCGTTTCGAAGTGTAAAAGCCGTTCACGCAATCAGTTCAGGAACTGTGCCGAACGCTCCAGCTTCAGCCGGTTCCGGTCAGGCCAGACGAAACGAGAGCGTTCGAGTCGGCATGATCGGTGTATGCAGATAGCACCGATAGTGGCGACCGGTCTCTGTAACGGCGTTAGCGATACGCCGATTCGCCGCGTGTCAAACCGGTAGCGTCGCCAGCACGCCAACCGGGAGCGCTGCAACCTACACAAGATTTTTGCCGGGCTCGCCAAGTGTCAGGAATGTATGGTACACTGCCCTGATTGTGAGACCTCACTCGAAACGGCCGACGACATCGAGTTCGTTGAAGTGGACGCGACCACCGGGTTTATCAAAGCCTCCAAGCGCTTTTACACCGCCAACTGCGCAGCCTGTGGGGTGACTATCGGTAGCGGCGTCGCCGGCGCGAAGTCCAACGGAGGTGCGGCCTGATGGTTCACTGTCCCGAGTGCGATGCGGAGATGAACGCCCAGGAGGACGTGGAGTTCCTCGATATGGAGTCGACGACGGGCTTCTTTACGGCCTCGAAACGGTTCTACCTCGTCGCCTGTGACAACTGCGGGGCTGCCATCGGTAGCGGCGTCGCCGGTGCCATGTAGCCGCCGGGCCTAGGCTTATACACGTTTCAACGAAAGAGACAGTATGGCAGCATCACTTGACGACGAGACGGAAGACAGCGGACGACTGCCGGCACCGCTCCGGTCGGTCACGCCGGGGACGGGTAGCCGTCGCAACGAGGAGATGGACGTGTTCGGTTGGGGAGTGTTCCTCGGCCTGCTCGTCCTATTGATGCCGCTCCTGCCGTTTATTGTCATCGTCTGGGGCATCTCGAAAGTGACCGATATGCTCACACCTTCGCCGTAATCAAGTCGCGTCGGTGTCGACGAGTGAGAACGCCGTTCCGTCGCCATCGTCGCTTGCATTCTCATAGACAACGTGTGCAGCCGCGACATCCTGAATAGCCAGCCCCGTCGAATCGAAAAGCGTGATTCCGTCGTCGCCTGTCCGCCCCGAGAGCGTGCCCGCGACGATGTCGCCGAGTTCCCCGTGGAGGTCGGTATCGGTCAGGATACCCTCGCCCCACGGGACGTTGATTTCGCCGGAGTGAGTACACTGCTCGTAATTGTCGATGACGAGTTTCGCGTCGAGCAGCGTGCGTTCGTCGTGTTCCTGCTTGCCGTCGGCGTCGGCCCCGATGGCGTTGACGTGTGTGCGCTCGCCGAGCCACTCCCGGTCGACGATAGGCGACTCGACGGGCGTAATCGTCGACAGCACGTCACAGCCGGCGGCGTCCGCAATGGAACCCGCACGCACGTCGAACCGGTCGGTGAACGTGTCGACGAACGCCTGCTGTTTCTCCGTATCCTGGTCGGCGACGACCACCGTCTCGATGTCTCGGACCGACGAAATAGCGTCCAGTTGCGTGTAGGCCTGCGTGCCAGCCCCGACCAACCCAAGTGAATCCGCGTCGGCGACGGCGAGGTGGTCGGTCGCGACGGCAGCCGCCGCTCCGGTCCGCAGGCGTGTCAGGACTGTGCCGTCCATCACGGCCAGCGGGAACGCCGTCTCAGGGTCCGAGTAGATGAGCGTCCCGAGGACAGTCGGCAGGTCGTGATCCCGGGGGTTGTCCAGATGGACGTTGACCCACTTGATTGCGGCGGCGTCCCACGTCTCCGCGTTGACGTAGGCCGGCATCGACCTGAAGTCGCCGTTGTACTGCGGCAGGTCGATGTAGGACTTGGCCGGCATGATGGTGTTCCCCCTAGCATCGGCGGCGAAGGCCGCGGCAACCGCGTCGATGACTGCCGGCATCGTCGCGTGGTCCTCAACCGCGTCCGCGCCGAGAAGCAGCGTCTGCATACAGTATGTTGACACTCAACGATATTTAGCCCTCCGCCGTCACAGGGGTTATATCACCACGTGACCAGTCACCTGTATGCGTCGCGGGGTGGCGATTGCCGCGGTCTGCCTCTGTCTGCTGAGCGCCGGGTGCGCCGGTCTATTCGGGGACGGCGCGGCCGCCAGAGAGACGGTGACACCAGCACCAGTCCCGACGGCAGACGCACCGACGAGTCCGGCCCAACGCGCCCCGGGCGTTGTCGGCGACCAGGTCATCAACGCCACCACGCTCGGCCGCGCCCACGTCAGCCAGCTCTCAAACACCTCCTATCGGGTTCACCACACCAGAACCGTCATGAACGGCAGCGGCCTGCACAGGCGCGTCCGGACCCATGCCAGCATCAGCGCGGGCTACGAGTCGTACACGGCCACCCGAACGATATCCGGACAAAGTGTGACAGCGCGTGAGATCCACAGCACTTGGCGGGACGGCCGTGCGCTCAGGCGGACGACCGTCAACGGGTCGACATCAGCCGAAGTGGTCGCGGACAGCCGCGGTATCGGTGGCCCGCCCCGCTCACCCCGGGCCGCTCTGTTCTTCGAACCCACGTTCAACGGGCGTCTCATCGCGTTGCTTTCCGCCACTAACATCACATCCGTCCGCCCCGGCGACGAGGTCATCAAGCAACTGTATGGGGTTTCGTTGTACCGCATCAAGGGAACGGGGTCGGCCGACGACAGCGCAGTTGCCACTCGTCCCGTCGACGGTGTGACTAACGTCTCCCTCTCGGCGACCGTAACGCCCAACGGCATCGTCCGGAGCTACGCGCTCCAGTACACAGTCGACGACGGAACGGATACCTACCGGGTGACCGAAATTCTCCGCTACAGCGACCTAGGGACGACGGACGTGGTGTTCGAAGACCGACGCCACCGAAACCGAACAACACGCCCTGAATGATTGGCGCGACGGTTGGACGCTGTCGACTGCCCGCTAAAACGAAGAGAGGTCCCCACCCGCTGTCACCAGTCCGTCCCACCAAACAGACCGGGACAGTCGATACTTCTCAGAGACGTACCTAACTGTTTCTCCGGTTTCACGTCTCGATATCGGCGGTGTCACGGCATATCCGTAGCTGTGGGACACTGACCTGTAATTGAGGAAACGATTATCTGCAGGTCGGTTCGGAAGCAACACACGCCCAGCGGAACTGCGTGGGTGTTCGTGCAGAAAGTCTGCTTTTGCTCAACTACAGTGCTCGCGGGTCACTTCGTCGTCGGGCGGCGATGCCGCCCGACTGCCTGCGGGACCTTCGGTCCCGCTCTGTTCCCCGCTCACTATTCGAGGGCCCTCACTTCGTTCGGCCCCTCGCTTACATCATGCCGCCCATGCCGCCACCCATGCCGCCCATGCCGCCAGGGGCGCCACCGGGGCCGCCGGGGCCGCCTTCGTCGCCGCCGGAGGTCGAAAGCTCGCCGGCAGCGATGATGTCGTCGATCTTGAGGACCAGGTTCGCGGCCTCTGCAGCCGAGGAAATCGCCTGTCGCTTGGCGTGGGCTGGCTCAACGACGCCGGTATCGAGCGTGTTCTCGACGTCACCAGAGAAGACGTTCAGGCCGGCGCTGACATCGCCGTCCTCGTGAGCGGCGCGCAGGTCGACGAGCGTGTCGATGCTGTCGAGACCAGCGTTCTCGGCGAGGGTGCGCGGGATGATCTCCAGCGCGTCGGCGAAGGACTCGATAGCGAGCTGTTCGCGGCCTTCGACGCTGTCGGCGTAGTCGCGGAGCCGGCGGGCGACTTCGACTTCGGGTGCGCCGCCGCCACCGAGGACGCTGCCGTTGGCGACCGTGGACGCGACGACATCGAGCGCGTCCGTGACGCCGCGTTCGAGTTCGTCGACGACGTGGTCGGTCGAGCCACGGAGCAGGAGAGTGACACCGTGGGCCCCGTCGCCGCTGCCTTCGACGTAGAACAGGCCTTCGGCGTCGTCGCGGGTGACGGAGCCGTGGCCGAGGTCTTCCGCGGTCGCGGAGTCGAGATCGGAGACGATGCGGGCACCCAGAACCTCTTTGAGGAACTCGATGTCGGATTTCTTGGCGCGGCGGACGGCCAGAATACCCTTCTCGGCGAGGTAGTGCTGGGCCATGTCGTCGATGCCCTTCTGGCAGAAGACGACATCAGCGCCGGTGTCCGCGATCTGGTCGACCATCTGCTTGAGCTGCTCTTCTTCCTTGTCGAGGAAGTTCTGGAGCTGGCTCGGGTCGTCGACAGAGAGCTGCGCGTCGACTTCGGTCTCGTCGAGTTCGATGGCCGTGTCGACGAGGAGGACATCGGCGTCTTCTGCCTCGGTTGCCATCTCCTCGTGGACCGGGTCCTTGTCGATGACTGCGCCTTCGAGGAGCTCGGAGTTCCCGGCGGAGCTGCCGGTCTGGGTCTCAATGTTGAGGTACTCAAGGTCGGCGATGACGGAGCCGTCCTCGGCCTCGACGGTCACGGCGTTGACCGCGTCGACGATGATCTGGGCGAGTAGCTCCTTGTTGAGCTCCGCGCCCTTGCCCGTCATCGAGGTTTCGGCGACCTTTTTCAGGAGTTCCTCGTCGTCGGGGTCGACTTCCGTAGCGATGTCGTCGAGTTCGTCCTTGGCCTGCGTGGCGGCCATGTTGAACCCTTTGATGATCGCCGTCGGGTGAATGTCCTGTTCGAGGAGGTCCTCGGCGTTCTTGAGGAGTTCGCCTGCGATGGCGACAGCAGAGGTGGTACCGTCACCGGCCTCGTCTTCCTGTGTCTCGGCAACCTCGACAATCATCGAGGCTGTCGGGTTGTCGATGTCCATCTCCGAGAGGATGGTGACGCCGTCGTTCGTGACGGTGACGTCGCCCATCGAGGAGACGAGCATCTTGTCCATCCCCTTCGGGCCGAGCGTCGAGCGTACTGACTCGGCGACCGCGCGAGCGGCCGAGATGTTGTGTTCCTGTGCAGACTTGTCCTTCATCCGCTGGGAGTCCTCTCCCAGGATGATC
This sequence comes from Haloarcula sp. CBA1127, assembly GCF_001485575.1. NCBI lineage: Archaea > Methanobacteriati > Methanobacteriota > Halobacteria > Halobacteriales > Haloarculaceae > Haloarcula > Haloarcula sp. CBA1127. The sequence continues at coordinate 390,154 of NZ_BCNB01000006.1, forward strand.
ATCGGCTGGCCCTGCATCTGGCGTTGGCTCATAATCAAGCGAAGATTGTATGTGGTTCTATATAAAAGTAGGGGTTATAGGGCGCTCGCCGGTCACCGGTTGCCCAGGCCAGAACAGGTGAAATCACCCGACTGAAGGGGGACTGTCCGTTAGTAGTGGTAGCTGTTGGCACGCCCCACCGAAACAGCGTCGATCTGTTTATATATTCATTCGACGGGCTCAGTCCAGTGGACCGTAACCGACCCGACGACGAAAGCGTCCGCCGAGTCGATGTTCCGCCGGAACTGAATCGTGTTCTCGCCGAGGTGGAGTCGCTCGGGCGCAATCGTATCCATCCAGAGCTGCCACCCCTCGCCGGGCGCGATATCGAACCCCGACAGCGCCTCACCGTTGACCACGATTTCGTGGTTGAAATCTTCGACATCGAACACCTGCATCTGTACGTGCGGGTCTGCTGGTGACTCGGTGGGAATGTCGAAAGAAACCGGATCAGTCGAATTCCCGGTGTACTCAGCCCAGGGAACGTCAAGCGAGTCCACCGACGGACCGAGGTGCTGCTGGAACTCACAGAGCGCGTAGTTGGCGCGACGTGACATACAGGCTACGTCTCCCGGACGGTATAAAAATTAGTGGCTGGTCGCCGTTGCACACATGGCAAGGGAGAGCGGAGCGCCTATCAGGTGTCGGCTGTTGCCCATCGGTATGGACGCTGCGCTTGGCCCGCCCGAGCAGATGGCCGAGCTCGAAGAGGACCTGACGCCGATGATGGCACAGTACTACGAGCTGTGCCGGCAGTACGACGACGCGCTGGTCCTCTTTCAGGTTGGGGACTTCTACGAGGCCTTCTGTGCGGCCGCGAAACGGGTCGCCCGCCTGTGTGAGATCACGTTGACCCAGCGCGAGGATTCGACCGGTGAGTACCCGATGGCCGGCATCCCAATTGACAACGCCGAATCCTACGTCGAGACGCTGTTGGACGCGGGCTATCGGGTCGCCATCGCCGACCAGGTCGAGGACCCCGACGAGGTCAGCGGCGTGGTCGAACGCGCGGTGACGCGAATCGTCACCCCCGGCACGCTCACGGAGAGCGAACTGCTGGGCGGGGCAGACAACAACTACGTCGCGGCTCTGACCGCCGGCGAGCGGTACGGGTTGGCGCTGCTCGATGTCTCGACTGGCGACTGCTACGCCACGAGCGTCGGCTCCGAAAACGCCGTTGCCGACGAACTCAGCCGGTTCGGGCCCGCCGAAGCCATCGTCGGGCCGGACGTCGACGTGGACCGGGACGCCGTCTTCGGGCCGGCCTGTCTGGTGACGCGCTACGACGCGGATGCCTTCGCCAGAGAACGCGCCGAGGACCGGGTGGGACAGTACTTCGGCCCGCCGGAGCGTCTGCTCGCCGGCGGCGCGGAAATCAGGGCGTGTGGCGGCCTGCTGGCCTACGCGGAGTACACCCGCGGCAGCAGCGGGGCAGTCGGCCCCGACGGCGAGCCGGTCGACGCGAACGTGGACCCCGCCGGCACGCTCGACTATCTCAATCACCTCACGCGGTACGACCCGCGGGAGTACATGCTGCTCGACGCCGTCGCCGTCGAGAGTCTCGAACTGTTCGAGCGGCGCTCGGTCCGGGGTCACGAGAACCGCACGCTCGTGGACACGGTCGACGAGACGGCGTGTGCGCTGGGCCGGCGGAAACTGACCGACTGGCTCCGCCGGCCGCTGCTCGACGCTGACCGCATTGAGGCCCGCCACGGCGCGGTCGCGGAACTCCAGCGTGACCCCGCCACCAGAGAGGCGCTCTCGGACCTGCTCGCGGAGGTGTACGACCTCGAACGGCTCATTTCACGCGTCTCCCGTGGTCGGGCGAACGCCCGTGACCTCCGGTCGCTGGCCGCCACGCTGTCGGTCGTGCCGGATATCAAGGACCACCTTGCCGACGCCGACGCTCGCCTGCTCGCGGACCTGCACGCGACGCTGGACCCGCTGGCCGAGACTCGCGAGGAAATTGAGGCGGCGATCCGCCCGGACCCGCCACAGCAGGTGACCGAGGGCGGCGTCATCCCCGAAGGCTACGACGCGGAACTGGACGGGCTTCGCTCGACCGAACAGTCCGGCAAGGAGTGGATCGACGACCTCGAAGCGAGCGAGCGCGAGCGGACCGGCATCGACTCGCTGAAGGTCGGGCATACCTCCGTCCACGGCTACTACATCGAGGTGACAAACGCCAACCTCGATGCCGTTCCCGACGATTACCAGCGCCGCCAGACGCTGAAAAACAGCGAGCGCTACTACACGCCGGAGCTCAAGGAGCGCGAGGACGAGATTCTACGGGCCGAGAGCGCGGCCGACGACCTAGAGTACGACCTGTTCTGTGCGGTCCGGGACGAGGTGGCCGACGAGGCCGAGCGCGTGCAGGCGCTGGCTGACCGCCTCGCCCGACTGGACGTACTGGTTTCGTTCGCCGAGGTCGCGGCGCAGTACGACTACTGCCGACCCACCATCGATAGCGACGGCATCGACATCACCGCCGGCCGCCATCCGGTCGTCGAGCGGACCGAGGACGCCTTCATCCCTAATGATACGCATCTGGGGAGCGGGCCAGTCCCAGCAAGCGGAGACGGGAGCGACGACGGCGTCGCCACGGACGAAATACAGCCCTTCCTCGCCGTCGTCACGGGGCCGAACATGAGTGGGAAGTCGACGTATATGCGGCAGGTCGCGTTGATTTGCCTGCTCGCACAGTCGGGCAGTTTCGTTCCCGCAAAAGCGGCCGCTCTCCCGATTCTCGACCGCGTGTTCACCCGCGTTGGAGCCAGCGACGACATCGCCGGGGGCCGCTCGACGTTCATGATCGAGATGACCGAGCTGGCGACGATTCTCGACGCGGCGACCGCCGACTCGCTGGTGCTGCTGGACGAGGTCGGTCGCGGCACGTCGACGGCCGACGGGCTGGCTATCGCCCGCGCCGTCACGGAGCATCTCCACGACGAGGTCGGCGCGTACACGCTGTTTGCGACCCACCATCACGACCTGACCGCCGTCGCCGCGGCGCTCCCCGGCGCAACCAACCGCCACTTCGAGACCAGCCGCGAGGACGGCGACGTTCGTTTCGACCACGAACTCGCGCCCGGTCCCGCGGCGGCCTCCTACGGCGTCGAGGTGGCGAGCATGGCTGGCGTCCCCGAATCCGTTGTTAAACGGTCGCGGGACCTCCTGACGGATGCCGAGACGGCCGACTCCGACACGGATTCCGCCGCCACGGAGACGACTGGCCCGACGGAGAACGGAACAGCGTCGGCCTCGACCAGAGAGGGTGGAGCGGACGGCCCCACACAGGAGACGCTTCGGACGAACGGGGCCGCCGTCGAGGAGGAGTTCCGGGAATCAGTGGTACAGCAGTTGGCCTCGCTCGATGTCGCGACGATGACACCGATAGAGGCGATGAACGCGCTCGCCAAGCTACAGGACCGACTCGAATAACAGCAGCAGTCAGCTATCTCCGTCAGCGGCCCGTTCCTCATGCGGGCAGGCGAACATGGTCGCGACGAGTTTCTGTTCGGCGGCCCGCAGATGCTTGTGGAGCGTTGGCTCCGAGATGTCGAGGAGTTCAGCCAGGTCTGCGGCCGTCGCCTCGCGGGGCCAACTGTAGTATCCCGCTTCGTGGGCCGTCGCGAGAACCTCCTGCTGTCGGTTGGTCAGTGACTCGGTGTGGGACGCATAGTTCTGGAACCCGAACAGCGGGACGATAGACTCACGCTGTTTCTTCGCCGCGAGTTCGGCCTCCGGATGGGCCGTCAGGAACGAATCGATAACCGACCCCGTCTCGATTTGACCCGGGACATCAGCTACGACAGTCCCTTCACCATCGACACTCCGGACGGTCTGCGGTACCGCCCCGACATCCGCAAGCGAGACAACGGGACAGTTATCTCGCACGTCGATTTCGACGAGCCCACCGTCGCTGGTGCGTTCAAGCACCCGCGCCTCACCGCCGTTGACGTCTTCGATGCGCTCGACAAGACGGCTGGGGCGAGCACCCTCGACAGAAAAAAACTCGGCGTACGTGTCGTCCGTCTGGGGGAGACATTTTTCGAGAATTACTGAACACGATTCGGATTCAGACACCGATACGAAGGGATACGACCCATCAGAGAGGGCAAACTCCACACGGGTGACCACCCGGCCATTACCAGACTGTTGGGACATACATAAATGTAGTCGACAGATTGTGAAGAATGTTGGCATACATCGTGTTTCGGAGTTTACTATGCTAGCCACACTGAACTTTACACCTATAAGACAAATACAACGTGAGGTCAGAGAACCGTGTCCGGAAAATCACCAACCGTTATAGAAGTCCACGGCACCGACCAGTCTATCATCACGGCAGTCGTTCGCGCTGTCGCGACCGCGGAGAGACGACCGGTCGAGACGCTTCCCCCACTGGCCGACAGTATCAATCCGGATGCACTGACGACGTGCATCGCTGATTCGAACACCAACGGCCACGTGGCGTTCGACTACAGCGGCTACCGTGTGGTCGTCGACACCGATGGAACGGTTACCGTTGACAGATAACTGCGTCATCCGGCTGTGTGACGACAGCGGCAGTCAGTACGGGCGCAAGACTGACAGCACCCAGGGAAGCGAAGAAAATAGGGTCATGGCGGCTCCAGCGAGACGAACTCCAGCCCTTTCTCGGCGAGCAACTGACGCGCTCGGTCGGTCACCGACGGAGCGACGAGGATACCTCGGACTTCGGTATCGGCGTGCAGGTCGCGTTCTAACGCATCGACGTACCGCCCCAGTTGGCCGACTGCGTCGGGTCCCACGCGCCGGCGCTTGAGTTCGAGTATCGTCGTCCGGCCGTCGGCGTCCTCGCCGTAGATGTCGACTGCACCAGCGGGGGTCTCCCGCTCTGTCGCAAGCGGCGTAAAGCCCGCCTCGACCAGCCCCGGCTCGTCGAGGATGCGGTCTTTCAGGTCGGCCTCCGTTCCGGTGAGCGCGAGGTCCTTGGAATCGGTCACGTCAAAGGCGGCGGCGTGGGCGACCGTTTCAAAGGTCACTTCAAGCGATTCTTCCGGAGTTGAACGCGTAGAACGAACAACCAGCGAGCCGTCGTCGACGCTGATGCTGTGCTCACAGCCCGGCGGCTGCCAGTTCACCGGCTGCTGGCCCTCGTCGGTGTGGACCAGCGCAGCCCCGTCGGGCTTGAGCATGACGTGGCGGTCGCCAAGCCCCAGCGAGCTAGCCGCTCGCCCCTCGTACTCGACCGTACAGGTGCCGACGAGTGTCACCAGCGCGCCGCGGTCGGCGTTACGCGACGCAAGATCCAGCGCGTCGGCGGGGTCGGGGTACGTCAGCGTCTCGACGGCAGTCACGGGTGGCGGTTAGCGGTCCCCGCGTAAAAAGGACGCGTCGTCGGGGCAGTACACGGACGAAGTGCGGTCTTGGAGCGACGCAAGCAGGGCGCGCCGGACAGTTGCCGGGTCGCAACCTCCGCTGTCGAGGGCGCGACAGGCATCGTCCTTGCGCTCGACCCACCACGTCCGGAACGCATCCGGGTCGGCAACGCGGGCGAGGACGATATCGTTGAGGTCCGACAGCGTCGGATCGAGCCAGCAGACAGCGTAGGTCCGGACCGATCCGTCAAGCAGGACTAGCTGCTCGTAGGTAGCATCAAGGGCCGCGAGGACGGCAGCGGCCGTCCAATCGTTCCCGAGCGGCCGAGACTGGGCAATGGGGTCGGCGTCGACGCCCCAGTGTGCGATGCGGCAGTCGTAGCACCCGTTGGGACGGGCGACAGCCACGAGCGTTCGACGACCCATCAGGGACCACCGAGCGTGTGAACGGGCATGGGTTCCCGTGGCTGCGTGGTCGTATTTGAACGCTAGCCCACAGCGCACCCGTCTGCTCGTCAAGTAGTCACAGGGGATGCTTCCGAACTCGTCAAAATTGCCGTCCATTGGTAACTCGGCACAACCCTCAAGTAGTACGTTCACGTATCGTTACATATGATGGTGAGCGAGTGGCTCTACGGCGCAATCGCGCTTCTCGTGGGGCTCCACGTCCTGACTATGCTGTACGCGTACCGGCACCGGGGTGACCCAGCCGGTGCGACCGGTCAGGGCGATACTGAACCGCGCCGTGGCAGCGCCACCGACGACAGCACTACATCCATCGACTGTCCCCACTGCGGGGCGAGGAACGAGCAGGACTACCAGTTCTGCCGGCAGTGCACCGCCGACCTGACGAGCGGGAGCCCGCAGCGTCAGCCGACGGACCGAAGCCAGCCGTACTGACACCGGTGTAAGGCTGGGGTCGAACCAGCCGGCTTGAGCGCTGTTGTCGGCCAAAGGATTTATTTCTCCAACGATATATTTGAATATACTGTCACGAACGGGGTAGACTGTGGAAACTGTTACCGACATACGTTCCTCGGGTCGACCGGAGATATTCGACCGAGTGAACACGGACGGGCTGTTCGGACGCACGCGCCGGCTTCAGCAGCCGCTGGGGCAGTACGTACGGGAGACAGAGACGCCACAATATCTTGTGTACAACGGTCAGTCCGGCGTCGTCGCTGCCAAGGGCAACAACGAGGCGCTCACGCCGGCTGGCGACTACCGCGCGTATCTGCTCGCAACGAACGTCCGAGTGGTGTTCGTCGTCGGCGACGACGACGGTGACCGGACAATCTCGCTCCCCTACGAAGACATCGTGGCCGTGCGCTGTACGTCGGGGCTCCGCACGTCGACACTCGAAATCGTTACCGTCGACGAAGACCGCTGGGCGTTCGAATGTAAGGGCGACCTGACGCCGGTTCGGGAGTTCGTCGACAAAGCCACACAAGTCTGGACGCGCACGCTAACCGAGCTTGACCGGGCCGAGTCGCAGGTTGAGGCTGCTGTGACGGCACTGGAGGCAACAGACCTCGAGACGGCAGCCACGCATATCACGGCCGCACAGGAAGCGCTCGACAACGGGCGAGAGCGAGTCGAAGCACTGGGGGAGGGGGCGGCAGCGAGTATCGAAGAGCGTCGCCAGTCAACGCAGGCACGGATCGACACGTGTCAGCGCCGACGCCACGTCAGCGCGGGCGACGAGTACCGCGACACGGCCCGACGTGCATGGGAGAACCGGGCATACGAACGGGCCGCGGACGCGTACGCGCAGGCAAAGACCGAATACGAACGAGCGCTGGCGGTAACGGCACCAGAGCCGCCCACAGAAACCATCGCGGACGCTCGAAACGCAATCGAAGTGGAATACACCGAACTCCTGTCAGCCCCGGTCGACGCGGCACAGGTGGCTGCGAGCGCGGCCAGAGCCACGACAGACCCGGCAGCGCGGGCTACACACTGGGAAGACGCCCTCGACCGCTACCGGACGGCGTACGAACTGGACTGGGGCCGTGACCGCCGCTTCGACGGCGACCGGGCGTCGCTCCGGCAGGCGCTCGCAGACATCGCTGTCGAACTGGTCGAGACACACCGTGAAGCGGGGCGACAGAAGCGACGTGAGGGCAGCGACGAGTCAAATCGAGACACTTCCGGAGCCGCGTGTGACAGTGCAACGGCTCACTTCGAACGCGCACGCGAGGTTGCCGCCGAACTCGTGCCCGACAGATGCGAGCCGCCAGCGGACGAACTGGCCGCCGTATCCGAACAGGGAGTCAGCGTCGAATCGGAGCCGAAAGGTCGGTAATTGTTTATCAGCGGGGAGCCGGGTATCGGTATGCGCTTTGGGGTCATTTCAACGGCGAAAATCGCACGCAAAGATGTAATTCCGGGTATCCAGAGATCGGACCACACGGTCGCGGCAATCAGCTCCAGAAGCCGAGATCGTGCCAGCGAGGTGGCCGAAACGCTGGGTATCGACAGTGCCTTCGGCGACTACGAGACGATGTTCGCCGAGGCGGACATCGACGCGGTGTACAACCCGCTTCCGAACGCGCTCCATGCCGAGTGGAGCCAACGGGCCGCCGACCACGGGCTCGACGTGCTCTGTGAAAAGCCACTGACCGTCGACACGGCCGGGGCAGTGGACCTCTTCGACTACTGTGCCGAACAGGGCGTCACGCTAATGGAAGCGTTCATGTATCAGTTCCACCCGCGGACCCGGCGGGCCAGGGACATCGTCGAAAACGAACTGGGCGAGGTTCACACTGTCGACGCGTCGTTCAAGTTCTCGCTTGACGACTCCAGTAACATCCGGCTAGACCCGGAGCTGGCCGGTGGGAGCCTGATGGACGTGGGCTGTTACGCCGTTAGCGCGGCGCGGGGCTTCCTCGGCGAACCGGACCGGGCGTTTGCCCATGCCCGGGATTCCCGGGACAGCGGCGTGGACACGAACCTCAGCGGCGTTCTCGCGTACGACGACGGACGGGTCGCCTCGATTTCCTGTGGGTTCGACGGGCCGAGACGGGAGCACTACCGGGTCGAGGCCGATGACGGCTGGCTCGAAGCGCCGAACTGCTTCGGCCCGGCCCACGACCAGTCCGTCTCGCTGACCTACAGCGTCGATGGCCGCGAGGTCACCGAAACGTTCGATCCGGTCGACCACTATCAATTGCAGGTCGAGGCGTTCGCGGACGCCGTCGAGAACGGGGAGACGCCGCCCATCGACCAGGCCGAGACACTGGGGAATATGCGCGCCATGGACGCGCTGGCCAGAAGCGCAGACACCGGCGAACCGGTCGACATCGCCAGCCCCGAGTGAGAGACGGCCGGGTGTGTACCGTACCGCGGCGAGCGCGAAACGGTTTTGACCGCCGCGAGTGAGACACGTACTGTGACACCCCCAACAGCGACACTCCCGAGTGGCGACGAACTGCCGATGGTCGGCGTCGGGACGTGGGACATCGACGGCGACACGGTTCAGGAGTCCGTTCGGGCCGGACTCGATGTAGGCTACGCCCACGTCGACACCGCCGAGGGCTACAAGAACGAGAGCGAAATCGGCGAGGCTCTCGCTGACTACGACCGCGAGGACGTGTTCCTCACGTCGAAAGTGCTGCCCAAACATCTCGACTACGAATCCGTCATCGAGGCCTGCGAGGCGTCGCTCGAGCGCCTCGGGACTGACTACCTCGACCTGTATCTCGTCCACTGGCCCAACCCCGCGACCTCCATCCGCGAGACGATGAACGCCATGGCGACGCTGCACGACCAGGGGAAGGTCCGCAACGTCGGCGTCTCGAACTTCAGCGCGTACCAGCTCGGGGCCGCCCAGCACGTCGCCGACGTGCCAATCGCCGTCAACCAGATCGAGTACCACCCCTGGAACACCCAAGACCAGGTCGTCGAGTTCTGTCGCGACACCGACACTGTCGTCGAGGCAGCCGCGCCGCTGGGTCGGACCGAGGTGTTCGCCGACGACGTCATTCAGGACCTGAGCGAGAAATACGACAGGTCGCCCGCTCAGATCGTCCTGAAGTGGGCAGTCGAGAACGACGTGGTGGTGCTGCCCAAATCGTCCTCGCCTGAACACGTCCGGCAGAATCTCGAACTGTTCGACTGGGAACTCGACGCCGCCGACCGCGAGCGCATCGACGCCATCGAACGCGAGCAAGCGGTCTACGACACCGGCATCAACGACTGGGCCAACGACACCTACGGCATCTCGCAGTAACCCCAGATGGTCGAACCGCCCGCACTGGACCGCTGGGACGCCGCCGCGGCGGCAAGCATCGCCGCTTTGCTTGTCGTGGCGTACGTTCTGGTCCCGGACCCGACGGTCCAGTACGGGACATGGCTGGTCGTCTTCTGCATCTGGATGGCCTGGTTCGTCTTTTTCGGTGCCAAATGGTTATACGGCCCCTAGAGGGGCGCGTTGAAGCTTTTACTCGATTCCGTGTCAGCGGAGATTTATTTACTCCCGCTCTCTATACACACCTGATGCCCCGTATCGAAGTCTCGGAAAACCTGTACCGGCAGATCGAGAGCGAAGCCAACAACGACGACTTCAACGACACGCTGTGGAAGATGGTGGGCTCCTATCGGCGGACGAACAACCCGGAAGCGGACCAGACGTAACATACATATCGCAGTCGTCAGCGGCCCGTAGCGAGACCGTTCTGAGAGTTCAATCGTTCCCAAGAGCCGCTGTACCCGCGTGCACTTCGACGCCGGCGTCCCCGTCACTGTGAGCGGCAATCACTGCCGTCGGTACGCATGTTTTTACGATTTGAGCCGCTGCGTACTCGTAATGAGGCCACGAATCGCCCTGCTGAACGCGGCCCACGACGGCGACGACAATCGTCGGAACTTCCGGCGGGAACTCGACGCCGACCTTGTGGAATACGACGTGACCGAGCGCGAACTGCCCGACACCTTCGCGTTCGACGGCTGTCTGGTCACCGGCAGCCGCGCGTCCGTCTACTGGGACGAGCCCTGGATTCGGGACCTCGAATCCTGGGTGGATGCGGCAATCGACCGCGACATCGCGTTCCTGGGCGTCTGTTTCGGCCACCAGTTGCTCGCACACGCACTCGGCGGCACCGTCGAGCCGATGGAGGAGTACGAGATCGGCTACCGGACGGTCGAACATGACGGCGAGAACGAACTGCTCGATGGCGTCGACGAGTCCTTCACCGTCTTCACGACGCATTCGGACCGCGTCGCCGAGGTGCCACCGGGCGCAACCACGTTCGCCGAGAACGACTACGGCGTCCACGGGTTCCGGAAAGGTCCCGTCTTCTCGGTACAGTTCCACCCCGAGTACGACCCCGAGACGGCCGAGACGGTGACGAAAGGCAAGGACGACCAGCTCGCCGACGAGCGTATCGAGACGGTACTAGACGGCGTCACCGAAGAGAACTACCGCGCCGCCTGCGAGGCCAAGCGACTGTTCGGAAACTTCACTGAGTTCGCCGCGCGTCACGCGGGTGGCGTGACCGGTGCGACCACCGCTGCCGACGACTAACCACACCGAGGGAACTGTTGCCGGTCAGGTGAACCGACCAGTCTCGGCGTCACATTCCGCACAGCGTGTCACCAGCGCGTCGCGGTCGTCCGTCATCTCGACGTAGTTGTGCGTGCGACCGCCACAGTCCTCGCAGTGCCGGAGCATATCCGTGTCGCCCATTTCCTGTGGTGCACCGAGCGCGAGCGCAACGACGCGCTCGTCGCCCTCGTTGTGCCCGCGTTGCCACTCGCCGGGAGCGAAGCGGATGGCCTCGCCCGCTCCAACGCGTACGTCGCCGTCCTCCGTCTCGAACGTCGCTGTGCCTGACTGAACGAGAAACACTTCCTCTTGGTCCGGGTGGCGGTGGTAGCCGAAGCCGAAGGACTCGCCCGGTGCCAGTTCGTAGTAGTTCAGCGCGATGTCGTCGGTGCCGAGCGGTCCAGCGAGCGCCCGCTTGACCGACGCCGGCCCCATTCGCGATTCGACGGCGTCGATATTGACTTTCTCCATAGTTGCCATGTACGGCGGGCAGTCCTTAACGGTTAGTCAGGGCGAGCCACAGTGGTGACACGGGAGTCACGCAACGGCAGAAGCAGAGAAACGGAGCGTCGATCACTCGCGTCGGTCGATATCGAGTTCTTCGTCGAGGTCTTCAAGCCAGTCAGCGTCTTCCAGTTCCGCCATCTGTTCACGGAAGTGTGTCTTGCAGACACCGACCTTGACACCGTCGTTCTCAACGGCGATGTCGGCTTCACGGTCGCAGTAGTGACACTGCATACTTGAATTATATACCCGAACGACATTGAACCCTCGGGTTCCGTCTGCCGGTTGTCAGACGTTGAGCGCCGTTTCGACTCGGTCCCAAGCGGCGGCATCCAGGCCGGTGTCACCCAGCGTCTCGCCGTGGGCGTCGCTGCCGCCCGTCGGGACGAGGTCGTATCGCTCGATAGCATCGTCGACGAGGCTGTCGTCAACCGCCCGGCCGTAGGGATACCACCGTTCAACAGCATCGAGCGGCGCACACTTCGACAGTGCAGCCGCCGTCTCAGGGTATCTGAACGGGTGCGCGAGGCCGACCAGCCCGCACGCGTCTGAGAGAACGGCACAGCCGCGCTCGAAGGACGGGACTTCCCGTGGGACGTAACAGGGGCAGTCGTCGCCGATGAGTTCGTCAAACGCGGACTGGAAGGTGTGGTCCGACACCTCGGCGACTGCGCGGGCGATGTGTGGCCGACCGAGGCCGTCGCGCGGTTCGACCGGCAGCGAGACGCCTAGGCGGTCTTCGACGCACTCGATGATGCGCGCGCCGCGCTCGCGGCGGTTCCGCTGGATGCGCGCACATTCGGTCCGGAGTTCGTCGGTCGGGTCAACGCCGTAGCCCAGCAAGTCCAGTCGCTGGGTCTCGGTTTCGACGCGGAGTTCGATACCGTGGAGCAGCGTCACGCCGTCCCGCTGGGTGACGGGGCCGTCGAGTGCAGGCTGGAGTCGGTCGTGGTCCGTGACGGCGACAACCTCGACGCCCGCTCGTCTCGCAGCGGCCGGGATCTCGTCGAAGGAGAGTGTCCCGTCGGAGCGGGTCGTGTGTACGTGTAAGTCAGCGACGACCATACGGTTCACACAATCCCCAGCAGGAAGCCGCTTCTGGTCGAATCATGAGTTGTGGGCACACGAAACGTGGGTTCCTTATACGCATTAAGGGATATTATGATTATCTATAGTGAAGGTTTATTAGGAACCATGAACTTTCGATAGATATGCGAATGCTAAGCAACGCAACGGACGCCTTCCAATCGTACGACTACCCGGTTTCAGCCGAAGAAATCATCGAGGGCGACGGCGACATGGAACTCGAACTGCCAAACGGCACTGAGCGGCTGGGCGACGCGCTCAGCCGGTCGGCCCCGGAAACCTTCGAGAGCGCGGAAGACGCCGAGTTCGCGGCGTTCTCGGGCGTCTCGAGCAAGGCCATCGGCCGGAAGGGTTACTCCGACCGCGACCCGATCTGCATGGGCGAAGACGGGCCGGACCAAGTCTCCTTCTAACGGCCCGGAACGGCCTGCAGTCACCCCAGCTCTGGACGGATTTTCCGTCTCCTTCGTTTTTACATAGGCGAGCAACAGCGCTATCGCTATCAGAGAGTACACGCATTAGAGTGACTACCTGTCGAGAAAGTCCGGCCTGTCGACAGCGTCAGTGCTGTCGACTGACTGCCTGTCCAGCAGCTCCGAGGAATCGAGCGCCGACGGCAGGCCGTCACGGCCGCCGGTCGGCACCTCTCCTTCGTCGATGTACGTCTTCTCACCGTTGATCAGGTCAGCCCAGAGGGCGTCCCGGTCGGCGTTGGTCGTCTCCGCCGCTTCCTTTGCTTCGTTGCGCCCTTCGTCGTACGCGAGTTCGACCATGCTCTTGTGATACGCCGAGTTCATCTCGGCGTAGATGGCTTCGAGTTCCTCGCGGTTGTACTCCCCGAGGCGCTCGGCGACACCGATGGCGTAGGCCCGGTCGGTAGCCTCGTCTTTGTCGAGAGTGTCCCAGTCGGTGCCAAACTCACGCTCGTAGCGACTCATGTCTCCACTTTCCGGTCAGTGTGAACCTGCAGTCCGGCATCAGAAAAGGAGATTTCGCGGATGTCACAGTCGATAGCGGTGCCCCGCATCTTGATGACCTGAACGCCGCGGGTCATGCTCCCATTTTCGAGGAAGTTATGGAAGAAGACGACGCCGTGGGCGAGGTAGTGCTCGTCGCTGTAGGAGGACGGGTCGGTCATCTCGGAAATGAGCAGTGTCGTCGCGTCAGTCTGTTTCAGCGCAGAAAGAAAGCCCGTAATCTCGTCTTCGACATCGGCCATGAAGTGCTGTAACAGCATCGTCGAGTCGATGACGACCCGCTGGATGTCGTTCTGTTTGATATAGGCCACGAGTCGGTTCGTCAGGCCGCCCTCGCTGCCGAACTGCGTGATAGTTCGTTTCCCGCTCTCAGTGACGAGGTTGAGAAACTGGATGGCATCAGACTGCATGGCCCGGTCGAAGCCGAACTCGTAGCCGGCCATGTCCTGCATCAACTCCGTCTTGGTCTCGTGCATCGTCACGTACAGGCACGTTTCGCCGTCCTTGACGCCCTGTGTAATGAACTGTGAACAGAAGGTTGTCTTCCCGCTGCCCGGCGGGCCACTGACCACGTAAAGACGATTCGGGAGTAACCCCCCCTCAATGAGTTCGTCGAATCCGGGGACCCCACTAGAGAGACGCATATCAGCTATCTGAGTCCGTCTGGACATATGCTTTCACATTCTATTTTCACCGGTGATAACTTATTCGGCTGCGTCAGCGTTCGATAGCGCTGGGGTGGCTATCGGCCAGTTCGAGCAGTCGCTCCGTACCGGCCTCGTCGAACCGCATCGGCCGTCGCCACCACGGCCCCTTCCCCGAGTCGGACGACAGTTCGGTGACCAGTTCGTTCGCGTCGGTGCCACCGCTCGGTGCCGACAGCGGGACCACTGTGTCATACAGTCGTGATTCATCGGCGTTGCCGCGAATGAGAACGCGAGCGTCGAATGGCTCGCGTTTCACGTGGGCGTTCGAGGCAAACTGGGCCTGTTCCGCGGACGGGAGATCGCGGTACTCCTCACCCGAAACCGCGTCGCGGGCGAGCTGGAAGTGACCGATAACGTGGGCACCCCACTCCGGCGACGCCCAGGCCGGACACTCATCAGCTACCGACAGCGTCGCGTAGAAAAACAGATAGTCACCGGCCGACAGGTCCGAGAGCGGGCCCGCCTTCACGCCGTGTTCGTCGCCGTACGTGTAGCGTTCGCCGCCGGCCTCCGGAAACTCCGGGTCGAAGTGAACCGGCTGGTCGGCCACTGCGGACACGTCGGTCCGCAGGTCGAGGTCGCCGTAGGTCGGCACGGGCTCGCTGGTCGGTTTCGACTCGGGAATCGGAATGTACTCGAAAGAGCCGTCAGGAAACAACGGGCCGCGAAAGCCGGGCTCGTTCGTGTTGGCTCCGACGTTGATTGCGACACTTCGCATAGCCATTGTTGGTCGGTTTGCGAGAAAGGACTTCGGTTGCGGAGAAGGGAGACGTGCTGTCGGTGCCTACTCGCGGTCCGGCGGCGAGAGGTCCCGCTGGAACTCGTCGAACTGCTCCAGATTGTCGGGCAAGTCAGTCGACAGTTGCCGTTCGGCGCGGCGGTCGACGTTGGCCCCCTCAATCGGCTCCGCGACGGACTCCCATCCGTCCTTGACAGTCAGGGACTTCGCCGGTGTGCCGGCAGCGACGTGATGGGCGGGGATATCCTTGCCGGCGATGGACTTCGCCGCGAGAATGGCGTTTTCGCCGACCTTCACACCGGCCCGGACCATCGAGTCGTAGGTCAGGCGCACGTCGTCTTCGATGATGGTGTGGTAATTATCGACGTGGGTCTGGTCGACGGCGTCGTGGTCGTGGCTGTAGACGTGGGTGTCGTCGGAGATAGAGACGCGATCGCCGATTGTGAGTTTCCCGCGGTCGTCCAGATGGACGTCGTCGTGGACGACGACGTTGTCGCCGACCTCGATGTTGTGGCCGTAGGTAAAGGAGATGCCCTTGAAGAAGCGACAGCCCTCGCCGCAGGACTCGAAGAGATGGTCGGCAAGCATCCGACGGAACCGGAGCGCGAACTCGACGTTGTCCGCCATCGGCGTCGCGTCGAACTGCCGCCAGAGCCACTGGAGATGCTTCGAGCGTTTGAACCGCTCCTCGTCTTTCTCGGCGTAGTACTCGCTTTCGAGGGTCGTGTTACAGGGGTCATAGCCCTGGAGCCGGACCCGCTCGGCCGGAGATATATCCGCGCCGTCCTGCCAGCGCTCGTAGGCGTCCCGGTCGCCGTGGAGGTCGACCAGCACGTCAGTGACAACATCGCAGGTGTCCTCGTCGCCGGAGAGGCGTTCGTCGACCTCGTCGATGAACGCCCTGAGCCCCTCCTCGGCGAGCGGTGGCAGCGACACGTGACGCTTCGTCATGTCGAGTACGTGGCTTCGCGGGCAGATAGGGGTTTCCGTTACGTGAAACCCACCCAGTAACACCCGTGTCACGACACCGAGTGTCACAGCGAGCAAGCCACAGTTAAGACGCCGCCGTTCCAGACCACGACATGGTCAAGTCGGACTTCATTATGGAGATACGGCGCTACATTGTCAATCCCGCGGAGCGCCGGCTGCGGGCGCCGTGGCGGGTTACGTTGTGGCTGTTTCTCGCCGTGTTCGGCCTCGTCCTCCTCTCAGGGATAATCGCAGTGGTGTCGTCAGTAGTGCGCATGACGCCGACGGTCGCTGTCGTGCGCCAGATCGCGATTTTTGCTGCCGGAACCGTCGTCGCCGTCGGGATCGGCTATCTGCTCGATCGGCGGACGCTCCCGGATTACGGGCTGGGATTCGACCGCCAGTGGTGGCGCGACGCGGCTTTCGGCCTCGCGCTCGGGGTGGGGCTTCCCGCGCTCGTCCTGCTCGTCGAGATGGCCGTCGGCTTCATCGAGGTCAGCGTCGCCCTCGCAACCATCGATAGCGGGCCGCTCCCGCTGACCGCGTTCGGGCCGCTGGTCGCCGTCCTCCTTCTGGGGGCGTTCTTCCTCGTGCAGGCGACTACCGAGGAAGTGCTCGTCCGTGGGTATCTCCTGACGAACACGGCTGAGGGGCTCGCCGGGTGGGTCGGCAAGCGGGGCGCAATCATCGCCGCAACGGGACTGACGGGCGCACTGTTCGGCGTCCTCCACTGGACGAACCCCAGCGCGTCGCTGCTCAGCGTAACCAACATCACCCTCTACGGCCTCCTGCTCGGCGCGTGTTACGTCCTGACTGGTCGACTCGGAGTCGCCAGCGGCTTCCACGTCGCCTGGAACTACACGCTGGCACTGCTTGGCTTCCCCGTCAGCGGCCTCCGGATGGGCGTTGCCCTGCTCTCGACCGATGCGACTGGTCCCACGGTGGTGACCGGCGGCGAGTTCGGACCCGAAGGGGGACTCGTCGCCCTTCCACTGCTCGCCGTCGGCGGAGCCGGGCTGTACTGGTGGGTCCGCCGGGAGTACGGCGCAGTCGAGTTGCTTGACGACATTGCGACCCCGCAGCTCCGGATTCGGACGCGGTCCGACACCGCAAACCAAGACGGCTAAGTGGACAGCGCCGCTAAAACGCGTATGGAATACGCGACACTCGGAAACTCCGGCGTCGAAGTCTCAGAAGTCGGGTTCGGTGCCTGGGTCGTCGGCACGGACTGGTGGGGCGACCGCACTCGCGACGATGCCATCGATATGGTCCAGCACGCGCTCGACGAGGACGTGACGTTCTTCGATACCGGCGACGTATACGGCCACGGCGACAGCGAGGAGATCATCGGCGAGGCGCTGGCAGAACACCGCGACGAAGTTACCGTCTCGACAAAAATCGGCTACGACTTCTACAACAACCCACAGGCTGGTCACGGCGAGCTCCCGAAGAAAGTCACGCCCGAGTGGGTGCACACTGCCGTTGATCGCTCGCTCGACCGTCTCGGCATGGACCACGTCGAGCTCCTGATGCTTCACAACGCCAACGTCGACGAGGTCGACGAGGACGTGCTGGAAGCGCTCGACGAACTCCGCGAGGAGGGGACGGTCGACGCCATCGGCTGGGCGCTTGGCCCCTCTATCGGCTGGCTCGCTGAGGGCGACGCCGCGGTCGCAAACGAGTTCGACGCGCTCCAGACCGTCTTTAACCTCTTCGAACAGACCCCCGGTCAGCACTTCATCGACACCATCCGCGAGCAGAACGCCGACACGTCGGTGCTCGCTCGCGTTCCACACTCCTCGGGCCTGCTGAACGAGCAAGTGACCCCCGAGACGGAACTCGGTAAGGGCGACCACCGCTCCCACCGGCCGAGCGAGTGGTACGAGACCGGCTGGGAGAAGGTCGAAGAGATCCGGTTCCTCGAGCGTGATGGGGCACGGACGATGGGTCAGGCCGCCATCCAGTGGCTCCTCTACAACGACGAAGTGGCGTCGGTCACCCCGACGTTCCGGACGAACGCCGATATCGACGAGTGGGCCGGCGCGCCCGACACGCCGCCGCTCAGCGACGAGGAGTACGACCGCGTACAGGAACTGTACCGGGACAACTTCGGTATCGACCGCGACGACGGGATGGACGCCCTGCGCTCGTCGGTCGGCGGTGCGGACCTCGAAGAGACCGGGATGAAATCTGCCGGGGACTGACAGCGAGGCACTGGAGCGCCGACACACAGGCACGGCAGACCAGGCAGGCGACTAAGTTTACCGCCACTTACCTGCTTTTCGCACCGTCCGAGCAACGACGGTTTGATACTAAAATCTCCAGTCGACAGTTTACCCCCCAGAAAACATCGACGACCGGACAGCCGTCTGTCGGTTCCCGACTGCTACCCCTCTGTTTCGACAGGAGATGTACCGCCGTCTTGCGGTTAGGGTGTTGAAGTTTCACATTCACCACGGTGCGTCTGACGGCCGCAAGACGCCAGACAGGAGTCGGTTCGAGATGAAACGAAGGGGTTCGAGTCGCGAGACCAGTACACATACCAGTCCGGATGACGGCTGTAGCAAGTATCAGAGACTGCCGCAAAAATGGTCTGCAGTCGTGGGTCAACGATAGTCGCTACTGCTAGGTCCGGTTACTCGTTCAGCAGGCCGTCCTCTTCGACACGCATGACACCCTCGCCGTCCGGGAGGTTCGGCGCGTCGACGAGTTTGACGATACGCTTGTTCCCCTTGGACTTCCGGAGGTACATCCGGAACGTAGAGGTGTGGCCGAGGATGTTGCCACCGATGGGCTGGGTCGGGTCGCCGAAGAAGGAGTCGGGGTTGGAGGCGACCTGGTTCGTGACGACGACGGCGGTGTTGTTGAGGTCGCCGACCCGCATCAGGTCGTGGAGGTGTTTGTTGAGCTTCTGCTGGCGGTCGGCAAGTTCGCCACGGCCGACGTACTCAGCGCGGAAGTGGGCGGTCAGTGAGTCGACGGCGAGCAGGCGAACGGGGAACTCCTCCTCCTGGCTCTCACTGGCGATTTCCTGTGCCTTCTCGGCCAGAAGGATCTGGTGGTTGGAGTTGAACGCCTTCGCGACGTGGATTTTCTCCAGCACGGAGGCGACGAGGTCATCGAGTAGGTCCTCATCGGTTGGATCTGCGTCGGCCTCCTCCTCGACGATGCCGTGGAGGACCATCGTATCTGCCAGTACCTCGTCGGCGAGGCCCTTTACCATCTGTTCGATACGCTCGGGTCGGAACGTATCCTCAGAGTCGACGAAGATAGCGCTGCCCTCCAGCCCGCCGTGTTCGGCCGGCAACTGGACGTTGACAGAGAGCTGGTGCGTTACCTGGGACTTCCCGGCCCCGAACTCGCCGTACACCTCGGTGATGGACTGGGTTTCGACGCCGCCGCCGAGCAGGTCATCGACCTCGTCGACGCCCCAGGAGAGCTTCCCAATCTGCTCTCGACGTTCGAGCACCGTCGACCCAGTTTCGAACCCGCCGATGTCGGCCGCTTCGCGGGCAGCCTGAATGATATCTGCCGCCGACGATTCGCCGATGTCGGCCGTATTCGACAGTTCGCCGGGGGAGGCGACTGCAATCCCCTGATAGGAGTCGTAGCCGTTGTCTTCGAGTTTCTCTGCTGTCGCCGGACCGACGCCCGGCAGCTCTTCGAGGTCCTCACTTGCGGACATGGACGTGGCTTGTGCGTCCGGGGGTATAAAGCCTCGTTAACACCAGAGTGAAAGTGAAAGTGTGGGACTGCAGCGGTACGGTTCGGGACAGAATCGGGAGCTTTAGATAGGGAGGGGAGTCGGAGTGCAGTGGAAACGGACTCAGACCGGACCCGCTCGGCTGAGATAGACGAGTAGGAGCATGCCCAGCAAAAAGAGGCCAGTCAGCACCGTCTCGGACACCGGTACTATCCCTTCGCCGAACGCGCCGACAAGGAGGAGCGTAATCGCAGTCGTGCCGGAAATCGGCCGAGAGCGGATTGAGCGCCAAAACAGCCAGAGCGACCACCGGAGGCCGGCAAGCTGTGAGAGAATGCGTGTGGCAAATGAGCGACTTGCGTCCGGGTTCTCGGCGGGCTCGAACGTGTCGAGGTCCCGTGAGCGACAGTCACCACCTCACCAGTGTAGACCCGATGGCCGGCCGCATCGCCGACTACCAGCAGCGTCACGGAATCATCGTCCGTACCGACGACGCGATAAACACTGTCGGGGACGCGGCTGTCGCGGCCAGGCTTGGTCGGCTGGATGTGGTCACCGACAGCGACGCCGTCGTCAGCCATCTCACTCCCAGGGGTGGTAGCCGGGGCGGTCCGGCCACAGCGGATACCAGTATTCCTTGTCGTCCTCGACGGTGATCTCGTCACTGAGGTTGCTGTCCAGTTTGAACTCCGCGGAGGTGTTGCGCTCGTGGCTGTCGTGTGGGTCCGGCGCGAACGGGTAGTACGCGCCCCGGCGGAAGGAGTACACCCAGTAGACGGTCTGGTCGCTGCGCGCGTCCTCGAACGAGAACAGCGCCGCAAGCAGACGGGACCCGTAGCGGCGCTCGACGAGCGTGTCCGCCGCGAAGTGGATCGACGTGAGCAGGTCCTCGAAGTCGTCGTCGTGCAGCACGACCCACTGATAGCCGTGGTCGTCGGTCTCGAATGTCGCCCGCGTTCCCGTCTCGACCATCCCGGCGTCGAGAATGGATTCGACCTCGTCGATGGCATCCTGAAAGTCCGTACTGTCGACATCGGCGAAACACAGCGCTGCCTCGCCGGTCGGTTCGTACCCCAGATCGGCCTCCATCGTGATGTAGGCGGTACTCATCCCGAACAGGTCGTCGGGGTCGGCATCCCGTGTTGCGTCGGCCTCGGCTTTCACCCCAAGAACGCTTTTGAGTCCGTCGAGCAGTCCCATATAACAGTCTCTATGGGCCCGGGACCAAGGTGGTTTGCGTCTCGACTAGTTGATGTGGTTGTGTCCGAAGACAAGGACAACTGTTCTAACAGCCGGAAAGCCCCACCCAGCCTGGATTGACCAACCGCTTACGGGCGGGACTTTCTGGCTCTATACAGTAGCTACTGCGAGACGGCACACTCCTTCATACCTGTCAGTCAAAAAGCCAACTATTGCTAGCGGCTTTCGAGTTCGCGTTCGAGGTCCTGTAGACGGTCGATGCGTTTCTCGGTCGAGGGGTGAGTGCTAGCCAGACGCCCGATCCAGCCGACGCTGATGGGGATGATGAAGAAGGCGTTCATCTCCGCCTGGTCGCGCATATCCTCCTTGGGGACCTTGTCCATCCGACCGTCGATTTTCATCAGTGCGTTCGCGAGGGCGGCGGGCTTGCCGGTAATCATCGCGCCGCCGCGGTCGGCGGCGTACTCGCGGTAGCGGCTGAGCGTCCGGATCAGGAGGAACGAGATGACCCAGACGACCAGCGAGATGAGGATGGCGACGATGACGGGCACCTGCTGGCCGCCGCGTTCGCGGCCGCCGCTGAACAGCCAGCCCCACCGGACGATGAGGAAGGCGATAGTCGAGAGGAACGACGCGATAGTCATCACCATCACGTCGCGGTTCTTGATGTGGGCCAGTTCGTGCGCGATGACGCCCTCCAGTTCGTCCTGGTCCAGCGTGTCCATGATGCCCGTCGTCACGCAGACGGCCGAGCTACTCTTCGACCGGCCGGTGGCGAAGGCGTTGGGCACCCGCGAGTCGGCGACAGCGACCTTCGGCTTCGGGAGGTCGGCCTGCTGGGCCAGGCGGTCGACGGTCCGGTGGAGTTCCGGATACTCCTCCGGTTCGACCGTCCGGGCCCCCATCGAGTACAGGGCGAGCTTGTCGCTGAAGAAGAACTGTGCGCCGAGGAACAGTCCCATGACAACCACGATGAGTGCGAGATTGCTGAAATACAGCGTGAGCGCTCCAAGGAAGACGATGTACAGCGCGAACAGCAGGAACATCGTCAGGGCCATCCGGCCACGGAGCCCCCAGTCTGTTTGCCACTCCATACCCTTGATAGACGGTCGACACTCTAAAACCTCGCTATCGTGGGAAAGCGCCACACGGCAGAGCCAGAGGAGCCGTCAACGGGGCAGCTGTCCACACGCATTTACTCTCCGGACAACAATCGGATGCATGACCGACACAGTCGTCGTCACTGGTGGGCGCGGACGCTCCGGGCGCTGGATTTGCGACCACCTCGCCGGTGAGTATCACGTCGTCTGCGTGGACCGTGACCACCCCGGCTGGGAAATTCCGACGCGGGAGCACATTGATTTCAAGGCTGTTGACGTGACTGAAGGAGTGGAGGTCCGGGACCTCTTTAGCGAGATCGACCCGGACGCCGTCGTCCACTGGGCTGCGTTGCCAGCACCGGAGCGCCACGCGGGCACGCGAGTGTTCGACACTAACGTTTCGGCGACGTACAACGTCATTGACGCCGCAGGTCGTGCGGGCGCAGACGTCGTCTGGGCGTCCTCCGAGAGCGCCTACGGGCTGGCCTTCGCCGAGGAAACGCCGCTCCCGGCGTATCTCCCGATAGACGAATCCCATCCGACCGCGCCGGAGGACCCGTACGGCACGTCGAAGGTCGCCGGCGAAGAGGTGGCGAAGATGGTCACCCGGCGCGACGGCGTCGACGTTGCTTCGATACGGCCGTCGTGGATTCAGTACCCCGGCGAGTACAACTGTCGGGACGTGGCCACGGGCGACCTCGCCGACGGCGCGGGTAACTGCTGGTCGTATGTCGACGTGCGCGACGTGGCGACGGCCGTCGCGGCAGCGCTCGATGCCGACCTCGGCGGGCACGAGGCGTTCAACGTCGCCGCCGCCGAGAACTACGTCGGCCGGCCGACGGCTGAACTCGTCAAGGAGCAGTGGAATGAGCGTCCCGCGGAGTGTAAGCTGGACGGCGATCAGTCGGCGCTCTCGACGGCGAAAGCACAGGGGCTGTTGGACTGGGAGCCCGAACACGATTGGCGTGAGGCCGTCGACGCCGACGTTGCAGCGCCAACTCTCACGGGCGAGTAATTGAGAGCAGTCCCGAGCCTGCCGGCGGCGGCCGACCGCGGTGGCGGAACACACGGCTTAAACGGGTCAGTACAGTAAGACCAGTAATGAGCCGGTCGGGAGAGTTCTGTCCACGCTGCGGTGACGAGATACCGGAGGGCACTGACGAGCGCCCGGAGCTTGCGGGTGCTGGCGGCCAGCGCAACTCCGAGCACGTCCTCTGTGACGCCTGCTACTTCGAGGAGTTCGACCTGGTGGACGCCCCCGACACGATTCAGGTGCGGGTCTGTTCACGGTGTGGCGCGGTCCACAAGGGGAACCGCTGGGTCGACATCGGCGCAGAGGACTACACGGACATCGCCGTCGAGCAGGTCAGCGAAGCACTGGGTATCCACGTCGACGCACAGTCGGTCGCCTGGCAGGTCGCTCCCGAGCAACTCGACAAGAACAACATCCGGATGCACGCGGAGTTCTCCGGTGTCATCCGCGAGACGCCGGTTACCGAGGAGGTCACCGTCCCCGTTCGCATCTCCCGGCAGACGTGCAAGCGCTGTGGGAAAATCGCCGGCGGTTCCTTCGCCAGTATCGTGCAGGTGCGGGCCGACAGCCGCGATCCGACCGACGACGAGCGAGAGCGCGCCGAGGAGATCGCGGAGGAGTACATCGCCGCCCGTGAGGAAACGGGCGACCGCAACGCATTCATTACCGAGACCAAGTCCGTCGACGACGGGCTGGACATGAAGATCTCGACCAATCAGATGGGGCTGGGCATCGCCAAGCGCATCACCGCCCAGCTCGGCGGCTCGTACTCCGATTCGCGGCGTCTCATCTCCGAGGACGAGGATGGTCAGGAGCTGTACCGGATGACCTACGCCGTCCGCCTGCCCCGCTATCGACAGGGCGAGGTAATCGACCCGGAGGACGGCGACGGGCCGGTGCTGGTCCGCTCGGTCCAGGGGAACCTCAAGGGCGTCCGTCTGGCGACCGGCGAGGACTACGAAGCCAGTTTCGAGGACGGCGAGACCCCCGACGCCCGGCGGCTGGGGTTCCGCGAGGACGCCCAGACGACGACTCTCGTCGCCGTCGAGGACGCCAATGCCGTCCAGGTGCTTGATCCCGAGACCTTCGAGAGCAAGACCGTCCCCCGACCGGACTATCTCGACACCGACGCCGACGAGGTGCCGGTGCTGAAGAGTCATGCGGGGTTGCACATTCTCCCCGATGCCGACGCGGATACCGATGAGTGAGGACACGGAGACAGCGGACGACCAGCAGCTAGCCGTCGTTGTCCACAAACCTCGCTCACAGGTCGCTATCGAGTCCCTGCAAGCCGAGGGCGTCTACGACGACTCCAGAAGTGTGACAGAGTGGACCGCGGACAGCGTCGCCGTCCCGGTGACGGCCCCACCACAGGAGACGCAGTTCCGGGAGGTCGTCCGGCAGGTCGGGAAGCGCCGCCTCCGAACGCTCGACGACCACCTCCGGGAGCGCGGCTGGACCGACGCGGAAATCGATGCCGCCCCGAGTTCCTGGGCCGTCCTTGGCTCCGTCGTGCTGGTCGACATCGGCGACAGCCCCCGGCCAGCAGAAGTCGGCGACGCGCTGTTGGCGCTTCACGGCGAGGCCGAGACGGTGCTAGCCCGCCACGGCATCTCCGGCGAGCATCGCGAACCCAGCGTCGAGGTCATCGCCGGCGACGGCGACACCGAGACGGTCCACACCGAACACGGCACGCGCTACGCGATGGACCTCGCAGAAGTGATGTTTTCGCCCGGCAACAAAGCCGAGCGGGCGCGGATGGGCGAAATCGTCAGCGAGGAGCGGGGGACCAGGCCCTCGGAACGGGCGAGCGGTGAAGCCGCGAGCGAGGGCGGCGAGCGCGTACTGGACATGTTCGCCGGCATCGGCTATTTCACACTCCCGATGGCTCGCGCCGGCGCACAGGTCACCGCCGTCGAGCGCAATCCCACGGCGTTTCGCTTTCTGGTCGAGAACGTCATGCTGAACGACGTGGACGAGCGCGTACACCCGTATCGGGCTGACTGTCGAGATGTCGTGCCGGGCTTTGCCAGCGAGGGGCGCGCCGACCGAGTCGTGATGGGCTACTACGAGGCACACGAGTACCTCGACAGCGCGCTTGACGCGCTCGCGCCCGGCGGCGTCCTCCACATGCACGAAGCGACACCAGATTCGCTCGTGTTCGACCGCCCGATAGAACGGCTAGAAGCGGCTGCCGCCGAAGCCGACCGGGATGTCGAAGTTCTGGACACCCGGCGCGTCAAGGAGTACAGCGAAGGCGTCGCCCACGTCGTCGTGGACGCTCGGGTACGGTAGGGTGTCTTTAGCCAAGCAGTCCAGGATAGAGAGCAAGTAACGCACGACGAACAAATGGTCGTAACGCCTAATTAGGCGAGTCCTCAAGAAGAGGGCATGAACAGACAGCAGATTATCAGCATAATCCTCGTCGGCCTGATGGTCGGGTCGTCAGTGGTCTACGGATTAGCCTTCGCCTTCTTTTAGTCCCACACGTCCGAAAGCGGATGTGTCCGATGGACGGTACGGAAGCGCCCGGGTCGGTGGTCACAGAGCGTCGCTAGCCGAATCTTCGGTCGCGGCACCGCCTCCCTCCCGACCGGGGTCGAATCGGGCAACCCATTCATCAAGCGTTTCGAGGCGGTGTATCGCCCGGTCTGGGTCACCGACGTTGTGGTGTTCGTCGGGGTAGACGACGAGCTTCGAATCGACGTCACGTTTCTTGAGCGAACGGTACAGTTGCTCGGACTGGGTCGGCGGACAGCGCCAGTCCTCTCCACCGGCGGTGAGAAGCAGCGGGGTCTCGATGTCGTCGACTTCGGTAATCGACGAAGCCGCCTCGTACGCATCGGGGTTCTCCCAGGGGACGCCGTAATCGTGTTCGAACCACTTGTGGGAGTCGTCGGTACCGAACACCGAGCGCATATCGTAGATGCCATGTTCGGCGAGACCTGCGGCGAATCGGTCAGTGCGGGTAACGAGATATGCAGTGTTGACAGCGCCCTGGGAGAACCCACCAGCGAAGAGTCGGTCGGGGTCCGCCCAACCGCGCTCAACCACTGCGTCGACGCCTGCGAGCAGGTCCTCAACCTCGACGCCGTTCCAGGCTCCACGTAACGATTCACAGAACGACCGACCGTAAGAGGTCGAGCCCCGGTAATTGACGTGCAAGACGAGATACCCGCGCGTCGTCCAGAAGCTCGTACTGAGATCGAAATTCGGCTCGTCGTAGGCCATCGGGCCACCGTGGATCCACAACAGCGTCGGACGAGGGTCCGGATCGAGCGGATCGAACTCCGGGGAGTGGTGGGCGATACATTCGACCTCGATCCCATCGTCACTTTCGACGGTGAGCCGGGTCGTCTCCGGGTGCGCATACTCCGCAAGGACGCCATCGTTGAGTGCAGTGAGTTGCCGCCGCGGGTCTGGCCCGTCATCATCGACGTCGAGTCCGTCGACGGGCATTGCGTAGACATCCACCCCCTCTGAAGAATGACTTCGAACTGCCGCGACCGTTCCGCCACCGACGTCGAACTGGCGGTGTGCTTCGTCGTTTCGCTGTCGGTCGAAGACACGTTCGTGGCCGCCCGTCGCGTCGAGGCGAACGAATCTGGTCCACCCTTTGTCACCGATACTCGCAAGCAGTGTCGTATCGTCTACCCACGTCGGTGCGCCAGGCCGGCTAATCGTTCGGTCGAGGTCCGCGGTGACGACGCGGTAGTCGTCCGGGGCCTCGGCCACGCAGACGTCACCGGGTACGTACGGGTTCTCGGGGTTTTGTGCACCAAACGCGAGGCGCTCGCCATCGGGACTCCAGGTCGGTTCAACCGCCGAGTACTCCCCTGAAGTCACCTGTTCGACCTCATCGCTCTCGATGTCGGCGATGTGAACATCATAGACGTTCGTATCGTCGCCGTTCTCGCCGTGGTACGCACAGAAGGCGACTCGGTCGTCCGTCGGGTGCCAGGCGGGCTGGAGACCGAACATCGATTCGAATATCCCGCCGCCGTGGGCGTCGTCGAGACGGTGCTCTTGGCGTGTGTCGACATCGACGACGAACAGGTAGGTCGTCACCGTATCGAGCCAGCCCTCGCCGTCGAACTTGTGCTGGAGGCGTTCAGTTTCTATCGGGCCGTTTTCCTGGCGCTGTTCGAGGTATGCCTGTTCCTCGTCCGTCGGGTCGCGCGCCGATACGACGAGCCGTTCGCCCGCCGGTCCCCAGTCGAAGTCACGAACGCCGTGTTCTTGTTGGGTCACCTGTCGTGCGTCACCACCCAGTTCGAGGTCGTACACCCAGACCTGCGGTTTGGGTCCATCGTCGGCGCCAGGGTCGTTCGCCTCGGCCGTCTCGTCGTCCGTCTCAGTGTCCGATTCGCCAAGCTCGCCATCGTTATCGCGACCGACGCGGAGTACCAGGTCGTCGTCACGAACCATCACCATACCCAGTTGTGACCCGTCAGGCGACCATTCGACGTTCCAGGCACCTGAGGCACGGCTCAACCGATGTGGGTCGCGACTGCCGTCGGTAGGCACGACGAAGACAGACTGGAGGAATTCGTCTTCTGCAGGGGCGGCCTCGGAGACGACGATGGCAACGTACTCGCCGTCCGGAGAGACCGCGACATCCGTGGGACGCCGAAAGTCATAGACCGCATCCGCGGGGAGGTCGTCCATGCCGTTTGGTCTAGTGGATGTCATTAAAAAATTATGTTTAGTCGAAACATCCGGATTCGAGGGTCACACCGGCCACGATGAACAGTTCCGCCAGCGAACACGTGATAGACATCGGTCGTGTCTACCGGGCGTCGGCGGCGTGGCCGTTAGTCCCACACGTCCGAAAGCGGGTGATTTCCGTTCCCGGACCGCGACCGCGAGCGGTCGTGCCGGCGTTTCGTGCCCGAGCTGAGCGCCGAGAGCGCCTGGTCCGGCGCGAACCGCGGCAGATCGGGCTCGGAAAGGCGATCGACCTGGGCACGGAACCAGTCGGGCATGTCGTGTTCCGCGCGCTCGAACAGGTCAAGCAGCGACGAGTCCGCGAGGTAGGTCGCGCCGTAGTCGTCAGGCGCACGGACGACACGGCCACAGGCCTGAATGACCGTCCGCAGCGCAGTCCGGTAGTACCAGCCCCACTGGTCGTCTTCGAGCCGTTGGGCGACGCGGGAATCGCGAGTGTTGGGGTAGGGAGCCTTGCACAGCACCTGCCAGCGACAGAGGTCGCCCTCCAAGTCGAGGGCTTCCTCCATCTTCACCGAAAGGAACACGTCGGGGTTGTCGCTGCGCTTCCAGGCGGACAGCGCTCCGTCTCGACCCTCCTTGTCGTGGGTGCGGACGCGAGCGCCGACGCCGAAGTCGTCAAGGAGGGTCTTCAGTTGCTCCTGAATAGCATACGAGTGGCAGTGAATCAGTCCCTTCTCGTCCGTGTGCCGGGCCATGATACGCACGATAGTGCGGGCGATGTCCGGCAGCGTGTCGTCGCGGTGCTCGTAGGTCATCTTCCCCTGAGCGACGTTGTACAACGGACGGTTCTCGACGGGGAAGGTGTGGCCGACTTCCACGAGTGCGACGTTATCCGGGTCGAGACCGACGTTAGCACAGAACGCTTCCTTGTTGAGAATGGTCGCCGACAACAGGGCAAAGCGATTGCCACGGTCCCAGACGGTGTGTTTGAGGTATCGCTCCGGGTTCATCGGCTTGATCGTCACCGGTGCGTGCTCGCCGTCGGCCTGGTCGACGACCCACGTGGTCGCGCTCTCGGTGTCGGTGTAGTCCTCGCGGAACCACCCGAGGTCCTGCCGGAGCGTGTTCAACGAGTCCCGCTCGGCGACTTCCTCACCGGTGAGTTCCGCCTTCTTTCGTAGTTCCTTCACGCGGCGTTCGGCGAGATGTTCAACGCGCTCGGTGAAGGCGACGGCTTCGTCTAGCCCGTCGATGTCAGGCACGTCGATATCGTTCCACATCGGGATGGACTGCGGCGAGAGGTCAATAGTGGCGTACATCTCCGCCCATTCGCCCAGACCGTGGGCCTCGTCGATGACGACCACGTCGCGCTTGCCGAACACGTCGCTGCCAGCGGTCTGCATAAAATACGCCAGCGTCATCGCAGCGATGCGCCGGTTCGAGGCGATGGCACGGTCCGAGAAGTACGGGCAGCGGTGCTTGACCTGACAATCGAACTTCCGTTCGCGCACGCACGGGGCCTGATTCACCGGCGTGTCAGTCTCACCGGGGAGGATACAGTCGTAGTTGTTCTTCCCGCGGATGACACAGAGGTCCTCCAGCAGGGCGTCCTCAGCCACATCGTCAAGTTGCGAGACCTGTGGCGTGGTGTAGTAGGCGTCGATGACCTGTTCAGCGGCGGCATCGCCGGCAGTCCGGGCACACCCGGCGATGGCCCGAGCGAGCAACGATTTGCCGCTACCGGTCGGTGCGCGAACGAGGACAACGTCCTTGCCGCGCTCAAAGGCCGCACGGATATCAGCCAGAGCCTGCTTCTGGTTGCCCCGGTAGGACGGGGCCGGGAACTCGTCGGTAATCCGTGCGGGGTACACGCGAGAAAGCAACGGACGAGGCGGCCTAAACCTTTCTTGTCGCCGGGTGTGCGTCAGCAGCTATCCGTGACGACAGCGTGAGTCGTGTTCACAGCCACACGGTCGTGGTACTGGCACTCTCGGAACGCTTATACATATACCCCCTGTACGTATATTTGCAATGGCAAACGGTAAGGTTGATTTCTTCAACGACACAGGCGGTTACGGTTTCATCTCGACTGAGGACGCGGACGATGACGTTTTCTTCCACATGGAAGACGTTGGCGGCCCTGACCTCGAAGAAGGCGAGGAAATCGAATTCGACATCGAACAGGCCGACAAGGGCCCCCGCGCGACGAACGTCGTCCGCAACTAAGGCAGATTTCCGGTCGATCAGCGACCGTATCTGACACTTGTTCTTATTGACGCTCACTCGACGAGCAGCGCGTACAGCACGGCACAGAGCCCTGCGACAGTCACGAGACCCCTGACGAGTAACACGACCCCTTCTCCGGCACCCGCCCAGTCAGCGACGGTGACAGCGGCGTAAACGCCGGCAGTCAGCGACGCGATACCAACGGCGAGCCATCGCATCTTCGACGCGTCGTTGCGCCGATAGCCGCGATAGGCCAGCGATGCGACGAACAGTCCGACAGCGGCTGTCAGGGCCCGCGAGAGTTCCGCGACGAGATCCGGCGCAAGCAAGTCGAGGGCCACCGTCACGACGACTCACCGCCGTAAACGGTCCAGAGAATCGTTCCGAGTCCGGACAGTTCGCAGGCACTCACGAGGAGCGAGCGCCCGACGGTACCGACGGCAGTGGCCGTGGGGAGCACGATACGGAGGGTTTCCGGGACAGTCGTGAGGAGGAGAAGCCCGACAGCGAGGGTCAGCATGCCGGTTCGGCCGGGGCCGCGGCGGTAGCCACGGATCAAGACGACGGCGATGGCGGCCGAGAGTGCAACTGTGACAAGCGAAAGCGCGATAACGGCCAGCGCGATACCCGTATCGGTCCAGCCCGTGCGTATCTGTAGTAGTGTCGCGAGCATCTCAGGACAGCCCCTCAAACAGGTCAGTGAATCGGTCTGCCGGGTCCTGCGAGGACCGCGTGACAGCGATGTCGTACGTCCCGTCGGCGAACGTGACCGTCACGTCCTCGACGGTCGCGACGTAGCGCTTGTAGTGATGGCCATCAGGGTCGACGGCCTGCCGTTCGGCGACAAGGTCGGCGGCCTCCAGTCGGTCGAGGCGGCGGTACGCCGTCGGATCAGACATCTCGCAGGCCGTACAGAGTTCAGAGACAGACATCGGTCCGGTGGTGAGTTCAGCGATGATGGCCCGCGCGTACTCGTCTTCGAGTAGCGCGAGCAGTTCGTCGTCGCCGACCGCGTCCATAGTCGATCCAGCGAGCGGAGTACAATAAAAAGTCTCACCGGCTTCCAACCCGGAAGCGGTGCCCGCGATGATACGTCTGCTCCGGCCGGCAGTCCATCTATGTCACCGAATTCACCGGAGCAAAGAGACAGCCAAGCGACCGCGAGCATGGCCGAGCGGGCCGCCTCGGGACTCCGCTGGCCGGTCTGGAACAGTGCAGACAGGAGGGTCAGAGCGCTGCTGCGTGCAGTGCTTCCGGCGGTGTTGTCGTTTCTGGCCCTCGCGGCGCTACAGTCCGTCGTTCGAGCCCGGTTCGCACACCCTGTCCGAGAACCGATCGAAGCGGCCGGGATCGGGGCAATTCTCGTCGCCACAGTGTTCGTCAGCGCTCGGCTCCTCGACCGTCGATCCGTCGGCGAGTACGGCCTGTCACTCGACCGCCGCTGGTGGCAGTCGTTCGCCGTCGGCGGCGCGATAGCGACCGTCATCAACGCCGGCGCGCTCGCCGTCGCTGTCGGTGCGGGCTGGGCCACGGTCGTCGGGATCGCGGAGGGATCCGGGGACCTCCCGTTTCTGCCGGCGATGGGCGTCGTCTTCGCGTACGTCGCCCTCGCGTCGGCGTGGGAGGAAGTCGTCTTCCGCGGTGCGATGCTGAAAAACCTCGCCGAGGGGACAGATGAACTGGTCCCGCGGTGGGCGGCGGTCGGGCTCGCGGTGCTCCTGAGTGCGCTCGTCTTCGCCTTCCTGCACGGCGGGAAGATCGATCACCCGAGCCAGTACGGCTACTACCTACTCGCCGGACTCGTCTTGAGCGGTGCGTACGTACTCACCGGCGACCTCGCGCTCCCGATCGGCTTTCACGTCTGGTACAACTTTACCCAAAGCGCGGTGTTCGGTCTCGGCCACTCACAACAAACCCCCGAACTGCTCGCCGTCGAGATCGTCGGTCCACCTCGATGGGTCGGCGAAGAAGGGGTCGTCTTCACTGTCTTTGCTGTCATCGGAGGGCTTCTGATATTGGCATACGTTCGCTGGCGCGACGGCCATCTCAGAATCGACGAGCGCGTGACGCAGTGGACGCCAAGATCCGAGCGGGAGACGTGACGACGTTAGAGTGCGGCCACGTCCGCTGCAGTCACGTCCCGGTCGTCGGGCAACTGGTCGATGCAGTCATAACAGAGGAAATGCTCCGTGCCGTCGCCGAGTTCGAGAACGATGCCCTCGGTCGGTCTGGACTCCTGCGACCAGATGTTGGCGATGCCGCCAGCTATCGAAACGTTCGTATCGCACCCGTCGCAGGCTCTGGAGGCCATTATCCAAATTTTATGCACTGTATACACTTCAAGGTAGCTAGCTCCTTCGAACAGTTCAGCCGAGTAACTCTCGGCATACTTTTGTCGTCCGATGGGTACCATCCAAATAATGCAAATACTGGTCACAGGGGGTGCCGGGTTCATCGGCGGTCACCTGGCACAGCGGTTCGCCGCCGACGGCCACGATGTCATCGTGCTGGACAACCGCGACCCGTTCTACGATCTGGATATCAAGCAACACAACGTCGATGCCGGGCAGGAGGCCGCCCGGAACAGCGACGGGAGCTACGAGTTCATCGAGGGCGACGTACGTGACGCGGAGCTGGTCACAGATCTCGTCGCCGACGCCGACTACGTCTACCATCAAGCCGCCCAGGCCGGCGTCCGCCCGAGCGTCAAGAACCCCCGCAAGTACGACGAGGTCAACGTAGACGGCACGCTGAACCTCCTCGATGCCTGCCGTGACGAGGGCATCGAACGGTTCGTGATGGCTTCCTCCTCCTCCGTCTACGGGAAGCCACAGTACCTGCCCTACGACGAGCAACACCCCACGACGCCTGTTTCGCCCTACGGCGCGTCAAAGCTCGCCGCCGAGCGGTACGCCTGCGCTTACAGTGAGGTGTACGACCTCTCTACCGTAGCTCTTCGCTATTTCACCGTCTACGGCCCCCGGATGCGCCCGAACATGGCGATATCGAACTTCGTCTCCCGGTGTCACAACGGCGAGCCCCCGGTTATCTACGGTGATGGCACGCAAACGCGAGATTTCACCTACATCGAGGACGTCATCGACGCGAACATGACGTTGCTCCACGAGGACGCCGCCGACGGGAAGGCCGTGAACATCGGGTCGACGGACAACATCGAGATCAAGACGCTCGCGACGGAGATCCGCGACCAGATCGACCCGGACCTCGACCTGATCTACGAGGAACGCCACGACGCCGACGCCGAACACACCCACGCTGCGACCGACCGTGCCGAGGAACTGCTCGGCTACGATCCGGACCACACCATCCGGGAGGGCGTCGCGAAGTTCATCGACTGGTATCGCGACAACCGCGACTGGTACGAGCCGCTCGTTCGACAGTCCTGACGAGCGACACGAACAGGCCACGGTTTTAACCCCCTCCCGTCCTGCAGGAAGGGTATGCATGTGCTCGTGACCGGTGCGACGGGGTTCGTCGGGAGCCATCTCGTCCCGGCGCTCCTCGCGGCCGGCCACAGCGTCCGGGCGCTCGTTCGCGACCCGAGCGAGTACGACCCGCCCGACGGCATCGACGTGGCGGCGGGTGACCTACTCGACGCAGGCAGTTTCGACGCCGCCCTCGCGGGGGTCGACGTCGCGTACTATCTGGTCCATTCGATGCGTGCCGGGAGCGACTACGCCGAGCGGGACCGGCGGGCAGCGCGGAACTTTCGTCAGGCGGCTGACGAGGCCGGTGTCGACCGGGTCGTCTACCTCGGCGGCCTCGGCGAGGAGGACGAGACGCTGTCCAAGCACCTCCGGTCACGCCGTGAGGTCGAGTTTATTCTCCGAGAAGGAGCGTCCGACCTGACGACGTTCCGGGCGGCCATCATCATCGGCGCGGGCTCGGCCAGCTTTCGAATGATACGCGAGCTAGCGACGCGGCTGCCAGTGCTGGTGACGCCGCGTTGGGTCCGGACCGACTGCCACCCCATCGCTATCGACGACGTCATCGTGTACCTCATCGACGTGCTCGACACACCCGAAACAGCCGGCGAAACGTACGAAATCGGCGGGCCGGAGGTACTGACCTACGCGGAGATACTTCGGCGGACAGGGCGAATCATGGGCACGGGCGAGCCGAAAATCGTGCCGATACCGGTGTTAACGCCGAAGCTGTCCGCGTACTGGGTCGGTCTACTGACCGACGTACCATCGAGCGTCGCCCGGCCGCTCATCCACGGGCTGAAGACGCCAGTGGTCGCGGACACCGAGGCCGCTCAGGCACAGTTCTCCGTTGCCCCGACATCGTTCGGGGATGCGGTCAAGCTAGCCCTCAGCGAGCCACGGAGTCGAAACGCAGCACGGGCGGCCGCGGCCACGGGTGGTGCGGGCAGATGAGCGGGGATAGCGCCCGTCCCGAGTACGGCGAGACGTGGGTGTACGAGAGCATCATCGGCGCACTGCCGGGAATCCGGCTGCCGACGTGGGCAGCGATGGCGATTCAGCTCCTCATCTTCGAGGTCGCCATCATCGCCCTGTCGTGGTACTACGAGGTCTGGAGCGCCGCAATCGCTGGCACGGTCGTCGTGTTCGTCGCCACCATCGGGAGCGCAGAGATGCTCCGCATCAGCACGCTCATCCGGCGTATCGACGTGCCGCCGACCTACCGTGCACTGCTGTTCGCCTCGAACGTCGAAGTCGTGTTGTCCGTCCTCGCGTACATCGCGCTACTCACCCATCTGTTCGTTTTCGACCCACAGGTCAGCTCGATGCCGCTACTGGGCCGGCTATTCGGGCCAGAGCCGCCGGTACTGGTCGTGTATCTAACGCTGCTCATCCTCTGGGACGTGAGTTACCGCATCGGGACGGGCTGGTGGGCCAGCGTCACGGGCCTGTGGCGGTCGGCTCGCTACCGGTTCGACCCCGAGACGGCACGGGTGTTCATGCGGGCCGACTTAGAGATATGGGGCTTTGGCGTCCTCCAGCTCGTGCTCGTGCCATTCGTGCTCGACCAGCCGGTGCTGCTCGCGGCGCTGGTCGGCCATGTGATAGCCGTGACTGCCGTGACAGCCGTCTCTGTCGGACTATTGCGCTACCGGTCGAGAACGACCGCAGTCAGTCGGAGTTAATCTGCTTGAACTGGTCGAGCAGCTCTTCTGTCGACTCGTCACCGTCGTAGTCGACGCTCCCGTGGTATGTACTCCGGTCGTCGTCTTCCGACAGTTCGACCTCGCTGTTCTTGCGCTCACGGCGTTCGTGTTCGTCGTCGTCGTACGCTCCCATCGACATAGATTACCACGGTAAAGCTTGGCTGCTAGTGATTATCAATGTAACGGTGGTTCCAGAAACCGCACCATACAGGCGACAGAGCAGTCGAGCGGGCCGAACAGGGGTGTTCCGATAGGGCGGAACGCCCAAGACCACTGACCGTCTACACGACCCTGTGGCTGGTCCCTTACGCCTGCGACGGTCGAACGAGCGATGGAGCGAGAAGCGGGTCCGGACAGACCTGCTGACACCGTTGCAGAACACCTTCGGTGCGACGATGAACGGGCCGTGGTTCGCCCCGCCGGAGGGGTGGGCTGCGCGACGACTGGAGATGGACAACGGCGACCTGGCGCTGTTTTGCTGGAACGGCCAGCGGGCGTACTGGGTCGGAAATACGGAGACACCGGAGACGCTGTGGCGGACGGAGAAGTACACGTTCGACGAGGTGCCCGACGAGATTAGCGAGTGGGTCCAGCGTGAACTGTTCGCACAGTTGGAGGTGGAAGACCCGTGGCTCACCGAGTACGAGACGCTGGCGCACTTTTTCTTGCCCGTGTTTCTCTCCAAGGACGGCCGGGAGTCGACACGGACGTTCTTCCGGGAGCACGCCGGCGGCTTCCCCGACGCCGATCGAGCGAACGGGCTGGCGTTCTACGACGACTTCCTCGCGACCGGCGCACTGGACGACTATCGCTACACGATGGCGAGCAAACTCGGGACCAGCGAGGGCTTTGACCTGTCGCGGATGCGGGCAACGATGGGCGAGTTCAACGTCGCCAAACTGCTCGTCGACGCGGGCAACGACATCACCCCCGAGGTCGAACTGGACTCGGGACACTCCGTCGACTTCCGGGTCGAAGACACACTCGTCGAGGTCACTCGCCCGCGGCCGCCGTCCCGGCGGCAGGTCGACACTGCCGTCGGCGCGGTGAAGGCGTCCGGCGATGCGAAGACACGCGACCAGCTAGCGGCCCACCCCGGTGCGGTCCTCGTGGTGGACTGCAGTTCCTTCCCGGACGACGACTGGCGTCGGGTCTACGGCGAACAGCCAGACGTGGGGTACTCGCCGACTATCGTGTTCCGCGCTCGACCGGACGGCAGCATGGAAGGGTACGCCTACGGCTCGGTTCCGTTTCCACTGCCGTTCTAGGTAGGACGGACAGGTCACGGTATCTTCCTCGAAATTCGGGGCGTAACATATAACGCGCCGGACGGGTAAGGCTGAGAGAGATAGCCGTGGTGGACGACACAGAGCAACCGGGTTCCAGCGGCGCGGGACAGTCGGTCTCGGAGGTAATGGACCGACTCGAATCGCTCCGGTCCGAAGACGAAGAACGTGCCGAGAGCGCCGCCGCCGGCGTGCTACTGGACCAGCTACAGGAGGTCGAACAGCGGCTGCTAGCCTTCGGTGAGGCGCTGGGCGGCACGGCCGACACCGTGACCGACCTCCCGTTTACCGAGGAAGCCGGCCTGGACCATATGCCCGAGCCGCTGTACGTCCGTCACGACACCGAGATGCTGAACCAGGTCACGTCGTGGCTCCTGCAGGACCAGCACATCGGGTTAGTGAGTCCCTACGGCACCGGAAAGACCGCCTTCCGCGAAATCGTGCTGCGGGACCTCTCGAAACACGAGGGTTTTGTCATCACGCATCTGGACAACCCACGCGAGACGACGCCCCGAAAACTGTACCAGACGGTGCTGACAGCCGCCTACGCCGCGGGCTACTCCATCGATCAGCGCAACTACTCGCAGGTCCGCGACGGGATTCCGTGGGCGACCGCTGAAGCGAAAGACGCCGTCCACGAGATCGTCCGTCGCGTGCGCGAGGACGAGAAAACGCTCCTGCTGGTCGTCGACGAGATCGAGGTGCTTGAGGCGGACCTGCTGTCGCCGCTGCAGGTGGCCGGTGACGCCGGCGTTCGGCTGTTCCTCACCGGCACACCGGAAGGGAAACGGCGGGTGGCGGAGATCCGCGGGACACTCGACTCCCGACTACGATATTATGAGGGTATCGACCCGTTTTCGCCGGACGACGTAGCCGAGTACGCCGCCCGCTCGCTGGCGTACTTCCGAGACGAACCCTACGAAGGACAGGCCCCGGACCTGTTCACCCGGGCCGCAATCGAAGACATCCACGAGCGGACCGATGGCAATCCTCGGGAAGTCCGCATCGAGTGTCGTGAACTGTTCACAAGGGCGGCGTTCGTCTGGTACCGGACCGGACAGGACATCTCCCGCATCCAGATTACGCCGGAGTTGCGCCACCGGCGGTTCGGAATGGGCCGCTGAGCGTTCCTGAGCGGGTATATAAACCACCCACGTTAGGTAGTATCACACCGTCGAGTGTGGCATGCAGTAAGGCGATATGGCGGTTGTGACCACAGCATTTATATAGAATCACATTCAATCATCGTTTGACTATGGCTCAACAGCAGATGGGCAACCAGCCCATGATTGTACTTTCCGAGGAGTCCCAGCGGACATCCGGAAAGGACGCGCAGTCGATGAACATCACGGCCGGGACGGCCGTCGCCGAGGCCGTTCGGACGACTCTGGGTCCGAAGGGCATGGACAAGATGCTCGTCGACAACTCGGGCTCAGTCGTCGTCACGAACGACGGCGTCACCATCCTTGATGAGATGGACATCGAGCACCCCGCCGCCAACATGATCGTCGAGGTCGCCCAGACCCAGGAAGACGAAGTGGGCGACGGCACGACCACGGCGGTTGTCATGGCCGGCGAACTCCTCTCGAAGGCCGAGGAACTCCTCGACCAGGACATCCACGCCAGCATCCTGGCTCAGGGGTACCGCCAGGCCGCCGAGAAAGCCAAGGAAATCCTCGAAGACAACGCCATCGACGTCGACGCCGACGACACGGAGACCCTCGAAAAGGTCGCCGCGACCGCGATGACCGGCAAGGGCGCGGAGTCCTCCAAGGACGTCCTCGCCGAGCTCGTCGTCCGCGCCGCACAGTCCGTCGTCGACGACGACGGCAGTGTTGACACCGACAACATCCAGATCGAAACCGTCGTCGGCGGCGCAACCGATGAGTCCGAACTCGTCGAAGGCGTCATCGTCGACAAGGAACGCGTCCACGACAACATGCCGTTCGCCGTCGAGGACGCCGACGTGGCCCTGCTCGACACGGCCATCGAGGTTCCGGAAACGGAGCTCGACACCGAAGTCAACGTCACCGACCCCGACCAGCTCCAGCAGTTCCTCGACCAGGAAGAGGAACAGCTCAAGGAAATGGTCGACCAGCTCGCCGAGGCCGGTGCTGACGTCGTCTTCTGCCAGAAGGGCATCGACGACATGGCCCAGCACTACCTCGCACAGGAAGGCATCCTCGCTGTTCGCCGCGCGAAGAAGTCCGACATCGAAGCGCTCTCGCGCTCGACCGGCGCGCGCATCATCTCGAACATCGACGACATCGAAGCCGACGACCTCGGCTTCGCCGGCTCCGTTGCCCAGAAGGACATCGCTGGCGACGAGCGCATCTTCGTCGAAGACGTCGAGGACGCCCGCGCTGTCACGATGATTCTCCGCGGCGGCACCGAACACGTCGTCGACGAAGTCGAGCGCGCCATCGAAGACTCGCTCGGCGTCGTCGCCGCCACGCTGGAGGACGGCAAGGTCCTGCCCGGCGGCGGTGCCCCCGAGACGCAGCTCGCACTCGGCCTGCGTGACCACGCTGACTCAGTTGGTGGGCGCGAACAGCTCGCCGTCGAAGCCTTCGCCGACGCCATCGACGTCATCCCGCGCACCCTCGCGGAGAACGCCGGTCTCGACCCGATCGACTCGCTGGTCGACCTCCGCAGCAAGCACGACGGTGGCGCAGTCACCTCCGGGCTTGACGCCTACACCGGTGAGGTCGTCGACATGGAAGAGGACGGCGTCGTCGAGCCCCTCCGTGTCAAGACCCAAGCCGTCGAAAGCGCAACCGAAGCAGCCGTCATGATCCTCCGCATCGATGACGTCATCGCTGCTGGCGACCTCAAGGGTGGCCAGGGCGACGACGACGAGGACGAAGGCGGACCTGGCGGCCCAGGCGGCGCGCCCGGCGGAATGGGCGGCGGCATGGGCGGCATGGGCGGCGGTATGGGCGGCATGATGTAAAACCACTTTTTGCACTTCACTCGCGCCGCTTCGCGGCGCTCGTTCAGGCAAAAACGTGGGGAAAAATCGCGGCTCGTTCCTGTCGCGCCGCTTCGCGGCGCGGTAGTCACTCGCTGCGATTGAACCGGCGCGCTTCGCGCGCCGGATGTTTGCCCTACTCGTCGATTCGAGCGACAATCACCGCGGTTCTATATTTTCCATTTTCAGTCCGGGGCAGTGACGACGCTATTTGGGTTTTCGAAGGGTCTCCCAGAACACACATTTCGAAGGCAGACGCCACGGTCAAACCGGCGCAGCACGTTGACTCAATATGGACCTGACACGGACCGAACGGCAGCTACTGTGGATCGGAGCGGCACTAGCGGGCGTACTCCATCTACTCGTTCCGGGGCTGTTACTGTCGCTGGCGCGGCTGGGCTATCGCTGGGTGCTGTCGGTTGAGTTCACGCCGCAGGATGGGGCCCGTCGCCGGGTCAGGCTGCTTGGCGTTGGGAACCTCGTTGTTGCGGCGGTACTGCGGCGGCTACTCGACTAAAACGGCGGCTACTGCACGGCAGACACGACGTGTTCGACGGCCTCGGCGGGAGTGTCGACGTGTTCGATGGCGTCGGCCACCGGGCTATCGAGGCGGTGTGTTCCGAGCCCGGCAACCGGTCGGCCTATGTCGAGGGCATGGCCGAGTTCTGAGAGCGTCCCAGTGCCGCCGTCAACGGCAATAACGGCCGCGCCGTTCATTACGACGAGAGCGTTGCGGGCGTTTCCGAGTCCCGTCGCAATGGCGGTCTGGACGTAGTCGTTTGCGGCGGCCCGGCGCTCGCCAGGGAGGATACCGACAGTGTGACCGCCGGCCTCGCTTGCACCCCGACAGGCCGCCTCCATCACGCCGGTGAGGCCGCCACAGACGATATCGTGGCCATGCTCACCGAGTCGTCGCCCGACCTCGCGTGCCTGCTGGTACTGTTCGTCGGTGACTGTCGAGCCGCCAATAACGGAAACGCGCATGACTAGCCGTGCAGCGGGAAACAGAAAAACAGCGCCGGATTACAGCTGGTCGAGCCAGTCCTGCGCACGGGACTCGGTGGTCTCAGCGATATCGGCCAGTTCGGCCGCGTCGTAGTCAGCCAGGTCCGCAACGCTGTGGACGCCAGCGTCGTGGAGTCGGTCAGCGTAGGTCGGGCCGATACCGGAGACGCTGTCGACATCGGCTGATTCGTCGTTTGCATCGTCTTCATCCTCGGTAGCATCGGTATCGACGTCGTCAGTCGCGTCAACGTCGATATCGGTGAGTTCCGACTGGTCCGCCGCGTCGTCTGCAGCCACTTCGGGAGATTCGACCTCAATATCGACTTCCTCGCCCCCCGTGCTGCGCTCCGAGTACCACTCGGCGACCTCGGGCCAGAGGTCGGCGTGGGTCGACGACGAGACCGAGAGGCCGATGTGGCCCGTCGAGAACTCGATGGTGCGCGTGTCGTCGCTGGCGATGACCTCATTGAACGGCTTGGAGGCCTCCGGCGGGATGAGGTGGTCGTACTCACCCATGAGCTGGAGGACAGGCATGTCGATGTTGTCCAGGTCGACGTGCTTGCCGTCGAGTTCCAGTTCGTTCCGATAGAGTTTGTTGTCCTGATACACGTCTTCGAGGAACTGAACGTAGGCCTCGCCGGCGACGTCGATACCGTCACCGAGCCACTGCTCCATCCGGCCGAAGTTCTCGACGAAGCCCTCGTTTTCCATGTTCTCCGCGAACCGGATGTACTTCGTGACGTAGTTCTCGACCGGGTCCATCAGCGCGAAGCCAATGTCGAGCATATCCGCGGGGACGTTGCCGAACGTGTCGACGACATCCTGCGGGGAGTAGTACTCCTCTGAGCCCCACTCTTCGAGGACACCGCCGGTGTGGTCGAAGCACAGCCCGGCAGCCATCAGGCCCAGGGTGTTGACTTTCTCCTTGTGGAGTGCGGTGTACATCACCGACATCGTGCCGCCCATACAGTAGCCGAGGATGTTGATCGCGTCCTGCCCGGAGCGGTCGCAGACCACGTCGACGCAGTTGTCCATGTAGCGGTTGACGTAGTCGTCGAGGGTGAGGTGCTGGTCAAGCCGCGACGGCTCGTTCCAGTCGATGAGATACACGTCGTGGCCCGCCTCAAGCAGGCGTCGGACGACCGACCGCTCTTCCTGCAGGTCGAGGATGTACGGCCGGTTGATGAGCGCGTAAACGATGAGTATCGGCACGTCTTCCTTCTCCTCGTCGGGCACCTCGATGCCGGCGGCTTCGGCGTCGTAGTGGAGGAGTTCGAGCTTATTCTCCTCGTAGACGACGTTACTGGGCGTCTGGCCGACGTCGACGGACTCCATCAGCTCCAGTCGCTCGTCGGCGACCTGACTGGTCTCGGCGGCATCAGTCATGTTCTCCAGCGTCTTTCGCTGCCAGTTGAGCGCGGCCTCGAACGGATTGAAGGGGTTGCTGGACATGGTTATTCTTCTAGGTGTTCGAGAACGCGGTCAAGCTTCTGTTCGACCGCGTGCTGGCGACGCTCAAGCTCGATAAGCCGCTCAGCGATTTCGTCAACGTCGTTGCGCGTTGGGAAGCCGAGCTGTTCCAGTGTGTCCTGGCTCAGGTCGTCCGCTTCCTGTTGCATCTCCATCATCGACTCGACGAGCTGGCCGTTGGCGGCCGCAAACGCCGAGGTGCCCATAACGTGCTTGAACGCCTCGTTTGCGGACTGCAGCCAGATATCACGGAACTCGGCCGGGTCGACGTCTTCGCCCTGTGCGGCGTCGGTCGAGCGTTCGACCATCTGCTCGGCGGCGTCCATCCATTCCTCGTAGGCGCGGTTGTAGCCGTCCATCCCATCGGCAAGGTTCTCTTGCTCCGGGATTGTATCCTCGACGGCATCGGCCCACGACTCCACGAAGGCCGCCTGGGCCTTCATGTTCTGCTCCATCGAGTCAGCGACCGCATTGTTCATCTCCTCAACCATCTCCGTCCATTCCTCCTGAATGTTGTTTGTATTACTCATAATAGTACCTCGGCGGCGGGCGCACAAAAAAACCGACTGTCGTACTTACGCTTCGACGTCGACAGCGTCGGCGGCTTCGGCCTGCACTTCCTCGACCTGCTCCTGAATCTCCTCGACTTGCTCCTGCACTTCTTCAATTTGCTCGCCGAACTGTTCGGCGGCCTCGACGGATTGGGCTTCGAGTTCCTCGTGGGCCTCGACGAGCATGTCGACCTGATCGTTGACAGCCGTGACGTACTCGTCAGTCATCTCGTCGTAGGTGTCGACGCCCTCTTCGAGTTCGGTTTCCATGTTGTCGAAGACTTCGGCGTGGTTTTCGAGCAGGAAGTCGAACTGCTCGTCGACGGTCTCGCGGATCTGCTCGACAGTTTCGGTCATGCCGGGCATCGTCGACGCCATCGCGTCGAGGTAGCTGTGGAACGCGGTCTGCTGAAGCTCGACACCGCGGCGCTGCGCCGACTCCTGTGTGTCGAGGCTGTCAACAACCGCGCTGTTGACGTTTTGCTGGAAGGAAACGCTCTGTTCGAGCGCCTTCTGGCTCTGTTCAATCGTTGCGCGCTGCATCTCGAACGCCGTCGCGACGGGGGTTGTGTAGTCTACCATTGTTGGATTACTCGCTGTTGTTGTTAGTGACCGGGAGGACGACGGCTTGAACGATATCGCCTTCGTCGATGCCCAGCGCCTCTCGCTCCGCATCGGGAATACTGATCCGACCCCCGCTTTGCACGCGGGTCTTGAACGTCGCCATCTGGCTCATAGCACCGAGCTGATTCATATCGAAGCTCGGCATGCCACCGCTGGCGAACATCTGTTTCATCAGCTGCTGTTGCTGTTCCATCGCATTCTCGCTCGCCTGTTGCATCCCCTTGAACATCGGAGGCCACATCAGGCCATCATCCTCGTCGGCCATCGGTCATCTACATGTACTCTCCTCAACAATATAAACCTTCCGCAGAAAACCATTGAGTACCATTGAATGGTAGAGAATGGTATTAGCGGTTAAGGGGCGTCGATGGGCGTGCTACGCCCTGCAGCATCGATAACTGGAACCCCAAATACGCGTCTGACGCCCGTTAGACGGCGTATACCGACAGCTGAAGCGAAACTAACACCAAGGTTTAATACTCCGACCAATAAATTACCAGAACAGATGAGTTCTGAATCGCCACGAAACCCGCTGTTAGACACATGGACTGAAACATCGTCACATATGTTCAACAGCGTCGTCGCAGCTAACCGGGCAGCGTTCGCCGCGTTCGGCGTCCAGCAGGAGGAGGAAAACGGCGTAACGCCCGCAGAACGTATCGAACCGGATGAAGACCTCCCAGAATGGCACGTCTCGATCTCCGAGGAGCACCCGGGCCGCCTCGGCGTCGGCGACCACGTCGATTTCACGAAAACGATCTCGGAGCACGACGTGCAGCAGTTCGCCGCCGCGAGCGGTGACACGAACCCGCTCCATCTTGACGACGAGTTTGCGGAGCAGACGCGCTTCCGCGGCCGTATCGCCCACGGGACGCTCGTCGGAAGCCTCATCAGCGCAGCGCTGGCACGCCTGCCAGGGCTGACGATCTACCTCTCACAGGATCTGGAGTTCCACAACCCAGTCCGTATCGGCGACCGCCTCACCGCCGAGTGTGAGATTGTTGAGGACCTCGGCGACGAGCAGTACCGGCTGACCACGCGGGTCCTCGTAGACGACGAAGTTGTCATCGACGGCGAAGCGGTCGTCCTCATCGACGACCTGCCAGAATAGTCAGCAGAACGTTCGAACGGCCCGGTTGAAACGGTCGGGATGTTCCCGCGGCGGACAGTGTCCGCAGTTCTCGAAGATTTTCAGCGTGCTGTCAGTGACTGTCCCAGCAGCCTGCTCGGACCATCGACGGGGCAGCAGTGGGTCGACGGCCCCGTGAATCAGCATCGTCGGCACGTCTAGTTCTGCTAACCGGTCGGAGTAGTCAGTCCGGAAGCCAGACCACCGGAACTCACTGCGCTGCCAGCGCCGCATCGCCCGGACAGTCTGTCGGTCAACAGCGCTATCGACATCTTCGACCAGTTGCTGAGGTGGCTCGCCGGGACCCATGCTTCGGAGACTGTTCCGGATAGCTGATTGGGACGACCCCACGCCCTGCCAGAGCATATTGCCGAGTATCGGCGTCTGCAAGACACTGCTGGCCGCCGTTCGCCAGTAGGCGTCAGCCCCCAGCCCGTAGCTGTCGACTAACACCAGCCGTTCAACGGGGCCGCCGTCAAGCGCGTGGCCGAGCGCAACTGCGCCGCCCATCGAGAGGCCAGCTAGCGCGGGTTCCTCGATGGCGAGCACATCGAGAAACTCGGAGAGCGTCTCAAGATAGTAGTCGGTCGTGTACGTGCGGTCGGGCTTGTCACTGTCGCCATGGCCCGGCAGGTCAAGCGCATACACCGTTCGCTCCGGCGCGAGTGCGGGCAGCGCGTGTCGCCACGAGACGGTCGCGGCGTCCAGCCCGATACCGTGGAGAAACACCATCGGCGGCCCCTCGCCACCGGTCCGGTAGTGAATGTCAACGTCCTCGCCGTCGACGGACAGCTCGAC
This sequence comes from Haloarcula sp. CBA1127, assembly GCF_001485575.1. Classification (NCBI taxonomy): domain Archaea; kingdom Methanobacteriati; phylum Methanobacteriota; class Halobacteria; order Halobacteriales; family Haloarculaceae; genus Haloarcula; species Haloarcula sp. CBA1127. Next base: position 435,002 of record NZ_BCNB01000006.1, read on the forward strand.
GCGTTCGGACGAAATCCCTGTAGTCATCGGCACTCGTTCGGGACCGAGCGCGTATGAGCCTTTGTATCGGCTCAGTGACGGTGGCGGCGGTATCGAAGGCCGGTCACTCAGTTCGCTCGTAGGCACCATCCCGCCGGAGCCGGGCCTGTTCGCGGACGATAGCCGGCGTTCGACAGCGGCCCGGTTCGCCGGTGACCTGCGGGACGGTACAGTTGTTACAGCTCTCACACAGCGCGTCTGCGCCGTCGAGCAGGCGTGCGCCGAGTCGCGGTTCGGCGTAGAACGGGCGGGCCATCCCGACCGCGTCAGCGGCGGTGGTCGCTCCAGTCGCTCCGAGATACCGGTCACAGTCGGCACGCGTTCGAAGACCGCCCTCCAGCAAAACCGGCACGTCCACGCGCTCGCGCACCGCTCGGCAGAAGTCGGCGTTCCAGCCTGGGTCGCGGCTGAAACGGCGGGCCTGCAGGCGATTAAGCAACTGAACGGCACGCGCTCGTCGGCGTCCGCCGAAGACCGCTGCGTAGTCGTCCTGCAGGTCACTCGCGTCCCAGGCCCGGTCCGGAAACGCACCACGGACAATGCTCATATCCCAGAACGGGGACACTTCGACCGGCACAAGACCGTCATAGCCGATGGCCGCTGCTCGCGTCGCAATAGCCACACCATCCCTCCGAGTGAGATGCCGTCGAACGAAACTCGGCGCAGCGGTCTCAGCTGGGACCTTCGTGACCAGCGGCACGTCGCCAGCGTGTTCCCGAACGGCGTCGTGGATTGCTTCGAGGAAGCGGACACCGTCCCGGAACTCGTCGTTCCGATGGTTGTAAAACGGCGAGAGGAACTGCTGGATCAGGCTCATGTTCGCCGCAGAAAGGTGGATGCCGTCATAGCCCGCGTCGACGGCGTAGCCGGCACAGCGCCCGAACTGCTCGGCCAAGGCCCACACCTCCTCTGTCGAGAGGACATCCGGCTGGAGCGAAATCAGGCCAAGCCGGTCAAGCATCCGGAGCTGCCAGGGGGGACGACTAACGGCGAGCTGGCGCTGGTCCGGGTGCTGGCGGCGGTACTCGGCGTGCCACGTCGCCATGCTCCGGAGGCCGCCGTGGGCCAGTTGGAGGAAGATGCGACCGCCGTGGTCATGAATCGTCCCGGTCAGCCGTTCAAGGCGCTCGACGAACGCCGGGTCGTGGACCCGCGTCATGTTCGGCGCGGCGCAGCCGCCGCGGTCGGTGACGATGCTTGCCCCCTGGAAGAGGAGGCCGACACCGGAGGCTGCCGTCGGTTCGAGTTCGTCGATGAGTGTGTCGACGGCGGTCTCACCGTTACCTGCACACTCCAGTACCGGTGCGCGATACAGCCGGTTGGGGACCGCAATGCCACCGATGGACAGCGGCGCCTCCAGCGCGGTCACGGCTGTTCGCGCTCGTCAACTGTCGCCTCGGTCCGGCGGGCGCGCTTGCTGGCCCGCTTCCGTGCCGTCAGCTGTGAGTTCATGCGTGAAGTTAACACGCCCGTCAGCAAAAATACTGCCGTTACTTCTCGACCGGTAACAGCGCGACACGCTCCCGAACGGCGTCGGGAAGGTCGCCGGCTGTCGCAGCGAGTTCGGTGTCCGTCACATCGAAAAACGACCGGACGCGGTCTGCGTCGTACTCGCCCAGGGTGACCGTAGCCGTAAGTTCCTCACGAACGTCGTCTTCCGCTGCCTCGATACCGTGCTGTTCGCTTTTTCCGACGTGAGTATCTGTCCGTTCGTGGTCGACAATGACCGCGACCACGGGACAGGCCCCCTCGCTGACACCCATCGTCAGCGCGCGGTTGATCTGGCGGCGGCCGGCCGCGTACAGCAGGATTTCAACACCGAAATCCTCGGCGATAGCGTCGCCGCGGTCGTGAGCCCGGGTTGCGAGTTCGACAGCCAGTTCGAGGTGGGCGCGGTCCACGACGTAGCGGGCGTCGAACGCCTGCACCGTGACGCCGTGGCTGTCGCCGATTGCACTGAGCGTCTCCACGAACGCGCCCACGTCGTCGATTTCAGCAGTTCCCTCAACGACCTGCATCAGAAATCACCCAGACTGGACTGGTCGTCGTTGGCTGTCGATTCGGCGTTCGCGTCCCCGTCTGCACCGTCATCAAGCTCGACGGACACGTCGGGCGCGGGCTCGACGCCGTCCATCGACGGGTCACGGTGGCCAGCGTTTTCGAGAACGTTTTCGGCTGTCTTCCGGCGGCCCCGAAGCGCCGCCAGCACGACGGCTTTGTCCGCGTCCCGGAGCTGTGCGCGGTCGGTGATACCGGCCTGAAACAGCCGGCGGGCCCGCTTGCGGCCGACACCGCGGACGCCGGCCAGGTCGACCAGCTCCTCCCGAACGCCGTGTTCGACGCGAATTCGAGCCTCACTGATGGCTCGTGCGGCGTCCAAATCTACCTCGCTGGCCAGCGATTCGGCGGCTCCAAGCAGCCACTGGGCGGTTTCGACTTTCCCACGGATGTCGCCCGGGCCGACGCCGTACCGGTCCGTTATCGTCGCCTCGTCGACCTCCGTGGCCCAGTCTTCGAGCAGACGGGCGGTCTTCAGCGCCGAGAGCCAGTCCTCGAAGCGGCCCTCCTCAAACTCTGATGGCGTAGGTCCGAGCAGTTCTTCCTCGCGTTCGAACAGTTCCATCTCGTACTCCTCGCGGTCGCCCGAGCGGAGATACAGCTGGTACATATCCGGCGTCCGCGAGACGAGGTGGTACAGGCCCAGCGCGGAGATGTCGTCCGGGTCCCTGTCGGCGTCGCTCTCGTCAGCGTCCTCGGCCAGTTCGCTTGCGGTTGTGAAGCCGCTGTCTGCCGGCGGCTCCGCTTTCGCGTCAGCCGGCGACCCGCTGGCCGAGGTGCTATCGCTGGCTCCCCGTTCCCAGTCCCGCAGGCCGTCGACGATTTCCGCGGCGCTCATCGGGTCCAGATAGAGCCGCGAGACAGTGTGGCCCAGCGAGGTAGCGTCGAGTTCGCCAGCTTCGATTTCTAAGAAGTCATTGCGCTGGAGGTACGTGAGCACGTCGTCGACGACGCGCTCCAGTTGGCCGCTGTCGTCGGTTTGGCTGGCGTACAGCGTCTGTTCGAGGAACTCAAGCAGTCCCTCACGCGAGCGGGCAAAGCCGGAGGCGACGGTGGCGAGGATGTGGGTCCGCAGGGCCGGTTCGGCCGCGAGTTTCGACCGGACCGGCTCTGGGTCGGCCCAGACGTAACGCTCGAACAGTTCGTCCACTTCGTCGTGGCTGGAGGCGATGAGGACCGCCTCGCCGTAGGGGTCAAGTCCCGGGCGGCCAGCACGGCCCATCATCTGGTGGACTTCGAGCACCGACAGCGGGGCCATCCCGCCGGCCGAGCCGTCGTAGCGCCGCCAGTCGCGGACGACGACGCGCCGCGAGGGCGTGTTGACCCCGGCGGCGAGTGTCGGCGTCGCACAGACGACCTTCACCAGCCGGTCACGGAAGGCGTCCTCGACGAGTTCGCGGTGGCCCCGAGAGAGGCCAGCGTGGTGGAACGCCGCCCCGTCCGCGACAGCATCCGCGAGGTCGTCGCTCGTCTCCGTGTCGCTCACGTCTCGAATTTCCTCGGCGATGTCGGCCAGCTGGTCCCGTTCCTCGTCGGTGAGGTGGGGCCGAACCGTGTTCGCCAGTCGGCCCGCCGCCGCCTCGGCGTTGCGCCGGGAGTTGACGAACACCAGCGTCGACCCGTCGTCTTCCAGCGTATCGCGGACGATAGCCGCCGTCTGCTTCTCGTTGTTCTGCACCGAGAGGCGCTGCTGGCTCCCGTCTTCGAGATGCAGCGCCTGCCCGTAGTGGACCCCCTTCTGGAGGTCGATAGGCCGCCAGTCAGAGTCGACAAGCCCCGCGTCGAGCCACGTCGCCAGCGCCTCGGCGTTGCCGATGGTCGCCGACAGCGCGACGGTCTGCAGGTCGGGGTTGAGCCGCCGGAGTTTCGCCAGCGTCACCTCCAGTGTCGGCCCCCGCTCGCCGTCGTCGACGAGGTGGACCTCGTCAGTGACGACGCAGGTGAGGTCCTCGATCCAGGGGGCGTCGTTCCGGACAAGCGAGTCCACCTTCTCGCTGGTGGCGACAACGATGTCCTTGTCGGCGAGCCACCCGCCCTCAGACTCGTAGTTCCCCGTCGAGACGCCGATATCGAGGCCGTACTGTTCGAACTCCTCGAAGTCGGCCTGCTTCTCGCTGGCCAGCGCTCGTAGTGGAACGATGTACAGCGCTTTCCCGCCGCGAGCAACCGATGCAAGCATCGCTAACTCGGCGATGAGGGTCTTTCCGCTCGCCGTCGGAATCGACGCGACCAGATTCTCCCCCTCGGTGACGCCGGCCTCGACGGCCTCGGCCTGTGGCGGGTACAGCTCCTCGATGCCGTCGTCGCGCAGGTGGTCCGGGAGCCACTCGGGCACGCCCGGCAGGTCCGCAACGTCCATTACACCCCGCTTGGGTCCTGCCCCGATTTAAACTGTCGCACTGCAACCGCGTCGGTCCGCTGGCGCATCAAGCACCGAGGGGAACGCCTTTGCCCGCGAGCGGCCAACACAGGGTATGCGAGTCGAATATGACTATGACACCTGTATCGGGATGTTCCAGTGTGTCGCGGAGTGGGACGCTTTCGAGCGCGACGAGGACGCCGGCAAGGCGGTGCTGGCGGACAGCGAGGAACAGGACGAGGACGTGTTTGTTCGGGAGGTCCCGGACGACGCCGAACTAGACGCGAAGTTCGCGGCCCGGACCTGTCCGGTCGACGCCATCACGATTTACGACGACGACGGCGAACAGCTCATTCCCTGATTAGTCCTTCGACGGTCGCTTCAAGCACGACGGTTCCGGCGGGAGCACTAGCTGCCGAGTTCGGGGCGGCTGTGTCAGCCTGACCAGAGTCATCGTCGCGATTGACGCGCCGGACAGCTACATCACCCACGAGAGCGACGCCGCCCTCGACATCCAGATCAACGTCCACGACCGTCAGTTCACAGACCAGCGTCTCGCCGGTGTACACCGGGCGCTGGAACTGCAAATCCATCCGCGAGGCAAGCACTTCCAGATCACCGCCGATGCTGGTCAGCAGCGACGCGGTGAGCAACCCCTGGACCATCCGCCGGCCGTCTCCATCAGGCACCGTGTGGCGGGGCTGGTCGTCTCCGGAAAGGGCGGCGAACTGGTCGACGTCTTCGGGCTGAAACGTCCGGGTTTCGGTGAACGTCTCACCGACTTCGACGGGAGGCATATGCTGGGTTGTCGGCACTTTGGGGCAAAAAGCCCCGGCCTCGTCCCGAAACCCACAGGGGGCTGGGCTCCTCAGGTCAGAGCGATGTCGACCGGTGGTCCCCTCCGCCGTCTGCTGACCGCGTTCCCCGCATTGCTGGCCAGTGCAGGCCTCGTCGACCGCGAGAAGGCGACCGCGGCGACCGATCTCGCCGCGCCGGTGATGGTCACCGGCGGCCTCCGCATCCTGCTGCGCCTCGCCGACTTTCTGATGGTCGGTCTGGCGCTCGGTGACGCGGCCATCGCCGGCCTCGAACTCGGCTTCCAGTACTACTTCGTCGGGTTCGGGCTCTCGCTGGCGGTCTCCTCCGGGACGATCAGCGTCGTCTCGCGGTTGCAGGGGGCCGATCAGCCTGAACGGGCGAACCTCGCGGTCAAGCAGTCGCTGTGGATCGCGTTGCTCGTCTCTCTGCCGCTGTCAGCGCTGTGTTGGCGCTATCCGGAGCTTCTGGTGGGAGTCCTCACCGACGACGCGGCGACGATCCGGTTCGGCGCGACGTATCTCGCCATCGTGATGCTGTCGCTGGCCCCGCGGTTCTGGAGCATGGTCGCCGCCCGGGCGCTGGCGGGCAGCGCCGATACCCGAACGCCGATGTACGTCCGCCTGCTCACGCTGCCGACGAACGTCGCGCTCAACGCCGTCCTCATCTTCGGCGTCGGCCCGTTCCCCGAACTCGGCATCGCCGGTGCAGCGTGGGGGACGGCCATCGCGAATACACTCGCGGCGGTGATTTTCCTCGGGCTGTTGCTGTCCGGGCGCTACGTGGTCACGCTCCGACCCGGCGGGACGCAGTTCAGCGTCGACCTCATGCGCGAAATCGTCCGCGTCGCCCTACCATTGTCCGGAATGCGGCTACTGCAGACGTTCGCCCGCTTCCCGTTCCTATTCATCCTAGGCGTGCTGGGGACGCCAACGCTCGCGGCCTACGCAATCGGCCGCCGGGTCATGCTACTCGCGCTGATGCCGGCGTGGGGGTACGCCACCGCCGCGTCAACCCTGGTCGGGCAGTCGCTGGGGGCCGGTGACGAAGGAGAGGCGACCGCCTACGGCTGGCAGACGCTTCGCGTAGCGCTCGCCGTCCAGCTCGTCGCGGCGGTCCTGCTCGTGGTGTTTGCCCGCCCCATCGTCGCCCTGTTCGGGACCGCCTACCCCGACCTGGCGGCGGCGTTCGTCCGGGTGTTCGGCCTGCTCGTCGCCGGCTTCTCCATCTCCCGGACGATGCGGGGCAGCCTTCGGGGTGCCGGCGACACCCGCTGGCCGCTGTACGGGACATTCCTGGGCGGGTACTGCTACCGGCTCCCAGTGGCTGCCCTCGCCCTCCCGTCGTCGTTCCTTGTGACCGTTCCGATCCTCGATATCGCCGTCTCGCCGGGACTGGGACTCGGACTACCGGCGATCTTCGCCGCGCTCGTTGGCGACTTCTACCTGAAGGCCGCGGTCAACGCGGGCCGGTTCTGGTCCGGCGGGTGGCGAGCCGTGGCCAGGCGGTCGGGCGTCGGTGCGACCGACGACTGATGCCGGAGGCTATCAGCCACACCGGCCCGCTGTCGACCGCTTCACTCGACCTGCGCGACGGCTTCGACTTCGACGACGGCCTCGGGTGTTGCCAGCCCGCTCACCTCGACCATCGTCGCAACGGGGCGAACGTCGTCGAAGAACTCGCTGTGAGCCTCGCCGACCTGTTCCTGATCGTCGATATCGGTGACGTACATCCGGGTCTGGACGACATCCTCGATAGCGGCGTCGAGGGCTGTCAGTGCGTCCGAGACGATGTCGAACGCGTGTTTCGTCTGTTCGTAGGGGTCGCCCGGCGCGACAACTTCGCCATCGTCGTCCGTGGCGATGGTGCCGGCGACGCGGACGGTATCGCCAGTGCGTATCGCCCGCGAGTAGCCGACCTGCTGTTCCCAGGCGGTGCCTGTCGAGGTGCGTTCGCGGCGCATACTCGACGAACACTGCGGACCCCGAAAATCGTTTCTCAAGTTTTAATGTCTGGCCCGGGATACTCATTGACATGAGCAAGGCCACCAAAATCGTCCTCGGAACAATCGGCGTGTCAGCACTGCTGTCGATCGGCATCGTCATCAACCTCGTCCTGTTCTCGGCGTAGATGTTCACCGAGCGTTCACTGTCCGGCGAGCTGCCGGCAGTACGTGCGGCCTACGCCCCCGAGACTCTCGTACTGAACTGCGACCGTGACTTCGAGACGCTGGACCCCGCAGTCGCCGAGGAACTCCTGCTGGTGACAGACAGCCTCGACCAGATTTCCTACGACGGTGCGTGGCTCCCGACCACAGCGCCAGAAGTGCTACAGGAGTACATCGGGAATGACCTCACCATCGGGATGCCCGGCGACGGCGGCGTCGCCTGGACACGCCAGACGGTTCCGCCCTGCGTGTTCGTCAAGCCGCGGCTGGAGACCTCGCCGGACGACTTCGTCTCGTTTCTCGTCGCCGAGGCGCTCGTCGAGGTCAGCCTCGACGAACCCGAGCATTTTCTGGGCTTTTTCGGCGAGCAGTACCCGGAGTTCGTGGCTGCCACAGAGGACCACCTCGATGCGAACGCTCGATACCAGCTCGCAGCGGCGGTGTACACGGCGTACCTCGGGCTCCAGACCCGCGCGGAGTTCGGCGACTGGGCCGACGATTATCCGGATCTGTACGCGGCGTGGGACGACGCCGGCGAACGCCTGCAACCCCGCCTCGACGACCTCCCCAGCGAGATCGCACAGGGCCAGACGGAGTTCGCCGCGGCCGCCGAACTCGCCTGCAGCGGCGTCAAGCACGGACTCGACCTGCCCGCACCGTTTGCCGCGCTCGACACGGACGCCTATCTGGAGTACGGCGCTGACTACGCCGTCCAGTGGGCCGAGACGACGTTCGAGAAGATGGAGTAAGCCTGGTTTGTTTCGGTGGTTCGGCAGAATACGATTTATGACGTTGTGCTACAGCCGTTCCAGCACCGCGTCGGCGTCGTAGTTGAGCGTCAATTCCCGTGAGCGGCCACGGCCTTCGACATTTGTGTAGTCGGCGTCGATGATGTCGAGCTGGTCGAGCTTGTTGATGATCTCGGAGTACCGCGTGTAGCCCAGATCCGTCTGCTCGGAGAAGGCGTCGTAGATGTCGCCGGCCTGCTGGCCGTCGTGGGCGGCGATGACCTCCACGAGCGCGGTCTCCGAGTCTGACAGCTCCCGCAGCCGACGCGAAAGGTGGACGTACTTGGACTTGTCGTAGGCCGCCTCGACATCCTCGGGTTCGACGGAGCGGGAGGCGCGCCGCTCGGCGTTCATTCCGGCCCGGCGCAGGAGGTCGATACCGACCCGAAGGTCACCGCCCTGCTCCTCTGTCAGTTCAGCGACGCGGTCCAGTACCGTAGGGCCGACGACGCCCTCATTGAACCCCCGGTCGGCGCGCTCGCCCAGGATATCTGCAATTTCGGCCTGTCCGTACGGGTTGAAATACACCTCCTCCGGGCGAAATACGGACTGGACGCGTGTATCGAGGGCGTCGATGACGTCTAATTCAAGATCCGAGGAGACGCAGATGACACCGATTTTCGCGCCGGAGTGGGCCTCGTGGGCGCGCAGCAGCGAGTACAGCGTGTCGCTGGCCTCGCTCTCATAGAACAGGTAGTTCACGTCGTCAAGGGCGACGACGAGTACCTCGTCTTCCTCGACCAGTTTATCCGTGATTTGGGAGAACAGCTTCTTGAACGAGATACCTGAAGAGGGTGGCTCGTAGTCGAATATTTCAGCGAACAGGCGAGAGAAGACGGCATAGCGCGTCGAGTCCATCTGGCAGTTCACCCGTACGGTCTTGACATCCGTCTGGGCGGTGAGTTCATCGAACAGGATCTGGACGGCCGTCGTTTTCCCCGTCCCAGGTGGCCCGCGGGCGATGACGTTGAGCGGGCGCGACCCCCGGACGGCTGGCCGGAGTGCGTACTTCAGCGTCTCCATCTGGGTGTCCCGGTGTTTGAACGTCTCCGGGAGCCAGTCGATCTCGAAGACGTGTTCGTCCCGAAAGACGGACTCGTCCCAGCCGAGCATCCGGTCCTCGGGGTCGTCACTCATCACTTTCACCGAGCTTCGCGGCCCACTTAACCATTTGCCACAGCTTCACCCACAGTGACAGGTCAGTGCGTCTCGGGCAGTCGCTACTCGAACTTTCCGAGCAAGTCGCTGTAGAACCCATCGCCATCGTCGGCACCGTCGTCGGCGAGCTTCTCGACGATGAGTTCCGGGGTCGAACGGGCGAGCTTGCCCTTGACCGGCGAGCGCTCGACGCGCAGCTCGCCGTCTTCCAGGCCCTTCGCCTCAATGCCATCGATGCTGATATCGGTTTCAGCGGCCGCGCGGATGTCGCGTGCAAGGTGCGAGACAAAGATAGCCGTGGCCTGCCGTTCACCCAGCGCTTCGAGGATGCCAGCCATAATTTTCGCGCTGGCTCCCGGCTCGGTTATCGATTCGAGTTCGTCGACAAGCACCATCACCGGGCGGTCGTCGGTCCCGGCCGCTGAGTCGCCCGAAGTCACCTCGCTGTCTCCATCCGTCTCGTCCCCCGCTGGCCCCGAACGGTAGTCGACATCAGCGACGAGGTCGCCGAACTCCCGTAGCGTGGCCTCGAACGCGCCGGCGTCCAGCGTCCCCTGGGTCTTGGCGTGGTAGTGGAGTTCGGAAATCCGACCGATTCGGGCCGACTCCGCCGGGACGGGCAGGCCCATGTGGGCTAGGGTCGTCACCAGCGCCACGAGGTCCAGCGTCGACGTTTTGCCACCGCTGTTGACCCCGGAGAGGACCGTCACGCCCTCGACAGTGTAGTCGACGGGCTCGACTTCGTCGAAGGGAACATCGAGCAATGGTGAGCGCCCGCCCTCGATAGCGACGCCCTCGGACTCGGTTAGCTCGGGCATCGTGCAGTCAAAATCGTCGGCAAAGCGGGCGATGGCCAGCTCTACGTCGAGTTCCAGTGCGGCGTCGACCAGCGCCGCGGCATCCGCGCGCATCTCGGCGAGGTCGTCGGCCAGCTCCCGTTTCCGGCGGGTCGCTCGCTGGTCGCGCGCGGCGGTCAGTTCCTCGCGGAGACGGGCAACGACATCCTCGCTGTGTTCGACGGGGTAGGCGGGCTCGTCGGGGAACGCTCGGCGCGCCGTCGCCTCCATGTCCCGGAGCGCCAGCGCGTCGACGAGGTGGTCACGGGCCTTCTCGACGGCGGCGGCGTACTCGTCGGCCAGTTCCCGCTGGAGCAGCGAGTCAACGCCCGCGCCGCGTTCGACCAGCGACAGCAGGTCCGTCCCCTCGATAGTCACGTCCTGCTCCTCGATGGCTTCCCGGAGATGGTCGTTGGCAACGCTTTCAGCCGTCGACACCGCCGCGTCGAGGTCGTCGACAGCAGTGGCGAGCCGGTCGAGTTCCTCGTCGCCGCTGACGCTGCCGTCCGCATCGAGCTGGTCGAGCGCCGACAGGAGCGTCTCTAGGTCACACGGCGCGTCGAGGTCGGCGACGCGGTGGACCTCGGCGGCGGCCCGTATCCGGTCGCGGTTGCGGGCGAAGAAGGTGAGTACGCGTTCCGGAACGACGGATTCGGGCTCTTCGAGCGCGTTGGGCTCCACCCGCACGTCGCCCTCGATATCGACGCCGGCGAAGGCCTCATCCAGCGCGACGACCGTCGAGTACGAGCGGGCGAGTTCGGCCAGTTGGCGGGCGTCGTCGACGACCTCGACACTGACCTCCGGAATCGCGGCCTGTGCGTCGGCGTACCGTTCGGCGTCGCGGGTCGCCAGACAGCGGTCCCGGACCCGCACGTCGCCGGGTTCGGCAAGCGGCTCAACAGCCGAGAGGGCGTCGAGAACTGCCGGGTCAGGCTCGCGGGCCATCGCTGACTCGGCGAACGAGCGGACTTCCTCGATACGGCTGCGGACGCCGCTGGGATAGATTGTCGCCAGTCGCTTCGCGGCGTAGTCGGTCACTGTCCGCTCGGTCAGCAAGGCCAGTGCGTCCTCGTGGATCTCTCGGGCGCGTTTCGTCGCGGTGAACCCACCGGGGTCGTCGTGTTCGGCCCGGATCGCACCGCGAGCGATGCGGGCGGCCCGGCCCTCGCTGATTCCCGGTGCGCGTGCGAGCGACGCCACGTCGCCGTCCCGAAGTGCCGCCTCCGGGTCGTCTAGTTCCCGGAGCGCCGCGGCTGTCTTCGCCCCGACGCCCGGAACCGATTCGAGCTCCATCTGCCCGCCCATTCGACGCCAGCGAGAAAAAACCCGTTGCCAGCGGCTCCGGCGGCGGAGTGGGCGGTCGATACCGCTCGGCTCGGTCAGCCGAACACCGAACGCGAAGGCGTTTTTGCGCTCCACCGAGAAAGAAATTCCATGTCTGCTGTTTCGGAGAAGCTAGCGGCCGCCCGCGAAGACCTCGAGTCGCGAGACGGCGTGCTTATCGCCTTCTCCGGTGGTGTCGATTCGAGTGTCGTCGCCGCACTGGCGCACGACGCCCTCGGCGACGACGCTATCGCCTGTACCGCCAAATCTGAAACGCTCCCCGCTGCCGAGCTTACGGACGCGACCCGCGTCGCCGAGGAAATCGGCATCCGTCACGAAATCGTGGAGTTCTCCGAGCTCGACAGCGAGGAGTTCATGCAAAATGACGACATGCGGTGTTACCACTGCCGGTCGATGCGGCTGGGCGCAATGTACGACCGTGCCCGTGAACTCGGCATCGACGTGGTGTGTGACGGGACGAACGCTTCCGACGTGGGCGAGGGCCACCGCCCCGGCCTGCGCGCCGTCGAGGAGCTGGACGCCTACTCGCCGCTGTTGGAACACGACATCGAGAAGTCCGAAGTCCGGGAAATCGCCCGCGAGTACGACCTCTCGGTCGCCGACAAGCCCTCGATGGCGTGTCTCTCCTCGCGGATTCCAACCGGCCTCGAAGTCACGGAGGAACGACTCTCCCGCGTCGAGAAGGCCGAGCGCCTCCTGCGGACGTGGGGCTTCGAGCAGTTCCGCGTGCGCGACCACGACGGCCTCGCCCGCATCGAGGTCGGCGAGGCGGAACTCGAAACCGCGCTCGACCCTGACTTCGTTCGCACCGCCCGCGAGCACATCGAAGACTGTGGCTTCGACCACGTGACGCTTGACCTCCACGGGTACGAAACCGGCAGTGTAAGCCCCGAAACAGAAGAATCAGCTGAGGAAGAGGCCGAGGACGTGGTTAGCAACGTTTTCGACGCCGACTATCCGTCCGTCGATTGACGACGTAACCCTTCTCAAACCAGTGCGTCACGTCAGCCATCGCTTCTACGTTGGGCGATCAGACACGCAAAGTAGCGCTTTCGTCGTCATGGAAAGTATGAGATAAAGTACAAGTGTAGCGGTACAGTCGGAACAAGTATAGACCACAGTGGACCGCGGTCGGGCTGAGTTCAGTGATATGCACGGCCAGCCTCGAAACACGGCAGGAATACCACGTTATATATGCTCGTTGACCTATTTCTTGATTCGGCGCTTCTCGTACTCGGTATCTTCTCGTTGTTTGCCATTCCGGTAGTTTTCGCGCAATCGACCGAAAACACGGACGCCGAATCCAAGTTAGAACGTGTCGCACCGCTGTTGCTCGTTATCGCCTACGTACTCTCGAAGCTCGTTCCGGGTCGGTTCGTTACGGTATCCCCGGGCGTGGAGAGTGCTGTCGGGACGCTAACCCTTGTACTCCTTGTCATCAGTATCTATTTCATGTTCGTCAGATAGCCAGCACCACAGCGCGACGACCACCCGCAGTCGCTCGTACTCCAGAGTTCACCGGTGAGAGTACAGAGAGGGTTCTGGGTCGTATCGCGTCAAGTAACAGCGATAGTAAGCACTCAGTCCAGCAACGTTCGCCAGCCAGTCATCTCCTTGTTGACCAGTGCAGAGCCGTCCCCGTCCAGTCGAATTTCGTTGACTGCGCAGTTCGGCTGTGAGCTTCGAGCGAGTGCTGTGTCCGGGCCCACATCGGTGAGTTTCGCCAGCAAGACCTTGATGACGCCGCCGTGGGTGACCACCAGCGTGGTTTCACCGGCGTCGGTCGTCGCGATTGCCCGGTCCCAGGCCGACTCGACCCGTCCGCGGAAGGTCGGAATGCCCTCGCCGCCTTCCGGGGCTGCGTCGAGTGAGATGACGCTCGCGTCCCGGTTGTGGCCGGGGAACTCATCGAGCAGTTCCTCCGCGTACAGGCCCTGCATGGTTCCGAAGCCGCGCTCACGCCAGTCAGTCTCGAACTCAGGGTCGGGCAGGCCACCGTAACCGTCGTTGGCTGCGGCGGCCGTCTCGCGGGTGCGCCGGAGGTCCGACGCGAAGACGCGGTCGACGCCGTAGCGCTCATCGAGCCATGTTCCAAGTGCTGTGGCCTGCTTCTGTCCCCGTTCGGTCAGCCGACTCGGGGCCCACCCCTGAATACGACCGTCGCGGTTCCACGTCGTCTCGCCGTGCCGGGCGACAAGGAGGGCCCCCATCTCATTCCTCCCGGTTTCGCCAGCGCGCGACGGCGATGGTCCCCTCATAGAGGAGGACAAGGCCGGCAGCGACGGCGATTGCGGCGTTTCTCGGGAGGCTGAACTGGTTGATGAGGCGGAACAGCGTCGGGTCAGGGCTACCGAGGTAGCCGACGACGATAGCGACGGCCCACACCGGCAGGCGGGCGGCCCGGAACCCGCGCCAGAGTTTGACCGAGCCGTAGTAGTTCTTGTTCACGTACGCTAGCGCCTCGAACAGGACGATCATCCCGCCGCCGACAAGCATCGGCGTGGCGTTGCCGAGGCCGACAGATGCGAGCGTCTCAGTAACTGTGGCTGGCAGTTGCTCGTAGTAGCCCGTCGGGACCGGCGCGGGGCTGAGGACGTAGCCGGCGATACCGGCGGTCAGCCACGCGACCGGGCGGCGAGCGGCGAGGTCGTCCGCCGTCGGGACCGGCGACGTGCTGCCGGTCCAGCGAAGGAGCAGCAGGGTCCCCTCGAACAGCCCGATCATCGTCACGGCGACCATGAGCGGGGCCATCCCGGTCGGGTCCGGGCTGAACAGGAACGCCACGGCGGCGAAGCCACCCCAGAAGTACAGCCGCCGGTCCTGCAGCCACTGGCGTGTCGTCACGCCCATCATCACCGCGAGCATCACAAACAGCGGAATCTGGAAGATAAGCGCGAACAGCCCCAGCATCAGGATGATGAGGTTGAACGTCTCGCTCAGGCCGAAGGCCAGGTCGGCTGCGCGGTCGGAGTAGGTGATGAAGTAATCGAACATCGCCCGCAACACGGCGAAGTACGCGAAGCCGACGCCGACGGCTGCGAGAACGAGACTTGTCGGAACCGCGGCCAGATAGTAGCGTCGCTCGCGGGGGTACAGCCCCGGTCGCATGAACAGGTACGTCTGGTAGACGAACACCGGTAAGGCGACGATAAAGCCGACTAGCGATGATACCTTCAGCCGCGCCAGAATGAGCGCGAGCGGGTTGTACACGTTCGGACAGTCAGCGCCCTCGACGACGCTGCCGTCGGCATTCGTCGCGACCTGACCGCAGGCCTTGGCCGGGCCGTCAAGGAACGAGTACCACAGGAAGTTGATGAGTTCGTCGGAGTACGGTAGGGCGATGACGGCGACGACAGCCATCACGCCGACGACGACGAACAGTCGCATCGCCATCTCCTCGACGTGGTCGGCCAGGGGCATCTCCTCGTCGTCGGGTGCGCCCTCGTCAACCATGTCATCGTCGGGGTCGTAGCTCGGCGCATTTCCGCCGCCGGTCGTCGGCGCAGCACCACCGGCACCGGCCGGCGACGGCGTCGGTTTGCCCCAGTCAGTCGGAACGTCCGCCGGAACAGCGGCGGAGATATCCGACGCGTCACGGTCGAACAGCCCGGCGCTGGATTCGGATTCTATTGGGGCAGCGTGTGAGCTAACAGTGTCCTCGTCACCGCCGGCCGGCGCTGGACCGGGACCCGTCACGTCGTCCGTTTCCCGGTTGGCATCGGCCTCAGCCACGGGGTCGGTGGGGATTGACGAATCGTCGGATTCGTCATCGGACGGTAGTGGCGGCTCATCGGGCCTGCGCCGCTCGTCGTCTGCGTCACCGTCCTCCATCTGTCCCGGGCTTAGACGGTGGGTATTGTAAACTTTCTTTTCGAGCAGTGGCTGTCACCGGGATGAATAAATTGATAACGCCCACTGGGCTAGGCACAGAGAAGATGGCGAGTGCTATCGACGAGGACACCGTCCAGACGGTCCAGAGCGGGCGCGCGACGCTCGGCGCGATGCTCCGCTCGGCACAGGTGCACCTCCAGAAGGTGTTCATCGTCTTCGTCATCGGGATGATCGGCACGATCATGGCGCTGCAGTACGGCGTCTGGGACACGCTCAAACAGGACCTACTGTACTCCCAGATGGACCTCACCACGCAGGAGGCCACGAGCATCGTCGCGGTCACGCCGTTCGACGTGATCCTTCTGCAGGTGAAAATCGGGGCCGTCATCGGAATTCTCATGTCGCTGCCGCTGCTGATCTACTTCGGCCGCGATGGGCTTCGCCAGCGCGGCTGGTGGCCGGCCGAGCACATCCCGACCTGGAAGGGCGCGCTGTTCGTCACGATAAGCCTGAGTTTGTTCGCCGGCGGCGTCGGCTACGCCTACGAGCTGTTCTTCCCCCTGATGTTCAACTTCCTCGCCGGGGACGCGTTCAAGGCCGGCTTCACGCCGCAGTACTCCATCGTCAAGTGGTTCCAGTTCGTCTTCCTGCTGGCCGTTTCCTTTGGACTCGCCGCCCAGTTGCCGCTCGTGATGACGGTGCTCTCCTACACTGAAATCGTCCCCTATGAGACGTTCCGGGACAAGTGGCGCTATGCAGTGATGGGTATTTTCGCCTTCGGTGCGCTGTTCTCGCCGCCGGACCCCTTCACCCAGATTATGTGGGCCGCGCCGCTGTGTGGCCTCTACGGTATCAGCCTCGCGCTTGCGAAGCTCGCAATGCTGATTCGCCGCTCGGGCGACCTGGTGAGCACGTGGAGCGTCGCTCGCGGGCACTGGAACACGATTCTCGGCGGTGCAGTGCTAAGCGGCGGTGTGGTGTACTACGTCCTGGCGACGCCGGCGTTCCAGTACATCCAGCAGTTCGCCGAGGTGTTCCCATCCGACCGGCTCACCGGCGATATCCAGCCGCCGGCGCTGTTCGGGCTGCCGGTCGAGAGTACAGCAGTACTTCTCGCCGCCGTCTTCGGTGTCATCGGTGCCGTCGTCGTCCTGTACTACCACGTTCTGACCGCACTGTCAGAGAAGGCTGGTCCCGGTCAGGTCGGCGACCCGGCGGCCATCGACATCGGCGAACTAAACGCTTCAGCCGTCGAGGTCGCGCCCCCCGAAGTGTTCGAGGAGATGACCGAGGACGAGGCGCTCGCCCACGCCGACAGCGCCCTTGCGGACGACAACAAGGAGAAAGCGCAGGCCGTCCTCGACCGCTGGGACATGGCCCACGAGGACGACCCGGAGGGCGAGGGCGACGGTGCCGACGGGACCGCCGAAGCGGACGAGGAAGACGCAGGCGTGTTCACCTCGACAACCGCCGGCATGGTCGACGCGTTCACCGAGGACGAGACCACCGAAGACGAGATCGGCGGCTACTACTACGATATCCAGTTCATTCTCAGTGCGCTGGCTTCCCGGGCGTTCGTGATTCTGGGCATCTTCGGCGCGGTGCTCGCCGCCGCGTTCCTGTTCCTCTATCAGGGCGGTATCGGGTCGATACAGCGGACGTTCGTCAGCCGGCTCCCGCCCGAGATGGCCGCCGACGTGAGCATCGTCACACTCCACCCCGTGGAGCACCTCGTGTTCATCGTCAAGTTCTCGACGATACTCGGGGCTGTCTCTGTCATCCCCGTGGTGCTGTACTTCGCGTGGCCGGCGATGCGCGAGCGCGGTCTCGTCATCGGCAACCGCAACATCCTCGGCGTCTGGGGCGGGACGCTGTTCGCCGCGCTCATCGGCGGGAGCCTGCTCGGGTTCCTCTACGTGGCCCCGATGACCATCTCCTGGATTGCCTACGACCAGCTGAACTCGAACATGGTCATCGCCTACCGAGTAAGCAAGTTCGGCTGGCTCGTGTTCTTCCTCACCATCGGGATCGGCCTGCTGGCGGAGATCCCGGTGACGATGTTCCTCTTCCATAAGGGCGGCATCATCCCATTCCGCCTGATGTACGAGCGCTGGCGGGAGGTCGTCATCGCCATCGTTGCCCTCTCGGCGATTCTCTCGCCCAGCGGCATCTTCACCATGTTCATCGTCGGCATCCCGACGGCGCTGGCGTACATGCTTGGGCTCGGCATCCTCTGGGTGTACACGCTGGGCGGCCGGCGGACGACGAACCGCCGGAGCGAACCAGCCGACTGATAGCTATTCGCGGAGCCGAGTCGGGGAGTGTTATTCGACGATGATCGCGCCACCGTCCCGGTCGTGGAACGCGCAGTGATACTCGTAGCGACCCGTTACCTCGATAACAACCCCGCGTGACTCCCCCTCCTCTAGTCTGAAACTCCAGGCTTTGCCCCCGTCCGGCCTGTCGTGCGTGCAGTAAATCTCGTGATTTCCGGAAACCGCCTGAAAATGCACGCCTTCCCCGGACTGGATAGTGATGCTGTCCGGCGCGACGTGATTTTCGTCATCGACGCCCATGTGGATGGTGTTCTCACTGGCAGGAGTCGGGGCCGCTGTCCGTTCCGCGGTCGTCGACTGTACGTCCGTCGCGCTACTACGTTCGGTCGCGGTATCGTCTTCGTCAGCACTGTTCTCACTGCTGCAGCCCGCTAGCCCGATCACCAGCGGGACACTACCGAGGACTGTGCGTCGCTTCACTCTGCGCATATATTCCGAAGATCAAACACCGGAATGAAAAGCTATCGGATAGTTGCCTCGGTGCATAGCATCCATGCAGGTCGATACGTCCGGTGAATAAACCACAGTGGCTAAGATTATGCCCAATATATTCTCCAGATATGCCCAAGATAAGCGTCGAAGTTCCGGCGGAGTTGCTGAATGACATCGACAAGCACGTCGGCGAAGACGGGAAGTTCGTCAATCGAAGCGAGGCTATCCGCGCCTCAGTCCGAAAAACGCTCGACGTGCTTGACGACATCGATGAGCGCCAAGGACGACTCGACGATGACCAGTGAGCGGTCGGAGGCGGTGCGCGTCGGCCTCGTCGCGCTGTTCGTGACAGCGCTGGTTACCTCACAGGTGACCGCCTCGAAGCTGCTTGCGTTCTCGCTGCCGTTCTCACTCCCGCTTGCCGGGTCGACACTTGTCCTGCCCGGGGCAGCGCTAGCGTACGCGCTGACGTTCTTTGCCTCCGACTGCTACGCCGAACTGTACGGCCGCCGGGCCGCGACCGTCGTCGTCAACGTCGGCTTCGCGATGAACTTCGTCCTGCTGGCGCTGGTCTGGAGCACGATTCTCGCCCCCGGACTCCCACAGGCGGCCCAGCCGGTCGATCTCGCGGCCTTCCAGAATGTGCTCGGGGCGAGCACGGCCATCGTCGTTGCCAGCCTGTCGGCCTACGTGATAAGTCAAAACTGGGACGTGTTTGTCTTCCACTGGCTCAGGGACCGAACGGACGGTGAGAAGCTCTGGCTCCGTAACATCGGCTCGACAGCCACCAGCCAGCTCATCGATACGGTCATTTTTGTCGGCGTCGGCTTCATCCTGTTTCAGGGTGTCCCACCGAGCGAGGCGCTGGTGCTCATCGTCGGCCAGTACCTGCTAAAGCTCGGTATCGCCGTTCTCGACACGCCGTTCGTCTACGCCGTCGTCGGCTTTGCCCGGCGAAACAACGTCGTTACGACCCCGGCGAGCGCCGACTGAAAAACGACTGCGAGCGGCTTACTCGACCGGTTCGGCGAACGCGTACCGCGGTTTCACGTCGTCGATTCGGACCTCGACGGTCTGGCCGTCTTCGACGCCGCTGACGAACACGGTGAAGTTCTCGACCTTGGCGATACCGTCGCCCTCCTCGCCGATGTCGTCGATAGTGACTTCGACGATGTCACCCTCGCGGACCGGCCCAGTCAGGCGGTGTTTCGCAACCAAATATAGCTCCGAGGAGGAGTCACGGGAGGCGTCGGGGCGGACCTCGCGGACGTACTCGAACTCCGGTTCGATGTCGGCGATGAGGTCATCGAGGTCCTGTCCGTCGAACACCTTCGCACAGAAGTCCCCGCCGGCGTCAAGCAGGTCCGTCGCAACCTCGAAGGCCTGCCGGACCAGATGGACCGACCGGGCGTGGTCGAGGTCGTACTGCCCGGTCATGTTCGGGGCCATGTCAGAGATGACAACGTCGACCGGTCCGCCGCTGCCGTCGCTCTCACCGACGATTTCTCGGATCTCGTCTTTCGTGCTGTCCTCGGTCATGTCGCCGCGGACGTACTCGACGGTCGGTTCGGGATCCGCCAGATCATCGATTGTCTGGCGGTCGACGCCGACGAGCGTGCCGCGTTCGCCGATGCGCTCGGCCGCGACCTGCATCCAGCCGCCGGGTGCCGCGCCGAGGTCGACGACGGTCCGTCCCTCGCCGAGGAGGCCGGCTGTGTCGTCTAGCTGCTGGAGCTTGTAGGCTGACCGCGCACGATACCCCTCCTGCTTCGCTCTGTTGTAGTAGTCGTCTTTGCCCGACATAGTTACCTCACACCGCGCCTGCCTCGAACGCCGAAAGATGGCGAACGCGTAGTCATAGTACCACGGAGGCGGTCAGCGCTCAAATGGATGCCGACTCAGAGTTTCCGGTCGAACTGCTGCACGACAGTCACCAGTCAGTTTTCGTGTCGGGAAACTCAGGTATACTGTCAGTTCTGGACGCCATGCATTACCGCCGACCCGAACACGTTCAGTGTCGTTCTTACCGCGTAAGAACGCGTCTCAGCGGCTGAGATTCGCCGGCCCCATATATACAGGTTGCGCGCTGATTCCCATCCGTAGGAAGTGACCTCCCAATATCAACCATTCCGACGACGACGCGGAGGCGGGTGTTAGAAGCCTTGGGCGTCGGCACGGCCGCACTTGCGGGCTGTGCCAGCGCACCAGGCGCAAAAGAGCAAGCGACCGAAGCGGAGACGACCCCTCAGGAGCCAGCTATGAACGCCGCACAACAGACCGACGTCGACCGTATTGCCGCCGATCCGACCGCAATCCCGGACCCGATTGACCGGTCGGAGCCCAAGACCGTGTCGGTCGAGATGACCACCAAAGAGCAGGTCGCAGCGGTCGAGCCGGGCGTCACCTACACGTACATGACGTTCGGCGACCAGATCCCCGGGCCGATGGTCCGGGTTCGCCGGGGCGACACCGTCGAACTCACCATCACGAACGAGGAGGGGAACTCGATGCCTCACAACATCGACCTCCACGCCGTCCGTGGCCCTGGAGGCGGTGCTGAGGCGTCGATGGTCACGCCGGGCCAGACCAAGACGTTCCGGTTCAAGGCTACCTACCCCGGTGCGTTCATCTACCACTGCGCCGTCCCGAACCTCGATATGCACATCTCCTCGGGGATGTTCGGGATGATACTCGTCGAGCCGAAGGAGGGGCTCCCCGAAGTGGACCACGAGTTCTACTTCGGCCAGCACGAACTGTACACGACCGGCGATACCGGCGAGAAAGGGCACCACGACTTCGACATGGAGGCGATGGCGGCCGAAGAGCCAACGTACGTCCTGATGAACGGCGAAAAGTACGCCATCACGCCGGACCGACACGGTTCGCCGAGCATGTCGGTCGGCGACACCGCTCGCGTGTACTTCGTGACCGGCGGGCCGAACCTCGACTCCAGTTTCCACCCCATCGGGTCCGTCTGGGACGAGGTCTGGCAGCAGGGCGCTATCGCCGGACCGCCGAACAAGTACGTCCAGACCACGCCGGTCAAGCCGGGGTCCTGTGCCATCGCCACGCTCCACGCCGAGGTGCCCGGCCCCATCAAACTGGTTGACCACGCGCTCTCCCGGGTCGCCCGCAAAGGCATGATGGCCGTCATCAACCGCGAAGGGGCGGCAAACCCCGACGTATTCGAACCGGAGGTCTGACCGAGCGGTAGGCAACAGTGGCCCAGCATCGGTCGCTCGCGCGCACGCGGTTTCAATGAGGGACTTTTTAATGGATGGGGGCATAGTCCGGTTCAAGATGTTCAACGCCATCGTGAGCGCAGACACGCTCCAGGCGACTCTCGACTCTGTGAGCGTGCTGGTGGACGAGTGCAAGATCCACCTCGAAGAAGACGGGCTGGAAATCCGGGCAGTCGACCCGGCAAACGTTGGAATGGTCGACCTGCGACTCGACGCGGCGGCGTTCGAGTCCTACGAGACTGATGGTGGGCTCATCGGCGTCAATCTCTCCCGG
This sequence comes from Haloarcula sp. CBA1127, assembly GCF_001485575.1. Taxonomy (NCBI): domain Archaea; kingdom Methanobacteriati; phylum Methanobacteriota; class Halobacteria; order Halobacteriales; family Haloarculaceae; genus Haloarcula; species Haloarcula sp. CBA1127. The sequence continues at coordinate 456,682 of NZ_BCNB01000006.1, forward strand.
CTCGAAGACATCGCCGGCATGGCCGACGCCGGCCAGCTCGTCCACCTCGATCTCGACGAGGAGACGCGGAAGCTCCACATCTCTATCGACGGTCTCGAATACACCCTCGCGCTGATCGACCCCGATTCGATCCGTCAGGAGCCCGACCTCCCGGATCTGGACCTCTCGGCGAATATCGTCATCGAGGGGAAAGACATCGACCGGTCGGTCACCGCCGCGGACATGGTCAGCGACCACATCGCGCTGGGCGTCGACGCGACCGATGAACTGTTCTACGTCGACGCCGAGGGCGACACCGACGATGTCCACCTCGAACTCACCCGCGACGACCTCATCGACCTCACGCCCGGGGACGCCCACTCCCTGTTCTCGCTGGATTACCTGAAGAACATGAACAAGGCCATCCCGAAAGACGCCGAGGTCGAGATGGAACTCGGCGAGGAGTTCCCCGTCAAGATGCACTTCAGCTTCGCTGAAGGCCAGGGCCGGGTCACGTATATGCTCGCGCCGCGCATCCAGAGCGAATAACGACGGATGGCGTCCGCGCCGCCGATTCCGGCCACCGACTGGCTGCCGGACGATTCCGAGACGGAATCACTCTCGCTTCCTGACGGTCGACGGCTGGCCTACGCCACGTACGGCGACGCCGACGGGTATCCGGTCCTCTTCTGTCACGGTACCCCCGGATCACACGTCGCCGCACGGCTGCTCACCGCACCGGCCCGCGAACACGGCGTCCGCCTCATCGCTCCGGACCGGCCGGGTATCGGGAACTCGGAAGACGCTTCCGTCACACTCGAAGACTGGCCGGACGACACCGCGCACCTCCTGTCCCATCTCGATGTCGACACGGCCGGAGCCATCGGTTTCTCCGGCGGCGGTCCGTTCGCGCTGGCCTGCCACCGATTGCCCGAGATACAGCGCGTTGCACTTCTGGGCAGCAGCGGTCCGCCGTCAGTCGGCGCAACAGGGCGCGTCCAGCAGTTCGTCGGGGCACTCTCTCGACACGCTCCGTGGGCGCTCGGACGACTCTTCCGGCTGCAGCGATGGTTCGCCCTCCGCCGGGACCCGTCCTACGCTGTCGGGTTCGTTGCTGAGGAGACACCGGAAACAGACGCCCTAGCGGCCGACGAGGTGGCGCGAATCGTCCGCGCCGATATGCTCACGTCGATGGCACGCGGCCCGAGCGGGATCATCCGCGAGCAGCGACTGCTCTCACAGCCGTGGCCGTTTGCCCTCGAAGACATTTCGGTGCCGGTTAGCGTGTTTCAGGGGCAAAACGACGCCAACGTTGCCCCGTCGACGGGGACCGCCCTCGCACAGCGGCTTCCGGACGCCTCGCTCGAACGCGTCGACAGCGACCATCTCGGTACGTTGACAGCTGCTGGCGACGACGCGCTGGCCGCCGTACAGCGTCGCACGCGCGTCTGACGTAGCGTTTTGTGGGTCGGGTACCAACGGGCCGGTATGGAGAACCTCGGGGACGCGTACAGCGACCGGCGGTGGGAGGGCCGCAACCCTCGCCGCGTCGTTGCCGGTGCGACCCTGGGGGGTGTCGGCGCGCTGGCAGTGGTTGTGGCGATACTTCTTGTGACAACTCCGCTGTCGGCAGTGGTCGGCGCAACTGAACCCCACGCCGCGGAAAAGCTCGGCGGGACACTGGGCGGCCTCGGCATCCCCGCAATGTTTCTGAGCGTCGTCGCCGTGCTCCCTTCAAGTCGCCGGGAGCAGAGTGGTGTCGCCGTCGGTGCGATTCTCTGTTTGGTCGGGATCGGACTGTTTCAGGTCGCGTATCCCTACAACTGGACGGTGGGCGAGCAGACACTGGCCTTTGAGACGACGATGGCGTATTTCATCGGGACGTGCGTGGCGTTCTGGTTCGTCTTCACGGCGATGGCGAGCTTCCGACGACGGAACAATCCACACGGCACAGTGAAACTTGAGATTTCGCACAAAGGCGAAACGAAGACTGTGGAGGTATCCCCCAAGGAATACAGGCGCTACACGCAGGCGGTTCGCGGCGACGGCGGCACAACCGACGAGGTCATTCAAGAACTGGAGTCGCGAATCGAAGACTAAGGGTTCCTGAGCGCTACTCGGCAGCCGTCGTTGTGTTGCCGCGCTGGTTCGACTCCGGCGTCGAGTCCCGGTCAGTTTCCTCGGTTTCTGTCGTCGCGACTTCGGTCTCTTCGTCATCGTCGCTCGCGTTGCTGTCCTCCTCCGCCTCGTCGGCCTCGTCTTCCCCACCGTCGCTGCCGACCTCCTCAACAGCAACGTCCTTTCCGGCAACCCCGCTTTCCGAAATGACCGGCAGGAGGTTGTAGCCGCCGTTGCCCTTCTTGACGACGTTGATGTCGAAGACGAAGTCGACCGATTCGCCAGCAACGACTTCGAACGGCTTGGTCAGCTGGAGCTTCTCGCTCGGGATCTTCACGTCGACCGACTCGCCGTCGACGACCCCATCGACGGATTCGGCGTACAGTTCGATCTTGCTGTAGCGGCCCGCTTCGAGTTCGCCATCGAGGACGCCGATAGCTTTGTCCCCGACGACTTCGGTGAGGTCGACGGTTGCGCCGTCGAGGTCACGAACCTCGAAGCCGCTGTCGCCTCCGTCGGCTTCCTCGTCCTCGCCTTCGGTTTCATCCGCTATGTCGTCATCGTCCGCCGTTTCGGGCGGCTCGGCAGTCTCGGTCAGCTCCGCTGTCTCGGTTTCAGTCGCTTCAGCCGTCTCTGCTCCGGTTGCTTCGGCCGTGACCGTGTCCGTAGATTCGGTCTCGGTCGCGTCGTCGCCTTCGTCCATCTCCTCGTCGCCCTTCGCGTGGAAGATGCGGGCTCTGGAGAAGGATACGTCGAGCGAATCGAAGTCACCGATAGCCGCGGGCTGGTCGCTGATTAGCAACCGGAACGTCCCGACGGTTCCGCCGTCGTCCGTCATTGCGTCCGCGTCGGTGGAGCCGCCGTCGCTGGTGCCATCACCGCTGGTTCCGTCAGATTCGCCGGAATCGCTCGACCCGGAACAGCCGGCGAGGAGACCGACGCTGACGCCAGCGCCTGTCGCGATGAATCGTCGTCGTCTCATTGGCTCTCACCTGTGTGGTTGGTTGCCGCCGATACCGTCCGTGCTGTTACGTACGTATTCATTCCATAGTCTGGGATGGTACTGGTGCGTATATGCCCCGCGATAGGTCAAATCAGTGTACGCTTCTCTGAACGGAATGAACGGTCTGGCTGTATCTGAACGGTTTTACCCCCGTCGCTCCACGACCTGATAATGGCAAACTCGAACGCGAAGGGCGACCGCCGCGAGCGCGAACTGGTCAACGCACTCGACGAGGCGGGCTTTGCGGTGATGCGCGCGCCGGCAAGCGGCAGCGCGACCGAGCGGGAACTGCCGGACGTGCTCTCGGGCGACGGCGAGACGTTCTACGCTATCGAGGCGAAATCCAGCGCCGGCGACCCCATCTATCTCACCGGTGAGGAGGTCGAGGCGCTGCTGTTTTTCGCCCGGAACTTCGGCGCGAAGCCACGTATCGGCGTCCGGTTCGACCGCGAGGACTGGTACTTCTTCCACCCGGCGGACCTCCACACGACCGACGGCGGCAACTACCGCGTGAAAAAGGAGAAAGCGCTCTCCGACGGGACTGACTTCGACGAGTTCGTGGGTAACTCCGAGAAGGTCACGCTGGATGAAGTGGGCGACGACGGCCCCGACCAGAGCGTACTGGACGTGCTGTCGGCCCTCGAGCGCGGCGACCTCGACAAAGAGGAAGCCGCAGCGATGCTGGAATAGCGGTTCACAAGCGTTCGATTACTGTGTCCCGCCGACGACGAGTTCGGCATCCTCGGCGCGGCGGAGCCGTGACAGCGGAAAGGCGTATTCTCGTGGCTCAGTCGCGCTGACGGCGTCGGAGAGATACGTCGCCAGCACCACGAGGTCGTCCGGCGGGTAGCCGTCGTTAGTGTCGTAGTCGGCAACCGTCCCGTCGGTCGCCTCGATGGTCCAGTCGTCGGCCGGCGTGTCGGTGACGGCCGTAACGACGAGGCTGTCGTCCGTCTCGCGGTCCCGCACGATGTCGCCGGTTTCCAGTCGGCAGTTGCCACAGAGATGGGGCGTTCCCGCGTCGGCGGCGACGAAGGTAACGGTGCCACAGGCGTCACAGACCGCCCGTTGCTTGCCGGGCGGTGCGACCCGCCGTGCGGTGATTTCGATGGCAACGCGCCGGAGGTGTTTGCAGTGCTCGCCGCGGATGCGGTTGTCCGGGCAGGAACAGGCGTGCTGTGCGATGTCGACGAGGTACGTGCTGTCGCTCTCCGTCGCCACGGCATACGTGCTGTCCGCTCGTGGGCGAACGGCCATGCGCTCGGTCCAGGCGCGGGCGGCCCGGTCCGGGAGGGAACGGAGGTCCGGTGCAAGTGCGGTACTCTGCCGGTCGGCTGCTGGCTCGATGAGCGTCATAGGTGCGGACACGGCTGTATTTTCCAATGTGTCCAGTTGAAACGTAGGTGCTACACAGGCCTAAATGGCTCGGCCAGTGGGCTCCAGCGCTTCGATACCCTTTTTGCCGGCCCTGTGAAATCGCAGAGCATGGATATCGAGCGGGAGACGCTCCTGCAAATCGTCATCTCAGCGGTCGCCGTCGTGCTGTTCGTCGGCGCAACTGTTACCGCCTCACAGATGTATCTCAGTGGGTCAACCGTAGAGGCAACGGGCGGCTATGCACTCATTGGCGCAATTGGGCTGTTCGTCGTGTTTATGACCGCTGCTGGCCTCTGGCTCGAACGCCAGCAGTTTTAGGCGTCAGCTTCTTCCTCGCCCTCGTCCTCGCGCCAGTCGACCAGTTCCTCCTCGTCGGTGTCGTCTAACTTCTGCTCGTAGTAGCCCATCGGGTGAGCAATCGTCTCACAGAGGTCGTCCATGTTGACACAGTCACCGTAGGACTGCATGGTCGAACACGCCGGCGTCGAGTACTCCGTCGGGCTGGTCTCCCCGCGGATGTGGTCGACCTGATACCGGGTCGCCTCCTCGCCGAAGCCGGGGTTGACCTGGAACAGGTCGACGATCTCGTCCGTCGTCATCCCGATACCGGTGAGGAAGGTGGCGATGGCAAATCGGGAATGGTGTTCGAGGTGCTCGCCCTTCTGTACCCGGTCGAGCAGGGACTTCATGCAGGGCGGGAACAGTTCCGGAACGACGGTGTCGATCTCGCGGGTGAGTTCCAGTTCCGAGAGGACTTCCTCTAAGCGGTCGACTTCCTCGGTCAGTTCGTCGGCGATGGCATCCGGGACGGTGAACGGCAGGCCGTCGGTGACCCGATGGCGAATCGCCTGTTTCAACAGGACGTTCAGTTCCTCGGCGGTGACCCTGACCTCGCCGTCGGCCAGTGGCCGATTGACCAGCCGCCAAGAATCGCCCCGCTGATCGGCCGCCAGGTCGAGATACGCGCCGACCTCGACGCGGTACCCATGGCCGGCGTCGCTGACAGCGCTGGCAAGGTCGAACTCCGCGAGCAGTTCCGTGCGGTCCAGCGTCTCGCGCTGCGTCGATTTCAGCTCCGTCGTCGTTTCGAACTCCTCGGTGAACCGGTCGTAGGCCGCCTCAGCCTCCGCCTGTGCGTACTTCCGGGTGCAGATGTGCACGTCGACGAGCGATACCAGCACACGGGCGACCGGGTACGACAGCAGTTCGACGCGGGTCCGTCGATGTGGCTCACCGACAGTCCCGTCCGTGATTGCCGATTCGACCCGCTCCAGCGCGCGCGCTGTGACCGTTTCGTCCGTGGCGACGATCTCGCCCAAGTCCACCGCCGCGGCTTCGACGGCCTCCCGCGACCGCGCCAGAAAGGGGTAGCGTGCGTGGAGCGGTTCCATTGCCACCACCTTTCGGATGGGAGCGAATAAAATTGCCGTCACCGGGACGGGCGGTGTCAGATTCCCGACAGCGAGGGCGACCAGACTGTGGGGCTATACATATAGGACCGGCCCCGCGGCGGGTGAATACAGCTAGTAGACAAACGGATGCCCACCACTCTCCAGTGATGAAGTGTGGTAAGGATATGCGGGTCGGCGACTGCACACGGTTCGGTCGGGGAACTGGACCGGTGCAGTCATTGCCGACGAGGTAACTGCCAAACGAGACACGGAACACACCGATGACGCACGAGCAACACACCAATTCACAAGAGGGCATCCGAGCGACATTCGAAGAGTACGATGTTGGCGTGGATACGGTCGCCCACATCGGCGACCCGGAGAACCCGTCTGCATGGATTCAGTCCACGGTCTTTGTTGACGTAACTGAGTAGGACCAGTCGACGTACCGGCGACACCTACGAAGCGGTCGGTTTTTTGTCTGCATGGAGTGAATACCCCCGCCCAGCCGATCGGTCGCGGTGGGTAACACGTTCACCGGGAGGTGGAGACCAGTGTTTTGTGCCGACGCTCAGAGGGAGCGCTGTACCGTTTCCGCGGCGGTTCGAACCACAGTCTCGGCGGGAACGTCTTCAGTTACAGTGGTTCCGGCCCCGACAACGGCGTTTTCGCCGACTGTGACACCCGGGAGGACCACCGCGCCAGCGCCGATGAAAGCCCCGTTCTCGATGACTATCTCGTCGAACGTGTCGTTCTGGAACTCCATGCCCGCGTCGGTGAGGTCGTGGGTTACGCCGACAATGGAGGCGTTGGGCCCGATCTGGACGGACTCGCCGACCGTTGCGTTCTCGACGTAGACGTTTGCGTTGATATCAGTCGGGCCGTGGATGGTCGCCTTCTTGATCGAGGCCCCCTCGTAAATCTGGACGCCGTCGTCTATGTCGGCGTCGTGGATTGTGACGTATTCTCGAATCTCGACGGTTCCCAGCGTCGCATTCTCAATCTGAGCGGTCTCGTGGACAGCCATACCGAGACATCAGCGCCGACACTAATCATCGTGGTGACGAAAGCTGGTGTTTGAATCCTAAATCGATTCAAGAAGGTTACCAGCACGGTTATCGTGTGGCAGTCTCGTCGACGTTGTAGTCTGGAGACCGCTCGCTCCGCTCGAACCACTCTGTGTCCTCCACGGGTCGCTTCGCTCCCCGTTCCGGTGCGAGATTCTTCGCTCCGCTCAGAATCTCGCTACTGCTCGCGGTTCCCTTCGGTCACCGCTGCGCGTCTGGCGGGCCGCTTCCTGCGGTCGCGCCCCGCCCTACGTCCCGTGCTGCCAGGAATCCATGTACTCGGCCTGCGTATCGGTCAGGGAATCGAAGTCGACGCCCTCGGCGTCAAGTTTGATCTCCGCGACCTCTTTGTCGAGTCGGTCCGGAACAGCGTGGACACCGGCCTCGTAGTCGTCGCCGTTTTCGACCAGTTCGCGGACACAGACGGCCTGCACGCCGAAGCTCTGGTCCATCACCTCGACAGGGTGGCCCAGTGCGATTGGCGTCGCGAGGTTGACCAGACGGCCCTCGGCCAGCACGTTCAGGCGGCGACCGTCGGCCATCTCGTAGGTCTGGACGCCGTCGCGGGCCTCGTAGGTGTCGACGGCGAGGTCTGACAGGGCGTCGAGGTCGACCTCCACGTCGAAGTGACCGGCGTTGGCGAGCAGGACGCCGTCCTGCATCGCCTCGAAGTGCTCCTCGATGATGACGTCGCGGTTGCCGGTCGTCGTGATGAACACGTCGCCCTCGGCGGCGGCTTCGGCCATCGGCTTGACCTCGTAGCCCTCCATGTGCGCTTCGAGCGCGCGGCGGGGCTCGACTTCGGTGACGATCACGTCGGCGTTCTGGCCGCTGGCTTTCTTTGCGACACCTTTGCCGCAGTCACCGTACCCGGAGACGACGACGGTCTTGCCGGCCCACGAGAGGTTCGTCGTCATCGCAATCGAAGCCAGCGAGGATTCGCCGGTGCCGTGGACGTTGTCGAACAGGCGCTTCATCGGCGTGTCGTTGACAGCGAACACGGGATAGTCGAGTTCGCCGTCCTCATCCATCGCGCGCAGTCGGTGGACGCCAGTCGTCGTCTCCTCTGCCCCGCCGATGATGGTGTCGATGAGGTCCGGATAATCCTCGTGGATGGCCGCGACGAGGTCCATCCCGTCGTCGACGGTGATGGTCGGATCGTGGGCGATGACGGCCTCGATAGCCGCGTAGTACTCCTCGTCGTCGACGCCGCGCTCGGCGTAAGAGGTGATGCCGTCGACGGCGTCGAGTGCGGCGCTCACGTCGTCGTGCGTCGAGAGCGGATTACAGCCAGTGATGGCGACTTCTGCGCCACCGACCGCAAGGATTTCCGCGAGGACAGCGGTCTTGGCTTCGACGTGCATCGCCATGCCGATGCGTTCACCGGCGAAGGGCTTCTCGGCCTCGAACTCCTCGCGGAGCGCGCCGCAGATGGGCATATGCTGGATGGCCCAGTCCATCTTTCGGCGGCCGGAGTCGCGAGCCTCGTCGAGGTCGTCAAGTCGCTCGGAAATAGGCGTCGTCATGCCACGATAGAGGAAGAGAGTTCCTAAAACGCTACCGAAGCCGCTCAGTTACCGCGGTCGTCCGGCGGGCCGGCGTCGTCCGGACGGCCGCGGTCGCCGTCGTCATCGTCGTCGCTGTCGTTGTCGTCGTCAGCATCGTCGTCCTCATCTTGCTCTTCGGTTTCGTCTTCTTCTACCGCGTCTTCCGTCTCGTCTTCCGGTTCCTCGGTTTCGTTCTCGTCGTCTTCAGTCTCGTTCTCCACGTCGTCGTCATCGCGGTCCTCGGGCGGCCCAGCGTCTTCGGGTGGACCGCGACGGTCGTCGTCCGTCTCGTTTTCGTCGTCAGTTTCGTTTTCCGCGTCATCGCTGCCCGGACCGCGGTCTTCGGGCGGTCCGGCGTCCTCGGGCGGGCCGCGGCGGTCGTCCGTCTCGTTTTCGTCCTCGGTCTCGTTCTCGTCGTCACCGAAGATGTCGGCCGGCGGACCCTGTCGTTCGCTGGGGTGGGTCTCATTGTCGTCGGACTCGTTCTCACCGGTGACAGCTGCGGGCGGGCCGGCGTGGTCCGGCGCGTTACCTGGGTTGTTCGCCGTCACGAAACTGGCCACGGCCGGGCCGATACCGCCGGTCCGGTTCTCGTCGCTCAACAGGTCGCTCACGTAGGCTGATACTTCGAGTCCGAAGGTGTCGAACTCGGTCACGTTGGTGACGTTCGGCGCGACGGTCAGGTCCGCCGTCGTCGTCGCAGTGTGATTGTCGGCCATCGCCGTCACGTCGACCGTCACGTTCTGCTCGGGGGCAGGCAGTCCAACCGTCCCATTGCTGTCGGTGGTGTAGTTGCCGGTCCCGGCGTAGGAGGTGTTGTCAGCCGTCGCCACGGCAACTGAGGCGTTTTCGACGCCCGTCTCGTTCTGTGTGACCGATACCGTCGCGCTGCCGTCGTCAGCCTGTGAGACACCGACAGCGAGGGTGTTCCCTGCGTCGGTGTTACCGGCTGAGTCCGCAGCGGCCGCCAGACCCGGACCGACGGCCAGCAAGGTCAGTCCGACAGCGGCGTACAGTGCGAAGAGTTTGGTGCGCATCGTAGCCAATTGGTTCGCCGAGAGAGCGATAAACACCCCCTCTCGTTCAACCCGTTCAGGCCGTTTGCAGAGTCGACAACACCGACTGAGGAATAGTTATACAGTTTAAAGCTAGCTCTCAGCGTTTATTCCGCCTGTTCAGTTACCGGCTCGTTCGACCAGCGCGGCCGCGTGCTCGCTGGCCCGCTCGCGGACGGCCTGCTCGTCGAACACCTCGACAGTGCGGTCGCGCATGAGCACCTCGCCGTCACAAACCGTGTGGCGCACGTCGCTCCCGTGGACGGCATAGGCCAGGTGCGAGACGAGGTCGTGGGCCGGCGTCAGGTGTGGGGCGTCGAGGTCGATGACGGCCAAGTCCGCGTTCGCGCCGATCTCGATGCGGCCGCTGTCGAAGCCCAGTAGAGCCGCGCCGTTCGCCGTCGCCATTTCGACGACAGTGCCAGCATCGACCGCGCTGGCGTCGTCAGCCGCGAGTTTGCCGATCATCGCCGCGTCGCGCATCTCGTCAAACATATCGAGGTCGTTGTTCGAGGCCGCGCCGTCGGTTCCGATACCCACGGTGACACCAGCGTCCAGCAGGTCCTGTACCGGAGCCATCCCGCTGGCGAGTTTCATGTTCGAGGCCGGGCAGTGAGCAACGCCGGTACCCGTCTCGGCCAGCAGGTCGATTTCACTGTCGTCGACGTGGACGCCGTGGGCTACGTACGTGTCGCCGTCCAGCAGGCCGATATCGTCAGCGTAGGCGAGCGGGCGCTGTCCGTGTTCGTCGACGATAGGCATCACCTCGTCGCGCGTCTCGTTGGCGTGCAGGTGGATCGAAAGGTCGTCCTCAAGCGCCTGTGGGACGAACTCGCGCAGGTATTCCTCGCCGACGGTCGTGAGCGAGTGTGGCTGGAACGTCGTCCGGACCCGGCCATCAGCCGCACCGTCGAGTTTCCGAGCCACGTCGAGGCTCTCTTCGAGGTCAGACCGCGCGGCCTCGTCGTCCTTGCCGACAGTGACTGCCGTAAAGCCAAGCACTGCTCGCATCCCAGCCTGGTCGACGGCGTCCGCGATCTCCTCGACCTCGAAGTACATATCCGACAGCGCCGTCGTCCCCGACCGTATCATCTCGACCAGCCCGAGTTCCGCCCCAGCGCGGATGTCGTCGGCGGTCAGTTCCGCTTCGACGGGCCAGACGTCCTCCTGCAGCCAGGCATCGAGGGGCTTGTCGTCAGCGAGACCGCGAAGCAGTGTCATCGCGACGTGCGTGTGGGCGTTGACCAGACCGGGGATGACCAGGCCGTCGCTGGCGTCGAGTTCGTCGTCGCCGTCCAGTGTACCCGGTTCGTCGACGGCCACGATGTCGCCGCTGTCCTGTGAAATCAGTACGTCCGCACGCTCGACGGTCAGGTCAGGTCGGAGGACCTGCCCGCCGGTGACGAGAAGTTCGCTCATGGCGGTGGCTTCGCAACCGCGGGCCTTAGTTCGCCGGGTCCACGCCGTCGTTGTGTGGCGTGTTGCCACGTTTATCGGCGGGTGTCGCAGTGACAGCAGTGCCTGTTCCGCAGGGGTCTTTCGGCTCCGGCGCGTTCGGATTGGCAAGAGAATGGCGGCGGCAGAGCAACTCCGACAACGGGTCAACGCCATGCGGCACGGAAGCCCAGGCCGAATGCTGCTTGCCGTCGCTGCCGGCTGGTTTCTCGTTCTCGGGATGCGGTTTGTCGTCCCTGCGGTGCTGCCGACGATACGCGAGGAGTTCGTCATCTCGAACGCACAGGCAGGGCTCGCAGTCACAGTACTCTGGCTCACATACGCGGCGGTACAGTTTCCGGCCGGGGTGCTGATCGACCGAATCGGGGAGCGGACACTGCTGGTAGCCGCAGCGTTGCTGTCGGGCGTCGGGCTGCTGGGCTACTTCTTCGCGCCGGTGTTCTCCCTGTTCCTCATCGCAACGGGCGCGTTTGGGCTCGGAACTGGGGTGTACGGCCCGACCCGCGGGACCGCGCTCTCGCGGACGTTCGATGTCCGCGAGGGGACCGCCTTCGGTGTCGTAATGGCGGCCGGTTCTCTCGGCGCGGCCACACTGCCTGCCGTCGCCGCGTTCGTCACCACACGGTACGGCTGGCGGCTGGCGCTTGCCAGCGCCGCTCCGCTGTTCATCCTTGTCGCCGGCGCGCTCTGGCTCTCAGTCTCGGACCGCCCGACCGGTGAGTCCGAACGGAGCCTCCGGCAGGACCTCCGAATAGTCCTCACCGGCTTTCGCAACCGTCGGCTCATGCTGTCGGTCTCCGGAAAGACACTGATGCTGTTTGCCTTTCAGGCCGTGACAGCGTTTCTCACGACATATCTGGTCACAGTCAGGGACCTCTCACAGGGGACCGCCGGGGCGCTCCTTTCGGTGCTGTTCGTCGGTGGCGCGCTCTCACAGACGGTTACCGGCCGGCTCGCCGACCGATACGGAACGCCCAGTGTCCTGACGGCTGTCGCGCTCGTCAGTACCGTTCCACTCGTGCTCATTCCGTCCGTCCGCGGGGTCGTGCCGCTGGCCATCGTCTCCGGCCTCATCGGGGTTCGGATGAGCGTCGGCCCGCTAGCTAACGCCTACATCGTCGATACGCTGCCTGACACCGCCGAAGGGACCGGCTGGGGCCTGCTCCGGACCGGCTTCTTCGGGATCAGTTCGCTGGGCTCGACGGCCGTCGGTCTGCTGGCCGACCAGAACCTGTTTGCCGTCGCGTTCTACGGTCTCGCTGGCCTGACGCTGCTGGCCGCGGGTACCTTTGTTGTCCTCCCACGCCGGGACCGCCTGTGACGGTTCCGCCCACAGGCCCGGCCAGCCTGAGGGGAAAGACAGTTGCCCCGCGGCCTGCCAGTAGGCGTATGCGAATCGCCGTCCCCAACAAGGGCCGCCTGCACGAACCAAGCGAGGAACTGCTCGAACGGGCCGGCCTCCATCTGGTCGACGGGGCCGACCGCCAACTGCACGCCGATACCGTCGACCCGGACGTGACCGTCCTGTACGCCCGCGCTGCCGACATCCCCGAGTACGTCGCGGACGGTGCTGCCGACGTGGGTATCACCGGCCTCGACCAAGTCCGGGAGTCCGACACCGACGACCTCGTCGAACTCCGAGACCTCGATTTCGGCCGCTGTCGCCTCGTTCTTGCCGCACCTGAAGAGAGCGATATCGAGACCGTCTACGACTTCGAGGACGGCCGCATCGCCACGGAGTTCCCTAAAATCACCCGCCGGTACTTCGACCGGGTCGACGTGGGTGTCGACGTGACCGAAGTGTCCGGCGCGACGGAGCTGACCCCGCACGTCGACATCGCCGACGGTATCGTCGATATCACCTCGACCGGGACCACGCTCCGTATGAACCGGCTGGCCGTCGTCGACGAAGTACTCGAAAGCTCTGTCCGCCTGTTCGCCCGCGAAGACACCGCTGAAAACGAAAAGGTCCAGCAGGTCGACACCGCGCTTGGCTCCGTCCTTGCCGCCGAAGACAAACGCTATCTGATGATGAACGCCCCCGAGGACGCCCTCGATGACGTGGAAGACGTGCTTCCGGGCATGGGCGGCCCCACTGTGATGGACATCGCCGGCTCCGACCAGCTCGCCGTCCACGCCGTCGTGGAGGAGCGCGCCGTCTTCGAGACGATTAGCTCGCTCAAGGACGTGGGCGCGAGCGATATCCTCGTCACAGAGATAGAACGGCTGGTTGAATAGTACCTTTTTACGTCACCCCCTCTCCTCGCGCGCTCGTAGAGCGCGCTGTGGGGAGCGGGTTCGCAAAAATCTACGCTAAAAACGACCTCCGAGTCGCGGCCTGCGGCCGCGCTCGGAGCGAAACCGCGCCTCCGGCGCGGTATGCACCACACTCCGCTCCGCGCCCGCATTCCACAGACACCCTCACCTCATTCCCAGCTCAGAGAGTCAAAAGAACATGAAAATGTTGTTTAGCGCGAACCCGAGCACCGCCGCAAACGCCAGATGCAGCGCCACGAGTGGGGCCGTCGAGCGGGTCGACAGCCGGTAGGAGAGGCTGATTGCGATGCCGTCGGCGATGAGGGTGAGAAGCAGGACGACCGCGACGCCGAGATCGGCCGAGACAACGCCGGACTCGACGCCCCAGCGCTGGAGGATGAGCGAGACGATTGCCGGCGCAAGAGCAGCCTTAGCGGCGAGTTGGCTCGGCACGTCGCCGATAAAGAACGTCGCAGCCAAGTGGAGCGTCAGGGCGTAGAAGAGCCAGGTGACGAGGACAGTCACGAGGACCGCGAGGAGACCACCGCCGGTGAGGCTGGAGAACCCGGACTGGAGCATACTCGGGGTTCGGCGGCCGCTCGCTTGTGCGTTTTGTTCCCGAGCGCGACCGGCACGCTCATAGCCGCTCGCCCACACCGCTCGGGCGTGTACGTCCTCGAACTCGGCGGGCAGGACGACGCGTTCGCGCGGCAGGAGGCCGCAAGCGCCGCGAGCGCCGTCGACGTGCTCGCCCCCGGACTGGCGACAGCACGGGGTATCAGCGACCGCGTTCGCCACCTCGCGTTTACCCACCGGGCCTGTGACCTGCTCGGAACCTCGGACCCAGACATCGAAAGTGCCGCCGAGTTGCTATCGGCCGCGACCATCGACCGCGAGGGGAGTGTCGCCGTGCGTGCGGTCGACGTGCGAGCGAGCACTGGCATCGACACCCAACAGGCCGAACGGACGCTTGGCGGCGTGCTCACCGACCGTGGCTTTCCCGTCGACCTCGACAACCCAGACCACGTCCTCTACGCCTATCTCTCGGACCCCGACGGCGACGAGGAGGGCGGGACCGGCGAGGCCTGCTGTGCGCTGGGCTGGCTTGCCGCCGAGAGCGTGCGGGACTTCGGGAGCCGCCAGCCGACGGACCGTCCGTTCTTCCAGCCCGGCAGCATGGACCCACTCGAAGCCCGCGCACTGGTCAACATCGCCGGAGCCGGTCCGGACGCAACGATACTGGACCCGATGTGTGGCACCGGTGGCCTCCTGCTAGAGGCGGGGCTGGTTGGGGCCGACGTGGTCGGCGGCGACGCACAGGAAAAAATGGTCTCGGGGACGCGCAAGAACTTAGCCTACGCACTCAACGGCGACGGCCACCCCAACAGGGACGCCTATCCCGAACCGGGCGAGTGGGGGGTGTTCCGGTCCGACGCGTCCGCACTGCCAGTGGCCGACGACGCCGTCGATGCCGTCGTCTTCGACGCCCCCTACGGTCGTCAGTCCCGTATCGAGGGGGACCTGGCTCCACTCGTGTCCGGTGCGCTCGGCGAAGCCGCCCGCGTCGCAGGGCGGTGCGTCCTCGTCGCCGACCGCGACTGGCGCGAGGCCGCGACCGGCGCGGGCTGGGCTGTCACTGATTACTTCAAGCGGCGCGTTCACCGCTCACTGGTCAGGCACATCCACGTTCTTGAGTGACCATACGTCCACTTTATCTGGACAAGCGTTGTCTTTTATTTCGGTATAAGCAAAGTTTATGCCGTGACAAATGCTAATTAGTCTCAAGCATGCCAACGTGGTCAGACCCCGCCCCATGCGACGACGACGAACAGCTGTTTGAATGCCCGGACTGCGGGAAGCGCCTCTGTAGCGAGCGCTCGACGGTCTCCTGTGGCCGCTGTGAGACAGAAATGCAGAACCTCAGCGTCCCTCGGCCGGAATAAAGCCTGTCCGCGTTTTTGCTAGTTAGTTCGACAGGAGTGCAATCGCCCGCTCGGCGTCGCCGTCCATCCGCTCCAGCAGCGACCGGACCCGGTCCCGGGCTGTGTCGTCGCAGTCGGCCAGCACCATCCCCTCATCTGGCTGGCCGTACACGACGCTGGCTCCGGCGGGCGCGGCGAGCACTGCAGGGAGCGTGGCGAGGTCCTCCTCACCGTCGACATCCAGCAGTGTCGTCTCGTCGCTGTCGATACCGCCTCGAAGCGCAGTAAGCAGTTCAGCGGTGAGCGTCGCGGCCGGGTTGTCGACCGAAAGCGTCCGGTCGAAGCCGCTGATTGCCGCTGACACGTCCGCGTCGACAGCCGAGCGTTTGGTCCGTTCGTCGACCAGCGCGAGGTCGGGCGTCCGCCCGGCCTCGATGAGATGGTACGTGACCATGTCGCCGACGGCGATGATTGGGTTGCCGGCGTCAGATAGCAGCGCCGCTGTGTCAGTGTAGATACGTCCGAGCGGTTCTTTCAGTTCGTGCCGCAGGTCACTCGGGAGTTCGAGAACGACGTCGGACACGTTAGCGGACTTTCAGCGCGTACTTGCCCGGCTCGGTCACTTCCATCTCCTCGGCGATGTCGGAGCGCTCCGGGTGCGCGATGACGACGTAGCCGGCCCAGTCCTCGGTCAGTGCAGTGCCGCCGCAGGCCTCACACTGGCTTTCAATCTCCGCGCTCTGGACGCGGTGACAGTCGCGACAGACGAGTCGGTCCGCCATCAGCTATCACCGGCTTCCGCCGTCCCTTCACGGCGCTCGCGCTCCTCTTGGAGCCAGCCGTGCTTGCCCAGGCCGACCTGTTTCGCCGTCAGGCCGATCTTGGAGTCACGCGGGTTGCGCTCGTCGATGCTCTTGGTGACGATACGCGCCCGGACGGCGTCACCGACGGTGAGCGTCCGGTTGGACTCGCGGGAGGCGAGTTGCTGGTTCTCCTCGTCGTAGGCCAGATACTCGTCTGAGATCTGGGAGACGTGGAGCAGACCGTCGACCGGCCCGATGCCGATGAAGGCCCCGAAGTTGACGACCTCGACGACCTCCCCGTCGACCACTTCCTGCATCTGTGGGTCGAACGTGAGGGCGTCGAACTCGGCCTCGTAGTAGACGCCGGGCTTGTTCGGCAGCACAGCACCGGTACCGATGTCGTGGACCTCGATGACGGAGACGACGCTGCCGACGTCCTCGTCCATTCGTCCTTCGAGCTTCTCTTGCAGGAGCCGTTTGACCAGCCCCGGACTGACCTCCGCCAGAAAGCGTGGCGGGACTTCGACCGTATCGCGTAGGCGTACCCGTTTATACATGTGTTATGGTTGAGTGATACCCAGTTTGTTCCGGCCCCTTAAACTAATTACTGGAACGCCCGCGTCCAGCAGGCGTCGTTTGAGGGGGTTGTCGTTCGTGACCGCGTGTGTCGCATCGTCTGCCTGTGCCAGTTCGACGACGGCATCGTCCGCGTAGTCCGCCGTCGTCTCCCGAACCGTACACCGGTCGAGCAGGTCCTGCCCGACAGAGGCGGCCGTCGCTTCCGCGCCGGCCCCGTCGGCCAGTTTCGCCAGCTCGTCGCGGACGGCGGCGGGCGCGACGTAGTCCGTCGCGTCCGGCAACACTCTGTCGAGTTCCTCGAACAGCCGCACGTTGCATTCGACCGGCATCATCAGCGCGTTCGTGTCCAGCACGATCATCACCGCAGCGTGCCGACACCGATGAGCCGCCACCGAGCGCCGACACGTCGGTTGATCGCGATCTTCGAGCCCGACGCCGCACAGACCGGGCGCTTAAGCGCGACTTCACATTCCTCGTCGCGCGCGCTCGTGACCGAACCGACGGTGGTAGCGGTGCCGATAGTCAGCATGAGCGGTTCGCCGGTCGAGATTTCGTCGACCTCGCCGCCGTCGTCACCGACGATACGTTCCAGTAGGTCCACATCCATCGTGAACGTCTCGTGGACCGGCGGGAGGCTCCCGGGCGGCCCGGCGACCTGGCCGGCGAGCGCGTCGCCTTTCGTGATAGCGGGGTCGAGCCCGGTCCCGACGCCGAGCAGACCGCCCGGCGTGACCGTGTCCACGAAGTCACCGCCCGACTGGAGCGAGCGGACTGTCGTCGTCACGGGCTGCCACTCCGTCTTGCCGCCTTCCTCGACCTCACGGCCGGGGCGGAGTTCGATCTCGTCGTCAGCGTCCAGTTGGCCGCCAACGAGCGACCCGCCAAGCACGCCGCCCATCAGGTCGTCCCAGGTCGTACCGGGACGGTTGATGTCGAACGAGCGTGCGACCATCATGCGGGCGTCTTCGTCCGGGTCCCGTTCCGGCGTCGGAATCTCGGACTGGACGGCCTCGATGAGCAAGTCGATGTTGGCCTCCTGACCCGCGCTGATGGGGACAACCGGTGCGCCTTCGGCGACAGTGCCCTCGACGAACTCCTGAATCTGCTCGTAGTTCTGCATCGCCCGCTCCTCGTCGACGAGGTCGACCTTGTTCTGGGCGATGACGATGTTGTCGATGCCGATGATATCGAGCGCGCTCAAGTGCTCCTCGGTCTGGGCCTGCGGGACGGGCTCGGTCGCCGAGATGACGAGGACGGCCCCGTCCATGATAGCCGCGCCGGACAGCATGGTTGCCATCAGCGTCTCGTGCCCGGGCGCGTCCACGAACGACACCGTCCGGAGGTGGTCGGTGTCGACGTCGTGGTCGTCGCAGTGCTCGTCGACGGTAAAGGCCTCCGGCTCCTCGGCCTCCGGACAGCGACGGAACGTCGCGTCGGCGTAGCCGAGTCGGATAGAGATACCGCGCTTCATCTCCTCGGAGTGCTGGTCGGTCCATTCGCCGGACAATGCCTGTACGAGCGTCGTCTTTCCGTGGTCGACGTGCCCGACGAGTCCGATGTTCACCTCCGGTTGTTTGTTCGATGTCATTTCGAGAGTAATCTTGGTGGAGTTTCGCCGCGTGCAACTGATAAACCTACTGTTTGCGCCCCGCCGACCGCGGTTCAATCGCCGATTTGGTCCCTGCTGACAGCGACAGCGTCGCTGGATTGCTCGGTATCGCCCCGAAATAGCGACGCAACCCCTGTCGTTGAGCGCGAACAGCGGACTGTGCGAGTCGGATGCCGCGCCGGCTATCGCCATTGCGATAGTGCCGGGGGCAGCAATCAGCCCATGCTGTCGCCCGTGACGAACCGGTCGAACCCTGCTCAGTGAGCGGGAGTGAAACGCTGAGGCGATCGTGTATCGTGGCTTGCTCCTGTCATCGCTGTTACGTAACTGTGTTTCTGTGAACGCTTTTGTTTATGCGGGAACAGGTCAACGTACGATGCGAGTCGAGGAGTCCCCCGAAACGGATGCCGACATTGACCCGGCGACGGCGTTCTCGGTCATCGCGAGCGAGACGCGTCTGGACATTCTGGAGGCACTGTGGCGCGCAGATGACCGACCAGTTCGCTTCTCGGAGTTGTTCGACGCCGTCGAACTGGCCGACAGCGGGCAGTTCAACTATCACCTACAGGAACTCACCGGCCAGTTCGTCAGCCAAGGGCCAGACGGGTACGACCTCCGGCACGCCGGGGCGCAGGTCATCCGCGCGGTGCGGGCGGGAACGTTCACTCGGACGCCCGACATCGACCCGTTCTCGGTGACAGGGGCCTGTACGCGGTGTGGCGGCAGTCTGCTAGCCGAGTACGCCGACGAGCAGTTCGCCATTGACTGCGAGGACTGTGGGAAGGCCCACGGCGAGTACCCGTTCCCGCCGGGCGGTCTGGTCGACCGGACACCGGCGGAAGTCGCGACGGCCTTCGCCGAGCGGGTGCGACACCTCCACTGTCTGGCCGCCGACGGCGTCTGCCCGGACTGCGCCGGTCGGATGGGGACGGAGATATCCCGCGACGGCGACTGCTGTCTCGACGTGTCGGTCCGCGCCGAGTTCGTCTGCGAGCGGTGTCGCCACGAACTCTGTTCGCCCGTCGGGCTGACGCTACTTGACAACTCCCGCGTCGCGGCGTTCTACGACGACCACGGCGTCGACCTGTCGAGTCGGCCTTACTGGACGCTGCCCTGGTGCGTCGACGACCAGTACACCAGCGTCGAAGCCACCGACCCGTGGCGGCTCGCGGTCCGGATTCCGCTGGCCGAAGCGGAACTGACCGCCTATCTGGACGGCGACCTCCAGCCAGTCGAGTTCGAGCGACAGGACTGCGGGCACTGAACCGGCCTGTCGGTTGTACTGTTGGTCCTGTGGGGGTACGCTGTTTTTCCGCTGACTGAAATCGTCTTCAGGAGATCCCCGATGCGTGTCTCCTGCAGAAATATCATTCAGATTATACTTATCGGCGTTTGGGACCATTGTTTCACTGTAATGTACCAGCCTGCGCCCTACGCCGACCCCGAGCTGTACCGGCCGACGTATCCACCGCTGACCGTCCGTTCCCTGCTGGGAGTGCTGACTGTCTACCTCGGCTTGCTGACGCTACTCTCGCAGAGTCCGGTTCTCGCGCTGGCGGCGCTGCTCTGTTTCTTCCTCGCCAGCCGGTAACCGGGCGCGGGGCTTTTGCCCGTCCCAGCCCTGCCTCCGGTCGTGCGGGAGTTCGACTTCGAACTGGCGCTGTGTGCCCATCTTGAGCGCGAGGGGCGGCTGGTGAGCCGGCAGCTCGGCGGCGCTGTCCACGGCCGGCGCGTCCTCGATACCGTTGTCGTCGAGCCGGGTCCTGAACTCGACGAGCGGGCGGCCATCACTCCCGAACGGCTGCCGACGGCGGCCATCGAAAGCGACGTTGGCCCGGGTCGGGCGCGGTACTGGAAGGACGCTTTCGACTGCCATCCCGACCGCGCCGAGCGGGCCGTCGAACTGGCGGTCGAGCGGGGCTTCTTCGAGCGCGAGCGTCGCGGCGGCCGAACGTACGTCCGACAGACGACGCGATATCCCGACTGGTTCGGCGAAATTGTCGCCATCGAGAACAAGCCGGACCTGGGTCGGCCCGGCGACCTAGAGACACAGTTACGGACCGACGTGTCGCTCGCGCTCGCCGACCGCGTCATACTGGCGACGGCCTCCTACGTGACCGGGGCGCACCTCAACCGGATTCCCGAGGAGGTCGGTGTCTGGCGGTTTGACGCCGACAGCGGAACGATGGACGTCCGTCGGGAGGCGACACCACTGCCGACCGACGACCCGGGCGTCGAACTCATCGAGGAGCGACCGGTCCGGACGGACGTGCGGATGGTCGGCGCTTCGGAGAAGGCCCGCGCGCGTCGGCAACTGGCCGAGCGAGCGTACGGCAAGGGGTGGCGGAGTTTCGACTACCCGGCGTGTGAGCGCTGTTCACCCGGCAGTGACGGGATTCCGTACTGTCAGTGGAAGGACCGCGCTGTCCGCGAGAGCGACGACTGCGGCCCGGACTGCGGCGGATACGAGGCAGCCGACCCGCCGGCCGTCGACGGCGATTCGCTCCGGGCCGAGCGGACGCCGTGGCGGGCAGACCCCGACGGGCGCAGGCGTCGCCAGTCGGGACTGGATCGGTTCGGATAGCCACGAGAAGTCGTCACCGCTACCGGTCGCTGTCCGTCGGGGGCGCGTCATCGGGAGGGGAACCGCCGTCGCCGGCTGTCGGACGGCCGTGCTGTTCGTAGTTGTCTTCGGTCACCGCCGGTGCTTCAGTGGCGACCTGAGCCGCGTGTTTCGTTCTGGCCTGATAGTTCGCTGCGGCCGCTATCCCGACACAGGCCACCAGCCCCACCACCAGCACCCAGTCGATACCGCCCACGATGACCTGCTGGACGGCGATTGCGAGGACGCCGCCAGCCAGCGACAGCCCACCGACTTCCGCGATGCCGCGCCTGTCCATACGACGGCATTAGCCGCCATGGCCTATAAGCTACGGTCCGTTTCACCGAGCCGAATCAGGAGTCAGAGCGTGAACTGCTCGCCGTCGAGTCCAATGTCGTCAGCAAAGGCCCGGTCCGCAGGGACGTAATGACCAGTGTGGACGATACGGTAGTCGTCGGCCTCGATGTCGGCAGCGAAGTCCCGTGCGCCGAGCAGGGTCATGTGTTTCGTGCCGAAGGTCCGCGGCACGCCGTCCTCGTTGTGGTGCGTGCCGCCTTTCGGGTGGTATTCGCAGGCCTCCGCGTGGACGATGCCCTCGACAAGTGCGAGGTCAGCGCCGGTCAGCACGGATTTCGAGCGGTCGGGCACGTCGTAGCAGGTGTCCCCGGAAATCGACAGCACTGCCCCGGTCTGTGGTTCCTCGATTCGCAGGCCATAACACAGAAGCGGCGGGTGCGTGACCGGGACGAGCGTCACCTCGAAGCCGGCGACGGTGAACGGCTCGAACGGCGTCTGTGCGTGGACCGAGACCGTATCGAGATAATCGTAGCGGCTCCGGACGCCCTGTGCAACACTTTCACCGGTCACCGGATCGGTCTCGTCGGCGGCGTGGACCGGCAGCTCGTCGAACAGACGGTAGGCGTTGCCGAGGCCATCGAGGTGGTCGAAATGGACGTGCGTAATGATAGCCGCGTCCGGCAACGGGACCGATTCGCGGAGGAACTGATGACGGAAGTCCGGACTCAGGTCGACCAGCAGCGACTCTCCAGTGCCGTCGTGTCGAACGACGACAGAGAAGCGCGACCGTTCGACGCCGCCCGTGGGGTCAATGCCGCGCTCGCGAACACTGGCCCGGAGTTCCTCGTCAGGGTCGCGCGCCCGTTCGCACGTGTCACAGTCGCACTGGACAGTCGGCGTCCCCGTCGTGTCGCCGGTCCCAAGCAGCGTGACCTCCATTACCGGTCCTTCAGAGGGCGACCCGCCTAAGCCCCTCGCTTTCGTTACTGGGTGTCGGCCAGATCCGCCAGGTCGATCCCCTGTCGCTCCATTGTCGCCGCCAGCAGGGACTGGGCGCGTTCGTCGGTGAGGTCGTCGAACAGGCAGTCGAGAAACCCTTCAAGCAGCGCCGGTCGGATGCGCAGGTCGACGTACTCGACTTGCTTCTCGGCGATGACCACGTCTACGTCCCACTCGCCTTCATCGGGATCAGTCATCCGAACGTCAACCCACGACTCGGCCGGCTCGTCTGTCTCGGTGAACACGTCGTTGTCAGCCATGGCTACCGAATGGTTCCTGCATTGATAAGTAAATCGCTCATACCGACAGCCAGAACGGGGTGTCTAAGCGGGTAAGCCGTCGCTCAGTGGTCGTGATCGTGGTCGTGGTCGCTGCCGCCGTCGCCGGAGAAGCCACCGCTCCCGGCAACTAGGGCGTCGGCGTCGCCGTCCATCATGTCCATGTTCTTGAGGTTGTCCCGCTCCTCGAAGTCGATGATAGCGTCTTCAAGGTCCTGCTGGGTGAGCGTGGTCCGCTCCTCGGTGAGCGCGTTGAGCACGGCCTCACGGAGCACGAGCCGGAGGTCGCTGCCGGTCAGCCCCTCGGTGAGGTCCGCCAGTGTCTCCGGGTCGAAGTCGTCGATCTCCATCTGCTGGGTGACGATACGGAGGATATCCGCGCGCATGCCACTGTCCGGCTTCGGGAAATTGACGATTTCGTCGAAGCGCCGCCAGGCGGCGGCATCGAGCTGGTCAGGGTGGTTCGTTGCGCCGATGAGCAACACCTCGTCCTGAATAAGTGAAATCTCGTCGATGCTCTTGAGGAGGGTGTTGACGGCGCGCTTGATCGCGGCGTGTTCGTCGGAAGAGCGCGTCTTGGCGACGAAGTCGAACTCGTCCATAAAGAGGATACACGGCGAGAGCCGCTTTGCGACCTCGAACACCTTCTCGACGTTCTTGGCCGTCTCGCCGAGGTACTGGCTGGTGATCATCGAGAGCTTCACTTCGACAAAGGGGAGGTCAAGGTCATGCGCCAGCGCGCGGGCGACGCTGGTCTTGCCGGTCCCCGGCGGGCCGACAAAGAGGAGTTTCCCGATCTCGCGCAGGCCGATCCGGGCAAGGTAGTCGCGGTGTTCGATGGCCTTGACGATCTTCTGGATCTCGTCTTCCTGGTCAGTGGTCAACACCAGGTCGGCAAGCGTCATCTCCACCTCTTCGGGGGCGCGCACATCGACCAGGTCGAGCATCTCCTCGTCGTCCTCGTCGTCGGTGTCGAACGCCTCCTCCAGCTTGGCGTCGATGAACGCGCGGTCGGCGCGCGACGGTCGGTTCTGTTCGCGGGCCCGCTCGTAGTCAGCGTCCTCGACCTGATTCTCGAAGGCTTTCGCCAGGACCGGGTTGTCTTCGAGGTCCGAGGAGTCGACCCGTTCGAGGAACCACTCTTCGGCGAGGTCGCGATCCGTCATCGAGATGCTCCCCGAGAAGTCGTCGCGGTCGGTGAACATCAGGCCGGAGATGGCCGCCCAAGGCCGCTCGACGCCGGTGGCCTCGCTCGCGGTCGTGTTGGTGACCGACAGCGGCCGTTCGATCTCGCCGTCGCTCCAGAAGACGGACCGGTACGAGGCCGGCAGGTCGTCCGGCTCGAGGTCCCGCCGCTCGCTGTAAATAGTGGCCGTCAGCAGAAACTCAACGACATCCAGTTCCGGATTGCTCATTCCCACTGATGTTACCACGCAACCGGTATAAGTCACTCGAAGCCCCGGTGACCGACACCAAGGTAATGTACCACCGCTGTGTATCCCTATCGTGGCAACTGATAACACATTAATCTCGGTGTATCGGAACCGCATCGGCGACCCGACGACCGACGACGAGGTCTACGGCTACTGGCTGTTCGTCATCGGCATCGTACTCGGAATCGTCGGCCTGCTTCTGTTTTACTTGACAGCGTCGCGGAGCACGCCCCGGCAGTTCGGCTATCTCCTCGGTGCGATTGGTCTCATCTCGCTGTTTGCGGGACCGACAATCAGACTGCCGCTGACACGACGTGGGCTGATACTCACATACCTCGGGGCTGTGGTCGGACTGGTCGCGATGGTGTGGTTCACCACGTTCTACCCCTCGAACTGGACCGGCCCGGAGGGGAACCCGGCAGTGACGCTGTATATCGTCGGCCTCGGGCTGATGGCTGTCGGGGCGGTCGTTTCGCCGTTGCTGACTGGGCGGAAAGAAGCGTACGATAAAGCCGTTCAAACGGCAGAGGACGCAACTGAAGTGGCCGAGCAAGCCACTCAGGAGGCCGACCGGGCGTCCCGGGAAGCGACACAGCAGTCCCAGGCCGCCGAACAGGCGAGCCACGAGCGCAACAGGCTGGCCGAGCAGTTAGCGACCAGCGAGGCCGCCCGCGAGGAACTGGCCACCGTGACCGAGGCGAGCGAGGCGGAACTCGCCGCGGCCCACGCCACCATCGCGGCTGCGATGGACAGCAAGGCGACGTTCGAACTGTACGAAGACGCTGGGGGCAAGTACCGCTGGCGGCTCCGCCATCGGAACGCCAACGTCATCGCCGACAGCGCACAGGGGTATTCCTCGCGCCAGAAGGCGATGCAGGGGCTCCGCAGTGTGCAGTCCAACGCCGCCGGCGGTGCCGTCGTCTTCTTCGAGGACGCGACCGAGGACGACACCGCCGAGGACGTGCCGGTCGTGCCGGCCCCCGAGAGTGACGCCGCGTTCGAGGTTTTCGAGGACAATGCTGGAGAGTTCCGCTGGCGCTTGCGCCACGACAACGGCAACATCCTCGCCGACAGTGGCGAGGGGTACGCCTCGAAGTCGAACGTCCGACGGGCGCTGCAGAGCGTCCGTGCGTACGTCCCCGGTGCGGCGTATCTCAAGATCGATCCCGTGGCATACGAAGTGTACGCCGACGCCGCCGGGGAGTTCCGCTGGCGCTTGCTCCACCGAAACGGCAACATCCTCGCCGACGGTGGCGAGGGGTACAGTTCCCGGTCGAATGCCCGGCGGGCGGCCCGACGGGTGAGCGAACTCGCACCCGACTCCGAGGTCGACGACGGCTTCGAGGTGTACGAGGACAAGGGCGAGGAGTGGCGCTGGCGGTTGCGTGCGGCCAACGGCGAACTCGTCGCCGACTCCGGCGAGGGGTACGCAAATCGATCGAAAGCCATGGATGCCGTCGAGCGGGTCCAGTCATACGCGGCCGACGCCGACCTGCTGGAGATCGGGAGCGCAGCGTTCGAAGTGTACGAGGACAGGGGCGAGGAGTGGCGCTGGCGGCTCCGCCACCGCAACGGCGAGATCATCGCCGACTCCGGCGAGGGGTACGCCGAGCGCAACAAAGCCATCGCCGCCATCGAGCGGATCAAGCGCCATGCCCCCGGTGCAACACAGGAGGAGTAGCGGCGACCGAGACGCCCCAGCGGGCAATTCTCCGTCGCGAGGAATAGCCGAATTAATTAAACAGGTTTCAGTCGAAGTTACACCTAGATGACAATAGATACCCTCGAAGCGGCCGGACTCACGCGCATGGACGACAGCAACATCGCGGCGTTTCTGTCGAACCAGCGGGTCGGCGTGCTGGGCCTGCCGACCGAGAACGGACCGTACATGATTCCCCTGTCGTTCGGGTACGACGGTGACCGCTCGCTGTATTTCACCTTTATCGGTGGTTCGGCGAGTCGCAAACAACAGTTGACCGAGGCGGCAGCGGATGCGGCCGTACTCGTGTACAAAGTCGAATCGATGTTCCACTGGGAGAGCGTCCTGCTACAGGGTGGTATCGAAGCCGTCCCCGAGTCCGAGTGGGACGACCTTGCGGACGTGCTCGATACGGCGTGGCGGCCGGAGCTGTTCGAGGACGCTATCGAGGACGGCGACATCGCAGTCTATCGGTTCCGTATCGACGAGAAGGAAGGGCTCAGACACGCCGGTCTGCCGCCGGGGTTCGAACAGGAGTGACCCCCCTGCCCGACTGTTGCGGGGAGCGGTCGGAGACAACGGTTCCCCCACTGTGTAGAGTTTGTCAGGTTTTAACATAGGCCGAGACGTTCCGTTGTCCATGCCCACACCTGTCATCGTGGATGCAGTCAGAACGCCACAGGGAAAGGAGGACGGCGCACTCGCCGGCGTCCGGAGCGAAGACCTCTCGGTGCCGCTTATCAACCAGTTGCTCGCGTCGACCGGCGTCGAGGCCGATGACGTCGACGACTTGCTGTGGGGGTGTGCCCAGCAGCGCGGGGAACAGGGCAACAACATGGCCCGGGTCATCGCGCTGTTGTCGGACCTCGGCGAGGGCGTCCCCGCATCGACGATCAACCGCTGGTGTGCGTCTTCCGCCGAAGCGCTGATGCGAGCCGCCGACGCCATCGCGGCCGGCCAGCGCGACGTACTCATCGCCGGTGGCGTGGAGTCGATGTCCCGCGTGCAGATGGACGAAAACACCCACAACGTCCACCCGCGGCTGGCCGAGCAGTACAATATCGGCGAACTCCAGATGGGGATGACCGCCGAGAAGGTCGCCAGCGAGATGGAGGTCGCCCGGCAGGAGCAAGACGAGTACGCGCTCCGGAGCCACCAGCGCGCCGCCGACGCGACGGAATCCGGTCGCTTCGACGACGAGATCGTCCCGATCGACACCGAGGACGGGCAGCTCGAGGCAGACGAAGGTATCCGCCCCGACACCACGCTCGAAAAGCTGTCCCAGCTACCGACAGTGTTCAAGTCGGACGGGACAGTCACGCCCGGCAACGCCTCGCAGGTTTCCGACGGCGCGGCGGGGCTAATGGTCACCTCCCGTGAGTTCGCGGAAGACCGCGGACTCGACGTGCTGGCGGAGATCGGCTCCCACGAAGTCGCCGGCGTTGACCCGACCGTGATGGGTATCGGCCCAGTGCCCGCCGTCCGCAAACTCACCGAACGGACTGACCGTGAGACGGACGACTACGACCTCGTGGAACTCAACGAGGCCTTCGCCTCCCAGTGTCTGTACTGCCAGCGCGAACTCGGCTTCGACGACGACATCTACAACGTCAACGGCGGCGCAATCGCCATCGGCCACCCGCTTGGGGCCTCCGGCGCGCGCCTTCCAGTGACGCTCGTCCACGAAATGAACCGCCGCGACGCGGAGCTGGGTCTGGCGACGGAGTGTGTCGGCTTCGGTCAGGGCGCGGCTATCGAGTTCCGACTACCCTGAGCAGCCGCTGTCAGCACGGTTTCAGTATGCTGCCCCAGCACGTCGTTTGTGAATCCGTCGGTTTCGAGTCTGTTGCTTATGAATCCGTCATTTGCGACCGCTGTGGCGCTTGCACGAGCGATATTTGAGAGAAGAAGTCGTTAATCGGCAGCCACATCGCCGGTTGTCGTCGCCTCGGCGGGGCTCGTCAGGGAGTGAAGATAGTCGTCAAGATCAAGTGCGAAGGTAGCATCGGTTGGAAGATCGACCCACGAGAACTCGAACTCCGCACCGCGTTCCTCGCCCGTCCCGGTGACAGTGTGGACCCAGTGGTCCCGGGATTCGTGGACAGGGAGGTGGTAGAACGACCGCACGTACCGCTTCGGGGGCGACTCGCGGCGCGTCCAGACATCGGTGGCGATGTGTTGCAGGCGCTCGAATGAGGCGAGACCGCTCTCCTCGACAGCCTCTCGCTGTACAGCTACCCGCGGTTGTTCCCCCGGTTCAACGGTTCCCTTCGGTATCTGTAGCCCGTCGTGGCCCGGCCCATCAAACACCAGCAGTTCCGACCCGTTTCTGGTGATGTAGGCACAGGCTTTCTTTACGTACGTTGCCCGCTGTGGTTGCATAGAATCTGGTAGCGACGGCCAACATATAGTAGTACCCACATATCTGCCTAAAATCATATTAGGTCATCGGGGGGCAAAGAGGGGTGGTGATTGGAAGTCGGACACCGGTAGCAAGGCCGCCGAAGTACACTGAGCCGTCATTCTCAGTAACAGACGCCCACTACGATAGTGGCAGCTCCGTATAGTAGGTCGTAATCCACTACGAATTAATTTTAGACTCTATTGTAAGGATTAAAGTAGTGTCAACAATGAATACTTCGTATGGACGGTCACATCACACCCGAGGAGTGGGAGCGAATCGAAGCGTTCGCACAGAAACCGAGTTACCTGCGTCGCCCGGAGCATCTACTCCCCGAAGAAGCCACGGAGGACGAAGAGAGCGTGGACAGAGCGATCGCGGGCGACTGACAAAAAGGCGTGTCCTGAAGAACCAACCACACCTGACCCGTTGTTATCTGTTCTCGGAGGCTTATCAGACTCGGTTCCGTGAAGATAGCCATGAGTCTCAAATCGATGTTCAACGACATCCCGTTTGTCAAGCAGTTAGGGATGGAAATAACAGCCGTCGATGATGGCTATGCAGCGGGCGAACTCCCGCTGGAGGACGGCCACTCCTCAAACCCCGAATCGATAATCGCACACGGCGGCGTCACGTACTCGCTCGTCGACACCGTCGGCGGGGCGGCCGTCATCTCGCAGTCTGGCACCGTCTCGCCAACGGTCGATATGCGGATTGATTACCTTGCGCCAGCGACCGCTGATTTGCAGACTGAGGCGGAAGTGATTCGGAACGGCGGGAGCGTCTCAGTCGTCGATGCGGAAGTGTATGACACCGATGGCCATCACATCGCGAGCGCTCGTGGAACGTACAAAACTGACGGCGACCGCGGCGAGTCGCCGTGGACAGAAGGCGTCGACGAAGCAGACGTCGACCATCTTACCGACGACTAGTCGCCGCTGACCATCTTCATCCCGTCGCGCACGGACTCGCGACGGCCCAGCAGCGTCACCATGTCGCCTTCTTCGAGGACATAGTCGGCTGTCGGGACCTCCGCGTTCTCATGGAGTTCGCCGCTGACGAGCGCGACCAGACAGGCGTCGGGCAGCATCGGCCCAACCTCGCGGATCGGCTTGCCGATGAGTTTCTGATTCTTGACCTCGACCTCCTGCACATCGCCGCTACGACCGACGTCGGTCATCCAGTGGGCGATAGCCGGGCGCTCGATCTGGTTGTCGATGGCCCAAGCCGTCGCCATCGCCGAGGAGATGGTCCGAACGCCGAGGTCCTCGAAGGCCTCGACGTTGTCCGGGTTGTTCGCGCGGGCGATGACCCGCTCGACGCCGAACTTCGAACTCGCCAGCTGTGACACCAGCAGGTTCGCGTCGTCGTCACCGGTCGCCGCAACGACGGTCTTGGCGTTTTCAGCCCCGGCCGACCGCAACACGTCGGTGTCGGTGCCGTCACCGATTTCGACGGCGTATCCCTCGTTGCGGGCTCGTTCGACGCTCTCTTCCTCCTCCTCGATGATGACGACGTTTTCGCCCCGGTCTTCGAGGCGTGCGGCGAGCGCTCGGCCCACCTGTCCGCCGCCGACGATGATGACTCGCATTGGTATCACATCCAGTTTTTCCGCGATGTATCGCGCCAGTCCACCCTCGAACAGGGCGGTCGCAAAGATAACGAGAAAGACAGTGCCAAGCAGGATATCCGCCTGCGTCCCCAGCAGTTCAGCCTGCGCCCCGGTGACCTCCTCGGCCGCGGCGTTCAGTTCGACGGCAAACAGCGTCGCGACGGACGCCGGAATAATACCGCGCGGCCCGACGAAGCTGACAAATAGCTTCTCGTTGGTGGTAAATCGGTCACCAACGGCCGAGACGAACACCAGCAGCGGTCGGATAAGCAGGGCGACCGCGAGGACGACGATGATCCCCGCTAGCCCGACGTCGATGAGCGAGGCGAGTTCCAGTTGCGCCGCCAGTGCGATGAACACGAACGAAAGCACCAACAGCGTGATGTCGCCTTTGAACTCCTCGATGTCTTCCTCGTACGGGTGGTCGACGTTCCCGAGCGCCATCCCCGCTGTGGCAGCGGCGGCGACGCCGGCCTCGGTCGCTATCGTGTTCGCGCCAGCGTAGGCGATGAGCGCCCCGGCGAGCACGAGCAGTCGGGAGTTCCGCGGTGCGTCACCGGGCGAGAGGTCGACATACTGGAGGAGGTAGTACACGACGCCGGCGACGATGAGGCCGACAAGTAGCCCCGTCCCCAGTCGAAGCGCAAATCCTCGTAGCAGGCTCTCACTGGCAACAGCTGGGTTGACCGTCTCGAAGATGACGACAGCGATGATAGCCGCGGTGACATCGTTGACGATCCCTTCCGTCTCCAGCGCGGCGGCGACGCGGTCTCGAACGGGGACGACATCAAGAATTGGCGTGATGACGGTCGGCCCGGTCGCGACCAGCAGCGCACCGATCAGGAACGCGAGGTTCCAGGAGACGGCCGCGGAGCTGAACGCGAACTTGACGGCGATAGCGGTGCCCACGAGTGCGATAGCCGCACCGACGGTAACGAGTCTGAACGTCGCGGCCGGAGCCTCGCGTAGCCGGTCGAATCGGAGGTGATAGGCCCCCTCGAAAACGATGATTGCGACCGCTAAGCCGACGATTGCCGACAGCGCTCCACCGAAGGTACCGTCACCGATGATGCTCAGTCCGGGCTGGCCGATGATGACACCCACCAGCAGGTAGAAGATAATGCTGGGCACGCGCAGGCGCGCGGCGAGGACCTGTGCAAGAACGCCGAGTCCGATGATACCGGCGACAAGCGGAATCAGTAGCCCCGAACTACCAGCCACAGTTGGCCTCCATCTGTCCAGCCTAACGCATCGCCCTCGTATAAACGCATTCACTCACCGGCACACGGGGGCTCCATTGGGACCGCAGTCCCAGGCCCGTTGTGACGGTTGGCTATTCTTCCCGGTTATCGAGCGCCACAAGGACGCCGCGGACGTTCAGGCGCATCTCGGCACGGCCCTTTCGCTCGCCCCAGGTGTCGGTGTCGGCCCGCTCGACGAAGTAATCGATGACCGCTTCGTCGTCGTCCAGTTCCTCGCGTTTTCGCTCGACCTCGGCGACCCATTCAGGTAGTATCTCGGTGTATGTTTCCAGCTTATCGCCGGTTTCGGCGGCACCGAAGTGGCCGAACATGAGGATGTCCGGGTCGAGGTCCTGTATCATCGCCACGTCGTCGAGCGCCTGGTCGAGCGTGAAGTTGACCGGCGGGGTCGTGACGTGCATCTCGTCGGTCGACGGCGCGTAGATGCCGGCGGCGTCGGCGGTGAACACACCGTCGATGGCGGAGTCGTAGAAGACGACCTGATGTGGCGCATGGCCCGGCGCGTGCAGGGTTTCGAGGGAGTGGTCACCTAGGTCGATCACGTCGCCGTCAGTTAGCGTCTCGATACGGTCTTCGGCGACCGGGATCGGCTTGCCGTAGAACTCGATCTGGTCACCGACGGCGTGTTTGGTCCCCTCCCAGAGCCGCTCGGGGTCGACGAGGTGGCGCTTGCCTGACTCGTGGACGTACACCGTCGCGTTCGGGCAGTCCTCGGCGAGGTAGCCGGCTCCGCCAGCGTGATCCAGATGGACGTGGGTCGCCGCGATGACTTCCAGCTCCTCAGGCGCGATCCCGACCGACTCCATCGCCGAGAGGATGGTTTCGTGTCGCGCGCCGGTGCCGGTGTCGACCAGCGCCGGTCGCTCGGCGTCGATTATGTAGACGGGCCCGTACTCGGCCACGCCGTACATCCCGACGTCGACGTAGTGGACATCTGTGCAGTCCCCGACCGTCACCTCGTAAACGTCACCGATTCCCATACACTCTCTCGTGACCGGCGGGGGCAAAACCGTTGTGCTGTGGCTATCGTGACACCCAAGCGTCAGGAAGGGCAAAGCCATTTACCCGGAGTCAGAAACACCACTGTATGTACGACGCCGTACTCGTTCCGACCGACGGGTCCGAAGGGGCTGCCACCGCGGCCGAACACGCTATCGACCTCGCCGAGCGCCACGATGCGAGTCTGCACGCGCTGCACGTCCTCGAAACCGAGCAGGTCGTCGACCAGATTCCCGAGTTCGAGGACAG
The DNA here is from genome assembly GCF_001485575.1 of Haloarcula sp. CBA1127. Classification (NCBI taxonomy): domain Archaea; kingdom Methanobacteriati; phylum Methanobacteriota; class Halobacteria; order Halobacteriales; family Haloarculaceae; genus Haloarcula; species Haloarcula sp. CBA1127. The sequence continues at coordinate 488,674 of NZ_BCNB01000006.1, forward strand.
CAGCATCTTCGACCGCCTTGCCGACGCTGGCCAGCAGGCCGTCGATGACCTGCACGCACAGGCCGAAGACGCCGGTATCGACACGGTGACCACGGCGGTCGAGCAGGGCGTCCCCCACGAGGAGGTCGTGGAGTACGTCGAGCGCCACGACATCGATGTCATCGTGATGGCAACGGAGGGACGGACCGGCCCCTCCCGGGAACTCATCGGCAGCGTCACCGAGTCCGTAATTCGGGCCTCGCCGGTGCCGGTGCTAGCGGTGAAGGTCGGCGGCGAGGCGTAGCGAGACGGACATCGACGGTCGGGGTCGCCCACCGCGGGACCGACACGCCTAATTTCTGCCGTCGAGAACCGTCGGCCATGTTATCGAGACAGTTCGTCCGGGAGAACCCCGAGACGGTCCGTGACGCTATCGAACGGAAGGGCGTCACGGGCGTCGACCTCGACGAAATCCTCGAAATCGACGAGGAGTGGCGAGAACTGAAGGCCGAAGGTGACGGGCTCCGACAGGAACGCAACGAGGTATCGAGCAAGATTGGTGAGCTGAAACAGGACGGCAAGGACGAGGAGGCTCAGGAGGCCATCGACCGGTCGCAGGAACTCAAAGACGAACTACAGGACGTCGAGGAGCGCGCCGACGAACTGGAGTCCCAGTTGGAAGACGCCCTGCTCGAACTGCCGAACATTCCCCACGATTCGGTCCCGACCGGCGAGGGCGAGGCCGACAACGTCGAGCGCTACCGCGAGGGGTTCGACGACCTCCGGGACCTGCCCGACGAAGTGGTGCCCCACTACGACCTCGGCGAGGATCTAGACCTGCTTGACTTCGAGCGCGGCGCAAAGGTGTCCGGCGGCGGCTACCAGTTCGTCAAGGGCGAGGGCGCGCGTCTGGAGCACGCACTCATCCAGTTCATGCTCGATGTCCACCGCGAGCAGGAGTACGTCGACGTGCTCCCGCCGATTCCGGTCAACTCCGATTCGATGGAAGGGACGGGCCAGCTCCCGAAGTTCGACGAGGACGCTTACCGCGTCGGAGCCAGACAGGACGACGACTACGACAGCGACGACCTGTGGCTGCTTCCGACGGCGGAGGTGCCGGTCACCAACATGTACCGCGGCGAGATTCTGCTTGACGACGACCTGCCGGTCAAACATCAGGCGTTTTCGCCGAACTTCCGCCGCGAGGCCGGCGAGCACGGGACCGAGACGCGGGGGTACGTCCGCGTCCACCAGTTCCACAAGGTCGAACTCGTCAACTTCGTCCGGCCCGAGAACAGCTACGACCGGCTTGAGAGCCTGCTTGATGAGGCCGCCGAAGTGCTCGACCGCCTCGAACTGCCCTACCGCGTGCTCGACATGTGTACCGGCGACATGGGCTTTACACAAGCCAAGAAGTACGACATCGAGGTGTGGGCTCCCGGCGACGACATGGAGGACGGCCCGGACCGCGGCGGCCGCTGGCTCGAAGTCTCCTCGGTCTCGAACTTCGAGGACTTCCAGGCGCGCCGTGCCGGCCTGCGCTATCGGCCCGAACGGCACGAGTCCGCCGACTACCTCCACACGCTGAACGGCTCCGGACTTGCCGTCCCGCGCGTCCTTGTGGCGATTATGGAGTACTACCAGAACGACGACGGGACCATCACCGTGCCCGAACCACTCCGTCCGTACATGGGCGGCCAGGAAGTCATCGAAGGCTCCGAGAAAATCGGCGAGAGCGCCGTCGGCGCGGGCGAGAAAGAGTAGGCCGCCGCGGTCCGCTGTGTTCGGCCAGCGTTCTGACTTCCTGTATGCGGTGTGTTACTCGAAACCAGATTTCACTACACTATTACATTCATTCGTCAGCACCGTCGAGATATGGCTGACGACGCCTTCGGCCGGATGGTACTGGACTTTCACCGCGACGGCCTCGTCGAGCAGCCCCGCTATCGCCGCGACGCCGACGATTTGACCGAGGCGCATCTGGCGGGCTACTTCGAGCCGCCATCGGCGTGGCATCCCATCGAACGGGACCTGTTCTCGGCGGTGACGGGCCGTGTCCTCGACGCCGGCTGTGGCGTCGGCCGACACACACTCCCACTGCAGAAGCGCGGCCACAGCGTGCTGGCCGTCGACCGGAGTCCGGGAGCCGTCGCGGTCGCCCGCGAGCGCGGCGTCACGCATTCCGTGGTCGGCGACCTCCGACGGCCGCCGGGCGACGGGTTTGAGACGGTCGTTGCCCTTGGCAAGCAGCTCGGCCTCGGCAGTTCGCTGGCCGACCTCCGGACGACGCTGACCGAACTGGCGGCGGTGACGCGTCCCGGTGGCCGTCTCATCGCCGACATGGACACGCTCGACCGGGCAGACCCGGAGACTGACGCGGCCCACCGCACCCAGCCCGGTGTCGCCTACCGGACCTTCCGCGTCGAGTACGACGGGCTCGCCGGCCCGTGGACCGACCTGTTGCTGGTCACGCCGTCGGGGTTCCGCGAGGCAGTCAGCGAGACGCCGTGGACCGTGGACACGTTCGTCGGGACCGAAGCAGACGGGTCAATGTACGGCGTTCGGCTGTCGCTACCGGGACAGTAAAATAGCAACTCCGCGAGCGGTCACGCTCAGCGCGTGTACGTCTCGATTCGCTCGATGTCGTCCCCGGCGAACGTGAACACATCGACGAAGCCAACAATACGCTCACCGTCGGCATCAAGCAGGCGACCGCGGGCGACGACCGTTGCCGTCGACGAATCGTCGCCGTCAGCCGGCTCAACCGCACTGTCTTTCTGGCGACAGTAAAGGCCGTCGAGCGGATGCGTGGTGTCTGTCTGGGGCCGTTCCTCGCGCATGAACTGTACGAACCGGTCCCGGCCGTCGATGGTTCGGTCGGGACGGTTGTGGACGAACGACGGGGCGAGCAGCGATGCCAACTGGTCGTAGTCGTCGCCGTCGATGGCGTCATAGTAGGCCCGTGTCCGCTGACGGAGGGCAGGTCGCGTCACGGATCTGATTCGGGTTCGTCAGATGTGTCTCTGTCGCTCTCCGCGTCGGACGGCTCGTCAGTCGCGTCCGGGACCGAATCGTCAGCTCGCTCGGGTTCGGCTGGTTCTCCCGTGTCGCCGCCGTCACCGTCGGCCATCGGGTCGGCCAGATCCAGTTCGACTGCGTCGTCAGTCTCCGTCTCGGAGTCGGTGGCGGCGTCCGATGACGCGTCGGGGGTCGACTGCTCGCCGTTCGGCGCGTCCTGTGTCGAAGCGTCGTCATCCGCGCTGCTGACCGTGTCGGGCGGCTCTTCGATCATCGCAGTCGGGGCCTCTTCCAGCGGGTCCGTCGGCTCGGTCTCGGCTTCGCTGGCGGCCAGTTCAGCCTGAATCTCCTCGATATCGGCGTCATCGACGTCCGAGATATCACCCTCTCCGTCAGGCGTTGACGCTGACTCCGGCGGCGCGTCGTCGGCCGGCGATGCATCAGGTTCCGCCGCTGTCGACTGATCCGCGGGAGCAGGCGTTTCGTTGGGCGAGGTCGGCGGGTTCGCCGACTTCGCTGTTGCTTCTGCCGTCGTCTCCCCGGCTGGGTCTGCTGTCGACTCGTCGGCTGTGTCTCGCATTTCGTCAGCCGCATCGGCGGCGTCAGGCGACGGCGTCGAGTCCAGCGTTGACTCGGTAGCCGACGACGCCGTCTCCGACAGTTCGCTGGCCGTCCGTTCGACTTCCTCGTCGATGTCTACGTCGAGCGATGTATCCACAGCCGTCTCGTCCTGTGTGAGGAACGCCGGTCGGTCGTCGTCCGTGTCCTTTTCCAGCGTCTCCAGATCCGGTGGCCACGGACCGTCAGGATCGGGTGGTTCCTTGTAGCCACGGGCGGTTTCAAGTGGCCGCTCGGCGTCGTCCCGAAGTTGCTGGCCCTCGGCTCCGTTCCCGCTAGAGTAGGCGCGGGCGGCCTGTGTGAGCCAGTCGCTGGCCTGCCACAGCGAGTTCGCCTTTGTCTTTGTGTCCTCGTAGATCGGTTTCAGGAACTCGTCGTCAACGAACCGGACAGCGGTGTCGAAGTGGTCTTCGGCGTCGGCGAACTCCTCACGTGCCTGCTGGAAGTCACCCTGTGCGACCATCCACTCCGACTCGCGGAAGGCCTCCATCGCCGACGTGAACGCGCGCCGCCCCTCAGTATAGTGGGCGTGGCCGACACGGTAGCGGGCGAACGCGGTGTCGTCGCCACCGGTATCGGCGATAGCGTCCTTGATTTCCCCGACACGAGGGAGTTGCTGGAGGTTGTCGGTACTCCAGGCGTACTGCACGTCACCGTCGTGGTCGATGACGACGACAGCGCGCTCGATCAGTTGCTGGCCGATATCATCGATAAAATCGAGTCCGTACTCGCGGGCGACATCGTGGTCAGTGTCGGACAGGAGTGGGACTTTCAGGCCGTAGCGGTCGGCGAAGGCCCGGTGGCTGTACACCGAATCCGGGCTGATGCCTAGGATAGTCACGTCCTTCTGCATCGTAAAGAGGTCGAGTTCGTCCAGATCACAGGACGTGTCGTCACAGGCCGGATTGAAATCCGCCGGATAGAACGCAAGGATGACTACGTCCTCGCCGAGATAGTCGGATAGTTCGACTCGCTGGCAGTCGCCATCGACGAGCGCCGGCAGTTCGAACAGTGGTGCCGCCGTCCCCTCTGAAAGCACACGTTGTACAACCAATCCCGGCTATAACAGTGTTTGCACAGTGTCACTGAACGAGTCGCTTTTATTCGCCAGTGTAGTAGCGCTCCTGTGGAACTGCACGTCCGGTACGAGGGTGACGACGACCCCGATAAATGTAGTGCGCGGAAACTGGCCCGGATGGACGAGGCCGAACTCCACCGCGCGACGCGGTCGACGCCGCCCGGCATCGTGCTCAACCCCTTCGCCGAGCAGGCGCTGTCACCGGCGGACCGTCCGACCCCCGGCGACGGCGCTCGCCACAGCCGTCTGGTTGCACTCGATTGCTCCTGGGAGACCGCTGAACGGGAGGCGTTCGACCTCGAAGGGGTGCACCGCTCGCTCCCCTTCCTCGTCGCCGGCAACCCGGTCAACTACGGCACGGCCTTTCAGCTCAATACCGTCGAAGCCTTCGCCGGTGCGCTCGCCATTCTTGGGGAGCACGACCACGCCGAGCGGATTCTCTCGACGTTCTCCTGGGGCCACACGTTTCTGGAACTGAATGAGGAGCCGCTGGAACGGTACGCGAACTGCGAGGATTCGAGCGACGTCATCGACGTACAGGACGACTATCTCGCCGAGGAGTAGTCACTGGGGCGTTGCTGGCTTTTCGAGGAGCGGCGCATCACAGTGTGGGCAGGCCTGCCGTGCGTGTGCCTCCAGTACGTCGTCGATGCGTTCTCCGCAGGCTTGGCATCGCATGACAATAGTTAGTATCCGTACAATAATGTAGCTTTGGCTTCATTTCTAAGGCCGCTTACGAGAAGCCGGTCCCGATGCCGGTCGGCGCGTCAGGTGGGGTGAGCGGACTCGTCGGCAAGTCGGCGTCAGGGTCGGGGTCGTTGTATCCGCCGGGCGCGACGTCGTTCGGCCCGTCAGGATAGCACAGCGACGCCAGCGCCTGAATGTGGTCTCGGCCGACGCCGAGTTCGAACTGGCCGCCGCCGTACAGGTCGATACCGTGTTTCTCGCAGTAGTCGATGGTCGCAAGCACCGACTCGACGGTCCCGCAGCGGGACGGTTTCATGTTGAGCCACGCCGGTTCGAAGGGCAGCGCCTCGATGCTTTCGACGCCGGTGATGGGTACGTCCCAGGTGACGCGAGCTTCTTGCCCGTCGAAGATGGGTCGGGTCGTCTCGGTCAGATCGGGGTCCTCGACCAGCGCGTCCGGGAGGCCGTCGACGACGCGGTGGTAGAACTCGGGGTCGGCCTCGACATCGACGTCCGTCCCCTCATACAACCCTTTCAGGTCCAGTACGCGAACGTCGTAATCCGCCAGCTCGTCGACAAGGGCGTCGCTCCAGGACGGCGTGGGATCGAGTTTGAACGGGAGGTCGCCGTAGCGCTCACACAGCATCGCCAGTCTGTCAGCCGTCGGCGGCGTGTCATCGTCCGCGTTCGAGAGCCGCGTCGAGACGACGAAGTTCACTGGGTCGTACTGCCGGTCGAGGGCGGTTCCGAGGTCCGTGTCGGCCTGTTTCAGCGCGAGGTCAAGCGCCGCGCTCTCGAATCCCCAGCGCCGGTAGTGACGAAACCGCTCCTCGTCGGGCGACTCGGGCCACAGATCGGCCTCGGCCAGCGCCGTCGAAAACGAATCGACGGTGTACTCGCCGGCCAGTGGGGTGCCCTCGCCCTGCAACGCATCGCTGTCCTGCAGCGCGTCGTGGGCTTCGGCTGTGTACGTCACGTCCTCCCCGCTGCCGGTCTCACCCGCGCCGGAGAGGTGGATGACCGTCGTCACTCGGTCGAATCCGCTGGAGGTCGCCCGCTCACGGCGCTCGAACGCACAGCTCTCGACAGTGATCGGGAGGTCTGCCACCTGATCGTACATACTCCGGCTTCGCCGCTCGGGCATCTAAAGCCGGCGACGGCTGGCGGTGTATTCCTATTTTAAAACCAGAAAGCCCCGTCGCCGTTTAGCCAGCCGACACGGGTGGGACTGAAAGGGGCCGACGCGCTACGGGAACCCCGGCGAAGCAAGCACCACAGGGAGCGGAACGACCGAGGAGCACAGCGAGCCGCGGGACCGTAGCGCGTCGGGGGCTTTCTGGCTACTGCTAGTCAGAGGCGGTTCGCCAGACACAGACCCAGGCCGAAACTCAAAGCTTAAACGCGCGCATCGGGAATGACCGCGCATGGCTAGCTTCGAGACAGCGTCCGACCGACTCCTCAACAAGCAGATCTGCATGCGGTGTAACGCTCGGAACCCACAGCGCGCCCAGCAGTGCCGGAAGTGCGGCTACGGCAACCTGCGTCCGAAGGCGAAAGAAACCCGTAGCGCCTGATTTTCGGGTCAGTTGCCACCGATGTTCGGTGGCAGTTCGTCACCAATCCACTACTGTCCAGTAGATTCTTTGTCCGCTGACTGGCGGTCGAGCGTCGCCATCCGAACCGACGCGTGTGAGACGATGAGTTCCAGCAGCTTCTGATCTTCTTCGCCGACAGTCGTCTCGTCCGTCGTGACCGAGATGACGACTGTCGTCGTGGCCGCGTCGTCCAGAACCACCGCCGACACGCAATCGGTGACTGACTCGGGGATGTCGACGGGGAACGGTCGGTCGTGAACGGTGACCGCTCCCTGTTCCTGTGTCCGGACTTCCTGTGCGAGCGACCCGACGGCGTCGACCGGCACGGTTCGGATCGTGTTCGCGAGCGCCACCGCATCGCCGTCCCTGAGCCGGATGACGGCCGTCTCCTCCATACCGGTCATCGTGCCGAAGGCCTCGACGACGAAGGCGGCGACGCCGTCGACGCTGGGGGCGCTGGCGATGGCGCGTCCGTAGTTGTTCACGTCGGCCGCCTTCCCAGCAAAGGCCTCGATGCGGTCGCGCTCGGCCGCGAGTTCGCGGAGCCGGCTGCGGCTCCGGGCATCGTACAGGCCGACCAGAACGCCCGCCAGCGCGCCGACAGTAACGAGGTCCACCGTCAGGTACGATGCTCGGGCAAGTGAGCCAGAAGTCACACGCTGGCTGAACAACAGGAGCGCCGCCACGGCGGCGAACGTCACGGTTCCGCCGGCGGCCCACGCGGCCACTCGGGACGTGGCCCCCTCGAATGCCGTGTCACGGGCGAGCCAGACGCCCGCGTACGCTACCGCGAGGCCCATCGCCGCAAAGGGGAGCGCATCGACTGCGACCGCCACCGGAATCCGGGTCTGTTGGACCGCGTGAAGCACCTGCATCGCGGCCAGTACGACGCCGGAGAGCGCCAGGGCCGTCCCCGTCAGAAGTCGCTGGTTCATAGCGTCGAATGTCAGCCCTGTCACTAGAGCGTTGCGCCGGTTTCGAGTCGTCAGTCGTCGGGGTACTTCGGCTCGCGGCGCTCGGCCCGTTCGAGGGCGCGCTCGACGACCTCGCGGACATCGCCGTGGAAGGCGTCGCCGTGACCCGAGTACATGTGTTCGACGCCTGCCGGCATTCGGTCGAGAATGCGCTCGATGCTCTCGATGAGGCGCTCGCGGGACTGGCCGGGGCGGTCCGTGCGGCCGAAAGAGCCGTCGTCGAACGCGCCGTCGTCGTGGACGACCACATCGCCGGAGAACAGGGCTGACTCGGAGACGAGCGAGACGTGGTCGTCGGCGTGGCCCGGCGTGTACACGACCTCACACTCCTCATCGCCGACGGTGAGCGTGTCGCCGTCAGAGAGTGCGTGGTCCCGGCGCGGGTGGGACCCGTAGGCGTACAGCGGCGCGTCGAAGGCGTCGAGGACGGCATCGAGTTGCTGGACGTGGTCGCCGTGCTGGTGGGTCAACACAACGGCGTCGAGCGTGTCAGTATGCTCGCGGATGACATCGACGACGCCGCGCATCGCGCCGGCGTCGACCAGCGTCGTCTGTTCGCCGGTTGCGAGATAGGCGTTACAGGTGAACGTCTCAGCCTGATATGTAACGTGTGTTACTTCTGTGTCGAGAGTCATCGGTAGTGTATGACTAGGTCCGGTGGCGACATTCAAAAAGCACGGGTCAGCCCCGTTTTCCCAATGCAACAACAGGACAGGTGGGAGCCATATAGAGAGGCTCTATCTGCCGCCGCTCGTATGAGTGCTGAAAAAGCGATTCTGAGTGTGTCATAGTATGGCAAGTGATCGTGCTAACCGTCGTCGTTTCCTCCAGATTGGGGGTGCTGCTCTGACTACAACCCTCGCTGGCTGTGGCGGTCTGACTGATTTAGATAATCCAAGTGGGACAACTGAGTCTGAAGACGAAAAAACCGAGACAAAAGAACAGCAGTACACAATCCCACCAGTAGCAGATATGAACTGTACAGGTGTTGAAAATGGAAATGCTGTAATAGAAGCAATTTATGAGCCAGTAACTACGCCCGGAGACTCTCGGTTGTTTATTAAAGATGAAATTACATTTGAACTATTTTCGTATACAACCTATCCTGTTGAAAATGAAATAGACCTGAAAAAAGTCGCTGAGAAGACTAAATCTCCCTACGGTGACAGAGATATTAAATTTAAGTATCCGCATAAGGAAATACCACAAAATAAACGTGTTAGACACCGGATAAAAGCGACAAATAATAACACTGGAGAATCAGAGTTTATAATGGATAAAATAACGCTAGTTTATTTCAATTCACATTATGGTCCTTCAGAATATATTCAAAGTGATTCAAGTTTTTATACAATAATTGAAGAAGAAAATGACAAACAAGGTGGGTTTGTAAAAAGAGGAGACAAGTATATAAAGGGGCCTAGCTTTGGATCTGGGTGGAAAGACCCACAGATTGCAGATATTCCATTCACAAGAGAAGCATTTAAAGTAGAAAATGACCTGTATCAAGAGGGTGAATATCCTATGTGTAGTCCATACTATTATGGAAAAATTGAGATTCCAGTGAGTCTTGTCGAAAGACAAGAACAAAAGATGGAAAATCGTAATCTTAGAGCGGGATATAACACACTCAACTATAATGACGGACAGGATAATGTATTAGATAGTCCAGTGTGTCAACAGCACGCTGACGGACTTATTAAATCTCAGGAACAATATAGTGTAAAAAATCATTATGGACTGATCCGATGGGCAGCCGGAACAATTCAATCTGGGGCATATGACAAACGACGTGGTGGAGTAAGTGTTACTCAAGCATCAGTTCATCTACCGGGTCCGTATTGGGTAGATAGAACAGAAAACTGTGTCGGACACAGTTATAATCTAGCTTGGTTGTTATATCATCTGGGATACACTTGTGGAACTGTGTATCTCAACCGTTCAGGACAAGGAATTGCAAACCATGTTGGTGTTGGAATTCCTATTCCTAAGGACGTTATGGAATCTGATTTCCCTGAGGAATACCCAGATGCATTTAATAACTCTCCGTCGATCCAAGCAGCATATGTTGATGGTATAACTTCTACTTTTGCAAATGATATTGATTCCCTTGGTGATTATCCGTGGCTGTATATTGAAACTACTGGGGGGTTTGAAATTGGAGTTATGCCATTTGATAAAGTGGATAGTAGAGGTGTTCAATACGTTCTTGAGCCCGAGGATAATGTATTTGGAACCGATCTCAAAAATCAGACGGGAAGTTGAGTGACGAATTTTACGTATATTGCTTGTTTTAGTAGCTGATTTGAGTATGATGTGGCTGGTGGGGAGCGAGCAGTAATTGGACTGGCAGAGTTGCTTTTTTGCCAGCTATCCACGGAGGTTTTGTTTCCGGTTTTGCGACTGGATATAGTTCGATCAGATTCTTCCAGTCCCCGTCGTGGACGCCCTCCTGACCGTCGGTCGCCACAGCGGTTCCGAGAACCGTCGTGTTAACGCGCTAACACGCTGGAGTCGGCGAGTGATTTTTTACTGTGAACGTCATAGTTGTACACGTACCATGGGGTTCGGGAGCTACGACGAATCGGAACAAGACAATCAGGAGTACGACACAGACTTCGAGGACGAGGACGGCCTCGATGCTGAAGAAAACGCCCACGAGGGCGACATCGAATACGAGTTCACCGCGTCGAACGACGAACTACTCGACAGACTGGAAGACATCAAAGACAACCAGAACACGTGAAAGCAGGGGCACGGGCCCTCGGCGTGGCGGAGTCGTACCGAGCGGAAACCAGTCAGTTCGCTGGCGCTGTCGTCCGCGCCAGTAGAGTGGCCGACGGCTTTGTTTTCAGTACTGCCACGGTCGGCGGGAGCGACGCGACTGAGACGGTGTGTGCGATGGTCGACCGACTGGACCGCGAGGACATCCGCTACCTGCTGGTCGCGGGTATCGCACCGGCGTGGTTCAACGTCCTCGACCTCCAGCGAATTCACGACCACACCGACCTGCCGGTCCTCTCGGTCACCTTCGAGTCCTCGCCGGGGCTCGAAGGGGCCATCCGCGAGGCGTTCGACGATTCCGATACCATACAGGACCGGCTGGCGACCTATCGTGCTCAGCCGGAGCGCCGACCGGTGTCGGTGAACGACGAGACGGTGTACGTCCGGAGCGTCGGTATCGACGACAGCGCCGCCGCAGATGTCGTCCGGGCGTTCACGCCGGAGGGCGGCCGTCCGGAACCCCTCCGAGTCGCCCGACTGGCGGCGCGAGGACTGGTCGAAATGGAGTGAGGCGGACGGCGGTAGCGGCCGACCGGCGGCGCTGTGACACAGTCCATCGAAATAGTCGAACAAGCCAAAGTCGCGGCTGTCAGTTGCCACAGCGAAAGTTATCTATTGCTAAGCTAGACCTGTGGCCGAAAACATCTCGCTAGCTATTACTGCCTCATCATTGCCTACAGTTAGTAATAGCTAAACGTACCCTGATTAGCTGGCACTGTGTTTGTATGCATACAATGGCAGAAAGCAAGACGCAGGCGAGGAATGCTGTAGAGCCCGCAGAAACGAACGAACAGACAAACATCGACAGTAATGTGACCCGGTACGAAGGCGACCAACCGACAGAGCACAGCGTGTACGGCAAGCGCCAGCAGGACAGCCAGCTCCTGTTCTTCGACGGACAGGTTCCGGACGCGGACACGGCTCGCAACGGCGATGTGCAGGAACAGACGCTGGCCGCACTCGACCAAATTCGTGCCATGGCTGCCGACTCCGGTCTCGAACCGCGTGACCTGCTGCGGACGACAGTGTACCTCACGGAGATGGACCAGCTACCAGCGGTCAAGCAAGCGTACGCGGCGTTTTTCGACGGACAGCGACCGTCACGAAGCGTCGTCGGCGTTGCAAGCCTGCCGAACGACGCGGCGGTGCAGATCGAAGCAACCGGTGTAAAGCGGTAATCGGTGACGAATCTGGGCGCTGTTGTCGCTGAACCCAGCGGAACCATAGTTCGGGCCAACAGCCCGACCGCGGACCGCTGCGTTTGAGAGCCCCCGGCGCAAACGACGGTGCATGGAGCAGATGGACGGCCTCGACGTCGTCGGCTGTGAGCGCTGTGACGAACTCTGTCGCTCGCGCTCGCGAATCGTCAACGGCGTCGGCCCCGCGGACGCGGACCTGCTGTTCGTCGGGGAGGCCCCCGGCGCGAACGAGGACGAACAGGGCGAACCGTTCGTCGGCCGGAGCGGCGACGTGCTCGACGATGGGCTGCGTGATGCCGGCCTCGACCGCGGCGACGTGCGCATCACCAACTGCGTGCGCTGTCGCCCGCCGGACAACCGCGACCCGCGAACAGGCGAACTCGCGAACTGCCGCGACTATCTGGAGGCGGAAATCGACCGCGTCGACCCGGAGGTCGTCGTCACACTCGGGAAAGTCCCGGCCGAGCACCTGCTGGAGCGTGACGTTGCGGTCACCGGCGAAGCGGGCGACGTGTTCGACGTAGCTATCGCTGGCCAGCCACGCCGGGTGCTCGTCTCTATCCACCCGGCGGCGACGCTGTACGACCCCAGCCAGAAGGAGACGTTCGAGGCCGCACTGACGACTGCCGCGGAGTTTACCGACGCCCAGAGCGGTCAGTCGCGACTCGGCGAGTTTTAAAAACGATCGAGTAGTGCGCTCCGGACCGCTAGTTCGCTGCGATGTCCATCGCCTCTGCCTTCGTGTCGACCAGCGAAATGTCGACACCCGAAATTTCGCCGACCCGGCTCTTGAGCGCCATCTTCTTGATCCCCTCGGAGACGATGACCCAGTTCGTGATACCGAACTCCTTGCCCGCCTCAGCGGCCTCCTGTGCTCGCGTGAATACGTCGTCGTTCAGTGACGCCTCCATCTGGAGATTTGAGATGTGCGTGTCGACCGCCGGCTGTGAGGCGAGTTCCTCAAACCGTTCATTGACTTTTGCGAACGTCTCGTCTGTCATCTCCATTTCTTCGGGGAATTCAGCGATGAGAACGTTACCGTCGACGTGCAGAACGTCTGTAATATCAACCATCAACGATCGTATGCGGTAGGTGAATAAAACTGGGCTAGCTTATTCTCATTTTTGATACCCTCAAGACAGGACGTGTGAACGGAGTAGAGACCACACGCCTGACAATGGCTGTGCCGAAGGCTTGTTCGAACAGGAACTCACTTACCCCTCGTTCGCCTACGACTCCCCATGAGTGTCAGACAGACGACCGCGGACGTGGTGGTCGTCGATTACGGACTGGGGAACCTCCGGAGCGTCACGCGCGGGCTCGAACGCGCCGGCGCAGACGTGTCGCTTTCAGAGGACCCCGCAGAGTTCGACGCGGCCGACGGCATCGTCCTGCCCGGCGTCGGAGCCTTCTCCGAAGGGATGGACAACGCCGGGCCGTTCCGCGAGGCGCTGGTCGAGCAGGCGGAGGCCGGCACGCCGCTGTTCGGGATCTGTCTCGGGATGCAGATGCTCCTGACGACGAGCGAGGAGGCCGACCACGAAGGGCAGGGTGACGCTGAGGGGCTGGACCTCATTCCGGGCAAGAACGTCCGGTTCAGCCGCGACCAGACCGTGCCACATATGGGCTGGAACGAACTCGACGTGACGCGGGACCACCCGCTCGTCGAGGGCGTCGACGGCGAACACGCCTACTTCGTCCACTCCTACTACGCCGTTCCCGACGACGAGAGCGCGACGGTGGCGACGACGGACTACGGGGCGGACTTCGCCTCGATTGTCGCCAACGACGCCGGCAACGTCTTCGGCACGCAGTTCCACCCGGAGAAGTCTGGTGAGACCGGGCTGCGCATCCTCCGGAACTACGTCGACTACTGTCTCGACCACTGAGTTCTCGAACCGGGTTCGTTTGTATGTCCACGAAGGCTCCTGTCGTCCTGCTCACCGGCGCAGCGTCGGGTATCGGAGCGGCGACGGCGCGGGCGTTCGACGACGACGGCTGGACCGTCTACGCGACGGACGTTCGGACGGAGTTCCCAACGGATATCCGCGAGCGCTGTCGCTGTCTCGGACTCGACGTAACTGACAGCGAGCAGGTCAAGGCTGTCGTTGACCACATCATCGAGGAAGCGGGACGGCTCGACTGTCTGGTGAACAATGCCGGCTACGGGGTCGCCGGTCCGGTCGAAGATGTTTCCAGCGACAGCGTTCGCGAGCAGTTCGACGTGCTGGTCCACGGCCCACACCGGCTCGCACAGGCAGTGCTACCCCAGATGCGCGAACACGGCGGGCGCATCATCACCGTCTCAAGCGTCCTGGGCCACACCGCGTCGCCCGGACTCGGCGCGTATTCAGCCGGGAAAGCCGCCGTCGAGTCGCTTTCTGACGCACTTCGGATAGAGGTTGCCGGCGCGGACGACATCCATATCTCGCTCGTCGAACCAGCGTGGGTCGAGACGGGGTTCGCCGACGGCGCGCTGGGGAGCCTGCGTGATGCGGACCGGACGCCGACCTACGACCGGACGTACGATGCGCTGGAGGACGGCTGGGTCCTCACCGGTGGACCGCTGGCGACAACGCCAGATGCCGTCGCGACGACGGTACTCGCCGCAGCGACCGACGAGCCGCCGAAGGCCCGCTATCCTGTCGGGTCCTTCGCCACGTTCGTCCGATGGACCCACTGGCTCCCGGCGCGACTGCAGGACCCGATACACCGCGGGTTCAGTCGAGCGAGCGCGTTTCTGGGGCGGTGGCTATGACGCATCTGTCCGGCGGCGACCGGATTCGGCTCTCGACCGGCCACGAAGTGACGCTGCCGCTGGTCACCGAAACGACAGTCGCCGGCGCGGTGCTCCCGGCGCGATACGACGTTGCCGAGTCGCTGCTGCCCGATGGACTGACACCGGTTCGAGTAACGGCCCGGCAGGCCGCGGTCGTGCTCCTCTGTGTCGAGTATCACCGTATCGGCGACGACGCGATGGCCCCCTACGACGAGTTCGCGGTGCTGATTGGCGCAACGGCGGAAGGGTGGCAGCCACCACTGGTGCCACTGCTGACCCGCGATATCGGTGGCTACGTCTGGTCACTCCCGGTGACAACTGAACCCGCTCGCGCCCTCGGCGACGAAATCTGGGGCTATCCGAAGACAGTCGCCGACATCACCCACCGCGACGACGTGACCCGCCGCGAAACGACGATCGTCGAGGACGGCGAGCGCGTGGCGACGGTCAGCATCGACTGGCCCCGGACCTGGGAGCGCCGGGAAACGGTCGAGAGCTACGCAGTTCGTGAGGGGCGACTGGAACGGACACTGGTCGAATTCCAAGGGAAACTGGGGGCCGCACCGCTGAGCGGGCGCGTCGACGTTGACCTGGGCGACCACGACCGGGCCGACACGCTCCGGTCGCTCGACCTCGGCTCCCGGTCAGTCCTTCGGTTCTCACTGGAAGGACGGATCACGTATGGGGCCGGGCGGTCGGTAGAGCGGTAGCGGGGCGATGCAGTAGAGTGGGGGCAGTGCAGTAACGAAGTAGCAGGAGAGACGATAGCAGAGCGCTACAGAAACTGTGGCACGAGCATACCGCGCGCCGACGGCGCGCGGTTTCACGCGAATCGCGGAGCGATTCGCGCGTTTTTCGCCCACGTTTTTGCCGCGAGCGGTGAGCGCGTAGCGCTCACCCGAGCGGGAAAAAGGTGGTCTATAGGAACTCCCGGACCTCAGAGTACCACATATCGTGCTCGTCAACGGCGTCGATGGCCTCAGCGATGCGAACGGCGATGGCGTGCCAGCAGAGCTGGTCGGGGTCGTCGGTGTCGAGGTTGTACTCGCTGTCGGCGCAGGTACAGCCGCCGTCCTCGACGATGTACTCGTCGTCGTGGCCGACGACGACCGTGAAATCACGGTACTGCTTGACGCGGCTCTCGCCGACGGCCTCGATAGCCTGATGGCCGCGGTCATCGTGAACGTCGACGATAGCCGACACTGCGTCGGGGGTCAGCTCCCCGGCGGCTTCGAGGTCGGCCACCCACTCCTCGACTCCGGTCACATCCATGCTACGGAAAGGGGTGACAAAACGGCGTCGGCTTCAGCAGCCAAGCCCCGGGTGGCTCGCAGCCGACAGCAGGGGATTATCAGCGCTTGTACTGTGCCCAGAAGAATAAACACGGACTGTGGGTTCCTTCCGACATGAACCTCGACCTCCCGTGGCTAGCGCTGGGCTCGTTTGCCTCGGGGATCGGGTCGCTGTATCTGCTGGCCCAGCTCCGGGCACACTGGGACAAGCCCGGCGCGCGGTGGTTCGTCGCGACCATCGTCACACAGACGGTCTGGTGTTTCAGCTACGGCGTGGCGCTGCTGGTGTTCGACCCGACACTGCGCCTCGCTCTGGAGATGGTGTCCTGGCTGGGCATCATCTGGATTGGCTTCTGTTTTCTCTCGTTCGCGCTGGGATACACGGGTCGGACGAATGTCCTCGAAAGCGGCTGGTACCGTGGCGTGGCGGTGCTGCCGCTCGTCGAAACGGCGCTTGTCGTCACGAACCCGGTCCACACCGTGGTCTGGCAGGGCTTCCGGGTCGTACCGGCTGCCGGCGGCGCAGGAGCCGAGTACGCTGTCTTGCCGGTGGGACTGCTCACGATCATCGTCGCAATGCTGTTCGTCAGCTTCGGGACCCTACTGGTGTTCGATACGGTCGTCAGCTACGGCCCGCTGTACCGGCGCGAGGCGCTGGCGGTCGGCCTGAGTCCCATACCGCCCGGGGCCGCGGTGTTGCTGTGGGCCGGCGGGGTCGGACCGGTTCCGGCGGTGAACCTGACGCCGCTCCTGTTCCTGCCCCACGTCGGGCTGGATCTGTACGCGTTCGTTCGCAGCGATATGTTCGAGTTCCACCCAGCGACCCGGCGGGCCGGCGAGCGGGCGGCCATCCACGACATCGCCACGCCCGTCGCCATCGTCGACGAACAGGGCCGGGTCGTGAACCTCAACCCCGCCGCCGAACAGATGTTCGCCGTCGACAAGCACGAGGCACTGACGGAGCCGCTGAACGATTTTCTGGGCGACGACGATATCGCGACCGACGGCGGGAGTTCACGGGTGTCTATCGAGGCCGGTGGTCGACACCGCGAGTTCAAGATCCGGCAGACGGCGCTCCGCGACGAGACAGGCACGCAACTGGGGTATACGGTCGTCTTTCAGGACATCACCGACGAGATCCGCCGCGAGCGCCGTCTCGAAGTGCTCAATCGTTTTCTCAGACACAACGTCCGCAACGAGAGCGTCGTCATCCAGGCCCGGGCAGAACTGCTGGCGACGGAACTCGACGGCGACCACGCCGACTACGCGGCGACTATCGAGGAGTCGGTCGGTCGGCTGGTCGACTCCGGCCAGAAGGCCCGGACCCTCGCCGAAGCGGGGGCCGGAGATGCGACCCCCGAACCCGTCGTGCTGGCCGACCTCGCCGCCGAAGTCATCGACGCAGCCCGCGAGGAACACGGTGGCTCGGTCACGGTTGAGATGCCCGACGACCTCCGGCTGACGACCCAGCCCGCCCTGCTGGAAATCCTGCTCACCAACCTCGTCGAGAACGCTCTCCAGCACGTTCCGGACGCCGTCGTCACTGTCAGCGCGGAGGTCGATGACGACGATGTCGTGCTGACCGTCAGCGACAACGGCCCCGGGGTGCCCGAACACGAACTTGGCGTGCTGGAGCGGGGCCGCGAGACGGACCTGAACCACGGCAGCGGCATCGGCCTCTGGCTCGTCCGCTGGACCGCGACGACGCTGGAAGGGGACCTCGATTTCGACACGAGCGACGGGACGACGGTGACCGTTCGACTGCCTCAGGAGCGGACGGCCGCCGAAGCAGAGTGAGTGTGGAATCGTCGTAGACAGCCGAGATAGCTGACCGAGCCGCCTGCGATTACACAGCCGACCAGGCTCAGTGCCACTGCACAGTCGACATCGGGCGGGACTGAAAGGGGCCGGTCGCTCGACATGCGAGACGACGTAAGCACTGGAACGAGCGAAGCGAGTGAAGGGCGCAGCGAGTCGCAGCGGTCGAGCGACCGGGGGCTTTCTGGCTGTTTGCAGTAAATCAAGCACCGCTAGACCCAACAGGCAGGTTCGAACGACTTAACGGCGCCCGCACGGACCGGAGAGTATGCGCGTCAGTGAGGGCCGGGTGACGGTCACGGTGCCGGAACAGCCGGAGGCGGGAAAGGGTGCAGACGTGTTCTTCAACCCCGTTCAGGAGCTGAACCGCGACATCACCGTGGCGGCGCTGCGGGCCTACCGAGAGCGAACCCCCCGCGTGTCGACGTATCTGGACGCCACCGCCGCCAGCGGCATCCGGGGCGTCCGTGCGGCGGCCAACGACTGGGAGACGACGCTGTGTGATATCGACGACGACGCGACGGCGCTGTGTGAACAGAACCTCGAACGCAACGACCTCGCGGCCTCGGTCCGGCGGTCGGACGCAAACGTGCTCATGCACTCCGAGGCCTTCGACGTGGTCGACGTGGACCCCTTCGGGACGCCGATCCCCTTCGCCGACGCGGCGGTGCAGGGGACCAAACACCTCCTCTGTGTGACGGCCACCGACACCGCGCCGCTGTGTGGGGCGCACTTCGAGAGCGGCGTCCGCTCGTACGGCGCAGTGCCGCGAAACACCGAATTCCACGCAGAGATGGGGATGCGGGTGCTCCTGTCGGCGATGGTCCGCACCGCCGCCCGCTACGACATTGCCGCCCGGCCGATTCTCAGCCACGCGACCAAGCACTACGCCCGGACCTATCTAGAGTTCGACCACGGCGCAAAAGTCGCCAACGACTGCATCGACGAACTCGGCTACGTCCACCACTGCCAGCACTGCCTCTGGCGCGACCACGACTACGGCCTCATCGCCGACCCGCCCGAGGACTGTCCGGTCTGTGACGAACACCTCCAGACGGCCGGCCCCATCTGGCTCGGTCGGACCTGTGACCCCGAGTTCGTCAGCGCCGTTTCCGAACAGGTCACAGAGGAGATGGGCACCGCCGACGAAGCCAAAGAACTGCTGGCGACACTCAGAGACGAAATCGACACGCCGACACACTACGACCAGCACCGCCTCTGCAAGCGCTGGGGGCGCGGCGCGGAAGCCATGGACGAGTTCATCGAGAAGCTCCGCGACGCTGGCTACGCGGCCTCCCGAACGCACTACGGCGGCACGACGTTCAAGACGGACGCCGACGTGGTGGAGATCCGCGAAGCGACGGCGGAGTAACGGACTACGGGAGTCCAGACAGTAACCGAGGATTGCAAACAGAGTGCGAGTCGAGCTAATTCTTACCGACCGTTCGCCCGACCGACGCTCTCTCGAACCGCGGAGACGAGGTCGTAGCCCAGCAGGTACACCGGGCGCAGGAAGTAGTTCGCCATCCCCGCGAGACCGAGCAGCCCGCCGATGGCCTGCATCTCGCCGGGCGTGGCCGACAGGCGGACGAGCAGCGGCAGCACCGTGATGAGCGGCGCGAGCCACAGCGACTGGACAATGCCGTCCATATCGACACCAGCGACGGGACCGAATCGGTCCTCGTCCGGACGGGCAACGAATAGAACAGCCGTCAGTACCAGCAGGCCAACGACAATCGGCAGGGACGCGCCGACCCCGGCGACACCGAAGCCGATAGCTAGTGCGGCCGCGACGAGCAACAGGACGGTCACCTGCATCGTCCCGTGCCGGATGGCCGCTTCCGTATCCATATCCGGTCGTTGCAGCGGCGCTGTATAAACCCTGTGAGGGCGGCTCCCCTTTCTTAACACCTTTCGGGTTCGACCGCAAAGCAGTGGCGAACACGTGCCCTCCACGTACAATCCGGTCCGTGGCGTCCTGCTGTTCATCGGCGGCCTGCTCGCGCGGTTCGACCTCGTCGAGCGCGAGCGGGTCCGACGAGCGACGGACCTGTCCTGGCCCCGGATCGTCACCGGGCTCGCGCGGATGTCGAAGTCGACGGTCGACGTGGCGATGGTGGGGCTAGCACTCGGACCGACCGCCATCGCCGGCGTCGGCTTCGCCGCGCCGTTCTGGGAACTGGTGTTCGCGCTGGGCGGCGGCGTCGCCGGCGGGACAATCGGCATGGTGTCCCAGCGCTACGGTGCCGACGCCGGCGAGGAACTGGCGGTCACCGTCACGACCAGCGCCACTGTCGTACTCGGGCTGACACTTCCGCTGGCGGCGGCGTACTGGGTCGTCCCCGGACTGCTCGTCGACCTCGTCGGAACGGGGTCCGAAGCCGTCGGATACGGGGTCCAGTACCTGCGCGTCGCCGCCCTCGGTGTCCCCTTCGCCGCACTGAACCTCATCGCCAGTCGGACGCTCGTGGGAGCCGACGACGCCTGGACGCCGATGCTGTTGCGGGCCGGCGGCGCGGTCGTCAACATCGCATTGAACGCCGTCTTCATCTTCGGATTCGGCCTCGGCGTCGTCGGTGCGGCCCTGGGCACGGTCATTGCGAACGTGCTGGTCACGGCTGGGTTCGCCGTCGGACTGGCTCGCGGTGGCCTGCCGATCATCGGCGCGTTCCCGGTCCGGGTTCCGGTGTCGCGACCGTTACTCGACCGGAGACTGGGGCGAGACCTCGCGAAAACCGGGACCCCGCTCGTGGGAGCCAACCTCGCACGGACCGGGGCGCAGTTCCCTCGGCTGTTCATCGTCGGCTTGTTCGGGCCTGGCGTCGTCTCGGCCTACGTCGTGGCACTCCGCGTCCGGGCGCTGCTTGACACGCCGAACTGGGGACTGAGCCTCGCATCGAGTAGCCTCGTCGGGCAAGCACTCGGCGACGATGACGAGGCCGAGGCGACCGTCTGGGCGGAGACAGTACTCCGGTTGAGTATTGGCGTGTACATCGTCGTCGCAGCGACGCTGCTCCCGTTCTCACGGGGCATCGCCCGTCTGTTCGTTTCGGACCCCACGGTGCTCCCGCTGGTGACGGTGTTCGTCGCCGTCGCGTGTGCCAGTGTCGTGTTCCGTGGCGTCGACGGCGGCTCAGTCGGGCCGCTCCGGGCCAGCGGCGACACGCGCTGGCCGTTTTACTCACAGCTGGCCGGAATGTACCTGTTCGCCCTCCCGCTGGCGTATCTCGGCTACGTCACGCCGCTCGGCGAACTCGCGCTGTACGCCTCGCTCGTCGTCGAGACGGCGGTTCCCGCGGCGGTGACGTACTATCGGTTCCGCTCGGGAACGTGGCGGGTCGTGAGCCGGTCGTACCGGCCCGACGCAGCGCTCGACGACTGAGATGGCGTCGATGGCCGACTGACATCAGCCAGTCGACAGTATATTTGTGGCTCCACTCTGACGTGCTCGGGTGGACCGCACACGCGCTGTCTCCGTCGGTCGGGCTGTCATCCGTACCGTTCAGGAGGAAGAGGTCTCCTTTCTCGCCGCTGGCATCGCCTACTACATGTTCGTCTCGCTCCTGCCGCTGTTGTTGCTGACGCTGGTCGTCGGCACGCTGGCGGGCGGAGAAGCCTTCGCCGAGCGGATCGTGACGGCGGCGGGAGACGTGCTCACACCGGCGGCGTCGACACTGCTCGAAGACGCGCTGACCAGCGGGGCCGGTCGCGGTGGTGCGACTGTGCTCGGTGTCGGCGTGACGCTGTGGAGCGCGCTCAAGGTGTTCCGCGGACTGGATACGGCCTTCAGTCGCGTCTACGGGACGGACGGCCCCGACTCGATTGTCGGCGAAGTCATCGACGGGCTGGCTGCGCTGGGTGGCATCGGTATCGCACTGGTCGGGCTCGGTATCATCGGCGCGTTCGGGACGGTGCTGGGCGTGCAGGTCGCGCTCGGCGGGCTCGCGCTCGTTCCCGTGCTGGCAGTCGCCTTCCTTCCGCTGTACTACCTCTTTCCCGACCAAGAGATGACACTGCAGGAGGCCATCCCCGGCGCGGTGTTCGCCGGCGTCGGGTGGACACTGCTCGGGACGGGATTCAACGTCTACGCGGCGCAGGCCGATTCCTATCAGGTGTATGGCGTCATCGGTGGGGTCCTGTTGCTCGTGACGTGGTTTTACTTCGCCGGACAGGTGCTTCTCGTGGGGGCAGCGGTCAACGCGGCGCTCGCGGACCGGCAACTACAACAGGTATCGCGCCGACGGTCCGGCAAAGCGATGAGTGAGGACGCTGACGAGACCGACACGCCCCCGCCGGCCGGCGCCGATACGCCCGGCCGAGACGCCGACGAGTTGACAGATGAGGAACTACAGGAACTCCGCGAGGAGTTCGAGTCATTCCGTGAGGACATCGAGGGCCGGACGCTCCACCGTGACGAGGTGCGGTCGGACCTCAAACAGTACGTCCGCCGCCGGATGCGCCGCGGCCACGCCCGCCAGTGGGGTCCCTACATCGTCTTGCTGTACGGTACGATCATGACCCTTGGCGCGTTCTACTACCTGAAGGGGCTCTGGGCCGTGCTGGCGATGCTGGTCATCTGGCTGTCGACGCTCGGCCTCTACGCCGTGATGATTGCGGTCGGTGTGACGCTTACTGCCACCGGCCTCCCCGGACGACTCGTCGACCGCGTGCGTGACTGGCGACAGTGATACGGGCTGTCGGCGTCACCGAGGTGCTGTCAGCGTTGCCCGGCGCGGTCGTCGTGCTGTTCGCGCTGATCACCCAGCTTGGGGATTTCTGGTTCACGTTTCTGGCCTGTGGCCTGCTGTACTGGCTCGGCCCGTGGACGCCGAAATTTGGGCAGGACCTCACTCGCGACCGGACGGCGATGCTGGTGGCGCTACTCGCCGTCGGTGTCGCGCTCGTCGTGTCACTGAAGGGCGTGTTCGCGCTGCCGCGGCCGCCCGGGGCGGGCACAGCCACCCACGCCGAACTGCTCCCGGCGGCGCTACGGGGCGCCTACGAGTCGATGGCGACCGGAGAGGGGTTCGGCTTCCCGAGCGGCCACGCCACCCTTTCGCTGCTCGTCTGGGGCGGCATCGCATGGGCGCTCCGGGTCGGCACGCGTCGACAGCGCACCGCTGTCGCCGCGACAATCATTGCCCTCATCGGGCTCTCCCGACTGGTACTCGGCGTCCACTACCTCGCCGATATCGTTGCGGGCTTTGCCATCGCCGGGACAGCCCTCGCATTCGCCCTCGGCGCGCTCAAAACGCCCGAGCGGGTGTTTGGCCTCGCGGCCGTCATCGCCGTGGCAGGGCTGTTCGTCACCGGCGTTTCCCGCAATTCGGCCGGCGCGCTGGGTGTCGCTGTCGCGGGTGCCGTGGTCTGGGCGCTACTGGGAGATTCGATCCCGGAGCCGACCCGGCACGGTGTCGGTATCACGGCGCTGCTGGGCGTTGTCTCGGTCGGAGCGTTGCTCGGGGTGACGTTCGGGTTAGACCCGACACCGGGCATCGTCACGTTACTTGCGGGGCTTGGGACCGGAGCGCTGCTAACGCTACCGCTGGCCGGTGAGCGCCTCGCAGAAAATACTGAATAGGGAGCCGTTTAGAACTTCTCGAGGTAGCGGTCGAGTTCCCAGTCGGAGACGTCGACAAGGTACTCCTTGTGCTCCTGCGTTTTGGCCTCAACGAAGTTCTCGTAGACGTGCTCGCCGAGTGCGTCCTGAATCACTTCGTCGTTTTCGAGCGCCTCGACGGCCTCGCCGAGGTTCGATGGGAGCGTGGTGATGCCGTACTCCTCGCGTTTCTCTTCGTCGAAGTCGTAGATGTTCTCGCGGACAGGGTCGTCGCACTCGAGCTCCTGTTCGACGCCGTCGAGACCGGCGTGGATGAGTGCGGCGAAGGCGAGGTACGGGTTACACGACGGGTCGGGGAAGCGAGCCTCGATACGGCTTGCGGCCGGCGTTCGGGCGGCCGGCTTGCGGATGAGCGCCGAGCGGTTACGGTCGGACCAGGCGACGTAGACAGGCGCCTCGTAGCCCGGGACCAGACGCTTGTAGGAGTTCACGGTCGGGTTCGAGACGGCCGTGATAGCTGGTGCGTGCTTGAGGATACCGGCGGTGAAGCTCTTTGCCGTCTCGGAGAGGTTGAACTCGTCGTCCTCGTCGTGGAACGCGTTCTCGCCGTCCTCGGTGAACAGCGAGAGGTGCGTGTGCATCCCGGAGCCGTTGATCTTCGGGATGGGTTTCGGCATGAACGTCGCGTGCAGGTCGTGCTCAGCCGCGATGGCGCGGACGACAGAGCGGAAGGTTGCGACGTTGTCGGCCGTCGAGAGCGCGTCGTCGTAGGTGAAGTTGATCTCGTGCTGGCCCTGAGCGACCTCGTGGTGGGAGGCTTCGATGTCGAAGCCCATGTCTTCGAGGCCGTAGATGATGTCACGGCGCACGTCGGAGGCGAGGTCCTTCGGTGCGAGGTCGAAGTAGCCACCGGCGTCGTTGGTCTTGGTCGTCGCACGGCCCTCTTCGTCTTCTTCGAACAGGAAGAACTCGGGCTCGGGGGCGGCGTTGACCGTATAGCCCATGTCGTTTGCGCGCTCGATCGCACGCTTCAGGACGCCGCGCGGGTCACCGGAGAACGGTTCGCCGGTCGAGGTGTCGATGACATCACAGATGAGACGGGCACTGGAACCGCCTTCGACGTTTTCTCTCCACGGGAGCACGGAGAACGTCGAGGGGTCCGGGTCCAGACGCATGTCGGACTCCTGAATGCGGACGAAGCCGTTAATCGAGGAGCCGTCGAAGTAAATCCCCTCTGTGAACGCTTTCTCTGCCTGGTCGGCTGTGATCGAGACGTTCTTGATCGTGCCGAGGATGTCGGTAAACTGGAGCCGGAGGAAGTCGACGTTCTTCTCGTCGATTTCGTCGAGTACCTCCTGTGCCGCCTCTGAAAGTTCGCTTGTCATCTTTGGACACCCGATAGGAGCGGTGCTACTACTAAAACCCTGCTGATTTGCGCAAAGGTTTCGACGCTTTCGCTTACATTTGGACATTCGTAAAATTCTAATCCCTGGGGGGCGTCCCCCGATGTAATGACGTACGAAAATCTCGACCGTGAGCTAGTGAATGCACTTCTGGGTGACGGCCGTGCCAGCCTCCGAAGCCTTGGAGAAGACCTCGACGTGTCGGTAACGACCGTCTCAAACCACCTTTCCGATCTCGAGGACGAGGGGATCATCAACGGGTATACCCCCAAAGTCGACTACGACAAGCTCGGTTACGACGTGACGGCCATCATTCAGCTCAAGGTGGAAGGGTCGTCGCTCCCGGCAGTCACCGAGGATCTCGAAGAGCACAAGCAGATGATCTCGGTGTACGAGGTCACCGGTGACTACGACGTCATCGCGGTCGGGAAGTTCACCGACACTGACGGCATGAACGCCCAGATAAAGGAACTCCTCACCGACCCAGACATCAGGGAATCGAACACCTCCGTCGTGCTTAACGCCGCAAGCGAACACGAGCAGTTCGACCTCGACCTGAAGGAGTAGCGACCGCCCTTCTACCGTCGTTCCGAGCGGTCCCCGAGCGACGGCTCCCGGGAATCTGATTTCCGGGTGGCATGGCACGCGAACCCAGCCTCAAATGGTACCGACGAATACTTGACTGACCAGTCAGTTAGTTACGCGTAATGAACGACGGCGACACGGCCGACGACATTATGGATGCGACCTACCGTGCGCTGTGTACGCACGGCTATGCAGATCTGACGATGCAGGACATCGCCGACGAGTCGGACAAGAGCAAAGCTGCCCTCCACTACCACTACGACAGCAAGCACGACCTCCTCTGTGCGTTCCTCGACTACCTCTATGACGGGTTCGTCGACCGGATCGAGGACCCCGCCGGCGAGACCCCACACGAGCGCCTGCTGGCACTCATCGATTCCGTGCTGGACAAGCCAGACGACGGGAGCGAGGAGTTCGGGACGGCGATCCTCGAAATCCGTGCCCACGCACCCTACGAACCCGGCTTTCGCGAGCGACTCACCGAATTCGACGACTACCTCGTCAACGAACTCGAAGTGATCCTCGAAGACGGTATCGCTGATGGGACGTTCAAATCCGACCTCGATGCCGAGGAGACCGCCCGGTTCATCGTCACCGTCCTGACCGGGGCTGCGACCGAGCGCGTCACGACCGGACGCCCGGTCAAGTGTACCAGACGGATGCTCACCGAGTACGTCGAGACGCATCTCCTAGACGGACAGCAGGAGGTCACAGCGTGAGCGTCCGGCAGAAACTGGGCCGTCTGGGTTCGCGGCTCGGGAACCTATTCAAGGGGCAGGAGGAACTGGACCTGACCAGCGGCGACATCGGCAAGCCGCTGCTGTTTCTTTCCTTCCCCATCGTCATCACGAACCTGCTACAGGTGGCGTACAACCTCGCAGACACGTTCTGGCTGGGGCAGTACTCCACGACGGCGCTGGCGGCGATCTCCTTTGCCTTCCCGATGATCTTCCTGCTCATCTCGCTCGGGATGGGCCTGTCAGTGGCCGGGAGCGTACTGGTCGCCCAGCACACCGGGGCCGAGGAGCACCGCGAGGCCGAATACGCCGCCTCCCAGACTGTGACGTTCGCGCTGCTAGCCTCCGTGCTGCTCGGCGTGACCGGTTACTTCTTTGTCGAGGACTTTCTGTCGCTGCTGGGCGCATCCAGCGAGGTGCTCCCGGGCGCGACAGGCTACCTACAGGTCGTCTCGCTCGGGCTGACGGCGATGTTCGGCTTCTTCGTGTTCATCTCACTGATGCGCGGGGCCGGCGACACCATCACGCCGATGCTGGTGATGTTCGGGACTGTCGTACTGAACATCGTCATCGACCCGTTCCTCATCTTCGGCTGGTGGGTGTTCCCCGAGATGGGCGTCGTCGGCGCGGCCGTCGCGACGATCTTCTCGCGTGCCGTAGCGCTGGTCGTCGGCATCGGTATCCTGCTGTCGGGCCGGCGCGGCGTGCGGATCCACCTCAGCGATATGGCTCCCGATCTGGAGTACCTCCGGAAACTGCTCAGGCTGGGCATCCCGGCCTCCGTTGAAGGCACCGGGCGTGCTGTGTCGGTCAACGCCATGCTGTTCATCGTTGGGACGTTCTCCGTGACCGTCGTGGCAGCCTTCGGCGTCGGTATCCGCGTGTTCTCGCTGGTGTTCATGCCGGCCATCGCGATGGACCGCGGCGTCGAGACGATGACCGGCCAGAACCTCGGTGCCGAGCGGCCTGACCGCGCAGCGACGGCCAACCACTTCGCTGCAAAGGTGTCGTTCGCTATCCTCACCGTCCTCGGCGTAGTCACTATCTTCGCCGCGCCGACCGTCGTCAGCGTGTTCAGCGACGACCCCGAGGTCGTCCGCATCGGGGCCGAGTTCCTCCAGTGGGTCGCCCCGACCTTCGGCTTCATCGGCATCGTTCGGGCCTACTCCGGCGGGTTCCGAGGGGCTGGCAAGACGCTCACCGCAGCGGCGCTTGCGGTTACCATGCTGGGAATCATCCGGCTGCCGGTCGCCTGGGTCGCCTCCCGCCCGGTGGCGGTCCCGGCATGGCTCGGCCCGCAGGTCGTCGACCTCTTCGCGTACTCGCTGGCCGAACAGGGTATCTGGCTGGCCTTCGCCGTCTCGAACGTCCTCGCGGCCGGCCTCGCAGCGGCCTGGTTCCTCCGGGGGACGTGGCGCGACGCCGACGCGCGGGCCAGCAGTGAGCCGGCCGTCGCCGACGACTGATGACACTGCTTATTGGGAGATAACCGGAAAACAGTCTGACAGCGCGTCAGCGCCGTTCGGCCCGCTCGAAGCGCTCGTCGGTGAGGTACACATCCCCGTCCTGAACCGAGACCTCGATACTGTCGAGGGCGTCACCGGCACAGGGCCCGTGCGTACAGACGCCGTCGTCGGGTTCGAACTGCGCGCCGTGTTTGTGACACACCAGCTGGTCACCCCGCACAATCGCGCCCCGGCCCGGGTCCAGCGGGACCTCGGGCTGGTGGGGACAGGAGTTGCGCCAGGCGGCGACGGCGTCGCCTGAACGGTGCAGGATACAGTTGACGCCGCGCCGACCGTCGCGCGCTTCGAACACGAGCGTGCTGTCGGTTGGCACCGAATCGAGTTCGGCGATGCGGCGCGGCTCGGTACCATCGTCGTCATTGCCGTCAGGCGACTGTTCGTCGTTACCGCCAGCCGCCTGCACATCGTCGCCAGTCCCAGAAAAGCTGAATCGGACCGTCGCATCGCCGGCTTCGACCTCGCCACCGTCGTCGTGGATGCGGACCGATTCCGACTCGTCGTCAGCATCAACGGTCACATCCACGGGGTCGCTCATAGCAACTTGTCTGCGACTGACGCACATAGCGATGTCGAAGTTGGCCGCAGCATGCCGGTTGCAAAACGATGTTATGTCAGCCGCTCAGAAGGTCGATATGGACCAAGACGACGTTTCCGTCGAAGTGGAGGTTGAGGTAGCGGTAGACACAGCGGAACTGGAAGCCGAAGTCGAAGACATGGCGGAGTTCGAGGCAGAACTGGAGGGTAAGGGAATAGAAATCGAACTGGAAGCCGAAGTCGAGTTCGCCGAGCACGAGGAGATGGGCGAACACGAGGAAACGGACGAGCGGGAAGATGAGACGGACGGCTCCGAAGTCGATACTGAGACAGAAGCCGGCGAGATGGATGAGGCTGCGGACAGCGACGAAGAACAAGAGTAGTCGCGGGCAGCAACAGCGACGGTTCGCAGGACACCCCTGGTGACTGCGGGGGAACTGCTGTCACAATCACAGGTGCGCATCGATCTCAGCGAGTAGTCTCGCCAGCGCTGTGGCCGAGTGGACCCGAGCAATGTTCATCGACGACAGCCGTAGCGCCTGATTCCCGATGCCGCCACGGCCCGCTGGCCGCACAACCTCCTGTCAAAATTCGTACTGAAATCAATTTCTCAGAATACTTACTAATCAGTCCCGGCTACGAACAGACACACGATGCACGACACGCCAAACGTTATCGGTGTCAGCGGCAGCCTTCGTGACGAGAGCGGAACCAGAATCGCCGTCCAGCACGCCCTCGATGCAGCAGCGGGGGCTGGCGCGACGGTTGAACACATCGACCTGCGGGAATGGGACCTCCCGCTGTTCGACCCTGACGCGAGTGTGGCAGACTCCGGTGACGGCCCGGAACTCGCTGCCCGTGTCCGCGAGGCCGACGCGATGGTCCTCGGAACGCCTGTGTATCATGGCACAATCGCCTCACCGCTGAAGACGGCGCTCGACTACTGCAGTATCGAGGATGTCGAGGGGACGACCGTCGGCATCCTCGCAGTGGCCGGCGGCGGGTTCCCCACGCCGACGCTACAGCACCTTCGGGCCTCCGTCATAGAGTTGAAGGGCTGGCCGCTCCCGCAAGATGTCGCCATCCCTGACTCGTGGGCCGCCTTCGAGGACGGCAGCATCGCCGACGGAGACATCACAGAGCGCGTCGAAGAACTGGGCGCAACCGTCGTCGCCTACGCAGGGATTGCGGACCGACGCGAGGAAACGGAACAGTCGGAACTGGCGACCGGGGACTGAAATTACTCGAACCAGTCGACGAAACTCCCCTCCAGCAGGTTCCCCTCCTGATGACGGATATAGGTAGCCTGCATCCCCCAGATAGCTTCTGCCAGCGGGACGTTCTCCTCGACGCGACGGCGGACATAGTCGTGTTTCCAGCGTGCGGGCGTGAGCCGGCGGTCGACGCGCTCGCGCAGCGGCCGGATGTACCCATGGGCCTCCTCCGCCGAGAGGCCCCGCTGTTCGAGCCCCTCGCGTGCGTGCTCGAACAGTTCACCGTATATCTCTTCGGTGCTGGTCGTCGTTGCCCCATCAGCGGTTATCCACTCAATTTTTGCCCGGAGGCCGTTCCGAGCGGCGGTGTAGAAGTTCCGCTTCGCCGTTTCCCAGTCCAGGGACTGGATGGGATGTTCGAGCCGCGGCAGGCTCTCCATCAGGCCGGCAAAGACAGCCGCGAACCCGATTGCGTCGTCGACGGTCGGCTGTGCGGCCAGCGGGCGGAACTCGATGCGGGCGTTGGCCGCCGACCGGGTCGGCCCTTCGAACACCGGCCTAACCCACCGCCAGTACGTGCCGTGCTTGTGCCGGAAGTGGACAAAGTCGTCGTCGAAGCGGGTCCCCGACTGCAGGTCGACCGGGACGATGGTGTCGTCCTCGACGATGTCGTCGATGGCCTCCTCGACTGAGTCAAAATCCGGCGGGAAGCAGACCTTCGGTGGCGTCGAGTCGCCGTCGGGCGGATTGAGCACCGATTCGAAGACGCCGATACGGTTCTCCATCTTTGCTCCGGCGACGATCTCCGGGTCGGGCGCATCGTCGTACAGGTCCGGCGGGAAAAACGGCGAGTTGACGCCAAGCGCCAGCAGCGGCGCGGCGATACGGAGCGCGTAGCTGAAATACTCCGGCAGATCCGGAGCGTGAGGAATCTGGTAGTGGGGTTGAATCGAGGTGATGAGCGATTCCGGCATCACCGTCTCGGCCTGTATCGAAACGTGTGGCGCGTCGATTTCGAACGCCGAGGGGTAATCCGTGTTGGCCATCGTGTGATAGCGGACGGAGTCCGACATGTTCGTCCCGATGCGGACGCCGCTCTGTTCGACGCAGTCACAGAGGTACTCCCGGGCCGTCTCGCCGGCGGGTGGAACGGTCCACATGCCGTCGGAGACCAGGCGAATGCCCTCGTTGCGCACCCGTTGCTGGGCCGGCATCAGCGACGCCTTCAGTTCGTTTCGCTGGGCCGCCAGCCCGTGGGTGTTCAGCGGCTGCGGGCTCGTCTGCATCTCGGCGTTGTGCAGGCCGAGTTCCTTTTCGAACCCGATGAGTTCGAGCAACTGACGCGGGACCCGCTGGAGCGCGTCGGTCTGCTCATCGACGGCATACAGCTCCAGTTCCATGCCGACGATCGCCTCCGAGTTGTCGAAGGTCCCGCTCCGGACCGCGGATTTGAGCGCTTCGGCTTCCTCGCGGGCCCGTTCGTTGAACGACTCGCTGTCCGCTGCAAGCACCTCGGCCACCCGGTCTGCCAGTTCCGAAGCCGACATATCTCCGGGTTTGCAGCCATAGGTGTTAAGCATGCCCCAGAAAGCGGGCAGGTAGCGAGCGCGTGGATTCCACACGCACGAGGCGACCGCTGCTCACTCCCGACCTCGCCGAGAAGGCAGATCACACATCCTCACAGCAGCTCGCCGATGTCGCTCACTCCCGACCTCGCCGAGAAAGCAATTCACACACGCTCATAGCAGCTCGCCGACGTCGCTCATCGTCTCTCCTAACGGGTCCCGTTCCTCAGTCGTCAGCGCTCCTTCGACCGCATCGCGGGCCGCTGGCAGCGGCTCGTGCGTCTCGATGTACACAGCTAGGGCAAACTCCTGTTCAGTCACATCGGCGAGTGCGATAGCGTCGTTGCGGGAGAGATCCCCGGCAAGCCAATCGGCGATCATCTCACGTCCCTGTGGGCCGACCGGTGACACTTGCTCGCCGACGAGATGGAGCGTCTTGGCGGCCATCACAGGCGCAACACCGGCGGCACGGCCCGCATCGCCGACGCTCTTGCCGGCTGCGTAGGCCTCGACGACGGTCGCCGCTGTCGCCGCTGAGCACGGGAGATCATCGGCCACCGGGGCCAGTCGTTCCGGGAGGGACGCGTCTGTCTCGTCAACGGCAGCGATGCCGCGGTCACGCTGGTGGGTCGTGACCTCGACACCGGCAGCGATATCCGACAACGTCATTAAAAATTTCCTACGCTACACCGAAATTTAATACTGTCGGAACCTCGATAGGCGCTGCTGTCAATCCCAGTGTCAACCTACCGGTTACCGGTAGGCAGTTTCGTCGAAAAACGCCCGGAAACCCGCCTTTGCATCGGTTTTTTAACCCTCCATCCAGCCGTAGGTGGAAACATGAGTGCGACGGTAACGCAATGTCCAGAGTGTAATGGGTCGGTCAAACAGCAGGGCGTCGAATCGGTCTGTGGCAGCTGCGGGCTGGTCGTCGGTGAGGACGCCATCGACCCCGGTCCGGAGTGGCGGTCATTCGACGACGATGACACTGACCGGGCACGCACGGGTGCGCCGCTGACGCGGTCGCGCCACGACCGCGGCCTCTCGACGAAGATCGGCCGGTCGACACGGCTGAAAGGGCGTAAGCGGCGTCAGTTCGCCCGCCTCCGCCGCGAGCACAACCGCGCCCAGATCAGTTCGAAACGCGAGCGAAACAAGGTGTACGCCTTCACCGAGATCCGGCGCATCATCAGTTCGATGGCGCTTTCAGACGCGATCCGGGACCGGGCCTGCGTGCTGTTCGAATCCGCACAGAACGAGGACCTACTGCAGGGACGAACGCTGGAAGGGTTCGCGGCCGCAGCTATCTACGCCACCTGCCGGACCGAAGGCGTCGCCCGAACCGTCGACGAACTCTGTACTGTCGCCAAAGCGACTCAGGCGGAGCTTCGTGCAGCGTACGACGCCTTGAACAGAGAACTCGGACTGCCGACTGGCCCGATTGATCCTCGCGAGTACGTACCACGGTTCGCAACAACGCTGGACCTGCCGACGGCAGTCCGACAGCACGCGGAACGGCTCGTCGACGAGGCACAGGACCGCGGGCTGGTCAGCGGGCGCAATCCGGCCGGCGTCGCGGCGGCGTGTCTCTACACCGCGGCCCAAGAGCAGGACGTGGCGCTCACGCAGGCCGAGGCGGCAGAGACGGCAGACGTAACGCCAGTCACGCTCCGCGGGACCTACACCGAACTACAAGAGTAGACGGCGTCAGCGAGCCCTTCAATCGAGCGCCGAGCCGGTGTGTCTGGCGCTGTTTCTCGAAGCGGCTGTCCATGCGCCTGTGCCGTCGCTAGCGGCTCACTTTCCGGGATAGCGACGGCCGGCGCACCGAACCGGTCCGCGACAGCCCCGGTCGCAGGATCTGGACCAGCGCGGTTGAGGGCGACCCGACAGAGTCCGGCATCGAGTTCGCGAGCCAGCGCCCGGACCCGGAGCGCGTCAGCGAGCGCCGCGTCTTCCGGCGTCGTGACGAGTACCGCGGCGTCGGCAGCGGCAAGGGGCAGCCCTACGTCGGCGTGCATCCCGGCCGGCGAGTCCACGATGACCCAGCGGTAGGTCCGCTCCAGCGCGGCGAATACGTCTGTGAGCCTCCGCAAGTCGGCACTCCGAGCACCGGCCAGCGTTCGTCCGCATGGGACGAGAGTCACAGGACCGTCCTCCCGGACAGCTTCGTGCGGGTCGGCGCGGTCGGCAAGAACGTCGTGCAGGTCAGGACCGTGACTGGACGGGAGGTCCGCCATCCCGAGGTCACCGTCGACGACGATGCTGCCCGCGTTCGCGTTTGCGAACGAGTCCCCGCTGTCAGTCCGTTCGAGCGCGTCGAGTTCCGCCGCGAGATTGTACGCAATAGTGGACTTGCCGACGCCGCCCTTGCCGCCGGTGACTGCCAAGATCATGCCAAGCTGGACAGGGTCTCTGTCGGCACCGTAGCAGCCGATCGTCGGTCGGCGAGCCGCTCAGCCCGCCGAGCCAGCGCCCGGAGCATTTGCTCGTCAGTGTCGCCGCGTGCCGCAACTGTCCGGACACCGGACAGCCCGTCCGCCGCACGAACTGCGGCTGTCGCTGCCGACAGCGAGTCCGCCTCGGCCAGCCGCTCGGCACGGTCGACCCGTCGAGCAACGGTTTCGAGCCACTGCGAGACAGCGTCTGGAAGGTGCTGATCCGGTCGTTGGCCGATCGAAGTCCTCGACTCGGCTGACGGTTGGCGTCCCGCTGGCTGTGGTTCGATGTCCCGCTCGGATGCAGGGCTGGCCGGCCCAGCGCTCGCGGTCTCGGCCGCTCGTACCGACTCGGCTGTTGGGACAGCGTCAGCAGGTGGTGACGGATCGCCCAGTTCCCTGAGTACGGCATCTGCAGAGTCGAATCGCTCGTCCGCTGAGGTCGTATCGAGCGCCGGATCGGCGCGCACCAGCTCCGCCGGCTGGTCAGACAGCGGGGCTGGCGTCGCGTACCCAAGCGCGTGTGTCCCCGGCCTGACGACCCCTTCAAACCCGTCCTCCGACCAGCCGGCCTCGGGAACGCCCTGCTTTCTCGGCGGCCAGAGCGGGCCATCGAGACAGTTCCGAACAGTAATTCGAGTCGGTTCGGCAACATCGCTGACGGTCGCCGTAACGAGCGTTACGCCGTCGACTCGCTCGGCGCGACAGTCGAAGGTAACCATAGGAACGGTGGCCCGGCCTTCCGATTTAAAAGTCAGCAACGGACGATAGGGGCGTCGAGATAGTCCGACGCAGCCGCTGGCGTCCTGAACCGGTCCGTTTCGAGAACGACCGGTGCAGGCGTTTTGGCGACCCGGAGCACGGCCAGAGCGGCCGGTACTGGGTCGGCGTCGAACGGGTCGTCCGGAACTGGCCCGGGAACGGCTTCGATAGCCCGAGCGAATGCATCAGCGCACCGGTCGACAAGAGTCGCCCGAGCGCTCCGCCGGAGGTTGGCCAGTTCGTCGGAAAGCCGACGCTGTTCCTCCAGTGTGTCACGGTAGGCGCGTGCCCGCTCCCGGCGGAGTTCGCGAGTCTCTCTGGCGGCAGTCTGTCGAGTCTTCCGTTCGCTCAGTTCCGTCGCTGCGTCTCGGAGGTCAGCCTGTACCGTCCCGTCGTCCGCACCGACCGCCTGCCGGGCGGTGAGACGACCGCGGTGGGTAGCGACCGCTTCCTGCAGGCCGTCGATGGTCGAATCCGGGACGGGATCGACAGGGTCCGGCAGATCCGGCGGCGAGCATTCAAGCTCGGCCAGCTGGGCGTGGCGGTCTGCGATAGCGTCATCCTGCGGCGTCTCGTATCCCCGTGACCGGGCGGCGGCCGCGAGTGCAGTCCGCGTCCGGAGCCCCATCGATGGGTGGATGTGTCCGACGTACGCGTACACGGCCGGTGGCTCCGGGCAGGACACGACCGGAAAACGCCGCTGTCCACGGATGCTTGCGGCGACGGTTCGACCGCCGACGTTTCGGGTTCGGAGGTCGACGACAGCGCCCGTGTACGTGGTTCCAGCGACGCGGAGCTTCACAGGTCGACGCCTCGGAGTTGGTCCGGGTCTGGGAGGTCACGCCCCGACGCGAACCGTTCGTATGGCGTCGCCGGTTCCTCGCGTGCCTCGTACCGTCTGGCCGCCTCGCGGATATGCTCCGGAGCATCTGTCGGCTCGAACGGTTCGACGCGCTCGATCTGCACGTCAAGGTCGTGTTTCTCGTGGAGCCGAAGCGCCTGAAAGGCCCCGAACTCTGTTCCGGAGAACAACGCTGCTCTCCCGAACTGCCGAACGACACAGTCTTCGTGGGCACGACAGACGTTCCGCAGGTCTCTGCGTGCCGCCCGGGAGTATGTGACGACGAGTAGCACTGGCTAGGCATTGGTATTATTACTATAAAATTTTACTGAATTGAATGAGAAATGGGCTGAATATATATGACGGTCGGGAAGAAAGATAGGTGGACAGGCGAACTCGGGAGTCAGTACTGTAGGGCTGATGTGGACTATGCCGACAGTACTCACGCTGCTCGAAAATGGCCTACTCGACGACTGTAACGGTAAATTCGCCGGCATCTGCGACGAGGTCACGAACCCGCTCGCGGGCCGCTGTCTCGGATGGCGCGAGGACGACGAGGCCATCCACGGCGGCCCCGCCGTTTGCCCGGTAGGCTTGCAGGTCCCCCTCGAACTCAGTCGCATAGGTCCGGAGCGTCCCGCGAACGTCCCGTTCGAGGTCACTGAGCGACCGCGACCCGGCCTCGAACTCGGCCAGCGCCTCCTCGATATTGCGGAGTGCGGAAATACGGTCCATATCAGGTCGTCCGGAGGTGGTCCGTCCGAGGCTCGTACACCTCGCCTTTCTGTTTCAGCTTGTCAATCTCGTGTTCGGCCTTCGACTCGTCGATGCCGACTTCCTCGGCGCGTTCGATGACCACGTCAGCGGGTGCGCCCTCGTCATACTCGTCCTCGATGTCGGAGATGATGCCTTTGATGTTCTGGATGCGGTCGCGCTGGGTCTTCGACTGGCCGGTCTCGACCACGTCGGCATCGAACTCGCCGGTCTCGGGATCGACACCGATCTCCTTCAGGCAGTAGTGGGCGATGTCGACTGCCCGGTCGGCGTCGGCTTCGTCGACGGTGTCGGAGAGGCGTATACGTGCAGAGGCTTCAGCAAGCCGGACCAGCGCCTCCAGCTTCCGGGCGGTGACGGGCACCGGCGCGTCCTCGTCCTGACCCTTCATCCGCAGGTCGACGTAGAAGTCCTCGATACGGCTCTTTGCCTCCTCGGTCATCGTCGGGAAGCAGTTGCGCTTCGCGTAGGCGACGTACTTCCGGAGAAGGTCCGGCTCGATTGTCGGTGCGACCTCCTCAGTAACGGTCCCAACCTCCTCCTCACTGAAGTTTGAGGTGGGGTTTTCGGTCCGATGCGTGTGGAGTTCGCCGGCGTAGTTGGTCTGGATGATGTGCTCGGCGAGGTTGCGGTCCTTCTCCTCATCGGGCTTGTCCGTCACGGTGAAGATGAGGTCGAACCGCGAGATAAGCGCCGGTTCAAGGTCTATCTGCTCACCGATGGGTTCGTACTGGTCGAAGCGGCCGTACTTGGGGTTGGCCGCGCCCAGGAGCGAACAGCGGGATTTGAGTGTCGCGTTGATTCCCGCCTTCGAGACGCTGATACGCTGCTGTTCCAGCGCCTCGTGCATGGCGGAGCGGTCTTCCGGGCTCATTTTGTCGAGTTCGTCGATGGCGGCGATACCCTGATCTGCGAGCACGAGCGCGCCCGCCTCCAGCGTCCACTGCTGGCCGTCGCCGAAATCGTCGCGAACGGCGGCCGCGGTAAGCCCCGCGCTCGATGACCCTTTGCCGGAGGTGTAGACAGAGCGTGGCGCGATATTCTCGATATATGATAGCATCTGGGAGTTATGCGAGACAACCCCGTTAGTGAGGTAGTTGTGCGTACCCTCGATTTCGAGATCGTAGACCCACTTCTCATCGTGTTCGATGGGTTCTATCGACTCGATTCGGTCCCACGCGATATCACCTTCGACGAGTGCAGTAAGTGCGTCCAGATCCCGGCGGAGTGAATCCGTTCCGCCCCCGTCACTGGCCGCAGTGTCGCCGGCAGGAGAGTTACGGTCCATCGCAGCCAATCGCGTCTCAAAGGCATCAAGAACCGATTCGAGACTGTCGTGGCTCGGGTTTCTGCGCCCCCGCTCGTAGTGTTGATACGTCGACCGTGGAAGGCCACATTCGTCCTGTGTCAACCCAAGGGCTTCCCGAAGGCGGCGGAGTTCCGGACCCAGAGCGGGGACAATATCGAGATTTGTATTTCCGCGGACTCCTTCGAACTGCTGGCACGCCTCTGTCTTTCGCTCTGTAACAAATCCGATTTTTTCGGCGTAGTCGTGGAAGGAGTTCCCGGAGATTCGAAGCCGGTAGCTGCCGTTGCTCCGGGGTTGGAGTTGTGCTGTGATTCCCTGCGTGACGAGCAGGGACCGAACATCTTTCAGCAGCTGTTTACTCATCGAGGCAACAGTAATCTCCCGCTGTGATGTCGAGACGTGACCCTCCCCCTCAATATATCCTCTGATAAATCCGGAAACAACGTCGTCGCTCGCACGCATGATATCTTGCGGAACACGTCTGTCTGCCGACGACGCGAGCAACGTCTCGTCCAGAGCTGCGAGGAAGCTAACGAACTCGCCAGCCGAACACAACAGTTCGCGGGCAGTCTTACCGTCGTGTGGATCTCGTTCTGTAACGTTGAGGTTCAGTGTCTCCAGAGCGGATTTTGCGTCGTCGAGCAGTTCGACGTCGTTGTTCGTTATCGAAACGAAGCCCGTGTTATCTGCTCGCTGTTCGACGTACCCCTCGGCAACGATATAGCCGATAAGACGGGCTAGCTCAGGGTTCCACTGCGCCGGGAGTTCAAGATCGACACTGTTGTTGGCCTGTGATTCTCGGAACGTGATGTCCAAATCGTCGTAGCCATCTGTCGATAACTCTCTGGGAACTGCAATATGTGTTCCACTCTCTAATTCCTCGGCTTTCCTGGCCTGAAACCGTCCGTCAGCCTGAACGAACAGCGGATGGGACGGCGTTATGTCGAGTTCGCGACCAGTCGAAGTTCGAATGCGATACAGCGTATCCGGTGCTTCGCGCTTCCAGACCTTGGTCGCTCGCTGGGTGGCTATCGTCCCATCCTGCCGGAGTGACGGGACATCGAAGTCAACCGCATCCCACACTCCGTCGTCGACTGGGTTGGGATCATCTAAGTTCGATTCGACGATCTCTCGGATCGGGCGTTCGTGACCGTCTGCAAGTGTCACCCGTGTATCGCCGTGGACGCATTTCCCCGTTCCCGGATCTCCTATCAGCAACATATGGAGGTCTCCACGTATTCGAGAGCCGTCAGGTAGCTCCTTCGTCACGCCCGAGAAGAGCTGGAGCATCATCGCGAGCTTCTCTTTCTCGTAGCCGTAGATAGAGGGGGCAATGGCCCCGACCATCTTGTCGTAGATATCGGATTCGTTGGAGAGTTCGACGATCTCCTTCTTGTCGGCGTCGGTGATCTCCATGTCCTCGAACTGCTCGTCTTCGATTTCGACGCTGACGCCCTCCATGTAGATGTCGAACATCGGGGACTTCTCGTTGTCGTTGCCCCGCTGGTCGAGTTTGAGGATGCCGGTCACGCGGACGTGGTCGCCGGCGGTGACGTGGCCCGTGATGTCGTCCTCGATGTTGATGTCGATTGACTGGGGCGTCTCCCCGCCACGCAGTCCCTCGGGAGATTCCTGTACACGGAGTTTCTGGGCGTCGATGAACTGCGACTGGTCGGTGTTGAGCCGGAACGGCCCCTGACGCTCACAGCCCTGGCAGTCGTGGGGTTCCTGAAAGTCACCGGCGGTCTGTGGAATGCGCGTGAGTGTTCCACAGCGCTGGCACTCGAAGGCCGCCTCGATGACTTTCGGGCGTACATCGGTCGCTTTCCGGATGATACCACGGACGGCGACGAGGTTGCCGTGGTGTTCGTGGCGCAGGTCGCGGATATCCTCGGATTCGGGGAGGTTCCGGACGCGGACGTGAGCCTGTCCGAGCGAGACATCAACCGGGAGGTCGTACAGTCGAAGGGCCTCCTCGGCGTACTCCTGAATCTGCCCGGGCTTGGTGCGGTAGTCGTCGGCCAGGTCC
Source organism: Haloarcula sp. CBA1127 (assembly GCF_001485575.1). NCBI lineage: Archaea > Methanobacteriati > Methanobacteriota > Halobacteria > Halobacteriales > Haloarculaceae > Haloarcula > Haloarcula sp. CBA1127. Next base: position 527,772 of record NZ_BCNB01000006.1, read on the forward strand.
GGGTCGAAGCGATAGAGGTCGTCCCAGTCGATATACAGCGATTTCTGGTCGTTCGGGTATTTCTGGGCGAGCTCACCGATCTCGTTGCGGTAGTAGTTGCGGTAGAACTCCTCGAAGCGGTCGATGAGTTCGGTGTTCTCGGCGGTCGCCATTTGAGTGGACAGTGGTTATGCCCACTGGCCTAAGAAGGTTCGCAAACCGGGGTGGAACTGAAATGAGGCGGCACGAGGGTGCTATCAGTATCAGTGTCGAGAATTGGGGCAAGTAGTTTTTGCTGGTATACCTGATTCACTCAGAGTAGAATAACCGTGCGCGATCAAAAAATCACAAGGCGTCGACTCCTCGCCAGCGGCAGCGCGGCCGCAACCGCAGCGTTCGCTGGCTGTGCGAGCCGTTTCGAGAATTTGGGAGGGAGCGGCGCAGGGGACGAGGGTTCCAGCGAGAGCCAGCAAGCGACCGCCAGCGGCATCAACGAGAGTGATGCGGCGGCGACTGTCGGGATGGTGTACGCGCTGGGCGGGCTCGATGACCGCTCGTTCAACGATGCGGCGAACCGCGGGATTCAGCGCGCACGCCTCGATGACGGGGTCGAGTACACGAATCACGAGCCAAACAGTGTCGCCGGATTCGCCGAGGTACAGGCCGAACTGGCGAGTTCGACGAACCCGTCATACGACCTGATCTGCTGTATCGGATTCCTGCAGGCAGAGGGGCTGTCTGAGACCGCCTCAGAGTACACGGACCAGCAGTTCATGATCGTCGACTCTGTCGTGGATGCTGACAACGTAGCCAGTTACGTGTTCCGCGAACACGAGGGGTCATTTCAGGCCGGGAATCTTGCCGGGCTGCTCACGACCAGGGACGTCAACCTCGGTGCGGGTGCAACGAACCCGGAAGAGACGACCGTCGGGTTTGTCGGCGGCCTCGACCAGCCAATCATTCACAGGTTCGAGGCCGGCTTCAAAGCCGGCGTCGAGTACGCCAACGCGGACGTTGATGTCCTCACCGAGTACCTCGGGAACTTCGACGACGTGCAGGGCGCCCGCGACATCGCAGCCGGGATGTACGACGATGGAGCAGACATCGTCTACCACGCGGCGGGTGGCGCAGGTGTGGGCATCTTCCAGGCCGCACAGGCCTATGAGCGGTACGCAATCGGGGTAGACTCAGACCAGTCCCGGAGCAACCCCCGGTACGCGGACGTCGTGCTCGCGAGCATGGTCAAGCGAGTGAACGTTGCGGTCTACAACGCGGCGACGGCAACAGTCGCAGACAACCTCCCTGCTGGTGAGGTCGTCTCGCTTGGGCTTGATAGTGACGGCGTCGGCATTGTCTATGGGACCTCCCTCGAGCCAGCAATTCCCGACGACGTCAGGGAGGCGCTGTCGACATCGCGGGAGCAGGTCGCTGCCGGCGACATTGTCGTGCCCACTGAGCGCTCCAACACGGGTGGTGCCTGATGACGGGCGGTCCGCTTGACGGACTGGCGAGCGCGCTTGATCGAGTCGCCCCCGAGTTCGTCCGGCAGCGGTTCGCTGCGAAGTTCGCTGTTGCGTTCCTCGCAGTGTTGCTCGTCATCGCGGGCGCCGGCGCGTTCACGTTCCAGGCGACATCCACAGCCGTCGAACGCCAGACGACTGGACAGCTCGCCGAGACCAGCCAGCTGGAGGGGGACTCTATCGGCTCGTGGGTCGAACAGCAACGCACGCACACGCGCTCCGTCTCGCAGGGTGAACCGCTCCGGAGCGACCGACGAGCGGCCGCGTATATCCTTCTGCAGGACCAGCTACTGCCTGACGATGTTGTCAGTATGCACCTCGTAAACGATACTCGTGGCGAAGTGGTTGCCAGCACGGAACTCCCGCTAGAGGGGCGGTCGCTGTCAGAACTTGACGCCCCGTGGACGAACGCGGAAGTGCCGGAGGGCCCCGGGAACAACACACAGGTCTGGTCGAGTAGTCGGTCGTACCGCTCACCGGTCCTCAACGACGAACCCGTGATGGCGTTCGCGAGTTCGGTCCCGAAGCGTGATGGCTCGCACCTCGTCGTCGTCACGCGCATCCAGAGCCAGGTCGACCGGCTCAGCGATACGAATTCGACGAAGGAAACCACGATTCTGAACACCAACGACGAGACGGTACTGAACATCGACCGCGAGTTCGATGCTGACACCCACAGAGAGAGCCTCGCGGCGATCCGCGATGCGAACGGTACTGCAGCACCGGTAACAGCGGTGTCCGATGGTCGCGTGTACGCGTTCGCACCTGTCCCAACCACGAACTGGGTCACAGTGACGAGCCTGGACACGGCTCAGGCGTTTAGTGTCCGGGATACGGTCGGGCAGACAGTCGGCCTGCTTGTCCTGCTGGCACTCGTTTCGTTGTCGGCTGTCGGCCTCGTACTCGGGAAACGCACAGTCGACCCGCTGAAGCAGCTGCGAGACCGTGCTGAACGCATCGAGGCCGGCGACTTCGATGTCGACCTCTCGACGAACCGCGCCGATGAAATCGGCCGGCTCTACGGGACGTTTGACGATATGCGGATCTCTCTCCAGAACCGCATTCAGGAAGCGGAGGATGCGGTCGAGGAGGCAAAGACGGCGCGGTCGGAGGCCGAAGAGCTCCGCACGGAAGCGGAGGACGCACGAGCTGAGGCAGAAGAAGCCAGCCAGCGCCTCCAGGAGCGCGCCACCGAGTACAGCGCAGTGATGCAGGAGATCGCTGACGGTGACCTCACGAAGCGACTCGACGAAGACGCGGAGGAGACGGCAATGCGAGAAGTCGCAGTGGAGTTCAACGCAATGCTCGACGGGCTCGAAGCAACCGTCAGTGAGGTTGCGGCGTTCGCCGACGAAGTCGCGGATGCCACAATCGAGGTCGCGACTGGGGCCGAGGAAATCGAGACGACGAGCCAGACCGTCAGTGACCGCATACAGGAGATCGCCGACGGTGCCATCAGACAGCACGACGACCTCGAGGAGGCTGCCGCCGAAATGGACGAGCTATCGGCGAGCATCGAGGAAGTCGCAGCGTCGTCGACGACGGTCGCAGAGACGGCCAGAGAAGCCGTCGACCGTGGCGAAACGGGCCGGGAGGCCGCCGAGTCGGCCATTGACGACATGGCGGAAATCGAGTCCCGCTCGGCAGACGCGGTCGACCAGATTCTCGCGCTACAGGAGCGGATGGACGACATCGGCGAGATTGTCGACTTCATCTCGGATATCGCCGAGCAGACGAATATGCTCGCCCTGAACGCCAACATCGAGGCTGCCCGGGCCGACAAGGACGGCGAGGGCTTCGCCGTTGTCGCCGACGAGGTCAAGAACCTCGCGGAGGAGACAAAACAGGCGGCAGCGGAGATAGAATCCGAAATCGCGGCCGTGCAAACGGAGACAGACGAGACTGTCACGGACATCCGCGCGACTAGCGAGCACATCGACACCGGCGTGAAGACTGTCCGCGAGGCTGCCGACGCCATAGAAGACACTGTCGACGCAATCGAGAACGCCAACGATGGGATTCAGGAGATTGCGGATGCCACTGAGGACCAGGCCGACGCAACGCAAAGCGTCGTCCACCGCGTCGACGGGGTCTCGGAGATCAGCCAGAACGTGACGGAGGACGCCGAGCAGGTATCGGCAGCCGCCGAAGAGCAGTCCGCGTCCGTCGCTGAAATCGCCCAGAGCGCGGACGAACTCCGCGACCGTGCCGACTCGCTGGCCGCAACCGTCGACGAGTTCGACACCAGTGACGGGGAGGGCGGCCACAGTGATGTCGAAGGCAAGCGATAACCACTCCACGCGTTCCGTCCCTGATGGGACTGGCGACTAGCGCGGCGTGATATCGGGACGGGTTCTTTTCGCAATGTTGCTCGGAGAGTCGCTACGGACATGGTGGTGAGGACTGGCCGCGGCTACGAGTGTGAACAGCGATGACAGCAAAGAACTGGCAAAACGGGTCGCTAAGGAATTAGCAGTAGAAGCGACAGAAGGGCCGCGTTCGTTATCGCAAGGATGGGATCGCCCAGATTTGAACTAGGGGCGCGGGCACCCAAGGCCCGAAGGTTACCAAGCTACCCCACGATCCCGTACTACTCTCTCGATTCGACAGCCTGTAAAGCGTTTCGTTGCGAGGCGACCATGTCACGCGGGAGCGAGGCCCCAGAAATACGCGATGCCAAGCGTCGTTGCGACGGCGAATACAGCCTGTAGCGGCGCACCAACCTTCAGATAGTCGGTGAATCGGTACCCACCGGGGCCATAGACAAGGAGGTTGGTCTGATAGCCGACCGGCGTCATGAACGCCGTCGAGGCGGCAAAGGTGACGGCGAGGACGAAGGCGAAGGCATTGGCGTTCAGTTGCTGGGCGGTTTCGATGGCGACCGGGATCATCAGGACGACGGAAGCGTTGTTCGAGATGATGTTCGTCAGCAGTGCCGTGACGAGATACATCAGACCGAGGACGACGGCGAGGCCACCTCCAGCGGTAAGGACGCTGCCAGCACCCATGACGAACAGCTCCGCGAGCAGGTCAGCGCCGCCGGTCTCCTGTAGTGCGGTGCCAAGCGGGATGACGCCGGCAAGCAGGAAGATGACGTCCCACTGGACGGCGTCATACAGCTCCGGCGGGCGGAGACAGCCGGTGAGCACCATCGCCAGCGCGCCGCCGAGCGCCGAGATAACGATGTGGACCGGCGTCAGCGCCGCGACGCCGACGACAGCAGCGACGATGCCGATAGCGACGGGAATCTTCGACCGCCGGAAATCCGGCCGTGCGACCTCCTGGGCGACAATCAAGTCGTTGTTACGGTTGAGACGGTCGATGCTTTCGGGGGTGGCCTGCACCAGAAGCGTATCGCCGATGCGGAGTGTAACGTGGTCCATTCGCTGGCGGTACAGCTCCTGCCCGTGGCGAAGCGCCAGCACGGTCGCGTCGTAGCGCTGGCGGAAGTTCGTGGAGACGAGTGTCTCGCCGATAAGCGAGGAGCCGGGGGCGACGACAACCTCAACGAGGTTTTTCCGCTCGTTTGCGGTTTCCAGTTCCGCGTCGTCGACCTCGACATCCGGAATGATGTCCAGCCCTTCGACGTCGAGGAGGTCGACGAGCGTGTCTCGGTCCGTCCGAACGGCGAAGACATCACCGGCCTGAATGGATTTCTGGCCGAGCGGTTCGAGGAAGGTGCGTTTCTCGCGGACCAACTGGACGATGTCCACGTCGAACGCCGAGACTCTGAGCGCCTCGTCGACAGTCTGCCCGATGAGCGGGGAGTCTTCGCGAACGACAACCTCGGTCAGGTACTCACCCATCTCGAACTCCTCGGTGAGGTCTTCTTCGACCGGAATCCGCGACGGGACCAGATAGCGCCCGACGGTAAGGAGATAAACCGTTCCGATGACGGTCACGATGATGCCGAGCTGGGTGAACTCGAACATACTGAACGGCTGGTCGATCAGTTCCGCCGAGAGCTGCGAGGCGAGGATGTTCGTCGAGGTCCCAATGAGCGTCAGCATTCCGCCGAACATCGAAGCATAGGACAGCGGCAGCAACAGTTTCGACGGCGAGAGCTTGCCCTTGTGTGCGATGTCAGTGACCATCGGCAGGAGGATGGCAACGGCGGCAGTGTTGTTGATGAACCCTGAGATAGGCGCAACCAGTCCGACGGTCGCACTGAGCTGTTTCGTTTCGCTGTCTCCGGTCAGTGAGGCGATTTTCGCGCCGAGAATCTGGACGATACCGGTCCGCTGGACACCGTCGGAGAGAATGAACATCGCAAGCACCGTTATTGTCGCCGTCGAGGCGAAGCCCGAGAGCCCGCGATCCAGCGGCGAAATCCCGTCACCGGCCTGATGTAACACGTACACCGGCTCGGCGAGGAGTCCGGCATCAGCCGCCAGAGTCGTTGCTGGCTCGGCCAGCATCAGCGCGACCATGACGGCGATAGCAGTCACGTCGACGGGCAGCGCCTCCGTCGCAAACAGCACCAGCGCGGCGACGATGACCGCGAACACGAACAACATCCCCGGCGTGACAGGTGGCAGCGACACGTCTGGCCCCTGCGCCGCCAGCGACAAAAGGATGGGTCGTTTGCGGGCGCGGACGTCCGCTCACATCCTGACCCGGCGGCCGACGTTTATGCCTGTCCGGGCCGAATAGGTCACAATGAGCCTTTTCAACGATCTCGGTCGAAAAGTCGAGGAGCTGAAACAGGAGGTCGGAAACGCGACCGACGACGAAGCCACCCACCGGTGTATCGAGTGTGATACGCTCCTCTACACAGACCACGACGAGTGTCCCGACTGTGGGAGCACGTCGGTCATACCCCTGTCTGACTAGCAACAGCGAGGAACCCGGCCGGAGTCGCGTCGCTCACCGCGTCGGGCCGTCACGACCCAAGTCTTTGAGCAGGGCGTCGTAGCTCCGGCCGAACACCGCCTGCTTTCTGAGCGACGTTATCGCAACCTCAAAGACAGGGACTGCGAACTCCCCGGCAGGCCCACCGACGACAACGGCCGCTTCGTGGTCCGTCTCGTCGGTCCATTCGCCGTCGAGGTGCCGGACGAGTACTTCGCCGAAGTAGGCGCCGAGTTCCCGCACGACGCTGGTGAACGCGCGGTCGTCGAACGACGCGTCGCTCCCGAACGTCGTCTCGGCGAAGCGCTCGTCGTCCCACTCCGCGTCGACCAGATCGTCGAGCCGCGAAAGCGAGGCCGGCGAGAAATCGAGGTCGTGTTCGCCCCAGAAGTCGGCGAACTCGACAGCGGTATCGGCGTGGTCCGCGCGGACCGTGCCGGGGTCCCACGAGCGATCCATCGAGCCAACGGTCGAATCGCTGTCAGTGGAAGCGGACAGTTCACTCTCGTCGGTGGCCGCTGTCGCAGCCGTCTCGTCAGCGGTCACGTCCTGTGACGGTGCATTACCAGTGGCACCAGACGCCTCGACATCCTCGGCAGGGGCCGATGTGTCACTGTCATCAAACAGTTCCCTAGCGTCGGATTCTGCACCGGCTGCCGGCTCGTCATCGACCGCCTCGGCATCAGCTGTGTCTGCAAGTGGCTCGTCGACCGCGGCTTCGGAACCCGCCGCGTCTGGAGCGGCGTCTGCCGACGCATCCGGCGAGCTATCGGGAGTCGATTCGTCGTCCATCGATTCATCGACCTCCTCGGCGTCGGCTGTGTCCGTCGCTCCTTCGTCAGCGGGTGTGTCAGTTGCCGCCCCCGCGGGTGTGTTGTCGCCGGTTCCGTCTTCGTCGCGGGAATCGGCAACCGAGTCCTCGGACGGTATCTCGGTCGTTGGCGCATCGTCCGAAGGGTCCACTGGGGCACTGCCAACCGTCGGCTCCGCTTCGTCGATGTAGGTGGCCGCTTCGTCGGCCGTGATCGTATCATCGTCCGTCATCTCTTCATCAGCCGTGACCGCATCATCGCCCGTCGTCTCGCCAGCAGCAGTCGTGTCGGCAGTCGGTCCATCCACAGAGGCGTCGAGCGGTGGCTCCGTCACCGGTGTTTCAGCCGTTGGTTGATCAGCAGCGGTGTCATCCGCCGGCTGCTCGACGGCGGTGTCGGTGGCCGACCCCGCGTCGGTTGAGTCGATAGTCGGTTCCGCTTCGGTGGTTTCAGCGGCCGGCGGCTCGCTGTCGGCATCATCTGACGCTGAATCGGTCGTATCGGGATCTGCGTTCCCGCCGATGTCGGCAGTCGAGCCGTCAGCTTCGTTGTCCGACGGAGCCTCGTTCTCTGGCTCGTCAGTATCCTCACTGACGACAGGCGTGGGGTCGGCGTCGTCCGACTGGTCACCCGTTTCCGATTCGGGTTCGACCCGGCGAACGACGCGGGTCGGCTTCGTCTCGATGGTCTGGGACGAATCGGAATCAGCGGTATCGCCGGCAGTTGCCCCCCCTCGCTCGTCTGTCGCCGTCGATTCGGGGGATGCGTCGCGCTCGTCAGCCTGTCCGTCGTCGACGCGGCGAACGATCCGCGTCGGCTCTGAGACGGCGCTGTCGGCGTCGGTTTCACCCGTCTCCGGGTCTACCAGTCCATCGTCAGTTCCCTGTGCGGCATCCAGTGCCAGTTCGGATTCCAGTCGCGTCACAACAGCCGCGAACACCGGCTTGTCGCCGAATGAGCGGGCGGCCACATCGAACACCGCGACTGCCACCTCGTCGTCCGGCCCGGCAACGGCGACGCCCCATCGACCGTCGGCCTGGACCCACTCGCCGTCGTAGGCTCGTACGAGGAGTTCACCGAGATAGCTCCCGAACCGAACCGTGTTCTCAGTGTAGGTCGTCACACTCGCGTCATCGCCCGCGGTTCTGCCGTCGTAGCTCTCCTCGATGGCCGTATCGAGGCGGGCAAGCGCGTCGGGGTCGAACGTCAGCGGGTCCGCGCCGTCGACGACGTGCTCGGCGTACTCCCGGAACGTCGTCGGGTCGAGCGTCGCCGTGTCCAAGAGTCCCGGCCCATCGTCGGACGGCGGGTCGCCCCCGGCCGTCCGCTCGTCCCCGTCGGTCGACGAGTCATCGCCACCGACGGCGCGACGGATCGTATCGAACAGGCCCATGGACACCGGAAGTACGTGCCGCTACAAGAATGTACGCCGAAAGGATACTCGGCCGACAGGTCTGTGGGGCGAAAGCGACTCAGTGCTCGTCGCGCAGTTCCATGTCGGCGACGATTTCGTAGGGATGTTGTCCCTTGCGGATGCCGTCGAGCAACTGGAATGATTCGTCGGGCGCGAGGAAGTGCCGGGTCACAGCCCGGCCAAGTGGCGTCGGCGAGAGGCCGTCGATAAACTCGTATTCGAGGAGTTTCCCCAGCGCGTGTTTCGTCGGTACCTCGCCGACCATCCGGTCGTTGAGCCGCTTGGCCTGCTTGCCGGCGACGGTGACGTTGGCCAGCGTCTCTTCGACGGCTGCACCCTCGTCGTAGCGGGTGATGACTGGCTCCATCTCGCCTTTCAGCAGCTTGAACGCCACTTCGTCCTCGGTCATCTCCATGCTGTTGTGGTACGAACAGTCAGGCTCGACCAGCATGTAGACAGTGCCCTTGTCGTGGTAGTCCGGGCGGCCGGCCCGGCCAAGCATCTGGCTGAACTCCTGAACGGTGAGCCACTCGATACCCATTGCCAGCGAATCGAAGATAACCTGCGAGGCGGGGAAGTCAACCCCCGCGGCCAGCGCCGCCGTCGTCACGACCGCCGCAAGGTCCTGGTCGGCGAACTGCCGCTCGACGCGCTGGCGCTTCCGGTTGTCCAAGCCAGCGTGGTACGGCGCGGAACTGTACTCCAGTTTCCGTGAAATCTGGTGACAGCGCCGCCGGGAGTTGGTGAAGATAATGGTCTGGCCGCGATAGCCTTTGCTGGATTTGTTGTCGAAGGCCCGCTTGACGAGCTTCTTTTCGGTCTCGATTTTCTCGCGGCCGTCGGCGAACGTGACGTGGCGCTCGATTGGGACCGGTCGCTCCTCGAACTCGATGAGCGTCGCCCGGAGCTGGTCGGCCAGCTGGCCGGGGTTGCCGACCGTTGCCGAGAGATATATCCACTGCGTGTCGCCGCTATCCGGTGCGCCACCGGACTCGCAGTAGTATTTGAGTCTGGAGATCAGGCCGTCGAGCCGGTGGCCCCGCTCGTCTTCACCGAGCGTGTGGACCTCGTCGATGACGACGGTCCCGACAGTGCCGAGGTCCTTGCCGGTCCGGAGCGCGTGGTCGATGCCTTCGTAGGTCCCGACAATAACATCGGCTTCGGGGTCGAAGCGCCCACCCTCGTCGGCGATGCGGCTCGCGCCCACGCGTAGTGACACGTCGACCATGTCGCCGTAGCGGTCCTGAAACTGCTCGTATTTCTGGTTTGCAAGCGCGACCAGCGGGACGAGAAACAGCATCGTGCCCTTGTTGTTCAGGACACGGTCGATGCCGGCCATCTCGCCGATAAGCGTCTTCCCCGTCGCCGTTGCGCTCACGACCAGCTGGTCGCGGCCCGCCGTCGCTCCGTGCTCGACGGCGAGACTTTGGACCGGCAACAGCGTGTCGAACCGGGATTCGAGGTGCTCCTGCATCCCGGGGTGGAGGTCCAGCGAATCGACGCGAACGGGGTCGACCTCGTCGACGGTGGCCGAGATTTCGTCGAACTTCGTCAGGTCAGGGTCCAGCTGGCCCGACAGGAGGTTCGTCACCCGGTCGAGGTCCTGTACTTCGAGCAGCAGTTCTTCGAGCCGGTCGCGGGCGTCACCGCTGATACTTCCTTTGAACGCGAGTTCGCGGTCGAGTTGCTGGCGAGCGCACTCCGGGCAGATGGTTTCGTCGTCGGTCTCGATAGCGGTCTCGCTGGTAATCGGCGAGTAACGCCCGTCGGAGGCACACAGCCGACAGGTCCGGACGACCTTGGCCTCAACCTGATACGCATCGAGCATCTCGCGGACGCGGTCGCGGGCGAGCGGGGCGGTCTGTTCTGAAATGCGAATGCGGGCCGCGCGGCGGGCAAGGTCGACGAACTGGTCGGGCGAGCGAAGCTCCTCACTGGTCCCGTCCTTGACGCGGAGCCGACGCGGGCGGGGGCCGGCGTCGGTCTCTTTCAGTTCGAGGATGCCGTGGAAGAGCCGCTCGCCGTCCCGGTGGGCGGCGACGCGGAACTCCTCGCCGTGTTCGTGGAGGAACAGGGCCTCTACCTGTGCGGCCTGCTGTGACACAATTATCTAGTGGCGACTGCGCTACTTGAGCGGTTCGGACTAGGTGTGAGTGTTGCTGGTGTTGGTGCCGATGACTTGAAGCGCCAGAAAGCCCCCTCGCGGACGACTCGTCTGACTCCGTGCGCACCTCGTCACTCCCGCCAGTCGTTCCTGCGGTGCTACAGTCGTCAGACTCGCCCTCCGTTCACGGGTCACTTCGTTCCCCGTTCACGCGCTACGAGGGCTCACTGTGTTCGCCCTCGCGGCGCTCGGCCCCTTTCAGTCCCACCCGCTTGGATTGGGTAGTCGGCCGAGAACGGGGTTTTTGCCGCTCAGCTGTTGCTATTCCCGTGAGACTGTTGATAGCAACTATTCCTGCAGTTTGATTTCGTCATCGCCAGCGGGAACCGCACAGAGGAACGCGCCCGGTTCGTCACCGTCGTTGCGGTACCAGTGGACGGTGCCGGCGGGGATATGGAGGCTGTCGCCGGCCTCGACTTCGTACTCCTCGCCCTCAATGCCGACGGTGTACCGGCCGGCAAGGACGTACTGCTCGTGTTCGATGTCGTTGGTGTGTTTCGGCACGCTGCCGCCGGGGGCGAGCGTGAAGCGACGGATTGCGAGGTTGCCGCCGCCGCTCTCCTCGCCGATGAGAACGCCCTTTTCCAGCCCATCAGCTGCGTCGACGGCCTCGTACTCAATGTCGTCCGCGCGGCGAATCAGTGGGTCGCTCATGTGCGGTCCATCGCGGGCGCACCGCAAAGGCGTACCGGGGACGGTGACCTCCGCAATCACGCCAAGGGGGCTTAAGACCGTCCCCCGACAAGCGACGGGTATGCGCCGGTTTCGTATCGGAAGCGCGTTCGGAATCCCCATCCAGTTGGACCTGACGTTTCTCCTCGTGCTACCGCTGTTCGCCTGGATTATCGGGACACAGATCGAACAGACGACCGAGCTGTTGAATGGGACACTGAACGCCGGGCTGGATGCGGCCGTCCTTACTGACGGCGCACTCGTCTGGGTGCTCGGCATCGGTGCGGCGGTCGGCCTGTTCACCGGCGTCGTCCTCCACGAGCTCGGCCACTCCCTCGTAGCCATCCGCTATGGCTTCCCCATCGATTCCATCACGCTCTGGCTGTTCGGCGGCATCGCCCAGCTCAGCGAGATGCCCGAAGACTGGAAACAGGAACTGGTCATCGCCATCGCCGGCCCTATCGTCAGCATTGCCGTCGGCGGTGTCTGTTTTGTCGCGTTCCAGATTCTCCCGAGCGGTGCGGCGACGCCTATCGAATCGGCCCGGTTCATCCTCGGCTATCTCGCGCTGATGAACATCGCGCTGGCGGCGTTCAACATGCTGCCGGGGTTCCCGATGGACGGCGGCCGCGTCCTTCGTGCGCTGCTCGCCCGCCGCCGGTCCTACGCCAGAGCCACAACCATCGCCGCCGAGGTCGGGAAGATATTCGCCGTCTTCCTCGGCCTCTTTGGCATCTTCGTCCTCGGAAATATCTTCCTCGCCGGCCTGGCCTTCTTCATCTACATCGGCGCGGCGGGCGAGTCCCGGCAGACCTCAATGCGGGCCGCGTTCGAGGGCGTCACCGTCGCAGACGTGATGACGCCGGCGGACCACGTGACGACGGTCCCCGAAGACATGTCTGTCCGTGAGCTCATCCAGACGATGTTCAGGGAGCGCCACACCGGCTATCCGGTCAAGCGCAGCGGCGAGGTCGTCGGCCTCGTCACGCTCGAAGACGCCCGCGCCGTGCAGGAGGTCGAGCGCGATGCCTACACCGTCGGCGACGTGATGACGACGGAGATCATCACAATCAGCCCGGACACCGACGTGATGGACGCGCTGACTTCACTTCAGCAGAACTCCGTCGGTCGCTTGCTCGTCACTGACGAGGACGACTCCTTCGAGGGGCTGCTCACCCGGACAGATATCATGACGGCGCTCTCGATTATCAAGTCCAGTGGCGACTTTACCCCCATCGGCGAGACGGAGACCGAAACTGTCCGGCCCGAGTCCAGAATAGAGCGCTGAATCACTTCTCGGCCAGATACGACATCGCTGCCTCGTCGGAGACCTGGTCGAACTGCTCGTAGTACTGGCCGACGGCGCGGAACGCCGACGGGACTTCCAGACAGACCACCTCGTCGACTAGGGCTTCGAGGTCCGAAATCGCCGACGGTGAGCCGACCGGAACCGCGAGCACAAGCCGCTCGGGGTCCGCCTGTCGGATTTGCTCGATGCAGGCCCGCGCCGTCGCGCCCGTCGCCACGCCGTCGTCGACGAGGCACACCCGCTTACCAGTAAGTGACGGCGACGACTCCGAGTCGCGGTAGCGCTGGGCTTTCTGCTTGGCGGCTTCGGCCATCTCCGCTCGTGTGCTCGCAACGTAGTCGCGGGGTATCTCGCGTCGCTCGATGACATCGGTGTTGAGCCAGACCGACCCGTCGGCGGCGACGGCGCCGATGGCGTACTCGGGGTTGTTCGGTGCGCCGATCTTCTTTGCGACCGCAATGTCCAGCGGCGCGCCTAGCGCGTCGGCGACGGGACGCCCCACCGGGAGTCCACCGCGCGGTATCGCGAGGACCATGTCGGCTTCGATGTCCCGCTCGCGCAACGCCTCTCCCAGCCGCTGTCCAGCAGCCTGCCTGTTCTTGAACGTCGGGGAGCGGTTGCGTCCCATACTAGTTAGTTCGCTGTCGAGATGCAAATATTTCCGCATTCTGGCAGCGTCGAGATAGTCAAACGAGCCAGTACCAGCGAAGCGCCTCGTTACTCGTCGGACAGCGCCGTGGCAATCGCTTCGAGTTCATCCTTGCGGAAGGGCTGCTCCGCGTCCGCCGGGTCATCATCGTCCCGTTCTCCGATTTTCCAGAGAATACCCGCCCGCATCTGTGGCTTCGATGGTAGCCGGTCCGTGTCGATGTCATATCCGACGGCCTCGCAGATCGCCGCCAGCGCTTCCTTGGTAAAAGCAGTCGAGACCGGGCGTTCGTACCGTCCGACAGCCTCGCGAATCTCGTTCCGCAGTTCGTCGACAGTTGGTGACATACGCATACTGGCGGCGGGCCCGATTGTGTAAATTCCGGTCCGACTACACCGTCACACCACCGACAGCAGACGGGTCCCGCCGCTGGATGCCAGCCCGCCAGCGCAATTCTGCCCGCGAGACGTGACCGAACTCCGCCCGACGGTGACAGCCCGGACACAGCGAGACGACGTTGTCCAGCGTGTGTGCGTCTTGAACCGTCAGCGCCGGCATCGCGGCGAACAGCCGGACCGGCACGATATGGTGCACATCCGGGTTCCGCCCCAGTTCGGCGGCAGCAGTCCCACACAGCACGCAGGCGTGGTCGTCCCGCGCTAAAGCCAGCTCGCGTACTGCCCGCCATCCCGGCCCGTAGTCGCCGACGCCACCGCCGCGCCAGTTCGGATTGCCGTCACCAGTGAACGCCTCGGAGAGCCACGCAGCGTGGCAGTCGCGGCTGCAAAGGACGACTTCGCCAGTCACGTCGCTCGGATATCGCTCAACGGGGCTGTCACAGATGGAACAGTCAAAGTTGAGCTTTCCGCCGTTCCAGTTTGGATTTGCCGCATCGGAAATCTCTCGGCTGTGCCGCCACTCAGCGTTCTCGACACACTCCGGGCAGTAACATCCCTTCTTTTCTGATGGATAGTACTCGAAAACCGTGCCGCAATTGTCACAGGTCGTTTCTGCTTTCGCGCCGGAGTAATTTGGGTTGTCAGCCCCAGAAAAGGATACCGCAGCGTCGCGACACTCGTCAGAGCAGTAGCGTTTCTCGTATTCAGAATGAAATCGGTCCGAACAGTGGTCACACTCCCTGTTTGGCAGACGTTCGCCGTGAGTGCTGCTGTGGTGAACGCGAAGTCCACGCTTCGAGTCAAACGTTCGGTCACAGGAGGGACAATCGTTGTTTCCCATCGATAAGTACTGTTTATTTACACTTCATAAAGAAATGGATGCAGAATGGAGATGTAAATTTGCGGAATTCTGAGAGTGTCGAAATCGCCGCGTAGAAAGTCTGAGTCCGGGCGCGGGAATTGAACCCGCCTCTTAGCCACCACAAGGCTAAAGGATGCCACTACCCCAGCCCGGACACGCTTGCTGAAGCATACGTAGATATTCCGCTGGAACAGAAATACGTTACGAATCTGGAAACCAGTGGGTCGTGAGAGCGCGTGACAGCGGTGGAATATCGGACGCTGACCAGTCCATCGGCTGCTTCGGGATGCTTTTACACTGCCGACGCGTACAGATTGGCACGCGTGGCCATCACCGATAAGATCTACGTCAAGAACCACCAGCAACTCGCCTCCCAGTTAGAGACGAGTTTCCCGAAAGGGGCGTTCAAGGGGGCGACGCTGGATATTCTCTTTCAGGGCGAGGGGCTAGCAAAGCTCGACGAAGCTTCCAGAGAGCGGGTCCTCGATTTCGCCGAGGACTTTCTGGACTGTGACTGTGAGGCCAACCCTCACTGTGGCTGTGCCGAACGGAAGTTCATCTCGTACCTGCTGGAGCTGCGCGAGCAAGGGATGGGGCCGGACGCAATCGTCGACGTGATGAGCGACGACTATATGCTGTATGCCTATCCGGGCGACGTGCTGTCGTTCCTCGATAACTCCGTCAGAACGTTAGAAGCCGTGGAAACCCTGGCCGACGTCGATGGGCGCGACGACGTGGCTGAAGACGTGCAACAGAAGCGCCAGCGGTTACTCTAGGTCGTCAAAGCTGCCGATGCGATAGGAGGCGTCCTCCTCTTCGCCCTGGTCGAGGTCTTCGAGGTGAATGACCTCGTCCTGGTCCATCTCGTCGAGTTGCTGGCGGAGTTTGGTGACGTAGCGCTTGTGTTCTTCCAGTTGTTCGCGGAGGTGCTCGGCTTCGAGTTCAAGCCGTTCGTGCTCGCGGACGAAGCTCTTCGGAACTTCGACTTTCGGCGGGAAGCTCTCGGTGCTGGTCTCAGTTGCGTCGTCCTCGAACTCGTGTTCCGGCGCGACTTTCACCTGGCCGTCGTGGGAAACGAGCGTGTCGACGTAGTCACGAAAAACTGCGGACAGCGAGATATCGCGCTCCTCAGCGATTTCGCGGAGGGTTTCGAATTTGTCCTCGCTGACGCGAAAGGAGATAGTCTTGTTTTTGTTGCCCATAGTTACGTACTGTTTTAGCAGCAACGTATTTAATCGTTTGTCAGACGCTACCGGACCTGTTCCTTTGTGACCGTCGCTGGCAGCAGTCGAACCGCTGTGATTTAACCGCCGGCCGACCTCGGTATCGGCAGAGATGGCGACAGACATCGACGCAACTGGCCACCACTTCGGTATCATCGTCAGCAATCTGGACCGCGCGGTCGAGTTCTACCGGGACGTTCTGGGGCTTGACGTAGTGACTCGCTTTTCCGTCGGTGACGAGGCGTTTGGAGGCGCTGTCGACATTGAGGGAGCCAGCGCCGAGCTGGTCCACCTCGACGCCGGCAACGTGCGTCTGGAACTGGCGACCTACGAACCCAAGGGCGAGGAAATGCCCGACCCCGACCTCAATCGGCCGGGGGCGACCCATCCCGGGCTGGAAGTCGACGACCTCAACGCCGTCGCCGACCGCTTGCCCGACGACGTTGAGACACTCAGCGGCCCGCAGACGACCGAAAGCGGGACGACTATCATGTTCGTCGTCGACCCAGAGGGGAACCGAATCGAGCTACTGGAGCCGTAGCAGCGGACCACTCACCAGCAGCAAAAAATAGACGACTGCGCCGCGGTCAGTCTGCGCTGGCTTCGGCCTGCTCGTCCTGCAGACTCTCCAGCGCGCCGACGACTGACTGCCGATAGTTCTCGATTGACAGTTGCTCGTATTCCTCGTCAGCCATCGAGATATACTCGTCAGTGGCCGGGTCCTCCATGTCGGCTTCCTTGTACCGCTTGACCCGGTCAAGCGTTCGCTCGGCCGTTTCGACGACCCAGCGGTCCCGCGTTGCTTCGTCGACCTTCGAGATGGACTCGGGGCGAATCGAGACGTTCACTTCGCCCTCGTCGGTCTCGTAGGTGCGTGGCTTGCCGACGACGGCGACGTAGGCCGGCGGTTCCAGTTCGCGCAGCATCGACGCCGCGTCAGGCTGGTACTGCCCGGCGTACATGAAGAACGTGTCGCCGTTGGGGTCGACGACTCGTCCCTGCCAGTACTCGCTGTCCTCGCCGACGTCCTCGGTCTCGGTGAGGGTGCCGACCAGGAACACGCGGTTAGCGCGCTGGCCGGTCGGGAGGAGGACGTACACCGGCGCACGGTCGTCGTCGGATTCCTTGAACGTGTAGCTTGCGTCGTTGAACTCGCGTGCGAAGACGCGCCGTGCGACCTCGCGGGTGGGTGTACTCGCCATTTAGATCGACCTCGCTTTGATGAGAATCTCGTCTGCATCCACGGCTCCGGTCAGTCGCTCCTGCTCATCGGCGAGCAAGTAGCGGCCGAAGGTCGGACCGCGAACGCGGTAATACCGGCCGAGGATTTTCTGTCGCATCTCGTCGGCGACGACGGTGGTGTCGAGCGCGTCCATCGCCATCTCCTTCGCCTCTTCGAGGGCGATGCCGGTCAACTCCTCGGTCGCGTCCTCGTCGAAGATGACCTCGGTGACCTCCTCGCCGTCATCGAGGACGCCCTTGATTCGGAGGTCGAACTCGCCTTCGACCTCGCCGTGTTCGCTACAGCGGCCGTTCTGGAGGACGCGCGTGCAGTCGTCCTCCGGACAGCGCTTGATGAGGCCGGAGCCCGACTGGATGTCGACCAACGCGCCGTCGGCCTCGACGCTGTCGTCGCCGACTTCGATTGCCTCGTCGAGTTCCTCAATGGTTGTCGTCCGGTTGAGCTTCACGGAGAAGCGACCCTGGTACTCGTCGGTAACGACGTTTCGCAAGGCGTAGGACTTGCCCTCTTCGAGTGACGGGAGGTCGGACTTCGACCACTTCGTGAACTTGATTGTGCCCGTTTCATCGCCCAGCAGGCCGACCTGCGCGACGGCATCGGCGCGTGGCTCCCAGAGTTCGACGACCGTCGCGCGGACGTCGACCCACTCCTCGGGGGCGTCGACATCAGCAACGTCCACCTGCTCGTTGCCGCCGCCGTCGCCGCCACCTAGTTGGTCGCGGTCCATGCCGGCCTCGTCGAGGTACGTGTTGACGACGCTCCGGCGTGCCTCACTGATCGGGACCTGATAATCGTTCACCAGCGTATCGAGACGGTCGACAACGTCGTCGACGTCAATCTCTAGCTGGTCGGAAAACTGCTCGTGTATCTCTGTCGCGTGGGTACGCAAATCTGACTCAGTCATTGGCTTTCACTGTCTCCGCCTAGTTTTCGTTGGGAGACAATCGACGGTTGGTCGCCTTTGGTTATAAACACTCGCCCAGCGGAGTGAAAGTGAATGTGGATATCAGACCCCTGGAGTCACGTCGTGAGAGTCACGCGAGAAGATTGATTTGTGGCCGGGCACAACGGTCAGTATGGCCGACGACGACCGACTCGCACGGTTCATCCGGGATACCTTGCGGTCGGCCGAGCAGCAACTCTCCGATGCGAAGAAGGCCTACAAGAACGGCAAGCGGTCGGCAGAGGCCGGCCTGCCAAGAGACGAGGAAGGGCGGGCCCGAATCGTCTGTCGCCGCCACGCCGAGTACCGCGCGGTGTCGATGGACGAGCAACGGCGGCCAGTCTGCTACGACGCAGAGAGTCCGGACTGTCAGGGCTGTGTCGAAGACATCAGGGACGGGACGATAGAAACGTGGTAACTCGCTGACGGCAGTGGGTTCGGCTGGTCTCCACCTCGGTCGCCAGTACAACACTTTAGCACTGGCTGGGCAAAACCCGAGTATGGAGCGACCAATTGTCGCGCTCGTCCTGGCCGGGGGAACCGGCACGCGCCTGTATCCAGCAAGTCGGAGCGACCGCCCCAAACAGTTTCTCTCGTTCGGGCAGGCGGAGTCACTACTCGCCGAGACTGTCAGTCGGGTTGGGTTCGCCGACGAAACCTACGTGCTGACTCGGGAGTCATTCGCCGACGGGGTCCGAGAGCGCGTCCCAAATGCGGCGGTCCTAACCGAACCGGAATCAAAAGACACCGGGCCGGCACTGGCGTACGCGGCCCACCGCATCCGCGAGCAGGTCGGCGACTGTGTGCTGCTGTGTCTCCCGAGCGACCACCGGATTTCAGGGCCGTTTGAGACAGTCGCACGGACGGCCGCGCGGGCCGCAGTGGAAACCGAGGGGCTCGTCACCGTCGGCATCGAACCGGACCGGCCGGCGACCGGCTACGGCTACATCAAGCCAGGGCCGTCCGAGAACGGCTTCGCGCCGGTCGAGACGTTCCACGAGAAACCCGACCGGGAGACCGCGACGGAGTACGTCCGGGAGGGATTCTACTGGAACGCTGGCCTGTTCGCGTGGACGCCGACAGCCCTCCTGTCCGCTGCCGCGTCCTCGCCGCTTGCACCGATGGTCGAGCGACTCGACGACGGGGACCACGACGCCGCATTCGACGCCGTCGACCCGGTGAGTGTCGATTACGCTGTACTCGAAGACGCCGAGAACGCCTTCGTCGTTCCGGCGGCGCTGGACTGGGACGACCTGGGGTCGTGGGATGCCTTCGAGCGCGTCCTCGACGGCCAAGACGGAAACGCGGTGCTGGGCGAGGCAGCTACTATCGACGCCGAGGGGAACGTGCTGGCGAGCGACGGCCACGTCAGCGCGGTCGGCGTCGAAGACCTCGTCGTGGCGTCATTCGACGACCGGACGCTCGTGGTCCCGAAAGACGAGGCCCAGCGGGTCCGAGAAGTGGTCGCAGAACTGCGGGACGTCGGGCGGTTCTGAGTGGGCCGACGGCCGGAACTATTAGCTCTGCATCGCCCCGCCGTCAACGGGCAGGGCCGTTCCAGTGACGTATGAGGACCGGGGCGAGGAGAGGAAGGCGACGACGTCCCCGAGTTCTTCCGGTCGGCCGACACGCTGCAGCGGGGCGTCAGCCCAAGATTCGATGCCCTCCTGGTATGAGGCGTACTCGCCCCGCTCGACGGCTGCTTCGACGAGTTCCTCGATGCGTGGTGTCTCGTGTGCGCCGGGGAGGACGGCGTTGACGCGGACTTCCGGCGCAAACTCGTTAGCCTGTGTCTTCATCAGGCCGATAACAGCGCGGCGGACAGCGTTCGAAAGCACTAGGTCGTCGATGGCTTCCCGGACAGAGCGGGAGGTGATATTGACGATAGTGCCAGCATCAGAGTCCCTGAGGTGTGGGTATGCGGCCCGGGTGGTCCAGACAACACTCATCACGAGCAGGTCGTAGGCGCTGTACCACTCTCGCTCGGTCGTCTCCATGAACGGTCCAGGGGCCGGACCGCCGGCGCTGGTGACGACATGGTCGAGGCTGCCGAAGCTGTCGACAGTTTCCTCGACAAGTGCCTCGACCTGGTCGGGGTCAGTGATATCAGCCTCAACGGCCAGCACGTCGCCGTCGCCGACCGCTTCGAGCCGGTCCCGTGCCTCGTCGACGTGTTCCGGCGTCCGGCCACAGACCGCTACGTTGGCACCGTCCGCAGCGAGGGCTTCGGCGCTCGCAAGTCCAAGTCCGCTCGTTGCGGCGGTACACAGCGCTGCGTTGCCATCGAGTTCGAGGTCCATATCCACAGGAAGGACCGACTGGCTCAAAGAAGTCCCGCTCGCAAACTGTCCAACCGGTGTGTCCTAGCTGCCCCAGAAGTTGTCCCGACTCCCGAGACGCCGGCCGTCATCATCAGCATTGTCCTCCGTCTCGTCAGCGTCGGCGTCGTTTTCTTCGGTTTCAGACTCGGAGAGGTCTTCGTCCATCTCCAGTCGCTCGACTTCCTCAGCCCGGGCGTGGTTCGAGTGGACGTTCGTCACCTTGACCAGCGAGCGAGCCGGGGGGAGGACGCCGTCGACCATGATGATGAAGCCGTCCTCGGTCCGACCAACACCGGCACCGCTCTCGTGGATGTCCTCGACGTCGACAGTGACTTCCTCGCCCATCTTGACCGGCTGGCTCTTGAGCTCCGAGATCGGCTGGTTGTAGTGATTGCACCACTCGGCGCCGCCACGGTCGCCGTAGTGGGTACAGCCCATCCCCTGAATTCGTTCGGTGAATTCGGGACAGTCGTCTGCGAGCGGACAATCGGCCATATCAGGGGATAACGTGGCCGCTGGCAAAACGCTTGCGACCCCGTGTCCGAGGCGCACAGCCTGTTATTACGTTTGAGATTTTCACCGGCACACACTTTACCGCCACTCGCTGGTTGTCGCGTAGCATTCGGCAACACCCAGAGCTATGAGAACGCAGCTGTTTGCAGGACTGGTCTGTCTCCTTCTGGTTTGCACGTCTCCGGTCGCCCTCGGTGTCGAATCGGGGCCACCAGCGCAGGGCAGTGCCGACCGCGACAGTTCGATTACTGTCCAGTACACAATCGACAGAGAGCCGAACCAGACCGGTCAGGCCCGGGTAACCGCGACGATTGAGCGACCACGGTACGTCACCGGACTATCGGTACGGACGCCGGGAGGAGCGACAGTCCTCCGGGCCGACGGGCTCCAGTCCGATGGCGACCGCTGGCGTCTCAGCGGTGCTACTGAGAGAGCACGACTGACCTACACCGTGCCAGTCGGACTCTCGACGACGTTCGGCCAGCGGACCGCCGACACCCGCAACTGGACGCTGCTTGCCAGACAGGAGGTGTCACTGCGTGCCCACTGGCGCTGGCGCGTCGGGCCGCGGCCCACATGGAACGAATCGCTCGCACTCGCGCCCGGGCAAAGCGGTGTCGCCGGGCGTACGGCCGCCTACATCGGCCCCCACGAGACAGAAACGAGAACGGTCGATGGCGACCGGATCACGCTCATTGTCCCGTCGGGTTCGGAGCTGCGACCCAACCGAACCGCCGTTCTGGACGCCATCAGCCATGCGAAACGTGCCTCAACCGCCGGAACGGACCACGACCACATCCGCGTGTTTGTCGCGCCGAATGAACTTGCACCGGGTGGGTACACCCCGTCGAACGGCGCGTCGGATGTCATCGTCAACGCCGGCGAACCCGTCCGATCCCCGGTCAACGTCTGGGTCCACGAATACCGCCACACGCGACAGACCTTCGAAACAGCGCCAGGGATGGACTGGCTCAGCGAGGGAAGCGCGGACTACCACACCGCGGCCCTCACGTACAGCGCGGGCGGCATCGATGCAGACCAGTTCCATGAGCGGGTGACGACCGAGCGCCACGAAAGCGCCGATCTGACACGGCCCGATACCTGGGACGGACCGGGCGCACAGTACCACAAAGGAACGCGTGTCGTCGCGGCCATCGACGCCCGTCTCCGGCAAGCGACTGACGGCACCCGAACGTTCGAAGCGGTCCTCGACAGACTGACCCGACACGACGACCACATCACCCTCGCGCTGTTCGCCGAGACGGTGTCGGCTGTCGCCGGAGGTGAACTCAATGCGTTTGTTCGACAGGCTGTCACTGGCACCGCGCCGTCGGTCCCGGCCGAGACACTCACGGACCGCGACCTGCGGCGAAGCGGCGCAGCAGATACGACCGGCCGGCGGACGAATTTCGCGCCGTCGGGCGATAGCAGTGCGACCACAGCGACCACCGCCGGTGACGGTCCCAGACACGTCGCCGATACCACGCGGCCCGTCACGGACCGCCACGGGGAGTGGACCGTGCTCGGGACGCTCGGCCTGCTGTCGGTGTTGCTGGTTCGTCGCCAGCGACCGTAATGCGTCGAGAGTCGTTTCGGTTGCGCTGCAGAATGCCACGGCCAGCCATTGCAGCCGAGCACCAACGCGGTGGTCTATGCCGAATATGTTTTTCCACAACTGTCATGCCGGCCGCTTACCTGTCACCTGACAATGGCATCACAGTCCATTTTCGAGCGGATCGGCGGTCGCGACGCGGTCGAGGCGGTGGTTTCGGACTTCTACGACCGAGTACTCGACGACCCAGTGCTCGAACCGTACTTCGAAGCGACCGACATGGACCAGCTCCGCAGCCATCAAGCGCAGTTCATCAGTGCCGTCGCCGGCGGCCCAGTCGACTACGACGGCGACGATATGCAAACCGCCCACGAGGGCATGGGAATCACCGAAGGGGCGTTCGCCAATGTCGCGACCCACCTCGAAGCCGCGCTCCGAGAGAACGGCGTCCCCGACGACGACATCGAAGCGATTCTCACCGAGGTCGCCGCCATGGAAGACGATATCGTGGAGGCGTAGCCGGTCGCCATGAGTCAGGCACGGGCTCACGCACAGCGCCGGAGTTGGAGGCTGAAGCTGATTATGCAGCGAAACACAGTATCGCCGTCACCCTGTCCCAGCAAACGGAGACCATGACAGCGCAGGGTTTCACCCAGATGTTCAAAACAGTAGCCAAGTGTGAAAATGTCACTGTTACATACGTGTTGCCGGGAAATCAATGCGTGTGAAGGGGACGAAACCGGTGCCGTCCCCCCAAGTCGGGTTGCCGTGCCTCTGACAGGTCATGCAAGCTGACACGGTACTGGTAGTCGTCTGCCCTTCACTGTAATACTGCAAGGGTGGGTCTCGGAAGCGATTGGCTTTGTGAGACCGGATAGCAGGCAGTGAACCACAGAGACAGTGAAATGAGACCAATGACACACTTGGTACTGCTACTTCGCGGCGTGTAGTGTGGCTGTCTACATTACGATCATCCGGAGAGAGATCACTGCATGAAATCGGGAACGATGCTTGCGTGGTCACCGAGGAAGGAAGCGTATTTCGAGGAAGAATACGACGCCGAGCAAGGCGTCTATATCAACGGTAGTGGCCCAACGGAGCCATCGACGAGTGCAGATGCAGAAACGAACGACGTGTAATCGCCCTTCACCATGACGATTCGTAAGACCGCCCGCTGGCAACGGAGTATCGATGACCGAATACTGGAACACCTTCGGGATGACTCGGTATCGACAGCCAGACAAATGGCTATCCGCGACAGTATTCATGCAACGGAAGCGCAGGTACAAGATCGTTGTCGGGTGCTGGCCGATGCCGATCTGGTGGCGTTTCTGACCGAGGATCAAGATTTCGTCGAGCTGACGACGGAAGGCGAGCAGTATCTGGAGGGAGAGATCGACGTAGAGTTGTATCCGTATCCGCGGCATCCGAAGGCGATGGAGTAGGCCGACCCGGTGGGTGGGTCGGTGGGTGAAGTAGAACGAACTGAAAAGTGGCGAAATGTTATATAACCTCAGAATAGACTGATATATAACTAATGAGTCAAGATATCACGTCTGTCGATAATGTATTTGGTATTACAAGAGAACTGCCGAAGAATTACGTTGGAAGAGACTCAGTTGATGGTAAATTAAATGAGGATTTGTCTAGAGGTAAGCATATAGTAGTGTATGGGAGTTCTAAGCAAGGAAAAACATGTCTTAGAAAACACTGTATTGATTCGGAAGAACAGATAACCGTTCAGTGTAGTAATAAATGGGAGCTAAAAGATATACACTCGACGATTCTTAAACAGGCAGGATACGAGATCACATTATCAGAGAAGAAGACGGTATCTGGCACACAAAAAATCAAAGCCCGCCTGTCAGCAGGAGTCCCACATTTCGGTGCAAGTTCTTCAGTAGAAGGCGAAAAATCGGAATCTACAGAGACAGAAACGAAAGAACTTGAGTTAGATCCAACCGATGTGAATGATGTAATAAGGGCGTTAAAAGAAATCGGGTTTGACAAGTATATTGTATTAGAAGATTTCCATTATTTGCCTGAAAACACACAGAAAGATTTTGCTGTGGCATTAAAAGCGTTCCACGAAGCATCACCGTTTTGTTTTATTATAGTTGGCGTTTGGCTTGAACAGAACAGGCTGATTGTACACAACGGTGATCTTACTGGCAGAGTCATCGCTGTAAACGCTGATGAGTGGAAACATAATCAACTGAGAAGGGTAATCGAGAAGGGGGAAAATATTCTCAATGTGAAATATGATCTGGATTTTAAGGACGAGTTGATAAACAATTGTTTTGACAGTGTATACATTGTTCAAGAGGCGTGTCGAAACGTCGCTCTTGAGGAAGATGTATCAGAAACACAGCCGGAACTTGAGAGATTGGCAAGTGATACTGATGCCAAAGATATAATTAACCAAGTTGTAGATGAGCAAAGCGCGAGGTATAGAGCGTTTATTAGGCAGTTTTCGGACGGATTTCAAGCTACGGAATTGGAAATGTACAAATGGATACTATATCCGATATTGGAGGCAGATACCGATGACTTAGACGATGGAATACTATATGCAGATCTTCGAGAGAAAATTCAATCAGAGCATCCTAGAGGGGACGATCTAAACCCAGGGAACCTGACACAAGCGCTCAAATCTACAGCCTCTCTACAGGTTGATAAGGATATTAAGCCGATCATCATGGACTATGACCAAACAAACAGGCGACTCAGTATTGTAGATAGAGGATTTTTGATTTGGTTAGATAATACAGAACGAACAGAGCTATTTGAACAGGCTGGCTTGAACGAAGTTATTTAATTATAGATATTTGGGTGTCTGAGTCGATTGCCGAAGCTTGGTAACTAAATAATAGAACCTTGAGATGGTATAAATATATGAATTCACCAATAAATTGAAGTGGATAGTTTTGAATTGTAAAACCACGTCATGAAACGCCGTGATGCGATTAAGGGTGGGTTGGTAACAATTCTTTCGACTGGTATTGCAGGTTGTGGAATCCTTGGTGGGAGTGGTGTCCAAGATAGCGACGGTGACGGAGTAATTGATTCAGAAGACTATGCACCGCAAGACTCTGATGTACAGGAGAAATCTGATATTAGCGGTTCAGATAGCTCTCAGAGTTCCGGTCCTAAGACAGATACAGGATCAAACTCGGAGAGTGAGCTAATCGGAACTGCTGTCGGGAAATACAAAGCAGGGTATCAGGGAATGCAGAGTAGCAAGGATCTTCTCGGCACAGCTATCGATTCCTATGGACAGGAGAACTACGGGCTAGTGGAGATGACTTTGGAAGGGTTTGAGCAAGACATGAGTGCGTTTTCTGATGCATTTGGTGAAGCCGCTTCAGCTGCGGACGAATTGGGAGAATCCGAAGTTCAGCAATCAGCAATTGCGGGTCAGAACGAGATCGAGCATCTAGTGAGTGCAGCCGATAATGTTCGAGGTGCAGCAAAGGATGCCAAGAATGAAAACTGGGATGATTCAGATGCTAAGTTAGCTCAAGCACAGACAGCAATCAAGAGTGCAGAGAATCGGCATAGGGAAATGATGGAGCCAAGTGCTGTTGAGTCCAGATTGATGGACATCTGAATGAATTACTAACTGTGAATAAGTTGCAGGTAGGTAGTAAAAATTGAAAGAGACATGGAATGGTATTTTGATAGGATTAAAATATCGTTAGGAAGGACTATTCGATATGGAGAGTTCTCTACGATAGCTTATGTCCTCTAATGAAAACTCAAAGGAGATACCTCAAGAGAAATTGTTTGACATACTGGGGAACAGACGAAGGCGAATAGCAGTCCATCTTCTTCAAGAAGAGGGTGCAATGAGTATGACTGATTTGGCGGAGAGAGTTGCTTCAATAGAGTTTAATTCTTCTGTAGAGAATCTTGAAGGAAAGGAAAGAAAGAGAGTTTATGTGGCATTATTTCAGACACATGTTCCGAAACTTGAAGAAGTTGGACTTGTAGAATATGATCAAGATCAAGGCTTTGTGGAAGCCACGGATGTTCTACTAGATTTACAGTATAATGTCAGGGTTGAGAAGGGAAAAACGGATAAGATATTCTTCACGATAAGAGGGATTATTGTAATCATTACTTCTTTTGTCATTATATCTACGATAAGCCCAAGTATCACCGGTGTTGAAATTGGTACACCATCTCTTGCGGTGATTATGATACTTATTTCAATTACACTATCATTGACCTATTATGCTGAGAAGCTGAGTGGTCCGAATATTTCAGATATAGATTTCAAGGAGAATGTATAGATGGCGGACGATATAACCCTCAAATCACTGTTAGAGATATTATCTCATAATGTTTTAATGATAGCCATTGCTTTTAGTATTGCCTCTGGTCTGATTTTTCAGATCAATCCAGATATTAGCAAATCACTGGGTCTTACTTCGGGTATTTTGGTTTTAATATCAGCAGCGGTATATCGGCTATCTAACCATTGAGGAGTTAACAGTTCATAGAATACAGCAGGTCAAAACGTATTATCCATTTGGCCCATTATCCAATAAGAGGTCCAATAATTCTCCCCATGCAACATCCTTCTCGAATAGTCCTGCTCGAAGGTTCCACGCCCACGGCGCAGCATCGTCAGGATCGTATCCAGTCGCCTTCTCGATTTCATTTAAACTCCCGCCGAACAGTCTGTCAGTCGGTGCGTCAGCATCGGCAGGCCACGTCTCGAAGAACTCAGCGCTCTTCTTGGCCGCTTTGTACATTGCCAAGGTTGAGAGACGCTTACGCTCAGGATGGAGGTCCTTCCCGGTGTGGACAACAACAGCTTCCATGTCGACGCCGATCTTCGCGTAGCGCTTTGCCAATGGCGTGTACTGCTCGGCCACCTCTCGGCGGTTCGTTCGGGCATCAAAGTGTGTCGAACCTTCGTCGATCAGGATGGCCTTCGGTCGGTCGCGATGTTCGAGCAGCTGCACGGCGAGATCGTGAGCTGACGTGACGACGATATCCGTCTGTTCCCACGTCCGGACGTTCGAGAGTACCAGGAGATCATCGAGGTCGAGCGACCGCAGCGTGATCAGGAGGATAGCCGTGTTGGTCTTGCCCGTATTCGGGTTGCTCGCAGCAGTTACGAACTCCGTTGTTCTCGATCTGGTTCACCGTATTTGATTCTAAAAGCAGTAAGCCAGCAGTTTATCGACGGACACGGTGGGATTCTCACTCGACAGCGAGACTCGCTGGCTCACGGCGACGCCGTTCATACCGTGATTCTCACTGTGCTCGAACCATACACGCTTGTCCCGCGCAGTTCGAATCCGGTGCCGCTACGGCTCACCTTGTCCGCAGATAACGGGCACGGTGGGATTCGAACCCACGACCGTCGGATGTCTTCCCCCGATGGCAGCGCCAGCGGAGATAGAAGTCCGACGCTCTATCCGGGCTGAGCTACGTGCCCTCGCTACCGTATATTTCCGGCGGTGACAAAAGAAATGCGGAACACGGTCATCGGTCAGTCATCGCTGTCGAGGTCTTCTTCGACGTCGTCGGCCGTCGTGATAGCGTTCACGTTGCCGGTCTGAATCGCTGTCAGGCCAGCCAAGTCACAGAGGGCGTCGATTTCGTCCTGTGTCGTCGAGACCAGCAGGTCGTCGAACTGGAGGTGGCGCTCGACGGTCGCGCCGGCGGCTTCCGCGGCGGTGGCGACGCGCTCGGGGTCGGCATCGTCGGCCGTTTCGAGAACCAGATCGACAGGCTCGCCGTCGATTGGGTCGGCGCGTAGACTCTCGACGGCACGGGAAACGTACATTACTCCGATGAGGGACCGCCTGGGCCTTGGTTGTGCTGTTCGGCGCGGTCGAAGCGGGCCTCCGCGACAGCGAAGCCCAGCGTACTGACAAGCCCGAGCAGCGTCCCACCAGTGAGCATTATAGCGAGGTATTCCAAGTCCTGCACCCCGAGAAAGAAGGCGCTGACAGCGTGTAACACGAGAGCAATCGAGAGGACGTAGAAGGGGGCGTTGAGATACCGCCAGCGGAAGCTCCCGTCAAGGTACTCGTCGGTCACGCGGCCGAGGCTGGAGGTGATGCCAGCGGCGGCGAACCACTGAATCGCGCCGGAGACCAGCGACGCGATAACTTCCAGTGCGTCGGGGTCCGTTTGCCGTTCGAGTTCCTGTACGCCGCTGACGCCGCCGATAGCGAGCAGTGCGGCCGCGACGACGTAGGTGATGATTGTCACGCGCCCGGCGTACAGTCCAGACGTCGTCCGCTCAACCGCTTCGTCCAGTATCTTCTCAGCGCCGAGGCCCCGGGCGAGGATATAGAGCCCAAGCAGGCCGGAGATAACGCCCAGCGCGGAGCCGGGGTAGCCCAGTGCTTCGATGGCGATTGTCAGCGGGTAAATCAGCAGGAGGATACCCAGCGGAACCAGTATCGTCCCGCGAGTCTCTGGGTCATCCAGCACCTGTTTGATGGTGTAGTACATCGATTCGAGGTTCTGGGCCTGCCGGACGACGACGCGACGAACGCCGTCGATTTGGACCCGCGAGCGGATAACGGGGACCACCGACTCGTCCTGTGCGCCGTCGGTGACGATGAGCGCCCGCACGTCCTCGCTGGCCGCCAGCGACGCGAGAACGGTATCGACCTCCTCGCCGACTGCCCGGTTGGCGGCGACATCGCTCCCGTCGACGCCGGTGACGGCTGCGACTTCGACCGGCTCGTCGGTGATGTCGTCGTAGATGTGGACGCCCTCGAACAGGACGTTCACGTCGGAGTCCTCCGGGTCGTTCGAAGCCAGCGCCACCGCTGCGTCTACGACGGCATCGCGCCCGATGACTGGCGTCTGGATGCCGGTCTTGCGGCCGAGGTCGTCGTCGAGATCGATACACAGCACCAGCAGCATCTATCGGCGCTACGCCGCCTGTGTTTAACTTCTTTCGGGACCGCCTCACCCTGTTTCCGACAGCGTCCCGCGGGTCCGGCGTTCGACGAGCAACAGCGCCGCAAGACCGAGAATAATGAGCGTGTACGCCGCTGCGGCGGTGAGCGCGGCCTGTTCGGAGCTGTACTCACCGGTGCGGAAGATGATGGCCTTCCGGACCATCGCGATGACGCCCGTGTAGATGACCAGGCGGACGATGCGGCGCGTCTCGCTTTCCTGCGTGTACGCGACGACGGTCTGGTACACCTCCACGATAATGAACAGGAGGAGGGCCGTGTCGATGAAACCAACAACGACCAGCGGGTCGGTGATATCGCCACGAAGTGCGCTCTGGAATATCTGGAGCGTCAGGTCGAAGACGCCAATAGCAAAGAGAAGGACCAGTACCAGCGCCGCGATGACTTCGACGTACCGGATGAGCGACTCGCTGACCCCCAGCACTCGATCGTCGAACGACTCCGCTTCCGGCAGTGGCCCGCCCACGGGGTCGGCGTCCTCGTCATCCATACGCACAGAACGGACGCCGGCCCATTCAAAGCGGTCCCCATCTGGCGTGGCCCACCCCATGCCGTCTTATCCCACGCTGGGTCAGATGCGCACGCTTTTTCCCGCTGGGAGCGGTGGCTAGAGACAATGATTTCCGAGGGCTGCGAACAGTGCGCCAAAGGCGGCAAGATGGTGCTGTTCGTCTACGGCTACTGCGACCAGCGAGACTGCTTCTACTGTCCCCTCGGGGAAAACCGCAAGAACGTCACCCAGATGTACGCCAACGAGCGTCCCGTCGAGGACGACTCGGACGTCATCGAGGAAGCCAAGCGCATGAGCGCGCTGGGCACCTCAATCACGGGTGGCGAACCCCAGGAAGTGCTCGACCGGACCTGTCACTATCTGGAACTGCTGAAAGACGAGTTCGGCGAGGACCACCACACGCACCTCTACACCGGCATCCCTGGCGGCCGCGAGAATATGCGCCGCCTCTCGGAAGCCGGCCTCGACGAGATCCGCTTCCACCCGCCGCTGGAGCAGTGGGGCGACCTCCACGGCACCGAGTGGGAGGACATCCTCTACATCGCCCGCGAAGAAGGACTGACGCCGGCCTTCGAGATTCCGGGCATCCGCGCCGAGGAGGAGTTCCTCGAATTCCTCGACGAGGGCGCAGCCGACTTCTGTAACATCAACGAGTTCGAGATGTCCGACGGGAACTACCGCCGGATGCAGGAGGAAGGCTTCGAACTGAAAGAGGACCACATGAGCGCCGTCGAGGGGTCCCACGATATTCTGGAGAAGATGGGCGACCACGAGAAGGTGTACTTCTGTACGAGCGTGTTCAAGGACGCCGCCCAGCACCGCTCGCGGCTCAAGCGGATGGCCCGCAACATCCGCCGTCCGTTCGACGACGTGACCGACGACGGGACGCTCGTCTACGGGAAGGCGTGGACCTCTGAAGCGCGACTCGAAACCCTCGGCGTCCCCGAGGAGTACTACACCGTCAAGTCCGAGCACGTCGAACTCGCCTGGTGGCTGCTGGAGGAGATGGTCGAGGAGGGCGATGTCGAGAAGGGCGAAATCGTCGAGCAGTACCCGACCTACGACGGGACGGTCGTTGAACGGACGCCGCTGTCGAACGGTGCTGACGCCGGACGAGCGACGGCCGACGACTAGCGACCCAGTTCGGTTTGTCTTCTCGGTTGCCGCAATTCGCGGGCCTGCACTGTCCAGCCGTGGCTTTATTTATCAGCTAAGAGAAATGCCGGTGACCCTCCATGCGCCTTGCTATCGACAGCGGTAAGCTCCTGTACGCACTCGGTGTCCTGTTCGCCGCAACGGCGCTGCTGTATTTCGTCCGCGATGTTGTGTTCGACCTCTCGATAACGGTGAAAGCGGCGCTGCTGTTGCTGGGCTTTATTGCGCTGTTCGTTGCGGGTGTGGCCCTCGAGCGGGACGTGCTAGATGTCGTCGCCTTCGCTCTCAGTGGCGTGACCTACGTCGTGTTCGTCGGCTACGTCGTCGTTCGGTATTCGCCGGGCGAGACGGGGACGTTCCTGTTGCTCGCCGCGTCCGCGGGGCTGTTCGTCGGGCTCGGCTACGCGCTTCGGGCAGGGATTCCGACGCCGTCGCGGCGAACGGCAGCAGCCGCCCTCGGTGGCCTCCTCATCGTGAGCGCCGTTCTCGTGGGAGCCGACGCGCTCAGCGGCGGGGTGACCTACGATGTGCAGACAAGCGAGTCGGTCACCGTGTCGGTCCCTGAGACAGAGCGAGGAGGTGGCGGGTACGCACCCGTCAGCAGGCAGATCGGAACGGTTACCGCTTCGAACCCGTCACCGTTCCTGCGGGCACTCAACCCCCCGACCGTCTCAAGCTGTCTCGTCGGACCTGCCGAGAACCCCCGGGAGGACGTGTGGGTGGATGTAGATAGAGACTGGGACGAAGATACACTCGCCGGGTCGACCACGAAGTCCTACGCAGTGACGGGCGAGTTCCGACTGGACACGAACCGCACCGGACAGGTAACGTTCGCCATCGAGCGAGGCAGCGACTGCAGCGTCGTTCGGTCCGAACCGACGATAGCGATTCAGGTCGACGAAGGCGACTCGTTAGACTGATTCCTCTAGTTCTGTGAGACACGACTGACAGTAGCTGGCGTCTTGCATGTTCGGCGTGCCGCAGGTGTCACAGGTCACGACCGACATCTTTGTTTCAGACAGCAGTGACGCCTCAGCGTCGGTGAGCACGTCGACTGGCCAGTCAGGTCCAGTCGGCGACTGGTCCTGCATCTCGGCACGCTGGTGGGCCTGCTGGATGAGTTCGTCGTCACGCATCGCTTCGAGGCCGCGCCACAGCCCCAGAAACAGCAACGTCGGCGCGACGATGACGAACAGGCCAGCGATGACGCGCAGCGCCAGTTCCACCTGGCCGAGTGGCATACGGTCACAATGGGCTGGAACGTCGAGTATCCTTCGCCGCATCTGTCGGTTCGTGGGCTGTCAGGCCACGTCGACGCCTTCTTGCCCCGTCTTCGTAACGGCGAGGTCTGCGTGGCCCTCTCGTGGGCGTCGCCGGTCCAAGGCCCGTATGTTCTCCGTTTGACGGCATCACCACACCAATAAACGCTCTCATCATCGTCGAGACGGATATCGAGAAGCCGTATCTGGACTGACCGTCAGTACTGGTACAGCGAAACGACAAAGGGGAGCCTGTTGTACATCCATATCGCCAGCGGCAGGCCGACGATTGTTAACGATAGCGCGTACGCGATGCCAGTCCAGACCCCACTGGCCCACCAGCCGACGAAGACGAACCAGACCGCGCGGCTGGGCAGTGAGTGTTGCGAGCCGCCATCACTCTCCGTGACGAGCCGGTCGCGTCGCTTGAGCGTCAGCACCAGCGGTACCTTGTTTATCATCTTGATGCCCAGCGGGAGACCGATGAGTGTGACGTTCAGGAACCACGCGACCGAGAGCCAGATGCCGGTCACCCACCAGCCGACGAGCAGAAACCACGCCGCCCGAACGAGGAGGGACCGCTGTTCACTCATAGCGGCACTACCACACCTGCCGGCATAAGTTTCCGGTTCGAAGGGAGACGACCGCGTCAGCAAGCGGACAGCTGCGGTGGTCCTCTTCTATCGGTATTGAATCTGAAAATGTTCGAGCGTCTTCGAGAATTGTGTAATCGAGCAGAGGATTCAGAGAGTGGCATTTCAACCCGTCTATCGCCAAATTTCGGTCGAAATATTCGTATATATCTCTGTCAGTAACCCTATATATCTCGTAGTTTTTTATACGATAACTGGAAATCGCCGAACGAATGGTGAGCCAAGATTTCCGTTCCCGAGTCGCCCACCTCGTCCCGGCCGCTGTGCGAGGGAGCTTCGTCCGGAAGTTCGTGGCCGCGGTGCTGGTGGCGGTCCTGGTTGCCGGAGGAATCGGAGCGGTGTTCTACACCGAGACGACGCAAACGCTTGACCAGCGCGTAGAGACACAGGTCGTCTCGACCGCCGAGTTACAGGCTGACGGCCTCGACAACTGGGTAGACGGCTTCCAGCGCCAGACCCGCACGCTCTCGTCGGTCAAAGAGTTCCAGAACGGGCAGCCGGGCGTCATCAAGGACTACCTCTTGCTCGAATCGGACGACCTCACGTCCGAGTTCGTGGCCGTCCACTACGTCCAGGCTTCCGACGGCACGGTAGAAGCGAGCACCGCAAGCGGCGTTAGTGGGGAGACGCTGGCATCTCTCGGCGTCCCGTGGGGCGCAGATATGGCGGCCATCGACGACGAGACCGACACGCCAGGGAGCGTCGTCGTTCCGGAGGAGCCCTACCGGTCACCGGTGACAAACGACAGCGTTCTGGCGTTCGTCAGCTCCGCGCCACAGAACACAGAACACGTTGTCGTCGTCGAGGCCAACCTCTCCGCCCGCACCGAATCGTTCCGCGGGTCGCTGGCCGACAGCGAGACGACGATTGTCGGACCAGCGGGCGCGGCCGTCGTCGGCAACAGTGTGCCGGGGGAGACCGCCGCGACGGTCACGGACGATGGAACCAACGGCTTTACCCAGTCATCTGAGACAGTGTACGGGTACGCGAGCCTCGATAGTATTAGGTGGACAGTCGTGACGCAGGTTCCGGTGTCAAGCGCCTATGCCCTCCGGAACCAGATCGCGACCAGCCTCCTCCTGACGCTTGTGTCCGCGGTGGTGGTCCTCGGCGGCGTGACCATCGCGATGAGCAGGCGCTCGGCGACAGTCCTCTCAGAGCTCGCCGAGACAGCCGACGAGATGCGCGCTGGCGACCTTGACGTGACGCTCGACACGTCCCGTTCTGACGAGATCGGCCGGCTGTTCGACGCCTTCGACGAGATGAGGGAGTCGCTCCGCGAGCAAATCGCTGACGCGGAGGCAGCCAGGGAAAACGCCGAATCCGCCAAGAGCGAGGCCGAGTCGGCAAAACGAGAGGCCGAAGCGGCTCGTGAGGCCGCGGAGGAACTCAGCGATAGCCTCCAGAACCGCGCCGAGGACTACGCCGAGGTCATGGCCGCCTGTGCCGACGGCGACCTGACAGCGCGGATGTCGTCCGACGCCGACGCCGAGTCGATGGCCCGGATCGCAACAGCCTACAACGACTTGCTCGACGAGTGGGAAGACACCATCCGCGAGGTCCGGTCGTTCAGCGAGGCCGTCGACACCGCGAGCGAAACGGTCTCGGAGAACGTCGACGCGGTTCAGGACCGCAGCGCCAGTGTGAAATCCTCGGCCGCGGAGATGGCCGACGGGGCGGCGACACAGTCGGAGAAACTCGAAACCGTCTGGACGGAACTAGAAGACCTCTCGGCGACCGTCGAGGAGGTGTCTACCGCCGCCGACACCGTCAGGAACCGAGCTGACGAAGCCCTCAGTCGGTCACAGAGTGGGCGAACGGCCGCCGAGCGGGCGGCGACGGCTCTCGACGATATCGAGCGGTCGACCGGCGAGACCGTCGCACAAGTCGAAGAACTGGACGCGCTGATGGGGGGAATCGAATCCGTCACCGACCTCATCACCAATATCGCTGACCAGACGACGATGCTCGCGCTGAACGCCAACATCGAGGCCGCCCGCGCCGGAAACGGGGGCGATGGCGACGGCTTTGCCGTCGTCGCCGACGAGGTGAAGACGCTGGCCGACGAGACGGTGGCTGCGACTGCTGACATCGAAGCCGCTATCGGCGAGATGCGTCAGCAGGTCGAGCGCACCGTCGACGAAATGCACGCCACCCAGTCGAAAGTCGACACTGGAACGGAGACCGTCAGCGACGCCCTCGATGCGTTCGACAACATCGTCGGCGATATCGAGGACGCGACCAGCGGGATGCGAGAGATCGACCGTGCGACCGACGAGCAGGCTGAGTCGACACAGGAGGTCGTCTCGATGGTCGAGACAGTCGGCGACATTAGCGACGACACGGCTGTCGAAGCGGCCGCCGTCGCCGACGCGGCGACCGAGCAGGTCGGGGTCGTCGACGACGTTGAGTCCTCCGTCGCGCAACTCTCGGACCGCGCCACCGACCTCGGGCAACTGCTGGAAACGTTCACCCTCGACGAACCCGGCAGTATTGACAGCGGGACCGACGTGTTTGAGACAGCGCCCGAGAACCACATGGGGACAGAGTCAACCGGGGACGACTGAGCGATTAGCGCCCGGCAGACGACGTTTGCGGTCGGTCCTCAGTCCTCAAATCCATCCTCGAAGACAAACGTCCCGTTTCGCTGGACGACTTCGCCATCGACTTCAATGAACGAGTCCTCGCTCATGTCGACAATCATGTCCACGTGGACGGCCGACTCGTTTTGTTCGTTGTCCTCGCCAACTGTCTCGTCGTAGGCTCGCCCTACTGCCATATGGACGGTATCGCCCATCTTTTCATCGAACAGCATATTGTAGGAGAACTGGTCGATATCCCGGTTCATTCCGATACCCAGTTCGCCGAGTCGGCTCGCACCGTCATCAGTTGACAGCACCTCTGTCAGAAGCTCCTCGTTCTTGCCGGCGCTGTGCTCGACGACTTCACCGTCCTCGAACCGGAGGAAGACATCAGTCACTTCCCGGCCCTGATGGTACAGCGGCTTGTCGAACAACACCTCACCCTCGACGCTATCGGGGACTGGCGCAGTGAACACCTCGCCGCCGGGAAGGTTCTTCTCGCCGTAGTCATTGAGCGTCTCGTTACCGGTGACAGACATCGTCACGTCCGTTGTCTCCCCGGAAACGATGCGGACCTCGTCGGCGGGGTCCAGAATCTCGACCATCTGTGCCTGATGCTCGCGGACAGCGTCCCAGTCTTTGAGGACGGCATCCCAGACGAAGTTCTCGTACCCCTCCGTGGAGGTCTGGGCGAGCTGGGCGTTGGCGGGCGCGGGGTACTGTGTGAGACACCAGGTCTTCGAGAGACGTTCGTTCAGGAGCGGCTGCTGGGACTGCTGATAGGCGGCCGTCGTTTCGGGGTCGACGTCGCTGGTCTCGGTGACGTTGTCGCTGCCCTTTATTGCGATGTAGGCGTCCATCTCCTCGTACAGCGCCTCAATGTGGCTGGGCGTCTCGAACTCGTCCCGGTTGCGGAGATAGGCGCGACGGAATCGCTCGCCGAGGCGATCCTGCACGACAAGCGGATTTGCGCCACGGTCGGCGGCGAACTCGTGTAGCGCGGTAACGAGATCCGCAGCTTGCGGGTGAGCGTCGATAACGAGGTTGTCGCCTTCGCTCAGGTCGATAGAGTGGTCGACGATGACTTCCGCGTGTTCGCGGATACGTGGGTCCATACAGATACGCACCACCGACGCCCCCTAATCGTTACCCTCCCGGCTACTTCTTCTTGCTCTGCTGGAACCCCTCTTTGAAGCCCTGGAAAGTCCGGCGGAGCATCAGATACATAAAAAAGAAAAACAGGAGCACAGCAGCGAGGAGTGCGTACGTGAGCAGGTCAGCCATACCGGCGGTTGTCGAGCCGACATCAAAGTCCTTTCGGGAGTCGCGCCTTCGGGCGTCTACCGGACGATATTGGAGGGTAAAATACGGGTTTGACCGATAGCTACAACGACCACTGTGCCTTGGCAAAGACTCATAATCCCATAGAACATACAGATAATCATGTCGTTGCTGCCCTCTCGGGACCCGGCGACCCCGGACGCCGAACCCCGAGTTATCGGTGTCGACAGTGATGACGCGGACGACGTGCTGTCGGCACTCTCGGCAGAGACAGCGCGTAACTTACTGTCAGAGCTAAACAAGGAGCCAGCACCGCCGTCAGAGCTAGCCGACCGGGTGGATACGTCGCTACAAAACGCCCAGTACCACCTGAAGAAACTCAAGAACGCCGGTGCGGTCGAGGTCGTCGACACGGCGTACTCCGAGAAAGGCCGTGAGATGGACGTGTTCGCGCCGGCCAACCAGCCACTCGTCATCTGTGCCGGTGACGAACAGGAGACGTCGGGACTGCGGGCAGCGCTGGCGAACATCATCGGCGGTCTCGCGATCATCGGCTTCGCCAGCCTGCTGATCCAGCAGGTGTTCGGGAGCGGGCTTGGATCGCTGTTCGGTGGCCCAACAGTGTCGACCGGGAGTGCTGACACTGGCGCCCGGGATCCGAGTTTTTACGCCGAGAACGCGACCGTGACCGACGGGGGCTTCGAGGCCACTGCGGGCGCACTCGATACCGCCGCACAGGGCGGTGCAGAGGCCGCCGCCGCTGCGATTCCGCCGGGACTGGCGTTCTTCGCCGGCGGCGCGTTCGTCATTGCCGGCATGGCGGCGCTGTGGTATATGCGCCAGTAGCGCGGATTCGGTTCACTGTGACGCGAGCTTTTGGCGGAAAGTTACAGTGTAACTGTCTTACCGTTCGATAATAGTCGTCGAAATCGGCGTCCCGTCCGGGGAGCGAAGACGGACGCGAGCGTCACCAGCCATGACATCCAGTTCCGCGTGGGCCGGCTGGTATCGCCGCGGGTCGGCGTAGCTGCCCGGATTGACGAGCGTCCAGCCGCCAAAGTCGGTCAGGACAGGCTTGTGTGAGTGACCGACGACGACGATATCGGCGTTTTCCTGCCGAGCGAGCATTCCGAGGGCGGTTTCGGTGTGCTCGTGCCCGTGCACAATAACGATGGTCAGCCCCTCCCAGGAGACGGTCGCAACGTCGGAAAGGCGGCCCCTGACTGCCGGTCTGTCGTTGTTCCCGACAACGCCGGTCAGTTCGTCGCATTCGGCGTCGATGGCATCGAGGACCTGCTCGGTCATGAAATCGCCCGCATGGAGAACGTGGTCGGCTTCGCGGACGGCGTCAAGCGTCCGACCTGTCAACCGATGGTCGTTCGTTCCGTGCGTGTCTGAGATAGCAGTGAGCATACTGCCGGTAGTGGAGCCAGGTATAAATCCAGAAGCATTTTGCGTCATGAATGTGACGGAAAAATAATGGCAGGGAGCAAGTCAGTCGTCATCGCTGCACTGATAGCCAACGGCGCGATTGCGATTCTGAAGTTCTTCGGCTTCCTTCTAACGGGGAGTGCCGCGATGTTGTCAGAAACGTACCACAGCATCTCTGACACCGGGAATCAGGTGTTCCTGCTTATCGGGATTCGGTTCAGCGAGCGGGAGCGCGACCGTCGCCATCCCTTTGGCTACGGCAAGGCACAGTTCTTCTACAGCTTTCTCGTCTCTGTGTTCCTGTTCGGCATCGCTGGGTGGGAGAGCGCAAAACACGGCTATAACCAACTGACTGCCGGCGGCCATGGTGGCGGCGGACACGCCGGCGAGGCGGTCGAGTTCCTGTTTTTCTCCTTCCAGCCCCCAGCGTGGCTGGACCCGCTGTGGGTCAATTACACCGTCCTCATCGGCGCGTTCGTGTTCGAAACGTACGCGCTGATAAAGGCCCGCGCCGAGATGAAACGCCAGATCGACCGGAACAACTGGTCGGGGTACCGCGAGGCCTTCCGCAAGACCAGCGACGTGACGACGCTGACCGCGCTGACTGAGGACACCATCGCGCTCGCGGGGATCGTCATCGCACTGGTCGGGCTGGTCCTCGAGCAGATGACCGGCAACCCATTTTTCGACCGGATCTCCGCACTACTCATCGGGATCATGCTGATGGGCTTCGCTCTGGCGCTAGCCTGGGAGAACAAGCGCCTCCTGCTGGGGGAAAGCCTCCCAACAGACGAGGAACAGCGCCTCCGTGACATCGTCATGCAGAACGAACACGTGGACGAAGTCATCGGCTTCCGGACGGTCTACTTCGGGCCGAACGAGGTCATCGTCTTCGCAGATCTGCAGTTCGACCCAGCGCTGGACACGGAAGCAATCGATGACGAGATAACGACGCTTGAGTCCGCGATGCAAGACACCAACGGCGACATCAGGAAAGTCTACATCGAGCCAGAGCTGTAGGGGTCGTTCTCTGCGAGCCACCACGGAATCGGGACGCGCTCAATATCGGTCGTGACTGTCACTGTCGTGTCGATATCCGGCCGGTCCGGTCGTCGTTCGGTGTGTTCGACGTATCTGATTACCCCCTGCCGGTCGACGTACAGCCGCGACCGTCCGATTTCGGACCCGTTCTCGGTGGTCGGTGTCTCAACTGTGTTCGTCATGGCAAGAACAGCGACAGGCCGTCCGTTCCACCGGACGGAGTCCACCTGCCGATACGCAGTATCCGACAGGAGCTGTCGGAGCAGGTCAGTCCCGGCCGGTGAGGCGAGCAGCGACGTGTTCGATGTCGCGGGCGTGGCGGCGTACGGCGTGTCGGGGTCATCGCGAACGTTGGTGTACACCGTCCCGTTGGCGAGAACCACGTCGTCGGATATCGGTCCGAACCGCCGCCGGACGCGCCGAATCTCCCGCTCCCGGTCAATCCAGACATCGAGCGTGTTCTGTGGCCCCGCCTGTTCGACATGGCGGTGGAAGCTCCGGGTCGCCAACGCCTGTTCATGACGGTCCAGTAGTCGAGCCACGTCGACCGTTCCGTCACTGGTTGGGACCGCCACCGTCGCCTCCGGCGTGTTAGTGGGGACGGGCACTGGCGTCACCGGGTCGCTGTCGTCCGCCGTTGGGCCAGCCGGAAAGACGCCGGAACAGCCCGCGAGAAGCGTGATACCGACGGCGAGCGTGACGCGCCACATATGGTTCTGGAAGGGCGCTCGTGGCAAGTAGCTGTGGGGGCGAACCCTTTTGCCGGTGAACGGCCAATCGGGGCACGTGGCAACGACGGACGACGGCTACATGCGGTTTTTCCCCTTCGAGGAGCCGTACGACCATCAGCAGGAGGCGATGGGAACGATATACGACGCGCTCGATGAGGGCCGTGACGTGCTGTTCGAAGGGGCCTGCGGGACCGGAAAGACGCTCGCGTCGCTGGTCCCCGCGCTAGAACACGCCCGCGAGACGGGCAAGACCGTCGTCATCACGACGAACGTCCATCAGCAGATGCGCCAGTTCGTCGAGGACGCCAGAGCGATTACCGATCAGGAACGCCTGCGAGCGGTCGTCTTCCGGGGGAAAGGGTCGATGTGTCACATCGACGTAGACTACGAGGAGTGTCAGGCGCTCCGGGACACGACCCGTGATCTGGTCGAGGTCGAAAGCGACATCGCCGAACTCGAACAGCGCGAGGGGGAACTCCTTTCTGATGGCCAGGCTGGCAGCAGCGAGGCAATGGAGGCCCGCAACGCCGTTGTCGAGGAACTCCGGGACCTGCAGGACGAGCGCGAGGATATCGAAACCGAGCGCTCGACCTGTGACCACTACTACCGAAACCTCACCGTCGACACCAGCGAGTTCTATTCCTGGCTGTTCGACGACGTTCGGACGCCCGACGACGTGTACGAGTACGCCCACCAGCAAGGGCTGTGTGGCTACGAACTACTGAAGGAAGGAATGGACGGCGTCGACCTCGTCGTCTGTAACTACCACCACTTGCTGGACCCGACCATCCGCGAACAGTTCTTCCACTGGATTGGGCGCGACCCCGAAGACATCATCGCCGTCTTCGACGAGGCCCACAACGTCGAGTCGGCCGCCCGCGACCACGCCCGGCGGACGCTTACCGAGAACACGCTCGACCAAGCGCTGGACGAGCTCGACAACGAGGAGGACGCCCGGACCGACGCCGCAGCGAACGTCATCGAGACGTTCCGGGACGCACTCGTCGAGGCCTACGAGGATTCCTTCGGGTTCGGCGGCCGCGAGGCCGTCGACGACCACTGGGACGACATCACCATCGCTAACGACGACCGGAAAGACGACCTGACACTCGCCTTCCTGCAGGGCTACACCGGTCCCGGCTTCCACGAGGAGCTAGACCACGCGCTGGCCCTCGGCCGGGACCTCGACGCCCGCTATCAAGAGGCGTTCAAAGAGGGCGACCTGGACACCAGAAAGGAGTGTCAGACCCTGCAGGCCGCCGGTTTCATTTCCGACTGGCTCGACGAATCAGACGACACCGGCCAGTACCCCGTCGTCAGCGTCCGCCGCGACGAATCGACCGACGATGTGTATGGCCGCGCGGAGCTGTACACCTGCATCCCCGAAGAGGTCACTCGCGACCTGTTTTCTGACCTCCATGCCGCTGTGTTGATGAGCGCCACGCTCCGTCCCTTCGACGTGACCGAGAACGTCGTCGGGGTCGAGGACCCGGTGACGATGGCCTACGGGGCACAGTTCCCCGAGGCGCGCCGCCGGACCTACGCCGTCGACGGCCCGGCGCTGTTTTCCAGCGAACGGGACAACCCACAGACCCAGCAACGCATCGCACGCACGCTCGAAGACATCGTCCGCTTCACGCCCGGGAACACGCTCGTGTTCTGTCCGTCCTACAGCGAGGCCGAGCGCTATCATGACATGACCGCTGTGAGCGCGACCCGATATCTTGACAAGCCGGGTACGCAAGCTCGTGACCTCCGAGAGGCCTTTACCGACGGCGACGACGGCGTTCTCTACACCTCGCTGTGGGGGACACTGGGCGAGGGCGTGAGCTACGACGGCGACGATGCCCGAACCGTCGTGGTTGTCGGCGTCCCGTACCCGCACCTCGACGACCGGATGGACGCCGTACAGGACGCCTACGACGTGGCCTTCGGCGATGACGAGGACGATGCGGGCTGGCGCTACGCCGTCGAGATTCCGACAATTCGCAAGACAAGGCAGGCCCTCGGGCGTGTGGTCCGTTCGCCGGACGACTTCGGCGCACGTATCCTGCTTGACAAGCGCTACACTGAAGCCGCCGAGATGGAGATGCACGACTACGCCGTCCGTGGGACCTTTCCACCAGAGGAACGCCGCGAGATGGTCGATATCGGCCCCGAGAAGCTCAAGTTCGCGATGCTGAATTTCTATCAGGACATGGACGCCTACGACGGCCCGCCACCGAAGCCCTGAGACGGGTCGGAACGACTGTTACAGTCCGGTTCTAACACTCGGTTACGACCACGAGCCGCTAGAGGTCCGGTTCAAGTTCGGTGCCACAGTCAGGACAGACCAGCAGGAAGCCCTTGTCAGCCGGTTCCAGCGCGAGGACATCGCTATCACACTCTGGACAGGGCTGTGCGACGCGGCCCTCGGTCGAGTCCCTAGGCGCACCGAGTGCCAGCGCGACCACCCGGTCGTCGCTTTCGTTCCGACCCTGCTGATACTCTCCGGGCGCGAACCGGACGACTTCGTCGGGCCCGACGGTGACCATCTCACTCTCACCCGCGGGGTCAGTCCGGTGTTCGAAGGTGGCGGTGCCCTCAACGACGTAGAACACCTCTTCCTGGTCAAGATGTGCGTGTAATCCGCCCGAGAAGGCCTCGCCAGGGTCCAGAACATACCGGTTGATTGCGACGTCCGTCGTTCCCAGCGGGTCCGCAAGCCCACGCCGGTCAACGTCGCCACCCATCGCCTGTGGTTCGATTTCGTCGACGGAGACGTGCTCCATACGGGGACAGTAGCAGGGAATACACAAAAATAAACCCCAGTTGGTCGGCTGGAAACCGGATGTTTTGAAACCCTCCACACGAAACTCGCGGACAATGCTAGTCGCCTTCGACTTCGACGGGACGCTCTCCGACTCGGAGATGACGGTCCTGCTCGGGAGCCAGAACGGGACGGCCGAGGACATGGCCGACATCACCGAGCGCGCGATGAACAACGAAATCGAGTACGCCGAGAGCCTCCGCCAGCGGTGTGCGCTGCTGGAGGACCTCCCGGACGAGCAGGCTCAGGCGGCCTTCGACGAGGTCGCCCTGCGGCCCGGCGCGGCGGAAGTCATCGAAGCCCTGCGGAACGCCGGCGTCTACGTTGCGATTCTCACCGGCGGGTTCGAGCGCGGCGTCGAAGCTGCACTCGAAACGGAGGGGGTCGAGGTCGACGCTATCGTCGCAAACCGACTGCCAGTTGAGGCGGACAAACTGACCGGCGAGGTCCGCGGGCCGCTCATCTCCGGCACGAAAGACGACGCGATGGAGGTCGTGACCGCCGTTACTGGAGAAGACCGCGACACGACTGTCGCCGTCGGCGACGGGGCCAATGACCTGCCGATGCTCGAAGTCGCAAATCTGGCTATCGGCTTCGACCCGAAACCAGCCGTCGCACCGTCGTGTGACACGTCGGTCGAGACAATGGACGAACTGTACGACCTGCTGGAAGCCGAGGCAATCCTGTAGCGACGCCTTCGTTTTCGCACATAGAAATCGCTACCAAGTGTTCTCGTCGTTATACGGCGGTTGAAAGGTTGAACGAGGGAGTGGCACGCTCCCCACGGATGCGAGCAGTCGTTGTCGGACCAATGACAGAGTATGGTTGAGCGTGAACCGACGCGTGCTCGCTATCGGCGACGGTTCATTGAATACATTATTCTCTCCCGTAATAAGCCTAATGAACAGGTGAATTATTGCAGAACATCGGGACGGTCGTCCAG
Source organism: Haloarcula sp. CBA1127 (assembly GCF_001485575.1). NCBI lineage: Archaea > Methanobacteriati > Methanobacteriota > Halobacteria > Halobacteriales > Haloarculaceae > Haloarcula > Haloarcula sp. CBA1127. The sequence continues at coordinate 571,549 of NZ_BCNB01000006.1, forward strand.
AAATGTTCCGAAAAGTACTGTATCTTTGGTTAGTTGGTTGCCTGGCCGATTGCCTGATCGAGGTCGGCTTTGATGTCCTCAACGGACTCGGTGCCGACGGAGAGACGGACCATGTCGTCGGTGACGCCGGCGGCAGCCTTTTCCTCGTCAGTGAGTTGCTGGTGGGTGGTCGAGGCCGGGTGGATGATAAGCGTCTTCGCGTCGCCGACGTTTGCCAGCAGAGAGGCGATTTCCGTCGATTCGACGGTCGTTCGGGCAGCATCGTAGCCCGCGTCGAGGCCGAACGTTATCATGCCGCCGTAGCCGCCGTCGAGGTACTTGCTGGCGGTGTCGTGCGTTTCGTGGTCTTCGAGGCCAGGGTAGGTGACCCACGAGACCTCGGGGTGGTCCGCGAGGAACTCGGCGACGCCCATCGCGTTGTCGCAGTGGCGGTCCATCCGTGCGGGCAGCGTCTCTAGGCCCTGCATCGTCTGCCACGCGTCGAAGGGAGACTGCTGGCAACCCAGATCGCGGAGACCACGGGCGATGGCAGCATAGGTGAAGGCTGCGTCCTCGAATCGCTCCCGGAAGTTGACGCCGTGGTAGGCTGGGTTGTCGCCGGCGATTTCGGGGTACTTGTCGGCGTGTTCCTCCCACGGGAAGGAACCCCCGTCGACGAGAACGCCGCCGACGGTGGTGCCGTGGCCGTGAATCCACTTCGTCGTGGAGTTCCAGACGAGGTCGGCCCCGTGTTCGATTGGGTTGCAGAGGTACGGTGTTGCGAACGTGTTGTCGACGAAGAAGGGGACGCCGTGGTCGTGGGCGATCTCGGCGAGGCGCTCGAAGTCGGGCGTCACGAGCGACGGATTGCCGATGGTCTCACAGTGGACATAGGCCGTGTTTTCGTCGATGGCCTCAGCGTAGGCGTCGTAGTCGAGCGTGTCGACAAAGCGCGTCTCGACACCGTTGCGCGGCGCAGTGTGGGTGTAGTAGGTGTAGGTGCCGCCGTACAGTGACGACGCCGTGACGACGTTGTCGCCGACATCTGCGAGCAGGAAGGTTGCGAGGTTCAGCGACGCCATCCCGGAGGCCGTGGCGACCGCGCCGACGCCGCCCTCCAGCGCCGCCAGCCGCTCCTGCAGCATCCCAACGGTGGGGTTCATCAGCCGCGAATAGATGTGACCCGGCTTCTCCAATGCAAACTGCTTGGCCGCGTCTTCGGCGTCCTCGAACACGTATGAGGTGGTCTGGTACAGCGGCGGCGCACGCGAGCGGGCCTCGGCGTCCGGCTCCTGCCCGACGTGCAGCGCGTCGGTTTCGAATCCGTGGTCTTGGTCGTCACTCATACTCTTTCGTTTTACCGGACGGGTCTTAATTGCGCCTCAATCGGTGAGGCCCGCCACTGCTACGAGATACCGGTGATTCTTCGCGCCGTTTGCAAACAGATTTGGGTACAGTAGACCGAATAGAGCCGTTATCGTGCTTATACATAAACAGGTTGACGGCTTCTGGCCGGGAACGAGTGGTGCGACGGCTGTCGCACCCGGAGCGACCCGGGGAAGGGCAGGCTTGCATTAGTGAGCTTCTGACATAGCTGACGAGCATACCGCGCGCCGACGGGGCGCGGTTTCTCCGGAATCGCAGAGCGATTCCGGCCTTTTTCGCCCACGTTTTTCGAGGAGCCGTCCCACAGCGCGCTCGTAGAGCGCGCGAGGAACGGCGACACTGAAAAAGGTGGTTTAGCTGAACTTCCGGACCGTCATATCCAGCGTATCAAGGTCCAAAATCGGCGCGAAACCGGCGTCAGGGTCGATGTTGACACTTTTCTGGAATTCAGTCTGGGCCTGCCAGCAGCCGGAGTTCAGGGCAACGACGTTGTGATACTCGCCCCAGCCGAGTTTGTGGACGTGGCCGGTGTGGAACACGTCGGGCACCTCTTCCATGACCAGATAATCGCGGTCCTCGGGAGCGAGTCGGGTGTGGCCGCCGTACTGCGGCGCAACGTGGCGCTTCTTCAAGAGCTGGTACATCGCCTTGTGTGGCTCCTCGTAGCTGGCCTCCTCTTCCGGGAGTTCGGCGATGACTTCGTCGAGCGAGACGCCGTGGTACATCAGCACCGTGACGCCCTCAACAGTGACCAGCGAGGGGTTTGAATGGACCTGGGCGTCGTGGGCACTCATGATATCCCGGAGTTCCTCGTCGAAGCCGGGCTGGGGTTCGGCCAGCCGAACGGCGTCGTGGTTGCCCGGGATCATCCGGATTTCCATGTCAGCCGGGACTTCCTTGAGGTACTCCGAGAACGCGCGGTACTGGTCGTAGATATCGATGATGTCCAGTTCCTTGTCCTGCTCGGGATAGATGCCGACACCTTCGACCATGTCGCCGGCGATGAGCAGGTATTCGACGTGCTCGGCCTCCGGCGTGTGGAGCCAGTCGGTGAAGCGGTGCCAGGCGTCCTCCATGAACTCCTGACTGCCGACGTGGACATCGGAGATGAGCGCCGCCTGAACGTGGCGGTCGGCGGTCGAGGGGCTGTGCGTTCGGGGCACGTCCGGGAAGTACAGCGAGTCGACGAACAGGATGCCAGCGTCGTCGGCCAGCGTCCCCTCGACGGCGATAACCTCGTCCATGAGCAACTGCTGGACGAGGTCGGCGATAGGGCGGTCTTTCATGACCAGGCAGGGGAATGTCCCGTTCGTGTCTTCCAGTTCGACCAGCCAATGACCGCTGGCGGTCGAGCGGATGTCAGAGACCATGCCGATCAGCGCCGCGTCGCTGCCACCGCCCATGTTCTCGATGGCGTCGGTCGGTCGGTGGTTCACTCTGCCGCGCAGTTTGCCCGCCAGTTTCTCGTAGCGGTCCCGGAACACCGCGACGAAGTCCGAGTATTCGCCGGTCCCAGTTGACTGGCCGGTCATGTCGTTCGCAACGTCGATAGCTCGAAGGGATGTGTCCACGTCCCGTGACCCCCCCGTTTCAGGTGGAACTGGGGCACCCGGTTCGGTCGACGTGGTTTCGTCATTTCCAGTTGAAACGGAGGGGTGTGACTGGGCCGGAGCGCCGGTCATTTCATTTCCGTGGTCTGGCTCGGTATTCGACGTTCCGTCGCCGCTTTCTATCGCTTCAACCACAGATTCGACATGGTCGGTCGTCAGCTTCAGTGCTTCATCGGGGAGCGTTTCGAGTGCGCGTTCCAGCGTCGCCGACGGATCTCGGGTGTCGGCGATCCGAGTCACTGCCTCGCGTTCCGCGTTATAGCCGCGGCTCGCGAGTTCGCTGACGATGCGTGCCGGCGTCTCCAGAGGCACGTTCCACACTCCGTGTCTGTGGGCAAAAGGATAGCGGACCGACAGCCGTCACAAGATTGATACCCCGCTGTCGGCAATCCGAGATAGGATGGGCCGGGACGGATCGACCAGCAGCACGCCTTCAGGCGGGACAGACGAGTCTGTGGACGCCAGCCCTACGTTTCGTTTCGGCCTGTACGTCCGTGACATCGGGACGAGTGTCGGAGCGGTCCTGCTTGTGGGCGGGTTCCTGTTCGCTGTCAGTGGGGTGTGGCCGCCGCTCGTCGCCATCGAAAGCGGGAGCATGGAGCCACACATCGACACCGGCGATATGGTGTTTGTCATGGACGCAGAACGCTTCTCGGGGCAAGAGGCCCGTCACGGCGTTGTAACGGCAGCGGCCGGGACAGAGACCGGATATCAGACCTTTCAACAGCCCGGTGACGTCATCGTCTTCGAGCCCAACGGTAACGAGCAACGAACGCCGATCATCCACCGGTCAATGCTGTGGGTCAGTGCCGGCGAGAACTGGTACGACCGCGCGAACCGGGAGTACATCGGGAGCGCGGACAGTTGCGACGAGCTTCGGAACTGTCCAGCGCCGCATGCTGGGTTTATCACGAAGGGTGACAACAAAGTAACCAACAGTAGATACGATCAGGTCACCGGGGCGAGTACTGTTGTCCGCCCGGAGTGGGTCATTGGAACCGGGACCTTCCGAATCCCACGTCTTGGGTACGTTCGGGTCCAGCCGTCCCAGCTATGGCACACGTCGGTGTCGATACCGGTCGGAGGAGCTTCAGCACCGACGGCAGCCTGAGTAAATCGGAAGATAGCGTTCTGTCCAACAACAGAAAGTTGATTGGCCGCCTCCGAGTATTCGTGGTACGAATGGCCGGGCCAGACCGTCGGTCGTCGGACGGAGACGAAACCGAGGGACCGGGAGGGATGATGTACGTGGCCGATATCGTCAGTAGCGCCGGCTCAGTCCTGCTCGTCGGGGTGTTGCTGTTCGCAGTCAGCGGTGTGTGGCCTCCGCTCGTCGCTATCGAAAGCCCGAGCATGGACCCCCATATCAAAGAAGGCGACCTCGTGTTCGTGATGGAAGAAGAGCGGTTCTCCGGCCCGGACGATCACGGGGGCGTCGTCACCGCAGCGAACGACGATAGCTATCGGACGTTCCAGCGTCCAGGCGACGTTATCGTATACGAACCCGACGGTAACAGTCGGCAAACGCCGATCATCCACCGAGCGATGTTGTGGGTCGAGGAAGATGAGAACTGGTACAACCGCGCGAACAAGGACTACATCGGTAGTGCGGACAGCTGTGACGACCTCAGCTCCTGTCCGGCCGACCACGCCGGCTTCATCACCAAGGGCGACAACAACGGTCGGTACGACCAGGTCGGCTCCAGCCCCATCAGCGAACCAGTTAAGCCCGGGTGGGTCGTCGGAACTGCGGAGATACGGGTTCCGTTGCTGGGCCAGGTTCGACTCCAGTGGAACAAAGCCGGAGCGACTGATGTAGTAACGGACGAGGCGGGGCCGACGGTGACGAACGAGACAGGACCCACAGCGGTGAACGGAACCGCGGCCGGGTAGCCGTATCACTCGAAGGGGACTGTTTCATCTGGAACGAGAGTGACTATCGGGCGCTAGTGCAACTCGAAGATCAGTTGTCGAACCGGGCCTGAACGAACGGCTGGACGTCGTCGATATCGCCGAGTCTCGAATCCGACAGGAGCACCGCTTCCGTCTCTTCGGTTGGAACTGACAGCGAGATTTCTTTCGTCCGGCCGTAACGGCCCTTCGAGACGACGACAGCGTTGACGATGCCGAGCATATCCAGTTCGGAGATGAGGTCGGTGACGCGACGCTGTGTCAGGATATCGGCGTCAATCTCCTCACAGAGGTTCTTGTAGATGTTGAACACCTCGCCGGTGTTGATGTTGTGAACACCGTTCTTTTCGAGGAGGATGATAGCGAAGAGGACAATTTTCGACTGTGTGGGGAGCGTCCGGACGACCTCGACGACGCGGTCGAGTTCGATTTTCTCCTGGGCCTGCCGGACGTGATCTTCGAGGACGTTGTCCGTCTGGTCCCGTTCAGCAAGTTCGCCGGCCGTCCGAAGGAGATCAAGCGCGCGGCGCGCGTCGCCGTGTTCCTGTGCGGCGAAGGCCGCACACAGCGGGATCACATCCTCGGTGAGCGCGTCGCCTTTGAACGCCACGTCCGAGCGTGCCTGCAAGATGTCCCGGAGCTGGTTCGCGTCGTAGGGCGGGAAGACGATTTCCTCTTCGCCGAGACTTGACTTGACCCGAGGGTCGAGGAAGTCGGTGAACTTCAGATCGTTCGAGATGCCCATGATCGAGACGCGGGAGTTCTCCAGTTCGGAGTTCATCCGGGAGAGGTTGTACAGGGTGTCGTCGCCGCTTTTCTCGACAAGCTTGTCGATCTCGTCGAGCATGATGACGACCACACGCTCGTGGTAGTCGACAGCGTCGAAAAAGGAGCTGTAGACCCGGTCCGTTGGCCACCCCGTCATCGGTACTTCTTCAAACTCGGACTTGTCGGCTTCCAGCGAACTGATTTCGGCTTCGATGTCGTCGAGGGAATCGAACGCCGTCTCTTCGAGTGCAGCCGCATTCTCGCGTGCGCGCGACAGGGCATCCTCGAGTTCTGCGATGCGGTCGTCGATGAGCTGGGCGTTCTTGTCGATGAACTTGTTCGCGAGCTGTGCCAGCACGCGGTACTGGGTATCGGTCACCTCGCAGTTGATATACTCGACCTCACAGGGGACCTCGTACTTCTGTGAAGTCGTTTCGAGTTCCTCGCTGACGAACTTCGCGGATGCGGTTTTCCCCGTTCCCGTCTTGCCATAGATGAGGATGTTCGACGGTGTATCGCCGCGCAAGGCAGTGACGAGAATCGTCGCCATGTTGTTGATCTGCTCCTCGCGGTGGGGGAGTTTGTGCGGCGTGTAGGAGGGCCGGAGGACCTCCTTGTTCTCGAAAATGGGTTCCCCTTCGAGAAGGTCGTCGAACAGGCCACGGGACGCCTCGTCTGAGGGGTCGTCGGATCCGGCATCGAGATTATCGAGAATAACGTCGTCGAGATCGGACGGCCCGGTCGATGTCCCGGGGTCTGTTTCGACGTCGAACTGCCCGTCAGACCCGTCGGCATCATTCGACGTCTCTGTCGTCGACGGATCGGATGCCGGGGCCGGGTTGTTGCTTTCGTCAGTCATAGTCGATCAAGAGGGTCCCCCTTCGTTTCGTGTGGAGAGAGTTGGAGACACCGGAACAGAGGGAGCGAGGAGTGCGTCAGTGCCGTCGTTAGTGAGCATCAGCGCTCTCCGGTGCGTCCAGTTGAACCACATGAACCGTACCGTGAGTCGATATTAAATATTTCGGTACACCACCCATGAAAGATATATGTTGTTATATTGATTGTTTCTGTCGGGTGGGTACTGTTGTCGTAAAGAGGACTATAGCTTCAGTCTCGCTGGGGACGGTGAACATGGTACGGCGGGGTAGTGAATGGGGGGCGAAAGGGGGCCATGAGGAGGGTCCAGGAGCTGGTACGCTGTGTGAACACGAGTGGTGGTATCACGGAGGGACTGCAGGACAAAGTGACCGTAACGGGCCAACCCCCCCACCCCTTTGTTTCCGGTGGAACGGGAAACAGGCCCGGGGGAGGGGGTGGGGGTGGCCGATAATGTTCTCTAGTAAGGGGAAAGATTTAATATGGTATCCTATAAATCAAACCCGCACTAGATAAAACAAATAGCTAGTAGGGGATAGTGTACGGTTTTCTAGTGTCTAGGCCACTCTAGCTAGCGAAGTCACGAGTCGCACCGATCTGAACAACTGGTGCGCTCCCGATTCGACCGGCAATTCTCCCACCCCACCCCAGGGGTATGTGGCGTTCCACCTGAAACGAAGGGGTGGGGGGCTAGGATGGTACACCCCAATCCGAATCGTCTGGTTTCGGATGATCAGACTCCACCCGAACAGCTCCCGGCCAACCGTACCACATCCGTAGCAACGCCACACGTTGGTCTGTACCATGATATGCCCTCTCGTGTCAAAAAGGAAACTCATGTCTGACGTAGGCTTAAGTGAATTCGCCTATCTTTTACGGGCAGAGCCGCCATACCGGACGACTCCGGGCGGCGGGAGGATAGGATGGGATTGTTAACAAACCTCAAAGATAGCATCTCACGCGCGGCATCGACGCTGTTCTCCGAAGAGGATCCGAAGCGAATCGGTATCTACGGCCCGCCGAACGCCGGCAAGACGACGCTGGCAAACCGCATCGCACGGGACTGGACTGGCGACGCCGTCGGTCCAGAGAGTCACGTTCCACACGAGACTCGTCGTGCGCGCCGAAAGGAGAACGTCGAGATCGAACGCGACGGGAAGAAAGTGACAATCGACATCGTCGACACGCCGGGCGTGACGACGAAGGTCGACTACACCGAGTTCCTCGAACACGACATGGAGAAAGACGACGCCGTCCGTCGCTCCCGCGAAGCGACCGAGGGCGTCGCCGAAGCGATGCACTGGCTCCGCGAGGACGTCGACGGTGTCATCTACGTGCTGGACTCCGCGACCGATCCGTTCACGCAGGTCAACACCATGCTCATCGGAATCATCGAGAGTCAGGACCTTCCGGTGTTGATCCTCGCGAACAAGATCGATCTGGAGGAGTCTTCGGTTCAACGCATTCGAAACGCCTACCCCCAGCACGAGACGATTCCGCTGTCGGCGCTCGAGGGCGACAACATGGACGAAGTCTACGACAAAATCGCGGAGTACTTCGGGTGATATAATGGCAGAAGTCAAAGACCCAGACGACGGCGTCCAGATCGACCTCATCAGCGGCGAACGTATGGCCGGGCTGGCCTCGATGGAGAAGATCCGAATGATTCTCGACGGGGTCCGTGACGGCAACATCGTCATCCTCGAAGAGGGACTCTCCCCGGACGAGGAGTCCCGCCTGATCGAAGTGACGATGACCGAAATCAGCCCCGACGAATTCAACGGCATCGAAATCGAGACCTACCCCAAGTCCGAGGCTGCCGACGCTAGCATCCTCGACCGGCTGATGGGCAAGCAGTCGACCCAGAAGCTGACGGTCATCGGGCCGGCGAACCAGATAGAGACGCTCCACAAGGACGAAACGCTCATCAGCGCCCTCGTCTCCCGGAAATAATGCCCCACCAGTGTACGGACTGTGGCCGTGGCTTCGACGACGGGTCGAAGGAGATGCTCTCGGGCTGTCCCAACTGCGGCGGGAACAAGTTCCAGTACCAGCCCGAAGGGGCCGACATCTCTGAGGCCCCGGATGCGGAGCCACCGGAACCACCGGGACCTGACAGCACTGTCGCCCGCACCGTCGGCAAGACCGCCGCCTCGGTGCGCGACTTCGTCAGTGGCTCCACTACGGACGGGGACCGTCCTGCCGAGCAGTCCCATCTCGACGCCGACCGGTCGGCTGATGCACAGCCGAGTGACCCATCCCACACGTCCGGCTCGCCGTCGACCGAACCCGACCGCACGTCTGCGACTGAGGATTCAGCCCAGGCCAGTGCTCGCGGTGATATTGTCGAACCGGACGAACTCCCATCCGACGCGCCGTCTGCGTCCGAATCAGAACACCAGTTCCGCCCTGTCGGTGCAGACCCCGACCCACCGGCGGAACCAGACCGCGAGGACCGCCCCGATCTTGAGGAACTGCGCGCGGAACTCAACGACCAGTTCGAGTCGATCAAGGTACTGGAACCCGGCCAGTACGAACTGAACCTGATGGAACTGTACGACCGCGAGGAATACATCATCGCGCTGCAGGAAGACGGGCACTACTCTATTCAGGTCCCGGAAACTATTCGCTCCGACTGATTGCCACGGTTTTCTCGGCGCTTTTCCTGATTCCCCAATCCCGGATTACCCCGTAGAACCGCTGCATACAGCATTACGTATCAATGCGGGCACAACCATTATATAATATGCCGTGGATGCTTCGGATAACGCCATGAGCCACCGAGAACTCTCGACATCGGAGTCACACCTCGAAGAGTGGGCGTCACTCCTCGGTGCTGATATCGACGACGATGGGCGCGACAGCGATTTGCTTGACGACCAGGACGAACCCGCGTAACGTCGTGGTTCGTCGGGGAGTGCAACTCGCAGTTACAGCTACGTCTCTCACGCCGATAGTGGAGCGAAAAGATAGCTCGGGACGGATGCCGTCCCGAAACCCGACAGTCGCGATCGGTGTCGGGTTACGCGATTTTGTCGTACTGGTCGGAGAGCTTCTCGGCGGCGTCGGCCATCAGGTCCTGCTCGTAGTCGTCGAGATCCCACTCGACAATCTCTTCGACGCCGTTGCTCCCGAGACGGACCGGGACACCGAAGGCAGTATCCTCGTGCCCGAACTCGCCCTCTAGCTTGACCGAGGCCGGCAGCACTTCACCGGTGTCGTGGAGGATGGCTTCGACCATGTGTGCGACGCCGCGGGCTGGCCCCCACTCGGTCGCGCCCTTGCGCTCGATGACGTCCATCGCCGATTCCTGCAGGTCGCCGAGCAGCTGCTCTTTCTCGTCGCCGCTGAACTCGGGGTCGGTCCCGTCGACGCGGACCTTTGAGAACACGGGAACCTGTGCATCGCCGTGTTCACCGAGGATCGTTCCTTCGACGTTCTGGACCGGCGCGTCGAACTCCTCGCTCAGGACGTAGCGGAACCGCGCGGAGTCCAGCCGGCCGCCGAAGCCGATGACCTGCTCGCGCGAGCGGTCGCCGGCCTCGTAGAGGTGGCGGTTGAGGAGGTCGACGGGGTTCGAGGTGGTCAGCGAGATGTAGTCGTCGTTGTGTTCGTCCAGTGAGGACTGGATGTCCTCCATGATGGGCGCGTTGTCGCCCGCGAGGTCGATCCGGGTCTGGCCGGGCTGGCGAGGAATCCCGGCCGTGATGACCACCACGTCCGAGCCAGCGGTATCCTCGTAGCCGCCCTGGCGGACGCGCGTGTTCGAATCGTAGGCGATGCCGTGGTTCGTGTCAGCGGCCTGCCCGACCGTGTCGTCTTCCTTGTCCGGGATGTCCACGAAGACGACCTCGTCAGCGATGTCACGGAGCGCGATGTTGTACCCTGCGGCTGCGCCGACCGTTCCGGCTGCGCCGACTACGCTTACCTTTGTCATACCATTCGAAATGGCTCGGGCGCGAACGTTAAACGTGTCGAAACCCCGATTCCGCCGCGCATCGTTCAGGCAGTATCGACGTCTCGCACCCGTAAACTGTTTTCAGCCCCGTGGCGTTGTGACACGTATGAGCGACTTCGACAAGGAAGCCGAACGCGAGAAACTCCGCGAGAAGTTCGAAAAAGAGGAGGACAACCGGGCGGCGACCGAGCAAATGAGCGAACTCCTGTTGAAGGGCGCGACGATGACGAACGCCCACTGCAGCGAGTGTGGCGACCCCATCTTCCGCTACGACGGCCAGGAGTTCTGCCCGACCTGCCAGAAGCCGGTCGCTCGCGACACGCAGGAAAACGGCGCTGATCCGTCGGCTACCGACGAACAGGGGGGCCAGGCCGACGACGGTGACCAGATCGAGGTTGCCGACCCCAGCGACGAGGCCCGCGTCCAGTTCGGTGATGGTGACGAGGCGGCTGCGAGTGCGCCGGACACGACGGACGACTCGACCGCTCCACCTGAAGCGGGGGGTGCTCAGTCGACTCGGCAGTCCGACCACTCGGAGCCAGCGCCACAGACTGCTCGAACAGGGACTTCGTCGGAGCCTAGCGGACGAACTGCCAACGACCAGCCGCGTGGGACAGCGTCACAGAACCCCCCTGTTTCCGCTCGACAGACCCAGTCGACCGATAGTCACACAGACGATATCGCGGCGAACATGGATGCGGCGTCGGCGTCATTGGCCGAAACCGCCCGTCGCTTCGCCGAGCGCGCGGCCGCGACCGAGAACCCACGCGAGGCTCGCGAACATCTGCAGGCGGCCCGAGAAGCAGCGGAAGCGCTGGATGCAGCGCGGTTCTAGGGCTCGTAGTCGCTGGCGATGACTTCCCGAATCCGGTCGGCTGTTATATCGCCGATACCGGACACGTCCAGCAGGTCGTCTTTGTCGGCGGTCATCACCGCTTCGACGCTCCCGAAGGACTCCAACAGCGTGCGCGCGGTCACCGGCCCGACTTCGGCGATTGAAGCGACGACGTACTCCTGTTGCTCGGGGAGCGTCTTGGACTGTTTTTCGCCGTGGACGCTCACCTCGCGGTCGGCCACCTCCTGTTCCCGTCCGGCGATGACTTCCAGCAGGTCGGCGGTCTCGTCTTCGCCGCTAGTCCGGAGGACGCTCGCGCCGAAATCGACCGCAAGCGACGCGAGTGCCCCCTGAATCGCCTTGTGATGGACGTTTCGCGCACCGAAAAGATCCTCGCCTTCGATGATGACGACGGGCCGGCCGTAGTTTCGCGTGGCGTCCCCGACCTGCTCGAACATCGACCGGTCCCCGCCAGTCAGCGTGTCCATGAAGTCAGCGACGGTCTTTCGCTCGATGACCACCCGGTCCGAGAGGACGTAGTCCCCGACGGCCAACGTTTCGAGTCGGGTCTCGATACCGTCCCGTGTCGAGAGGTCCCGGGCGATGTTCGAGTCGAGTTCCCGCTGGTCGGCGACGATTTCGACGGGGTCGTCCTCGGCGTCGCGGCCGGCAGTAGCGACCGTTCCCTCGTCGTCGGTCGCCTCGTCCTGCTCTCCGCCACCAGCCTCCTCGTCGTCCGGCGCAGACGACTCCGCCGCGAAGGCGTCCAGCCCGGCTTGGCCGTCCCCGCTGTCGCTCCCATCGGCAGACTTGTTAGCTGTGCTACCCCTCCTGTTTCCAGTGGAGCCCGACTGCCGTGTGGCGGTTTCCGCTTCGTCGGTTCCACTCGAAGCGGTCCCCTCGGCGTCCTCGTACTCGTCGAGACCGGTCTGGTCGAGGCGGGCCTCCAGTTCGCCGGCGACGCTTTTGAGTTCGTTCAGCTCGCGTTTCATCCGCTTCTGGTCGTTGCGGGCCTTCCAGAAGTACGCCTCGTCGCGGGTGTCCTCGGCCAGCAGGACGACGACGCGACCCTCGGCCTGTCGTCCAGTTCGGCCCTTCCGCTGAATGGCCCGAATCGCGGTCGGCACCGGCTCGTAGAACAGCACCAGATCGACCTCGGGCACGTCCAGCCCCTCCTCGGCTACGGACGTCGAGACGAGCACCTCGAACTCGCCGTTGCGGAACCGGTCCAGCGTCTCCTGTTGTTGGGTCTGTGTCATTCCCTCGCTGCCGTCAGTGTCGCTCTGTCCGACGAACTTCTGTGTCGTGAAGTGGTCCGAGAGGAAGTCAACGAGCGTCTCAGCCGTATCGCGGGATTCGGTGAACACGATGACGCGCTCGCCGTTCTCGATACCGAGCGTCTCCGCGAGCAACATCCGAGTCTGGCGGAACTTCGGGTGCAGGTCGTTGTAGGACTCGGCTTTCCGCATCGCTTCGCGGACCTTCGGCTCGCTTACAAGGCGCTGGTCGGCCTTGGACGCCCCGGAAGACCGAGCGGCTTCCTTCAGGCGCTCGAAGTACCGCCGCAGGGACTCGACGCTTTGGGTCTCGACGTAGGTGACGGCGGTCCGGAGCTTCCGGATCTCGGCGAGGAGGCTCATCCCCTGATACCCTTCGCTCTGGTCGTTGTTCATCAGGTCCCGCAACTGGCCCTGAATCTGCTGGATTTCACGCTCGGAGATGTCCGCCGAGGACTTGTTCGTCACCCCGAGTTCTTTCAACTGCGACAGGCGGTCTTTGATGACTTCGTTGATGGCGTCGCGGATTTCCACGACGACCTCGGGGAGTTCGATGCGGTTCCAGTCGACGCTGGTGTCGTGGGTGTACTCGGCCACGTCGGCGTCGTTTTCGGTCATCACGGCAACGTCGGACAGACCGAGGTTCTCACACACCTCGAGGATGGCTTCCTCGTCGTCTCCGGGGGAGGCGCTCATCCCCGTTACCAGCGGGTTCTCTGCGTCGGCATGGTAGCGGTCGGCGATGTAGTTGTAGGCGTAGTCGCCGGTCGCTCGGTGACACTCGTCGAAGGTGCAGTGGGTTACGTCGGCAAGGGAGATGCGGTTGCCCACGAGGTCGTTTTCGACGACCTGTGGCGTCGCGATGACGATGCGGGCGTCGTCCCAGAGCGCGGCCCGGTCGTCGGGTCGGACCTCGCCGGTGAACACGGCGACGTCCTCGTCGTCCAGTTCGAGCGCTTCGCGGTAGAACTCGGCGTGTTGCTGCACCAGCGGCTTCGTCGGGGCCAGCATGAGGGATTTTCCGCCGACGGCGTTGAGCCGCTCAGCGGTCACCAGCAGCGAGACGGTCGTCTTGCCCAGTCCGGTCGGTAGACAGACGAGCGTGTGGCCGGCGCTCGCCGTCTCCGCCAGTTCGGTCTGGTAGCGGCGGTTCTCCAGGAACTCCGGCGTCACCAGCGGGCGTTCGACGTGTTCGCCACCGGCGTCGGTGGTCGCCATTACCCACGCGTTTGTCCTGCCGGTGGTTAAGGGTTCAGATACCAGGGTGAAAGTGAACAGCGGGAATTACAGGCCGATTCCGGGCAGGTACTGGACGCCGACCCACATCGCCAGCGCGCCGAGCACTGGAATCGAGAAGTTATCGTCAATGACGTAGCCGGCGATGCGTGGCTTGACGCCGTCGGCGAACGTCGCCGCGACGCCACCAAGGATGGCGGCGGCGGGGGGAACGAAGGGAGCGGCGAGCAGCGTACAGACGCCGAACATCACCAGCAGGACCCAGGCCTGTTTGACGTTGCTGGCATCGCTGGAGCCCAGCAGGCCGCTGATGGGGTCGCCGATAGCAAGCATCAACATCGCCGGGACGGCGACCGTTACGCTCATACTCGGGAGTTCGACGGCGAAGGCGACGATGGCTATTCCGACGATGTACAGCGCGTAGCCGGCGGGGTTGTCCTGCTCGTACTCGCGGGTGAGTCGGTCGTACACCACCCAGTCCAGTCCGGTCGTCAGCCGCACCGCTTCGAGCACACACACGACGACCAGCGCCACGGCCAGGAATCCCTGGACGACGCGCCACGTAATCAGCTCCGGCCGGAGCAGGTGCGCGAGCGGGACCGCCGCGCCGGTGACGTGGACGAGCCGCCGGGATACCTCGTCGGCCATCTACAGGTCGTCGAAGGTGAGGTCGCCGCTCGCGAGCCGTTCGAGCTGGTCGGCGAGCCCGTCGATGGGGAGCCGTTTCTGTTCGGTCGTGTCCCGTTCGCGGACGGTGACCTCGTCGTCCTCTAGGCTTTCGTAATCCACAGTCACGCAGTAGGGCGTGCCGACCTCGTCTTGTCGGCGGTACCGGCGGCCGATGGCCCCGGAGTCGTCGTAGGTGACCGAGAGGCCGGCGGCCCGGAGGTCGTCGGCGATGTCCGTCGCGAGGTCGGCCATCCCGTCCTTGTCCATCAGTGGGAAGACGCCGACCGTCGTCGGAGCCTGTTCCGGCGGGAGGTCGAGGTATGTCCGTTCCTCGCCGTCGACCTCGTCGGACTCGTAGGAATGTGCGAGGACGGTGTAGATGATCCGGCCCACGCCGAACGACGGCTCGACGACGTGTGGGCGGATGTGTTCGCCGTTCTCGGTGACCTCGTCGATGCTGAAGTTCGTCTTGTCGACGGGGACGGTGTGGGACTCGCCGTCGACCTCGACGGTAACCTCGTCGTCGTCGAAGGCGTCCGGATTCCGCTCGGCCAGCGCTTCGAGCGCGTCGGCGACCGCGCCGGCGTCGCCGCCGAACTCCGGCCCGAGGTAGCTCATGTCGGGGTCGACGGTGGCGCGTTCGACGGTAATCGGCTCGTCGTACTGCTTGAACACCGTGTAGTCCTCGCCGGAATGATCGGCGTGTTTCGAGAGGTCGTAGTCGCCCCGGTAGGCAAACCCGGTAATCTCGATCCAGTCGCCGTCGACCTCGCTCTCTGCGTCCCAGCAGTCAGAGGCGTAGTGAGCGCGCTCGCCAGCGAGGTGCTGGCGGTACCGGAAGCGCTCCATGTCGACGCCGATGCGCTCGTACCACTCTTTGGAGACGCCGAGGTAGTAGGCGACCCACTCGCTCTCGACGATACCCTGATCGACAGCCTCGCGGACAGTCAGTTCG
Source organism: Haloarcula sp. CBA1127 (assembly GCF_001485575.1). NCBI lineage: Archaea > Methanobacteriati > Methanobacteriota > Halobacteria > Halobacteriales > Haloarculaceae > Haloarcula > Haloarcula sp. CBA1127. Next base: position 587,009 of record NZ_BCNB01000006.1, read on the forward strand.
CGCTGGCCGCCGTCCTCGGCCTGCTGTTCTGTGGCGGAGTACAGCGGCAGCGTCACGTCCGCCACCTCAGCAAGCGGCGGTTCGTCTTCCTCGGGGTCGATGAAGTGTTCGAGTTCGGCCTGGGTGAACTCCCGGACGCGGACGAGGGACTTCCGCGGGGAGATCTCGTTCCGGTAGGCCTTCCCGATCTGGGCGACGCCGAAGGGAAGCTGATTCCGGGCGTACTCGGAGAGCTGCGGGAACTCCACGAAGATGCCCTGTGCGGTCTCCGGCCGGAGATACCCCGGCGACGACGACCCCGGGCCGATGTTGGTCTCGAACATCAGGTTGAAGTTGTCGACCGGCTGGTCGGCCAGGGACGTCTGACAGGAGGGACATTCGATCCCGTGCTCGGCGATGAGATCCATGACCTCCTCGTTGGGGAGCGATTCGGCCTCCTCGATATCCGTGTTGTCCTCGACGAGGTGGTCGGCGCGATGGGTCGCGCCACACTCGCCGCATTCGATGATCATGTCGTCGAAGCCGTCGAGATGGCCCGACGCTTCGAAGACGGGTTCGGGCATCACGTCGGGGGCGGAGATCTCCTGGTGCCCCTCCTTGACGACGTAGCGGTCCCGCCAGGCGTCCTCGATATTCGATTTCAGCGCAGCGCCCTGTGGCCCGTAGGTCCAGAAGCCCGCAGCACCGCCGTAGGCGCTCGACGAGGGGAAGTAGAAGCCGCGACGCTTGGCCAGCTCGGTGAGGCGTTCGCCTTCGCTCATAGGCCTCGCAGCAGGTCGATATCCCGTACGATGCCGGTGAGTTCGTCACCAGACAGCAGCGGGATCTGCTCGATGTCGTGCTCGATCATCAGCTGTGCCGCCTCCTCAGCGGTGCGGCGCTTGTTCACCGTCACGACGTCGGCGGTCATGAACTCGCGGACGGGCTCAGCCGGGAGTTCGACGTTGCGGGTGGGCATGTACCGACCGCCGACGGCTTTGATGCCCTCCCAGGCCCAGTCGTCGTCCTGGTTGGCGATGGAGTCGCCGGTGTCGTCCTCACCCTCGACGACGCGGGCGACCGCGATGATGTCGACCTCGGTGAGCATCCCCGACATATCGCCGTCGTCGCCGAGCACGACGCCGTATGGGACGTTCGCGTGGGAAAGCTCCCGTTCGGCGACGGTCAGCGGCGTGCCTTCGTACACGCAGTTGATGTCGCGGTTAGCGAGTTCACCGACGACCTTGTCGCCGTTGACGTCGCCGTTGGCGATGGACCGAATCACGTCGGTCACTGTGATGATCCCTTCGAGGCGGTCGTCGACGATGGGGAGGCGTCGCTCGCCGTCCTCGACCATCACCTGTGCGGCAGCCTCGATAGACGTGTCCCCGCTGATCGCTGGGACTTCCTCGACGAGCAGGGCTAGCTGGTCTTCGTCGGGGCTCTCGATGAGCGCATCGCGTGAAATAATCCCTCTGAACTCCTCGCCATCGTCGGTCTCCTTGATGACCGGGACCGACGAGAAGGCCTGCTCCTGGAGGTACTCCAGTGCGTCATCACGGGTACCGGGAATGGTGACCGTGACAACCTCCGAGCGTGGCGTCATAGCGTCTGCGACGTTCATACTGCCAGAACTTCCTTCCCGCATCTACTAAGTCCTTAACATCCGTCCGTTTTCGGCATCCGGGTAGCACGCCCGGCGGCCATCGGCTATCGCCGACGACCGTGCAGACGCCATCTCGGAAACCCGGGGGACTGTACCGTTCTGGGAAACAACTACGTCTTCTGCCATATTGTTGTTCCGCATCTGGGTATGAATAGAATCACGGAGACAGGCTCTGATGGTTGAAGTATAAGGCACTATCGGTGCTAGCTCACGGACCATCTCTTCCCAATATTGACAAGACACGAACTATTGTCAGACAGTTGGCTCTGGATCATACTCTTCCCCTCTATGGGTTTCGCTAAGTTTTTATATGGTTGTTACATATTATCATGCATGGAGTCGGATACTGTCGCTCCGGTTGAGATGGCCGCGGACGGAGACATCATGGCGTCCGTCGAAGAGGGTCCAACGGACCAGTTTATCGTCGCTGACGTGACCCGAGACGACGCCTATCTCACAACCCCGCTCGCGGACGCCGCCTCGCTCCCGGCCTGGCGGTAGGTCGCTGTCTGTCGGTTTGTTTTTCCCTGACGGTCCCACCAAGCAGGACACCCTATCAGCGGCGCGGTCGCTCCGCCCCGAGTGTCCGCACGCAGTCGTTCGGACGGAGAAAACAAGCGTTATGCCGCCCCAGTAAGTTCGATTCGGTATGAAGGTACTCGTTACGGACCCTATCGCTGATGCCGGTCTCACGCGACTCCGTGAGGCGGGCCACGACGTCGAAACTGCCTACGAGGTCGAGGGCGACGCGCTCCTCGACGCGGTGGCCGACGCGAACGCGCTCATCGTCCGCTCGGGCACCGAGGTCACCGAGGAAGTGTTTGCGGCCGCGTCCGACCTCATCATCGTCGGCCGGGCCGGTATCGGTGTCGACAACATCGACATCGACGCCGCCACGGATCACGGCGTCATCGTCGCCAACGCCCCCGAAGGCAACGTCCGCGCCGCCGCAGAACACTCCGTCGCAATGGCGTTTGCCACTGCCCGGTCCATCCCACAGGCCCATGACCGCCTGAAAAGCGGTGAATGGGCCAAAGGCGAGTTCCTCGGCACGGAAGTCAACAACAAGACGCTTGGCGTCGTCGGCTTCGGCCGCGTCGGCCAGCAGGTCGCCAAACGGCTGGGCGGCCTCGGCATGGACATCGTCACGTTCGACCCGTACATCAGTCAGGAGCGCGCCGACCAGTTCGGCGCGGAACTGGTCGATGACCTTGAGGACTGTCTCGCCAAGTCCGACTTCATCACGATCCACACGCCGCTGACCCCCGAAACCGAGAACATGATCGGCGAGGACGAACTCGCCCTGCTCGACGGCGGCTACGTCGTCAACTGTGCCCGCGGCGGCATCATCGACGAGCCGGCCCTGGCCGAAGCGGTCGAAGACGGTGTCCTGAAGGGCGCAGCGCTCGACGTGTTCGGCGAGGAACCCCTGCCCGATGACAGCCCACTGCTCGACGTTGAGGACATCATCGTCACGCCCCACCTGGGCGCGTCGACGGAGGCGGCACAGGAGAACGTCGCCACCTCCACGGCCGACCAGATCATCGCCGCGGCCAACGGCCAGCCCGTCGCCAACGCCCTGAACGCGCCGTCGCTGGACGAGGCGACGTTCAAACAGGTCGGGCCGTACCTCGACCTCGCCGACACCGCCGGCCGCATCGCGGTCCAGTTGTTCGGCGGCCATATGTCCGAAGTGCAGGTCACCTACGCCGGCGACATCGCCGAGGAAGACGTAGAGTACGTCACCGCCAGCGCGCTGAAGGGTGTGTTCGCGCCCTCGGACCTGCAGGTCAACGCCGTCAACGCCCCGCAGATTGCCAAGGACCGTGGCATCGATGTGACCGAGTCCAAGACCCGAACCTCCGAAGACTACCAGAGCCTCATCACCGTCACCGTCTCCGACGGCGAGGAATCCGTCTCCGTCTGTGGGACCCAGTTCGGCGGCGAGGAGCCCCGCATCGTCCGTATCGATGACCACCGCATCGAGGCCGTCCCCCACGGGCATATGCTGGTCGTCCGCAACCGCGACGAGCCCGGCACTATCGGCTTCATCGGGACGGTTCTGGGCGAGGCCGATATCAACATCGCCGGGATGTTCAACGGCCGCGAGACCATCGGCGGGGAGGCCCTGTCCGTCTACAATCTCGACGAACAGCCGCCACAGGAGATCATCGAGCGGCTTAACGGCGACAGCCGCATCATCGAAACGACCTACGTCGAACTCGGCGACGAGTAACACAGCAGAATTTTCCGACAGCCGGGTACGGGTTATTCCCCGTGGAGAAGGCGCTCGTACCGGTCGACGACGGCCTGACGGTGTTCGCGTTCCTGTTTGAGCGCGGTTTCCAGCGTGGCCACCTGTGAGCGCAACAGCGCGATCTGTATCTGATAGATCGTGCTGGGCGTCTGTCGGGGCGACGGTAACGGGGTCCCCGACCGGTCCCCGGAGTCGAACGACGGCGCTGAATCGCGGGACGAGGCCATACCCGTGACAGGACCGCCACGGGCAAAAACACCCGTCGGACGGCTGTCACGCGCCCGTCTGCCACCCTGATGAATCCGGGTGGCCGTTATCGCTCACATGAAGTCCGCGATACCTGACTGCTTGTTGTGGTCGAACCAGCCCATGACGTGTGGGGATTCTCCGGCACTACTATGCGCGTTGAATATGAAAGGTGGAGTGGGTCAAGGGCATGACCACTCCAAGAGAAAAATACGAACGACGACTTGAAACGTTTAACGAATACGTCGAATCCGGCGAAATAGACCCAGAGACGGCCGATGCAGTTAGAGAATTGGTGCGCGCTTACGACGACCACAACGTGATGGTGTCGTGTCCGTCGGGAGAAAGCACCAGAACGCCCGGAACGTTGATGTCGTGGCTCTATCGCCTGGCACAGTTCGCTCGCAACCGCGACTTGACCGAAGCCACGCTAAACGACCTGAAAGGCGATATGCAGGCGATGCACGACGGCTCACACCCGTATGTCGACAAAAACGGTGGTATCACCAAAGGGACGCTTCGCTCGTATCAGGCGGCGCTACGCAAGTTCTATCGGTATCATGAGTTTGGTGTCGACCCAGACGAGATTCCGATTCATTCCAAATCCGCCTCGCCAGTCGACCCGAACGACATGCTCACGAAGGAGGAGATAAACGAGGCGCAAGAAGCTGCTTCCAACGCCCGCGACAGGGCACTGTTCGACCTGCTGCTGTATACCGGCCAGCGGCGTGAGGCGATACGCACGCTACGTCTGAAGGATGTTGATGTGCAAGAAGGCACGTACCGACTCAATCCCAATGTGGACGGTCTCAAAGGCGCACAGGACCGGAACGGAAAGCGGCCGCTACTGGGTGCGAAGGGCGCACTACAGAACTGGCTGGACTATCACCCAGATACGTCGGAGCCAGAGAACTACCTGATTACCGCTCGCCCCAGCTACGCCGCTGTTGACCCCAGCGACCCCGTATCTGGCGAGACTATCCGCAGGGTAATGTCCGAGATTAAGGAAGAGACCGACATTGAAAAGCCGATGCACCCCCACGCCTTACGGCATAATTTCGTGACAATTGCGAAGCGGGACCACAACCTACCCGATGATACGATAAAGTATCTCATCGGACATGACGACTCCAGTCAGGTGATGGAGACCACGTATTCGCACCTCTCTGGCGACGACCACATAAAACGGGCCGAAGAGGGGTGGGGAATACGCGAACCAGACGACGAATCCCCACTCTCGCCGGATGTGTGTGGTGTCTGTGGCAATCCGATCGAACCGAACGCAAAGGCTTGCTCTCGGTGTGGGACGGTCTACACGCCCGACGCACGCGGTGCGATAGACCAAATAGAGGAGACGATCAGCGACGAAAAAGAACAGGCCGAGACGCTGGAAGAGTACAAAGACGCCGACGCTATCGCGCAGGCGCTCGACGACGACCCGAAACTGGCGGCCGAGCTGATGGACAAGTTGGGCGAATTGTCTGACGACAGCTAAAACCCCCTCTTCTGGCGATTTAAGCCCGCTTGCACCCAGTCACGTCCGCGCTACCCCTGGGGTTGACGGCCGGAAAACACACCTGCAGATAGCGCAGAGAACAGACAGCGGTCAGACCGGGCCGAGATCGTCGTCGAGCAGATCGCCGCTGACCGACAGCCCCGCGTCACCGGAGAGCACGTCGTCGGGAGATGCCACGCCGTACTCGAAGCGACGCGTGGCCGTGTCGATGTCACTGCTCCCACCACCGAACAGGTCGTCGTCGTCGAGCAGGTCGTCGTCGGTGTCGGTCTCGGTGCGTGTCTCGGTCCGCAGCTCGCTCCCGAACTCGGTGCGGGTCTCGACAGCGGTCTCGGTCGCCAGTTCCTGCCGGGCTTCGGTGCGCGTTTCCTGGCGCTGCTCGCTCCGCGTCTCGGTCACGGGTTCGGTCGCCAGTTCCTGCCGGGCTTCGAGCGCGAGCGTGGGTTCGGTGACGGCGACGGTCGCCCCGAACTGCTCGGTGTCCAGGCCGACGCCGGTCTCAGTCCCCAGCCCGACCGAGGGCGTCTGGACGGCGGCCGTCCCGGTCTCGGCTTCGAGGCGCTGGGCCGCTCGAAGCCGCCCGTCCGCTCGGATGCGCGTCTCGATGTCGCTCTCCTGGGCCTGCTGTCGGCGCTGCCGGGCGCGCACGAGCGGGTCGTTCTCTACGTCGATCTCGACGACAGGTTCCTGTTCGGGGCGCTGCCGTTGGCGCTGTCGCTGCCGTGTCCGCGACCCCGGCCCGGCCGCCGCGCTCTCGTCGTCGAGGAACTCACCGACGCGCTCACGGACGCGGCCGGTCGTCGACGTACCGCCGGAGTCGCTGCGGAAGTCCGTGCTCTCGACGGCCGTGCTACTGCTGCCCGTGTCGTCGATGTCGATGTCGACGAGTGGGTCGCCGCTCCCGCCCTTGCTCTCGGGGATTATCTGCTCCTTGCGAACTCCGGGGACCTTCGACGCCACGCCGGCCGACACCGCGCCCCGCCGAGCGGCCGCGATAGCAAGCTCCTCCCCGGGTTGCACCACGGCGCTCACCGCTCGGCTGCCGGAGGACCCACCGGCCAGACGCCCCAGCCGAATGAGGCTGGAACTTGTGACCGCGCCGCCCGCGAGCTGGGAGGTGAACCGGAGCGGATTGCTTGCCGCGAACTCGGCGGCCTGCCCGGCCCGGAGCGCGCCGGCCTCCGTGGCGTCCTGGGCGAACTCGCCCCCGTCGCCTGAGGCGGTCTGCTCTCCGGCCTCGACGGTGAACGACCCGGCCTCGAACACTGCATTGGCGACGCGCGGGACGTTTGCGATTCCCAGCCCGCCGCGGGTCGTACCCTCGCCGAGCGTTTCGAGCGCGACCTGCTCGCTCTGCTGCTCGCTCTCTCCGCGGGCCAAATCCTGCACGCGCGTCTCTGTGTTGTTGAGAGCACGCGCCGACTGTTCCGGGCCGGCGGTCCCCTGTGCTATCGCCACGGGGTTGCCAGCGCCGGCGATCTGGCTGCCCGCCTGGCCGAGAGCGAACACGTCGCCGGCCAGGTCGGCTGTCGGGGAGATGAAACTCTCCTCGACGAACCCAGCCGCCGCGTCGGACCCCTCGACGAAACCGATGTCGGTGAACGGGATGTCGAGGTCGCCGCCGAAGCGGTCGCCGGGGTCGGTGGCCGCGTCTTGCCGACCGCGCCCGATCAGGCTGCCCTCCCCGGGCAGGTCGACCGACGCGTTACTGTCGAGGTCACGCGACAGAAGCAGCGCGCCGGTGTTGATAGCCGTGCCGGGCGACCGTTCGAGAGCGGCGACCGCGCCGGTGAAGATATCGCCCTCCTGCTGTTCGCGCCGCCCGCGTAGCTCCTGCGCGCCGCTCTCGGTGATGTCGACACGAACGTCGCCCTGCCCGCGCTCGGTCGGCACGCGGTTCGCGGGCGCTTCGCGGGAGGTGGTAAAGTCCTCGCCCTCGGTGATACCCAGCTCGTTCGAGAGGTTTTCGGCCACACGGTCCTGCGGGTCCGTCTGTTCGCGGTTGACCGTCGGGTCGCCGTCCTCGAAGGTGATATCGGACTCCCGAACCCCGGGGTTGTTGGCCGCAATCGTCTGTTCCGTGGCCTCGTTCTGGACGTTCTGGGACACGTCGATGTTCCCGCTGTCGTCGACGGTCACGTCCTCGTTTGTGAACGAGGTGTTTAGCTGCTCCTCGACGACACGCTCGGCGGCTTCGTCGGCCTGCCGGTCGGCGATATTGCCCACGCGCTCGCGGCCGACCGGCGAGAGTTCGGCCCGGAGCGTGTCGCCGTCACGAACGACCTGCACGTCCTCTTCCCGTAGCTCCGCGCCCGTGGTTTTCAGCCCGTCGACGGCGTCCGTAACCTTGGTTCCGGTTAGTTGCTGTTCCAGGCTCTGTGCTTGCTCACGGATACGCGGGTCGCTGGCCGTGTCCTCAAGCTCGCCGGTCTTGGTCGCCTCGATCCCCTCGGTGCTGTCGTTGGTTGGTGCGTCCAGTTCGGCGTCCGGGGTGGCCGCCTCGCTGCCGGACACACCACCGGGGCCGATTCCCTGCCCGCTCGTTGCGTTGTCCTCCGGCATGTCGCCGCTCTCGTCGGGCATCTCGTCACCGCCGCTGCTCGACCCGCCACTGTCGTCGTCGGCGAAGGGGTTGTCGTTGTCACCGAACGGGTCGTCGGGTATCGGGTCGCTCGACCCGCCGCCGCTCGACGAGCTGCCCGTCGACCCGTCCAGCAATTGGTCCTGTTCCTGCGTGGGTTCGGGCGTGGGGTCTGGCTCCGGGTCGCTTGACCCGCCGCCGCTCAGATTGTTCGGGACGCTGCTGCCCGGCCGTGTCGACCCGCTGTCGTCGTCCGACCCATCGGAGTCCGACGACCCGGCGCTGTCGTCCTGGGTGTCGGTGAACGACCCGTCGTCGTTCGGCGACCATCTGTCAAAGAATCCCATAACTGACCGCGCTCCCGCATCTGACAAAAAGGCGTCTCTCAGGCCGGTCTATTGTGTGATTAGCGCGGTGTCTGTGGATGCCCCTGTCGCTCGGCCTGCTTTCTCAGTCGCTCCTTTTGCCTTTTGGACAGTGACACGTGTGTGTTCTCGTAGTGTTGAGCGGGGCACTCTATCAGTTCCAAATCACGACCTTCGCAATTACAGAGTCTGCAGGACTCTCCTTCGCGCACGGGCGGCAGACGTGACATGCTGTGCCCATTCTCGACTGCTTTCTGTCGGCGCACGTCGCCGGCTTCGAGATCGTCGCCGCCTTGGTCAGCTCCTATCCGGACCGGGCCGTCCGGCATGTACCAGTCCGGGATGTCGTGGCGGAGTTCGTCGTTCGATTCGTCCGAGCGGTCGGGGTCGCTTCGGGAAGTCATGGTTTTGATTCTCTATGTGCGTATGTAGTGTATGCCTATGCGAGGTTACTTGTGGTGGTGACTTACCACGCTGCCGTATGGCGTTTTCAGCATTTCTCTATCAAGCCGTTTTGTCCACTGTTGGGTCCGGAACAATGTCTCGGTAGTCCCCATTCTTCCATTCTCGAACGCGGTTTCCGACCCAGGTGTCGCTGTAGCCGACCGCATCACCTACACGTTCTTGACTGGCCTCGGGTTCGTCCGCCCATGGTTGGTAGAGGCGGATAGCCGTAGCCACTGCCTGCCGGCGTTCCGCCTGTTCCGGTGTCATGTCGTCGCCGTTGTCGTCGCTGCTGGTTAGATCGTCGGCGTCCCACGTGTCCGAATGAATCAGATCGTCTTTCTTTTTCGACAGGTGGCGGTAGTACGGGCAATTATTGGCGTCCATATTGGGAAAGTGGATTCGAGTCGTCCCTTCGCCGTATCCCAGTCCCTTCGTTCGGACGTTTCCGCCGCCCCCAGCGTTGAACGGGACGGTAATCTTGTACGACTGGAATGACCCGATAGGTTCCTCCCGTAGCCATATCCGGTAGTCAGCGAGCTTCTTTAGCCGCTTGTCCGCTTCGTTCCAATCCGGGAGTGTTGCGAACGTTACCACGCGCTTCGTCCGCAGCAGTTGCCACGCGCTCCCGAAGTCGACGTTCTGCTGGGCCATGCTCCGCCGCTTGTCTCCGCTGCCAGCGCCCACGAACTCGTCGAGGACCAACACGCTCGGCTGTTCGTGGCCTGGGTGTTCCTGATAGCGTTTCAGATACTCCCCACCGGACAGCGTGAAGTCCTCTTTCTTGAGATCGTAGCCGAACGCCTTGGCGAACAGGCGAGCGAGTGCGACCGCGCCCGATGTCTTTGCTACGCCTTTGCGGGCGTTCTCGGCATCCATGAAGATGATAGCGCCGCCCTGCCGCGGTCCGAACACGTCGTGACACACCGTATTCCAGAAATCGGTTTCGCCGATGTGTCGCTCCGGTTCCTGGCGGTCGGCGGCGGTGTCGGTCGGCGTAATCGGGTTCGTGTCGCTACTCATCACGCTCACCACCGTCAGCGGCCAGTTCTGGGTTTGCGGCGTTGTTAAGCAGCTCGCCGTAATCGTACCCGGCGTCTCCCTCGGTCTCACTGAAGGACAGGTCCAGCCCTCGCTCTTCGTCGAGGAACTGCTTGAGCAGCAGATACGCCTCCATCGTGATATCAACGGGGACCGTCTTGGTGATGCTCTGCTCTTCCATCGTTGCCGGCATGTTCCGGCGCTGTACCTCCTCTTCCCAGGTCTCCGAGTACATCCGGTTCGCCGTCACGAAATCACGAAGTCCGTAGAAGTGCACGTCCGCGCGGTGCTCAAACTCAATCACACCCAGCGGTTCGTCGGTCACCCAGTAGCCATCCGGCTTGACCGGCTCGTCCTGTTCTTGGACGCTCTCGTGGTGGTTTCGGAGAGAATTGTACGCCTCCCTGATGAACTGTTTCACAGCGCGGAACAGCAGCACCTCACGGGCCTCCATTTTGATGCCGCCGAGCGCGTACTCGCTCATGCTCTCGTTGTCCCACTCCTCCACCCTGTCGTGGGCGTCCAAGAGCCGCTCCAAGCGCCGTTTGTTTTTGTACTCTTCACTGTCCATCAGCGCCAGGTCGGACTGGCGGCCGGTGTCACGTTCGGGTATTTGGTCGTCTGTCATAGAGGTTCCAGGTCGTTCATGTCGCCAAGATCGTCGGTCAGTTCGTCCAGCGAGAGGTCCGTGCTCGCCGCGTCGTCGATGCCGGTGGTCAGGTCGCCCATCTCCGGCAGCCCTGCGTCCAGAAAGTCCCGACTCGTCGGGCCGAGAGAGACGCCGACGTTCGGCGTGTCGCGCTGCAGGTCGACCGGCCTCCCGTACCCGTCACAGCTCGGTTCGGCCTTGTCAGCGGCCGTGTGTCGCCGGTCACTGCACCATTTGCGCTCGTCGTCTGCCGCGAGTTCGACACGCTCGCCGACGAGTTCCAGTTCGGTCTCCGGCCCCAGCGTCTGCCGTGGGTGCGTGGGGTCGTCGAGTTCACGCAGTTCGCGCTCGGCGGCCGCCGACAGACGACCACTGCCTTTGTCAGCCCTCAATTCGTCCCGTTGCATGTTTCTCTATCATTCCGGAAAGGTGGTAAAAAGGGGCGGCCAGGCGGGATATTGAATGGTTCTTGCGTTTCTAAACGCACAATAGAGGCGCTAAGAATACTGTTTAGGATTGATGCGACCCAGGGTTTTATCACAGATGCGGGATCGGGCTTCGGTATAGCAGGAGAACAGACGCACCGCTTGTCGGTGTGAAGGCTGGCCGGGTGGGAACCGGCCGCAGAACGCTATTGGCAATTCGAGCTACGTTCTGCGGCATCTTAGTACCCGAGGGCCAGGCAAGTCTGTCCCTGCGCCCGAAAAAATGAGCACGAATCACGCTTCGCAGGACTTGACGGCGAACCCTACCAAAGACGCACCGTCAAGCCCTGAGCGGGATGGTCGTGAGACCACCCAGAGCGACGATAGCAGAGATAGTGACAATAACCCACCGAATCACGGAGTGCCGACCCACGGAACGGGGCGGTTTCTGTGGGAATGTGACCCGCGAACGCCCGTCGACGAACTCGGCGAGCTGTATGACCGCTGGAAAGACGACAGTGAGCAGGCCGACCTTGGAGAGTGGTCCGAATGAGCGGTCCGAACGTCGATTGCCCGCAGTGTGGCGGCCAGCTGCAGGCGACGAACGACCCCGAGAGTTTCCGCTGCCGCAGTTGTGACCGGGAACTCCGCCAGGTGGTGCTCGAAAATCTGGATTCGTTCCGGCGTGTCGCTGAATCCGACGGACCGGCGGCTGAGATCGCGGCCGCGGCGCTGGAGGGGACGCAATGAGCGGTGCGCGGAGCCCGCAGTCTGGACAGAAACGCGACTGGCCGCACCTGCAGAGGGAGCACTTGGAGGCGCACAAGAAGGGCGCTGCCGGAAAACTGCAGCCCACGTTGGAACGGAGAGAGGCCTGGTGCAAGGAGTGCGCGAACCGCGTGACCTGCGGCAGCAAGGAATGGGGGCACGACCCGGACTGTTCGCACCGTTTCGCGGGAGGGGTCCGATGAACGGACCGAACACGGTGGATACCAGCGAGGACTGCCCCACCTGCGGCCGCTCCATCTCCACCCAGTCCCAGGCCCTGCTCGACGACGACGGATGCCCGTTCTGCCGGGGTGGTAAGGATGACTGAGACGGCTACCTTACTAGACCCTTTCGCGGGGGATGAGCGAAGCGAGAGCCTGTTTTATATACCCCCAGCGAACAAGGGTGATGTTGGCGAAGGGATCGCGGGGGCAGGAAGTGTCAGGCCGACTATCTCTATCGGCTCACCCCACGAGGAAGGGTCTATAGAATGGGCCAGCCTGTCCGTTCGTGAGGGTCCTGCTCATGACTGACGACGAACAGGACCAAAGTAACGCGGACGCTACCCCAGCGGAACGGGCCCGGGATGCGATGAAAACCGCTGTCGGTGAGCTGGAGGAAGCTCACGCGGACGCTGATAACGCGGCAGCGGCGGGGATAGCCGAACAGGAGCAGGTGAGCGCGTTCGTTGACGAGATAGCGCGGGCGCTGGCCGATGGGATGAATCAGCCGGTGGGCGCGTTCGCCGGCCCCGTCGCTCAACAGACTGAGTTCTTCACGAAAACTGATTTGAAACAGCAAATCAAGGACGCGGTTGAGGAGCACCGCGGTGCGGACAAGCAGCCCCTCGACGAATTTGTTGAAGAACGGTTAGAGTCGGTGACAGTCGTCAAAACGACGGACCACCGCCAGGGCGCTGAATACATTTGGGACTTCGGCACGTTCAAAGTCGAAACCCGCAGCGGGAAGGACGGACGCGGCCATTTCGCTTTCCCGCAATTCCGCGACCTGATTCATGAGTCGGGCGGTGTGAACACCGCAAAACCGGTTCAGGACCGGCGAGGCGGTGAGGAATGGCGGGACTTCGTGGTTGACATGATAGACGCCCGCGGGGACACTCAATACACGCGAGGCGCGCGCACAAAGGCCGTCGAGGCGCTGCAAAACAAGGTGAAACGGCTGACCGGCTACGGAACGCCGGAAAGTGCTCTTGACCACACCGGAATCTGGATCGTCCGTGTCAGCCACAACCTGCCCGATTGGTGGGCGGACCTGCCGGCTGATTTCAGCGACCCCACGGACGGGCGGGACCTGCCGGACGCCCTCGTAAATGAGGTTCGCGTCCATGAATCGGTGATTGAGCCCATCCTAGACGACGCTGAGATTACGCGGGCAGCGTTCTACCACGAGCTGAACGCTCGGAACCTCACAGTCCCCGGAACGTCCGGCGCGTCTATGAGCAAGTGGGTGAACGGCAGCGATGAACGGTTTTGGACGCTGTTGCCAGACCTGGGGACGCCACGGACCTACGTACCCGACCCGAACGCGGGCGTTACGGTCCGTCAAGGCTCGGCGCTCCTTGACGATGGACAGGACGAGCAGGGCGATGAAACACAGGAAGCTACGGAACCCGTCGAATCGGGCGCTGATGACGCCCAGGACGGCGGTGACGGGTTCAATAGCGTTGGTGATACTGCATGAGTAACCTGAGCTTAGGCGATATTGAGATTACCGGAATCGACGAACGTGCAGCAGACGAGAGCGTGAAACTGAACGGGCCGCCCGGGACCGGGAAAACCACCGAAAGCGCGGCCAGAGTGGCGCGGCTACTTGATGATCATGATTACCAGCTCGGAGATGTGCTTTGGGCGACTTACCGCCACTCGCTCGCTATGGAGACCCTCGAACGTCTCGCCGACTGGGGGATAATCCCTGAGGGCGAGCTTTCGGACCCGGCAGACGGACCCACGCGCTACATAGCGACCACCCACGCTTGCGCGAACCGTATGGTGGGCGGTGTCGGGGACATGGCGACGTGGTACGACCGAAAACAGTTTGCTGAGGGGCGTAGCCTGAGGTTCGACAAGCGTAATCCGTGGGACGATCCGCCGGGACAGCTACTCTTTCAGGTTTTCGACTACGCCGCGAACAACCTGTTAAACCTGCAGGAACAGACGGACCGCGAGCAAATCCCCATGATGGATGACCTACGGGACAAATACCCCGGTGACGTGGCGCGGGCGTTCGACGATTGGCAGGACTACAAGGCTCAAAACGACAAATTCGACTTTTGGGAGCAGTTGCGCGCCCCGATAGACCAGGGTGTCCAGGCGAACAAGGACGTGGTTGTTATCGACGAATACCACGACGCTACGCCCCTCATGGCGAAGCTTAGCGAACGGTGGATAAAACAGGCTGAGGTGGCAATAGTCGCGGGGGACCCGCTACAGGTGGTTAACACCTACGCGGGCGCGGACCCCGAGTTTTTCGAGCGGTTGGACGTGCCTGAGGTTCTCCTACCGAAAGCTCACCAGCGCCCGCCCCGGCAGCATTGGGCGGCAGCGGCGGCGGTGTTAGAGAACGCCCACCAGCGCCCACCTGTCGAGATCGACAATTCTGGTTCGTTCCACGCTGGCAGCTCGCCCCGGATCAGTCACTCCGGCGAAAACGGTTGGAACGTCCCAAGCCCCGATACGCCCCGTTCGCCCGCGCACATGGTGGAAAACTACGGAACGGACATGATGTTTCTAACCCGGACCCAGCGACAGGCGGCAGGCGTGGCGAGGGCGCTGGAAAAGGCGGGGATATTGTTTGAGGTTCAAAACAGTATGGACGTGGACGGATGGGGAGCGAAAGAGGATATGGCGGAACGGACGGCCCTGTATAACGCGCTACAGCGCCTTGACGGAGTAACGCCCGAAAGCGGCGGTGGGTCCGGCCTGTTGGCCTACAGCGCCGACGACAGCGAGGGAACGCGCCCGGCGGACCTGAGGCTACGGGCGCGAGAGGCGGCGGCTATCCTTGACCATACGAACCACCAATACCTGAGCGAGTCCCGTTCGGACGTGACGCAGGCGGCGAACGAGATCGTGAACGCTGAGGTGGTGGTTCACGGCGACGAGCTGAACGAATACGTCGAGGCGGAGTTTTGGGACGTTTACACGCGGGGCAGCGGGTCGGTCCGTCACCTAAACAACTCAGGGGCGTCCGATCTCGGCAGCGCGATAGACGACCGGGACCGCGAGGCGCTGAAAGCCGCGCTGAGCCGGAACGACGACCCCGTTAGAGGCGTCGAGACTAAGGTTTACACTATCCACGCCTCGAAGGGTAGCGAGGCGAAGAACGTGGTTGTGTACGACGGGATAACCCGGACCATAGAGGACGGGATGTTAGAGAGTGAGAAAGCTCGAAAGAACGAATACCGGACGTGGTACGTCGCCCTCACGCGGTCGAGGGCAAACCTGTTCGTACTGCGGGATGCGTTCGAGTGGACTAGCCCATTCCTGCCCGAGACGTTGTTAGATGCTGCTAAAGAGGCGCACGAACGGGGGGCGAGCGCATGAAATTCCCGTTCGAGGAGTTGTATTATCTGAAGGCCCGGGGGCCGGACGATAAACGGCCCGCTGAGGCGTGGGGCGGGTATGACGAGCCGCTGAGTGAGAACAGCGACGTTTACAACCACGACGATCTGACGAAACTGCCGGGCGAAACGTGGCTACTCAATGGTATCCGCGATAAGGAACACATGAGCCACAAGCTGCTGATATTCGACCTGGATATTCACAAAGCGCCGGATAGTTTCGACCCGGACAGGGTGACAATCCCCGACGACACGCCGATAGTTAGGAGTCAAAACGGCGGTTTCCACGTCTATTTTGTCGTGAACACGCCCACGACCGGCAAGGAGTCGGACTTTCAGGCGGTCGACGAGCTGCCGTTTGGGATAGACGTTCGGGGCGAATATGTGAAACATCACGTCGTAGCCCCGAACGACGTTCCGGGCGTTTCGAGCGGGTACGACGTGGTGAACGACGAGACGATTAACCACGTATTCGACCCCGCTGAGGCGGCAGAGAGTATCAAACTCGACGGGGAACCGGCGTTAGTCCACAACCCCGGTTGTTCGGGAGCTGGGGGCTACGAACGCGACGAGATAGACCCGCCGGACGACCTGCCGAAGTGCTACGCCGCCGGGCTGTCGCTGCGGAAAGAAGCCCCTGACGACGAGAACCTTAACACGCATAAAGTGAACGTGCTAACGGGCATGCTGGGGCTTGCGGCCGGGTATAGCGTCGACGATGTGGTTACGCACTTCGTCGAGGATTATTATCCTGGCGACCCCGACGACGCCGACCGAGAGCGGACGACGTACCACGTCGAAGATATCGCCGAACGGCTTGATAACAGGTACTCGCCGCCGGCCGTCTCGACCCTCAAAGAGTACGGCATACTCCCGAAAGACGAGTCGTGCACCTGCGGCCTCCCAGGCCATACGCAGGAGAATATGGCCAAATCCGACTATTACAACGCCGGCCTCGAAGGCGTGGCACGGGCGGAGGGTTACGGTGATCCGTTCGAGGACAACTTGGCGATGTTGAAAACCTGCCTCAAAGTCCGGGAAGAGACTGGATTAGCAGACGCTAAGCCGCCTTACTCAGCGCTGCAGGCTGTCGCAGACCATTGCGGGCTGAACATGGAGGACCGCGAAGAGGGCATCTTAGGAAAGTCGAGTTACAAAGTGGCGCGAAGAATATTCGACGACCTGGCTCCCGGCGACCTGTGATACCAGATTGCGCGTTTGGATAGAAACGCGCAAGATTCCCGTAGTGACGGCGGAATACCGTCCCAAAACCCGGCCCGGCCGTCTCACTTCTTGCACGTCCCCTATGAAAAGCGTGTATGCGCACCGAACGAAACAAAGACGGCACGTTCAATGTGTGGCTCAGTCGCGACGAGTACCGCGAGCTGCCGCGGGCGACTGATACATTTCAACAGGAGATCGCCCTACGGTTGATGGGCGACTGTGGCCTGCGGGTCGCGGAGGTGCTCGACGTGACACCCGCCCATATCTCGCGGCGGTCGGATGGGACGCATTTTGAACTTGAGGTAGTGGCTGGAAAGGATACCACGGGCTCTTACTCTGGGGGTAAGCACCGAGAGACATGGCTCCCCCGCGAGTTCGAGGCCCAAATCAACCGCTATCGCCAGGAAAAGGGAATAGCCGACGGTGAGCCGCTCGTCGACAGAGCGAAGCGGACCGTACAGGATTGGGTCGACCGCGCGGCCGACCAGGCGGCCGAGAGCACAGGCGACGGTGATTACCGGCGGGTGTCGAGCCACGATCTCCGGCGATGTTGGGCGAATCACCTGCTGGTAGAAGAGAACGTTTCGCCCCGCATCGTTATGGCTCTCGGCGGCTGGTCGAGTTACGACGCCATAGAGCCGTATCTCGCCGCTCCTACCGAGGGGAATATCAATCAGTCAATGTCTGAGGTTAACCTGTAACTATTGCCGGTTACATGAAATCCCCAAGGCTCGTGGGTTTATTGTGGTCGTTCTCGAATACCGACTCAATCTTCCGTTCCAGTATCTTGAGCCGCTGTTTCGTGTAGTCCCGTGCGCCGAACTCGTCGGCGACGCGGATGGCTGTGTCGATGTACTTGTTGACCGACCCCTCGTGGACGGTGAGGTTGACGCGGCCGCCACACTCCCGGCAGTCGCCGGTCAGTGGCGCGCGGCGGAACGACTCCCCGCAGTCGAGACACCGGACCTCCTGTCTGGAGAAGGCCCGGAGGTTGCCGATGAGGTCCGGCAGGAAGTGGTACTCGATGATGCGTTCGGCCACGTCGCTCTCGACGACGGCCCGCAGTTTTCGGGAAATCTCCAGCTGGGCGTCCATCTTGTCCTCCATTGAACCGAGCGTCTTGTACGCCGAGAGGTCCGGCCCGGCGGCGATGTTCGCCGTGTCGTGGGTGTGGCGGAACTCGGTGTACTCGCGGTCGGTCCCCAGCGTCTCTTCGGCGATTTTCATCACGTCCTCGACCTCGGTCGGGTCTTTCATCTCCCGCGTGGCCTCGTAGAACTCGCGGGGATAGGCGTCCATGATGTCCATGTTGTGGGCCTCGTCGTCGATCTCGCTGGGGTCGATGCGCGAGGACATCACCAGGGGTGCATCCATCTGGCCGCCACGCTGGTTCGGGAGATACGACTTCGAGAAGTTCAGCAGGCCGTCCATCAGGAGCATCACACAGTCCTCGTCGCCGTCGCACTGGCCGACGTAGGTGCCTTCGACGGCAACCCGGTGCGTGTCGGCAACCGTGAGACAGTAGACATAGTCCACGTCGCTCTCGACGTACTCGACAGCCTCGACGGTGTCTGTCGGGGCTGCGCCGTCGGTAGCCGCCGTCGAGGCCTCGCCGCGTGCCGTCATCGTGGTCGTCTCGCCGCCGTCGTAGGCAGGGAGGTCGTCGCCGGCGGCTAAATCGCTGGCCGGGACCTCCTCGATCCCGTCGGGACCGGCCCGGAGCATCGTGTGGTCGGGCGTGACCCGGAGCGTCCGGTCGCCAACGGTTACTTCCACGAGGTGGTCCGGCGCGGGGTGTTTCGAGACGGCGTCGACGGGCTGGCGACAGGGGCCGTTTTCGCCAAGTGATGACACCGTGAGGTCGCCGTCTAACTCCTGAACGAGCGTTCCGAAGTCGTCCTCTTGGGGGTCGTGCAGCCGGTTTTCGACCAGTTCCTCGATGGTGCCGTATTCCCAGTTGCCATCCTCATCCTCGTACCACAGCCGGGTGTCCGGATGGAAGCAGTTCCGTCGCTTGGCGGCGTGGAAGTACGGATGCGCATAGCCGACGGCGGCGGAGGTGAAGCCGACCACGCGGCCGACCGTCGCCGCGCTGGTGTGGGGGGCCATTCCGAACACGAGTTCGCCGACGAGGTCCTCGCGGTCGTCGAACTCGTAGAACCGCTCCAGCCCGTAGTACTGCTCTAGAAGGTCGTCGACGAAGCGGGCAGTCTGGAGCATGTGCTCGGCCGCGCCGTTCGAGAGGACGATATCCTGTACCTTTAGCTCGACCAGTTGGTCCTCGTGGGTCAGCGGGTCGCCGTGGATGTCCTCTGTGTAGCCCAGTCCTCGTAGTCGCTCGGCAGAGACATCCAGTTCCGAGGCTCGGACCGCCGTCACCGGTAGGTCCGTCATATCGTAGCGGACCGTGCCGTCCTTGAACGCCGACACGTCGTGTTTCGCCCGGAGGATACCCTTCTCCATCGGCTCCGGGACCTTCTCCTCGGAGGTGAGCCCCTTGACCGCTTTCAGTTGCTCGAAGGCCGTCTCGCGCTCGCCGACGTTCTGCAGGGCGTCCCGATACGCTTCTTGCAGGTCGAGCACCTTGTACTGGGTCGGCGAGGCGAGCGTCTCACACCGGGAACACTCCGCGCGGCCGGACTCGTCGCGCTCGACCTCGGCTTCGCAGTCGGGACAGACGTACACCGGTTCGGTGGTCCCGCCACAGTCGGGACAGCCCGCCTGGTGGGTCTCGGTCCCGCAGTCGGGACAGCGCCGCCGGGCTACTTCGACTTCGACGCGGCCGGGCGTGTCGCTCATGTCGTCGGCGTGTTTCGTCGCCTTGGCCACGTCTCGCTGTGCCCCGCCGGCCTCGCCGATGGGGCTGAGCGTGTGGACGGCCGGCGAGAGGTCCCGACGCTCTGATTTCTCGGGACGGCCCATCCGGTTGCCGATGCGGGTTGGGGCACGCTCCCGGACCTGGAACGGCGCGATCTCGTTGACCGCTTTGATGGCGTTCTGACCGTCTTCTTGCTCGGCGTCTTCGGCAACGCCGATGGCGTCGACCGACTCGCTCTCGCCGTAGGTCTGCGCGTGCTCGGAGAGGTCCGACGGTGTCCAGTCCCGCTCTAGTGACCGGGAGAACCCCAGTGTCCGTACCAGCGGTACCCAGTCGGTGACCGTAATCGTGTCCTCGTCTTGGGTGTGCTCGATGAGTAGGTGTTCCAGCGTCTGCTGGACGGCGTCGCTCCGTGACAGGACGAGCGCGCCGTCGTCACTGTGTGCGTCGCCCGCTGTGCCGTCCATCTCTGGGTCGGCGTACGCACCGTCGGCCTGCGCGACCTGTGCGTCCTCGACGGCGGCGGCGAGCGCACACACCTGGTCGACGCTCACGTCGTGCCAGAGGTAGGTGTATTTCGGATGCAACGGGACGTCGTACTCGGTCGCCCACTCGATAGCTTCCTCGGCGCTCGGGTCGGCGAGGTCGATGTGGGGCGAGTCCTGCATCGCCTGCACGTCCGCGCCGGCGGCGTCGAGGTCCTGCTCCCACCACTCGACGGTGTAGGAGGCCGGTGCGAGCGGATGGTTGTTCTCGACGAACTCGCCGTAGTTGACCAGATACTCACCGAGGTCGAGTATCTTCTCGACGCCGTTGCGGACTGCCAGTGCCTCCTCGGCGTCGTCGATGCGCCGCACGTCGCCGTTGGCCAGGCGCACGGTCGGCCCCTCGATGGTGTCGACTGGCACGACGCCAGCAGCCTTCCCCGGCCGCTCGGTCTTGATCTGAGTTCCGGTCGCGAGGAAGTCGTCGACGAGATGCATCGTCGCCGGGTGGACGCCGGCGGTCGCGAAGCCGTGGTTACGCGACCGGCCGTAGCGAAGGCGGAACCCGCCCGCCTTCGACGGGTGGGAGAACACCGGGCGGCCGGCGATGAGGTCCCGGAGGTATTTGTCGGCGGGGTCGACCCGCGGCGGTCCAGCCTCCTCCTCAGCGTCGTCCCCGTCGTCGTTGTCCGCGCCATCACCACCGTCGTCGCTGTTCGCGTCTTCCGAGCCGTCCTCTTGGTCCGCTTCGTCCTTGCCGATGGTCCCGTCAATGAGGTCCTGGAGCCACGGCCAGTCGACCTCGTCTAGGTTCCGGGTGTAGCGCTGGATCTTCGGCGCTTTCAGCGCGATGCCCTCTGCCAGCACCAGACACATCCCGCCCCGCGGGGAGTTCGAGTCGACGCGTTCGAGGTCCCGGTAGCCCGACACCTCCTCGTCGCCGGTCGCCTCGCCGTCGAGCATGATGGGCATGTTCTCGGCGATGAACTTCGTCTCCTTCTCCTTTGGCGAGTACTGGAGGCCGGTATCCTTGTCGTAGAGGTCGATCTCCTCGGCGTAGCGACCGATCTCTTCCTCGCGGGCCTTGTACTGGTCGATGCCCAGCAGCGCACGAGCGTAGTCGGCGACCAGCACCGAGAGTGCCTGCGCTGTCCCGCCGGCAGAGCGAATCGGGCCGGCGTAGTAGACGTTGATGAACTCCGTCCCGTCGTCGTTCTCCAGCAGTTCCACGCGGTCGATGCCCTCGATAGGGGCGGCGACGACGCCTTCAGTCAGCAGCGCGACGGCAGTCCGGACCGCGCCCTCGACTTTCCCCTCGCGGCTGTCGTAGTCGCCGACAGTCCCCTCCACGAAGTCCTCGACCAGTTCCAGTGCGGCTTCTTCGCGGGACATCTGTCCTTCCAGTTCCCGCACTCGCTCAGCAACACCGTCGATGCCGAGGATGTTCTCGACTCGGTCGGCCATGTCACGGGCGGTCGGAATCTCGACTTCTGGCTTCGGGTCGCCACCGCGCTCTTTAGCCCGCTCGGCGACGTCGAAGGCGGCTTCGAGCTGGGTTTCGAGCGTTTCGAAGTACTGTTCGTCGGCCTCCCGCATCTTAGATATTCCAGAGGTCCAGGTCGGTCGGCTCGTCGTGCTCCCGCTGGAGTTCCGTATCGAACCCGCGGACGTACAGTTCACCCGCCCAGACGGTACCGGCGTTCAGGTGGCCGGCGACCGCCTCGCCGTCGGGCCGCGAGAGGACGGCGTGCGTATGGGCGAACCGCTCCCCGTCGAGATGCGAGATATTACCCATACAGGCGGCGACCTCAAGCGGTTCATCGAAGGTCAGCGAGTCGTATTCGGTCCGGTCCTGGTCGTAGAACATGAGTTCCGCGTCCTGCACTGCCCCAAGCCCGTAGAAAAAGCCGGCGTCGATGCCCTGTTCGTCCGCGAAGGCCTCGATCTGCGCGCGCCAGTCCCCACCGTGCTCCAGTCGGCAGACGAACTCGGACGTACTGTCGACTTCGCGGTAATCCATATCTGTAGTGGATGGCAGGCCGCTCCAAAAGCGTTGCTTTCGGTCCAATCGTTTATATCCAAAGCCGAAACCACGGCCGCTGTGACGTAGCTACTGTCCGGCGCGCATAGCAGTCGTGCGGCACACCGCGCCGGGACCGACGCGTGCCGCCTGTTCGCCATTGCGCCGGAACAGCCGACCGTCCGGCCTATGCCGGCAACGATACCCGGCTGACCGGCTGGTTCCGGTCGGCGTCGTAGAAGGTGAGCTCGTCGACGGTCCACCGGATAGGTTCGATGTCCCGTTCGACCAGCCGTGCAGCCGCGTCCCGGTCCCCGCCGCGGGCAACGGTTACGTGCGGGATGTACTCCCCTCCTTCCATCTCGTCGACCGGGTCGAACCGATCACAGAGTCGCTCGTGCAGGTCGACTAGTCCGGGGCTTTCGACGGCGAGATACACCACCGGCGAGGGACCAGTCACAGCCGTTTCGAACTGCTCGACGCCCGCAATCTGGGCCTCGAACGTCGGTTGGCCGCGAAGCGCCTCGCGTCCCTGCGCTTCCAGCCGCGCGTAGGCTGTGTGGTCGCCGTTGCCCAGTCGCTTGGCGACCAGCGTGTGTTCGCCCCGTCCCCGTCGCTGTGCGAGCGGCAGGTCCGTCGCGAGGTCGGCCGCTAGCGACGTGACTTCTGACGGAAGCGGGACGTTGATGCTGTACACAGTGAGCGGGTCGCCCGCTGCGGGCAAAAAGAGCGTGGTCCTACAGCCGGTCGACCAGCCACAGGACGATGAGGACGACTAGAATCACGCCGAGGAACGGCTGAAGTATGCCGAGCAGGCCAGTCAACAGTCCGAGTGCCGTATCGAGTACCTCGAGCACCAACCAGACGACAATGAGGACGAGGACAATCTTCAGCAGGGTGTCCACGTCGAGTTTCGCTCTGTCCATGCTCAACCGGACTCCCTCACGGGGCAAACCCCTTGTGGCCACAGCGACCGGTGATTCAGGCCCCGTCAGAGATGCGGCATGGGATGTAAGGCCGCTGACTATCAGCTTACACAATCGGCAATAAACGATATACCTGCTGAGAAGGTAGCCGCGGTAGGATGGGCCGGAGCGCTGGAACGCTGGTAGTCGTATTCGTCGCAGTAGCACTGCTTGTCCCGACAGCGACCGGCGTCGGGTTCGGTAGCCTCGGCCAGCAGTCCGTCGACGCGGACGTGGTCGTCATGACCGCTGACGTAGACACTGACGGGACCGCTGACTGGACGGTTGCCTACCGAATCCGGCTGGACGACGACAACGCCACGCAGGCCTTCGAGGACCTACGTGCCGATATCCAGACAAACCCCGCAGCGTACACGGACCGATTTAAGAACCGGATGCAACGCACTGCTGGGGCCGCGGAGAACGCGACTGGCCGCGAGATGGCTATCGAGAACGTCACCGTGAATGCACGCGAGGAGACGTTTGGCCAGACGTACGGCGTCATCACCTACCGGTTCCAGTGGACGAACTTCGCTGGCGTCTCCAGTGACCGCCTCGAAATCGGCGACGCACTTTCGGGTCTGTTTCTGGACAGCGAGACCTCACTGACTGTCCGCTGGCCAGCAGACTATCAGGCGGACTCTGTCGCGCCACAGGCCGACGAACGGCAGAACGCCTCTGTCACTTGGCGCGGCCAACAGACGTTCGGGGAAAGTGAGCCGCGAGTGGTCGTCAGCCCAGAGGACAGCGCCGGTGGTGACAGCGGATCGAACGGCCTCCTCGTCGGCGGACTTCTCACGCTGGTCGGCATCGTCGCCGGGGCATACGCCCTTCGACGATACGGCATCCTCGGCGGCGGTGAGCCGGCCGAGCCGCCGGCGTCGATGGTCGCCTCGGACGATTCAGAATCGGAAGCCGCCGCCGGCACCGACGCCGACGCTGGCACGCCGCCGGCTGAACTCCTGAGCAACGAGGAGCAGGTCCTGCAACTGCTCGAATCGAACGGCGGGCGGCTCAAACAACAGCAGGTGGCCGGCGAACTCGATTGGACCGACGCCAAGACAAGTCAGGTCATCGGCGGCTTGCGCGACGAGGACAAGGTCGAGACGTTCCGTATCGGCCGAGAGAACGTGGTGACGCTGCCGGACACCGACGTGACTGGTGGCGACGGCGGCGAGGGCGACGGAACCGACAGCGGTGACGAAACACAGTAATAAAGGCACCGACCGTTCACCGCCCCCTCTCGGTTGGTACGAGCGCAGTATTGCGGTTTTAATTCGGCTTAATCGGCGCTAACCCGGCATCACTGACGCCTATTTATAGGGTCTTGGGTGGACAAGTACTGGATAGAATGAGACGAGCTACCCCGGTCTTGCTGGCGTTGCTGCTCGTGGTGAGCACACTCGCCGCAGTGCCCGCCGCAACGATGGCGCAGGAAACGGAAGCGGTGACCGAACAGGCCAACGGGAACGCGACGGCCCCCGGCGCACAGCTGGCGGGCGTCGTCAGCGTGCAGGAAGCTGAACTTGACGGCGAGGTCCAGTCACGGACGTTCGGGGTCCGCATCGCACAGGCGAACACTGACGATGCGAAGGCGTCTGTCGTCGCCGAGCAGGTGAACGACTCTGAGGCCCGACTCGAAGAACTCCAACAGCGCAAGCAGGCGCTGGAGCAAGCCCGTGAGAACGGCTCGATGAGCGAGGGCGAGTACCGAGCGAAGGCCGCTCAGCTCCACGCGGAGACGAAGAACGTCCAGCGACTGGCTACCGAAACGAACGAAACCGCCAGCCAGCTCCCCACCGAAGTGCTGGAACAGAGGGGGATCAATGCGACGGCGATCACGACCCTCTCACAGCGCGCGAGTGAACTGAGCGGACCGGAAGTCGCCGCTATCGCACAGGGTATCGCCGGCCCGAACGTCGGGCAGCAGACTCGACCTGACGTTGCCAGCGACCGCGGCGGCGACGTGGCGAACCGAACCGAAGTGGACAACCGTCCGGGTGCAGAGCAGGACGGGACCCAGCCAGGTGAACGGACCGACGATACTGCTGCCACGCCGACCAATGAGACAGCCACTGACACTAGGGAAACCGAGCCGCCGACCGGCGGCGGGTACAACACTACTGACGCTGGCCGATAGCGCGAGACAGCGAAGACACTGTTTATACGCTGTACACGCCGGTGTGTGTCGCTACTGGCCACAACGGCGATTCACGGACGCCTGAGGCTATGTGTTTGTTGTCAATACACACGCCACTGCGAACACGGAAGCTATTAGTACCCGAGTCACACAGCAGAAAGTACATGACGCGGACCCCTCTTTCCACGATACTCGCTGCGGACAGCGAGGGGTCCCTTCGTTTCTCCCCACGACGACGACGACCGGGCCGTTTCTAGGCCCACTACTACTTACTCTTCAATTGACAGGTTCGCTTCGTCGCTAGACGCCGTCGTCGTCGGTTCGATGGGATACTCGATATGTCGTTTGATCGAGAAACCGACAGGCACACCACGGAACCAATCCAGAATACATCCATGCCAGAAGGAAACGGAACCGTCGCGCTCGCCTTCTCGGGCGGGCTCGACACGACAGTTTGCGTATCGCTGCTGAAAGAAGAGTACGGCTACGACGAGGTCATCGGCGTCACCGTCGACGTTGGCCAGCCCGACTACGAGTTCGAGGAGGCGGAGGAGACCGCCGAGGCGCTGGGCGTTGAACAGCACGTCGTCGACGCCACAGAGGAGTTCGCGGACCTCTGTATGGAGGCCGTCAAGGCTAACGCCGACTACCAGGGCTACCCGCTCGGGACCGCTCTCGCGCGCCCGGTCATCGCCAAAGCCATCCTCTCGGTTGCCGAAGAGGAGGGCTGTTCGGCCGTCGCACACGGCTGTACCGGCAAGGGCAACGACCAACTCCGCTTCGAGTCCGTCTGGCGCGACTCCGACCTCGATGTCATCGCGCCGGTCCGCGAACTCGGGCTCACCCGCGAGTGGGAAAACGAGTACGCCGCGGAAAAGGGCCTGCCAGTCGAGGGCGGCGACGGCGGCCGCTACTCAATCGATACGAACCTCTGGAGCCGCTCCATCGAGGGCTCCGAACTCGAAGACCCGAGCACTATCCCAGCCGACGACATCTACAAGTGGACCGAGAACCCCTCGGACAAGGACGCTGAACTCGTCGAGGTCGAATTTGAAGACGGCGTTCCCGTTGCCGTCGATGGCGAGGAACTCGGCGGCGTCGAACTCATCGAACAACTCAACGCGCAGGCGGGTGCCCACGGTATCGGTCGCACGGACATGATGGAGGACCGCATGCTCGGGCTGAAAGTCCGCGAGAACTACGAACACCCCGCAGCGACGGTGCTGCTGACGGCTCACGAGGCGCTTGAGGGCCTCGTCCTCACGCAGGAAGAGCGCCAGTTCAAGGCCCAGGTCGATCAGGAATGGTCCCAGAAGGCATATCAGGGCCTCGTCGACGCGCCGCTGACGGGCGCGCTCGAAGCGTTCATCGACGACACCAACGAGCGCGTTACCGGGACCGTCACGGTCAAACTCGAAGGCGGTCACTGCCGCCCAGTCTCGCGCGAGTCTGACTACGCCGTCTACAGCGAGTCGGCGGCCTCGTTCAACGAGGAGGATGTCTCCGGTGGTATCACCCAGCAGGACGCGACCGGCGTCGCGAAGTACCACGGCTTCCAGTCCCGCCTCGCGAACAAGATTCTGGACGACGCGAAGAAAGGGGCCGCCGTGACAGACGGCAGCGGCGACCACGCCGCGAACGAGGACACGGAGGAGTAAGCGAATGAGCGACGGCGAGGACCACGAGACGGCACACGCTGACGACCACGACGAGACGGTCGTCCGCCGGGACCGCTTCGCGGGCGGGCCCGCCCGGTCGTTCCTTTCCTCGCTGTCCGACGACCAGCGCATCTTCGCGGCCGACCTCGCGGTCGACCGCGCCCATGTCGTGATGCTGGCCGAACAGGAGATAATCGACCGCGAGACGGCCGGCGAGGTGCTGGCCGCGCTGGCGGACGTGGAAGACGCGGGCCACGGCGCACTACCCGACGGCGAGGACGTGCACGAGGCCATCGAGAGCGCGGTCATCGAGCGCGTTGGGCAGTCGGGCGGGAAGATGCACACCGCCCGCTCGCGCAACGACGAAGTGGCGGCCTGCATCCGCTACCGTCTGCGTGAGGACATTTTGGACCTCGTTGAGACCGTCATCGGTGCCCGCGAGCAACTCATCGAGGTGGCTCGTGCCGAACGCGAAACGGTGATGCCGGGCTACACGCATCTCCAGCCCGCCCAGCCGACGACGGTCGCCCACTGGGTGCTGTCCTACGAGCAGGCACTCCAGCGCGACACTGCGCGGCTGCTGGATGCCTACGAGCGCGTCAATCAGAACCCGCTGGGGTCGGCCGCGTTCGCGGGGACGCCCTTCGACGTGGACCGCGAGCGCACGGCGGAACTGCTCGGGTTCGACTCGGTGGCGGAGAACTCGATGGACGCCTCGGCGACGCGTGATTTCCTCGTCGAGACGACCAGCGCCGTCGCTACGCTGGCGACGAATCTGTCGGGGCTGGCCGAGGACGTGGTCGTGATGGCGAGCAAGGGTCACGTCGACCTTGACGACGACTACGCCTCGACGTCCTCAATCATGCCCCAGAAGAAGAACCCCGACACGCTGGAACTGGTCCGTGGACGCACGGGCGACGCTGTTGGCGGGCTGAACGGCCTGCTGACCAACCTGAAAGGCCAGCCCCGGGCGTACAACCGTGACCTCCAGCGCGCCGGCCGCCACACCTGGGACGCCATCGACAGCGTCACCGAGAGCGTGGCAGTCGCCGCCGGCGCGGTCGCGACCGCCGACTGGCCCGCCGAGACGCTCGAAGCGGCGGCGACTGATGGGTTTGCGACGGCGACTGGCGTGGCCGACCTGCTGGCGATGGCCGGTGTGCCGTTCCGCACGGCCCACGAGGTCGTTGCTGAGGCCGCCGCCGGTCTGGGGCCCGAGGAAAACGCGCCCGACTACGAGGCGCTGTCGGCCGTTGCCGAGGACGTGTTGGGCGAACCCCTGTCAGCCTACGTCGACCGCGACGCGCTGGCGGACGCACTCGACCCAGCGGAAAGTGTCGCGATGCGGGACTCTCGCGGTGGCCCGGCCCCCGACGCCGTCGCCGACCAGGTGTCGGTAGCGGAAGATGCCCTCGCCGCCGACAGCGAGGCACTGACTGACCGCCGGCAGGCGGTTTCACAGGCGACTGACCGCCGCCAGACGGAGGTGGACCGATATGTCTGAACGACCACCGTCCCCTCGCGGGACAATTATACCATACTTCTGATACACGACTCGGAAACGTGGCGGATTTGGAGCTTTGATACGATTAGAGGGCAGTATATGTTGTTAAACTATTCTGACATGTTCGAAGGCTTTAAGTGGGTCCCTGTCACAGGATGAACTACAATGGCAGAATGCATCGAGTGTGGGGCGGACGTGTCCCTGCACGACAACCTCGAAGTCGGAGAGATCGTTGACTGTGCTACCTGTGGTGCCGAGCTGGAAGTCGTCGGCGCCGACCCCGTCGAGCTCGACAGCGCACCCGAGCTCGAAGAGGACTGGGGTGAGTGAGGTGTTCGCGGTGGCGCGGCGTTCGACGCCGTACGTGACCGTGGCGCTCGGCGCTGCGAGCCGCGAACCCACGGAGGACTCAGTATGAAAGTCGGACTCCTCTACTCGCGCATCCGCCGGGACGAGAAGCTCCTCCTGTCGGAACTGCGCGAGCGCGACCACGAGATCGAGAAGATAGACGTTCGCAAACAGCAGTTCAACATCCACGAGGCCCCCAAGGCCTTCGAGGATCTGGACATCGTCGTTGACCGCTGCCTGGCGACCAGTCGCAGCGTGTATGCGACGAAGTTCGCGGAGGCCTACGGCGTGCCGGTCGTCAACGGCCCCGAGGTCGCCGACACCTGTGCGGACAAGGTCAACAACAGCCTTGCGTTAGAGGCCGCTGGCGTGCCGACGCCCAACACCGACGTGGCGTTCACGAAGGACGCCGCGCTGGAATCCATCGAGAAGTTCGGCTACCCCTGCGTCCTCAAACCCGTTGTCGGCTCGTGGGGTCGTCTGATGGCGAAGATCGACTCCCGCTCGGCCGCTGAGGCTATCCTCGAACACAAGGAGACACTTGGCCACTACGAGCACAAGATCTTCTACGTACAGGAGTTCGTGGAAAAGCCCGGCCGCGACATGCGCGTGCTGGCTGTCGACGGCGAGCCCATTGCGGCGATGGTCCGCTCCTCAGACCACTGGCTCACCAACGCTGCCAAGGGCGCAGAGACCAACGAGTTCGAACTGGACGACCGCGCGCTGGAACTAGTCGAGAAGGCTTCCGACGCGGTCGGTGGCGGCTTGCTCGGTATTGACCTGATGGAGGTCGGGGTGTCGCAAAGCGACACCCAGGACGCGAACGGCGACAGCCGTGAGCAAGGCGAGCAGCGAACGCGCGAGTTCGATGACTACACGGTCCACGAGGTCAACCACACTGTCGAGTTCAAGGCGCTGAACGAGGTTACCGACGTGGACGTGCCGGCGAAGGTCGTCGACTGGCTCGAACAGAAGGCGGCGACCGAGACTGACGCCGAGGTGACAGCATGACGTACACAGCGAGCGTCGTCGGCGGCTCCGGCTTTACCGGTGGGGAACTGCTTCGCCTGCTTGACGGCCATCCCGAGTTCGAACTGGCGCAGGCGACCAGCCGCTCGAAGGAGAACAAGACCATCGGGCATTCACATCCGAACCTTCGCCACTCAGACCTGCGGTTTTCCTCGCCGTCGGACCTGGAATCGGTCGACGTGCTGTTCGCCGCGACGCCCCACGGCGTCTCGATGGAACAGATCGACGCGTTCCAGGACGCAGCCGGCACGGTCGTCGACCTTTCGGCGGACTTCCGCCTCGAGAGTGAGGCCCAGTACGACGAGTGGTACGACGGACATACACGCCCGGAACTGCTCGAACAGAGCGAGTACGCGCTGCCGGAACTCAACCGTGACAATCTCGAAGGCGCGAACCTCATCGCCTCTGGCGGCTGTAACGCCACGGCGACGATTCTGGGCCTGCTCCCGCTGTTCGAGGCCGACATCCTCTCCGGCGACGAGCAGGTCGTCGTCGACGTGAAGGTCGGGTCAAGCGAGGGCGGAGCCGGCGGCGGCGAGGCCTCCAGCCACCCCGAGCGCTCGGGCGTCGTCCGTCCGTACGCGCCGACGGGACACCGCCACGAGGCCGAGATCCAGCAGTTCCTCGGCATCGACGTGTCCTTCACCGTCCACGCGGTGGACATGATCCGCGGCGCGAGCGCGACCTGCCACGTCTTCCCGGAGGGCCCGGTCTCGAAGGGCGACCTCTGGGGCGCCTACCGCGGCGAGTACGAGGACGAACCCTTCGTCGAACTCGTCGCCGGCGGTGGTGGCGTCTACCGCTACCCCGAACCCAAGTCGGTCGCGGGGACGAACCGCGCCGAGGTCGGCTTCGAACTCGACCCCGGCAACAAACGACTGGTCGTGTTTTCGGCCATCGACAACATGATGAAAGGGTCGGCGGGACAGGCCGTCCACGCGGCCAACGTCGCCCTCGGCATCGAAGAGACGGCGGGCTTGGAGTTCCAGGGGCTCCACCCCGTCGGCGCACCGTAACCCCTGACCCCAGTTCTTATGACAGTCGTTATCAAAGTCGGTGGCGCTCGCGCGGTCGACCCCGCGGGGGCGCTTGCGGACGTGGCATCGTTAGTGGCCGATGGTGAGCAAGTCGTCGTGGTACACGGCGGCTCCACCAAAGTCGACGAGACGCTCGAACGGCTCGGCGTCGAGCCCGAATACGTCGAGACGCCGTCGGGCGTCGTCGGCCGGTTCACCGACGAGACCACGATGGAGGTGTTCGAGATGGCCTTCGGGCATCTGAACACCCAGCTCGTCGCCGGCCTCCAGAGCGAGGGCGTCGATGCGGTCGGTCTCACCGGTGTCGACGGCAAACTGCTCTACGGACCACGGAAGTCCGCAGTGCGGGTCGTCGAGGACGGGAAAAAGAAGATCCGCCGCGGCGACCACTCGGGGACCATCAAGCAGGTCAACGGCGACCTGCTGGAGACGCTACTCGACGATGGATACACGCCCGTCGCGGCACCGCCAATGGCCGGCGACGATGACGGTGAAGTGATTCCCGTCAACACCGACGCCGACCGCTCGGCGGCGGCCATCGCCAGCGAACTCGACGCACAGCTGGTGCTCCTCACTGATGTCGAGGGCGTCTACGCGGACCCCGACGACCCGTCGACGCTTATCGACTCAGTCGAGACGGCAGCCGACTGGGATGCACTCGAAGACGCCGCCGAGGGGTTCATGGGCCGGAAAATCATGGCCGCCGAGGAGGCGCTCGACGGCGGCGCATCCGAGGTCGTGGTGGCCGACGCCAACGCCGAGTCACCGATTCTCTCGGCGCTTGACGGCGGCGGGACCCACGTCCATGCGAGCGCACTCGAACAGCACACAGACCAGACAGCGACGGAGGAACAATGAGCGGATTCGTCTTCAACGAGAAACCCATCCAGATCGAACGTGGCGACGGTGCCTACGTCTACGACGACAGCGGCACAGAGTACCTAGACATGGGCGCGTCCTACGCCTGTGTCCCGCTGGGCCACAAGCACCCGGCGGTCCAGAGCGCCGTCAGCGAACAGCTAGAGAAGATTACGTACGTTCAGGCGTCGTACCCGAACGCCGAACGGACGGCGCTGTACGACCTGCTCGCCAAGACCGCGCCGGACCCAATCGACAAGACCTGGCTCTGTAACTCCGGGACCGAGGCCAACGAGGCCGCACTGAAGTTCGCCCGGTCGGCGACGGGGAACTCCAAAATCGTCGCGACGATGCAGGGCTTCCACGGCCGGACGATGGGCGCGCTAGCGACCACGTGGAAGAACAAGTACAAGAAACCCTACGAGCCGCTCATCGGCGACGTTGAGTTCGTCCCCTACGACGACAGCGAGGCGCTTGCTGAGGCCGTCGACGATGACACCGCCGCGTTCATCGTCGAACCTGTTCAGGGCGAGGGTGGTATCAACCCCACCTCGGACGGCTACCTCGAAGACGCCCGGGAGATTACCGAGGACGCCAGGGCAGCACTCATCTTTGATGAGGTCCAGACCGGGATGGGACGGACCGGTGCGCTGTGGAACTCCCAACGTGCTGCCGTTGCGCCGGACATGATAACCGCGGCGAAGGGGCTCGGTAACGGCCTCCCCATCGGGGCAACGCTGTGCCGGGACTGGATCGCCGAGGACTACGGCTCCCACGCCTCGACGTTCTCCGGCGGCCCGGTCATCTCGGCGGCCGCCGGTGCAACAGTCTCGACCATCATCGAGGACTCGGTGCCCGGCAACGCCGCCGTCATCGGCGACTACCTCCTGACCGAACTGGAAGCGGCTATCGGCGACGACGTGCGGGACATTCGTGGTGAGGGGCTGATGATCGGCGTCGAGGTTGGCCGCGGTGCGAACGCGGCGCTGAAAAAGCTCGCGTTGAACCATCAGGTGCTCGCGCTGCCGGCCGGCCGCACGGTTATCCGCCTCCTCCCGCCACTGACCATTGACAAGGACCACGCCGACGCCGTCGTCGACGCGATGGCGGAGGTGGTGGGATGAGCGAAACTGCGACGCCTGAGGCTGACACCGAGGCACGTGACCTCCTCGAAGCGGTTGTCCGCATCCCGTCGGTCTCGCGGAACGAGACGGAGGCGGCCGAGCGACTGGTCGAGTTTTTCGAGGCACACGGCCGCGAGGCGTGGCTCGACGAGGTCGGTAACGTCCGGGCTCCGGCGGACGACGGCGTCCTGCTCACCTCCCACATCGACACCGTCCCGGGCGACATCCCGGTCCGCGTCGAGGAGACCGACGAGGGCGACGTGCTCTGGGGCCGCGGCAGCGTCGACGCGAAAGGGCCGCTGTGTGCGATGGCCGTCGCCGCCGTCCGCACCGGCGCTTCGTTCGTCGGCGTCGTCGGCGAGGAAGTCGATTCGAAAGGCGCTCGATTCCTCGTCAAGGACCGCGAGTCGACACCCGGCACCGTCATTAACGGCGAACCCTCCGGCTGGGAGGGCATCACGCTGGGCTATCGTGGCCTGCTGGCCGGGACCTACGTCGCCACCAGCGAGTCCGGCCACTCTTCGCGCCCGGAGAACAACGCCATTCAGGACGCTATCGACTGGTGGTCGTCGGTTGACGACGAGTTCGCCACCGATGAGTGGCACCCCGTCTTCGAGCGCGTCACCTGCAAGCCGGTCGAGTTCAACGGCGGGACATCGAGCGACGGGCTGAGCGTCGAAGCGACGATGGACGTCCAGCTGCGCGTCCCGCCGGAGTACAGCACCGGCGAAATCCGCGAAATCGCCGACGGGTTTCTGGAGAACGGCACGGTCAACTGGGACGACAAGGTCGAACCGGTGATGCAGAGCCCCCGAACCAGCGCCGCCCGGGCGTTCCGGGCCGCCATCCGGCAGCAGGGTGGCGAGCCCACGCTGCTTCGCAAGACCGGCACCAGCGACATGAACGTCTACGCGAAGACGTGGGACTGCCCCATGGTGACATACGGGCCTGGCGATTCGGACCTCGACCACGCACCGAACGAGCACCTCCCGCTCGACGAATACGACCGCTCTGTCGCGGTGCTCGAAACCGCGACCGAACGCCTGCTGGAGGACTGAGATGGATATACTCGACGTCGACGACCTCACGACCGACGAACTGACGACCGTCCTCGACCGCGCCGCGGCCATCAAGGCCGACCACGGCGAGGGGAGTACGAGCGACCTGCTCGACCAGCAGACGCTCGGCATGATATTCGAGAAGCCGTCGACGCGGACCCGAGTGTCCTTCGAGACGGGGATGACGCAACTGGGCGGCCACGCCGTCTTTCTCGGCCCCGACGACATCCATCTGGGCCATGGCGAACCGGTGAAAGACACCGCCCGTGCGCTCGGGCGCTACGTCGATTTCATCATGGCCCGCGTGTTCGACCATGCGGACGCGGAGGGACTGGCCGAGTACGCCGAAGTTCCGGTCATCAACGGCTTGACCGACGACGCCCACCCTTGCCAGACGCTCGCCGACCTGCTGACCATCCGAGAGCGGTTCGGCGACTTCGAGGACGTTTCCGTGGCGTGGGTCGGCGACGGTAACAACGTCTGCCAGTCCTTCGTCATCGGCGCGGCGATGGTCGGCCTCGACCTCACTGTCGCCACGCCCGATGGCTACGGCATCTCTGATGATGTGGCCGACCGTGCCGCCGGCTTCGGTAACGCGCCTGAGACGACCCATGACCCAGAGGCCGCCGTGGCTGGCGCGGACGTGGTGTACTCCGATGTGTGGGTCAGCATGGGACAGGAGGACCAGCGCGGCCAGAAACTCGAAGACTTCGAGGGGTTCCAGATCACGACGGACCTGCTCGGGGACCGGCCGTTCATGCACTGCCTGCCCGCCCACCGCGGCGAGGAGGTCACCGACGACGCCATCGAGTCGGACAACGCTGTCGTCTGGGACCAGGCGGAGAACCGCCTACACGCTCAGAAGGGGCTGCTCGCGTGGTTAGCTGAGCAGGCGTAGATCGTCCCGAGCGAAGCGAGGGACGGCTTTTTCCCCACGTTTTTGCGCGAGTGGTCGTGAACGCAGTGAACGACCCGACGCGGAAAAAGTGGCTGCCGGACCAGGCGGAGAACCGCCGACACGCTCAGAAGGGGCTGCTCGTGTGGTTAGCTGAGCAGGCGTAGATCGTCCCGAGCGGAGCGAGGGACGGCTTTTTCCCCACGTTTTTGCGCGAATGGTCCCGTAGCGAGACTGAGGTGTAACTCTTCGTGCTAGCTTTTCTGCTAGGTCCCGCAGCGAACGATGCGTGCTAGGAAACCTGATAAAAAGCGGCTGCCGCGGCAGGCGAATATCAGGGTGCACGAGGAAAAGCTGCTACCCTGATTGGCGACCGTACCGTCCTGCTGTGACTGCTTTCCCATAACAAAAATCCCGTTGTGGTTCTGCTTGGAACTGTTTCCCGCTGTCTGCTACAAAAAGTTTGAGAGTACTCGTTTGGAAAATTCGACCGGGTTCGATCTGAATCTGTTGGCGTAGTAGAGGGGGTCTGACTGCGCGGTTGCTATTGAGGTACGGGCACCTCTGGCCACTCGGCTCAAATAGCCTTGCCGAAGCATTACGTTCCGCTCTTTGCTGTACACTGGCTTACTCGTCTTCCGAGCGATTGTCAGCGCCTGCACGTATGAGTCCGCAATGAACAGCCTTGCATCACTTGAGTGATACACGCTAGCTTTGTATTCTCCGCGGTTTCCCGCAGCGATATGGCTATTCCTGTCGGGGTGGCCCATCATGATGAGGTCGCCGTACTCAATTCCATGTGCATCAAGCCAGGTTTCGGTTTCCTCGCGGTACTGTTCTGGCTGGGAGGTCACAATCCATCCGATCTTTACCGACGGCACAGACTTTGGTTCGGCTGTCCTGAGGACCGCTTGATAGTTCGGTTCGTCGTCGTTGTCCAGCGACGCTGATGGCTCACAGAGTATGCTTAGATCGACACAGGATTCGGCGAGATACCCGTGATGCATCATGTTCCACTCGAAGACGCGTGGTGTGGTGAGTACTTCGGCGTAGGTGTCGACGAAATGTTCGGAACCAAGATCGACGTATACCGCGCCGTAGTACGTCTCAGCCGAGATGTCAAGCGACTCAACAGTCTCTTGGATCTCAGTCATCGTGCCCCCGCTGGCGACTGTGTCATCAACAACCAGTATTTTCGAGAAGTTTGCGACATTGAACTCACGGACGTTATCGTCCCTCGCTGGGAGAAGCCGCCCTTCTTTGAGTCCCTCAACGTCGGTCATTGGTACGTTGAGATAGAGCGACAACAGATTCGAGACGAGCATCCCACTTCTCGGGACCCCGACGATCAGGTCCAGATCACTTGGTAAGTCGACAACCCATTCACGTGTATCGGAACTGAGATGACCGAAGCTTCTGTAGTTCATTGTCTTACACCGTGGCGACCAGCAGGCCCCTCACCACAATTCATCCTCTTGAAAGGCCTTAATATACTTGTCAATAGAGAAATGTCTACTCTCCGGTAATAAAAAATTCGGTTAGTTGAAACTTCCTGTTTTAACCATATACTCCTACCTTCTGGTAAAACAGCATCAAGCCCCCTTAATCCGCCCCTGTGAGTCGAAATGAGCGTTCTTGCTTTGTCCGTCCGAAGCGATGTGTTTATGATCTATTTAGGATACTCTCGCGCCCAGATCGTCACAGAAACACCGACGAGGCCCGCTTGACGAAGTCCACTGGGTCTGACCTGAGCTGATCGACGTACCTGAGCGGGTCGGATTTGACGGCCTCGATGGACATCCGGCCGTTTCTGGCGACGCGGGTCAGATACCCCTGCTGGAGCATTCGGTTTTGCTCCTTGCTGTAGACGGGTTTGTTGGTCTGCATAGCGATTGTTCGGGCCTGGGAGTGTGAGCTTTCGATGAACAGCTTGGCGTCCGAAGACCCGTACACCTCGGCCTTGTACTCGCCGTGGTTGCCCGCGGCGACCCGTGTGGCCTTGTCCGGGTACTGCATCATCACCAGTTCGTCGTACTCGATTCCGTGCTCGTCGAGCCAGGCGGCGGTCTCGCTGCGATACTTCTCCAGTCGGCAGGTGACGATCTGCCCGATTTTCACCGAGGGGACACAGATCGGATCGACAGTGGAAATAAACTCCCGGTATTTCGGCCCGTCGTCGTTCTCTTCGGGCGTCGGGTCACGACAGAGGATACCGTCAAGGTCGACACAGGAGTCCACGAGGAAGTCGTGGTGCATCATGTTCCACTCGAATACTCTCGGGAACGGCAGGGTCTGGGCGTACGTATCGACGAACCGCTCGGAGCCCTCGTCAACGTACACAGCGCCGTAGTACACGTCCGCGGACAGATCCAGGCCGTCGATCGTCGACTGCGCGGCGGTCATTTCGCTGCCGGTGTAGACGGTGTCGTCGACGACGAGTATCGTCGAGAACTCCGAGAGGTCGAACTTACCGTCGTACCGTTCCCCCGTCTGTAGGAGCCTGCCCTCCCGCAACCCGTCGATATCTGTCAGCGGGAGATTGAGATGCAGCGAAAGTAAGTTCGACACTAGCATCCCGCTTCTCGGTATTCCGACGATCAGATCCAGGTCGTCTGGTAGATCGACGATCCACTCCTGCGTGTCAGCACTGAGATGGTCGAAACTCCTGTAATTCATTGGTTTCTGGGATCGGGAAGTATTAGCATCCTCATCGTAGCTCGGACACTACGAGGAGAAATGCGCTTACTTCTTTTTAAAGTGACATTAGCCAGCGAGTCTTAATGCTTTTGATATGTACTCCGAGGCGACATTCTCATGACGCTAAAGGTGATCTGTGGAAGCTCTGGTTCGTCTTAGGATAATCTCCACCCGAAGCAGCACCTTTTTCGATGGGTTTGACATTATCTCACACAGTGCTATTTGCTGCGGGAATCCTGCTAGCTGCTCTCTAGCTGAACCAGTAACCGGCCCTATATATTTGATAACTGTTAACAGGGGTATGTTTCCTGAGCCGCTGCCGACAGCTCGGAACCGGATGAAATCGGACAGAACCGACGCCGTAGGGGTGAGGTTGAGGTAACGGCCCAGTTTATCCGGGTCGGAAGTATACAGGTGGGTATGTCTGTCAACCCCTCTCCGGACCAGTTCCACGAGCTGATGGTCGACGACGAACCAAACCTCTCGGATGTGATGGCCTGTGTGTTCGGCGTTCAGGAACACGAGGTACGGACGTATCAGACATTGCTTGAGACACCAGCCAGTACTGTCGAGGAACTCGCTGACGAACTCGGCCGGGACCGCTCGAACGTCAACCGGTCGCTGTCGACGCTTCGCGAGAAGGGGCTTGCGACGCGGAAACGGCGGTTACTCGACGGTGGCGGCCACGTGTACCAGTACACCGCGACACCGCTGTCGGAGGCACGCGAACTGATGCACGAGACCCTCGACGAGTGGACTGCCGCAGTGCATCACCGTATCGACGAATTCGACGCTAGCCCCAACGAGTGATAGCTGCCACACCGTGAGCGCCGGCAGTATAGCCGACAACCGTCCGACTTTTGCCCACTGGGAGCATGGTCCCGACAATGGCTGACCTGCAACTCACCGACGACGTGCCGCCGGCTGCCGATGACGGCGTCTGGCTGGCCTGCATCGAGTGTGGTGAGACGTTTGCTCCCTTCGACGAGATTCGCTACACCTGCGACCACTGCGACGGCCTGCTTGAGGTCCGCTACGACGACCTGCCGACCTTCGACGAGTTCGAGGGGTCGGGCGTCTGGCGGTACAATGCCGCCCTGCCCTTCGAGGAGGGCGTCACGCTCCCCGAGGGTGACACGCCGCTACACGAGATGCCTCGCCTGAAAGACGACATCGGTGTCGACGCGCTCCGCGTGAAACACGAGGGGATGAACCCCACCGGCTCGTTCAAGGACCGCGGCATGACCGTCGGTGTCCGGGTCGCTCAGGAAGTCGGCGTCGACCGACTGGCCTGTGCCTCGACGGGCAACACGTCCGCGGCGCTTGCAGCCTACGGCGCTCGCGGCGGAATGGAGACGCTCGTTCTCCTGCCCGCCGGGAAGGTCGCGGCTGGCAAAATCGCACAGGCAAGCCTCCACCGGGCCCGGATTCTGGAGGTTGACGGCAACTTCGACCAGTGTCTCGACATCGTGCAGGACCTCGCCGCCCGCGGCGAGGCCTACCTGCTGAACTCGCTGAACCCTTTCCGTCTGGAGGGCCAGAAGACTATCGGGCTGGAGATCATGGAGGAGTTCTACGCCGACAACGGCGAGTATCCGGACCGCATCGTCCTGCCGGTCGGCAACGCTGGCAACACCGCGGCGCTGTACAAGTGCTTCCGCGAACTCGTCAAGGCCGGCGCGATAACCGAGGAGCAGGTGCCCAAACTCACCGGTGTGCAGGCCGAGGGGGCCGCCCCGATGGTCGAAGCCATCGAGAACGGATACGAGGACACCCGCCGCTGGGAGGAGGTCGAGACCCGCGCGACCGCCATCCGCATCGGCAATCCGGTCAACGCGCCGAAGGCGCTGCCGGGCATCCGGGAGACCGGCGGCACCGCCGTTGCCGTCTCGGACGAGGAAATCACCGAGGCACAGCGCGACGTCGCCGGGGAAGGCGTCGGCGTCGAACCGGCATCCGCCGCCTCCGTCGCCGGCCTCCGGAAACTCCGGCGCGAAGGCGAAATCGATAGCGACGAGTCGGTCGTCTGCCTGACCACGGGCCACCTGCTCAAAGACCCCGAAGCAGCCGCTGAGGCCGGGAACGAACCGGAGCCGGTCGCAAACAGCACCGAGGCCGTGCTGGACCTCATCGAGGAGCCATCGTCGGTCGCTCAGACGGTTCGGCGACAGGTATCGAAGGCCGCCGACGCGCCGCTGGTCCCGGCGCTGGTCGCCAGCGGTCTCGGTGTCGCGTATCTCTACCGCAAACTCCGCTCGAAGGAGTAACGGTAGCGAACGGGCCGCCAACAGCGAGGCCCTGTCCGACTTTCTGGTCGAAAATGGACTGCGCTGGTTCTTTGCTCAGTATTTTCCGTCTTCTACCCAGTAGAAATATCCATCTCCCCCGGGAACAGCTAACCAATGGACGCACAGACGCGGGGCGCGTCGGGAGTGCCGTGCCGGAACACTGCTGTCGAGACGCCGCTTGCGTTGCGGATGCCACCAGCGCGGGTGGTGCTGTGACGGGCGTCTACGAGCGGGCGCTGGGTGAGGCCGCGGCTGACCTCCATCCGAAGGTCCGCGACCGGTACAGCCTCGCTCCGGACGACGGGACGGTCTGTGTCGGCCGTGGCGAGATGGATATTACCCGTGGAACGCTGGTCCTGCCGGCGCTGTACGCGATGACGACCCAGAATATGCTGTTCCCCGAAGCCGGCGAGGACGTGCCGTTCTCGGTGACGACGGTGGCCTACACGACGGACGGCGGGCACGAGGCGATGACGACCCGCCGCGCGTTCGACTTCGGCGACACCACCCGTCTGTTCGATTCGCTGACCGTCTGGGACGCCGAGGCCGAGCGATTGCTCGATTTTCTGGGGACACACGGCCGGGTCGCCAGCGAACTCCACCCACGGGTCGAGGACGGCGCGCTCGTCGTCGCCGGCGGCCGACAGTGGGCTCGGCTCGGGGACCGCTATGTGCCCTTGCCGGGGCCGCTGGCCGCCGACGTTGAGGTGCGTGACCGCTACGACGTAGACGACGAACGCTACCACGTCACTGCCACCGTCGAGAACGACCTCGTGGGCCACATGCTCGGCTACCGCGGGACGTTCACGCAGGACCAGACTGCCAGCGACGGGACGCCTGATGACCTTCGAATCGTCCGCGGACTCGACCGACTCCCCCCGCGATGAGCGACCGCGCCGCTGGGTCTCGGAAGCCAGCACTCGACAGCGTCGCCCAGCCGTCTCTCGGCAGCATCGCCGTTGCAGACCTGAGCGCGGTGCTTGGAGCGGTGGTCTGGCTGGCGATGACGGCCACTGGCGAACTGGACGCTATCGAACGGGCGCTCGCCCTCGCGCCGCTCGTGCTGGTCCCGCTCGCCCTCCGCACGGCGGTGACCGGGGCGTTCGAGGCACCTGTCAGTCGGCTCACGACCGCTGCCATCTGGCTCCAGCCGGTCGGTGCGCTCCTACTCGCGGTCTCGCTGGTCGTTCCGTCACCAGCACCGCTGGCCGTCGCGCTCGCAACGCCGTGGCTGGCTGTCACCGGTCTCCTCGGACTCGCGGCGTTCGTTCGGA
This sequence comes from Haloarcula sp. CBA1127, assembly GCF_001485575.1. Taxonomy (NCBI): domain Archaea; kingdom Methanobacteriati; phylum Methanobacteriota; class Halobacteria; order Halobacteriales; family Haloarculaceae; genus Haloarcula; species Haloarcula sp. CBA1127. The sequence goes on from NZ_BCNB01000006.1 coordinate 627,948, forward strand.
CCCGGGCTCGGGGCGGCCTAGTGTTCCCAGAGACCGCTATCGACGCTGGCTTCGCCTACGTCTCGGTTGGCGCGGTCGCGCTCCTGCTGGCCCATCTCGACCTGACGCTCTGGTTTGACCGCGTCATCATCCGACTGACAGCGGTCCACTTCCACTACGCCGGGTTCGTCCTCCCGGTCGCAGCAGGACTGACCGGCCGACACCTCGGTGACCACTCGCGGGGATTCCACACCGTTGTCAGTGTCATCCTCGTCGGCCCGGCGCTCATCGCGGTCGGTATCGCCTTCTCGCCGCTGGTGGAGGTCGTCGCAGTGAGCCTCTTTACCGTCGCCGTCGCGGGCTTCGGCGTTGTCGTCTTGCGCCGTGTCGTCCCCTCTTGTCCTCGACCACAGGGAGCCCTGCTCGGCATCGCGGCGGTCGCACTGCCGGTTTCAATGACGCTCGCGCTCGGCTACGGCGTATCGACGTTCACCGGCCGGTCGCTGGGGCTGACGATTTCGACGATGGTTGCGCTCCACGGCTCGCTCAACGCCTTCGGGTTCGGGCTGTGTGCGACGCTTGGCTGGCGGCTCTCGGTCCCCTGACGCCGGTCAGTGTTCCGCTCGCTCCGGCTCTAACCGGTAGCGCGTTGTCTCCTGCCCGTCGAACCGGGGGCCGTTTCCGGTGGAGGTGAACCCGACCGCCTCGACAGCGTCGCGGACCTGCGATTCGTCTTCCGGGAGCAGTAGCTCGACCGTCATGTGTTCCCGGCGCGCGAACTCGATCGGGTCGGTCAGGAGTTCCTCGCAGGCGTCGCTCGACCCGGCCAGTTGGGTCACGTGGACGGTCCCACGTTCGGCGTCGAAGCTCACGAACCCGACAATGCTGTCGTCTTCCTCGGCCACGCGGACGGTCCGGTCGTGGACGAGGTTTCGCATCACGTCCGGCGGCCCGTCAGCGAGGGCAGCCAGTCGTTCGGCGTCGTCCTCGATAGCGTCGCGGATATCCATACATGTGCGTGGGAACCCCACGCAAATAAACGGTGTGTCGGACGCTCCGGACTGCGTCCGCCTCCGCGGCAACAGGTCTTCAAACGACGGAATCTGCCGGTCGCTGTCGACAGTGAGACGCAGTCACAGATGAACACAGTTATCCCGAGCGACGGATAACGCGAGGGCAATGGTTCACGTACACACGGACACGGTGGTAGCATGCGCGTAGTCGCTAAGTTCGGTGGGACGAGCCTCGGTAGCGGCGACCGCATCAACCGGGCCGCGGACTCGATTGCCGCGGCCGTCCAGCAGGGCCACGAGGTCGCAGTCGTCGCCTCGGCGATGGGCAACACGACCGACGAACTGCTCGACGAGATCAACTACGACGCCGACTCTGCGGACCGCGCCGAAATCGTCTCGATGGGCGAACGGACCTCTGTCCGGATGCTCAAAGGAGCACTCGCCGCCCGCGGTATCGATGCGGTCTTCCTTGAACCCGGCAGCGAGGACTGGCCGATCATCACCGACGAGTACGGCGAGGTCGACGTCGAGGAGACACAGAAGCGCGCCCACGCGCTGGCCGGCCAGCTCAAGGACGTCGTCCCGGTCATCACCGGCTTCCTCGCGGAGGACTACCAAGGCAACGTGACGACGCTTGGCCGTGGCGGCTCCGACACGAGCGCCGTGATGATGGGTGACTACATGGACGCCGACGAAGTCGTCATCGTCACCGACGTCGAAGGCGTCATGACTGGGGATCCGCGCGTCGTCGAAGGCGCTCGGAACGTCGGCAAAATCTCCGTCGACGAGCTTCGCTCGCTGTCGTTCCGCGGGGCCGAGGTGGTCGCGCCGTCGGCGCTGTCGTACAAGAGCGACGACCTCGGTGTCCGCGTCGTCCACTACCAGCACGGCGACTTGCTCGCCGGTGGCACGTCCATCGAAGGTGAGTTCCAGAACCTCATCGACCTGCAGGAACAGCCAATCGCCTGCGTGACCGTCGCCGGCCGCGCTATCCGGAACAGCCCGGGCATTCTCGCGGACCTGTCAGGCGCTATCGCTGACGAGGAGATCAACATCGAGGCCAACTCCTCGGGAATGGACTCGCTGACGTTCTACGTCGACGAAGACGACGCCGAGGAGGCCGAGGCGCTGCTTCACGCCCGTATCGTTGACGACGAGACCCTCTCGTCGGTCACCGTCGAAGACGAGATCGCCGTTATCCGCGTCACCGGCGGCGACCCGAGCCAGTCGGCGCTCGCCCATCAGGTCGTTGCACCGCTGGCCGACGCCCATATCCATCTCTACGACGTGATTACGTCCGCGACATCGGTCTCCGTGTTCGTCCCGTGGGAGGACCGCGAACAGGCCCTCTCACTCGTTCAGGACGTGTTCTAACGGCCGGGCACTTGTTAATCGGTTGAGGAGGCCTGCTCGAACCGGCTCGCAGGCAGCAGTAATTCGCTGACTTCGGGGAGGTGTTTCAGGTTGTAGACGATCTTCGCGTCGTCAGACACCGGTGCGGCGATACACGACAGACGAATGCCCTTCTCGGTGAGTTCGGGCGGGAGGATGTGGCTCGCCGGCGACGGCATCTCGCCGTCGACGACTGCCACCGCACAGTTCGTACACGCGCCGCCGCGGCAGGCAAAGGGCCACGCAAAGCCGTTTTTCTCCGCCGCTTCCAGCAGCGTGTCGTTCGGGTCGACGTAGAACCGTCCGAAATCAGTCGATTGCAGGTTTGCGTCGGCGGCTTTCGCGAACAGATCCTCGTCTTCGAGCGCCCAACCGTGGTCCTCCAGCACCTCGAAGTTGAGAAACTCCACCAGCGGATCGTCCGGTTCTGGCGGGGCTTCCTCGGTCTCGGACCCGGATTCGGCCGTCGGTGACTCGTCCGGCAGCGGGTCTCCGGGCTCGTAGCCGTTCTGTAGTCGCTCGTAGGCGTCTTTGACCGTCTGGAACTCGGCCGTCGAGCCGCCCTGATCCGGGTGGGCTTCCTTCACCCGCTCGCGGTACGCGTCGACGATCTCCCCGTCGTCCGCGTCCGGCGTAATTCCGAGGACCTCAAATGGGGACTCCACGCCACACAGTAGCGGTCACGGACATAAATTCTCTCGTCCCGCTGCAGTATCTGCAGGCTGCCGGCGACGGGCGACGCGCAGTCCCTGAGCTACCGGCCCTGGGTCAACCGGAAGCCGATTTGCCGCGGCAGGTCAGCGTCGGCAACCGCGTCGATGACCGTACTCGTGTCGTAAGCCACGCGGTGCTCCTCGACAGTCAGGTCCGCGAGGTCGAGCACGGCGTAGGCGGCCCGGTGGTCCCTGTCGCGGGGCTGGCCCACGCTGCCGGGGTTCATCACGATGCCGTCCCCGTACACCTCGTGGTGCTGATGGTGCGTGTGGCCCATCACGAGCACGTCCTCGTCGCCCAGCAGGTCCGGGCCGAACTCCTCGGGGTACGTGTAGTGGTCCGGGTCGTCGGGGTGGCCGTGAACGAGTTTCACCCGTTCGTCACAGACGCGGCGCTCGTCGGGCAGCGCCGCCAGCCACTCGATCTGCCCGTCGGACAACTGTTCTGTGGCGTGTTCGACGCCGGCCTGTGCCATCCCGTTGAACGCGAACGGCGTCTCGGCGGCGACGGCTCTGTCGTGGTTGCCCATCACCGTTGGCACTTCTTCGGTCGGCCAGGGAACGTCCGCAGGGAGCGCGTCGGTGTGTCCGCGCATCGCGTCGACACAGTCGGCGTGCCAGGGGTTGTAGCCGACCACGTCGCCGGCACAGACCAGTCCGTCAACTGGCGGCATGTCCGCAAGCACCGCCGCGAGCGCCACCCGATTGCCATGGATGTCAGAGAGTATGCCGAGTTTCATTGTTCGTGTCTATCCCCTGTAGGGTCTTGAGTGTCGGTCCTAGCTCAGTATCTGTGTCCGTGGTGCGTTCGCGGTCATCCGTTCACTCCCCGTTGTACACTGCCACGTCGAACTCGCCCGCAGACCCCGCGACGCCGGCCGAACAGACGGCGTGCTCGTACTCGTGGTCGTACATCTCGCGGGCCACCTCGCTGGCGTCGGTCGCGGCCAGATCGAACGCTGTTGGACTGTTCTCCTCGTAGGTCGCCACCAGCGTCGGCTCGGTCACTTCCTTGACGAGCAGCGCGTCCCGACGGACGGTCCCGATGACTGCGCCCGGCCCGTCGGCGGTCGTCGTCGGGTCCGCCGAGTCGACACCGACGATACCGGCGACCCGCGGCGTGTCGTAGTCGTCCTTCTCGAAGTCGAGCGAGAGGAGCGGCTCCGCGATGGCGTCCCGCGCCGGATAGCCCAGTTCGAGCTTTTCGGCGATGGGGTCGACGTGGGAGCCGTTGCCGACGACTGCGCCGTGCTCGGTGACCCGGACCCCGTTGTAGGAGATGTATGGGTTGTCCGTCTCTGGCGCGTCTGGCGTCGGTTCGACGGTCACTGTCCCGTCGCGCTTGACTGCCTGGCGGTTGGGGAACGAGCGCGAGGAGACGCGGTACGCGCCGACCTCGGGACTGACGACGACGAATCGTCCAACGTACATACGCGAGTGTGCACAGCACCCCGAAAAAGCGCTGTCGATGTTTCGCCGTCTGGCGTAGCCATGACGCTATTGTTCTCCTGGCGGTGTTGTGTGGGCTGCTGACACGCTTCATGTCCGATCGAATCGCGCAACGCTTACAAAGGGGCACCCGATACTGTAGAGTGCGCACAGTCCATTGGGGTAGAGGCCAATCCTGAAGCCTTCTGGGGGCTTCGACCCTGGTTCGAATCCAGGATGGACTACTCTTGTCGCGAACAATTCGTGAGCGACAGCGTCGTAATTACTGATTCGAACCCTGCCAGTCGCGCACAGCGAAGCGAGCACGTCTGGCTTCGGTTCGAATCCATGCGGAACAAGTGTGACACACGTCTGGCAAGCACCGGCTTGCCCCTGGCTACTTGTAGCTACCTCCCAGAGAAAACACATGACACCGACACACGTCCTCGTCCCGCTGGACGGGTCACCGCTGGCTGACGAGGCGCTGACGTACGCGCTGGAGACGTTTGACTGCCGGATTACGGTCCTGAACGTCGTTGCGCCGCTCGATACGGGGATGAGCGAAGGCGGCTTACTCGAACCGGACGCGGAGCGCCAAGCGGCCGCCGACGAGCAGGCCAAGAAACTCGTCGACCGGGCGTCACAGCAGGCCAGCGAAGCCGGCCAACAGGTCGAAACAGCCGTCGAGACCGGTGACCCGGCCGAGACGATTCTGGACTACGTCGAGGCGGTCGACGTGGATCAGGTGGTGATGGGAGGCCACGGCGGGACGCGAAACGAGATTGCCCGGCGGTTGCTAGGGACCGTGGCGACAGCGGTCGTTAGCGAAGCGCCGGTGACGGTGACGGTCGTCCGGTAGCACGTGGCCGTCGACCACACCCTTCTCAGACTTGGCTTCCGAGCGCCGCTTCCAGCACCTGATACACGCCGAAGCCGATCACGACGCTGGTGACGAGCGTGATGAGCCAGAACCCGACAGTCACGCCTATTTTCCGGCGAGAGACGCCGGCGGAGCCGCCGGCCAGGCCGCCGCCGATGACTCCGGAGATGATGATGTTGTTGAACGAGATGGGGATGCCAAGCGCGATGGCGGCCTGCGCGATGATGAAGCCGGGGACCAGCGCCGCGATGGAGCGGCGGACGCCGAGTTGCGCGTACTCGCGGGAGGTCGCCTGTAGCAGGCGGGGTGCGCCCATCCACGCGCCGCCGAGGATACCCGCTGCACCGAGCGCCAGCAATACGAACCCGGGCAGGCCGAGTTCGGCGCGGTAGAGGTTCTCCAGCGGGCCGGTTGCGAGGCCGACCTGACTCCCGCCGCTGGAGAAGGCGACGACGCTGCCGAGCACAACGAGAAAGGTCTTGATACCTTTATCGACGGAGGCCTGTGTCTGCAGGCGGATGTAGTAGAAGCTCCCGGCCGCGATCAGTAGCGTCGCGGCGACGGCGGCGATATCCGTGCCGGCGACCATCGCGGCAAAGCCGGCCAGCGAGCCCTGGTCTGTGCCGGCGGGCGAGGGGATGATGCTCAACTGGACGTTGGCGACGATGCCACCGACGACGCTGGCGAGCAGCGGGACGCCGACTGTCTCGGGGATATCGTCCCGGCGCAACACTGTCGCGGTGAGATAGGCTAGGCTCCCCGAGACAGGCGGGACGAGCAGCCAGAATATGGCGATTCGGCGGTAGGTGTCGAACACCGGTTGCCCGCCGAGCGAGAGGCCGACGCCGACCATCGCGCCTGTGGTCGCGAACGCCGCCGGCACGGGGTAGCCCGAGTAGATGCCAAACGCCATGAATCCGGTCGCGGTCAACAGCCCGGCGACGGCTGCGAGCGATGTGATCGTGGCGCCGTCGATAAGGCCGGCACCGACCGTTTCCGAAATGCTCCCGCCCTGGGTCAGTGCCCCCATCGCGGCGAGGATGCCGATCAGGAAGGCGGCGCGCATCGTCGAAATGGCGTTCGCACCGATAGCCGGGGCGAATGGGGGTGAGTTGCTGTTCGCACCGAGCGTCCAGGCTGTCACCAGACCGGTAATCGTCGCGAGGGCGACCAGCGCCCAGAAGACGACGGTCGTCACCGCCTGCTGAGCCCCGCTGGTGTCTGCCAGTTATTGCTGTGTGAACGCGACCAGACTGTCATTGCCAGCCGTTCACACCCTGTACATAAAATGTCCGCGGCGTCGGCGTCGAACTGTGATCGGTCCGCCTTGCCATGATTTGTCGCCGATGTGGCTAATGTGCGACACCGAAGTCTTTAACGCCTATCGACACCGCTGGTGGGACATGTCACAGCGAAGGCGCACGTTCATCAGTAGTGTTGGTACCGCAACTGCAATCGGGTTAGCCGGATGCCTCGGTGGCGATGGCGGCGATGGCAGCGGCGGCGACGGCGGGGACACCGACAGCGACGGCGGGGACGGCGGCGACGGCGACAGCGGCCCGGCCGCTCGCGTCGGCATGGTGTACGCGACGGGTGGGCTCGGTGACGGGTCGTTCAACGACCAGGCCCAGACCGGCGCAATCCGTGCAGCAGACGAGCTAAACATCGAATACGACGAGTCTCAACCGGAAGCGGTACAGGACTTCGGCAGCCTCCAGCAGCAGTACGCGCAGTCCTCGAACCCGAACTACGACCTCGTCTGCTGTATCGGCTTCCTGCAGGCGGACGCCCTCACGGAGACCGCCAGCCAATACCCCGAGCAGAACTTCATGATCGTCGACTCCGTCGTCGAGGCGGACAACGTCGGCTCGTACGTGTTCGGTGAGCATCAGGGCTCGTTCCTGATTGGGCTGATGGCCGCGAAGCTGACCAGTCAGGACTTCTCGGCCGGAGCGGGCTCCACGCAGAGTGACTCCGCGAGCGTCGGCTTCGTCGGCGGTGTCGAGGGTGACCTCATCGGTCGCTTCGAAGCCGGCTACAAAGCCGGCGTCAAGCACGCAGAAGAGGATGTCGACCTCCAGTCAGCCTACGTCGGCGACTTCAACGATCCCTCCGGCGGGCAGGAGGCGGCCCTCTCGATGTACGAATCCGGCGCAGACATTGTCTACCACGCGGCCGGTAACACCGGGACTGGCGTATTCCGGGCGGCTCAGGAGGCTGGACGCTTCGCAGTCGGCGTCGACCGTGACCAGTCGGTCACGAAAGAGAACTTCAGCGACGTCATCCTCGCGAGCATGGTCAAGCGCGTCGACAACGCGGTGTACACGTCGGTCGAATCGGTCGTCAACGGTAACTTCGATGGCGGCGCTGTGAACACCCTCGGCCTCGAACAGAACGGCGTTGAAGCGGTGTACGGTCAGCAGCTCGGTTCGGAGATCCCACAGGACATCAAAGACGAGGTGTCCGAGGTCCGCCAGAGCATCATCGACGGCGACATCAGCGTGCCGACTGATCCCGACAACGCCTGAGACGGATTGCTGGATCGATTTACCGGCACATTCCGGATTTGCGGTCGGAACGATCCGAAAATAATATACAACAATCCGACTGAGTCACCGCGGCCACACACGCAGTTGCCGCATATTTTTGGCAGACATGTGGAACCGTGAAGTTAAAACAACGGGAAGGTAACGGCTCAGAGTATGGAACAGGCCGTCCACCTCGATGGTATTACAAAGCGGTTTCCGGGGGTAGTCGCGAATGACGATGTCGATCTGGCGGTCGAGAAGGGGACGGTTCACGCACTGCTCGGCGAGAACGGTGCGGGAAAAACCACCCTGATGAACGTCCTCTACGGGCTCTACCAGCCCACCGAGGGGACGGTCAACGTGCACGGCGAGACACAGCAGTTCGATTCGCCGCGCGACGCCATCGACGAAGGTGTCGGCATGATCCACCAGCACTTCATGCTGGTCGATCCGATGACCGTCACCGAGAACATCACGCTTGGGAACGAGCCCCGCAAGTGGCTTGGACTCACGGTTGACAGCGAACAGTCCCGAAAACAGGTCCGTGAACTGTCCGAGCGGTACGGGTTCGACGTGGACCCCGACGCCAGAATCGAAGATGTCGGTGTCGGTGTCCAGCAGCGCGTCGAAATCCTCAAAGCGCTCTACCGCGGCGCGGATGTCCTGATTCTGGACGAACCGACGGCAGTACTCACGCCACAGGAAGTCGAGGACCTCTTTCGCGTGCTCGAAGAGCTGACCGACCAGGGCAAGACGATTATCTTCATCACGCACAAGCTCGGCGAGGCGATGGAGGCTGCTGACGAAATCACTGTCCTGCGCGAGGGCAAAAACGTCGGGACGGTGCCAGCCGACGACATCACTCGGGAAGAACTGGCCGAGATGATGGTCGGTCGGGAGGTCCTGCTGGATCTCGACCGGGACCCCGCCGAGCCAGGTCGGTCTATCCTTGAGGTTTCGGACCTCGTCGTGGAGGACGACCGGGGCGTCCGCGCGGTCGACGGTATCTCGCTTGAGGTCCGGGCCGGTGAGGTGCTCGGTATCGCCGGCGTCGATGGAAACGGCCAGTCGGAACTGGTCGAGGCGATTACCGGGCTTCAGATGCCCGACGAGGGAACGATCATGTACGACGACGTTGACCGGACCACCGACAGCCGCCGGGAGCGAATCGAGTCCGGGCTGGCCTACATCCCGGAAGACCGACAGGAGCGTGGACTGGTGATGGACTTTAATCTCGTCGAGAACGGCCTGCTGGGGAGCCAGCACGCGGCCGAATACACCTCGAAGGGGCGTATCGACTGGAACCACACGCGCGACCACGCGGAGGAGATTATCGAAGAGTACGACGTTCGGCCACCGGATGCCAACGCCCACGCGAAGTCCCTCTCCGGCGGGAACCAGCAGAAGTTCGTCGTCGGTCGGGAGTTCGCCCGGGACCCGCGTCTCGTCGTTGCCTCTCACCCCACTCGCGGTGTGGACGTGGGGTCGATGGAGTTCATCCACGACCAGATCAACGCGCTTCGAGAAGCGGGCCGAGCCGTGTTGCTCATTTCCTCGAACCTTGATGAGGTCCAGTCGCTTTCGGACCGCCTCGCTGTCGTCTACGAGGGCGATATCGTCGACATCGTCGACCCCGAGCGCGTGACCGAGGAACAGCTTGGGCTGTTGATGGCCGGGCAGCAACCTGACGCCGTCCCGACCATCGCGGCGAACGGGGAGGGCGATCAATGAGCGATAGCGGCCCGTCGCGGAACGGCGACGACCCGCCGACATCGGACTCAAACGACCGGTGGTCACAGTACCGGCAGCGACTCATCAGGCTGGGCCAGACCTCAGTCGGCGAGCGGATTCTCATCGCCGTCTCGGCGCTGTTGCTCTCTCTCGTCGTTGGGACGGTTATCGTCACTGCCGCGGGACTGCTGGCGACGTGTCGGTCGCCGGTCCTCACGTTCGGTTCCACAACGCTGTGTTACGACCCGTTCTACGTGTTCAACCGACTGTTCCTCGGCGCACTGGGCGACCCCTTCACGGGTGGCTGGTCGCCGCTGAACGCACAGTTCGCGGCGACGCTTCGAGAGACGACGATCCTGGTGTTCACCGGGCTCTCGGTAGCCCTAGCCTTCCGTGCGGGCATCTTCAACATCGGGACGCAAGGCCAGCTCATCATCGGCGCGCTGGCGGCCGCACTGACAGTGCTGTGGGCCGGCTCGCTGGTCTCCGGAACAATCGCGCTCGTTCTGTTCATCCCGCTCGGGCTGCTCGCTGGCGCAATCGGCGGCGGCCTCTACGGTGCGATACCCGGTGCGTTGAAAGCCTACGCCGATGCGAACGAGGTCATTACCACTATCATGCTCAACTTCGTCGCTGTCCGGGTCTCGCTGTATCTCGTCCGGAACCACTTCGCCGACCCGACGAGCCAGGCGACACAGACGCGGACCTTGCCCGTTGAGGGACAGTTCCCCTCGATCCTGTTCGACCCGCGGACGGACTTCTCCTTGCTCGCGCTCCTGATTGCGCTCGTGTTCGTCGGCGGCGTCTACTACCTGCTCGAACACACGGCCTTCGGCTACGACCTGCGGACCGCCGGCATCCAGCCCGCGGCCGCGGAGTACGGCGGTGTCGACTCCGCCCGGACCATCCTCACGTCGCTGACGCTGTCGGGCGCGCTCGGCGGTATCGGCGGGGCCGTGTTCGTGATGATGACGCTCGGGAAGTTCCAGACTGGCATTCCGAGCTACGGCTTCGACGGGATCACCGTCTCCATCCTCGCCGGCAACAACCCCATCGGGGCCGTCTTCGCCGCGCTACTCTTTGGCGTCCTCAAGTCCGGCTCGAACGTGGTGGCGTTCGCGACCAATGTGCCGCCACAGCTGGTCGGCGTCCTCCGGGGACTTATCATCCTGTTCGTCGCGATGCCAGAGTTCTTCCGTATCATCGGCCGGCGGCTCGCAGCACGCGAGCCGGACAGTCCGGCCGCCGCGACCGCAGGGGGTGGTGCTGATGACTGACGACAGCGCCATGGATCGACTCCGCTCGGCTTCGAGTCGAGTCCTTATCGCCGCCGCAGCGTTCCTCACACTGGCTGTACTTGCTGGATTCGGACTCTTCGCGCCGGCGTCGACGCCCGGTCAGATATTCTGGGTCCTAGCCTCGAAATCGACGCTGTCCTCGACATTGCGACTCTCGGTTCCGATCGTGCTGGCCGCGCTGGGCGGCATCTTCGCCGAGAAAAGCGGTATCATCAACATCGGGCTTGAGGGGCTGCTCATCATCTCGGCCTTCGCAGCTATCTTCGGAGCCGACGCCACCGGTTCGCTGTGGCTCGGGTTCCTCATCGGCATCGTCGCCTCGACGCTGCTCGCTGCCGTGTTCGCCGTCGTCTGTATCGAGTTCCGCGCCGACCAGATCATCGCCGGCTTGGCTGTCTGGCTCATCGCACTCGGACTCGCGCCGTTCGCCTCACAGGTGTTCTACGGCGGGCCAAACACCAGCAGCGTCGGGACTTTCGACACGATAACGGTCCCGACGCTGGCCGAGATTCCGTTCTTCGGCGCACTGTTCGACGCCTCGCCCGCCGTCTACATCATGTTCCTCGCCGTGGCGGCGTCGTGGTACGTGCTGAACCGAACCACGTTCGGCCGCTGGGTCCGGGCCGCCGGCGAGAACCCGAAGGCGCTTGACACCGCCGGTGTCGACGTGTCTCGCGTCCGCTACGCCGCCGTGCTCCTCTCCGGCGTCCTTTCGGGGATGGGCGGGGCCGCGCTGGCGATCAATATCGGCCAGTTCACCGGGAACGGCCCGACGATGGTCAACGGCAAGGGATTCATCGCCATCGTCGCGTATCTGTTCGGCAACTACAACCCGGTCGGCGCGCTGCTGTCGACCACGCTGTTTGCCGGCCTTGACGCCGTCCAGTTGCGTCTCCAGACGGCCGATGTCATCGCCGTCCCCGATTCACTGGTCCAGACGATTCCGTTCGTCGCCGTCATCGTCGTGCTCGCTCTGGTGGGCAAGACCCGCCTGCCAGAAGCCGCCGGTGACCACTACGAATCCGGCGAGGAATGAACTAGGAACAATCTTTTCCGGGCTTGTTTCTGCCCGCAGCACTTTATCGAATGCGAACAGCCAGAAAGCCCCTGCCGTCTCGGCTCCCGCGACTCGCTGCGCTCCGGTCGGTGCTTGCGTCGTCGGGATTCGCCGAGACGGCAGCCCCTTTCAGTCCCACCTGTAGATGGTTGCCCAAGCTATGCTGGGTGGGACTGAAAGGGGTGGCTGGCTGAACGACGGCGGACGAAGCAAGGACCGCAACGCAGTGAGTAGCGAGGGACCGAAGGTCCCTCGGACCATGCGAACGGGCGTGAAGCGCCCGTGAGCAGAGACCGCAGCGAGGCCCCCGAGTTCAGCCAACCGGGGCTTTCTGGCTGTACACAGGAGCAGTCCAGTCGGGACCAGCTGCCTTCCCTAGCCGAACACTCATGTGCGCGGCAGGCACAGGACGAGATAGCAAATGTCGCGCCGATATGACCACGCTCGGGTTCAGGAGTACTGGCAGCAGGCCTGGGAGCGGGAGGGCGTTTTCGAGTGCCCGACCGACGCTACGGACCCGACGTACGTGCTGGGAATGTTTCCCTACACCTCCGGCTCGTTGCATATGGGGCACATCAGAAACTACGCCATTACCGACGCGTACGCCCGGTATCGGCGGATGGCTGGCGACGACGTGCTTCACCCGATGGGGTGGGACGCCTTCGGCCTGCCGGCGGAGAACGCGGCCTACAAACGGGACACTGACCCCGAATCCTGGACCCGGACGTGTATCGACCAGATGAAAGACGACCTCCGGGAGATGGGCTTTGGTTACGACTGGTCCCGGGAAACCACCACCTGCGACCCCGACTACTACCAGTGGAACCAGTGGCTGTTCACCCAGTTCTACGACGAGGGGCTGGTGGACTACGGCGCGGCGACGGTGAACTGGTGTCCGGACTGTGAGACAGTGCTTGCTGACGCGCAGGTCGAAACGCCGCCGGAAGCCCATGAGGGCGAGACGACTGCCGGCACCGGAAACAGCCACACCCACGGTGGCGGCGTCTGCTGGCGCTGTGGAACGGACGTCGAACAGCGCGACCTCGACCAGTGGTTCTTCGCCATCACCGACTACGCCGAGGAGCTGTATCACGGGCTTGACGACCTGGAAGGATGGCCTGACGGCGTTCGAGACAGTCAACGTAACTGGATCGGCCGACAAGAAGGCGCGCGCGTCTCGTTTACCGTCAGCCACGACGATCACGACACCGTCGAGGCATTCACGACCCGACTCGACACGGTGTACGGCGCGACGTATCTGGCGCTGTCGCCGGGCCATGACCTCGCGCGAGCGCTGGCCGAGACGGATGACGCCGTTGCCGAGTACGTGGAGTCGGTGGCGAACACGGACGACGCCGGGATGAGCGGCGTCGAGACGGACCTCACCGCGACTCACCCGTACACCGGCGAGGAACTGCCGGTGTACGTCGCGGCGTACGTGCTGGACGACGTTGGAACGGGTGCGGTCATGGGCGTGCCGGCCCACAACGAACAGGACCACGCCTTCGCCGACGAACACGACCTGCCCGTCGAGCAGGCCGTCGAACCGGTCGACGGCAGCGGGACGGACCTGCCACATGCGCCCTACACCGGCGACGGGATGCTCACGGACAGTGGCGAGTACGACGGCCTCGCCAGCTCCGCCGCTCGGGAGCGCCTGCGCGAACACGAGGCCGCCGAGTCCGCGGTGACCTACCGCCTGCGGGACTGGCTCATCTCCCGCCAGCGCTACTGGGGGACACCGATTCCCATCGTCCACTGCGACGACTGCGGCCACGTCCCGGTTCCGGAAGACGACCTCCCGGTGGAACTGCCCGACTACGTCCAGACCACGGGGAACCCACTCGACGCGGCCGACGAGTGGAAGCAGACGACCTGTCCCGACTGCGGGGCCGACGCGGTGCGGGAGACGGATACGATGGACACGTTTGTCGACTCCTCGTGGTACTTCCTCAGGTATCTGTCGCCGCACTTCGCGGACGCGCCCTTCGACCAGAAAACCGCCGACGAGTGGCTCCCGGTCGACGTGTACGTCGGCGGCGAGGAACACGCAGTGTTGCACCTCCTCTATATACGCTTTTTTGCCCGGGCGCTCTCGGACATCGGTCTGCTTGACCGCGAAGAACCGGTTGAGCGGCTCATCAATCAGGGCACAGTGCTTCACAGCGGCGAGAAGATGTCCAAATCGAAGGGCAACGACATCGCGCCCCATGAGTACGGGGCCGAGACGACGCGGCTGTTTGTCCTCTCGGCGGCCCACCCCTCGCAGGACTTCGAGTGGACCGTGAAGGACGTCTCGACAGCCTACGACTTCCAGCAGACGCTGTACCGCCTTGTCACGGAATACACCGACCGAACGGAGACACGGACCGAGAGCACCGACCACGACGCGTACTTAGAGCGGGAAATCGACCGGACTATCGCGGCCGTTACCGAGGAGTACGACCGCTTTCGCTTCCATCGCGTTATCGGCGAGATACAGCGCTTCGCCCGCCTACTGGGGCGCTACGCGGGCTACGACCGGCCGTACCAGTTCGCCTATAGCCGCGGCTTGCGTGTGCTCGCTGGCCTAGTTGCCCCGATTGCGCCGTTCCTCGCCGAAGAGATGTGGCAGCTGCTCGACGAGGACGGCCTCGTCGCCGAGAGCCGGTGGCCGGAACCGCTCCGTGACGTGGACGACTACCGCATCGAGCGGCAGGTCGTTCGGCGAACGCTCGACGACGTGCGCGAGATCACGGAGGTCGTCGACATCGACGAACCGAACGAGATCGAACTCGTCGTCGCCGCCGACTGGAAGTACCGGGCCTACGAGATCGCCCGCGAGTCCGACCCCGACGACGCTATCGTCGGTGAAATCATGGCTGACGAAGCGATCAAACAGCACGGCGACACAGCCGCCGATTTCGCCGACCGGTTGGCCGACCGCGGGGCGGGACTCGAACCAATTATCGACGGCGAGCGCGAACTCGACACGCTCCAGCAGGCCGCGTGGCTGTTCGAAGACGAGTTCGCCTGTGACGTCGTCGTCCGGCGGGCCACGCCCGACGACGACCTCGCGGCCAAAGCGCGACCGAACAAGCCCGCGATTCACATCTCCTGACTACTCGGTCGCGGCTCCTGTCTCCTCTCGGGCGTCCTTGTGGGCATCAGTCACCGCGTCGACCAGTTTCTCCCGCTGCTCGTGGTGTATCAGGTGCGAACGACAGTCACAATCAGAACAGCCGAAGGCGTCGACGCGGTCGAACCCCACCGCTGTCGGCCCGTCAATCTGCTTGGCGACGGCGCATTCGATATCGGCCTCGGTTGTGACGACCCGGTCGACGGTCGTCGCCGCGTCACCGAGCAGGTAGTCGATGTGCCAGTGCCGGGTGTCGTTGTCGCCGGCAGCGACTGCGCGGTGGCGGTCGATGCGGCCGAAGCCGCCGCTACCCAGCGCGCTCCCGGTGTAGGCGTACCAGCCTGCCGGGAACGTGATTTCGCCCAGCGCGCCGACCTCGATTGGTCTGCTGGTGTCCCGTTCGAGAACCAGCGTGTAGGTTCCGCCAGGCATGCGCCCCCTCAGGTCCCGATATCGGGATCAGCGGCGAGTTCGCCGAACCCGTCGATACGGAACGTCCGGGAGTCGGTGCAGTCCTCGTTTTCAGCGGCGAGTTCGCCGACGATCCAGTTGAACCGGCGCTGAAATCCGTCGTAGGGCGCGGCCGCGAGTAGGTCGGTGACGCGGTCGCTCGTCAGGTCCTCGTCGTACTCCTCGGCGAAGTCGGCGATGTTCTCGGCGGCCGTCTGTGCGATTTCGTCGTCGGTCTCGTCTGCGAACGCCGCGGTGAGGGCGTCGGTCAGTTCGGACATACACGACATAACGCGACGATGCCACGTATGCGTTCTGAAACGGGGGGCTGTCCGAGCGTTTCTTGTGTCGAGAGCGACAATATCGGTACAATGAAGCCGCTGCGACAAAGCCCAACCGTGGTCACGCTGGCGGTCATCGTTGCTGTGTTCCTCGCACAGCAAGCCGTCGGCGTGGTGACCGCCCCGCGGAGCCTGTTCGCCCTCTCGCCCCCGCTGTTCAGTCGTCCCTGGACGCTTGTCACCAGTGTGTACGCACATGCTGGCCTGTCGCATCTCATCGCAAACGCCGTCGGATTGGCGCTCGCCGGTGTCGTCCTCGAACGTCGGACGTCGCCGCTCCGGTTCCACGCTTTCTTCGTCTCGACCGGTGCACTCGCCGGGGTTTCGCAGGTCTCGATAACCAGCCTTGTCGGCCCGCTCGTTCCCGGGATGGTCAGCCACGTCTCCGTCCTCGGGGCCAGTGGCGCTGTGTTTGCGCTCTTTGGATATCTGCTTGCCGCCAACCGCCTGACCGACACTGTCATCGGCGGGTTCGAACTCGCGCCGCGCGTCCAGTTGGTGCTGGCTGGCGTCGTCGCCGCTGCGATCACGCTCGCCACTGCGAACCCCGGCGTCGCGCTCATCGCACACTTCACCGGCCTTTTGTTGGGGTTTCTCGCCGGGCGCGTCCACCTGCTGCGGCCGACAGACTCGCCACAGACGCCCGAAGCCGCGAACTACTGACCGGTATGCCGTCGTTCTGGGATAGCTGCGACACGCCCTTTCTCGTGGCACGTAATTGGCAAGTGCTACCAAATAACTCGGGCACGTAGATAGACGGAATGGTACGGAGTCACGGGGCTACGTCTCTACTCGTCGCAGTACTGCTGGTGCTTGCCGGCTGTGGCGGATTCGTGGCAAACGGCACGGACGGCGGTGCGAATCCGCCAACTACGACAGAGACGGCGACACCGGGCACGCCCTCACCGGCGGCGAACGGGACGCTAGAGGTCCACTTCATCAACGTCGGCCAGTCGGTGGCGACCGTGCTGGTTAGTCCCGACAACGAAACGATGCTCATCGACTCCGGGGACTTCACCGACGACGGCGAATACGTCCTGCAGTATCTCGACCGACAGGGCATCGACCGCATCGACCACTTCGTCGTCTCGCACAACGACGCCGACCACATCGGCGGTAACGCGGCCGTCATCAGGCACTACGAGACCGAGAAAAACGGCGTCGGTGCGGTGTACGACCCCGGCATCGCCGCGAGCACGCAGACCTACGAGCGATACCTCGACGCCGTCGAAGCCCACAACGTGACGCTGTACGAGACGCGCGAGGGCGACCGGATTCCGTTTTCCGGCGTCGAGACGACCGTGCTCGGCCCACCGGAGCCGTATCTGGAAAACGCGGCGCGAAACGAGAACAGCATCGTCCTTCGAATCGAGCACGGTGAGACGAGCTTTCTCTTTACCGGCGACGCGGAGGACGACCAGGAGGCGTATCTCGTCGATACCTACGGAGCGGCGCTCAGGGCCACCGTACTGAAAGCCGGCCACCACGGCAGCGCGTCAAGCACCAGCGGGCCGCTGCTTGACGCCGCTGCCCCCCGGGCCGTCGTGGTTTCGAGTGCCTACGATTCGCAGTACGGCCATCCCAGCAACGAGACACTCCAGCGCCTTGCGGCGCGTTCGGTTCCGGCGTACTGGACCGCAACCCACGGGGACACCGTCTTGACTAGCGACGGGACCGCTGTGACCGTCAGCACGCAGCGGGCAGCGCCGACCGACCCGCTGTCACTCCGTACCGGGGACCCGATTGCGCCGAGCGCGACCGAACCGGTTACGCCGCGAGCGACCTACCTGCCCCACCCGTCCCCGCGGACTGATACACCGGTCCCAACCGCAACCGACGGCGGAACGCCCATCGGGAACACGAGCGGCGACTTAGTCATCGACCGCGTTCGCGCCGATGCGGCGGGCGACGACCGGGACAACCTCAACGACGAGTACGTCGTGTTCCGGAACGCGGGCGCGGAGCCGCTGGAAATGGGCGGCTGGACGGTCAGCGACGAAGCCGACCACAGCTACACCGTCCCCGACGGATTCACGCTCGACCCGGACGAAACCGTGACCCTTCACACCGGCAGCGGCACCGACACGGACACCGATCTTTACTGGGGGTCGGGGCGTCCGATATGGAACAACGGCGGTGACACAGTCACTGTGACCGACGCCGACAACGAGACCATACTGGAACGGAGTTACTAATGCTACCTGACGGAACCTACACCGCCGTCGTCGACCGGATCGAAGACGGGATTGCCACGCTGGAAATGGACACCAAGAATGGACTGTCCGCTCTCGACATTGCGGCCGCCGAACTGCCGGCAGAGGCACGGACGGCCGACGTGGTTCTGGAGATAACCGTTGCGGACTCGGCGCTCGTGGATGTAACGCGTGAACCCGAGGAAACCACCGACCGGGCGAGCGAGGCCCAGAGTCGGTTCGACCGGTTATCGAAGCGGCCGCCGCAGGACGGCGACGACGCGTAAAACTGCCCGCACACTCCGTAGGAGCTTGGTAACAATATGTACTGAGCGCGTAGCGCAGTGTATGTGGGACAGTGACATAGAAACGGCCGACCCACCGCTGGGGAGGTGTCCGGCCTGTGACGTGAGGATTCCCGCGGCGAATCTCGTCATCGCGTACGACACGGCTGGCGACTGGCCGCGGATGCTCGCGACGTGCCCGGATTGTGAGGGCGCGGTGAATCCAGTGTGATTCCTGCTGAAACAGACATGACAGAAACCGTTGACGTGAATACACATAGACACGCCGAAGCGGCCGCCTATATGTGTAGCAACCACCGATTAGGTGCGGTATACTGTTGTTTCGACCAATGATACCGAGGCCAGACAGGGTGAGTGACGGTGGGGTCATCGAGCAGCGATAGCCCACCGCTGCCCCACCAGAGCGACACCGATAGATTACGACCGACGGATGCCGGCCGATACCTCAACACGCTCGTGTTTGCGGTCCGCGGGCTCTGGACTGTGACGCTCCTCAGTGTCCGACCGGTCGCGTTCTGGGGAGCCGTATTACTGCCGCTGTTGTATCTCCCGTCGCTCTACGGCGTCGGCACCGGACAGGATACGGCGCTGTTCCTCGAACTCGTTGCCTGGCACGTCGCTTCTATCGTTCTCGGACACGGGCATACGCCATTCTGGGGTCGATAACTCGACACACTCGGCCTCATTAGGGCGCTACGGCACACTGTCACACTTTCCCACTCCACTCGAAACAAAGGGGGTGTGGTGACAGTTCTCGTCCCTGAAATCAGACAACGAAAATGCGCTCGTCAAGCCGCTCGGTGGCGGTTTCGGCCAGCGTCTTGAGATTCACCGTATCCTCACGGTTGTACGACACCAGTGTTTCGAGTGCACCGTCTCGGCCCTGTTCGTGTTCCCGCCAGAGCCGTACCGCGTCCCGACCGGAAATATCCGGTCGGTCCCGCTCGATACCGATATCTTGCTCGACCTGTTTGAGTCCGCCGGAGAGGCCGATCTTCTTGCAGGTGTACATCAGGTCTAGATGCGGGCGGTCGAGGTTGACATCGAAGTTCGCTTCGAGGAAGGGCACGTCGAAGCGCTTGCCGTTGAACGTCACCAGCAGGTCCGCGCCGTCGAACGCGGCCCGAAGGTTCTCCGCAGTCAGGTCGTCACCGGCGATGAGCGTCTGTGTGTCCCCGTCCTGATGGAGGCTCACCGTCGTCACCTGGTTGCGGTCCTGGTCGAGTCCGGTCGTCTCGATGTCGAAGAAGCAGGCCCGCTCGCGGAAGGTCTCGTACAGCCGCCAGCGCTCGCTGCTGGGAAACGCATGGTCGAAGTAGGTAACGTCGGTCTCGGCGATCCGGTCCCGCCCCTCGTCGATGAACTGCTGGATCCGGTCGCCGCGCTGGCCGCCGACGACGGACGGTTCGAATTCGTCCCAGTGGGTGACGCCCTGTTCCCAGATGGACTGCTCGGTCTTCTCCCCGACGCCGTCGGTACCGATGAAACTGTTCTCGACGCGCACGCTCTCGGGTACAGGTTGGGCTGTATGTAAGCCCGTCGGTGCGCGTGACAGACGACCGGTACGTCATGTCCCACCCGTCCTAATGTCCACACATCGGAAGGATGCTGTCGTACACTGATTGACTTTCCACGGAGACGACGACTGTGCTATCGCAGCTATCACACACTGATTGGGGCCGGTCGAACGTCCGCTCACAGAACGGACAGACGAACCGTATCGGGTCCGGGGTTTCGGATAGGGTCATGGCTTCGCAAGGAGTCCCGTATATGAGTAGCCACTCACTATGTGTATGCTACGCCCGCGATTCTGTTGCTACCTGTATAGTTGTCCTTGGTGCGTTGCTGACGAACGAAAGCCCAAAGCCGAGCGACGCCGCAGAGTCGTCCATGACGACGTTTCTGCTCGCCACAAGCTCGGTTCACGTCACTGCGGCCGCCGCTGACTACCTCCAGCACCGGCTCGACCCGGCAGGTGATGACGATATCGTCGTGGTCGCGGTCCGCGACCCCGATGCCCCATCCCGCGATGCCGGTGATGCTGTCAATGTTGCCCGCTCGCGCCTCGCCGAATTCATGCCCGCAACGGAGACACGGGAAGGCGAGCCCGTGACCGAAATACTGGCGGCTGTCGACGAGCACGACCCGGACGAACTCCTCATCGGCCCACATCGCGGTTCCGACGACAGCGACGGTGTCGGGTCGACGCCCCGAAACCTCCTCGCCCGTGTTGACCGCCCTGTCATCGTCCTCCCGCTTCCCTAGCGGGAAAACAGGCTGTCGTCCTCGAAGGTCAGACCGAGGTCGATATCGAGCAGGTCCTCAGTCATCGCGGCGACAGTCGGGGCGACATCCGATTCGGGGTCCGTCGCAAGTGGTCTGGGCGCGCCCGGTTCGATGTGTGGAACGGTGTGTGCCGCGTCTTCGACGGATTCACCGCTATCGCCGTGCACGCGGGTGGCGACAATGGCCGATGCCGGCGCGCCGATGTCACGGAGTCGGCCTCGTTGCCTCGGAAACAGGTCGCTGCCGCGCTGGCTGGCCGGCACTATGAGCGCCCGCCGCTGTGCGGTCGTGGCAGCGGCGACGGCCTGATTCGACGCGATTGGTGGCACATCGAGCAGGACGTGGTCGAACCGGCCGGCCAACTCCTCGATAGCCTGTTCGAGCGTCTGTGCGCTCTCGGCTGACTTCGCGCGAGCGAGGCGCTCAAACGGCGCGTGGGCCGGACAGAGCGCGACCCGCCCATCGGCGTCGATATCCCACTCGAACAGCGCGTCGTCGACCGACACGTCGCCGACGGCTACCGCGGTCACGTCGGCATCGAGCCGCCCGTCGACGTACGTTGCCAGCCCCTGCGTGCCGAAGGCTGCGTCGACGACAGCGACGGACCGCCCACCCCGGGCCAGCGTCGCTGCTGTCTCGACTGTCAGCCTGGTTGTTCCAGCCCCACCAGTACACCCGACGAACGCGAGCGTCGAAACCCCCATGCGTCGCTGTTGGCGTATCTTTCGATAAAAGGATACGGAATGTTACGCCTGTTCGGCCACGATGTCCGACTCGATGGCGTCCAGTTCGTCGTCAGAGAGGTCGGGGCGGTCGTTGACCAGCACGTGAACCGGTCGGCCGCCGTCGTCCTCGAACCGCGGGATAATGTGGCCATGGACGTGGGGGACCTCCTGACCGGCCACCTCGCCGTTGTTGAACGCGACCGTGCTGGCGGGGGCGTCGACAGCAGACTCGACGGCGGGGACGAGTTCGTGCAGGGTCGACATGACCGCACTCGCCACGTCGGCGGGCGTGTCGTTCAGCCGCTCGTGGTGGTCCTTCGGGATAACGAGCGTATGGCCTGGCGAGAGGGGATTGGCGTCCAGAAACGCCAGCACGGTGTCGTCCTCGTAGACGGTGCGGCCGGGGATGTCGCCGGCGACGATCTGACAGAAGATGCAGTCCTCGCTCATAGTCCTCCCTGTGTCCGGCGGTCACAAGAAGGTTCTAGGTGTCGCCGACGCCAGCGACCGCGTCCGTGATAGCATCGACGTACGTCTCGCGGTCGTAGCCCAGCCGCGAGAGCCAGACTTCCTGATACGATGGGTGGAGCAGCGGGACCACGGGCACGCCCAGCGCCTCGCTTCGGCGGGGGTCGAGCACGCTATCGAGGAAGCCGTCGAGGGCTGCGTCGTCCAGCGCCAGCACTGTCTTCGTCGCGTGTTTCCCGGTCGTCACGACCGCTGTCGGCTCGATTGCTTCGACTTCCTCGACGAGGAAGGGCCGGCAGTTCGCCAGTTCCGCATCGGTCGGGTCGCGGTTCTCCGGCGGGTGGCACTTTACGGCGTTTGTGTAGTAGCAGTCGCCGTGGCCGAACCCGGCGTCGGCGAGCACCTGCCGGATTTTCCGGCCGGAACGCCGCGAGGTATATGCCATTCCGGTCAGGTTGCCGCCCTGCCAGTGCTCGGCCTCGGGGTCACCCTCGGCGGGGGCTTCCCCGACGACGACGAGGTCAGCGTCCAGCGGACCGTTGCCCCACGAGATACAGGTCCGGCTCTCAGCGAGTGCGGGGCAGCGCCGGCAGTCCTCAGCGAGGGCGTTTCGCTCCGCCTCGTCCGGGAACGTTGGCACATGCGATGTGAGGGCTGTGCGTGGCAAATCGGTGGCGGTACCGACGTACTGTCTGGGCCACCACAAGACGTTTATCGCCGGTGGCCGCTCCAGCATCTGTATGCCCTCCTACGAGTACCGCACTATCGAGGTCGACAGTGATGTCATGATCGCCGGACTTGGCGGCGAGGTCACGCCGCCGGTCGAGCAACTGAACGAACTCGGAGCCGAGGGGTGGCATGTCGCCGCTCCGCTCACGGACAAGACCGGCGAGACGGTCAGCTTGCTCCTCCAGCGTGAGCGCGAGCGCTGAACGGCACACATACAACCGATTGTCCTTTATTGGAGGCGGCGAATGTGCCGGTATGGAACGTTTCGCCGCTGTCGATGACCAGTACGACCCCGACGCCGTCGAGGACGGCGTCTTCGAGTACTGGGACGATGTCGACGCCTACGAGCAGACGAAGGCCCACCGGGCCGACGGCGAGGACTACTTCTTCGTTGACGGGCCGCCCTACACCTCCGGCGCGGCCCACATGGGGACGACGTGGAACAAGACCCTGAAGGACTGTTACATCCGCTACCTGCGGATGCAGGGCTACAACGTCACCGACCGGCCGGGCTATGACATGCACGGCCTCCCCATCGAGACGAAAGTCGAGGAGCGCCTCGACTTCGAGAACAAGAAAGACATCGAGCAGTTCGGTGAGGAGAACTTCATCGAGGAGTGCAAAGACTTCGCCGAGGAGCAACTCGAAGGCCTCCAGACGGACTTTCAGGACTTCGGCGTCTGGATGGACTGGGATGACCCATACAAGACGGTCAACCCGGAGTATATGGAGGCCGCCTGGTGGGGCTTCCAGCAGGCCCACGAGCGCGACCTCGTCGAACAGGGCCAGCGCTCCATCAACCAGTGCCCGCGCTGTGAGACCGGCATTGCCAACAACGAGGTTGAGTACCACGATGTCGGCAAGCCGTCGATTTACGTGAAATTCCCCCTGGCAGAACAGGAGGGTAGTCTGGTCATCTGGACGACGACCCCGTGGACTATCGTCGCCAACACCTTCGTCGCCGCCGACGGCGACCTCGAATACGTGGGCGTCGACGCCGTGAAAGACAGCGCGGACTCGTCCGCGAAGCGGAGCGGCGAAGCCGCGGAGCGCGACACCGAACGCCTCTATCTCGCCGAGGCCTGCGTCGAGGACGTGCTGAAGGCCGGCCGGTACGACGACTACGAGGTCGTCGAGACGCTGTCCGGCGAGGAGATGGTCGGCTGGGAGTACGACCACCCGCTGGCCGAGGAAGTGCCAGACCACGCCCAGGGCGAGGGCTCCGGGCAGGTGTACACCGCCGACTACGTCGAGGCCGACCGAACTGGGCTCGTCCACTCCGCGCCCGGCCACGGTGAGGAGGACTTCGAGCGCGGACAGGAACTTGATCTCGAAATCTTCTGTCCGGTCGGGAGCGACGGCGTTTACACCGACGCCGCGGGCAAGTACGCCGGCACCTTCGTCCGTGACGCCAACGACGAGGTTATCGACGACCTCGACGACAACGGCGTCCTGCTCTCCAGTGAATCTGGCCACACCGTCCGCGAGGGGCAGTGCTGGCGCTGTGACACCGACATCGTTCGCATCGTCACGGACCAGTGGTTCATCACGGTCACCGACATCAAGGACGAACTGCTGGCGAACATCGAGGACAGCGAGTGGTATCCGCAGTGGGCGCGGGACAACCGCTTCCGTGACTTCGTCGAGGACGCGCCGGACTGGAACGTCTCGCGGCAGCGCTACTGGGGCATCCCCATCCCGATTTGGCTTCCTGAAGACTGGAGCGGTGACATGGACGACGCCATCGTCGTCGGCGACCGCGAGGAACTCGCCGAGCGAGTCGACCAAGACATCGACCCAGAGAGCGTCGACCTACACAAAGGCACGGTCGACGACCTCACCATCACTGAGGACGGCACGACCTACAGCCGCGTCGGCGACGTGTTCGACGTGTGGCTCGACTCCTCCGTCGCGACATGGGGGACCGTCAACTACCCCGAGCAGACCGAGGACTTCGATGACCTGTGGCCCGCCGACCTCATCATGGAGGCCCACGACCAGACCCGCGGCTGGTTCTGGTCTCAGCTGGGTATGAGCACCGCCGCGACCGGCGAAATCCCGTACAAGCAGGTGCTGATGCACGGCTACGCCAATATGCCCGATGGCCGCGGGATGTCCAAGTCCAAGGGCGTCCTCATCGACCCCCACGAGGTCATCGAGAAGCACGGCCGCGACCCGATGCGGCTGTTCCTGTTGTCGGTGACCGCGCAGGGCGAGGACATGAACTTCTCGTGGGAGGAGACCGCCGAGATGCAGCGCCGGCTGAACATCCTCTGGAACGTCGCCCGGTTCCCGCTGCCGTATATGCGCGCCGACGACTTCGACCCCGAGGAAACAACCGTCGAGGACCTCCGCGACGACCTCGAACTCGTCGACGAGTGGGTGCTCTCCCGACTCCAGAGCGTGACCGAGGCGATGACCGACTCGATGGAGGACTTCGAGAACGACAAGGCGGTCGACGAACTGCTTGAGTTCGTCGTCGAGGACGTCTCCCGGTTCTACATTCAGGTCGTCCGCGAGCGGATGTGGGAGGAAGAGGATAGCGCCTCGAAGCAGGCGGCATACGCCACGCTCTACCGCGTGCTCGAATCCGTGGCCGCGCTGTTTGCTCCATTCACGCCGTTCGTCGCGGAGCAGGTGTACGGCGCGCTCACCGGCGACGCCGGCCACCCGACGGTCCACATGTGTGACTGGCCCGAGGTCGACGCCGACCTGCACGACCCGGCGCTCGAACGCGAAATCGAAGTCGTCCGCGAAGTCGAGGAAGCGGGCTCGAACGCCCGCCAGCAGGCCGAACGCAAGCTCCGCTGGCCCGTCACCCGCGTCGTCGTCGACGTGGACAGCGACGACGTGGCCGACGCCGTTCGCGCTCAGGAGGCTATCATCGCCGACCGGCTTAACGCCCGCGCCGTCGAGGTTGTTGGCGCTGACGACGAGTGGGGAGAACTCCAGTACTCCGCCGAGGCCGACATGAGCGAACTCGGCCCGGCCTTCGGTGACGACGCCGGAAGGGTAATGAACGCGCTCAATGAGGCGCGCGTCACCGAGCAGTCGCTCGATACCCTCCAAGGCACAGTGAGCGACGCGCTCGGCGAGAACGTTGACCTCACCGAGGAGATGGTCGAGTTCCGCCGCGAGACGCCCGAGGGCGTTACCGGAACGGAGTTCACGGCACTCGACGGCGGCGGCGTCGTCTACGTCGACACCACGCTCACTGAGGACATCGAGAGCGAGGGGTACGCCCGCGAGGTCATCCGCCGGGTTCAGGAGATGCGCAAGGACCTCGAACTAGACATCGAGGCCCGCATTGTCGTAGACCTCGACATAGATGATGAGGGGGTCTCCGAACTAGTGCGACGACATGAAGACCTCATCAAAGAGGAGGTGCGTGCTGACGAGTTAGATGGCGTCGAAGATGGCCATCGCAAAACCTGGGAGGTTGAGGGTGTAGAGATGGATATTGCGATTGCACCGGTGGCTGCTGCCGAAGCGTCTGATTAGGACAGCACGCGACCAACGGGAGCGTGCTGCTTTTTCGCCCACGTTTTTCGAGTCGACCGGGACCGAAGGTCCCGCTGACCATGCGAACGGGCGCTTTGCGCCCGTGAGCAGAGAGTGGTTCGCGAGTATCGCGAGCGGACCCGACGATGAAAAAGGTGGCAGCCGAGATGCGCAAGGACCTCGAACTGGACATCGAGGCGCGCATTGTCGTGGATCTGGCAATCGATGACAAGCGCGTGGATTCGCTTGTCAGAGAGCACGAAGCACTGATTAAAGAGGAGGTCCGGGCTGATGAACTCAGCGGCGTTGAGGACGGCCACCGCAAGACGTGGGACGTCGAAGGAACTGATATGGAGATTGCGATTGCGCCGTGCGAGGCCGACCAGCGGGAGGCCTCGGAACAAGCGGGCGGCGACTAAAAGGAACCGCGAGCCGTGGCGGCTGCCGAAGCGTCGGAGTCCCTCCCTCGCTAGAGGGGAAGAAAGTAGCAACTACAACTGGTCTGCGACGACGGGTGCGGCGCTGACCTCGCTGACGGCGCGTTCGAGTGTGTCCGTCCCGTAGACGGCTTCGACGCCGGCGCTGTTGAGCTTCGTCAGGGCATTGCTAGCGAGCATCGGGTGGACGCAACTGACGAACACACGCTGGGCATCGCGGTCACCGAGGACGCTGACGGATTTGCTCATTGTCGACCCAGTGGCGATGATGTCATCGACAAGGACCACGTCCCGGCCCTCGACCGGCGCGTCGCTGGGGCTGATCTCGATGTCGCCGGTGTCGTAGTCTCGGTCCTTCTCGAAGAAGTCCGTCTCACCCTCGCCGTATGCATCCCGGACCGTCGTTGCAAGGGCGATTGCGCCTTCGTCGGGCGAGAGAAAGAGCGGGTCCCGCAGGTCCGCAGGCAGTGGGTCGGAGAGAACACTCGCGGCGTCGACGTTGGTAGCTGGCACGTCGAAGAAGTCACAGACGGCCGGCTCGTGGGGGTTCACCGTCAGCACGCGGTCGGTTCCCGTCGAGATGGCGCGGGCCATCGCCCGCGAGGACACCGGCTCACCGGGCTTGAACGCCTCGTCCTGGCGGGCGTAACCCATGTACGGAATGACGGTGATGACCTCGCTCGCGCCGCTTTCGCGGGCCGCGTCCTGCAACTGGAGCAATTGTAGGTGCGCGTCGCTGTCGACGGTCGACGCGACAACGACCGCCCGCTCGTCGGCGACCGCGTCTGGGACCCGGACGACGTGCTCACCGTCGGGGAACCGTTCGTACTCGACCCGTCCCAGCCGCTCGCCAGTCGCCTCGGCGAGGGTCGCCGCGAACGCCTGCGTGTCCGCCCCGGGGATAATCATGTGCGGTGGGTGGCTGTCCGGGCTAAACCTCTTTTCGATTCCCCGACACCGTGGCTGACTCTCCTCTTAGACAAATATATTGTAATTGACACACATCGCTACAACACTGATGTAGCTTGTGTGATCATGCCAATTCCGGGACACAACGACATATTTGTATAATATTATTTATAACTAGATGAGGTATTTATCTCCGTCCGATTCCAAAGTACGAACAGAGTAGTCCCTCCAAAATAATGAAGGTATTACATCTGGATGACGAGCCTGATTTTGCGGATTTGACTGCCCAGTTTCTTGAACAAGAAGACGAACGGTTCGAAGTTCAAACGGCAACGAGCGGGACCGATGGTCTTGCGATTCTTCGGGCGGAGGACATCGATTGTATCGTCTCGGACTATGATATGCCAGTAATGGACGGACTGGAGTTCTTGGCTGCAGTCCGCGAAGAGTATCCTGACCTGCCGTTCATCCTTTTTACTGGCAAAGGGAGCGAAGAGATTGCGAGTGAAGCCATTACCGCTGGCGTGACGGAATACATCCAGAAAGAGCACGGTACCGACCAGTACGCGGTTCTGGCCAATCGAATCACGAACCTTGTCGAACGCTACCGTGCCGTCCGTACAATCGACCGTAGCTACAGGGCGATGAAGACTGCCAGCGAAGGGATCAGCCTCATCGACCCGGACGGGACGTTTTCGTATGTGAACCCCGCCTTTGCGGACCTATTTGGATACGAGCAGGATGAACTGGCCGGCAAGCACTGGACAATTCTGTACCACGACGATGAAGCGGACCGGCTAGAGAACGACATCATCCCAGCGGTCAAAGAGAACGAGTACTGGTCGGGCGAAACAGTTCGACTGATGAAAGGCGGAGACAGGCTCGTTACGAACCATCGTCTGGCTCACGCTGACGACGGGGTAATCGTGTGTACAGCGCGGGACATCACCCCTGAACGGACGCAGTTGATGGGACAGAGCACTCAGTTCGACGTTCTTATCGATGCCATGGACGACCACGCCTTCTTCACCCTTGACCACGAGGGCTACGTCACTCGTTGGAACGACGGTGCCCGACGATTCACGGGCTACGATGTGGACGAGATCCTGGGAGCGCACGTTTCGACGTTCTTCGAGGAGTCTGATCTGGCGAACAGCCTTCCCGAGCGACTCCTCGATACCGCGAAAACAGACGGGACCGTCTCCCACGAAGGGTTCCAGATCCGTCAGGACGGCACGCGCTGCTGGACGGACATGACGCTCTCTGCGAGCTTTGACGAGTCCGGAGCACTCCGGGGCTACGGGATCATCTTGAAAGAAGCCGACAGACAGCAAATACCGCAGTAAGCGGGCATGGACGCCGGTCGATACTGTGAAGGCCGGATAGAACTGCGAATCCCACTTAGATACTACTGATCGACTCAGGCTACAGCGACGCCGACGACATCGGGGACGCCCAGCGAGCGCTGTCGCCAGCCCCCCTGTCCGTCGGCGGTCGCCTCGGCGGCGGTCGCGACGAGGAAGGTCCCGTTCTCGGTGATGGCGTAGGTGTCGTCGCCGTACGTCACGTCGACGACGCGTTCGGTGGCCGGCAACGAACAGGGCTCCCACGCACCGTTTGCCAGTTCGTACAAGCCGTCCGCCGCGGCAGCGTGGACGCGTTCGCCGTCGCTTGCAACCGCCAGATGGTGGCCCGATCGGACCTCGGTCCACTCGCCGTTCTCGCCTTCGTAGCGGTACAGCCCGCTCTCGGTCGCGGCGTAGTCGCCCGCCACGTCGGCCACGTCCACGAGGCCGAGTCGGTCGAGTGACGGGAGGGCGTACACGCCCTCGGCCGCAGCGAGGCGGTCGCCGTCGATGGCACGGACGTCTGCGACCGCGCCGATATCCCGCCACCCACCGTCGTACCGAGCGACCCGGCTGTCGCCGGCTGCGAGCAGTCCGTCGCCGTCGTAGCCGACAGCGGTGGCCGGTCCGAACCCGGTCGGGACGAAACCGTCGTCGGTCAACACGAGCACGTCCTCGTCGGTGGCGACCGCGACTTCGCCGCTCGCGCCGGCCACGTCACGGGCATTGCACCGCTCGCTCAGACTGAACCGCCCGATCTGGCCACCGGCCGTCTCGACCCGGGTGACGCCCAGACCCGACGCGACGTACGCGTGGGTTTCCGGGCGTTTCGCCCCGTACATCCGCTTCTCCGAGAGTGCGATGTCGTCGTCGCTCACCTCATA
Organism: Haloarcula sp. CBA1127; assembly: GCF_001485575.1. Classification (NCBI taxonomy): domain Archaea; kingdom Methanobacteriati; phylum Methanobacteriota; class Halobacteria; order Halobacteriales; family Haloarculaceae; genus Haloarcula; species Haloarcula sp. CBA1127. The sequence goes on from NZ_BCNB01000006.1 coordinate 657,658, forward strand.
TCGCCTCTTTGTATGCTTCGAGCGCATTCTCTATGTCTTCACCTGTGTGGGCATCACAGATGAACTGTGACTCGAACTGGTTCGCCGTGAGGAACACGCCCTGGTCCTTCATCGCGGGCCAGAACAGCCGCTCCCATCGCTCGGTCTCGGCCTGTGTCACGTCGTGGCCGGTCTTCGGACAGTACTCGAAGCGCGGACAGGACTCCTGTTGCTGGCAGCCAGCCTCGCATTGCCCCTCAAGCGAATCTGGGCCATCACGGGTGAAGATGACCTTGAACATCGAATCTCGACCGACGACGGTGTACTCGGGCGCCTGGTCTGCGAGGATGTCCTGCAAGCCTGCCCGGAGTCGTTCGCCGAGGTCGTTGACATGGTCGTATACGTCGTGTTCAGCCGCATACCGCAACGTCTCCAAGCCGGCCGCCATCGTCACGGGGTGGCCGGAGAAGGTCCCGGACTGGAACACGTCGCCCGCGGGGGTGAACTGCTCGATGATCTCGCTTTTGCCGCCGATTGCCCCGACCGGGAAGCCGCCGCCGACGATCTTCCCGAAGGTGGTGATGTCGGGGTCGATGTCTAATGCGCCCTGAGCACACTGGAGGCCGCCGACCCGGAAGCCGGTGATGACCTCGTCGAAGATGAGCAGGGAGCCATGGTCGTCACACAGCTGCCGGAGCGTGTCGTGGTAGCCCTCGACCGGGTGGACGATACCGTAGTTCCCGAGGATTGGTTCGGTGAGGACAGCCGCGATGTCGTCGCCGTGTTCCTCGAACACCTCGTGAGCAGCCTCCTCGTCGTTGAACGGGACTGTCAGCGTGTGTTCGGCGAAGCTTTCGGGGATACCGGGGCTGGACGGGGCGGTGTGATCGCCTTCGCCCTCGACCAGCGTGGACTCTTGTGCGCCGTGGTAGCCGCTTTGCATCACGACGATTTTGTCCCGTCCCGTGTAGCCACGAGCCAGTCGGACCGCCGAGACGGTTGCTTCAGTCCCGCTGTTGACGAACCGCAGCATCTCGACGCTGGGGACGTGCCGGGTGACGAACTCAGCCAGTTCGACCTCGACTTCGGTGGGTGCGCCGTACATCGGCCCTTCGGCGGCGTGTTGCTGGATGGCCGACTGCACCTGTTCGGGCAGGCTGTGGCCCAACAGGAGCGGGCCATAGCCCATGACGAAGTCGATGTAGCGGTTGCCGTCGGCGTCGATGACGTGCCCGCCGTCCCCCTTCTCAACGAAGAACGGATAGGGCCGCGTCGCTCGCACGGAGGAGTTGACGCCGCCCGACAGCACCGACAGGGCGCGGTCGTACAGCGCTCGTGACTGCTCGTGGTTCATACGCTGCCGTTTGGCCGCTGTCAGAAAGAAACTGTTGTTACTTCGCGGTGCCTCCGATCTAGTGGACAGATGTCACGCACTCACTACTAAAATAAGCATTTCGTAAAGAGTTACTGTTATACAGTGTGTGTTCTTCTATGCAAACACGATAATGGCATCTGAACGTACTGTAATATCATGCCAAACTGGACAAATGGGCGTCGGAACGGCGCGTGAGGGGCTGTGAGCGACTGGGTGCCGACGACGTGTATGCGGTGTGCCGTGGGCTGTGGCCACATGCATCAGGGAGCTGACGAAGGGTACGGTATCGACGCTGTTCGCGGCGACGCCGCGCATCCAGTCAGCCAGGGTCTCGTCTGTGCACGTGGCCTCCGGGAGAGCAAAGACCCCGACGGGGAGTGGCTCACCCGGCCGATGGTCCGCAGTGGCGGCGAACTCCGCCAGACCCAGTGGGACGTGGCGCTGGCTCGCGCCGTCGAGGGCCTCCAAGCCGCCCACCAGCAGGACCCTGACTCCGTCGCGGTACTGGGTAGCGGCCAGCAGACAAACGAAGCGGCATACGCGCTGGGGAAGGTCGCCCGCGGCGGCTTCGGCACAACGAACTATGATGCCAACACGACGCTGTGCATGGCGAGTGCCGTCACCGCCTACTATCAGGCCTTCGGCAGCGACGCGCCGCCGTGTACCTACGCCGACATCAGCGATGCCGACCGACACGTCGTCTGGGGGGCGAACCCGGCAGTCGCCCACCCCGTGCTGTTCCGCTGGATTCAGCAGTCCGCCGACGAGGACGGCGTCGAAATCATCGTCGTCGACCCCGTCCGCTCCGAGACGGCGGAGAACTCCGAACACCACGTCGCGCCTGCTCCGGGCAAGGACCTCGCGCTGGCCCGAGCCGTGCTCGCAAGAATCGTCGAGACGGGTCGGGTCGACCGCGAGTTCGTCGACGAGGCGACCGACGGGTTCGAGGATCTGCTCGCGACGCTGCCCGACGCCACGGACGCGGCCGCCGAGGCCGGCGTCGAGATGGCCCAGGTGGACCTGCTGGCCGACGCGATGGACCAGCAGGCGCTCATCTACTGGGGCATGGGCATCAATCAGCACGTTCAGGGGACCGAGACCGCCCGGGCGCTCATCGACCTGACGCTGGCGACGGGGAACCTCCGGCCCGGCGGCGGTCCGTTCTCGCTGACCGGCCAGGCCAATTCGATGGGGACCCGCATCTGCTCCTCGAAGGGCTCCTGGCCCGGCCAGCGGGCTTTCGAGGACCCGGACCACCGCCGCCTCGTCGCCGACCACTGGGATGTGCCGGTGGACCGCCTCCCCGACGACACCGGCCCCGGTCCGGTTGGGATGCTCGAAGCCGAGCCAGACGCCGTCTGGGCCGTTGCCACGAACCCCGTCGCCGGGATGCCCGAGGCTGACTCGGTCCGCGAGGCACTCGAAGACGCTTTCGTCGTCGTACAGGACGCCTTCCACACCGAAACGACGGAGATTGCCGACGTGGTCTTGCCGGCCGCGACGTGGGGCGAAAGCGACGGGACGACGACGAACATGGAGCGGACTATCTCCCGCGTCCGGTCGGCCACCGACCTACCAAGCGGTGTCAGGCCGGATCTGGACATCATCGCCACCATCGGCTCGCGACTGTTTCCCGGCCTGTTCAAGAGCACGTCCCCGGACCCGTCGGCCGTGTTCGACGAATTCACTGCCCTCACCGAGGGGACAGTTGCTGACTGCTCGGGCATCACCTACGAGCGCCTCGACGACAGCCACGCCGTGCGGTGGCCCGCGCCCGACGACGACAGCGCCGGTGGCTACCGCTACCACGACGACGAGTCGTGGTCGTTCCCGACCCCGTCCGGCCGCGCACAGTTCTCGACCGGCCGCCAAGGGTCGCTCCCGGAACCGACCGACGAGGACTACCCGCTGACCCTGACGACCGCCCGCGAGGCCGACGGGTACAACACCGGCGTCCGATCCCGCGGCGGCGAGGCCGGGCCGCTGGTGGCCCGAATCCACCCCGAAACGGTCGCGGAACACAGCGAACTCGTCACCGACGAGACACTGACCGTCGAGACCCGTCGCGGCTCTGCGACAGTCGACATCGACCGCGATGAGGGCGTCCCCCGCGGGATGGTGTGGCTCCCGATTCACCATCCGGCGACGAACCGGCTGACGCTTTCGGACCGGGACCCCCAGTCTGACGAGCCGAACTTCAAGCAGTGTGCTGCTCGCCTCGTCGCCCCAGAGGCCGAACTGCCGCCGGCCACGGCCGACTGAGCGTCTGTCGGGCGCAGCCCCGACGGGAAACCAACACACGGCTCTCGGAACTCGCTCGAGTCACTCCAAATATGTCCAGTTATTCCCGCATCCGCTGGGCGTTCAATGTCCTTAAACAGGGGATATCCGATGATATATTTGCGGTCTATCCACTCAGGCGGACTGGAATAGCCGTTCTGTAAAGGGTTACTGTTATTAAATGGTGGGACTTTCGGACTCTATGTACTGATGTGGGCACACATCCAAAATAAAATCGAATTGGTGGACAAAATCTCGCTAATAATCGTGAATGATGGTCAGTCCGTAACCGAGGTGTCGGCATGGGACTGATCAAGATGACGAAGTACCGGACGCTGCTGCTGGCGACCATTGGCTTCAATTTCTCGTTTCTCATCTGGTTCTCCTTTGCGCCGTTTACCGGCCCGATGGCCGAGGAGTTCGGACTGTCGACGGCGGAAATCGGTATCCTTGCGAGTTCGGCCATCTGGATGGCACCGTTCGGCCGGATGCTCACCGGGTGGCTCTCAGATAAGTTCGGCGCGCCGGCCATCTTCGCCATCGTGCTGGCGTACGTCGGCGTGTTCTCGATCGGGAGCGCCTTCGCACAGGACTACTCCGTGTTCTTCGTGTTGCGACTCATCGTGGCGACGGCCGGCATCACGTTCGTCATCGGCATCCAGCACGTCGCCGAGTGGTTCGAGGAGGAGAACCTCGGGCTGGCAGAGGGTATCTACGCCGGCGTCGGGAACGCCGGTGCCGCCGGCGGCGCGCTGATTCTCCCTCGCGTGTTCGGGTCCGGGTGGAACGGGCCGCTGTTCTCGACGAACTGGCGAGCCGCGTTCTTCTACACCGGCATCGTCTCCATCCTCCTCGCAATCGCCTACTACACGCTCGGCGAGGCCGCGAAGACCGAGGCGAAACGCCAGGCGACCAAGGAGGATACCAACTTCAAAGGCTGGCTGCACACGGCCACGCGATACGGCACTGTTGTCCTCGCCGCCGCGTACATCATGTCCTTCGGCCTCGAACTGTCGATGAACGGGTGGCTCGCCACCTACTACCGCGAGGCGTTCAACCAGGACAACCTCGTCATCGCGAGTACTTTCGCCGCGACGTTCTCGATTGCAGCGGGACTGCTCCGGCCGTTCGGTGGCTACGGCAGCGACCTGCTGGCCCGCAAGGAGAAGAACATCCTGCCCTTTTTCGAGGGCCAGTACCGCGAACAGTGGACGTTCCTCGGACTCTGTTTCATCGTGGTGATGATGTTCGCTATGACGCTGGCCGGCCTCTCTGGGGTGCTGCTGAACGCTGTCGTCATCGGCTTCCTCGTGGGCACGGGCTGTGCCTGGGCTGAGGGCGCTATCTTCGCGCAGGTGCCTGCGATGTTCCCGAACGACTCGGGCTCTGTTGCGGGTGTCGTCGGCGGCGTCGGCACTGTCGGTGGGATTGTCTACCCGCTGTTTTACTCCGCGCCGTGGCTGGCGAACCTCCACCTGGGGTATTCCGTGGCCGCTGTCACGATGATACCCATCGTCGCCCTGTCGGCGTGGGTGTTCCGACCGGAGATTGCGAAAATCGCTAACGCGGCCGGCTTCGTCGGAAGCACGCAGGAAGGCACCACCGTCGCCTCCGGCGACGACTGACCCCCTACGGTCTCTCGTTTACTTCACGCGCGTTCACTGCTACAGCCGCTGCGTTACGTGTCGCGTCCGTCCGGTCTGGTTTGGCGCACGCGCGACTGACACCTCAGTTCTACGGGTCCACCCCGGTTGGGCGACCTATCCTCAGGTCGCGTCTCTGAAATCGAGTTCCAGCGCTCGGCCGGCCAATCGCCTGCAGTACTGCGGTTTTATCCCTTTCGACGGTGTGGTGTATAACTTCTTTAAATACCTCCCAGACGGTATAATTCTGGACAGCTGTTTCCGAACCCACTCATACTCTTTACTTCTTTAACGATTAGGGTTATAAGACAGCAAGCTGAGTAATTAGACGTGAATTAGCGGACATTCAGATACCTATGGGAGATAAAAAACCACATCTATCAAGAGCGAGGGGGCGCGAAGATGGCACATAAAAAAGAGGAGTACAAGGCGGAGCTGTACGGTGATGAAGTACGGGAGAAACTAGAGGAGTTCGCCGAGAAAGGCTGGGACTCTATTCCCGAGGACGAACGCGAGAAGTGGTTCTCGCGGTTCAAGTTCTGGGGTGTCTTCCACCACCGCGGCGGACAAGAGTCGTACTTCATGATGCGGCTGACAAATTGCGGCGGCGTTTTGGAGCCCGACCAGCTCCGGGCTATCGGCGAAGTTGCCCGCGACTACGCGAAGGGGCCGGCGGAGAACCCCGAGTTCGGGAACGGCTGGATTGATTTCACGACGCGACAGTCCATCCAACTGCACTGGCTCAAGCTAGAGGACATCCCGGAGATCTGGGAGAAACTCGAAGCTGTCGGTGTCTCCTCGCGCTCGGCGGGTGGGGATACAATGCGAAATATCTCCGGCTGTCCGGTCGCCGGCAAGGCCGAGGAGTACGTCGCATCCCGCCCGATTCTGGACGAGATTCAGGAAACCATCCGCGACGATAACGACCTGGCCAACATGCCCCGGAAGTTCAACATCTCGGTGACGGGGTGCAAGCAGGGGTGTGCACAGGACAGCATCAACGACATCGGGCTGGAGCCGGCCCACAAATTCATTGACGGCGAGGAAGTCGAGGGGTTCAACGTCCGCGTCGGCGGCGGCCTCGGCGGTCGCGAACCCCGCGAGGCCCGTCCGCTCGACCTGTTCATCCGGCCCGAACACGCCGTCGAGACAGTCCGGGCCTTCGTCGAGTACTACCACGAGGCTGGCAACCGTCAGAACCGCTCGAAGAACCGCGCCCGGTTTTTCGTCGACGAACACGGGACCGACGCTATCCGCGCGGAACTCGACGAGCGGCTGGAGTTCGAGTTCGAAACCGCCGGCACCGACTTCCGCGGGGAATACACGTACAACGCCGGCAAATCGGCCGAACACGGCGCCCACGACCACGTCGGCGTCTACGACCAGCAAGACGGGAAGAACTACGTCGGGCTCTCGGTGCCCGTGGGTCGACTCGCCGCCGAGGACGCCATCGAACTCGCGGACCTCGCTGACGCCTACGGCTCCGGCGAAGTGCGCTTGTCCCGCCGACAGAACCCGCTCATCATGGACGTACCCGACGGGAACCTCTCGAATCTCCTCAACGAGCCGCTACTGGACAAACACTCGCCCGAGCCGAACCCGTTTGTTCAGGGGGCGATGGCCTGTACCGGAACGGAGTTCTGCTCGCTCGCGCTCACGGAGACGAAGGCGCGCATGGCCCGCCTGCTCCGCTGGCTCGGCGACAACGTCGACGTGCCCGATGATGTGGACCGCATCAAGATGCACTTCTCGGGCTGTACGGCTGACTGCGGCCAGGCGATGACAGCCGACATCGGCTTACAGGGGATGCGCGCCCGCAAGGACGGCCAGATGGTCGAAGCCGTCGATATCGGTGTCGGCGGCGGTATCGGCGCGGAGCCGACGTTCATCGAGTGGGTCCGCCAGCGCGTCCCCGCAGACGAAGTCCCGGGGATGATCGCCAACATCGTCGAGGCCTACGCCGCGCTCCGCTCGGAGGGCCAGACGTTCCGGGAGTGGGTCGATGCCACCGGCCACGAGACAATCGTCGAACTGGCCGAACCCCACGAGGTCGAGGGGTACACCGACCCGTGTCTGGCCGACGGCAAGCAATCGTGGTACCCCTTCGACGACGGCGACAGCCCGGCCCCGACCGACGCCGAGGGCCAGCCGATTTCGGCGGACGACTAACCATGGCTGAGACAGACTGTCCGACCGACCACGACGGTGACGACCCGTCGGAATCCGCGGTCAAGGGGGTGGCATACGACGCAGCACCGGAGCTACTGGAGTAACGCGGCCCCGGCTCCGAACAGCTGGATACGCCGACGTGACGTGCCCGTTTCAGGGCGCGTCCGTCTGCCTCTGACAGTTGGGGACTGCTTGTGTCCAGTCCCCGCTCGGTTCTCCGTTTTCCGTATTTTCCGTTGTACAGTCGTCGCTGTGCGCTGGCTCTAGTCCCCGTAGTCTCCGAGTTCGCACTCGGCGGCCGGGCCGCCGTCACAGTCGTATCCGACCGCTTTTGTAACCCTGAGCAGGTCATAAAACCGGCCGAGGGACTGCTCGGACTCGGGAAGCCCTTCGACCACTGGTACGCCACGCTGGGCCTGATGGTCACAGCTCCGCATCGTCTGGCTGCCCAGCCCGACCGAGTATTCGTGGTCTTCCAGTTCACGGATAACCGCTGGCGGGTAGAACGTGCCAGCCCGCTCGACGGCCGCGGCGTACTGGAGCGTCTGTGCGTAGGCCAGATGGGCCACGCCGGAGGGTCGCTGTGCGTTCCCGTGCTCCGCGGTGAAGGCGTTCTTGAACGTATTGGAAAGGTCTGACGAGATGCTGGTATCCCACGCAACTGTCCCGACGACGCCGTCGAGTGCTTTCGAGGCGTTCTGCGCCACGATACGGTTGTACAGCGGCACCACAATCCCCACCTCGTCAGGGAGAATTTCCTGTGCCTTTGTCAGTGAGTTTGCGGCGTCAAGTCCGTAGTGGTCGAGGAAGACGACCTCCGCACCGGCGTCCCGGGCCTGTTTGAGCGGTTCCTCGTAGTTCGTCGTCCCGAGTCGCGTCGGGATGCTCGTGAGTTCGACCCAGCCACTCGACGTGAAGAAATCACGGATTGACGACTCCATCGTTTGCCCCCAGTTGTAGTCCGCGTAGATCTGGACGTACTGGGCGTCCCGGCCGAACCGTTCCTTGAGTACCGGAAGCAGCGCTTGTGCGGTCATGTACGCGTTGAACATCTCCCGGAAGCTGTAGCGGACACAGTCTGTCCCCGTCGTGTCGTTCGAGTGTGTCAGACAGCACATATACGGGACCTTCTGGGCCTGTGCGACCTCCTGTTGAGCGATGGCGACTGAACTGGATGAGCCGCCGGAAAACATGACGACGTCGTCCTGCTCGATCATCTCCTTTGCATTGGCCGTCGCGACATCCGGCTTTGTCTCCGTGTCTGCAGTGACGTACTCGACAGTCTTTCCGAGCACGCCATCGCCGCTGAGTACGTCAAAGGAACCCTGTCCGACCCAGCCGCCGCCCTCGTTGAGGTGCGTGACAGCGAGCTCATACCCTCGAAGTTCGTCGCGCCCTTCGGCGGCGTAGGTCCCGGACTGTGGCACGTTGAAGCCGAGCGTGACCGCGTCGCCCTCGACCGGATAGTTCCCCAGCGGTGGGTGCTCCGGTGTGTTTTCGGCTCTCGATCCCCCGCCCTGGCACCCCGCCAGCCCAGCAAGCCCCGCGCTACCGACTCCACCGGCAATCTGTAGTACGGACCGCCTGTCAACTGCCTCTCCCCCTCTTTCCAATCCCATACCAGCTGTTTTGATGATAAATATATATAATACTTATTTCAATAGAAATGGGTAACCAATTAGCATCGGCGGAGCTGGTATCGGGTGTCGACGGACTGCAGACTGTCCGATCGGCGATTAGATCTACTCTGGCCACGCGGTGAACAGGGTGTGCAGAGATAGCGTGCCGCTGTCAGTCAAGAATATCGCTGGCTTCGGTGTCTACCGCCACGTCGGTGTCGAGGTCGATATCCTGAATCAGCGCGACGAGGTCCTCCAGTTCGGGGAACGTGTACACGGTCATCCCGAGGTCGCCGTCGTCGACGGTGATACGCGAGTCAACGACGAACACCAGGTCGGAGTCCGGCCAGCCGCCCATCTCGTCGATGATGCCGTCGGCCGGCCCGAACACGAAGTTCGGTGTCCCCATGTCGATGGTCGTCTCCAGCACGTTGGCCCACCCGTCGATGAACGCGGAGGTCATGATGTTGCCGATCTCCTGCATCGCCGACCGTTCCATGTCGGAGAACCCTTCACCCTCGCTCGGTTCACCCATCCCGCCCATCATCGCGCTGGCCATCTGCTTGCTGTCCTCTGGTTCGAGCAGGAACAGGACGTAGCCGTAGGGCGGTTCGTTCAGTTCGACGTAGATGCCGACGCCCTTGTCGTCGCCGATGTGTGTTTTGACGTCTTCGATGTCGAGAAAATTGATCTGTGAGGTCCGAACTGTCGCGTCGAGCCCGGTCAACTGACCGAGGTTCTCCGCGACTGTCCCAGACCCCTCTTTTGCCATCTGATTGAAAAGGTCCAGCTTCCGCACGTCCACTTTCAAGCCCATATCTTCTGGAACGTCGCAAGCGGCTTAACGCCACCGCCCGTCAGCTGCCGGCTGTCTCGGGTTCGTACGGCCCCAGGTCAGTACACTCGCTTGCCGGATACTCCTCACAGCCGTACCCGACGTCAGTCGAAATCTCGATGACGTCGAGTACTTCGGGACCCTGACTGGAGCCTTCGATGACGGGAACGGGCCCCATAGACTGGTGATCGCACGCCCGTAGCGTCGCCTCGCCGCGTCCGGCCTGGTACGTGGTGTCTTCGAGTTCACGGATGACGGCCGGCGGTTCGAACGTCCCGGCCCGCTCGACGGCCGCGGCGTACTGGAGCGTCTGCGCGTAGGCCAGTCGGGCCTGGTCCGACGGGACCCGGACCTCGTCGGCGGCATACGCCGCATCGAACGCTTCGGTAAACGCCGTTGAAAGCGGCGTATCGATACTGTAATCCCACGAAATGGTGCCGACGATACCGGCCATGTCGGCGCCGACATCGCGGGCCAGTTGCCGACTCACGATCGGCATGACGATGTCCATTTCTTCCGGGACTATGTCCGTCGCTTGGTTCAGCGCGGTGACTGCGTCACGCCCACGGTAGGACAACACGATGGCGTCGACGTCAGCGTCCACGGCCTCCCGCAACTGCGGCCTAAAGTTCTCCGTTCCGACCCGGGTCTTCGTCGCGCCCATCTCGCTCCAGTTCTCCGACTGGAACCGGCGCTTGAACTGCTCGGACTGTGTGAAGCCGAAATCGGAGCTGGCGTACAACTGGTAGAACTCCGTTCGCCCGTCGAACCGCTCGGTCAATACCGGAACCAGCGCATTGGCGGCCATCCGACCGTTGTGCATTTCCTGAAATCCGTATCGAGAGCAGTCGATCCCCGTGACGTTCGTCCCCGGAGCGAACCCGAGCATGTGGATCACGCCGCGGGTCGGACAGTACTTGAGCAACTCCCGGGCTGTGTTCGTCGACCCGCCCCCGGCGACCATCACGGCACCGTCCTGCTCGACCAGCGTCTCCGCCACGTCCCGGGCCGTTTTCGAACTGGACTCCGTGTCGGCTATGACGCTCTCGACCGTCCGGCCGAGAATGCCGTCCCCGGACAGCGCCTGCCACGCGTCGGTGTCGACCCAGCCGCCGCCCTCGTTGAGGTGGTCGATGGCCAGCTCGAAGCCGCGCTGCTGGCCGGACCCAACCGGCGAGAACGATCCCGATTGCGGGACTGTGAGACCAATCGTCACTTGGTCGTCGTCGACCGGCTGGTTCGCGTACGCTGTGGCACTGCTTGTCGGCGTCGTGGCACGGCTGCCCCCGCCACAGCCGGCAAGTCCGGCGAGCGAACTCGCTCCGACGGCTGCGAGTAGCTCCCGTCGCGTCACTGTCGACCCCCGAGCATCCCAATCCATGGTGAAAAATATATTACTACTGCTGTAATTAAACCTTGCTTCATCGCTCAATAGGTCTCCAAACCGATACGGGACGCTACTCACTGCTGTGATTGCCAGTCGCAAAAACAGACGCCGCCCTCAGGCGTCAGTTCCGTCGACCGGAAACTGCTCGTGTTCGCACACCGTATTCAGCACGACTGACGTCGAGGCAGATCGGATGTCCTCGTCGGTCAGCAGCGTCTTTATCCGCTCGTTCATCGACTGCGTGTCGGTGAACTTCCCGACGGCCACGATGTCGTGGTCGCCGGTCACTTCGTAGACCGCGATCATCTCGCGTCGATCCCGTAACTGATCCACCACCCGTCCGAGCCCGTCGCCCTCGACGGAGAGCTGGAACACGGCGGTCACGTCGTAGCCCAGCGCCCCGTAATCGATGTCGACGGTGTATTCGTCGATCACACCGGTCGCCTCCAGGTCGTCTATCCGGCGCGACACCGTGGTCGCCGCGATGCCGGTCGCGGCGGCGACGTCACGGGCGCTGGCCCGGCCGTCCTGGAGCAGTGCGTTCACTACCTGCCTGTCGGTATCATCGACCATTTCGTCCGCTCAGACTGCCTCTGGGCCTTCTTTGCCGGTTCGGACCTGGTAGGCGTTGTCCACGGGGAGGACGAATATCTTGCCGTCACCTTTCTCGCCGGTGTGGGCACCGTCGGCGATGGCATCGACGACATCCTTTGCGGGGATGTCGGCGACCACTGTCTCGACTTTGACCTTCTGGTGCAGGTCGACGACGTACTCCTCGCCGCGCCACTGCCCCTTCTTTGCGGGCTGTGAGCCGCGGCCGGAGACGTTCGTCACTGTCAGCGAGGGCGCGCCGACCTCCGCCAGCGCCTTCTTCACATCGCCGAGTTTGTCCGGTCGAACCATTGCCACTACCATCTTGATTTCGGAGTCGTCGGTTTCGTCAGTCATCTTGGGAACCTCCGTCAGTACGCATGCTCGGGCTCACTTTACCACCATCGGCGACGACGCTCTCGCCACCACCGAACTCGGGGTAGGTCTCGACGCCGTGTTCGCTGACGTCCAGCCCTTCCTGCTCGTGCTCGGGCGTAACCCGGGCCTGACCGGCCAGTTTGAGTGCGTACCAGACGACCCCGGTTGCGACAATCGTCCAGCCCGCGATAGCGGCGACGCCGATAAGCTGTGCGATGAAGGCGTTGACGACCGACCCGACCGTGCCGGGCGTGGCGACGAACGGGAACAGCAGCGTGCCGAGCACACCGGCGCTACCGTGGACCGGGAAGACAGCACAGACATCGTCGATTTTCATCCGGTTCTCGATGAAGCTGAACACGACCGGCAGCTGTCCGCCTGCGAGGGCACCGACGATGATTGCGCCCCACCACGTCGTGGTGTCGGGGATCGCCGTGATGCCGACCAGTCCGGCGAGCAGTCCGTTTGCCACGTACAGGGTGTCGACCTTGCCGGTCTTCAGCCACGCGACCAGTCCGGCACCCATCGCACCACAGGCCATCGCGATAGTCGTCGTCATCGCGACACGGCCGACCGTCGCGAACGCGCCGAGGGCAAGCGATCCGTCCTCAACGACGAAGACAGTCGCCGCCGTCCCGACGTTGAAGCCGTACCAGCCGAACGCGAGGATGAGCGTTCCCAGAACGGCGAAGGTCAGGGAGTGGCCCGGAATGACGTTCGCGGAGCCGTCCTCGTTGTACCGACCCATGCGTGGGCCGAGGACGTACGCCGCCGTGAGGCCCGCGATGCCGCCCATGCCGTGGACGATCATCCCGCCGGCGAAGTCGTGGAACGCCTCGCCGCCGAAGCTGATGTACGCGCCGGCCCACGTGATGCCGGTGACGACGGGGTAGATGACCGCCGCCAGCAGGAACGTGTACGTGATGTACGCGCGGAGCTTGGCTCGTCCGGCGACCGCACCGGAGACGATGGTCGCTGCCGTCATCGCGAAGACGGCACCGAACAGCCAGCCGACGTAGTCGTTTGCGGCCCCGGCACCGAAGGCGGGCGAGAAGCCGCTGCCGCCGACCAGCGCACTGATTCCTGAGCCGATCAGGAAGAACACCGTCACACCGACCGACCAGGTCAGGAGGTTCTTCGTTAGCTGGTTCGCGACGTTCTTCGAGCGCACCTGGCCCGCCTCAAGCATGGCGAAGCCCGCGTGCATGAAGAAGATCAGGAACGATACCACCAGCACCCACAGCAGGTTAACCCCCTCTGCGAGTACGGTCGGATCTACTTGTAGTGCAGTGTAGCTCATTTCTAGTTCACCTGTTTCGTTTTGTTATCGGCTGCCGTCTGCATGTCCAACTTTGACCCACTTTGGCTCAACTTCTTCAACTCTTTCACGAGAAAGGGTCTGGTAACAGCACTACATAAGGTTTGCCTTTATGAATACGGAAATTAGAGGGGATGTGGTAGACGACCGTCCAGATTATGGTATGATATTATGGATATAAGGTTGTTCTCCGTAAAGAAAGTCCGTATATGCACACTGGAATTTTGGACGTTTGTCGACCCCGGTTCCGGCCGCAGGGGGCCAAATAGGCCGTTTTTGCTTGCGCGCGCTCTCGGCTGGCGGGTGTTGCCAGCGACAACAGGGTTATACCTCGCGACCACAGATTCGGATTTAGTATAAATGTCCGGAAAACAGTGGGGAGACGTGGCACAATGTGCCGATAAACTGTACAAGTCAATTATGCTTCGGAGGGTTCATAGCTGATTATGGCTTCGGACCACTATCCCTCCGTTCCGGACCAGTCGACGGCCGTGACAGAGGAACGCGCAGTCGCGAACGCACAGGGCGCACTCGATGTCGTTCAGGCGGCGTCGGTGACTGTTGGCGAGCAGCTCGCGGCAATTGACGACCGTGCAACGGCACAGGCAACCGACGCACAGTGGATCGCCGACGAGGTGTCGTCGCTTTCAGCCACAATCGAGGAGATCGCTGCGACCGCAACCGAGGTCAGCGAGCAGAGCCAGCGGGCAACGGACGCGGCAAACGACGGGCGGGAAGCGGCGGCTGACGCCATCGAGTCGATGGACGAGGTCCGCGAACTGGGCCAGGCGGTCGCCACAGAGGTGGCCGCCCTGCAGGATCAGGTCGACCGTATCGCCGATGCACTGGCCGGCATCGACCGCATCGCCGACCAGACGAACATGCTCGCACTGAACGCCTCGATAGAGGCGGCGCGAGCGAGCGACACCACCGATACGGACGGGTTCGCTGTCGTTGCAGACGAAATCAAGGGGCTCGCTGAGGAATCACAGCAGCAGGCTGAAGAAATCGATACGACGCTGACGGCGGTTCGGGAAGCGACAGACGACACCGTTGCACAACTCGATGACGCTATCGACGGCATCGACACCGGGGCCGAGCAGGTCACCACGGCGATGGCTCGGCTTGACGACGTAGCCGACACTGTTGCGGAAACGGCCGACGGCATCGCCTCCGTCTCGGCGGCGACCGACGAACAGGCGACGACAAGCGAAGCGGTCGCCCAGCGGTGTGAAACGGTGTCTGACCGCGCCGCTGCTATTGAAGACGACCTCTCTGAGATACGTGCCGCCCGCTCCGAGCAGACCGCGATGCTCGACGAGATTGACGACGTACTCGCCGCTGCAGAGGCCGACCGGCAGGACCGGCTGGCGGACGCGCCGACAGTCCCGACCGGTATCGACGGCCTCGACGACCTCTGTGGCGGCGGCCTCGTCATGGGCGGTCAGGCAGTGATCCGGTCCACCGACGAAACGCAGGTCGACGGTGCCGTTGCCCAACTGTGTGCGACGGCCGTCGCCGCCGGCCGGGCGGTCTCGCTGACGCCACCACCATCCCTCGACCGGTCGACGCTTGCCGCCGCGTTCGCAGCAACCGACTACTCGCTCGAAGACGCGCTTGATGACGACGTCCTGTTTATTCTCGATATGTTCGGACACTGGGACGCGCGGTACAACGTGTTCGGCCTCGACCGGACTTCGCTCGGTGCTGCCAACGAGACGACGGCGACCAGACGGGACACCCCGCTGGTTATCGTCGGGAACATTCAAGGAGAAATACAGTTGATGGGCGAACAGGCTGCAAGAGAGGCCCGGTACGAGAACGACGACGGCGTCTTCAAACCCCACGACACAGTGGTCAACGTCATCGACGACGACGCGGTCCCGGCCACGCTTGCGGCGTTCTACTCGGGCGCTGCCGATCAGGAACTCACGCTAACACAGACTGACGGCCGCGAGTACCTGACGCTTACGGCCTCGCCGCGTGGCACCGTGGGCGAGAAACAGCCAGTATCACAACTTTCGGGCCCACCCTTCCTCCGAATCAGAGACA
Source organism: Haloarcula sp. CBA1127 (assembly GCF_001485575.1). Classification (NCBI taxonomy): domain Archaea; kingdom Methanobacteriati; phylum Methanobacteriota; class Halobacteria; order Halobacteriales; family Haloarculaceae; genus Haloarcula; species Haloarcula sp. CBA1127. The sequence continues at coordinate 673,284 of NZ_BCNB01000006.1, forward strand.
ACTGATGTTCGGTCTCGATGACACTGGTCGGCTCACGTTTGCGACGAACGAGTTCGCTGCACTGCTCGACCGAACACCTGCCGAACTTGTCGGCACACCCGTCGAAGCGCTGGTCACAGCCGAGGACCGCGAGACACTGACCGCGGCCAGACAGGCCGTCAGCAGTGCCTCGGACCGGATGACACGGACCTGCCAGGTCACACTCCCGCAAAGCGACCGCTCTCGTCCGGTTACGCTCGAGCTCACGGCCACAGACGACGGCTCCGTCGTCGGCTCGCTCTGCCGAACGACCGAGATGGCCGACCCGTTCCAGTACCTGTTCGACCTCATCCAGGATGCGGTCGTCGGCTTCGAAATCGTCAATTTCGTCCCGGTTGTGCGAACGGTCAACCCCGCGTTCGTCGAGACCTTCGGGTACGACCGCGAGGAAATCGTCGGTGAACCCCTCAACGAGCACATTGTTCCCGGCGACCGCGTCGAAGAGGCGGTCAACTACGACCAGCGGACGGCCGCTGGGGAAGTCAACTACGCCGTCGTTTCCCGGAAAACAGCCGACGGCTGCCGCGAGTTCATCTATCGCGGCGTCCCGTACGACACGGCCGACGGCCGCCGCTGTGGCTTCGCGATGTACACGGATGTGACGGACAGCCGGCGGCAAAAGCGACGGCTCCGTGTTCTCCATCGCGTCCTGCGACACAATCTCCGGAACGAGCTTTCTGTCATGTTCGGGACGTCCGAATACGTTCGTGCCAACGCAGCCGACTCGTCCGTCTCGTTGGCCGCGTCCCGCGCACTCGACGCGGCTGACCGCCTCGCCGCCGTCAGCGAGAAGGCACGGAGCGTCGAAACTGCGCTCGACGGGGACGCCGACCAGTCGGTCGACGCAGCGGCACTGGCCCGGTCTGTCGCTGATAGCTATCGCCCCGGTACGCCGGTCGAAACGGCACTCCCGAGCACACTCCCTGTCACTGGTGGGACGGCCGTCTACGACGCCATTGACAATCTCGTCGAGAACTCGGTCGAACACACACCGCCGGGTACGGCCGTCCGAATCATAGCCGAACAGGCCAACGGCGACGCGTTCGTCCGTGTTCTCGATGACGGCCCCGGTATTCCCGCCATCGAGCGGGCCGTCGTGTTCGATGACGAGGACATCACGAACCTCCAGCACGGGAGCGGCCTCGGTATCTGGCTCGCCCGATGGGTCGCCGAGACGGCCGGCGGTGGCATCGAGTACGACCGAGCCGACGGGTGGACGACCGTCTCACTCCGGTTCCCACTGTCCGACGCCGATACCGAGGACGTGCTTACGGTGGTCGATGCCCCAGAATCAGCGGCTGAGCCGACGCGGTAGTCCCCCGCTGCGACGTTCTCCAAAGTCTCCTGCCCAGTAGCCACAGCCGGCCGTGACCGAAACAGCCTCGGCCGCTATCGCCTGAGCGCCGCGGTCAGTGCAATCGCGCCCAGCACGACGCTTGCCAGCGCCAGCGGCGACAGCGGCGGCACGTCGAGCTGAAAGAGCAGCGTCGTCACCACGACGCTTCCTCCGACCAGCCCTGTCGTCCCCGCGACGTGGGTGAGTTCGACGGGTGTCCCGGGCGCTGTCCCGAGGTCCGCATAGAGGTCGATAGCTGCATGGGCAAACGTCCAGGCAAGCACCGTTGCGCCGCCGGCGGCCAGCACCGTGGTTGTCGTTGCCCCCTGAAGGGCGGCCACCAGCAGCGCCAGAAACAGCGACGCGCTGGCGAGGTCGACCAGCCGCCCGGACTGAATCAGTTGCCCGCCGGCGAGCAGCACGACGCCGACGAGAGCGGCGGCAGTCGAGACGGCGCTGATACCGGCGACGAACAGCGTCACAACGCCTGCCGCCAGCGCCGCACCGCCGCAGACGGCTCCAGTTCGCGTAATCATTGGCCACCCCGCTGGACCCGTTCGGTGACTCGTTCCAGCGGCTCTGCCGCGGGCCAGTCGTGGACGGCAATGCCAGCGGCTCGCAGTCGACGGAGGCGTTCGCGGCGTTCGAGCCGCGCCAGCCGGTGGCCCGCCGTGTCCGTCGCGGTCGGGTCGGGACTCAGGACGGTCACCGGATGGCCGCTGGCGGCGAGTCGGCGGACCAGCGCCTCGCTATCGTCGTCACACAGCGGGCCGAGAAAGACAATGTTCGCCGCCGTCGGCAACTGTGCGATGAGCTTCGTTGTGTCCGGCGTTCGGGTGACCGATGTCGCGGCGAACGCGCGGTCGGTCCTGAGCAGGTCCCGGGCCTGTTGCTGGTGTGCGGCGCTCGTGCCCGGTGCGAGCCACGCGTCATGTGGCGAGTACGCCGCGACGCCGACCTCGTGGCCGTCCTCGGGGAGCCCCTCGACGAGCGCGACGGCGGCCATCGTCGACCGCTCGATTGCCGTCTCGGCGTCCGGACGCGGCGCGAGCGCGGCGGCTGCTCGGGCGTCGACGACCACGACGACCGTCGCCGACTGTTCGCGGCGGAACTCGACGGTCCGCAGGTCGCCGGTCCGGGCGTACTGATTCCAGTCAACGCGGGAGAGCGGGTCGTTCGACCGGTGTTCCCTGACCGCGTAGAATGAGACTCCTTCGCCGCCTTCGTCGACGGGCACCGTCCCGGGCCGGCGGGCCACCGCCGGGACCAGCGGCAACAGGGCTGAACTGGCCGGCTGCTCCCAGGTGACGGTATCAGGTTCTGCCGTGACGGACGTTCGTCGGGCGACGACGCCGACCACGTCCCTGACGACGACCGTCGCCGGGTCGAACACGCAGCGGTCGGTTCCCCCGGTAATCTCGTAGGTGATCGTCGTCGACGCGCCGGGGCGCAGCGCTGTCCCCAGCGACGCCGACCCTTCCACGACGCGGACAGAATCCGGCACGCCGTCGGCGAGCCGGAGATCCGGAATCGTTCGCGACCCGTCGTTGCGGACCGTGAGCGCGACAGTCACTCGCTCACCTAGCGCTGGCTCGGTTGGTGTGATGGACCGCTGTATCGACACGTTCACCGCCGGCGGGACGGCGACCCGGTCGTACGCGCTCAGCGTGACGCCAAGCCCGCCCAGCAACACGAGCGCGGGGACCTGGCCCACGAGCCCGACGCCGACGGCGACCAGCGCGGCCCCGGCCAGTCCGAACCAGCGGCCGGTGCGATGGACCTCGCTCATCGCTCCTCGTCGCGCTGCCGGAGTTCGGCCGTCGCGTGGGCGACACGCTGCTGGAACGGGCGGACGCCCGAGAGCCACCCGGACAGCCGCGCACGGAGGGAAATCGGTGTGCCGTCGAACAGCTCCCGGGCCGGTTCTCTGTCCGTCCACGCGCCGGACCGGAGCGCGTCCGTAGCCTCGTCGGGCGAGAGCCCATTGCGCTGGAGGACGGTGACCGCGACCCCCTCGACACGCTGCCGGATAGCCTCCTGTCCAGCCCCAGCAGCAAGCGCTTCGTCGATGTCGTCGCCGGGGACGGTGACGTACTGGCTGTCAGTGTCCGGCAGCGCCATCCCGCGGTCGCTGTCGAGGGAGCGAACGAGGAGCGCCAGGAGCGCGACACCGCCAGCGAAGACGGCGGCGGCGAGTATCGGGAGGTCCGAGACAGCGCCGGCGGGCAACAGCGGCGAACCGAGAGCGGCGAGGCCGACGCCGACGGCTGTCGCGACGAGGCCGAGCGCCAGCGGAACCCGGCGCAGTGTCACGTGCCGGCCTCCCCTGCGGGCTCGTCGGCGTCCTTGTTCTCAGAAGCCACGTCGTCGGGATTCGACACGATGTCGTTCGTGTCGTCGGTCGCTCGTTCCAGCGCCTCGCGGGCCTGCGATTCCAGATCTGCGTCCGGCTGGTCTCGGCCGTAGCGAACCCGCTCGAACACCGACCGTAGCGAGGCGACGGCGTCGGGGTCGGCACCGGCAGCCGTCGCGTCCGCTTCGATGTCCTGTGGCGTTGAGGAACTGCGTTCCGGGGCCACCGCGTTTTCGAGGGCAGCCCACGCGCGGTACACGTCGTTTGTGAGCGGGATATCGATCTCGGCAGCGCTATGCGACGGGCTCCTCGCGGACTCCGCCGTTGCGACGGCCGGCGTCTCGCCGCCCGCCTCGTCGATTGTCCGGCTCTGGCCGGCCAGTCGCCACAGAACCGCGAGCCCGACCGCGAGGCCGACGGCGAGCGCACCGACCGCCGGCGCGGGGACACTCGGCAGCAGCGCGCGAGCGCCGTTCTCGCTTTCTGGCGGGTCGATGCTACCTGGCGGGTCGCTGAGGCCCTGTCCGTCGGGGTTGTCGATTTCGCTGTCGTCACGGGTCATTTCCGCTTGATCGGACCCGGTAGCAGCGTCGAGGCTCGCGGCGCCGACACTGAACGACAGCAGCGCAATCGCGGCGACAACCGCCACGAGGAGGGACTGTCGCTGCATACAGCCACTCCGCCCCTGGCATATGAATAGGTTAGGGACCTGCCGCTTGTCACGGGTCGTGATAACGCCGACTCGAACAGCCAGAAAGCCCCCTCGCGGAGGGCGAGGGCTCACTGTGTTCGCCCTCGTAGCGCTCGGTCCCTTTCAGTCCAACCCATCCCAGATTGATCGGCCTGCGTCAGATGGGCTTTCCGGGTGTACAGCGTACTAACTGGAAAGTCACCGATCTAGAGTTCGTCCGCGAGGTCCTCGGCGAAGTAGGTCAGAATCAGGTCCGCACCGGCTCGCTTGATCGACAGCAGCGACTCGTAAGCGACCGCTTCGAGATCGAGCCAGCCCTTCTCGGCAGCGGCGTGTAACATCGCGTACTCACCGGAAACGTTGTAGGCGGCGACGGGGTGGTCGTAGGACTCTCGGACCTCCTTGACGATGTCCAGATACGGCAGGGCGGGCTTGATCATCAGCACGTCCGCGCCCTGCTCGACATCGAGGGCGACCTCGCGGCGGGCCTCGCGTGCGTTCGCGGGGTCCATCTGGTAGTGACGCCGGTCACCGAAGGCCGGCGCGCCGTCGGCGGCGTCCCGGAACGGGCCGTAGAAAGCCGACTCGTACTTGGCGGCGTAGCTCATGATAGCCACGTCGTCAAACCCATCGGCATCGAGGGCCGTCCGAATCGCGCCGACCATGCCGTCGATCATGCCCGAGGGCGCGACCATGTCGGCTCCGGCCGCGGCGTGGCTCGCGGCGATTTTCCCCAGCAGGTCGAGTGTCTCGTCGTTGCGAATCGTCAGCCGGGGGTCCTCGGCCGCGTCGTCTTCGAGAACGCCACAGTGGCCGTGGTCGGTGTACTCACAGAGGCACACGTCCGTGATGACGTAGGCGTCGGTTTCACCGGAAATCCGGCGGGTCGCTTCCTGTACGACGCCGTCCTCGGCCCAGGCGCGGCTCCCGCGCTCGTCTTTTGACTCCGGGATACCGAACAGCATCACCGCTTCGACGCCGGTTTCGAGGACCTCCTCGACGCGGTCGACCGCCTCCTCGATGGGGACGCGCTCGTGGCCCGGCATCGTCTCGATGGGGACGCGCTCGTCGGTCGTCGCGTCGACGAACACCGGCGCGATGAGGTCCGACGCTGTGAGTTCCGTTTCACGCACCAGCGGTCGCACGCCGTCGGTTCGCAGGCGACGCGGGCGCTGTGTCAGGTTCATACTGCCAGTTCAGTCCGTGGCCGGCATGAACCCACCGCTTACCGACCTACTCCGTCTCGATTCGCTCGCGGAGCCAGGCCGCCGCGTCGGCGACGGTCGCCGGGTCGTCGCCGGTAATCTTCACCCGTCCCGGCGCGTCGTCCTTTCGCGGATAGCTTCCGACAGCCACCTCGAACTGCTCGCGGGCCGCCGTGATGTGGGTGACCAGCGCGCCTTCGGGTGCAGGCGTGTGAATTGTCTCCGTCGTCCGGTCGCCGTCGAACTCGTCGGCGACGGTCTCGTACATCGCTTTCAGTTCCTCAGGAATGCCCGGCAGGACGTACACGCGGTCGATGACACAGCCGGCGGCGAAGCTCTCGTCGGTCAGCAGCGCCTGCCCGCCTTCGGGAACCGACGCCCACGCGTCGAGGTCAAGGTCCATGTCGTAGCGGTCAACCATCTCGGGGTTGTCGTCGGCAAAGCGCTCTGCCTTCGCTTCGAGATGTGCCCGCACGTCGTCGGGAACAACGAGGTCGCGGCCGAACGCCCGCGCCACAGCGGCCTTCGTGATATCGTCGGGTGTCCCGCCGATGCCGCCGGTGACGATGACCGCGTCGAAGGCGTCGTGGAACCGCGAAACGGCATCGGCGATGACCGCCTCGTCATCGGGCACAGTCAGAACGCGGGTGACGCTCGCACCGGCCTCGGTAAGCTGACGGCCCAGCCACGACGCGTTCGTGTTCTCCGTGTCGCCAGCGAGCAGTTCGTCACCGACGGTGAGCAGTGCGACCTCCATCATCTCGCTGTGAGAGTCTGGTAGCGTTAAGGGTTTGGCTGGAGCGCGCACGTGGACACAGACTCAAATGTCGCCAGCCTGCTGTGAGCTGGCTGTCTGGCAGTACTGTATAATGTCATTATATTTCGTTTAGCCATATTCTGGTAACATACATATACCCGGTCCGGCAAACGAAAAGCATGGTACTTGTCACCAATTGTGCTGATTGCGTCAAACGGGTGTACCCGAACCGAAGCCGTGTGTCGGACACGGACCGCGACAACGCTGCACCGGTCGATGAAGCGCCCACAACACCCACTGAAACGCTGACGGATTAACGCCAGTGGCGGCAAACTGTGCCGGCCCATCACAGGCGATCAGTCTGACGTTCCATCTGTAGCAGGGCGTCGGCAAACTAAGATACCGGGGCAGTCGTTACTCCTCGGATAGCTCGGATTCGAGCGCTTCGACCTGACGTTCGAGTTCGGAAATGCGCTTTTCGTAGCCGCGTTTGCCGTCGAGAAAGTTGTAGATGAGTATCATGCCGGCGGCTGGCAGTCCGACGTACATCGCTAGTACCATCACCATGACGATGAGTTCCGTTGCGCCGGGTAATCCGACGAGGAGGAGGGCCATAGTGGCCCTTTTCGTTTTAGTTACTTGGTAATTTATACCCGGGCGATCAGACTCTCTCTTCGCTGACCGCTTCAGCAAGTAATTCGGTGACACCGACAATCTCCAGATCGTCCTCGTAGCCGCCGGTTTTCCGGCCGTCCTCGTACATCGTCATGCACATCGGGCAGGCGACGACGAACTTCTCGACGGCCGCGCCCGCGTCGGTGTCTTCGAGGGCCTCGCGCAGGCGTTCCTCGCTGGGTTTACTCTCCTCTTCGAGGTCCATCCAGAGGCCACCGCCGCCACCGCCACAGCAGAAGGAGTCGTCCCTGTTGCGGGGCATCTCGTGGAGGTCTGCGCCGGTGGCTTGGATGAGGTCCCGCGGGGCCTCGAACTCGCCGTTGTACCGTCCGAGGTGGCAGGGGTCGTGGTACGTGACCGTGTAGTCAAGTTCGGTCCCGGAGAGGCCGAGCGCGCCGCCACTGGCGAGATCGGCGACGACCTGCGTGTAGTGGAACACGTCGTCTTCGCCCCACTCGCAGGCCTCGAACTCGGGGTACTCGTTCATGAACGTGTTGTAGGCGTGGGGGTCCGTCGTGACGATGGAGTCGAACTCACAGTCCAGAATTGCCTCGGCGTTGTCCTCAACGAGCATCTCGTAGAGGCCTTCCTCGCCGACGCGGCGCACGTCGTTACCGTCGGTCTGTTCGGCCTCGTAGAGGATGCCGTAATCGACATCGGCGGCCTCGAAGACGCGAGCCAGCGCGCGTGCTATCTTCTGATTACGTTCATCGTAGCTGGGGTAGTCGCCGACGTACCAGAGGTATTCGACCGGTTCGTCGCGGGCGTCCGGCACCTCGAAGTCGAGGTCCTCGGTCCAGTCCGGGCGGGCGCGCTCGGGGTCGCCGAAGGTGTTGCCGTGCTGGAACACGTTCATCATCGCGTCCTGCACGTGTTCGTCCATCTCGCCGGCCTCGGTGAGTCGGCGGTTCATCTCTGTGAACTGCGTGACGTGCTCGATGTCGACCGGGCAGGCGTCCATGCAGGCCATACAGGACATGCAGGACTCCATTGTGTGGGCGTCGATGACCGAGGTGCCGCCGTCAGCGATGATGGGCACGTCTTCGCCGCCGGCGTCGCGCTCCTCACGGTAGCGTTTCAGGTCCAGAATGACGTTCCGTGGGTCCAGCGGCCGCCCGGAGGCTTTTGCCGGACAGACGGATGAACACCGGCCACACTTGGTGCAGGCGTCGTGGTCGAGTAACTGTTTCCACGAGAAGTCGTCGATGTCGCTGGGGCCGATCTCGTCGGGACTCGCGTCGCTTGGCACGCCGGGCAGTCGCACCCCGGCCTTCTCGTCACGGGCGATAAGGTTGGCAAACGACGAGAGCATATGGAACGGCTTCGCGTAAGGTATCCAGGCGACGAACCACAGCGCGACCAGCGAGTGGCTCCACCAGACGAAGGGGTATGCACCCGCTGCCATCTCTGGCGTCATCCCAGCCATAACGAGTATTTCCTTGACCGACCAGCCGACGAAGCTCACCGTCTCGAAGGAGACGTCCCGGACCGTCGAGGTGCCGAGAATCCGGATGCCTTCGGTGAGGTAGCCGCCGACGCCCAGCACGAACAGCGAGCCGAGAAACAGGTCATCCTCGCGGGACGTATGGCGATCGTGGAGGCGGTCTAGCTTGCGGCCGTAGCGTCGCCACAGCGCGACGCCGACGCCGACGACGAACAGCAGCCCCATCGCGTCCATGACGAACGAATAGGAGAGGTAGAACTGGCCGACGAAGAAGGACTCACCGGTCAGCGGCCGATAGAGGTCCATATCGATACCCAGAATCGTCGTCCCGATGAGCAGCGTCAGAAAGCCCCAGACGATGAATGCGTGCATCACGCCGGCGACGGTGTCGCGGTCCAACTGCTTCCGGTTTGACAGCGCCAATTGCGCCGCCGCAACCGTCCGCTGGGGAAGGTCGTCCAAGCGCTCGAAGGGGTCCTCGCCACCCTGCGCATAGCGGGTGACGCGATTGTACACACCGTACAGAAAGACGATGATGGCGAGCGCTGCCAGATAGTAGAACAGCACTTTCCCCACGTCGCCGATACGCCAGAACGTCGGGCGCGTGGTCGTCTGGAGTATAGATGACATACGCTAACACGTGCTGCGTGTCCGCTTAAATCTTGCCACGCCCCGTCGCAGTCTTGCGAGAATTTGGCGACTGTTGAAAGTTTCCTCACGTCACGTTGCACATCCGACAGATATATGACTCCCGAGAAGTAGTTTCATGTTCGATGGACGAGAAGACCGAAGAACTCCGTGACATCTTCATGGACGTCTCCGACGAGGAGGCTGTGACGGAGTCTCAGGAGGCGTCAAGAGGGTCCCTGGCCGATACTGACGAGGCCGGTGTCGCGGACCGACTCGGTGATGTCATCGCGCGGATGCGCGAGCGGTATGAGTTCCAAACCGACCTTGCCGACGAATCTCTAGTGACAGTGGTCCGACTGTTCTACGAGGGGAGCGACGACGGAACTATCGCAGCCGAAATCGGCGTGGACGGGTCCAACGTGGTCGAGGGCCGACTGGACCTGCATCTCCTCCGCGACGAGGACACAGAGGCACCGTTCGACCTGGCCGAATTCCGCCGCCGCGTCGCCGACGCCGACCCGTCTGTCGCCGAACTCGCAGCCGAGTTCGATATCGACGAGCCCCGAGCCGCCCACTACCGCCGCGTCGTTGCCGCACAGGACGCCGCACGACGGGTCTCCCACCGATTCCAGAGCGAGTTCGAGGATGTGCTCACCGACGCCGGGCTGTCGACACAGCACGCCGCTGCCCTCCGTGAGGACGGCCTCGACGAGGCCACCGAGGACATCGATTCGCTTGATTCCGGCGCTGACGTGTCGATGTGACTCTCGGATACCTTTTCTAATCGTCTCCAGTCGCGGTAGGGGTAGCCAACTGTGCAGTTGTCTCAACAGCGGCGGCCGCCGAACCTTCTTGTAGTGGAACGCGACCACGCAGAGCCATGCCGACCCACACGTTCAGGGAACTGGAAACGGCCGCCTACTGCCCGCGGAAGCTCTACTACCGTCGCCGCGACGGGGCGAGCGAAATCCCCGACGAAATCGAGTCGGTCCGCCGGCTCGCCCGTGAGTACGAGCGGCTGCTGACCGATGATGCCGCCCTGCTGGCCGCCCCCATCGAAGTGGGACCGGACGAGTACCGCGACCGCCTCAGAGGGCTTCGAGAGCGCCTGGCCGACTGGGATGCGCTGGTCGCTCCGGCGGTGACCGACGCCTACCTCGAAGGGAAGGATGCCCGCGGTGTCGCACACAAGGTCGTCGCCGGGCAGGACGGCCCCGCGCCGTCGCTCGTGTTTGCCGGTCGGCCCCCGGAGGAGGGCGTCTGGGAGCCCCAAACCGTGCGGCTTGTCGCCGCCGCGAAGGCGCTCTCATGGGAGCGCAAGTGTGATATCGACATTGCCTACGCGGAGTATCCGGCGTACGGCGTGATCCGACGCATCGAGGTGAACACGCGGCGAGCCGGGATCTACCGTCGCGCGGTCAGAACTGCCGACAGCATCGACGGGCCGCCGGGGCGGGTGCGAAACGACGCCAAGTGCAAGCCCTGTGAGTTCAGCGATGACTGCGGGGTGAAAACGCGGTCGCTACGGTCAATGCTACGCTAAGGCGGACACCCACCCGGACAGTTCCGGGCGGGTATCAGCTCCGGTCGTTGAGCCACGACTCGACGGCGTCGGCGCGTGCGCCGCGGCGATGAACCGTCCCGCTGTCGACGTTCACGACCGTCGAGCCGGTCCCGCCGTCGGTCTCACCGGCATCGACGACGACGGCAGCACGCTCGCGGATCGCGTCGAGGTCGTCGACGGAGCGCGCGCTCGGGTTCCCGGAGATGTTAGCGCTCGTTGCCGTGAGTGGCCCGGTTTCGGCGAGCAGTTCGAGCGCGAGGTCGTGGTCGGGGATGCGGACCCCGACGCGGTCTCGACCAGCGACCAGCACGTCCGGAACCGCGTCGCGGCGTTCGACGACGACAGTGACCGGGCCCGGGAGGAACTCTCGCATGAACGCCAGTTCACGGTCGCTCAGGCGCGTGTATTCGCGGGCAGACTCGACATCGGGGACGGCCAGCGACACCGGCTTGTCGCGCTCGCGGCCTTTCGCCTCGAACACCCGCTCGACGGCAGCAGCGTCGAGTGCGTTTGCGCCGAGACCGTACACTGTCTCTGTTGGATAGACAACCAGCTCTCCGTCGTGGACTGCCGCCGCGGCGTCGTCGACTGTCGCCATCGTCAGAGCTGGGCTTCGATGTCGTCGTAGTCCGGGAAGTCAGGCCACTCCTGGGCCACCCACGCGTACTCGATGGTCCGGTCGCTATCGAGGACGAACACCGACGGACGCGGCTCCTCGATACCGGCCATTCCGTCGAGGTCCATGTCGATGCTGTACTGCTGTGCGACGCCGTTGGCGGGGTCCGAGAACAGCCGGTAGTCTCCCTCTATTTCTCGCTCTCTGAGCAACTGCTTGTGTTCGTACGGCGTCGAGATTGAAACGCCCACGACGGTGGCCTGCTCGTGCCACGCGCGGTCGCGAATCTCGTTCCAGATGTACGTCGCCGGGAACGCGCCGTCCATCGCGTGGAACACGAGGACGACACGGTCGCTGTCGGCACAGACCGACGCGAGCGATTCGTCCTCCCAGAACTCGTCGTTGACGAGCGGGCGGGTGAAATCCGGCGCAGTGTCGCCTTCTTCGGGGTGCTCGACCGGGTCGAGATCGACGATATCGAAGTCGAGGTCCATCAGGCCACACCCCCCGCGGTCTCCTCGCCCTCGCCGTAGGTCCGTTCCAGATACGCGACGATGTTCGCGCTCTCGGACATCGTGACGCCGGTGTTCTCGTCGACGATGGCCGGGACGGTCCGCTTGCCGGACAGTCGCTTGACTACATCGCGGTCGGCGTGCATCGGCTCGACGAACCGCGACTGGTAATCGAGGTCGTAGGCGTCCAGCTTCCGGACGACGCGCTCACAGAACGGACACGCCTGCAACCGGTACAGCGTGATATCGGACTCGCTCATACTCTGTGGGACGGTACGCGTGAAAGCCGGGTAAGGGCTTCGCTGGCAACCCATTCATGACAAGCCTTAATCCCCGCCCATTACAACTTCGACCGTTGATGGCCCTGGATCCACCTGCGCCGTTTGAGCTGTCTACAGCGATGCTGCAGGGCGTCGAAATCGTCGGCGTCCCGATACCGCAGGACGCGGTGCTCGTCGCTGGTATTGTCACGCTCGTCGCACTGGTTGTCCTCTCAGCGTTCTTCTCGTCCTCAGAAATTGCGATGTTCTCGCTGCCTGCACACCGGACGGAGGCGCTCGTCGAGGACGCCGTCCCGGGTGCGAAGACGCTCAAACAACTCAAGTCGGACCCTCACCGCCTGCTGGTGACGATTCTCGTCGGCAACAACCTCGTCAACATCGCGATGTCGTCCATCGCTACTGGACTCCTTGCGATGTACGTTGAGAGCCAGGGGCTGGCTGTCGCTATCGCGACGTTCGGGGTCACTGCCATCGTGCTGCTGTTCGGCGAGAGCGCGCCGAAGAGCTACGCGGTGGAGAACACCGAGTCCTGGGCGCTGCGCATCTCCAAGCCGCTCAAGGCTGCTGAGAAGGTGTTGCTCCCGCTCATCCTGCTGTTCGATTATCTCACTCGCGTCGTCAACAAGATCACCGGCGGCCGCTCCGCTATCGAGACCTCCTACGTCACCCGCGAGGAAATACAGGACATCATCGAGACGGGTGAGCGCGAGGGCGTCCTTGATGAGGACGAACGGGAGATGCTTCAGCGCACGCTGCGGTTCAACGACACCATCGCCAAGGAAGTGATGACGCCGCGGCTGGACATGACCGCCGTCGCCAAGGACTCCTCCGTTGAGGAAGCGCTGGAGACGTGTATCCACAGCGGCCACGCCCGTATCCCGGTCTACGAGGGCAGTCTGGACAACGTCATCGGTGTCATCCACATCCGCGACCTCGTTCGGGACCTCAATTACGGCGAGGCGCTGGCCCGCGACATGGATCTTGAAGACCTCATCGAGCCGACGCTGCACGTCCCCGAGTCGAAGAACGTCGACGACCTGCTGACCGAGATGCGGGCCGAACGCCTGCACATGGTCATCGTCATCGACGAGTTCGGGACCACCGAGGGGCTAGTGACGATGGAGGACCTGACCGAAGAAATCGTCGGCGAGATACTCGAAGGCGAGGAGGAAGAGCCCATCGAGTACGTCGACGACGACACGGTCACGGTCAAAGGCGAGGTCAACATCGAGGAGGTCAACGAGGCGCTGGACCTGGACCTGCCTGAAGGCGAGGAGTTCGAGACCATCGCCGGCTTCATTTTTAACCGCGCCGGCCGGCTGGTCGAGGAAGGTGAGACCATCACCGGCTTCATTTTTAACCGCGCCGGCCGGCTGGTCGAGGAAGGTGAGACCATCACCTACGACGGCGTCGAGATCCGCGTCGAACAGGTCGAGAACACGCGCATCATGAAAGCTCGCGTCGTCCGCCTCGAAACCGGCGAAACGGAGTCGGTTGACGCCGAAGAGGCCACGGACTGATTCCGTTCGGTCGCAGTCGTTTTACTTCGGTTGCCGTCTATAGCGATGGTATGGGCTATCACCACCTCGCGGTCGACGACATCGAACCGACACCGGACCGACCCAGCGTCCAGCGGTCGATAAGTGATGCAGCCGACCTCGAAAATGCGGCCGTGAACCTTTACGAGGTCGCCCCCGGCGAGGATATTCCGCTCGCGTACCACTATCACGACAATCAGGAAGAACTGTTCTACGTCCTTTCCGGAACGCTGGCTGTCGAGACGCCCAAGAAGACCTACGAGGTCGAGGAAGACGAGGCGTTCGTCGTCGAGCCGGACAGCCCCCAGCGGGCGCACAACCCCGAGTCGGCGACCGAACCAGTGCGGACGCTCGTCGTCGGTGCACCCGCGGTGGATGATGTCCATCCATACGACCCCGAGTGAGCCGGTGGTCGCAGTCGTTCTGTCGAACCGCCACAGGAGCGTGACGCCGGATCGCTACTGAAGCGTGATGGCGTAGGTCAGCGCGAACAGGAGTATCGCGCCGGTCGCGACGTTGATCGCCGTGAGCTCCGCCGCGCCGATGACACTCAGCCCCCAGATGATAGTGGCCGCAAACGCCGTCGAGAGCACGACGTTCATCGCGATGAGTACCCGCGGGTCGCCCTGCGACCCGCTCGCCCCCTCCTCGAACCCGTTCGCGTCGCTCATGCCCACGAACACGGACGGGACGCCCCTTAGCTCTTTGGCAGCGCTCGGCGAGTCCACTTCGCTCGCTTCGGCCGGGAGCTGCCGAGTCGCACAACTAAACACGTTCGGAGCCTAACACGACGCATGAACGTTCGAAACCGTCACGGGGACCCGGTCGACCCGGTCCCGTTTCTCGTCTGTACCGCGATGGCGGTGATGCTGCTGTTCTCCGTCGGCCCGCTGTACGGCCTCGCCTACGGGCTTCCCATCTGGGCCGGTCTGACCGTTGCGACAGCCGGGACCGTCGCCGTGGCCGCCGTCGCGTACCACCGCCTGGTCTGGACTGCGCCGCCGCCCTCGGTACAGATCGCCCCGGAGCTTCGCTTTCAGCGCCTCATCTACATCGGCGTCGGCTTCGCTGTGTTGCTGGTCGGCGTCTCGGCGCCGCTGGCCCTGTGATTTACCACCCCGGTACGCATGTGGACTGGTATGCGCGAGGTCGAACGCTCTCGGTTCGTGATGGCGCGGCCGCCAGCTGTCCACCGCACGCTCTCGCCGGAAGCAGTCGTCGCGGCGGAGGGAACGTTCACAGTAACGGCTGTCGAGGAAACGGAGACTGGAACGCTCGTCACCGCCGCTGGCCCGGGGATGTCAGTCCCCCTGCGCTTCGAGTCGCACGACGACGGACTCCGGTACACCGCTGAGGGCGAGGTCGGTCCGTTCGACCATCTGGAGACCCGAATTACTGTCGTGCCGGAAGAGAACGGCTCTCGGGTCACGATGCGCTCGACTGTCTCACTGAACCTGCCGCTTCCCTTCGCTGACCGCATCGCCGCCTGGAAGCGCGGCAACGAAATAGAGCGAGCTATCGAGGAACTGGCGGCCGACGTGCCCGGAGGCTGAATCGGCCGATACCGCACCCGTCCGGCCGGGTTGTCGATGCCCGTGAGACGACTGCGCACAACCACGATACGTTTAGTAGCTGTAATCTGAATATACGATCATGAGTATCCTCGACAGCGTCAAGGAGGCGCTCACGTCCCAGCCGGACGCGAAGTCCCGGCCCGACGATGGCTCGCAGGGCGCGTACTGGTGTGACGACTGTGGCGTTCGTATCAGAGATGTCAACTTAGACGGCGAGCCGGTCTGTCCGGACTGTGGCGAGGAGATGCGCTTTGAGCGCTCGGCGGGCCGTGACTGCGCCTGTTAGGGGCTTCGAAGCACCGCCTCCTCGCCCTGTTCCGCCGGAAACGGACCAGTGAACGACTCGCTTTCCGTCCATTCTTCATCTGTCACCAGCGCGTCGTCCAGCGCTGTCCGAAGAGTGTTTTCGTCGTAGTTAGTTCCGATGAACACCAGTTCCGTTCGACGGTCGCCGTGCTCGTCGTGCCAGTCGAGTTCCGGCCGGTTCGAGCGGTACATATCCTGCTCGACTTCGGGGAGACTCGCAATCCAGGGGCCCTGTGCTTCCGCCCGTATCGAAGGTCCGGCCTGGCCGATGACCACCCGTACCTCAGTGCCTGCCAGCCAGACGGTCCCCTTCGAGCGGACGACACCTGGCGGCAGGTCCCGCAGCACGTCGGCGAGTCGGTCGGGGTGGAACGGCCGGCGGCAGCGGTAGGTGAAGGACGTGACGCCGTACACCGCCTCGGGATGGTGGTGGTCGTCGTGGCCGTGCCCGGTGTCGCCTTCGTGGGCATCGGTTTCGTGGCTGTGGCTGTCGCCGCCATGCCCGCTTTCGGCCAGCGCTCGCTTCCAGCCCGGCAAGTCGTTGATTTCGGTCTGGTCGAACAGCCCGCGGTCGAACAGCCGGTCGGGGTCGACCTGTGAGAAGGTCGTTCGAATGGTCTCGGCGTCGGGCTGGAGCGCCCCCACCAGCTCCTCGGCTTCGTCCAGTTCCCCGTCCGTACAGAGGTCCGTCTTGTTCATCACGACGAGGTTTGAGAGTTCGACCTGTTCGACCATGAGGTCCGAAAGCGGGCGGTCGGCACCGTCGGCTGCTGTGTCGTCGCTGTCTCCACCGGCGTTCGCTTCGGCGCTTCCGCGGCGTTCCGGCGTCTCATCGGCGAAGGAATCGAGAAACAGCCGCGTATCCAGCACTGTCACAAGCGTGTCGACGCGATAGAGCGCCGCCACGCGCGATTCAGTGGTGAACAGCCGCGCGACAGGCGCTGGCTCTGAGATACCAGAGGACTCGACGACGAGCGCGTCGAAGTCCCGGTCGTCCGCCAGCCGGACGACTGCCGTTTCGAGGTCGTCCTGTAGCTCACAGCAGATACAGCCGTTGGATAGCTCCGCGACCCCGTCGTCCACATCGAGTTCGGACCCCTCGGCGATGAGTTCCGCGTCGACGTTGACGGTTCCCATGTCGTTGACGAGGACGGCGATGTCGCGGTCACCGGCCTCAGTCAGCAGATGGTTCAGCAGCGTCGTCTTCCCGGCCCCGAGGCTTCCGGAGAGAATCGTGACGGGAATGGTGTCGCGCATACCCTCCGTTGTGGACCGGCTCCCTTCAAATCGCGCCTCGTTTCCAGCGGTCAAACACGACCGCTGTCGCGCCACAGCGCGTGGGCACTGTCGACGGGTAACTGCGACAGCTTTTACTCCGTGCCTCTCGCACACACGACCCACGATGGAACTGGCCGACCAAATCGAGCGCTTTCGCCGGACGCTACGGGAGTGGGCCCGCGGACTGTACCACGGCATGATAACGCATCCGGCCTACGAGAAAATCGAGAAAGAGGCCGAGGACATTGAGGACGCGTTCATGCTGGCCTGTTTCCCCGACGCCTTCGGCATCCCGTCGCCGGTGTCGTACTACACCGCCGAACTGCTGCCGTACCTCGAAGACACCTTCGAGGCCTGGGAGCGGCGGCTGTGGGACCGGGGCTCGTACATCGAACGCAAAGGCCAGCAGTACCACTTCTGATGGAGCCGTTCGTCTTCTTCGGCGGGAAGGGTGGGGTCGGCAAGACCACCGTCTCTTGTGCCTACGGCGTCAAATCCGCACGCGTGGGACTCGACACGCTCGTCGTCTCGACGGACCCAGCCCACTCCGTCACGGACGTGTTCGATCAGCAGTTCAGCGACGACCCGGAATCCGTCGAGGGCATCGACGGCCTTGATGCGATGGAGATCGACCCCGAAACCGAGACCCAGCGCCACCTCAATGGCATCCGTAACGACCTCTCCGAGCAGGTGTCGGCGGCGATGGTCAACGAAATCAACCAGCAGCTAGAGATGGCCCACCAGACGCCAGGGGCCTACGAGTCGGCGCTGTTCGACCGCTTCGTCGACGTGATGCGCAACGCCGACCCGTACGACCGGGTCGTCTTCGACACCTCGCCGACTGGCAGCACCCTTCGACTGCTCGGCCTGCCGGAGTTCCTTGAAGGGTGGATCGACCGACTGATGCACAAACGCGAAAAGAGCATCGACCTCTTCGAGAAGGCCGCTATCGGCAACAACGAACCCCGGCGCGTGATGGACGGCGACCCGGTGCTGGCCCGCCTACAGGATCGCAAGGAGTTCTTTGAGTTCGCCGGAGGTGCGCTCCAGGCCGACGCCGCCTTCTTCCTCGTGCTCAACCCCGACCAGCTCTCGGTCAACGAGACGCGGCGCGCTATCGCCGAGATGCGGGAGCGCGACCTCTCGGTCCGGGGCCTCGTCGCGAACAAGCTCACGCCCGAACCGGACCCCGATGAGGACGGCCGCGGGGCCCGGTATCTCCGGGACCGCGTCGCCACCGAGAACGAACGACTGCAGGAGGTTCGTGAGACGCTCGACCCGCCGCTGGTCGCGGAAATCACGACCCGTACGGCGGAGGTGAAAGGCGACCTGCTCGACGATGTCGCCGCCGAACTCGCTGTCGAGACGGACGCCGAGGCACCGACGTTCGTCTGAGCCGGCGGCCAGCCGCTCATGTGTGGGCTGCGCATAACCGATAAGTAATCAGATATTAGATTTTTCGTTGATAGTCGAAGCCGTGTGACCGTGCGTATTCTGACGGACTTGAGATATATAAGAAATATATAATAACTATTAATAGCTTGATGTTGGTTACCATTCATGCACATACATGACACAGGTAATCTGGATCGTCCTGGCAGTACTGGTGACGTTCAGCGTGGGGTATCTGGGGTATTCGAAGTACCTCGCGCGGTTCCTCGAACTCGACAACGACAACGAGACACCGGCACACAAGTACGAAGACGGGCAGGAATACGTCCCGTCGAAGAAACCGGTGTTGCTGGGTCACCACTACTCAAGTATCGCGGGTGGGGCACCGATTGTCGGACCGATTACTGCGGGGGCCATCTGGGGATGGGTTCCCGCACTGCTGTGGATCGCCATCGGCAACCCGCTGATGGGCAGCGTCCACGACTTCGTCTCGCTGTCGGGGTCACTCCGACACGAGGGGAAGTCCATCGGCTACATCGTCGGTGAGTACGTCGGCGAGGGCGGGAAGAACATGCTGCTGTGGTTCGCGTTCCTGACGATTATCCTCGTCGTCGCAGTGTTTGCGCTGGTGGTCGGGATCGTGTTCAACGAATATCCCGAGGTGGTGACGGCGTCACTGGTCTACATTGCCCTCGCGCTGGCATTTGGCGTGTACCTCTACCAGCTCAACGGCCCGTTCATCCCAGGGACAGTCCTGTTCGTTGCAGGTGTTTTCGCCGGCGTCTTCGCCGGGATTCAGTTCCCAATTGCCCTGTTTGAGCCGACGGCCGAACGGACCGCGGAGATGTCCGTCATCGTGTTGCTGGGTGGGAGCGGTTCCTGGGTGCCTGGCGCGGGCGCACTGGGCGGCAACACTGCCGCGTGGATCCCAGTCATCATGGCCTACGCCGCCGTCGCCAGCGCGCTCCCGGTGTGGGTGTTGCTCCAGCCGCGTGACTACCTCTCCTCGTTCTTGCTGTACACCGGCGTCGGCGGCGCGCTGCTCGCGATTATCGTCGGAACAATCCTCAGCTCGTCGAGCCAGCCGCTGGTCATCGATAGCTCCATCAGCGCGTTCAACGGCTTCTGGGGTGTCGAGGGTGCGGGCCTGTACCCGCTGTTCCCACTGCTGTTCATTACTATCGCCTGTGGAACCATCAGCGGTTTCCACTCGCTGGTCTCCTCCGGGACGACGGCGAAGCAACTCGATAAGGAGACCGACGCCCGCCTCATCGGCTACGGCGGGATGCTGGGCGAGGGCTTGCTCGCGGCCGTCGCGCTGTCGACGCTTGCGGTCGCCGGCTTCCCCGACCCAGCGGGCGGTATCGGCGCGGCGCTACCGAATTTCGCGACCGGTGGCGGCATCATCCTGACGAGCCTCGGCCTCCCACAGAGCTTTGGCGCACCATTCATGGCACTTGTCCTCGTGAGCTTCCTGCTTACGTCTACTGACACGGCTGTCCGACTCGGCCGCTACATGATGGAAGAAATCGTCGGCCTGCCGGCCGGCCAGACGTCGAGCGGGCTCAATGTGGGCGGTGGCATCCGTTCGACACTAGGTGAACTCGGTCGTGGCCGGTACACGAACCCGATTATCCAGTGTGGCTTCGCGTACGCGATGGTCATCTCTGGCCAGTGGGTCGTCCTGTGGGCGCTGTTCGGTGGCGCGAACCAGCTGCTGGCCGCGCTCGCACTGCTGACTGCGACGGTCTGGCTGGCTAACTGGGACAAGAGCAAACAGCTGTACTCCACGGGCGTGCCGATGGCCGTCATGGTGGCGATAACCATGCTCGGCCTCGGCTGGCTCGCGTTCTACCAGAACATCTACCAGACGATTATCGTGGGCGGTGCGAGCGGTGTGCAACTGTTCGCAACGATTATCCAGACGCTTCTGGCACTGACCCTCATCGGCCTCGCTCTGGCGCTGGTCAAGAAGGGATACGACAACATCAGCACCGTCCGCGAGAGCTACGGCGGCAGTGCCGTCGAACCGAGTGACGACTGACACGACCGATCACTTCTCTGTTTTTTCCGCGCTGACAGCGACTGCTACCCGATCGTCATCTCCAGAACCGCTTGGCGAGTCGCGAAAGGACCCCCTCGGACGGCGTCGTCACGTCCTCCCAGAGGACGAACGCCTCAACCACGTCGGCGGCTTCGCCGGCGACAGCCACCTGCTCGTCCGGCACGATGACGCCCAGATTGACCTCGTAGTGGCCGTAGTAGCCGTACTTCAACAGTGTGCGCTCGCGCTGGCCGTCGACGAACGACCGGACCTCATCCGGTAACTCGTCGGCGACGAGGACAAACGTGAAGTCAGTCCGGTAGTGCTCTTCGTTCGGCGTGACCCGTTTGTCGGCCAAGTCGTGGCCGAGTTCGACCAGCCGCTTCAGTTCGCCGACCGTCGGTCGGTCGACGCGGCGGGCGTAGAGGTACTCCTCGGACTCGTGGTCGCCGTAGGACAGCGCCGGGTGGAAGAACTGCTTCTGATTGAGGACTCGCATCTCGCCGTAGAGGTCCCAGCGCTCGCCCCGGAACCGGTGGTCCCGCTCCAGCGTGTAGTTGTACATCAGGCGGTCGCTCACCCGGTCGAAGTACGGATCGTCCGTCCAGTGTGGGACCTCCTCAATGATTTCCTCGGGAAGCTCCGACTTCGGGACTGCCCCAGTGACGGGGTCCTCCCAGTCATCCGCGCCGTAGTCCGGCGGCTCCTCGCCCGATGTGGACTTGGATTCCTCGCTCATCGTCGTGAGTTCCGTGGGCGTTCAGTTCGCACCAGCCCCATGCCGCGGTAGCTCATACCATGCCGATGCCGTGTCGGAGTCTTAAGCGCGTCGGTCAGCCGACGGTCGTTCACGGGCCGTACACGACCGCCGCGGCAGGTTTTTGACGCTGGTCTCCGAACCTCTCACTAACAATCATGCCGAAAGACACCGAAGCCTGCGGCCGCTGTTCGATGACCGTCGTCGTTGAAGCCGTCGACGAAACTGCGGACGAACAGCCCCACGACCCCTTCGGTGACGACCGCATCGAGGTCGACCAGCGGGACATCGAGCGCGTCTCACCAGAGGCTTGGATGGGGCGGCTCTCGACCAGAGTGAACGAGGTCGTCAGTCGCTACGTCTGGGGTCGCTGACCGCTCAGAGCACTGCGTCGATAACCCAGAACAGTCCGTAGCTCAGTCCGAACGCCAGCGCGAGCGACCCGATCCAGGCCAGCACCGTTTTCCCCATCTTCTCCCGACTGACCTCGCCACCGCCGGCGGCTGCGCCAGAGCCGACGATAGCCGAGACGATAATCTCGTTGAACGACACCGGGATGCCGAAGAAAACGGCCGCCTGTGCGATGATGAAGCTCGGAATCAACGCGCCGATAGAGCGCCGCGGCCCGAGCGAGGAGTAGTCCTGTGCCAGCGCTTTGATCATCCGCGGTGCGCCCGTCCACGAGCCAACAAGGAGCCCGGCCCCGCCGAACAACAGGACCCCAGTGATAGGAATGGCAGCCGTCGGCCCCTCGCCGAGCAGGGGCACCAGCGGTCCCAACGCCAGCCCGACCTGGCTCCCGCCGGCGGAGAAGGCCACGAGCCCGCCCATCACCAGCAGGAAGTGCCGCTGCCCGGCGGCTGCGTCCGCTCTGATATCTAGATACAGCAGCCCACCCGCGAGCACCCCGATGAGGAGCGTCACGACGACCATCGACGGGAGTATGGGGGTTCCGGCCGCCCGCGCGACAGCACGGGCGACCGACGCCTGCTCACTGCCCGGTGCCAGTAGTACGAACTCGATGTTCGCCAGAATCACACCGACCAGCCCGCCCAGCAGCGGCACGAGCCGTTCCTCGGTCGTGGCCTCGTGCCGGAGTGACCATGCTGTCACGAAGGCGACCGACCCACCGAAGAAAGGGGTCATAACCCACAGGGAGACAATTTCGATGTACTTTGCCGTCGCCGGCTGGCCGCCCATCGCCAGCCCGACGCCGACGACCGCACCGGTGACGGTAAACGCCGTCGCAATGGGGTAGCCGGTGAAAATACCGACGGCGACCAGCACCGCCGCAGTGAGGAGGGCGACGATAGCGGCAATAGCCGAGAGACCGCCGCCGCTCGGGAACAGAATGAGCTCGCTCCCGACGGCTTCTGTGACGTTGGCTCCCTGCAGGACCGCGCCGGCCAGTCCAAGGACGCCGACAAAGAACCCGGCCCGCATCACCGAGATCGCGTTCGCCCCGACGGCCGGTGCGAACGGCGTGGACCCGGACGACCCGGCACCGATGGCCCAGGCCATAAACAGACTTGCGGCTGACGCGACAACAAGCGTCGCAATCGTACTCGTCGCGACCATCTGTCACGGCGTTTGCCCCGCCCTGCAATGAGCCTACCGTTCGCGCGCCCTTGTGAGGCCGATTATCGACTTGGGCGCGGACGTCACGGGCAAACGTTCAGGTGGTAGCGCGTGGCTCGGTCCCGTATGTCCGCCACTGAAGAGACTGTCCGCGTCTGGCTGGTCGAACGAACCTACTCCGACGACGAACAGAACCTCATCATCCTCACGTACGCGACGCCCGACGGCAAACAGTACTTCCGCAAGGAGCGGGCGCTGACCTCGTTCTCTGATGTGCGGGAGACCACGGCCGCCGTCGATGCTGACCCGGACAATCTCGGGTCCGTCGACGACCCGGACCTGCAGGCGCAGTACGAGGCTGAGGCGACACGGATGGCCGAGAAACACGACCCCGACGACGCTATCTAACCGTCTGTGTGGCCATGCTCGTGCTTCGTTCGTCTTCGCCTCTCGGACGCAAAACCGATGCCGGCGGCAGAGACGCCGCCTTAGTTCGTTTTTGCGTCGACGATGCTGGAAGCCGATGCCGCTCGCCCGGCGGCGAGCTTAGTTCGTCTTCGCCTCTCGGACACAAAATCGATGCCGGCGGCAGGGACGCCGCCTTAGTTCGTTTTTGCGTCCGTCTCGTCCCCCGTCTCGACCGCATCAACCCCCTCAGCGGCCTCGACAGCCTCGGTGACTTTCTCGGTGTCGACGTGCCAGCGGTCGACGGCCTGCTCGAAGTCCGCGAGCTTGTTCGAGACGCGCATCTTCAGGTCGTCGTCGTTGACGTTGACCTCGAAGACGTACTCGGGGCGTTCCTCGTCGCCGACGCGACGGAGGTTCGCGCTGATGAGGTCGTTGTCGAAGTAATAGGGCGCGATCTGGGTCATCACGTTTCGGTAGACGGTGTCCTCGACCTTTCGCAGGGCTTTCCGGCTGGCGGAGTCAGCCGCGCGGGCCACGTAGTCGACGGACTCGCTCCAGCGCTCCATCGCCTCGTCCGGCTCGTCGAGGTTCTCGTAGGACTCGCTGAGCTTCTCGCCGGCGGTCTGGAGGTCCTCGTCCGGCCCCTTGCCGGCCTGTTCCCCCTTGCCCTCGTCGACGCTCGCCTGGTCAGCGGTTTTCTCGTTGACGTCCTCGTCCAGTCGCTCGTGGCTCTTGGGTCGCCACTCGTCGAACTCACTGAGGGCGTCCTCGTCGACGGCTTCGCCCGAAGCGATGTCTTTCAGCGCTTGTGTGATGCGCTCGCCGTGCTCGACGATGTCGACCCAGCCGCCTTTCGTCTTGAATCCTGAAACGCTCTCTTCGATGTCTGCCATGGTATAATAGATCGGTCTATGACAGCCGCGGGATCTGCTGCAGTGGGCTGTCCATCTGTACACAGCGGATTGCTGCTCAGTGGGGTTAAACGTTTCCGCCATGACGACAGACGTGATACTCTCCCGCCGTATTCCTCCCCAGCCCTCAATATCGATACGCAGACGACGTATTTCTACTGCAGAGCCGCCTGCCTGTTGACCCTACTTCGCTCAACACCGAACGGCCGCTTATAAGGATTGCACGCGAATAGTAGTTTGATGTCATCCGCACTATTCGTCGTAAGCGAACACGGCTATTGGGGCGAGGAATGTATCGAGCCGCTGACGACCCTCACAGACGCCGGTCTAGATATCACGGTAGCGACACCAACCGGCGAGCCGCCGGTCCTTGACGAACGCTCCGTCGACCCAGAAGAAGTCGGCGAAGACCTCTCAGAACACGTTCGAGAGGTCCACGAGACCGACGAGCGCCTGAACAACCCGATCCCGCTGGCACAGGCCGACGCCGAGGACTACGATACCGTCGTATTCCCCGGCGGCCACGGCGCGGAGTGGGACGTCACGCAGGATGTTCACGCCCGTGAACTGCTGCGCGAGAGCGTCGCCGGCGACGACGGGAAGGCCCTCGTCGTCTGTCACACGGTCGGGATTCTGGCCTTCACCCGCAATAGGGACGGCGAGTTCCTCGCCGACGGTCGCTCGATCACCGGCTTCCCGAACGCTTGGGAAGAAGGCATCGTCGACGAGAACGACCTGCTCCCAGACGGCCGCAAGCTCCCGTACTGGGTCGAAGACGAAGTGAAGGCCGTCGGTGCGGATTGGGACGCCGAACTCGATGCTGACACCAGCGTCACGGTCGACGGTGACCTCATCACGGCTCGCGGCCCGCCGTCGTCGGCTGCGGCCGCCCGGACGCTTCTCGACGAGCTCGGTATCGAGACGTCCGCGTAACGAGCCCTGGTGTGGCAGTTGTCTGCTGAAACATAATTAGAACTGAAATTCTTGGAAAATAGAACATTCCGCCTGTCCGTCTTTTACCATCCGTATCCCGTCCCGCGGAATACCCTGTCACACGCTATCGCACGATAGAGTCAAATAGCGACTGTATAATAGCTAACATTCTTGAATACCCCGTGTGACGTAGACATACGTATGACTAACAACTCTACGCGTAGACGGTTCCTCAAGACAGCAGGCGTTGCAGGTGTCGCAGCTCTCGCAGGTTGTGGCGGCGGCGACGGTGGCGATGGCGGCGACGGCGAGACGACTGAAGGCGACGGCGGTGACGGCGAAATGACCGAAGGGGAAATGACCGAAGGAGAAATGACTGAAGGCGAGACGGAGACCCGCCTCTCCTGGCACGCCGGCGGCACCGGTGGCACCTACTTCCCGCTCTCGAACGAGTTCAAGACGGTCGTAGAGGACAACACGGACTTCACGCTGAACGTCCAGTCGACCGGTGCGAGCGTCGAAAACGTCGGCAACCTCGCCAGCGGCGACGCCGACTTCGCGCTCATCCAGAACGACATCGCCTCGTTCGCGAAGAACGGCGAGGGGATCGATGCGTTCCAGGACAACGCCATCGAGAACCTCCGCGGCGTTGCGACCCTGTACCCTGAAACGATCACGGTCGTCACCCTCGCGGACACGGGCATCACGCAGCTCTCTGACCTCGAAGGGGCGACGATCAACACCGGCGACCTCGGGAGCGGGACCCAAGTCAACGCGCTCCAGATTCTGGAGTCAGTCGGCGTCTCCGATTACAACGAGCAGAACGCCTCGTTCTCCCAGGCTGCCGACCAGCTCCGGAACGGCGACATCGACGCCGCGTTCGTCGTCGGTGGCTGGCCCGTCGGCGCTATCGAGGACCTCGCGAACACCAACGACCTCGTCATCGTCCCGATCTCCGGTGACAACCGCGAAGCGGCCAAGGAAGACGCCTCCTGGTTCGCTAACGACACTATCCCTGCCGACACCTACACCGGCGTTGACGAGGCCGTCGAAACAATCGCTGTGCAGGCGATGATTGCGACGAACGCCGAACAGCCCGAGGGGACGGTCGAATCGGTTACTGCCGCTATCTTCGACAACGTCGACGACCTCTCTATCAAGACGGACTTCATCAGCAAGGACTCCGCACAGGACGGGATGTCCATCGAACTCCATCCCGGCGCAGCGGCATACTTCGACGCGTAACGTCGTCGGCTGACGCTATCCGTATCGTTAAACTAACCACCTTCTATTACTCACCAACCGGAATGAGACGACGATACGTCGCCATCGCGGTGCTCGTTGCCCTCCTCCTCATCGGGACAGTAGCAGCGCTCCCCGGCGGACGTGCACTGGTCGTCGAAGACGTCGAGACCGGTGAGCAGTATCTAACGGCTCCGGTCGAAGACGGCACGATCGTCGCGCTGGAATATATGCACAGTGTCGAAAAAACACGAGTCTACGACGAGTACACAGTCCGTGGCGACCATCTCGAGATGACCCGCATGGAGTTCGAGTCGTTCGGCTGGGGGCTCCCGAGCCGGGCCAACGTCACTCGCGAGGACGGGATGTATGTCTTCGACCCGCCGGGCAACTACACGCGTGTGACAGTCTCTCCCGGTGATGTTGCAGGACATAAACTTCACGTCGGAGCCGAAACCTACGACTTGGTAGCCCGCACCAACGGCCGCTCGGTCCACCTCTACGTGACCCAGCGCTCGGCGTTCGGTGCTGCGACAGACCAGCTCAACACATGACTGAAAACACACGATCTGACGACGGCGGGGAGGCCGTATCGGACGAGGAAGTTGACGAAGTACTGCAAGAGATTGAGCGGAAACGCTCGCTCACAGGCTGGGCGGTTGTCCTCGTCGCGCTCATCGGCATCTCGTTTTCAGTGTTTCAGATGTGGCTCGCGGCGAAAGGGTTCGTCCTCTCGATCTCGCTTCCCGGCGTCGGTGACGTCGTGTTCGCGTCACTGCAACTGCTCCAGATCAACGCCGTCCACGTCTCCTTCGGCCTCATCCTGACGTTCTTGCTGTATCCCGGCAGCACCGGCGATGGCCCGCTTTCCCGGCGCTGTATCGCACTCGGATCGCTGGTCGACGAGAAACTCGGCGCGGAGCATCCGGTGTCTCGTGTCGTTCACGCTATCGGCAGCGTTCTCGCTTGGGCGTTTCTCGACGCCGAAATGGACCGCGTGACGCCCTCGGATTTCGTTTTCATTGTCCTATCGGTGCTGTCGGCCGCGTACTTCATTACTGACTTTCAGGAGATCCAGACCATGCGTGCACTGGGTCTTGAGAGTGGCCGCCCCATCCAAGAAGTGTTCACGTTTCTGGAGCCGATAGCGGGCCAGCTTGGACCGCTCGCTGACACCTCC
The DNA here is from genome assembly GCF_001485575.1 of Haloarcula sp. CBA1127. Classification (NCBI taxonomy): domain Archaea; kingdom Methanobacteriati; phylum Methanobacteriota; class Halobacteria; order Halobacteriales; family Haloarculaceae; genus Haloarcula; species Haloarcula sp. CBA1127. Next base: position 700,528 of record NZ_BCNB01000006.1, read on the forward strand.
TACGCGTTCGTGCTGGGCGTGGTCGGTGTCCTGCTCGTCCTCGAAGCGACCCGCCGGGCGATCAGCCTCTGGCTGATGGTCATTGTCGCAGTGTTCATCGTCTACGCCCGTTTCGGTGTCCTCATCCCACAGGACGCAGCCTACATCGATGTCCTCTCTATCACAGAACTGTCCTGGCCCTCTATCATCCAGAACCTCTGGTACAACACGGAAAACGGGGTGTTCGGGATTCCGGTCACCGTCTCCGTACAGTTCATCTACATCTTCATCCTCTTTGGCGCGTTCCTCGAAATGTCCGGCGCGGGGCAGTGGTTCATCGACCTCGCGTACGGTGCGACGGGGACGCGGAAGGGCGGCCCGGCGAAAGCATCCATCCTCGCCAGCGGATTTATGGGCACCATCTCAGGCTCGTCCATCGCCAACACGGTGACGACCGGTGCGTTCACGATTCCGCTGATGAAGCGGTCGGGCTACTCGCCGGAGTTCTCCGGCGGTGTCGAGGCCTCTGCCTCATCGGGTGGTCAGATTCTCCCGCCGGTGATGGGGGCCGCCGCGTTCCTCATCGTCCAGTACACGGCGACGCCGTTCGCCGACGTCATCGTCGTCGCCACGATTCCCGCTATCGTCTTCTTCTTCGGCGTCTGGGTAATGGTCCACTTCGAGGCAGTCAAGGAGAACATCGGCGGCCTCGACTCTTCAGAACTGGTCAACCTCCGGAGCCACTTCAAAAGCGGGTGGTTCTATCTCGTCCCGCTGGGCCTCCTGCTGTACTATCTCATCATCGAGCGACTGTCTGTCTCCCGCTCGGCGTGGTTTACGCTCATCGCAATCGGGGCGCTCATCGCACTTGTGGCGGCCTACAGCGACGAGACGCGTGCCCGACTCGGAGTTACATTTGCGACCCTCTTCGGGCTCACGACGCTCACGCAGTACTTCACTGGAGAAGGTTTCTTCGGATACCTGTTCAATCGGTTCGTACAGGCTACCACAGCGTTCCCGGCGCTGTTCGACCGTATTGATGGCCTTGTCGCGGCAGACCTGACAGCAGAGGGTGCGCTTGCACTGCCCGGCCCACAACCGCTTGGCTCCGCGTTCTCGGCCGCAGTTGGCAACGTCGGCACGCTGATCATCCTCGCCGGCGTCCTCACCCTGATTACCCGTCCCCGGCTTGACTCGCCGTTGCTGTCGTTCGACAGTGCCGTCGACGACACCGCCAAAACGACCGCTGACGCCGTCAGTCGTCCGGACCTGGCCTCGAACGGGCTGTACAAGCTCGGCGTCTTCCTTGGAAAATCTATGGAGAGCGGGGCCAGAACCGCGGTCCCGGTCGTCATCGCAGTCGCCGCTGCCGGCATCATCCCAGGTGTCATCAGCGTCTCCGGCCTCGGCCCGAACCTCGTCTCGCTTATCACGACCGTCGCCGGCGGCTCGCTGGTCTTGCTGTTGCTCGTCACTGCGTTCTCCTCGATTATCCTCGGGATGGGGATGCCGACGACGGTGACCTACATCATCCTCGTCTCCCTGCTCGCGCCGGCGCTGACCGAGTTCGGCGTCCCGCTGCTCGCGGCGCACCTGTTTATCCTCTACTTCGGTGTCATCGCCGACATCACGCCGCCGGTCGCCGTGGCTGCCTACGCCGCTTCCGGCGTCGCGAAGTCCGACGCTTTCGAGACCGGTATCGAGGCGTTCTCGCTGTCGCTCAACAAGGCTATCGTCCCGTTCGCGTTCATCGTCACGCCGGGAATTATTCTGCTTCGGCGCAACCCCGACGCTGCTAGCCTCGATATCGGGGACAAGTACCATGTTGTCGGAGTTGCTGACCTGCTTGACGTCGGTTACGCTATCCCCGAGATCCTGATCCCCGTCATCGGCGTCTTCCTTGGCGTCGTCGCGCTGGCTGCGACGGTTATTGGGTTCGCGTACGCGCCGGTCTCCCGAGGCGAGCGGGCGGCGTTCGCGTTCAGTTCGCTACTCCTGATGGCTCCCGGCCTTGCGGTGTCGGGTACGTACGACCTCCTCGGACTCGTCGGCATCGCCGGCGGCGAGATGACGGTACTGCTCGACGTTGTGCTCCGTGGCGTCGGCCTCGCGCTGTTCCTCTTCCTCATGGCAAAGAACCGCCAGCGCGGCGGTGACCCTGCGGTACGGTCAGGCACGGCTGAGCCGGCCTGAGTGAGAACCGTTTAAGCCATCGGGTGTCAACGGGCACGATATGCCAATCGAACAGCGCGGCGACGCCTCTGTCGTCACGCACGCGCTGGCGCGAGATGAACTGACTCGGATACGAAACGTCGAGACCGAACAGGTCGCTTTCCGGAAGGGACTGGTCCGTCTCGGCCGTATCTGTGGCTACGAGATTATCGATGGCCGGATGGAGACCGAGTACACGGAAATCCAGACGCCACTGACCACGACGATGGGCGAGCGCGTCAAAGGACTCGAAGACGTGGTCATCGTCAACGTCCTTCGCGCTGCGACGCCGTTTGTCGAGGGACTGCTCAAAGCGTTCCCCCGCGCCAGACAGGGCGTTATCTCCGCCAGTCGCGACGAGGAAGCTGGGATGAACGACGACGGCGAGTTCCCAATCTCGGTCGAGTACGTCAAACTGCCCGAAATCACCGAAGACGACACCGTCATCATCGCAGACCCGATGCTCGCCACCGGGTCGACGATGGCCACGGTACTCGATTACATCACCTCGGAGAAGACAGAGCCGGAGAACCTGCTCGTCTTGGCCGCAGTCTCCGCGCCGGAGGGCATCGTCCGCGTCTCGGAGGCCCAGTCGGACGCAGACATCATCAGCGTCGCTATCGACGACGAACTGGACGAGGACGGGTTCATCGTTCCGGGACTCGGCGACGCCGGTGACCGGGCCTTCCGGACGACGTAAGCGGTCGCGGCCCGCTTGACCTGTCGGATGAGGGACGAAACGTTTTTATTTGTGGCCCGAATCAGCCGATGATGTCGCGATTTTCCGTCTGCTCCCAGCCGCTGTACCCCCTTCCTTCGCATGGAAACCGACAGACGGCAGCATAATTTTGGTCCAGTTGAAACGAGAATGACGACCGTGAACCGCCTTGCGGCGACCGGGCGTGGCTCCTGTCAGATAGTGGTGGATCGGGAGGCTTTCGTACTGACGGCACGGCAACCCCGTATGGTTCGACGCCGATACCGGGTCGCGGACACTGCCCAGCAGCTCGTCGGGGGTTCCTGCTCGCAGGGCCGTTCGTCGTGACCGAGGAGGTGTGGGTGCTGGCCGAGAATATGTCCTGGTATCACGCAGTGCTTGTCGTCGGTATCGTGTTCGCTATCGGCTACGGGGCGCTGTACAAGGCTGACGCCGGCCGGGACATCGACACAGAGGCGGAGGTTGCCGGTATTCCGGTCCGGTTCGTCTCGCTAATGGTTGTGGCGTTCGGTTCGGTCGCCATCCTCGCAACGGCGCTGACTGCACCGGATACGTTTCTCGTTGACGGTGGGATTCTGGCGGACCCGACGCCGATGGCCGTCGCCCTGACGACCCTGAAAGCGATCATCGTCGGTGCGATTTTCAGCGTGGTCGGTGCTGCGACGGCGGACAGCGTGTTCTGACCGGGACCCGCACACTTAATTGGGTGCCACTCTCCTTGATGTGCATATGGAATATACGCTGGCTATCGACAACGCACCGGAGACCGTTCCGGGTGGCACAGGGGTACTGCTCCTGCATCCGAGTACCGGCGAGACGGACCGACTCGACACGGATTTCCTTGCGACCGACACGGATTCGATGCTCGTCATCTCGACCCGGACCACCGCCCGGGAGGTCAAGCAGAAACTGGAGTACTACGAGGTCGACGAGTCGAAGGCGACCATCCTCGACACGCTGTCGGTCGAACGTGGCTACACCCGTCGCCAGTCCGAAGGCGTCCGATACGTCTCCGCACCGGACGATCTCTCCGGCATTGTCTCGGAGGCCGAGACCTTCCTGCAAGAACACGACGGGAAACTCCGCGTGACCTTCGACTCGCTGACGGAACTCATCTACTACGCTGACGAGGACGGCGCGCTCTCGGCCGTCGAAGACATCCTCGACCTGCTAGACGAGTACGACGCTGTCGGGATGTTCCACCTCGCCGACGAGGTCCACGACGAGGAGACGGTCGCGGCGTTCCGGGAACTCTTTGACGGTGTCATCGAACTGTCCGAGGACGGAACTATCACCAGTACCTTCGAGGCGTAGCCGGACACACTCTGTCCAGAATCCACGGCTCCTTTGATGAATTTGTGGCAACCGGACAACACTATTTCGGCCACCGAGTACCCTGCTGTTGTTCCCTTCTCTCGAACGAAATGGCGTTTTCCCCCGGCAGCGACGCCAACGCTCCGTATGACAACTCTTACCAGACCAACAACAATTAAGAGGGTATAACCCACATACAGGGTTGTATGCCGGAATGCCAGAACTGCGGTAATTTTGTAACGGCTGACTACGCGCGTGTGTTCACGCCAAACGGGGTCGAAAAGCCCAGGGTCTGTCCGCAGTGTGAGGACAAGATCCGCGACGGGGCAGACGTCCGTGAGGCCCGGTCCACACGTCGCGGATAGAACCGGTCAGGAACGGTCGCCCTGTGACCTGATGGTTGCGGGGACGTTTTCCTCGCCGGTCGAACTCGCTATCAACCGCTGTTTTCCCGGTATTCTCGTTTCAGGCTCTATACTATAGTAACAGTTGAAACGATTTACACACCGATCGCACTGCCGTCGTGCGATCGGGTGTGTATTGATTTTCAATGGCTACTATAGCGCGTCTGTCAGGCGTGTCTGTGCCTCCTCGAACACCGCGTCAGCACGGTCTGGGTCACGGGCTTCGGCGGTAATCCGAACGAGCGGCTGGGTTCCGCTGGCCCGCAAGAGGAACCACGCGTCGCCGAGGTCGACACGGACGCCGTCGAGCGTCGTCACGTCGTCGTAGGTGTCGGTCACTGTCTCTCGAACACGGTCCATCACGGTCCTCTTCTCGTCGGTTTCGACGCTATCCCGGCGGATGGGGTACTCCGGCACGTCGGCGGCGCGGTCGCCCAGCGAGCGCTCGCTGTCCAGTGCCGCGGCGGTACAGGCCGCCAGCGGACCGTCCGGGCACAGCGTTCGCTCGGGCCAGATCCACGCACCGCTTGGTTCGCCGCCGAAGGCGACACCCTCGACGCTTGCGGCCTCGGCGACGTACACGTCTCCGACCGGGGTGTACTCGACAGAGACATCGCTGTCGTTGAGGTGGTCCTCGACGGCAAGGCTCGTATCGACCGGGACGGCGACCCGCTCGCCCGGCGACGCTGCAGTACGGGCGAACACGGCCAGCAACACGTCGCCGGAGAGGAAGGTCCCGTCGGCCGCAACCGCCCGCATCCGGTCGGCGTCGCCGTCGTGGGCGATGCCGAGGTCGGCCTCAGACTCGGCCACCAGCGTCGACAGCGACTCGCAGTGCTCGGCTTTCGGCTCCGAGGGGCGACCGGGAAACGCGCCGTCGGGCTGGCCGTTGAGTGTCTCGACGGAACAGCCCAGCGCCGAGAGCGCGTCGACGCTGACCCGGCCCGCGCCGTTGCCCAGATCGACGACGACGTGGCTGTCGAGATCCCGTTCGCCGACTTCCGAGACGAGCGCGTCGACGTGGCGCTGGCTGGCATCCCGGGACGCCAGGCCCCCGCTCTCGTCCCACGCTGCCGGCTGGAACGCATCCTTGGCTAGTCGCTGTTCGATCGTCGCCCGGAGGTCCGCGTCGAAGGCCTGCCCGCTGGGCTGCCAGAGCTTGATCCCGTTGTCCTGGGGCGGGTTGTGGCTCGCCGTCACTGTGACACCAGCGTCGGCGTCCTGCCACGCTACCGCCCGTCCGATAGTCGGCGTCGCCGCGCGGCCGAGGTCTATCACGTCGACGCCGCTCTCCCGAAGCCCGGCCACCAGTGCCGCCTGGAGGTACTCGCCGCTCGCTCGCGGGTCCCGGCCCACGACCACCCGCTCGCAGTCGATGCCAAGCGCTCGCCCCACCGAGAGCGCCAACTCGGCCGTGACCGTCTCGCCGACGGGACCCCGAATCCCGCTCGTTCCGAACTGTGTCATTACTGCCCTCTGGGTCGGGCCGCCCCTAAAATCCATCCGGCATCGAACAGGTACTGTGGGCCGATGTGCTGACACTCGCTGTGTCGCTGCGTCGGTGACCACCCACAGACCGCGCCGCTACTGCGACGGAGACCACTCACAGGCCGTTCCGGTCGTCAGGTCTGCCTCGTCGATGTGAGCCGACAGGCAGCCGTAGTTGCAAAACTGTGTTTTCGGCTTCCCGTCGGGCGTCTCGCTGACGTAGACAGGGTCGTGGTTCTCGACGGGACAGCCACAGTACGTGCAGTCAACCATTCGAACGCTTGTGGCCGGGAGAACAAACGTTTTGTCCGCGTCTGTCGACCCACCGCATATGAAACAGGGCGGCTCCGACGCGGCGAAACAGGCAGCGGGCGAATCGGCGGCTGAGGCAGTCGAGGACGGCATGGTCGTCGGCCTCGGCACGGGGTCGACGGCGGCTCACGCTATCCGTGCTATCGGCCGGGCAGTCGACGCCGGCCTCGATGTCGTCGGCGTCCCCACGTCGTTTCAGTCTCGCCAGCTGGCCCGTGACTGTGGTATCCCGCTGGCGGACCTCGACGACGTGTCGGTCGACCTCGTCATCGACGGGGCCGACGAGGTGGCCGGCGGCACTCTCATCAAAGGCGGTGGTGCGGCGCACGCCCGGGAGAAAATAGTCGACGCGAGCGCCGACCGCTTCCTCGTCGTTGCCGACCCGACGAAAGAGGCGGACGTACTCTCACACCCTGTCCCCGTCGAAGTACTCCCGATGGCCCGCTCGACAGTCGCCACGGCGGTCGAAGAATTGGGTGGTGACCCAACACTCCGCCGTGCAGAACGCAAGGACGGCCCCGTCGTCACCGACAACGGAAATCTCGTGCTCGACTGTGCCTTCGATTCCATCAGTGACCCCGCCGCACTTGCCAGCGACCTCGCCGCGCTGCCCGGTGTCGTCGAGCACGGGCTGTTCGTCGATATGGCTGACGAGATTCACATTGGCACTGCTGACGGCGTCACCGTCCAAGTGTTCTCGGAGTAGCTATCGCTGGGCGGCTTGCGTCAAAAAAATACGCTGCTTGAAACGACCTTACAGGTCGCGCGGCTGGACCGTCTTCCGGTCGTTCTCGTCGGCTCGTCGGGCTGCGTCCTGAAGCAGCTCCTCGACTTCCTCGTCGAGTGCGTCGTAGAAGTCGGACGCTACGTTCATGTCGTTGAGCTCTTCCTTAACGGCGGCTTTGACGATTAGGTCTGCCATACAGACGGGGTATCGACGGGGGTTACTTATATACTTTCTCCAATTAGCTCGCTCTCGACCCTATTACCGGCAGTTTGAGGCATTATACGACACATAACCCGTTATAAACCCGGGATTGTGTCCGCGAGAATCCATCAGAATACGTCCTTTTGCCCGCCCCAGACGGCTATTGTCGCGTTACTCCGGCCGAGCGTCGCTCACGCGCGCTCCGACAGGGCCGACCCTGATTTGGGCACTACGCCTATCCCGGACCGACGGATAGGAGTGGTCGTATCCCTGAATGAGTCCTATGCGCGACATACTCGATTCGGTTGCGGCGGGTGACCTCTCCCCGGTAGAGGCCGAGGCGGCGCTTGCGGGCTACGCGACTAGCGGGGCCGGTCGGTTCGACGCTGCTCGGGAGGACCGTGCCGGCGTTCCTGAAGCCGTCCTCGCGGACGGGAAGACCCCGGCGGAAGTGGCGGATCTGGCGGCGACAGCTATCGAAACGACAGATCGGGCTATCGTGACGCGGCTCGACACGTCCACTGCAACGGCCGTTCGGGAACAACTGGACGAAACCGCCCCGGATGCGACAGTTCGCTGGGACGACCGCTCGAACTGGCTGGTGGCGACGACACCCGCGTTCGAACGTCCGTCGATGGACGCGTCAGTCGGCATCGTCACGGCTGGGACCTCCGACGCCGTTCCGGCCGGTGAGGCCGCGCTCATCGTCGAGGAGATGGGCGCGACCGTGACCCGTATCGACGACGTTGGCGTCGCGAGCCTCGCCCGGACGATAGACGCGGTCGATGGCTTCCGGGACCAGGACGTGCTCATCGTTGCGGCGGGCCGCGAAGGTGCGCTCCCGACGGTTGTCGCTGGTCTCGTCGATGTACCGGTTATCGGTCTGCCCGTCTCGACCGGCTACGGTCACGGCGGCGAGGGTGAGGCAGCCCTTTCGGGACTGCTCCAGTCCTGCACTGCACTCTCTGTCGTGAACATTGACGCCGGCTTTACCGCCGGGACGCAGGCCGGCCTAATCGCCAGACAGCTCGACAATGCGCGGGAATAACCCACCTCGCCTGCCGCGGGTATACCCAAGTATTTGGGTAAAGAGCTATGAGAACAACGCGCGTACGCGTATACGTCGGCGGTGGTGTCGCCGACGAACACGATGCCTGAATGTGATCATTGCGGCGCGCACGTCTCAGACCAGTTCGCCCGAGTGTTCGCGGATGAACGTGGACACATCCGGGCGTGTCCCAACTGCTCGGCAAACGCTGGCATTGCCGAGGTATCGAGAGAGCGCGCCCAACAAGTGTGAGGCCCACTGGGCCACCAGCATCGTGCGATGACTACCGCGCGGAGCCCTTACCACGTGTATGTCCTCCGTTGTAGCGACAACACGTTTTATACCGGCTACACGACCGATGTGGAACGCCGCGTCCGAGAGCACGACGCCGGCGATGGCGCGAAGTACACGCGCGGCCGAACTCCGGTCGAACTGATTCACGTCGAATCATTTGACTCACAGTCCGACGCGATGAGCCGTGAGTACGAGATTAAGCAGTACTCCAGACCGGAGAAGGAACGGCTCGTCGAATCCAGCGACGCCGAAGTAGCGTTCGATATCTGAGCCGCCGCTCACCTCTCGCTGTCAATAACAGGAAAAGTGACAGCTCATCGATGAGGCGTGACTTTTTGTCTGGGGGCTGAGAACCGCGGGATATGGACAACGACGCGGATGTCGACGCAGGCGCAATCGCTTTCGGGACGGACGGCTGGCGGGCGACGCTGGACGTGTTCACGAAACCGCGAGTCCGGATGGTTGGTCAGGCTGTCGCCACGACGCTCGCCGAGCGCGGGGCGACCGGGACCGTCGCCATCGGGTACGACGCCCGCGAGACCTCGCCCGGGTTTGCCGACGAGCTCGCGCATGTCCTGCGCGCGAACGGCTTCGACGTGCTCTTGCCGGACCGGGACACGCCGACGCCGATCCTCGCCTGGACGGTGAAAAACCGCGGTTTGGCCGGGGCGCTTCAGATCACGGCCAGCCACAACCCGCCGGAGTACAACGGCGTGAAATTCATCCCCGGCGACGGGTCGCCGGCGCTGCCCGACTGGACGGCCGCCTTCGAGGAGAACCTCGCCGTCCTCGACCCGCTGCCCGAAGACGAGTGGGGCGAGCGAACGGAAGAAGACCTCATCGGCCCGTTCCACGACCACGCACTGGACTTCGTCGACACCGACCTCGATGGCCTGTCAGTCGCCTACGACGCGCTGTACGGCAGCGGCCGCGGCGTTACCGACGCCCTGCTCGAAGCGGCCGGAGCCGACGTGACCCGTCTCAACTGCGAACAGGACCCGGAATTCGGCGGTGGATCGCCCGAACCGTCGGCGGAGAACGCTGAGGGACTCGTCAGCGAAGTCAGCGAGGGTGACGCCGCGCTGGGGATTATCAACGACGGCGACGCCGACCGCATCGGCATCGTCACACCTGACCGCGGCTATCTGGACCCAAACCTGTTTTTCGCCGCGATGTACGACTTCCTGCTTGAGGACGGGACGGGCGATGTCGTTCGGACAGTCTCGACCTCCAGCATCGTCGACCGCGTCGCCGAGGCCCACGGCCAAGACGTCCACGAGGTCGCTGTCGGCTTCAAGTGGGTTGCTGAGGCGATGGCCGACCACGACGCGTTGTTCGGCGGCGAAGAATCTGGTGGCTTCGGCCTGCCGGACCACCTGCGGAACAAGGACGGCGTGCTGGTGGCGCTGGTCGCCGCTGCCGCCGAGCGCGAGGAATCGCTTGACGCTCGTGTCGACCGACTACTGGACGAACACGGCGAAATCCACCAGGACCGGATCAGCATCGACTGTCCGGACGACCGCAAGGAGCCAGTTCTCGAAGACCTCGAAACCGCACTGCCCGACACGCTGGCTGGGGTCGCCGTCGACGGCATCAACACGGTCGACGGGTTCAAGATCCGACTCGAAGACGGGACGTGGGTGCTGGTGCGGCCCTCCGGGACAGAGCCGAAACTCCGCGTCTACGCCGAAGCATCGAGCGCGGAACGCGTCGAGGAACTACTGGAAGCGGGTCGGGATCTGGTCGAACCGCTGGTCTGACAGAAGCCAAATCTTTTCGTCGGCGTTATTCAACTGCTACCATATGTGCGAGCCCTCCTCCGCAGTCGTCGCTAAGTCCCTGACAAAGCGCTACGGAACCACAACGGCTGTCAACGAACTCGACCTCAGCATCGAACACGGCGACATATACGGTTTCCTCGGCCCGAACGGCGCCGGGAAGACAACCACCATGCGCATCTTCACCGGCCTCATCGAACCCAGCGGCGGCGAGGCACGCGTCGCAGGTATCCCCTGTGTCGACCGGCGTGCCTTAGTCGAGCACATCGGCCTCATGCCGGAGACACCACCACTGTACGACCAACTGACCGGGCGCGAGCAGTTGCAGTTTGCGGCCGACCTGCGGAACGTCCCCTGGGATTCCGTCGTTGACACTGCGCTGTCACTGTGTGCGTCGCTCGATCTCCGTGCAGACTTGGACCGCCGCATCGACGGCTACTCCAAGGGGATGAGACAGAAACTCTCGTTCATTCAATCCATCCAGCACGACCCAGCCGTTGTCTTTCTCGACGAGCCCACTTCCGGATTAGATCCCCGGGCAGCGAAGACACTCCGGGAACTGATCACTGACCTCGCGGACGGGGACACGACAGTTCTTCTTTCAACGCATATTCTGCCAGTCGTCGAAGACATCGCCGACATGGTCGGGGTCCTCCACGACGGCCAGTTGGCGGCCGAGGGGTCGCCGGCAGAGCTGCGTTCGGCCGCGGAACGCACCGAGGGTGACGGTGCCGACTTGGAAGACGCGTTCCTGGCACTGACTACCGACGGCGACACCGCCTGGGCCTGACGATGTCTGGCCGCGCTCAGCCACCGAGCGAACGCGGTGATCGGTATGTCCGGAGTGACGCACGCGATGCCTGGGTCGTCGTCCGGACCGAACTTCGCGCTCGCATCCGCCAGACACTTGAGACCCCCCGACAGCTCATCAGCGTCGCGATGCTGCTCCTGCTGGTCGGCATCCTTCTCCCGCTGCTATGTGCTGATGTGGCGCTATCCTATGGTGCATCGCTGACAAGCGGACCGCCGCCGGTCGGACGGACCGGGCTGCTCGTCGCCGCAGCCATGGGTGCCGGGCTGTATCTCGGCTTCTCGACCGCGACCCAGCAGCTCCAACTCGGAACGCTAAGCCCGCTCGTCAGAACCGCAGTTCCGCCGCGAGCTGTCGTCTTCGGGCGGCTCACGAGTGAATTTACCCAGACGATAGTGTTCGTCATCCTGCCCGCGGTGTTGTTGCTGCCGGCCGTCGCCATTGGTGCCTGGAACCCCATCCCGGCGGTTCTGTTGCCACTGGCGCTCGTGCCTCCGTTGCTTTCGTCGGCGTTTGCTGGCCGTCTGCTGGGCGAGGGGCTCGCGTTCGCAAACCGGTGGCTCGGCGTCAGTACTTGGACCAAGGGAGTGGCGCTTCTCACCGCCACTGCAGCGGCGTATCTCGGGATGCAGCTGTGGCTAGAGTCCGTGTTTCCCGACTCCTCTATGACGGCGACAGAGGGGGGCTTGCAGACGATTGTCCCCGGGGCACCTCTGCAGGCGTACGCGAGTGTCGTCCTCGCGCCCTTTGGCGCACAGGCACGGCCGCTGGGACTCGTCGTCGGGGCCGTGCTGGTCGCCGCCGTCCCGCTCAGTCTCGCCGCGACTGTGCGGTTCGAATCGTGGCTTCTCCAGCGCGAACCCGAAGCGGACCGCGACGAAACCGCACACGCCGACGAAAGCCGAGCCGTAGCCGCACCGTTTCGCGCCACGTCATCGACCCGGGTCGCCTGGCGGTACCTGCTCCGGACTCGTCGCGACCCCGCGATGCTGGCCCACCTGTTCCCGATTTTTATCGGCAGCCTGGGTATCCTGTCGACGGCTGTTACAGACCCCGATATGGTCCTGTGGTTGGCACCGGGGACAGCCGTTATCGTCGGGGCTGCCCTTGCTGGCGGTGCGTACTGTCTGAATCCGCTGGGTGACGACCGCGACCAGTTACCACTCGTGCTGACCAGCACCGGGTCGACCGCGATGTTGCTCCGCGGTCGCGCACTTGCCGGCCTCGCGCTTGGGATGCTGTTTGCTTGGGGTCTCGCCGTGCCACTCGAACTGGCCGATGGCTCTGGCACCCACACCGTTGCCGTGGTGCTCTTTGCACCCGTCCTGCTTCTGGCCGGCGCCGGGACGGCACTCGGGATGGGCGCGCTGTCACCGAAATTTAAACGGAATGAGTACCTCAACGTCGAGCGAGCCCACCCCTCGCTGATAGTCTCGATTGGTTATATGTTTGGGGCGATACCTGTCGGCATCACCGGACTGGTGTTGTTTCCCGCCGCGGTTGGCGACCCGTCAGCTGTCAATCTTACGGCAGTCAGCACCTATGTCCTCGTCATCGGAGCTATCAGTTGGGGCGGCTACGCCGCCGCTGTCCGCCGATTCGACCGGCTGACGCTCGATGACATCTAAGAAGTGGTGTGGCTGGGTGTCTGAAACCACAAGTCCGGCTGTTACTCGCTGGCGCTGACGACGTACGTGCCAGCAACGCGGTCGCCGAGGCGCTGTGCGTCGTCGCTCACGAACATGACGGCCGCTTCGACGAGGAGCCAACCGGCCATGAGAACGAGCGCGAAGACGAACCCGAATCCGCCGAGAACACCACCGAGCAGGAGCATGATCGGGAACGGGGCGAGCAGTACAGCCGTTCGGACCAGGCGGTCACGCTGGCTCGGCGGTGACCCGGTCTCGTCGACGACCGCGACGTTCTGGGACCGCTTCCCGACTGTCTCGTTGGTCTCGGCGTAGTAGCCGAAGTAGTAGACGAGTACTGCGCCGATTGCGAGCCAGAGGGCGAAGTTGATGACGATACCCAGAAGCCCCGCAGCCATCATTGACCCACTGCCCATCGCGCCCGGACTCTCGGGTGAGGCTGCGGCCATCGCGCCGACCGAGAGAACCGTGTTGAGAACGAACGTTACGAGCCACAGGCCGAACGCGACGGCGCTCAGGATGGCGAAATCGATGAGGTACGCGACGACTCGGTCGCCCCGTGCCTCGACCGCGTTTTCAGCGACAGTTGCTGCCATTGTTTTAAATCCCTTCTCGAAACTATTTAAAAAATGTTACGATGCCGTGACAACAGTTTACACCCTCTTTGCGCACTTGCGGCCACTACTCACGCTCGCCACGATAGCGGCCTGGGTCGTCCAGCGGCTCGATGGCGAACCCCAGCGCTTCGTAGAACGGCCGAACGTTCGCGTCGAACTCGGCGGTGACACAATCTCGCCGGCCGAGCGCGGCCTCGACGAGCGCCGTCCCGATGCCCTGGCCGCGGCGACGCCGACGGACAGCGACGGCCTCGATGTGGGTCCCGGCGAGTACGAGTGCACCAAGAACGCGCCCATCCGTCTCATTTTCACCGGACATTGCGACGAGCGTGCTACCGTCTTCAGCACCCGCTCGCACGGTTTCTACGGCTATCGAGAGGACCGCCCCGTCGAGGACGTTCATCACTGCGGGCACCTCGTCGGCCTTCGCTGTACGGACGTGCATAGCTGTGTTAGCGGATCGCTGTTCAGCGACTCACCCGCCTTTGATGAGCCTGACGACCCGAACGTGGTCGTGCTCGACGGGCTGGTCTGTCGGCACGTGCTCGCCGTCGACGAGGACTGACACCTCGTGGGGACTCAGATCGACCGGTGCGAGCAGGTCGCCGTAGGTCGCGTCCGCGTCCACCTCCAGTTCGTGGGTGTCTTCGCCGGCGATTTCGACGGTGACGTGCATACCCGGCTGTACTCCGCCGACGCACCTGAGACTGTCGACTCTCGCGGGGTTTAAGACCGGCCCACGCTTCCAATCGTCCATGAGTGAGGCCGAGTCCGAGTCGCGGGCGGGACGCGAGGAGGTCTGGATCGAGAAGTACCGCCCGCAGACGCTCGACGACGTGATGGGTCACGAGAATATCGTCGGGCGACTCAAGAGCTACGTCTCGCGCAACGACCTGAGCCATATGCTGTTTTCCGGGCCGGCAGGGACGGGGAAGACGACGTGTGCGACGGCCATCGCCCGTGAACTGTACGGCGACGACTGGCGCGAGCACTTCCTCGAACTGAACGCCTCCGACGAGCGTGGTATCGACGTGGTCCGGGACCGTATCAAGAACTTCGCCCGGACGAGCTTCGGCGGCGTCGAGTACCGTATCATCTTCCTCGACGAGGCCGACGCGCTGACCAGCGACGCCCAGTCGGCGCTGCGCCGGACGATGGAGCAGTTCTCGAACAACGTCCGCTTTATCCTCTCGTGTAACTACTCCAGCCAGATCATCGACCCGATCCAATCGCGCTGTGCGGTCTTCCGGTTCTCGCCGCTGGCAGACGACGCCGTTGCCGAGGAAATCCGAACCATCGCTGCCGAAGAAGACATTGAACTGACCGAAGACGGACTCGATGCGCTCGTCTACGCCGCCGACGGGGATATGCGGAAAGCCATCAACGGCCTGCAAGCCGCGTCTGTCAGCGGCGACACGGTCGACGAGTCGGCAGTGTACGCTATCACTTCGACGGCCCGCCCGGAAGAGATTCGGACGATGGTCCAGTCGGCGCTAGACGGCGACTTCACCGCCTCGCGGGCGACCCTCGATAGACTCCTGACCGAAGAGGGAATCGCGGGCGGCGACATCATCGACCAACTGCATCGCTCTATCTGGGAGTTCGATATTGACGATGAGGCAGCCGTCCGAGTGCTCGAACGCATCGGCGAAACCGATTATCGGATTACCCGTGGTGCGAACGAGCGCGTCCAACTGGAAGCGATGCTGGCCTCGCTCACACAGGACGAGTAAGGGTCTCATACCGCGCCACTCCAATTTCTCACACCTGATAACTGGCAGGTGAGCTTTATGATGAAAGGAGTCTAATAGTATCAACAACTGAAATGCAACGTTTACGACCATCTACGCAGGGGACGAGCGAGGACCGCGGACAGGTCGGGATCGGGACGCTCATCGTGTTTATCGCGATGGTGCTGGTCGCGGCAATCGCAGCGGGCGTGCTTATCAACACTGCGGGGTTCCTGCAGAGTTCCGCGCAGGCGACGGGCCAGCAGTCTAGCGATTCGACGACGAACCGAATTCAGGTCGTGGGCATGACCGGCGATCACTTCACCGGTAACAGCGAAGTCGGCGTGGTTGATATCGTTGTCAGGCGGGCACCAGGAGCAAGTAACGTCGATCTAGACAAGACGACGATCCAGTGGATTGGCCCAAGCGGGTCGTACTATCAACTCGCGGCTGGCGGCGCAGACGGTAACCCCGATGGTCGTTTCGCTGTTTCGACCGTGCAGGATAACGACGGCTCCCAACCAGTGCTCAACGACGTTGAAGACCGGTTCAGAATAACGCTTGACCTCGGTGCTGATAACTCGGTTGGCGCTGTGCCATTCGGTGAGGAACTGCCCGAAGGTGAGACTGCGACGTTGCGTATTACCTCGCCAGCGGGCGGGATGACGACCGAGGAAGTCGTCGTGCCGAAGACCCTCTCCGGGGAATCTTCAGTCACGCTCTGACGGCCAGCGATATCGCCGGCCCCTTCGGAACAGTTTTAGGCGAACGTGGGCCAACTGAACACCAATGAGCGACCTCGATGAGGCCTACCAACTCGACTACTTCGAAGAGGAAGGCTTCCACAGACAGGAGTGTGCCTCCTGTGGCGATATGTTCTGGTCCCGTGTCAAGCGCGAGACCTGCGGCGAACCGCCGTGTGCGGAGTACGACTTCATCGACAACCCCGGCTTCGACGAGTCCCACTCGCTGACGGAGATGCGCGAGGCGTTCCTCTCCTTCTTCGAGGACCGTGATCACGACCGCATCGATCCGTATCCGGTCGCAGCGAACCGCTGGCGCGACGATGTGTTGTTGACCCAGGCATCTATCTACGACTTCCAGCCGCTGGTCACCTCGGGGACGACGCCGCCGCCGGCGAACCCGCTGTGTATCAGCCAGCCCTGCATCCGGATGCAGGACATCGACAACGTTGGGAAGACCGGCCGGCACACGATGGCCTTCGAGATGATGGCCCACCACGCGTTTAACGCGCGTGAGGACATCGAAGACCCCGAGCAGTACGCCTACGAGGGTGAGGTGTACTGGAAGGACGAAACCGTCCAGTACTGTGACGAACTGTTCGAGGAAATGGGGGCGAATCTGGACGAAATCGTCTATATCGAGGACCCGTGGGTCGGCGGCGGCAACGCCGGCCCAGCCATCGAGGTCATCTACCGCGGGGCCGAACTCGCAACGCTCGTCTTCATGTCCATGGAGCAGGACCCTGAGGGCGAATACGAGATGAAAGACGGCAACCGGTACTCGCCGATGGACACCTACATCGTCGACACCGGCTACGGGCTCGAACGCTGGACCTGGATGAGCCAGGGGACGCCGACGGTGTACGAGGCCGTCTACCCCGACATGATCGCCTTCCTCAAGGACAACGCCGGCATCGAACTCACCGACGAGGAAGAGCGAATCGTCCACGAGGCCGCGAAGCTCGCGGGCCGGATGGACATCGACGAGGCCGAAGACATTGAAGCCGAACGGGACACCATCGCTGCCGAGGTCGGCGTCGAGGTTGAGGAGATGCGGGACCTGATGGCACCACTTGAGGACATCTACGCCATCGCCGACCACTGCCGGACGCTCGCGTATATGCTCGGCGACGGCATCGTCCCGTCGAACGTCGGGACGGGCTATCTGGCCCGGATGGTGCTGCGCCGGACGAAGCGGCTGGTCGACGGCGTCGGCGTCGACGCGCCGCTGGACGAACTCGTCGATATGCAGGCCGAGCGCCTCGACTACGAGAACCGCGACACCATCCGCGATATCGTCCGCACCGAGGTCGAGAAGTACCGCGAGACGCTGGACCGCGGTGGCCGGCGCGTCCGCCAGCTGGCCGACGAGTACGCGGAAAAGGGCGAGCCCATTCCGACGTCGGAACTGGTCGAACTGTACGACTCCCACGGCATTCAGCCGGACATGGTCGAGGAAATCGCCGCCGAGAAAGGCGTCGCGGTCGACGTGCCCGACGACTTCTATGCGGTTGTCGCCCAGCGCCACGGCGGCGACGACACTGCCAGCGAGGAGTCACAGACGCCCTACGAGGACCGCCTCGAAGAACTGCCCGAGACTGACCGGCTCTACTACGAGGACCAGCAGCGGACCGAGTTCGAGGCCGTCGTGCTCGAGGTGTTCGACCGCGACGACGACAACTACGACGTGGTGCTCGACCAGACCATGTTCTACCCCGAAGGCGGTGGCCAGCCGCCGGACGAGGGGACGCTGTCGACCGATGACGTCTCCGCCGAGGTGACCGACGTCCAGCAGTACGGCGACGTCATCGTCCACACCTGCGACGACGACCCCGGCAAGGGTGAGTTCGTCCGCGGGCAGGTCGACGCGACCCGTCGCCAGCGCCTGATGCAGCACCACACGGCGACCCACATCGTCATCCACAGCGCCCGGCAGGTACTCGGCGAGCACGTCAGGCAGGCTGGTGCCCAGAAGGGTACCGACTCCGCCCGAATCGACATCCGCCACTACGAGTCGGTGAGCCGCGAGGAAGTCAAAGAGATTGAACGCCTCGCAAACGACATCATTCAGGACAACATCACCGTCTCACAGGAGTGGCCCGACCGCAACGATGCCGAGGAACGGTACGGCTTCGACCTCTACCAAGGCGGGATTCCGGCCGGCGAGAAGATCCGTCTCATCACCGTCGGCGACGACGTGCAGGCCTGTGGTGGCACCCACGTCGCTCGAACCGGCGACATCGGGGCTGTCAAGCTCCTGAACACCGAGCGGATTCAGGACGGCGTCATCCGCCTGACGTTTGCGGCGGGCAACGCAGCCATCGAGGCCACCCAGCGCACTGAGGACGCGCTCACCGAAGCCGCGGATATCCTTGACGTTGCGCCCGATTCCGTCCCAGAGACTGCCGAGCGGTTCTTCGACGAGTGGAAGGCCCGCGGTAAGGAAATCGAACAGCTCAAAGAACAACTCGCAGAGGCCCGTGCGAGCGGCGGTGGCGACAATGAAGAAGTCGAGGTCGGCGAGGCGACCGCCGTCGTCGGGCGTATCGACGCCGACATGGACGAACTCCGCGCACAGGCGAACGCTATCGTCGAGCAAGGCAACATCGCGGTGCTTGGCTCGGGGCTCGACGGCGCGCAGTTCGTCGTCTCAGTGCCCGATGGCGTCGATGTCGACGCCGGTGAAGTCGTTGGCGAACTCGCCGGTCGTGTCGGCGGGGGCGGTGGCGGCCCGCCGGACTTCGCACAGGGCGGCGGTCCCGATGCGGACGCGCTGGACGACGCGTTGGACGACGCACCGGAGATTCTGCGGACTGTTGCGAACGCCTGAACCGTCTCCGGTTTTCTCGCCGCTAGTGCTGCTTTCCGCTCCGTTGCTTCGGACAGTTGTCCGATTGTGGAGCGATATTCTGCTCGAACGATTCGAATACATCCAAGGGATACAATTACATTTACTTGTATTAGGTATATCTGGATGGGTTTCCAAAAGTATTTTTAGTAACTGCCCATCTATAGCAGATATGAGCGGAGAACGTGACATCACACACATTCGGTCTCACACCGAGTACGTTCGGTCACAACGGACGTGTCGGCGCTGTGGGACCAGTGTGCCCGCTGCCAGCGGCCGTGCTCCCGACGAACTGTGTACAAACTGCAGTGCTACCCACGCTACCTGAATAATGAGTGCTACCACGACGCCCCCGTCGGACACCGATCTGAACGAAGCGCCGGAGTTCGAACTGGATTACCTGTACGACGACCCCGAGAACCCTTCGGAGCTGACTATCTTCCCCTCGGATCGCCAGCAGTCCGTGACAGAGTGGGTTACCGCGGACCGTTCGGCGACCGTCTCGCTCGACGAACTGCGCTGAGCGGTACGTGCTGTCCGGCTAGCCGCCCTGACACAGTCTTCTGGCGTCCCGCATCGCCTCGTTAGTCTCGCAGACGAGTGTCAGGTTATCACCGCTGGCGAGGCGGAAATCGCTGTCGGGGACTCTGTCTGTGCCGTTGCGGCTCACCATTGCGACCAGACAGCCGTCCGGGAGCCTGTCAGCGGTTTCCTCTATCGTCCGGTCGACCAGCGAGTCGTTGCTGAGTTCGACTTCCAGTACGTCCCCCGTTCGACCGGAATCCGACAGCCAGTGAGCCAGAGACGGTCGCTCGACTGCGTCATCAATTGCGTCGGCGACGGCGAAGCCGGCGGAGATAGTCTCGACGTCAAGGTCCTCGAAGGCCTCGACGTTGTCCGGCTGGTTCGCTCTGGCGACCACGGTATCGACGTCGAACCGGGTCGTCGCTAGCTGTGCCACGAGCAAGTTCACGTCGTCGTCCGCGGTCGCGGCGACCACGACGGACGCCCGGTTCGCTCCTGCTTCTTCGAGGACGGTCGCGTTCGTCGCGTCCCCGTGAACGACACGGTGGCCCTCAGCCCGGGCCCGTTCGACCGTGTCCTCGTGGCTGTCGATGAGGACGACCTCCTCGCCGCGTGACTCGTACCGTACTGCCAGTTCCCGGCCGACACGACCGCCACCGACAATGAGTGTTTGCATGGGAAGGATGTCAAGCGCTTGCGCGAGGTGACGGGCCAGCCCGCCTTGAAACATGACGGTCGCGAAGATGACAAGAAAAACGGTCCCGACGAGGACCGTCGCAGCTTCGGGGTTCTCGGGACGCAGTTCGATGGCAAACAGCGTGGCGACGCTGGCCGGGACGATACCGCGCGGCCCCATCGCGCCGACGAACATCCGCTCTCGAACTGTCAGTCGGCCACCTAGCGTCGAGAGGAACACGCCAAGCGGGCGGACGAGCGCAGCGACGACGATGACGACGACGAGCCCGCCGACCCCGAGCGCACGCAGGTCGCCGAGTGAGAGCTGTGCCGCCAGCACGATGAACACGAACGAGAGCACAAACAGCGTAATACCGCCCTTGAACCCGGCAACCTCCTCTTTGTGGGGGATCTCGGCGTTCCCCAGTACGATACCGGCAACGGCGGCGGCTGCGATACCGGCTTCAGAGAGCCACATACTTCCGAGCGCGTACGCCAGCAGTGCCGCGGTCAGGACCACGACCCGGGCGTTCTGGAGGGCATTGTCCGCCGACAGGTGCCACCGCTTGAGCAGTAGTGCGGTGCCGCCGCCGACGGCGATGCCGACGACGTGGCCGACGGCCAGTCGGGCGACGAACGCCTCGATGACAACCACCGGCGAGGACTGGCTCGCGATGACAAACTCGAACGTCGCCACCGCGAGGATGGCGGCGGTCACGTCATTGATGATACCTTCAGTCTCCAGCGCCGCGGCGACACGGTCCCGAACTGGGACTACCTGCATGATCGGCGTGATGACCGTCGGTCCGGTGGCGATAAGCAGGCTCCCGACGAGGACGGCGACCGGCCACGTCGTCCCGAACACGACCTTGACGGCGACGGCGGTTCCGACAAGCGAGACGAACGCGCCGATTGTCACCAATCCCAGCGCCTCTCTGGACGCTTCACGGACGCGCTCAACAGTGAGGTGGAACGCCCCCTCGAAGACGATGATGCCGACGCTGAGGCCGACGATAGCCTGCAGTCCGGCCTGCCCGAATATCGCGGGGTCGACCAGCCCGAGCGCCTGCGGGCCGACGAGAACGCCGGCGACGAGCAGGAACGCGACGCTCGGGATCTGGAGCCAGTCGGCGACCAGTTGCGCGGCGACACCCAGGCTCACGACCAACACGACGGCGCCGATAAGTGATTCTGCACCGGACACGGGATTGGCAGCTCTTCGACAGCCAGCGCTAAAGACCTACTCACCGAAAGAGACACACCATCGGCGAAGGAACCGACAGCCAATGCCGACCGCACGCAACCGCGACGTGTCTCTCTACTACGAAGCCGACGGCGACGGCCCGACTGTCGTGTTCATCAACGACGTGGGGTACGGTGCGTGGCTCTGGGGCTGGCACTACGACGCCGTTGCCGGCCCCTACGAAACGGTGGTGTGGGATCTCCGCGGGACCGGCCGGTCGGACGCGCCCGCAGGACCGTACGATGTGGAAACACTGGCGGCCGACCTCGAAGCCGTGCTGGCCGACCACGGCGTTGGGAGCGCCCACCTCGTCGGGGCCGGCCTCGGTGGGATGATCGCGCTCGAATACGCACACCAGTACAGCCGCGCCCGCTCGCTGACGCTGTACTGCACGGCAGGCTCCGGCGATGCGATTGACCGGGACGCACTCGACGCGCTTGCGCTTGATGTCCCGTCGTCGCTCGACGGCGTGTTCTCGCCGGCGTTCCGCGAACACGACCCGGACCGCATGGAGCAAATCGCGGACTGGCGCGCCGAGGAGGACGCGACCGGCGCGGCTCGTGACGCGCAGGCCAACGCAATGACGGCCTTCGACGCGCCACCGCTGTACGAGATCACCCAGCCTGCCGAGGTGTACTACGGGCTGGACGACCCCGTTGTGTCGCCGGAGGCCGCAGAGTCGCTTTCGGCCGACCTCCCTCGTGGCACTGGGGAAGCTGTCGAGGGTCGACACTGCTGTTTCATCGAACACGCACCGGCGGTGACCGACCGATTGCTGGCGATGCTTGACGAGCAGACCGAATAAGTATATACGCTACGGCAGCAGGTCCTCGTCCACAAACCCCGAGCAGTCGACCGGAATCGCACGCCACATCTCGTGGACCGCACCCTTTGTCGTCCAGTTTTCTCCCTCCATCATCGCTGCACAGCCACGGCAGAACTCACCTTTCGTCAGTTCGCCGGTGTCGAACAAAACGTACAACAGGTACGTCGGCGGGACGACGCGGTAGCTCACGCCGGTCTGTTGCTGCCGTTTCTGGAGTCTGTTGCGGGCCGCCGCGTCGTTTATGCAGACGACCTGATAGGCAGATCCATACTGCTCGATTTCCGCCTCTATAGATCTCTCGCCAGCATCCTCACCGCTCGGTGCCGGGACCACGGTGACAGTCGAGAACGCCGCGTCGCTGTCGTCAAACGCTTCAAGAACGCGTTTACTGCCGTGATGGAGCCGGTGTTCCCTCGTCCCGTCGTGTGCGTATTCGTGATTCTCTCGAACGTGTCGCTGGAGTTCGGTTCTGCAGATATTGGTCGTCGTCAGTTTGAGCGTGGCCTTTGCTGTCGTCCAGTAGTCAGACACCGCGACGGCAATCAACGCACTCGTATCCGCGAGTATCGGGTGACGCGTCTTAGACATACGCAGAATCGTTACTGGACGAGGTCGCTCGTGTCGTCATCCACGGCGGACTCTATCTGTTCTGCCTCGGCCAGCATCGTCTCGAATTCGTCACCGAGCAGGACCCGAGCGCCATCTTCGCTGATTTCGCCCGCACGAAACTGGTTCCAAATCGCTAGCTTTTCTTCTGATTTTGTGACCTCGGGGAGCAGCGTCCGGAGCCCCTCGCGGGCCAATTTGCTCGTGTTCAACCCCTCGATACGCAGTGATTCCAGTGTCTCCAGAGCCTCGCCGACCTCCTTCGGTCGGAATCGGACGGCATCTGAACTTCCCATACGCCACAGTACGCGTCAGAACGGTAAAAGTTTACCACACCTACCACAGCTACCACGACTGAGCGTGGTGGACCATCTACCCTGGCTGTCGCCCGCGGAGGGGATTCCACACCAGTGTGGACGCAATCCACAAATACACGGCCTGATACGTGTCAAGTATGACTGACCGGACGGCAGCCGTCACGCGGACCACGGCCGAGACGGACATCGAGGTCACGCTCGACGTCGACGGCGACGGCGACAGCACCATCGACACCGGCATCGGCTTCTTCGACCACATGCTCGACTCGTTCTCGACCCACGGGCTGTTCGACCTGACCGTGCAGTGTGACGGCGATCTGGACATCGACGACCACCACACGGTTGAGGATGTCGCCATCACGCTCGGCGAGGCGTTTACCGAGGCGCTGGACGACAAGCGCGGCATCCGCCGGTTCGCCGACCGCAAGGTCCCGCTTGACGAGGCTGTTGCGAGCGTCGTCGTCGATATCTCCGGCCGGCCGTACTTCGCGTTCGACGGCGAGTTCTCACAGGCCTCTGTCGGCGGGATGACCAGCCACATGGCCCAGCACTTTTGTCGATCGCTGTCGATGAACGCCGGGCTGACGCTGCACTGTGGCGTCGACGGCGAGAACGCCCACCACGAAATAGAGGCGCTGTTCAAGGGTCTCGCCCGGGCGCTCGACGATGCAACCCGGATCGACGAACGCCGCTCTGACGTGGCGAGCACGAAGGGCGAGCTGTAGTCGACTGCAACGCGGGCCCGCCCCTGTTTCGACTGTTGCCGGCACCGATTAGTGGCCTCACGTCCACCACTCCGTATGTTCGATGAGATTATGCAGAAATTCGAGGACTCTCCCGGCCAGCAGGATGTCATCCGCTTACTGCTGGAACGGGGGTTCTCGGTCAACGAGGACGGCCGCGTCGTCTCCGGCGGCATCGAGATCCCGAACACGGGTATCGCCCGCGAGGCCGACGTCGACCGGCGCGTGGTCAACGCCACGACGGACGCGATTCTCGACGACGACGACCTGCGGCGCATCTTCCGCAACATCTCTTCCGTTCCGAGCCTGCTTGACCTCGCGCCGGTGCTCGACCTGCACGCGGTGACTGTCACCGTCCGGGCCGCCGACGAGTCCGGCATCGTCTCGACGGTCACCTCGGCCATCGCCGACCGCGGCATCTCTATTCGGCAGGTCTTGAGCGAGGACCCAGAGTTCACCGACGAGCCGAAACTGTACGTCATCACCGACGAGGAACTCCCCGGCGACCTCATCAACGAAATCCGCCGGCTGGCGTTCGTTCGGACTATCGAACTGGCATAATGGTGGCAACGCTCATCGTCGAGACGCCCACCGGCGAGACCCACGAACTTACCGCCGAACGTGGGGCTGTCCTCCGGGACGTGCTGCTCGAGGCCGACCTCTCGCTACACGGCCGCTACGCCACGCGAGTCAACTGCGGCGGCCGCGGCATCTGTGCCACCTGCGGCGTCCGTCTCGCCGAACCGCCCGACCCCGACCACTGGCACGACGACCTTGCCGACCGATTCGGCTACCCCCGGCTTTCTTGTCAGTTGCAGGTTCGGGACGGAATGCAGGTCAAGCTGCTGGACAAGCGGGTCTGGGGGTCCCGACAGGCCGACGACGAGACGGACTGACTTGATGCCGCACACAGGGAGCGAACGACAAACGCTATTCCGCCGCCGGGCGTACCCCGGCCCGTGACGGACAGCTATCGGACCGTTCCGGGCCGCGGCGAGGCGCGCTTCGAGGTGCGGGGTTCGGAGTTCATCGGCCACGTCGCCCCAGCGACAACCATCGAAGACGCCGAGGCGTTCGTCGATGCCGTCGGCGATGAGTACGCCGACGCGACCCACAACGTCCCGGCCTACCGCGTCCGATCCGATCCCTTTCGGGAGTATTCTAGCGACGATGGCGAACCGAGTGGTAGCGCCGGTGACCCCGCGCTGAACGTCCTCCAGCAACGCGACATTGAGAACGTCGTCGCCGTCGTCACGCGGTACTACGGCGGGACGAACCTCGGCGTCGGCGGCCTCGCCAGTGCGTACTCCCGAGCGGTGAAGGACGGCGTTGACGACGCCGGCGTCGTCGAGGAAGTACCCCACGAGCAGTTCACCGTGACCGTCGCCTACGACGACTCGGGCAGTGTTCGGAGCTTACTCGAATCGGCGGGCGTCGAGTTTGAGGCCGACTACGAAGCCGAAGTCGTCTTCGACGTACGAGTCGCTACTGTGCAGGGTAGCGAACTGCGGGACCGGATCAGGAGTGCGACCAGCGGGCGGGCCGTTATTGAACTGGAGTAATCCTCGCTACTCGTAGGTCGGCAGCCGCGCCGACTGCGCCGAGCCGTCGATAAAGGGCAGGTCGACCTGCTGGGCGCTGACCGGCTCGCCGTCGATGCGGATTTTCAACGCTGCTTCGGGCCGTTCCCAGCTGAGATTCGCCAGTGCAATCGGGGCTTCCCGCATCGGACTCTGTGTGGCGCGGGTCACGTCGCCGACGTGCTCGTCGCCGGCGAACACCGCAGCACCGGGGTCCGGGCACGCCTCGACGGCAAGACCGACCAATCGCTGCGTGGGGTGGCCCCGGTTCTCGATACGCGAGACGACCTCCTGCCCGACGTAACAGCCCTTCTCGAAGTCCAGGGCGTTCCGCAGGCCAAGGTCGTTCGGGAGCGCGCCCTCGATTTCAGTGTCGAACAGCGGCGTCCCGGCCTCAAGCGTCAGCGTCTCCCAGGTCTGGTAGCCGAAGGGGACGGCGTTGAGCCCGCGGTTGACCAGCGTGTCGAAGACAGCCTCGGCGTCGTCGGCGCTACAGACCACGTCGTAGCTCTCCTCGCCAGTGAGGTCGTCCGTCCGGATGACGGAGACGCCTGCGTCGCCGAGTTCGCCCCGCTCGAAGGTCAGCGGTGCCGGCGGGGTACCGGTCTGGTGGAGGACGCTGGCGATTTTCTCTGTCGCTTTCGGCCCGTGGACGCCGAAGACGGCGAAGTCGTCTGTCGCCTCCTCGAACTCGACGTCCTGGATGAAGGTCTTATCCGCCCACTCTGCGGCCAGTTCCTCGGCCTTCTGGGGCGGCGTGAACACAAGCAGGCGCTCGCCGGCGTTGTACACGTACATATCCGTGTCGACGCGGCCGTCGGGGTCAAGCAAGAGCGCGTAACAGCCCGCGCCGTCCTCGTCTGGCACGCGGTTCGAGACGGCGTTGTCAACGTAGTCGACGCAGTCCTCGCCGGTGACGACGATGACGCCGTAGCCGTACTCCATCGCGCCGACAACGTTCCGAACCGCGCGGTGGGTCCGCTCCGGTCGCCCGTAGTTGTCGACGACCTGCCGACCACCGACTTCCCTGAACGTCGCTTCGTGGGCCTCGTGAACGGACTCGAGAACAGTCATTGTACGGGTATGCGGCCCTCGTGGGGAAAAACGTCCCGTTAGTGCCGTCGGTGTGCGAGGACAGCTACTGCGAGCAGTGCGGCCATCGTCAGAGCGACGGTGAAGCCCGGACCGCTGCCGTCAGTCGTTTCGGTCGCCGTCGATTCCGGCGTCTGGGCCGCCCCTCCTGTCGTCGTCTCCTCGCCCGGTCTGAACGCGGTGACGTTTGTCGTCGTGGTGAGGTCTCCGGCTGTTGCGGTGAACGTGACGTTGCCGGCTGTAGGGACCGGTGCCGTTATCTCGCCGTCCGCGTCAGTCTGTCCGACCTCGGTCCCGTTTCGAGTCACTGTCGCGTTCGCCACCGGTTCGTCGTACTCATCGGTAACCGTGAGCCGGACGTTCGCGTCGACGACGACCTGTCTGTTATCGGGAGAGAGCGTAATCTCCGGAGTACGCCGGATGTCCACGTCGATAGACGTTTCGTCTTCAGCCACTCTGACGCGTCTCTCGACCGTCTCGTAGCCGTCCTTCGTTACTGTGACATCGTAGCGGTCGTTGACTGGGACGCTGACCGATGCCGTCCCGTCTGAGAGCGTTGGTACAGTTCCGTCGAACCCGCTGTCCGATTCGACCCGAACCGTCGCGTCACGGATCGGCCTGGAATCGTTGAAATGCTCGTCAACGACCGAGGCCCGCAGCAGGACCGACCCCTCGCTAATCCGGACCGTGGTCGTTGTTTCACCCGAGACGGGTACGGTGGTCAGGTTGCGGTAGAACCCCGGCTTGGTGACGATGACGCTGTACTCGCCCTCCTCGACAGGCTGTGTCGTAACGGTCCCGTCGCTGCCTGCGTTCCTGTCGACCACGTAGTTCCCGTCCCGATACAACCGGATGCGAGCGTTCTCTGCCGGCTGGCCGTTCACCGTCACCGCGTTGACTGTGGCCGTCGCTGACTCCGAGACCGCCACTTCGATGGACTCCGCCTCGGCGTCCGAAACGACGTACGGAACGTTTCGGACGTACTCGTCATCATGTATCTGGAGCGCGACGGTCGCCCCCTCGGGAACATCGATGAGCGCCTGCCCGTTTGCCCGCGTCGTCTCGTTGGACGGCCCGTCTGCGCCGTCGTCCCACGTCGCCGAGATATCGATACCACTGAGCGGGTCGCCGTCCTGATCGACCACGGTGACGGTGAGTGTCACCTGCGACTGTGCAACAGCCGTTCCCGACACCCCTCCCAGCAGTGTCAGCAACACAATTGTTAACACAGCACGATGACTGATCATACCTGATTGATAAATGAGTGGACATAAATCAGTACTGCCGGTAGGGACTCCCTACGGCCGTCTGGACTGCTGTGAATCGACGAGCCGCTCAACCTCGGACGGTTCGAGCGGCGTCAACGGCCCGGACAGTGTTCGAGACAGCGCTGCTGCCGCAACACCATGGAGCAGCGCTTCGTCCGTGTCAGCACCGGCGGCCAGTTGCTGGAGCACCGCGCCGATGAACGCCTCGTGTTGTCCCGATTCGTCCACTGCAGATGTCTCGATGGCATCCTGCTCGTGAATGACGCCGTCGTGATAGGCCACCGCGCCGTACTCGCTCCGAGTGAGAATCACGCGGGTGAGATCGTACTCCGTTGCGAGCGTGTGCACGACCTCGCGTGGACTCCCTGTCGTGTCAAACACCGCGGAAACCTGCTCTTCGGCGGCAAAGAGGGTGTCGACGGCTGGTAGCAGGTCTGCAAGTGCTTCGCGGGCATCTTCGGCGTCCCACAGTCCGGGGTGGAAACCGAGGTCGAACGCCCGCATCCCTGCGGCCGCTCTGAGCAACGCCCCCGTCGTGTCGGCGGCGGTCTCAGAGAGCGAGAGGGTTGCGCCTGACGTGAACACCACGTCCGCGTTCTGTATCTCGCCCATCGGCAGCTCGCCGGGCGTCACCGTTGCCATCGCGGTGTCGCCGCGGTCCTGTAGCAGCCGTTCGGTACGGGGTGGGTCGGCGTCCTCGTGGAACGTGAGTCCCTGCCGCCCAGCGTCCGGGTCTGCCCAAACAATGTCTGTTTCCAGACCAAACTCGTGGAGTTCCGCGACGACGCGCCGCCCGAGCGGCGTGTCCGGGACCTTCGATAGCCATCGTGCCTCAGCCCCGAGTCGGCCGGCCGTCGCCGCAACCCCGCTTGCGGTCCCGTCGACCCGAATCGACGCCTCGCGGGCTGTTTCGAACCGCTGTCCGCTTGGAGGAGCAAATCTGAGAGCAGTCTCACCGAACGTTACGAGTGACATACCGCGTGCATCGGGAGACGGAGGTTTAGTTTAATCGGCTGTATCGACTGCTGTGCCGGGGACGGGCCGTCCTCCCTCGCTATCGTCGCCGACCGCCGTGCCCGGGGTAATCACGCTCGAACCTGTCTTCGAGTTCTTGCCGGTCAATGTGAATGACCGTCGGTCGCCCGTGGGGACACGCGTAGGGGTTCTCACACTCATCCAGCGCGGCAAGTAGCTCCCTGACTGAGCCCTCAGTGAGCGACGTGTTCCCGGTCACGGAGGGGTAACACGCCAAGTCGCCGAGCAGTTCGTCGGCTGCTGCCTCCACCGTCGCCGCCGCTTCGTCGTCGCCGGCGACGAACGCACCGAGTACGTCCCTGACGATGTCCGGCCCGGCCGCATCGGCGATGACGCCCGGAAGGGTCCGGACCTCGACGCTTCGCTCACCTGTGCGTGCCGTGTGGAACCCCAGACTCGCCAGCGCGTCGCTGCGCCGGTCGAACACCTCAGCTTCGCGGGCGGTCAGTTCAAGTTCGACAGGGTTAGCAAGTGCCTGTGTCGTCGTTTCGCCTTCGAACTTAGCCTTGAGCCGTTCGTAGTTGACCCGCTCGTCGGCTGCGTGCTGGTCGACCAGCACGAGGCCGTCGTCCGTCTCCGCGACGACGTAGGTGTCGGCTAATTGACCAAGAATCCGCATCGAGGGCAGCGATTCGTGGGTCGCCTCCGGGTCGTCGCCGAGACGTGCCTGCTCCTGTCCGCCAGTGAACTTCCGTTCCCCGCGCTCTGTCTCTGTCCGGCCCGCCGCGGACGCGTCGGGGCGTTCACCGTCGCTATCTCCACCCGAAACGCTACCCCTTGTCTGTCGCGCCTCGGATTCGCCCGGCGCGTCGTCTTTCGCCTCGGCCGGGGAGGCCCGTTTCGTGTCGACTGATTGCTCTGATGGGGTCGTGTCAGTGGACCGGTGACCCGTTGTCTCGGTCTGGGAACCACTAGGTCGTTCTGTGGGATCAGTATCTGATTCCTGTACTGTCGTATCAGCACTGCTCTCCGCTGTTGTGCCGTTCGTCCGCGCTGACGCTTCTGTTTCGTCCGTGGTGTCTCGGCCGTCCGGATGCGACGGCTGCCGCTCGCTGTCGCTCGCTCCGTCCGCTTCCGGCGTTATTTCGGTTTGCTCGGGTGCTGACCGGCCACGCGGTGCTGTCGAGCGTAGTAGCCCCTCATGCAACAGCGCGTCCTCGACTGCAGTCCGGACCTGCTCGCGGACGCCCTCGTCGTCGGCAAAGCGGACCTCTAGCTTCGTCTTAAAGACGAGATTCGTCACCAATTCAGAATTAGCGGGAAACCGGGTAAGAAGAGACGAAGATAGGATTAATTCGAACAGATATTGATGGCAGAGTACTCGAAGAAGAGAAGAGATCAAGCGTCCAGTTTGGCCAAGAAAACAGACCGGTGGATTCTAACGTTCTGCCGTTGGAACAGTCCTGAAATACCTTTACAAGTACCTGTAAAGGTTATGTACGAGGTCCATGAAAACCTAATGTAATGGACATAGAACACCGCCCCATGCCAGGTGCCAACCGGGACGACAACTCCGGGAAATATACAGAGACGTACCCGTCTGACGCTTTTATCTCTGCACTGGAAGCAGAAGGTGGGTCAGCGGGGACACAGCCTATAGCGGACCGCGTTGGGTGTTCCTACGAAACGGCCTACAAGAAGCTGCGCTCACTGGCTGACGACGGCAGGATCGGCCAGCAGAAGGTCGGGAACGCGAACCTGTGGGAGATTGATAATGAGTAGCGAAAGCCATCTAACTCCGACGTATCCCACAGAGGAACAGTACGAGCGGTGGGAGCAAGAAGCAGATGAACTGGGGATGTCGATGTCAGAGTTCGTCGAGTGCATGGTGGAAGCAGGGATGAAGAAATTCGAAACCAGTGTCACGCCAGATGAAACGAACCAAGAACTCCGGAAACAGCGCAATGACCTAAAGGAGGAATTAGAACACGCCCGGAATCGAATAGACCGACTTGAAAACGAACTTCATCACGGCGAGCGAGGAGCAATCCACGACTTCGTTAGAAGGAATCCGGGGGCTACATACAATGAAATCGTTCAGCACGTTATCGACACTGCTGCCGGACGCGTTACTTCCTGTCTGGAGGGTCTAGAAGGTGAAGGCTTACAAGTGAAAACGGACGAAGACGGTACTGACCTGTACTACCCGGCCAACGGGGGGAGCGAATAGTGGCTCGGGGAGAGCACGACACGCCCGGACGACCGTCAGGGGTCGAAATGCGGGCGAACCAGAACCCAAAGGCTCGGATGGGCGTTTTCAAGTCAATCGACGACGTTCCTGACCGCTATCGCTTGTCGAATTACGCCGAAGAGTTCCGGGGTAACGATACGTGGTCGTGGTATCTCATGCTCCGCTTCGACGGGACCGTTAATCAGGCACAGGGAAAGCTGGGGAAGTGCCGTGCGGGTGAACTCGAAAGATGTGGTCGATACTTCAAGACGTTCATGCACCGGAAGCGGGACAAGCATCACGCCTTGGCCACACCCGACGATATCGAATCTTTCCTCTCCGAAATCAAGGACGGATACAAGAATCCGACCAAGCAACCACGGGCGACTTCGACTGTCTACGACACGTACTTTGCGCCAGTTAATCGGTTCTACGACTGGCTCCAATCGTGGGTTGACTTTCCCCATCGTCATCAGCCGGTGCTAATGGCGTGTGCCAAGGGTGGTGTCGCCCGCGAGTGCTGGGACTATCGGATGGGCTTAGCCGACAAGCAATTCGACAAAAAGCACGGTGATACAGATGAGTAGCGATAACCACGACAAACACAAACAGATTGCTGACCGCTTCGGTCGTACAACTGACCCGTTAGCCGAGTACAACGAGGGTTTCTGGGCCATGGAGACGGAAGATGGCGTTGACCCATTCCAGCTATTCCTCGATGAATACGTGAGAAACCGCGACCACTCCGACGATTATATCAAAAACCGGGAGCGGCACGTCCGGCAATTCCGGGACTTCATGACGGAACATTACGACCGGCATCCCGCGTGCGCGTCGTCTCGACACGCGATGGAGTGGGCGAAGGCGTTTCTCAACGACGGCCTTAGCAAAAGGACCGTTGCGAAGAAGCTGTCCACGCTACAGCTTGCCTACACCTACTTCGGGAACGAACCGAACTTCCCGCACAAGACGGACTTCAACCCCTTCGGGTCAGCTAAAGGTAAAATCGACCTCAGCAAAGAGTCACCAAAAGACCCGTATCCTATCCCACTCCCGGAACTTCGAGACGTGATTCGGGATGACATTCGTCACATCCGAGACCGCGCACTCATCGTTACCGGGTTCAAGACACTCCTCCGTGCGTCAGAAGTCTGTAACATCAGGCTCAGCGAGGTTCACATTGCCAACTCTGAGCTACAGAACCACTATCCAGAATTGGGTACACACCCGGCGCTTGATGGTCGTCCAAACGCGGTCTACGTCCCTCACGACCGGGACCGGAACAAACGGGAACGGCCGACAATCATCCCATTAGATGACGAATTACGGCGCATCCTTCTTCAATACTTACTGGTGCGGCCTGACAACGACGAGTCGTGGCTGTTCCTGAGTAAGACAAAGGGACGGAAGATGGACCACACGAACGTTAACGACCGTTGGAAAGAGTATTTCCGCCCGCGATACGGCCCGACTGACCGATTCCGGGGAGTGTCCTCTCACTACGGCCGTCATTTCGGAACGACCTGGTTCAAAGTCGAACAGAACTGGCCCCGCGACCTCGTCAAGTACCTGCGCGGCGATAAGCAAAGTGGTGGGAAAATCCGTTCGACCCGTGACGCTATCGACTCCTATATTCACACCTACTACGAGGACATCGAAGACCGCTATCGAGGCGAAGTCTTCAAATTCCGAATCTAACCCGGCTATCGTTCCTATCAGTGCCCATTATCCGTCGGTCCCATATTCTACCCTGTTGGGGATATTCTGACGCACAGTATCGACTTCGGCCCACATTTCATCTTCAATTTCTTTCAGTTCTGACCCACTGCTGCGATTGTCCCGTTCCAATAATAAGGCCGCATACCGGTAACTTGCTGATATCTGCTGAAGTGCCGATACAACGTCTTCGTCAACGTCTAAGAAGTTCCCCTTTGCAGCGTGTTCCTCAAGCTTCGAAGCCCGATTTCGAAGTACCTGCTCGGAAGGACCTTCAGTAGACCCTTCACTTAGGATTTCGTTCGACCAATCCCTTTCAGCCAGTTCAGCTTGGACTCCAGCTTCGACATACCACTTTTCCACATCCCTTTGACGGTCTTCCTCAACCCGCTTATCAACGGTATGCCGCGCAACAAATAGTGACACTAGGCCGCTTATTCCGATTGTTCCCACGTCAATTGCCCATCCAGGAATCATGTTATATCGACAATTCGAAAGCTGTTGTTTATTATGTTACTACTTCGGAGCATCAAAGACATAGAATCTGGACAAAAATGCACCAGTCTGAATCTAATCTTGTTCAGTGTCCGCTCGATTCGCTTTGTAGCTATCTTCGATTTCAATGTATTCGTCAGCACTCAGTTCTTTAAGAACCGTCTTCTTGCGCTCGGCTAATTCCTCCGTCAGGTTTTGCAAACGGCTAATGTAGTAATCATAGGAAAAGTCTGAATCGTCACTATCTTGTTCAACTTCCTGCTCGGCAGCTTCAACCGCCTTTTCCATCACTCTCTTTACTTGTTCAAGAATGCGGTAGAATTGAATCACAGCGTCGATTTGTTCCGGTTCAAGTTCCCCCAGTTTGTCAGCGTTTGAATCATAAACCGGTGTCCCGTAATTGATTTCATTAGCCTGCCTACCTGCCTCGGTAAGCGATTTCTTTTTTGTTTGGTCTATTTCGAACGCTTCGCGTATTTGTTCATCAGATACCCGTTCTTCAAGTTCGTCAGGTATCATCACGTTCTTTACCGTCGATATTACCACTCCCAGGTCATCTTCTCCCGTTTCAAGAAGCTGAGATATGATGTGTATTTGCTTGACTTGAAGAGAATCAATTTCACTGATTAACGCCCGCCGTATCCGTCTTTGACGTTCACGCGAGTTTCGTTTATCAGACCGATATATTGCAAAGTACGATATGAATCCTCCAAGCAAGGCCGAAAGAAAGGTCGATATTGGAAGGTTTGATAGCGTAGACCAAACTCCTGAAATGTTGCCGAACATTGGCACCCAGTTTTAACCGTCGGATGTTAATGCCCAGGATAATCCCGTTCGAACCGGTCGCCGATCTCGTCCGAGTCGATATGGATGAGTACCGGTCGACCATGCGGGCACGCCCACGGATTTTCACACTCGTCAAGGGCCGACAGGAGGTCCACCACGGACCCATCTGTAAGGGATGTGTTACCCGTAATCGAGGGGTAGCAGGCCATATCTGATAATAATTCGTCGGCAACCGCTTCGACAGTCTGTTTCGCTGCGTCTTCCCCAGTAACGAACTCCAACAACACGTCCCGAATGATCTCGGGGCCAGCGGCATCGGCGATGATACCCGGAAGCGTCCGAACTTCCACAATTTCGTCACCCGTCCGCGCGGTGTGGAAACCGAGGCTTGCCAGTGCATCACTCCGGGCCTCAAAAACGGACATTTCGCGGGCAGTGAGTTCGATTTCGACCGGGTCCGCTAACGCCTGCGTTGTCGTTTCGCCTTCGAAGCGTTGCTTTAGCCGTTCGTAGTTGATTCTTTCGTCAGCGGCGTGTTGGTCGATGAGAATTAACCCGTCGTCAAATTCGGCGACAATGTACGTGTCGTGTAGTTGCCCCAAGACTCGAAGGTCTGGGAACGTATCGAACCCCGTTGTTTCGTGAGCATCTTCACCGCTCAGCGTCTTCTGGGTGTTCGGTTCGGTTGTAGTGGGAGACCGTTCCCGTTGTTCGTGTGGCGTCGATGACGTTGTGGAGTCTGTGGTAGATGACTCCAAGCGGGAGGGTGGCGACGACTCGACAGTCGAATCCGACGACGGCTGAGACGGTGTAGCTGGCGTGTCTGAGGTATCCGTAGTTGATGTCGGTGAAGACTCAATTCGAGAGGACTCTGTAGAGTCTGACTGTCCCGTATCTCCTCTCTGTGCCGCCTCATCTGTTCTATTCACCGTTCCCGTTGTATCGTCAGGCACCTCTGTATCGGCTGTCTCAGCGGCGGAATCAGCAGCGTTTTCAGAGACAGGCGACGGGTCAATCTCCGTCTGTTCAGGGGCGCTCCGACCGCGTGGAGCGGACGAGCGAAGAAGGCCCTCTTCTTGAAGTGCGTCTTCGACGGCGGTACGAACTTGTCGCTCGACGGCATCTGATTTAACCCATCTCACCTCCATTTTCCGGGGGTGGACGTTCACGTCCACGTCGCCTGCGGGGACATCCAGAAAGAGGACGGCGAAGGGGTAGCGGTCCGGCGCGATTTGGGTACCGTAGGCGTCGATAACGGCGTCCCGGACGGTACCGGCCCTGACGTAGCGACCGTTAACGTACGTCGAGAGGTACTCACGGCCGGCGCGATTCGTCTCGGGGTGGGACACGAGGCCGTGGACGCCGTTAAGCGGTCCATCGGGGAAACTGTCCGTCCCGTCGCCGCTCCCTGTTGCCTCCGAGCCTGCACTGACCGAAATCATCGACTCGGCGACTTCCCGGCCGTAGACGGACATTACTGTCTCGCGCAAGTCACCCTGGCCGGTCGTCGAGAACGTCTCACGGTCGCCGTGGGTCAGCGAGACCGCCACGTCCGGGTTAGCCAGCGCGTAGCTGGCGACGACGGTGTTGACATGCGCGAATTCCGTCGACTCCTGCTTGAGGTATTTCCGGCGGGCTGGGACGTTATAGAAGAGGTCTTCGACCGCCATCGTCGTCCCCTCCGGACAGCCGGCGGGGCCGACTGCCGTGACGTCACCGCCTTCGAGTACCAGTTCGGTTCCCACGTCGCCGCCGCGGGGTCTGGTCCGTATCGTCAGCCGTGAGACCGCCCCGATCGCGTGCAGCGCCTCGCCGCGGAACCCGAGCGTTCCCACGCCACCCTCTAGATCTGCAATGTCGCGGATTTTCGACGTGGTGTGTTCCTCGACGGCCGTCTCGACAGCCTCGCGGTCCATCCCGACGCCGTCGTCCGTGACGCGAATCCCGTCGGTTCCGCCGGCTTCGACGACGACATCGACCCGGCTTGCGTCGGCGTCGATCGCGTTCTCGACCAGTTCCTTGACGACGGAGGCCGGTCGCTCGACCACCTCGCCGGCTGCGATGCGTTCGACGGTCTGGTCGTCGAGTCGCTGGATATCGGTCATACGTGCCTCCGCATGTGATTGCGACCAGCTAACGGGCGGAGCGACTTGATACTGTCTGCCCTCGTCGCGCCTATCAGTCTGATCATGAAAATAGTTAACATAACACAGTCATGAGCCTCGCATGGTGACGACCCATGTGCCACCACAGAGAACGCTCTTGGACCGAAGCGACGGCGGACGACGAGGCGACTGACGAGGACGAGGAGGAGCTGCCATCCTTCCTTAACGAGGAAGCGTCCGAAACCGAGGTGCTGACCGACGGCGGCGACGAGGCGTAGCAGGGTTTCCCCTCGGCAGCGGTGTTGGCAAACCAGCCGTTTTTTGACGTGTGTGAGGACCACAAACCCGATAGCTAAAGTACGCT
The DNA here is from genome assembly GCF_001485575.1 of Haloarcula sp. CBA1127. Classification (NCBI taxonomy): domain Archaea; kingdom Methanobacteriati; phylum Methanobacteriota; class Halobacteria; order Halobacteriales; family Haloarculaceae; genus Haloarcula; species Haloarcula sp. CBA1127. The sequence continues at coordinate 736,946 of NZ_BCNB01000006.1, forward strand.
CGCCGTCAGTCGCCACTATCCTGTGGACCTCGACATGGAACAATACGACCAACTTTACCGGCTCTACAAGAGCGTAGACACGACGACGCTGCGCGGCTATCAGGAGTTCGTCGACCTGTTTCCCCCGCTCAGCTCGACCGTCGCGCTGGAACAGTGGGAAACCGCCAGTGACCGCCTCGACGCTCTCAAATCGGATATCACTGCCGAGTTTCCCGGGACCGGCGAGACCTACGCAGAAATCGCGGCCCGGCTGACCCGTGACGAGGCCTTTACCGCGCTCGATCTCTACTCGAAGTACGACCGGTCGGTGAACGTTCTGGTACTGGACGTCGACGAGACGCTCCGGTCGGCCGGCGACACCGACAACGAAATCCCCCGCGATACGCTATATCTCCTGACGCAGTTCCACGAAGCGGGCGTCCCAATCGTCGTCTGTACCGGCCAGACCCTGGAGAACGTCAAGGGGTTCATGATACAGGGGCTGGGCAACGACCTCGTTTCCTCCGGACAGATGAGCATCGTCTATGAGTCCGGTAACGGCGTATTCACGCCCAAACACGGCCAGGACACGAAGCGGCTCCTCTATGAACGCCTTGACGGCGCGGTCGTGGACGTGTTCGAAACTGTCCGCCGGCGGGTCCTCTCAGAGGCCCCCGACGCCGTTGGCAAGCGCTGTCATCTCCAGGGCAACGAGTTCAATGTCACGCTGAAACCCAACGCCGAGGTCGGCAGCGACAACGCCGTCGAAGTCATCGACGAATCGCTGTGCTACCTCTGTGGGCTGGTCGGCGACGCCATCGCCGCGCAGGTTGACGCCGAGGTTGACGACCCTGCAGGCTACGCACGGGCCTACTTCAGCCGCGACCCGGAGATTCTGGACGTGCTGGAGGCCGGCGGTCTGTCGACTAACGCCGACATTGCGGACGCACCCGAAGCGTTCCGCGACGTTCTCGAACGTGTCGACCTGGGCTACTACGAGGGCGACGCGGCCGAACTCGTGAGTCTCGAACTGGACAAGTCTGCCGGCGTCGAGGAGGCTTTCGACGTGCTGGGCATCGACGACCCGTTCGCACTCGTGATGGGCGACAGCAAGAGCGACCTGCGGGTGATGCGCTGGGTCGACGACAACGACGCCGGTATCGCCGCCGCTCCCGCCCATTCCTCGCCCGACGTACTCGATCACGTCAGTTCGCGAGACGATCTGGTGTACGAGGCTGGCGATGCCAGCACGGTGCTGCGGACGATCTACGGTATCGGCCTTGTTGAGCAACTGGACGAGCAGGGGGAGTGAGCTGACGCCGTTCTACGTGTTGACCTCGGCTTTGCCGCTGCGGTGATGTTCGGGCCACTCGCCAGCCGACGGTGATTGCGGGTCGATATCCGCGACGAACCGCATCGTCGTGATATTGAGTACGAGTCCTAGAAGTCCGCCGCCCACGATTCCGATGGTGAGGCCGACCGCGGGAACGTTGACGACGACAGCGGTCGCCACCGCTGAGACGGGCAAAACGAATCCCACGTAGCAGACTGTGTAGGCGAGGTACGCTCCGCCGTCGACGGCCAGTTTGTACGAGCCCCGAGCTGCCGCCAGCAGGCCGGTTTCGCGCAACACGATCAGATACGGCGTCGCCCAGAAGAGATACCCGACGGCCAGCACCAGTGGCACGAAGATGAAGATGGCTCCGAGAACCACTCCACTGTGGCCGATCCCATCGACACCGGCTCTGCTTAGCACGAACGGCACGATGAACAGATACGGCAGCACGGTTACCGCAAGAAACGGGAGGAAATGGGTCCTAGCGTTCGCGGCGAAGTCGTCCTCACGGTCGACAAGGCCAGCGGCGATAGCGCCGAAGTAGCCCGCGCTCAGGCCGGCACGCAAGAGAATCGCCACGGGGGCGGCCACAACGGCGAACGGGAGTGACAGCGGGAGGCTAGTGCTTACCGGCGCCCCGGTGCTGGGCGGGTCAACGAACTGCCAGATAGTCACGACGGACGCGGGGACACTGATACTGATACCGATGTGGACTCCGTCGTAAGCGAGTACTTGCCGGATACTATCGGTCTGCATGACCGCCAGCAGTATCGGGACCAGTGCCAGCGGCAGCTGTTCGCGCGCTCGCTGCCACCCATCAGCCAGCCGAACGGTGAACGGCGGCATCAATCGCGGTCCCTTGCAGACCCCGTCTGATTGGTTGCCACGCCGTGTGGCGTCTGCAGGGCCGTCGGTTTGAGGCGTCGCTGTGCGGCGCTCGTGCAGGTAGTGGAGGGCATCAGCTCAGATATCCGTACACGCAATAATATGCGTTCTGATGATTCTCACTCCACCCAACAGTTAGGCCGCCGCCGACCGAACTGCCCCCATGAGTCTCGATAACGTGTTCGGGCAGGTGCCGGACCCGCAGTCGTACTCCTTCCCGGACTACTCGCTCCCGCAGGGCGACCCCGTCAAACCCATCGCGCTGACCGACGACGAACTGACGGCGCTGCTCGACCTGTACGACGCCTTCAGTGCCGTGGACCCGACGGGTATGGATTCGAACCCCTTCCTGCGGGCGACGAGCGAGTTCCTCCAGCAGACGCTCGGTGCGCCGCTCACACGACCCGATGAGCAACTGAACGACGATATCGCCGGTCTGCTCAACGACTTTTCGGACGACATCGGTGGGCAGTCGATGGGCGTCGTCGACGCGACACCGGCCCACCACCGGACGCTGTACTTCTTCCTGACAAGCTGTAAAGCGTATCACATGGCCCCGCATCTGCGGTTCGACCCCGACCCGGCCGCCGTCGAGACGCTGTACGCGGTGTACAAACGAGTGACCAATCAGGCGTTCTACCTCAAGCGGCCGAAGAGCGTGCTTGAGTGACTGCCGGCGCATGCCCGGCGGACGCTCCGGTCCGTTTATCGGGGAGCGAGGTAAACTGCCGCCAATGACAACCGACCAGCCCGAAATTCCGGTCGTGTGCGAGGAGTGCGGGACGCGGACATCGGTCGCCTTCGAGGATGTCGAGGACGCCGTCGCGCGCCACAACGAGCAGCTTCACGACGGCGAACCGGTCGCTGAGGTCGACCCCGACGTACTGGAAGAACTCGCCGACCGTCTGGCAAAGGACATCGGCTTGCTGGAATAGTCCGCTGTCCAGCGTCAGTCGTCCAGTGGGAGCCGCTCGTAGGCCTCTCGATCAGCGCCGGCGGCAAGCGTTCGCGGCCGCAGTCGGCAGACGTTCTTCACGGTTCGCGGGCCGAGCACGCGGGGTGAGACGAACCGCGGTCGCCCCGTCTCAGTTCCGGGGCCATCGCCTAGCGCGAGCACCGCGCCGTTGAGATCGGCGAGCGGGATACACGCCAGGTCGCCGTTCGCCGATTCGAACTGGACGTGGGTCGTATCGCCGGGCATCGACGCCGCCTCTAACAGTTCGAACACGGCGATACCGGTGTACTCCCGTTCGATACGGTCGCCGGAGGCACACTCGAATGCGACCGGTCCGGAGATGACATCGAACGGGAGTCGCTCGGGTGCCACGTCCCAAGGGAGCAATATCGGGTCAGCCCCGTCGATGCGGACCGTTGGCCGTCCCACCGGCGTCTGTGCCATACGTATCTTTTCCACCTGAGGACCTTCAGCGGTTCGGGACGGCCGTCATTCGCCACCCACATCCGACTCTCACTCCCGAGAGTGGAGCGAGTACGCGATAAAGAGGACGCCGACGAACTGGAAGGCACGCGTGACGAGTGTCAGCGGTTGCTGGAACTGGCTGTCGAGCAGGCCCTGTCGAAGAAGGACTGAGCCGGCGAACGCGACGACGAAGGCCACCGCTGTGAGGCAGAACAGCCCGACAGAGAGGTACTGCATCGCACGGCTATTGTGTCGCCGATACCCCCGATAGGCTTGGTAGCCGACGTACCCACCCAATACTGTCGAGCCAAACGCCAGGGCTGTGATGAGCCAGTTCATGAGCGTCTCGATGGCGACCATGTCAGAGATTCTCCCACATTTTTGTGAATCGGTCCGCGGTGTCCTGTTCGTCCTGTCCTGGGAATGCCGGCGGTTCGGCCCGCTCGATTTCGGTTTCGAAGTCACCCTCAGCAAGCGCCAGCGAGAACTCCGAGAGCGTGGCAGCGAACACGCTGTAGTCGTTGCCGCCCGTCTCTATCTGGGTCTGTTCCTCGATGAGGCCGTACTCCTGAAGCCACTCGACCCGTCTGTACACGGTCGGTTGTGACATCTCACACTGGTCGGCGAGCTGTTTCGCGGACATGGGTTTGACACTCGTTGCTGCGAGGATGTCCCGGGCGTACTCGTCACTGAGCAGGTCGAGGATGTCGCCCACGGCCGGGTCCTCACTCACGTACTGGACCAACGCCCCGTCCCCGAATAAAAGGTCCCGTCAGTTTCCGAGTCAGAAGTCAGCCGCGTCATAGAAGGGCGCAGTGTCAGCGGAGACCGGCGGGGTCAGGGCACCGCCTTTGGGCGAAGGTGGGGCGAGGTAGGGGACCAGTTCGCGGGCGGCCTGGCCCACATTCCTCCCAGGGTGGCAGCCCTGGGAACCATAGGGCACTGTGGTGGACAGACAGCGGCCATCGCCGGAGGGCGCTGGTGGCACGGTGTTGTCAGGGCCGCTGCACTCGAATTGAGGAGCGGTTCCATAATATAACGTGCAGTCGAACTTCTGACCCAGAAAACGGCGGCTTGATATGCCAGCGTGGGTGTTCACTCGCCGCCGGGACAGCCGATTGACCGGCCGACCGTGACGAGTCGGTCCGCGGACACACCCTCACCGCGAACGGTGTATCGGTAGCGCTCACAGCTCCACGACACTGATGTTGTCAGCCCGTAGCTGACCTGTGCCGGTTGCCCGTCGATTGTCACCGCTCCGCTGGCGTTATCCCCGACACCCGGCCGGTCGTACTTGGCAACGGTGATCAGACTGGTCCGGTTCATGTAGCGGAGGCCGACGCTGTGTATCCGTCCCCGCGTCTGCGTCGCGTAGGTCAGTTCGTACCCCGGCGGGATGTCGGGCTCCGGAACCTGGATCTCGGTGTCGGCTTCGAGTGCACCGACCGACTCGTAGGTCTGGCTCTCCGGCGTTTCTGGGACAGTGACAGTCGTGTTCTCCGGGAAGTTGGGCGTAAACACGTCCTCGGACACACCGGTGTCATAGGTGACGTCCGTGTGCGTCGTCGTCACGACTGTTCGCTCACCGTCGGCTGTCCACGCAGTGCGCTTTTTCACCGGGAAGAACTGCTCTGTGTCCACCCAGACCGTCTGCTCGTAGGCCGCTGTATCGTCTTTCGGTGCCACGTGGATGACGTAGGCTTCACGCCCGTCGATTGATTCAGTACCGCGGTAGCTGACAGTCATCGAGCTGGCAGCCACGGTTGGCCGCTGTTCGCCGCGAGGAACGACGGGCAGCGGCTCAACTGACCGTGAATCCGCCGTGTCGGCTGCCGTGGACATATTGAGATTCGCAAACAGGCGATGTAGCCGCTCGCCCTGCTCTGACCCGGTCCTGCTGAGAGAGATGCGTGTCGCCTTCGCGCGGCGCTGGTCGTACAGCCACAGTGTCGACCCGTTCGACACCCGGCGGTCGTATCGCTCGACGGTGCTGTTGACGACCGCCAGCCGTTTCTTCTGGGTCCCCGGCTGGAGCGCGGCGTCGTAGGTCGTCCGGCTCGCAACTGTCCCGTTCCGGGTAATCGTCGTCGTCTGTGTCGCGTTGACGCCGTCTATCGACTGGTAGCGTTGTTGCACGTCAGCGTCGATCTGGGGCTGATCGGCGGTTCCGGTACTCGCGAACGCAAGCGACCAAATCGAAACAGCCAGTACACCAACGACGACTACCGTCGCGATGGTAAGCACCAGTCGTTCCGATGTGAGGTGGCGAGTGGCCATATATCAGGTTACCGGAAGTGGGGAGCTGCCCGACTGTGTTCGGTCTGTCTGAGCGACAATATTATGTAGCACATAATTGGCAGCGCAGGTAAAACCTCCTATCTGCTGGTTCCGGAGCACTGACAGTTGTATCATCCGGGAAGTCGGGGGAAAACGCGTCACTGGACACATCGGTGTCGTACGAGATGTTCGCGTACCTCGTCGTCACAACTGTGTGCTTTCCATCTGCTGTCCAGGCAGTCCGCTTTTTGCTCGGGAAGAACCGCTGTGTTTCGACCCAGACTGTTTGCTCGTATGCTTTTGTCTCATTTCTTGGCGTCACGTGGACGACGTACGCTTCGCGTCCGTCAACTGGTTCCGTGCCCCGGTAGCTGACGGTCATCTCCTCGGTCGAGTTGACTGGCCGCCGTTCGCTCTGGGGGACAACAGGCAGTGGTTCAACCGACTGCGGGTCCGTTTTCGACTCGTCGAGTTTCGTGAACAGGCGCTGTAGCCGTTCACCCCTGTCAGACTCAGTCTCGGGGAGGGGAACTCGTGTCGCACTTTCACGACGGTCGTTGTACAGCCATAGCGTTGACCCGTCCGAGATCCGCACGTTACTCGCCCGTGCCGTACTATTGATGGGTACGAGCCGCTTTCTCTCCGTCCCCGGCTGGAGCGTCGCGTGGTAGGTCGTTCGGCTTGCAACCGTCCCGTTCCGTGAGACGGTCGTCGTCTGGATCGCGTTGACACCGTCTATCGACTCGTAGCGTTGCTGCACGTCCGCATCGATCTGCGGGTTGTCGGCGGTGCCGCCGCTCGTGGCCACGAGCGACCACGCCGAGATAGTTAGAACACCAATAACAAGGACTGTCGCGACGGCGGGGACAAGTTGCTCCGTTGAGAAGTGTCGAGTAACCATAGCTGGAGTACGGGGCAGAGACCGCCCGGCGCTGTGTGTGCAGCCCGAGCGACAGTGTTATCTATCAAATTATCGGCATCATAAGTAAAAGCACCTGTCTACGCCAGTCAGTAGTCACCGAGTACGCCGAGCCGTCTGGCCCGTCGGGTCGTGTATTGAAACACGACGTAGCCCAACAACACGTAGCCGGCCGGGACACCGACGAGGAGGCCCAGATCGGTAGCGGAGAACTGCCAGAGCCGGGTCCCGTCGACCATCGCCCGCTGGAGAAGCGCGCTTCCGTGGGCCAGTGGCAGGACCCGCGTCCAGCCGAGTTCGAACACGGGCGCGGAGATAAGAATAATGAACCCAAACTGGAGCAGATTGAGCCAGTTCCCGATGCGCTTGTACAGCACCGCGACGCCGCCGGCAGCGAACCCCAGACCCAGTACCGACGCGATAGTCAGCGACGCGACAACGACGACAGTCAGGACATTCAACTGGAGCGTCGTCCCGGTAATCGCAAGCATCACCGCAAGCACTACTGTCGAGGTGAGGAACGTCCGGACGACTTTCGCGACGCCCTTGCAGAACGCGACCGGCGCGAAGCCAAACGGCGTCATGACGTGCCGTTCGAGCGTTCCCCACTGGGCCTCGCTCCCGATATCGTTCGAGATTGCTTGGTACGCGCCGACGGAAAGCGACCACAGGAAGTAGCCGACGATGATACCCTCGATAGAATCCGTTATCGCCTGCCCGGCAAGCATCCGGCCGCCGTAGAACAGTAGGCCAAAGAAGAACACCGAGATGACAATGCCGCCGATGGCGTTGGCCGGATACCGGACGAAGATGAGATACTCGCGGTACAGCACCGCTCGCGCAAGGTCGAGATAGCCCGCCTGCATGGCGGCACTGACAGTCTGGCCACTGGCACCGTCATTGTCGTCCGCGTGCGTGCCGGCGCTTGCGGTCATCTGCCTGATTCCGCCTCCCTCATCGTCCTTGTCCCGTGATCTCGACGAACACGTCTTCCAGGTCCGGTTCGACCGTGCCGACACCGGTCAGCGTCACGTCGTGGTCTCGACACAGGGCCAGCAAGCGGTAGAACCCGTCGCTGTCGGTCGCCACCTCGACGCGCCGACCCCGCTCGACGGTCGTCACGTCGGCCACCTCGAACCGCTCCCGGATCGTCGCAAGCAGGCCCTCGGTGATGTCTGGACTGGTGACGGCGAACGCGTTCGCGGTGAACTGGTCAAGCACGGCCGCCACGCTGTCGTCTGCGATGATCTCCCCGTCGTTCATGATGATGACCCGGTCACAGACATCTTCGATGACATCCATATCGTGGCTACTGACAATGGCCGTGATGTCGCGCTCGTCGACGATCCGGCGCAGTTCTCGCCGTAGCGTCAGCGAGCTTTCTACGTCCAGCCCCAGCGTCGGTTCATCGAGAAACACCAGATCGGACTCGCTGGCCAGCACACTCGCCAGCGACACCTTCTGTTTCATCCCGCGGGAGAGGTCTCGAACCGGCACGTCGGCCTTCTCCAGAAGGTCGAGTTTCGCCAGCAGGCGCTCGTGCCGGTCGGCGACGGCATCCGGCTTGACACCCTTGATGGTCGAGAAATAGCGCAGGTTCTCCCGGACGGTCAATCGCCAGTAGTCGTTTCGCGCCCCTTCGAGCATCCCGTCGACGTGGCGGTAGGCCGCTCGCGGGTGTTCGCTCATGTCGATACCCTGTATCCGAACACGCCCGGAATCAGGCAACACCAGCCCGAGAATCGACTTTATTGTCGTCGTCTTGCCCGCGCCGTTGGGTCCCAGCAGGCCGACGACCGTTCCCTGCTCGATGCGAAACGACACGTCATCGACGGCCGTCACCGCGTCCGCACCGCTACCGAACTGCTTTGACAACCCCTCGACGGCGAGTGCGGGCGTTGCTCCGTCCTTCGCTGTGGACGGTTGCTCGGCGGTCCGCGAGCCCTGCCGCGGAGGGCGCTGGGATGACATTACCCACACTGAGGGCTTCAGAACCAAAAGGCCAGCCACGTCCCGCGATGGTCTGCTGGTGTTGCTGGCCCGCACTTGGCGACTGGCCTGTCTACTCAGGCCGGTTCGAGGCCCGTCACCTCGAACCGCGCGCCGCCGGCCTCGCTCTCGGTGGCTGTGACTGTCCAACCGTGGACCTCAGCAATCCGCTGAACGATTTTGAGTCCGAACCCGGTCCCGCTCTCGCCGGTCGAGTAGCCCCCTTCAAACACCTGTTCACGGTCGGCCGCCGGAATGCCCGGCCCGTCGTCGGCGACGTAGAAGCCGTGTCGGTCCGTGTCCTCGATGACACCGACTCGTACAGTTGCGCTCCCGCCACTGTGGTCGGTGTTGTCGTCAGCCGTCGTCTGAGCGCCTGTGGTCCCGTGTTCAACACTGTTTCGAAGGAGGTTCGCTAACAGCCGCCGGAGTTTTGCCATATCTGCCCGAATCTGACGGTCACCCTCGACGACGAGCGTTGCCCGGTCATCTTCGACACTCTGCCAGCACTCTTCAACGATGCCGGCGAGCGCGACAGATTCGAGGTCGGTCGCCGTTTCGCCGGCGCGTGCAAACGTCAAGAGGTCGTCTATCAGCGCTCGCATTCGTTCGTGGGCGCGTGACACCTTGTCGAGCGCGTCGCTGTCGTGTTCCGCTCTGGCCAGTTCCAGGTTCCCCTCCGCGACGGTAAGCGGGTTTCGGAGGTCGTGGCTGACGATGCTTGTAAACTCGTCGAGACGCTCGTTCTGGCGTTCCAGCTGCTGTTCGTACGCCTTGCGCTGGGAGATATCCCGGCCGATACCTACGGTCCCGGCTGTCGCCCCGTCAGTGTCGGTCAGCTGGGTTCCAGCAAACTCATACGGAATCCGCTCTCCATTGGCAGTCAGAACCTCCGCTTCGACAGTTACCCGGCCGCTGGTTCGCGTCTCATTTATCGCCGCAGCGATTGTCTCATGCTCGTCACCCGGGAAGAACTCGGAGACTGGCATATCGTCAATCTCGTCATTGCTGTATCCTGTAACTTCAGGGATGCGCTCGTTCCATCGCCGAAGGCTCCCGTCTGTGTCGATGACGTAGAACAGGTCGTCAAGCGTATCGAGCGCCTGATCGATGAACTCGCGTTCCTCGCGGAGCTGACGGTCACGGTCGAGACGGCTAAGCGCCGCCGTCGCGTGGACTGAGAGCGTCCGCGCGAGTGTGACATCTGTGTCATCGAATGCACCGACCTCGCTCGACCCGATGAGGAGGACGCCGTGGTCCCCGAGCGGAAGGATGAGCTCGCTTCGGATATTCGTCTCCGGATTGTACCGGTCCGGGCTCGACGTGATATCGTCGTGGACCCGGGCCTCGCCGGTTTCGAAAGCCTGCCACGCGAGCGCCTCTCCGGCCTCGAACACTGGTGGCGTGCCGATGAGCTCCTCGACCTGTTCGGTCCAGGCGACCGGATACAGGCTGTCGCCGTCCGCGAAGTGGACGCCGTTGGCCGGCATATTGAGGATGGTTCTGGCGGTGTCCACTGTGATCTGCGCAACCGCATCCTCAGTCGTGGCCCGCATGAACGCCCTGGCAGTGGAGTGTAGCTCCTCGATAGCGCGCTCGCGCCGCGTGCTCTGTGCGTGTTCGATGTCGTCGGCTGTCCGCTCGACGGCGTCGACGACGGTGTGTGCGAGTCGTGCGTGCGGCTCGTTGCTGCCGTCGACCCGGAGATACTCGGTGACACCGGCGGAAATCGCGTCACTGGCGGCTGCTTCATTTCCATCGGTAGTGAACAGAACGAACGGCAGGTCCGGCGATTGCTTTCGGACCGCGTCGAGGAACTCGACGCCGGTCTGCTCCGGCAGGTCGTAGCCGGCGACGACACAGTCGAACGCTTCGCTGTCGAGCCGTTCGATGCCGTCGGCCACGTTCGACTCCGTTTCGACCGTGATACCACAGTGCGCCTGTTCCAGAGCGCTTGTGGCCGCTTCGACGACAGCCGGGTCGTCGTCGACGTGAAGAACGCGGATCCGGTCGGGCATTGGCTGCTAGCAGTGACAACTCCCGTATACACCTTCCGCCGTGAGTATCTTCGCTGAAAATCGGACGCTGTCTGCTACTCGTCGTCCAGTTCGGCCTGCCACTCCTGTACTTTCGCCATCAGTTCGACCGGCGGCGTCTCGTTGACATCCAGTTCTGTTAGTTCCGAGAGGACAGCCTCGGTCTCAGAATCGAGCGACGCTGCCCTCTCGTTGCCTTTGGGGCCTTCAGCCGCGGACTCGCCGAGCGTGTGTTCGGGGTCGCCGTCGGTCACCATCGGCTCAGCTGTCGAACCGGCTGCTGTGTCACCGGACTTGGACGCGCCGTCCCTGAACTGCCCCGAATCCAGGTCGAAGACGGCCTGTGTCGTTCCGCCGTCGTTCCCCTCGCTGCCGCGAATCTCGATAGCTTTGTCGTCGCGTAGCCGGTCAAGCACCGCCTGCGAGCGGTCGACGACTGGTTCAGGGACGCCGGCGAGGTCGGCGACGTGGACGCCGTAGGAGCGGTCGGTCGGGCCGTCCCGGACCGTTCGGAGGAACGTCACGTCGCCGTCGCTGCCTGCGGAGCGGGGCTCGCCGTCGACCGCGACGTGGACGTTCTCGACGGTCGGTAGTTCCTCGCCCAGCGCCGTCAGCTCGTGGTAGTGAGTCGCAAACAACGTTTTCGACTGGATGGAGTTGACGATGTACTCCGTCGCCGCCCAGGCGATTGAGATGCCGTCGAATGTAGCTGTCCCGCGACCGACCTCGTCCAGTATCACGAGTGATTCTTCGGTAGCCGAGTGGAGGATGTTTGATAGCTCCTGCATCTCGACCATGAACGTCGAGCGGCCCTGTGCGAGTTCATCCAGCGCGCCGACGCGGGTGAAGATGCCGTCCACCAGTCCGACGGTTGCCGACCGTGCCGGCACGAAACTGCCCACCTGCGCAAGCAGCGTGATGAGCGCGGCCTGGCGCATATACGTCGACTTCCCGCTCATGTTTGGCCCGGTAACGATGAGGAACTGCCGGTCGTCGTCCATGTAGAGGTCGTTCGGAACGAACTCCGTCGTTTGCTCGACGACCGGGTGGCGGCCGGCCTCGATGGAGAGTTCATTGCCGTCGACGACCGCCGGCCGGGTCCAGTTGTTCTCGACGGCGTGGACAGCCAGTGATGCGAAGGCATCCAGTTCCGCCAGCGTTCGGCCCACATCTTGCAGCAGCGTCGCGCGCTCGGCCACGCGCTCCCGCAGTTTCTGGAAGCGCTCGTACTCCATGTCGTGGCGGCGCTCCTCTAAACGCAACACGTCTCGCTCCTTCTCGTCGAGTTCGGGCGTGGTGTACCGTTTGGAGTTTTTGAGCGTCTTGATGTGCTTGTACTTCTCCGGGACGGCGTCGGTCTCGCTCTTGCCGACCTGAATGTAGTAGCCGTCGGTCTTGTTCCGGTCGACCGAGAGGTGGGTGATGCCGGTCCGCTCCTTCTCGCGGTCCGGCAGCGTTTCCAGCCACTCCAGCGCGGCCTCGTGCTCGTCGATAATCTCGTCGAGGTCGTCATCGTACCCCCGTTTGAACAGGCCGCCCTGACGCACCGTCCCCGGCGGGTCCGCGACCAGTGCGCTGTCCAACTCGGCGGCCAGCGCGTCGGCCGCCTCGCGGTCGGCACCGTCGAGGGAATCAGCGAGGGGCGACTCGGCCAGCCGCTCGGTTTCGGTCACGGCGTCGGCGACCTGCCCCAACAGTGCCAGTGTCTCCTGCACTGCTCGCAGGTCCCGCGCGTCCGCACTGCCCGACGTGGCCCGTGCGGCCAGCCGTTCGAGGTCGTAGGCGTCCGACAGCGTCTCTCGAATCCGCTCGCGGGCCATCGCCGCCTCTGACAGCGCCGCTACGCAGGACTGCCGGCGCTTGAGTTCGGCCCGGTTTCGCCGTGGTCGCTGGAGCCACTGCTGGAGCAGTCGCCCGCCGGCAGCCGTGACGGTGTGGTCGATCGTGTCGAACAGCGACCCCGAACTGTCGCCCTGCATCGTCTCGGTGAGTTCGAGATTGCGCTGGGTCGTCGCGTCGAGGTCGACGTGGTCGCGCTCGCCGTACGCTTGCAGGCGCGTGACCGCTGCCAGCGTGCCGACACCGGTGTCCTCGACGTAGGACAGCACCGCGCCGGCGGCCCGCAGTGCCACGTCTTGATCGCCGATGCCGACGCTGTCGACTGTCTCGCTCCCGAACTGCTCGCGGACGGTGTGGCTCGCCCGCCCCGGCTCGAACGACGCCGAGTCGTGAAGCGTCAGCGCCGCGTCAGTCCGCTCGCGCAGACGGTCCAGAAATTCGTCGTCGTTCCGGAGCTCCGGGCCGGGAAGAATCTCCGCCGGCCCGAACGTGTACAGCTCTGTCAGCGCCTCGCCCGCGTCGGCGTCGTCCAGTTGCGTGACCTGGAACTGGCCGGTGGTCACGTCTGTCGCGGCGATGCCGTAGGTGTCGCTGCTGTCCCGGCTGGCCTCCCGAACCACCGCGGCGAGGTACTGCGCCGACTCGTCGCCGGTCTCCAGATGCGTCCCGGGCGTGACGACCCGCGTTATGTCGCGGGCGTGGCCGTTCTCGGTCTCGTGCTGGTCGGCGATAGCGACCCGGTAGCCCCGCTCGACCAGTGCGGAGACGTACGGCGTCAGGTCGTCGACCGGAACCCCCGCCATCGGGTACGACGAGCCATGCGAGGACTTCTGACTCACCTTCAGGTCGAGTTCGTCGGCGACGATCTCGGCGTCCTCATCGAAAAACTCGTAGAAGTCGCCACACTGCATCGCCAGCAGGTCCGCGTCGGTCCCCTCCTTGAGCGTGAGGAACTCCCCGACGATTCCCGTCGCCTCTGTCATACACGTCCGTGTGGCCGTCCGCGGCGTAAGGATTGCGGGTCCGGCGTCGGCCGATGTTGATGTGGCCGGCGACCCGAACAGCTAAAAAACCCCTGCCGTCGCGACGCACTCCGGAAAACAAGGGCCGTAGGCCAGCGGCCGCGAACCGTAGCGATCCGCAGAAGTCGAGACGGCAGCCCCGTCTCACCCTCTGGATCGGACAATCGGCTTTCTATGGGACTCAAACGTGCTGTGCTGTCGCTGAACCCGGATACCGTGATTGACTGAAGGCCAGTAGACGCTATCATGGACAGTTGGCTGCCGGCAGTGATCAACCCGGGCGGTTTCATCCCGGTGTGACACTGGAGTTCTGTTTCGACTTCATCGCACGAGTGCTGCGTCCACCAGTGCTTGCTCGGCCCTTCTGAGTAGCGATGACGCTGCGCTCTCTGAGATGTCGAGTTCGGCAGCCACCTCCGCCAGCGAAGCTGTCCGAGGGACCGCGTAGTAGCCGAGGTCACGGGCAACTTCGACAGCCTCGAACTGGCGGCGAGTGAGTCGCCCCGCGAGGGACCCACCCAGGCGACCGTGGTCGCTGACGCGTTCGATGCTCACCGAGACGTCGTCGTGAACGCGCGCTACCACTGACGAGAGCGTATCCTCTTCGCCCAACACAGTCACCTGCATCGTCGCTTCGTCGGTGTATACGACCGGCGGGACGAGAACAAGTCCCGGGATTTGCAGTGTGTTCATGAGCGCACTGTCTGCCTCCCGGTTTTCCATCGTGACGTAGGCATAGAACGTCTCGTCATCGATGGATGTGAACGAGGTCCGCTGGATGACCTCAATGTCGTCAGCCGCGGTCTGACTTGCGGCAAGGTCGCCGACCACCAGCGAGAGGAACGAAACTGTCTCACCGTCTGGGTGGACTTGCCACGAGAGAAGTTCTTCCCGAACCACGGCATCGGATGCGATGTGGTCCGGCATTGGCAACTGCATCCACGCTGGCAACGAGAGCGTGAGGTCGACCGATTTCACAGCCGTCCATTGCGGGTACACATTTAAAGAAGTTCACTGCTTCACGGCACCGACGAGGGCCGTTGCGCACTACTGTTTCACTGATGACTATATCTGACCCTCACACCGGGGACGAACGCGGCGGAGAACCGGATGACGCTGAGACAGCCGTCGATACCGACTCGGAGAGAGCAGTTTGCAAACCTACCTTGGACACGGCCCCGACGCCACCGGGGCCACGTGGACTTCCAGTGCTCGGGTCGACTATCTCGCTTGCACGAGACGCTATCGCGTTCGAACGAGGGCTCCGAGAGTACGGCCCAGTCGTCGGCTACAGCGCGTTCGGTGAACGGTTCGCGGTCATGTACGACCCCGAGATCGTTGAAGACGTGCTGGTCACCCGGAACGACGCGTTCAGCAAGGGGGAGTTCGAGCAGGAATTCGGGGAGCTGATAGCTCCGGATGGCCTTGTTTTTGCCGAGGGCGACCAGTGGCGTCGCCAGCGGCTGGCTCTTCAGTCGGCGTTCACGCCCGCCCGTATTCGCTCGTATACGCAGGTGATGGTCGACGAAACGGCCGAACTGGTCGGGTCTTGGGCGAATGCTACCGAAATCGAACTGAGTGACACGCTCTCGACACTCACACTTCGCATCCTCACACAGGCGCTGTTCGACCTCGATCTGGACGCTACCCGCGGCGCAGTGGTCCGCGAGGCGGCCGAGAGCATCGACGCCATGGTCGATAGGATGGGACTGATTTCGTTTCTGCCGGAGTGGGCCCCCCGGACGCCAACGGAGCGCCGGCACGACCGCGCGATGGCCGACCTAGACGACCTCGTTGACACGCTTATCGCCACCCGTCGAGACGAAACCGGAGAGCGTGACGACCTGCTTTCGATGCTCGTGGACGCCGAGTACCCCGATGGGACACAGATGGCTCCGACTGTCGTCCGGGACCAACTCGTCACGTTCCTGTTTGCGGGACACGAGACGACTGCCACCACGCTTACCTACGCCTGCTGGCTACTCGCAGGGCATCCTGGCGTGCAGGACAGACTCCGCACCGAAGCGACCACTCTCGACGGTCCACTCGGGTTCGATGACCTGTCTGATCTGCCGTACACTGAAGCTGTAGTACGGGAAACACTGCGGCTCTATCCGCCGGTCTACTCGCTGTATCGGCAACCAGACAACCCACTCGTCCTCGGTGGCTACCGGATTGACCCTGACGTGACTGTACAGCTTCCGAGCGTCGCTCTGCAGCGCGACGACCGCTACTGGGACGGGCCTGCACAGTTCCGACCGACGCGATGGCTCGACGAAGACCGCAATATCACAGACAACGCACCTGACCGTCCTGATTACGCCTATTTCCCCTTTGGCGGCGGGCCGCGCCATTGTATCGGTATGCGTTTTGCGATGACCGAACTCAAACTGGTTCTGGCAACGATGTGCCGACGCGTCGAGTTCGAACGTGTGACCGACGAACTGGACATCTCGATGGGGTTGACGCTGGACCCCGGACGGGTGACGGTGGGCGTGAACCGGTAGCCGTCTGCACTGGCAACGTCCGGTGAACCTCATGCTCAGCCGCCAAGTGTGTCAGTGAAGTGGCTGGCCCCTGTACGGAAACGCATGAACGCAACCGGGACTATCGAGGCGTACTACGCGGCGTTGCGGGCCGGCGAGCCGCTCGGTCCGTTCTTCGCCGCCGATACGGACCGCTCGGTGGTTAAGTTCGGCATCTCCGAGCAGTTGAATGGGGCCGACGCTATCAGGGACGGACTGCAAAAGCAGACTGAGACGACGGGCGACTGGACTGTCGACAGCCATGCGCTCCAGGTGACAGAACGCGAGGACTACGCGTGGTTCAGCGACGACGTCGAGTTGTGCTGGACCGACGCCGAGGGCACGGTCCGCCACGAGTACGACACGCGCTGGAGCGGGACGCTCGAAGCCACCGGCCGGGACCGGCCGTGGCAGTTCGTCGGGATGCACGTCAGCACCGCCGACGATTTGGGGAAGTAGGGAGTCACTAATCGCCGTCGAGCGTGGCGAAGACGAACTCGCTATCGCTCCCTAGCGGGTCCGTCGCAGTGACGGTCTCCGTGTCGGTGAAGCCGGCGTCGGCCAACTGCTCGAGCGTCGCCCGCCGACCCGGCGCTGAGAAGAACATCGATCCGCCCATCCAGCCGCGACGCACGGTCTCGAACTGGCCGCTTGGCAGCGTCATCAACACGGTGCCGCCCGGCCGGAGCACACGGGCGAACTCCTGGTAGACGGCCGAGTGCTGGTCTCGCTGGACGTGAAAGACGGCGTGATAGGCCGTGATCGCGTCCACGCTGTCGGTTGCGATGGGGAGCGCCGTCATATCACCCTGCACCAGCCGGCTGTCCGGCACTGTCTCGGCGGCGAGGTTCAGTCCCGCTCTGGAGAAGTCGAGGCCGACGCTGTTCGGCGGGAGGTTCGCAAGCGTCCGCGCGCCGTCGCCACAGCCCACGTCGAGGACGGTCGGCGCTTCGGCGAGGCGTTCGAGCAGATCGTCGAGCAGGGCTGCGTCCGACCCGGTCGGGTCGCGCCGCTCGGCGTAGGTCTCGGAGACACTGTCCCACGCGCGGCGAACCTCGTTGCGGTCCATATCTACACTATGGGTGCGAGCCGGATAGGCGTTCAGCACCTTCACAGCCCAACTATACCGGGATATTCAGGGCAAATCCGATATCCAATTACTAACTGGTACGTAATTCTAGGTGAACTTTTATTATTGATCCGCAGCAGGAACGACTCGATGTTTGAAGAAAGATCACAGCCCAAATCTAACCTAAGCCGAAGACAGTTCCTCGGTGGGGTCGGTTCGCTGCTGGCCGCGTCGGCGTTCTCGGTCTCTGTCTCCGACGACGCTGCCGCACAGGTGACAGCGGGCGACGACTCGGCCACACAGACTATCTCGTCACCCAACGGGGCAGTAACACTCACTGTCGATGTCAGCGACGGTGTGGCAACATACGAGGTTGCACACAACGGGACGGCGCTCATTGAGGAGTCAGAACTGGGCTTCGAGTTCCAGAATCAGGACACGTTCCGCTCGGGGCTGGCAGTCACCGGGAGCGAGCGAACCGAGGTCGATACCACTTGGATGCCGGTCTGGGACCGCTACGACGAGATCGAGGAGCGGTACATGGAACTCCGGCTGGGGGTTGTGGAATCGACCGGGGCAGAGCGGTTCGGGACGCTCGTCTTCCGGGTGTTCGACGACGGCGTCGGCTTCCGGTTCGTCTTCGGGGAGCCGTTCGGCGACCAGTTCGTACTCTCGTCTGAGCGGACCGAGTACAACTTCGCCGGGGACCACACCTCGTGGTGGATTCCCAACGACTACAACAACTTCGAGGTGGAGTACGAGGAGACGCCGCTGAGCGAGGTCGCTGGCGAACTGGACGGCACTGGCTTCGACGGCATCCACACGCCGATGACGATGCGGACCGACGACGGCCGCTACCTTGCCGTCCACGAGGCCGATCTCACGGACTACGCCTCGCTCGCGCTCACGCCGGCGGACGCCGGCGACACGCTCTTCGAGTCGACGCTCGCGTCGCTGCCCGACGGGACGAAAGTCTCGGCGTCGGCCCCGCACGTGACCCCGTGGCGAACGGTACAGGTCGGGACCAGTGCGGGCGACCTCGTTGAGTCGAATCTGGTGGTGAATCTCAACGAGGACTACGACGAGGCGGTGTTCACGCAGGGCGTCGACTGGATCGAGCCCCAGAAGTTCATTGGCGTCTGGTGGCTGATGATTACCGGTCGAGCGCAGTGGGAGTATCAGGGTCCACAGACCGGCAACCACGGCGCACAGACCGGGCGCGCCACGCAGTACATGGACTTCGCCAGCGAGCACGACATCCCCGGCGTCCTCGTCGAGGGCTGGAACGAGGGCTGGTCGAGCTATCCAGGCGATGGCAGCAGTTTCGATTTCTCCACACCGTATCCGGACTTCGATCTGGCGGCAGTGACCGACTACGGCGCGAGCCTCGACCCACCGACCCAGATGACGATGCACAACGAGACGGCCGGGGACTTCCGGAACTACGAATCACAGCTCGACGAGGCGTTCTCGCTGTATGACGACCTCGGAATCCGGACCATCAAGAACGGCTACGTCTCCGACAGCGGCGACCTCGCTGGCGAGAGCTACAGCCACCACAACCAGATACTGGTCAACCACCACACGCTGGTCGCCGAGACGGCGGCGGCCAACCGACAGATGCTCGATATACACGAGCCGATTCACCCGACTGGCCGTCGGCGAACCTATCCAAACCTGATGACCCGCGAGGGGGTCAAGGGCCAGGAGTACGACGCCTTCGGCGACGTGAGTCCCGAGCACCACGTCACATTCCCCTTTACGCGGATGCTGGGCGGGCCGGTGGAGTACACGCCGGGCATCTTCGACATGGACTCGGGGTCGGGCGGCATCGAGACCACCCGCGCCAAGCAACTGGCGATGTATCCGACGTACTTCAGCGGCCTCCAGATGGTCGCCGACCTGCCGAGTTCCTACCTGGCCGACCAGCCGTCGACCGCCGCCGTCGGCGAGGTTGTACAGGCCGAGTGGGGGGACCTCGACGGGTTCTCGACGGCCGCCCGCTGGGCCAACGCCCAGGGCGAGCAGTACGTCGCCATCGACCCCAACAGCGCCGCGCCCGGTGCGACCGTCTCCTGGACCGTCGAGGACGCCAGCGAGGGCGAGTACGACCTCCACTTCCGGTACGCCAGCGACGCCGAGGAGAACGCCGTCGGTCCGGATACTGACCGCACTGCGACGGTGCTGGTCAACGGCAGCGCCGCCGGCCAAGTCACGTTCCCACCCACCGACTACTGGGATGTCTGGGGGAGCGTCTCGACGACCGTCTCGCTGTCCGGCGACGGGGACGAAATCGCCCTCTCGCTGACCGCCGAGGACACCGGCGGTTTCAATCTCGATTCGATGGCGGTCACCGAGTCCGGCGAATCGATGCCCGAACCCGAGACCGCTCCTATCCGCGGCGAGACCGTCGACGCGTTCCAGTTCATCGAGGACGTGCCGGCCGCCGGCTGGGACGACACGCGCGTCATCGACGCCGAAATCGGCGATTACATGGCCACTGCACGGCAGAAAGACGACGAATGGTACCTCGGCGCGATGACCGACGAGGGCGGCCGCGCCGTCGACGTGCCCCTGTCGTTCCTCTCGCCCGCCTCGGACAGTGACGGGCAGGGGCCGGGGAACGACAACGGCAAGAAGAACGGAACGAACGGGGCCAGCGGCAACGGCAAGAAGAACGGCACGGGCAATGGCAACGTCCCCAACGGCCCGAAGTACGTCGCCGAAATCTACGCTGACGGCATCGACGCGGCCTACGACGAGAATCTGACCGACGTTCGCGTCGACGAGGCCATCGTCACACCGGGCACGACCCTGCTCGCGTCGATGGTCGGCAGCGGCGGGACGGCTGTCCGCTTCCGACGCGCGACGGGCCAAGATATCAACGACCTGCCGGAGTACAAGCGGCCCGAGCAGGACTTCGACGTCACCATCGGCGACGAGGTGTTCATCCAGGAGCTGTTTATCCGGGCCACCGGGCGCAACGACGGGGCGTTCATCGGCGGGACCACGGTGACGCTCCGCGTCGACGGTGAGGCCGTCGGGACGGAGAACGTCCGCTTCCCGCCCAACGCCAGCGACGCCACCTACGACTTCGGCTACAGCATCGACGCAGCCGGCGACTACGACGTGTCAGTCGCGCTCCCGGACGGCACGACGCTCGCCAGCGGAACGGTGACGGTCAAGCCGCCGGCGACGGTGGCCGAACTCGCCGACCCGTCTGGCGACGACACTGGTCCCGGCGGCTACACGTATCCGGCCAGCGGTGACTTCGAGGACGGCGCGTTCGATCTGGAGTCGCTGACTGTCGAACAGACGCCGAGCCTCCACCGCTTTACTTTCGAGGTGGCAAACCTCTACAACGCCTTTGGCAGCAGCCGCAGCTTCTCGCCGCAGTGGTTCGTCCTCTGGCTGCGCGACCCGACTGCCGACAGCGGGTCGACGAGCAGTCTTGCGGACCTCGGCGCGAACGTCGACTTCGAGTCGCCGTGGCAGTACCGCCTGGAGATCAGCGGCTTCTCCAAGAGCGCGACCGACGCCAGCGGTGCCACACTGACCGACGCCGATGGGGACGCGGTCTCACTCGGCGAGGCCGTCGACGTGGACGCGGG
The DNA here is from genome assembly GCF_001485575.1 of Haloarcula sp. CBA1127. NCBI lineage: Archaea > Methanobacteriati > Methanobacteriota > Halobacteria > Halobacteriales > Haloarculaceae > Haloarcula > Haloarcula sp. CBA1127. Next base: position 757,853 of record NZ_BCNB01000006.1, read on the forward strand.
CACAGTCACACTCTCCATCGATAGAGAAGCCGCCGACGGCACTGACGCGGAGGACCTGGAAGTCGTTGCGATGGTGCAGTCCGAGGACCGCGGGTCGCTGCGCCCCGTTGCCGAAGAAGCCGAAGGCTACGTCTTCGGCGGTGCCAAGCCGGATGCAGTTGAGAATGCCCCGCGTATCATGGACCTGACGACGCCGGAGGGCGTCAGCCAGTCCGACGCGCTGGCTTATGGCGCTGACTCGCGGGCGACGCTGCCGTTCGTCTCGCTCGATTAGTCCTCGGCGAGCGCGTCAATCGCCGCGTCGAGCGTGAACTGCCCCTCGTAGAGCGCGCTGCCGACGACGACGGCGGCGGCCCCTGCTGACCGAAGCGCAAGTACGTCATCGATGGTCGCGACGCCGCCGCTGGCGATGACCGGGATGTCGACGCTGTCGACCAGCCGGCGGACCGGCTCGGTCCGGACCCCTTCGAGTTGCCCCTCCACGTCCACGTCGGTAAACAGGATGCCACCTGCCCCGAGGTCGGCGTACCGCTCGGCGGCGTCGGCGGGGTCCAGACCGGTCCCCTCGGTCCAGCCCGACACCACGACCTCGCCGTCCTTTGCGTCGAGGCTCACGAGCACACTGCCGGGGTGTTCGTCGCTGATTTCGCCGACGATTTCCGGCCTTTCGACGGCGGCGGTCCCGAGGATGACGCGGTCCAGCCCGCGGTCAAGCAGCGACACGGCGTCCTCGGCGGTCCGGATACCGCCGCCGAGTTGCACGTCCACGTCGGCTCCCACCGCATCGAGGACGGCGTCGATGGCCGCCGCGTTCTGTCGCTCGCCCTCGAACGCGCCGTCGAGGTCGACGAGATGGAGTGTCCGCGCACCGGCGTCGACCCATCGCTGTGCGGCCTCGACCGGGTCGCCGTAGGTTTTCTCCGTGCCGCGTTCGCCGCCGACCAGCTGGACCACCTGTCCGTCCTGCATATCGACCGCGGGAACGACCTCGAACTCGGGATACATGGCCGTTGGTCCGGAGGCGGCCGTCGAAAGCGTGTCGGTCCACCGTATACGGGCGGCTGTCTGCACAAATCCACCCCCATCCTTTTACGGCGTGATGGGAAAGGTCCGACATGGTTACTGCTACACTCGTCCTCACACCGCTCGCCCGTCGGCTCGAAGCGATCATGTTCGGACCGTACGAGCGCGAGTACCAACTCTTCGAACAGGCCGTGATGGTCGTCGCCGTCGGCCTGGCACTGGCCTGGGGGCTGGTCGCGTTCGGCGCTCTCCCGCTTGGTGCCGGCACGGAGTCACTGCTTGCGACCGCTGCGAGCATCGCTATTTCGGCGTTCGTCGTTGTTGGCTTGCTACAGTTCCTCGTCCTCGCGAACGTTCTCGAGCGGACGAACGAGGATGTCGCCACCAAGGCCGCTGAGCTCGAAGAGGCAGCCGAGCAACTAGAGACGACCGCCGAAGAGCTGGAAACGACCGCTGACGAGGTCGAAACCGCCGCTGAAACGGTTGACGAGGCTGCAGAGGATGTTGAGCAGACAGCGGACGAAGTCGAGCAGACGGCCGACGAGGTGGAACAGACCGCGGGCGAGGTGGAAGAAACCGTCGACGAAGTCGAACAGACAGCCGAGGAGGTCGAGCAGACGGCCGACGAAGTCGAACAGACTGCGACCGAGACCGGCGACGAAGACGCCGCCGAGAAGGTCACCGAGGTCAAGGACAAGACGACCGAAGTCAAGGACAAGACAACGGAAGTCAAAGACAAGACGACTGAGGTCAAGGACAAGGCGACGGAAGCGAAAGACAGGACGACCGAAGTCAAAGACAAGACTACGGAGGTCAAAGACAAGACCAGCGACGCGAAACAGACCGCCGAATCGGTCACCGACGAGGTCGAAGCGGCCAAAGAGACGGCGAGTGAGGTCGAGGAGACAGCGTCGGAAGTCGAGGAGACGGTGCCGGCTGACAACGGCGATGACGACCGCGACTGAGTGGCTGTGACGGCCGGCCATCGATTGGATAGCGAGGATGGTCGTACGGGATGTCTGCGGTCTGTGATGACGAGACATCCCGACGCGAACCGTTTGACTCCGAGAGCGGTCACGAACGGTATTGTTTAGACCCGTCGGGGTTTGCTGTTGGACATGGTCTCGATTCTCTTTGCTGTTGGGCTTCTGGTTGCCATCTTCGTCGGTTTCAACATCGGTGGGTCCTCGACCGGTGTTGCCTTTGGTCCGGCAGTGGGGTCGGACACCATCGGGAAGGTCACGGCTGCCGCCCTGATGTCCTGCTTCGCGGTGCTGGGCGGCGCGACCGTCGGGACCGAGGTCATCGACACGATGGGTGGACAGATTGTCCCGAGCAGCCAGTTCACGCTGCTTGCCAGCGTGACAGTCCTCTTCTTCGTGGGACTGGCGCTGCTGGTTTCGAACCTCTTCGGTGTGCCCGCCTCGACGTCAATGACCGCCGTGGGCGCTATCGCCGGCCTCGGCGTCGCAAGTGGAACCATCGACTGGGACGTGATGGGGCGCATCGTCTCTTGGTGGCTGGTCGCCCCCATCATCGCGTTCTGGCTATCGGCGGTCGTCGGTCGCTACCTCTACCCGCATCTGGCGGCCCGCATCGTCTTCGAGACTGACGGGCCGGAGACGACTCGACGCGAGCGTATCGGGCAGTTCCTCGTTGTCGCCATTGGCTGCTACATGGCCTTTTCGGCGGGGGCGTCGAACACCGCAAACGCCGTCGCACCGCTGGTGGGTAACGGCTCGCTGGGACTGTACCCCGGCGTGCTTCTGGCCGGCGGTGCCATCGCCGTGGGCGCGTTCACCATCGCCCGGCGGACCCTCGATACGGTCGGCAACGACCTCACCGAACTGCCGATTCTCGCAGCGCTCATCGTCGAGACGGTAAGCGCGACAATCATCAGTCTGCTGTCGGCTGCGGGCATCCCCGCGAGTCTTGCGGTGTCGGCGACAATGTGCGTCGTCGGCCTGGGATGGGGGCGGGCGACCCGGACGACAACGTTGACCGACGCTGCCGGCGCGGCGGTCAAGGGCACGCCAGCCGCTAGCGGCGACGGCGGCGTCTCGGTCAACGCGCTCGCGGCCGACCACGACGAGGACAGCCCGGCGGCCGGCGGGGAGTCCGAGGTCCCGGGCATCGGCGAAGAGGCTCCCGAATCGGCGACCACCGCCGCCGACCTGTTCAACCCCGCAGCGACGGGCCGAGTTGTGATGCTGTGGATACTGACCCCAAGCATCTCGGCGGTCGCCTCCTATCTGGTCTTCCAGTACGTCCTCTAGTCGCCGCCGGACGCCAGACCGTACCCTTTACTCCCCGCCACGTCTGCACTACATATGGTTGAGGTTCTCTTCGCGCTCGGCATCATCGTCGCTATCTTCGTCGGCTTCAATATCGGGGGATCGTCCACGGGTGTCGCGTTCGGGCCTGCGGTCGGGTCCAACACGCTTTCGAAACTCTCGGCAGCGGCCCTGATGACGATATTTGCGATGGCCGGCGGGCTCATCGTCGGCCCGGCCGTCGTCCAGAGCCTGGGCAGTGACCTCGTCGCCACGCAGTTCTCGCCGTTGATCAGCATTGTTGTCCTGTTTTTCATCGGCGTCGCGCTGTTCCTCTCGAACGTGGTCGGGGTTCCGGCGTCGACGTCGATGACGGCCGTTGGCGCTATCGCCGGGCTGGGCCTCGCCCGCGGGACGTTGAACGCCGCCTTGATGCTCGAAATCGTCTCGTGGTGGCTCGTCTCGCCGATTATCGCCTTCTGGGTCAGCGGCGTTATCGGACGGTACTTCTACCCGACACTCGTCGAGTGGTTCGCTGTCTCACAGAGCGAAGGAGCGCTGCTGGATTTCGATCGCTCCGGTGCGATTCCGCGGCCGGGGCTCGGCGAGAACACGACACCACGTGAGTTTGTCGGGACCGTCGTCGTCATCGGTATCGGCTGTTACATGGGTTTCTCGGCGGGGGCGTCGAACGTCGCCAACGCCGTTGCGCCTCTCGTTGGCAACGGCTCACTGGAGTTGTACCCGGCTATTCTGCTCGGCGGCGGCGCTATCGGCCTCGGTGCGTTCACCATCGCCCGCCGGACGATGGACACGGTCGGCAATGACCTGACTGATCTCCCGCTGGTCGCTGCCATCGTCGTCGCGGCAGTCGCCTCTACCATCGTCACCTTCCTCTCTGCACTGGGTATCCCGGCGAGTTTCGTCATCATCGCCACGATGAGCATCGTCGGGCTCGGGTGGGGCCGTGCGACGCGAACGACGAGCCTTTCGGACACTGTGCAGGGCGCGTCTCCCGCCGCTTCCGTTGGTGCGCTGACCACTGACGCGGAGGCCGCGGACGCCCCGACTGTTGGCGGGAAAAAGGGGACGCCGAAGCAGGCCGAGACTGAGCCCATCGGCGAGGAGTCGCGGGAGGACATCCCGTCAGCGTCGGATCTGTTCGAACCCGGGACCACCGCCAGAGTGATTTTCCTCCAGAACATCGTCCCGTCGATTGCGACGCTCGCTGCGTATCTGGTGTTCAAGTTCCTGCCGATCGCCTGAGCTAGAATCGGCCCCGAACAGCAGTCCTCTATTCACGACGAATCCCCGCGTTGTCCCTCATTATTTTGCACGACCTAAAACCGAAGGGCAAAGTCTAACAGGGCGGGGTTCGAACCAATCAGGTGATGCCCACGGTAGAGTACCTTAACTACGAAGTAGTGGACGATAACGGCTGGGACATGTACGACGACGACGTCTTCGCAGAGGCGTCAGATATGGACCTCGACGACGAGGACTACGGGTCCCTCGACGTGAACGAAGGCGAGTACATCCTTGAGGCCGCTGAGGCACAGGGCTACGACTGGCCCTTCTCGTGTCGTGCCGGTGCCTGTGCGAACTGTGCCGCCATCGTTCTCGAAGGCGACATCGACATGGACATGCAGCAGATCCTCAGCGACGAGGAAGTCGAAGACAAGAACGTTCGCCTGACCTGTATCGGCAGCCCGGACGCCGACGAGGTCAAGATCGTCTACAACGCCAAGCATCTCGATTACCTGCAGAACCGCGTCATCTAACGCGGCTCCTGCAGCGCACTACACTTTCTTCTTCCAGCAGCGACTGCGTCCGATAGCCGTCGTACCGGAACCATTAGGGGGGCCGCTGTACTGCGTATAGCCGTGCTCGGGTCGATACCGGACCTGCTTCGGCTGGTCGCTGTCCCGGTGTTCGGGTGGGCGGCCTACCGCGACGTGAAAACTCGCCGGGTGCCCAACCGGACCTGGACCCCGCTTGCCGTGCTGGCGGTCGTCCTCCTGCTGTGGGACGCCTACACCGTCTGGACCGGCCCGACAGCAGTCGGCCAGCGGCTGTTTCTTATCAGGGTTGCAATCAGTCTCGGCTTCGTCATTCCACTGTCGTACGGCTTCTGGCTCATCGGCGGCTTCGGCGGGGCCGATGCGAAGGCGTTCATGCTCATCGCCGTCCTCTTTCCCATCTATCCGGTGTACTACCTGCCCATGCCAAGCGTCGCCCTCCCGCTTCAGCAGACCGCTATCGGCGTCTTCTCGCTGACAGTGCTCTCGAACACCGTGCTTGCCGGCGTCGTCTATCCGCTGGCCGTCGCCGCCGGGAACCTCGCCCGGGGACGATTTTCGCTGGCGATGTTCATCGGACGGCCCGTCGCCACCGCCAACGTCACCGAGGAGTATGGCCGGCTGCTCGAATCGCCCGACGGGTTTGACCGCGGCGGCCTCGACCTCGACGCCCTCCGGATGTACCTCCAGTGGCGCGGCTGCTCGCTCGCTGATATCCGTGCCGACCCCGAGCAGCATCGGCTTCCGACCTCCCTTCCGGCAGTCCCGAACGACCCCGGTGACGGGTCTCTGGCGACCGATGGCGGCGACTCGGCGTCCGGCGATGTGGCCGAACCGTCAGCGAACGACATCGGGGCCGATGGGGCCGATTATCCCGACCAAATCGACGACCCATGGGGTGCCGAGCGGTTCCTTGACGATATCGACCACTCGGCCTACGGCACCTCACCCCAGCAACTCCGTGATGGACTGGACGTGCTTGCCGAACAGGACGAGGTGTGGATTTCGCCGGGGATTCCGTTCCTCGTTCCGATGCTCGCCGGGCTGGTCGTCTCGCTCACCTACGGTGACGTGCTGTTCTCGCTGTTGCAGGCGGTCGGGCTGGCCTGACCGCTGACAGCAGAAGACCTATTTTGCGGACACGCCTCGGCCCGAGTATGACCGATGTCGACCTCGCGTTCGACGAGCAGGAGTACATCCCGGCAGTCGCGCAGGACGCCGACTCCGGTGAGGTACTCATGCTCGCCTACGTCACCGAGGAAGCGCTCCGGAAGACCCGCGAGACGGGGGAGGCCCACTACTACTCGCGGAGCCGGGACGAACTCTGGCACAAGGGCGGGACGAGCGGCCACACGCAGGCCGTCGAAGAAGTGCGGGTCGACTGCGACGGAGACGCACTGCTGTACATCGTCGACCAGACCGGCGGGGCCTGCCACACCGGCTACGAGTCCTGCTTTCACCGGACCGTCGACGGCGAGACAGTCGGTGAACAAGTGTTTGACCCAGACGACGTGTACTAATGGCACAATCCGATACTGAGATCGAAAGCGGCGCGGGACCCCCCGACGCCGTGGCGGAACTCGAACAGGCCGCCGACGCGTACGCCCGAGCACAGGCGCGCGTCGAGAAAATCGGTGCGGACGCGCTCCGTGACTGCCGTGACATCTACCGCGAACTGTGGAACCTGCTCGAAAGCTACGACGGCCGGGCAACCGGCGGTGGCGACTTCGAGGCGTTCATGGAGTTTCAGGGCCGGGTCGGGACGTTGACCGACGACCTCTCCGAAGACCTGCCCGAACGGGAGACCTTCGAAGAAATCGACGATTTCCTTCAGCAGCGGCGGCTCACCGAGAGTGACTTCGAGCAGGCCCGCGAGATGCTCTCCCCTATCGGCGACCTCGTCGGGCGACTCGACGAACTTGACGACGCACGCGAGCAGTACAAGAAAGCCCGAACGGACGCCGGCCGTCGGCGCGACGAACTGCGCGACCGCATCGACGACCTCGAACGCCTCCAGCGGCTCGGCGACGCCGACCTCGACGCGCCGGTCGAGCACCTTCGTGAGCCAATCGAGCGCTACAACGACGCCGTCACCGAGGCGTTCACCGAGTTCAGGCGCAACACGCCGGCCAGAGACGTGCTGGCCGTCATCGACCAGGCGGACGCGTATCCGTTAGTCGAGTTCCGGTCCCCGCCCTCGGAACTGCTGACGTACGTTCGCGAGCACGACGCCGGGACCGAGCCGATTCCGAAACTACTGGAGTACGCTGACTACTCCGCCTCAAAACTGGACCACTACGTTGACGACACCGCAGCGCTCCGCAGCGCTGTCGCCACCCGACAGACGTATCTCCGGCGGCTTGACGCCGAGCCGGTGCGGATTGACTGGCCGCCGCCATCGGCGACCGCTCTGCCATGGCTCTGCCGAGCGTACCGCTCGGTTGTTGCCCGTTTCGCCGATGAGTCAGTCGTTGCCGCGCTCCGGGAGGTGCGTGGACTTGCGGAGCGAGACGACTACGAGCGGCTGCGGGAGAGCGCCCTCGCTCGCTCGGAACTCACAGAAACCGAACGCGAGCGGCTGGCAAGCGGTGCTGTCGAACAAGAACTATCGGCTGCCCGCAAGGCCAGAGCGGCTATCGATGACGCGCTGGACACCTATTCGCCGCTGTAAGTATTCGTTTGCTGGGTCGCTCGGCTAACCATCGTTTCGGCGAGTTCCTCGGCGCGGTCAAGCGTGCGCGCTTCGGCGTAGACCCGGACAACGGGCTCCGTACCGGACGGTCGGGCAAGTACCCAGCCGTCGCCGTAGTCAAGGCGGTAACCGTCTGTCGTATCGAGGTCAGCTGTCGCCTCGTTCGCATGGGCCTCGATACCTTCGAGCATCGACTCGCGCTCTTCTTCGGTTTCGTATTCGAGGTTCCGCCGGACGTTGTAGTAGTCGTCGTAGTCCGCAGCAACCTCGCTTGCAGGCCGGTCAGCGACGAGTTCGAGGAACTTCGCGGCGGTGAACGCGCCGTCTCTGGCGATGCGGTAGTCGGGAAAGAGAATGCCGCCGTTGCCTTCGCCGGCAATCGCGACGTGGGTCCCCTCGTTTTGCAGTTTGCGGATGCGACTGACGATGTACGTCGACCCGATGGGGGTCAGCGAAAGGGTCGCGCCGGCGTCCTCGACGACATCGACCAGTCGCTGTGAGGCGTTAACTGCCGAGACGACGCCGTCGCCGGACTCGATTTTCGCCGCCGCGAGCGCGGCCAGCGCGGCGTCGCCTTCGATGTGGGTTCCGGTCTCGTCGACGAACATCCCGCGGTCGGCGTCGCCGTCGTGGGCGAATCCGAGGTCGGCGTCGGTCGCGCGGACAAACGCCCGCAGGTCTTCGAGGTTCTCGGCGACTGGTTCGGGGTCACGGCCGGGGAAGTGGCCGTCGGGCTGGGTGTTGACGGTGTGGACTTCACAGCCGAGTTCGCGGAACAGGTCGGGGCTTGTAAGAGAGCCAGCCCCGTGGCCGGAGTCGACGACGATAGTGAGGTCGGCGTCGGCGATGCGGTCGCGGTCGACGGCAGCAAGCACCTGCTCGCGGTATCGGCGGCGGGCGCTCTCGATGGCGGTGTCCGACCCGACTGTCTCCCAGTCTGCGTAGTTTGGAGTGTCGTCCCGGAGCGACTGCTCGACGCGGTCGAGCGTGCTCCGTGTCAGTTCAACCCCGTCGGCGCCGATGAGCTTCACGCCGTTGTACGCGGCCGGATTGTGGCTCGCAGTAATCATTACGCCCGGGACCGCCTCACGCTCGCAGTAGGCCTGCAGTCCCGGCGTCGGCACGACGCCGAGGCGGTCGACATCGAACCCGACGGCCGTCAGCCCGCTTGTCGCGGCATTGATAAACGTCCGCCCGGTCGTCCGCGTGTCCCGGGCGATCGCCACGCGGTCGTGGTCGTCACGCCAGACGTCCCCGGCGGCCTGTGCAACCCGAAGGACGTACCGCGGTGTCAGCTCATCGCCCGCGACACCTCGGACGCCGCTCGACCCGAACACTTGCATTCGAGCGAGTGTCTGAGGCGGAAGGGCTTAGGAATGTCGCTGTCTGAATCCAACAGTCATTAGCCCCGTGACCGTTCAGTGAGCGTATGGCAAACGACGAACTCATTGCGGCGCTACGAGACGCTGACGCCGTCAAATTCGGAGAGTTCGAGCTCTCCCACGGCGGCACATCGAACTACTATGTCGACAAGTACGTCTTCGAGACCGACCCCGACTGTCTGGACAGCATCGCCGCGGCCTTCGCCGAGCGCATCGCCGAGTGGGACACGGACGCCACGCTGGCCGGCGTTGCCCTCGGCGCGGTCCCGCTGGTCGCGGTCACCAGCGTCGAAACCGGTATCCCCTACGTTATCGCCCGCAAGCAGGCCAAGGAGTACGGGACGGGCAACCGAATCGAGGGCGATCTGGCCGACGGTGAGGAAGTCATCATCCTCGAAGACATCGCGACGACCGGCCAGAGCGCGGTCGACGCCGCCGAGGCGCTCCGCGAGGCCGGCGCTGTCGTCAACCGCGTGCTCGTCGTCGTCGACCGCGAGGAAGGAGCCAGCGAGAACCTCGCCGACCACGACCTCGAACTCTCGTCGCTCGTAACCGCGTCGGACCTGCTCGCCGACGCACCCGACGACATCGACGCGTAGCGCAGGTGGAACTGCTGCCGACGGTGCGCGGCTGGGACACACCACCGATGTGTTCTTGACGCTGGCTCGCCTATTTGCGTGTGCAATGGCCAATCTCGAACTCTACGAACTCGAAGGCTGTCCGTACTGTGCGAAGGTAATCAAGAAGCTCGACGAACTCGGACTCGACTACGAGTCCCACATGGTCCCGCGGTCCCACGGCGAGCGGACCGAAGTCAAGGAGGTTTCGGGCCAGACCGGTGTTCCGGTACTCATCGACGAGGACAACGGCGTCGACGGAATGCCCGAATCCGACGACATCGTCGAATATCTCGAAGAGACGTACGGACAGTAGACCCGGCGCTTACGCTGTCTCTCGTTTTTACTTGGTAGCGAAGACAGCTAGCCGCCGCTCAGGCCACTTCTTCGCGGTCCTCGCCGCGCTCCATAATCAGGTCCCGCAGATCGATGGCGTCCTCGATGTTCTCCATCTCCTCTTTCTCGATGAGCGCAGTCCCTTCGACAGACTCCTGCCGGAGTTCGTCGACGACGTACACCGACCGGGTCCGGGTCACCTCACCGACCGATGACATGATGCGGGCCCGTTTCTCGGCCGTTTCGGTGAACGCCGAGTGACCGGCAAGGACCTGTCCGTGCTGGTCGTCACTCTCGTTGACGCTCTTGAAGGGCGCACGGTCCGTCGGATGCACCTCAAAGCCGATGCGGGTGAACACCGTCACAATCGGCTCGTCCTCCGGCGCGACATCGGGGTCGTCCGGTGTCGGCTCGTCGTCCCGGACCTCCTCGGCGCCGTCAAGGACGCTCACCGGCGAGGTCAGCGGCGCGTCGAACAGGTCTTCGAGTTCGGCGGCCACCTCGACGGAGGCGTCCATCCCGTCCTCGTATTTCGAGACTGTCCGCCGGGAGACGCCCAACTCCTTCGCTAAACGGCCAAGCGACCAGTCGCGGTTCTCGCGCACGTCGGCGAGAATCTCGGAGTCGATGTTGACGTAGAGTCCGCCCGGCGCGGCGTAGATGAGCGGCGGGACCTCCTCAACGAACAGGTCCATCGCGGTGTCGGGTGACAGCACGGGAACGCCGTGCCGGAAGTAGACGACACCGGGCTTCAGTTCCTCGTCGCGCGTTCGGAGGCCGATCACGATCGGGGTGGCATTCAGATACGTGCCCAGTCGCCGCATCTCGCCCCCGGTCTGTGCATCGAAGGCGTCGATGTTGCCCAGTATCTTCAGGAGCAACACGTCCTCACCGCGACGGGCAGCGATGTCGAAACTCTTCGGCCGAATCGCACAGCGGTCGCTGACGAGGAAGCCAGCGTCTTCGAGCATCGCCATGACGTTTTCCACCAGCGCCGACCGTGACATAGTACTCTGTACCTCTACTGAGTCTAGCCCGCTCACCCATTATATGTATTGCGCCGTCCGTTGCTCTCTCAGGCCGAATCGAGGGCCGGGCGTGACGAAAGGCGTTTGACCGCTTCGGGGCTACAGCGTAGCGTGACTGTCGTCGGCCTCGATGATACGGACTCGCGCGAACGGGGGATGTGTACGACCTACGCTGCCGCGACCCTCGCCGAGTCGATCCGGGATGCCGGGGGGACCGTCGAGCGACTGCTCCTCGTCCGGCTGAATCCCGCCGTCGAACACAAGACCCGCGGGAACGCGGCGCTGGCGGTGCATACGGACCTCGATGCCGACACAGCGCTTGGACTGGCCGAGGACACACTCGACATGGCTGAAACCGATGACCCACGGACCAACCCCGGCGCTATCGTCGCTGACTGCGACCCCGAAGATGTCCCGCCGCAGGTCGCAACGTTCGCCCGCGAGACCATCCGGTCGATACAGGACCCGATGGCCGCGACGACGCTAGCTGATGTAGTCGGGTTCGCCCGCTGCCAGCGGGGCAACGGCCGCGGGCTCGTCGGCGCGCTCGCGGCAGTTGGTGCCTGGGCCGCGCTGTCGGACTGGACCTACGAACACATCGCCTATCGGGAGCACGACCGGTGGGGCACTGAGCGAGCGGTCGACAGCGAGAGCGTCCGCGCGGCGGCAGAGGAGTACTACCCCGACGTGTGGGATACCGTCGACCGCGAGTCGGCCTATCCGGTCTGTGTGCCGCGGACGCCCTGCCCGATTCTCTACGGGATTCGCGGCGACGACCCGACCGCCTGTCGCGCCGTCGCGGATGCAATCGACAGCGAACCCATCGCTCGCCGGGCGACGTTCGTGACGAACCAGGGGACCGACGTGCATCTACAGGACGCCGCTGTCGACGCAGTCACGGCCGACAGCGCCTACCGCGTCACCGGCGACGTGGTCGATGCCCCCGAAACGCGGGAGGGTGGACACGTATTCGTTACGCTCAAGGGCGACGATGCGACTCTCGACTGTGCGGCCTTCGAGCCGACGAAGGGCTTTCGCGACCGGGTCCGATCGCTCAGGGTCGGCGACCGAATCACCGCGTGTGGCGAAGTGAGCGACGGGACGCTCAAACTGGAGAAGCTCGCGGTTCGGGAACTCGTTCGGACGGAAGCCGTCACACCGGACTGTCCGGACTGTGGCCGGTCGATGAAATCCGCCGGCCGGAACCAGGGCTATCGGTGTCGGGACTGCGGGACTAGCGCTGACGGCAAGACTGAGCAGTCCATCGAGCGAGGACTGGAACGCGGCTGGTACGAAGTCCCGCCGGTCGCGCGCCGCCATATCGCGAAGCCGCTGGTCCGTGGCGGGTTCGATGCGCCAACCCACCCGTCTCGCTGAGGCGGAGCGGTTCGAACCGGCTACCGGTGAGTAAGCACCACGAATATTCCGGTAATATGGGGATATACCTCGATTTAGACTACGGATAACAATATTGATATACCGTTATGTGCGGCCATGAGCACCGAAGGGGCAGACACCCAGCGGCGAAATACGGCCGACAGCGAGGTCGCCGAGAAGCTATTGACTGTCGAACACGAGCCGGCTGCGGGCGGCGGCCAGCGCTCGATCCTGTATCCGCCCGGGAGCACGCCCTCCGAACTGGAAGCGAACTGGCTGGCCGTTTCGTCGGACCTTCTCGTTCCGCTTGACGACGTTCAGTAGCCCTTACGCCCGATAATCGACAGGTAACAATAATGATACCTGTCGTGAACCGAGACATGGACTCCGATACCCGGTCGACGAGTGAGGTGACGGCAGCGGCTGACGCTGACGAGGGAACACTACCTGCCGTGGTACGCTCCCGTCCCGACGGCAGCGAGCGACTCATCTGCTACGCCCCGGATGTCGACACGGCAGACGTTGAGGATCAGTGGCTCTCCGTCGATGCCGAGTTCCCGGTTTCGACACTGCTGATGCGTTAGTCATTTCGTCCGGTCAACGCAACAACCACGTCGTCACCGTCCTGGAGTTCTCCCCGCTCTCTGAACTGAGGGAGCGCCGCCGTCGCCGTCGCACACGTCGGCTCAACGTGAAACCCTGCCCCACTGAGCCGGTCGCGCTCTCGCTCGGTTGCCGCCGCAGAGACGGCGACGGCGGCACCACCGGTTTCGTCGATGGCGTGCCGTATCTGCCGGCCGCGTGGTGGGTCCCGGATGTGGATCCCGTCGGCGAGGTCGTTGGCGGCAGCGTCGTCCGGCACAGTCCCGCCCTCGTCATCGTCGGCGATGGGACTGTACCCGACCGCTTGCGTTCCCAGTATGCGCGGGATAGCGTCCGTCCACCCAGCTTGCTCCAGTGCCCGAAATCCGCGGTAGAGGCCCAGAAACAGCGTCCCGTGACCGAGCGGCGTGACGACAGCGTCCGGAACGCTCCAGTCCCGCTGGGCGGCGATTTCGTAGGCGGCCGTCGCTGTCCCAGCGAAGAACGCGGGGTTCCAGGCGTGGCTGGCATACCACCCCGCCCCGTTCTCCACGGCGTCGATACAGGCTACGGTTACGGACTCTCTACTCCCCTCGACCGGGACGACATCGGCCCCGGTTCGTTCGATGCGGCGCACCTTCGTTTCCTTCGCGCTCGCCGGGACGTATATCTCCGCGTCCAGGCCCGTCTGCGCCGCGTAGGACGCGACTGCCAGCCCGGCGTTGCCTGAGGAGTCTTCGAGCACGCGGTCGGCTCCGACTTCGAGCGCTTCGGCGATGACCGTCGCGGCGCCGCGGTCCTTGAAACTCCCCGTCGGGTGGAGATACTCTAGTTTGAAGCTGGCGTTCCATTCGGGTGCGTCGACCAGCGGCGTCCAGCCCTCGCCTAAACTGACTCGCTCACTCATTGGGAGGAAGTCAGCGAAGTCCCAGACCCCGCTGGTCCGTGAGAACTGTGCTGGTCGGCTGTCGGGCAGGGGCTGGCTGGCGTAGTCAAGCGGAGCCCCGCAGGAACACCGCCAGGGTTCCGCACGGGGGTACTCTCGGTTGCAGACGCTACAGATGCGCATGAGCTTGCTCTGTGGCGAACCGTCCAAAAGCTGGCGGCGTCTGCGGTCGCGGTAGTCGGTGCCTGCGGCCAGGTTGGCGGAGCGAACAGAGCGGTGGCCGGGCGGCCGCTCCGTCGGCCGCCACGGGGAAAGGCAGGTCTGTGAGCGGGCATACGCGGCGCTTTGTGCCACGCGAACCCCGGAATAAAAACGCGAGTCCTAGTAGGTATCGATGTTCGTCCCGACCGAGCAGACGTACTCGCCGGTTGCGACCTGTGGGAGCCGGCGCGCACGCCAGAACACGCCACTGGAGTCGGCAGTGATTTCGGCCTTCGGCTCGCCGAACACGTCGGTCACTTCGAACAGCGTCTCGCCGCGGGAGACGCGGTCCCCGAGATCGGGCTTGAGGTCGATGAGGCCGCCGACGGGGGAGCCGTACTGTTCGAACCCGGTGGCGCGGGTCTGGGGGCGCGTGTCGTGGTGGCCATCGAGGAAGCCGTAGTAGTGCAGTACGTTGAACACGCCGTCGACGCCCCGCTGGATGGAGTCTTCGTCCCAGCCGACACAGCCGCCGAGTTCGGGGTCGATTGTTGGCACGCCCTCGTCAGGGGCAGCGCGAGCCAGCTGTCCATCGGGGCCTTTCTGGTCGAGGATGTAGCCACAGCCAAACACTTTCGCGAGTTCGAGACACTCCTCGTGGAGGCGGTGGCGGGTGCCACACCGAACTCGCACCTCGTCGATCATCTGCGAGGTCGACCCCTGATGCAGATCGAGCACGTAATCAGCGCTGATGGCGGCGTTGAACGTCGCCGCAGCGATGCGCTCGCTCGATGTCCCTGTCTTATCGCCCGGATACGCCCGATTCATCTTCGTGTCGTCGACCGGGTTGCGGTGCTCGGCGACCTGGAACGCGTGGTAGTTGACGACGCCACAGACCAGAATCGTCCCCGATAACTCCATCGGGTCGAGCTGTGGGAGCGTCCGCTGGATGACGCCGACACCGTTCAGTTCGTCACCGTCGCTGGCCGCCTGGATGTAGAGGGTCCGTCCGTCGTCGACACCGTTGACGACGGCGACCGGTAGCCCGAACGTCGACCCGTCGCGGGTCTCACCGACCTCCAGCCGCCCCGTGTCTTTCTCACCGGGGGCGGCGGTCGCCGTACCGAAAGTAACCATTGTTCCCACGTTTGCCTTGGGAGCCTTTACTGGTTCGGATTTCGCCAACAGTTGCGCCGGACCGACGGCATCTTGGGGCCGCCGACCCTACCAGTTGGTGTGTCCCAGTCCGAGCCACAGAGCGGCAAAGCGGCGATGGTCGCGGCGCTGAACGTGCCACGCAACGCGAAAATCGGCTTCGTGCTCGCTGGCCTGTTCACGGCGGGGCTGTTCGCCCTGTTCGTCCTGCCGGGAGCCCAGCGACCGATTGGATTCTACGTGGCGCTTTCGTTCGTCCTTGCGACGTCGCTGGGCGGGCTGCTGACAGCTCTGTTCACGGCTGTATCGGCTGCTCGACTTGCCAGACAGTAGTAGAAAGCTATGCGTCCCTTGCCAGGTCGGTAAGCCGGTCGCCGCCGGTTCGAGTCCCCTTCGCGATGAGCACGTCGCCCGTCTGGATCTGCGTTTCCGGGCCCGGCGAAACGACCCAGTCGCCCCCTTCGCGTCCGGTCCGCTCGCTCTCTCCGGCGCCGCGCCGTATCGCGATGATTCGCATGCCTGTCGCTGTCTTGACCTCCGCGTCGCCGATGGTCGTCCCCGCGAGGTCGCTGTCGGGGTACACTGTCGTTCGGACGATGATCTCGTCGGACTCCTGCACGGCCTCGGCGACGACCGGATGCGTCGATAGCCCCCGCAGGACGCCCTCGCTCATTTCCAGTGCGGCGTCGGAGATGACCTCCGTTGACCGGGCCAGATGAACAAGCCCTCGCAGGGAGACGGGGTCATCGATGTCGGCGGCGGCCCGGAGCGTCCAGGCCTCGAACCGTGACTGGAGCGCATCGACCTCGGCTTCGAGTTCGACGACTTCCTCGGCGACTTCTGTGCTGTCGAACAGGACCGCGCCGTAGGCCAGGTCGACGGCCAACTCGCCCATATCCTTCATCAACACGATGGAGTCGACGGCCCGTTCGAGGTCGCGAACGCCGCCTTTCGGGGGCTCCGGCGGTTCGTACACCTCGCCCATCGCGTCCTGATACACCTCGGCAATACCGTCTTCGGGTCCCCGGAACAGCACCACGTCGCCCGCTTCGAGGCGCGTCTCCCGGTCGGGGTTGAGCAACCAGTTCCCCTGTCGGCGAATCGCCAGCGCTCGGACCCCCGTTTCGGTTTCGAGGTTCAGACTGCCCAGTGTCTCGCCGGCCAGCGCGGATTCAGAACTGACTGTCGCTCGCACGAGCGTCTCGACAGCCTCAGGCAGGGCCGCCCGCATCGTATCCGGCAGACCGATGTCCTCTAGCACTATTTTGGCGATATCGCCAGCGGCGTCGCTGATTTTCTCCGCGGCCCCAACCATCCCCAGAACCGGGGCGAGCGATTCCGCGTCCGCCGTCGACCGGCAGGCCATCAGGAGACTCATGCGTGCGCGTAACTGGAGCACGTCCATTTTCTCCTCTAATTCCAGCACCTCCGCGGCCACGTCGTCGCTACCCAGCAGGACAGCCGAGTACGAGAGGTCAATGAGCAACTCAGCGGTGTCTTTCATCTCGGCCAGCACCTGCTTGACGCTGACCGGTTCGTACTCAACCGTCCCTGTCGGGTCCATAGCCGCCGGTTCGATGGCCCCGAGCAAAAACGTTCCTCACTGTGTGGAAAGATAGCGCGCCCCGATATGAGCCGTGACTGGCCGTTTGCACACAAGTATGGGTGATATGCTGGGGCACCAGCCCGGATTTGACGGGAAGCTGCTGGACAGTTGTCCAATAACTGTTCTCTGACATTGTGCCACACACGCTCGGAAAGAAAATGTTTTTCCCGGAAGGTAGGGAACTGATTGCGTATGTCCGACGACCTCAAGAAGGGACTCGAGGGTGTCATCGTCGCCGAGTCCGAACTCAGCGTTATCGACGGCGACGCTGGCAAACTCGTGTATCGGGGGTACACCATCGAGGACCTCGCGAAGGGTGCCAGCTACGAAGAGGTGCTGTACCTGCTTTGGCACGGCCACCTGCCGAACCGGGACGAACTCTCCGAGTTCAAGCAGGCGATGGTGGACGCGCGCGGCGTGGACGACGACGTCATCTCGACCGTGCGACAACTCGCCGAAGCGGACGAGAACCCGATGGCAGCGCTCCGGACTGCGGTGTCGATGCTCTCGGCGTTCGACCCTGCGCCCGAGGACGCCGAACCGACCGACGAGACGGTCAATCTCGAAACTGGGCGGCGAATCACGGCCAAGATTCCGACCATCATCGCGGCGTTCACCCGCATCCGCGACGGCAAGGAGCCCGTCGAACCCCGCGACGACCTCGACCACGCGGCGAATTTCCTCTACATGCTCAATGGTGAGGAGCCCGACGACGTGCTCGCCGACGTGTTCGACCAGGCGCTCGTGCTCCACGCCGACCACGGCCTCAACGCCTCGACGTTCTCGGCTATCACGACGGCGTCGACGCTGTCGGACGTTCACAGCGCAGTCACCTCTGCCATCGGGACCCTGAAGGGGCCGCTCCACGGCGGGGCGAATCAGGACGTTATGGAGATGCTAAAGGAGGTCGACGACGCGGAATCCGACCCGCTCGACTGGGTCAAGAACGCCCTCGACGAGGGCCGCCGTGTCTCCGGCTTCGGCCACCGTGTCTACAACGTCAAGGACCCGCGCGCGAATATCCTCGGCGAGCGCTCGAAGGAACTCGGCGAGGCCGCCGGGACGCTCAAGTGGTACGAGATGTCGACCACCATCGAGGACTACCTCATGGAAGAGAAGGGACTGGCCCCGAACGTCGACTTCTACTCGGCGTCGACGTACTACCAGATGGGTATCCCCATCGACATCTACACCCCCATCTTCGCGATGTCCCGCGTCGGCGGCTGGGTCGCCCACGTCTTCGAGTACATCGAGGATAATCGCCTGATCCGCCCGCGTGCCCGCTACACCGGCAAGAACACCGACGAGACGGAGTTCGTGCCGCTGGACGAGCGATAGGCCCCTACCGTTACTGTTCGTCTGAAGAGTGGATTGCTGATGGCCGTGAGCGCGTTTCATCGCGCGAACCGGGGAAGGGCAGGGCGGCCAGTATCCGGCGGCGACGCCGCCGGTTCCCGGAATCAGCACAGAATCCATTTCTTGTCGAACCTCTCTGATATCGAACGTTGTGGTAACGGACGCGTAGTGACTGTCCGCGAACGAAGTGAGCGGTTCACCGAACGCGAGCGTAGCGAGCGTTCGGCCTTTTTCGCCCACGTTTTTGCGCGGGGGTTGAGGCGCGTAGCGCCCGAACCCCCGTGGAAAAAGGTGGCTAGCCAAACACCGAGTTGAACCGTGTCACGCCGTCGTCGGTGCCAGCGATGACGAGCTTATCAGTCGGTTCGATAGTCACGTCAGGACTGAGCTCGGTGATGACAGCACCGTTGCGCTCGATTGCGACGACCGTACAGCCCGTCCGTGAGCGGACATCGGCCTCGCCGATCGTCGTATTTCCGAGGCCGTTAGCGGCGACGCGGATGACTTCGACTTGCTGGTCCATCGAGATAACGTCCTCGTCTTCGAGAATTGTGGAGGCGAGCATTCGGCCGCTGACCGTCGACAGCGCGAGGACGTAGTCAGCGCCTGCCCGGTACATTTTCTGGACGTTTTCGCTTTCCTCGGCGCGGGCGATGATTTCGACGTCCGGGTTGAGGTCACGGATAACAAGCGTCGCGAACTCGGTATCGGTATCCGACGACAGGGCGAGGATAACCGTTCTGGCTGTGCCGACGCCAGCGTGTCGTAGCTCTTCGGGATCTGTGGCGTCGCCGACAACATCGACGCCCGGCGCGTCGGTCTGGTCAAGCACCGTATGCGGCACGCCGGCGTTCGTAAGCGCCGACGTGATCGTCTGGCCGACCTCGCCGGCACCGATAATCACCGTCTCCCCGCGGCGGAAGCCACGCACGCTGGAGAGGGTCATCTGTTTGAGCTGTTCCAGTTGGGACTCGGTCCCCGACACCAGTAGGACCGTGCTGCCGTCAAGCTCGGCGTCGGGGTCGGGCGGACTCACGAACTGGCCGCGGAACCACGCGCCGATGACGTTGACGCCGGTCTGCTCGCGGATGCCGCTGTCGGCCAGCGTCGTTCCGACGAGGTCACTCCCGCGGTGGATCGGCAGTTCGGCGATGTCGAAGTCCTCGCCGATCTCTATTGAGTCCCCAAGCGTCGTCGAGACGCCGGTTGTGACCTTGCTCGCGAGGCTCTCACCGAGCAGTCCGCGCGGCGACAGGACGGCGTCGGCACCGGCGAGGTCGTGATACTTCGCCCGGTCGGGCTCCTTGACAACGCTGACGGTCTGGACGGACTCGTCGACCTCGCGGGCGGTGAGGATGATACTGGTGTTCACCTGGTCGGACGCGTCGGCCACGACCGCGCGGGCGGACGACAGATGGGCCCGTTCGAGCCCGTCAACGGACTGCGGGTCGGCGTGGATGACGTAGTACCCGTCTTCGTAGAGGTTGTTGGCCCGGTTCCGGTCCGGTTCGACGATGACGTAGTCGACGTTCCAGGTGTCGAGTTCGGTGACGAGCGTCTCACCTCGGGGAGAAAACTGACAGATGACGACGTGGTCGCTGAGGCCGTTCTCGACGGTGTTCGGGGCTGTCGTCGTCATCGCCTCTTCGAACAGCGGAAACAGCAACACCGGAAGCGCGAGGAAAATGAGCACGACGCCGGTGATATCCATGACAATGACGAGCAGCCGCATCTCCGTGGTGCTCCACGGTGCGTCCGAGCCGTACCCAGTCGTGGTGAACGTTTCGACCACGACGCGAAGCGACCGCAGGAACGGTTGCGGGTCGTTCTCGAACGTCGCCATTCCGTAGTCGTACGCGAACGCGTACCCCAGAATAATGCCGCCAAGCGCGACGATGTACAGTAGCGTCCGTCGCAGCCAGGTATCCATCTACTACGTTCTGGGATACCGAATGTAAAACAGTTCTGTCCGGATAGTCGACGGCCCCGCAGGAAACGAGCAACAGGGTGAGTCCCTCACCCGGCCGCTATCCTGCACTTTCACTTTCACCGCGCTACGACGGGATTTAAGTCAATCGCGTTCGTTCTCCCGCGTGCAGTCACACGCTCCCCCTTTCCGTTTCAGGACACTACCCGTGTAGTTGCGACTGTCGCAGCCGTCGCGACCGCATAGTCGGCCCACAGTATAACATGGTCCGGTGAATAGGCACTCCCATGCTCTCATTTGAGGATGTCCTCGCGGCACAGGACACCGTCTCCGAGACGGCTAGGCACACACCGCTTGATTACTCGCACACGTTTTCGGCGATGACGGGCGCGGATATCCATCTCAAATTAGAACTGTTCCAGCGGACGGGGTCGTTCAAGATCCGGGGCGCGACCAACCGCATCGCATCGCTCTCGGACGCTGAACGGGAAGCCGGTGTCGTCACGGCGAGCGCCGGCAACCACGCTCAGGGAGTTGCACTGGCCGCCACGCGAATTGGTGTCGACTCGAAGGTCGTGATGCCGGAACGAGCACCAGTATCGAAGGTGAAGGCGACCCGGAGCTACGGCGGTAACGTGGTCCTCCACGGCCGGGACTACGACGCGGCCGCCGAACACGCCCACGAACTCGAGCGCGAGGAGGGCCGGACCTACGTCCACGCCTTCGACGACGAGAAAGTGATGGCAGGGCAGGGGACCATCGGACTGGAGATCTACGAGGACCTTCCCGGCGTTGATACGGTCGTCGTTCCCATCGGCGGCGGCGGACTCATCAGCGGCATCGCCACGGCGCTCAAAGGTAAGGACGAACGCATCCGCGTCATCGGTGTCCAGGCCGAGGGGGCGTCTAGCGTGGCCGAATCTCTGGAGAAGGGCCACCGTATCGAGCGTGATAGCGTCGAGACCATCGCCGACGGCATCGCCACTCGTACTACCGGCGAGCAGACGTTCGAGGTCATCAGCGAGCGCGTCGACGAGGTCGTGACGGTGTCGGACTCGGAAATCGCTGTCGCCCTGACGACGCTGTTAGAGCGCTCGAAAACACTCGCCGAGGGCGCGGGTGCCGTCGCGCTGGCCGCCGTCATGGAGGAGAAGTTCGACTTCGGGGACGACGAGACGATTGTCCCCGCGCTGTGTGGCGGGAACATCGATCTGAATATGTTGACCAACGTCATCATGCGTGGCCTCGTCGAGACTGGCCGCTATCTCAAGATCCGAACCGTCCTCCAGGACCGGCCCGGCGCGCTGGAAGAGCTCGTCGAGGTCCTCTCGCGCGAGCAGGTCAACATCTACGGCATCGAGCACGACCGGACCAGTCGCGACGTGGCGATGAGTTCGGCCGAGGTCGAACTGGACCTGGAGACTCGCGGCCACGACCACGTCGATGAACTCATTGACGCGCTCACTGACGAGGGGTACGAGGTCGACGTGCTCGTCTGACCCGAAGCGGCCGCGTCGCGGCTCTCCCGCTGTCAGCTTCCTCTTGATGCAGGCTCTCGCCATCGTCCTGCGCTGATTCCGGCGGGGTTTTAGCCGCGGCGGCCACCGCTTCGTCTATGGGACGGCCCGCACGGACAGTACCTGCCGAGACAACAACACGGAGCGGAGGGCGCTGATGGACCCGCGAACGAAGGCCAGCCTCCTGTGGGGCGTCGTCGGGGGCCTCGCGTTTCTGGTTCTCATTCAGGGCTACGAACTGCTGGCCGGGACGCCGGTGTCGATACCAGCCAAAGCTGGTGTCGCTGTCGCCGTCGGTGTCGGGGCGACGTTTGCCGCCAACCACATGCAGTCACGGCTGTTCGGAAACGAAAGCCCTTAATCGCCCGCCCTCGCACTCTTGAAACACGAGCCAGGATGGCCGAACGGTAAGGCGCACGCCTGGAAAGCGTGTTCCCTTTCGGGATTCTGGGTTCAAATCCCAGTCCTGGCGTCTTCTGCGACTGACTGCGAGTAAGGAGCGACAGCGACGACCGAGCCAGCAGTCGTGAAACGCTGACGACTGGGATTTGAGCACGGTAGTCGCAGCCCCGGAACGGCCGAACGAAGTGGCGGCCACACGCCCGGAACGTCTCCCATCTGTTCAAATCCCAGTCCTGGCGTCGCGAGGTTCGAATGAAGTGAGAACCTCGGAAAACGCGAACGGTGAACGAAGTGAGCCGTGAGCGGGTGTCTTCTGTGACTGACTGCGAACGAGGAGCACCCGCTCCTGGCACATGGGTGTGTCTCCTGCCACTGTAACCACCGCACCGTTTTCCGCCCCCAGCACTGATACTCGGTCGATGGTCGAACAGCGCGACGGCAACGAGATAGACCTGCTGGATTCCTCTATTCTGACGACCAGCGGAGCGTTGCTGTCGACGACGCTGTTCGTTCTCAGCGGCATCGTCTACGCGTTCGTCACGTCGCCTGCGGCGACCGGGACGTATTTTTTTATCGCCCTCTCTGTCTCGCTGGTCCTGCGTCCGATTCGGGGTATCAGCCAGACACTGAAGAAGGTCGGCAGCGAACGGGGCGAACTCGTCGGCCCGTATCTCGGCCTCGCCGCGCTGTTTGCCCTCGGATATCTCCTCATCGTCGGTGTAATCGTGGCCGCGCTGGCCGGCGCAATCGTCCGCAATACGGTGGTTTCGCCGGGGCTTCTCGCCCCAATCGGCCTGTTTGCGGTTTCGGTCGCGCTGTCGATGATTGTGTCGAGCCTGGTCGGTGCCATCGGCTACCCGAGCGTGGAGACATGGCTCACCAGTACGCAGAGCGCTATCCAACTCGTCATCTTGCTGGCGCTGGCCCCGACACTGGCGACCGCTGGCGACTTGCTGCTTATCGTCGCCGGAGTTCGGCTTGCAGTGCTCGGTCCTGTCGCTGTCGCGCTGGGTGTCGTCCCGACCCTGCCGGACCGACACGCCGCCGAGCGCGCCTGGGACTTCGCCAAGTGGAGTGTCCCAGACCAGATTTTCGACCGCCTGTCGTACAATATGCCGGTGTACGTGCTGGGCATCGTCGCGACCCCGGCGGCCGTCGGCATCTACGAGGCCGCTGACCGGTTCGCCGACTTCGGCGCGACGATTTCTTGGCATCTCTCCTCCCCACTGCTCACGAAGGTCAGCGGGGATTCCTCCGCTGGCGACACGCACCTCGCCTATCTCGACGGCGCGGTCACCGGCGGGACAGGTGTCACCTTCGTCGTTTTCGGCTACTTGCTAGCCGCCCACGACGTGGTTGCGCGGATCGCCTTCGCCGGTTCGGAGACCGTCTTCTCGGCGACCGTCCTGCTCGTCGGGGGCGTGAACATTCTCCGCGGCTTCTGGACGCTCGCCTCACACGCCATTGAGGGTGTCGGGAAACCGAGCGTGAGCTTCCGCACGAAGCTCTACGGGCTTGTGTTCAGCGTTCCAGTCCCAGCGATATTCGGTGCGGAGTTCGGAGCCGTTGCCGGGGCCGCCGGATACGCCGTCATGAATCTGGTCATCTTTGGATACGTCCTCTACTACTCCCGGTCTGTCTTCGGACGGATTCCGATAGAACCCAAGGTAGCAACAGCCCTCACCGTCGGCCTCGGCGTCTCGTTTGCACTCACGACCGGGGCCGTTGCGGGCCTTACGCGTGCCGGCTTCTCCCCGATTGTCGTTGCCAGCGTGGCCGCCGTGACGTGTCTCGTCGGCTTCGGCGGCTTCCTCGTTGCCGTGTCCACGTCGGCCCGACTCGTCGCCGTCCGGGCGGCAACGCTGTGGCGCAGTCGCGCTCGCTCGCTGTTCGGGTGACCATCACCCGCTCGTTCGTACGGACGCCGCTACTCAGAGCCAGTGGTAGAACTCCAGCGTGTACCCCTCGGGGTCCTCGACGAAGGCGGCGAACGCGTCGGCGGCGTCGACTTCAGTCGGTTCGAGCACCGGCGCAGCGCCGGCGTCGATGGCCGTCTCGAAGGTTTCCGCAACATCGTCGACGGTGAACGCGATGTGGTCCACGTCGGCGCGGTTCGGCGCGACCGGGGTGGTTCGGTCGGGGTCGTGGCGCAGTTGCAAGTCTCCGTCGCCGTCCCGGCCGAGATAGACGTTCTCCACGCCGTCTAGCGTGAAACGATTCGTCTCTTCGAAGCCCAGCGCCTCGTAGAAATCCATCGTGTGGTCGAGGTCAGAGACGCAGATTGCGGTGTGTGCGAGGTCCATGCCGCGGCGTTATGGACGGGACGAAATGAGTGTGCCGGAAACCCGGCTGTCGCGGCTACTTACAGCAGGTCGCCGCGAGCGACGGCGACGACGCTGCCGCCGACTTGGACGCCGATATCCTCGCCGCTGCCGTCGGTCGAGAGATGCAACAGCGACGGTCGCCCCATCTCGTAGCCCTGCTCAACACGGGCCTCGACGGCAGGGCTTCCGAGCATCTCGTGGCGGGCGAGATACGCGGCCAGACAGCCGTTCGAGGAGCCAGTCGCGGGGTCCTCCAGTACGTTGTAGAACGGCGCGAACACGCGGACGGCGAGGTCGTTGTCCTCGCTCCGCGGCTCTCGACAGACCGCCAGAACGTTCTTCGCGTCTCGGTCGCCGGTCACGGCGTCGTAGGCGTCGCGGTCCAGGTCGATGGCTTCCAGCGCGTCGCGGTCGGCCACCGGGACGACAATCGTCGCCAGCCCTGTAGAGACGATTTCGACCGGCCAATCGTGGTCCAGTTGGTCAGCCGGCAGGCCGAGCACAGCGGCGAGGTCCTCGTGGGCCAACTGCTCGCCGAACTCGGGGGCCTGCTGTGTCATCCACAGGGTCTCGCGGCCGTCGCGCTCTCGCACTTCGACCGGGACCTCGCCGACAGGCAAGTCCAGCGTCACCGTTTCGGGGTTTCCGTCGGCCAGATGATCCCGGATGACCTGGACCGTCCCGAGCGTCGGGTGGCCAGCGAAGGGTATCTCGGCCGCCGGAGTGAAGATGCGGACCGGCCACGCACCGTCGGTCGGCTCGCCGGTAACAAACGTCGTTTCGGAGTAGTTCATCTCGGCGGCGATGGCCTGCATTTCGTCCTCGTGGAGGTCGCCGGCATCGGTCACGACGGCGAGCTGGTTCCCGGCGTATCGCTCCTGTGCGAATACGTCGACGATGTGAAACGGATGGGACATACCTACTCGCTCGGTGGCGTCCTCAAAGAACACTCCGGATGCCTGTCGGATGGTACCGAGTCGCTTGAAGCCACCGGGCTATTTCTCGCCGTCAGCCGTATCGAGGGCATGGACACTGTTGCAATCGCCTGTTTCGACGGGTTCGACGAACTGGATGCCATCGGCCCCTACGAGGTGTTCGAGAACGCGGCGCGCTTTGGCGCGTCGTGGGATGTGACGCTCCGTTCAGCCCGAGAGAGTGACATCGTCACTGCGAGCCATGGGCTCCGAATCGAACCTGACGGGCCGCTCGCCGACGTGGCCCCAGACCTGCTTGTCGTGGCCGGCGGCGGGTGGAACGACCGAAGCGAGGCCGGCGTCTGGACGGAGACCGAACGCGGGGACCTGCCCGACGCTGTCGCAGCGGCACACGACCGAGGTACGACTGTCGCCGGCGTCTGTACCGGCGGGATGGTTCTCTCCCGGGCCGGCTTGCTCAAGGGTCGACCCGCAGTGACACACGGCGGCGCAATCGAGGACTTGCGGGCGACCGAGGCGACGGTGGTTGGCGCCCGGGTCGTCGACGACGGCGATGTTCTAACCTGTGGCGGTGTCACGTCCGGGCTAGACCTCGCTGTCCACCTCGTCGAACGCGAGTGGGGCGCGGATGTGGCCGACGCTGTCTGTGAAGAGATGGAGTACGAGCCCCGCGGTGGCGTGTTCCGGGGTGAATCGGCGTAGCGCCTGAAATCAGGCGTTTGCGCGGGCGTCGTCAAGCAGCGCCTGCACGTCAACGGCCTCGCCGGTTTCGCTACTCTCGATGGCGGCGAAGACGATAGCCATCGACTGGAGGACGCTGTCGACGTTCGTCGGCATCGGCTCGCCGCCGTCGACCCAGTCACAGAACTGCTCGATGAGCCAGGCGTTCTTCCAGTGGGGCCGTTCGGCCAGCGGCACCGTCTTGCCGTCGCCCTTGCCGATGCTCTCGAAGTTCCCGGTGTCGTACGCGTCGGCGTGGAATCGCTCGACATCGCGGCGGTCGAGGAGGACCGTCTGGTCCGAACACTCGGCGCGGACCTGTTCGTGTCCCCAACCGTTCAGCGTCGTCGCGTTGGCATAGCTGCCCTCGTACTGTGCACGGGTCCCGTCGGCGAAGTGCAGCGTCACGAGGCCGCTGCAGTCACCGTCGTAGTCTGCTTCCTCCGGCGTCCACGTCTCGGCGTACACCCGCTCGCAGGGCGAATCAGCCAGCGATGCGAGGATGTCGAGGTGGTGGATTGCGCCGTCGAGCAGGAGCATATTGTCCATCTCGTAGACGTAGTCGGCGTAGAAGCCGCGCTCGCGGACGTTGCCCGTGTACCGGGCCGTCAGATAATCGATGTCGCCGGCTTCCTCGACGGCCCGGCGGAACGTCGTCTTGTCGCGGTCGAACCGGTGGCTCATGGTGACGCCCATCTTCTTGCCGGCTTCTTCGACCTTCTCGGCCACCCGAACCGACGCCTCCAGTGTGTCGGCAATCGGCTTCTCCGAGATGATATGCAGGTCGTGGGCGAGTGCTGTCTCCACCACGGCCTCGTGGGTCGACGGCGGGGTCACGATAGAACAGATGTCGGCCGGCCGCTCCGAGAGCGCGGTTTCGAGGTCGGTGTAGCACTCCTCGGGCGACAGTCCGAGTTCCTGCTCTGCCAGTTCGTGCCGTTCCGGGTCGGTATCGACCGCAGCGACGACCTCGATTCGGTCGTCGTGAACGTTCGGCGGAATCGCGTCTGTCGCCCAGGTGGACCCCTGGCCCCCCAGACCGACGTGGACTAATCTGTGTGTCATGGCTTCGTTATCGCTTCGAGGAATAAATGCTGCACTATCTCATCAGTACTCGTCCGCGTCCGGGAACTCGACGCGGCGCTCCATCCCGTCTTCGGCGAGCACGACCTCGCCGTCGAACGCGTCGCGGGCTTCGTCGACTAGCTCGTCGGCGCTCGCGGCATAGCGCGTCGAAATATGGGTTAGTGCCAGCGTCGATGCGCCGGCCTGTCGCGCCACGTCGGCGGCTTCCCGGGCAGTGGAGTGGGCCGTCGCCTTCGCTCGCTCTTTCCGGTCCTCTGCGAAGGTAGCGTCGTGGATGAGGAGGTCTGCGTCCTCGCTCGCCTCGATGACACTCTCCGTCGGCAGCGTATCGCCGGTGTAGACGAATCGGCGGCCCGGACGGGCCGGACCGACGACGGCCTCCGGCTGGATAGTCTCACCCTTGTGTTCGACGGCCTCACCGCGGTGGAGCTTGGAGTACTTCGGCCCCGGCGGGATGCCGAACTCCTCTTCGGCTTTCTCCCGGTCGAACTTCCCCTTCCGGTCGTCTTCATCGAGGACGTAGCCGACGCTGGCACAGCGGTGGGCCGTCTCGATGGCCCGAATCTCGTACTCCGACCGGTCGAGGACTACGTCGCCGGCCGACACTTCGTTGATACGGACGGGAAACGAGGGGGTCGTCCCGTTGGCCTGAATGAGCTGTTTGATGTTCCCGCGTGTGCCTGCTGGCGTGTGGATGGCGATGGCGCGCTCGCGCTCGTTGAAATCCCACGTCTGGAGCAGTCCCGGAATCCCGAGCACGTGGTCGCCGTGGAGATGCGTGACGAACAGGTGGTCGATAGCGAAGCCAGTGCCGTAGCGCATCATCTGTCGCTGTGTGCCCTCGCCGCAATCGAAGAGGAGGTAGTCGCCGTCGCGGTTGACGAAGATGCTGCTCGTGTTGCGCTGGGTCGTCGGCACGGCCCCACTCGTCCCGAGAAACGTCACGCGCATGGTCATCGCATCCTCTACTGTCGACGGGTAAACCGGTGTCGAAAGGGTGTCGTCACAGGTGCGGTAGCACTCTCCGTCTGGTCACTGCGATGCTCGTTTGTGTGTCTGAAAGTGACATGGACACTCCTACTGAGCGGTAACAGCGGCTGCTTTCCGGCGTTACACACTGTCTCGCGAGCTTCTCCGTCGAGATCTTAACCACCAGCAAAACAATTTAACACTGGGTGAGTGTCGCTCAGCCTCACTTTCCCGAGCCGGCAGTAACGGATGACGGCTTAGCAGGTTGTTATGATCTATTGAACTGTCTCGCCGGTTTATGTGTTGCTCATTCGTTGCATCGTTCGCATTGCCTGCCGATCACTGCATGACCAACTCATGATAAACACTCGCACACTTGCCGTTTTCGCTGCGCTACTCGTCGTCGGCGGCCTCACCGCACAGGTCGGGGCTGTACCGGGCGTGACAGCGCAACAGGCATCGCCATCGGAACAAGCCGGGAACACAGGCGTCGCCGTCGACTCCCTGACTGCCCCGGAGAGCGTCGCACCGAACTCGACTGCTGACGTAGCCGCAACGGTCACGAACAACGAGAACACCTCGGTGACTGAATCCGTGGCGTTCCGGTTCGACGGCGCTGTCGTCGACCGGACGCTCGTCACGCTTGAGCCCAACGAGACCACCACAGTCCAGTTCTCCACGGAGACGACCGGCATTGAATCCGGTGACTACCGCCACGGTGTCTTCACTAGCGACGACGGACAGGTCGCCGCGATTACTGTCTCCGACCCGTTCACGCTGGAGAGCCTTGACGCACCGACGAACGCTACCGCCGGTGACAACGTCACCGTCGACGCGTCCGTCGCCAACCCGAACGACTTCAACACGACACAGGCCGTTGAGTTCCGACTGGGTGGCCAGCCGCTGGCCTCCGAGTCTGTGACCCTCGACGCGAACGAATCCACCAACGTGACGTTCACCGTCGACACGACCGGTGTCGAGCCGGATACGTACACTCATAGCGTCTTCACGCGCGACGACGGCGCGTTCGCCGAGATCACTATCGAGCCGGCCGTCGACGTGCCTGAAGAGCCGACTGAGAACGAGACTGAAGAGCCGCCAGTGGACGAGACTGAAGAACCGCCAGTGGACGAGACCGAAGAGCCGCCAGCGGACGAGACCGAAGAGCCGCCAGCGGACGAGACCGAAGAGCCGCCCGCGAACGAAACTGAAGAGCCGCCAGCGGACGAGACCGAAGAGCCGCCCGCGAACGAGACTGAAGAGCCGCCCGTGAACGAGACCGAGGAACCGCCAGCGGACGAGACTGAAGAACCGCCCGCGAACGAGACTGAAGAGCCGCCCGCGAACGAGACCGAGGAACCGCCAGCGGACGAGACCGAAGAGCCGCCAGTGGACGAGACTGAAGAGTCGACCGAAGACGGAACCGAGGAGACTGACGAAAGCGACCAGACTGACGAAACGGACAACGCGACCGAAGAAGCCGCGACGACAGAAGGCTAACGCGCGCCACCCTGTCACCCGTTCACATTTTTAATGGTGGCCGTCGTACCGTCGTCCATGAAGTTCGTTATCGTTGGCTATGGCCGCGTCGGCATCCGGACCGCACGGATTCTACAGAGCGAGGGCCACGAGGTTGTTATCGTCGACAACGACCCTGTGAAAGTCGAACGGGCCACGGAGACCGGGTTCGAGACTATCCAGGGTGACGGCAACGAAGAGAGCGTCCTTATCGATGCTGGCATCGAAACTGCGGACGCTATCGGTGGTCTCACGGGCGACCTGAACACGAACTTCACCGCCTGTATGATCGGTAAGGAGTTTGGCTGTCGGACCGTTCTGCGGATTGACGCCGACTACCGTGAGGAGATCTACGAGAAGTACGCCGCCGACGTGGACGAGATCATCTACCCCGAGCGGCTGGGCGCGGCCGGCGCGAAGACGGCGCTGCTGGGCGGTGACTTCAACGTCCTCGCCGACCTGACCGAACAACTCTCGGTCGCGAGTATCCGCATTCCCGACGGCTCGCCGTTTGTCGGGAAACGCGTCGTCGAAGTGGAACTGCCCGGCGACGCACACATCTACGCACACGGCAAAGACCACGAACCGATGACGATTCCGCTCCCTCAGACTGAAATCGAACCCGGCGACAGTGTCGCGATCATGGCTGATCCCGGCGGGCTGGACGACATTCGAGCGACGCTCCGGGGCGACGCGTCAGCCTGAGATTCTGGGGGCATCTCTCGCGTTATCGCCTCTTTGCAGGACGATAGCGCTTGCTGTCTGTGGCAAAAGCCGGGGGGAGTAGAATATGAAAGGGAGGATCGCGGTGTCCGGGCGCGTCTGGGGAGGATAGGATGGCACGCAGTGGCACCGACGTCCACTGGAGCCGTGGAAGCGCGCCCGTACCGGGTGGAATGCTACCGGTAGACATAAATGCCCGTCAGACAGGCGGCCGACGGACGACAGACGACACGGCTTTTTGCCCGTTCAGCTACTGCTTCCTGCTATGACCTGGGCGACGTTGTTCGAACGCGCGGCGGACCACCAGACCACGGTCGACGCTGTCCGTGCGGCCCTCGACGAGCACCGGGCGGAGGACGACGATGCGTGAGCCGTCCCCGGCGCGTGTCGTCGCCGACGCCGATGTCCTCGCCGCCGATCTGCTGTGTGGGCCAGACAGCGATGCCCGTGCCGCTATCGACCATATCCGCCGGCACTCGTGGGTCACGCTCGTCGCGAGTGACGACCTGTTAGACGATGCCAGCGCCGTCATCGCCGACCTCGCCGACGCCGACCTGGCGGCTGACTGGCGGGCGCGGATCGAACCCGACTGTGACATCGTCGACCATCCGGCCGGCGACCAGCCCGCGCTGGCTTCGGCCTACCGGGGCGGCGCACAGCACCTGCTCTCATACGATGACGACCTGCGGAGCGCCCGGACCAGCGCGTCGCTCAACCGTCATATGTCTTTGAGTGTCAGACCACCGGACGCCTTCGCCCGCCTGTTCGACCCAGAGTCACTGTACCCAGTCGTCGAGGACGGCGAGTATCCCGGTCCGGACCGGGACCCACGCGCGTAGCCGGTGACTTTGCTGCTCAGTCGTCAGCCGTCGTTACGGTGGTTGTGGCGCCTGCTCCCGATGGCCCGTTCGTGCCCTCGGCAACGTCAAATTTCGCAAGTACCTCACGCAACTCGTCGGTCTGGGCCGCCATCTCCTGTACTTCGGTGGTCACTTCGGTAATTGTCGCGGTCTGTTCCTCGGTCGCGGCGGCGACGGCCTCGGACTCCTCGTTGGTCTGCTCGCTCACAGTCGCGACTTCATCGACCATATCGACGACCTCCTGCGTGGTCTCTGCCTGTTCGGAGGTAGCTCCCGATATCTCCTGAATCGAATCGTTGACCTCGCCGAGCACGTCGACGATGTCCTCGAAGTCCCGGAGCGCCGACTCGATGGTCGCGGCGCTGTCGGTCACTTGCTGATTCGTCGCCTCTACGTCGCTGACGGTCTCGCTGGCCTCGTGCTGGACTGATTCGATGCGGTCCGACACGTCCGTCGCGGCGTCGCGGGTCTCCTCGGCGAGCGTCTTCACCTCGTCGGCGACGACAGCGAATCCGTCTCCGCTTGCGTCCGCGCGAGCCGCCTCAATGGAGGCGTTCAGTGCGAGCATGTTGGTCTGCTCGGCGATGTCCGTGATGACCTCGACGATGTCGTCGATTTCGCTGATCTGATCGACCAGACTCTCGACCGCAACGGCGATGTCGTCGATACGAGCCTCCATCTCGTCGAGTTCGTCGATCGCCTGCTCGGCGTCCGCACGTCCCTCGCGGCCACGTCGTGTCGCCTTCTCGGCGGTGTCGGCCGCGTTTTCCGCGGTTGCGGCGATCTCTTCGACGGTGGCAGACAGCCTGTTCATCTCCGAGGCGACGTCGTCGTGACGCGACGCCTGCTGGCTGGCTCCGGCCGATATCTCCTGCACCGACCGGGAGATCTCGTCGCTCGCGTCGTCTATCTCCTTGACGCTCCGGGTGACATGATCGCTCGTCTCGTCGACGTCCTCTGCGAACGCGGCGACGGTGGCGACTGTCTCCCCCAGCGTCGTCACGAGGTCGTTGTAGTTCTCGACGACAGCGTCGAACTGCTCGTCGTCGGCCTGGAAGTTCTCGTCGATAGTGGCCGTCAGGTCCCCGTCTTTCGCCTGCTCGGCGGC
This sequence comes from Haloarcula sp. CBA1127, assembly GCF_001485575.1. Classification (NCBI taxonomy): domain Archaea; kingdom Methanobacteriati; phylum Methanobacteriota; class Halobacteria; order Halobacteriales; family Haloarculaceae; genus Haloarcula; species Haloarcula sp. CBA1127. The sequence continues at coordinate 790,255 of NZ_BCNB01000006.1, forward strand.
GTCACCGAAGGCGACGACGAGGTCGTTGAGCGCCTGGGAGCGCCGTTCGAGATCGCTGGTCATGGTCTTCAGTTCGGTGGTGTAGTCGTCCATACTGGTGGCCATCTTCTCCAGCGACTGTCCGAAAGCTCCGGGGACGTCCTCGTCGAGGACATCGGCGTCGAACTCCTGTCGGGAGAGCGCGTCAGCCTGTCGGGACACCGTCAGCAGGTAGGACTGCATCGATCGAAACGATGAGAGCAGTTCGGCGACCTCGTCGTCCCGCTCGCTCTCGGGCAGTTCGACATCAAGCTCGCCGGACGCGATGTGGTCCGCACCCGCGGCCATGGCTGTGATTGGCTCGACGAAGTCCTCGCGGGTGATGAACACCGTGTTGGCGAACGCGACGATAGCACCAGCGAGCAACACGCCCGTGACGACGAATCGGACGGTCCCGCTGGCGACGAGAGAGACGACTGCCAGCGCGACCGAAGCGGCAAACTGCAGACCGACGGCTGCAAGCACCTTCCGTTCGACCGAACCGGAGACGCCGAAGAGGTCCAGTGATTCACGTATCACCGTTTTGTACTGTCCGACCGGGTCTGTGAGCATACGCACCCTTTTCTTACAGTGTTTAATAATGTTCCAGTCTAATTCTCGGATATTGAAAAAGAATTAGTGGACGAAGGCCTAGTACAAAGCGACACAAGCCCAGGTCCGATGGCGTTCTCGTACTTGATTATTTACCGATCCTGATTGACCAGCGCTGCGACGCGCCGGACGACCCAGCGCGGCGTCACCCTGACCAGCCGGTCGATAAGCCGCATCGACCGCCGCGGAATCACGACAGTCTCGCCAGCGGCGGCCCCTTCGTAGGCCGCCGTTGCGACTGCCTCGGGCGTATTCGAGGCGACGGACCCGACTGTCGAGTCCCCCATCCCAGCCCGTTCCTGGAACGCCGTGTCGACCGGGCCAGGACAGACCACCGTCACGTCGACCGGTGTCTCCCGTAATTCCTCGGCCAACGCCTCGCTGAAGCTGTTGATGTACGCTTTGCTCGCGTAGTAGCCAGCGAGGTTCGGCCCCGGCTGGAACCCGGCGACCGAACCCACGTTGATAACCGCGCCGCCGTCGTCGAACTCGTCTATGAACAATCGCGTCAGCTCGACGGGGAGCATGACGTTCAGCTGCAGTTGCGTTCGCTCCTCGTCGAGGTCACTTTCGGCGAACGGCCCGTAGGTCCCCACGCCGACGTTGTTGACGAGGACATCGATGTCCAGACCGCGCTCGGTCACCTCCTCGTACAGATCCTCGGCGGCCGCCGCGTGATCGAGGTCCATCGTGACTGGCGTCGCCGTGATGCCCCTCGTTTCGAGGTCGTCGGCCAACCGCTCCAGTTTCCCCTCGCTCCGGGCGACCAGTACTACGTCGTGTCCGCGTGCGGCGAATTCGCGTGCCAACGCTTCGCCGATGCCCGCTGACGCACCGGTTATCAAAGCAGTGCCACCGGTCCCGACGACCGGTACGTCGCTACCGCTCACCGTACCACTCCGCGACCGTTGTCGCTCCGGGTTCCAGCGCCATCGGTCCCTCGTCGCTGGAACTTCCGAGGGATGAGTCCCATCCCTCGACGGACGGTTCGCTACCGCTCACCGTACCACTCCGCGAACTTCGCCAGTGCCCGCCCGCGGTGGGATATCGCGTTCTTCTGCTCGGTGCTCATCTCCGCGAACGTCGTTCCGTCGTGCTCGAAGATGGGGTCGAAGCCGAACCCGCCCTCGCCGCGCGGGGCGACGATTTCGCCGTTCACGCGCCCCTCGAACAGTTTGACCGGGACTGTCTCGCTGCTCTGCGCTGCGCTTCCGTCGTGGACCTGCTCGTCCGTCGTCGCTGCACCGCGGTCGTCAGCCGACAGGTCCTGTCCGCGCCGGTCCTCGCGGTCGATGCCGTCCGGGTCCGGTGTCGCCTCGAAGCCATCCCCGTCGCAGTAGGCGATGACTGTCTTGAACGCCGCCGTGCGGTCGTCCTCCGGCTCGGTCATGCGCCAGACGCGTTCCACGCCGACAGTGTCCTCGACGTAGGAGGAGTACGGCCCGGGGAACCCGTCGAAGGCGTCGATGAACAATCCCGCATCGTCGACGATGACCGGCCCGTCTGCCGCTCGGTAGGCCGCCCGCGCTCCCTCGGCTGCGACCGTTTTCAGGTCGTCAGCCTGGACTTCCGGATAGTCGAAGTCGAACTGTTCGACCTCGTCGTCGAGATACTCGGTCGCCTCTCGGACTTTTCCGGGGTTGGTCGTGACAAAATTGAGCATACCGGCACACAGCGACCGGCGATAAAAGAGCCGTCGAAAGTCAGTTCAGACGGACTGTTGTAGATTCGTTCCGGACAGTGCCGACCCTGGGTCGGCAGTACCGGGAAACCGCTACAACACTCTGTATCAGTCGACGACGACTTCGACCGGTTCGTCCTCGCTCTCGGAGTCGAACTCCTCGCTGCTGCCGCCGCGTTCGAGATACAGCATCACGCCGGCGACCGCCAGCACGACCCACGAGCGCCAGTTCGCCAGGTTCAGGGTGTAGCCGATGCCGAACGGCTTCTCGACCAGCATATCATCGCCCGGCTTCCAATAGGCCGACACCAACCGCTTGAGGCTCGGTCGTTCGAAGTTGTACGGCACGCCGAACAACGTTCCCGACTGGGGTTTTTCTGCCATACTGCGTTCTATTCGGGCCGAGGTTAAACCATTTGTCCACCACCTTTTTCATCGTCACCGTTCCTCGCTCGCTTCGCTCGCTGCGGGGACGGCTCCTCGAAAAACGTGGGCGAAAAAGGCGCGAATCGCTCCGCGATTCGCGTGAAACCGCGGCCTCCGGCCGCGGTATGCGTACCACCACTGACAGTTATTCACTCCTTCAATTGCGTCCCCTTCTACTGATACCGGCCCCGACCCTCGATGTCGTCGAGGCTGGCGAACACCGCATCGGCGTGGTCGCTCTCGGTCCGGTAGGCGTCCTCGGCGGCCGACAGCAGCGTCTCGGGGTCGTCCGCGGTTCCGGCGAGCGACTGGGCGAGGACGTGAAGGTCCATCGCATGGTCCTCGGCCTCCTGCGTGTAGTAGCCGAGGCCGAAGTCGATGAGGAACGTCCGGTCTGCCTGCTCGCCATGGCTACCGACCCGGACGTTCCGCGTCGTCGGGTCGCCGTGCACGAAGCCGTCGTCGTGGATGCGAGCGAGCCAGCGGCCCACGTCCGCGACACGGGCTTCTGACAGCCCCTCGCGGAGGTCTGTGTTGCCCACGCGCTGGAAGACAATGCGTGACTCCTGTGGGTCTACGTCCCGCACGAGCGGCGTCGGGACGCCGTTACGGCGCGCCTCGCTGGTGAGCCGGGCTTCCTGACGGGTCCGCTCAATCCTGAGGCGCTCGTCCAGCGTCGGGTGGCGGTAGCTCCGTGGCACGCGTTCCTTGATGACTCGGTCGCCGTCAAAGCGGACAGTCGCCTCCGCACCCTGAACTTCGTCGCCTCCCATCCGGTAGCTGTCCACCGACTCCTCGGTACCGCGCCAGGTGACAGCCACCTCGTCTGGCCGGAAGTTCGAGTCGATGCGCGAGTCCTCGATGGCGACGGTGTCGCCGGCTGCGTACATCTTTGCACCGAGCATCGCTATCATCCCGGCGTTGTCCCGCAGGAAGCGGTTTTCCGGAGCGTAGAATTCTGCCCCGCGTTGCTCGCACATCTCGCCGAGCATCCGCTGGAGGCGGTCGTTCTGGCCGACGCCGCCGCCGAGCACCAGTTCGTCGGCCCCGGTCAGCGACAGCGCCCGCTCGGAGACTTCCGTCAGCATCGCGAAGATGGTCTCCTCCATCCCGCGACAGACATCGTCTATCGGGACCCCGTCGTCGACGGCCTGCTTGGCGGCGCTCATGATGCCCGAGAAGGAGAAGTCCATCCCCTTGACGACGTAGGGCAGTTCGTGGTACTCGCCGTTGCGGGCGTGCTGTTCGACCTTCGGCCCGCCGGGATGGGACCAGCCGATGTGGCGCGTGAACTTGTCGATGGCGTTGCCGACGCCGGTGTCCATCGTCTCGCCCAGCACGCGGTACCGGCCGTTCCGGTAGCCCAGAATGTGGGCGTTCGCGCCGGAGGCATTCAGACACACCGGCGAATCGAAGCCCGAGCGATGGCGGCCCACTTCGAGGTGGGCGACCATGTGGTTCACGCCGACCAGCGGCACGTCGAAGCGCTGGGCGACCGCCCGGGCAGCCGTGGCGACGATTCGCAAGCAGGGTCCCAGTCCCGGACCGCGGGCGAAGGCGACGGCATCGATTGGTGCACCGGTTTCGCCGCTCCCGTCCACCCCGCCAGCAGTCGCTCGCTCGTGTGCGTGCTTGATGGCCGTCTCGACGACGGTCGGGATGGCTTCGCCCATGTGCTCGGCGGCCTCGCGCGGGTGGATGCCGCCGCTGTCTGGCGCGTACGCGTCAGTTTCGATGAAAACGTGGTTGTCGTCGGTTACCTGCGCTGGGTCCGGCGTCTCAAACACCGAAGCACTGGCTGCCCAGGCAGTACCTTCGATACCCAGAATACGCATCGGGCGGCCTTACTTCCACTCGGTGTAGCCGCACTTGCCGCAGTGCTGGCGGTCCTCGTGCTCGGCGAGGACGGTGTCACCGCACCGGGGACAGGTCTCGCGGTCGAGTTCGCCGTCGTCGCTGTAGTACTCGTTGTGTGGCATCTATGCTTCCTCCGCCTCTTCTTCGCCGTCGGCGACGATCTTGTTGCGTTCGAGCATGTGGTCCTGCTCGACGTCGCGGGCGTACTCGGGGTTGTCGTAGACCTTCGCGTAGCCGACCGTCTTCCGCATGCCGAACTTGGTGTCGAGCTTGTGGATGACGACTTCCTCGGCATCCTTGTTCAGCGTGGCCGCAAGAGAGTCGCGGACAGAGAGACGGGAGGGGGTGGCTTCGTCGTGGACGACCTCGAACCGGACGTCCGTGCGGTGCAACATGGGATTCTCGTCTTCTTCGATGATGTCGATATCCATGGTTCGTTGTCCGTATCTACCCGTCGAAGCGCGTAAAAGGATTTCGAAGCGGTTGACGCCGTCTCCGTCCGCGATTCCGTATCACCGTGCTGTGCGGCGATTCGGCGATGGGACGGGAACGTGCCGTAGCGGCTAGCTGTGTCCGGTACAGCACTTCCAGAGCGATAGCGGCTGGACGCCGGCCCTTACCGCTCGCCCAGCTGTGCGAGGAGGTGCGAGAGATGGATTCGCTCGTTTGCTGCGTCGACGAGCGCCATATCGGTCTCGCCGGCCATCGTGTGAATCTCGGCCAGCCGGTCCCCTGAGTAGCGTGACCGGGCCACTTCCAGCACGTCGTCGAGGATGTCGGACGCGCCGTACCCCTCGTCGACGAGCAAGTCATCGAGTGTCGACCGGGCGTCGGTAAAACGCCCGTCTTCCGCCGCGTCGACCATCTGCTCGACCTGGTCGTCGGCTTCGACGGCGTTCAGCGTCTCGAAGGCGGCGTCCATCGTCACCTCGCCCTCTGCTTCGGCGGTGGTCTGGGCGGCCAGCACTGCCGTCCGGAGGTCCCCCTCTGCGTACCCGGCGACGTACTCAATGCCGTCGTCGTCGTGGTCGACGCCCTCCGCGGTGACGATCTCTTCCAGTACCGACGCCGTTTCCTCGTGGGTCGGCTCGCGCATCACGACCGGGAAACACCGCGAGCGGATCGGCGGGATGACCGCCGAGGGCTGACGCGTCGCGATGACGAACTGCGTCGCTTCGTAGTACTGCTCCATCACTCGACGCAGCGCCTGCTGGAAGTCTTCGCGCATCCCCTCGGCGTTGTCCAGCAGAATGGTCTTGTAGCTGCCCGACACCGGCGAGTAGCTGGCAGACTCCTTGAGAACGTGGTTGATGAGGTCGGCCTTCGAGGACTCGCGCCGTCGTTTACTGTCGATGAACGACGCGAACCGCGGGTCGTTCGAGACCTCCTTTTTTGTCATGCCGAACACGTCGGCCATGTTGAGTTCGGTAAAATCCGCGTCGGGATTCTCGTGGACCTCCCGGGCAAAGGCCCGGACAGCGGCCGTCTTCCCGCTCCCCTTCGGCCCGTGGACCAGGAGATTCATCGGCTCCTCGATGGCTCCTTGCAGGTGCTCGCGGGCCTTCGGCTGGCGGATCTCCGACAACTCCGGGGCGTGTGTCTCCGTCCACAGCGGCGCGTCCATCTGTTGGCACTGGGTATGCCCGGCCCCGACAAGTATCCCGCGGTCCGCGGGCTCACACTACCCGCTGGTACTTATGGGACAGTAGCGGCGCGTTCGGTGACCTCTCTCACAACCGAGATCCAGCAGCGACCGACACACTGGGGCCGGTAGTCCTCGATCCTCGCTTAGGAGAGCAGACTGTCCTCGGCTGGCTGCCAACCGCATTCCACGCACTCGAACTCCTCGTCGCCCGTTTTAATTACCGGCTCGTCGCACTTCTTACATTCCCGGAAGGGATTGTGGGGCCGAGTGGATGGTCGCGGCATACGTTAGCTAACTACACATTCTTCTCATATAACAATTTTCTCTACGTACATAGAACAGCACCGTTGCGACCGACTGAAACGACCGCAGGGAGTGCGCCGGCCGGGAATTGAACCCGGGCTATTGCCTTGGGAAGGCAATGTCCTACCACTGGACCACCGGCGCGCACCGTCCACTTGCGCACCGAGGCTCGCGGTTCCTGCGGAACCGTTCACCACCGGCGCGCTGTGGTAGACTGCAGGTCGGTCGGACCTGCGAACCCTGTACCGAACTGTCAACAGCGACTGCACTTGAACGTAGCGTTTTGACTGGACGCGCGTCCGAAAATATCAGGTCGATAGATGGGTATTAGTTCCGTCCGTCTAACTAGAAGACATGGCAACGGCCGAATCCATTGTCCGTGCCGATGAGCCGCTGAATCTGACGTTCTCCGAGGCTGAGTTGGAGGCGCACCGCGACCATATCACCTCGTTCATCGAGGCACAGGTCGACGCCGCCGGTGTCGACACCGTGGTGCTGGGGCTTTCTGGCGGCATCGACAGTACACTCGTCTCGCATCTGGCCGTCGAAGCGCTTGGCCGTGACGCCGTTCACGGACTCGTAATGCCCAGCGAGGTCAACCGGGCTGACAACATGAGCGACGCCGAGCGGGTGGCTAACGACCTGCTCGGCATCGAGTACGACGTTATCGAAATCAACCCGCTGGTCGACGCGTTCCTTGATGCCTATCCAGACGCCGAGGGCGACCAGCTCGCTGTCGGCAACCTCCGGGTTCGCTGTCGGGCAGTGCTGAACTATCTCGTTGGCAACCACGAACAGGCGCTCGTCCTCGGGACCGGGAACCGCAGCGAGGCGCTGGTCGGCTACTACACGAAGTACGGCGACGGCGCGGTCGACTGCCATCCTATCGCGCCGCTGTACAAACAGCAAGTCCGGCAGTTGGCGAAACACATCGGCGTCCCCGACGACCTCGCCGAAAAGACCGCCAGCGCCGAGATGTGGGCCGGCCAGACCGACGCTGACGAGATGGGGATGGACTATGACACACTCGATTCTATCCTCGCTCTGCACATCGACGGCGGTGTTCCGGCAGCCGGGACAGCTGACCAGCTCGGTGTCCCGCTCGATGTTGTCGAGACTGTCCGTGAGATGTACGAATCGAGCGCCCACAAGCGAGCGATGCCGCCGGGTCCGGACCCGCTGTACTGAGTCTGTTTTCGTTTTAGTCGCTATCGAACCGGGTTCTCCGGGCCGCGACCAAGATACTCCGAGAGGAACGCGTGGACCGTTTCGGCGTCGTAGCTGTCCATCGTTAGCTCATGCTGCCACGCCGTCACAACGTAGGTCGCCCGTGGGTCGTCGTTGGGGTTTGGAACGGCGACGACGCTCCGCCAGGTACCGGTATGAACGCTGGAAAACTCCCGAAGGCTCTGTCTGGCTTCGGGGGAAATCTCTGCAGGGTCGTAGTAGACGATGACCGCGCCGTGTTCGAGCGTGTGGACGAGCGAGCCAAGCAATGGCGTCGCCTCGTAAAAGCCTGCATCCTCCGTTGAGGCGTAGTGTGTGCCGGAGAGTGGCGGGAACCGCTGGTAGTCGATAGCACTCCCGTCTTCGACGTGGTTGGCCCCTCTGTCAGGGAACTGCTCGACGCCGGCCAGTCGGTCGCTGTCGCCGGTGTCGTCCAGTGGCGACGCTTCGACTCCGGAGGCCTCGACTGCGGAAAGTGGCTGTGCGCCTGCCGTCCCGACGAGGTCCGCGTCGCTGCTGCCGCCGCCACTCAGCTGAGTCGCGTACACTGTGAGTCCGATAGCGAACACGACGACGATGCCGATGATGATTGGACCCATCGGAAGGGTCCCATCGTCCTCGCCCCCGGTATGCTCCTCGACGCGCCGACGGTCGATAGCCCCCAGTTCGCCCTCGTGGGCGTCGGCGAGGTGGTCGAGATAGGCGTCGTCGCCGTCGAACGATTCCGTGCAGTACTCACAGTCGACCATTGGCGGCCCGTATGCGAGGCGTCGTCTTGTACCCTTCCCTACTCCGTCTTCGCGCTGAGGTCGGCGAAGGCCTGCTGTTCACGGCGCTCCTGCGTCTGCCTGTCGGCGTCGTCCCGCATCCGGGCTTTCAGTACTCGAAGCGCGTCCGCGTCGACGGCCGCTACCTCCTCGGCGACGGCTCGTGGCTCCGTAGTCACCCGTGAGACCAGTCCCATCTGTTGTGCCGTCTCGGCGTCGAGCGTTCGGCCGGAGAGCGCGATGTCCAGCGCCTCGCCGGTCCCGACGATGTCGGGGAGCCGTGCCGTCCCGCCCCAGGCCCCGAACAGGCCGAGTTTGACCCCCGTTTCCGCGAAGGTCGCGTCGGGCGTCGCGATGCGGATATCACAGGCCAGCGCCAATTCGACGCCGCCGCCCCGTGCCGCGCCGTCGATACCGGCAACAACAGCCCCGTTGTAGGATTCCAGTGCGTGAGCGACGCGCTGGCCCAGCGCCGCGAACGCCTCGGCGCTCTCCGAATCGAGGGCCTTGACCTCGTCGAGGTCCGCGCCGGCGCAGAACGCCTCGCCAGCGCCGTGGAGGTACAGCACTGGCTCGGTCGCTGACTCGACTGCCGCTTCGAGGTCACGTAACGCCGCACTGGTGAGCGCATTGCGCTGGTCGGGCCGGTCGAGCGTCAGGGTCCGGATACCATCGCCGCTCGTGGTCTGTACCATGGCTGCTGTGACTCTGCGGTTTCCAAAGGTCTTTGCCCTTCCCGTCGCTAGACCCTCATAATGGAGGAAGTGGCGGCAGTTCGCCGAGCGGCGTTGGCGGCAGTCGACGATGTCGAGCCTGACCGGCTTCACGAGCGCATCGACGCTCGTCTTGACGACGCGTCGCTGGCGCCCGGCGTCCTGACGCTCGTCAGCGCGGGCGCAACCAGCGACCCACCGGTTGACCTGGCTGACGGCGTCGCTGACAGAGCCGCCGGCGTTCAGCTTATCTACGAGGGGCTCTCGCTCACCCGGCAACTGGCCCACGACGACCCCTGGGTCAACGGCAACCGCGACACAGCCGATCTGGATATCCTCATCGCCGATATCCTCGTCTCGCGTGGGTTCTACCTGCTCGCCAGGACCGAAGCCGCCGACGCCGCTGTCTCTGTCGTCCGCTCGTTCGGCCACGACCAGACAGTCCGTCAGACGACTGACGACGAGAGCCTCGACACCGCGCTCGAAACTGACATTCTGGAGCTCGCCGTGGTCGCCGGCGTCACCGCCGCCGGCATCCGTCCCACCCCGACACTCCGCGAATACGCGACCGAACTGGCCGTCGACGGCCTCCCGCCGAACGCCCACCTGCTCGGTGAGGACGTCGCCGACGCCCTTCGGGCCCGTGCGGGTGCCGAAAAGCCATCCGGGGACGGAACCGAGGCCGCCGCCGACCACTGATACTAACCGACACACCGGCCCTGAATCGAAACGACTTTAGACAATTGCCGGATACACATTGATGCGTGCCTGGGTAGCTTAGCGGTAAAGCGCGTCCTTGGTAAGGACGAGACCCCGGATTCAAATTCCGGCCTAGGCTTACGCGGTCTTAGCGTCTCTATCGGCTGATTTCGACCTTCTCAGGAGAGGCGAACCATGCCCAACAACTTCTGAAAAGACTACAACCCGATAGCCGCGCAGTCTTGCGATTCCAAAACGTGTCATGGCACACAAACAAACCGAGGGGTTTGCCGATGACCAACCAGCCAGATCCCCTCAACAACCTTCTCGCCGGAGATGGCACTCCAAGGGAGGGTCTTCCACCAGCTCCGGAGTCCGTGGAGTTCGACTTCCCGCTCGTCAGCGAACGCTCCCGCGAAGACCTCGAAGCATATGGGCTCAACATGGTCGAGGACTACCACGACTTCAAGAAGGAACTCCTCTGGTGGCTTGCCACATACGGCAAGCACCCAGAGAAAGGGCAAGGCCTCGCAGAAAGTACCCTTCAGTCAACACACTACAAGCTTGAGATCGTCTTCCGATGGCTCTGGGAGGACGAAGACGCCTACACCACAGCTCTCACTCCAGACCACGCAGACCGGTTCATCCGCCTCCTGAATCGCTCAGACGATATGGCGGACTCCAGCGTGCTTCACTACGGCAAAGCGGTACAACGGTTGTTCAAGTACCAGAACCAGATCCACGGGACCGACTACGACTGGGAGCCGAAACCAGAGCTTAGTCAGGCTACCGGCGACAAACGTGATTACCTCCGGCGGACAGCCTTCAAGCCGCTATACCAAGCCGCGCTGGAATACAACTCTGTCAAGATCTATCATAGTGAGATGTCCTCCGAGGAGCGTGATCGGCTCAAAACGCACGTCTCACAGCGACTCGGTGTCCCCAAGTCTGAGGTCGGACCCGAACAGTTTGAACAGGCGAACTCGTGGAAGGAGCCTTCGATTATCGCTGTGACGCTGGACACTGGACTCCGTCCCATCGAAGTTGGTCGAGCCACCATAGACTGGATCGATCTTGAGAATAACGAGATCACCATCCCCAAAGACGAGTCCATCAAGAACCAAGCTCATTGGAACTGCTCGATCAAGAAACGCACATCGAGAGTCCTCGAACGGTGGTTAGAGGAGCGAGCAACGTATGACAAGTACGACGACCGGAACGGACTCTGGCTCACGAAGCAAGGTAGCAAGTATAGCTCCAAGTCTTGCAACTACCTATTGAGCCGTCTCGTCGATGAGGGTGATCTTCCGATTCCCGACCACAAGGAGATCGCGTGGTACTCGATTCGTCACGGGGTAGCAACCTACTGGGCGAACCACATCGGTCCTCATCACGCAAAGGAACAGCTTCGTCACAAAAGCGTCACCACGACGATGAAATATCTTCACTCCGACGCGGAAACGAAGACATCGAGACAGGCGGTGCGAGATCGTGAAGATAAGGACGACCATTTCGCGCGCTACCTGCTGTCGCGACGTCCACTGATCAACGAGCCTGCGAGTACCGCTATCTTAGTGTTTGTCTCGACAACTGGTTTCGCCTCCTCCTAATAAATATCTTAGATAGGATACCAGAGTACATAGCTTCTGAGCACGCTACAGTCAATATTCTCAGGGTTAGACGTATCTAATACCCTACAACTCTAATTTGCAAACACGGGGACTCCCAGAGCCACAGCTAACAGTCGGCTCCGGAGCAAACCCGGTGTAGGCGCACCGGGGCTCTGTGGGCTCCTTCGGAGGCAAGAACTCAATGAGACAAACGAACTCGATAGAGGAATCACTGTCGGACAGACACCCAAATGCGGAACGAGTCGGCCCGCATCTGGTCATCGATAAAACGGACTGGGTGCCCGGAAAGCATCCTGATCCCCACCGTCAACATGAGTCCCAGAGCGAGTATCTGGAACGGTACATTCGGTGTATCCAGTGTGGCGTTGAGGTACTGAACAAGGACGATCTCCCTCAGGAGTGTGGTGCGACGTGAGGGTGTTGGATTGCCAAATCGATTGGCGAGAGGATGTCGCAAACGATCCAAGGCTACAGGTGTTGGTAGACGAAACACCTGACAGATCCGAGCTTCGGTTCGAAAACGAGGATGGCCTGTGGGTTGGCATCGACAACGGCTATGTCGAGTACTTCGCGTATTCAGGCGACGGCAACGACGGCGGTTACAGTGGCCGGTGCTTCGAGATTACCACTGTTGATGATGAGCAGGTCACGCTCAAAGGCCCGTGGTCGAGTCGCGCGGGGTGCGTGAACCAGCGATCATTTGGCCCAGTGGTTGACGTTGCGATCACCACTGATCCATCAACACTGGAGCGCGGTCATACCTTCCGGACAGGGACACTGACCTTAGAGGCCGCAAAGCAAGCAATCGATCTTGTTGACGAACCGTGCCACTTGGAGCAACGGCTCAAGTACTCGGATGACGAGCCAGTGTGGGTAGCGGTGCGGGAGCAGAAGGAGGTTGAGCCAGCCTGAGTTCCGAATCGATCCAGCCGGACGTCGAACCGCGGACGGTTCGAACGGCTACCGAGATAATGACCGTTATCGAGGAAGCACCTACGATTTTTAGCGTTACGACTCAGTCAGGTTCGGAGTACTCCGTGGACATACGTGAAGGTGTCTGCTCCTGTCCCGACTACCGCAATCGGGAGCCTAAGGGTGGCTGTAAACACCTCTGTCGGACCCGGATGGAGGTCGGACAAGTGGATGTAGATGCACTGGAGTCCGAACTCGAACGTACTGCCAGTGAACTCCAAATGAGTGCCGAACAACTCAAACAGCAGGCCAACGATATCCACACTGGGGCCTCGAACCTGGAGGACGCTATCGACCGGCTTCAGGAGGTGGCGGGTCATGAGTAAAAAGGAGCCGGATGTTCCATCCGAAAGCAGGGGGTTGGGCGGGGAGAACACCCTGAAACCCCTCTCAACTGCGGGTAGTACAGAGCGTGTCGTAACGGCGGAGCAGACCGCCTATCGAGGCCGCCGTGACCCAGCCGCGTCGACCGGTGAGGAGGTTGAGGTAACGGTCGATGGTGAGCCTTTGGACTGTGGTACGATCTGCTCAGTGCCAGTCCCTCTGGGTTTGAGTTCGGTTACGGTGGATCGGGGCCAGCCCAGTTAGCGATAGCGATACTTGCCCACGCTTTCGATGATGAGGTCGCCTGCGAGTGGTATTAGCAGTTCAAGTATGAGGTCGTGTCGGAACTCCCCGAAGACGGATGGACGCTGACGAAGCAGGATCTCGATGCGTGGCGGCGGGAGGTGGTCGGCGATGCTTAGCGTGGATACGCTTCTTGCGCTTGAATATCTGTCTTTGGTATCCGGTTCTCCGGTTGCTGGGTCGGCTCACCGGTCAGGAAGATCCTGTCTGGTGACGAGACTTACTGAGAAGAGCTTACATAATACCCTCAGCACAATAGAAGGAGGTGACGAATGACCCAAGTAGGCTCAGAGGTGGCACTCGGTGGTGGCGAGCTGTAACGGGTTATATATTTATGCTGTTAGATTGTATTCAATGACCTCAACACGACCATTGTTCATAGATACGTTTCCAGTGGCGACATTTGGATCAAGTCCTTCACTAGCATCCGGATTCCAGACTCCCATCCTTACTACTACAGAGGTTCGCTCATCTATTGAGGGGGTCTTAACAAACGAACTCGTCATTATTATATCTCCTGGCTTACATTTACTGGTTGGATAGTCAATCGTGTGACTACCTCGAAACCTATTTCGGCTATTAACTTTCCTATTCTTTCCCTCATGATGACTGAACAGAATGTAATCTCTGTCCATTTCCTGCTGACATTCAAAATAATACTTGGGATAAATTTCTGTTCCAGATTCTATATCCTTCGATTGTAACTCGTATCCAACTAAGTCTAATTTATCTGAGAATTCTACCCTCACAGAGGTCGCATTCTCCGGTACTTTTTCATACACAAATTCGCTATACCGTATCTTAGGATGGTGTTGAATTTTGGTTCTCTTTCTTATTGCTTCTGAATTTTTGCCGTATACCGTTACGGCTGTTTTGTACATTTTATATGCTCCAGATATATTCCCTTGTTTTTTGGCAAGATCTCCCTTTTTTACGTATTCATTAGATACTTTTCGCCGGAGGTTATTTGCGGTTCTGTTATCCAATAAATTATTACCAACTTTATTAATATATTCTCGCGCAGTATTATAGTCGCCATTTTGATATGATTTTTTGGCTAACTGGATATATTCATAATCGTAATTATCCTCAAATTTATTTGATAATAACTGATATGTTTTATTGTTGGGGTTTAATTTATGGGCCTGTTCTGCTAATTGGAGTTTCTGTTTGGTGCTCTCACTATCTGCGATAGATCTATATTTTTTTTCAGCCAGCGCTGAAGATCGATTACTGCTTACTATTATCTCATCGTCAACGATTTTTTTACTGAAAGATGACGATGATGATTCGATAATAATACTCACATTATAAGTGCCATTATTTAGTGACTCTGGAACATTATATTTATAATGCTCAAAATATGTCTTGTTTATTTTCCACTGGCTAGTCGGATACCATCCATATATGATCTCTCTATCATATTCCTTTAGGGTATTATCTTGTTTTGTGATTTGAACTTTGATTCTATATGATTGATTGGTTTTTTCTATTTTACCCCAATACCCAGTATAATGAATATTTCCGCCAGGGTAAGTGACATTCCTTTGATTGGTATACCCTGAAAACTTAATATGGTTATTTATAGAAGTATTTGTATCGGTTTGTGGTTCAGTCGTTGAAGATGTAAAGATAGACTTTCGGACATACCAGCCATGAATCCCAGCTGACGTATAATCTCTCTGGAATTTATCATATGAATTTATGTAAGATCTTTCTGCCCAAGTACCGCGAGCCTGAATTATAGTGGGTTTCTTTTGTTGAAAAATATAATTCCCGAATATATTTCTCTCATACCCATTATGCCCAATTGTGACATCAGCTAATCCGGCTAGGTCAATATATCTGAGATCACCATAGTAAGCATGAGCTCCCATATCCGGTACTAATAGTGTTGCGTTGTCCAAGGTATCCGATTTTTGTGCTATTGAGTACGATTTTTTTTCATGAGTCTCAACATCTTCAATTGGGACAGTTGGATTTGCCGAGGCCTCAGGAGAAGCTGAAAGACTGGGTGAAATCACTAACCCTGAAACTAGGATGACTACGATAGCTAATGATGCGAATTGGATATTCGACCTTTGAATAGATTTAGATATAACCGACGCCGTTTCTCTCATACCGATATAAACAAGAATGACGGCAAACGGAACGACTGGAGCTATAAATCTCAATTCCATCATCCAGTCGCCACCAGTTGCCAGAGCAAATACAATTCCACCAAGTACCATCAACAGTATCACTAATCTGCTGTAGAATCGATTAGCTAGGACAGGCAGACCTGATTTGAGTGAATTAATGAATATGATGGGGATGAATAAAACTAGTAGCCACATCCTGTACTGAATGAAAAATGGTAAAATGTAACGATATCCGCTCCTTATGTCCGAGAAAAGAGACCCACCCGTTTTATAATAAAAAGTATTCGGCATGATAAATCCGAAATACGAATAATGCCATGCGTGGTATAACCCAAACGGAATTATAAACAGTAGTAGCCATATTATATCTCTTTTGTCAACTCCATTATTATACGAATATATCGATCTATGGGCCAACATCAAGGCAAAAAACCCAAAGCCTTCAGGTCGAGTAACTGCGACTAAAAATAACAATAATCCAGAAGTGGGGTATTTTGATTTTCCTTCCAATTCTAATATATATGTATAGGCCGATAGAACTAGTAGTAGTGAATATAGTGGAGTCTCAAGGCCTGATAAGCTCCACGCAACAAAGGGTGTTGAGAAAGCCAAGAAAACAGATGGCAAGCCGATTAATATTGATTCCTTATTGGAAACTAATTTCCTTGTTAGAAGGTATGTGACAACCAAATTTGTCACACCAAGTAACAGGCCAAGAATATTAGTTGTTAGATACGGTTCAAATATATTTGCTCGGATAAATATCGAAATAATCAATACCCACAGCGGGTTTGAGTACCCCTCAACAACCTCGGAACCCGGGTTTAATACAGCACCATAGCCATTTGCGATATTTTTTGCAAATCCAAAACTAATTCCAGCATCGTCAACAACCCAGTCAAAAAACAAAGATGAATGGTATACATAGACAACTATGCCAATAACAACCAATAAGTATTCAATATACCTTCTTTTTTTTAACTTGACGTTCATCTTAGTTATATCCACTTGAATATCTCTTTCACCGGTTTGAGCGCTCCTTGTTCCCACGCAACCCGATGGTCTTTGCCAGCCTCCTGTTTAGTTTCTTCATATTCTTCCAAATACCACCGATACGTGTCAACCAATGCCTTTTGATTCGAGTATTCTGGCTCCCACCCGAGATCGCACAACTTCTCAACGGAGACGTACGAGTCCTCATGAGCAGTTTCATAGACCCACGGATAGAGTGGTGACAGACTGAGTTTATCCAGTATTCGGAGAGCAAAGCGGGTCAGCGTCGCTGGTGTTCCGACAACCTGCTTCCCTGTTCCTGCCTCATCAATCGGGGCTTGGAAATCTTCTCTCATCGTCCCGTATTCGGTCGCACCCACGTTGAACGTGTCGTTCACCTCACTCCCGTCCAAAGTGAACATCATCTTGATTGCCCGAACGAGATCATGCACGTGGAGTAATTGATACTTGTTGTTTCCCCATCCGACCATCGGGATGTTTGCCCCATCCTCAATCCAGTCAAACAATACCTGAAACACGCCAAGCCTCTGTGGCCCGATAAATGTCTTCGGGCGAATGATAGGTACACACATCCCTATCCGCCGGAAGTCTCGACAGACGTTCTCGGCTTCGATCTTCGCGTCCCCATACGGCCCCACTCCGTCTAACGGAGATTCCTCGGTGATTGGATGTGTATCGTGAGTGCCGTAGACAGCCGTGGACGAAATATAGACCACTCGTTCAACGTCGTGCTCTTTTGCGGCCCACAACACCGAACGAGTTCCCTCAACTGTTACCTCCCAGATCTCGTCGTCGTCCCACAGAGGAAGTGCCGCCGCACTGTGGACGATCACATCTGCGTCTGCTTCCTCGATTGCCTCGGACACTCTTTCTTCGTCACGCACGTCCCCCTCTATGAATTCGATGTCTTCTGTATTGTCTTCCTCGTTGAACGGTTTGAGATCGAGTGCGGTTACGTCCCAACCCTGCTCAGCAAAGAACTGGCACGTGTGAAGTCCCAGAAAGCCAGTTCCACCAGTGACCACGACAGAATCATACTGGCTATCCGTGGAGTCCATCTGCTCAGTCGTACTCATTATGCTCGGAAAGTTAGCGTAATCTCTTTATACTTCCTATTGCCGCATACCGATGAGCCCTGACACCTGTTTTCGCCCCTACTCATCAAGCGGATTTGCTTCAAGTCGACTGAGACCAGAAGAACGGTAAAACTACGAGTCCCTTATGAACACTATGACCGTACAATGTATTCGCGGAGCCATGCGATTATTTCTGCTGTAGTAGGTGTCCCATTGGCCGTTACTGCGCCAGAACTTCATCACCCGATCTACGTATTGACGTATGTGGTTGTTCTGGGAGTCGGAATTGACCTGGATCATTTCGTGATTGGACGCATTAATCGCGGTGATTGGTCTAACCTCTCCCGTTGTCTTCGGAGCCCGTCACAGGTATTCGTGGATCAAGCATCGATATTTGAGCGAGGTGATATATGGCGGGATCAACGGTTGTTTAGCCATCTTCTCATCGGCGGCGTTCTTATCGGATTAGTATGGTTTATTAGCGCGTATTTAGCCTTCCTGACGGCCGTTACCATCTATACGCACGTTATTGCGGATCTCTACTCGGATATACGAACCAGAGACACCTATTTCAGCCAACGAGAATAGCTTCGTGGAGGGCAATTACACAGGTTAACAGTATCTTTATTGTCCTGTTGGTCACTGGATTAGATATTGAATGGCCAGGTCTTCGCAGACTCTTAATCCAGTAACCACTGTCACTGGATTGGCTCGAGAGATTCGCCCGTGGCAATGGTACAAGCAGGGCGTAATGCTCCTCGGGATTGTCTTTTCCCAGAATCTTGTCAATTGGGATGCCTGGTTGAGTCTCTTGATTGGAATTGTGTCGTTCACAACTGTTGCCAGCGCGACATACATTTTCAATGATATTAGCGATCTTGAAGAAGACCGCAATCACCCAGAAAAACAGCACCGACCGATTGCAAGTGGACAAGTTTCCGTCACGGTCGCCGCGGTTTTCGGCCTCTTCTTAGCTGGTATCGGACTCGGAGCCGCCTACAGTCTCGGCCCACTCTTTCTCGCAATCCTTCTCGCCTATCTCGCACAGAACGCCCTGTATTCACTTGTCCTGAAGCAGTTTGTCTTCGTCGATGTGCTGATCGTCGCTATCGGGTTCGTTCTCCGCGCTATCGCGGGGGTCGTCGCTATCGACGTGTTCTTGAGTCCGTGGTTGATCGTGAGCACATTCCTTCTTGCGTTAGTACTCGCGTTTGGGAAGCGCCGCAATGAACTGGAGGTTGCGGCCAACCCACACGAAACGCGCGATGTCTTAGGCGAGTATTCGGAGAACAATATTGACCAACTCCTTGTGATGGTGATGGCCACTCTGCTGATGTCGTACTCACTCTACACGTTCTCACGAACGAACCCGACGATGATGGCGACCCTCCCGTTCGCGTTCTTCGGCGTGTTTCGCTATCACCATCTCGTCCATACAACGAACCTCGCAGGTCAGCCCGAATATCTCCTCACAGATCGACCCTCAGTACTGAATCTTATCATCTGGGGTATCGTCGCTATTGCTGTCCTCTACAACATCCCAGAGGTGGCTGTTGAGGTGATTCAGTGAAGCGATACGACCTCCAAGTTCATACCGACGCCTCGCCTTGTTCACGAGCCCCTCCCGCTGACGTTGTGGATGCGGCCGTGGATGCGGGATTAGATGGGATTGCCATCACGAATCACGATACGCTGGCGGGGTACGATGAGGTCGCCGACCTCGCACCTGCTGGCCTAACCGTGATTCCTGGGGTAGAAGTGACGACGACACAGGGGC
This sequence comes from Haloarcula sp. CBA1127, assembly GCF_001485575.1. NCBI lineage: Archaea > Methanobacteriati > Methanobacteriota > Halobacteria > Halobacteriales > Haloarculaceae > Haloarcula > Haloarcula sp. CBA1127. The sequence goes on from NZ_BCNB01000006.1 coordinate 809,441, forward strand.
ATCTTCTGGCATTGTACGTCAACGATGAGCCACCGCAGTCCGACCCAATTACCGTGGTTGAACACGTCCAAGAGCAAGATGGGATTGCGATCCTTTCGCATCCGTTTGATCCGTTTCGAGAGTATTACGACACAGATCTCGACGCAATTGCCTCACAAGTTGACGGCGTCGAGGCGCAAAATTCACGCTGTCTGCTCCCCCGATTCAACCGTCGCGCTCGGGAGTATGCTACCCAGCACAGCTTAGCGATCACGGGCGGAAGCGATGCCCACTTTCCGATGGAGGTGGGGCGGTCTACAACAGTGTGTGACTCGCCACTCCGTGAGGCTATCAAATCCACATCAACGCAGACAGACGGACGAGGGGGGTATCTCTCGGGTCATACTGCGACAAAACTGAATGACGCACTCAGGATGATGAATCTCTAATGGGTATCCTCTCGGCAGTCCAACGGGCGATTCGCCAACACGGACTCTGGGTCACAGCACTCCTGACGGTTGCCGTATTCTTTGGGCTGTTCGTCGTCGGTGATGCCTCGAAAGTCATTTCGGCACTCCTTGCGGTGGATCTTTGGCGGGTCAGCGTCGTGTTCCTCCTTGCGACGATCAGTTACGCTGTACGGTTTCTCAAGTGGGAGTACTATCTCCGCCACTTAGACATTAATATCCCACTCAAGACGAGTCTGATCGTGTTTTTCAGTGGCCTGATGATGGTTGTGACTCCTGGGAAAGCAGGTGAAGTCTGGAAAGCCTGGTTCCTTCGTGACCTCCGCGATGTGCCGGTCAGTCAAACCGCGTCCGTCGTCGGCGCTGAAAGAGTGACCGATCTGATTGCACTTTCGGCATTCGCATTTCTAGGGCTACTAATCTATCAGCGGTCATCCGTCGTGTTGATCGGCGTGGTTCTCCTGTTTCTTTTTGCCATCAGTCTGCTTCAGTGGCGGACGTTTTGTCTGCGTGTTTTGGGTTGGTTGGAAACGCTCCCGATTGTTGGATCGTACGCAACTGAATTAGAGGAGTTCTATGAAAGCACGTACACGCTATTCCAGGTGCGACCGCTCAGTATTGCGTTTCTCATTAGCCTCGTGGCGTGGGGCTTAGAGGGAGTTGCGTTATGGGTGGTGCTAAGTGGGTTTAGTTCAGAAGCGACTCTCCTTGCCGCGTTGTTCGTGTTCGGGCTAGGATCAGTAATTGGTGCGGCCAGCCTCCTTCCAGGTGGATTAGCGGCCGCGGAAGCGAGTATGGTCGGGATGCTCGTCGTATTGGGATACACCCAGACAATTGCGGTGAGTGCGACGGTAATTATCCGGGTTGGCACGCTCTGGTATGGGGCGATTCTGGGAACGTGTGTGTTCGTTGTCTACCGATTTGTGAGAGATCAGGCTCGGGTCACAAGCCCAAGCACCTGATTCACTACTTGGTTTGGAATATAAATCGGTAGATCGGTCGTGCTAACAAAAACACTGCAACGCAACTGACGATCAGCAGGAACTTGATATTGACCGTTTGAACTGAGTCCGATGAAAAACTCCGGAGTGATTGCCCGATAGTGACATAGAAGATAGCACAGGGTAATTCACCGATGAGAGTCCCAAGCACAAAGTTCAACCTGAAGACATCGACCAAGCCGGCCCCAATAGAGACACTATCTGCGGGGGCTGGTGACAGTCGAGCGGGAACTATTCCTCGAAGTTCGCCCGTCGTAGTCACAATTGACTCACCAGTCGCAGAAATCCGTGAGACGTAGCCATTCACATCGTGAAAGTAGTCTGCGAGAAGGAACGGCGGCAAGCACGTGACTAATGTTCCGGCCAAGACGAGCGGCACGCCGCTTGGGAATCCAACGAGATCCCGAGGAACACAGATGCGAGACTCTCCGACCGCTACCGCTCCGGCTCTTCTGCAAGTGCCGTTTCGCGCAACCGTTTGCACTCCTCGCTTTCGGCAGTTAGCTCGGGGACCGGCGTTGGTTTCCCGTCGTCGACGGCGACGAAGGTGGCGTACGCGCTGGTCGTCTCCTCCGTTTCGCCCGTGTGGGGGTCCTCGCGTGCGACTTCGATGCGAACTCGGACGCTGGTTTGGCCCGTGGCGTAGGCATAGGACTCGATGAGGGCGGTGTCGCCGATGGGAATCGGGCGTTCGAAGTCGACGCGGGACATCTGTGCGGTCACGCAGGACTCCCTGGCGGCCCGCATGGCCGACATCGCGCCGATTTCGTCCATCCACTTCATGACGATCCCCCCGTGGGCGCTGTTGTAGTTGTTGGCGTGGGTCGGCTGGACGCGCTCGCGGTTGACGATGTGCGTATCGGCGATAGTCGGCATACCGTCTCGTAGAGTGTGTTCGGGGAAAACGGTGTGGTGCGCCCTTGGCAGGACTGACAGCAACCGCACGCGCTTATATTGTCGCCGTGGCGTGCAGTCGCCAGTCACGCAGTCGAATTACCGGCTTATCCGGTGAACTGGTGGTATTCGAGGCCTTTGTGCTTCATCTCGTTGTGTTTGCGTTCGAGGAACGAGTAGACGGAGCCGTGTGGCGCTCCGTCGAGGATCATCTCGGCGGCTTCTCGCACGGCGTCGACCTGTTCGGGGCCGCCGATGATGCCGAGCGTCGACCCGTAGATGACCACGGCCGCGCCGGAGAGTTCCTGCATGAGTTCCCGCGTCCGGCCGCCCTCACCGATGAGACGCCCCTTCTGGCGACGGAAGTCGTTCTTGTTGCGGGAGGCGGCCTCGATGTCGATGAGTTCGAACATCATCATATCGTCCTCGAGGAGCGCCAGCGCGTCGTCGGGCGCGAACCCTCGGCCAATGGCCTTCACGATGTCGGGGCCTTTCAGCGCCGTCACGGGGTCGCCGACGGACTCGACTTTCACCGTGCCGTCCTCGGAATCGATATCCAGTCGGACCTCTGCGCGCTCCTCGATCTCGCGCATGGTCTCACCGCCCTCGCCGATCAGCACACCGATACGGTCCTGCGGAATCTTCACGTGTTGCATAAGTATACCTCTCTGTAGGAGGGTCTGCCTGTTTAAAACTTCGGCGTCTGGAGCATCCGGAACCGTGTCATATCCGTCGGCAGGTGTGGACCGCATAGTACACGACGAGGTGTGGCCGATCAGCCACCCAATACCGTGGCGAGGAACCAGATGAGGCCGAATATACTCCCGGCCGCACCGACCAGTTTCGTGAGCATGACGTTCCAGTCGGCGGGTTCGACCGCACTGGAGCGGGTTGTGCTTCCGATGGCATCCAGCTGTTCGTTGAACTTCGTGACGCCATACGCATACCGGTACATGAGCGCCCCACCGATCGCCATGAGCGGACCCAGAAAGAGGCCGGACTGGGAGTCTTCGGATTCGCTGTCCTCGGGCCCGATATTGTAAGTGAAGGTTTCCGGTGTCCCTGTCTCATCATCCTGTGTCGCCGAGATTGTGGTCTGGACGGGCGACGCTGCTGACTGCTTGCTGTCCCCAGTGGCAGCCGGCTCCGTGTTGTGGGATGATGACTGCTCGTTGTCCTCAGTGGCAACTGGCTCCGTGTCGTGGGACCCAACTGCGATTTCGTCGAGATACGCCCGACCGTCGAGCTGGACCTGCCAGGCGGTGTTTTCAGCGCTTGTCGAAACCGTTCTGGTCACGCGTTGCTGGCGCTGCCGGTCAGTATCCCACAGCGCGACCTGTGCCGTCCCGTTTGGAGACCATTGGATTTCGACGACGAAGAACCGACCAGTGGGGGCCGTGACGCGCTCAGATGCCACCACTGTCCCGTTCTCATTTGTCGAGACAATGTCGACGCGGTCGTTATTTTCTCGACCGACATTCCGGATGGATACTGAAGCCGTGGTGTTCCCGTCAGCGCGCTCGACAACCTGAAACGCTCCGCCACGACCCACGTCGACGACACCGGTCACTGTGCCCTGACTGGCGTTGACTGTCGTCGCGGTCAGTGTCGCGGTGTCGTTGTTGCCGACGCCAAGCGAACAGTCCCCGTCTGCGCCGATACGTAGGGTTTCGCCGGCGGTCCAGTTGGCTGTCGACGTGGCGTCAAGTCCATCGATGTAGTGGTATGTCGAGTCTGTGCCCGGTGGCTCCGGGTGCTCGTCTTGCACTGAACACGCCGGCTGTGGCGTCGCTGCCTCGGTTGTGGCGGCGTGGCTGTGCGTGGCACTCGCCGAGTGTGTCTCACTGGGCGCCGCGTTGCTGAAGCCAGTGGCGAGCCCGGCGGAGACACCAAGGGCAACTATGCCAAGCAGGGCAACGAGTGGCACTATCCGTCTGGTCGTGGGGGTTGGAGGGCGTCCCATAGGTGGCTGGCGGACGGTCGTGAAGCCGTCGCGGTCTCTCGTCGTTGAGCACCACCGCCCCATCGGTTATTGATTTTCTGCTTCTGTGAGACGCTCACCCACGAGGAGGACGCCCGGGCTGGGACGCTCATCCATACTCGACGAGTGAGGCGGGAACCGGACGCTGGAACGGCGCTCTGCCGAACCTGCTGTCAGTCTAGGAACTCGACACCGGTGATTTCGAACCGCGCGCCGCCCGTGGTGCTGTCAGTAACAATGATGTCCCAGCCGTGTGCGCCAGCGATGGTCCGGACAATCGAGAGCCCGTAGCCACTGCCATCCTCGGCAGTCGTGAAGCCGTGGTCGAACACGTCGTCCTTGATTTCGTCTGGGATTCCCGGGCCGTCGTCTTCGACGTAGAAGCCGTTGTCAAGCGGGCCGACACGGACGATAACGGCCCCGTCGCCGTGTCGGATGCTGTTCTGAAAGAGGTTCTCGAACAGTTCGATGAGGCGGTCGGCGTCTGCGCTCACCGAGCCGATGTCCTCGTAGTGGAGCGTGGCTCGGTCGGTGGTTTCGCCGTGTCCTTCCCAGGCGGTGTCAACAACGGCCTGAACGTTCGTTGCCTCCGGGTTGGTGACGACGTTTCCCTGCCTTGCGACACGGAGCAGGTCCTCGACGAGACGGGCCATCCTGTCGCTCGTTTCTTCGAGGGCATCGAGGTGTTCCTCGTCACCCGTTTCGCGGGCCAGATGCACCCGCGAGGAGATAACGCTGAGTGGGCTCTTCAGGTCGTGGGCGAGGATATCGGTGAATTCCTTGAGCCGGTCGTTCTGTCGTTCGAGCATCTTGTCGTACTGGTGTTTCTCTGTCGTGTCCTGGCTGACTGCGACGAACCCTGTCAGCTCTCCGTCCTCGAGTTGCGAGAGCGAGAGGGTGGCCCAGAACACGGACCCATCGGCCTGCCGATGCCAGTGCTGTGTCTCGACGGGGCCGTTCGCCACTTCCGTCAGCAATGATTCGACAGTTGTCTCCATTTCCCCGGGGTCGGCAAACAGCATGTCGACGTGGTGGCCGACCGTCACGTCCCGGTCGTAGCTGTACAGCGACGCTGCCGGCTCGGGCCACGTCGTGATGATGCCATCTGTGTCGAGCATGAACACTGCATGCGAGGATAGCCCCTCGATGAGGCGCTCAGAGACCGAGTCGTCGCTGTCTGCTGTCTGTTGGTCCGAACTGCTGTCTGCTGGGTCGGTGTCCATCAGTCGCACCTACTCGGGCCAAACCAGTGGCGACTCACCCGGCATGAGAAGCACTGTGACAGGTCACCCATGCCGAGATACACGACATCTAACACCTTACGCACTGTGGTTTTCACAATCAAAATAAGTTGTGAGAAACCGGGTGAAAAACGCGCGGTACTGTGGTTTCACTTCCAGAAACCATCGGCATGATTGATATACTAGCAATTCACATATCGCTACGACAATACGTTCTCACCTGCCGAAACCGATCCATGCGAACAGAGAGCTGGTGACTACTTGTCGTCGCGGCGGTCGGCCGGTGTTCCCTGCGGAACGGCGTCGTCGTCGCTGCCCGGCGCGGTGTCGGTCTTGTCTTTCGGCGTCGCGTACTCTCGGACGTACGCGAGCAGTTCTTCCGGCGTGGCGTCGACGCCCTGTCTGGCGAAGAAGTTCGCGACGTTGCGGCAGTCCCGTTCCAGAAAGTCGTCGGCGTTGGGATGGTGGATGGTCACCGCTTGCCCGAGGTCGATGATATACAACTGGCCTTCGTGGAAGACGATGTTGTACTCAGAGAGGTCGCCGTGGACGAGGCCGGCGTCGTACAGCCGGCGGGTGTACTCCTTGACGACCTCGTAGGCTGTTTCGGGGTTCTCGATGTGAACCTCACTGAGACGCTTGCTACGGCCCTCCTCGGTCCCGAGATACTCCATCACGAGGACATTCCGCTCGACAGCAATGGGCTCTGGCGTCCGGACGCCGGCCCGGCGGGCGCGCTTGAGATTCGACGACTCCTTGCGAACCCACGCGGTGACGACCTTCTTCTTGTCCGAGCCGATACCCTCGAAGCGGGGGTCGCCGTCAAGATAGCTCCGCATATCCTTGAAATCGGAGGCGTTGATGCGGTATACTTTGACTGCGACCTCCGTCTCGCCCGACAGTGCCGTGTAGACGTTGGCTTCCTTGCCTGTCGATATCGGCCCGCCGAAGGCGTCGATATGGCCGTCCTGTACGAGCTTGTACAGCGCGCCGTAGGTGGCGTCGTCGAAGACGCTGGCCTCGACCTTGAACTGGTCGGCGTCCTTGATGCGCTTGCGGAACTCGCTGAACTCGCGGTCCCGTTTGCGGGCGATACGGTCGGCTTCCGTGTCGGAAACATCGACCTCTTCCCATTCGTCACCTGGTGAGTCGACGTCGTCCGTATCGAGCAGGCCGAACTGCCCCTCTGTCACGCTTGTGCCTCCGTCGAGCGCGCGGCCAGATACATATCAGGCTACTCCTGGATGTGGCCCTCCTCACGCAGTTGGTCGGCGTCCTGTTTCTCATAGCGCCACGTGATGTCGGCTTTCTCGTCTTGCCAGTCCCATGGTTCGACGAGGACCACGTCGTCTTCGCGTATCCAGATGCGTTTTTGCATCTTGCCCGGAATCCGGGCTGTACGCTCGACGCCGTCCATACAGCGTACCTTGACGCGGTTCGCGCCAAGCATGTCCATGACGACGGCGAACACCTCGTCCTCTTCCGGCATCCGCAGGTTCTTCCTGCTGTCGTTGTCGCTCATAGACGGTACTTCGACGGGGAGAGGTTTAAGGTTTGGAAAAATTGGACCGCGAATGCGGTCCGTGGCCGCCGACATGTGGGTGGGACAGACGCCGGGGCCGTACGGAAAAGCGGGCGTCGCAGCGTCGGTCGACTTCAGTCAGCGCCGAGGCAGCCGACCCACGAGCAGTCGGTGCACGTCTCGATACCTTTCGCCGTCGTCGTCACGCCGCGACAGCGCGGACAGACGGACCCGACTTCCGGCGACTGGACGGACTTACTCATCGGTGATGATGTCCGCCGACAGACCCTGTGCCATCTCGATATCTTTGGAGTTGTTCAGCGTCCAGGCAGTGCGCTCAGTGACGGCCTCGATGACCTCGCGGCCGCTCGGGAGGCCGTTCCCGGACTTCTTGACGCCGCCGAAGGGCAGGTGGACCTCTGCGCCGATACACGGGAGGTTCCCGTAGGCGAGGCCGATTTCAGCCTCGTCGCGGAACTGGTTGATCTGACGGTAGTCCTCGGAGATGATGGCCCCGGCGAGGCCGTAGTCGACGCTGTTGTGCATCTCCAGCGCCTCGTCGAAGTCACCCGAGTACTCAAGCAGCGCGACGTGGGGACCGAACACTTCCTCGTTGATACAACGCAGGTCCTCGTCGTAGTCGATCTCGTAGACGAACGGGCCGACCCAGTGGCCCTCCTCGTGGCCATCGGGAATTTCCTCGGCACCGAGGTCGGCGCGGTCGACGAGCACGTTCGCGCCCTCCTCGCGGGCGAGGTCGTTGTAGCGCTTGAACTTCTCGACCTGATCCTCCTCGATGAGCGGCCCCATGAAGGTGTCTTCCTCCAGCGGGTCGCCGACGGCGATGTCCTCGGCGATGTCGACGAACCGTTCCTTGAACTCGTCGTAGAGGTCCTCGTGGACGATGAGGCGCTCCGAGGAGACACAGCGCTGGCCGGTCGTCTTGAAGCTAGACATCACTGCCGAGTGAACGGCGATGTCGAGGTCGGCTTCCTCTGTGACGATGACAGCGTTCTTCCCACCCATCTCGCAGGCGGCGATCTTCCCGGGCTCGCCACCGACCTTGGAGGCGATCTTGTGGCCGACTTCGGCGCTCCCGGTAAAGAGGACCGTCTCGACGCGGTCGTCCTCGACGATGGCGTTGCCGGCGTCGCCGTAGCCCTGCACGAGGTTGAAGACGCCGTCCGGGATGCCCGAGTCCTCGAACATCTCCGCGATGATGTGGGCACACCACGGGGTCTGCTCGGCGGGCTTCCAGACGACCGTGTTGCCCTCGACCAGCGTCACTGCGAGGTGCCAGAACGGGATCGCGACCGGGAAGTTCCACGGGGTGATACAGCCGACGACGCCCTTCGGCTTGCGCCGCATATAGGCGTCCTTGCTGGCGATTTCCGACGGTACCACGTCGCCGTGGGGGTGGCGAGCGTTGCCGGCGGCCCATTCGACCATATGCCAGGACTCGGTGACGTCGGCCAGCCCTTCGCTGATCTCCTTGCCACACTCCATGGTGACGATTTCGCCGAGTTCCTCGTGGCGGTCACGCAGCTCGTGGTAGATGTCCCAGAGGTATTCCGCGCGGTCGATGTGTGAGAGCGAGCGCCACTCGTCGTAGGCGTCCTCTGCTGCGGCCAGTGCGCGGTCGACATCGGCTTCTGTTCCGCGGTGGAACGAAGCGAGCGCCTCGCCGGTGGCCGGATTCTGGCTTGTGAACGTTTCGTCGCCGGTGCCTGTCGTCCATTCACCGTCGATGTAGTGTCGTCGTGAGTCGTCTGTACTCATGGTAGGTACTGTACGCGTCCCCCACCAATATGTTCCACCGTCCATGGTCAGGGGGCCGGCAATAACCTGATATATCATCTACAATCCGGCATTATCTCCCATGGTCGGTGTTCCCCTTATGAACCGCACCTTTATTTGCGTCCATATCGTGACTGTCTTTAGCACCCCTTCATACGGAGGGCGCTCAGTATGAGTAACGCACAATCACAACACGGGGGACTCCAGCTTACCCTGAGCATCTGGCATCCTGACTGCTGGACGCTCGAAGTCACCGACAAGACCGCGGCTGGCCTGTTGGCTCACGGCGTGTACAACACACAGAACGGTAGCGTGAAGGGTCTGTTCACCGCGTACGCCGACAGTATTAGCGACGTTGAGGCGCTCATCGACGCGACCCGTGATTCGTCGCTGACCGACTCCGTACTGGAGTTGCGCGAGCGCCACGGCGCGACTGGCACGGGCTCGTCGCCGGGGAACACGACCCGCGAGCTGTTCGTCGAGTACGACCCGGACAACACTATCAGCGACAGCCTTCTCTCGCGGGGGTTCATCCACAACGACCCGGTTCGCGTCCGTCACGGTCGCGAACACTGGCCGGTGTTTTTCCCGGACTCCCGCGACGAGGCCGAGTCGCTCCTCGACGAGATCCGCGAGGAACAGTCGGCCGATATCGAAGTGACTCGAATCACGTCTGCCGGCGGCGGCAATCCGAAGCAACTCCGACGGATGGACCGTCTCTCGGACAGTCAGCGCGAGGCGTTCGAACTCGCCAGACAGGAGGACTACTACGCGTGGCCGCGGGGTATCTCGACGCGCGAACTCGCGTCGAAACTCGGCGTTTCGAAGACGACGCTGCTCGAACACCTCCGGAAAGCAGAAGCGAAACTGCTCGACCCGGACCAGTAAGTTAGCTCAGCACGGCCCGGACAGCGAACAGCGCGTTCTCCTTGCGCTCGCGGACGCGCCGATAGAAGTAGGAGAACCACTTGTCGCCGTAGGGGATGTACTGCCACATCGGGACGCCTTCGGCGGCGAGGTCGCGCTGTTCGTCGTCGCGGACCCCCATCAGCATCTGCACTTCGTAGTCGGTGCCGTACTCGTCGTGGAGGTCCTTCGCGTAGTCTATCATCGCCGGGTCGTGGCTACCGACGCCGATGCCGCCCTCGAACTCCTCGAACATCAGTTCGAGACAGTCCCGATAGGCGTCGTTGACGCGCTCTTTCTTCTTGTAGGAGACCTTTTTTGGCTCGGAGTAGGCTCCCTTGACCAGTCGGACCTTCCCGGGAAGGGGCGCGAGCCGTTCGAGGTCCTCGGGCGTCCGCTTGAGGTTCGCCTGCGTACAGACGCCGACGCCGCCCTCGTGTTCCGTGACGAGCCGCTCGTACGCGTCGAGGGTCACGTCGGTCGTGGTGTAGTCTTCCATATCGACCCAAACGAAGACATCGTGGTCGTCACCCGCCGCAACGATGCGTTCGAGGTTCTCGACGAACACGTCGTCGCCAACGTCGAGGCCAATCTGCGAGGGCTTGACCGAGATAGCGCAGTCGAGGCCGCTCCTGTCGATTTCTTTGACTAACTCGATGTACTGGTCTGCGTCCTCGTCGGCGGGCCGGCGCTCGTCGTAGTGTTCGCCTAACAGATTCAGGATGCCCTTGACGCCGTCGTCGTTGAGCGAAGCGACGTGGTCGAGCGCCCCCGGGGCTGTCTCCCCGGCGACGAAGTTGTTCGCTATCGGCGGAATCATTATCGAAACTACGCCACTATATGGGCCTAAACGCACCCCCTACCAAAAAAATCACCCTCCAAAGCCTGAAATCAAGAGAGCGTGAAACTGCCGAGCGTATCGTCGTCGTCCCGGTAAAACGTGTGCTCGCCCGTGATATGCGCTGTGCCCGAAACGACCGGGTTAGTCACGGTGACACCGTCGTCGACGTTCGTATCGCTGATGTATCCCTCGAACGTCGACCCCACCGGGCCGGTCACTTCGACACGCTCGCCGATGGCGAGGTCGCCGTCGACGTGATGGAGCGTCAACCGCGCACACGTGCCTGTTCCGCAGGGGGAGCGGTCGACGGAGCCGTCGGCGAACACCACACAGCTCCGGTCACCGTCGTCGCTGGCGGTGAGTTCGACTGCAGAGACGGTCGCCCGCGCTCCGGTGACCGGGTCCTCGGGTGCGGCGTCGTTGGCTGCTCGGCGGAGTGCCAGTGCTGGCTCGATACACTGCGTGGCATCGTCGCCGTCGAGCGTGACGCCTATGCTGTCAGCGTCGACGACGGCGAAATAGTTCCCGGCATAGACGATACGAGCCTCGACCGGGACGCCATCCTGCTCGACAGTAAGCGTCTCACAGACGTAACTGTCGACGTTTTCGAATGCAACGCGACGGACGACGCCGTCAGCTATCTCGACCGTCACGTCGACCAGCCCGGCGGGAGTTTCGACGGTCAGTTCGGGCGACTCGGGAAGTTCGCCCCGTTCGACGAGTGCGGTCACGACGCCGATGAGGCCGTGGCCGCACATATCCAGATAGCCATCAGTGTCCATGAAGAACACCCCGAGGTCGGCCCGGTCGGTTGGCACCGGGACCGCTCCGAACATATCCGCGTGTCCGCGGGGCTCCTGCATGAGGAGTTTCCGGACGCCGTCAGCCGTAGCTGCGAACCGGTCGCGTCTCTCCCGGACGGTCGCTCCGGTGAGCGTGTCGGCTTCGATACCGTCGAGGACGATGCGCGTCGGTTCCCCGCCCGTGTGCGTGTCTACCGTGGTAAACTCCGTTCGTTCCATAGCCGTAGCGATACTCTATGCGGCAAACGCGTTCCAGAAGTATTAATTGACGGCTTTCCGTATGCGGTTGAGAACGTGGTGCCTACCATGGACGGTGACAGGGTTATACAGGGACTTACGAAAAAGGATATCAGTATACCATGAACGACCATGACAAGCGCTCGATCGACAGGCGAAGCGTAATCAAAGCCGCTGCCAGTGCCGGACTCGTCGGCCTCGCCGGCTGTTCCGGCGGTGCTCCCGAGGACGGTGATGGAGGTGACGGCGACGGCGGTGACGGTGAATCGACGGACACCTCGACGGACGCCGGTTCCGAAACCTATACCATCGGGATGGTCGACAGCCTCTCCGGGTCGCTGTCCGCGTTCGGGCAGCGGAACCAGCGTGGGAAGGAGATCGCGCTCGACGACGTCAACTCGGTCGGCGTCGGTGGCGGCGAACTGGCGATCTCACAGCAGGACGACCAGAGTACGAGTCAGGGTGGGGTCAGTGCAGCCCAGACACTCGTCAATCAGGAAGAGGTCCCGCTGCTCATCGGTACTGTCGGGAGCGGCGTCAGCACGGCTATCCACGAGAGCGTCGTCCAGAACACGGACGTCGTCCAGATCAGTCAGAACAGCACCAGCCCGAACCTGACGAACTTCCCGGACCTGCTCCGGATGCCGCCGGCCGGCAAGGCTCAGGCGGAGGCAATTTCGTCGCTGCTCGACGAGGACGGCAACGAGTCCGCTGCGCTGGCCTGGATCAACAACGATTACGGACAGTCCGTCGGCGAAGCCTTCATCGAGGCCTACGACGGGGAAATCGTCTACAACGAACCCCACGACCAGGGTCAGTCTTCTTACAGCAGTACCATCTCCTCGATGTCTGACACCGACGCTGACGCGTGGGTGTTCATCACCTACCAGCCGGAGTTCGCGACGATGTCCCAGGAAGCATTCGACCTGGGCGTCACCGACCAGGCCGCCTGGTACGGCGGTGACAGTGTCAAGGGCCCGAAAGTCCTCGAAGCAGCTCCCGAGGGTAGCCTCAACGGCATGAAAGCCGTGGTTCCGAGCGTTCCGCAGGACGCCGAGAACTACCAGGCGTTCGTCTCGGAGTTCCAGGAGCGCTTCGGCGAGGAACCCACGTCGTGGTCGGCCTACGCCTACGACGCTGTGGTCGTCAGCGCGCTCGCTATCGAAGCCGCCGACGAGTTCACGGGCTCGGCGCTCATGGATGTCGTCCGGGACGTGACCCGTCCCGAGGGTGAGGAGGCGACCTCATACGAGGACGCACACGAGATTCTGGCGAACGGTGGCTCACCGTCGGACGTGGATTACACCGGCGTGAGCGGCCCCATCGACCTCGACGAGAACGGTGATCCCGTTGGGTTGCTGCAGGTGTTCGAAGTCGTGGATCACGCGTACGAATCCAGCGGCTTCATCGAGGGCTAAGGCGGCCACGACCCTTTTCCATTTTCACCAATGGCGCAGATATTACAGTACCTGGCAAACGGGCTCGTTTTCAGTAGTATCATCATCCTCGGGAGTATCGGGCTCTCGCTGGTCTACAGCATCGCCGACTTCGCGAACTTTGCACACGGCGACACGATGACGCTTGGTGCCTACGGAGCGTTCGTCGCGTTCGGTGTGTTCGGCGGTCTTGGCGGCACCGTTCTCGGTCTCCCGATCGGGTTCTTCCTGTCTCTGGCGGTCGGGATGGCGCTCGCAGCGGTCGTCGCCGTCCTCACCCATATTCTCGTGTACAAGCCCCTCGATACGGACTCGATCGGGCTGCTCATCACGAGCATCGGCGTGGCGTTCGTCTACCGCGCGGTGCTACAGGCGACCTTCGGGACGGACTTCCTGCAGTACGACATCAGCCGCAGCGGACCGATTCCGGTGCTGCTTGACACGCTCGATGTCGCAGTGACACAGCGAGACGTGGCGATTATCGTCAGCGCGGCAGTCCTTGTTATCGGCCTGCATCTCCTGCTCCAGCGGACGACGCTGGGCCGGAAGATGCGCGCGACGGCTGACAATCCCGACCTCGCACGCGTGAGCGGTATCCGAACCGACCGCGTCATTCTCGTCATGTGGGTCGTCGGCAGCGCCCTGGCCGCCGCCGGCGGCGTCTTCCTCGCGCTGTACAGCCAACTCGACCCGCGAATCGGCTTCAATATCCTGCTGGTCGTGTTCGCCGCGGTCATCCTCGGCGGTATCGGTTCGGTGTACGGGGCGATGCTCGGTGGCCTACTCATCGGGATGCTCCACGAACTGACGCCGCTGCTCGGTGATGTCGGCCTTCCGGTCAGCAACGCCTACGCGCCGGCTGTCGCGTTCGTCATCATGGTCGCGGTCCTGCTTGTCAGGCCCCGCGGCATCGCAGGTGATATGACATGAGCACGCTCGATATCGGTGCGTACTCGCCCCGCGAAAAGGGCGTCGTGGGACTGCTCGGCGCGCTTGGCGCACTCCTGCTCATTGCGGTCGTCACCGGCTTCCTCGCCCCGGCGTACCTGCTGTATCTCGTCGGGCTGTCGGCGATGTACATGCTCCTCTCGATGGGGCTGAACGTCCAGTGGGGATACGGCGGCATGATCAACTTCAGCGTCGCGGCGTTCTTCGGCCTCGGTGCGTACGGGACCGCGTTGCTGACGGCGTCCGGCTCGCCGATCTCCGGCGGCGTCAGTCCCGTCATCGCACTGTTCGGCGGTCTCGCCCTCGCTGCGGTGCTCGCAGTGATTATCGGCTATCCGACGCTGAAGCTCCGCGACGACTACCTCGCAATCGCGTCGCTGGGTCTTGCAGAGGTCGTCCGTATCTTCATCCTCAACGAATCACAGTGGACGGCGGGCAGCGCCGGCCTGACCGGTATCCCGTTGTTCTTCTCCGACTGGCCCGTACTCGGCGACCTGACATATCCGTACGTCTTCTACGCGGGTGGAACGCCGGTGTTCAACATGAGCCAATCGGTCATCACCAGCTTCCTGAACGTCGTCCTCGTCACGGTGATCGTCGCGGCGGTCTACCTGTTCCTCCGGCGCATTCACCAGTCGCCGTGGGGCCGCGTCCTCCGGACGATTCGGACCGATGAGGACCTCGCGGAGACGCTGGGCAAGAACACGTTCGCATTCAAGATGCAGGCGTTCGTCATCGGGAGCCTGATCATGGCGCTTGCGGGCGTGTTCTACTCCCACCTCGTGTTGTTCGTCAGCCCGCAGGACCTCCAGCCCATCACGACGTTCTACGTCTGGGTCGCCGTTATCCTCGGCGGCACCGGCAGCGACCGCGGCGCAATGCTGGGTGGGTTCACTATCGTCGCCATCCAGCAGGGGACGCGCTTCCTGACCGACACCGGGGCGCTGCCAATCGGCGCGGCACCGCTCAGACTCATGCTGGTCGGCCTGCTCATCATCTTCATCGTCAGGCTCCGCCCGGAGGGGATTCTCCCGCCGGAGCGCGAACTCATCTGGCCCGACTCGCTGGGCGGTGGTCGCGATGAGTGAGCAGTCACTCGTCTCCGACGGCCCGATTCTCGGGAAAGACGATCCGGTGCTTCGGGCTGAAGGACTGGAGAAACGCTTCGGCGGCCTCGTGGCGACGGACGACGCGTCCATCGAGGTCGAACGCGGCACGATTACGGGCCTCATCGGCCCGAACGGAGCCGGCAAATCGACGCTGTTCAACCTCGTCTCGGGCTTCTACGAGCCTGATGCGGGCTCTGTCTCGGTCAACGGCGTCGACGTGACCGGCCAGAAGCCCCACGAAATCGCTGACCAGGGAATGATCCGGACGTTCCAGACGCCACGAAAACCGGAGGGGATGACCGTCCGGGAGGCGCTGCTGGTGGGGCCACACAACCAGACCGGGGAATCGATTATCCCGCTGTTTACCTCACCGAGTACCGTCGAACAGGAGGAACGGCGCTCGCTCGAACAGGCTCAGGAGATGCTCGAACGCTTCGAAATCGGCGACCTGGCCACCCAGCCCGCGACGGACCTCTCGGGCGGGCAGATGAAACTGGTCGAACTGGCCCGCGGGATGATGGCCGAGCCCGACCTGCTCCTGCTCGACGAACCCGTCGCCGGCGTCAATCCCGTGCTGGCCGACAAACTGGCCGGGTTCATCGAGGAACTCAACGAGGAGGGCATCACCTTCCTCATCATCGAACACGACATGAACTTCATCATGCGGCTGGCCGACCCGATTATCGTCCTCAATCAGGGGAGTGTCCTCGTCGAAGGGCCGCCCGAGGCGGTCCGGAGCGACGAGCGTGTCATCGACGCCTATCTGGGAGGGCCGTCGGAATGACCGACCCCATCCTCACCGTCGACGGCGTCGACAGCGGCTACGGTGAAGTGCAGGTGCTCGACGACCTCTCGCTGACACTCGGCGAGGGAGAGATCGCCTGCCTCGTCGGTCCGAACGGGGCCGGCAAGTCCACCGTCCTCAAGACGGTGTTCGGTATGCTGGAGCCCTGGACCGGCACGGTACGCCTTGGTGACCGCGAAATCGGCGGGATGGCGCCGGAAGATATCGTCCGTATCGGCGTCGGCTACGTCCCACAGACGGAGAACGTGTTCGGCTCGCTGACCATCGACGAGAACCTCCGGATGGGCGGGGTCGCCCGCGACGACGGCCTCGACGAGGTCGTGGCCGAACTGTACGACCGGTTCCCCATCCTCGACGACAAGCGCACCGCGAACGCCAAGACACTGTCGGGCGGCCAGCGGCAGGTGCTTGCCTTCGCCCGTGCGCTCGTGATGGAGCCCGACGTGTTGCTCATCGACGAGCCGAGCGCCGGACTGGCACCGAACACGGCCAAGGAAGTGTTCGACGACGTAGAGACAGTCAACGAACTCGGCACCTCGATCTTGATGGTCGAGCAGAATGCCCGTGAGGGACTGGGTATCTCCGACCGCGGGTTCGTCCTCGACCAGGGGACGGTCAAGTTCGAGGGCGAGGCCGACTCGCTGCTCGACGACCCCGAGGTGTCTCGGCTGTACCTCGGCGGCGAATCGCGCCGCTGAGGCCACGTTTCGCTGTTTTCCTTGCATTTGTCACGGCGCCACAACGACGACTTCCCGGGTGTTGCACTCGAAAGGACAAGGCAACACAGAAAAGCCCCCCTTGCATACCGCCTGCCAATGACTGTGACGCTGCCGACCGACGCCGATGACTGGGCCGCCGCGTGGCGCGACCGGATCAACGAGCGGGCCGCGTTCGCTGACAGCGCTGACGACTTCACCGCTGTATTCTGTTTCGAAATCCGTGCCGACGACGCCTACACCGGTGACCCGATACAGTTCGTCGTTGTGATTAAGGACGGTGTCTGTACCGCCGCCGGAACGGTCGCGGACCCCGAGTACGACTTCGCGTTCCGTGGCCCCTACAGCGAGTGGGTCACGATGCTGCAGGGCGATCTGGACATCTCCGCCGCCGCGATGGACGGAACCTTTGACGTCGAGGGTGACACGATGCGGCTGCTTCGCCGGCAGGACACCATCGCCGAAATGGTCGCGGCGGCACAGAACGTCGACACCGAGTTCGAGTACTGACCGACGGGCTTTTGTCCGCCCGCTTGGCCTACACGGGTATGCTCGACAAACTCGGTGCGGTTGGTATCGGCGGCATCGTCGTGTTGCTCGCCGGCATCGGTCTGGTCGCGTGGAAGGCACCCATCGTCGCCGTCGGCATCGCTCTCGTCGTCGGGGGCCTCGGACTGGTCGTCTACGGCCTCGTCACGAGCCTGCTCGGCGCGTTCGGACTTGGTGGTGGCATGGGCGGTATGGGTGGCGGCGGCATGGGCGGTGGTGGGATGGGCGGCGACGGGATGCCCTGAGGCGGAGACGACTAACAGGCGGTGTCCGCATCAATGTCGAACTCGAACCGTGCACCGCCGTGTTCTCCTGCTGTGGCACGTACTGTCCAGCCGTGGGCTTCGGCGATTGTCCTGACGATGTAGAGGCCAAACCCGGTCCCGTCAGCCGCCCGTGACGCGCCCGGTTCGAACACCCGCTCTCGTTCGTCGGGAGCGATTCCCCGGCCGTCGTCCTCGATTGCGAAGCCGTCGGGTGTCGGTACGACACGAACCGTTATTTGGGTGGCATCGTCTCCACCTTCCTCGTCGGCTGCGCGTTCATTGCGCTCAGGCCCGTGTGTAACGGCGTTAGCGAAGACGTTCTCGAACAGTCGGAGCAATCGCTTTGGGTCAGCTTCAATCAGTATCGATGGCGGCGGTTCCAGCACTGCGCTGTCGGTCTCGACGTGGGTCCACGCCGTCGTTGCCACGTCAGCGATATCGACGGCCTGCTCGTCGGCTGCCAGCGCCCCGTCTCTGGTCGCGGTCCGCAGATCCTCGATAATCGATTCTAACCGCCCTAACCCATCTCTGGCGGCGTTGATACGCTCGACCGACAGCTCCTCGGCAGCGAGTTCGAGGTGGCCACTAGTGACGGCAAGCGGCGTCCGGAGGTCGTGTGCCAGCAGGTCAGCAAACTCCGTGAGCCGCTCGTTCTGTCGCTGGAGGTGCCACTCCCGTTCCTGTCGGTCCGTGATATCCCGGCCGACACCGCTGAATCCCTGAACTGTGCCGTCGTCCGCCGTGAGAAGCCGGCCGCTGAGTTCGAACGTCACCACCCCTTCCGTCGTCTCTGCTCGCGCTTCGACGGTTGTCTGACCAGACTCGAACACCTCCTCGATAGCCGCTTCGACGGCTTTCCGGTCGTCCGCGACAAAGAAATCGGTCGGCTCTGTGCCCGATAGTTCGCTATCCGTCAGGTCGAACAGTTCGTTCAGCCGAGCGTTCCAGTACGCAAGTTTGCCGTCTGCGTCGTAGATGTAGAAGACGTCGTCGAGAGTCTCGACCGCGGCCGCCAGAACACGACTCTGGTCTTCCATGCGAGACAAACGCACCCGAAGACCATAACTACTCAGTACGGCTGGCTCGCCGTTGTGCCACTGACACACCGAACGGAGTGCCATGTCGCTCCGTCCTGTTCGCCGGACGCCAGCGTCTAGTTCTCGCTCGTCGGCCGGTCGGCCCGGTGTTCGCTGATGATCTGGTCGACCATCTCCGCGTTCTGCTCCTTCCGGCGGTCGGCGGCGCGCTCCTCCCAGTCTTCGATTGCCGCCTCGATTTCGCCCTCGCGGGCGACGGCCAGTTCGTCCACTTCCTGTACGGTGACCATCTCCGCCGGCGCGACGGGGATGTCGTTGTCGAACAGCACCTGATCGGCGATATCGGAGAGGTTCCCGTTCCGGAGGACGATCTTCGGGTCGATATCCGCCAGCTGCTGGGCCGTCGACCGGCCCGCACCCGAGGAGTCCCGGAACATGACGATGTCGTCCTCAACGAGGCCAAACCGCTCGTCGGCGTCGGCGATGGCGTCCCTGGTGAACTGTTCGACCACCTTGACCGGGGTCAGCCCCTCCTGTTTCTCCGAGACGTCGGCGAAGTTCGAGTGGTCGAGCTTCCACAGCGCCTTCAGCCGTTCGAGCTTGTCAGCCAGCGCCTCGCGTTTCTCCTCTTCCTCCTCGACTTTCCGTTCGAGGGCCTCGTTGCGCCGCTGGAGCCGCGTCACCTCGCGGTCTTTCCTGACCTCGCGCCGGCCCTCGCTGCGGGCCTTCTCCAGCTGTTTGTCCTTCTCCGAGAGCTGGTCATCCTTGCGTTTGATCGTCTCTTTGAGGTCGTCGACGTGTGACTCAAGGCGTTCGATGCGGGCGTTCAGCCGCTTGATCTCTTTCTCGTCGTCGGTGAGTTCCCGTGGTTCGTGGGCCGTTGTGTCCTCGTCCTCGCTGTCGTCGTCTTCGAGGTCCCGCAACACCGTTTCGACGCTCTCCTCGCCAGCGACGACGCGGTCGATGACCGGTCCCACATCGTACTGTGGCGGGACCTTACCCGCGACGCGCTCGAACTGGTCGGCGTGGTGGTCGAAGGCGTAGAGCGCGGCGGCCATGGCGTCGCGTTCGTGGTCGTTGTCGTAGGCCTCCTCCCGAGTCCGGTGTTTCTTTTCGTCGACCGGGAGGTCGGTGTCGGGCTCCCAGCCCGCGGCACTAAAGGAGCGTCGGAGCTTCTCGACCGTTTCTGGCATCGGCGTCACGTCGGCGGCGACGATGACGGGCCGCCCGCGCTCGATGATCCACTCTGTCGTCGCGGCGGCGTCGTCGGTCCGCGAGGAGTACACATCCAGCACAGTGCCGTCGAGGGAGACGATGGCGACGGCCGTCGTCGTTCCGGGGTCGACGCCGACGACGACGTGGTCGCGCCGCTTTGCCAGTGGCTTGAACTCGATGCCGTCCCGCCGCTGGCGCTCGATCTCGACGCGCGTGTCGCCCGACCGGGCTCTCGATACCGGGATATCCTGTGGCCGGGCCGAGACTTGGAACACGGCGTTGGAGAACCCGCCGTACTTCTCGGTCACGTCCCGCTCGTACTCCAGACCGGCAGCGTCGAGCTCAGACTCGATTTCGCGCGCCCGCTTGCGGACCGCGCCGTGGATGCGCCGGGTGTAGCGGTCCTCTGACCACCCGCCTTTGCCGGTCGAGCGGCCCCGCGAGACTTTCACCTCTGTTGTATCGGTGAAGGCGGACACCTCCTGCCCGACGTTGGCGGCGGCCAGCCGGGCCGCGGCCTCGGCCTCCTCCATCGGGTCCTTGCCGTAGGGGACGCCGTGGCGCTTGGCGACCCGGGAGAGCGGTTCGGGCCGCTCGTCGCCGGTCACCTGCACCAGTTTCGTTTCGTCGGGGAGGGACCCGAGGACGTGGATCAGGGCGTCCTTGTCCTCGGCGAGTTCGTACATATTATCCGTCGCGACGATGGCCGGCTCCTCGTCCTCAATACGCCGGCGGAGCTTCCGCCACGAGACCACGTCTCGCTCGACTGATTCCCCGTCGAAGACCACCAGCGCGTACGACGGTGCGTCACCGCGCACGTCGCCGCTCTGGATGTCGACACCGAAGACGACTGCGTCGAGCGCTGCCGTGCGGTTCACGAACCATGGTAGGCGACGGTCGACTATAAATCCGTTCCGGGCTAGTGGGGAGAGTATTGTTCCGGTACGTGATTGAGACTTCGAACAGCCAGAAAGCCCCCGACCCATCAACTCCCGCGCCTTGCTGCGCTCCTCGGTCGTCGCACTCCCTGCGGTGCTTGCGTCGTCGGGGTTCGTTGATGGGTCGGCCCCTTTCAGTCCCACCCACCGTGGAGTGTTCAACTAGCTTGAGGTGGGGGGTCATGGTTCGGGAGTGTCGACCCATCATCTCTTGTCGGGGCGCTCCGAGAGCCTACTATGAGCGCACCACACTGTACCGTGAGCGACATTCTGGAGGGCGGTCAACATGGCCTCTGAGAAAGAAAAGATGCTGGCGGGCGAGCGCTACGACGCGAGCGACTCAGCACTCGTTGCTGCCCGTGAGCGTGCGAACGAACTTACCCGGGAGTACAACCGGACCGACCCGTCGGAGGCCGACACCAGACAGGCGCTCATCGAGGACCTGTTCGGCTCGGTCGGCCCGGACTGCCACGTCGAACCGCCCTTCCGGTGTGACTACGGCGACAACATCCACGTCGGCGACGGGTTCTACGCGAACTTCGACTGCGTCGTGCTGGACGTCTGTCGGGTCGATATCGGCGACGACTGCCTGCTCGGGCCGGGCGTCCACGTCTACACCGCGACGCACCCGCTTGACCCGGATGAACGACGTAGCGGCGTCGAGTACGGGAAGCCGGTGTCTATCGGCGACAATGTCTGGATCGGCGGTCAGGCGGTCATCAATCCGGGCGTTACCATCGGTGACGACGCCGTCGTCGGGTCCGGCGCGGTCGTGACCGACGACGTTCCCGCTGGCGTCGTCGTCCAGGGGAACCCCGCGTCGGTCGTACGTGAAATCGAGGACTGACGGCCCCGGACAGCAGCCACGGCCGAACGGGCGTGACTCGTCGCGGGGTTCTTCGCGCTGTGGCACGTACTGCCTGTATGGACACGACAACGGAACACAGCGTTCGAACGGTCGAAACACGAGATGAACTTGACGACGTACTGGCGACGGATGACCGCGTGCTGGTGATGGTCCGGACGGCCGGCTGTACCATCTGCAAGTCGATGGAGCCGATACTCGATATCGCTGCGAAAGCCACTGACGCCACAGTGATCGTATTCAATCCGAAACACGACCTCGATGCCGTCGACGCGTTTGATGTCCGGAGCGTGCCGACGTTCCTGCTGTTTGCCGACGGGGACCTGATTCACCGCCGTGCCGACGGGTTCGTCCCGGCGGAGGAACTTATCGAGTTCGTCGAGCGCGGGTCGGAATCGGACGTGTGAACTGGGTTGTAGTGTCACACTGAGGCAACACTTTTGTCATTGCTTGTCGAAGCGGTCCGACGATGGCCCTCCAAATCGGCTCCGCCCTCGAAGAGGCGGGGTACCGGCTGTTCAGTCGTACCGGCGCGATACTACTCGTAGCGTATTTCGCCCTGATGGCTAGCTTTCAAGTACTGTTCAATTCAGCCATAGCGACGACCTACGCCAGGATGGGATACGGCGAGATTGCCGCAGCCATGCCGCTCTCCTTCGACATCCCGCTTACTGTCGTTGGTGCCGGTATCGCGGTCAGCTCCGTGGTCTCGCTGTATCTCACTGTCGTGTCCTTCCGGACGTTTGTCGCTGGGGCACGCACCAGCTTCCCCGAGGGTGCGTTCACGCGGAACGTGCCACTCGCGCTGGTGAACGTGTTCGTCGGCGGGATCGTCTACAGCCTGCTGGTGTTCATCGGTACAGTCTTCCTCATTATCCCCGGCATCTTCGCGTACGTCGCGTTCATCTTCATGATGCCGTACATCATTGTCGAGGACCGGAACTTCATCGCGGCGCTCAAAGAGAGCTACCGGCTCACCGAGGGTGACCGGCTCGCGCTGTTCGGACTGCTGTTGATTGTTGGTGCCGCCGCGGCGGTCGTCGGCGGTATCATCGGATTCGTCGGCTCGCTGGCGCTTTCGGGGCCGGTTTCGCAGTTGCCAGCCATCGTCATCCAACCCCTGGCGTCGCTGTATGGCTCCGCGATTATCGCAGTCGCGTTCGAGCAACTCCGGACGGCTGACGGGCGGTCGCCGTCGGCCCCGAGCGAGGACGACACGACGATGACGGCGCTCTGACTGCTGTCGTCCCCACTTGGGACTACAGCGCCGCTTTGTCGGACCGTGACTGTCTTACCCGTCCAGTTTCCTATCGGGAGCAATGCGACGGCATCGGGTTGGGACGAGCCTGTACGCGGGCGTGCTGTTCGTCGTCCTCGGAACGCTCGCGTGGGCGAGCGGCCAGCCATTCATCTTCCCGAGTCTCGGCCCGTCTGCGTTCATCCTTGCGTTTCAGCGGGACGGCGACCGGACGGGGCTGGCCAGCGTCGTCGTGAGCCATCTCATCGGCGGTCTCGCGGGGCTTGTCGCGTACGTTCTGCTCGCAACAGGCGTCTCACTGGTCGCGGACCCGGCGGCGTTCTCGATGGCCGGGCTCCGCCTCGTTGCGAGCGCGACGCTCTCGCTCGTCGTGACGAGCTGGGGGATGATCGCCACCGACACGGTGCACGCACCGGCCTGTGCGACGACACTCATCGTCTCGCTGGGACTGCTCTCGACGCCGCGCCAAGTCGCGACCATCGTGGCCGGTGTCGGCGTCCTCGTCGCGTTCCATGCGCTCGTGCTATCCGCGTACCACCGAGCGACTGATTCGGCCCGGCCAGGGCTGGTCGATGGCTGATGCGGTCACACAGATCGGTGTACCGTACTCACTCGTCCGACAGCTGGACGGTCAGCACCGGCACCGGCGATTCGCGGACGACCGTCTCCGCGACGCTGCCGATGAGATAATGGTCCAGTCCGGTCCGGCCGTGGGTCCCCATCACGACAAGGTCCGCCGGAACGTCCGTGACCGCGTCGACGATTTCTGTCTTCGGGACGCCCTCTCGCTGCGTGGTTTCGACCGAAACGTCGTCGGGTAGCTCGGCGACGGTCGCTTCGATGGCCGACCCGGCGCGCTCGCGCTCTGCTTCGAGCCACGCGTCAGCCGAGAGGCCGCTCGACGGACTCTCGAACCGGTTGCGGGTGTCGACGACCGAAAGCACGTGGACCGTCGCGTCGAACCGACCCGCAATTTTTCCGGCGTGTCTCGCGGCCGCACCGATACCGTCGCTGCCGTCGGTTGGAAGGAGAATCGTGTCGTACATCGGTTCAGACACCACCCGTCGCCATCAGGAACAGCGCGACGGCGATGACTGCGAACAGCCCGCCGACGAACTTCTTGATGGTCCCGGTATCCAGCGCGGTCGAGACGTACGGTGCAATCTGGCCGCCGGTGACGGTCGCAGGCACAGTCCAGACGACCATGTTCCACGGCGTCGACGCGAGGTCGATGGAGTGCGCGCCCGGGACGAGGCCGCCGCCGAAGACGTGGACCAGCGAGGCCAGAACCGCCGTCAGCGCCACGACGATGTGGTTCGTGCCGATGGCGACCCGGACCGGGACATCGGTTCGGAGCATCGAGATGATGCCCAGTTCGCCGACGCCAAAGCCGGCCAGTCCCTGGAAGACACCGCCGATGCTGTAGTTCGCGAAGCGTTCGAGATAGCCGCCGCGCGTGTAGCCGTAGTCGTTGCCGTCGCGGTCGACGCGTGTCACCGTTCCGTTGTCGGCCGTTTCGACGCCTGCCGGCCCGAGTTTGTTGTCGTCGTCGGGCAGCGTCGTGTCGCCACCGTCAGCCGACACGTCGGGGTCATTGTCGCCTGCCTCACCCGGTTCCTCGTGGCCGAGGTCGGCCTTGAAAAGCAGGTACGACGCCGCCAGCAGGGCGATGCCGAGCAGCGCGTGAAACAGCGGCTCCGGGATGACAAACGACAGCAGCGCGCCGGCGATGACGAAGGGCACGCTCCCGAGGACGAGGCTCAGCGCGAGCCGTCGGTCGACGAGTCCGTACTGGATGAACGCGAGTGCCGAACTGGAGAGGCCGAACGATTCGCTGATGAGTCCGACCTTCACCAGTGTCTCCGGTGTCAGCGTCTCCCCGGCGAGTATCGGGAAGATGAAGATGAGAAATGGAACGAACAGGGCCGACCCGCTGATACCGACCGTGTTGACGATGGTGGCACCGGTGACGAAGGCGATACAGAGCCACCAGTACTCGAACCAGTAGCCGGTGCCCGCGTCAGCGGGCGTCGGTGCGGCGGTGTACACACCGACGACGAACAGCAGTGGTGCCAGAAAGACGAAGACGTGCTGGTACTTGAGAAACCCCTTCTGGAGTCGACTGGACGGTGACGACGTGGTCATTGACGCGTGAAGCCAGCATTGTGAACTATCGCTTAAATCCCTTGTTGTCTGTACTTGTTTCAAAAATAATGGCAAAAAACCGGCGAAGACGGCAAAAACGCATGGCCCCGCCGGCACCCTAATATCCCTAATATTTATTTCACACCCCGTGGTAACATATATCGTTATGAGTTTTCCAGAGGGACCAATGGAGTCGGGCGGCCGGTCGAGTTACGATGAAGACGTTTCTGCCGACGCTACGGACACAGACGGGCTCTTTGGACCTCTGCGTCGGTTCTCGGAGCGGTGGTCTCGCCGCTATATCGAGATGCGTGTCGACGCGCTTGAGAGTCGCTGGGACTGACTGGCTCGCCGTCGTGTCGCGTTCCGGAAAAGGACTATACTGCCCCCGGCGCAGGGACGGATATGGATATCGCCAGAATCGCCGTCCACGAGTCGGTTGCGAAGGCCTGTCCGCTGGAAGCGATGGTCGCCGCGTTACAGGGGCCTGACATTCCCGTCGAGATTGTCGGCGACGACGCCGCATTCGATGCCGGTGATTGCGTCGTCACCTTCTCACCGCGGGACGCGTTTCTGGACGCCGCCTGGGTCCACGGCATCCGGGCGGGCTACGATGAATTCGATGTGGCTGCCTACGAGGCCGCTGGGACCGCACTGACGAACAGCACCGGCATCCACGGCGACACCGTCCCCGAGACTGTTGTCGGCTACATGACGGCGTTTGCCCGCCGTCTCCACGTCTACCGGGACCACCAGGGCGACAACGACTGGACGCAGGAACCGTACGACGCGCCGTTCACGCTGACCGGCGAGCAGGTGTGCGTGGTCGGACTAGGTACCATCGGTCAGGGCGTCGCCGACCGGGCCGACGCACTGGGGATGGATGTCGTCGGCGTTCGTCGCTCCGGTGCCCCTGTTGAGAACGTTGAGCGCGTGTACACACCCGACGAACTGGACACCGCCGTCGCCGACGCGCGCTTCGTCGTACTGTGTTGTCCGCTCACCGAGGAGACCGACGGCATGGTCAACGCCGCGCTCCTCGCGCAGATGCGGGCTGACAGCTATCTCGTCAACGTCGCCCGGGGACCGGTCGTCGTTGAGGACGCGCTACTGAACGCCCTTGATACCGGGACAATTGCGGGGGCTGCTCTGGACGCCCACTGGGCGGAACCGCTTCCGGACGACCATCCGCTCTGGGACCACGAATCAGCCATCGTAACACCACACGTCGCCGCGTCCACGAGCCGGTATCACGAGGATATCGCGGCGCTCGTTCGGGAGAACGTCGAACGGGCCACACACGGCGAGTCACTGCGGAACCGCGTCGCGTAAAATCGGGCGCAGGCGATGCCGCTTTGCTCGCCCGGTTCAGGAACCTTCGACCAGCCGTTCGAGCTGCTCGGGCGGAACCGCGCCGCGGGCGGCGTGGCCATCGTAGGCGAACGTCGGGACGCCGGTGATGCCCTGACGCTTAGCTGCAGTGAACTTCTCGCGGACCGCAGACCTGAGGGCGTCGTCCGCGAGCGCCGACCGAATTTCGTCGCCGTCGACGCCCGCGTCCTCGGCCAGGTCGACCAGCAGGTCTTCCTCGCCGATGTCCTGCCCGTCCTGCCACAGCGCCTCGAAAACGGCCACGTCGAAGGCCAGCCACGTCTCGTAGTCGTAGTGCTCTTTGACGTAGTAGGAGGCAATCTGGGCGGGCAGCGAGTCGATGTCGGTGGCGATGTCCAGGTCCATCTCGACGTCGTATTTCGCCTGCAGCCGGCGGACGCTCTCCTTGGCCTGCTCGTAGTAGTCCTCGTCCTTGCCGTCGTCGACAGAGTGATCGATGGAGCCGTCGGGGTTGCGCTTCCCGCTCCGGAGGTCGAAGGGGTGCCAGTCGACCTCCAGTTCGTCCTCGCGCGTCGACTGGTACTGCCTGAGCGATTCGCGTCCGAGATAACAGAACGGGCAGACGTAGTCCGAGAAGACCGTAATCCGCTCGCTCGACTGTGTCTCACTCATACGTCCGGGTATGCGTTGCTCGCGGTTAAACGCGGCCACCGTCTGTGTCGAACCAGCGCACGACCGACTGACCGGCTACGTGCTGTCCTCGACGGCCCCGTGGACGGTCGCCACCCGGGAGACGAGGCTGTCGGCGTCCGCTGCGAGCAGCGTTACGCGCCCGCTGGTGCCCACGCCCTCGCGGCCGACGACGGCGACCGGTGTCCCCTCGCTGGTCTCGAAGGCCTGACCAACGCCCCACGACATAGCGTCGTCGGAAACCGCGTCCGGGCACTCGTCGGGGTCGTACGCAGCGACAGGCCCGTCCAACGACGACAGCGCGTCCTCGATGGTGTCGGTCAGCCGGCAGTCGACGGCAAACCGGACCGCTGGGTCGTGCTCGCGACCAGCAAGCAGGGCGCGAGCCACTGTCGTCGATGCGCCGAAGCGGACGCCGCGGTTCGGCCGGATGCCATCTATCGTTCGAGTGATACGGCCTTCGACGGCAGCGACCGCGTCCGGCGTCTCTGCGTAGGGTGTCGCGCCGGCGACGGTCATCCCTCGCTCAGGGACCAGCGCTGACACGTCCGCATCGATGAGCGCCGACACAGCCCGCTCGACGGCCTCGCTCGTCGGATGGCGCGCGGCGTCATTGCGCGTCTGGACGAGGTGGTGGACCGCACCGGGCCCCTCCCCGACGTCGACGTTGTACCGGACCGCGCTCGCAAGTAGGTCGATACTACTTCCGACCGCCGTTGGCAGGTCGTCGCCGTGGGACAGCTGTGTTGCGATGGCCGAAGAGAGCGTACAGCCGGAGCCGTGAGTGGCCTCGGTGTCGATGCGGTCGTGGCGGAACGTCGTCACCTCGTCCTCGGTCACGAGGGTGTCGACGACCGCGTCGCCCGGGACGTGGCCCCCCTTCACGAGCGCGCTGTCGGCCCCCATCTCGACGAGGTCGCGGCCCGCCCGTTCCGCGGCCTCGGGGTTGTCGATATCGCGTCCGGTCAGGACGGCGGCCTCGTCGGCGTTCGGCGTGACGACCGTCGCTTCGGCGATGAGGGTCTCGTAGGCGTTTTCGGCCTCGGCGGCCAGGAGCCGGTCGCCCGACGCCGCCACCATCACCGGGTCGACGACGAGATTTGGCAGGTCGGCGGCGTGGTCTACGACCAGATTGATCACTTCGCTGGTCGCGAGCATCCCCGTCTTGACCGCGGCCACGTCGAAATCCTCCGTGACCGCCTCGATCTGGGCCTCGATCTGTTCAATCGGAAGCAGATGCTGGCCCTGTACGCCCGTAGTGTTCTGTGCCGTGATGCTGGTGATCGCGCTGGTCCCGAAGCCGCCACAGGCCTCGATGGTCTTGACGTCGGCCTGGATGCCGGCCCCACCACCGGAGTCGCTGCCAGCGACGGTCAGCACGACTGGCGGCGTTACTGGGGCGTCCGTTCGTGTCATATCTGATGCCTTTGCCGGCGGCCACATATCGGTGCTGGTCTCTCAGTAGGACTATATTATGCGGACAAATCCTAGTATGCTAATAATACTTCATACCACATCTGAGAAACATTTATGTAGCGCTGTGTCGGATGTGCCCTTGTACCACAATGGAACCAGCGTCGCGCGATACTACCGACTCCGACGAGCAGTACGGCAGCTTCACTACTGGCGGCGGCGACGTCGTCGTCTACGACACCGAGAACCCGACCGCATGGCTTCAATCGAGCTATACGGTACAGGTTGGCTGCTCCTCGGAACGAAAGTCGGCCTGAGCTTTCTACCCGACCGATATCATTGCGATACCGACGATAGCCAGCCCTGCAGCGGCCAGGCGTGCCCGGAACTGCGCCTCGTCGAGAATAATCGCGCCCAGAATGACGGCGACGATAGCCTGCCCGTTGACGATAGGTGAGACGATACTCGCCGGGAGCAACTGGAAGGACAACAACACGATGTGGTTCGCGTAGGCGACGAACATTGCCGCGACGACGAACTTCGGGAGGTCTGCCCGCCACCCCGGCGGGATCTGGTACCGGAACGCGAACGGCGTCATCAACGCGGCGATGCCGACGGCCATCACCGGGATGTATGTCGTCGGTTCGATGGCCAGTTCCTGCATCAGTACCCGCTTGCTCACATCGACGAGCGCGAACGCCGCAGCCGACAGTAAGGCCAATTGCGCGGGCCGGGACTGCCGGGCCCGTTTGAGTGGGGCCAGTAACGCTGTGCCTTGCCAGTTCGCAACGTAGACGGCGGCGGTCGCGACGACGACGCCGCCGACCTGCAGCGGCGAGAGGTGCTGGCCCAGCAGGCCAACTTCTAGCGGCAACACGAACACAGGAACGATTTTGCTGATCGGCGAAACGTATGAGACTTCGCCGACGCGGATCGCCCGAAAGAGGGTGAGCAGTCCCACTGCCGTCACCACCGTCACAGCGAGTACTGACGAGAGGACGTTAACCCGATTTCCCGCCGGGAGGAAGGGCTCGTTGCTGATGAAGACTATTGGAAGGTAGACGATGGGGACCAGGCTGTACGTAAGCAACAGGAACACGGGAGATGGGTATTCGGTGAACCACCGCTTCATCACGAACAGGTACACCCCAAACACCAGCGCCGACAGGATGGCGTACGCGATTCCGACGTTCACGGTTGACAACGGCCGGCCGACCGCAATAACTGTTCCCTTCGGGCTCGTGTCAGGAACTGCGCTGACGGGCGATCAGAGCCGAAAGCAACACTGCGAGGCCGGTCACGAGCGGGGTAAAGCCGCCGCCCTCTCCGGCTGTAGTGCGTGTGTCTGTGGGCGTCTCCGTCGGAGTCGACGTTGATTCCGATGTTTCCGCCGAGACGACCACGTCAACCGCGGTCGTGGTCCGTCCGTCACCCGCTGACAGCGACACCGTTCCGGGTTCGTCAAGGGTAACTGTCCGCGTGACCGTTGTCGTCGCCTGTGGCGAGAGATACAGCCGCTGCTCGGCGAACACGACATCGCTACGGCGGAACTCGACCGCTATCGTCCCCGGAATACCGTTGTCGTTGGCGACAGTGGCGGTCACGTCGACCCTGTCCCCTTGCCTGACCTCTTTCGGACTCGCGGTGACGTCGGTCACGCTGGCGGCTGCCGGGTCCGTCACCACGACAGTGACGGTGTCGCCGTCGACGCTGACGACGTATCGGCCGGGGTCGGCAAACGTGTGTGTCACTTCGACCTCGGTCCGTTCCCCCGGTTCGATCTGGCCCTGTTTTGCGGCGACGACGGTCTCGTTGACTGCGAGCGTCACGTTGTACGCCCCCGCCTCACCGCCGGCGTTCTCGACGACTGTGTCGACCGCGAGCGTCTCGTTGGTCACCAGCCGGATCGGTTCGCTCCCGCCGACCGGTGCGTTCGGCCGGTAGAGACTATCTGCACGGTAGGCATCTGCCCGGTCGACCGGTGGCAGGCCGTAGCCGATACGGGCGGGAATCGCACCGAACAACCGTCGGTGTGTCGTCCCGTTCCACATCGTCACCGTTGCTGTCGTTTCAGTCTCCGTCGCGGTCGTGTTCCGGACGGTTTCCCCGCCAGCGGCCTCGACTTCGGTGAGAAACTGCGATTGCGTGACCGGGTCACGGTAGCCGTTCAGCGACTGAAACACGCTCTGGAGTGTCTGGTTGCGGCCAGTAGCCGAGCGGATATGGACGTCTGCCCGCCCGGCGACGAGCGCCCCTTTCCTGTAGTTTGCGTTGCTCGTCCAGCTTGCCCTGTCAGTCAATGTCACGTCGCTGTAGACTGGCAGCCCGCCTGCTGCAAGCTGTGCCCGAAACTCGTCGAACCCGATCAGGTTCTGTTCCAGCGTCAGGGCCGCGGCGTAGTACGTCGCCCAGCCCTCGACCGTCCACCGCGTCTCCTGTGTCGTCTCGTATGCCTGCCGACTGTGGACGTACTCATGAAGCCAGACGTTGTTGGCGGTGTCCAGCGTTTGCCGGGACTGGACCCACATATCAGCGTCACCGATCTGATACCCCTCGACGCCCCACTCCACGGCCCCAGACGGCGCGGCGACGACAAACACCTGCTCGTCACGGTCGCCGACCCGGAGGGCGTTCGATGCGTTCGCCATCGAGTCGAGAACCGAAATCGGCGAGGCCGTCATTGTCGACCGCTCTGGCACAGCCAGCGTGAACGTCTGGTCGTGTGCTGTCTCCTCGAACGTCGCCACCTCGCCGAGGTACACGATTTCCTCGCCCGCCGCACCCGGGCCTGCCGTCCGGAGTGTGCGGTTGTACCTGACGGGGTCCTGGCCAGTGTAGCGCCAGCGCGTCGGCGTTCGCGACCGCGTGAGCAGCGCCCACTCGCCCGTATCGACGCTGAGATATCGGCCCTCGGATCCCTCTGGACCGCTCTTTTTGATGGTCTGATTCGGGTTAATGTGGTAGCTGATCGTCGCTGTCTCCGTCGTTTCTTCCCACTCATACACGGACTCGTTGACGCGCTCGAACCCGTCCGTTCCGGTCACCGTCGCCGCCGCCGGGACGTGCGTTTCGAGGTCGACAACCCGGTCCGGGATTTCGTAGGCCACGGTCACCGCGACTTCACCCGGCTCCTCAGGCACACGCGCGTAGGTCTGTGTCTGCTGAATCACGTCACCGTTGCTGGTCTGTGTCGCACCCGACGTGGCCGTCCCCGTCTCCATGCTGGCCGCTGCTGGGGCTGCCGTTCCGGCTGTGTCCCCGCCCTGTCTCCGCGGCTGGCGTCGCTGCGTGTCGGCGCTTCGTGTCCGGACCAGCGAGCCATTCGACTCGATCGTAGCTGCCGACGACTGCACTGTCCCAACTGCCGGCCCACGCTGCGCCGACGCCGTCTCGGCTTTGTACGTGCAGTTCTCACCGACGCCAGCTGTCGTTCCGTCGGTAGCCCCGGTCACGGCCCCGCGGTCAGCGGTCGCCGCCACCGGGAGCGACGCGAGTCCCCCACCAAGGAGAAGGACCACGAGTCCGACGGCCACCACCCGCCGGGGTACACCGAACATTGCAAACAGTTACCGCCCGGTGGTTGAAATACTTGACCGCCGATTGTGGGTGTTGGTCTCATGACTCAACCCTTGTTTCGATCAGTCGCTACCTGAAGCTCCCACGACGGCAAAAAACAGCCAGACCTGAACCACTCATAGCCGATCGCAGCGCACACTCGCAAGCAGATCCAGCTGAAAAGCTGGCGAGCAGGTCACAGCAGCGGCTTGCCACGGCGCTCTCACGAGAACCGTTGGCAGTCAGGAGTTCAGGCGACGTTGAAACCTTTGTCGCGGAGGAAATCCTCGACGCGGCCCGTGTGATTGCCCTGGAGCTCTATCTGCCCGTCCTCAACAGTGCCACCGCAGGCGAACTTCGATTTGAGGTCTGAGGACAGCGAGTCCATGTCGACGTCTTTCGGGTCGAATCCCTCGATAATCGTTACCTCCTTCCCGTAACGGCGCTCGTCGATGCGGATGTTAATCTCCTGGGACTCCTTAGCGACGTCCTCACAGACGCAGAGCTCCTCAGGCAGCCCGCACGTCGAGCAGACTTCCGACATTACAATCGCGCCTACGAACACGACCTATTAAACACTGTCGGGGACTATCGCTCGGAGACGATCCCGTCGGCGATTTCGACGGCTTCGTCGGCCATCGCCTCGCTCACTTCGCCGCCGTACCGGAGCTGTTCTCGTAGCGCCGCCAGCCGCCGGACCCGGTCATCGGCCTCTATCGCGTCGAGATACGCCCGTACCGTCTCGCCGTCCTTGCGGCCCCGGTGTTCCTTCCCGAGGACGTGCATGGCCCGCTGGAACGCTCGCTCGACGTCGGTCTCGGGGTCCACGCGGCGCTGGTAGCGCAGCCACACCGCCCGGTAGGCTCGCCCGCTGAGGCCGGACCGACGCGCGCCCGCCGCGATGCCGAGCAGTGCAACGACGCCGAGCGTCATCTCCTCGCGTGACGGGAGCTCCGGCAGGCGCAGCTCCCTTCTCTCGTCCGTGTCTGACTCCCCTGCTGTGCCGGTGGGTGTGTCGGATTCCGTGGCCGTTGGTGTCTCCGTCGGCTCGGTCTCGGTCCCGTTGGTCTCAGTCAGCGGGGCGGGCGTCGACGTGTCGGATGGCGTGTACTGCTCTACCGGGTTCCCGTCGCCGACGGTGGGCGACGATTCGTCCGAACTCGCGTCTTCGATACGTTGCTGTCTGACCGCCTCACGCGGCCCGGATGGCGTCGGGTCAAACTGTACCCAGCCCTGTTCGGGGAAGTACACCTCGACCCAGGCATGAGAGTTGAGCCCGCGCACGACCCACTGGTTCTCGTCGATTCGCTGGCCGGCGGTGTACCCGACGGTCATGCGTGCCGGGATGCCCTGGGTCCGGAGCATCGTCACCATCGTCGTCGCGAAGTAGACGCAGTACCCTTCGTCCATCTCGAAGAGGAAGGCGTCCGCGACGTTGAAATCGGGGCGGTCGACATCGAGTGAGTAGCCCTTGCTGTCCTGCAGCCACCGCTCGACGACCAGCGCCGTCTCGTAGGGGTTCTCGGCGTTCGCGGTGAGAATCGCCGTCCGCTCCCCGACCCGGTCCGGCGTGCTGTCGGGGAGCTGGGTGTACAGCTCCACAGTCGCGTCGTCGTAGTCAGTGCCGGCCGCACGCAGCCCGTCGGGGGTTGCCACGAGCAGTTCGCTTCTGACTTCGTAGCTGTCGCCCGTCGACAGCGTGTCGTCGGGCTGGAACCCGCCCTCGCTGGAGACCGATACCGACGGCCCCCCCGAGTAGCGGACGGGCTTCCAGGCAGTCGGGACGGTCCCGATGGTCGACTCCGCCCGGAACTCCTGTCGAAGCGTCCGGGTCTCCCCCTCAGGAGAGTCGAGCCGCTGGTCTTCGTACGGAATGGGGTTCCCCGTCCGAACCCACCCGTTGCCGGTGTAGCGGTCGTAGGAGGCGACCCGCCAGTAGCGCGGTTCCTCGCTTTCGACCGTGTACCGTATCTCCGGCGTCAGCGAGATGCTCCCGAGCACCGAGAGTGACTCCCCGGCGTCGAAGAGGCTCCCCTCGACGGTCTGGCCTCCTGACCCGTCGTCGTACGACAGCAAACTGTCCCGGGTAATCGGGATCTGCGAGAGCGCCGCCGGGACGACGATTATCGCCGCCAGCTGTTCGAGGACGGCACGCCGCCCGGCGTCGATGCCCTCGCTGTCGTCGTCCGTCTGTCCCGTCTCGCTGCTGCCGGACATCGCATCGGGCCGCTTCGTCAGGTCCGCCGGCTCGTCCGCCGACAGCGTATCGAGCGTCCCGAAGCCGATCGTCGCCGCGATGCCGACCACGCCCAGCAGCGTCGTCACCACGCCGGCGTCGGTCGTCAGAGCGAAGAACGCGAGCGCTGTGCCGGCCGCCATCGTCGCCGTCACGTACCAGCGCCGCAGCGCGAAGTACCACGTCAGAAACACCGGTGCCGGCGCGAACGACAGCACCCACAGCCTGACCTTGGCTATCTGGAGCAACGACCGCCCGGTCAGCAGGGCAGCGGTGTCGCCCAGAAGCTCTGTTATCGCCGGATTCGTCGAGAGGTTCAGAATGTACGCGCCGAGCCCGCCGGCGAACAGCACTGCGCCGACGCCGATCGCGAGAGGCGGTCTGAGCACGCGGGCCAGCAGCGTCGCGCCGACGAGCGAGAGCGCGGTGAGCGCCAGAAACAGGGTCGGGTCGCCGACCACGTCGCTGAGATAGTACATCGTCCGCAGCGGCGCGCCGATGGCTAGCGCCGCCGCAAGCAGCGCCAGTATTCGTGACCCGCTCCAGGGGATCCGGTCGCGGACACGCTCTGTGACTGCGGCGCTCATCCGTTCACCTCCCCCGCGATGGGGTTGTCTCGACTGGCGGTCACAGCAGCGAAGGACTGGCGGCGGCCGTCGACCGACACCGTGACCCCGTCGCCGTTGGCTGTGACAATCACATCGGCGTCGTCCACCCGGTCGGTCTGGCCCGCGTCAGCCCGGGCCAGCAGTTCGAGCAGTCGCGTCCGGTGGGTGTCGCCGTACCCCTGCTCGACCGCACCGTTCGGAACGGCGAGTTCGACGGCCAGACCGCTCTCCAGCGCGGCCATCGTGATGGTCGCCGCCGCGGCGGCCATCTCGTCGGCGTGGCCCTGCTGGGCTTCCGCGGCAACGAGCAGGGTCCGGTCGCTCCGGTTGTCAGTGAACTCCTTGACTAACAGGTCCTCGCGCTTGGCGCTGGATTTCCAGTGGACGTCCCGCAAGGAGTCGCCGCTGACGTACTCCCGCAGTCGGTCGAACGACTGCCGGTCCTCGCTCTCCGGCGTGAATGTTCGCGCGAACGCGTCTGCTCCGCCCAGCCGATAGACGGGCGGATACACCAGCACGTCGGCCCTGCTCCCGATGGTGTAGCTCTCTCTGATAAGTCCCAGCGCGTCCGTCACCGTCACCTCGGCGGGGCCGACCCGTTGCTCACCCCGGGCCGTGTAGGTGACCCGGTATGCCACCGTCGCCGGCAGAGACCTGGTGACCGTCGTCTCGCCATCAAGCCCCGCGGAAAGCCGAGCGGTGACCGTCGCAATGCCGCTCCCGTCAACGCGGAACTCGACGGTCCTCGTCTCGCCGGGAAAGCCACGGCGGAGGGGACTCCGTTCGACAGTCGGCGCGCCGCTCCAGCGAACCTGCACGGCGGCGACGAACACGCCGACGAACAGCGGGCCGGCGACGGCGGTGAGCCCGGGCTGACCGAATCTGGCACTGACCAGAAGGGCGGCACCGGCGACGGCGAGGACGACGAAACCGCGTCGTGTCGGTCTCATTCGACGTAGACGGTATCGAGTGCCTCCGCGACGAGTGCCCGGGCGTCCTGCTCGCTGCTCTCAGTGCGGATGCGATGTGGGAGGACAACTGGCGCTTCCGTCTGGACGTCGTCAGGAATAACGTAACTGCGGCCGTCGAGCACGGCCCGGGCCTGTGCCGCTCGGAGCAGCGAGATGCTCCCTCGCGGGCTGACGCCCAGTTGTGCGTTCTCCCGCGTGTACCGCGCCAGCCGGGTCGCGTACGAGCGGATGGGTTCCTCAACGGCCACCTCGGCCACCGTTTCCCGGGCGGCGGACAGCGCATCGAGGGTGGCGACCGACGTGAGGTCCTCGATGGGATGGTGGCCCACCACGTCACCCAGCATCTCCGTCTCCGCCGCCTCGTTCGGATAGCCGAGATGTAGTTTCGTCATGAACCGGTCGAGTTCGGCCATCGGCAGGTCGTAGGCCCGGTTCTGTTCGACCGTGTTCTGCGTGGCGATGACGGTAAACGGCTGTGGCACGGGATGTGTGGTCCCATCGACGGACACCTGCTGTTCCTCCATGGCCTCAAGCAGCGCCGACTGCGTCTTCGGCGGCGCGCGGTTGATCTCGTCGCCGAGGACGACGTTGGCGAAAATCGGACCCGGCCGGAACTCGAACTCCTGTGTCTTCTGGTTGTAGATGTTGACGCCGGTCACGTCGGTCGGGAGGAGGTCTGGCGTGAACTGGACGCGCTTGAACTCGCCGTCGAAGGACGCGGCGACGGAGCGAGCAAGCATCGTCTTGCCGACGCCGGGGACATCCTCAAGCAGGACGTGGCCGCGGCCGAGCAGCGTGATGACGATGTGTTCGATGGCGTCGTGTTGTCCGACGATGACCTGCTCGACGTTTTCGATCACCTGATTGGCGACGCGTGTGGCGTCGCGGAGGGGACTGTCCGACTGTTGACTGTGTGGAGTGTCAGTGCCTGTCATAGTCGCGCTCTCGTGGGACGACGCCTTGGCACGGGGACTGGTGGGATAGTCTGCCCTGTCGACCAGTAAGTGTCTTGTGTGGGTGCCACATCCTCCGGGCCGTTCAGTTGTAGCCGCGTCTACGGCGTGAGCATATGTAACTCTGTGGATGGGTGAGAACAACACATATCCGATTCACGGCCGGAAGCGCGGTTCACCAGCACTTGCAGGCCCCACAGACGAGGAGACCGTCCTGTGTCCACCGGCGCTCGACGACCTCGCCACACTCGGCACAGGCCGCTCCCTCGGGCGACCACGCGTACGTCGTCACGGCCGGGTCGACCGCGTCGGTTGTGGCTTCGGCGTCGGGGGCTTCGCTTCCCGCCTCTGTAGTATCGTCTTCCGCAGACGTACCGCTCTCTCCCTCGTCCTCGCTCTCGTCGCCAGCGTCGAGAAAGTCCTCCAGCGAGGTGTCTTCGGCCATACACGTTGGTTTTGCCCGCGGCCACAAAATACCCTGTCGGTCGTTCCGCCTTCGATCTGCGTCTCGACTGGCTATCGGCCGTTATTCGGTGGCGACGCCGACGGTCAGCAACGTTCCCAGTTCGCGATAGCGCTCGACCATCGCTTCACGCGTCTCGAACTCGTCCGTGGGGAACGCGTCTGCCGGCGGAATCTCCACCTCGCGGTCGGGGATCGTGTCCTGTGTGGCCACAGCCAGACCCGCTTCGCGGAAGGCCTCGCGGTACTCCGGGCCGCTCCAGCGGGTCATCTCGATGTCGATGAACTCCTGCCACTCGTGGGAGTGGACGTTCTCCTCGTAGTAGTTCACCGCGATGTGGGCGGTCCCACCGGGTCGCAGCACCCGCGCGATTTCTTCGAGAGTGTGTAGCGGGTCGCTGGCGTAGTAGAACGCCTCCATCGAGAACACGTGGTCGATACTGTCAGTCGCAAACGGCAGGGCGTCGAAGTCACCACGCAGGAACCCAATACCGTCGTCGTCCGTGTACTCACGGGCGTTCCGGAGCATCTCCGGCGACCCGTCGAGGCCATAGCAAGGACCGGCGTCGTTGGTGTCCCGGAGCGCGCGGAGCGCGTAGCCCGACCCTGTCCCGAGGTCGAGTACCGTGTCGCCCGGCTCGACCGGCATCCGGGCGAGGACGTGCTTTGCGGTGTGCCAGTGCCGGTCCTCCATTCCTCTGTCTTTGCCTTCGGCCGCCCACGCGTCGAATTCCTCGCGAACGCTCATACGTTCCTCCAGCAGTTGCGGCCTCAAAATGCCCGCTATTTTGGCCTGCCAGAAAGACGTGTCCACCGATAGCCGTACCCGTCTGGTGATGGACATCTCAGCCCACTTCTGTACACAAAATATCAGATAGAAGATAAGTCTGTCGGCGTACTGCGACACAGCATGCGCTCGTATAAGGCCAAATCGGTAACATCGATACAGCTTCCGCCCCGTGAGCAACGTGAGACCGCGCTCACCGAGGCCGGACACAACGTCTTCAACCTCGCTGCGGATGATGTCTTTATTGACTTGCTGACCGATTCGGGGACTGGCGCGATGAGTGACGACCAGTGGGCGGACTTAGTTCGGGGAGACGAAGCGTACGCCGGATCGCGCTCGTTCAAACGCTTCCGTGAGGCGGTTGCCGACGTGATGGGGTTCGACCGCGTGGTCCCGACACATCAGGGCCGCGGCGCGGAGAACGTCCTGTTCGGAGCGCTGCTGGACGACGGTGACGTCGTTCTCAACAACACGCATTTTGACACCACCCGCGCACACGTGACGAATCAGGGCGCAGTCGCGGTTGACTGCCCGGCAGAGACGGACCTGACCACTGATAGTGTCGGGACGTTTGCTGGAAACTTCTCCACAGACCGGGGGTGGGACGCCGTTGAGCAGCACGGGCAGGACGCTGTTTCGGCCGTCGTCCTGACGATCACGAACAACTCCGCCGCCGGCCAGCCGGTGTCGATGGAAAACATCCGCGAGACAGCCGCCTTCGCCGCGGAAATCGACGCAACGTTCGTCATCGACGCCTGTCGGTTCGCTGAAAACGCACAGTTCATCAAGCAACGGGACCCCGAATACGCCGATACGCCCCTCAGTGAGATTGCCCGCGAGCAGTTACGCCCCGCGGACGCAATCACGATGAGTGGCAAAAAGGACGCACTCGCAAACATCGGCGGGTTCACCGCCGTCCGCGACGCTGCCCTGTTTGAACAGTGTAAACAGCGTGCGATCCTGTACGAAGGGTTCCCGACCTACGGGGGCCTCGCGGGCCGAGACCTCGAAGCGATGGCCACTGGTCTGCGTGAAGCGGTCCAGCCGCCCTACGTCGCCGAGCGGATCGAACAGGTCGCAACCCTCGGCGACCTTCTGCGTGAGCGCGATATCCCGATCGTCACGCCGACCGGTGGTCACGCCGTCTACATCGATGCGGCCACCCTGCTCCCAGACATTCCTGCTGACCAGTTCCCCGGACAACGGCTCGTCTGCGAACTTTACCGCGAAGGCGGCGTCCGGACAGTCGAACTCGGCTCCTTTGCCTTCCCCGAGACCGACCGTCCGGAACTCGTCCGTCTCGCCCTGCCTCGCCGGACGTACTGGCGCGAACACCTCGAACACATCGCGGAAACCGCTGCACGTGTTCGTGACCATCGCGAGGAGTACTCCGGTCTGGAAATCGTCTGGGAGCCTCCGATGGAAGAACTCAGGCACTTCTCAGCCGAACTCGAACCCGTTGCGTAGGGTCGTTCGCCCGTGGTGCTGTGCGATAGCGGCTCCCGGGCGTCCACGAGGTGACCGGGAACGCAAACGCAAAGTAGGGCCACGCTAACGTTCAGGTAATGCAAGGACTGCTGTCGGAACTGCTCCAGAGCATCATCGACATGCCCGGCTGGTTCCTCGACGTGGCACTGAACGACCCGCTGGCGGCACTCATGCTCGCCGTCGGTGCCGTCATCACGACCGTCTCGGTCGTCTTCTTCGGGTACCTGTCGCTGGGGGCCGCGCTTTCGTTGTTCAGCGGCTCCGGCGGTCGAGGACCGCCCCAAGCAAATCGATAGCTGTCTCGACATCCGGCCCGAGCGGCGACGCGAACACCACGCTATCAGCGTGTTCTTCTAACGCCGCTGTCCGCTCAGCTACTGTCTCCGGCGTCCCGGCGATACAGAACGCGTCCAGCATCGCCTCTGTCACGCCCTCGAACGCGGCCGAGAACTCGCCAGCCGAGATCGCCTGCCCGATGTCGTCGGCGGCCTCGTGGTCGATGCCGTGGCGGTCGAGCACCGGCGGCGGCGACCCCGCGGCGACGAACGCGACCGGTGGGCGAGCGGCCTCCCGCGCTTCGGCCTCGTCCTCGGCGACCGAGACGCTGGCGTAGGCTGCGAGGTCGAACTCACCGTATTCTTCGGGTCGCTCGTCGGCCATCTCTTCTACTTGCTCGCGTGCCCACGCGAGATCTTTTGGATGCGCGCCGTTGTACAGCGCCCCGTCGGCGTGTTTCGCCGCCATCCGGGTCATGTGCGGCCCCTGCGCGCCGACGTACACCGGAATCTCATCGACCTCGTAGTTCAGCCCGGCGTCGACGGCCTCGAACGTCCCGTCGTGGTCGACTCGTTCGCCGTCCCAGAGCTTCCGCGCAGTCGTGAACGTCTCAAGCACGCGCCGCAGTGCGTTGTCGTGGCCGAAGCCGAGGTTGCTGAGCGTCGATTTATCCCCCGGCCCGATGCCGAAGACGGCCCGCCCGTCGCTCAGTTCGTCGAGCGTTGCGACCCGCGAGGCCAGCGTCACCGGGTGCGTCTCGTAGGGGTTGGCGATGCCGGGGCCGAGCAGCACCTCATCGGTCCGCTCGGCCATCGCGGTCAGCGACATGAACTGGTCGCGGTTGTTGTAGTGATGGCTGACGTAGACGGCGTCGAGCGCGTTCGATTCGGCCTGTTCGGCAAACGAGGCGAGCTGTGCGACCGGGTGTTCCGGGGTGAGTTCAATCGCGTACATGGGACCACTCTCTGAGTGCTTGTCTGACTACGTCCTTCTCCGGGTCGCGGAACAGTTGCTCGCTGCCCGCGTGGTCGCCGAAGTCAAAATCGCGAACGACTGCGGCAGGTGTTCCGCCGTCGCCCTCGCCGGTGACGAGGTTGGCTGCGGCGGCGAGTTCGTCGACGACGGCCTGAACGGTAGCTTCGAGTTCGCGGCCGTCGCGGTCGTGTTCGCCCCGCCAGTCCCGAGAAGCAGGGAGACCGGCCCAGCCCAGTGCGACGCCGCGCTGGCCGAGGCGGAACGGCCGCCCCGACGTGTCGGTGACGATGACGCTGGGTTCGACGCCCGTCCGCTCGCGGATGCCGTCGCGGATCGCTTCGGCCTCCGCTGTCGGGTCTTCGGGGAGCAAGAGGAGGTCCGCGCCGGGCACGTTCGAGCGATCGATGCCCGCGTTGACGGTGATGTGCCCGAACTCCGTCACGCCGAGGATGAAGGGGGCTTCGACCAGCACCTCCTCGCATTCGTCGAGAATCGCCTGTGCCATCCGCGGGTCCTTCTCCTCGTCGGCGATGTCCTCGATGGTCGCCGCGATGCCCTCGGCGCGCTCGCTTGGGTCGTACGATGACAGCGACCGCCCGCGTCCGTTGGCTTTGGAAACGATGGTGCTGGCGACACAGACCACGTCGTCGTCCCGCAGGTCGGCCTGCTCGACGAGCAGTTCGGCCACGTCGTCGCCAGGGCGGACCTCGGGCACCCCCTCGACCGCGAAGACTTCCATACCACTTGTGCGGTCTCTGCCCGAAAAAGACCCGCGTTCGCTGCAAAGCCGGACAACAGTGGCAACAGCTGCCGGTACATCGCGGTCGCGACGGCGCTCACCAACCGCGCTACAGTTCATGCTGGGCCACGTCAATCGAGCCGTCCTCGACTGTCGCGGTCAGCATCGTCGGGTGGTCTGCCGGCGAGGCCCCCGTGACACTTCCGGGGTTCAGGAGTCGTACACTCTCGTAGACGATGTCTGTCTGTTCGTGGGTGTGGCCGGCGACGCCAACGGCGCTGCTGTCGGTTTCCTCGCGGACCGCAGCGGCCACACGGTCCGCCCAGCCCTGATGCGGGCCAGTGCCGTGTGTCACGACGAACGTGACGCCGCCGAGTTCGACTGTCGCCCGCTCCGGCAACCCTATGTCTGGGTCGATGTTACCCGAAACGGCGGTCAGTTCTGTCGCCATATGGCGGATGTCAGCGAGCGCTCCTTTGCTGTCGAAATCACCGGCGTGGATGACGTGGTCGGCGACCTCGATGCGTTCCCGGAACGACGGCGGAATCTCGTGTTCCCGGGAGGGGATGTGCGAATCGCTGATGAGAGCGACATCCATACCGACCCATCACGTCGGCGTTCGAAAAGGGTTACTGCCACGGAAACGGGTGCCAACTGGTCGTCCCGGCGGCGCTACTCTGTGGACGAAAACACGTCTCGCAGCCCGTCCAGCTGTTCGACCAGCCGGTCGATGCCGTCGTTGATCGTTGCGACCCGCTCGTCGATGTTGTCGACCGGGATCGCGCCCTGTGGCGTCGGCTCGATGAGTTCGTCGTCTTCCAGCATCCGTAGCGAGTACCGTACCTTGTGTTTCGGGACCCCTGTCTCCTCGGCGAGCCGAACGATACCGATCGGCCCGTTTTCGATGACGGCTTCGAGGATCGACAGGTCCCGCCCCTCCTTTTCGACCTGGTCTTCTAGTCGGTCCATTCCCATAGCAAATCGTATCTGTGCATTTAGGGTCGTGACACATAAACGCCTCAGTTGCGGCACTGCGACGCGGGTTGTCCCTCTGTACCGCTCTACAAATCCGTTTCTGAACTGTCAGTCGCTACTCGTCCGAAACTGGCGTCCGTCGAAGTTCGTCGAGCTGGTCCCGGAGCTTACTCAGCTCTGTCTCTAGTTCTTCGCGGCGGTCGATGAGCGCACTCAACTCCTCCGTGTTGACCGAGTAGTCGTTGTCCATCGCCACGTCCAGCGCGTCGGTCGTTGCGCTCGTGAGGTCGGACGCGACCCGCAACACCTCGCTTGGCGTTCCGCGGGACTCGTACAGCTCTTGTTCGCCAGACAGCGGGCTGTAGGTCACCATCGGCGACTCGACGCCGCGGTGGTAGCTCACTGCGTAGCTCGTGTCCGTCACCGGATTGAGGCGGTCGTCCGCCCGCTCCGTTCGGACGATATTGAACGGCTCGGCCAGCGCGGGAAACGTGTCGGCGAGGTCCCGAAGCCGGTCCGCGGCGGTCACGTCCAGCTGTGCCTCCACGTCGCCGAAGAACTGCCGGGAGTTGGTGAGGCTAAATGCCACGGTATAAAACACTGACTCGTCGCTGTCTGCCAGATTGCGAACGCGGTCGCGGACCTCCTCGTGACGGCCCTCGATAGTGAGCTTCTCCAGTTCCTCAAGCAGCGCCCGGACGCCCTCCTCGCGTTCGAGGAACGCCTCGACGATCGCGCCGGGCATCTCCTCGCCATCCACGTCCTCCATGGCCCCTCTTTTGCGGGGCCTCGTAAACAGTTTGTCGCTGGCAGCCGCTAATCGGCACGCCTTACAACCAACACAAAACATATGCCGCACCGCGTGGAGTGATAGCACGTCCGACCCCGGTGGACGGACACTATGACAGGCCAAGGGGGCACTCCCCCGGACGTCTGCTATTGTGCCGGGTGTGTGATATCAGTATATGCCGTCTTATCGACCAGTAGGTGGTGTTTACTACCTACTTGATGGTTACTAAAGTGTGTACTAGAGTGAGATGTAGAGCGACGAGACGCCTCGCTGGGGAGTTGGGTTAGAGAGAAACGCCCGGAGCGGGATTTGAACCCGGGCAAACGCTCGCTGCGCTCGCGTTTGCGTGATTCAAATCCGCTCATTACGGATTTGCGGCTCACGAGTTTGTTCGCCGCAAAAGTACGCCCGGAGCGGGATTTGAACCCGCGTCACAACCGTG
Source organism: Haloarcula sp. CBA1127 (assembly GCF_001485575.1). Taxonomy (NCBI): domain Archaea; kingdom Methanobacteriati; phylum Methanobacteriota; class Halobacteria; order Halobacteriales; family Haloarculaceae; genus Haloarcula; species Haloarcula sp. CBA1127. The sequence goes on from NZ_BCNB01000006.1 coordinate 853,089, forward strand.
ACAGGGTTGTATGATGGGCCACTACACCATCCGGGCAGCCCACGAACACCACCACACGATGCTCGTCAGTTGGGTTGCAATAGGAACGCCCGGAGCGGGATTTGAACCCGCGTCACAACCGTGACAGGGTTGTATGATGGGCCACTACACCATCCGGGCCTTCGTTGCATTTCTTCGTACCTTGGTGTCGGTATTAAGACTTTCCAAAGCGACCCGCCTCGGGATGAGTGCACATGACGGGACCCAAAGTTCTATGTCTGGTCTGCTTCATGTGGTTGGTAGGAGCAACCACGCCCGCAGGTCGTGAGGGTGGGCGGGTCCGATAGCCACGGCAGAGCGACTTGGCAAGTGTTATATGAACCCCGACAGTATGACCCTGTAGTATCTCGTGACAGCCACCTTCTCCAGCAGCAGGCCAAACGCACACGCACACACATGGTAGATGTAAGTCAACACGACCTCGTCCCAGACCACAGTGTCGTCGACGAGGACGACCTCGAAGCAGTACTCACGGAGTATGAAATCAAGAAAACGGACCTTCCGAAGATCAAACGCACCGACAAGGCGCTGCCCGATGACGCCGAAGTCGGTGACGTAGTTCGGATCGTCCGCGACTCCAGAACGACGGATGAAGCCGTCGTGTACCGACTGGTGGTAGAATAATGGACACACAAGATCGCCGCGCTATATCGCGTGAATATTTCGCCAAGGAACGGCTCGCCGAACACCACTTCCGCTCGTTCAACGCATTCCTCGACCGGGGAATGCAGCAGGTCGTCGACGAGAAGGAAACCATCGAGACCGACATCGGTGACAAGGAAGGGCAGGAACCGGTGTGGGTCGAACTCGGCGACGTCCGCGTCGTCACCCCACGGGTCCGCGAAGCTGACGGCAGCGAGGAACTGCTGTACCCGCAGGAAGCCCGACTTCGAAACATCACCTACTCCGCGCCGGTGTTCATGGAGATGGCCATCGTTCGCGGTGGCGAGGAAGAACCGGAGGAAGTTGTCGACCGGACGGAGACCAAGATCGGGCGGATGCCCATCATGGTCGGGTCGAACAAGTGTAACATCGCGGGCTTCACCGACGAGGAGCTCATCGACATCGGCGAGGACCCTGCAGACCCCGGTGGCTACTTCTGTGTCAACGGCTCCGAGCGGGTGCTGATGACCAGTGAGGACCTCGCCCCGAACAAGATTCTGGCCGAGTACGACACCAAGTACGGCGACGAGGTGCAGGTCGCCAAGACCTTCTCCCAGCGCCGTGGCTACCGCGCACTGGTGCTGTGTGAACGAACGCGGGACGGGCTGCTGGAAGTCTCGTTCCCGTCCGTCTCGGGCAGTATCGACTTCGTCACGCTGGTCCGCGCGCTGGGGCTGGAGTCGGACGAGGAGATCGTCCACCGCGTCAGCGAGGACCCGGAAATCGTGAAGTTCATGCTGGAGAATCTTGAGGAGGCTGAAGTCCAGACGACCGAGGAAGCCATCGAGACGCTGGGCAAGCGTGTCGCCTCCGGGCAGGGCAAGAACTACCAGCTCAAGCGGGCCAACTACGTCATCGATCGCTATCTCCTCCCGCATCTGCACGAGGAAGGCGTCGAGGAAGAAGAGGTCCGCATCAACAAAGCATTCTACCTCTGTCGGATGGCCGAGGCGTGTTTCGAACTCGCACTCGAACGCCGCGAATCCGACGACAAGGACCACTACGCCAACAAGCGGCTGAAGGTCAGCGGCGACCTGATGACCGACCTGTTCCGGACGGCGCTGAACAAGCTCGCCCGGGACGTGAAATACCAGCTGGAACGGGCCAACATGCGGAACCGTCAGCTGTCGGTGTCGACCGTCGTTCGCTCGGACGTACTGACCGAGCGACTCGAGCACCCGATCGCGACGGGGAACTGGGTCGGCGGCCGCTCCGGCGTGAGCCAGCTGGTCGACCGGACAGACTTCATGGGGGTGCTGTCACACCTCCGCCGACTGCGCTCGCCGCTCAGCCGCTCCCAGCCACACTTCGAAGCACGGGACCTGCACGCGACCCAGTGGGGTCGCATCTGTCCCTCCGAGACGCCTGAAGGCCCCAACTGTGGGCTGGTGAAGAACTTCGCCCAGGCGATGGAACTCTCACAGGACGTATCGGACCCACAGGGTCTCAAACAGGAGCTTGCCGAGATGGGGGTTCAGGGCATCCCCGGTATCGAGTCGATCGAACAGCAGCCCGCGGACGATTAATATGAGTCAGGGACGCGAAGCCAAAGTATACGTAAACGGTAGTCTGGTCGGGACACATCCCGACCCGGAACAGCTCGCAGAACAGGTACGACAGGCGCGACGACGGGGGGACGTCTCCCAGATGGTCAACGTCTCGGTCAAGAACCGGACCGGGGAAGTCATCATCAACGCCGACGCCGGCCGTGCCCGACGCCCGCTGCTGGTCGTCGAGGACGGCGAACCGCTGATGACCGACGAGGAGGTCGAGCAGGTGAAAAACGGCGAGCTCGAATTCGAGGAGCTCGTCGAACGCGGCCTCGTCGAGTTCATCGACGCTGAGGAGGAAGAGGACATCCTCGTCGGTGTCGACGAGGACGAACTCACCGAAAACCACACGCACCTGGAAGTCGACCCGCAGCTGATGTTCGGTATCGGTGCCGGGATGATTCCCTACCCCGAGCACAACGCTTCACCCCGTATTACGATGGGGTCGGGGATGATCAAGCAGTCGCTTGGCCTGCCGTCGGCGAACTACCGTATTCGTCCGGACACGCGCCAGCACCTGCTGCACTACCCGCAGCTGTCGATGGTCAAGACCCAGACCACCGAACAGATCGGCTACGACGACCGCCCGGCGGCACAGAACTTCGTCGTTGCCGTCATGAGCTACGAGGGGTTCAACATCGAGGACGCGCTCGTGATGAACCAGGGGTCGGTCGACCGCGCGCTCGCCCGCTCACACTTCTTCCGCACGTACGAGGGCGAGGAACGGCGCTACCCCGGCGGTCAGGAGGACCGCTTCGAGATTCCCGACGACGAGGTCCGCGGCGCTCGCGGCGAGGAAGCGTACACGCACCTCGACGACGACGGCCTCGTCAACCCCGAAACGAAGGTCGGCGAGAACGCCGTCCTGCTCGGCAAGACCAGTCCGCCCCGGTTCCTCGAAGAGCCTGACGACATGGGCGGTCTCTCACCGCAGAAACGCCGGGAGACGAGCGTGACGATGCGCTCGGGCGAATCTGGCGTCGTGGACACGGTCACACTGATGGAAGGCGAAGACGGCTCGAAGCTCTCGAAGGTCTCAGTGCGTGACGAACGCATCCCCGAACTCGGGGACAAGTTCGCGTCACGGCACGGCCAGAAGGGTGTCGTCGGCCACATCGCCCCGCAAGAGGATATGCCCTTCACCGAGGAGGGTGTCGTCCCGGACCTCATCATCAATCCGCACGCACTGCCGTCGCGGATGACCGTCGGCCACATCCTTGAGATGATTGGCGGAAAGGTCGGTGCGCTCGAAGGCCGCCGTGTCGACGGTACCGCCTTCACCGGCGAGGACGAGGAGGAACTCCGGGGCTCACTCGAAGAGCACGGCTTCGACTCCAGCGGCAAGGAGACGATGTACTCTGGCGTCACCGGCGAAAAGATCGACGCGGAGATCTTCGTCGGCGATATTTTCTACCAGAAGCTGTACCACATGGTCTCGAACAAGCTGCACGCCCGTTCACGCGGGCCGGTGCAGGTCCTCACCCGCCAGCCGACCGAGGGGCGCGCCCGCGAAGGTGGCCTGCGTGTGGGTGAGATGGAACGGGACGTGCTCATCGGGCATGGTGCGGCGATGGCGCTCAAGGAGCGCCTGCTCGATGAGTCCGACCGCGAGTGGATCAACGTCTGTGGACAGTGTGGGATGACCGCCGTCGAGAACGTCGAGCAACGGCGCATCTACTGTCCGAACTGTGAGGAGGAGACCGACATCCACGAGGTCGAGATGTCCTACGCGTTCAAGCTCCTGCTTGACGAGATGAAGGCGCTCGGAATCGCCCCGCGGATCGAACTGGAGGACGCAGTATGAGTTCACAACAGACACCCCAGGAAATCGGTCAGCTCAGCTTCGGGCTGATGGACCCAGAGGAGTACCGAGAAATGTCGGCCACCAAAGTGATTACGGCCGACACGTACGACGACGACGGTTTCCCTATCGACATGGGGCTGATGGACCCACGACTCGGGGTCATCGACCCCGGTCTAGAGTGCAAGACCTGTGGGAAACACAGCGGGTCGTGTAACGGCCACTTCGGCCACATCGAACTCGCCGCACCCGTTATCCACGTCGGGTTCGCGAAGCTCATCCGCCGACTCCTGCGCGGGACCTGCCGGGAGTGCTCCCGGCTCTGTCTCGACGAGCACGAGCGCGATGAGTTCGCTGACCGACTGACCCGGACCCAGGACCTCGGTCGCGACCTCAACGACGTGACCAAGGCCGCCATCCGGCAGGCCCGTAAGAAGGACCGCTGTCCGTTCTGTGGCGAGAAGCAGTACGACATCAAACACGAGAAGCCGACCACCTACTACGAGGTGCAGGACGTGCTGGCCTCGGACTACCCCGAGCGGATCGCCGCCGCGATGGAGGAGTCCGAAGAGCCGATTTCGCCGATCGACCTCTCCGAAGAAACCGGCATCGACAGCAGCCGTGTTCAGGAGATACTCAGCGGCGAGTTCCGGCCCCGTCAGGAAGACCGCCGCGCTCTGGAGAAGGCGCTGTCGGTCGACCTGACCGAGGAGGACATGAACAAGCTGATGCCCAGCGATATCCGGGACTGGTTTGAGGACATCCCGGACGAGGACATCGAAGTGCTGGGGATGAAGCCGGCCCGTTCCCGACCGGAATGGATGATTCTGACGGTGCTGCCGGTGCCGCCGGTGACCGCTCGCCCCTCGATTACGCTGGACAACGGCCAGCGCTCCGAGGACGACCTCACCCACAAGCTCGTGGACATCATCCGCATCAACCAGCGGTTCATGGAGAACCGTGAGGCGGGTGCGCCACAGCTGATTATCGAGGACCTCTGGGAACTGCTCCAGTACCACGTCACCACCTTCATGGACAACGAGATTTCGGGCACGCCGCCGGCGCGACACCGCTCCGGCCGGCCGCTGAAGACCCTCTCCCAGCGCCTGAAAGGCAAGGAAGGCCGATTCCGTGGCTCGCTGTCCGGGAAACGCGTGAACTTCTCCGCTCGTACCGTCATCTCGCCGGACCCGACGCTCTCGCTGAACGAGGTCGGTGTGCCGGACCGGGTCGCCAAGGAGATGACCCAGACGATGAACGTCACCGAGCGCAACCTTGCGGAAGCGCGACGGTACGTCTCCAACGGGCCTGAAGCCCACCCCGGCGCAAACTACGTCAAGCGGCCAGACGGTCGCCGACTGAAGGTGACCGAGAAGAACTGCGAGGAACTCGCGGAGAAGGTCGAACCGGAGTGGGAAGTGTCCCGCCATCTGGTCGACGGCGACATCATCATCTTCAACCGCCAGCCGTCGCTGCACCGGATGTCCATCATGGCCCACGAGGTCGTCGTAATGCCGTACAAGACGTTCCGGCTGAACACGACGGTCTGTCCGCCGTACAACGCTGACTTCGACGGGGACGAGATGAATATGCACGCCCTCCAGAATGAGGAGGCCCGGGCCGAGGCCCGCGTCCTCATGCGCGTGCAGGAACAGATGCTCTCCCCGCGCTTCGGTGAGAACATCATCGGGGCGATTCAGGACCACATCAGCGGGACCTACCTGCTGACTCACACCAATCCGAAGTTCAATGAGACGCAGGCGCTTGACCTGCTCCGGGCGACCCGCATCGACGAACTGCCCGAGGCCGACGGCGTCGACGAGGGCGGCGAGGAGTACTGGACCGGCCGCTCGCTGTTCTCGGAGCTGCTGCCGGACGACCTGAATCTGGAGTTCACGTCCTCTGCTGGCGACACTGTCGTCGTCGAGGACGGCCAGATGACCGGCGGCACTATCGACGAGGACGCCGTCGGTGCCTTCGGCGGCGAAATCGTCGACACCATCGCCAAGGACTACTCGCGGACCCGTGCCCGGATTCTCGTCAACGAGGTCTCGGCGCTGGCGATGCGGTCGATCATGCACTTCGGGTTCTCGATTAGCATCGACGACGAGTCCATCCCGCGGGAAGCCGAAGAGCAGATCAACGACGCCATCGACAGCGCGTACGACCGCGTCGAGGAACTCATCGAGACCTACGACCGCGGCGAACTCGAATCGCTGCCCGGTCGGACCGTCGACGAGACGCTCGAAATGAAGATCATGCAGACGCTGGGCAAGGCACGTGACTCCGCCGGTGACATCGCCGAGGACCACTTCGGCGAGGACAACCCGGCCGTCATCATGGCCGAATCCGGTGCGCGTGGGTCGATGCTGAACCTGACCCAGATGGCCGGCTGTGTCGGCCAGCAGGCAGTCCGTGGCGAGCGGATCAACCGCGGCTACGAGAACCGCACCCTCTCCCACTTCGAGGAGAACGACCTGTCGGCGGACGCCCACGGCTTCGTGGAGGCCTCCTACCGCTCCGGGCTCGGCCCGAAGGAGTTCTTCTTCCACGCGATGGGTGGCCGCGAGGGGCTTGTCGATACGGCTGTCCGGACGTCGAAGTCCGGGTACCTGCAGCGCCGCCTCATCAACGCCCTCTCGGAACTCGAAACCCAGTACGACGGAACTGTCCGGGACACCTCGGACACCATCGTCCAGTTCGAGTTCGGCGAGGACGGCACGTCGCCGGTCGACGTGTCCTCGAATCAGGACGGCGACATCGTGGATGTCGATCAGATCGCCGACAGCGTCCTCGACGAGGAGTTCGAGAGCGAGAAACAGAAAGAGAGCTTCCTCGGGACCCGCACCGAGCGGACCAACCTCTCGGAACACGCGGACGACTGGTGGATGGCCGAGGGTGACGACTAACAATGACAGCACACGACGTATCAGCAGACATCGAAGCCGTCGTCGAGGACACTGAGCTGCCGCGACGGCTGAAAGACGAAGTGTACAGCACTATCGAGGACCGCGGCGTCGGCGTCGACGACGCCGACCGCATCGCCAAGGCTGTCGAGACTCGCTACCTCGACACGCGCGTCGACCCGCTGGACCCGGTCGGAACCGTCTCAGCCCAGTCCATCGGCGAACCGGGAACGCAGATGACGATGAACACGTTCCACTATGCGGGGGTCGCCGAGATCGACGTGACACAGGGCCTGCCACGGCTCATCGAGCTGGTGGACGCCCGGAAGACGCCGGACACGCCGATGATGACGGTCCACTTAGACGAGGAGTACGCGACGGACCGCGAACGCGCCCACGAGGTCGTCTGGAAGATCGAGGCGACGCGCATCCTCGCGCTGGGTGACATCTCGACGAACGTCGCAGACATGCTCGTCGAGATCGACCTCAACGAGGACACGCTGCTGGAGCGATGGCCGACTGTCAACGACACGGACGCCATCGCCGAGGAGATCGCTGAGACAATCGAGTCGAACCTCGGCGTCTCGACCCGGCAGGCCGGCACGGTCATCGAGTTCGGGCCGGAGGAACCCAGCTACCGCGACCTGCTGCAACTGGTCGAGGAGCTTCGGGAGATCGTCTTCAAGGGAATCGAGGAGATCACCCGCGTCGTTATCCGCAAAGAGGAGACCGACAACGGCGAGGAGTTTGTCCTCTACACCGAGGGGTCGGACTTCGGCGAAGTGCTGGACATCGAGGGCGTCGACGCCTCCCGGACAACGTGTAACAACATCCACGAGATCTACCGGGAACTCGGTGTCGAAGCGGCCCGCGAGACGCTTATCAACGAGACGATGAACACGCTCGAAGAGCAGGGGCTCGACGACGTGAACGTCCGGCACCTGATGCTCGTGGCCGACATCATGACCAACGAGGGGACCATCGAGTCCATCGGCCGCCACGGCATCTCGGGGTCGAAAGACTCCGTGCTCGCCCGTGCAGCGTTCGAGGTGACGGTCAATCACCTGCTCGACGCCGCCATCCACGGCGAGGTCGACGAACTCGACGGCGTCACGGAGAACGTCATTGTCGGGAAGCCGATCAAACTCGGCACCGGTGACGTCAACCTCCGGATGGGTACGACCCAGGACTGATGCGGGTCGAACTCTCGGACGAAGCACGTCGACTGGTCGCCCTCTTCGAGGACGAGGCAGCCGTCACCGTCCGGGATTGCGTCGTCGATGAGGACCACGATCAGGTGGTGTATCTGATCAAACGTGGGGAGATGGCCGACGCCATCGGCCCGGGCGGCCAGACGGTCGAGCGCGTCGAGGAGCGCCTCGGCCGCGAGGTCAAACTCGTCGAAGCCGCCGAGACGGCTGAGGACTTCGTGGCCAACGCGCTCGCGCCAGCCGCGGTGTACAACGTCACCGTCTCGGAGAACGACGACACCGTCGCCTACGTCGAAGTGGCACAAGAGGACCGCGGGGCCGCTATCGGGCGCGACGGGCGAAACATCGATGCTGCCCGGCAACTGGCCAAGCGGCACTTCGAAATCGACGGCATCGAACTGACCTGAGCGGGGCGATTCGAGCGGGACCACGGACCCGCTTACTCGGACAGTCGATGCGGTGACTAATGGGAATCACTTTTTTCATCGGCTGTGAACTGACGGCCATGCCCGAACTCCGGCGTCCAGACGGTGGCGACCTGCTAGCTCCGCTGACTATCGTCGGAATTTACCTGTATCACGCACACGTTTTGGGGGACCCGCCGTCCGTACTTGAAGGCACATTTATGCTGGCGATGTTCGTGTTGCTGGTAGCCTCCAGTCTCGTCGAGGGACTGGTCGCGTCACCGATATACTCACTTACCGGCGGCGGACTAATCTCGCTCTTTTATTTTGTCCGGTTCAGTCAGCGACAGGATATCGGCTCTGGCCTCGGTGCCTGTATCGGGATTCTATTCGGTGGCTACGGTCTGTATCAGTGGTTCGCGTCGAGTACCGAACCGAAACTGTAAGTGACAGGTGAAACAGAAGATCGTGCTCAGTCGTCGCCAACTGAGACATCCGACGCGTCGTGCTCGTACACGTCGGTATCGCTGTGTGTGGTTCCGCTATCGACGTCGAACGTCTGCAGGAGTTCGCTGAGGTCGCCGGCCTGGTCCGACAGGGATTCGATGCCGCTGGTGACTTCGTTGATTGTCGCGGTCTGTTCCTCCGCGGCGGCGGCGACGTTCTCGGCGCTGGACGCGGTTTCCTCGCTGATTGTCCCGACCTCGTCGGTCATCGCCACCACTTCCTCCGTCGTCGCAGCCTGTTCGTCAGTGGCGTCGCTGATGGACTGAATACCGTCGTTGACCTCCTCGACGCGGTCGACAATGGCCTCAAGCGACTCGATGGCGTCGTCAACGGTATCGATGCCGTCCGTGACGGAGTCGCCCATCTGTCTGATGTCGGTCACGGCGTCACCGGTGGTGTCCTGCACATCTTCGATAACCGTCGAGACTTCCTCGGTGGCTTCGGTCGTCTCCTGTGCGAGGCCTTTGATCTCGTCGGCGACGACGGCGAACCCTTCACCCGCTTCACCGGCCCGCGCGGCCTCAATGGAGGCGTTCAGAGCGAGCATGTTGGTCTGTTCGGCGATGTCGTCGATGAGGTCGACGATGTCGCCGATCTGCTCCATCTCTTCGTCGAGGGACTCGACGCGGTCGATTGTTTCGTCTGCTCGCGTCTCGATGTCGTTCATCACTTCGATGGCCTCCGATGCGCGCTCGCTGCCGGTCTCGCCGATCTCGGCAGCTTCGCTCGATGTGGTCGCGACTTCGTTGGCCTGTGCTGCGACCTCTTCGACCGTCGCGGAGAGGCCTGACATCTCATCGACCGTTTCCTCGATGTTCTCGTACTGCGTTTCCGCCCCATCGGCGATCTCCTGCACGGATTCGCTGACCTCCTCGCTTGCGCCACGGACCTCAGTAGCGCTTGCGGTGATCTGGTCGGCGGAGCCGTCGACGTCGTCGGCGAACTCCCGGATTCGCATGACCGTCTGGCCGAGCTGAGCGAGCATATCGTTGAACGCAGCGGCGATGTCGGCCATCGCGTCGTTGTCCGTGTCGGTGTCGAGGCGCTGGGTGAGGTCGCCGTCGGCTGCCTGCCGCATGACGGCCGAGAACTCCTCGGCCTGCTGTTCGAGCGTTCCTGCTATCTCTTCTGCCTCTGCTTTGGACTCTTCGGCCTCCTGCTGGGCCTGTTCGAGGTCGCTGATGAACGATTCAAGATTCCCGTGCATGCTCGATAGCGACGCGCCGAGTTGGCCGGGCACGTCCTTGTCGAGCGCCGGGTCGTCGAACGCCTGTCGGGAGAGCGCGTCGGCCTGTGCGGCGACAGTGTCGAGATAGGTCTTCATCTCGTAGAAGGCGTTCTGGACGTCGCCGACCTCGTCGAGGCGGTCAGATTGTTCGATATCAGTGTCGAAGTTCCCTACTGCAAGGGCTTCTGCCTGCGTCGAGAGCCGTCTGAGCGACTGCATGATGCCACGACCGACGACCACGCCGATGACGGCGAACCCGGCCAGTGAAACACCGATGATGGCGATGAAACTCCCGATAATACTGTCACGCAGTGCGAAGGCGGTCGATTTTGGGGCCTGCTTGACGACGATCCACGGCGTGTCATCGACAGACTCTGCGGCGACCAGGTACGGCCCGCTCCGGGCCACGCCGCTGTCTCCTGTTGTAAGTGCGCTCAGGTTGGCGGAGACGTTGTACTGCGTGCCGATGGTCGAGGCGTCCTCGGCGAACTGGACCGTCCCGTCCTGTCGGACGATCCGCGTTTCACCGCCCTCGATGGAGTTGCGGAACTGGGCCGTCCGTGCGGTCACGTTGTGGACCACGACGACCAGTTTGTCGCTTCGGGCGACCGGGCTCGCGAAGGCGATGTACTTCCCCCCATCGTAGGTGTACACTTTCGACATATCGACCGAGTTCGACCCGGTGACCGAGAGGCTCCCGCCCTCCCACGCGAAGTCATCCGTCCGGAGCGACGTCTCCCGTCGGTCGCTCAGCGACGACTCCTTGATCTCTAGGGTCTCTTCATTGACGTAGTGGATGGCGTACACCGACTCCGGCTGGTAGAACGCTTGCCGCTGTAACGCGCCGCGGATCATCGTCGGACTCCCCTCCTGAACGTCGGACAGCGTCGAGAGGGTTCGCGCGGCGTTTCGCTGGCTCCGAACCCAGTCAGCCGTTGTTGTGGCTGTCTGGACGGCCCCGGTCTGTAGTTCGTTCTCGCGCTGTTCTGTCAGTTCGTCTGCAACCGTCCGCTCCGCGGTGACGCTAACACCTGCAACGAGCAGGGCGATACAGAGAATGATAAGCGCCAGCTTCCGGAGATACGTTTGCCGGACGACATCTGGGAGACGTTGTTCAAGTTTCATAGCTACTACGGCAGGTCTGTCTGAATAACTCAAGCGCCGGTACTAGAAACCACCTGCCCAGTTATCACACCTGATTCCGCACACGCGTGCTGTCTCCTCTGTTTGACGGGCTTGTGGCACCGGGACCTGTGGCTTCTGGCGTGCAGACTGTCGGCTATGCGGCTGTGAGTTGCCTTGCCAATTCAGGCTATCACTCCATCGAAGTGGTTACCACCGATAGTGTCAGTCGACTCCAGCGCGGGGGCGAGGTTGTGGAGAGCGGGTTCCCGACGGACGGCGGGAGTGCTACGTGACACCTTATCCCGGCTGAAACACCGTGCTGACCGCTCCTTTCTCGTTCTCGTGGCCCTCCCCTCGCGTTATCTGCCGCACTTTTCACCGGTCTATGGCACAGAACGCCACACACGCCGACGCTACCGGCTGAGTCCGAAAGAGGAGTCTTAAGTACCTCCGAAAGGTACCAGTGCCTACTATGGCGAACGGCAAGTACGCCGCGCGCAAGCTCAAGAAGGACCGCCAGAAACACCGGTGGTCCGACACTGACTACGCGCGTCGCGAACGCGGCCTGGGCAAGAAGTCCGACCCGCTCGAGGGTGCGCCCCAGGGACGAGGTATCGTACTGGAGAAAGTCGGAATCGAGGCCAAGCAGCCTAACTCCGCTATCCGGAAGTGTGTCCGCGTCCAGCTCATCAAGAACGGTAAGCAGGTCACCGCGTTCTGTCCCGGTGACGGCGCTATCTCTTTCATTGACGAGCACGACGAGGTCACGATCGCGGGTATCGGCGGGGCGAAGGGCCGCGCGATGGGCGACCTCTCCGGTGTTAACTACAAGGTCGAGAAAGTCAACGGTGTCTCTCTCATTGAACTCGTTCGCGGGAACGCGGAGAAACCGGTCCGATAACCATGAGTGCCGAAGACACACCTGAGGCTGACGCTGACGAGGCTGAGGAAGGCGAGCCGGAGACGGCCCGTGCGAAGCTGTTCGGCGAGTGGGAGATCACGGACATCGAGTACTCCGACCCCTCGACCGAGCGCTACATCACTGTCACGCCGATCGCCCATACGATGGGGCGTCACGCGGACAAGCAGTTCAAGAAAAGCGAGATCAGCATCGTCGAGCGGCTGATCAACCGCCTGATGCAGACTGACGAAAACACGGGCAAGAAACAGCTTGCGACCTCCATCGTCACTGAGGCGTTCGAAATCGTTCACGAGCGCACCGACGAGAACCCGATTCAGGTACTCGTCAGTGCTGTCGAGAACAGCGCCCCACGAGAGGAGACCGTCCGCCTGAAATACGGTGGCATCTCGGTCCCGAAGGCTGTCGACGTCGCGCCACAGCGCCGTGTCGACCAGGCCCTGAAGTTCATCGCCGAGGGCGTGTACGGTGGCTCGTTCAAGACCACCACGAGTGCTGCCGAGGCGCTCGCACAGCAGCTCATCGGTGCTGCTAACGACGACGTTCAGGCCTACGCGGTCAACCAGAAAGAAGAGAAAGAACGCGTCGCGGCTGCCGCTCGCTAATCCGGCTGTCTCCGACATCTTTATTCTTCCTTGCTCTGCAGTGAAATCTATGCGAAAATCGTGCCGGGACGGCCGGTCTCGCCGCCAGTATCTCGCCGCACTCGCAACTGTCGGGGCGACCGCGCTGGCCGGTTGTCGCGGTGAGTCCGGGACACAGACGGAGCCCCCGGACCCGACGCCAACAACCACAACGGCGGCAGGCCCGACTCGGGCGCTAGACCGCTACGACGTATCCCTTGGCCACGAGCGTCGCCAGTCACCCGACACCGACTGGACGGCCCCGACCACGTCGCCGACGGACACACCGCTCGCCACCGAACCACTCATCGAGGACCTCGAAATTCCGTGGGACCTTTCGTTTGCCGCCGATGGCACGCTGTTTCTCACCGAACGGGTCGGTCGCGTCCTCTCGTTCGTGGACGGCAGCGTCCGAACAGTCACCGAGCCGGCGGAGGTCATCGACGCGGAATCGAGCGATGACGGCTGGTGGGTCACCGGCGGTGAGGGCGGCACGCTCGGCGTCGCCGCACACCCGACGTATCCCGATCCGCCGGTGGTGTACGTCTACTACACCACGATGACCGACGACGAGCGGGTCAACCGGGTCGTGGCCATGGACGTGTCGGCCGAGGACCCGGCCGCCACGGAGTCCGTCCTCGTCGACAACATTCCCGGGAGCAAGATACACAACGGCGGGCGGCTCACGTTCGGCCCCGAGAACTACCTCTGGATCACGACGGGGGACGCGGGCGACGGCGAACTGTCCGCGGACACCGACTCGCTCGGCGGGAAGGTCCTTCGCGTGACGCCTGCGGGCGACCCTGCGCCCGGGAACCCGGATCTGGGCGGAGACCCGCGGGTGTTCACCTACGGCCACCGGAACCCCCAGGGACTGGCCTGGCTCCCCGACGGGACGCTCGTCGCCTCCGAACACGGGCCGACCGGACGGGACGAACTCAATCGCCTCGAAGCTGGGGGCTACTACGGCTGGCCCGACACTCGCAAGCACGCGGAATACCTCGATGCTGACCCCGAAGTCCGCCGGCCGCTCGCCAACACGGGCAACACTGGCGGGTGGGCACCCGCCGGCTCGCTGTTTTACACCGGTGATGCCGTGCCCTCGCTCCGGAACCGACTGCTTACTGGCGGCCTGAAGGGCCAAAAACTCCTCGTAACGACGCTGACACCGGCCGGTGCGGACCTGCCACCGGGTGCTGACGCCGAGGTGTACGATGCGGACTGGACCGATGACGCCTACACCGCGACGACCCACTCCCTGCTGGCCGACGAACTCGGTCGGATTCGCCACGTCGAGCAGGGACCGGACGGCGGGCTGTTCCTCGTCACGTCGAACCGCGACGGGCGCGCCGGCGACGGCTTCCCGCGGGAGCGCGACGACGTGCTTGTGCGCGTCTCGCCGGCCGAGTGAGCGACGCGGGCAGCCAGCGGAAACGCGCTCCGTGAACCACTGGCTATATTTCAGTTGACGAGAGAGGGAGACCCATGGCAACAGAGCAATCCGTCGACCTTGTCGATGACGACACTGTGGGCTGGTTCACGAAGGCGGTGCTGCTCGCGGCGCTGACCGCGGCGCTCGCACAGCTATCTATCCCGATCGGACCGGTAGTGTTCTCGCTGCAGCCGTTCGGGATGTTTTTCGCCGGCCTGCTTCTGGGGCCGCTGTGGGGCGGCGTCGCTCTCCTGTTGTACCTGCTGGTCGGTATCGCCGGCGCTCCGGTGTTCTCGAACGGGGCCGCAGGTATCGGGTATGTCATTGCCGGGAAGACCGGCGGCTTCCTCGTCGGCTTCCTCGTCGGTGCGGTCGTCGCTGGCGCTATCGCACACCGGAGCCTGGCGCCGAAACCGGTCGCTAACCTCTCTGTCCTGATACAGGTCGTCGCGCTCACCGCAGCGGTTGCCGTCGTATATGCAATCGGCATCCCGTGGATGGCAGTGGTCACCGGACTGCCGTTCGCCCGCGCCGCGGCTACCATGGCTCCGTTCATCCCGTTTGACCTCCTGAAGCTCGGTATCGCGATCGCCATCGTGCAGGGTGGGTATCTCGCCGGTCGATGATCGAGGTCAGCGACCTGCGCTATCGGTACGGCGATGTCGATGTTCTTGACGGGGTCACGCTGTCGATACCTGATGGTCAGTACTGTCTGCTCGTCGGCCCGAACGGGAGCGGCAAGACGACGCTCGTCCGGCATCTCAACGCTCTGCTGACGCCCGACACCGGCACGGTCACCGTCGACGGGACCGACGTGACGGACGACCCCGTCGTCGCCCGGACACGTATCGGGATGGTGTTCCAGCACCCCCGCGACCAGTTCGTCGCTGCGACCGTGGCGGCTGACGTGGCCTTCGGTCCGGAAAACCTCGGGCTCGACAGGGCCGAAATCGACCGCCGAGTCGAAACGGCGCTCGACGCTGTCGACCTCGGTGACGCCGCTGAGAGCCGTATTGACGCCCTCTCCGGCGGCGAACAAGCCCGTGTCGCCATCGCCGGGGCACTCGCCATGGAGCCGGACTATCTCGTGCTTGACGAACCGCTTGTCGGGCTCGACTGGCCGGCACGGAAGTCAGTGCTTGACCACCTCGACGCGCTGGTCGCTGATGGCACAGGCGTCATCGTCGTCACACACGACCTCCGGGACCTCCACGAGCGGGCCGACCGCCTCGTCGCGCTGCACGCGGGGGACGTCGTTCTCGACGCGTCGCCAGCCGAAGCGCTTGATGCCCTTCCGGACCTCGGCATCCGAGACCCGCGATGTTGAGCTACCGACCCGGCGCGACGTTCGCGCATCGGCTGGACCCGCGGTCGAAGCTGCTGGTCCAGTTCGGGCTCGCTATTGCCGCGGTCGCGCACCCCACGCTCCCGTGGCTTATCGGGACGACCGCGTTCGCGCTGGGCACGCTCGCGGCGGCGCGACTCTCGCCGCTGGCCGTCCTGCGCTCCTATCGGGTCGTCCTTGCCGTGCTGGCGGTGGCCCCGTTCGTCGCTGGCGTGGCGCTCGGTCCACCGTGGTTTCGGGTCGACCCGGCGTTGCGCTCGGCGTTGCACGTCGGGCGCATCCTTCCGGTGTTGCTCGTCAGCGCCGCCTACCTCACGTCGACGCCGGTCCGGGACACCCGGGCGGCGGTCCAGCGTCTGGTACCCGGGAAGCCCGGCCAGATTCTCGGCATCGGGATGGCGCTCGTCGTCCGGTTGTTCCCGCTGGTGCTCGCTGACGTTCGCGAGGTGCGCGATGCGATCCACGCCCGTGGCGGCGAGGCCCGCCCGCTGTGGGACCGTGCTCGGCTACTCGCCGTCCGGTCGCTGGAACGGACGCTCGACCGCTCTGACCGGCTCTCGGTCGCCCTGCGGGCCCGCTGTTTCGCGTGGAACCCAACGCTGCCGCCGCTTGCCTTCGACCGTCGTGACTACCCGGTGCTCGCCATCGGCATCGCGCTGGCGGTGTCGCCGCTTGTCCCGGTCTAATCGGTCGCCTGCGCGTCCAGCGCTGCAGCCTCGCTCTCACTCCACGATATCGACATCGGTAATCTCGAACCGTGCGCCGCCCTCGCTCCCCTCGTCGATAGTCACCGACCAGTCGTGAGCGTCGGCGATTTCCGCGACGATCCAGAGCCCGAACCCCGTCCCGGCGTCTGATGTCGAGTATCCGGTCTCGAACACGCGCGACCGGTTCGCCTCGTCGATACCTTCGCCGTCGTCTTCGACGTAGAAGCCGTCGTCTAGCTCCCCGAGGGTGATTGTCACGTCGTCGCCGCCGTGTTCCACGCTGTTGCTGAACAGGTTCTCGAGCAGTTGTTCCAATCGGCTCCTGTCAGCACGAACGACGGCGTCCGTCTCGACAGCGAGTTCGGCGTCGCTGGTTTCGACGTTGTGCCAGCACTGTTCGGCCGTGTCCGTGAGCGCAACTACGCCGGCGTCAACCGCTGACTGCTCATCGCGTGCGGCTGCGAGCAGGTCGTCGATGAGCGTTCGCATCCGTTCGAGCGCGTCACTGGCGCTGTCGAGGTGTTCGCTGTCGGACTCCTGCTGGGCCAGTTCGATGCGTCCCTCGGCGACGGATAGTGGGTTCCTGAGGTCGTGGCTGACGATGCTGGTGAACTCTTCGAGACGTTCGTTCGTGTCCTCCAGTTCCTGCTCGCGTCGCTTGCGCTCGGTGATGTCACGGTCGATACCGATCGCCCGGACCGGCGTCCCGTCGCTGTCGGATTCGACCCGGCCCTTCGCCTCCATCCAGCGGACCTCGCCGTCACGGGCGATTCGGAACTCGGCTTCGTACGTGCCGGTCTCGGTCGCCGATTCGATGCGTGCCGCCACGTCCCGCTGGTCCTCGGGATGGACCAGCGGTAAAAACTCGTCCAGCGACTCGATGTCAGTGCCGTACAGCGTCTCGGACCCGGGGTAGTACGACAGGCCGCCGGACTCGAACTCGCGGTCCCAGACGACCGCATTCGTGGTCTCTAGCGCGATTTCCATCCGCTCGCGAGCCCCTTCTAGTTCGCGCTCCCGGAGCTTTCGGTCCGTGATATCCTGGACAGAGCCACGGAGTTTGACAACGTCGCCGTTCTCGGTGACCGGTTTACACAGCGCGCGAACCCATCGGTAGTGGTCGCCGTCGCCGATACGCACCTCCATGTCGTACCCTTCGGCCGTTTCTATTGCCCGATGGAACTCAGTCCTGACAGTTTCCCTGTCGTCGGGGTGGTACAGGTCGATGATAGAGTCGATGCTCAGTTCGTCGTCCGGGGTCAGTCCGTGCAGCCGGTAGAACTCGCTTGTCACCGTCATCTCCGGCGGTTCGCTTGTCACATCTATCTCCCAGCCGCCGACACTCGCGATCCGCTGGGCCTGGTCGAGGAGTTCTTTCGTCCGCGTAAGCTCCTGTTCGCGTGCCTTCCGTTCGGTGATATCCCGGCCGATACCGGCCAGCATCGGGTTCCCATCGGGGTCCTCGACGCGGGTCGCCGTGAACTCGTGAGGGATCTGGTCCCCCGATTTCGTAATAAACGGTGCTTCCACGCGGGTTGTGTCACCCTCGAACACCGATTCGATAGCGGCCCCAACGAGGTCCCGATACTCCTCCGGGAAGAACTCGGCTCCGTGGGTCCCGGCGACTTCGGCAGCCGAGTAGCCAGTCACGTTCAGCAGACTCTCGTTCCAGCGCCGGAAGCGGCCGTCGCTGTCGAGGACGTAGAACACGTCGTCGATGGCGTCCAGCATATCGTCGGTGTACTCCTTGTACCGCTCGAGGCGCTGTTCACGCTGCTGGCGTTCGAGTTCGTAGCTCACCCACTGCGTTGCGAGATGGACGAACGTCTTCTCCTCCTCTGTGAACGGGCTCTTGCGGGGTGTGCGGTCGACGAAACAGAGCGTCCCTGAATGCGCGCTACAGACACGGACCTCGCTGCTGATGTACGTCTCGTATTCCCAGCGGTCGTAAGCCGGGTCCGAGGCCCACCCTTCTTCGGATGCCTCCGCAATTGCCATGACGCTCCCTGTATCGATCATCTTCCGGCAGTACGACTCCGACAGCGGCGTGACCGTTCCCGGCGTGAGCCGTTCGTCGCTCCCGCTCGCATAGCGCACGGTGAACTCGTCGCGGTCAGTATCGTTCGCGGACAGGAACGCGCCAGCGGTCCCAAGGCGCTCCCGACCAAGGTCCAGAACCGCCTGTATCTTCTCTTCAAACGAGGCGTCGGGGTCGGCGCTGATTTCGTAGAGCTTCCGGAGCGTCTGGTTGTGCTCTGCGAGCTGGTTCTTGGTGGCTCCGAGTTCACGCTCGCGGTTCCGCCGCTCGGTGATGTCACGAGCGAATCCGGCCACGCGAACTATCTCTCCGGCGTCGTTCGTGATCGGCTCGCCCTGTATCCAGACCCAGCGCTGATACGCCTCTGTTGCGTTGACACGGCATTCGACGTCAGCCGACTCGCCGTGCATGAGACGCCGCATCGCGTCTTTCATCAGTTCGCGGTCTTCGGGATGGATACCGTTCAGGAAATCGTGGGGGTTGTCACGGAGTTTGGCCACTGACCGCCCCCAGATATCCTCGTAGGCGGAGTTGATCACGAGGACTTCGCTCAGGTCGGCCGTGAACTCCCAGAGGATATCGTTGGTTGCCTCGGTGAGTTCCCGGACGCGCCGTTCCGACTCGGCGGCCTGTCGCTTTGCGCGGGACTCGGAGACCGCGTTTTCGATGCGGTTGGCCAGTAGCTCGTACACCTCGACACCGAACGACTTCTGTAGATAGTCGGTGACGCCCATCGAGATCGCTTCGCTGGCCACCTCTTCGCTGCCCTTGCCGGTGAACAGAATGAACGGTAGATCCGGGTTCGTTTCCCGAATTGCATCGAGCAGTTCGATGCCGTTCATCTCCGGCATATCGTAGTCGGAGACGACAGCGTCGAACCCGTCTTCGGCGAGCCGGTCGAGCCCGTCTCGTGCGCTGGTCGCGGTTTCGACGGAGATTCGGTCGTCTACGGCCTCTAGGGAATCTGCTGCGACAGCTACGAAGTCGGGATCGTCGTCGATGTGTAATACCCGAATCTGTTCGCCGACGACATCGCTTTCCCCGTCGAGATGCCGACCACGAAGCGCCTCGGTCATAGTCAACTAGTTCACAAGTCCACGCAAAAACAGTTCTGCCCGTTACTCTACGTTCGCGCGTGAGCGAAGCCTGCAGTCAATGATGACGAGAGCGTCACCTGTGTGTGACAACAACGGACCGTCAACGACCCGGTAGGACAGGGATATTTGGCTTCAGTCTGCTGCGCGGCCGCCGCTGCCAGCGTACGCGCGAGTCACGTCGACGAGCGCCTTCCGGAACTCGGACTCATTCGGCTCAGGCGAGAGTGCCGCGAAGTGGCGCTTAAACTCCGCGAGGTTGACCGATTCGGCGTCCTGGGCCGCGGCATGGGCGAGGTCGTACAGCCGGTGGTCCGAGCCGACCAGATCGTGGCGTTCACACAGCGCAAGGGCGAACGCTGCGTTGACAGCTGTGATGTCCGGATCTGCAGCCGGCGTCAGCCGCGCGGCCGGTTCGCTTGGATGTCGAACCCGAGTCGACGATGTCGAGCGATCCCAGGTCGGCGGATCGCCGGGGCGGTCCGCGACGGCAGCCGCGAGGCTGGCTTCCAGAAACGGAACCAGTTTGTCGCCGGGCACCACCGGCATCCAGATGTCGTCGGCGTAGACGTCTTTCATGTGGTTGGCGATCTGGTAACAGTGCGTGAGCTTTCGCTGCTCGACCGAGCGCCCCGCCAGCGCGAGGTAAATGGCTTCCCGCGTCGACTGCGTGTGTGACGGATGCCCGCGTTCGTGGTGATGCATGTGCGCGTATTCGTGTAACGCCAGTTCGCGGGCCATCGCGCTCGTCGCGGCTTGACGGGAGATTGTCAGCCTGTGGGTGTCGTCGCTGTGGCTGACACGGGTGCGCTCGTCAGGGTCCTCCCGGACCCGGACAGTCACTGGTCGGTTCAGGTCGTGTTCCGTCGAGAAGAGGTCCCTCGCTCCGAGAAACGGTTCGGCCGGCCCACCCTGCACGTGCACGTCCATGTGTGGCATTATCACGGGCTGCAGCGGTATTAATGCACGGGTGGGGGCAGCGTTCGCACGCAGCCCTCAGGACTCGAGCGCCGCGAAACCGCGCTCCAGGTCGGCCCGGAGGTCCTCGACGTCCTCGATCCCCACCGAAAGGCGGATGAGTGTATCGGAGATGCCGAGTTCGTCCCGCGCCGCCGGTGAGAGCGGTTCGTGTGTCATCGCCGCCGGAAGTTCCGCTAGGCTCTCGACACCGCCGAGGCTGACTGCCAGCGTCACCGTCTCTAACGCTTCGAGGAAGCGCTTTGCGTCGGCCATCTCTCCGGCCAGTTCGAACGAGAGCACGCCGCCAAAGCCCTGCATCTGCTCCCGGGCGAGGTCGTGCTGTGGATGGCTCTCTAACCCCGGGTAGTGGACCGCTTCGACGCGCTCGTGGTCGTCGAGGTACTGCGCGAGGGCCATAGCGTTGTTCTCGTGGCGAGTCATCCGGACACCCAGCGTCTTGATGCCTCGTGAGATGAGATAGCTGTCGAACGGGGCGAGCATATTCCCGAGCGCGATTTGTTGGCGGAACTCGACCCGTTCGGCCACCTCGGGGTCGTCGGTAATCAGCGCGCCGCCGACGGCATCGCTGTGGCCGTTGAGGTACTTCGTTGTGCTGTGGACCACGAGGTCCGCACCGAGCGATAGCGGCTGTTGGAAGTACGGACTCGCGAAGGTGTTGTCGACCCCGACCGTCGCGTCGTAGTCGGCGGCGACGGCCGCAATCGCGTCGATGTCGCACAGTCTGATACCAGGGTTCGTCGGAGTTTCAACCCAGACTAACTCCGTTTCCGGTGTCATCGCGGCCGCTACAGCGTCGGCATCGGTCGCATCGACGAACTCCACGTCGACCCCAAGCTGGTCCCGGAACAGCGTTTCGAACATTCGTCGCGTGCCCGCGTAGAGGTCGTCGAACGCGACGACATGGTCGCCCGGTTCGACTAGTGAGAGCACCGCTGTTGCGACGGCTGCCGTCCCCGAACTGAAGGCATAGGCCTGCTCTCCGCCTTCGAGCGCGGCTAACTCCTGTTCGAGACCGTGTCGTGTCGGGTTCGACAGCCGCGAGTAGAGGAACTCCCCGTCCCCGGGGTCGATGTCCTCTAGAGACAGGTTCGTGTCGAGCCCGGCCAGTTCGTAGGTTGAGGAGAGGTGTATCGGGAGCGTGACATCCCCTGCTGCTGACGTCGTCTCGGTATCGACTGCAATCGTGTCGAGGTGTGGACGTCGAGTCATACCCACCCGTCTGCTGGCTGGCGCTAATACCTTTGCAATCATTACTCATGCGCCTGCAAATAATTATAATCACTGCGCATACGCCTCTGGATATCGACGGGTCGGAATGCCAGACCATGCCACGCGAACGGCCGAATTTCGAGCAGTCACGGCCGTAGTGAAACACTATCCTTTTGACCCTGCTGTTGATAGAAAGCTGTATAATGGGCCGACGTAAGAAAATCGTCCAAGAATGTGAGACACTGATGGACGATCCGGAGCACATCCGGAACATCGCCATCGCTGCTCACGTCGATCACGGAAAGACGACACTGACAGACAATCTGCTGGCCGGTGCCGGCATGATTTCCGACGACACCGCCGGCGAACAGCTGGCGATGGACACCGAGGAAGACGAACAGGAACGTGGGATCACCATCGACGCGGCTAACGTTTCGATGACCCACGAGTACGAGGACCAGAACCACCTCATCAACCTTATCGACACCCCTGGCCACGTCGACTTCGGTGGCGACGTGACCCGTGCGATGCGTGCCGTCGACGGCGCGCTGGTGGTCGTCGACGCCGTCGAGGGCGCGATGCCCCAGACCGAGACGGTGCTCCGGCAGGCGCTCCGCGAGGGCGTCAAGCCGACGCTGTTCATCAACAAGGTCGACCGCCTCATCTCCGAACTTCAGGAAGGCCCTGAAGAGATGCAGAAGCGCCTGCTCGCGGTCATCCAGGACGTCAACGACCTCATCCGCGGCATGACCGAGGAGATGGACGACATCGAGGACTGGACGGTCTCCGTCGAGGAAGGGACCGTCGGCTTCGGCTCCGCACTGTACAAGTGGGGCGTCTCGATGCCGTCGATGCAGCGGACCGGCATGGACTTCGGCGAAATCATGGAACTCGAGCGCAATGACAACCGCCAGGAACTCCACGAGCGGACGCCGCTGTCCGACGTGGTGCTCGACATGGTGTGTGAGCACTTCCCCAACCCTGTCGACGCCCAGCCGATGCGCGTTCCGCGTATCTGGCGTGGCGACGCCGAATCCCAGCTCGCCGAGGACATGGCGATGGTCAACGAAGACGGCGAAGTCGTCCTGATGGTCACCGACATCGGTGTCGACCCCCACGCCGGCGAGATCGCCGCCGGTCGTGTCTTCTCCGGCACGCTGGAGAAGGGTCAGGAGCTGTACGTCTCCGGAACTGCGGGCAAGAACCGCATCCAGAGCGTCGGCATCTACATGGGTGGCGAACGCGAGGAAGTCGAGCACGTTCCCGCCGGGAACATCGCCGCCGTCACGGGCCTCAAGGACGCCATCGCTGGCTCCACCGTCTCAAGCGAGGAGATGACGCCGTTCGAGTCCATCGAGCACATCTCGGAGCCGGTCATCACGAAGTCCGTTGAGGCACAGAACATGGACGACCTGCCGAAGCTCATCGAGACGCTCCAGCAGGTCGCCAAGGAAGACCCGACCATTCAGGTCGAAATTAACGAGGACACCGGCGAGCACCTCATCTCCGGGCAGGGTGAACTCCACCTGGAAGTCATCGGCCAGCGTATCGAGCGCAACCAGGGCATCCCGATCAACACCGGTGAGCCGATTGTTGTCTACCGCGAGGCCCCGCAGGAAGACAGCCGCGAAGTCGAAGGTCGGTCGCCGAACAACCACAACCGCTTCTACATCAGCATCGAGCCGCTCGGCGAGGACATCGTCGAGACGATCAAGATGGGCGAGGCGTCGATGGACATGCCGGAACTGGAGCGCCGTGAAGCGCTGCAGGAGGCCGGCATGGACAAGGACGACTCCCAGAACATCGAGCACATCCACGGGACCAACATCCTGCTTGATGAGACGAAGGGTATCCAGCACCTCAACGAGACGATGGAGCTCGTCATCGAAGGTCTCGAAGAGGCCCTCGATGACGGCCCGCTCGCGTCCGAGCCGGTCCAGGGGTCGCTCATCCGTCTCCACGACGCCCGCCTCCACGAGGACGCCATCCACCGCGGTCCGGCCCAGGTCATCCCGGCCGTCCGCGAGGCCGTGCACAACTCCCTCATCGACGCCAGTATCAAGCTGCTGGAGCCGATTCAGCAGGTCCGCATCGACGTGCCCAACGACCACATGGGCGCAGCGAGCGGCGAAATTCAGGGTCGCCGTGGCCGCGTCGACGACATGTACCAGGAAGGTGACCTGATGGTCGTCGAAGGCGTCGCCCCGGTTGACGAGATGATCGGCTTCTCCTCCGACATCCGCTCCGCCACCGAGGGCCGTGCCTCCTGGAACACCGAGAACGCCGGCTTCCAGGTCCTTGCCGACAACCTTCAGCCCGACAAGATCAGCGAGATCCGCGAGCGCAAGGGCATGAAGCAGGAACTGAACCCGGCCATCGACTACTTCTAGACCACCTTTTTCCCGCTCGGGTGAGCGCTACGCGCTCACCTCTCGCGGCAAAAACGTGGTCTTGCTGAGCGGAGTCGTTCGAGGGGCGCAAGCGCCCCTCGTGATGACGAGAGAGCGAAGCTCTCTCGAACCACGAAGCAAGGCTCGAAAGACGAGCCCCGCGAGTCTTTCGGCGGCGAAAAAGGCGCGAATCGCTCCGCGATTCGCGGGAAACCGCGCGCCGTCGGCGCGCGGTATGCGTGTCCGCTCTGCTCTGTCTTATTGACTGCACTCAGACTTGTTTTCCGCTACTCTGCTTCTGTCTGCGCCCGTAATCGGTCGATTCGGTTCCCCAGCGGCGGCGATTTCGAGAACGGGTTCGCGAGTCGTCGTCGGGACGGCTCCATGTTGTGGACATCGGCGTATCGTTCGAGGGCGTCCGCGACGGTATCCGGGCCAACGCGCTCGGCCGCGTAGTCGTCGGCTGCCCGGACACCGCGGCGAGTGACCCACAGGCTTAGGATGACGAGTCCGAGACTCGCGCCGACAAGGGGCCACAGCGGGCCAACGTCGGCCAGTGCCACGAACAGCGGAACTACTGCGACAAGCAGGCCACCGGCGACTCTGAGTAGTACCTGTGCCTCCTGACGACCCGCTTCCACCGCAAGTAACGCCGTCGCAGTCTCGTCGTCGTAGCTGTCGAGGAACGTGCTCGTCACGAATAACCGTCGGTATCGGCCGAACCCTCGGATGGTTGCGCTCGCCGTCTCCTCCTTGTTAGTGTCGAGCACCCGGACGTCACGGACAGCTACCCCGGCGCGCTGTCTGAGCGAATCGAGCCGTTCGTCAGTCGCTTCTGCTGGCCTGTGAGTCGACCGTAATAGTGGGATATGCCACGGTGCTGTAGCAAGTACGGCAACAAAGAATACGACGAAGAGGGCAAACAGCGCAGTCGACCCGAGTCCAATTTCAAGCGGTGCGACGCCGACGGTCACCAACACGGACAATCCGAGGACGTACCGCCCCATCCGGACGAGCGCCCGGCCGGTCGTGAGTTCGATGTCCCGGACGCTTCGGACGCCGCGAACGGTCGGCGCGTAGGCGATCAGTCCCACGACGCCTGCGGCGAGCAGTTCGGTGAACGTCGCCAGCAACGTTTCGACTGCTCCAGTCCCTCCGCCGACCACTGCGTAGCCGAGTCCGACCAGCCGAAAGACGGCATACGACAGCAGGACGAACGGGAACAGGAGACCGAGGTACAACTGCCGATATCTGGCGACGGGGTTCGAGAGCCGCTGTACGATTGCGCTTCCGAGCGCGCCGAGGACGATTCCGACGACGGCGAAGACTCCGACGAGGAACACCGCCGCACCTATCGATATCGGTGATGACTGGAGGGCGTACACATACGACACGCTTCACCGGTGAGGAAAAAAACGTAGCGTTCCCCTGCCAGTGGTTGTCTCGATAGAGGCAGGCCCCACGCTTAGGTTATCCGGCGTCAAACGGCCAGATATGAGCGACCGCCTGCATCAGATTGTGGACCTTCTCGTGGCTGCTGTCATCGCCGGCACGTCGACGTTCATCTGGAGTGTCGTTCTGCCGACGGGGCTGGCGCTGACGCTTGCGGGGATGTTCGCGGCGATGTACTACTTTTCGCGCAACCCCTGGGGGTCGCCTCGCGGCGAGGCGTACAACGAGTGGATCGACGACCTGTACGACCGCTTTCTGCCCTGAGATCAAACGAACGGTTTCTTATACGTGCCCCCGCTGAGTCATCTACAATGAGCCGAGATACCCAGGAGGTGAGCGGGCGATGAGCGACTCGACCGACGAGGTACGGTCCTACACAGTTCGGCTGGAACTGGTCGACGAACCGGGCGAACTGCTGCGGGCGCTCGAGCCCATCGCCACGAACGGCGGGAACCTCCTCTCTATCTTCCACGAGCGGGGGAACGTGACCCCGCGGGGGCACATCCCCGTGGAGGTTGATCTGGAGGCGACCCCCGAGCGGTTCGACGGAATCGTCGACGCACTCCGGGACGCGGGCATCAACGTCATTCAGGCCGGGGCCGAGCAGTACAGTGAGGCGCTGACCATCATCCTCACCGGCCACCTCGTCAACACTGACCTCTCCGACACACTCTCGCGGATTCACGAATCGACGGACGCGACCGTGACCGACCTCTCGCTGTCGGCACCGGAGGGCACGGACGATGCCTCCAGCGCGCGTATCCGTCTGGCGACGGAGGAAGGGGCGGTCGACGAGACGATGTCCGCTATTCGCACCGTTGCTGATGAAAAGGGACTCCACGTCATCGAGCCACTCGCTGCGGGAGGTGAGGCATGAAACTCGCCGTCATCGGAGCTGGTGCCGTCGGCTCCTCCGTCGTCGAACTGGCGAGCGACCACGGCCATTCAGTTACTGCATTTGCTGACTCCAGTAGCGCCATCATCGACAGCGCCGGTATCGACACTGCTGCGGTTCTCGACCGGAAACGAACCGACGGCGTCGTCGGGGACGACGCACCCGAAGACGCGCTTTCGGCCGAGTACGACGTGCTTGTCGAGGCAACGCCGACGACGCTCGGCGACGCCGAACCCGGCTTCGGACATATCCAGGCCGCGCTTGAACGGGACCGACACGCCGTGCTGGCGAACAAAGGCCCGGTCGCCGAGCGGTACGCAGACGTTCGCGCGCTGGAACGCGAAAGCGAGGGGAATGTGCTGTTCGAGGCGACTGTCGGCGGTGCGATGCCGATTCTGTCGACCATCGACGACTTCGACCCGAGCCATATCACCGCCGTCCGCGGGGTGCTCAACGGCACGGCGAACTTCATCCTCTCGCGGATGGCGACCGAGGGCCTCGATTACGAGCACGTCCTCGCGGAAGCGCAGGACCTCGGCGTCGCCGAGGCTGACCCGACCTTCGACGTGGACGGCACCGACGCGGCGCTGAAAGGCGTCATCATCGCAAACGTCCTGTCCGATGACGAGACGGAGTATACGCTTGACGACGCTGAAGTGACAGGAATTCAGGAGATCTCCGGCAGCGCGCTCGAACTCGCGCGGGCGGACGGCCGGACCGTCCGGCTCATCGCCGAGGTCGTCGAGGGCTCCGTCCGCGTCGGCCCGCGACTCGTGCCGGACAACGCGCCGCTTGCCGTCTCCGGGACCCGGAACATTGCCCAGCTAGAGACTGAACACGCCGGCCAGCTCAACATCTCCGGCCGCGGTGCCGGCGGCCCGGAGACCGCGAGCGCGGTGCTTGCTGATATCGGCCGACTGTAACGGGCCACAGGAGTTCCAGCGCGGCCACATCGTTCTCTGTATTCGCTGTCTTGCACAGTCACCAGTTCTGTTTGTCACTCCGAAGGACACAAACCGGCTGTGACTGTCGGTAGCGGTCGCTCCCCTGACCAAGATATCGGGTGTCACACTACCATGGCATGGCGTGCCGAATCGCAAGAAAGCGACGGCCTGACGCTTACACGCTTTCGAAATCGTTTTATGAACCACCAGCTAATAAACCCGATACAGCGCCTCTGCGCGTGAGAGATAACAATGAGCGACGAACAACACCAGAACCTGGCCATTATCGGCCACGTCGACCACGGGAAGAGCACGCTCGTCGGCCGACTCCTGTACGAGACAGGATCGGTACCGGAGCACGTCATCGAACAGCACAAGGAAGAAGCCGAGGAGAAGGGCAAGGGCGGCTTCGAGTTCGCCTACGTCATGGACAACCTCGCCGAAGAGCGTGAGCGTGGTGTCACCATTGACATCGCCCACCAGGAATTCAGCACTGACGCCTACGATTTCACCATCGTGGACTGTCCTGGTCACCGCGACTTCGTGAAGAACATGATTACCGGCGCGTCCCAGGCAGACAACGCCGTCCTGGTCGTCGCCGCCGACGACGGTGTCCAGCCGCAGACCCAGGAGCACGTGTTCCTGGCCCGCACCCTGGGCATCGGCGAGCTCGTCGTCGGTGTCAACAAGATGGACCTCGTCGACTACGGCGAGTCCGAGTACAAGCAGGTCGTCGAAGAGGTCAAGGATCTCCTCACTCAGGTCCGCTTCGACCCTGACAACGCCAAGTTCATTCCGCTCTCGGCGTTCGAAGGCGACAATGTCGCCGAGGAATCCGAGAACACGGACTGGTACGACGGCGAAATCCTGCTGGAAGCACTCAACAACCTGCCGGCCCCGGAGCCGCCGACGGACGCGCCGCTCCGACTGCCGATTCAGGACGTCTACACCATTTCCGGTATCGGTACGGTCCCGGTTGGCCGTGTCGAGACGGGTATCCTGAACACCGGCGACAACGTCAGCTTCCAGCCGTCTGACGTCTCCGGTGAAGTGAAGACCGTCGAGATGCACCACGAGGAAGTCCCGAAGGCCGAGCCCGGTGACAACGTCGGGTTCAACGTCCGCGGCGTCGGCAAGGACGACATCCGACGCGGTGACGTCTGTGGTCCGGCCGACGACCCGCCATCGGTCGCCGAGACCTTCCAGGCCCAGATTGTCGTGATGCAGCACCCGTCCGTCATCACCGAGGGTTACACGCCGGTCTTCCACGCTCACACGGCACAGGTCGCCTGTACCGTTGAGTCCATCGACAAGAAGATCGACCCGTCCTCCGGCGAGGTCGCCGAGGAGAACCCCGACTTCATCCAGAACGGGGACGCTGCCGTCGTGACGGTCCGCCCACAGAAGCCACTCAGCATCGAGCCGTCCTCCGAGATTCCGGAGCTCGGCTCGTTCGCTATCCGCGACATGGGTCAGACCATCGCCGCCGGCAAAGTCCTCAGCGTCAACGAGCGATAACGTATGTCCCAGCAGGCACGCGTTCGGCTCGCGGGTACAAGCCCCGAGGACCTCGACGACATCTGCGCCGACGTGCGGGAAATCGCGAACAAGACCGGTGTCGAACTCTCCGGTCCGGTTCCGCTCCCAACCAAGACGCTTGAGGTTCCCAGCCGCAAGTCCCCCGACGGTGAGGGGACTGCGACGTGGGAACACTGGGAGATGCGCGTCCACAAGCGGCTCATCGATATCGACGCCGACGAACGGGCACTGCGCCAGCTGATGCGCATCCAGGTTCCCAACGACGTCTCCATCGAGATCGTCCTCGAGGACTGAGCCTCGGGACCTGTCGCTTCGCGACAGCGTCGGTGTGGCACCCGTCCGAACCGCTGGCCGGGACAGTGTGAATCGCTATCGAAGGCCGCTCTCACGCGCAGGGTTTTTATAACTCCGCGTTCGAGTGGCAGACCACGCGGGCTCGTAGATCAGTGGCAGATCGCTTCCTTCGCAAGGAAGAGGCCCCGGGTTCAAATCCCGGCGAGTCCATACCAGATTTTCGTCATATAGAATGTGATGGAGGAGCGACAGCGTCACGCTTGCAGGGCCATTCCGATGCTACCCTGGTGTATTGCAAACTTTGCACTGATTACGTACCGTTGCTGTTGCGGGTAGGGAGTCTGCCCGCCCTATTGGCACGGTCGTCTAGTATTTTCCCGTAGGAATGCTTTCCACAAGAACCGGCTATCGTAACACCCGGGTTCGGGGCGGAGGGTTCCGCTGGGCAGAATGAAGTGGAAACGACGGAGTATCTGTAGCCGCGACGACGGTTGCGACTCACTGCTCTCCTTCCCGTCGATAGCCGAGCCAGCCAAGCAACAGCGACAGCGAGACGACAACGGCGGCGAGACTGAAGCCGGGGCCGGAGCCGTCCGTTGTTGGCGTCTGCGTATCTGGGCTGGGTGTTGTCCTGCCGGTCTCAGCCTCCGTGGCTGTCGTCTGTCCAGCAGCCTGTGATGTGGTGGCCGTCTTGGTGTCGGTTACAGTGGCCGACGCCGTCGAATCCGGCGTGGATGGTACGGTCACGGTTGCTGTCCCAGTCGTCGTCTTGTTTCCGGTTGCGTTCGTCGTCCCGTCCGTCGTACTGTTTGCCGCCCGAACAGTCACGTTGCCCACACTGGTTGTGTTGAGCTTCACGGTGTGGACGCCGGATGAGTTGAACCGGACTGTGAGGTTCACCCGGCGCTGTTCTCCCTCCGGGATTTCGAGGCTCGCATTCGTCCCCGTCACTGTTCCGTTATCGTAGACACGCGCTTCGAACGTTCCGTCCTCGTCACCGCCATTCTCGATAGTTCCGGACACCGTGACCGGCTCTCCAGGCGCAACCAACGTTCTGTTGAGCGACGCGTTTATGACCGAGAACGATGGTTCAGATGGGGAGATAGCACCGCCTCCGCCCCCACCGCCACCGCTGTTGTCATCGTCATTATTGCTATCGTTGCTGTCGCTATCGCCATCGTCACTCCCGTCGCTATCGTTGCTACCGCCGTCAGAACCGTCGGTATCGTTTCCAGCTCCGTCGTCAGTATCGGTCGCTGTTCCCGTGGCCGTTGCCGTGTCCGTTCCCGACGGTGTCGGGGTTGCCGAACCATTGTCGACACGTAGCTCAATACTGTTGAAGGCTTCAGGTGTGACGGTCGCGCCGTCGCTGTCCGACAGCTTCGTGTCCGCGTCGACGAAGACGAGCTGTGTGGTCCCAGTGGCGTTGTCTGAAACTGTGAGTGTGATTTCGGCGAGAACAGGGTCGTTCGTCTCTCCGGACCGAATCTGATTGAACGCGACCCAGCCGGCCTCGTTGTTCACATTCGTGACGGGGTCGTCGAAGTCGCCGCTGCCGGCAACGGTGTCTATCTCCGCGATGGTTGGGTCGAACGTGACGTTGGTCTGGTAGCCACGCACCGCCGTTGCGTTGGCCCAGACCTGCACGGTGACTGTTTCACCGGGCGCAACGGCGATCGTGTTGTCGGACGCTTCCGAGACTGTGTCATCGAGCGAAATCGCGCTTGCAGCCCCCGGTGCCAGTGTGGCGACCGCCACCGGGAGCGTTCCGACTACGACCGTCAGAGCAACGGCGATAACAAGCGTTCGGCTGGCTCTCATTGGTCCCCTCCCGCCAAGTTCTGGGCGGAAACAGCATCGCCGATGTCGACATCACCGTCGCCGTCGATGTCTGCGGCGTCCTGGTCCATGTCGACATCTTCGCCGGTGACTGAGCGCTGGATCCGGTTCACGTCGTCAGTGTCGACGTCACCATCGCCGTCGGCGTCGCCGGCCAGGGTCTCGCCGGCGGTATAGCTGACAGTCAGCGTCGGTGGGGTGGCGCTGTCGGCGCTCTGGATATCCCAGCCGTCGCTCCCGAGCGGGCGGAACACCCACCCGGCGTTCTGTGCGCCGTTCGCCCACGCCTGCACGCTCGCCGTCACATCAACCGATGTTTCACCTGTCTCTACCGCGCCGATTCGTGTGACCGCCTCGGCAACGGCCTGGGACCCGTCCGCCTGGATGCCACCGTCGAACGACGCCCACGTCGAATCGGCGCTCCACTCCGTTCGCAGTCGGTGGACCGCTGCGCCATCTCCCTCGTCAGATGTTTCAAGCGCTACAGTGGCCTGTTTTACGTCCGACCCGGGCGGTATCTGCCCGCCGTCTGTACCGATGATACCGTCGAACCGGAGGAGGGCCTGGCTGCTACTGCCCGACCCTTCCGGATCGCTGCCGTCGATAGACAGTGTCTCGGCGGTGCCGTAGCTCGCCTCTGGATTGGCGGCGCGTATCACCGTGTCAGTCGTCCCGCTGTAGCCATCGGTCCGCTGCTGGAATGTCGCCGTCGGTCCCTCGGGCGTCTCGGGTGTTGCCGTTGGTTCCGGCGTCTTGGACGACGACCCGAACCGATCGTCAAAGTCAAGGTCGAATCCGAACTGCGAGTCGCTGTCGGTCTTTTCCTCTTCCGTACTCGGTGAGTACGTCCGCACCTGGATTCGATCCGGCGCGTCTGACCCGTCTCCGGGACGGAACTCGATGCGCCGCAGCAGGCCGTTCCCACCGTTGGGTCGGAACTGGTAGTTCGCAAGCAGCTCGTACACCGATGTGCCGTCGTCGTTTGTCGACACCTGATGGGCCTCCCCACCGCTCCCGTCCGTACCCTCGTGCCAGTGGCCACAGAGAACCATGAATATCTGGCCGTTCGGTGAGACGAGGTCTTCCCAGAGGGTCTGGCCCGTATTACCGATCTCACTCGCTTCCTGCAACTGTCGGGTTCGTCGCTGTGGCTCGTCGCGGAGATACGAGTGCGTCGTGAGTATCGTCGCCCGGTCCGGATACTGGTCGAGGACGCTCTGACCCCATCCAAGTGGGGTCGATGGGTCGTCCACCGTCCCCGGCGGTTCCCACTCCAGGGCGAGATGGAGGAAGTCGTATCCACCGGCCGAAAACAGCTGATAGGTACTGAGGCTATCCCGACCTTCGTCACCGTTTGTTGGGCCTGCCCCGCCGAACCAGTCCCGACCCTCGTACCGCGACGAGCCGAAGTACTCCCGATACTTGGCAATAGCGGAATTCCGGTCCCACAGTGTTGCGTAGTCGTGATTGCCCGTCACGGTGGCGTATGGGACCACTCCGTCGAGCGTGGACATGGCCGCATCCATGTACTGCCACTCCGCGTCGTCGTCGCCGTGGTCGACCACATCGCCTTCGTGGCTGACGAACGCGATGTTCTCCGCGTCCGCGTTGTCGGCGATCCACTGCGTCTGATCCTTGGCGTAGGGCGTCCCCTCTTTGGCGTACACCTGCGTGTCCGGCAGTGCGACGACCGTCCAGTAGTCTGACTGCTGGCCGGTGCTGACAGTGGTTCCCAGCGTGGTGAGGCCGGCGCCAGCACCGACGGCTTTGAGCAGCCCTCGTCTGGTCGTCGTGGCCGACCGTTCCAACCTGTCGCTATTGTCCATACGCACACCCGGCACAGAGCCTGCGGTGAGTCAGGGCGCAACCCGACTGCTTCCGTATGATCCATCCGTTGTCTCGCCTGCCACGATGGCACTCTCCCGTCTGCCATCGGCCGGCCGTCTCGGCATATAATCGATACATTGCTAGGCTCTCGAACACAGACCCGTTCGCTGAACGGCGATTAGTTATTACTCGGTTACTGCGAGTATGCCGTTGCTTTTCGGTGCTATCACAACGGGAACGCTTTGTCGAAACTATCCATCTACTCATAGTCAGGGGGTTCAATGTCACTCTCAGGTTATGTCGCGGTTTCATTCCGTTTTCACGACGCATATACGATACTCGGCTCAATCCATGGCCTGTATCACACGCGGTGAGTCAAGCGACTCGACGGCCTCAACGATGGCAGTGTCGAGATTGTGGTCGCCCCAGTCCCGTTTCCGGGGGATGTATGCGCGGTAGGTCGCGACGTCGTCGAACAGTTCTCGGAACGTCGCTCGCTCCTGTTCCACGACTGTATCGAGGGCGGCGACCATCGAACCGTCATCAACGAGTGAATCGTAGGCGTGGAAGTATTCCCTGAGCCGTCCATCCCATTCGAAGTTACAGATAGACGATGTGGCCGACATCGCGGTGTCGGTCGGGATGCCTTCTACAGTGATTGTGTCGGCGTTTGGCGCGGCCTGAAGGAACACGACGTTGTCGACCGTCGATTGCTCGACGTGTTCCGAACGCGGATACAGGTCCGAGATATTCGTGAAATCCCGGCTGTCGTCGCCGAGAAACGTCTCGTTCAGGAAGTTGAGTACTGTCTCCGGGAACGAACCGGTTCTATCGACTCGTTCGTCGATAAACCCGTGGAGTTCATTGCGCAGTCGGTCCCGCTCTGTGTCGTGCTGTCGTTTTATTTCGGGGAACGACTCGATATTGAACGGCTGGAGGTTCACACCAAGCGGGTAGCCGACAGCCGTGCCGTCCGCGCCGACCCAGAGCCGGTCATCGGAGAGGAAGTCCGCGCCCTCGCGCAACAGCGACAGCAAGGTGTTGGTCTTGCCGGCGCCACGCCAGGCCGGAAACAGCGTCGTCCGGCCGTCGAGTCGCACGCCCGAGGCGTGTATCAGCGCCTGCTGTCGCGCAGCCCGCTGCTGTCGGATGTGGAACTCGACCGGATAGATGGAGTAAAACGGCTCGAAGCCGTGTGTCACTCGAATGTGTTGCCAGCCCGGCGTGACCGCCATGAAGTCCGCCCCGTTCCGGATGACGAACTCGTCGCCAGTCCAGGCGTAATGGTCGTCAGGGTCCCCGAGGACGATCTCCGCGTGGACCTCGTCTGTCATCTCCTCGATGACGATGTCGGGATCGTTGACAGGTGTGTCGGTCTCGAACTGATCGTACATCTTCCGGTACTGCCGGCTCGTCCGCCCGCCAGCCCCGAGTACCGTTACGACAACGTCGCCAAAGAAGTCGTACGAGCGTTGGTTCATAGCCACCTCGATAGATGCTGGCCCGGTATCGGACCGAGATAGACAATCATCTGACTCATCGTTCTCGTCTGTACGCGGCTACTGCATATTGTTATATATGCGACAATATGCCACGGCTCACTACTAACGACTGATTAGTGCTTGAAAGCCACACGTGCGGTTCGGGACGAAGCATGATACGAAACGCCGGAGTCCTGCTGTTCCACGGTTGATTTTCAGGTAAGGCTGGGTTATGAACGATTTAGCCGCTTAAAAGAACTGAAACAGATCGTCCCGCTGGACCTCGTGGAGGTGGTGTCGGACGGCCTCGTTCAGCGGCTCGGTGGAGCCGCGCTTTGCGCTGATCGGTGCGATAGTTTCCTGCCACTGCTGCCACGGCGGGTGCAGACCGAGGCGGTCACAGAGTTCGTTCAAACGGTCGTCTTTGTCGTCGACCTTGTCCATCTTGTTGACAGCGACGACCGGTTCGACGCCGACCTCCCGAAGGAAGTGAAACATCTCCACGTCGTGTGGAATCTCGTCGGGACCGGAGTGGCGGTCGATGATGTCGATGACCGACTTGCCGTCCACGACGAGGATACCGACGAGAATGTGTTCGGCGTTCCGCTCGATGTACTGGACCACGTCGGTCTTGATTTCCTCGCGGACGTCTTCGGGGACGCCTTTCATGTACCCGAAGCCGGGGAGGTCACTGATGACGAAGTCGGCGCTGGCCCAGTCGAAGTGGTTGGGCGAACGCGTGACGCCGGGCCGCTGGCCCGTGTCGAACGTGTGGCCCGTTATCTCGCGCATCAACGTCGATTTCCCGACGTTTGACCGACCGACGAGCACCACCTCGGCGTCCCGGTCCGGTCGTGATTCGAACATACCCCGTGTACTCCGCCAGCGGGGAAAAGCGCGTCCGTTTCCCGAGGACCGACCGTTTCGTGATTCACGGCCGCGTTTCGATCCAGTTCTGCATCCGGGACCCGCTAACTAGCCGCTTTTTTACCCTCGCGGGTCCCACCCGGAGCCGTGCGGCTGGTACAGATACTGATTCCGACCGGAAAGCGCGACGCCGTCCTGGGCGTGTTGGCCGAGGAGGGCATCGACTACGTGCTTACCGACGAGACGAGCGGGCGGGAGTTCACCGCTGTTGTCACCTTTCCAGTCCCGACAAACGCGCTCGAACCAGTCCTCGAAGAGTTGCGGGATGTCGGCATCAACGACGACGGCTACACGGTCGTCGTGGACGCGAACACCGTCATCTCCAGCCAGTTCGACGAGCTAGAAGAGAAGTACGCCGAGGAGGAAGACGAAGACCGCATCGCCCGGGAAGAACTCACATCGAAAGCGAAGGACCTCGCCCCCTCGCTGTCGAACTACGCGCTGATGACCGTCATCAGCGCGATTATCGCGACTGCGGGGCTTCTGCTCGACTCCCCCGCTGTCGTCGTCGGCTCGATGGTCATCGCACCGCTCATCGGCCCGGCGATGACCGCCAACGTCGGCACCGTCGTCGACGACAACGAGATGTTCGCCCGTGGCGTCAAACTTCAGGCTGTCGGGCTCGGACTTGCCGTCGCAAGTGCGACTGCATTTGCCCTGCTCGTCCGGTACGCTAACGTCATTCCGCCGCTCGCCGACGTGACCGCGGTTGGCCAGATACGCGAGCGGGTCGCCCCTGACTTCCTCTCGCTGATCGTCGCGCTTGGCGCTGGCGCGGCCGGCGTTGTCAGCCTCACCAGCGGCGTCTCGACGGCGCTCGTTGGCGTCATGATCGCCGTCGCGCTCATCCCGCCGGCGGCCACGGTCGGCATCGGCATCGCCTGGGGCCAGCCGCTCGTCAGTCTCGGGTCTGCCGTGCTTTTGCTGGTGAACGTTCTCTCGATCAACCTCGCGGTGCTCGTCGGGCTCTGGTATCAGGGCTACCGCCCGGAACACTGGTTTCAGGAGAGCAACGCACGGTCGGCGACTGTCAAACGCATCGGCGTCCTCGCCGTCTCGATACTCGTCCTGTCGGCGTTTCTGGGCGGCGTGACGCTGGACTCCTACCAGCGAGCGACGACGGAGTCGGACATCCGCGAGGGCATTGAGGAGAGCGTCGACCCGCCGGCGAGTGTCCTGTCGGTCGAAGTTGAGTCGACGAACACTGCCATTTTCCAGCGGCCGCGCCGCGTCGTTGTCACCGTCGGTCTGCCGCCGGATGCGGAGCAACCATTACTTGCTGACCAGATCGATATCGCGGCTGACGACGCGGCCGGCCGAGACGTTGCGACGGAAGTTCACTATGTCACTGTTGAACGGAACGGCTGACGCTCAAAACCGACTTTGAGCGTTCGACGGCATAAATACCGCTGGGTGTGTCGGAGATGATATGGTATCACGACCACTCGCAATCGCTGGTGTGCTGACATTGCTCGTCGCCGGTGGTGTCGGGTTCGCACTCGCGGATACTGGAACCGTCGCACCGTCGACGAATTCGACCGTGAGCGTCAACGCCGATGCGACCGTCGAACGCGCGCCCGACCGTGCAACTGTCACTGTCGCTGCCGTGGGTCGCGGTGAGACCGCCGAAGCGGCACGCAACAATCTCAGCGGCGACGCTGACGCCATCACGTCGGCGCTGGAAGACGAGGGGGCGACCGTGACATCCTCGCGGTTCCAGATCCGCCCCGAGTACGAGGAGAGCCGAGAGGGCCGCGAACAGGTTGGCTACGTGGCCATCCACACCGTCGAGGCCGAAACGAGCAACGTTTCGATTGCCGGGACACTCATCGATGCCGCAGTCGACGCCGGCGCGGACCGTGTCGAGGGCGTGCGCTATTCGCTGAGTGAGGAGACAAGGCAGGACGCCCGCGAAGAAGCCCTGACGACCGCCATGGACAACGCCCGGACGGACGCCGAAGTCGTCGCCGCTGCGGAGGATCGATCCGTCGGTGACGCTGTCACGGTCCAGACCAGCAACCACGGCCGCCCCGTCGTGTACGCGGAAGCAATGGCGTCCGATGCCGGCGGACGGACGAACATCCAGCCTGGCGATGTCACCGTCGACGCTTCGGTTAGCGTCACGTACGAACTAGAATAAGCCGTTCTTATTCGCTACTGTGGTTCCTGCTCGGCCGTTTTTACACGTCATCTTCCGATGACGACAGCCCCGCGACGGCGACAGCAGTCCTCGCGGGTCGCTTTGCTCCCCGCTCGGCGTTTTCGAGACGCCTCCCGGTGGTCGGCGGTTTATTCAGATAACAATTACAGCCCTCGCGGGTCGCTTTGCTCCCCGCTTGGAGTCTTCGAGACGCCTCCCGGTGGTCGGCGTCTCGCTATGTCTCGCTACTCGTCAAACGGCAGTTCGAGTTCGTAGTCCACCGCGTCGATAGCGGCCTGCAACACGCCGTCGACGTTGTCGTCTTCGGTGACGCTCATGTAGTGGTCGGCCTCGACGTCCGTCGAGAGGTCGCTCTTGTTCGCGATGGTCAGCACGGGCACGTCGAAACGCGCTTCGATGGCGTTTCGCAGTTCCAGCTGGTCCGCGAGCGGATAGCCACATTCGCCACTGGGGTCGATGAACACAAGGACTGCGTCTGCGAGGTGTTCAAGCGCGCTCACGGCCTGTGACTCGATCTCGTTGCGGTCCTCCGGTGGCCGGTCGAGCAGGCCGGGTGTGTCGACGAGCTGGTAGCGGATACGCTGGTCCTCGAAGTGACCGACGCGGATCTGCGTCGTCGTGAACGGATACGAGGCGATCTCGTTGTCGGCCCGCGTGACGCGGTTGACGAACGACGACTTACCCACGTTGGGGTAGCCGGCGACGACGATGGCTGGCTCGTTCGGGCGGATGTCGGGGATGTCTTTGAGGGCGTTGTGCGCGGTCGAGACGGCGGCGAGGTCGTCTTCGACTTCCTCGACGACGTCGGCGATACGGGCGAAGGCCTGCTTGCGGAGTTTCCGGGCGGTGTCGATGTCGCCGCGGGCGACGCGGCTCTCGTACTCCTGGCGGATCTCGACGACCTTGTCGGCGGCCCACGAGATCTCCGAAAGGTGCTGTTTCAGCGCGTCGATACCGGGGTCGTCGTCCGCGGGGTAGGACTCGCCGACGACAGCGTCGGCGAGTTCGACGTAGAAGGGGTCGAGATCATCAATCGTCGGCCACGCGGTCACCACGTTCTCCATGTTGTCGGAGGCGATGTTCGACGCCGTCATCAGCATCGACTGCTGGGCTTCGTTCCCGTCCTTGGCCCCGCCGGCGCGTGACGCCCGCGAGAAGGCTTTGTCCACGAGCTCCTCGGCAGTGGGCGTCGTCGGCAGACCCTCGAAGGGATGGCTCATAGGTTCCGTTGACGGCCGGAGCGTAAAAGCGCGTTCAATCGCGCCCCAAACTGTTGCGAGTCACGCTTTTGAGCGTCCCGAACACAGTTCCGGTATGGCACAGATTGACGCCGGCGAGATTCTGCCGAACGATCACGTCCAGCAGATGGCCGCCGACGGGCGGGTCACTCAGATGCACCGCGGCCACCAGTACGCCGACGAGGGC
Source organism: Haloarcula sp. CBA1127 (assembly GCF_001485575.1). NCBI lineage: Archaea > Methanobacteriati > Methanobacteriota > Halobacteria > Halobacteriales > Haloarculaceae > Haloarcula > Haloarcula sp. CBA1127. Next base: position 892,045 of record NZ_BCNB01000006.1, read on the forward strand.
GACACGTTCGAGATCGACGGCACCGAGTTCGAGGTGACAGACGTAACACACCGGACGCTGGGCGACATGACTGACGAGGACGCACAGCGAGAGGGGTCAGAGGACCTCGCTGCGTACAAGAACCGGATGAAGAAAGTCCACGGCAGCTTCGAGTGGGACGACGACAGCGAGGTCGTCCGCCATCGGTTCGCACCTGTCGACGAGTAGCGCCCCGACGACTGAGCGCCCTATTCTTCCGACACCACGTCGACGCCAGTAAACTCGAAGCATGCGCCGCCAGTGTCACTTTCAGTGAGGGTGACTGTCCAGCCATGCGCAGCGGCGATCTGTGAGATAATCGAGAGCCCGAATCCGGTGCCGTCAGTCGTCGTCGAGTAGCCGCTCTCGAACACCGTCTCCCGGTCGGCTTCGGGGATGCCTGTGCCGTCATCCGAGACGGCGAACCCGCCCGGAATCGCACTCATCGTTATTGTCACGCCCGGACCGTCGTAGTCGCTGGCACCGCCAGACTGCATCTGCTCGTCCGTGGCGCTGTGCTCGATGGCGTTTCGGATCAGGTTTTCAAGCAACTGCTTGAGCCGCGTTGCGTCTGCCTGTATCTTGCGGTCGGTGTCGACCACCAGCGCCGCGTCGCCGGTGTCGACCACATCCCAGCAGTCCTCGACTGCCGTTCCCAGTGCCACCGTTTCCATCTCGGTGATGCTGTCGCCGGTCCGGGCCAGCAACAGCAGGTCGTCTATCAACGCCTGCATCCGCTCGAGTGCCTGCTCTATCGCAGCGATGTTGTCGTCGTCACACTCCTCTTTCAATGCACTCAGCCGACCAATAGCGACGTTCAGTGGGTTACGAAGGTCGTGACTGACGACTGTGGCGAACCGTTCCAGGCGGTCGTTTTGCGTCGACAGTTCCTGCTCACGGTCACGGAGTTGTCTGTCGCGCTCGACGGCAGCGAGGGCCGCCTCCATATTTGCCGCGAGGACCCGTCCAGCGACGATATCTGCTTCGTTGAAAGCGTCGACAGTCGCCGATGCGGCGATGAGAAGGCCGTGTTCCCCCAGTGGCAGATATAGCTCGCTGCGTATCGGCGTCTCGGGGTTCTGCACGTCCTCTTCTAGCCGCACGTCCGGAACTGCGGTCGGCTCGCCCTGTTCGTACACCCGCCAGGCAATGCTGTCGCCCTGCTCGAACGTCGGGATATCACCGACCAACTCCCGAGCCGACGCGGTCGCGGCGACGGGCTCTAACTGCCCGTCGTCGTTGAGGAGGTGGACGGCATTCGCGTCGAGCCCGATAATCTCCGCGGCCGCGTTGACACCGATACCGGCGACTTCGTTGTGGACTTCGGCGGCCATCAACTGCCGGGTGGCCTCGTGTAGCGCTTCGAGTCGCTGCTCGCGCTCGTCGGTATCGCTTCGGTCGCTGATGACGGACACTGTGCCGTCGTCGCCGTCCCAGGTCACGTCACACGCTGTGATGCTGGCTTGGACGCTGTTGCCGGCCAGCGTCCGTATCATCCGTCTGGCCTGGCCAGCCGTTTGGTCGTCCTCAACGACGCGTTCGACGGTCTCGACTCCGCCGTCCGCCGTTGGCTCGACGAGTTCAGTCAGCGCTTGGTCGCGGAGTTCGTCGCTGTCGGCGGCACTGAACAGATCAACTGCTGCCGGGTTCGCGTACACGACGGTGTCGGCGACGCTGACGAGGACCGCATCGCTTGTCGCGTCGAGAATCCGTTTCGTCCGTGTCTGTGCGGCGTCGGCTGTTGCTTTCGCTCTGACTCGCTCGACCGCGTTTCGGACCCGCTTCCCGAGCACGGCGTACTGCTGGGTCCCGTGTGATTTTTGAATGTAGTCGGTGACTCCAGCCGAGACTGCCTCGCTCGCGAGCGACTCGCTCCCCTGACTTGTAAACAGCAGAAACGGTATGTCCGGGTCTCTGGCGCGGACCGCTTCTAGAAACTCCAGCCCGTCGGTACCGGGCATATCGTAGTCGCTGACGATGCAGTCCACGTCGTGCTCGTCCAGATACGACAGCCCGTCCGTAGCGCTCGTGACCCCGGTGGCGTCGATCGCCCCGTCGTTGCGTTCGAGATGTGTCGCAATGAGGTCGGCGTACGATGGTTCGTCATCGACACAGAGGACTGTAACGCCCGACGCCACATGGCCCATACTCCCTGATATGCACCGTGTTAGTGTCAATCTGTCGTACGCTGAACCTGACGAGAGGTGGTCTTACCGTCGCTTCGCCAGTTCCACCCGCAAATCGTCGACATCCATATCCTTCATTGACAACAGGACGAGCAGATGATAGACGATGTCGGCTGACTCGTGGGCCAGTTCCTCGGTATCGTCGTCTTTCGCCGCCAGAATCAGTTCCGTGGTCTCTTCGCCGAGCTTCTCCAGTACGGCGTTTTCGCCCTTCTCGTGGGTGAACAGCGACGCAGTATAGGAGTCCTCGGGCAGGTTCGCCTTGCGGTCCTCGATGACAGCGAACAGTTCGTCGATAACGTCGCCGGTGTCGTCGTTCATAGCCGCCGTTCGGTTAGCGGGGCCTTCAGGCCGTCGCTACGACTCCACGGAGTCGAAAAAGGCCAGGTCGTGGATGCGCGGGTCCTCGGTCAGTTCGGGGTGGAATGACGTGCCGACGACCGGTCCGTCACGGACCGCGACCGGGCGGTCGTCCCACGTCGCCAGCACTTCGACGTCCTCACCCACGTAGTCGATGACCGGTGCGCGGATGAACACCGCCGGGAACGGGTCGTCGAGCCCGGTCACGTCAAGCGGGGCCTCGAAGCTGTCTTTCTGTCGACCGAAGGCGTTGCGTTCGACGGAGACGTCGATGACGTTCAGCGTGTCGACGCGGTCGTCCTGTGCGTCGGTCGCGCTGACGATGAGCCCGGCACACGTCGCCAGCACCGGCTTGCCCGCCTCGATGTGGGCCTGGATTTCCGCTGCGATGCCCTCCCGGTGAATGAGCCGCGAAATCGTGGTGGATTCGCCGCCCGGTAGCAACAGGACATCGCAGTCCGGGACCAGTCCTGCCTCGCGTATCTCGACGACCTCAGCGGTCCGGTCGTGGGCTGCTGCTGCCCGCTCGATTGCGTCCCCGTGTTCAGAGACATCGCCCTGAACCGCGAGTACACCCGCGCGTAGCGTCATACGTCCCTGTTGGTGGCCCCGTGCGAAAAGCCTCTCGTCTCCTGCAAGTGTCTGTCTCGGCAGGGGCTGTCCTGGCTGAGCACAGTATCGTCCCTCCCGCCACCCAGTGCTCCTTGGTCATAACCGAACCAAACGGTTAGGTGAGACGGGATGCAGACGTGAGACATGGGAAAGCGACGGCAGGACCCGGTCGAGGCAAACGCTGACGGGTCTGCTGATCTCTACGAGATATCGACTTGGGAGCCCCGGTCGACACTGGACCGGTTCGCCCACTGGCTCTACCACATCGGAATACGGACCCTGCGGTATCTGGTCATCCTTGCGGCCATTCTGATCCTCCTCCTGCAGCTCGCGTTCGGGAGCCTCGGCGCACTCAGCGACCAGCCACTGTTTGCCGGGATGGCGATTCTCTCCGCCGTGCCGGCGCTCGGACTCGCGGCCTACATCTACTATGCTGACGTGACTACGCCGGAGCCGCTGACACTGCTCGTGGGGACGTTCCTGCTGGGCGTGCTGTTTGCCGGCTTTGCCGGTATTCTCAATGGCCGCTTGGGCGATCCGGTGCAGGCAATCGGCTCCGGGTTCGGCCTGGTGCCGTTTCTCGGACAGGTGTTCTTCTTCTTCCTTATTGTCGGTCCCGTCGAAGAGACAGTGAAGCAACTCGCGGTGCGTCTGTACGCCTTCCGCGATGACCGCTTCGATACCGTTGTCGACGGCGCGGTGTACGGTGCTGCCGCCGGTCTTGGCTTTGCGACCATTGAAAACGCGTTGTATATCACCCAAAACGCCGAGATGGCTACCGGGACAGTTGAGTTACTCGCCGCCAGCAGCGACATCACTGCGGTCAGAGCGCTTGCGGGCCCGGGCCACGTCATCTACTCGGCCTTCGCCGGTTACTACCTCGGCCTGGCCAAGTTCAATCCGGACGATGCCGGCCCGATCGTCCTGAAAGGGCTGCTCATCGCTTCGCTCATCCACGCCGTCTACAACACGCTGGCCGGCCCAGTTACGGCCATTGCGGCCACGATATACAACGTCGACTTCCTCGTCGCGTTCTTCGGCTTCGTCATCGTGTACGACTCGATCTTCGGCCTCCTGTTGTTGAGGAAGGTTCGCGCTTATCGGCAGGCGTACACCCGCGCTCACGAAGACCCGGACGAGACCGATATTCGCCCGGAACAGACCGAGTTCGACCCTTAAGCAAGCTGTTCGACGTACTTTGCGACCACGTCGACCTCCAGATGTACCGGATCACCGACCGACTTCTCCGACAGCGTCGTCTCGGCGTACGTCGTCGGGATGATCGCCACGTCGAACGCCTCAGAGCGACGGTCGGCGACAGTGAGACTGATGCCGTCGACCGTTATCGACCCTTTCTGGACCAGATAGTCCCGGTGGGCCTCAGGCAGGGAGAACGTGAACGTCCAGTCCTCGCCTTCCTGCCCGATACCGACGATTTCGGCCGTCGTATCGACGTGGCCCTGTACGATGTGGCCGTCGAACCGGCCGTCGGCGGGCATCGCCCGCTCAAGGTTCACCCGGTCCCCACCATCGAGGTCATCGAAGAATGTCCGGGCGAGGGTTTCCTGAGCGAGAAACACCTCGAACCACTCGCCGTCGGCTGCCTTCTCGACGGTGAGACAGACGCCGCTGACGCTGATCGACTGGCCGTGGTCGAGTCCCTCGAACGGCGCGCCGATTCGCATCCGGCGCCCGCCCTCGTCGTCAATAACCGCCTGCACCTCGCCGGTCGTCTCGACGATTCCGGTGAACATATGCCAGATACGGCGCGGCTGGCGGAAAGCACTTCGCTTCCCGGAGACGTAACATAGACTCGGAACCGAGTAATTATTTACGCTCGGCTTGCAGAAGGAATTTACACTCGCCGCTGGTAACGCGGTGTATGGCAGCCACGCCCGACGCTGACCACAACTGGACGACCCGTCACGCACGGACGGAGCCGACCGAAACCGGTCGGATCGTCGAGGTGCCCGACGAACTAACCGGGGACTGGGACCTGCGACACGCGGAGACGAAAGGTCGAAGTTAATCCTGCAGCACTTCGACGCCGACCAGATCTGCCCCGGTCAGCGCCCGGATGTAGGCCCCGCCCGCGATAGAGACGTGGCCGAACTCGTCCTCTTCCATTCCGTACATCTCGATAGCTCGTGAGGTGTCGCCGCCGCCGACAACGGAGAAGCAGTCGGTGTCGGCGATGGCTTCGAGCACGCCAGCAGTGCCGACCGAGAACCGCTCGTCCTCAAACATCCCCAGTGCGCCCTTCACGAAGACGGCCTCGGAGTCGCGAATGATAGGCGAGTACTCCATGACCGTCTCGCTCCCAACGTCGAGGTAGGAAACGCTCTTCTCCTCGATGTCGTCGACGGCCTGCTCAGCGCGGTCACCGTCGTCTTCGTAGGCTAGGTCGACCGCGAGCGTGATCTGGTCGCGGTGGTCTTCGAGCATCGTCTCAATCTTCTCGCTGTTTGCCTCCCATTGCTCGTCGTAGAGGTTCGCGTCGTCGATGTCGTAGCCGACCGGGTAGCCAGCGGCCCGCAGGAACAGCTCCCCGGCGATACCGCCAAGCAGGAAGTCGTCGACTTTCTCGTCGAGATGGGTCATCACGTCAATGACATCTGTTGCCTTCGTTCCGCCGACGACCATCGTCACCTGCCCGTCGAACTCCTTCTCGGCAATGGCGGTGTTGGCCTCGTACTCGGTTTCCATCACGCGGCCCGCGTAGGCGTCCATCACCAGCGGGAAGCCCACCAGCGAGGCGTGCGAGCGGTGGGCCGCGGAGTAGGCGTCGTTGATGTAGGCATCGAACTCGCCTTTGAGCGTCTGGACGAACTCCGTCTGTGACTTGACTTCCGGGTCTTCCTCGGGCAGTTCGTCGTCGCACATCCGCGTGTTCTCCAGAACGAGCACGTCGCCGCCGTCGAGATCGGCGATGTCGTGAATCGCCTGTGGCCCGTAGGTCTCGTCGACGAAGTCCACGTCGTGGTCGATGTGTTCCGCGAGGATGTCGGCGTGTTGCTCGAGTGAGACGAAATCGTCACGACCCGGGCGACCCTGGTGGGCCAGCACCGCGACCTCGAACCCGCGGTCGATCAGTTCGTTGATCGTCTCAGCGTGGCGGTCGAACCGCCGGTTGTCCTGTACCACGCCGTCCTCTACCGGTGAATTGAGATCAAGTCGAACGAGAACGCGCTGTCCGTCGTCGAGGTCGTCGAGCGTCTGGAAAGTCATCACTCAAGAGGAAACCTGCCGGCCGCTTAACGGTTTCCGAGTCCGAACAGCGAGTGGCCTGCTGGGGGAGTAGCACCGGTATCTGCTCTGGTTGCCACGGTAAAATGGGGGTGGGAGAGGGGTGGGGTGGGAAGTCGGTGGAGACACCTGCGCCGTACACAGCCGACACCGGGTCACAGCGTGTCGATTGCGGGCACGGTTGTCTGTGCTGACACACAGAGACGGCCAGTGGTCAGGCACTGGCTCGGGCTCTCTGTGTATCGAAACCTAGTGAACAATGATTATAAATCTTCCTGCCGTTGCCAGTCGGGTCTCCCCGAAGCAGTCGGCCAGCGATTACTCCGTGATGTACTCGGCCACGTCAAGCATCCGGTTCGAGAAGCCGTACTCGTTGTCGTACCAGGTGAGAATCTTCGTCATCCCGGAGACGACGTTCGTCGACTGCAGGTCGACCTGCGTGGAGTACGGGTCTCCGAGGATGTCGGAGGAGACGACATCCTCGCTCGTGACGCCCAGCACGCCTTCGAGTTCGCCGGCGGCGGCCTCCTCGAAAGCGGCGTTGACGTCACTCTCCGTCACGTCGTCGTCGAGGTCGACGACGAACTCGGTGATAGAGCCGTTCGGCACCGGGACGCGGATGGCCATCCCGTCGAGCTTGCCCTCAAGCTCGGGCAGGACCTCAGTGGCCGCCTGCGCGGCACCGGTCGAGGTCGGGATGATGTTTTCGGCGGCTGCGCGACGACGGCGGGGCTTGCCGTTCGGGCCGTCCATCAGGTTCTGCGAGCCGGTGTAGGCGTGGACCGTCGTTAGCTGGCCGGCGTTGATGCCGAATTCCTCGTCGAGGACCTTCGCGACCGGGGTGATGGAGTTGGTCGTACAGGAGGCGTTCGAGACGACATCTTCGCCCTCGTATTCGTCGTGGTTGACGCCGTAGACGAGCTGTTTGACCGGTTCGTCGCCCTTTGGCGGGGCGGAGATGAGGACCTTGTCAGCCCCGGCGTCGAGATGCTGGCTCGCGTCTTCCTTGGTGCGGAAGATGCCGGTCGCCTCGAAGGCGACATCCACATCGAGGTCTTCCCACGGGAGCTGTGTGGGGTCGGTTTCGTGGAAGATGCCCGCCTCGAAGTCGGTCCCTTCGACTGTGAGGACGCCGTCGTCGACGCTGGCTCCTTCGAGTTCGCCCATGACGGTGTCGTACTGGGCGAAGTAGTCAATCTCCGAATCGTCCATCACGTCGTTGATACCGACGACTTCGACGTTGTCGTTCTCTAACGATGCGCGGAATACGTTGCGGCCGATACGGCCGAAGCCGTTGAGGCCGACACGGACTGGCTCACTCATTGGTGTCTAGAGAGGCAGTCGGTCAGTGTAAAATGTTTTCGGATTTGTTGTAAATTTGTGTTTGTTTATGCGTGTTCGGGCTCGAATGATTAATAGTGAGGGTGCTAGCCCGACTGAGGGTGCCCCCTCGACAGTGTCAGCTAACAGGGACTAGGTTCGTCCGAAGGCTTTTGAAACGGACGGACGTACTGGTCTATAGGAATGAGACGCGATGACAGTGACGACCCGTTCGACGAGTTCTTCCGGGAAATAGAGCGGATGATGGACGAGATGATGGGGGCCGAAGGCGACGTCCACATCGACCGGGACACCGGTGGCGGTGGGGCCGACCTCCACGTCGACGTTCACGAAACCGACGAGGAGATCCGGGTCGTCGCCGACGTTCCGGGCGTCGACAAGGACGCAATCGACCTCAAGTGCGACGGCACTGTCCTCACGATCAACGCCGAAAGTCCGGAGCGCGAGTACCACGAACGACTGACCCTACCGACCCGCGTCGACGAACACTCCGCCGCCGCGACGTACAACAACGGCATCCTCGAAGTCACCTTTGACCCCGAAGAGGACTCCGCGGACATCGAACTGTAGCGCGCACAGTGCACCGTCTGTTTTTAAACACGAGAACAGCGCACTCGCTTCGTTACTGCTCCGCTGTTTGCCGTATCAACGCCGCCAGGTCGTCCCAGAAGCCGTCCTCGTACTTCGTTGCCGAGTCGATCGTCGGCCGGGCGTTCGTCTCGTTGACCACTGCACGGTCCTCGGTCACCAGCAGGTCGACACCGAGGTACGGAATCGCCAGTTCGTCGGCCGCGTCTTCTGCCAGTTCCCGCAGCGCTGCTGGTAGTGCCTGCCCTTCAGCCTCGGCCCCGCGGTGGACGTTGTGTTTCCACCGGCCCTGCTCGCGGCTCGCCTCGGGGAGTCGACGTTCGACCGCGCCGACGTACTCGCCGTCGACGATCATTACCCGGTAATCGGCGGCGTCAGCGATGTACTCCTGCACGAGAAACGACTGGTCGCCGACCGCGCGGTAGTCGTGGACCAGATCGAGGTAGTCGACGATGCCGAGAAACGAATCCAGGTCGTGGGCCTTTGCGACGCCGACGCCGCGGGTCGTCGAATTCGGCTTTATGACCACGGGTGGGTCGAACTGTTCGAACGCCGCGGTCAGCTCGGCTTCACTCGCCGGGTTCGACACGACGACCGTTTCGGGAACGGGCACGTCTGCACGGCCGAGGCGCGCCAGTACGTCGGCCTTGTTCCGCGAGCGGAGGATGGCCTCGCGGTCGTTGACCCACGGCACGTCCAGCATGGCGTCGGCGACCGCTCCCTCCATGATTCGGGAGGGATAGACGAAGCCTACGTCGTATTCGTCGAAGGGGCTCTCGTCAAGCGGCAGCGTTCGCTCGGCCGTTTCGACGTGGCCCACCTCGATATCCCGGGCCGCCAGCGGGGCCTGCATCCGCTCGAAAGTCTCGGCGTTCGTGGCGACGGCCAGCCTGTGCATGGCTTTTGGTTGTCGTGGAGAGATAAAACACGCTCGCAGCCACACAGTTGAGGCCCTGTCGCGCGCCTCGTTCCGGCCGCCACAATCCACAGAATAGCGGGTAGAGTGGATGAATACGCAACTATCTACAAAATTGTCAGACAAACACTAAGTATGTTGGGGAAAATAGGCCACGCGTGTACGACGATATCCTCTTTCCGACGGATGGGAGTGACGGTGCAGACGAGGCGCTCGCACACGCGCTCGAACTGGCAGCGACGCACGACGCGACGATTCATGTGCTCTCTGTCGTCGATTCGACGTATCTCGGGAGCGCCGCGGCAGAAGCAACGACCATCGAATCGCTGCAGCAACAGACCGAGCAGGTCATCGACGAGACTGTCGACGATATCGCCGCCCACGGCGCGGCCGTTGTTGCCGAGCACCGAATGGGCGACCCATACGAGGAGATTATCGACTACGCTGAGACTGCCGGTGTCGATATGATCGTCATGGGAACCCACGGCCGGAGCGGTCTGGACCGGTTTCTGCTGGGGAGCGTTACCGAGAAAGTTGTTCGGACGGCGGACGCGCCGGTGTTGACGGTCCGACTGTCCGGCGATACGTAGCGGGCACCCGCTAGCAGCGCCGGCCACCCGTGTGGTGTGGCAGGCCGTTCTGCCGAGTCACTCACCGCTACGACTTCGCCGGAGCACCCACAGCACGAGGAGCGCGCCCTCGACCCGGGCGGCACTGTACACCCACGGGCGCAGGGTTATTTCGTCGCCATCTGTCGTCGCGAGTCTCATCCAGAAATCGACGACTTTCCGGGGCCGGAGCAGTTCGAGGACGCCGAGGGTCAAGAGCATGAGTCGGAGTACCATACTGGTGGTACGCGGAACGGGCGCAAGAAGATTATGGGTGCTGGTACCATGGATTAAGAAGCACGCCCCGAGTGTATGGGTTCGCGATTGAGACACGGCTCAGTATCCTGCGGAGCGGCACGGAAAACGAGGCCGAGGGCGGCGAGTTGCGGACGTCTCGCCCTGCGAACGGCGAGCGAACACTGCTTGACTTACGCGACCAGCGGGTCTTCGTCGTGTTTTGCGAACGGCCAGAAGACGTTGTTGACCGATTTACGCGATCAGCTTCTCTTCGCCGCGTTCGACCTTGATGCGGCAAGAGGGCGTGATCTTGTTGTAGGCACGGCGGAACGCTTCCTTGACGTGCTCTGCGTCTTCGACGTTACAGTAGGCGGTGAACAGCTGTTCGCCGGCCTGAACGCGGGCGGCGGTGCCAACGATCTTCCCGAAGGCGGCACGCATCCCGTCGGAGACACGGTCGGCTCCGGCACCGGTCGCCTGCTTGTTCTCGCGCAGGACCTGGTGGGGGAACTTCCGTAGCGTCATCTTGTAGTCACCCTCTTCGCCGATCTCCTTGATCAGGTGGCGGTTGGCCGACAGGCGGGAGGCCTCCAGCGAGCCGTGACGGAGCTGGACGGTCTCCTCGACGATGAGGCTGATCTGGACGGGGTAATCGTCGGCGTCCTTCTGCTTACGGCCCATCTTGTGCTGTGCGATCTTCGACCCAGGAATGCCTGTGATGTATTCGCGTCGGGTGTACGCGGGCTTGTCGATGTCCCGGTACATTGAGGCGGGTTTGTCCGACATAGGTACTCTTGGAGAATACGTCGCCGAGCGGCCCAATAAGGGCTTCGAACCCGCCCGGCAGCGTGCCGTGGTGTCCCATACACCGGTGTGCGACCGCCAGCGGCCCCGGACTGACCGTTGCTGTCGTTGCTGGGGTCCCTGCTCTCGGTAGTCCCGGAACATCGGTACTGGCCCGGTAACACCGCTGTCACCGCGCTCTTTTAGGCTTTGCACGCGTACGACTGTTACCATGAATATGCTCGTCGACGGCGAGTGGCGGACCGACGCGTACGAAACCACGAACGAGGACGGGGCGTTCGATCGGCAGGACACGACCTTCCGTGACCGGGTCGAGGACAGCCCCGACGCGCGGTTCCAGCCCGAAGCCGGCCGGTACCACCTGTACGCCTGCCGCGCCTGTCCGTGGGCCCACCGGATTCTGGTCGCCCGGAAGCTGCTGGGACTCGAAGACGCCATCACCGTTGACTACGTCGACCCGTTCCGCGGCGAGGGCGGCTGGCAGTTTACCCCTGGGAAGGCGGGCTGTACGTCGGATACAGTCAACGGATCGGAGTACCTCCGTGAGGTCTACGTCGCGGCCGACCCCGACGCGACCTGCCGCGTGACGGTTCCGGTGCTGTGGGACAAACAGGAGGAGACAATCGTCAACAACGAGTCAGAGGAGATCCTCCGGATGCTCGATACTGAGTTCGACGATGTGGCCGACAACGACGTCGACCTCTACCCCGAGGGGTATCAGGACGAGGTCGACCGCATCATCGACGACATCTACGAGCCCATCAACAACGGCGTCTACCGCTGTGGCTTCGCGAACAGCCAGTCGGCCTACGACGAGGCCGTCGAGGAGCTGTTCGACGCCCTGGACCACTGGGACGCCGTCCTCAAGGACCAGCGCTTCCTCGCCGGCGACCGCCTGACGGAGGCGGACATCTGTCTGTTCACGACGCTCGTTCGCTTCGACGAAGTGTACCACACCCACTTCATGTGCAACCACAAGCTCATTCGCGAGTACGACAACCTCTGGCCGTACCTCCGGGATCTCTACCAACTCCCCGGCGTCGCCGAGACGGTGAACATGGACCATATCACGGAGCACTACTACACCACTCATCCCGACGTGAGCCCGAAGCGTATCGTCCCGATGGGTCCCGATCCCGACTTCGAGGCTGCCCACGACCGCGATGAACTGCCGGGCGACCTTCCCGAGACGCTGTTCCCGACAGCGTAACCGGGCAGTTTCGCGGTCGGATATCGAACACTGAGTCGACGCTGTTCCTTTTATATACCCAGTTCTCACCTGTGTTCAATGAGTCGGGTAGACGGGCGAAGTCGGGCCGTGAGCCCAGTTATCGGCGTCGTTTTCCTCGTCGGAGTTGCTGCAATTCTCGCCGCCACCGTCGGTGTGTTCGCGCTCAGCTTCAGCGAGCAGCAGCCGACACAGGCCCCACAGGTCGCTATCGTGGCCGACTACAGCGAGCGGACCACCGGCAACGGGGAGTATCTGAACCTCAGCTTCAGCAGCGGTGAAACCGTCTACCGGGACAATCTCACTGTTGTTGTCTCCGGTGCCAAGCGAACGGACGGCAGCGCCGTGACGCTCGACACCGATCCGATCCAGGCACAGGCTTCGACGCGGATCACGTCGGGGACACAGATCACGATACATCAGGGACAGTTCACTGGGAGCGGCGCACCACTGGACCTGAGTGACGCGACGCTTCGACTCGTCTGGAACCCCGTGGACGATCCGGAGTCGGAAACGTACGTCATCTATCGCTGGCCGGACCCGAGCCAGCGCAACTGAACGGCTGTTTTGGCTCCGCTATCGGACTGGCTCTCCTCACTCGGCCAGCGAGAGCGTGACCTCGTCGGTTTCGTAGTCCTCGAGGAACGACCCGGAGCCGCCCAGCGAGACAGTCCGGTCGCCGATGTCAACGACCAGCGTGTGTTCGATGGGGTAGGAGTTGGTCCCCGGCTCGGCGACGCCCTGTTTCGTCTCGACAACGGTCCCCTCGATGGTCGTTGTGTCGTCGTCCGCCTGTACTGCCCGTACGTCCGCGGAGACGTGGATGTTGTGGCCGGCGCGCAGGTGGAGCGTGGTCTGGAGGACGGCGTGGCGGAAGTCGTGGTAGGTGGCGGGGAGCGGGGCCGGGTCGGTGACGGTCTCCTCGGTGGCCATCAGCCAGTAGTTCCCGAGGAACGACCCCGACAGCACGGGGACGAGCTGTTGCTGGACGAAGGCAATAGCACGCTGGTCGGAGTTGGTGCGTGTCACCATCTCGGCCGGGGAGACGAGGCCGAACTGGGCATCGACGGTGAGCATTATCGGCATCGGCTGGTTCCAGGACCGGACCACGGAGGCCAGCCCACTCACGTCGTCCGGGCGCAGGTCGTCGGCGCTGCTGACGACCAGCATCACGAGGACGCCGCGGTCGACGGCCGCACCCAGTTCCTCCGAGATCTCCGGGAGGTACTGCTGGGGAACTGACAGCATGATTTCACGCTCCGCGTTTCTGATGTACTCCGTGAGCCGCTTGATCACTGTCACCCGCGACTTGATGACATCGAACTGCTGTGGTTCCCGCGCACTCGCCGAGTATCGGGAATCGAGCGCCCCGCTCATCTCTTCGAGCCGGTCGGTCAGGGCGTCGATGACCTCCTCGGGCGGCCGGGCGCGGATCGTCGTGGGCACGACGTGGTCGTTGACCTCCACGAACCCGCGGTCTTCGAGCGATTCGCTGATGCTGTAGACGTACCGTTTGGAAACGCCGGTGTCGTCGGCGATTTCGCTGGCTGTGGCCTCGCCGCTGCCGAGAATCGACAGGTACGTGTCGACTTCCTTCTCGGACAGGCCCAGTTGCCCCAGCCTGTCCCTGAGAGTCGAATCGTCCATCTGTTCACATCTGGTAACGGCGGCGGATAACTGTGTTTCGGTGCTGTATGGCCCGCCAACACCTCCGAAGCCGCCGCAACGGAACCGTATCGTCGACTAGCCCACCACCGCTGTTCACAAGAATGAAAAACTATTACACCATATTTTATATTCCCCGCAGTGGTGTCTCTCACCAATGACGCTCCGGACGGCACTTAACGACTTCAAGCGGACGCGGGACCGCCGCCACCAGTTCCCGGGTGAACTCCGCTCTACGACGGGCAGTTTCTCCGGACTCGACAGCCGCTTGGTGCATATCGACAACGACGGCTCGCTGCGGGACTACTCCTATCCGCTGTGTGGGCTCACAGGAATTGACCGCTCGCGGTTCGGCATCGAAACGGGTTCGACGACGTGGTTCAGCGCCGACGCCGACCAGCGGTATCGGGGTGACGCAGGCGTCGTCGAGACAATCCACGACTGCGGCGACTGGGCCGTCGTCCAGACGGACTGCACCATCGAGCAGGCCCACGTCACCCGGTTCGAACTTCGCGGCGACGCGCCCGCCGACGTGTCGCTTCGGGCGTTCGTCGATTTCGCACCAAACGGGCGGACCGGCCAACAGAGTCTGTTGATGCACGGAAACACCGTCGAGGCCTACCACCGGTCCGAACACGACTTCATTGGCGTCTCTACCGAACTCGACACTGCCGCGGGCCAGATTCCTGAGCGGTTCCCCGAACTCGTCGACGACGACCCGGTCTCGTTCCCTCGGGACACCGGAGCGCGCCGGTACGAGGATACGACGCTTACCGGCGGTGTCCTGCTGTCCGCGCCGTTTGTCGACGGCGGCGTCACGCTGACGACGCTGCTGACGGACACGAACGAAACCGGGCGTGACGCGGCGCTGTCGACCATCGACCGGCTGGTGAGCGACCATTACACCTCGGAGACGCTGCTCGAAGCAGGCCAGGCACAGCGGCGATGGCGCGTCCCCGCGGACACGCCGAGCCGCGAAAGCGTCGTGGCCGACCTCCGCGTCCTCTCGCTGTTATCGGCCGCGAACGGGGCCAGAATCGCCGCGCCGGACTTCGACCCGTACTACGTCACCTCCGGCGGCTACGGCTACACGTGGTTCCGCGACGACGCCGAGATATCAGCCTTCCTGCTCGAAGCCGACGGGACGTTCGACCTCGGACTCGATGCGTGGCACCAGCGCTCCGCTGAATTCTACTGTCGCACGCAGCAACCGGACGGGAGCTGGCCCCACCGTGTCTGGCCCGGCGACGAGACGCTGGCCCCGGGCTGGGCGAACGCCCGGCTCGAAAGCGGTTCGGACGCGGACTATCAGGCCGACCAGACTGCGAGTGTGACCACCTTCCTCGCGACGTATCTCCGGACCGGCGAGCCGGCCGACCCGGAGTGCATCGAAGCCACGCTCGGGCGCGCCGTCGAGAGCATCGATGACACGTTGGCTGACGACGGCCTTCCCATTGCCTGCCAGAACGCCTGGGAAAATATGCAGGGCCGGTTCACGCACACCGCTGCAACCTTCTTGCACGCTTACGCGGCCGTCGCCCGCGCGCCCGTTTGTGCCACGCTCCGGGATCACGCCCGGTCACAGGCCGAAACAGTGCTGTCAGCCCTTGATGCGCTGTGGACCGGTGACCGCTACGCCCTCCGCGAACACGACAGGACCATCGACGACCGACTGGACTCCGCGACGCTGGCCCTCCCCGCTGCCTGTCGCGTCGCTGCCGAGGCCATCGACCTGCCGGCGGAGACCCGCGACCGGCTCTACACCCACGTCGAGACGACACTCGACGGGCTGGAACGGGACACCGGCGACATCCGCGGCCTCGTCCGCTTCGAGGGCGACGACTGGCGGTGTGGCTCACAAGACCACGAGAAAATCTGGACCGTCTCGACGGCGTGGGGCGCAAACAGTGCCGCCCAGCTGGGTGCGCTCCTGCGTGATGCCGACGACAGCCGAGCAACGGGGGCCTACGCCCGGTCCCGGGATCTGCTGGGGGAGATTCTCCCCGGCGGCTCGCTCGTTCAGTCCAGCGGCTACCTCCCCGAACAACTGTTCGACGATGGGACGCCTGACTGTGGCACGCCGCTTGGCTGGCCCCACGCGCTCCGGCTGGCAACGGTGGCCCACCTCACTGACGCCGAGGAATTCACTGCCGAACCACTGAGCGCCCGCGAGTGAACTGCTGGGTCACTGGTCGCCCGCGGGTACCATCTTTCGCGGACCACGCTGCTTGACGTTGGAAAACATAGCGGATGGCCGTAGGGACTCTATAACTAGTCGAAAACAGCGACTACGTCTGAGCTTGGAGCACTTATCGCCCTACTGCGGCGTTGCGACAGGCGCGTCCTCGCCGGCCGTGACCGCCTCGCCGGTCTCTGTATCGAACAAATGGACAGCGGATTCGTCGAACGACACCTGTACTTGGTCGCCGATGGCCGGCTCCACGTCGGTGCTCACCCTGGCGATGAAATCCGGCGCGCCGTCGCCCTCGAACCCGGCCTTCGATTGGCCCAGATCGAGATAGAGGTAGTTGTCGCTACCGATGGGTTCGAGCACGTCGACCGTCGCCGGGACGGCGTTCTGGTCGCCGCCGTCGCTGACCGAAACGTGTTCCGGTCGGATACCCAGCACGTACGACCCGCGCTGGCTGTCGCCGAAGGCACTGGCGCGGCCGCCCGTGAGGTCATAGGAGAAGTCGTCGTTAGCGCCGGTGAGTCGCACGCCGCTGCTGAGCGGCTCCGCGGTCACGTCGAGGAAATTCATCGAGGGCGAGCCGACGAAGCCGCCGACGAACTGGTTCGTCGGGTTCTCGTACACCGTCTTTGGCCGGCCGGCCTGCTGGAGCTTCCCGTCGTTGAGAATGACGATGCGGTCGCCCATCGTCATGGCTTCTTCCTGGTCGTGGGTGACGTAGACAGCGGTAATTCCGAGTTCTTCTTGCAGGCGCTGGATTTCCGTCCGCATCGTCGTCCGGAGCTTCGCGTCGAGGTTGCTGAGTGGCTCATCGAAGAGGAACACGTCGGGCTCGCGGACGATGGCGCGCCCGAGTGCGACCCGCTGCTTCTGCCCGCCGGAGAGCTGGTCCGGCGTGTCATCAAGCAGGTCCCCGATACCCATCATCTCCGCCGTCTCGGTGACTCGCTCCTGTCGTTCCTCCTTCGAGAGGTCCGTGCTCATCCGGAGGCCAAACGCCATGTTCTGCCGGATGGACTTGTGCGGGTACAGCGCGTAGTTCTGGAACACCATCGCCACGTCGCGCTTGCGGGCGTGGACGTCTGTCACGTCCTCGTCGCCAATGCGGATACGACCGCTTGTCGGCCGCTCAAGCCCGGCAATCATCCGCAGTGTCGTCGATTTCCCACACCCCGACGGGCCGACGACCGTTACGAACTCCCCATCGTCGATGGACAGATCGATGTCGTCGACCGCCACGATGGAGCCACCGTCGAACTCCTTGCGGAGACCGTCTAGTTCGAGACTCGCCATTACACAGAGTCTCACACCCATCGCTAATAAGTTTGATGGGATTTTTCATAGAAGTTCTAGCAGAGTCGATGCAGGCATGGAACCGAGCGCCGTCAGCGGCCGTTCGGCGCTGATACCACAACGATATCGCCGACCTCGACTGTCCCGTCACTGCCGATTGGAGTGTTGCTGAGAAGGTCAGTGTCCCCGACTGGGCTGTCCAGTGAGACGCTCGCCGTGCCGTCGCCGAAGTGCAGGACGACCACCAGCGCCTCATTGCCGTCGGTGCGTTCGTACGCGACGACGCTGTCAGGATCGCCTGTCTCGACGGTGTGTGGAACCGGGTGTACCTCGGGCGCGCGCAGTGCCGCGTGGTCCGCTCGCAGCGCCACCAGTTGCCGGTGGAAGTCGGTTAAGTCGTTGTCGCCGTCGTGCCAGCGCATCGTCCCACGTTGCTGTTCGACGCCGCGCTCCTGGCCGGCGTATATCATCGGCGTCCCGGGGAGCGTGAACGTGGCTCCGACGGCCGCCCGAAGCGACGCGGCCCCGTACTTGTCGAGGTAGCGGTCTTCGTCGTGGTTGTCGACGTACCGCATGTGGCCGGCACGGTCGGGATAGCCGTGCTCGGCCGTCGCGTCGAGCGCCTCGAACAGCGCCGACGCCGGTTCCTCGCCTGCCCCGATGTCGCGGAGCGTGTCGAACAGGTCCGTGTCGTAGTGGACGTCGAACTCGTTTTCGGCGAAAGCGGCGTCACGCGGGACTGTCTCGTCGAGTAGCAGGAACTCCGAGTCGTCGGCTTTCACCCGCTCCCGGACCTCCTTCCAGAAGCCGTGTGGCACGCCCCAGGCCACGTCACAGCGGAACCCGTCGACCACGTCGCGCCACTCCTCGACCACGTCGAGCATCCAGCGCCGAACGTCGAGCGAGTCGTAGTCGAGGTTCGGAATCCGCGTCCAGTTGAAGTAGTGCCCCGGCGCATCCTCGCCCGCCCAGTCGATGTCGGAGACATCCTGTGACGCCGGGATCCGTTCGTAGTAGTCGGCGTACTCGGGGACGCCGGCCCGGTGAAGCTGGAACGCCGGGTGGTCCCGCGAGCTGTGGTTGATGACTAGGTCGAAGACGACCCGAATCCCGGCGTTGTGAAGTCGGTCGACCAGCGACTCGAACTCAGCGCGTGTTCCCAGGTCCTCGGCGGTGTCGAAGAAGTCAGTGATGTGGTAGCCATGGCGGGTCGGACTCGCCTGAACAGGGGTGAGCCACACCACGTCGACGCCCAGTGACTCGATGTAGGGGACCCGCCGCTCGATGGCCTCAAAGGTCGTGTCGACGGTTTCGCCGGCGAACGACCGGACGAATATCTCGTAGATGGTGGCGTCACTGGCCCAGGCTGGCGGGTCGGCCGGCCGCGAGACGGACACTGCCTCGCCTGTGCCCGCATCCTCGTTCTCCGTGCCGCGTTCCACGACCAGCGTGTCTGCAACGCTGTGGCGCTCGGCGGCGGCGACCGCGTGAATCCGGGCCGTTTCAGGCAGTGCTTCGCGTGGGACTCGGAGTTCGTCGCCGTCGACAGTCACGGCCGACTCTGACAGCACACCTCGACCGTCGAGATAGAACTCGACTTCCGGTTCGCTCCCCGACGAGGCCGCGCGAGCGTCCGCAGAGACGACGAGGTCCGCATTCACCGTTTCACTGGTGAGTTCGACCCGGGGACGACCGGGACCTTCGATGGTGACCTCGTCGGTCGCGGTCGACTCGAAGGAGCCGTCAAAACTGAAAATTGCGTGGTGGGTCCCCGGCGGGAGTTCGGTCTCGATGACCCACTCGTCACCGTCGCGCTCGGCCCAGTGGGTTCCCATCCTGAAGTCGTTGAACGTTCCAATGACGATGGCGCGGTCGGCGACGGCGAGATCGTCGTCGTCGAAATCGTCCGCTGTGACGCTGAATCGGGCTGTCTCGGTGACGCCCGGGAACGCTCGGACGACCTGCTCGTGTGTACCGTCTGCGACGGTTAGCTCGGCTCGATAGACACCCGGGGCGTCGGGTTCGAGGTGGCAGACCGGACCATCGCCAAGCGTTGCCGTACTCGCTGCTGGCTGCTCGACTACCCGCCACTCGGCAGTCATTTTGGGGTCGGGCTGGCGCGGGGCCAGTTCCACCGATTCGCCGACGGTGGCGAACCGTGGCGGTCCTGGATGGTGCATACGCCTACGGTGCGGGGTCGGTACTGTGAGTGTTACGCTTCCGATTAGATTTTAGAAAAAATATTACTTCGTTTGTTCTACTACGGCCGGTTTGCTGAAACCGATACACAGCGAGGCAATTTCACACCGACTCTCGGAATCTATCATCATTGTCTCCTTCTATTTCCGAATGATTTAAGTTGTGAAAGACTATTTCATCCCATATCTATCCATGACAATGGAACGACGGACGGTGCTCAAGCGGATCGGCGGTGTCGGGGCGGCTACAGCCCTTGCTGGCTGTAGTGTGCAAGAGCAGGGCAGTGGCGGCTCGGAGGGGGGAACGGCTTCCGGCGATGGCTCGGGCGATGGGGCAAGCGGCGGGAGTCAGCAGTCCAGCGGGACCGCGACGGCGTGGTATCAGCTTCAGGATTCGGAGATACCTGCACGCGAGGACGCGATGGAGACGTTCGCGAGCGAGACGGAGTTCGGCGTCGAGGGGTCAGATATCTCCAATATGGAAAAGAAGACCACGAGCGCGATTCCGGCCGGGCAGGGGCCGGAGGTCTTCGAGTGGGCACACGACTGGGTTGGCGACTACTACCAGCGGGAGTTCGTTGTCGACCAGTCCGACGAACTCTCCGTGAGCTTAGACCAGTTCACGGACGCCGCCGCCTCCGCCGTCCAGTTCGACGACGCCGTCGTCGGCCTCCCGCACTCGGCGGAGACGGTGACGCTCATCTACAACACGGACATCGTCGACGAAGCGCCCGAGACCATCGACGACATGGTGTCGGCCATGGAATCGTACCACGACCCGAGCAGCAGCCAGTACGGCCTCGCTGCGCCGTTTGACCCGTACTTCACGAGCGGGTGGATACAGGCTTTCGGCGGCTACTACTTCGACCCGGCGCAGGACCCGGCGCTCGGGCTGGATGCCGACGAAGCTATCGAGGGGCTCCAGTTCGCTCTCGACACCCTCCGTCCGTATATGCCCGACGACCCGAACTACGAACCGCAGGCTGCGACGTTCTCGGAGGGGAACGCCGCCTTCGCAGTCAACGGGCCATGGTATCTGGCGACGCTGAACCAGAGCGACGTGAACTACGAAGTGGCGACGTTCCCTGCCATCGACGGCGGCGAGGTGACGCCGTACACCGGCATCTCGATGTGGTACTTCGCGGATGGGATGAGCGAGGGCGGGGCCGACGCCACGGCCGCCCGGAACTTCGTCGAGTGGTTCGCTACCAACGAGGACCACGCCACGCGACTCGCTGAGGAGCAGGGTTCGATTCCGGTGCTCGACAGCCTCGTCGGCAGCGACGAACTCCCCGACCACGTCCAGACGTACTCCCAGACCGTCAGCCAGGGGGTCCCGATGCCGACCGACCCGCGCATGAACAAGGTGTGGTCGCCGCTTGAGAACGCTCTTATCGAGGCGTTCAACGGCGATTCGAGCGCCGAAGACGCACTGACGACTGCCGCCGAAGAAATCCGCAGCAACTGGGAGTAAGAAACGCCCATGAGTACGGTTTCACGAGCGGCGGACCGCATCGAGTCGGTCCCGTTTCTGACGCGGGACGACGCGTCGTTACTGCTAGTGCTCCCGGGGCTGTTCGTCTTCTCGGCGTTCATGCTGTTCCCGGTCCTCTACTTGCTAGGTATCTCCTTTACCAACGCCGAGCCGGCCAATCTGTTCGCCGGTGAGGGCGTCATCGCCGTGCTCACGTTCGGCGACGCGCTGTTCGTCGGGCTAGAGAACTACGCCGACGTGCTGACTGATGGCCAGTTCTGGAACTCCTTTGGCGTCACCTGGCTGTTTGTCGCCACGAGCGTCACGCTCAAAATCGGGGCAAGCCTGGCTATCGCGCTCATCGTGACCAGCGAACTCGTCCGCGGCAAGCGTGTCCTGCGCTCGCTCATCATCTTCCCGATGGGGCTGCCGCCGATTTTCACTATCACCGTGTGGCGCGGCATCTTCAGTTCCGCCGAGTTCGGGCTGATGAACCAGCTACTGACCGCGTTCGGGGCGAGTTCGGTCGCGTGGCTCTCGGGCCGCTGGACTGCCTTCGTCGCGTACAACGTCACGGAGGCGTGGCTGGCGTACCCGTTCATGGTCATCATCACCGTCAGCGCGCTCCAAGACGTGCCCGAAGAACTCCACGAGGCGGCCGTCGTCGACGGCGCGGGCTTTCTCGCACGCTTTGCCCACATCACCCTGCCGTCGATCAAGCGGCCTGTGCTGTTCGCATCGATTCTGACATCTGCGGCGTCGTTCCAGCAGTTCCTCATTCCGTTCGTGTTCAACCAGGGCGGCCCGGCGCGGGCGAACGAACTCATCGTCGTCTACGGCTACCGTGAGGCGCTGTCGTTCCAGCAGTACGGTCGTGGTGCGGCCATCAGCATCATCGCGCTCGTGTTCATCGGCGCGTTCATGTGGCTCAACGTCAAGAAAGGGAAACTCGCCGACGGGGTGAACGACTGATGTTGCTCGGTGCAATCGCCCGGAAGCTCAGCGATGACATCAAGACGTTCGCAACGATGCCCGCCCGAACCGTTCGAAAGTGGTCCTACACTGTGCAGGCGGTCCGTCGCGGCGAGCTACCCGCGTCGGAGGTTCTGAAAGTCATCCTCTCGACGATTGGCGCGACACTGGTCGTACTGGCACTGCTCTTCCCGATCTACTGGATTCTGATGGCGGCTCTCTCCGGCTCCGGAAGCTCGCTGTACACCTCAGAGAGCTTCTCACTGCTGCCATCCAATCCGACGGTCAAACCGTTCATCTGGGTGATCGGTGACCTCATCGTGCCGTCGTACTCGATCTCCGCCGCCATCCCGTTCACCGACCTCGCCTTTGTGTTCCAGACGCCGGGGATCGAAATTCTGGACGCCTCCGACTACGGCGTCGACCGTCCGTCGGATTTCAAGCACTTCCTCTGGAACAGCCTCATGGTGGCGATTCCGACCGTGCTGATCGCGATGTCGCTCATCATTCCGGCAGCGTATGCCCTCTCGCGCCGGGAGTTCCTCTTCCGCCGAAAGGTTCTGTTCCTCTACGTCCTGATGACACAGGTCGGCGGCGGCCTCGGCGTCGCCCTGCTCATCGGGATGTACGCGCTGTACGTCCAGTTCGGCATTAACGACAGCAAGCTGGCGCTTGCAGTGTACTACGCAGCGACCGCCGTGCCGTTCAATACGTGGCTACTGAAGACCTACATGGACGGCATTCCGGTCTCCTACGAGGAGGCCGCCGTTGTCGACGGTGCGCCGCCGTGGCGGGTCGTCACCGAGGTCATCATTCCGATGTCGACCGCCGGGCTGGCGACGGTGTTCATCTTCGTCTTCCTCACCGGCTGGACGGAGTTCGTCGTCGCCCAGACGCTGCTGGGGACGGAGAACTACACGCTGCCGGTCGGCCTGTACGCGATGGTCGACGAGTACTCCATCCCGTGGGCGCGCTTCTCCGCGTTCGCGCTCACCTTCGCCTCGCCGATCATGCTGGCGTACCTGTTCGCCCAGCGCTACATCGAGGGCGGCCTCTCCTTCAGCGGGATGGAAGGTTAGGCCGGCGCGACGCCGGCTGTCATCCAGCAGCCCTCGTAGGGCGCTTCGGTCTGCTTTTCGACCGTCCACCGGTAGCTCGTCGTCGCTCCGGTCCCGTTGACGACCGTCACCGGCTGTGACGCGGTGTTGCCATCGCGGTCGAGCGGCCCGTACCGCACGCCCGTCGCGTTCAGGAGCGGTTCGAATCCGCTCTGGATTGTCCGGACGAAGTTCGCGTACGGTCCTGTCAGGTCCCGGTTCGACGGGGACGCGAACTGCCAGGTGGTGTTGATGCCCTCGTTCGTCGCCGGGTCGTTGTTCTGCAGCGCCAGCACCTGAATGTGGACAACGAGTCCCGGTGGCCGCTCGCAGTTCGGTCGTAGTTCGAGGACCCGCGGCTGTGTCACCGCCGACCTGTTGGCGTCGACGGAGACGTTGCCCCAGTACTCTTGGTCGGCATCCGGTACGGCCGTCGTCTCCGCGGCTCTGTCAGTCGGAACGGGTGCGGGTGTCACCGCGGATTCTGCAGGTGACGGCCCGCCGCCGAACAGCGCTCCGCACCCGGCCAGGAGCGCGACGACGCAGACGACTCCCAGCCGGACGCCCCTGTGCTGTGTCATACAATCTCATGTGGCTCTACGACCTTCGCTGTTCGGTCGTCGCTCACGGCTGCACGACCGCCGCTGGTCGCTGTCCGTGGCGGTCAACGCTTTTGAGCCATGCGCCTCTCGTTCGGGACACATGGTGGTTGTTAACGCTGCTGGCCTTTTTGCCGGTCTGGCGCTTCTCCTCGTTGGCGCCGACAGGACGGTGCGGTCGGCGGCCGAGCTTGCCCTCTATTACGGGGTCTCTACGTTCTTCGTGGGTGTCACCGTTATTTCGGTCGGCACGTCGATCCCGGAGATGACCACCTCGGTGTACGCCGCGACCTATGGGGCCGGCGACCTGCTTGTCGGGAATATCGTCGGCTCCGAGACGGCACAGATCACGCTGGCTATCGGCCTCGTGGCGCTCATCTCGCCTATCGCTGCGGAGCGACGGAACGTCCTGATATACGGCGGCGCGATGGTGCTCGCCATGATTATCATGATCCTCACGCTGGAGGACGGCATCACCCGCTTGGAAGGGCTGTTGATGATGCTCGCCTACCTCATGTTCATCCACGACCTCTACTCCACCGAGGGCGGCGAGGAAATCACCGAGGAGGTCATCGAGGACGAGGAACCGCCGGCGCGGGCGCTACCCCAGATCGCCGTCGGGATCGTTCTCGTGATCGTCGGCGGCCACCTGCTGGTGACCAATGGCGTCGCCATCGCGACGGTCGCGGGCATCCCCGAGTACCTCGTCGGGGTCCTGGCTGGCCTGGGAACGACGACCCCGGAGATCGCCGTCGCCGGTATCGCCGCTCGCGAAGGCCGCGAAGGTATCTCCGTCGGGTCGCTGCTCGGGAGCAATATCACGGACCCGGTGTTCTCACTTGGCGTCGGCGCACTAGTCGCAGACGTCACGCTGGCTGACCCGGCGGCCGTCGCCGCGTCCGTGACGTACATGCTGGTCGTCTCGCTCGTCGTCCTCGGACTGCTGTACTGGCGGCGGGGCATCGGACGCCGAAGCGCGGTCGTCTGTATGCTCCTGTATCTCCCGTCGCTCGCGCTGTTCTGACCGGCCGCTCAGTCCAGTCGCCCCTCGACGGCGTCGATGTCGCCCGGTTCGTTGACGTTGTGACACCACCCGTCGAGTTCGACCGCCTCGACCCGGTGGCCGGCGCTCAACAGCAGGTCGATTGCGTCGGGCAGTTCGTACTCGCCGCGCTCGGAGGGGCGCGTCAGCGCGCAGGCGTGGCCGATGGCCGGTTCGAAGATGAAAAAGCCCCGCGTGACCAGCGTTGACGGCGGGTCCGACGGCTTCTCGACGAGGCCGGTTACCCCGCCCTCGTCGTTGGTCGTGACGACGCCGGTCGTTCTGGCCTCGGCCCGCGACACGCTCTCGACGAGTAGCGTCGCGCTGGCGTCGGTCTCGTGGTGTCGGTCAAGCACGTCGCCAAGGTTCGCCCGGCAGACGTTGTCGCCGTTCAGCATGACAAAGGTCCCGTCGACGGCGGAACTGGCCTGTTCGAGCGCGTGGGCGAGCCCCAACTGCTCGTCCTGCCGGACGTACGCTATCGGTGTGTCTCGGTACTGCTCGCCGTAGTGGGACACGATGTCGTCACCGCGGTAGCCGATAACGACGACCAACCGGTCGACGCCGAGTGACCGCAGCGTATCGAAGCAGTGTGTCAGCAGTGGCTTTCCGTCCACCTCGACGAGTCCCTTCGGTCTGTCCGCGGTGAGCGGCCGCATCCGCGTCCCTTCGCCGGCAGCGAGTACGACGCCGTCCATATCCGGCCCCACGCTCGGGCCGGCTAAATGCCTGTGGGCGAGCGGATTTTGTCTGTGGCCCGCCAACCTCGACGCATGGTCGAGGAGTGTGACACCTGCGGCCGGTCGGTCACTGTCGAGGAAGCCATTCGCCGGGAGACGTTCGGTGACCTCGACACCAACCGCTGGCAGACGCTGTGCTGTCCGAATTGCGGTGCGCGGCTCCGGACTGTCTTCGTCAGGCCGGACGCCTGACGGGGAAAGAGACAGGTGGCAGTGGCGTGTGACTCTAACACATGGAAGACGAAGCGTGGCGCTCGGTCGACATCATCCGGGACAACGACGGCATACCGCACGTCCTCCAGCAGAAGATGCTGGTGTTCACCAGCGGCGTCTCCGAGGAGTCGGCTGGCTACACCAAGCCGGCGATGGAACACCGGCTCGTCCCGCTCAAGGACCTCACGAAATTCGGTCGGTCATGACCTTTCGTCGGGGCAGTCAGCGCTTCGACCGATAGCCCGAAGACCGACTGGTTGGCCAAAAAACACCTCGGGATACACTTTTGCGCCCGTCGGAACGAGTATCAGTAATGGCGGAACCGCTGTACGTCGGCGTCGATCGAAGCGACGAGTCCTGGGTCGCTGTGGCGTTCACCGGCGACGGCTTCGACCACACGTCCGTGTTCGATAGTATCGGCGCGTGCTGGGCAGCTTACGAGGAGCGCGCCCGCCGGATTCTGGTCGGGGTGCCGATTGGACTTGTCGAATCCGGCGAGCCGGACCGCCGGTGTGATGAACTCGCTCGGTCAGTCCTCGGCGACCGAAGCACGACGGTCCGCACGCCGCCGGTGCGAGAAGCGACCCGGAAACAGCGCTACTCGACGGCCAATCGCGTCCACAAGCGCAAGACTGGACACGAACTCTCCGAGCGGGCGTTCGCACGGAGCGACAGCCTCGCCCGAGTCGACGAACTCCTGCAGGAACTGCCCGAGGCCGCCGCTGCCATTCGGGAGTCTCATCCGGAAGTCTGCTTCCGAGCACTTGGCGGCGAGCCGCTCACTCACCCGAAGCACACTGCCGGAGGGTACGCTGAGCGGATGCGGATTCTCGCGCATTACGACCGTGACGCCGCCCCGACAGTCCAGAAAGCCGCCGAAGCGACCGGTGGCACAGCGGTGGCCGTCGACGACGTGCTGGACGCCGTCGCTCTCGCGTACACAGCACAGCCGGGTGATGGAGAACTGTACACGCTCCCGCCCGAGCCGCCGCGAGATGCGACGGGGCTGCCGATGGAAATCGTCTATCGGACAGCGTCGCCACTGATCACGTAGTGACGCGCCGGCGAGCGCTGTTGCTCGTCGTGAGTTATGTACGTGCCAGCGACACTGCCGTGTACGCTATGGTACACCGCGACCGCTGACAAGTGATTATAATGCTAGACTGAAGACAGATGCCGTCTTACAGTCGCGTGAGGTTGGTCGCACGCGGACCCTTGTCCGCCTGCTCGATGTCGAACTCGACTTCCTGCCCCTCTTCGAGGTCAGGGCCGCCGACGTCTTCCATGTGGAAGAAGACGTCTTCGTCCGCATCGTCGGTTTCGATGAAGCCGTAACCACCAGTGTCGTTGAAGAAGTCGACAGTGCCTTCCGCCATTGTTAGAGCCTCGTGACGTTGTTGGCGCGCGGACCCTTGTCCGCCTGCTCGATGTCAAATTCGAGCTCCTGTCCTTCCTCGAGGTCCGGGCCGCCGATGTCTTCCATGTGGAAGAAGACGTCCTCGTCCGCGTCCTCAGTGTCGATGAAACCGTAACCGCCAGTGTCGTTGAAGAAATCAACCGTTCCTTTCGCCATTGCAACCAAAGAGATGCCAGCACCACGGATAACAGTGTCGGTACGATGCTCTGGTGGGAAACAGAGCTATCCGGCCGCTGTCTGGCGATTATGGGGTGTGTAATACTGGCATACCACACACGCCGCCGCCCCTCTCGGCTGGCTGTGGACGCTCCGGTGTCACGTTCGGTCGTACCGTCTCACTAACCGACTGGAATCAGACACCGGAACCCCCAATCGTAACTATGCACCGTGGCGCACGGGACCGTCTCGTCGGCGACGGGCCGGGAATCCCCGACGACCGGCGTGACAGCGTTTTCGACCCGCGGGCGACACGCACGGCGGCGGACTCCATCTCGTCGAGACGCTCGTTACGGGTTTCGGCGGCGATATCTCTCTTGCCGACACCGCCAGCAAACCCGACACGACCTTCCCCGACACCGACCTTGATGGCGCACACTTCGTC
Source organism: Haloarcula sp. CBA1127 (assembly GCF_001485575.1). Taxonomy (NCBI): domain Archaea; kingdom Methanobacteriati; phylum Methanobacteriota; class Halobacteria; order Halobacteriales; family Haloarculaceae; genus Haloarcula; species Haloarcula sp. CBA1127. The sequence goes on from NZ_BCNB01000006.1 coordinate 919,691, forward strand.
GTCGAACTCCCGCAAGCGTGACACCTGTCCGCACGACCGACGTTTCTTGATTGTGGGGGGCACAGTGAGGCGTATGTTCCCTCGCTTGCGTGCACAGGGTCCGACCGTACTTATCCCGCTGGCGTGGCTGCTCGTGGGGCTGGCCCATCTCAATGTGGTCACTGACCGGACCGTGTTGATATTCCACATCGTTGCCGCCGTCCTCATCGCTGCTTTCGCCGTCCTCTCGTGGGACGAGATGGTGACGGGCGTCCTCCGGATCTGGCGCGATATTCTGCTCGTTGGACTCCTGCTCACCGTCGGCGGCATCGTCGGTTTCCTCTACGCTCCGCTCCGGGTTCCGTTCCTGACGACGACAATACTGGGGTGGCTGGCTGTTCCGGGCGTCGGCCTCTACTACACTGGGAAGCACGTTCCGGCAGGCCAGCGGATGTACACGGCTGGCGCAGTGCTGAGCGTTCTCGGTGCGGCGGTGTACGCCGGCGCGCTGTTCCCGCCGGCGGAAACCGCGTTGCTCGCCGGCATCGGACTTGCGCTGGTCGGCCAGACGGTCGGCATCGTTCAGGCGGTTCGCCAGCCCGACGAACCGTCAGGCTAGGGCCGCATCGAGCTTCTCCACCGGATGCGGCGGCTCGCCGTCGCTTTCGTCCCAGTCGTCCAGTTGCGTGCGACAGGACGCGCCGGGCGCGACCACCGTGTCGCCGCGGCTCTCGCCGATCTGGTCAAACAGGATGGAGCCGATGGCCTTGCTCATCGAGAAGTGCTCGGCCTCGTAGCCGAAGGAGCCGGCCATGCCACAACAGCCCGAATCTAGCGGGTCCACGTCGTAGCCGGCCCGCCGGAGGACGCCGACGGCGTGGTGGTCTTTCTTCGTCGCCTTCTGGTGACAGTGGCCGTGGTAAGTCAGCGTCTCGGCTGGCACGTCCCAGTCGGCGCTCTCGTCCAGCCGGAAAGTATCGAGGTACTCACAGACCCCGTAGGCATTGGCCGCGAGCGTCTCAACGTCCTCGCCCGACAGCAGGTCCAGATAGTCTGACTGGAACATCACGGCGTCGCTTGGTTCGACCAGCACTACGTCCCAGCCCTCCTCGACTGCGGGGGCGAGCGCGTCTACGTTGTCCCGCGCGGTCGCTCGGGACTGGTCGAGAAAGCCCTTCGAGTGAGCGGGCCGCCCGCTGTCGGTTCGGTCAGCCAACTGGACGTGGACACCCGCGGCTTCGAGCACGCGGACGGCGGCTTTCCCGACCTCGGGATGGCTGTAGTTCGTGTACGTATCAGGGAACAGCAGCGCCCGTCGCTCGGCCTCGTCGGCCGGGACCTGCGGACCGCGTTCGTCGAACCAGTCCTGTAGCGTCATCCGCTGGAAGCTCGGGAGTGTCCGGTCCGGGGCGATACCGACCGCCTTTTGAAGAATGGTGCGAGCGCCCGGGACCTTCGTCGCGAGGTTCGACAGCGGCGCGAACGCGCTTCCGAGTCCGGCAAGCGCGTCGACGTTCGCGAACAGTTTGTCCCGGAAACTGGAGCCGTGTTCCTGATGGTAGGCGTGGGTCACCTCCGCTTTGAGCTTCGCCATGTCGACCTCGCTCGGGCAGTCCTTCGCACACCCCTTACAGCCGATACAGAGGTCGAGCACCTCGTGCATGAACTCTTCGTCCGTAGGGTCGTCCGGCAGGTCGCCGCTCATCGCTTGCCGGAGCATATTCGCCCGCCCCCGCGTCGTCGTCATCTCCTCCTCGGACGCGCGATAGGTCGGACACATCACGCCGCCGGTCGTCTCCTGGGGGCCGCGACAGCCGCCACAGCCGTGGCAGAGTTCGACCATCCCCTGCATTCCGTTGTCGTTGTCCCACTCCAACGCGGGGTCGAAGCCGGCGTTGAACTCGTACTCCGGTGAAAAGCGGAGGTTCTCGGTCATGTCGACCGTGCGTGCCCGCTCGGGCATCGCGCCGGACTCGACCTCACTTGCGTCGACACCGACGACCTGCCCGGGGTTGAGCAGCCAGTCGGGGTCGAACGTCGATTTGAGTTCTTGGAACGTCTCCCAGAGGTCTGCGCCGTAGAGCTTCTTGTTCCACTGCGTGCGGGCGCGCCCGTCGCCGTGTTCGCCCGAGACGCTCCCGCCGTATTTCACCACGAGGTCCGTCACTGCGTCGGTGATGGACTCCATGGTCTGGACGCCCTCGACCGACTTTGTGTTGATGAGTGGGCGGATGTGGAGCACGCCGGGGCCAGCGTGGGCGTAGAAGGAGGCGAAGGTGTCGTGTTCCTCCAGTATTTCCTGAAATTCGGCGACGTACTCCGGGAGGTTCGCCGGCGGGATGGCGGTGTCCTCGATGAACGAGCCGTGTTTTTCGTCGGTCGTCCGCGAGAGCAGTATCGGGAGGCCGGATTTGCGCATTTTCCAGAACTTCTCGCGTTTTGCCTCGTCGTGGGCTTCCATCGCGTCGAACGCCCGTATCGGCGTGTCAACGACGGTCCGGTTCGCGGTCGGGTTGGCGACGGGGTCGACGCCGTTCGTTCGGTCCGCAAGCAGGTCGGCGACCTTCTGTCGCCCGCTCTCCTCGTCGTCGGCGTAGAACTCCACGATGAGGACCGCTCGGGTCCCCTCAGGCAACATCCCGACCACGTCCTCGAACTCGGCGGTGTCCCGGGCCAGGTCAATGAGCACGTCGTCGAGCACCTCGACGGCCGCCGGGTCGTGTTTGAGGATGTCCGCAACGTCTTCCATGGCCTCGATGAGTCCCTCGTAGGCGAGCAGGCCCATCGACTTGGTCTCGGGAATCGGCTCCAGGGACACCTCGGCCTCGGTGACAATTGCGAGGGTCCCCTCGCTGCCGGCCAGCAGCGAAGCGACGTTGATGGTCCCGTCCTGTGCGTCGTCGAGCACCCAGTCGAGGTTATACCCTGAAACGTTGCGCTTCAGGTCCGGGTAGTGGCTCTCAATCTCCTCGCCCTCCTCCGTGAGTATCCGCTCGATTTCGGCGTAAATCTGCGCTTCGAGGTCACCGCTGGGGTCTGCTCGGTCGCGTAGTTCCTCGCGGGTGACCTCCCCGAACGTGGTGACGGTGCCGTCCGCGAGGACGACCTCGCACTCTTCGATATAGGCGTCGGTCTTGCCGTACTGCAGGGAGTGTGCGCCGGTGGAGTTGTTACCGATAGCGCCGCCGAGGACGCTCTTGTCGCCCCACGCTGGGTCCGGCGCGAACTTCAGCCCGTGGTCGGCCAGCTCCCCGTTCAGGTCGCCGAGCTTGATGCCCGGCTGGGCCCGCGCTCGCCGGTCGTCGGGCCGCGCTTCGACGAGGTCGTTCATGTACCGCGAGAAATCCAGCACGACGGCCTCATTGACGGTCTGGCCGGCGAGGCTCGTCCCGCCGCCCCGCGGCAGAACCGGAATCTCTCGCTGTGCGCAGTAGGACATGACCGCGGCCACGTCCTCGGTTGACTGTGGATAGACGACGCCGATGGGCAGCACCTCGTAGAGGCTGGCGTCGGTCGCGTACAACTGTCGCGAGTACTCGTCGAACCGGACCTCGCCGTCGACGCGCGCCTGTAGGTCATCGACGAGGCCCGACCGAGCGACGGTGTCGTTCTGATAGTCGTAGTTCGATACCTCGTCAGCTGCTGGGTCTATCCGGTTGCCGGAATCGGTTGCCATGGTGTGTGTCGTGTCCAGTCGCCCGGCCACCGACGGACCGGGTACTCGGCGGTTATCTGTGGCTGTTCTAGCTGTACGCCTGTCAAAACAGTTCCGCTACGGTATCCCATCACGCGCTTCCGAGTCGGCCGAATGCAGGCTGTGGACGGTGCTTCTGCCTCCCTATGATAGCACGTGTTACGCAACTGTTACTATCTACAACAGCCTATATAAGGTGATTATGACACCCAGCAACGACCCCTTCGAGACGATGCTCCGACTCTTCGCACAGACGCAACAGGAAATGATGAGCGACAGTTTGGGCCGGCGGACGGGTAGCGATTCGGGACGCCGAATGTTCGACGCTCCCGAAAACCGCGCCGACCGACCAGCCGCTAGCACGCGCTCGGTCGACCACCGCCAGCACGGCATCGACACGAACCTCCACGTCGACGAGACCGACGACGGGTACGTCGTGATGGTCGACCTCCCGGGATTCGAGCGCGATGACCTCTCCGTTCGCTTCGAGGATGGCGTCCTCAGCATTCAGGGTGAGACCACGGTCGCTACGGAGACCAGCGACGGCGCTCGCCGACACAGCCGACGGGTCGCCGAGCGAGTCGCCGTTCCCCAGCCGGTCGTGGACGACGACATCACTGCCACATACCACAACGGGGTCCTCGAAGTAACGCTGCCGCGCGCAGACGACGCCGACGACTCGAACCGGATTGATATCGAGTAGACCCGCTTTTCGGCTGTTGTCCGTCGATGTTACACAACTATCTCAGTGCACACCCTTAGCGACCTGCTATTCCAGTATTAGTCAGCTACTGCTCTCTTATCGCCTCTATAGTTTCCTGTGACCTCCCTCGATTGCGTGCTGTGAGGGCGTAATATGTCAGAAGCGACCTGGGACGTTCAGGACGGCGCAATCGTCGAGCGGCCACGGAACGTCCGGAAGCACCCGCTGTTACACCGAATCTACGAGCGACACGACGAGCTACTAGCCGAACAGCTCCCGGCCGGTCGGACGCTCGAACTCGCGTTCGGCCAGCACATGCATCCCCGGGCCGACATCGGGCTGGAAGGCTGGCCGTCGAACGCCGAAACCGTCCGCAAGCCGGCGCTAGCCGGCGACGCCCGCGCGCTGCCGTTCGACGACAACTCCTTTGACGCCGTTATCGGCCGCCGGTTCCTCCATCACGTCCCGCCCGCGGACCGCCCGGAGATAATTCGCGAAGCCGCCCGCGTTCTCCGCCCCGACGGCCGCGTCGCCCTGCTCGAAGGAACGCCGGGGCTGTACCGCAAGCTCACCAAGGGTGCCGCGTTCCGGCTGGGGCTTCTGGAGGAGGACACCGATATCTACGGCCACCTCTCGGAGACCGCCGTCACCGACCTCGTCTCCGACTCGTTCAAGATCATAAAGAAACAGACGCTCGGATCACCGCTGATGCTCGCGAGCATCTCCGAGTCGGACGTATCGGCGCGGCTTCTCGACCTCTACGAACGGACGCAGTTCGTCAAGTGGTGGACGCTCGTGGTGGGCGAGCGTCCCGAGTCTGTCGCGTGACTACAGGTCGACAGTCACACGCAGTTCGCTGTCAGTTATCGTTCCGACGGCGTCGGCGGCGACCTTGATATCGTCCTCGTCGGCATCACCGAATCCGAGTCCCTGCACCCAGGCTTCGGTGAGATCGGGCTCCGGCTCGACGTACGCGACCTGCCTTTCCGGGTCGACCTCGGTCACGATACCGATCTGTTCTCCCTGTGCGTCCATGAGAAACTTTCCCTCGTCTTCTGTCGATAACACTGCCATTTCATCTGACACCACTGGCCGGACCCAGTAATAAACGTCGGTCACGCCACTCCGCCAGCTTGCCCTTTCCCCTTGCTAGTAACATCCGCTCTTGCTCGCTAGTACCGCGAGAAGTTCTCGTCGGGGTAGACCCCTTCGTCAGTGATATCAACCACGTCCAGCGTCGCCAGGCGACTGAGACGGTCCGCCGCGTCACCCTCGTCGATACCCAGTTCTACCGCCCGTGCCAGCACGCGGTCATGGCTGGGTACGGACTCGATGAAGCCATCACTGTCCGTCTCTGTCTCCTCCGCGATGATCGCCTTCAGAATGGCCCCGTGCTCCCGCTTCGACGGCGTGGTGCTGTCGCCGGTCCAGTCCACGCTTAGGGTCCCGTCTTCGTTGACGTGGGAGACGACGAATCCGTCCGGCAGCGCTTCCGTCACCGCCGCTACCAGCGCTGCCCGGTCGAGCCGCGCCTCGAACCGGAACCGCTTGCCGTCTTTGGACTGGCCGAGACTCCCGACGTTCGTCCCCGCTTCTGCTATGGCCTCCGAAACCGCGTCCGCGAGCCGGTCCTGTACTGACGCCGCGACGGCGTCCCGCTCCGCATCGAGGTCTGCGAGTTCATCGGTCAGGGTCGCGTGGCGCTCCATCTGCTCGTGTGCTGGCTCCTCTGTCATATCCATGCTACTCGTCGCCACGGAAGTACCTGTTCCGGTGACTAGGACGGACCGACACAACAGTTAGTCGTTCAGGATCACAGCCATGAGTCACAGTAACCGGAGATACAAAATCAGGATGCCGCCTCCCGGATTGTGAACCAGAGGAAGACGGACCGCTCGCTTCGCTCGCGGTTGCGACTTCCAGGGTTCAAATCACGGTCTGGTGCATGTCACTGCTCACCGACTCGGTCGCGTCGCTCTCTCGCTGGTTCGCAGGAAAATGCCGCCTCCCGGACCTCAACTGGTGGTTTACATGCCTATATGACAACCCCCGATGTAGATGACGAGAAACGCAGATCGTCGAATCGAGAATCTGCAGGAGCGCATCGAGCGCGCCGAAGAGATGAGTGGAGACGACCAGAACGTGTTGCAGGCCTTCGACAACAGACTCGCCCTGCTCGGGAGTCAGTACGGCAAGGAGCGCCGTGAAAAGCTCCTCAGGCACTGTGTGCGTATCGCCGAGGAAGTCGGTGGACTGGCTGACTCTCTTGACGACAAGCGAGCTGCCGAGGATATCGTCCGCTGGATTCACGACACCTACGACAACGAGGAATCCAACCGGGACTACCGCGTCGCATTCCGGATGTTCGGGAAGCACGTCACCGACGGCGACGAGATTCCCGATAGCATCTCGTGGGTCTCGGCAACTACGTCGAAGGACTACAACCCGATGCCGAACCCGGCGAAGATGCTCTGGTGGGAGGAACACATCTTGCCCATGCTCGACGAGTGCCGCCACGCCCGCGACAAGGCGCTCATCGCCGTCGCATGGGACTCCGGGGCCCGGAGCGGGGAACTCCGCAACCTCACCGTCGGAGACGTTTCTGACCACAAATACGGCCTGCGTATCTCCGTCGACGGCAAGAAGGGCGAGCGGTCGATTACGCTCGTCCCATCCGTCCCCCATCTCCGGCAGTGGCTGAACGTCCATCCGGGAAAGGACCAGCCGGACGCGCCCCTCTGGTCGAAACTGAGCAAACCCGAGGATATCAGCTACCAGATGAAGTTGAAGATTCTCAAGAAGCACGCTCGGAAGGCCGGAATCGACCACACCGAGGTAACGTTCACGCAGATGCGGAAGTCGTCGGCGTCGTATCTGGCTTCGGACGGTGTCAATCAGGCCCACCTCGAAGACCACCACGGCTGGGACCGGGGTTCGGACGTGGCTTCCCGGTACGTCGCTGTCTTCGGTGACGCCAACGACCGCGCTATCGCGCAGGCCCACGGCGTCGACGTGGAGGAAGACGAGTCTGATCCGATTGCGCCGGTCACTTGCCCGCGATGCCGGAACGAGACGCCCCGCGACGAACCCACCTGCGTCTGGTGCAGTCAGGCGATGGACGCGGCCGCGGTTGAGGAGATCGAACGAGAGCAGAAGGAGATTCGATCGGAGCTGTTGCAGATTGCTCACGACGATCCCGACTTCCTCGACAATCTCGACCGTGTCGAGCGGTTCATTGAGCTCGGTGATGAGAACCCCGAAATCCTCCGCGAGGCGCGGGCGTTCGCTGACGCCACCGAGAGCTGAAACGGACACCGTCTACACCTCCTCCTTCGCGCGCTCTATCTCGCTTTGCACGTCGTGAAGGGTGGGTTCGTTCCCGTACCGGATCAGCGCCTGTAGCGCCATCGCGCGGACGAACTCGTCGTCACCGTGCTTGATTATGCGGACGAGCGTGTCCTTGTTCTCTTGAACGAACTGGTCCCCAGCTGCGCTCTTCGCCGTCATTGAATCACCCCCTGCGGCGACAGTCCGAACTCACTCGGTCGGTGCGATGCGACGTGGTGGGAGACTCGCTTGTCCCGGAGGTCGATGCCACAGACCGGACACTCGACGAGTCGAATCTTGTCGTGGCCGAACCGCTCAATCATCCCGCTCACCCCCAGACTGGCGACTGTTCGGGTGGCATGCGATACTTCGCTGGGTCGACGTTAGCTCATCGTGTCTGAATTCCATCGTCCGATGAAGGCCGGTTAGGCCGGCGACACCGGACCGGGAGCGCGTCGTCCCCAAGTGCTAAGTATCTAGCTCTAGTAACTAAGAGTGGGAAGACATCTTCCCGGTCCAATCGATTCAAAACGTATGGCCCAAGCCTGGTGAGCTTGTCAGGGCCATACATTTGCACTTTACCACTTTTGAGAGTCATCTGTCTGAATCCTGTAAGTTGTTTGTTGGTTGTATTCTGCGTATTGAGTCCTTATTCGGTGATTTCACTTAGTTTCTGTTGATTAGTTAATAAGTTAATTAGTTAGTTAATTACTAAGCAATTCATCTCCGTTCCCGGATTGGTATTGTGCTGCATGTATATCCCATAGTGACTGGCTCTACTTAGTATATGTCAATGAATGAATAATTGATTGAATGAATGAGTGAATGGGTTAGTTACGCCTCCTACCGGGGTGTGTCTCAGTCTCCTCTCGGAGTTGAGAAAGGGCGTCTTCGAGCTTTGGGATAGCTTCTGTGCGGTCGTAATCCGGCCGGGTTAGCGCTCGGAGAGCGGGTTGGACGTGTTCGGTGGCAACGTGTGCGGCGAAATCGTCCGGGATAGCGGACTGTGGCTCCGCTGGTGGGTCGACCGAGAGCGCGGCGACCGCGGCCGCAGCACCGAGAAACTGCCGTCGTCTTGGGTCGTTCGTTGAGGCGATGCTTTCATTCCTATGTGTATCGTCAGCTGACATGGGTTCTTGATCTCCGAGAACCCGGCCCGCCTGGCCTAACAGGCGGGCACTTCTCAAACATTGTGCCCCGAGGGGCCGGTTTCTCTTACCATCTCCTATTCTGTGTAATGGTGATAAAGCTTCCCCATCACACACTGAGGAGATGGTGATGATCTTGGAGAAGTATTCACTATTTACATACGTGATGTGGTCGAAGGAGAGGACAGTGCCGGGGAAAGATCGTGACAAGGAGTCTGGGAAGTACACGACCAGCTACACGGACTCCGATTTCGTCGATGCAATTCGCCGACTTGACGGTATGGCTGGAACTTCTGAGATCGCCGACGAAGTAGGTTGTACTCGACGGACTGCGTACACTCGTCTCAAGTCGCTTGATGAAAATGGAGAGATCGAGAGTCGTGAAGTGGGGAACTCTCTCGTCTGGATTATATCCGAGTAGTTTACTGGTGTTTGTTATATGAAATGCGTCCTTTCGGTTCGGATGCTTTGTTGAAATCCTCAGTACACCACCAAGACAACCTCCGATTCTTTACTTTTCGGAAGCACGACCCTCTCCTCAACATAGAGGTGCGTCATTCGCCAATTTCAACGAAGACGAAGGTCTCCGAGCAGGGGTGATAACACCCCAATCAGAGGACAGGGAGGGCTAAGTAAACAGTCACGGTTACAGGTATTGGCACAGCGTTGGAAGAGCGACTAATCGAATGATGACTACGGCCGATCACGGAGAACCGCCGCTAAAGCACCCCTTCCGACCAACGATATTACCGCCTGCTTCGCGCTGCTTGAGTGCCCTCTATCCCTTGATATTGCTGCTCTTCGATCCCGGAACTACTGGGAAGCAGGGAATGTTACTGCTACCAGCCGCTTCTCGCCCCTCACTCAAGCAGAGATTTGCGCTGCTTGAGTCCCTTCTCTCCCGTGTTCTGGCTGCTCTCCGATGCCAACCACCGAGACCACCGTTTTAGCGGGGGAAACTACCGCTTGATTACCCCTTTCTGGTTGCTCTTCCCTGTCCGCTTCAGATCCAGCGGGAACGACCACCGCTCAGGGGGTGCTTTGGCCGTTGGTAGTTCTGTCGCTTAAGCGCTGCTTGAGGTCGCTCTTTTTCTGTTTTTGCTTCGGTCTGATGCCGACCGCTCAGACCGCGCTTGAAGAGGTGAAAATGCCTCCCTGAGTACCTCTTTCTGGTTGCTCTTCGCCCTTCGTTTCAAATTGAGCGGGAACGACCACCGCTCGGGAGGGTGCTCACCCCTCTGGTCGTTTTGCTGCTTGAGCGTACCTTGAGGTCGCTCTTTCCCCTGTTTCTGCTTTTTGCTGAGACAGGGCGAACGAGCAGCAAACAAGGGATCTATCCTCACTCCTATACCATTGATTGAGTGCCGCCTTACACCGCTCTACTGCTCATTTTCGCTTTAATTGACTTGCTAATATTCAAACTCCAGTTTCGGGTATCTACTGTAGAGCGCTTATTTTAGCGATGCTTTTTATATGTCAATCCCGCTCGTGACCTGATCCGGTGATAGCGACGAAACATCCATGAATCCGGAAAGTTCTTTCACCACTTCTTGAACGACAGATTGCAGTTCGATTTCTGGTACAACAATCTGGTAGGTGTTTTCGACGAATGCGTGGAACTCTTCTACCTCTCGTTGTACAGTTTCAACCATATCGTCTACCCCGTCATCAGAATGTTCCTGCAGGATTTCTATACTCTTGACGGTCATCTGTGCGAGGTATGAAGCCAACTGGTCTACGTTCCGGAGTGCTTCTTTAGTGAATCCTCGAATCGCATAATGCACTTCACTCAGTGTGAGCCGATATAGAACCGTTGAGGTAGATCGCAACCGATATAGATAGTGATTGTTGAGATATCGTGTACTTTTCCAGGCAGTCTTGTAATTGAGCGGGGTAGTGAACAAAAAGCACTCTACAACAAACAGACCGATTGATTTGTAGAACGCATCGAACCATTTCTCTTTCACCGCTTGTAGTGACTCTGCCTTTTTTGAGGCGTCCTGCAGGGCATCTGCAGTTTCTACCAGATTCCACCCTGCGATCGCCACGGCTACAACTGAACTACCTGTCGCTGCGGTACTCGCCATCCGAGCAAACTTGCCATGTCCTAGATAGATGCCGAGGTGGTCCTCGAGTACCTCAGTGATCTTCCGGAGTCGGCGTAGTGTTGTAGTATCGATCTCTCGCTTTGCTTGGATCAACATACGATCTCCTTCTGCGAGGTTGAAATCTAAGCTATTATCGTGTATCTCAGACAGGACACCGGCCAAGTCAAGTGCTGGTTTTCGCGTCTCTACTCTTGCATGCCGGTACAATCCGCCATCGAGACGGCTTACCGCTAAATTAACACGGTCAGCATTCAATTCGACCACATCTGCTAGGTAGTGGGAATGTATTTAACTCTTGTCGGTGAAAATAAATACAATGTCTGGTGATGAGGATACTGAGGAAACACCTCTTAGTCGTCGCACTGTCCTACTATTGTTAGGTGGGACTGTCGCCCTCGGCACTGTCGTGAGTAAGGATGATGAGGAAGCTCCCGATTTCTCGGGTGAAAAGTCTGAACTACAATACATAGCCGGGATTATTAATTCAACTGATCTTAGAAATCCCCTGAACAACTCTATGCTGCGTTCGACGATCGATACGGCCCTAAAGTCAGTGAACGCCTCACTCACTGATAAGGGGATAGACCCCACTGGAAAGACTGTATCCTCAACACCTTCCGTTGGAGCTGACAATATCAAACAGGCTCTACGGTACTATCAAGAGCTACAGCAGACCTTGGCTGAAGCTGGTTCTCTGAGTGAGAAAGTCGAAAGCCGTGAGATTGCCAGTATGTACACTGAATATTTCGATGGTAAATCAAACCAAGAGACCCACCTTCCCGATATTGATTCATCCCTTTCTAGATTCAGTAAAACGGTAAATACGCGTACTTTTAGCGATATACCAACCTCAACCCAGCAGCTCTTACCAGATCAGAGTCGGGTCAATTCGCAACTGAATCAGCAGAGGGCCGTCTATAAGAAACACGCCGATATGCAAGGACGATTCCCGAGCGTAATTTCTTCGATCAATAGCGGTATCGATGATTTCGAGCACTCGTCTTTCGACTCTGCGGCCCGCAGCTTCCAGCAAGCGAAGAATAAGGCAAGTGTACAGGTCAGTGATTCTCTAAAGGATTACAAGGTAACGTCATATTCCCTCTCACTGGGAGACTACAGTAATATATTCAGGCTATATCGGCGAGCTGCCGGTAATATGGCCGCTGCCTGTGCCGAAGGGCTGAACCGGAAAGAACGGAATCAGAAGATCGATCTCGGTATTAGAAAGCAGTTCAAAGCAAGAAGTCTGTTTGCTGACCGTGATTGATTTTAGCTGTCGGACTGCTTGGAGAAGACCTACCTACTAACAGGGGCCACCGGACTGTATGTCAGATCCCACAACGGTTCTCCAACGAGTCGCTCGCAATTTTGCTGACACGATTCCACAGGCCGATGCAGACGCACAGCACAGCCGGTGGAAGGCTGGCATCGGACCCTTCGAGGAGGAGAACCAGATTGAGATGATCTTGGACGAACTGCCAGCGGAACGCGCTGGTGAAATCAAGACCGAAGTTCCGTATCCGGGCAACCGACAACGGTGTGACCTAGTGGTCGAAGCTGACGGCGTCAGTCTCCCGATTGAGGCCAAGCTGCTCCGGTTCCGGCTGGATAACGGGAACATCGATCCCAATATGTACAAGAGCGTCTTCAGCCCGTTCCCCGAGCACAGCTCGTCGTCGATGCTCACCGACGCTCAGAAGCTCGTCGAGTCCGGCTTCGACCAACCGACCGGGCTGCTCGGGCTCTACTACGAGAAGAACGACGAGGAGTACGAGCAACTCCGGGCGGAGGCGATAGCCGAGAAGTTCCAACGTGACGTTTCGTACTGGTACGACATCAACATTGAGACCACGGCCATCGAGCCTTTCGATGGGCTCCAGCACCCGCACCACCAGCACGGCGCAGTCATCACTTGGCTGCTCTTGGATGACTAAATGCTCTGAGCTACGTGATTCGCTGCCCCTTGCGGTTTGAAATATCTGTTTTCGAGTCATTCCGTCGATGCGTTCCGCCATAACCCACCGGAAAGAGATGAACACTGCCGCTCTTGACGATTGGTCGCCCCTCCTAACATGTGGATTACAACCGAACCGGCACATATCACGGACACACATGGTTCAGTTCCACACATCCCCCTCGACGAAGGATTCCAATACTCAGCAGACTCCGCACGAGAACGAATCTGATGCGTTCAAGCGGCAGATCGGAGAGGTAGTTGTGACCCAGCTCAGTGGGGCGCAATCGGTTCGCGTCTGGTACGCCGATGGCATGATTCAGGTGGCAGAATCTGGCCAGTCAAGCGAACGGGCGAACCCAGTCACAGAGTCCTCTCCTTCCAGTGATAGGGAGACAGAGAGAAAAGCAGAAAATCTAGAGATAGCGTCCTCGCACCTAGCAGACTCACAGGCTGGCGACAGAGAGAGTTCTCTATCGGCGGATAGCGCGATATCAGGTCACGAATCGAACGGCCTTTCGAACGTTCAAAACCTCACAGAGAAGCAGGCCAAGGCGTTCCTGCTCTTGGAGCGGACAAATGGCGAGATCTCGATCAGTGAGTTAGCTGAACGAGCAGGCTATTCCAGCAAAGGTGGAGCCCACAGTGCGAAGGAGAAATGGCGAGACTCTCGGGCCTGATCTTAGCTCATGAGAGGGTTGTTCCCTCGAACTCCTCGTTGACTACGCCAGCGGTCGGCGCATTCAGATACGGTTCGATGGCAGAGAACGACGACCAGCCACCGACTTCCATCACTACACGGGGATTCATCCGCTCTCTGACGAGCAGTGTCTGAGCATAGTAGCGCCGGAGATCATGACTCGATACTTTTTTCCAGTCGGTATTTCCTGTCTCCTCCTCCACGCGTTCAGCTGTTTCCTTCACACGTCGCTGGACAGACCGCTCGGTCAGATCAATGATCGGATCGTCGCGATCAATCTCTTCGACGTTAGCATAGCGAAGGACTTCGCTTTCAACCTGCTCCGGGAGATATGCATCTCTGGGCTTCCCGCCGCTACCTTCGGTGTCCTTTCCCTCGGGAACGCGGAGCCGAGCATGCCCATCAACTTGTGTGATATGCTTTGGACAGACCTGAGGGATCTCAAAGGAGCGGAGCCCGACTTCACCGCCGAGCTGAACGATGAGCGAATCTCGATAGCTCCCAGCTGTCTGTTTAAGTTGCTTGTACTCATCCGGGGTAAGCCAGCAGCGATACGAGTGATGATTCTCGTTACGCTTGATTCGCATGGATAGTTCTCAATGACAAGTCCGACATCATAAACCACCGCTTGGGTCGAAGAAGTCAGCTATAGCCCGATATGACAGGTTTCGTGTCGTAGTTCTTGGTCAACTACGAAATTCAAATGAACCTCGTTGCAACCTCGTAACTCTCTGGTAGCTCGTCAATACGGATGTTAATGACTATTGGATGCACCCGATTGTCAGCCTCGGCAACTCCCTGTAGAACCTCTTTCTGATCTCGTTCCAGCTCCGCGTACTCTCCTGTCTTAACCTCAACCGGGAATCGATCCTTCTCATCTCGCAACTCACGGCGGGTTCGGCCACTAACTTCGCCCCTGTGGTCATACTCTATTTTATCTGATTTGTGGGCAGGGACCCACTCTGCTTCCATGATTCCATCCGGTCTTGAGGATATTGTCTCCCCCTCGGCTGTGATCATTTCGAAGTACGCACCGCGACGGGCAGACACCTTCACTGGAACCTCCTCTGCAACGTCGTGTTGCTTTTTTATATACGACTGAATAGCCTCTTTTACGGGACGTGGTACTCTTCTACCACCGAAAATTAGCGCCTCTCCAACTGATCCTTTTCTATTTGGGGTGAGGCTTGTTTCAATCATGCGTAAATCTCCTTAGAATCGATATCTCACTCGTACCATAATTGATCAACGTTATTGATCCAGGGAGCGTATCTTAATGCTATCAGCTATCTTGACGAACTCCGAATCAAATATTTCAATTAATACGGATGTAATTTGGTGTTGTGGTCAGAAATCCAGAATACAGCTTAATTATATATTAGAATAGTCCGATAAGACGCCTTTCACGTTCCTTGTACTGTCTTCTCAGATATAAGATGAACCGATTAAAGAGGTAATGGTATCCAAATAAGAAGTAATGTTTCCTGAGCCTCCAAATGATGGTCGGAACACGGTATTCTGCAAGACTTGCAGTGAGTGGGTACACACACGGGATTCCTGTGCTCGCGACTCAGATCACAAAACAGCACCACTATCAGTTTTGCGACTTCAACGTGATGGACCCTCTATTTTAGAAAGTATCGACGAAAACGGAAGTGGTGCCAATCCAGAGTCTCGACGGCAACATGGGATTGCGAAGTTTGACCCTATGGCTCACGCTAAAGGAACAAGCAGCACATTCGGGGCTACACAAGCGGTTTACTATTTAGATAATGAACATGCTCCTGCTGATGTTATCAAAAATTGGCTAGACGCAAACGAAGGTACACTTGCTGGCCGTGAACTAACGACTGAGAATATTACGCGTGTACTCTCAAAAACACGATTTAAAGAGGCATGGCAGAATCTTCGCGAAAAACACGACTTCGAGATTCTTGACGAACCTGATCATGCCGACCGCGGCGGAGGTCAAACTGAAAAAATAGAATGCTCACTTTGCGGTAAGAAGGTGAAAAGATTGCCCAATCACCTGCCAACTTGTACAGGCAGTTCAGATTCGGATGATTCTCTTGAGGAGGAGAAGGACAAAGATTTCCCTGATATTAGTGACCTTCGAGAGGGGGCCCGCTATAATCGGGAAGCCCTACATCAGGCGCACGGTGGTGCGAAGTATCGGGGAATCGCTCCGTCAGCAGACCACCCTTACATTTTCATCTTCACTGGAAAAGCAGGCGAAGAGCATGGTTATAAGGATGAATTCAGAGGCGATACGTTCATTTATACCGGCGAGGGGCAGGAGGGAGACATGGAGTGGTCAATGGGCAACAAGGCAATTCGAAATCATAAATCGACGGACACAGAATTACATCTCTTTGAGAGCAATAATGAAGCTTGGCAGGTTACCTATCTCGGCCAATACGAATGTGTAGATTGGTTCAAAGAAGCATTACCCGATCAAAGGGGGAATATGCGTCAGGGAATCCGTTTTAAATTGGATCCCGTCGAAAATAATGTTACAATCCCTGAATCCGATATCGACGATTTAGATATCGATCGTCTCTATGAGCAAGCAATTGAATCTTCCCCAGGAACTGGAAAAGAGTCTGGAGAGACGGCATCCACCTCTTCGAAATCACAAACGAGTTATACACGCTCGGAGATTGTAAAAAAGTACGCGCTGCGTGTTGCAGATGGGATCTGTCAGGGATGTGGCAAGGATGCTCCGTTTATTAGTAATGATGGTAATCCGTATCTAGAGGTCCATCATCTTCACCGTCGGAGTGATGGGGGCCCTGACCATCCAGATAATGTCATCGCCTTGTGTCCGAACTGTCACCGGAGAGTTCACCATGGGAAAGATGGTGCTGAGTTTAACGAGACCCTGGTTAAGAAAACTCAGTGAATTCTCGTTATTAATTAGAGCGCATGTTTGGGCTCTTCTCTATATCTAAGACCGTTTGATCAGTCACTCTCATAAACAGACTTCTTCAACAGCTGTGGCGCTGATAGCTGGATACAGATTCCTCTAGAACCATGGCGGATCGGGGTAGGAGGGGAACTCGCATCAGGCCGATCCCGATGTATACAATGGCCGCCACCGCAACCGCAACCGTGGGCGACAACACGGCACTTGCTTTTGTGAGCGATGCAACCAGGCCAGAAGTGATGATTCCCATACTTATATTTTGAATCGTTGAGAGTATTCGGCGAACTGTACTGGAGGTGTGATTCCCGTATCCGCAGTGATTCCCCTCTGAGGATTCGAACCCCATGTTCCAGAATTCACACCTTTTAACAGTAGCCGACTGGCCTGCCCGTCACATAGTAAGATAATAGACTTTTAGAATAAAAACAATGGCGGCATAGGTCAAGAACTTCATGATTATAAATCTAAATTTATCTCCTTATTTTCCCTCGCTACACATTCTTAGCCCTCTCTTTCTGAAAGCTCAATACCTCCTCCTATTTTTCGGGTCGCGTCATCGATCTCGACTTCTGATGGGTCCTTTTCGCCATTCAGCATTTCTACAATATCTTTGCGGGCGTCACCATACCTCAAAAATAAAGAAATCAGCGCTTCATGCGCGTTTACTGGCGCGTCATCGCCTTCTTCACGAAGATATGCAGTCAAGGACTTGGCATACTCTACAGCACGATAAAACTCGACCAGCTTCTCGACTTCCTTACTATCTAACTCGCCAATTTGGCTTGCATTCTGATTATATATTGTTGTTGTGAGGTGGCTTGGTGGCGGGATTTCTGATTTTGGTATTTTTTTATTTCGACCATCATATCCGTCTTCCACCCAGGCCTCTGCCAATTTATCCATTTTATCTATTGTGCTTATTTCGGCAGCTAGCGCAGACCGTATTGAAGCCTCTCTGTCTTTCGATTTCTTATGATATATCCAATAACTTCCGAAAACACCTATTACCGCCGCTATTAATATCAGAAGGTTACCGATGGCTGGATCTTGAAAACGACACCAAATGCCAGAGCATGCTATTTCGGTTGGAGTTGCGGACATTCGACTTATTCAGCATCCTTTGAGCTGTATTGACCTAAGTCCACATCTGACTCCAACTCCTGCAGTATCCTCAGTGGAACGTGAGGATTCTGTTTTAGGAACCTCTCAAAATCAGCCCACTGGAATCCATCTTTGTGAGTTGCATTTCTTCGCTGGAATCGACCTCTGAAATTATATAGCATATTTCTTGCGGGTGGAATCTTAATCCAGAGTATATCCTTTCCATCTATATTTGGCCTGTACGAATCAATATTTATTGACGGATTTATATCATCTCGACACCAATTTTTGATATCTCCTTCTATGTCATCTATTTCTGATAGCCCCTTGATCTCACTACAATCTGACACACCTATAAATAGGTGACCACCACCATCATTCGCCAGTGCTATTATTTCAAGACAGATTGATTCGTGATCATCAAGCTCTTCTTTAAATTCGACATCACTATCTTCTCCACGATCGATAATTCCCTTTGCTTGTTTTTTAATTGAAGAAGCAGTCTCAATACGTGATTTCGGGGCAGATTTTTCGGCAATATAGTGGGCTCCCAGTAATATCGCCTGTAATTCATTCTTTTTTGGTGTTCCATAAATATCGCATTGATAGTATGATATATTAGCGTCGTCTGGGAGCTCAACTTTGTTAGAATTGTAGATAGAGTTGTGTATATCGGTCGATGCACCAATATACGCTAATCGGTTAGAGCCCTGTTTTCTTGCTCTAAATACTCCCGAATCTCTTGGAAATGGATCAATGTGTGAATCCTTCGAAAATTCGTCTGACCATTCTAAGCCCATCCAATCATCACTGGATACATTTTGCCAATTTTCCCAGTCAATCTTGTATTTGATCGGTTTATACAGTAGTCGTTTTCCTGAAGATGTCTCTGTTCCTTCAGCCGGTTGAACGTCTTTCCCACGAATATTGACTGAACTCCCAAAGTTCGCGAGTGGAGACATGCCATTGCAGGCATGGTGTCGAGCTAAACATGCTGTCCATTTTCCATCAACTTCATCGACTTTGTCTATAGGGCACCAAGATACGAAAAAATCTTTACCCAAATCTTGTTTTACTTCCCAAAGGGTTGGACCTGCCGTATGAGGATCATTTCCAGGACACTCCTCTCGTCGAATACTTTGGCCTAACTTTTGAACTCTATTACGAATATCTGTCTTTGATCTGGCTATTAGATATATTGCACCAGATTTTGGGTGAAGCACACGGTAGATTCCAGCTTCTTTTGGAATTTGTTTCAAATCATCTGTTGGAAAAATTGGGGTCCACTCGGACCAGTCAAGATCCGGCCCGGGACTGTAAATAGCGTCTGTCATCTTTTCCCAATGCTTAATGTAGTGGTATAAATTTTGTCTAATACCAACCCTTCTAAGATTGTCTGAGATTAGATTGAGACTGGAAGTGTTTGTTTTTATTATCGGATGTGTCCGTAGGGACAATCCGAACAAAGAAATCTAATCGCGCTGAACTTCGCTACTTGCTATGTTCTCCTAAACTCATTGTTCATGGAATAAACTCTCCCAGTCTCTTTCAGTTTTTCAATACAATGCTTCAATACCTTATGCTCGAATTCTACCTTCTCGGCAATCTCTTCCACTGAGGCACCATCTAATTCTTCTACAACACCGAGAATCGTCTCACACCGTTCTCGCTGACTCTTCGACTGGCCTGTCTCGATGATATCTGCATCGAACTCTCCACTCTCAGGATCATATCCGACCTGTTTCATCGACTTCGTCACAAGCTTAATCGCCCGTTCCACGTCCTCCAACTCCACCGTATCCGAAAGCCGAACTCTGGCACTCGACTCTGCAAGCCGCTGAATAGCCTCGACTTTGCGGAACGTGACGGGAATCGGTGAGTCGTCGTCTTGCTCACCAGTCCCAGCTCGGAACTCGACAAAGAACTGTTTCAGTCGTTCCGCCACTTCGTCATCCTCGATGATTGGACAACAGGTCTGCTTGGCATGAGCGACGTATGCCCGCATCACCGACCGGTTTATCGCGGGTTCGACTCGCTTCTGTTCCTCTTCACTAAGTCCCTCCCCTCGGGTGTGGCGGCCTGCAGCCTGCCGGCTCTGGACCATGTGCTCGACGACATCCGCATCGTCTTCCCGGTTGGGCTCGTCGGACACCATGAACATCAGATCGAACCGGGAGAGTAGCGTTGGACCCATATCGATCTGCTCGCCCTTCGGACGATAGCGCTCGAAGCGGCCGTCCTTCGGATTCCCCGCCGCAAGCAACGAAGTCCGGGCGTTCAGCGTGGCGTTGATGCCGGCCTTGTTGACGTGAACTCGCTGACTCTCCAGAGCGTCGTGCATTGAGGACACGGCGTCGGACTGCATCTTGTCGATCTCGTCAACGCAGGCAATGCCGCCGTCGGCCAGCACCAGCGCACCAGCTTCAAGGCCCCACTCCATATCTCCGAAGTCGTCCGAGACGGCCGCTGCCGTCATTCCTGCCGCGGTCGCTCCCTTCCCTGAGGCGTAGGTCGACCGTGGTGCTATCTGGTCCACGTAGCGGAGGAACGTGGACTTCCCACAACCGGGGTCACCGAGGAGAAGCATATGCCAGTCACCACGGTCGCGGCTTCCGTCCGGATATTCATGTGCCCACCCACCGAAGAGCTGGAGCGCAACGGCCAGCTTGACGTGTTCGTCACCCCGGTGCTTCGGGTTGATAGAGTCGATGAGTAGCTGGTACGGGTCACCGCGTTCGCCGTTGGCGATGGCTTCAATCTCGTCCAAGTGCTCGTCGACGTTGACATCGTCGTAGTCGCTCTCCTCTTTCACTACGGAACGAGCGTCAAGATTCGTATTAAAATCGAGTCTCTGGTCGACCCCCGGCTCTTCGATGTCGAGAATCCCGGTCAGAACCACCCTGTCACCGGCATCGAAGCCTTCGATCAGGTCCTCTTCGAGGTGTGCGTCGACGCTCTGCGCTTCCCCACCGTTCGTTTTCTCGGGCGGTTGCTGGATACGGGCGTACTGGTGGTCGATCCAGCTACTGGCGCTCGCATCAAGCGAGAACGGCCCCTGTCGTTCGCACCCTTGGCACTCGTGCGGTTCTTGCAGACTGTCGCCGTGCTGTGGAATCTCAGTCTGAGTTCCGCAGCGTTGGCACTCCCAGATGGCTTCGGTGAGCCGTGGCTTCACGTCGGACACCTTCTGGACCTGTCCGCGGATGCCGAGTAACTGTCCGATGTTCTGGTGACGGGACACACCGGAGGGGTCGAAGACGTGCATCTCCGGGAGATTGTAGATGCGTACATGTGCATCGTTGAGTTCGACTGCTATCGGCAAGTCGTACAGCCGGAGTGATTCCTCCAAGTGTTCCTGCAGTTCCTTCGGATGGTTCCGCACGTCGTCGGCAATACCCGGGTCGAACCGGTACAAATCGTCGTAGTCGACGTGGAGTGATTTCTGTTCCCGGGGGTAGCGTTGTGCGAGCTGTGCGATCTCTTCCGAGTAGTAGTCCCGGAAGAATTGTATCAGTTCTTCGGTGAGTTCGTGGTTTTCGGCCATCGTGGATTTCTGTGAAGTCTTCACAACAGCCGCGGAGGCTGTTGATTCGTCTTGACTGCGAGCGGTGCGAGCGGTTTGCGAGCGTACTAACAGCTAATCGACAGTTGTTTACACAACCGTCCTACCCTGCAAAACCTAAGGTTTCAGACATTTTCGCTTAGACTGAACCAATCCGGTGGGGGCTTCCCCCATCGCATCTGTTGTGAGGACTTCACAGATTCTCGCCCTCCTGGTCAGCCGTGTACTTCCGGGGGAGACTCCCGGAGTCAAGATCGAGTCGCAACTCCCCGTTCGTGTACTGCAGCGCGTCACTATCGATTAGCCGCGCCGCGCGTTCCATGTCCCGGTAGACCGTCGTTCGGTCGATGTTCGGGTAGTGGAGTGCTTCCTCTGCTTCGTCGCGGTCGACGGTCGCTGCAGGCGGTTCGTCGCGACGCTCACGCGTTTTCGCTGCTCGGTGGAGGTGCTGGACCAGTGTGACCGCGCGCTGCTTGCCGGACATCTTGTCGGCGTTCTCGACGACCTCGAGGATGTCGGTACGCGCGTCGAGTCGCGCGATTTCCGTTTCGAGTTCGTCGATTCGGTCGTCGCGCGCTGCCAACTCGTCCCCTAACTCCGCGCGTTGCTCTCGCTCGTCGTGTAGTTCCTCACGGAGGCCCGAGACTTGCGTCGAAAGCGCATCGAGCCGAGCTTCCAGCGCTTGAACGGTGGTTTCGAGACTCTTGTCTCCGGAGTTCGCGTCGGGAGAAGTGCCCTCGCCGTCGGGGTCCGAATCGGTCACGCCGACCACCCCCTGACAGGCCCCCGGCTAAGAGGGGTTGTCTTTTGGGCATCTAAACCGAGAAGGGTATGCCGCCTCCCGGATTTGAACCGGGGACAGCTCGATCTTCAGTCGAGTGCTCTCCCAGTCTGAGCTAAGGCGGCGCGCACTCCAATCGATGACGAGGGTAGAAAAAAGCATTTCGAAAGCGGGCGCAGGTTTTGTCGCATCCGTCGGGAGGTTTGACTGCCGATTACGGGAGAAACAGGTCCGCGCTATCGAACGTCTCGCCACAGTCGTCGCATTCGTACTCAGTGCCATTGGTCGTCGAAACGTCCCCGCTACAGGCTGGACACGTCGAGCCGTCTATCATGTCACGCACTACCACCACTCCGGATATATGGATTACGGGCGACTATCAATCGAGATAGAGTGCCTGATACCCGGGCTACGATGGTACGCGCGACTGGCAGGAATCGAATCCACAGGACCCATCCGCTCCTCACGTCCGTTCGTCGCAGGATGGGTCCGGGCGGATTCGAACCACCGGCCTCGGCCTTGTAAAGGCCACGTCATAACCAACTAGACCACGGACCCGTACTCCACCGTTTTCCATCGGTAGGAATAACGCTTTCTCTCTCGGTCGACAGTGGGCACCGACAGTATTACCCACGACCTACCCCTCAGACGGAGTATGCAGCGCCCTGCCGTGGTTGTCCTCGGACTCGTCGGCCTTCTCGTCGCCGCCGCTGTGGTCCTCCAGACCGGCCTCTGGGTCGAGGTGCTTGGCACCGGCGAGTACGAGGAGGGCACAGTGACGGTCCACGACAACACCACGCTTGAGACGGCGACCCCACTGCAATGTGACCGCTCGCCCAACGCGACGGAGGTGGTCGCCTGTTCTGACTCCCGGCAATTGGCGACCGTCACAGTCAATATTTCAAACACTGGGAGGCAGCGCTATGTCGGCCTGAGCAACACCGAGTCGCTTGGGCCAAACGAGGGAATGCTGTTCGTCCACGACGAGGCGGGCCAGCACACCTACGTCATGCGGAATATGTCGTTCCCACTCGACATAATCTTCATCGACGCCAACGGCACTATCACGACCATCCACCACGCGCCGCTCCCGCCGGAGGGGACCTCCGAGAGCGGCCTGACGGGCTACGAGGGGCGGGGCAAGTACGTCCTTGAAGTGAACCGCGGGTGGGCCAACCGAACCGGCGTTGCGGTCGGCGACCGGGTCGACCTGCCACCCGAAGCCACGTAGCCCGACGGCCTTTTGCGGGTTCAGCCCTTGCATTCGATAATGGATTTCGACGCGGGTTCGGACGACGACGTGTTCGAAGACGCCAGGGAACGCGTCGACCGGCCGATGCTTCGACTGTTCACCGGCTACGGACAGGGCCACTGGGGGGCGTTCGTTGTCGGCCTCTGCAGTTCTATTGTCGCTCGGATGCTGGACCTGCTGCCACCGATCCTCTTGGCGCTGGCTATCGACGCTATCTTTCTACAGGAGGCCGAATACGGCCTCTTCCTGATACCCGACGCCTGGATTCCAAACGGGCAGGGGCCACAGCTGTGGCTTACCGCCGGCATCATCGCCGCCTCGTTCGGCCTCGGGGCCGTCTTCCACTGGAGTCGGAACTGGGGCTGGAACAAGTTCGCCCAGTACGTCCAACACGCCGTCCGCACCGACACCTACGAGACGATGCAGCGGTTGAACATGGACTTCTTCGCCGACAAGCAGACCGGCGAGATGATGTCGGTGCTGTCGAACGACGTGAACCGGCTGGAGAAGTTCCTCAACGACGGCCTCAACTCCGCGTCGCGGATGATAATCATGGTCGTCGGCATCGCCACGTACCTGTTCTACATGAACTGGCAGCTGGCGCTGGTCGCCCTGCTTCCGGTCCCGATTATCGCCGTGTTCACGAAGCGGTTCATCGACGTCATCCAGCCCAAATACGCCGAGGTGCGGTCGACGGTCGGCAAGCTCAACTCCAGACTGGAAAACAACCTCAGCGGCATCCAGATAATCAAGACCGCCAACACCGAGCCGTACGAGGCGGACCGCGTTGAAGACACTTCTGAGGACTACCTCGACGCCAACTGGGACGCTATCGAGACGCGTATCACCTTCTTCCCCGGCCTCCGACTGGTATCGGGCATCGGCTTCGTCGTCACGTTCATCGTCGGTGGACTGATGGTCACCGGCCAGGCACCTGGGCCGCTGACGGCACCGCTCTCCCGCGGGCAGTTCGTCGCGTTCATCATCTACACGCAGCGGTTCGTCTGGCCGATGGCGCAGTTCGGGCAGATCATCAATATGTACCAGCGGGCCTACGCCTCCGCCGAGCGCGTGTTCGGGTTGATGGACACGCCCGGCCGCCTCGAAGAGGCCGAAGACGCGCCGCCGCTTGCCGTGACCAACGGCCGCGTCGCGTACGAGGACGTGGCCTTCGGCTACGATAGCGACGACGAGCCGGTGCTTTCGGACATCTCATTCGAGGCCGACGGCGGCGAGACCGTCGCCCTCGTTGGCCCAACTGGCGCAGGGAAATCCACCGTACTGAAGCTCTTGCTCCGGATGTACGACGTGGACTCCGGCACGGTTCGCATCGACGGCCAGAACGTGCAGGACGTACAGATACAGAGCATCCGTCGCGCCATCGGCTACGTCAGTCAGGAGACGTTCCTGTTCTATGGCACCGTCCGCGAGAACATCACCTACGGAACCTTCGACGCCACCGACGAGGAAATCGTCGCCGCCGCGGAGGCCGCCGAAGCCGACCAGTTTGTCCGCAATCTTCCGGACGGCTACGACACGATGGTCGGCGAACGCGGCGTCAAGCTCTCAGGCGGCCAGCGCCAGCGCATCGCCATCGCCCGGGCGATTCTGAAAGACCCCGAAATCCTCATTCTCGATGAGGCGACAAGCGACGTGGACACGGAGACGGAAATGCTCATCCAGCGCTCGCTCGACGACCTGACCGCCGACCGGACCACGTTCGCCATCGCGCACCGCCTCTCGACGGTGAAAGACGCCGACACGATTCTCGTCGTCGAGGACGGCCGTATTGTCGAACGCGGGAGCCACGACGAATTGCTCGCCGCCGATGGCCTTTACGCCAACCTCTGGGCAGTTCAGGCCGGCGAAATCGATGAACTCCCCGAGGAGTTCGTCGAGCGAGCGATCCAGCGACGGGCGCGGACGGATGCTGATGACTGAAACGGTGAGAACGCAATGTTCGAACCGTCAGTTATCAGGAGTTGCCGACGATTGAAGCGGTGAGACAGCTGTTCAGTTCTGTTAACGGCCGCTCCCCAAGACGTAACGCGGGCTGAAACAGTCGGCCGCTGAGAGGTGTATCCCTCGCAGACCCAGATTCTATCCTGTCAGTTTAGCTTGGTAGTGCCAGCTGAGCCACGGTCATCGACTACAGCACACTCTCACACCTCAGACAGCAGTTCCGCCGCTACCGCCGACCGCCCCTCGCGTGACAAACAAATACGAGACGACGAATGAGACCACAAACAGCGGCGGGAGAGCCAAGACTTGCGTCATCGGGTCTGGCGGTGTGACGAGCGCGCCGGCCACGAACGCAAGGAGGACGGCCAGCGAGTAGGCAGTGACCACCCGCTCACGCCGGTCGGCTGGCTCCGAGCGCGGCTCCCAGTCGTTTCGGACGTAGCGAACCCAGACGTAGTAGACCAGCCCAAAACCCGTAAAGAGCAGCAGGAACGTCCCGAGCACTGACCCGTTGCGTGCGCTGGCCTCCGCACGGGCCCAGTAGCCAAGTGCGATGAGATTCCCAATGTAGATGGCGACCGTAAGCGCCAGAGCAGCACTCATCATAGGCTGTTCAGCGGCGAACGAGGCGAATTGCACAGGCTTCAGTCGGTTTTAGATGTGTATAGGCTTTCCGTGAAAAGGAAGACGCCCCGCTGGTACAACACTGCAATAGCCCAAGACGCCGATTTCTATCCGGCCGGGCACAAACGATTATTACGCATTGTGTCGTAATGCTATCACATGGCAACCACGTACCTCGCTAGCATGGCACTGATGGGTGTGTTAGGGGTGGCGGTGGTCGCATGGATGGTCCGCGGGCGCGGGTGGTATCAGTACAGTCCGGGGGCGTTGACGAGCGGCCGGTCGCCGGCGGGCGACCGTGAGAGCCGGTTCGAGACATATGCCGACCAGCCGATGGTCTGGGTCGGCACGTTCGCGGTGCTGGTCGTCGGCCTCCTCATTGGGGTCGTCGCGTCTATCTCCGGCCCCGTCGAGACGCAGGCGACAGCGGGGCTAGCGGTCGCTGTGGTCGGCGGAGCGGGCCTCTGTGGCTATCTGTTGTTTGGCATCTATCTGTCGGCGACGCGACGGGGCCATCCCCGCTCGCTGGCCGTCGCCGAGTCCGCGACCGTTGCGGGCGTGCTCTTTCTCATCGCGGTCGGTTTCCAGCTTGTCGGGGCCTGAGCCCCGGTGGGCCTGCAAATTAAAACGATGGACAAATCAGTGGCACTGCTGTCGTGCCGGGCGTGCAGTGAATTTTAACGGCTGCTATCAGTCTGCAGCGGTGGCGTCTCGAACGCGCTGTCACAGCCATCACAGACCACGACTGGGTTGTCCCGCCCGCGCCGGGTGAACTGCAAGTCGTCGTGGCCGCAATCTGGACATGGCTCCGGCCGCCGCTCCGTGTCGCAGTCGGGACAACTAAACGTGAGCGCCGCCCCGCCGGAGTCCAGCCGCATATCGCCGTGCCCACAGTCGGGACAGGATAGCGGGACCCTGATGTCGTCTGTTTCCCGCGGGACGCCGATGGCAAACGCAACGAGTTCACTCCCCGTATCGTTCCAGCCTGTATGGAACTCTCCCGGACCAAATTTGACGAGCTGGCCAGCAGCGACGGTGACGGTGCGATCCATCGTCTCCACCGTGGCCTCCCCGTCGAGTACCAGATACAGTTCCTCCTGATCCATGTGGGCGTGGAGCCCGCCAGGAAAGCCGTCGCCCGGGACGATCCGGTAGTGATTGATCGCGAGTTCGGTCGTACAGAGCGCGTCAGTCATTGGCTGACAGGCACTGCCTGTGGCGAAGGTTCCGCCATCGAGTCGGTCGAGGGTGACGTGTTCCATGGAGTATCCTAGGCGGTGCCATGAGGAAAAACACCCCCAGACCGCGCTACAGTATCGAGTACGCGGCAGCCCCGGTCAGCGCGAGCGCGGCGACAGTCCCGCCCAGCACGAGGTACGTGACGGCGCGGGGTTCCCAGCGGAGGTGCTGGTAGTAGGCGGCGACGCCGACGGCCTTGATGACCGACAGCACCATGATGAGCGCGAAGGCGGCCCAGTAGGCGCTGTCGACGAGGCCGGCGAACTCGACGACGGCCTGTGCGGTCGCGAAGGCGAACAGTACGACGTATATCACGGTGTAGCCTTTCCAGTCCATTGTTCTAGAGGATGTAAAACAGCGGGAACAGGAACAGCCAGACGATGTCGACAAAGTGCCAGTACAGGCCGAAGTACTCGATGGCTCTGTCGTCGCCCTGATAGGCCCCGTTCCATGCCCGAACGGTCATGTACGCACAGATGATGAGCCCGATAGTGACGTGCGCGCCGTGGAGCCCGGTCGTCAGGTAGAACGTCGACGACGCGATGTTCGTCGAGAGGGTCCACCCGTTCGGGAACGCCTCTGTGCTGATGTGGAACAGGTGCTGCCACTCTAGTCCCTTGTTGACGAGGAAGCCGACCCCGAGCGCGAACGTCCCGACCAGTGCGGCGACGGTCCCGCGCTTGCTCTCCCGTTCGGCGGCGACCATCGCCAGCACGACGAGGAAACTCGACGTGAGCAACAGGTACGTGTTGATGAGGCCGGGCATCGTCACGTGTTCGGCGGGGATGAGGTCGTGGTGCCAGGCCGTCCAGCCGTAGGCGACCCGGACGAAGGCGTAGGAGCCGATGAAGGCCCCGAACAGGACGATGTCGCTGGCGAGGAACGTCCACATCCCGAGTTTCATCTTCTCGACGCGCTCGAAGGGCCACCGCTCGGCGATGGCCATCTCCGGCGCGTGGAACGGCTCGCGGGTCATGCCGACGAGCGACCCGAGCGTCGCCACCCCGCCGACGGCCGCCATGGTGAGGTAGAACACGCTCCCCGTCCGCACGCCCGAAAGCCCGAGGAATGCGATGAACCCGCCAAGGCTGACGAGGAACGGCCAAAAGCTGGCGTGGCTGGCGTGTTCTTCGCCGCCGACCTCGTGGGCCGGCTCCACCCCGGTTGCCGTCACCGCGGCCCTCGCCGTCACTGCGCCGCCGTCCGTCGCGGTCCCGCCGTCGGTCGCCGCGTGGCCATGCGCTGCGGCTCCGGGCGTGCTCTCGGTTCGCTCGGCGACCGTCTCCTCGTCGAGGAACTCCAGTTTCCCGGTGCCGTAGCTCGGCACGCCGGGGAAGTTCCCCAGCGGTGGCGGCGAGGAGACGGCCCACTCGGCGGAGGTGGCG
Organism: Haloarcula sp. CBA1127; assembly: GCF_001485575.1. Classification (NCBI taxonomy): domain Archaea; kingdom Methanobacteriati; phylum Methanobacteriota; class Halobacteria; order Halobacteriales; family Haloarculaceae; genus Haloarcula; species Haloarcula sp. CBA1127. The sequence goes on from NZ_BCNB01000006.1 coordinate 948,136, forward strand.
TACTCCCAGGGGTTCGGCCCGGCGTCCTCCCCGCGCCAGAGACTCACAAAGAGGTTATAGAACATGAGCAGGAAACTCGCGCCAAGAATGAACCCGCCGACGGTAGCCATGGTGTGCCATATCTGCAGGCCGTCGGGGTAGACGAACACGCGCCGTGGTGTCTCCCAGGCGATGAACATCGGGAAGTACAACAGATTGAACCCGAGGAAGTAGACGCCGAACTGTATCTTCCCCAGCCGTTCGTTGTACATCTTCCCCGTAATCTTCGGGTACCAGTAGTAGAGGCCGCCGAACAGCGCTGTCGCGCCCGCGACCATCACATAGTGGAAGTGGGCGACGACCCAGTACGTCCCGCGGAACTGGTAGTCGAGCACGATTGCGCCGAGGAAGACGCCGGTGATGCCGCCGATGATGAACAGGATGAGCGCGCCCAGCGAGAACAGGAACGGCGTCGTGAACCGGACTCGGCCCTTCGCCATCGTGTAGATGAGCGAGAACACCATCAGGTCGAAGGGCAGGGAGATGCCGATGGTCGTCGCCATGAAGATGGTCTTGATTGGGAGATTGATGCCGGTCAGGAACATGTGGTGCATCCAGACGACGAAGCTCTGGAGCGCTACCAGCACCATCGAGATGATGAACCACTTGCGGCCGACCAGCCGCCGCCCGGTAAAGGTCTGGAAGCACTCGGCCATCACGCCCAGTGCCGGGAAGAAGACGATGTACACCTCCGGATGACCGAAGAACCAGAACAGGTGCGCCCAGAGCAGCGACGCACCCGGATTGTCCGCGTCGGTCGCCATCGTCGTCCCGTCGATGGAGTACTGGAAGTAGGTCGTCCCGAGGATGTGGTCCGAAGCGAGTATCATCAGCGCCGCGAGCAGCGCCGCGAAGGCGAACAGCATCATCCAGACGGTGAGGTTGATAGACAGCGAGAAGATGGGGATGTCCCGCATCCGGAGCCCTTCGGCGCGCATTCGGTACATCGTTGTCAGGAAGTTCACCGACCCCAGCGTCACCGCGGCGGTGAACATGATGAGCGCCAGCACGACCGAGGTCGCCCCCAGTCCCTCACCAGGGATGTACGCTGGCGTGTTCAGCGGGGCGTACATCGTCCACCCGCCCGCGAAGGTGGTCCCCTGGAAGAACGAGACGCCCATCAGGATGCCAGAGAACAGGTACAGCCAGTACGACAGCGCGTTCAGCCGCGGGAAGGCGAGGTCGTCCGCGCCGATCTGTAGCGGGACGAGGTAGTTCGCAAAGCCGAAGGCAAACGGCGAGATGAACCAGAACACCATCAGGAGGCCGTGGGTCGACACCGCTTGGTTGTACCCCATCGACCCCAGCAGGTCAGCGCCTGAGGAAATCAATTCGAGGCGGAATAGCAGGGCGAGAACGCCCCCAAAGACGAGGAAGAACAGTGCGGTGATGAGATACAGCACGCCGATGTCCTTGTGGTTGGTCGTGAGGAACCACCGGCTGACCGATGATTTGGGCGGCAGGCTGTGTTCGTGGTCTTGGCTCATGCGGGCGCACCTCCGAGGGCGGTCGCCTCAGTCGCGATTCGCTGGTCCGTCTCGTTGCGGCTTGCTGCCGCCCCGTTCGTCTCCGCGTACCACTCCTCGTACTCGTCCTGTGGCATCACAACCACATCCGTCGTCATCAGCGAGTGGCCGCTGCCACACAGCTCGTAGCACTTGGCGGCGTAGGTCCCCGTTTCGTTGGCCGTGAACCAGGCCGACGTGTACTGGCCCGGGACGGCGTCGGTCTTGACTCGCAACTCCGGGATCCCGAAGTTGTGGAACACGTCCGTCGAAGTCACCTGTAACCTGACCACCCGGTCCTGTGGCACCCGGAGCGTGTTGGTCGTGTGCCCGTTCGGATACACGAAGTCCCAGCCGAAGCGGTACCCTTCCACGTCGATTTCCAGCGCCTCCTCCTGGGCCGGATCGGGGCCCTGCTCGATGTACAGCAGTTGCGAGTACGTCCAGGCGATGAGCGAGACGACGATGATGGCGCTGATGCTGAACGAGTAAAACACTTTTCGGCCACCCGTGCCGCCGGTCGGCAGCTCCCCCATCTCGGGCCGCTCAACCTTGTCGGCGTACGGGTCCGTTTCGTCCCCGTCGTCGCGGTACTTGAGTGCGTGGTACATCGTGTACGCCACGACGACCACCCCGACGGTCGTTCCCAGCAGCAGGAACACCTCGAAGATCTGGTCGAACACCGCACTGGGTGCCCTGACGTCGCCACCGTGCAAGGGGAACACAACCATGGCGTATGTTATCAAGGATACCGCCATTTCTTCATGATTCTTCCCACCCTGTAATAGGTATTGCGGACAGATTCTTGACATATGTCCTTTGCCAGCCTAACGGGTAGTGTTTAGTTAGTGGCATTGTGCCAGCGAGCGAAACTCTGGAGCCAGTTTTCAGCGGTTTCGGGTTTGACGTGACTGAAGCAGTTTGAAAACGACGAGGTTCGACGCTTCAGTTCTCGAAAAATCCGTTCGACAGCGTTCCGATTTCCGTGGCGACACATCTGAAATCGGAGTCCAGCTCGTTGGAGTGCAGTTTGGAGGTGTTGAGCGCCATCAACGAGAAAGACGGCAGTTTCGACATCGTGTTTTTGCTGAAGTTCGCGCAGGAAAATTTCTGTGAGGGTGGTCGTAGTCGTCGCAAATAGCCGGACGTGAAGCAGTTCGTTCGATTGCGGATCGGCGGCGGCGTACAGCCAGAATTGCTGATCGTTGATCCGAATCACTGTTTCGTCGAGTGCAATCTGATTCGGTGATTTACCCGAGTCTGGCTGTAGATCGGCTTTCTGCACCCAATCGTGAATCGCTTTTCGACTCCGTTGGACACCCAGTGCTTCGAGCAATTCGACGGTATTCGACAGTGAAAGTCCTGCAACGTGCGATTGAATACCCAACGCCATCGCGGACTCGGGTGTCCGCTCACGCTCCACAAAATCCAAATCAATCCACTCTCTACTACCACTGAGGCGGGTGATTTCTGGCATGAACCACCGAGAAATTCTCCCGCCTCACTTTTGATGCTTAACTAAACACGACCGCCTAACGTGTGCGGGAACTTTTTTATCCACTGCCATGTTACAACACACCATGGAAGACACGTCACCCGGCGTCGAGGACCCGCCTATTAACGACGACGGCCTCACAGAGGTCGAGGAGTTCGATAGCCTCGCCGGGATTCTCGCCGACGGTGTCGTCGGTGCTGCCGGCGGGCTGGTCGGGACAGCGATGATGTCGGTCGTCTTCCTCATCGCCCAGTCACTGGGCGCGTTCAGTCTCGACGACTTCGCAATCCTCACCGAACTTGTGGGTCTGACCGGCTACGTTCCGGAGGTACTGTTCGGCTTCTTCATTTTCCTCGGTGGCGGGATGTTCCCGTGGCCGCTGCTGTTCGCTTCGCTGAAAGCGTACCTCCCGGGCCAGTCCGATCCCGTCAGCGGCGCGTTCTTCGGCGGTGCTATGTGGACCGGATTCGTGCTCGCCTTCTACACCGACCAGTCCGGACTCACGCTGGTGCTGTACGCAGTGTTGACGCTCATCGCTCACGTCGTCTACGGCATCGGGCTCGGTGCGGTGTTCAACTACTTCTCGACACGCCCGGACTCTATCGTCTGAGGCCGAGAAACTGTCTGAGACTGCGAGCTACTCCGTCGTTACTGTCTCCGACGCGGTGAGCGTCGTCGCACGGTGTGTCGCGGACGCGATCTGGAAGTGGATCGTGTGGTCGCCGCTCTCGTAGGCGTCGCCCAGTTGCTCGGCAAGATCGAGGCTTCCACTCGTCGAGCCATCGCCGTAGTGGACGTGTCGAGCATCGTTTGGGATGACCTCGCCGGTCGGCACCAAATTGGTGTTGATGATCGCGTGTAGATGGCCCGCATTCGGCGTGATACCGTCGCTCGTGGGGCCGATGGTGTAGTTCTCGACACTGGCCTCCCAGTCGACGACGCTCCCGTCGACGCTCGTCTCGACACTGAGGCTTGCCTCGTCGCTGACGGTCACGTCGACGCTGTCGGTCAGTGCCATCGCCGTGTGCGCGCCGTCTCCCAGTTGGAGGTGCAGCGTGTGCTCGCCGGGGTCCAGTTCCAGCACGCCGTCTCGCTGCCCGGTCCCGTAGTGGATGTGGGTGTCGTCCGTCGGAATTGTCTCGCCCGGTGTTACGGGGTCGCTATCGACGATGACGTGGTAGTGTCCGGCCCCGTTGGTCACTTCCCCTGCCTCTTCGATGGTGACGCCGTCGGCGGTTGCCCGCCACTGTACGGACGGACTGGTAACGGTCGCAGCATCGTTTGGGACCGCAAAGGAGACGCTGGCGTTCTGTCCGACGCCGTTCCGATACTGTCCAGTTTCCGCCTCTGTAGCGTCGGTGTCCCCGCCGCTTGATGGCTCTGTCGCCATGCTATCGGTTCCCCCTGTCCGGGTAGGTGTCCCCGCGCCGCCGCCCGACTGTTCCTCGCTACAGCCCGCGAGGCCGGTCGCTACAGCAGTCGAGACGCCACAGACGAACGTTCGGCGTGTGAGTCTGTCGTCCATATCGCGTGGCCGGAACTGTTGCTCCACGAATACTTAAGCGATTGACCGGCCGTAAATACGGCTTTGGATAGAATGTCACACCGGTTGCCAGGTACCGGCCAGACCTGTTCTGCAGTCAACTACACCGAAACCGGGACTTACGGGAGAAAAGTCGCTGGACGACGCGAGCGATGCGCTGGTGACCGGCGGAGAACGCGACGAGCATTCGCCGGGACGTGGCTGGCTTGCGCTCAGGCTTCGGCTTCCGCGTCGGCGTCGCCGTCCGCCTCCGCGTCCGCCCCGTCTTCACCCTCGAACTCTTCGAGCGTGCTGCGAAGCTGTGGAATCGTTGCCGTGAGGTCGCCGACCTGCTCGCGGGCGTCGTCGACATCGTCGATGAGGTCCGCGATGGTCTCGATCTCCTCGGCGAGGTCGTCGGCGTCCTCGAAGGCGTCAGCGCGTTCGCCCATCGTGTACCACTTCTTCGCGTCGCGGAGGTGGTCCTCGGCGTCGCCCACGTCGAGCGCTGTTTTGAGCGAGTTCAGCACGCCGAGCGTGTTGTCGGCCTCCACGTCCCAGACCGAATCGGCCTCTGGGAGTGCCTCGCGAGCCTTCGCAAGCGACTCCTCGACGTCCGTGCGCATTTCATTGGCCGCCTCTCCGAACAGTTCGTCGTCGTCCAGACTTGACTGACTCATACGGGGACGTTGGTGCGGTGAGGGATTAAAAGCCCGCCTGAAAGTGAAAGTGAAACCGCAGGACGTGACCGGTCGGTAATTCCTGAAACCGAAAAGCCGTTGTGGCTACTCGGCCCGGATGGCCGAGCGCACCTCGGGAATCGGGTCCATGTCGGCGTCGATGTCACCCAGCACGAGCATCGCGTAGTACCGCAGGAACGTCGTTAGCGGGACCTGTATGAGCGCACCGATAACGAGCAGGACCAGCAGCCCCAGCAGCCCGACAACCCCTGCCAGGACCACGCCGACGGTATTCTGGAGCGCGAGATACAGCGCGGCCGCAACGAGCCCGAACGGGATTAGCACGACGATGAACGCGATGATGCCGAGAATCGCGCTGACGATACCGACACCGATCTGGAGGACGATGGAGAAAAACAGATACGCGAGGTACTGCTTGGGGTGGCGTTTGATCGACCCCCAGAGCCGCGACCACCCGGAGAGAACGCCGTCATTATCTGCCGTCATCAGCGGCACGACAAACACCGTGGTGAACCCGAAGACGATACCGTAGCTTATGGCGAGCACCGCGAACACAGCGATGAACAGTCCCGATAGCGCGAGGACGCTCGACGCCCCGACGTTTGCGGCCTCGCCACCGAGCACTAGGAAGAACCCGGCTGCACCGATCACGAGCGCGATGCCGAGCCAGATAATCCCAAGGACAAGCCGAAACAGGAACAGCCGTATGCCGTCCCCGACGTGCTCACTGAAATACCGGCGGACGTGTATCTCGCGGTTGATGAGCGCCTGGGTCAACACGAACTCCATGAAGTTACTCAGGATGCCGTACGCGAGTGCCAGCAGGATGAACAGGCCGATGACGGCGAGCACAAGGAGCCCAGCCCCGGCGAGTAGTTCGTCCGGCGCGCCGGACGGGACGCCGGGCTCGGAGACTTGCAGGGCGAGGTTCCCGGGCACGGACAGCACAGTTTCAAGCGGCGCGGCCAGCTGAAACTCGCTTCCCGGGCCGCTGGGTCCGCTGGGTCCGCCGTTCCCGCCGAAATCGCCGAAGTTGCTGAACGACTGGACGTTGTTCAGTCCGACACCGCCACCACCGATGAAGAACACGACGAACGCCATTCGGAGCCACGTTCCCTTCTCGAAGGGGAATAGAAACGACTTCGTCGCGTCGATTGCGTCGTCGATATCGTCGACTGCGTGGAGGGCCATGTCGGAAGTCTCACAGCCCGCTCTGGTAAAATTTTCGGGGCTGTGCCAGGGATTCAGGTCGCTCTCTGGCTATTTCACTCCTGCACCGCGTCGACCTGCATCAGCGGGTACCCATCCTCCATTGCCATGCTCGTCTCGACCGTGACACCCTCGTATTCGATTTGCATCTCGACGTCGATGAATCGCCCGGTGAGTTCCGTGTAGTCCGCCCCGCCCTCGGCGATAGCGTCTTCCAGTGCCTCCGTGCGGACGCTGACGGTGACCGCCTCACAGAAGGGCTGGTTCTCGATGGCCTCCTCCATCGCCGCTGCGAGCGAGTCGGCGCTCTCTGGACTGAGTGGTGTCCCTGCGAACTGGTGATACAGCGAGCCGAACTTGACGCCCGCTTCGAAACACGCCTCCTGCGGAGCTGTGGGTTCCATACAATCGGTCCGGCTGGGCGACACAAAAGCGAACCGCAAGCTACCTATTGCGTGCGACGTATCGTCTCATACGAATGGACGACCCGGTTCTGCTCACCGGCGCTGGCGGCGCTGTCGGGGCGGCCATCCTCGAAGGACTCGAGGACGCCTACGAGTGGAAACTCATGTTCCACAGCCCACCCGCCGAGGAGCCCGACCACGAGTACCTCGTCGGGGACGTGTCCAGCGAGGGCGACGTGGCCGCGGCAATGGACGGCGTCGGCGCCGTCATCCACCTGGCTGGCGACCCCCGGCCGGAAGCCCCCTGGGACTCCGTCCTCGAAAACAATATCGACGGCACCCAGAAGATGTACGAGGCCGCTGTCGACGAGGGCGTCGAGAAGTTCGTCTTCGCGTCCTCGAACCACGCCGTCGGCTCCTTCGAAACGGACGAGCGCACGCCCGAGATGTATCGCCCGGACGACCAGTACCGCCTTGACGGGACAGAGCTCCCCCGCCCCGGCAACCTCTACGGCGTCTCGAAAGCCACCGGCGAGGTGCTGGGCCGCTACTACCACGACAAGCACGGCCTTTCCGTCTGCAACATCCGCATCGGCAACCTCACGCGGGGTCACCCGCCGATCGACTACGAACGCGGGCAGGCGATGTGGCTCTCCTACCGCGACTGCGCCCACATCCACGACTGCGCGCTACAGGCCGACTACGAGTACGAAATCGTCTACGGCATCTCCGACAACGACCGCAAGTACTACTCTATCGAGCGCGCCAAGGACGTGCTCGGCTACGACCCGCAGGACAACTCTGCACACTTCGACGGCGACGAACGAATCGCCGAACCGGAGCCGTAGGCGTCTCTACCGCTGTGGTCGCCCGCTACCCCGAGCCGTCAAACAGCCCACGGACGTCGTCGTCTTTCTGCTGTTCTAGTTCGACGTGGTCCCGAAGCCGCTGGTAGACGACGGGCCGCTGGTCGCGCTCGCGCACGAACGAGAACAGCATCCCGACGAACTGCGAGTCGCCGCCGTCTGCAAGTTCACTCCGCGCACGGGCAACAGCGTCGGCGATAACCGCCTCGTCGTAACGGCCAGCCTCCGCCAGCACCTCGGCGGTGATGACCGTGGCGTCGAAATCCAGCGCGCCGTAGCCGATGACTTCGCCCTCGTGTGTCAGCGTCGGCGGGTCCGTCGCCGCGTGCTGCGGGTCCGCTGCTGTCGCCATGAGGAACGACCGGACCTCGTCTAGCGCCACGCCGTGATACGGGTCCGGAAAGCCGTCGAGGTACTCCGCCGCGCTCTCGGCAAGTCCCTGCGCACCCGACCAGTTCTCCTCGCTGGCGTGGTGGACGACCGCGGTGAACTGGATGAGGCCGTGCAGGAATCGCTCGTCGGCGCCCGAGCTGAGGTCCAGCCAGTACTCCTCCCACGCATCGTGTGCAGCGTGGTAGCGGCCTTCGTTGTACACTGCGATGCCGGCACGGAGATGGTCGCGCACACGGGTGGGTTCGCCTCGCGGCCGGAAAACCACATCGGCACCCGTGTAACCGAACTGATTTGTCACCGACACCGCAAATCAGCATATGCCACGATCCTGGCGTCGATGGCTGTTCGGTGCGGCCGGCGCGTCCGCCCTGACAGTCTTCGTCTGGCAGTTCTTGATCACCGATCCCGTGCTCCTGTCGACGTTTGCCCTGACGTTGTTCGCCGCTATTGTCAGCCTCTACACGCAACGAAATGTCCTCCCGATATTCAGCAGGGGCGGTACTTGGGGTGGGGCCTTCGCCGGCGTCACCACCTACGTCGTCGTGACGCTCCAGCAGCAGCTTCCGCTCCCCGGTGGTCAAGCGCTCGTGGTGACGCTCACCGTCCTCGGCCTCGCGTCGTTTAGCCTGGCCGTCGGGAGTGCGTTGACGATGGCGTCGACCGAAAACGGGACGACTAGCCGTGATGGAAACGGCCGGACAGAGGTTTGAACGGTAACAGACGGTCGCCCCGGCTGTCGCGCTGCGACTGTCGTGTTCAAATCTCCGCACAGAGCTTCGCCGACGCAGTCGCCTCGCTGTCGCTCGGCGGTTTGCGTCGGCAGAAACGTCCGGACGGAGATTTGAACTCCGGTCCCTGGCTCCGCAAGCCAAGAGGATAGTCCACTACCCTATCCGGACTCATTTCCAGAGAGGGTGGTGCACCTAAAAAGGGTGACGGTTCGTGTGCCGTCACGCGACAAGTAAGCACACTTCGCTACAACATTGGTTTGAGCGACCGGGACTATCTTTCAACTGGCCTACATTCAGGCGAATATGAAGCGGCGACAACTCCTGCGATACGGTGGTCTCGGGTGTTCGATAGTGCTCGCTGGCTGCTTTGGTGGGTCGCCCGGTAGCGGGGAAACATCCACAGAGGGTGCGAGTGAAACCCCGAGTGTGAACGAGACAACATTCAGCGTTACCCAGCGACAGTCCGGGTCACAGACAAGCTCGGCAACGGTGGCTTTCGATGAGGATCAGGTCGTCGTCGAAGGCACTATCTGGGGATCTGATGGGTGCAAAACGGCCGACCTAACAGACGTAACGTACGATTCGAGTGCCGATGAACTGCGTATCAGTGTTGGGACGAAGGATAAACCGGACGCCGGCGATATGTGTACGCAAGCCATTATGGAAATCAACTACCAGGCTACGGTGACGTTCGAGAACGGCCTCCCTGGCACAGTGTCTGTCTCCCACGACAGTGGCGACGGCCTGAACCCTGTAACAACGGCGACACCCTAACGGCTACCTGCGCCGCTCTCACCGTGGTGGAATGTGAGTGTCTGCCGTCGGGCCAGCAGCCGAGGGTTTATATCCCATCCCATGACCACCTTCGAGTCATGGACGAGATACGACCGAAATCGACCGACAGCGGCCGCTCGCTCGCCCAACGACAACGCTTAAGCGCGCCCCAGCCCAGCGTCCCATAGATAGATGGGTGCGATAGAGGACATTTACGAGGACCTAGAGACGGACGTCCCCGAGGAGGAGTTCCGCGAGGCCGTCGAGGAGAAGGTCGAGCAGATGGGAGGGCTCGCCGACGAGGAGACGGCCGCGATGCTGTTGGCCCACGAGCTCAACGAGAACGAGGTCAACGCCATCGCCGATATCGAACCTGGGATGGACGAGGTCAAATTCCTCGCCAAAGTGATGGCCATCGGCGACCTGAAGACCTTCGAACGCGACGACGAGGACGAAGACGGCCGGGTCATCAACGTCGAAGCCGCCGACGAGAGCGGCAGCCTCAGGCTCGCCTTCTGGGACGGCCAGGCCGTCGATATCGACGAGGGGCAACTGGAGGTCGGCGACGTGCTCCGGGTCAAGGGCCGGCCGAAAGATGGCTACAACGGGCTTGAGGTGTCCGTCGACAAGGCGGAGCCGGACGACGACGCCACAATCGATGTGGAGCCGGGCGCTGGCTCGTCCATCGACGCGCTGACGATGGGCCAGTCCGACGTGACCCTGCGCGGGCTTGTCCTCGATACCGACACGGTACGGACGTTCGACCGCGACGACGGGAGCGAGGGGCGCGTCTCGAACCTCACCCTCGGCGACGAGACGGGGCGCATCCGGGTGACGCTGTGGGACGACCGGGCCGACCGCGCCGACGAACTCGATGCGGGCGCGGCCGTGGAGATAATTGACGGCTACGTCCGGGAGCGGGACGGCTCGCTTGAACTCCACGTCGGCGACCAGGGGGCCGTCGACGAAGTGGAAGACGACGTGGCCTTCGAGCCCGACGCCGACCCAATCGCGGAGGTAGAACTCGAAGAGACGGCCGATATTGCTGGCGTCGTGCGCTCGGCTGACCCCAAGCGGACGTTCGACCGGGACGACGGCAGCGAGGGCCAGGTCCGGAACGTCCGCATTCAGGACGCCACCGGCGACATCCGTGTGGCGCTGTGGGGGGACAAGGCGGACAAGGACATCGCACCGGGCGACGAAGTGCTCGCAGCCGATGTCGAGATTCAGGACGGCTGGCAAGACGACAAGGAAGCGTCGGCAAGCTGGAACTCCACGATTGTCGTGCTCGATGATGGTGCGGATCTGGCGACCGGTGGGGCAGGCGGGGGAGCCAGTACCGAGACGACCGACGCCGAACACGCTGGCCTGTCCTCCTTCGGCGACGAAGGGGACGACACTGACGCTGACACCAGCGGCAACGAGGCGGCCGCTGTCAGCGCTGGCACCGGCGACACGTCACCGGACGGTGGCGCACAGAGCGCCGGCCAGCAGGTGGAGTTCACCGGCACCGTCGTCCAGACCGGCGACCCCGTCGTACTCGACGACGGCGAGCAGACGATGAGTGTCGAAACCGGCGAGCGCGTGCAGTTAGGGCAGGAGATAACGGTCCGTGGCGAACTCCGTGACGACCGGCTCCACGCTGAGGACGTGTTCTGAGTCGGCGAGCGACGCTACGGAAACTCTTAAGACCGCAACACTCCCGGGTTTGGGTATGAGTGTCGAGCTACCGTTCGCACCGGTGGATGCGGTCATTCGGCGGAACGCGGACGGGCTCCGGGTGAGTGCCGACGCTGCGGAGGAACTGGCTCGTCGAATACAGGACCACGGCGCATCGCTTGCCGTCACGGCAGCCACGGAGGCCACCACGGACGGGCGAAAGACGCTGATGCCGGCCGACTTCGGCATCGAGCAGGTCCCTGAAAAGGATGGCCTCGAACTCCCCGTCGCGCCGGTCGACCGCATCGCACGGCTCGACATCGACGACGACTACCGCGTCGCCATGGATGCTCGCGTCGCGCTCGCGTCTCTCCTCGAAACGTACGCTGACGAAACGGCCGCCGCGGCCGCCACGTTGGCTCGTCACGCTGACCGCCGGACGATCAAGGCAGCTGACGTTGAAACGTACTTCGAACTCGAACAGTACTACTGAATGAATTTCGGCTACCGCGAGGTCTGTCTGGACCACGACACCGGGCCGCGACATCCGGAGAGTCCCGACAGACTTCGAGCGATACGGCGCGCGCTCAAAGAGAACCACGGTGTCGAGTACGTCACCGCCGACGACGCCGATATCGACCTCGTGCGCGAGGTCCACGACGCCGACTACATCGAGGAGTTCCGCGAGTTCTGTGACGACGGCGGCGGGAACTGGGACGCCGACACCGTCGCGGTCGAGGAGACGTGGGACGCCGCACTCGCGTCGGCCGGCCTCGCTGTCTGGGCGGCCGAAGCCGCGCTTGACGGCAATACCGGCCGTGACACGCCGTTCTCCTTGGGCCGACCACCCGGTCATCACGCTGTGGGGGACGACGCCATGGGCTTCTGTTTCATCAACAACGCGGCCGTCGCCGCACAGGCGGCCCTCGAAGCCGATGCCGACCGCGTCGCCATCTTCGACTGGGATGTCCACCACGGGAACGGCACGCAAGATATCTTCTACGACCGTTCGGACGTTTTCTACGCCTCAATACACGAAGACGGGCTCTACCCCGGGACGGGCGATATCGAAGAGACCGGCAAGGGCGACGCCGATGGCACGAATCTCAACGTGAAGTACAAGCCCGGTGCTGATACCGCCGACTATCTCGCCGCCATCGACGAGTGCATCGCGCCGGCGATCAGGGACTACGACCCCGACTTGTTGCTCATCAGCGCGGGCTTCGACGCGCACGAACACGACCCGATTTCACGGATGCGCGTTTCTACGGAGGGGTACGGCGCAATGACTGACCGGATGCGCTCGCTCACAGACACCTGCGACGCCGCGCTGGGGATCATTCTCGAAGGCGGGTACGGACTTGATACACTCTCAGATTCGGTTACAACCGTTCACGAGGTCTTCGACGGCTACCAGCCGATGGAGCCGGACGACGACGTCAGCGACGACGCCCGCGATGTTCTCGATGCTCTCGCCGATCAGGGCTTCGGATCGAAGTAGCTCGCCAGGTCGACACCGAAACCGTCGGCAAGCACTGCGATATCTGTGCCGACCAGTACCTCGTACCCGTTCTCCAGCGTCGACTCGATCCGCGGTCCCAGTCCAACGTCGTAGACGGCAGCACTCGACAGGAACCCAGTAGCTGTGGTGACCGCCCGTGGCCGCTCGACGACGTAGCGGCCGCCATCGATGAAGGGGCCGGCCACCTCGGGGTCGTCGTCGTACTTCTCGAAGAACCCACTCGCGTGCTCGCGGACGTGGACCGGCGGCCCCTCGTGGCGCTCGACGGCCGGCCGCTCGGCGACGGCGAATTCGAGCAGCAGGACGGCGTCCCGTTCCTGACTTTCGCCGTCCGGCGTTTCCGCCTCACTGCTGTCCTCCTCGACGAACGCGGCCGACCGCAGGACCTCGAACCCACGTCGGTCGAGTTCGCTGCAGAGCCCATTGAGGGACTTCTGGAGTTGCGGCCAGAGCTGGTCGTCGACGACATCTGGAGCGACGAAGCGAAGCGCCACTGGTGTCGTTTCTCGCTGTGACACGACGGCTTCGACATCTGCCGCTGCGAGCGGCTCAGGCTCGTCCTCGGTGAACAGCGACGCTCGCGGCTCGGCGAGTAGGTCCCGTGCGTAGTGCTGGAGCGTGGCGACATTCGTCTCAGACAGCACCGCCGCGACGTTGCGCTCCGGGTCCGTCGGGTCGATGACGACCAGCGGGTCGTCGAACGTCTCGCTCCCGTGGCTCTCGGGGTCCAGCCGAACCGGCGGGTGCCAGTCCGCGACCGCTTCGAGGAACGCCCGGAAGCCGCCGTACTCAAGCACCAGTAATTCCGTCAAATACCCAGAGAACCCCTGTGTCCGGAGATCACTCCCGTAGACGCCGATGCCTTTCAGGAACTGCTTTGCCACCCGCACCTCTGCCGCGCTGTTGTCGTCCAGTCGCTCCTGCAAATATCTGGTATGGAACGGCGTCCGATCCACCGCGGACTGGATCTCGGTGGCGTCCTCGACCGCATAGCAGGGCACCAGGTCCACGGCGTATCCCTCGCGCTCGCCGACGACGTAGGGGTGCTCGGCGTACTCCTCGCGCCCATCGGGCAGGACATCGTGCCCGACGGCCAGCCCGTACTCCTCCAACTGCTCGCGATCGAGAGACGGCGGAAAGCAGACGAACACGTCCACGTCTCGGTCCCCAGCGGTCCACGTTCCCCGTGCCGTCGAGCCGACCTGCACCACTTCCGCATCGACTGGAAGGTCGGCGATGGCTGCTTCGGCGTCGGCCATCACCGCGTCGGCGACCCGCTGTAATTGCGCTCGTTCGTCGTCAGTGGGCGAGACCCGCGCTCGCACCGTATCGACGACGGCGTCGAACTCATCGCTCATACCGCCGCTTGCGCACAAGTGCGTGAAAGCGTGTCGATGCCGACTGGAAACGAAAGCCCTAATTACCAACTCTGGCAATGACTGAATGCGTTCGCGCCGCCGTAGCTCAGTTGGTAGAGCACCTGGTTGTTACCCAGGTTGTCCCAGGTTCGAGCCCTGGCGGTGGCGTCGTTCTTTCACTCACTAACCGACGAGTGCTGTGACTCTGCTGCTATCGGCTTCTACGGCGCTGGAGCGTGAACATACGAGCGATGTATTGACACTCTGTATTGGCCCACCTGTCTCTCCGAACCCCACCACTCCAACCCGACAGGCTAAAGATGCGGACTCATCAACACCATTCTGAAGGGCCCTTAGCTTAGTCTGGTTAAAGCGATCGGCTCATAACCGATTGAGCGCTGGTTCAAATCCGGCAGGGCCCATTTCTGTTGTCTCAAAACCGCCTATAAGATGGCTATCTGCTGGACTGAATAGCCCTATTGCTTCGGGCCCGCCCCCGCTCACCGTCCGCTGATCACTCGTCGACAACGACGACCTTGACTTGCTGGACGCCACCAATCGCACGGAGTCGGTTGGCCAACTCGGTGATTGTGCCACCCGCGCCCTCAACGACCAGCGTCTCCATACAGGTATCGTGGGAGAGATGGATGTGCTGGACGGACGTGATGATGTCGGCCATCTCGTGTTGGACCGTCTGGAGTTCGTCAGCGATACCCGAGACGTGGTGGTCGTGCACGATGACAATCGTCCCGTGATGGTGTTGTTCGTCACCGGATTCCCACTCGTAGGTCGCAAAGAAGTCACGCAGTGAGTCCCGTATCGCCTCCGACCGGCTCGCGTATTCCCACTCGTCGACGATGCCGTCGAGCCGGTCGACCATCGACGACGGGAGTGTCAGACTGATCCGGTCGAGATCGTCACTCATGTGTGTCGATAGGGACGGGCCCGCATATGGGTATCCGGGCTTCGGTAATACTCACCCGCCGGCAGTAATACTGCCCGATGAAAAAGTATTATTACAGCGCCGGGACCAGACCTGAGTAGTATGCATATTCCCGACGGATATATCGATCTGCCGCTTGCACTGCTGTTTGGTGCGCTTGCGGTCGTCGTTTTGAGCGTTGCTGCGAAGCGCGTCAACGGTGAAATATCTGATGCGCGCGCACCGTTGCTCGGCGTCGTCGCGGCGAGCATCTTCGCTGCACAGATGCTCGATTGGCCGATTCCGGGCGGAACCAGCGCCCATTTCGTCGGGGGCGCGTTCGCGGCGATTCTTCTCGGCCCGCATCTGGGTGCACTCTGTGTTGCGACTGTCGTCACGATTCAGGCGCTCGTCTTCGGTGACGGCGGGCTCGTGGTGCTCGGCGCGAACGTGTTCAACATGGCTGTCGTCGAGGTGTATGTCGGCTACGCCATCTATCGCCTGCTCGTTCCCTACGGTGAGTTCCGCGCCGCCTTCGTCGCGGGGTGGTTGGGAATCACGGCCGGCGCACTAACCGCCGCGCTCCAGCTCGGCCTTTCCTCGGCGTTTCAGTACCAGTTGCTGACGACGCTGTCGATAATGGGTGTCGGGCATCTCGTACTCGGGCTGATTGAGGGGGCCATCACCGCCTCGGTCTATCGCTACCTCGCCCGCGCTCGCCCCGACCTCCGGCCGAACGCCGCTTCGGAGGTGAGCGCGTGATGGCTGGAGCCCGCCCCGACTGGCTGCCCCGTGCGCTCGCCGCGCTCTTGGTCCTAACGCTGCTTGCGCCAGTGTTCGGGTGGGCAGCCGGGCAGGTCGGCTACGCCGAACCGCTCGAGAACGCCGCCGAGACGACAGGTGCGACAGAACACGCCACCGCCGTCGGTACCGCGCTGTTCCCCGACTACGGTGTCCCCGGATTCGGCGGCGCGACCGGGACGTTCGTGTCGGCTGTCGTCGGAACGGCACTGACGCTCCTGCTCGGTGTTGGCATCGGTCGCCTGCTCGGGGCGAATACCGACCAGCGCCAGTAACTGATGTCCGGCAGAGACCTGCTTGACCGGACCGTCGCGGCTATCGCGGCCAGCGCCCAGTGGTTCCTGCTCGCGGAGGACCTCCCGGAGCGGGACGGGTTTCTTCAGGCCGTTACGCCGACGGTCAAGCTCGTCGGCATCGCAATGCTTGTCACCCTGACCGTGACACAGCGGGCGTTGGCAGTCGTCAGCGCGCTCGCGCTTTTCGCCACAGTGCTCGCGGCGCTGTCGCGGGTCCCCGTCCGTACTTTTCTGGGTCGCTTGACCGGGCCACCGGTCTTTGCGTTCGTGGTCGTCGCGCCGCAAGCGTTCTTGATGGGTGGCCCCTCGCTGGGGTCGCTCCCGCTCTCGGCCGCTGGCGTCGACTACGTGCTCACGTTCGCCGTCCGCGTAACCGCGTGTGTCGGCTTCCTGTCCGTGCTGCTGTTGACGACCCGCTTCGCCGACCTGCTGGCGGCGTTTCGCCGGCTCCGAGTCCCGCCGATTGCCGTCTCACTGCTCGGAATCACGTACCGCTATTTACTCCTCTTTTTCGCCGAACTCGAACGTATGATTCGGGCTCGACGGAGCCGAACCATTGCTGAGCCGAGTCTTCGCCGGAACTGGCGTGACTCGGGACACTTCGTTGGCTCGTTTCTCGTCCGGAGTTTAGAGCGCGGCGAGCGGGTCCAGCGGGCCGCTCGCGCCCGCGGCGGCACCGGCTCGACGCCGGTACAGCCGAGAGAACCGCTCGGGCGGGCCGACCTCGCCTTCGGTCTGGTCGTCGCACTCGCCGTCGTGGTGGTGGTCGCGTGACTGCCATCGAGGCGACTGCCCTCCGGTACGCCTACCCCGACGAAACATTGGCCGTAGACGGTGTCGACGCGTCCATCGAGCGCGGCGAGCGTGTGGCACTGCTCGGCCCGAACGGGGCTGGCAAGTCGACGCTGCTGGAACTGATGGGTGGGTTAGTCGACCCTGACGGCGGGCAGGTACGGTACTTCGGGGCGACGACCGACGCCGATACCGTCCGTAGTCGGTTGAGCGTCCTCACGCAAAACCCCGCCGACTACCTGTTCAATCCGACCGTCCGCGAGGACCTCGCCTACGGGCCAGCACAACTCGACTGCGACCGCGCGGAAGTCGACCGCCGCGTCGAGCGAGTCGCGGACCGGCTCGACCTCGACGGCCTCCTGTCGAAGCCGCCGTTCCGGCTTAGCGGCGGCGAACAGCGCCGAGCCGCCCTCGCCAGCGCGCTCACCGTCGAACCAGACGTGCTGTTGCTTGATGAGCCAGTGAGCAACGTCGACGCTGCGAACCGCGAAACGATTCTCGACCTGCTCGACGAACTCGCGGCCGACGGCGTCACGCTCGTCGTTTCGACGCCGGATACCGAACTCGTTCCACACGTCGCAGACCGGGTGCTGCTGCTTGACGATACCGGCACGATTGCTGCGAGAGGGACGACCCGACACATCCTGACAGACACTGACCTGCTGCGGGACTGTGACCTGCGCCCGCCACAGGTTGTCAGGCTGTTCGAGGGCCGAACAGCGGACGTGCCGCTGACTGTCGATAGTGCCGCCGAACGGCTGGACGGGGCTGGGTTAGATACCAGAGAGTGACGGCATAGCGCGTGGAGACACTGGAGCCTATCAGCTGGATCTCATTCCGACGCGTCGAGCAGGCGGCCGTGCACGTCGATTTCGCCGTTTCGAATCCGGGTACTGCTGATTCGCGTGCCGTCCTCGGCGACGACGAACGGCGGCGTGTGGATTTCCAGTGGATGGAGCCCCGACTCCCGCCGCTGCTGATTGAGTTCGTAGGCGCGGCGCTGCGCCTTTGCCTCCGGCGACGCGACGAGCGCATCCACGTCCGCCCGTGTCGCGGCCGGTCCCTGCGTGTCGTCCAATCGGACAATCTCATACGTGGCGGTGTATGGCTCACCCAACTGGTCCAACTCGGAAACGAGCGCGCTCCGACGGTCATCGTACGCACCCAGCTGCTTGACGTGTGTTGGGTCGCTACGCGTCTCTGTGGCCAGTTCGGGGCTCGTCAGCCCGACGATGACGTGGCCGTCGCCACTCCCATCGTGGCTTGCGGTCTGAAACGCTTTGTGTAGGAGCGCCCGGTGGCCGTTGTGAATCGGTGTGAAGGTCCCGCCGAGAATCGCTGTCCGGTCCGCGTCTGCCATACGCGAATGTCCCACCAGTATCATATATAGCTGCTGTCCGTCGTCTGACTCGGCAGCGCCAACTGCTCTCATCGACTGTAACCCGGTAACACTCGCGTCAGCAGCCACTCAAGTAGTTCCGGCACGTATTGATACCAATGACCGAAGTCACCCCGACACCGGGTATCCACCACGTGACATGTATTGCGAGCGACCCGCAGCAGAACATGGACTTCTGGGTCGAAACGCTTGGACTCAGGCTCGTCAAGCGCTCGATCAACCAGGACGACCCCAGTACGTACCACTTCTTCTTTGCCGACGCCGAGGGGAACCCGGGAACGAGCATGACGTTCTTCCCGTGGGAGGACCATGCACAGGGGAAGGTCGGCTCCGGACAGGTCTCACGCACCGCGTTCCGCGTTCCCGAGGGGAGCCTCGACTACTGGGAGGGCCGCTTCGACGAGTACGGCGTCGACTACGACGACCGCGTTGAGCGGTTCGGCGAGACTGTTCTCCCGTTCCGCGACCCGGATGGGCTTCCGGTTGAACTGGTCGAAGTCGAGATTCCCGACGACGACCCGACTGAGCCATGGACAGAGTTTGTCCCCGAAGACGCCGCGATCCGCGGCTTCCACTCCGTGACGCTGTGGCTGGCTGACCCCGAACCGACGGAGGAACTGCTCCAGACGATGGGCTTAGAAGAAGTCGGGACCGAACAGGCACAGGGCGACACGCCCGGCGACGAGCGGACCCGCTTCGCCGCGACGGGGACCGTCGGGAAGTACGTCGACGTGTTACCGACAATCCAGGGCGGCCGGCAGGGCCACGGCACGGTTCACCACGTCGCCTTCCAGACGCCGACCGACGAGGACCAGCAGTCGATGCGCGAGGCCGTCCGTGGCGCGGGGCTACGCCCCACGTCACAGATCGACCGTCACTGGTTCCGGTCGGTCTACTTCCGGGAGTCCGGCGGCATCTTGTTCGAACTCGCCACAAGCGGCCCCGGCTACGACAGCGATGAACCGCGTGACGACCTCGGTGGCCGGCTGGTGCTGCCCGGGAAGTTCGAGAGCCGACGCGACGAAATCGAGGCGGGGCTCACGAACGTGACAATTCCCCGGTCAGAGACAGCCGAAGCCGACGACTAACGCCATCGAACCGATCGGTATTCGCTTTATTCTTCCTGGTAGCCTGTGAGTAAATATGAGTGGCTGGGGTGTCCTGTGTCATATGTCCACAGAGGGACAGGAGTACGTTATCGCGCCGTGGGGGGAGAGTGAGTGTGAGACGACCGATGTCACGGTCGACCTGCCGTCGCGGGACATTGCGGCTCAACTGGAAGTCCCGACGAGCGTGCTAGACCGCATGGCACAGCTCAGCGACGAGCACGACATCCCGGCGACGCAGGCGCTCGGGGAGCGACTGGAAATCAACCGGGCGCGGGTGTCGCTCTGTGCCGCGAAGTCGGTTGACGATGTGGCCGCAGTCCAGCAGCACCTCACAGACGCCCGTAAGTACCTGGCCGGCGTCGAGGCGCTCGACACGGCAGATCTCGAAGCCGACATCGAACACCTCTGGACAAACGAGCTCGGCGGCGCGTAACCTCGTCCATGGGGAGCGTGCCGAAGACTGAAGTGGCTATCTGTGGCCGTAGAAGCCCGAAAGCCGGTTTATTGGTAATGCTGAATAGTTGGTAATGAAGTGGGAACTGGAGCACCATCCAGTACGTGAAGGGGGTCAGATCTCCATCTCAGCGGGTTAGAATACCAATTTTAGATACCCTCCCAATTCTTTACCGTTGGCTTGGAGTTTACAGTAAGTTTAATTCCCTGAGTGTCTCACCTGTTGCCGTGGTATATAATGAACGATAATAGACGACTGTGGTTCGTAGCTGCAGTGTCGCTACTCCTGATATTCAGCGGAAGCGGACTCGCATGGACAGTACAAACAGACGCCGGTTCCGTCGAGGTTCGCGACGTGAAGTTCTCCGGGACCAACGGAACGATGATGAGCGGGACGCTGTACGTCCCTGAGGAGGCGAGCAGCGCGTCCCCACAACCGGGGGTGTTGGCCGTCCACGGGTATATCAACTCGAAAGAGACGCAATCGCCGTTCGCTATCGAGTACGCGAGACGGGGTTTCGTCGTGCTCGCTATCGACCAGACCGGCCACGGCTACTCGGACCCGCCAGCGTTCAAGAACGGCTACGGTGGCCCCGACAGCCTCGAATATCTCCGCTCGCTGGACTACGTCGATAACGAAAACATCGGGCTCGAAGGGCACTCGATGGGCGGCTGGACTGTCATCACGGCGGCCGCGGCCCATCCGGACGGGTACGAATCGATGGTCATTGAGGGGTCATCGACTGGTTCGAACCGTGCCCCCGAAGGCACTGACTCGTTCCCACGGAACCTCGCCGTCGTGTTCAGCGAGTACGACGAATTCGCCCCGTTGATGTGGGGGACCGCGAGTGCTTCCGACGTTGAGCAGAGCGAAAAACTCCAGACGGTGTTCGGTACGGACAGCGCCGTTGAAGAGGGGCGCACTTACGGCAGCGTCGAGGACGGGACCGCACGGCAACTGTACACGCCGGCAACGACCCACCCCGGCGACCACTTCTCGACCGCAGCCATCGGCGCGTCCGTCGAATGGCTCCAGCTCACGCTCGAAGGTGAAGACGAGATGGACCCCAGTAATCAGGTCTGGTACTGGAAATCGCTGGGGACCTTTATCGCCCTCATTGGCGGTGTACTGTCACTGTTCCCGGCCGGTGGACTGCTCATCGAGCGGGCATCGACTGACAGGCTTCGACGGGAGTATCCTGATGGGAAGGGGATGACCGGCGCCAAGCGGTACGCGGCGGCGCTCCTCGCAGCGGCCATCCCGATTGTGACGTACTTCCCGTTGCAGGACATCGCACCGTCGATCATCGGGCTCAGTTGGCTGTTCCCACAGCAGATCAACAACGGCGTGATCGTCTGGGCGCTGGGGAACACAGTCATCACGGCGGTGCTGTTCGCGGTGTGGCATTACACGAGCAACGCCGATGACCCGTCCGTGTCGCTGGCGAACTACGGTCTCGATACGGGCGACGGCGCGCGAACGGTTGGTGTCTCGGTTCTGGCCGGCGTCGCTACCGTCGCCGTGCTGTACCTGCTTGAGGCCGTCGTGGCGTTCCTGTTCCAGACGGACTTCCGTATCTGGGTGTTCGCCATCAAACTCCTCTCTCCGGCGCAGTTCCGGATCAGCTTCTCGTATCTCCTGCCGTTGTTCGCCTTCTTCGTCGTCCTCGGCGCGCTCCTGCACGGCCAGCTCCGTCCCGAGGGCGAGTCCCGGTCGCTTCGCCGGGCGATGGCGACGAACTGGCTCATCGTCGTCGGTGGATTCGTCGTCCTGCTAGCGATTCAGTACATCCCGCTGCTGACCGGTCAGCCCCTGCCGCTTGGCCACCCACTGCTGACAATCCTGGCGCTGCAGTTCGTCGCTCTGCTCAGCATCGTGGCCTTCGTTAGCACGTACTTCTTCAGAAAGACGGGTCGGGTCTGGGTCGGCGCGACGATCAACGCCGTTCTTGTGACGTGGGTCATCGTCGCCGGGACGGCGACGCAGTTCCCCGTCTAGATCCGGCGTTTCACTCTCTTTTCGTTTCTGTCGGCCAAGTCGTGTTCCGGCTGTAATGACCACAGCCGAAGACCGGCGGTTACTCAGTCGTCGCTCATGACGCCCTCCGCGACGGCCATGTCCTCAACCGTGGGGTCGTCTTCGGATCTCCGGAGGACGAACCGCTTGCGGATCAGGTCGGCCGCGTAGATCGCTGTCCCGAGGATGATGAGCGTGTCACCGGGGAGTCGCGCCCAGAACAGCGTCTGGACGAGCGGCTGGTTGTAGAACGCCACGCTCCGGGCGGCGGCGTAGCTGCCGGTGAACGCCGCCTCCAACTGGAGGAAGCCCACGGGCAGGACGGAGACAAACACCATCAGCGCCAGGCCGACGTTCCAGCACCAGAACGCCGCCCGGAGCCAGGAGCCGTCCCAGCGGCCGGGCTTGATGGCGAGCTGGAGCATATAGGTGACCATCCCCAGCGCGAGGAAGCCAAAGGCCCCAAACATCGCGGCGTGAGCGTGGCCGACCGTGAGGTAGGTGCCGTGCTCGTAGTAGTTGATCAGCGGGAGGTTGATGAAGAACCCGAGCACGCCGGCCCCGACGAAGTTCCAGACCCCGCTGGCGATGATGAACATGAACGGGAGCTTGTAGGGGAACCCGCCGGTTTCCGACATCGTCCGGTACTGGCCCAGCGCCTCATAGAGGATGAACACCAGCGGGAGCAGTTCCAGCGTCGAGAACACGCTCCCGATGGGGACCCACATATCGGGCATCCCGACCCACCAGTAGTGATGGGAGACGCCGATGACACCTGTGCTCATCACCAGCAACGCTTGGAGCATGACTGCCTTCTCGGCGCTGCGGCGGCTGAGCAGGTTCATCGACACCAGCGTCAGCCCGATGATGGCGACGATGAAGAACTCGAAGGCCCCCTCGACCCACATGTGGACGACCCACCAGCGCCAGAACTCCGTGACGGCGATGTTCGTCTCGGGGGTGAAGAAGAACCCGGCGGTAAACAGCAGCGCGATGGAACCGCCGGCGTACAGGATCATGTGTGCGAGGCCGAACACCGGCTCGCGGTCCAGCAGCGGCTTCAGGCCTCGAATCGAGAGGACGGCCCACAGACCGAAGCCGGCGAGCAGTCCGACCTGCCAGACCTTCCCGACTTCGAGGTACTCTAGCCCTTCGTTGCCGAACAGCCACCAGAGGTCGCCGAAGTAGCCGTGCGAGCCGAGCCAGATGCCGCCGAGGCCGCCGACGGTGACGACGACGATAGCTCCGAGTAGGATGTTGATATACGTCGACTGTCGCCTGGGTTCGTGGCCGGTCAGCAGCGGCGGGAGGAACAGCCCCGCCCCGAGCCACGTCGCGGCGATCCAGAGAATACCCAGGTCGATGTGCCAGGTCTTCGCTATGGCAAAGGGCAGTAGCTGGAGGATGTGGACGCCGAATATTTCCTCAATGCCGAAGAAGCCGGCTCGTTCGATGTAGAAGTGGGCGAGCAACCCACCGAGTAACACCTGCGAGAGGAACAACCCGGCGGCGACCGGGATGAACCGCAGAGCGGCCCGCTGGCTGGGGAAGATGCTCACGTCGCCCGGCTCGGGAACCGAGAGGTCGCCGGCGGACGGTTCCGGGAGGCTGACGGACTGGTACAGCCAGATGCCGCCACCGGCGGCGGCGACGAGCAGGACCATCGCGATGACGCTCCAGGTCATCGCCGCGCCGGTCGCGTCGTTACCGGCGGCGGGCTCGTACGGCCAGTCGTTCGTGTAGGAGTGCTCGCCGCCCGGGCGGTCAGTGTGGGAGAACCACGCCGTCCACATGGCGAAGTCGGCGAACTGTCGGGCGTCGGCTTCGGAGTCGATCATCCCCTCGGGGACGCCTCGTTCGTGGCTCCCCTCGTGGTACCGCTCGACATACTCCTGACGGACCTGCTGGTGGGCGTACAGCTCCGCGGCGGTGTACTCGATGTTTCCGCCCTCGTACTCTCCACTGAGGTCCTGTTTGACGTCATCGTCGACGGCGGCCTGTTCGGCCGTCGACAGCGATTCGTACTCGGACCCGTAGCGCTCCTCGGCGTAGTACGTCCGCATATGCTGGGTTTTCAACTCCAGCGAGTCAGCGGTGTAGTCCGCGCCGTAGTACGCGCCGTTTCCGAGAATCGAACCGTGGTTCATCAGCCCGTTCTTCTGGAACGCCTTCTTCCCGTCGCGGATGTCCTCACCCGTGACGAGCGTCTCGCCGTCGGGTCCGACGACTTGCTCGGGGATTGGTGGCGCTTCCTGATACGCGATCCACGCGCCGGCCCCCATGACGATGAGGTTGAAGACGAACGCGGCGGCGATCACCTTCGCGATCGTTTTGCGTTTGAGTTCCATGTGGTTAGAACTCCAGTACCCCCAAAATAAGAAGGGGGCAAGACGTTCTCAGCCGCTGGTGACGGGAGGGAACATGTTCGCCCTGATAGGGACCAGTGGTGTCCCGTCCCCGGATTCGACGTGGGACGTGGCGGGGTATCACAAGGCAGATTACTACCTGTCCCTCCCACTCTGATATGCGCCGTCGCCACTTCGTCCAGACGCTCGGGGTGTCAGCACTGGTCGGGAGCGCGGGCTGTACCGGGCAGTCGGACGACACAACATCGGCCTTCGAAGTGTCAAGCCCTGCGTTCAGTTCCGGAGACGAGCTCCCGGCCCAGTTCACCTGCGACGGCGACGGCGTTTCGCCGCCCTTTGTCATCGAGCGCGTCCCGGAGCCGACGGCAGCGCTTGCCATCACAGCCGAGTACGACGGCGGCGTGTTTAGCCAGCCGGTGTTCTGGACGCTGTGGAACGTCCCGCCAGAGACGGAACGGATTCCGGCCGGACTCCCTCGCGAGCCGACCCTCGATACGCTCGGCGGTGCTCGACAGGGAACACAGCCCCCCAACGAGCCGGGGTATGAACCGCCGTGTCCACCAGCCGGACAGCCCTACGAACACCGGTTTCAGGTGTACGCACTCGGCGAAGAGTTATCTATCGAGGGGGGAACCGAACAGGAACCGGCGACGGAGGCCATCGCAAACGCGCTCATCGCTAGCGCCCGTCTCACTGTTGACTACACCCACCCGGTTGAGACCGACAGCTAACGGGTGGTACCGGACACAATCGGGTCCAGCCCACTGTCTGAACGACTGCTCATCTAGCGCTGTTGCTGGTCGTACGGTTCTTGAGTGGCACCGCTCGCTGTGACTGGCCGTCTCGTCGCACGTGGTGCGTCGTTACTTATGGCAATGTTTCACAATACCATTAAACCTATATACTGATGTGCTATACCATATCATGTATGGCGTCCGCACCGAGTAGTGACGATATGTTCGACGAGTTCCTCTCCCAGCGTGGTCACGACGTGGACCAGAGTGGTTGGGAAGAGAGCTATAACAAGAAGCAGTGCCCTGATTGCGGCGGTCTTCACGAGTCGACAGCGGCACAGTGCTCGGTGTGTGGCTGGACACCGGTACGGTAAGGATACTCCACTTTTCGGTCTTCCTCCTTTCATCCGGTAGCGGCGGTACTGACCTGCAGAACCGACAGTTCGTTCCCTACTGAGATGGGCCTCACGCCGTCCCTTGTCGAGACAGCAACGGCGCAGACAGTCGGAACTGCGTTACGTTGCGTAGAAAGGAAGTGGGGAGTCTTTGTGTGGCCAGCCGACGGTTGGGGGTGATGTGTCGGCGGGCCGACCGGCTCGTAGCCGACGATTGGGGGGTGTGTCGGCGAGATGACCGGTTCGTGGTGGTTACAGCGCATCGAGCGACGCATGGAGGAACAGCCCGAGCGCGAGATGTTGGTACGCGGACGTTGCGATCTGCTCCTTTGCAGCCGCATCGTCCGCGATTCCATACTGTTTCGTCTGGACGAGTTCGTGCATCTGGAGCGTGCCATCCGCTTCTAACTCGTGCAGCCGGGGATACACTGTCCCCGGACTCAGTTCGGCACCGAACTGGGTTTCTAGTTCCTCCATCAGTCCGGTCCCGTGGGTGCCACCATCGGCGACTGCGATCATCGCCAGTAGGATCTCTTCCAGACTCTGTGTGACTAGACCGTCATCGACCGCGGTCTCGCCGTCGACGACGTCGTCAATGACCGGGTCCAACAGCGACTCCGTAATGGCGTCACGACTGGGTGGGTCATGCGATTCCGGGCGCTCTGTATCGCCGAGAGGGGTCACTCGCTCATCGGCATTCTGGCCCTGCATCTTGCCCGTCGTCACGCGACGGAGGTTGTCTCCGGACATCGTCTCACCTGAACGCAATCCGCACTGAGTGCTACAGGGGCTATCATGATATAAACGGGGCAGTGTTTTCTGAACGTGAAACCACCACAGTGCTCGAAAACGCTTATATAATATGACGCGAATCTTGGTGTAGTGGCTGAGGAACAGAGCATCGAGGAGATTCTCGATACGATCGGCGACCAGCACGCGCGCCGTGTACTCGCCGCAATCAGTCGTGAACCGCAGTCGGCGAAGGAACTCGCAGAGGAGTGTGACCTCTCGCTGCCGACGGTGTATCGACGTATCGAACTGCTCGACGAGTACGACCTCATCACCGACCGGACGCTCGTCGCCGAGGACGGAAACCACTACAAGGTGTACGAGTCCAACTTCGAGTCGACGGTCATATCGCTTGAGGACGAGGAGTACAAAGTACGTATCTATCGGGAGGAGAACCTCCCGGACCGGTTCAGTCAGCTCTGGGACGAGCTGAACCCGGAATGAGTGTGCCGACCAATAGACGGGTGACCGCATGACGACTGGCGTGACTATCGCACGTAGCGTGCTCATCCTGATGCGGATGGTGGTGTTCGGGCTGACGCTCGGGATCACCCTGATTAGCTTTCAGGCCTACCGGAAGCGTCCGTCAGAACGTCTCCAGTACGCGTTTGTCGGCTTTGCGTTCATCAGTATGGGCGTCGCTATCTCCAGTGTCATCACGCAACTGAGCGCCGGCGAGACTGGTGCCATCGTTCGTGTGTTCTTCCAGATGGCGGAGACGATCCCGTTCATCATCGGGTTCGCGATGCTGTACGTGTCGCTGTACCGGTGAGAAATCCGTTTGGGTTCGCCTGTCAGTTATCGTCCCCGCAAAGCACGTTGTTTATTTGGCCGCGGTCCCACTACATGTTCAATGACTGATTCGACCACCGAGGTTGTCCGCCTGTTCGGTGGGCCCGGTAGCGGGAAGACGACGGCGCTGCTTGACCGCGTTGACGAACTGCTGGAAGACGACGACGTCGATTTCCGTGACGTACTTGTTGTCTCGTACACACGTGCGGCGGCGGCCGAGATCCGTGAACGGCTCGCAGACCGACTCGGACTGTCCCCTCGCGCCCTCCGCGGGAACGTCTGTACGATGCACGCGAAGGCGTACGAACTGCTGAACCTCTCCCGTGGCGATGTTGTCGGTGAAGACGACAAGGAGGCCTTCTGCGAGGAGTTCGGTATCGAATACGAGGACGAGTACGAAGGCTCCCGACGCCGGTCGGCCCGTTCGACTACCATCGGGAACAAGATCATCGCGACGAGCCAGTGGCTCCAGCGGACCCGCCGTGACGTGGCCGACTGGTACGACGTTCCGTTCAAGTGGGACGACGAGGAGGTCCGACTGCCGCCGGAGATCGACGACAACGCACAGACCGGCAACAAGTACACGCCGACTTGGCCGACCGACGACGACCGCATCGACGTGCCCAGCGCCATTCGCGGCTGGCGCACGTACAAAGGCGAGAACGACCTGACCGGCTTCGCCGACATGCTCGAACGGGTCGCCCAGCGCTCGCTGCTCCCCAACGTCGATTACCTCATCATCGACGAGTTTCAGGACATCACGACGCTGCAGTACGACGTGTACGACGAGTGGAAACCCCACATGGAGCGGGTGCTCATCGCCGGTGACGACGATCAGGTCGTCTACGCCTGGCAGGGCGCTGACCCCGACCTCCTGCTCGAGGAAGTCGTCACCCAGGACGAGGTTCTGCCGAACTCCTACCGGCTTCCTTCGCGCATCCTGAACGTCGTCAACCGCGAGGTGCGCCACATCGAGAAACGCCAAGAGAAAGACCTCAATCCGCGCAAGGAGGGCGGCCGCGTCGAGGCGGTCCAGAACCCCTCGATGTTCGACCTCTCCCGGAACGTCACGCGGACCATCGAGCAGTCCGACGAGACGGTGATGGTGCTGTTCCGGGCCCGCTACCAGATGTTCCAGTTCATCGACGAGTTCATCGACAACGGGATCCCCTTCTCCTGTCTCACCGACCAGCGGATGTGGACCGACCGGCTCACCCAGTACGTCAACGGGCTTGAAGCCGTCGAAGCCGACGAACCGCTCACGGTGCTCGAAGCGCGCCGGCTCGCCGATATGCTCGTCGACTCCGCCTTCGGCACGGGCGAACGCGACGAACTCTTCGACGCGCTCGAAGAGATCGACGAGTCCCACGAGGACGAGGACATCGCCGACATCGAGATTGAACCCGACGTTGTCCGGGACCACGTTCCGTTCCTCCCCGACGCGGCCTCGGCGGGCGATATGCTCCGGAAGGTGACCAACTTCCAGGAGCGGACCGTCGACGCGTACTTCACCGGCGATTACACCGGGATGGACGCCGACCGCGTCCGCGTGGGGACGATTCACTCCGCCAAAGGTCGCGAGGCCGACCACGTGTTCGTCGCGACCGACCTCACCGAGAAGGTCGTCGAGCAGATGGCCGCGACTGTCGACCAGCAGGGTATCGAGGTCCCCGGTATGGACGAGTTCACGAAACACACCAGTCCCATCCCGACGCTGACCGACAACGAACGGCGCGTGTTCTACGTCGGGATGTCCCGGGCTCGCGAGCGACTCGTCCTGCTCGAGAACCTCGTCGACGGCGCGCCGACGCTCCCAATCGACGTGTTGCTGGAAAACGAGCCGAGCGACCGTTCCATCGAGCAACTGCTCGACGACGCCAGCGAGACCCTCGCGGCCGACTGACGCGTCCAATTTCCTTATTGCTCGCCGAGTGGTTCTGTTTCGATAGCGTCGGGTCTTGCCACGTCTCGACGCTATGAACGTGACAACACGGTAGCCCGATAGCCGTCATGAGTTTCGCCACCGATGTCCGGATCGCTGGCGCGACGAGGGTTAGTCGTCGTCGCCACTGTCCGGCGGCTTCCCACCGGGGAGCGCACTGCGCGCCCGCCCGGCGATTGCACCGGGGATGTCCGTCGGGGAGGGTGCGACCCATTCGATGACCAGTAAGGCGGCGGCTAACCCGAGAAAGACCGCACCGATCGCCGTCTGGCCGCGGGCGAGGTTGTCGACACCGAGGAGGGTGACCCGCGCGGCGAGTACGACCGCGACCATCAGTTCGATTGTCCCAATGAGTCCCCGTGCCATCGGCCGTCGTAGGCGGTGACTAAACAAAAGCATCGCGCCTGCGTGACGACTACGTCCGCACCAGTGTCGAGGGACATACGTTCAAGTCGCTGCCGGCTGAACGTCGCTGGTATGCAAATCGGCATCGTCTCGGACACACACGACAACGCGTCGCAGGTCGAAGCCGCAGTTGAGACGTTCGCTGACGCGGGCTGTGAGACCGTCGTCCACTGCGGCGACTTCGTTGCGCCGTTCTCTGTGACACCGTTCGACGGCGACTGGTCGTTTTACGCTGTGCGCGGCAACAACGACGGCGAGTGGGCGGTCCAGTCCACTGTCGAGGAGTTCGGCACGTACTTTGGCGAGATGGGTGAGCTGACAATCGACGGACGCACCATCGCAGTGTATCACGGGACTAGCGAGGAGATCGTCGACGCGCTGGTCGAGTGCGGGAGCTACGACTACGTGTTTCACGGCCACACCCATGAACGCGGGCACGAGGAGCGCGCGGGCACGGTACGAATCAACCCCGGCGGCATCTCGATTCCGCCGGCCCCCGAGCCGTTCTCGGTCGCGACGCTCTCGACGGACACCGGCGAGGTCGAATTCCACGAACTGGGGTGAGAATCAGTCGTCGGCGTGACTGTCGACGCGCTGTGGGCTGCCGTCGTGTTCGACGAGGCCGCGGCCGACACCGAGGGCTTCGTCGGTCCGGCGAATACTCTTCTCGGCGCTTGCAGTCCGCTCCGAGAGCGCGCGAACGGCGTCGATGTTCTCCGGCACGACATCGGCTTCCTGGTGGATCGCCTGGAACAGGTAGAGGTCCCGCCCCTCGACCGTGATGGATTCGGCCCAGATGCAGTTCTCCCACACGTCACCGCGCGGGCGACCGGCGTCACGGGTGTACTCCTTGAGCTTCCCCGCGCCGTCGATACCGAGCGTCTCCGGGATGAGGAACAGCCGCGATTCATCGGTCAACAGCGACGTGACTTCCTCTGTGGTGGGTTCGCTTTCCAGCGTCACGTTGACGCTGTGAGTGTGCATCTGTGTCGTTGGGACCTTCATCCCCATCGTGTCGATGTCGAGGTCGGGAAAAATAGTCTGGACGTCGGGACCGTGGTGGGAGGGGATTTCGACGGGGTCAGGGAGTGTATCGTTGATCGGGCCACGACCGGTCTGGCCCGGATCGGCACCGCGTCGTACCAGTGTCACACGCGATTTTTCAACCCCGTATGATTCCCTGAGCGGTGCGAGCAGGCGTGACAGGCCTGTTGTATTACAGGAGACGACGCGAGCCGTGTCAGCCCCGACTGCCTTCTCGTAGTTGGCGCGGGCATTGAAGCTCACGTCTGCCACATCGGCGTCCTCCCCACCCTGGAAGATGGCTGGCGTGTCGTGCTCGGCGTACAGCGGCGCGTTGGCCGCGCCGACGCCACTCGGCGTGGTGTCGACGACCACGTCGCTCGTTTCAATGAGGTCATGGACCGTCCCGGCCGTCGCGAGATCGGCTTCATCGAACGGTTCGCGGCCGTCCGCGGCGTAGAGGTCGTAGCCGCGGTCGTCTGCGATAGTTGCCTCGAAGTTCGGCGAGCGTTTTGCGACGCCCGCTACTGTCATATCTGGCTGGACACGCACCGCGTCAGCGACGCGTTTCCCGATGGTGCCGAAGCCGTTGATGCCCACGTGGAGCATATACATCCATCTCTCCGGGGAGAGTATATTCTTTGTGATTAATTTACGGAGAAATTAACTCAGATAGTTGTACCTCTGGCAATTGTAATCTCTTAACATGAACTGCCAGAAAACACCGAGATGTTGCGTGTTTCGCCGGCCTGTGCCGGCAGTCTATCAAGAGTTATTCAGGCGGAGTACGCAAGCAGTTGTATGGACAACGCGTCACTTCGCGCGCCCGCAGAAACCGCCGTCAAACAGTGCCTGAACCTCCAGCCCGACGAGTCATGTGCCGTCATCACTGATGACCAGCGGAAGGCGATCGGGGAGGCGCTGTATCGCGTCGCCGCAGAGATTACCGACGACTCTGTTTTTGTGCGCTACCCGCCGGGCGAGCAACACGGCGCCGAGCCGCCTGCGCCGGTCGCTGGCGCGATGGAAACCGCCGATGTCGTGCTCGCGCCGACGACCAAGAGCCTGAGCCACACCGAAGCCCGGACCGACGCCAACGAGGCCGGCGCTCGCGTTGCAACCTTGCCCGGCATCAGCGAGGGCGTGTTCCTGATGGGGTTAGACGCCGACTACCACCTCATTGAACAGCACTGCGAGGACGTGCTGGCACAGGTCGAAGACGCCGAGGAAATCCGGGTCACGTCGCCACAGGGGACCGACATCACGTTTGGTATCGGTGCCCGCGAGTGGCATATGGACACCGGCATCGTCCACGAGGCCGGCGAGATGTCGAATCTCCCTGCCGGCGAGGTGTTCCTCGCCCCCGAGACGGCCGACGGCACGTTTGTCGTCGACGGGACGATGCGCCCCCACGGCAAACTCGACGGGAAGCACCTCACGTTCGAGGTTGAGGACGGCTACGTCACGGACATCGACGACCCCGACATCCGTGCGCAGGTTGAGGACGCCGCTGACGAGGTCGGTCGGGACGCGTACAATCTCGCGGAGTTGGGTATCGGCACGAACGTCGCCGTCACCGAACTCGTCGGCTCCGTCCTTCTGGACGAAAAAGCTGGTGGCACTGTCCACATCGCTATTGGCGATGACCACGCGATGGGCGGCGATGTCCACGCACCGATTCATCTGGACGGAATTTTGACGGAACCGACCGTGTATGCGGATGGGGAGGTCGTAGAGCTCCCGGAGCCGAGCGGCGACTGACGGGAGCCGTGAGGACGGCGAGGAAGTGGAGCTTCCTCGCGTCGAGTGAGCGGCCCCGCCGCGAACGTGGGGAGGAAGTGGACCTCCCGAAGACGAACGGCGACGCCGCGAACGTGGAACGGCTCTAGGCGGCCGTGAGAGTGAGAGCCACGAGCAGCGCCGTGGCGACGACCATTTACGGGAGCGTAGTCAACGACTGCATATGACAGATGCTACACCGGGCGACCGCATCGCCCTCCCGTGTCCGGCCTGTTCGCCGGACCTGGAAACGGTTCACGAGGTGCTGAAGCCGGGCGGCCACGTGACGGTTCGCTGTACGGACTGTGACCACGTCCACAAGGAACAACTCCCGGAAGAAGAGACGCTGCAGCGTAGTGTCGTCGTCTCACAGGACGGGGACTCCTTCACCGCCGAGGTCGACGTGCCGGCTGAGGAAGAACTGTCCGTCGGCGAGGAGTTCCTGCTGGAAACCGAGGAAGCGGTTGTGACTGCGCGCATCACCAGTCTGGAGACCGCGGACGGTCGCGAGGACGAGGCGGCCGCCGAGGACGTCGATACCATCTGGTCGCGAGCCGTCGGAAACGTCTCGGTCAACGTCACAATGCACCCGAAGGACGGCACTCACGACGAGACCGAGAGCTTCAAGCTCCACGTCCCCGGCGACTACGAGTTCGTCGTCGGCGAAACCGAGGAGTTCGGCGAGGAAGAGTTCACCGTCGAAGGGATTCACGTCCGCGACGACGCCCACGGCTACGACCACGAGAACATGGATCACGACGGCGACATGGGTATCGCGAAGGACATCAACCGACTGTACGTCAGGGACGAGTCGACCACGGCGTGGTCGGCCTGGTAGGATGGCCGACTGGGATCGGAAGCGGTCGCGGCTGGCCGACCGTCTGCGAGAGCGTATCTCTGACGAGGCCGTTCTCGCGGCGATAGCGTCGGTTCCCCGCCATCGGTTCGTCCCGCACGACAAGCGACACGATGCCTACGCCGACCGCCCGCTCCCAATCGGGTCGGGCCAGACGATTTCTGCGCCGCACATGGTCGCAATCATGGCCGAGTTACTGGACCTGTCCCCCGGAGATCGGGTACTGGAGATCGGCACGGGATGTGGCTACCACGCCGCGGTGACCGCCGAACTGGTCGGCCCCGAGAACATCTACAGCGTGGAGTACCACGCATCGCTGGCCGATGAGGCACGCGAGACACTGGAAGCGACCGGCTACGGCGACGTTTCCGTTCGCGCCGGCGACGGCAAGGAGGGGTGGCCAGACCACGCCCCCTACGACCGGACGTATCTGACCTGTGCCGCGCCGGAGTTCCCCGCCCCGCTTGTTGAGCAGACCCGCGACGGTGGCGTCCTGCTGGCTCCGATCGACGATGGGCAGCAGCGCCTCATCCGGGCGGAGAAACGGGCTGACGGCACGCTTGACAGCGAGGACCACGGCGGTGTTCGGTTCGTCCCGCTCCAGTAGGGGGTTTTCGACAGACACGGCCGTTGTCGCGCCATTGATATAGCTCTGGTCGAATATACTGGTATGGACCCAGCGGTACTGCGGGACGACATGGTCGACAGCCTGCAACACGAGAGCAAGGGTGTCGTCCGGAGCGCGTGGCTGTCGACAGCGATGCGTGCCGTCCCCAGAGAGGCGTTCGTCGGCGAGCAACAGACCTACTCCGACCGCCCGTTTGAACGCCTCGGCACGCGCGTTCTTTCGCCTAGTACCGTCGGCCGCGTGCTCGAAACCCTGGCACCCGAGGAAGACGACGACGTGCTCGTGGTCGGTGCCGGCGTCGGCTACACGGCTGCCGTACTGGCAGAACAGGTCGGCGCAGCGAACGTTCATGCGATAGATATCACGCGCCGCCTCGTCATCGAAGCGCGACAGAACCTGGCAGAAGCAGGCTACGACGCCGTCCTCGTGGACCGTCGTGACGGGGCTGACGGACTTCCGGAGTACGCACCGTACGACCGAATTCTTCTGGAAGCTGCCGCAATCGACCCGCCCAGAGCGCTCCTCCAGCAGTTGACCGAGGACGGCCGGCTCGTGATGCCGCTGGGAACCGGCGAGCAGTCACTGGCCGTCGTCGAGGCCGACGGCTCAGTCAAGCGACACGGCACTGTCGCGTTCCAGCCGATGCTCGTCGAGGGCGAACAGGCCGACACCGTCGAGCGCAACCGGACCCACCGCGAGGACCGCGAGCGCGCCCGCCAGGCGGCCCAGTCCCGCGCCGGCTGGGAGCAGGAATGGATTGACTGGGACGGCTAGGGCGACTCGACGACAAGCAGGTCGGTGTTCGAGCGAGCGTCTTCGTAGTTGCTCCCAGCCGGTGGTTTCACCTCGAAAGTGACGGTGCCGTCCTGTTGATTCGGTCCGAGCGACGGCGACAGTGAGAGGGTCGCGTTCCCTTCACTCCCTGTTTCGCCAGTCTTGACCGACGAGAGCGTCGCCGTCCCGCTTTTGGCGACGACCGTCGCGCCGGCGACGGGCGACCCCTTCGAGTCGACGACAGTGACAACTACGTCCTGTGTCCCCGGATTAGCCACTTCGGGGTGTGGCTCAACATCGACCTCCGTTACTTGCAGTGTCTCGATTCCGGAGATGGTGCTCATCATCACGGAGAGGCAGGCGACGCCGACCACCAGCGCGATGACCAGGCGGATCGGCAGTCCCTCGATAGCACGCTCGTCGCGCCACAGCGAATCTGACATGTGCTGGAGTGGCCCCGGGTTCGTACTTGAATCCCCGGACGAACGTTCAAATATCAGAGCAGGGCAACCGCCGTCATGGTCGTTATCGGACGCGAGGAGGCGACTGGGGCGACGGCGCGGCTGGGTCACTATCGGGCCCGCGATGGGAGCCGCGGTGCTGCGGTCAACCTCGATGTTGACCGGCCACACGTCGGCCTCGTCGTCGGCAAACGCGGATCGGGGAAGACCTACACGCTCGGCGTTCTCGCCGAAGGATTGTTGGCTGCCGAAGGGGTCGCGCCGGTCGTCGTCGACCCGATGGGGGCGTTCACGCCGCTGGATACTGCGGACGTGTCTGCAACGGTGGTCGACCCCAGCGTTCGCGCGGGCGCGCTTGACCCACGCCAGTGGTGTACGGTGCTCGGCCTCGACCCGGAACGGGGCGCGGGAGCGCTCGTGTGGCGAGCAGCGAGCGAGCGTGTGACTCTCGACGGGATGCGCTCGTGGGTGGCCGATGCGGATGCGGTGGCAAGCACCGCCCGCGCGGCGACGAACCATCTCGCACTCGCCGAGTCCTGGGGCGTCTTCGAGCCTTCGGGTATCGAGACTGAGACGCTGTGCAGCGATTGCCTGACCGTGCTCGACGTGTCGGGGCTCGATTCGCGGCCAGCCGGTGCGGTTCTCGCCGCTGTCGCGACTGCGCTGTACGACGCTCGGATGACTGACCGGACGGACCGACTGCCGTGGCTGCTGGTCGACGAGGCCCACGCGTTCACCGACGGCGTCGCCCGGCGTCCGCTCCGCCGTCTCGTCACACGAGGCCGCCAGCCCGGCGTAAGCTGTGTGCTGGCGACACAGCGACCCAGCGCGGTGCCAGCGACAACCGTCTCCCAGACCGACCTGCTCGTTGCCCACCGACTGACGAGCACGGCGGACATCAACGCCCTACAGGCGGCCCAGCCAACGTATCTCGACGGCGATTTCGCGGCCCGGCTACCGGAGACAATCGGTGACGCGCTCGTCGTCGACGACAGCACCGAATCTGTTCACCACCTGACGGTCCGCGAGCGGCGGACGCCCCATGGTGGTGAGACGCCACGAGCCAGCGCCCTCGAAGCAGACAACGCGAACGAAGGCTCTGCGGGGGATTGTGAACCCCGATGACGCGGCAGGAATTAGACGATCCGCACGATGCCCCAGGCAAGCCCGATTCCGGCCAGCGCACAGGCGAGGTTCCCAACAGCGTTGAGCGCGGCGAGGGCCACGTAGCCGTTCTCCCACAGTCGGACCGTCTCGACCGAAAACGAGGAAAACGTCGTGAAGGAGCCGCACGCACCGACACCGACAAGTAGTGCCGCGTCACCGGTCACACCAGCGAACGTCAACAGTCCCAGAGCGAAGCTCCCGATGGCATTCACCGTGAGCGTCCCGAGCGGGAACGTCTCTCGTTGGACTGCACCCGCCAAATAGTGGCGACAGAGCGCGCCGAGCGCTCCACCGGCCCCGACCAGGTGCGCTGATTCGAGAGCGACCATCAGCGTTCACCCCCGGCGAACAGACGGACGGTTTCACGGCCGACAAGGACGCCGGCAAACCCCAGAGCGTAGCTTCCGACGATGTTCGCGACGGCCCACTCGGGTGTCAGTACGGTCCCCACCGCGAACGTGCTGTAGGTGGTAAATGACGAAATGAAGCCGGTCGACGCGGCCAGCTTCGTTTCACTGGCCAGCGCACCCACCTGCAGCCCCTCGTACACTAGGACGCCGAGCGCGAAACTGCCGCAGACATTGACCAGCAGCGTTCCCTGTAATCCCGGCAAAAAGAGGCCGACAAAGTACCGGAGGTTCGAGCCGGCAAAGCCTCCCAGACCCACGAGGACGATAGTTTCGACCGTTACCAGTGGGTGGGTGTCTGCCATCCTTACTCCCCGAGTATCTCCGCCAGCCGCGCTTCGCCAAGGGTGTCGACGAGTTGTGCGAGTTCGATAACCCGATCTTCGCCGAGTGTTTCAACGAGTTCACGGATCTCTGCTGGGTCGAAGGTCCGGGCAACGTAGCCGAGGTTCTCCACCATCCGCGTCGTTCGGTCTAGTGTCTCTTCGTCGGGACGTAGCGTTAGCGGCCGGTTCGTGAATTTGCCGTTTTCATTGAAGTAACAGAACCGTAACTCGGCGGTGTCGCTGTCGTCCGGGTCGACGACCTGCAAGACACCGTACCCACTGTCCCACTCGTCTAGTTCGACCTCGAGCAGCGTTTCGTAACGGGTCATATGATCTGCTTCCAATCACGCCGACTTATAAGTTGGCATATGCTGAGAGCCACAATCGGAAAAGATTGATATACACAACAAAACAGCAGTATTGACGAAATGGCTAATCTATACTCGCCAACGGCTCTAGCTCGGAATAATATTGGTACAGGTGTTATTCCAGAGCCGATTGTCGGTTCGTTCGTTGTCTGCTGTGTAATACCGCTGTTGTCTGACGTATCAGCCCGTAGTATGGGCGATAATCTGTAGTTTGGTTTTCGGCAATGAAATTATTTTTATATCCTCTCCGACTACGACAAAGCAATGCCAGAATCAAAGCAAGGATCTAGTGTCGCCCATTTCGATGTAACCAACATCGGTGGGATCGACGAGACAACAGTCGATATTCCACCGGGCGTGACGGTGCTGACGGGGAAAAACGCCACAAACCGGACGTCGTTTCTGCAGTCTATTATGGCGGCGATGGGGAGTACGCAGGCCACGCTGAAAGGCGACGCCGACGGAGGGAGCGTTGCCCTCACTTACGGGGATGAGGTGTACGAACGGACGCTCACGCGAGCGGGGGACGCTGTTCAGTTCGACGGCGACGGATATCTTGACGACCCCGAGGTCGCCGACCTGTTCGCGTTCCTCCTCGAAACCAACGAGGCGCGCCGGTCAGTGGCTCGCGGCGACGACCTCCGCGAGATCATCATGCGGCCGGTCGACATCGACGCGATCCGTTCGGAAGTCGAACAGTTGGAAGCGGAGAAAGGCGACATCAACGACGAACTCGCCACGGTCGAGTCCCGCCAACGCGACCTTCCGGATCTCGAACAGCGCCGGACCGAACTCCGCGAGCAGATCGAAGAGAAACGCGAGGAACTGGCCGAGCGGGAAGAAGAGATCGACAACAGCAGTCGAGATATCGAGGAGAGCCGTCAGGAACAGGATGTCCTCGAAGAGAA
The DNA here is from genome assembly GCF_001485575.1 of Haloarcula sp. CBA1127. Taxonomy (NCBI): domain Archaea; kingdom Methanobacteriati; phylum Methanobacteriota; class Halobacteria; order Halobacteriales; family Haloarculaceae; genus Haloarcula; species Haloarcula sp. CBA1127. Next base: position 986,223 of record NZ_BCNB01000006.1, read on the forward strand.
ACTCGACGAACTCCGTTCGACGCGGTCGGACCTCGAATCCGTCCGTCGAGATATCGAGGCACAGGAGGAGAGCATCTCCTCGCTGAAACGCGAACGGTCCGACCTCGAAGACGAGCTGGACGAACTGCCGGAGACGCCGATGGGCGACCAGCAGCACCTCGAAGACGAGATCGCAAGCCTGCGCGACCAGCGCCAGCGGCTGAACAGCGAGATCTCCGATCTCCAGAGCCTCATCCAGTACAACGAGGAACGGCTCGAAGAGGAAGACTACGACGTCATCCAGTCGCTCGAAGACGCGCCCGAGGGTTCAGACGGCGATGTCACGGAACAACTCCTCGAAGGCGAGGACGAGGAATCCGTCGTGTGCTGGACGTGTGGCTCGACGGTCGACCGCGAGCAGATCGAAGACACCGTCGACCGCCTGCAGGACCTCCGCCGGCAGAAGGTCGAGGACCTCAACGACATCAAGTCGGAACTCGACGACCTCAAGACCGACCAGCGCGAGGCCGAAAAGAAGCAGCGCCGTCGCGAGAACGTCGAGCGGAAGATCCGGGAGACCGAAACGGAGATCGAACGCCGCGAAGAGCAGATCACTTCGCTGAAGGAGCGGCGCGAGGAACTGACTGATGACGTCGAGTCGCTGGAAGACGAGGTCGACAACCTCGAATCCGAGGACTTCGACGAGATCCTCTCGCTACACCGGGAGGCGAATCAGCTCGAATTCGAGATCGACAGCCTGGAATCCGACCTTGACGACGTGTCGGCCGAAATCGAAGAGATTGAGGAACTGGTCAATCGGGCCGACGACCTCCGCGAGGAACGCGACGCGCTGGTTGATGAACTCACCGACAAACGGACGAAAATCGATCAGATCGAGGCCAACGCCGTCGACGAGTTCAACGAGCACATGGACGCTATCCTCGGTATTCTGGAGTACGAGAACCTCGAACGCATCTGGATCGAGCGCGTCGAGCAGACCGTCCGCGAAGGACGCCAGAAGGTCGACCGAACGGTGTTCGAGCTCCACATCGTCCGGACCACCGAGAACGGTGCGGCGTACGAGGACACCATCGAGCACCTCAGCGAGAGCGAGCGCGAGGTGACTGGCCTCATCTTCGCCCTTGCGGGCTATCTGGTGCATGACCTCCACGAAAGCGTTCCGTTCATGCTGCTCGACTCGCTGGAAGCCATCGACTCGGCACGAATCGCCGAGCTCGTCGAGTACTTCGCTGACTACGCCGAGCATCTCGTCGTCGCCCTCCTGCCGGAGGATGCCCAAGCGCTCGACAACGACTTCAACCGCATCACCTCGATCTAACCCCGTAGTCTTTTAATTCCGGTTACCGTACGTAGGAACAACAGATGGCGAATACGACAGACGGCCGGCCGTCGAGCAAAGTCGCTCGACTCATCGACGAGTACGAACTTGATGGACTCGGTGCGGAGATGGAGGCTCGCTGGACGGGTGACGGTGAAGAGCGCATGAGCCTCCGTGACCTCGCGGAGTTTTTCAACAAGCGCCTCCTCGAACGCGAACTGGTCGATGCGGGCCTGAGCGCCCTCGAAAGCGACGTGGAATCGACCTACGAGAATCTCACCGGTGACGACATCAGCACCGGGGTTCGGACTGACACGGTCAATCGACTCGAACGCAACGGTGTCGACGTCGATGGTCTCGAAACCGATTTCATCACGTATCAGGCTATTCGGTCGTATCTGAAGGAGTGGCGCGGCGCGGAGTACCAGGGGCTGTCCGACGATGAGAAGATCGAAAAGGATCTGGAAAGCATTCAGCGGCTACTGACCCGAACGCTGTCGGTCACCGACCAGCGCATCGAGAAACTGCGTGACACGGGCCGCATCGACATCGAGGACTTCGAGGTGTTTCTGGACGCACAGGTGTTGTGTCAGTCCTGTGGCAGCCAGTACGCCGTCGCGGAGTTCTTCGAGCAGGGCGGCTGTGAGTGTCAGCAGGACTGAGTCGCCACTAAACTCTATCTGACTACATCGAGTACTCGCAACAATCCAAAATATAGAAACAACCGGGAGAAGTTGTGAGACACAACAAACCTAGCAATACAGTGGAAACAGCCCGTCATAGAAATAGAACCGTACTGTCGTCTCCTGAATCCGCCTGCTGGGTCACACAGGGCTGAAGGCGCCGGGGGGCCTCACAATGGATATGGACCCAGCCGAGCTCCGAGCGTCAATCCCGGCACTCGAACGGTGTACGTACTTCAACACGGGGGCAAGCGGGCCGACACCGCGCCCTGTGGTCAACGCTGCAACGGCGTTTCTCGAACGCCACGCCTTCGACGCACCCACCGATGAGGGGCCCTATACGGTTGCGTGGGACGCTCTCGCGGCGGCCCGCGAAGTCGTCGCCAGCCATATCGGGACTGACGCCGCCAACGTCGCCTTGACTCGCAGTACCGCAGACGGGGTCAACATGGTCGCTGGGGCTATCGACTGGCAGCCCGGCGATGTGGTGGTTCGGACCGACCTCGAACACCCCGCCGGCACGCTCCCCTGGGACCGACTGGCCGACACCCACGATATCGAGGTCCGGGTGCTGGAAACAGACGCCGGTCGGCTCGACATGGCTGACGTGAAAGACGCCGTGGCCGACGCCAGACTAGTGGCGCTGAGTTCGCTCTCCTGGACCCACGGGACTAACCTCCCGGTTTCGGATGTTGTCGATGTGGCCCACGACGCTGGCGCACAGGTACTCGTCGACGCCGTCCAGTCTGTTGGGCAACACCCCGTCGACGTGACCGAATGGGGTGCGGATTTCGTGGCCGCGGCGGGCCACAAGTGGCTGCTGGGTGTCTGGGGCGGCGGGTTCCTCTATGCCGACCCGGACGGGTATGACCGACTGCACCAGACCCGTATTGGCTACCGGAGCGTCGAAAACCCCGGTGCTGACGGATACGAGTACCACGAGGGCGCGCGCCGCTTCGAAGTCGGCACCACCTCACCGGTTCCCTATGTCGCGCTCGCGCACGCCATCGAGACGGTCGAGGCTATTGGGTTCGATACAATTCAGCCCCGTGTCGAGCGGCTGACCGACCGGCTCAAGGACGGCCTCGGTGACCGACTGCTGAGCCCCCGCGACTACGAGTCGGGACTCGTGACGTTCACTGCCGACGACCCCGAGGCGACCGTCGAGCGACTCGCGGCGGAGGGTGTCATTATCAGGTCGCTTTCCCACCCCGAGGCGCTCCGGGCGTCGGTCCACGCGTTCAACACGGCTGACGATATCGACCGCCTGCTTGACGCGCTGTAGCGTTCACAGCGTCCCGCTGCGACTGGCGTCACAGGCCCGGACTTTCTTGTCCCGACCGGCCGTTCCGTCTCGTATGGAAATACGCCCCGTCGTGACGTGCTTCCTGCGCAGCGAGGGCGAGGTGTTGCTGTTGCGCCGGAGCAACGCGGTCGGTTCGTATCAGGGCCAGTGGGGCGGGGTCGCGGGACACGTCGCCGACGACGCTGGCCGGGACCGGGACCCGGAGACGGCCGCGCGGGCCGAAATCGACGAGGAGACCGGGCTTGCCGACGCGGTGACGCTTGTCCGGCAGGGCGACTCGTTTCGGATCGCGGACGACGACCGGGGCGTCCGGTGGGTCGTCCATCCGTTCCTGTTCGACTGCGAGGCCCGCACAGTCGCGACGAACGAGGAGACGACCGAGACTGCGTGGGTCCACCCGCCCGAGATACTGGCTCGTGAGACCGTCCCGCGACTGTGGACCTCCTGGGACCGCGTTCGGCCGCGAGTGGCGACCGTTCGCGAGGATCGGACCCACGGCTCGGCGTGGCTGTCGCTCCGGGCGTTGGAGGTGCTGCGCGACGAGGCCGCCCTGGCTGACGCCGGACGGCGTGACAATCTGGAGACGGCCGAGCGGGACGGCGACGACTGGGTGGCGCTTGCCACCCTCGCCGCTGAAATCCGCGAGGTGCGCCCCTCGATGGTCGTCGTCGCGAACCGCCTCGACCGGGCGATGACCGCCGTCACCGACGAATCGCCAGCGGCTGTCGAGCGAGCCGCGACCGAGACGCTGAACCACGCGGTGACCGCCGACCGGGTCGCCGCGGCCGTCGCCGCTGAGCACGTCGGCGACCGCATCGCAACGCTGTCTCGGTCCGGGACAGTCCGTACAGTGGTCGACGCCGCTGCTCCCGACGTTGTGCTCGTCGCCGAGTCACGGCCCGGCGGTGAAGGCGTTGGCGTCGCCGAAACGCTTGCCGAGAGCACCGCGGTGACGCTGACCACCGACGCGGCCTTCGGCCACGAACTGGACGCGTGGAGCGCCGACACGCTCGTTGTCGGGGCCGACCGCGTCCTGCCGGACGGTCGCGTTGTCAACAAGGTTGGTACCTGTTCGGCGGCGCTGTCGGCGGCCGCCGCGGACGTGGACTGCTACGCGGTGTGTGCGACGGACAAGATTGCACCACGCGCTGCGTGGGACCGAGAAGAACGCGACGCCCAGGAGGTGTACGCCGGCGACGCCGACATCGCTGTGTCGAATCCCACCTTCGACATAACGCCGGCGTCGGCAGTGACGGTCGTCACCGAACGTGGTGTTCTGACGACGGACGAAATCGGTGAGATAGCTGACGCACACCGGGACCGGAGCGAATGGACTGAGCGCCGGTGATATCCGAGACCGGCGGGGCGCTCGCTCACTGCTCGTCTAGCACGACCGGGACGCCGGCTTCGGCTACGTCGGCAGCGAACTCGCGGGAGTCGGCTTCGAGGTTGGAGAAGGTGTTGTAGTGGACTGGCATCACGAGGTCCGGGTCGATGGTCGCGGCCAGGGCGGCGGCCTCGTGGCGGTCCATCGTCGCCCGCGGGCCGATGGGCGGACACAGTAGCGATACCTCAAGGGTCCGGTGGCCCGGCAGCACGTCTGAATCGCCAGGATAGAACGCTCTGGTCCCCTCGACGGCAATCATGAATCCACAGCCGAATCCCTCCGGGTGGTACGGCGTGCCATCGGGCAGCGTATGTCGGCCGTCCGGCTCGTTGTACGCCGGTGTCGACCAGATCGGGACGTCATCGACCGTGGTCTGTGATTTCATTCCGACCTCGACAACGTCGTAGGGGAGCGAGGATAGCGGCGGGAGGTCTCGGTCGCCAACGCGCTCGTCGATACCTTCGTAGGCGACGATGGTCGCGTCCTCGCTCGCGACGCGCTCGATACCGTCCGGGTCGTAGTGGTGGACGTGGGTCACACAGACAATGTCGCCGTCTTCCGGCCGATAGTCGCTGCTTGGCGGATGGCCGATACCGTCCGTGTGGGGCTCCCACTCGCCGGTGAGCACGCCGTACCGGCCCGGGTCGACGTACACCACCGTGTCGTCGCCGGCAAACCGGAGCGTGGCGTACCCCAGCCAGTCGACGGTCAGCCCGTCGTGTCGAACTGTCATTAGGTGTCCGTACACGCTACACCCTGAATAAGGCCGCTACTCGCTGGCGTCGCCCCCGGGCAGAAGCTATACCCGGCCACTGTCCGTTAGGCGTCATGTGCGAAACTTCCACATCACGACGGTCTGGGGGATTCCGATACGGGTCAACGTCTCGCTGTTGATTTTCCTGCCGGTACTGGCCTGGATTATCGGCAGTGGGGCCCAGATCTCGGTGTATGCGGGCATCGTGAGCGTCCTCTCCGGCGTGGCGCTCGACCTCACGGTGCTGACCGCGGGCCAGACGCCGTGGCTCATCGGCACCGCCGCGGCAGTGGGCCTGTTCGCCAGTGTCGCCCTCCACGAACTAGGCCACGCCTGGGCAGCGATGCGCTACGGGCTCCGGGTGGAGTCAATCACGCTCTGGATTCTCGGCGGCCTCGCCAGCCTCGAAGCCATGCCAAAGGAATGGAACCGGGAGCTCGTCATCGCGCTGGCCGGCCCTGCCGTGAGTATTCTGACCGGGCTCGCCTGCTACGCCGCGCTGTTTGCGCTGCCGGCGAGCGCGCAGGTAACGCTGTTCGTCGTCGGCTGGCTGGCCGTCACGAACCTCTTTCTCGCCGTGTTCAACATGTTGCCGGCGTTCCCGATGGATGGCGGCCGCGTGCTCCGGGCGCTGCTCGCTCGAACGCGGCCCTACGCGACGGCGACCCGTATCGCCGCCCGTATCGGGACCGGGTTCGCCGTGCTGTTCGCCGTCGTCGGCGTCCTCTCGTTCAGCCCGCTGCTGTTGCTGCTCGCGCTGTTTGTCTACGGAGCCGCGTCGAGCGAATCCCGAACGGTTGCCCTGGCTGCCCTGCTGGAAGGACTGACCGTCGACGACGTGGCCAGCCCGCTCGACGCGACTATCGAGGCCAGCGCCAGTGTCGAGGACCTCGTCGACCGGATGTTCGCTGATCGGCGGACCGAGTTCGCTGTCACGCGCGGCGGCGACGTGATTGGCGTCGTCACAGTCGGCGATTTCAGGGAACTCTCCAAGGCCGAACGTGAGGCCGACACTGTCGCTGACCTGATGGACACCGACCTGCCACGCTTTGCCTCGGAAACGGCCGCCTTCGACGCGCTCGTCGAACTCGACACCGCTAGGGCCACCGCCGCCTTCGTCGACAGCCCCGAGGGGACCCGTGTTGTCTCCCGGGAAGACTTCTCCAGCGCGATGGAGATGCAGCGGCTCGTCAGCTCGCCGGAACCGTTCTAACACAGCGTTTACTCGCTCGAATATGGTCCCTACCAGCTAGAAGGCGCTACCTGAAGCCGGCTGGACGACCTAAGCGAACTAGGACTTTCCGGCGTCGCGGCTTGTCGGTCGGCTGTCCGTATTCGTTGCGGGGATTGCCACTGAAACAGAGACGCCCGCTCCTGACTGCCGGTACACCCAAGAGGGGGCGACGTACACTACTCGACAATGCAAACCGGGTTCGTCGAACTGTTTGTCGACCTCGTCGGCACCGACCCGTTGATAAACGGCCTCGTTGGCGGGGTCATCATCGCGACGATGAACCTCTTTGGTGCGTCGCTCGTGTTGGTCTGGCGTGACCCCTCGGAGCGGGCGCTGGATACGGCGCTGGGCTTCGCTGCTGGTGTGATGCTGGCCGCCGCGTTCACGAGCCTCATCATCCCCGGCATCGAGGAATACTCGGGCGGAAATCCGATTCCGACGCTCGTCGGCGTCGCACTGGGGGCGCTGTTCCTCGACCGCGCGGACGGCCTCGTCCCGCACGCCCACTACCTCCTGACCGGGAGCCGCCGGTCGGACGCGGCCAACCCCAGTCAGGACCTCCCGGTTGACGAGTCGAAACTGGCGGGCGTCGTCCTGTTCATCCTCGCGATTACGCTCCACAACATCCCTGAGGGGCTTGCCGTTGGGGTCGGCTTCGGCGCAGCCGCCGGCGACCCGCTCCAGATCGGCAGCGCGCTCTCGTTGATGCTTGCCATCGGCATTCAGAACATCCCCGAGGGGCTGGCCGTCTCCGTTGCGGCGATCAACGCAGGTCTGGACCGTCGGCTCTACGCCGTCTTCACCGGGATTCGCTCCGGTGTCGTGGAGATACCGCTGGCGGTGCTCGGCGCTGTCGCCGTCGTGACCATCGAACCGCTCCTACCCTATGCGATGGGCTTTGCGGCGGGCGCGATGCTGTTCGTGATTTCCGACGAGATAATCCCCGAGACGCACCAGCGCGGCTACGAGCGCGTTGCAACGCTCGGGCTGATGGCCGGCGTCATCGTTATGCTGTATCTAGATATCGCGCTTGCAGCCTGAACTGCCGTCACTCCTCGTAGGGCCAGTTCGGGTCGCGGTCGAGGCCTGTCGGCTCCTCACAGTCCCCGGCCTCGTCGGGGGAACACGCCCCGTGTTCGCGGAAGTTCTCGCGTGCTTCCGTCAGCGACACGTGGTTCGTATCGCTGACGAACTCCGCGTCGCCGAACTGAATCGGGTCGTCGAGCCAGTGACACACCGGACACATCTCGTACGACCCGGGCCGGCCCTCCGGGAGTGTCTGGTAGCCACAACACGGGCAATAGCCCAGCTCCCGTGCGGCTGGATTACCGGGCGTCTCGGTTGACATATTTCGTGGTATGTGTCTTCACACCATAGAATTACCGAACCGGGGCGATGCATGACTATCGCTGCGACGGACAGACTACTCCGACTGTGCGTCTTCGACCTTCTCCGCGTACTCCTCCAGTTCAGTGGCCAGTTCGCGGGCCTGGGCCGCCGACAGCGTCACCGAATCCGCGTGTGGCTTCACCGCGTCGAGATCGGTGTTGTCCATCTCCAGTTGGAGTTCGACGTGGTCCGGGTTCTTTCGCGGCGCGGTCACGTTCAGGACAGCCAGAGCCTCCTCCTCGAAGCCGTGGCCTTCTACCTCACCGTCGAGTAGATCGAAGGTCGTGTACGCGTTGACCTTCATGATGCGGTCGACCATACCTCGTATTCGCGGCCCGGAGACTTAACGCCCGTTACTCGGCCACGGTCACGCCTTCGTAGCCGACTCGCTCGGCGTCCGCCGCCGTGCGGTCGATGGCCGCATCGAGGTCGAACTCCCTGACGATCTCCCCGTCGCGAATCAGTGGTTCCAGTAGCGACTCGGCGTCTGCCGGCCCGTCGCGGTCGGCCAGACCGATGTGATGGCCGCCGTCGGCGGTTCGGTACACCGACTTCGTCCCGGTGAGCTTCCCCCGCTTGGCCGCCGGTTCGCCGTCCAGTTCGACGATATCCAGCGCGAAGTCCAGCGGGTCGGCGTTGGCGACGTACCCTCCGACGCCGAAGCCGTCAGCTACGTCCCGAAGTTCTCGCAGGGTTGCCGGGGTGATACCGCCCGAGAGGAACAGGTCCACGTCCTCGTGGCCGTAGGCGTCCAGCGTCCAGCGTACCTCCCGAACGATGTGGCGGAAGTCCCCACGGCGGGAGCCGGTCGTGTCCAGTCGAACGCCTGTGAGGTCATCGACGGCTTCCGCTGCGCGGAGCGCTTCGTCGGTCTCGTCGCTGTAGGTGTCCGTCAGCGCGATGCGGGGCGTCTCTTCGGGGACGGCGGCGTCGAACGCCTGCCACGCCTGTTCCTGATTACCGCGGCCGAAACAGATCATGAGCGCGTGGGGCATCGTCCCACCAGCGTCCCGGCCGATGACCTCGCCCGCAGCGACGTTCGAAATGCCGTCGAGACCGCCCAACAGCGCTGACCGCTCGACCATCGCACTGATCGATGGGTGGACGTGGCGCGACCCAAAGGAGAGCACCGTTGATTCCGGCGCGGCGTGGCGGGCCTCCAGCGCCCGTGTTGCGATACCGGTCGAGTGTGAGAGAAAGCCAAGGAGCGCCGTCTCTAGACGACAGAATTCCCGGTACGACCCTTCGATTCGCATCACTGGGCCGCCGTCGAACAGTTGCCCTTCGGGGAGCGCGTCAACGTCGACGTCCCGTCCTTCGAGCAACTCGGCGGCGTCTTTCAGCCCCGACAGCAGCTTCCACCGGCCCGTCGCGAACTGGTTCGCCGTCACTTCGGCGACCACGTCCGGGTTCTTGCCCGCGTGTTCTAGCGCCTCCATCGTCCGGTCGAAGTAGGCGTCGGTCGCCCGCCCCTCGCGAATCGCCTCTGGTGAGACGATATCGAACTCCTCGCTCATGGCACGGTGTTTTCAGTGTGGCGAAAAAAGCGGTCCGGTCGGCGACTGCCCCTCAAGACTCCGCTTGCCGGTGAATCTCGTCGAGGTCACTCACTGTCGGGCCGTTGACGATGCGGACGGTCTTGCCCGACCGGACCACGCGGAACGTGTCGTTGAACTGGTCGTCCGCTGGGACGACATAGACGTTACTGCGGGGCTGGCTGGCACCGTGTTCCTCGGTCAGCGCCGCCCGGTATGCCTGTTCGAACTCGCTCGCGTCTTCCGCGGTATCCCAGCGGGTCTCCCAGACGTACCCGTAGCCGCCGGAGCCGTTGCGGTAGGGCACGACGAGGTCACCGCCCCAGCCAGCCGAGATATCGCTCTCGTAGCTGTAGCGGTCGCCCTCCGTCTGGCCGTTGTGGTACATCATCGCGTAGATTGAGGTCTCCCCGGCCGTGTCGCCGACCGGGTCGTGGTCGAAGCGGTTCCACTCGGCGGACGAGCGGTCCGCGATGCTGACGTTCACGGGCTCTTCGTCGGGATATTTCTCGGTGTGGAGCACCTGCTCGGTGCTGTCGGGGAAGTCGTCGTGGAGGGCGTCGACGGCGTCCCAGCCACCGTCAGAGCGAACCTGATCAATGAACCGCGGGCCGGTGACGTACGGCTGGTAGAGAACGGTGAACAGCCCCTCATTATAGCTCGGTTCCTGGCTTTCGGTATCGCCGTCGTTGCTTCCGCCGTCGCTGGTCCGGTCCGGGAGCGCGATACAGCCCCAGCCGTCACCACAGCGGCGCTCGTAGAGGATGCGGACGTAGTTGGCCTCGCCTTCGGTGACGCCCTGCCGAGACAGTTGCGTGTCCTGCGTTTCCGCGGAGCCGTTCAGCCCGAAGTGCTGGTCCTGCAGGGCGTGAACGAGTTCGTGTGAGAGCGTGCGCCGGTCGATCTGTGGCGTCTCCGTTGGGCTGACGATGACGATTTCGTCCTTGCTCGGCGAGTAGTAGCCCTGCACAGTCGTCGAAAGCGTATCGTCGATTTCGTCGCTGCTGCCGGAGTCCTCACCGATGAGCAGGAGCGCTTCCCACACCTGGTCGTTCCAGGGGTCCTGTGGACGACTGCTGTCGCCGCTGTTGTTGCCCCCAGACCGGTTCTGGTACTCGGCTCGGGAGATGACCGAAACCGGAACCGATTCTTTGAATTCCAAGTCACGGACCTGCTCGACGCGAGCCATCGTCCGGGCAACGACGGCCTCTCGCTCCGTCTCGTTCAGTCCGTCGTCGGTCGTCACTGACACCGAGTCATCGTACCAGTAGCCGTTCTCGTAGCCGATGGCGTCCTCGCCGGTCGGTGTCTCGGGGTGGTCGCTGCCGCCGAAGGACGGGACTGTACAGCCCGCTAGGACGACCGCCAGCGCGATGAGCAGTTCCTTACGCATCGTGGACCTCATCGAGTTCGTCGGCTGTCGGTGCGTTCACGATAGTGACGGTCTGCCCGTCGACCCTGACCGAAATAGCGTCGGTGTAGGGACTGTCTTCCTCGATGACCCAGTGGCCCTCCGCGGTTCGAGTGCCGCCCCAGTGAGCGATGACCGCCGTCCAGGCGTCGGCGAATTCGCGGGCATCGGCTTCGCTGGCCCAGGTCGTTTTCCAGACGTAGGCTGTCTCGTCACCGCTGGCGTAAACGTGCATCCGGCCGCCCTGCCAGCCGTCGGTCGCGGGCAGGTCGTAGTTGTACGGGTCATCGCTGTCCAGCGATCCGTCATCGTAGTTGATGACATCTCGCGTCCGGACGACGCTCGACTCGTTGTAGTCATCGGCGATGGTGTACGCCATCGACCCGGCGATGGCGGAGGGGCCGACAACGGCGTAGTCGGGTCGGTCGCGGTCGGTCGAGGGTCTGACCCGCCCCCAGTCGTCGCTGGACCGGTCCGCAAGCGAGACTGACTCGGGTTCCCACTCGGGGTAGCGCTCGGGGTACGTTACCTCAGTGGCCCCGTCGGGATGGTCGTCGTAAGCGTCATTGACGGCGCTCCAGCCGCCACGTTCTCGGAGATTTCCGATCAGGCCGGGCCCGTCGCTGTAGGGGAAATACTGCATGAAGTTGATGCCGAAGTGGCGGTCACCGCCACCACCGCCGCTCTGGGCAGGCCTGTCGATACAGCGCCATGCCTCGCCACAGCGGTCGGTGTAGGTCTGGGTGACAGCAACGGCATCGCCTTCGACCATGCCGTTCCGACCCTGTACCTGATCCCGCGTCCGCGCGTCACTTTCGAGGCCGAAGTGCTGGTCCTGCAGCGCGTGGACGAGTTCGTGGGCCAGCGTCCCCCGGCTAATCGTCGGTGTCTCCGATTCACTGACGATGACGATTTCACTTCGCTGGCTGCTGTAGTACCCCAGCACGCTCTCCCCGCGGTTGCTGTTCTGGACGGCGATGGAGTCGCGGTCCTCGCCGATGAAAAACAGCGCCTCGAACTTTACGTTGTCAAATCGACGCAGGGACTCACCGGTCTCGCCGCCGCCCGTGTTGTTGCGGTACTCGGCTCGCGAGACGACAGAAACCGGCACTGTCTCCTCGAACTCCAGACCGCGAATCTGCTCAACGCGGGCCATCGTTCGGGCAACGACGGCTTCCCGCTCCGTCTCGTTCAGTCCGTCATCGGTCGTTACTGACAGCGATTCGTTGTACCAGTAGCCGTTCTCGTAGCCCAGCCGGTCCGTTGCAGGCGCTGACGGGGCGGAGTCGTTGTTCCCGTAGTCGGTCGCGGGTTCGCTTGGTGTCAGATCAGCATTGTGTGACTCCGTCTGGTCGGGCGACACACTGGGTGCCTGACAGCCCGCCAGTAACAGCACAGCGGCACAGAGAACGACGAGGGCGAAAGGGCGGCGCATCTACTTTTACGGTGGGTTACCACAGTGAAAAGTCACACGCTAATCGTGAATGCATTCGCCGGCCAGAAAGAATTTCTGCGTCTGTTTGGGCCTTCCGTACCCCACCGTGGGAGTAACTTTCGTAGTCGCGCCCTGCCAAGGTTCCCGTATGGAACTCGACCCAGCACAGACCGCCCTGGTCGTCGTCGATATGCAGAACGGCTTCTGTCACCCCGATGGAAGCCTCTACGCACCGGACAGCGAAGCGGCTATCGAGCCTTGCGCCGAACTCGTCGACCGTGCCCGCGAAGCCGGCGCGAAGGTCGTGTTCACCCGAGACGTGCATCCGCCCGACCAGTTCGAGGACACCCACTACTACGATGAGTTCGACCGATGGGGCGAACACGTCGTTGAAGATTCTTGGGAGACCGAACTCGTCGACGAGGTCGACCCACAGGACGAGGACTTGATCGTCGTCAAGCACACCTATGATGCCTTCTACCAGACAGAACTGGAAGGGTGGCTCGACGCTCACGGTGTCAAGGACCTGGCTATCTGTGGCACGCTCGCGAACGTTTGCGTACTCCACACTGCCTCTAGCGCTGGCCTCCGTGACTACCGACCCATTCTTGTCGAGGACGCCGTCGGTTACATCGAGGACGAGCACCGCGAGTACGCACTGGACCACGCTGAGTGGCTGTTCGGCGAACTGACTGACCGAGGCGGCCTCACGTTTGCCTGACGGATGGCTGAGGACCCGGCCTACGAACAGGCGAAGCAGACCCACATTGAGCGCTACCGGGCGTCGTAGCTACGAGGAGTCGTCGCCGGCTGCGGCCCGCTGGATGGTCACCCGTACCTCGTCGCCAACGGCGAGGTCGATGTCCTCGCCAACGAGCTTCGCACCGAAGCGCTCGCGACCACAGAACAGCGCGATACCGGTTATCGGCTCGCCGTTTGCCAGCACGGTCACGTCGTCCCACGCGACCGTGCGGCCGTCGGCTGTCCCGACGTGCTGGCCTGCAAGAGCCGCGGCTCCAGCATTATCATCGCTCAGCAGGCCACCGCCCGAGTAGTGGGGCAAGCCGCCGTCGAGAATGCCCGAACCGTCGCCGCCAACATCGTTGGCGATGCCAACGAAGGAGTCACCGGGTGCCGGATGGGCAGGTTCGTCGAGTCGGACCCACGTTTCGCCGCCGTCGACGACGGTGCCAGTCCCGTCCCAGGACAGCGGCGTCACGTCGACGGCCACGTCGACCGGCAGTGAGCCCGACGCCCGATAGGGGTTCGCGTCGGGGTCGCGGAAGCCGAGGTGGATGTGGTTGGGGACCCACGGCGCGAAAAAGCCCGCCCGCACTAGCGCTCCGAGGTCGTCGCCGACAGCGACCGTCTCGCCGGGTTCGACGGCCGGGTTGACGTGCAGTAACCGCGCCACAGTGTCGCCGGTATCAATCAAGATGAGGTGGTCGTGCTCGGCCGCGTAGGCCTTTGGTGGGGCCTGAACCGTCTTCGTATCGACGACCTCGCCGGCGACCGGCGACGGCGCACGTTCGCCGTCGGGGTAGAGGTCGATAGCACATCCCTCGTCGTGGGCGTCGAACGGCGAGTTGTACAGGGAGAACCGGTAGTACTGGAAAAGCACATCCCGCGGTATCGTGACGGGCATCGACGGCGATTAGGGGTGTGTCGGTATGGCTCTGTCGTCCGAAGGTTCAAGAGCTATGCCGGGGCCACCGCTTCGCGTGCGCTGACGACGACCGCGGCGGGGGCAGCGGGTGTGCGACACGTCCCGCCGCGACGGCCATGTGTCGCCTGTTCGCTATCCACCGCTGCGGGGTCACCTGCTGGACCGGCGGACCGTTTTAATCCAACGGGACCGTACCGCTCGATTATGCGTCTGCTACGGGGCCGCGCCACCGACCCCGAAACCGACTTCGAGCGGACCCGCGAGATGGCCGAAACGGTCGCGGAAGACCGCGAGCCAGCCCTGCGAGTCTGGCGACCGCACAGACAGGTCGCGTTCGGCCGCCGTGACGCGAACAGCGACAGCTATGACCGAGCGTGCCGGGCCGCTCGCGACCGGGAGTACACTGTCATCGAGCGCGCCGTGGGGGGTCGCGCCGTCGCCTACACCGGGTCGACTGTCTCGTTCTCCCTCGCCGTCCCGACCGAGGACCCGCGAGGAACTATCGATGACCGCTACGAATGGGCCAAAGCCGCTGTGCAGCGCGCACTTGACGACTGCGGCATCACCGCCCGGACCGGGGAACCGGACGCCGCATTCTGTCCGGGGAGCCACTCGCTTCAGGCCGACGGTAAAGTCGTGGGGCTCGCCCAGCGTGTCCGCCAGTCTGTCGCTGTTGTCGGCGGCATCGTCGTCGTTCGAGACCACGAGGCTATCGCCGAGGCGCTGGCTCCCATCTACGAGGCACTCGATGTCCCGTTCGACCCACAGAGCGTCGGGAGCGTCGCCAACGCTGGGGGAACCGACGACCCCGAACAGGTCATCGCGGCGCTGGAGCGGCCGCTGGCTGACGGTCGCGACGTGTCGGTGAGCGCTATCCGAGAGACTTAGGGGTGCGCCCGGCCGACTGGGCGTATGCTCATCCGTAACGCGACGCTGCCGGACGGCCGCCAACGGGATGTCCGGGTTCGTGGCGAGTCCATCGCCGAGGTCGGCCGCGACCTCGACGCGTCCGACCAGCACGTCATCGAAGCGACCGGCAAGCGGTTGTTCCCGGGAATGATTGACGCGCACGTCCACTTCCGCCAGCCCGGCTACCCGCACAAGGAGACGTGGGAGAGTGGGTCCCGGTCCGCGGCGGCCGGTGGCGTTACGGCTGTCGTCGACCAGCCAAACACCGACCCGCCAACCATCGACGGCGAGTCGTTCGACCAGAAAGCCGAGTTCGCTGCCGACTCTGTCGTCGACTGGGGTATCAACGGCGGCGTCACGGCCGACTGGATTCCGAACGTCCTCCTGCGCCGTCGGCTGTTCGCACTCGGCGAAGTGTTCCTCGCGGACTCGACCGGCGACATGGGTATCGAGGCCGACCTGTTCGCGGATGCGCTGGAGGCTGCCACCGACAACGACGTGCCGGTCACCGTCCACGCCGAGGATGCCGACTACTTCAACGACGATGCCAAGGCTCGCGACGACGCCGACGCATGGAGCGCGTTCCGGACTGCAAAGGCCGAAGCGAAGGCCGTCAAGCGGGCCTGCGCCGTCGCGAAAGAGCACGACGCGACGATACACATCGCGCATACGTCCACGCCGGAGGGCGTCGACATCGCCAACGAGGCCGGGATGACGACCGAGGTGACGCCACACCACCTGTTGCTCTCTCGGCGCGACCTCTCGGAGCTGGGCACGTTCGGGCGGATGAACCCGCCCCTTCGCCGCGAAAAACGCCGTCAGAAGCTCTACGAGCGGGTCGTCGACGGCACCGTCGATATGATTGCGACGGACCACGCGCCACACACCCGCGAAGAGAAGGACGCCGGCATCTGGGACGCGCCGTCGGGCGTCCCTGGCGTTGAGACGGTCCTCCCGCTCCTACTGGCTGAAGCCCGTGACCCGGATAGCGGGCTCACCTACGAGCGTGTTCGGGACCTCACCGCACGCAATCCAGCCGACGTGTTCGGCCTGCCACAGAAGGGGGCCATTGAGGCCGGCAAGGACGCCGATCTCGTGCTCGTCGACACGACCGAGACGAGCAAAATCAACGGTGAGGCCCTGCACTCCAAGTGTGACTGGACGCCGTTCGAGGGCCGCGACGCGGTGTTCCCTGAGTGGACGATGGTCCGTGGGGCGGTCGTCTACGAGCGCGGCGACGCGCTGGAAGCTGACGATAGCACTGCTCAAGAGGACGTGTTCTACGACCATCAGGGCGAGAACGTCCGCGGTGCGGACAGCGAGCGGCTAGAATAACGCCGCGACGACGGACGTCCCGACCATTATCCCGCCGCCACCGCCACAGAGCCGGGCCATCGCTCGCCGCGAATCGCGTTCGGTCCAGTTGCTTCGTGTGTCCATGTGTTCTTGCATGGCTTCGATGCCGCGGCCGGCGAGTATCGACCCTGACCAGCCCAGTAGGCCAAAGCCGAACACCAGCGCGCCGAGGGCGAACACCGTTGCTTCACTCGACCGTGCATCACCGGTGTAGAGTGTCCAGCCCGCCATGCCGAGGCCACCAAGCAGGAGGCCGACGACCAGCCCGCTCCCCACCAGTCGCGCCCGGGCCGCGACGTACTGCCGGAGCCCCGGTGGGTCGCCGCTCTGGGCCATCAGTCGACCGCGTCGCGCATCCGCGGATCGAGCGCATCGCGCATCCCGTCACCGAGCAGATTGAACCCGAGGACGGTGATAGCGAGGAACAGCCCCGGGAAGAAGGAGAGCCACCACTCGCCAGTCAGCAGACCGTTCTCGACGCCGCGGGACAGCATCAGGCCCCACGATGGCGACCCGGCCTGTGCGCCGAACCCGAGGAACGACAGCGCCGCGAGGTCGATGATGGCGAGCCCGAAGTTCAGCGTGGACTGGACGGTGATCGGTGCGAGCGTGTTCGGCAGGATGTGCCGGACGAGAACTCGCGGGTCGGTCGCGCCAAGCGCAACCGTGGCGTCGACGTACTCGTCTTCGAGCACTTTGAGTGCGGCCCCGCGGACGACCCGGGCGAACCGCGGCGTGTACACCAGCACGAGTGCCGCCACGGCCCGCCAGAGTCCAAGATCACGCGGGAAGATTGCGACCAGCGCGAGCGCGAGCAACAGCGGCGGGAACGCCAGCAGCACGTCCATCGTCCGCATGATGACGTTGTCGGTCACGTCGCCGTAGTACGCCGCAATAATCCCCAGTCCGACGCCCACGGTCGTCGAGGTCCCGACCGTGATCGTCCCGAATTTCAGGGCCAGCCACGCACCGTATAGACTCCGCTTGTAGATGTCACGGGCCGCCGCGTCCGTGCCGAACAGCTGCTGGTTCGCGGGCGCGGGACCGAGCCAGCCGGGCGGTGCGCGGTCAGCAATTTCGGTGCCGAGCTGTGAGCCGGCAAGTGCGCCGAGATCGTATGTCACGCGGGCGTAGATGGCGACAGCGGCCATACTGAGGATGATCGTCAGCCCGACGACGGCGAGGCGGTTCGTCAGCAGGTCGGCGAGGAACGGGGACGCCCGCAGGCGTCCCAGCGTACCCCGTGTCTCGGTGTCCGTACTCATTGTTGGATCCGTGGGTCAAGGTAACTGTAGGTGACATCGACGAGGAGGTTCACGAGCGTGAACAGCAGGGCGAAGGTGAGCACCGTTCCCTGTACCACCGGGTAGTCCGAGACGCCGATAGCGTCGACGATAGTCAGCCCCATCCCGTTGATACCGAACACGGTTTCGGTCAGGACTGCGCCGCCCAGCAGCGTGCCGAACTGGATGCCGATGACGGTGACGACCGGAATCAGCGCGTTCCGGAAGCCGTGTTTCATCAGCGTGATCT
Organism: Haloarcula sp. CBA1127; assembly: GCF_001485575.1. Taxonomy (NCBI): domain Archaea; kingdom Methanobacteriati; phylum Methanobacteriota; class Halobacteria; order Halobacteriales; family Haloarculaceae; genus Haloarcula; species Haloarcula sp. CBA1127. The sequence goes on from NZ_BCNB01000006.1 coordinate 1,004,139, forward strand.
TCGCGCCCTGACCTTTCGCCCGCGCAGTCCGGATGTAATCCTGCCGGATGACCTCGAGCATCGAGGAGCGCATCATCCGCGAGATGAGCGCCGTCGAGTAGACGCCGATGACCACTGCTGGCAGGAACAGGTGATGCGCCGCCGAGAGGAACGCCTCGGCGTTCCCAAGCAAAATGGTGTCGACAGTTATCATCCCGGTCAGTGGCAGCTCACGGCCGAGCAGCGTCCAAGTATCGGGCAGGAACAGCGTCGATTTGATGCGGCCACTGGTCGGGAACACGTCGAGGTACGTCGAGAACAACAGGATGAGCAGCGGTCCGGACCAGAATATCGGGACCGAGATACCAGTCAGCGCCCCGATCCGAGTGACGTGGTCGGTCAGTGAGTCCTGCTTGACCGCGGAGATGATGCCCAGCGGCAGCCCGAGCAGGATACCCGCTGCCTGACCGTAAATCGCGAGTTCGAGCGTGATCGGGAGTCGGTCCGAGATGACCGAGCGGACGCTGTTCCCGCGGCTAATGCTGTAGGACTGGCCGAAGTCGAATCGTGCCGCGTCCCACAGGAAGCCCAGGTACTGCTCCCAGAGCGGCCGCCGAAGTCCCAGTTCAACACGTATCTGTTCGAGCTGTTCGGCCGACGCCCGCTGGCCGGCGATAACGATAGCAGGGTCGCCTGGGGCGAGGTGCAGAATCGCGAAGACGACCGACGCCACGCCGAACAGCACCGGGATGAGCAACAGCAGTCGCTTGATGACGAACCGTGGCGGTACCACCGGCTCGATCAGCCTGAAAAGAAACTGTGTCCAGTTCATTCGAAAATTCACTTGAAGCGCTACTGCAACTCGACCGTGTTAAGATACGGGCCACCGACGGAGCTGATCGTGTAGGTGTCTTCGACGACAGCCTCGTTGACCGCCCGAAGCGTTTCGGCGTAGTCGAGGAACACCCACGGGGACTCGTCGTAGGCTATCTGGCTGGCCTCCTCGTACATCGTCTCGCGGTCGCCCTCTGCGTAGGTCTTCTGAGCTTCCCGGACGAGTTCCATGTAGTCGGTGTTGGCCCATCCGGAGACGTTGAGGGTGTTGTACCCGTCGGCGTCGAAACTGACCCAGTCTTGCCCGTCGGGGACGGCGTCCATCTCCACCTGCGGGTCCAGCAGGACGTACAGGAAGTTGTCCGGGTCGGCGTTGTCGGTGTACCAGCCGAGGAAACAGGCGTCGTGTTTCCCGGCCGACGTGTAGTCCAGATACGGTCCGAAGTTGGAGAACTGGTTGATGTTGACCGTCAGACCGATCTCCTCGAGATCTGATTTCACTTGATTCGCTGTGCTGACCGGGCTGGGGTTGTATCCCCGGGGGTTCGAGAACGTCGCGAGTTCGAACTCGAAGCCGTCACCGTAGCCCGCCTCTTCGAGCATCGATTGTGCCTGCTCCTTGTCCGTCGGATACGGGTCGAGGTCGTCGTTGTGCCCGAGCACGTCCGGCGGGAGCGGCTGGGAGGCCTGCGTTGCAAAGCCCTGGTAGATCTGGTTGACGATGGCCTCGGTGTTGACGGCATGGGCGATGGCCTGGCGGACCTGCCGGTTCCGGAACGGCTCGAACCGGGCCATGTTCATCGCCATGTAGCCGTGGTTGATGCCGTCCTTCCGCAACAGCGTCGCCGTTCCGCTTTCCTCGGCGCGCTGGAATCCGGAGGAATCGAGATTATCCGTGATGTGTGAGGCCCCGTTGATGACGTCCTGCACTCGCGTGCTGTTTTCGGTGATTGTTTTGAAGATGACCGTTCCGACGCTTGGGCCGTCTCCCCAGTAGTCGTTGTTGGCTGCCAGTCGGATGCGCTCGTTCGGGTTGTCGAGCGTGTCGAACTGGAAGGCCCCGGTGCCCGCGGGTTCGCTTCCGAGGTCGGCCTGGTTGTCGCCCAGCGATTCAATCTGGGCTTTCGAAAGGACTGCCGAGGCGAACATCGCGAGATTCCGCAGGAACGGCGCGAACTGCTGTGTAAGCTCAATCGTCAGCTCGTAGTCCTGGCTCGCGTCGACGCTTTCGATCCAGTCGCCAAGCGTGAACGGACCGTACCCCGACCGGGTATCGTCGCCGAGGTAGTACTCGTAGTCGCTCTGGGTGAACCGCTGCCAGGTCGCCTTGAAGTCCGACGCGGTGAACTCTTCGCCGTTGTGGAACATCACACCCTGTCGGAGCGTCAACGTCGCGGTGGTGCCCTCAAGAGTGTAGTCGGTCGCGAGTGCGTCCTCCAGCTGGCCGCCGCTCCCGGCTGCGAACTGGATGAGGGTATCAAACACCTGATTGGTGACCTTCGCCACCTCGCCGCTGGTCGACTGCTGCGGGTCGTAGTTCTCGGGGTGGTCACCGCGGGCGTACACGAGCGTCTGGTCGCTTCCGCCGTCGCCGCCGTCGCCGCCGTCGCTACCAGTGCCGTCGCCGCCGTCTCCACCTTCGGTGCCGCCACCGTCGCCACCGTCGCCGGAACAACCTGCGAGCGTTGCGGCTGCCGCGGCACTGCCGGCCGCGGTAAGGAAGCTCCGCCTGTCCAGAGAATCACCGGATGACATGGAACTTTCTTCAAACAGATCTATTATAATTGTACCGGATAGATCAATGATTCAGTTATATATCTACTGAGCGTTATGTGCAGCTAAGTAATATTAGTCAGTTGCTGTCTCTCTCCTCCTGTTCGTAAAGATGACAGGCCGCTGGATGGGAGTCCGTCTGGAGTTCAGGGTGCTGTGTCTCACAGACGCTTTCGAATCGATCCCGTAGCACCGATGCGGCGGCGTCCCAGTCCTCGTCTGCGAGATGCTCAATCGACGTTTCGACGACGCGGCGGTTCTCCCCGGTCAGGCTCGTTTCGAAGAACCGGTCGAACATCGTCTGTTTGAACGCTGCCATCGGTACCTCTCCCCTGCCGCTCGGCGGCTCGGTGAGGTCCGCGCCACCGTCCGTCGCCGCTGTGGCACTGTCGTCGTTTCCGGCCTGCTTCCGAACTGCATCGATGGTGATGGCCTCGTCTTCGACCCGTTGCCGGTAGTCCATTACCTCGCGATACGTCTCCTGCTCGATATCGATATTCGGCGGGATGACCTCGGGACAGCGAGTCCGGAAGTGACAGCCTGACGGCGGGTCAATCGGTGACGGGACATCGCCTTTCAGCAGTATCCGATCGGCCTCCACGGTCGGGTCCGGTTCCGGGATGGCCGACATGAGCGCCCGCGTGTAGGGGTGTTTCGGGTCCGCGAACAGGTCCGGCGTGTCGGCGACTTCGACCACCTCGCCGAGATACATCACCGCGACCCGGTCACAGATGTGGCGCACCACAGAGAGGTCGTGGGCGATGAACAGATACGTCAAGCCGAACTCATGCTGGAGGTCCTCCAGAAGGTTGATTATCTGGGCCTGCACGCTCACGTCCAGCGCCGAAACGGGTTCGTCACAGACGATGAAATCGGGATCGACGGCGAGCGCACGAGCGATGCCGACCCGCTGGCGCTGTCCGCCAGACAGTTCGTGCGGGTAGCGGTCGTACTGGTCTGGGTCGAGCCCCACCGCCTCCATGAGGTCGGCTACGCGGTCGACCCGCTGTTCGCGGCGTGAGCCGTCACCGGTGTCTTCCGGGAGGTCGTGGATCTTCAGCGGCTCCATGATCGTCTGGCCGACGGTCATCCGCGGGTCGAGGCTGGACATCGGGTCCTGGAAGATCATCTGCAGGTCCCGACGCACCTCTCGCAGGCCACTTTTATCAAGCTCCGAAAGGTCTTGCCCGGCGAAAACTACTTTCCCATCTGTCGGTTCGAGTAGCCGGAGGATGGTCCGGCCGGTCGTCGATTTCCCACAGCCGGACTCGCCGACGAGTCCCAGCGTCTCGCCCTCGTAGATGTCCATCGACACGCCGTCGACGGCCTTGACCGACTCCGGTTCGCGGCCGATGTACTTGTCCAGCAGGTCGTCGGCCCGCGAGAAGTGTTTTTTCAGCCCGTCGACCTCCATGAGCTGTCTGTCCGTTCGCGTCGTCTCCGTCGCGGCGACGCCGGCGTCGCCGGTGCCGTATTCGTCCGTATCGAACGATTGGTGGATGCACTTCGAGCGGTGGGTGACATCGTCCGGACCGTGCTGGAGAGACGGAATCTCGCCCTCACGACACTCGGGTTCGGCCCACGGACAGCGGTCGGCGAAGTGACAGCCTTCGGGCATATCGATGAGGCTGGGGACGTTCCCCTCGATTGGAGTCAGCCGCTCCGTTCCCTCGCCCGGTATCGATTCCAGCAGCGTGTACGTGTACGGGTGTGATGGGTTCTGGAATATCTCCTCGACTGGTCCCTCCTCGACGATCTCGCCGGCGTACATCACGGCGACGCGGTCGCAGGTCTCCGCGACGACGCCGAGGTCGTGCGTGATGAACAGCACCGACATCCCGAGGTCCGCCTGCAGGTCGTCGAGGAGGTCCAGAATCTGTGCCTGAATGGTCACGTCGAGCGCCGTCGTCGGCTCGTCGGCGACCAGCAGTTTCGGCCGGCACGCCAGCGCGATGGCGATGAGCACGCGCTGGCGCATCCCGCCGGAGAACTCGTGGGGATACTCGTTGACGCGGTCGGCCGGTTCCGGGATACCGACCTCCTCCAGCAGCGAGATAACGTCAGACCGGATCTCCTCGTCCATCTTGCCGCCCCGGCTGATCGAGGGCGTGATCTCACGGACGGCGTTGAACCACGAGTCGTTTCGCTTGTTCCCGTAGCGGTGAAGGCGCAGGCTCTCCGCGACCTGCTCGCCGACCGTTATTGCGGGGTTCAGCGACGTCATCGGGTCCTGGAAGATCATCCCCATATCGCCGCCGCGGATGTCCCGCATCACCCGCTCCGGGGCTGCCGTCAGGTCGACGTAGCCGTCAGTAATCGTGACGGGTGCGTCACCAGTCTCCGGGAGGGCCTTCTTCGGGGCCTTCTGAATGAACTGCTTGGCCAGCGTCCGGTCATCGGCCGTCGTCTCAAGCGATGCGGGGAGCCGACTCCGGTCGACCGTCGCCGCCTCGATGGTGATGAAACCGCTGTCACTGTCGGCCGTCCGTACTTCCTTCGGATACTGCCGAGACAGTCGTGTGACTGTCCCAAGTGCGCCGAATCGAATCTCCCCACCGGCGATGTGCCCGGGCTCGTCGATGATATCCATTGCCGACAACGCTGTGACAGATTTCCCCGATCCGGATTCGCCGACCAGCCCGACGGTTTCCCCCTCCCTGACAGTGAGGTCGATGCCGTCGACGGCTTTGACGGTGCCGCGGTCCGTCTCGAACTGGGTTCGGAGGTCGGATAATGTTAAGAGGTCGCGCATCTGCCACCCACTTCTCAAAATACCAGTAAAACTGTTGTGCCACTATCCCACCAACAATTTATCCCGGCCGCCGCCACACTCGACGTATGAACGACCCTGTCGACCCCGAGTCTAACCCCTTCGACCGTGTCGTCGGTCACTGGGAGCAGGTCATCGAGGACATGGCGGCCACGGCGACACAGTACCGCGACGACGGGCGCGAGGCCATCGAACTTCACCCCGGCGACGTGACGGTGCTGACCGGTGAGCCGCGGACGATGGCCGAACAGACTGGCGAGTACGAGCCCGAAACTCGGCGGCTCGGCTTCGATGTCGTGGTTCCCGGCGACGAGTTCCGGCGGGTCGCCGACGCCCTCGAAGACCGTACCGTCGACCGCTCCGAGGTGTTCCGGGCGACCGACGACGGGATGGTGTTCCTGCTTGTCGCGCTGGAATGTGGTGACGACCTCGCCGTGCTCGTGCCGCTGTACTACGACCAGACCGACCGCGCGGACCTCTCGCAGGTCGCCGCCGACCACGGACTGTACTCACACATCCGACCGCTCACCGACGACGAGGTGGTTACCGTCACCCACGAGGACCCAGAGCCGTTCTTCCCCGACTGAAAGCCAGTTCTGGATCGGTCACCGACTGCTCGACGACGACTGCTCGCGCACCCGGGTCAATCGGTACGCCGGCACGTCGAAGACGATGCCATAGAGCACCCGGTTGCCGATGACACCGACACCGAAGCCCGAGAGAACGGCCGCGAGTACGAGTGTCACCGACACCTCGGAAAGCGTCATGAGGCCGGCGACAACCCCGGAAAGCACGATGAACGCCGCCAGTGCGGCGACCTCCGGGTAGACGCCCGGGACCGCGTCGTGTTCGACGACAGCCACCGTGATCCCCGTCAGGAGGCCGAACCCGACAACCACCGGCAGTACGTCGAACAGGGCTGTCCCTGCCTCAGCATAGCCAAGCACCGCGCCGCCGATGCCGATGGCCAGGTCGGTCCGCAGCACTTTCTGTGTCGCTTCGTGGACCGACATCGACGGCTGTGCGTCGGGGTCGATGTCGTCCATCTCAGCCGTGGCTACTCGTCAACTTGGAATTCATTGCCACACTCCGGACAACACACCTCGTCGTGTCGCAGCGCCGCCGACTGCTCGCGGACCTCCCGCATCACCGAGGAAATCCGGTCTTCGGCCTCCATCTCGTCCTCAACGGCGAGGTCGACGCCCTCGACTTCGAGGAGGAATTTTGCGACCTCGGTGGCCTCGTACATCACGTCGTCAAGGTCCTCGGCGGTGAAGAAGTCACACATCGCACCGTAGAGGAACGTCGCGCCGGCTTTCCGGACCTTGTCTTCGAAGGCGGCGCGGGCCTGATTGACCGCCTGTGGCGTGTACGTGTCCGTCATGAACGGGACGAGTTCGGGGAGGTTCTCCCCGATCTTCGTCATTTCGACGCCAGTTTCGGTCCGGAAGTCGGCACAGAGCCGGGCGATAGCCCACTCGCGGGCGGTGATGTACGTCCGGTCCCGGAGGAAGTCGTTCGCGCGGTCGTAGGTCCCGCCCTCGATTTTCTTGAAGCGGTCGTACTTCTGTACGTCGGACGGGATGTCACTGGCTTCGGACACCGCCGTCTCGCTGGCTTGCTCGGCCGGTGCTGTCTGTTCAGTGGCCGAGTCAGCAGGGCCGCTCCCTGTGGTGCCGTCGTCGGCCCCGTCATCCGCGGCCGCCGGGTCGTCCGACTGGTCTCCGGCCGATCCGTCGTCTGCCGCCTCGACATCTGTCTCGTCCGGCGGTGCGCCCTCAGTCATAGCCGGGAATGCGTGCCCGCGGTGAAAAAGGGTATCGCCGCCGCCCCGCTGTCATGGTCTTTTCCCGACAGTTCAGCCGGGTGGCTTTTTTACCGCTCCCATGCATGGCCCGACTATGAAACTACTGCTCGGTGTCGGGGGCAGCGAACTGTCCTACCAGGCACTGACCGAGACACTCGAACGCGTATCGGAAACAGGCGACGAGCTGACCGTCGCTGTCTTCGAAAACGGCGACATTGACGCCGACCTCGAGACGGTCAAGCAGCGGATACAGGAGCAGATCGACGAAAGCGGGCTCGAGCCGCCGATCCGCCACGTCGAAGGCACTTCACCGGGCAGCGAGCTGGTGAACATCGCCGAGAGCGAAGAGTTCGATAGAATCGTCCTCGGCGGTGGCGGCCGCTCGCCGCTCGGGAAGATACAGCTCGGCCCCATCGTCGAGTTCGTCCTGCTGAACGCACAGACGCCAGTGACTCTCATCCGATGACTCGCACGTATCCAGACGAACCCGCCGAAGAGTTCCCACAGCCACCGCGGACGATCACCGACCGTGAGGACCGTTCCATCGACGTCATCCCTGCGGACGACGCCGACACGGAGAGCCTCGTCGAGATGTATCTCGACTTCGACCCCGCCGACCGGGCGCAGGGCATCCCACCGGTCAAAGAGGACGCCATCCGCGAGTGGCTCGAAACGATCCTTGACGGCGACTGTGTCAACGTCGTCGCCAAACACGACGATACTGTCGCCGGCCACGCGACGCTGGTCCCGGACAACGAGGACGAGCACGAACTCGCTATCTTCGTGTTACAGGCCTACCAAGGCGCTGGTATCGGGACGGCGCTGGTCGAGACGCTGCTGGGGTACGGCCAGACCGAGGGCATCGACCACGTCTGGCTCACCGTCGAGCGGTGGAACGACCCGGCGATATCGCTGTACGAGAAGGTCGGATTCGAGATCAGTAGCGCCGAGAGCTTTGAAATAGAGATGGCGATTCGGCTTTAAACGGTAAGGACCGGCTGGCTGGCGTACTCGATGACGTAGATTGCCGCGCGCCCGACGGCCTTTTCGCCTTCGCTTCTTTCCTCGCGCGGGACGACGATGAAGTCCGCGTCGACGTCCTCTGCCACGTCAAGGACGACGCTGCCCGGTGTCTGCATCAGTCGTGTCTCGGAGAACGCGGTCGCGGACGACGTTTCGAACGTGCCGTCGTGGACGTCGCGGAACCGTTCCCGGATGCTCTCGGTGAACGCTCGATGCTCCTCGGCAATCGCGGTTGCGCTCACGTCGCCGCTGTCGATATCCTGGTGGAGCCGTTCGTCGATGACGAACAGCAGGTGGAGATCGGCGTCGTACCGCTCCGCGACGGCGATCGCGTACTCGGCCGCTCGTTCCGACTGGTCGCTGCCGTCGACCGGCGCGAGTACGAGGTCGATGTCCATCACTCGCCAGTGCGGCCCCGGCCGGCAAAAATCCACCGGGGTTCGAGCCGGCGGCGTCGTGTCATCCGGTGAGTCCCTCGCCGTGACCAACAGTGTATTTAGTCGCGGCTTCGATGCGTGGTGTATGTTCGATACGGTGGTCATCGCCACGGACGGCTCCGGCAGCGCAGAGCGGGCCGTCGAAGCAGCGCTGGACCTGGCAGCGCGCTTCGACGCAACTGTCCACGGGCTGTACGTCGTCGACACCGGCGAGGTCGAGACGACTCCCGAAGAGGTTCGCGAGGCGCTGGAGCGCGCGCTGGCGACCACTGGCGGCCGCGCCCTCTCGTTCATTCTGGAGGCCGCTGACGCCGAGGCAGACGAGGAGCTCGTCACTGCCGTCCGGGAGGGCAATCCGGCCGACGAAATCTGCAAGTACGCGGTGGAGCACGACGCCGATGTCATCGTCAGCGGGACCCGCGGCCGCCACGGCGAACACGGCTACCTGCTGGGCAGCGTCGCCGAAGAACTCGTCCGTGAGGCCCCGATGCCGGTGCTGACGGTCCGCCAGCTCGAAGGCGAACCCAACCCCGAGCGGGAGGACGTGTAACGGAACCCGACGGCTTCTTGACGCCCCGCCCGCTTGCAGGGGCATGGACGATTGGCTCATCGACGACGACCGTCTCTCTATCGGCCGCAAATCCGTACTCCCCGGTGAGGGGTTCTTTATCCCGGATTCCTACGAGGAAGAGCAAGCCGAAGCCGAGGCCGCTGAGACACTGCAGGACGCTAGCGTCATCGTTATCGCCGACCCCGACGCTGACGGACTGGCCTGTACCGCGCTGATCCGCGAGGCCCACGGCGAGGGCGCACTGCTGCCCGCCGGCCCGCACGAACTCACGGAAGCGCTCGAATGGACCGCCGAGTACGCCGACCCCGACGCGACCGTCTTCATCTGTGACCTCTGTCCCGACCGCGAGTCTGACATCGCCCCCCTTGACGCGCTGGTCGACACCGTCGAACAGGTCGTCTGGTTCGACCACCACCAGTGGCCTGACGACCTCGCCGACGACGTGGACGCGGCCGGCGTCGAGCGCACTGTCGGTGACTCCGACGAAGTGTGTACCGCCGACGTAGCGCTGTCGGAACTCGACTACGACTTCGACGAGCAGTGGGCCGACCTCGCCGCCGTCACCCGCGACCACGACCTCTGGATACGGGACGACCCTCGCAGCGACGACCTCGCTGACCTGTCCTACTGGAGCGAACCCGAGGAGTACATTGAGGCGGTTCGCGACCACGGCCCCGACCTCTCGCCGGAGTTCCACGAGTTCCTTGAGGAGAAGCGCGTCGAGAAAGAGGCGCTCATCGAGAAAGCCGTTGAGCGGGCCGAACTCCGCGACGTAGGCGAGTGGACGGTCGGCGTCACCTACGGCCGCTGCTCGCAGAACGAGGTCGCCGAAGCCCTCCGCGAGCAGGGCGCGGACGCCGCCGTCATCGTCAAGCCCGCCGGTTCCGCCTCGATCCGCGGAACGGACAGCTTTGAGCGCGCCCACGAAGTCGCTCAGCAGGTCAACGGCGGCGGCCACCCGAAAGCCGCGGGCTGCAAGCCCGACATCTACGACGACATGATGGATTACGCTCACCATTGGACGACACAGGGTGCGGTAGCGAAACAGGCTATCGTCGATGCTTTCCGGCGATTGCCCGAGGAAGAAGCGGAAGGCGTCGATACCGACCGATAGACGGACCCGCGACCGACGTAGACGGTGTTTTGCCGCCTGACACAACGTTGATTTGCCCCTCAGCCGTCACTTCTGGGTGATGCCCAAGTCCCTCCACACGCGAATCGCGCGCGAAACAGCTGTGCGACAGCGACTCGGAAGCGCCGTCGCTGTCGGTGTGACGCTGTACGTTCTCGACGGGTCGGTACGGTATGCCGCAGTCGCGGCAACGCTCGCCTTCTGTGTCTGGCTCGTCGCCGATGTCGCCCAGGCCGCTGTCGGCGACTACGCCGACCACGTGGTGTTCGGGCTCCTCGTGTTCGGTTTCGCGGCGTACACGGTCGAAGCCGCCGGCCCGACGTGGATCGTCGTCTCGGGGGCGCTCCTCGGCTGCTGGTTCGTGATTGACGGCGTCCAGCACCTCCGGCACGGCGTCACCCGCGATGAGGTCGGGGTACCGTACTCACACGACGGCAGTCCCGTTACGGGCCTGCCGAAGGCATTGCTCGTCCGGCTGGCTGAACCGTTCCTGCTGTAAGCTACTCCCCGACGACCCACTTGTCGCTGTACCGTTCCCCGCAGGCACACACCGCGTAGGCGTGGACCACGTCGCCCTCGGCGTAGAGGCCGCCCACGTCTTCGTTCTGTTCTTCGGCGAAGGCGAAGACAAAGCGGGTCGTGTGGTTGCTCTCCGGTTCTTCCTCGGCGACCGGACAGACCGCGTCGGTCAGGTCATCGTGAATGTCGCCCTCAGTGCCCATCGCCTCTTGGGCCAGTCCCATCGGGTCGATGCCTGTCGCCGACTGGAACGCACTCCGGCCGTCGTCGCCCGGCAGGACGAGGACGTGGCCGTCCTCGACCTCGTCGGCGTACTCGGCCAGTGCGCCCGGGTTCGAGACAGCGTCCTCGTGGAGGAAGAACAGCACGTCTTCAGGCCGCTCACCCGCCAGAAACTCCGTGTGTTTGGTCATGCAGAGAGGGACTCACTCGCCGGGCAAAAGTGCCGCGTTCCTTCCACAGGTCACTGTCCGGTCATAGCCTCACTTTTAGGCACGCTCACGGCATACAGTCGTACATGACCGACTTCGCCGAGTACGTCACGGACATCGTTCACGAACCGGCCCAGACCGACAGCCCGGGGTTCGACCTCACCGTCGCCGCGGTGTATGAAGTCGTCGAACCGGGCCGGATCGACTTCGGCGGCGGCGAACTCGACGTGGCTGAAGTGGTGCCCCACGCGAGCGAAAAGCGAGACCCGAACGACGATTACGAGTGGTGGACGCTGCGGAGCGGTCAGTATCTCGTCGAGTACAACGAATCGCTGACTGGCGAGGCGACGGTGACGCTCCAGCCGCGGACGGAACTGCTCGAACGCGGCGCGACCCACCCGACGCTGGACGTCGACGCGCTTCCGCGCGTGCCGCTATCGGTCGGCGGCGCGGGGCTGAAGCTCAAGGAAAACGCCAGAATCAGTACGATTGTCGCGGCCGAGGAGTAGGCCGACGAGCGCAAGCGCTCTGTCAGGCGTTCACGTCTTCGAGGTGGCGGCTGGCGACAATCTTGCCAGTCGGCGTGAGCGTCGGTCCGTCGGCCCCGTCCTGCACGAGGCCGTCAGCCGAGAGGTCCTGGAGAATCATCGACACCTGCGAGGAGTCCTTGCCGAGAATACTCGCAAGCGGCATCCCGTCCATGTCGCCGGTCGAGTACATGGCGACCAGCACCTCCTTTTTGTCCTTCGTGAGGTCGACGTCTTTGATCTCCTCCATGAGCTCGGCGTACTCACGACGGAGATAGCGACCGAGGATGGACATCTTGCGGTTCGATGCCATCGCGGCCAGCGTCGTCATGGCCGTCCCGCCTTTCATGTGCCGGACCGTCAGCACTGGCCGGCCTTTGCCGTTAATTTCCCGTGTGTTCCGGTCGAAGTCCGACACTGTCTTTAGGTCGATGTTGAACGACCCGTCGCTGCGCCGGAACTCGACGTTACCGGGCGTGAGAAACAGCTTCGCCGTTTTGAACGATTCGTCGGTGACGCGACCACCGACGCGGGCGCGCTCTTTGACCGTTGTTTCAGTCCCATTGATGATGGCCTTGAACAGTACCGTCCCGAACTTCTCGATTTTCTCGTCGCCGGCCTCGATGGCCGCGACGAGTCGCTTTCCCTTGCGCTCGAAGGCAATGGTCACCGTCGAATCGAAGAAATCGCCCAGGTCGGGCGGGACCTGCCCGACGGCGATGTCGAAAATCGAATCCAGTGGGATCGTCAGCTTGTCGTCCTCGCTCGCGGCCAGTACCAGTCGCTTCTGGGAGAGGACGATCCGACCTTTGATTGGGTCGCCCCGACCGGCCACTTCGGAGTTGAATTTGCCGACGAAATCCGCGATCACTGATTCCGACATTCGTCCGTTACCCGATGTACATCAGCACTGATATTGAGCGTTTCGCGCGAGTATCAGCAGCAAAAATCGGATTTATTCGGCAAAATAGTGCTGACCGGTGTCAAGTGTCGAGATTTCGAGCGATATCAGACAGCGAGGAGTCCGGTCCGCCGGTCGCTGTATAGACGACGCGCTTGCCCGGCGTTCGGAGGCCGTACTCGGTTCCGTCGGTGACCACGTCGAGATGTGCTGACCCGCCAAGCGAAACACCGCCGTCGGCGATCCACTCCGCGAGGCGGTTCGTCCCGTCCCGTTCGCGGGCCAGCCGGCGGTTGTCGGCGACGTGTGAGATCACCGGCTCGCCGTCGAGATTCGTCTCGACGACGGCGTGGTACCGGTCGCCGTCCAGCGCGAGGCGGACGGTGTCGCCGTCGTTGAAATCGAGTTCGTCCGGGAGCACAACTCGCGGTCGGTCGGTTCGGCCGACTGATTCGACGGGAACGCGATGCGTCTCGACGGTTTCGTGGTCACTGGGAACGCGGTCCGACACGTGACTTACTCGTCGTCGTCGCTGAGGAGGTCGGCAACGTCGTCGCTGCCGCGAGCCGTGATCTTCGCGTTGATCTGGCGCGTGTCGTCGCTGACCTCGCGGCCGCGGACGGTGATCCGCTTGCGCTCGCCGTCGGTGGTCGGCTCGAAGCCGACGCCGCCATCGGACATGATCTCCTTCGTCGTGACGCCGCGAACGTCGGGTCGCATCGGTCGGCCCGAGGTGTCCGAGCCGCCGGTCAGTTCAAGCGAGTAGCCGTCGAGGCCAACAGCGCCGCCGTCGACCTCGTCGCCGAGTTCGCGGCCGATGAAGCGGTTTGCGTCCTGTCCGTCAACGTCGATCTGGTATGTGTGGCCGTCCTCCGGATCGGAGACGGCGACCGTGAATTCTGCCATACCTGTTCTCAATCAACCGCGCTTCAAAAACGCGTCGAACCGTCCCGCTCACTGGAGTCGGACCGACCGTCACACGCTCGCGGACAGGCCGGTGATGTCCATTGAGACAACCATGCCGAGCTGTTTGTCGCCGTCACCCGTCACTGGCAGCGTTGACAGCCGGTACTGATTGCCCTCGTACTCCTGTGTCCAGACCTGCGTTTCACCGTCCAGTGCGGCGCGGTACTTCGGCTTCTGTATCTCGACAACCGCAGGCGGAAACACTTCCGCGAGGGTCTTCCCTTCCACGTCGGCCGGCGTGAGACCGAACGCGCTGAGTCCCTCACCGCGAGCGACAAGGTATCGCAGGTTGTCGTCAAACAGGAATACGCCGCCGCCAGGGAAGTTCTCCAGCAGGGTCTTGTACCGTTGCTCTGCCTGCCGGAGGGTTCCTTCGAGCTGTTCCCGCTCGATGGCATTTGTGAGGGTGTTTGCGACGCCTCTGACGAACGTGATGTCGTCCTCGGTAAAAGGGCGCCGCTCACTCGTATGCGCCCCGAGCACGCCCCAGGGCTCGGTGGTCGTTCCGATGATGACGCTGATACCGCTCACGACGCCGTGGTCCAGCAACAGGGACGGGCCGCTGAACCGCGATTCCGTCCGGAGATCTTCAACGACGACCGGCTCCTCGGTTTGGAGCGTGTATCCGGCCTGTGAATCCTCGCCGGCCCCGACTGCTGCCTCGCCGACCAGCCCCGACTGCCAGCCAACGCCGGCACGCAACAGGAACTTGTTGTCGGCCGGACGGTACTCAAGCACCTTGCTGTACTCCGTATTGAGGCCTGCTGCTACGGACTCGACAGCTCGTTCGAACAGCGCATCGAGGCCACACCCTGTCAGCGCGTACTGGCCGAGGTCAGCGACGGCTTCTTGCTGCTGGACCCGTGTCCTGAGGCGCTCTTGTGCACGGTGTTGTGTGACGAGGTTCGTGATACGGTTCGCGAGCAGCGTGTACCGCTCGATCCCACCCCGCTTCTGGAGGTAGTCGCTTACACCCGCCGAAACCGCTTCGCTGGCGACTTCCTCGCTTCCCTTCCCAGTGAACAGAACGAACGGCAGGTCCGGATACTCCGCCCGGACGGTCCTGAGAAACTCGATTCCGTCCATGTCCGCCATGTCGTAGTCCGAGACGACACAGTCAAACGGCGCTTCGGTAAGACGCTTGAGCCCCTCGCTGGTACTGGTCGCCGTCTCGACGCTGAAACCGTCGCTCTGCTGTCGGAGAAATTCGGCTGTTGTCTCCGCGAGCCCCGGTTCGTCGTCGACATGTAGTACCGATATCCGGTGGCTGTCGGGCCCGTCCATGACAACCAATGACAAACCGCACGTATGTCCGTCTTGTGGTACACTGTCTCCAGAACCACGCTCATTCAGGGTGCCATCGCCGCTACTGGTCAGCCATTGCGTCGCTCGCGATCGAGCGGCCGCGGGCCTCCAGTTGGACCTCCCGGCGTGTCCGGACCGGTTCGAGGATATCGGACTCCATCAACCGGTCATACACAGCTTCGACTTCCTCGATTTCCATATCGACGAAATCCGGGATCTTGAACGGTGAGATGCCGGAGTAGAGTGCCATCAGCACTTGTGTCTCCTTGTCGGAAAGCTCCACGTCGTCGGCGATGTTGCGCTGCTCGCCTTGCCGGACGAGCCCCTCGATGAGCGAGACGTGTCGGGGCGTCCCCGAGATGTGGGTCTCGACGCTGGTACCCTCGATAGTATGTTCGACCTCTAACAGCGGTCGCTCGTCGCCACGGATCGTCTTCTCCTTGGCCTCGACGGTCCCCACGTCGTCGATGTCCAGTTCGACGAACGTGCCGCTGGCGATGGCCAGATTGATGCAGTCGCCGTCGAGTTTGAGCCGCCCCTTCTCCCAGCCGCCGTCCTGAACAACGCCACCCTTGACTGCGGGGTGGTTGACGAGGACGACAGTCTGGTCGAGTAGCGTGCTGTACAGTTTCTCCTGAAACTCATCGGCTTTCTTCGCCGAGATGAGCGTCACGTTCCGGCCGGCCTGCACCTTGATGTAGCTGTCCACCTGTGCGAGGGGCTGGTTCATCTGGCTGGCCGTAACGCTGCTGACCTTCGACAGCGGGATGGTCCGCTTGCCGTCGTTGGTCGCAAGGACGAGCCGCTTGTTCGAGAGCAAAATTCGACCGGGTAGCCACTCGATGTCGTTTCGCTTGCGCCCGTCCGAGACGACCTGAACGAACTTCCCCTTCGTATCGACCAGTGCGTGTTCTCCGTCGCTCATCGGTTAGCCAGCTATCGTTCTCATGTACGCCCCGCCACGTCTTAATCCACTCGGCTGACTCATCCGCGGCCACCGAGCTTCGAGATGGCCGAGAAGGCCTTCTTCCTGACCACGTCGTGTTCGGTCTCGTCGATGAGTTTGTCCAGCGTCTTTCGGGACCGCTCGCTGCCGACCTTCCCGAGGGTGAAGATTGCCTGTCCCCGGATATTGGGGTCGACGCCGTCGTCTTGTACGATTTTGAGTAGCCGTCGCTCCACCATGTTGTCGTCGTCGCCGAGTTCGGCGAGGCTGGTGGCGGCGAACTGCCGGAGCATCTGGTCGTCGTCGCTGAGCGCATCGACCAGCGATTCGATGACGCGGTCACGCTCTTCCTGGCTGGTGACCCGGCCGAGCATCCAGGCGGTGTTGCGCCGCTGTGCGGCTTGGGTGCTCTCTTCGAGAATTTCGACCAGCGGCACGACGACGCTCCGGTCGTCCGTATTGGAGAGCTTTTCGACGACGGTGTCCCGTATCTCGTGGCTCTGGTCGGTCGGTACGTTCGATAGGAGTTCGATGAGCGAGTAGACGGCCGTCCGGCGGACGGCGGCGGAGTCGTCCGAGAGGGCTTCGATGAGATAGTCGACCGGCCGGTCGTTGCCGAAGTTCCCGAACGCCCCGACGGCGATGCGCCGGACTCGCTCGTCGTCGTCCTCGTACAGCGGCAACAGCGCCTGAAGCGCCTGTCGATTCCCGATGTTCCCCAGCGCATCCGCTGCCTCGCGCCTGACGCCAGCTTTTGGGTCCGACAGGACTGACTCCAGCGGCGTCGTTGCCCGCGAGTCGCCGATCTTCCCGGCCGACCGGGCCGCTCGCGCCCGTACTCGCGGGTCAGCGTCCTCGAAGCGCTCTGTGAGCTTCGGAACCGCGTCGGCCTGATCCAGATTCCCGAGGCCGTTTGCCGCTGCCATCCGGAGTTCCGGCACGTCGGCGTCGAGCACCTGCATATACGCTTTCGCCTTCACCCAGTCGGCGGCGTCGTCTTCGAGGTCGACGCCGGCCATACTCCCGATGAGTTGCGTGATCGCGTCGTCACCGAGTTCGTCAAGCGAGTCGATAGCCGCGCCGGTGATCGCGTCGCTATCGCTCTGGGCCGCGTCCACAAGCGCATTGACAACGTCGCGCCGGTCGTCGTGGTCCTCGAAGTTCCCCAGTAGCTCCGCAGCACGGGTCTTGACCCGCTCGTTGTCGCTCTCTCTGAGGAGGCGGATGAGTTCCTGTGCCTTGCCGTCCCGTTCCAGTTCGTAGAGGCTCATTGGTCGCTACACACGCCGGTAGATTCGGTGTCGTTTGTCGACCGCGTCGAAAGAATCCCGACACTCCGCGGGCAGCGTCTCAGTCATGCCAATCATGAGGTAGCCGCCCTCGCGGAGTGACCCGCGGATCGTCTCGAAGATGGGGACCTTGAACTCCGAATCGATGTAGATGAGGAGGTTCCGGCAGAACACCAGATCGAAATCGCGCTTGGGGTCGCCCCGGATGAGGTCGTGTTGCTCGAACGTGACCATCTCTTTGACCTGGTCCCGAACCTGAAACGTGTCGCCGTCCTGCTCGATGTACTTCGTGTAATCGTCCAGCGGTTCCAGTTCATCTGCGATGTCGGTCGTCTGGGAGGTCGCGTAGGTCCCCTTGCGGGCCTCTTCGAGGATGTCGGCGTTGATGTCTGTCGCCGTAATCTCAACCCGGCGGGCGTCAATCTCGGGGTCGTCGAGTGCCAGCATCGCCGCCGAATACGGCTCGCGGCCGTCGGCACTCGGGGCCGACCAGAGCCTGACTCGACGGTTGTTTTCCGTGAGTTCTCTGAGGACCGGTCGTAGTCGTTCCCAGGCATCCGGGTTCCGGAAGAAGCTGGTGACGTTGATCGACAGCGAATCGAGTAGTTCCTCGCGCTCGCCGTCGTCGCGTTCCAGCAGCCGCTGGTAGGTCTGGTAGTCCTCGGTGTCGGTCCGACGCATCCGCGCGGTGATGCGGCGGTCGAGATACGAGTCGTTGTAAAAGCCCGACTCGAAGTCCATCTCCTCGCCGATGAACTCCACAAGATCGTTGAACGTCCGCTCGCTGCCTTTGTTCATAGCGTCACCACGTCGAGGATGTGGACGATGTTCCCGTCGCCGAGGACGGCCGTGCCCGAGAGGCCGGGTGTTCCCGAGAGGATCCCCTCCAGGGGCTTGACGACGACCTCTTCCTGGCTGTTGACCGAGTCACAGTGGAGTGCGACCTGGCGCTCGGACTCGCGGATGCGGACGAGCATCCCGTCGCCGTTGGCTGTCTCGCCCTCGATGTCGAAGGTGTCGTCGAGGTGGATGACCGGGTAGATCTCGTCGTTGTGCTTGATGACCTCCTGGCCGTTGACCTGCTTTGCCTCCTCCGTCCCGGTAATCTCGTCGACGTTCTTGATGGGGACGCCGTACTCTTCACCACCGACCTTGACGAACAGCACCTTGACGATCGCCATCGTCACCGGCAGGCGCAGTGAGACAGTCGTTCCTTCACCCGGTTCGGAGTCGACGCTGACCGACCCGTCGAGCTGGGAGACCGTGTCGTGGACGACGTCCATCCCGACACCGCGCCCGCTGGTGTCAGTCACTTCGTCGGCCGTCGAGAAGCCGGGATGGAACACGAGGTCGTACACCGCGGAGTCGTCCATCGCGTCCAGTTCCTCGGGCGAACGGACACCCTTTTCGACGGCCTTCTCCCTGATGCCACTCACGTCGAGCCCAGCCCCGTCGTCTTCGACTTCGATGATAACGTGGTCGCGCTCGCGGGAGGCCCGGAGCGTGATGTGACCGGTGCGTGACTTGCCCGCCTGTTCGCGCTCTTCGGGCGACTCGATGCCATGGTCGACTGAATTCCGCAGGATGTGCATCAGCGGGTCCGAAATCTCGGTGAGGATGGTTCGGTCGAGTTCGATGTCCTCGCCCTCGATTTCAAACTCGATGTCCTTGTCGAGTTCGCGTGCGAGGTCCCGGACGAGCCGGGGGAACTTCCCGACGACTTTCTTCAACGGGATGAGCCGCATATCCATCACTGTGTTCTGGAGGTTCGCCGTGATCTTGTCTAGTTCGTTCAGCGTCTCGCCGGTGGAGTCGAGGTCGTCTTTCTCGACGCCACGCCGGAGCTTGATTCGGCTCGTGACCAGTTGCTCGACGAGCCCGTGAAGGTCGTCGAGCTGGTCCACGTCGACGCGGACGGACTTGATCTCGTCGACGCTGTGTTCTTCCTCGGCATCTGGGTCGGGGTCCGAACCCGAATCCGAACCAGCCCCGCTATCGTCGGCAGCATCGGAGCCGGTGCCTGTGTCGCTTACCAGTTCGTCGGTCACGTCTGTTACGTCGAAGCTGTCGACCTTCCCAGTCGTTCCCAGTTCGGCGTCGACAGTCGCCGCGTCGGGGCCGTCGAGGTACAGGACGAACGTGTCTTCGAACTCGCCGTCCTCGATATCGGCACGGCTCGGACTCGAATCGAGAATGTCGAATCGGCCCTCGATGGACTCGACGGCCAGCATTGAGTCAACGCCGAGCATATCCGACTCCCCGACACTGATTTCGGCCTGCAGGACCCGCTCGTCGACGGCATCGCCGTCGATGTCGGCATCGCTGACGCCCGCATCCGTGGTGAGCGACTCGTCGCTGTCCGACGAGCCGTCGTCTGTCGTTTCGGTGTCACCCGCGGCGGCGGCCCCCTCTTCGAGGACAGCCCGGAGCTCTTCGACCATCTCGTCGGTCTCCGTCCCCGATTCGCCGTGCTCCTCGATCTCCCCGACGATGACCTCGATCTGGTCGACGCCGGCGAAGACGAGGTCCATCAGGTCCGGCGTGACCTCCATCTCCCCCTGGCGCATCTCGTCGAGCAGGTCCTCCATCGCGTGCGCGAGGTTTGCTGCGTTGTCAAAGCCCATCGCTCCGAAGTTGCCCTTCAGCGTGTGGGCTGTCCGGAAGATCGAGTCCATTGCCTCCGTGTTGGAGGGGTCAGACTCGAGTTCGAGCAGTGAGTTGTTGAGTTCGGTAATCGCTTCTTCACTTTCACGGATGAATGCGTCTAAATACTGGTCGTCCATTGTCAGGTCACCTCAGTGGTAATCGTGTCGATAACGCCGTCCGCAATGTCGTCGATAGGCAAGACAGTGTCCACACAGCCCGTTTCGGCGGCGCGTTTTGGCATGCCGTACACCGCGGACGTGGCCTCGTCCTGTGCGATGGTCTTGCCACCGGCCTGCTTGATGCGCCGAATCCCGTCTGCGCCGTCTTCGCCCATCCCGGTGAGGATGAGTCCGACGAGCGGGTCGTCGATGGTCTCTGCGGCCGTCCGCATCGTCACGTCGACGGCCGGACGGACGCTGTTGACCGGTTCGTCCTGTGTCAGCTTCGTCCGCAGTCGGCCGTTCCGGTAGTTCTTGATCTCCATGTGCCGGTCGCCGGCAGCGACGAGTCCCTCGCCGCCGCCGATGCGCGCCCCGTCGGTGGCCTCCCGGACCTCGTAATCGCTTCGCGTGTTGATCCGCTCGGCGAACCGGCCGGTGAACCCCTCCGGCATATGCTGGATAATGAGCACCCGGAGGTCGGCCTCTACGGGGAGGTTCTCCATTACCTGTTCCACCATCTTCGGGCCGCCGGTCGAAGAGCCGATGACGAGCGTCGGATTCGCAACGTAGGTCGTCTGACTCGACGAGCCGCCGGTTGCCCTCCGGTCAGTGGCTGAACCGCCGGCTGTTGGTGAGCCTGCTCCGCTGTCGCTGCTCGTCCCGCCGTGGCTGTGCGTCGCGCCGACATCGACCGCCGCGACGGAGCTGACCATCTCGACCAGCTGGTCTTTCAGGCGCGACATCTCCATCGACACCTCGCCACCGGGCTTGGTGAAGAAGTCGACTGCACCCTTATCGAGCGCCTCGAACGTCACGTCGGCGTTCTCGTCGGTGTGGGCCGACAGCATCAACACCGGTGTCGGAGATTCCGCCATGATGCGCTCCGTCGCCTCGATGCCGTTCATTACCGGCATCTCGACGTCCATCGTCACGACGTCCGGTTTGTGTTCGATAACGGCCGACACCGCCTCCCCGCCATCACGCGCCTGCGCGACGACATCGATACCGCCATCGCTGAGGATATCAGAGATGACACTCCGCATGAAGTGAGAGTCGTCTGCGACCACGGCGCGGACACCATCTGCCATATCACCAACGCTCCCGTCGGACAGGAGACATCGGCGAACGAGACATCCTCATACCTACTTCCAAATCCCGTCCGGCCCCGAAATAAATACTCCGCCCACGTAATCAAAGTTGATAGCCCAGCAGGCACCTTTATGCGCCACTATCCGCGACAGTTTGGATAAGAACCGCAATGGCAGCACAGTCAGCCACCACCGGCCAAGTACTCGAGTTCCAGCTCGGCTCGGAAACGTACTGCGTGAGTATCGACTACGTGACTGAGATCGTCGATATCGGCGAACTCACGTCCGTCCCGAACGCCCCGCCACACGTCCGTGGCGTTATGGACCTTCGCGGGCGCACGACATCAATCGTTGACCCCAAGGTCGTCTTCGGCATTGGAGACGAGGGTGCGGAGAAGCGAATTATCGTCTTCGACCCGGAGATCGTCGAGGAACAGGGCGCAGCCGGCTGGCTCGTCGACGAGGTGTATCAGGTAGTCCAGGTCACGCCGGAGCAGGTCGACCGGTCCCCCGCGAACGACGCCGGCTCGATTCGCGGCGTGATCAAGCGAGATGACAGTTTTGTTATCTGGGTGGACCCCGCTATCGTCCACGCTGGTGACTGATTCCGGTTTGTTTACCGACACACCAGCAAGACTTTTTAACATTCCCGACAGAGAAGTATCTAATCAACTTCCAGTTCCTTCCGAAACTATGATTGAGCAAACCAAAACGGGGATCGAGGGCCTCGACGACATTCTGAACGGCGGCATTGTGAAGAACTCGACGACACTGGTGAGCGGGAACCCCGGTGCCGGGAAATCGATCCTCTGTCTCCAGTACATCTACAACGGCGTCGAAAAGTACGACGAGAAAGGCATCTATCTCTCTTTCGAGGAAGACGAGTCGGACCTTCAGGAGGCCGCCGAATCCATCGGCTTCGAAAACTGGCAAGAGTACGTCGATAACGGCGACATCAAGGTGTACGATAAGCAGGTCCTCCTGCGCGAGAACGACTTCACGTCCTCGCTGGATATTCTCCTGGAGGAACTCGAAGACGGTGACTACGACCGGCTGGTACTTGACTCGCTTGCCATGTTCGAACTGTTCTTCGAAAACGAGAAGGAGAAGCGGACGTATCTCCTGAAGTTCACCGACATCCTCAGCGACAGCGGTCTCACGACGTTGATGACCAACGAGCAGGGGGCCGTCTTTCCGGACACCGACATCGGACTGGAGAACTATCTGACCGACGGCAACATCTACCTCATCCAGACCCCGACTGATACCGGCGTGAACAGATACGTCTGGGTCGCAAAGATGCGAAAGCAGAACATCGAGACGGACATCTATCCGATGGAGATTGACCACGGTGGTATTGATGTCCACCAGAACGCCAGCGCCTTCTCGATGATGAGCGAGGAAGAATCACCAATTTAACGATACAATAGGGCCATTATTACTTGGTAGAACGACGGATACAGCGGCACAGGCCGCTGTTTTCGCATGACTGTCCTGTAGTGCGTGTTTGTCTCCTTTCAGTCGGTATCACAGGCGATAGCTTTATTATTGACTGAATTTATTATTTGATAACGATGGATTCAGGGGAGATTCTTCAGACGCTTGGCAATAAATACAGTGCCGAAATCCTTGACGCGACGGATGAACCGGTCTCCGCACAGGAACTTAGCGACGAACTCGGAATCCCCATCGCGACGTGTTACCGACGAATCGACGAACTGACCGAACATGACCTGTTGGAACTCCACGACAATATTCTCTCTGACGACCGCCGACGTATCAAGGTGTATCGACGGAACGTGGATGAAGTCCGGGTCGACTTCGACGACGAACTGACTGTCCACATCGAAGAGCGGTCGGAAGTGACCAACAAACTCGACGAGGCGTGGCGGACCCTATCCGAGCGGTAGAGACTCTCTTCTCAGCGTTATCACGAAAGATATTTTCGAGCATGGATTTAATAACGGGTTCGCTGTAGCACTGTACAGTGCTGATGATAGAACTTCTCTATGCCATATCGACGCTTGTGTTCGTCGTGGCCGGACTGACAATGGTCGGGATGGCCATGCGCGCGTACGTCCAGACATCCCGGGAGGCGATGCTTCACCTCTCGGTGGGGTTTTCGCTCGCAATCGCGGGCGCAGCCGCAACCATGATTAGCGCGTTTATCAATGACTTCGAGGGTGTCCGCTCGTTGTTGCTAGTCAACAGTGGGCTGACGACCTTCGGTTATCTGTTCGTCATGTACAGTCTCGTCACGTACGAGTGAGCATGTGTCTCGACCACATCAGTTGACCTGCCTGCGAGCTGATTTCTCTGTGCTTGGCCTCTTTCTCGACTACGGCTTCAATGCCTCTCTTCTACGGACCACGCACCAGATAACCAGCCATTTCCATCGCTGATATCAACCTACAGAAGCAATTAAATCTGATTCTTAGAGGCGATGTGGGCTAGTCGCCCTCTTTAGCTCAGATAACAGACGTTCTACTGGTAGAGTGGCGCCTCAGACGCTTAGGCACCCATTATCAAGTAGCATAATTTGGGGGGAGGTATTATTACTGGCGAAAAGAACAGTTGCATAGGGTCAGACAGACCCGGATTAACAATGCTAACGGAACTAACGAACGACGACGACCGCGGGCAGGTCGGTATCGGCACCCTGATCGTGTTCATCGCGATGGTGCTGGTGGCGGCGATCGCTGCGGGCGTCCTGATCAACACGGCTGGGTTCCTCCAGAGCAGTGCAGAGGAAACCGGACAACAGAGCAGTGACCAAGTGACGAATCGACTGCAGCTCGTCAACGCCGTCGGTGAAGACATTCAATCGTCCAGCAGCACGATCGACACGGTCAAGCTCACCGTAAAGAAGGCACCCGGTGCGGGGAACATCGACCTCGGTAGTACGATCGCCCAGTGGGTCGACTCCAGTGGCTCGTACGACCTCACGTATGAAGGGACCTACGACGGCGACCCTGGCTCAAGCGAGTTCTCCGTTGCTGATATTCAGGACGATGATGGATCGATTTCGGGAAGTCAGGTTCTGAACGACCCGTCTGACCGCGCGACGATCATCTTCAGCGCTGAATCGATTCGCGGTGGCGGCGCTGATGATGGACTTGGCGAGGGTGAGACGGCGACGGTTCGCCTGAACACCCAGTCCGGTGGCACGACGACTGCCCGACTGGTCGTCCCGGAGACTCTGTCTGGTAACTCCGCAGTCAGCCTCTAAGGCGTCATATCTTTCAGTTTCGATTGCTGACATTCTTGTAGCTTATTTCTGCCTTCTGTGCACTTTCCACCAGATAGCTTGCGGCACACTACTGGCTCCGACACGTAACGGTCATTTGGCCACTACTCTCAGAGATTGAATTCAGCTCTCTGTCTATCTCCGACCAGATATCTGCTTTGGCCGCTGAGACCAACTCTTAGGACGATCAGCAATCTGGTTATCAGGACGTATAATTTGAGAGGAGGTATTATTACCCATGAAAAGAGTCAACAGATAGGGTCAGACAGGCCCGGATCAACAATGCTAACGGAACTAACGAACGACGACGACCGCGGGCAGGTCGGTATCGGCACCCTGATCGTGTTCATCGCGATGGTGCTGGTGGCGGCGATCGCTGCGGGCGTCCTGATCAACACAGCTGGCTTCCTCCAGAGCAGCGCCGAGGAAACCGGACAACAGAGCAGTGACCAAGTGACGAACCGACTGCAGCTCGTCAACGCCGTCGGTGAAGACATTCAATCGTCCAGCAGCACGATCAACACGGTCAAGCTCACTGTGAAGAAGGCACCCGGTGCAGGGAATATTGATATCGGCAGTACAATCGCCCAGTGGGTCGATTCCACTGGCTCGTACGACCTCACTTCGGCTGGATACAGCAATACGCCAGACCCCGATGGGTCCTCTTTCGCTGTCACTGATGTGCAGGACGACGACGACTCGATTTCAGGGAGCCAAGTTCTGAACGACCCGTCTGACCGCGCGACAATCGTATTCAGCGCCGAGGTAATCCGCGGCACCGGCAACGGTGACGGCCTCGGTGAGGGTGAGACGGCGACGGTTCGCCTGAACACTCAGTCCGGTGGCACGACGACCGCGCGGCTGGTCGTCCCGGAGACTCTGTCTGGTAACTCCGCAGTCAGCCTCTAAATTCGGTCATCTTTTCGGTTCGGCGTAGTTCTCTTTTCGTCCACCTGACCAGCGACGGAGTTATACGATAGCCACACACACTAGTAGTCATGGCTCGGCGGTCAGACGAACCGAATCCGGAAGAGGGCAAAGTACTCTCGCCCGAAGAGCTCGATATCGCCGACGACGAGCACGTCACTGAAATCGACGAGGGCCGCTACGTCGTTTCGTCGGATGTCCGCACTGACGACTCCTATGGAAACCACGTTTCATCGGATTCGACGTCTGAATCCCCGCCGTCTCCCGCACCAGACCCAGAGCCGTCGGCTCCCGAGTTCTCTGATGCGAACGTCCACGAGTGGCTTGCTGAACAGATGGCCGACTCGAACGCCAGATACGGCTTCGACGTGACCGCGAAGTTCGACGGCAATGTCGACCAGCAACAGCTCGCTTCCAACGACATCGTCACCGTCTTCGAGAGCTTCATGCTCTGGTACGGTCGCCAGATGGACGGGTCGACACCGGTCGAAGAAGTGCTGGGTATTCTGCTGTCGGAATCGAACGTGCCGGTTCGCTACCCGCCGGCGGTCATCAAACAGCTCGTCCGGTCGACGCAACTGACGCCGGACGATTCTATCGCTGATCTCTTGGAAGCCGTCGAGGCTGCCGACGGTGCCGAACTCTGAGACGGGCTGCTGTCGGTCATTTCCACAACGACCACCTGCAATCGAGCAGCTCTCGCGATGAACGGGGTCAGCAGCTTGTCCAACCGACGAGGGATTTAAATCCGGGCACGGCAGTGTGTAGGGTAGATAATGGTCCCGCGCCATCCGCCGACGGTCGTTGCCCTGTTCGTTCTGGTAACGCTCGTCGTGACGGGACCGCTCGTCGGCGTCGACGCTGTCAGGACACAGCCGACGACTATCGGCGACGGGACGGCAGCTATCAGTTCCGTCCAACTGCCTACATCGGAGATACGGATCACAGACGGCCGGTTCGGCACGAACGTTGCGTATCTCCGCGTACCCGATGCCAGTGTGACTGTCGACTCCGTGACCGGTCGCCCGAGACTGCTGTATCAGGTCGCGGTCCCTGCGCTCGACATCTCTCTAGAAGACGAGCAGGTCCTTTCGGACGGTCAGTCCGGGACGTACCGGCTCGCACCCGGTGACAGAGCAGTAACGCCGTCGTCACTGGAGCGGGACATGTACAATGGAACCGTCCTGCTTCGGGTCCAGAGCTTCGAAACTGCTGAGACAATCGTCGCTCAAAACGTGACAGTGCAGGTGGAGCGATGACCCGAGACGTCGAGCGGTTCACGGGCCGGTGTCGACAGGTCGGAACGGCAATCTTCGGTGACCGCTACGGCTATGTCCTCTGGCTCGGCCTGCTCGTTACGTTCGGGCTCTACTGGCGCGTTGGCATTTTTATCACCGACACGTACACCACTGCCAACGCGCTCGCCGCTGTTTCGAACGGGCAGCTCCACATCACGGAGACGCCGTACACTCTGACACTCGGCGCACAACCGGGCCTGCACGAGTCCGGCGGCAGGCTGTACGGACGCAACTACGGCCAGATACTTCTGGCTGTCCCGCTGGTCTGGGCGCTGCAAGCGCTGTCCGTGTTCATCACACCCCGGCTACTGCTCCTTGGACTCTGGTCGGGCACCGCGCTCGCCTTCGTGGCTCACGTCAGCGTGCTCGGACAGCGCCACACCGATACCGCCAAGCGCACAACTCTGTGGGTCGGTAGCGGTCTTGTCGCCGTCCTGTTTCTGGTCGGTGCGCTGACAGCGACAGCTCTCCCGGACACTGCGCTCCCAATAGCCGCGTTCCAGATCTCGACGATGCTTGCAGCAGCGACGACCGGCGTCGTTCTCTACCGCCTCGTCGGAATCTGGCACGACCGCTCAGTCGCCCTGGCGGCTGGTGTCGCACTCGGTATCGCCTCGTCTGTCGGGTTCTGGGCTTCGCTTCCGAAACGGCACGTTCTGGTGGGGCTATTGATACTGACGACGGTGTATCTGTTCGCTCGGAGCCGAGTTGCGTATGCCGACGCCGAATTTCGGATCGGACTGGGTTTTCGCGCCGGTGCGTACATCTCCGCTGGACTGGTAACCTGGACCCACGCCTTTGAGGGCTTTTTCCTCGTGGTGACGCTGGCTCTCGTAGACCTTGTTACTGCAAGGCGAAACTCGCTTGTCCATCTGGCCGTTGTCGCCCTCGCGCTCTTCCTCGGTTCGCTCCCGATGCTCGTGACGAACTTCCTTATCTCTGGTAACCCGGTCAAACCACCGCGGTTGCTCTCCGCCGTTGGTGGTGCGAACGTCGAATTCACACCCGATACCGGCGGCGATGCCGGAACGGGCGGCGGTAGCGGCACTGGCGGCACTGAGGGTGCTGGAACGGATGGGGGTACTGGCGGGGGGTCCGATGGAAGCGCTGGCGGGACCGGTGGTAGTGATTCCACAGGGACGGACGGTGATACCGGAACTCCGATTGTAACACCGCTTCTCGGCCTGTTCGAACGGGTCATGGGACCTACGGCACCCGCGATGGTATTCGTCTCGGATGCGGTCAGCCGTGGTTTCGACGTACTGACTACGCCGGAGCGAATGTCACAGATTTTCCTGCGGAGCGGCTCCGCGCCACAGATCAACTACACTCCTAACTCCTACGAAGCGATCGAACTCACGATGGTCGAGGCCGTCCCGCTTTTCGGCGCAGTCGCGGCACTCCCTGTAGTCCTAGTCCGGTCAGCTGCTCAGCGGAGACGGCAATGGAGTGGCCGCCCGTCGCAGTATTCGCCTCGAACACAGACTGATATTCTCGTCACAGCCCTCGCAGCTGCGTTCACGCTTGTCTATCTGAGTCGCTTACCACTCCACACACAGCTTACGGTTCGGTATCTGCTGCCGACGGTCCCGCTCATCATGTACGGTGTCGTTCGGTTTCCCGCAGTCCACGAACCCGTCAGCGACGCGAGGCGGTGGCTTGTCGGCGGGTACGCTGTGAGTGTCGTCGGGGGCCTTCTCCTTGGACTCGGTGTCGTTGCCGGACTCGACCTGGCGCTCGGGGAGGCGGTACAGTTCCACGCACTCCTCAACCTCGGTGGGGCAGCAGTCTGTGGCGGGACTGTGCTGAGCCGCACACTCGCTCCGAGCCGGGTCCCGTCCAGAGCGGTCGCAGTGGGTCTGAGCCTCCCGGCGGGACTAACGACAGCGTATCTCTTCCTGTCGGGGCTCGTGTACTTCCAGTATAGCCCCTTCGCGCTCGATTTCATTCGCGTTCTCACATCGCATCTCCCTGCGGTGTAATTTGGTTTCGGGACCCACCGATATCACACGCGATAATTTACGGGACACCTTTATCTAACTCATCACGATATGTAGGCTTGATAGGCATGCCAGACGTACTGATCGCCGACGATTCAGAGTTTATGCGTAACCTCCTCCGCGAGATTCTCGAAGAAGACCACGAGATTGTTGGGGAGGTCGAGAACGGAGTCGAAGCTGTCGAAGTGTTCAAAGAAGAAGGGCCAGACCTGGTGATGATGGACATCGTGATGCCCATCCGGGACGGCATCGAAGCCACTGACGAAATCAAATCTTCCAATCCCGATGCCAACGTCATCATGTGTACAAGCGTTGGTCAGGAAGAGAAGATGAAAGAGGCCGTGAAAGCGGGGGCTGACGGATACATCACCAAGCCGTTCCAGAAACCTAGCGTGATGGAGGCTATCGAGGACGTCGTTCCCTCATAGATGAACGTCGATATTCAGTCGCTCGGCACGTTCAACCAACTCGCCCACGAGGGGGCTGAACAGGCCACGCAGTCGATGGGCCAGATGACGGGCATCGATGCCGTCGTCGACGTCACCAAGATCACGCTGCTCGACAGGGCTGACGTCGGCGAGGAACTGGCTGGCCGGGACTTCGTCGGAGTCGAGTTCTCTTTCGATGGCGTTCTAGAGGGCGATACTGTTCTTGCCTTCGACGTTGACAGCGCCGGGACGATCACCGAGGAGATGATGCCCGGTAGCGGCGACGACGAGGCGATGGCCAGAAGCGGTATCGAGGAGATTGGCAACATCATGATGAGCGGGTTCATCGATGGCTGGGCCGACTACGTCGGCGCAACCATCGACCATTCGCCGCCGGAGTATATCGAGGAGTCCGGGAGCGACGTGCTCCCTGATGCGCCCGAGAGCGGCGACCACCAGCAGGTGTTCGTGTTCAAATCGGAGATCGAATGGATCGACGAATCGGTGAATTTCTACATCTACATGCTCCCTGAGTACGAATCACTCACGGAGATGATGGTAGAGCACGTCGACACAGACGGCGACGCTATCCCCATCGACAAGCTCCAGACGTTCAACGAGATGACGACTCGTGGCACCCAGAAAGCCGCCGACAACGTCGAAATGATGACCGGTATCCCGACCGAATCGGAGGTGACACAGATCAGTTTCGCCCCCATCGAGGACGTGCCAAAGCAGATCGGCACGGACACCTTCGTCGGGACGGTCGTTGAGTTCACTGGGACGCCCAGTGGCTACCTTATGGTGCTGTTCGACGAGGTCTCTGCGATCAACGTCGCGGAGGCGATGATGCCCATCGAGATGGACAGCGACGAGCTTACCGACCAGCACAAGGCCGCCATCGAGGAACTGGGGAACATCATGACGAGCGGGTTCGTCGACGGCTGGGCGAACGTCCTCCAGACATCAGTTGAGCACACGCCGCCGCGAGTCGTCCACGATATGGGGCGGGCAATTATGGACCCGCTTGCGGCGCAGGTCGGACAGTATCAGGAGCACGCGTTTATCATCGACTCCCAGATGCAGACCGACGACATCGAGTTCCAGGCTGAGATTCACGCCCTGCCCAACGAGAAAGAGTTGCGCGCCGCCCTCAACGACCTCGATGTCGAGCGGGCGACCGAGACGGGCGCGGACGTCGAACAGATATTCAAATAATGAAAGTATACGATGGTAGCCAAACAGAGAGTCCCGAACAAAGTACGCCCGAGCGTATCAAAGTCGGCATCGCGGAGTACAAGGTGACCACAGAGCCGGCCATGCTAACCACAAGCGGACTGGGCTCCTGTATCGGGATCGCGATATACGACACTCGGAACACGGTGGCCGGACTCGTCCACGTCATGCTTCCGTCGGCGGCTGATATCGACGGCGGCAACCATGCGAAGTTCGCGGACACGGGCATCGAAGCACTCATCGAGGCCATGGCAGATGTCGGGGCGTCGACGGAGGCCATGGAAGCCAAAATCGCTGGCGGGAGCGATATGCTCGACTTCTCCGAGAACGGCTCCTCTATCGGCTCGCGAAACGCCAAGAAGGTGCGCGAGACGCTGGATGAACACGGCGTTCCCGTTGTCGGCGAAGACCTAGGTGGCGACCACGGCCGGTCCGTCAAACTCGAAGCGGACACTGGCAATTTCATTGTCAAAAGCGCGAACACAGACTCGATAACACTGTAATGTCTGTGAGCAGTAATCGTGTCTAACGTCTGGCGTCAGACGGGCGACAGCCGTTCGTCTGCCGGGGGCGCACTGCTACACTCTGTTCCCCGGCTTTCCGCCCGAAATTAATCTGAAATGTAACAGGCTAGTACTTGGATCGTTAATTTACCCTATCTGATCCGGGAAAATGGGATATTATTATCAAATATGATACGCTAAGGGGAATATTCAAGAGTAGAAACAGCATGAGATACAAGAGATGAGTAGTCTCGCTCTCGTGCCACTGGCTCCAGCCGTCTCACCGGAACTGGCTGGACTGGCACCCGCCCTCTTTGTTCTGCTGACCGGCGGGCTGGTTGGTATGAGCATCAAGAATATGTTCGATTCGATTCTATCGGACGACGAGAGCGAGAACGCAAGCGACGACGGTGGCGGCGGGATGGCCGACGGCGGCGGCCTGATGGGTGACGACGGTGGCGGTGGCGATGACCTCGGCGGTGGTGGCGACGATCTCGGTGGCCTCGGCGGCCTCGACGACGGCGGCGACGACATGGGAGGATTTGGTGACGACGAGTTCGGCGATATGGAGGACGCGAGCGGGCCTGACACCGACGAGCTGGAACACCGGCTCGACGAACTGGAAAACGAGGTCGGCAGCCTCTCCTCGACGGTCAACACGGTGCGGACGGAGAACGAGAGCATCTCCGAGTCCGTCGAAGAAACCGAGGAGAACGTCCGAAAGCTGCTCGACATCTACGAGATGGTCACCCGTGGCGTCAACCCCTTTGCCGACGACGTTGACGGCGGCATGGGCGGCATGGGCGAAGGCGGCGGCTCCTTCGGCCTGTTCGACGACGACGGGAGTGATGATACCGAGGAGGACATCGACGACGATGTCGCCAACGCCGACGCAGAAGGGTTCTTCGACGAAGACCTGACCGAGGACACTGGCGGCGACATGTCGATGGACGATGGCGGTGTCGACGATATGTTTCCCGACGACGGCGGCGACGACATGGGCGGCTTCGAGGACGATGGCGGGTCGTTCGACGAGGATTTCGACGACTTCGACGACACGGAGGACGACATGAGCATGGACGATGGGATGAGCATGGACGACGGGGAGAGTATGGACGAGGACAGCGACGATGGCGACGGCGGCAAATCGTTCGCAGAGCTCAAAGACGAGTACGAGTCCGGCGATGCCGAGTGGGCAGAGGGTGAGGAACCTGAGGGCGAATCGGACGACGATGACCTGCTTGCGGACGACGACGATGATCTGCTGTCCGACGACGGCGATGAGCTGCTGGGCGAGGACGATTCGGACGGCGACGCAGGCGGGCTGGAAGATGATGACCTCTTTGACGAAGTCATCGAAGACGACGGGAGTGACGAGGCCGAGGCGGCCACGGAAGCTGACCCGGAACCGGAGCCCGAACCGGACCCAGAGCCGGAACCCGAACCGGTTGTAGAATCGGAACCGGAGCCCGAACCAGAGCCAGAGCCGGAACCGGCCACAGAGCCAGAGCCGGAACCAGAGCCCGAGCCGACTGGCACCGCGGCTACCGGCAGCGGCGATGCGGCAACGGCGGACGACGGCTCGGACGCAGATGCGGACGACGACGGGAAACCGTATCTGGCGACGATGCCGGAAGGGTTCGCGGCGGACCTCATCATCGTCGAGTGGCTCGAGTTCCTGGTCCAGCACTCGGGCTACCGTGAGACGGCTCGCGCTATCGACTACTACGAGACTATCGACTGGATTGACGAGTCGGTCGCGGACCAACTCAAGGAGTACCTTCGCGGCTTCAACGACGTGAACGACACCGGGGATGGGCTGTCTATCGACCACCACACGGAGAGCCTGCACTACATCTCACAGCTTGACAGTGACAGCGGCGCTGACGCCGTTGCGCTCTCGAAACTGGTGGGGGGTGGTTCCGATGGGATTCAGCGTTAGCGGCTCGGCAGCCATCATTTTCGTGGCCGCGTTCATCGGCTTCGGGATGTTCTACTCCGCGACCGCGAACAGCTTCGAGCGCGTCAACGACGCCCGCGAGGACCAGCGCGATCAGCTTCTCGATCAGCAAAACACCGATATCTCGCTTGTGTCGGCGACGTGGAACGCGAGCGGCAGCGAGAATCTTGTCGTAACCGTCGACAACACCGGTTCCGAGACGCTGTCGGTCGACGCGACTGACCTGCTGGTCGACAACGACTACCGGACAGGCTATGGCACGATTGTCGACGGTGACGGTTCGACGGACATCTGGGCGTCACAGGAGCGATTAGAGATTACCGTCACCTCGCTCAGTAGCCAGCCCGACCGGGTGAAAGTTGTCACCGAGAACGGGATCGCCGAAACGATGGTGGTGAGCTAACATGGCGAGCGTCTCCGTCTCACATCTGATCCTGTTCATCGCGTCAATGGCCATCGCCGCAAGCGTGGCCGGCGTCTTTACGAGCAGTATCGGCGAACTGAGCAACGCTGTCTCGGAACAAGGGCTGGACGTGAGCAGCGACGTCCGGACCGACGTCGAAATCATCTCCGACAGCGGCAGCAACACCATCTACGATAACGGCGCCGAAACGATCACTATTCACGTCAAAAACACTGGTTCGGAGACGTTAGCTCCGGTCCCCGGGCAGATAGATGTGTTCGTTGACGGGACGTTTGCCAGTGATTATACAGTGACGCTGGAGCCAAACGGTGGTAACAGCTGGCGGCCGGGTGGGGTCGTCCGCATCGACATCAATGACAACCTCAGCGGTGGGGATCACCGTCTCAAGCTGATTGTCAACGGCGACGAGGAGGTGTTCGAGTTCAACACATGAGTATCGCAAGTACTGACCTATTCTCGCTCGGACTGGACGATCACGACCGGCTGAACAAGGAACTGGGCGGCGGTATCCCACCCGGTAGCATCATCCTCGTCGAGGGTGACTACGGCGCCGGCAAATCCGCCATGAGCCAGCGGTTCACCTACGGCCTCTGTGAAGAGGGTCACGAAGTGACGTACCTCTCGACGGAGCTGACCGTCGGCAGCTTCCTCGACCAGATGCACTCGCTGTCGTATGACATGGTCGACCACATCCTCGACGAAGACGTGCTGTTCCTGCACGCCGACATCGGCGAATCGAACGCCCTCACCGGCGGCGACGAACAGACCGACCGGAAGGAACTCCTCAAGCGACTGATGGAGGCCGAGGTGATGTGGGACGCCGACGTCGTCGTCATCGATACCTTCGACGCGATCCTCAGGAACGACCCCAAGTTCGAAGCCCTCGTCCGGCAAAACGAGGAGCGACAGGCAGCTCTGGAGGTCATCTCCTACTTCCGGGATGTTATCTCACAGGGCAAGTGCATCATGCTCACCGTCGACCCGTCGACGCTTGACGAGGAGGCTATCGGCCCGTTCCGGGCCATCGCCGACGTGTTCATCGAACTGGAGATGATCGAGGTCGGGAACGACGTGCGCCGGCAGATCAACGTTCTCCGATTCGCCGGCATGGGCGAACAGGTCGGTGACACCATCGGGTTCTCGGTCCGCTCGGGAACCGGCATCGTCATCGAATCACGCAGTGTCGCCTAAAGGTGAGCTAAGATATGACAGACCACGGACGTGCGAAACCGTCGGACGAACTTCGACAGATGGCAGCGCGGCGGCCCCACCTGCGGGACCACCTGAAGAAGTTCAAACAGATTACCGGTGAGTTCCCGATGCTCATCGACGAGGCCGACGACGAGTACGAGACGAATCGGCCGAACGTCCTCTACCCGGTCGGTGGCCCCATCTTCTGTCATATCTACGGCGACGTGGGCCAAGACATGAAGTACTACGCCATCGAGCCCGAACTCGATGAGGATGAGCGGACCGTCTTCGGGAAGGTCCGGAACCGGCTGCTCCAGCGTAGCGTCAACAAGCCCGCGCCCGAAAACGAGGCCCAGTTCGACGACCGTATCGAGGAACTCCTGCAGGAGACCACGAAGGTCCGGGACGAGGACAGCGAAAACGGCGTGCTCACGCGTCTGTCGAATCTCACCGACGTGAGTAGCGTCGAAGTCACACAGGAGACATACGAGAACATCCTCTACCGGCTGAACCGCGACATCGTCGGTCTCGGCCCGCTCGAACCGGTCATGCGCGACCCGGCCAACGAGGATATTCACGTCATCGGCCGCAGCGAATGCCACGTCGACCACGGGGTCTACGGGATGCTCGAAACGACAGTCGAGTGGCAGAGCGAGGAAGCCTTCGACCAGTGGCTCCGCAATATGGGCGAGCGGATGGGCGACCCGGTCTCCGACTCGGACCCTATCGTCGACTCGACGCTCCCGGACGGGTCGCGTCTGAACCTCATCTACTCCGATGACGTGAGCCTGAAGGGTCCCTCGCTCACGATTCGTCAGGGCGACGACGTTCCGCTGTCTGTCTTCCAGATTACCAAGTGGATGACGCTGTCACCGCAACTGGCCGCGTATCTCTGGCTCTGTCTGGAGAACGAGCAGACGGTGTTCGTGGTCGGTGAGACGGCGTCCGGGAAGACGACGACGCTGAACGCGATCACTTCGTTCATTCCCGACGACGCAAAGATCTACACCGCAGAGGACACCGCCGAGGTGCTTCCCCCGCATAACACCTGGCAGCAACTCCTCACTCGTGAGGGCGAAGACGAGGGCACCAGCATCGATATGTTCGACTTGGTTGCCGCCGCGCTACGTTCTCGCCCCGACTACATCATCGTGGGTGAGGTTCGTGGTGAGGAGGGGCGGATGGCGTTCCAGGCCGCACAGACCGGCCACCCGGTGATGCTGACCTTCCACGCGAGCGACATCGTTTCGATGATTCAGCGCTTCACCGGTGAACCGATCAACGTCCCCGAGACGTTCATGGACGTGGCCGACGTGGCGCTGTTCCAGAACCGCGTCAAGCAGGGCGACCAAGTCCTTCGCCGCGTGACGAGCGTTCAGGAAATCGAGGGCTACTCCAAGGAAATGGACGGTGTCGTCACCCGGCAGGTGTTCAATTGGGACCCCGTCGAGGACGAGATCATCTTCCAGGGGATGAACAACTCCTTCGTCCTCGAAGAGCAGATCGCGACCCTGCTCGGCTACGAGGATACGCGTGACATCTACGACGACCTCGAGTTCCGTGCGAACCTCATCGAGCGAGCCATGCAGGAGGGAATTCTGGGATATCACGAGGTCAACGATTTCATCTCGGACTTCCAGCGCGACGGTGTCGAAGGTATTCCGTTCAATATGGCCAGGCCCGACTAACAATGTCACAGGGTGAAGCCGAGAGCAATATCGACCTGACGATATCCGAGACAATCCAGTCGCTCCTTGAGTCATACCGCCAGATGACGATCCCGCTGGAACGGTATCTCTTTCTCATCCTGCTGCCAGCTGTCGCCTTTTTCATTATCTCGACGGTCGTTGCCTTGGTGCTGGATCAGCCCTTCGCAGTCCGAGCCCCGATTCCCCTGCTCGGGTTTCTGGTGATGGCGTCGGCGATTTTCTACCCCAAGATCCTCCTGAGCCAGCGCAAGCGCGAACTCAACAACCGGTTTCACCTGCTTATTACGCACATGACCGTGCTGGCGACGACGAAGATCGACCGGATGGAGGTGTTCCGAACGCTGGCCGAGGAAGACGAGTACGGCGAACTCGCGATGGAAATGCACCGAATCGTCCAGCTCGTCGACACCTGGAACCTGAGCCTTGACGACGCCTGTCGTCGCCGCGCCAAACAGGTCCCGAGCCGCGCCGTTTCTGACTTCTTCGACCGCCTCGCGTACACGCTCGGGGCCGGACAGGGACTCGACGACTACCTCCTGACCGAACAGGAGCAGATCATCCAGCACTACTCGACGGTGTACAAGAGTTCGCTCGACAGCCTCGAGGTGATGAAGGACCTCTACCTGTCGATGATTCTGTCGATGACGTTCGCGCTGGTGTTCGCCGTCGTCCTTCCGGTGCTGACCGGGACGAACCCGACGATGACCGTCAGCGCCGTTATCGTGATGTTCGTCTTTGTCCAGACCGGCTTCTACCTCGCCATCCGTTCGATGGCCCCGTACGACCCGGTGTGGTTCCACCCGGTCGAGTACCCGTCGCCGATTGAGTCGAAGCTCAACAAATCGATGGTCGCCGGCGTGGGGCTGTCAATGCTGCTCGTATTCATCACCCTAGGCGGGATGCTCGGTATCTCGCCGATTACGCTGAACGACCTCTTTTTCATGTTCGACGAAGTGCCGCTGCCGCTGTACGCCGCCGCGCCGATTACGCCGATGCTCATCCCCGGCATCGCCTTCCGGCAGGAAGAACAGCGCATCAAGGACCGGGACTCGGAGTTCCCGAACTTCATCCGCGCGCTCGGTGCGACTGAAGGCGCGAAGCAGTCTACCACCGGTGCGGTGCTTCGCACCCTCCGAAAAAAGGACTTCGGTGCGCTCTCGCCAAACATCGATAACCTCTACAAACGGCTGAATATGCGGATCGAACCGACCTCCGCCTGGCGTTTTTTCACCGCGGACTGTCGCTCCTATCTCATCCAGACCTTCTCCGAGATGTACCTCATCGGCCGCGAGATGGGTGGGTCGCCAAAGCAACTGGGCGAGCTTATCTCCGAGAACATGAATCAGGTGCTGCAACTCCGCCAGAAGCGCAAGCAGGCGGCGACAACGCTCGTCGGCCTTCTCTATGGGATGACCGCCGCATCAACCTTCGCCTTCTTTATCGGCCTGCAGGTCGTCAATATCCTCGCTGATATGTCGCTCAACCTGAGCACTGGGAGCCGGCTTGACGCTGCCTCGCTTATCAACACCAGCGTCTACAACATCCCGCTCATCGAGTTCCTGCTTATCATTATTATCATGTTCGGCGCGATGCTGTCGTCCCTGATGATCCGGACCGTCGACGGCGGTCACAACGCCAACACCTACATGCACTTCGTCATTCTCACGTGGATCGGCGCTATTACCGGGACGTTCACGAAGTGGCTGGTGTCGCAGTTCCTCGCCATCTAGTACCTTTTTACTGCGTCGGGTGTCCTCGCGCGCTCTTCGAGCGCGCTGTGGACACCTCTCCTTGCAAAAATCTACGCTAAAAACGACCTCCGAGTCGCGGCCACGGCCGCGCTCGGAGTGAAACCGCTCGCTCCGCTCGCGGTACATCACAACAGTATCAGCACAGCCCTCGGCAGACCTGCCCTTCCCTGGGTCGTGGCACGGAGGCCACTCCCGGCCCACAGCACCGCAGTCCCGCGACAGCTACCCCTCGAAGCCGTCTTCCCAGCGGAACACGCCGTCTTGCTGGATGACTTCGCCGTCGACTTCGAGCCGCGACCCCTCGCCCATCGTCGTGATGAGGTCCTCGTGGACGGCGCTGTCGTTGCCGGATTCACCCTCGGGAAGGCAGGCGTCGTACGCGCGTCCGAGCGCGAGGTGGACTGTCCCGCCCATCTTCTCGTCGAAGAGGATATTGTCGGTGACGCGGTCGACGCCGCGGTTCATCCCGATACCGAGCTCGCCCAGCTGGCGGGAGCCACTGTCGGTCCCGATAATTTCGTCGATGACTGCCTCGCCCTGTTCAGCCGACCAGTCGACGATGACGCCGTCTTTGAACGTCAACTCGACGTTTTTGATGCGGCGACCCTGTATTGTCATCGGGACATCGAACGTGACGACGCCGGCGGTGTCGTAGGGTGCGGTGAACACTTCGCCGGAGGGGAGGTTGTGCGAGTCGTAGGCCACGCTGGCGGCGGAGTTGACAGCGATACGGCCATCGATGAACAGCGTGATGTCCGTGCCGTCCCCGACGATACGGACCTTTTCGCCGTCGTCGAGAATCTCCTTCAGCCGGGCTTGTTCTTCCGCCAGCGCCTCCCAGTCCCGTAGCGTTGCGTCGTAGACGAAGTCCTGATAGGTGTCGTAGGCCATTCCGGCCTGCTGGGCCATCGCCCGCGTCGGGTGCTGGGTCGATACCCAGTCGGTGTCCAGCCGAGCCTCCCTGATTTCCTGTCGAGCCGTCGAGTACGCCTGCCGCTGGTCGCTGTCCACGTCGGCCGTCTCGGTAGTATTCCGCGACCCTTTCAGGAACAGCACGCTGTCGGCTCGCTCGTACAGCGCCAGTTCGTACTCGGGGTTCTCGGTGAAGGACCCGTCGTGGGCTTGCAGGTAGGCCCGCGTGAGTTCGTCGGACTGGTACGTCGACAGGAGGTTCGCGCCGCGGTCGCCCAACTGCTCGGCCACGGCGACTGCGAGGTCGTGGGCACCGTCCTCAACGGCCAGTACCACGTCGTCGCCCGCGTCAATGCGAGCGCTCCAGTCAACAAGAATCCGGGCGTGTTCGCGTATGCGGTCGTCCATATTCTCATCAGGTGTGGCCGGGACAAAACGGCGGTGGTCCCCGAATTGTCACGGCTGAGGTGAGTGTTTTCCGTGGATTTTTTGCGTTCCAGCGCTGGAATATCCGGTGCAGTACGGGACAGGACTCGTGGCGATTCTCCCACGGTCGCCTCCGAGACAGCCGATTGGCGACGGCGTCAGGACTGACGACGGCACGGGTGGTGTTCGTGCCACGCTTTTCTGTCGAACCGCAACCCCTACCTGTTCGGTCGGCGACTCCTCGGTATGGAACTTGGCGTCATCGGACTCGGACGCATGGGCCGCATCGTCGTCGACCGCGTACTCGAAGCCGGCCACGAAGTCGTTGTCTTCGACATCGACGAGGAGAGCGTCGCTGACGCGGCAGACGCCGGCGCTCGACCGGCATCGTCTATCGCGGACCTCGCGGGGAAACTCGGCTCGGAGAAACGGATCTGGCTGATGGTCCCGGCCGGGGACCCGGTCGACGCCGCGCTGGACGAACTGGCTCCGACACTCGACAGCGATGACATCGTGGTTGACGGCGGCAATTCCTACTTCGAGGACTCGGTTCGCCGCGCCGAGTCCACCGACGCGGCCTACCTCGACTGTGGCACGTCCGGCGGCCCCGCCGGTGCAGAGCTAGGCTTCTCGTTGATGGTCGGCGGCCCGCAGTGGGCCTACGACGAACTTGTCCCTGTCTATGATGCCGTTGCGACCGGACCGGACGGCCACGACCGGATGGGGCCGGCGGGCTCCGGGCATTACGTCAAAATGGTTCACAACGGCGTCGAGTACGCACTGATGCAGACCTACGGCGAAGGCTTCGAACTGCTGGCAAACGGCCGGTACGATCTTGACCTCGAATCGGTTGCCAACACCTGGAACAACGGGGCCGTCATCCGCTCGTGGCTGCTGGAGCTCTGCGAGGAGGCGTTCCGCGAGGAAGGCAACGACCTCGGCGACGTGGCTGACCGAGTGGAGGGTGGGTCGACCGGTACCTGGACCGTACAGGAAGCGCTCGAACAGGAAGTTCCAGTGCCGCTCATCTACCAGTCGCTGGCCGAGCGGTTCGGTTCGCGGGCTGACGACGGTCGCTTCGCGCGCCGCCTCGCCAGCCGACTCCGATACGGCTTCGGTCGCCACGAGGTCCCACGACGGGAGTGAGTTTGCTACCGTGGCGCTTCAGGATTCGCTTGCCGGAGCAGTACTTTTTGCGAGCACTGTTGTCTGGTCGTCTCCGTGCCAGACCAGGCTGACTTCGGCTCCGCCCTCGACGCTAACGCTTGACTGATCGCCGACAGTCACCTCGCCATCGTCATCGTTCCACCCCACTGTTGCTCCGTCTGTCACTTCGATAGTGAGTTGCTCCGCGTTGATCGTATCACCGCCGTCGTGCGTCACGACAGTCACTACGCCGTCTGGTGTCTGCTCGTACTCGAACGAGAACGAGGCCTGTGGGGCCACAGCTACGTCGCCCCCACCGCTACCCATGCCTAACACGAAGGACGCAACTACCGCCGCGACGATGACGACAATTGGAATCAGGATGAGTAGGACAGCCATACCGACACCCAGTCCGACGAGTACTTTCCCAGCGGTACCGAGATTGTTCCACGAATCTTTTAGTCCCATACACTCCCTCATTAATTGAGGTTACTAAACACTGTGGAAATTAATTGCTCCCGTCGAGCACACAGCCATCTGATGGCCGGGCCGCTCGCGGGTGGCTGCGGGTGAAACAACAGCTAATTAAACCAGTATTCCATAGCCGTGCACATGGTAGAACTCGTTGGACTCGCCGCCGGGGCCACGCTCACCCTGATAGTGGTCGCGCTCCACTACGCCAAAGGGACCGGTTGGGAGGCACCGGAAGATATCTCCCAGGAGGTCCTCGAGCAGCGGGCCGCGACAGTCCCCGAGACTGACTTTGCGGAGCCGTACAACCGCTCTATCGGTGGTGGCGGTGCCGTAGCGATTCCGGCTGGTGAGGCCGAAGGCGAACTTGGCGAAGGTGAAGCGGTCGAGGAAGAAGACGAAGGCTTCGACCCCGACGACATCGCCGACGACGAGGTCGAGTACTACGAAATCGAATTCGCCAAGGAAGGCGAGACAATCGAGGTCGCCAACAACGAGACGATTCTCGACGCCGGCGAAGAGGAAGGCTGGGACCTTCCCTACGCCTGCCGCGAGGGCCAGTGTATCTCCTGTGCCGGCCACATCGAGGACGGCCCGGCGACGGACCACATTCGCCACAGCAACAACGACTCGCTGATGGACGACGACATGGAAGAGGGGTACTGCCTGACCTGTGTCGCGTACCCGACCAGCGAGTTCACGATTGAGACCGGCGAGTCGCCCTGAGCAGCTGGTTCGGCGGGTCGATTCGATGTTTCTCATTCGATTATGTCCACTGAGGTGAACAGAGAGCGTGTCCGGCAGCACAAAGAGCGGCTTCTCAGCCGCTACGACGCAGTGAACCAGTGCGACGTCGATGAGGTGGTCTCCGACGAACTATTCGACTATCTCCGGGCGGTTGTCGCGGACGGGTATGTCGGCAGTGGCTACGTCTGGGTCGTCCGGACGCCCGTCCAGGCAGTCGAGCTATCGGATTCGATGGGTCCGACCGACCAGGCCGATGCGGAGAGGGTCCTGCTGATCCTCCATCGCGGAAACACAACGTGGACCGTCCCCGGTGGCGGAGTGGAATCCGGCGAATCCTTCGACGCCGCTGCTGTTCGTGAGGTGCGTGAGGAGACGGCTATCGAGTGTGACATCCAGGACTGTTTTCGCATCGAGCACTGGCGGACCGAAGCCGACAGCTACGACGAGCGACTCCACTCGCTCCGGGCGTACTTCGATGGCCACTATGCGGATGGGAGCATCTCGATTCAACCGAGCGAACTGAACGGTGCGGCCTGGGTGGAAACCCGGCCCAGAGCAGTCGATGAATCACTGGAACGGCGCGTGGACGAGTGGTTCGATGGGTAACTATCGGCTCAGACTGTTCTGGTCCCCAGTAGTCGAACGCACCCACGGCGGGGTCCGCCAGTCGGTTCACAATAGTTAAGAGCGGCTGTCGAAAAAGCTGTAGCGAGGGGCGGCTAGTTCAGCGGACAGAACGCCTGGTTCCGGACCAGATGGTCGGGGGTTCAAATCCCTCGCCGCCCGTGCAACGAACCTGCCGAGCGACAGCGAGGCCGTGAGTGAACCGGCAGCGAGGATTTGAATCAGAGAGTGGAGCGAAGCGGAACGACCGTGGTTCAAATCCCTCGCCGCCCGCTATTCTGCGAGGAACGGACGTGACGAGCGAATAGCAGTACAAGAGCGGTTTGAACCCGGGGAGTCGCAGCGACCGAGCGAAGCGAGGGCGACCGTCTCCACTCGGTTCAAATCCCTCGCCGCCCGCTTTTTGCGACCCACTGATAGACCACGTGTCTTGTTCTACGGTCCCGGACATCGACAGGACTGCACGGGAATCGCCGCAACGTCCTTGGGGTTCCGACACAAGGTACGAGTGTATGCGTGTGCTCGTTGTGGGTGCGACCGGATTCATCGGACAGCGACTGGTTCGTGCCCTGGACGACGCAGGCCACGACGTGGTGGCGTTCT
This sequence comes from Haloarcula sp. CBA1127, assembly GCF_001485575.1. NCBI lineage: Archaea > Methanobacteriati > Methanobacteriota > Halobacteria > Halobacteriales > Haloarculaceae > Haloarcula > Haloarcula sp. CBA1127. The sequence continues at coordinate 1,046,847 of NZ_BCNB01000006.1, forward strand.
CTCGGAGCGCAACCGAGGAATCTTTTCCCGATGGGGTCGAGCCGTTCGAGGGTGACCTCGGCGATCCAGACTCCCTTGATGGTCTCTGTGACGATATCGACGTTGCGTACTACCTCATCCACTCGCTCACCTCCGAGAACTTCGCTGAGCTAGACCGTCGCTACGCTCGTCGGTTCGCTGACTCGGCGTCAGCTGCGGGTGTCGACCGTGTCGTCTATCTCAGCGGCATCAGTGGTGACGAGGAGAACCTCTCGCCACATCTGGCGTCGCGGCGCGAAGTCGAATCAGTACTGGCGGAGGGGTCGTTCGACCTCACAGTGCTCCGGGCGGCGGTCATCATCGGCCCGGAGAGCGCGAGCTTCCGAATCGTCGACGACTTGACCGACCGCCTACCGCTGATGCTCGTCCCGAAATGGGTCCGAACGCCGTGTCAGCCCATCGGCGTCGACGACGCTATCAGCTACCTCGTGGAGTTACTCGATGCCGACGAGACCCGTGGCGAGACCTACGACATCGGCGGGCCATCGGTGTGGTCCTACGAGTCGCTGCTGAAACTCACCGCGATGGAGAAGGGCAAGCGGGTGTTTATCGTTCCCGTGCCAGTGATGACGCCGGGCCTGTCCTCGCACTGGCTTCGATTCACGACAGACGTACAGTACGCCATTGCCCGGCCGCTGGCCGAGAGTATGCGGAACCCGGTCACGGTCGACCCGGTAATGGACCTGCAGGATGCCGTGCCAATCGACCAGACGCCGATCAAGGACGCCGTTCGGAAGGCGCTTGCTGCGGCGTGACGACTGGCGGCGGCGTGTTCCGGCGGAACCCCTTTGGGCCTGTCTGCTGCATACCCTCGCATGCCTGAATCGGTCGCCGTCACCGGCGGCAACGGCCGCATTGGCAAGCACGTTCTCGAACATCTGGCCACAGCCGGGTATCGAACGGTCAACCTCTCCCGCGGCAAGCGCGACGAGACACACTCGGACGCATACATCAAGACTGACCTGCTCGATGCGGGCGAGGTGTACGGTGCACTCGCAAAGAACGATGCCGACGCTGTCGTCCACCTCGGAATGATTCCCACGCCCGACCAGACGCCGGGATACCGGACCTACGAGAGCAACGTCATGTCCAGCTATCACGTGCTGGAAGTCGCCGGCGAACTGGGAATCGACACGGTTGCGCTGGCGTCGAGTTTCAGCGCTATCGGCGGCGGGTTCGAACCGGAGCCGATTACGGTCGACTACCTCCCGATTGACGAGGACCACCGACTCACGCCATCGAACCCGTATGCAATGGGAAAGCAGACACTGGAGATCGCCGCCGACGGATTCGCCCGCCGGAGCGCGGACGCGCCGGAGACCATCACATCGCTTCGGTTCCCGTGGGTCGTTGACGATGACCTGGCTCAGGAGACGTTTGTCGAGGCCGACCGTACCCTCACCGGACTCCGGAACTCGGCGCATTTCCACACCCAGCGCAACACGCTCTGTGGCTATGTCCACGCTACCGACGCTGTCACGCTCGTCGAAGCAGCCATCGAGGCGTCGTTCGACGGCCACGAGCGGCTCTGGGTATCGGCCCCGGACACGAGCGCAGAGACACCGAGCGCCGAACTCGCGGCGGAACTGTACCCCAAGGCTGACTACCGGGGACCGGCAGCCGACGACGCGAACCCGTACACAGCGCTCATCGACACGTCGAAAGCCGAGCGGCTGCTCGACTGGGAACCGATCTGGAGCTGGCGACAACTGGCGTGAAGCCAGCGGTGGCCCGCGCATTGTTCCGGACGCCGCCATTACCGCGCCGCATGTAGCGGCTGTTTCAGCCGGAACACATTACTAAAATGGAATGTGTATGAAACTAACACGCATGAGTGACACAGAGCAGCCAGCCGAGAGCGGGACACACGATCATCATGACCACGACCACGAGGGACCGGGCTATGCCACCCCGCAGGCGGCCATCGAGGAGGCCGAGCCCGAACGGACCGCGTACGTGATGGGTCTGCACGTCGGTCAGGACGTCGACGCGCCGGACTTCCTGGCCGTCGTCGACGTAGACCCAGACTCAGACACCTACAGCGAGATAATCAACCGGGTCACAATGCCGAACAAGGGCGACGAACTCCACCACTTCGGGTGGAACGCCTGCTCCTCCTCGTGCCACATGGAGGGGCTGGAGCGCCGGCATCTCGTCATTCCCGGCCAGCGGTCCTCGCGCATCCACATCGTCGACACCAAGGAACGCCGGGACCCTGAACTGACGAAAGTCATCGAACCGGAGGCGGTGTACGAGCACGACCTCTCCGCGCCCCACACCGTCCACTGCATCCCTGACGGCGAGATCCTCATCTCTATGCTCGGCGATGCCGACGGCGACCTCCCTGGTGGCTTCCTCGAACTGAACGACGACTTCGAGGTGCAGGGCCGGTGGGACCCGCCCGGCGAGATCGAGATGAACTACGACTACTGGTACCAGCCCCGCCAGAACGTGATGCTGTCGACGGAGTGGGCGGCCCCGAAGACGTACTACCCCGGCTTCGACCTGGACGACGTCGAGGACGGCAAGTACGGTCAGCAGCTCAACTTCTGGGACTGGGAGGCCGGCACCGTCGAGCAGACCATCGACCTCGGCGAGGACGGCCTGATTCCGCTGGAAGCCCGGTTTTTGCACACGCCCGAGAGCACTCACGGCTACGTCGGCGCGGCGCTGTCCTCGAACATCATCCATTTCCACGAATCGGACGGTGAGTATCACGCCGAGCCGGTCATCGAGTTCGACGACCGCGAGCACGAGGGATGGGACATGCCGGTGCCAGCACTGGTGACGGATATCCTCATTTCGATGGACGACCGCTACCTGTTCGGGTCGAACTGGCTCCACGGCGAGGTGTGGATGTACGACATCTCGGACCCGTCGAACCCTCGAAAGGCCGATTCCATCTCTATCGGCGGCTACTTCGGTGACATCGAACAGGTCCAGGGTCGCGACATCGTCGCCGGCCCGCAGATGCTCCAGCTCTCGCTCGACGGCGAGCGCCTCTACTGGACGACCTCGCTGTTTTCCTCGTGGGACAACCAGTTCTTCCCCGAGGAAGCCGAGAACGGGTCGGTGATGCTCAAAGCCGACGTGGACCCGCGGAAGGGGACGATGTCGCTGGACCGGGACTTCCTCGTGGACTTCGGCGACCTGCCCGAAGGGCCTGCTCGCGCCCACGAGATCCGGTGGCCCGACGGCGACTGTACCAGCGACGTGTGGCAATGAGGGCGACGCGACCGAGCGGCCGATGACCGAGGTTCTGCTGGACTGGCGGGACAGCGAGCGTACCGAGACGATTTCGGTGCCGGACGGCGAGACGATACTTGACGCCGCTGAAGCCGTGGGTATCGGGCTACCGTTCGGCTGTCGGACCGGCGCCTGTGGGACCTGTACGGCTCGGTTGTTGTCCGGCGACGTGGTCCATCATCGCCCGCCGCGGGCGCTCAAAGAGCAACATCTGGCGAACGGCTACGTCCTGCTCTGTATCGCCGAGCCGACGACCGACACGCACCTCGCCGTCGGCGCGACGGTGCAGGCCGAATTGGTCCCGAACCCCTGGAAGTAACGGGGAGCCGGTTAGGCCCGGTGCTGGCCCGACAGCGCTTGCTGGAGTACCTGTCCCAGAAACCCGATAGCTGGAATGACGAACACTGTCGCGTGGACCCAGGCGTCGTACGTAATATCGCTCGGCTTGGTCACGAGAAAGAGCCCGTAGAGGACGACCATCACGACGACCCACAGGACGGTGATGACCAGGAACGGCACGGCGTCCCGGACCGGCTCGGCGACTGCTTCGCGCAGTGTGGCGGACATACCCGGATAGTCGGACGGAATCGGCAAAAACGTACTCCGCGACGGTCCGAACTCCGTCACCAGTTCGATGCAGTCGGTTTCGGCCTCGATAGCCGCCGGACGTCCGCGACGGCGCTGGCGTCGATGCCACGCGCCCCGGGCAACGGCGCACCAGACTGCTGACCGGCCGGCTACTGAAGGCTGATTTTATGTTTTGTACCAGCCATCTCCCAGATATGACCCTCCTCCCGATTGTCGTCGCCCTGTTCGTGTCGCCGGCCGTCACCGCACTGGTGTACGTCGACGCCAGGCGGCGTGACCTGTCCCAGCGGTACTGCACCGCCGCCGCCTCTGCCGTCGGTCTCGCCAGTTTCGGCGGATTTCTCGTCGCCAGTGTCCTCGGCAGTGGGATCTTTTCGACGTACTATCGCCTCGTGAGTCGGCCGGCCGTCGCCGTCACGCCGCTTGACCTCATTCTCTCCTTGCTCCTCTTTGGCTTCGCCATCACTGCACTGGCCGTTCTGGGCTATGGACTCACCAGTCGGTACGGCCCGCTTGCATCGTCGTAATCGCAGCCGATCCCCGAACGAGTACCCCTAATTTCAAACCCGGCACGCCCCCACCGGGACGTATGGACGACACTGACTGGATCGGCGAGACGTTCACCAGCACGGTCGGGTGGGACCACCTGGAGACGCTGGTCAACATCGGGAACCGGATGGCGGGCAGCGACGGCGAACGGGCGGCCGCAGAAGCGACCCGGGACGCGCTGGCGGCGTACGCCCGCGACGCTCGCCTCTCCGAGTTCGGGATACAGGGCTGGGAACGGGGTGAAAGCGCTGTCCACGTCGATGGGTCACCGGTCGCGGCGCAGGCCCACGAATGCATCGCCCTCCCGCGGTCGCCGGCCGACGAGGTGACTGGTGAACTGGTTGATGTCGGTCACGGGCTTCCGGAGGATTTCGAGGACGCCGACTGCGAGGGCGAAATAGTGTTGGCCCGCTCGGACGTACCCGACTGGTACGACCGGTACATCCACCGACGGGAGAAGTACTATCACGCCGTCGAGGCCGGCGCAGTCGGATTTATTTACCGTAATCACGTCGAAGGCGTCCTGCCGCCGACCGGGAGCGTCGGCACGGCGGACGCACCAATCGGCGAGATTCCGGCTATCGGCGTCGCCAGCGAGGCGGGCGCGCGACTGTCGCGTCGCTACGCTGGTAACGATGTTACCGTCAGCGTCGACTGCGAGACACCCGACGCGACGAGCCAGAACGTCCACGCCGAACTGGGACCGGACACCGACGAGCGACTGTTGGTGACTAGCCACGTCGACGCCCACGACATCGCGGAGGGGGCGATGGACAACGGGGCCGGAACGGCGATGGTCGTCGAGGTGGCCCGCGCGCTGGCCGGCCGCGAGGACGAACTGGAGACACGCGTGGAGTTCGTCGCCTTCGGTTCCGAGGAGGTCGGACTTGTCGGCTCGAACCGCCTGGCCGACGAAATTGCCCTCGACGACGTAACGGCCGTGCTCAACTTCGACGGCGTCGTGCAGGGTCGCACGCTGAAGTGTTACACGCACGGCTTCGACGCGCTTTCGGCCGCTGCCGAGGCTGTGGCCGACCGCTTTGACCACCCTATCTCGCTCACGCCGGAGCAAGGCCCCCATAGCGACCACTGGCCGCTCGTGCGGCGGGGCGTCCCCGGCTACCACGTGACCAGCGAAACCGGCGGCGAGGGTCGCGGCTGGGGCCACACCCATGCCGATACGCTGGATAAACTGGAACCCCGGACGTTCCGCGAGCAGGCAGTCCTCCTGACCGAACTCGCCGTGACGCTTGCAGACGACTCAGTGCAGCCTGCTCACAGCGATCCCGCGGCAATCGCCGATGCGCTCGAAGCCCAGAACCTCGCCGAAGGGATGCGGATTACAGGTGACTGGCCCTTCGATGACTGACGCGACGCCAGTCCCTCCACTGTCACGTTCGACTCCGCGACCTGTACGAAAGAACTACCAGATTTCTAGTATTTTCGCCCCCTCCCGCATTCCGGTTCTCTGGTCGCTGACGGTTGAATATAATGATTTACTCAGTATAGAAGTAACATATTCCGTAGGCTATTTACCATATGGGTACATGGAAATCGATGGCAGGTCGATTGGTCTACGTACTGAAGCCACACGTGAACGCCGTCATCGGCGTTCGCTGCCAAGCTCCCATGCTATTCGGTCTCGCGGAGTCCGAGGCCGAGCCGACGTGAGTAAACCATCCCTGCCGTCGTCAGTCAACACCAACACCAATACCTGACGCGACGGCCGTCCACGTGCCAAGGCGGCCGTCGTGTCCACTTTTGGACCGAACTTCTGCGGAATACCAGCTGGTAGCGCGTGCTGTAGAAACCGACACCCGGCGACGAGGGTTCTATGACTCGTACGCCTGTTCCACGTCAGCCTTCGCCGACGGAATGACCTGTTGTTCGGCGCGGCGCATCGACCGCAACGCCTCGTCGGTGAACTCGACATCGAGCGTGGGGAGCGCTCGTGCCAGACCGCCCAGCACCTCGCCGGGGTCGATGCTCAGTTCGAAAGCGAAGGCGTTCTGTTCTTCCTGTAGTGGAACGGAGAATTCGAAATGCGTCTGGACGATCTCCGTCGCCGTCTCCTGATCGTATGTGTCGGTGACGGCCGTCCAGAAGTCGTCGCTGTCGGCGGCGACAAGCGGCGCGAGGTCGTCACCGAACGACTGCTGGCGAGCCAGCAGTCGCTCTCGGATCTGATCTCGTTGGTCGCCACGGACGGTGTCCCGGAGCGCGTTCCAGTAGATATCACGGGCCAGCACTTCGTCAGCATAGGTCTCGAACGCCGCATCAGTGGCGGCGTAATCCAGTACGGGCTCCAGTTGGTCGAGTATCTGTTGCTGGTAGGACTGGAGTTTCGGCCGGACGACGTGGCGTTCCAGCGGGCGGCTGTTGTTCAGCAGTTTGCCCGCAACACGGCTTCCGCTCCCGTTTGACCCGTGTAGCACGGCTGCCACGTCGAAGGCCGCGTACGTCTCGTCGACGAACTGCGAGAGGTAACGTTCGAACTCCCGTTCGACGGCACGTCGTGTCACACCCGACTCTGTGGGCTGCAGCGACCTATCCCTTACGCCGATGTCCGCTACCGATAGTCGCCCGCGATACCGGCCGCCGCCCACCGCACCCGACCGCTGTGCTTCGAGGTTACTCCCGGCCTGCACGGACCGCCACGGAGACTCGGTTGGCGACGATATTCATCTCTCCGACAATGTTGTCTTTGTGGACGAAATCGGTTACACCGGCCTCCAGTGCCTCCGTAGCAATAGATTCCAGTTCGGTCGTTGTCAGCAGGAGCACCGGCAGTGTGTCGGGCAGGTCTTCGGCCAGCTTGATACCCGTTTCGTCCGGCAGGTCGTAGTTCGTTACGACACAGTCGACCTCGTTTCGGGCAACGTGTTGCTCTGCTTCACGGGCAGTCGAAACGACGTCGACGGCGAAGTTGTAGCCGCGAAGCGCGTCCTGTAGTTGTGTCCCGAGAAAATCGCTGTCTTCGACTAACAACAGCCGATCGGTCGTCATAGTACACACAAGGGACAGAACAGATTAAAACCACCGTCAGTGTGTCTTGGGAGTAATCGTCACTGTTCGCAGTAACTGTCGTCTGGAGCTTGCGCCTCGTTCTCCGCTGTCCACTCAACACGGCCGTTATCACTGTGCATACCGAACAGCGTCTGTGTCCAGAGACCTGCCCAGCGACGTACACGCGGTGCTGACACAACTCGTTGAAGAGGGCGAGACGGCGATCAGCGACGCGGAGTTTGATACGGCTCGGCAAACAGTTGCCACAGCCGAGACGGTCAGCCGGAACAAGCTCCCGGACTGTGAGTTGCGCTCGCAGTTGCTCCACGGCTGCGAGCAAGTGCACTCCGCGCTTGATACCGACCATCCCGACGCTGCCGCCGAGTATCTACGAGCGATGAACCGACGACTTGCGGCCGCCAACGACGGACCACTCTCCGAATAATTTGGCTATCACTAACACGCAGAACGGCTACGGAAGCTGCTGAGCGACCTTGCCTGATGAAAGCTGCTCTCCAGTCGCTGTCCATCTGCTCTCGATACGCATCTCCTACTTCATTCAATTGCCGACAGTTACCACCGGACTTCCTCTCATCTAGGTTCCCGTGGTACCGAGGCACTGGCGGACCAGCTCCCGTGAGAGTTAAGACACCGAATGATAATACCGTGGTATGTCTCAGCGACTATCGAAGGCCGAGGACACGCTCGCCGACGCTGGCGAACGCGAACTCGTCGTCGGCGGTGACCGGCCGCTGCGGATCTCCGCGGGCCATCGACTGCTACACCACGACGGGAAATGCTCGCGCCCGCACGGACACAACTACGAAATCACTGTCCGCGTTACCGGCGAACTCACAGACGAGGGGTGGGTCGTCGACAAGGGCGAAATCACGGACGTGGTTGATGAGTGGGACCACCGCTTCCTGCTTGAGGCCGGCGACCCGCTGGTCGAGGCGTTCGATGCCAGCGGCGACGGCGATGCCGTGGTCGTCCTCGACCATCCGCCGACAGCCGAGGTCATGGCCGCGATACTGGAACAGCGCCTCGCCGACCGCCTCCCGGAGACCGTATCGGATGTTGCCGTCTCCGTTCGGGAGACAAGCGAACTCTGTATCCGCTGATGCCGGTCGCAAACGACGCGCCCGGGGTCGACATCGAGGGAACCGACGCCGACGCAGAGTCGGGTGACCTCCCGATCAACGAACTGTTCCAGTCCCTTCAGGGCGAGGGGCGACTGGCCGGCGTCCCGAGCGTGTTCGTCCGGACCAGCGGCTGTAACCTGCGGTGCTGGTTCTGTGACTCTTATCACACCTCGTGGGAGCCGACCCACGACTGGTTCGCTGTCGACGACGTGCTTGCGGCTATCGAGGAGTACGACGCCAACCACGTCGTCCTGACCGGCGGCGAACCGCTCATTCACGACGCCAGTGCGGACCTGCTGGAACGGCTGGCCGACCGGGGCTATCACACGACGGTCGAGACCAACGGGACCGTCGTCCCCGATGCCCCTATCGACCTCGCCAGCGTCAGCCCGAAACTGGCCTCCAGCACGCCGACGCCCGACCGCGACCCCGACGGTAACGGCGAGTGGGCGGACCGCCACGAGGAGCGCCGGCTCGACGTGCCGACGCTGGCCGAACTCGTCGAAACCTACGACACGCAACTGAAGTTCGTCGTTACGGGCCGCGAAGACATGGCCGAAATCGAGCGTCTCGTCGAGCAACTCCGCGACACTGCGTCGACCCGCGTTCGTGACGACGACGTGTTACTGATGCCGGAAGGACAGACGCGCGACCAGCTCGAAGCGACCCGGGAGACGGTCGCGGACCTCGCGCTGGAGTACGGCTACCGATACACGCCGCGACTCCACGTCGACCTCTGGAACGACGCACCGGGCACCTGACTGACCTGACCGACTACAGATGACTGATGACACCCGCGCTGTCGTGCTCGCCTCCGGCGGCATGGACAGCGCCACGGCGGCCTACGAAGCACAGACCCGCGGCTACGACCACCTGTATCTGCTGCACACCAGCTACGGGCAAAACACCGAGGACCGGGAGTACGACTGCGCCAGCGCGCTGGCCGACCACGTCGACGCGGCTGATTTCCTTCACGTTGAGACCGGCCATCTCACTCAAATCGGCGCGTCGTCACTGACTGACGACTCGATGGACGTCGCGGACGCCGACACCGAAAGCGACGAGATTCCGACCTCGTACGTCCCGTTCAGGAATGCGAATCTGCTGTCGATGGCCGTCTCCTACGCCGAGGCCAACGACTGCGGAGCCGTCTTCATCGGCGCCCACAGCGAGGATTTCTCGGGATATCCGGACTGTCGGCCCGCCTTCTTCGACGCCTTTCAGGGCGTCATCGACGCCGGCACGAAACCCGACACCGATATCGACCTCGTCGCGCCCTTCGTCGAGTGGTCCAAGACCGACATCGCCGAACGCGGCGTCGAACTCGGTGTCCCATACGCGGACACTTGGAGCTGCTACCGGGACGACGAACCGGCCTGTGGAACGTGTGACGCCTGCGCGTTCCGGCTTGAAGCCTTCCAGCGCATCGGGGAACGGGACCCCATCGAGTACGCGGAGCGACCGACGTACGCTGAGTGAGTAGATTGCAGGCGGGTGTCTCCCGCCCCCAACGAGCTTAGTCGTCGGATTCGTCCCGGGCCAGCCCTTCGAGGACGTACTCCGCCGCAGTCCGGGTCGTCGCCAGCGGCACGTCGTGAACGTCACAGATGCGCAGGAGCGCCGAGATGTCCGGCTCGTGGGGCTGTGCCGTCAGCGGGTCCCGGAGGAAGACGATGCCGTCCATCCGGCCCTCGGCGACTTCCGCGCCGATCTGCGTGTCGCCCCCCATCGGCCCGCTCTCCTTTCGCTCGATGGTGAGATCGGTCTCTGCCATGATGCGCTTGCTCGTCGTGCCGGTCCCGACGAGGTCAAACTCCGAAAGCGTTGCTTCGTAACTCTGTGCCAGGTCGATCATCTCGGGCTTCTCGTCGTCGTGTGCGATGAGTGCGATGCGGGTCATATCTGTGGCTCTCGGGCCACCGTCTTATGTCATTTGGACGGGGACGTGTCAGCGCCGGTTACCCGTCGACAGAAACCTCACCGTCAGCCGTTATCGTCACGTCGTGGCCTTCGACAGCGAACGTCAGCGACTCCGTCGTCCTCTCCCCGACGACTGCACGGAGTGACTCGGTGTCGACGTATGTATCCAGCCCGTCAATATCATCTGCATCCAGATCTGTCGCTTCGAGCACCGCATCGGCAATAACATCTTCTGCGGGTTCGGGGCTCACCCAGTCGTCGGACCCCTCCGTGGCCCGGTTCCGCAGCATATACACAGTCCCCTCGTTCGAGCTCATATTCCAGCATACGCTCCCTTCTCTTATAACAGCGGATGAGCGGTTTCACTGTCTGAAGTAACCGGTGTGTCGATGACAGACCAGACGCTACGTCACACACTGCTGGCTCAAATGACGCAAAACACAGCTATTCGGCAAACTGTCGCCCTCAGACCCACTACAGCGGGTCCCACCACCCTCGCTTTCTACCAACCGGAACCCGTTCTTGTTCCGATTACTCCGGCGGTGAGCCGACAAGCGGCCGCTCAGGGGCCGCCAGCGTGTTCTGTACCAGCGTTCGCGTCCCACGACGGAGCCGCTCCGAGGCGGCCTGACTGGAGATCCCGAGCTCCGCGGCGAGGTCCGAGAGGGAGGACTCCCGCGGGACGGTGAAGTACCCACGATTGAGCGCGAGCAACAGCACTTCTTGCTGTGGATCCGTCACGCCGAACTGGGGAGAGGCTTCCGTGTCGTCGGTGATTGTCTGAATGTCGATGTTGATATCACTGGACACGAGCACGTCACGGAACGACAGCACCGAACTCTTCTCGGGGAACCGGGCTCGAAACACCCAGTCGTCGCCGGTCTGTGCGGCACCGAGGAGGAATCCGTCCGCGTTCAACAACGCTTCTCCGATCGTATCGATTATCGTGTCAGTTGTATGCAGGGTATACCAGTGACCATCTCCTTCTGCCGCTACATGGGCATAGTCGGTGATACTCTCGTCCTGGGCCAGATTCGCTTCGATGGCGGGCCGTTCGACGGGGCCAATCCAGGCGACGGCACGGCAGTCGCCGCTCTCGCAGTGAAGTCGCTGTATCCGTATCGCCGCTTTACTCAGCGTTTCAGCTGTTCGCTGCAAGAGGGGGGCATCGATGTGAAATTCTACTATCATGTCTCACTGTCACGCAGCAACGATGATAAACCCCGGTCAGACAGTTGTCGTACCTGAAAACGGTGCTTGTGTAATTTCCGGGTACTGAAGGCTAACGGCAGTGTGGACCGGGGTATAGTTGCTTCAAGCACCAATTGACAGCACTCAGGAAATCCACTTAAATTCACAGCATGGCCTACCATGTCTCGGACGATGAGACACGTCTGGGACTGCGATTACATCTCAGAGATTCTCACCCTGATACGACCCTTCGTACGTCCCCTCGTGAGCGGCGTCAGCGAGCACGAGTTGTGCGATCCGCGCGCCCTGCTCGAGTTCGATCGGGTGGTGGACCTCCAGTAGCCCCTCGCCTCGCCCCTCGTAACCGGCGTCCCAGACAGCCGTATCGAGCATACAGGAGTTGCGGAGCAACGACGACCGGGGAAGGAGAAAGCCGATGTGTCCATCCGGAATGACAACCCGGTCGGCGTACTCGACGATGTAGCCGCCGCGGTCGAGGTGATAGATACCGTCGTCAGACTCGATTTCGTGCCGGTCGCCGACGGTCTTGCCGCCGCGTTCGATGCGCCCCGGCTCGCTCTGCTCGTAGATCGAACCGAGCGTGAGGTCGACGCCGTTCGGTTGTACCTGCGATTCTCTCAGGTCGCCGAGAGCATCGGCGACGAACCGCCCACTTTTGAACATACGCGGTTCTGTGCGAGTGTCGTGGAAAGAACTGCCGGTCTGGCCGACCGCTGTCCCGACCTGTTGACTCGCTTCTGAGTGACGGACGGAACGGGTTTTTATATGAAAAATACGACGGAATACGCGGGATTTATACCGCCGCGCCATCCATTGACGCACGTTATGGGACAGACGCTTACGGAAAAAATTCTCGACGACCATCTCGTCGAAGGGGAACTTACACCCGGAGAAGAGATCGGAATCGAGATCGATCAGGTGCTGACACAGGACACGACCGGGACGCTCGTCTGGCTGCAGTTCGAAGCGCTGGGCCTCGAAGAAGTGCAGACGGAACTGGCCGCCCAGTACTGTGACCACCAGACCTATCAGTTCGACTTCAAGAACACCGACGACCACCGCTTCCTCCGCTCTGCGGCAGGCACGTTCGGGGCCCACTTCTCGCGCCCCGGCAACGGTATCTGTCACAATGTCCACAAAGAGAACTTCGCCGAACCCGGCAAGACGATGCTCGGGTCCGACTCCCACACACCGACCCCCGGCGGCCTCGGCGAACTCGCCATCGGGTCCGGTGGCCTCGACGTCGCCGTCGCGATGGGTGGCGGCGCCTACTACATCGAGATGCCGGAAGTCGTCAATGTCCGCCTCGAAGGCGAACTGCCAGAATGGGCCACCGCCAAGGACGTCATCTTGGAGCTGCTCCGCCGGCTGTCGGTCAAGGGCGGCGTCGGCAAGGTGCTTGAATACACCGGTCCCGGCGTCGAGACGCTGACCGTCCCCGAGCGGACCACCATCACCAACATGGGGACCGAACTCGGTGCCACGTCCTCGATCTTCCCGACGGACGACCAGACCAAGGACTACCTCGAACGCCTCGGCCGCGAGGACGTCTTCGAGGACATCGGCCCCGACGAGGACGCCGAGTACGCCGACGAGATCGTCGTCGACCTCTCGGACCTCGAACCGCTCATCGCCGAACCGTCCATGCCTGACAACGTCGTCCCCGTCAGCGAAGTCGAGGGCGTTGACGTCGAGCAGGTCATGATCGGTTCCTGTACGAACGGCGCATACGAGGACATCCTCCCGGCCGCGAAGATGCTGGAAGGGCGCAACATCGACAAGAAGACCGAGATGATTGTCGCTCCCGGTTCCAAGCAGGCCTCCGAGATGCTGGCCCGCGAGGGCTGGACCGCGGAGATGATGGCCGCTGGCGTCAACTTCTCCGAGGCGACGTGTGGTGCCTGTATCGGCATCGGTCACGTCCCGGCCTCCGACTCCGTCTCCCTGCGGACCTTCAACCGCAACTTCGAGGGCCGCTCCGGTATCGAGGACGACAACGTCTACCTCTGCTCGCCGGAAGTCGCCACTGCGGCGGCCATCAAAGGCGAAATTGTCGATCCGCGCAACCTCGCCGACGAACTCGGCGACCTCGATGCCCCCGGTCTGGAGATGCCCGACCAGTACATCGGCAACTCCGAGTCGGACCTCATCGCGCCGGAGAACGCCGTCGACGACGAACTCATCAAGGGCCCGAACATCGGCGATGTGCCGCTGAAGGATCCGCTTGAGACCGAAGTCGGTGGTGAAGCTCTCCTGAAGATGGAGGACAACATCACGACGGACCACATCATCCCGGCCACACAGGACATCCTGATGTACCGGTCGAACGTCCCGAAACTCTCCGAGTTCACGCTCTCGCGTGTCGACGACACGTTCGCGGAGCGCGCACTCGACGCTGACGGCGGCGTGCTCGTCGCTGGCGAGAACTACGGTCAGGGCTCCTCGCGCGAACACGCGGCCCTGTGCCCGATGTACCTGGGCATCGAGACCGTCCTCGCACAGAGCTTCGCCCGCATCCACAAGGCGAACCTGTTCAACTTCGGTATCGTCCCGCTCACCATCGACGAGGAGACCTACGAGAAGATCGAGCAGGGCGACGACATCGAGATCGTCGACGACGCGGCCGAGGCCGTCAAATCCGGCCAGGAAGAGTTCACCATCCGTGTGAACGACGACTGGGAAGCGACCGGCCAGCTCGACGCCTCCGAGCGCGAGCGCGAGATCCTCGCTGCCGGTGGCAAGCTCTCACACACGAAGCAGCAGCACGACGAAGGCGGCGCTGCACCTGCAGACGACTAACGCGAGAGTCTAAGCGGAGCGAAGACTCTCGGTATTGCGAACGGCGCTTCGCGCCGTGAGCAAGCGAGGTCGCGAAGCGACCTCAAATCCCGGAGCGGGACCGTAGGTCCCGCGACGGAGCGATTCCGAGCGTAGCGAGGAATCGATTTCAGGTCGAACGGCGCTTTGCGCCGTGAGACAGCGCGGTCGCCTTCTGACCGCGGTTTTTTTTATCGAGAAACGAACCCTAGTACCACGTTTCCTTCAGATAGCGGGACACCGGAACCGCAACAGCGCCATACAGATCAGGCCCACTCCGTAGCCAGTACTGCTTCACTCTGGCGTATGCAGTCATCTCTAACAGAACCTACGTCTAGTACAACTCGGCAGCGATAGAAAAGTTTGGAAAGAGGGGTGGGGGTGGGGGTGGTGGCACCCAAAACGGGTGCACTTACATATAGACTCGTCAGACTAAAGAACCTTCCGGAGTTCTAACTCTGGCCCGGCCTGATTGATGCATGAATTATCAGCACCTATCGACAAACAGTCAGAAAGCGCGGTATCTTCGGTCGGCGGTAACACATATGTATGTCCATACCGAAGTACATACGTGACAACGGTTGCTCCTGACGGACCGGAGACGCCGGATACGCCAGTGGTTCGGCGCGCCGTCCGCGCGGACCTCATCGAGATCCACCGCATCGAGCAGGCGTCGTTTCCACAGCCGTGGCCGTTTTCTGCACTGGAGAGCTATCTCGGCGAAACGGGGTTTCTCGTCGCCGAAACCGGCAATGACGATGATGACCCGCCCGCTGTCGCAGGCTACGTCGTCGCGGATACGGTGCCGAACCACGGTACCCCGCTCGGCCACATTAAGGATATCGCGGTCCGGCCGGCGTACCGACGGCAGGGGGTTGCGAGCGCGCTGTTGACCCATGCGATGGAGGTTATCGACGAGACGGGTGCTGGCTCGGTCAAGCTGGAGGTCCGGGCCGACAACGACGGCGCACGAAGGCTCTACCGGCGCTTCGGGTTCGAGCACCGCAAGACGATTCCGAACTACTACAGCAACGGCGAGGACGCCTTGGTGATGGTCCGTCTGCTGTAGGCGTTCTGCCTCACTCCGCTGTTTTATGTTCCCCCCTTCCAGCCTCGGCGAAGAGCGGGAACACAGGTCTGAAACGACCCCCGCTCCGAGACCCCGACTGCATATACGGCTCCGCATCCACGCTTTGCACACCGATGGGATACGCCTGTCCAGTGTGTGACGACCCGCAAGCCGATGACGTGCATCTGGCGAACCACCTCGCGTTTACCGCGATGACCGGCGGCGACGACCACGAAGCGTGGCTTGACGAGCGCGTCCCCGAGTGGGGCCAACTCGGCGAGGACGAACTGTCCACCGAAGTCGTCGAATACGCCGAGGAGACGGAGTTCCCACAGGTGTTCGAGGACACCGTCGACCGCAGCGATGGTGGGCATAGCCACGACCACGCGCACGAACATGGCCACGGCGACCTCCCGCAGGGCGCGGACCGTCACCGGGGATCGAACGCGCTCAGCGACCACGACAGCGAGGTGCTGGCCGAGGCTCGGGATCTGACGCGTGAGATGTTGCGCGACAGCGACGACGAAACCGATTCGGACGCCGGTGACAGTGACACGTCGGAGTCAGACGCTGGCGACGACACCGGCGCGAACGGAGACGAAACCGAATAGTCCCGCCGGCAGCAAGGAGAGGTATGGACACTGAGGGGCAGTTTGCGCCGGCATCGGCAGCCAAGGCCCGCGAGCGCTATGAAGCGTTCGGGCCGACAGCGCAGGTCGTCGTCAAGGAAGTCGCGAAGGCGATGGGTCTCGACGCGGAGGCCTACGAGGAACGGGTCACCAGCGAGGTGGTCGAAACTGCCCGCGACGTGCTGTTCGCGGAATCGCTGGCAGTTCAGGTCGGTTCGATGGCGGAGTTCGAGGAATGGCGCGAAGACACGGACTGTGTGGTGTCGCTGGTCGGCGCGGAGAACGTCGACAACGTCGTCTGGCACGCCGCGCCCTTCGCGGAGCAGGCCGTCGCGGCGACGTTTCAGGACGAACGCCGTGCTGCTGTTGGGACGCTCCGTCGTCAGGCCTTCGGCCGCATCTACCGCGAGGTCGTCTGATGCGCCCGGTCACACGGAACACCCTGCTGGGCATCATCGCCGTCGTCGTGCTGTTGCTGGCGCTGGGTGCGCTGCCGGGCCTCCTCAAGAGCGGGGACCCCTACTACACTGTCGCCACGCCGACCGACGGCGAGTACAGCGTCGACAACGGCACGGCGGTCAACTGGAGCAGCCAGTCTGAGCGGCGCTTCCCGTACACGAGCGCGGCGCTTTCCGACGCATCCCCGTCGACGGCCGGGCAGTCAGAGCCATACTGGCGAGGGCCGGTCGGATTCAAGGGTGCGTTCACCCACTCCCCCTTCGATGAACGCGACGCGCTCAGCCAGCAATACGACGGGGCTGTGACCGACGACGGTGTCGTCGTCCGGCACAACGGCACGTTTTACCACGTCGCGGTCCGACAAGACGTATGACCCGCGAACCGGCCCACGAGTGGCCTATCGTTGAGAGCGAACGCGAGTACGAGACCGGCTGGTACACCGGCGGCTACGACCGGGTTCGCCAGCCCGACGGCTCCGAAAAGGACTACTACTGGGCTGAACTGCCCGATGCGGCCGTCGTGGTCGCCACGACCGGCGACGAACTCGTCATGGTCGACCAGTATCGCCCGACCATTCGTGAGCAGTGCCTCGAACTCCCGGCCGGCATCGTCGAGGACGACGAATCCTACACGACCGCCGGTGCACGCGAACTCCGCGAGGAGACCGGCTTCGAGGCTGCCGGCGTCTCACTTATCGAGGAGTTCTCGTGTTCGACCGGCGTGCTCCGGCACCGCCGTGGCATCGTCTTCGCTGAGGGACTCGAACCGGTCGACCGAGAACTGGACGATAACGAGTTCCTCTCGGTGACGACTGTGCCCATCGACGAAGCGCTGCAGGTCGCCCGGCGCGAACCGGCCAACGACGCGACCATCGAAGGCATCCTGCTGGCACAGGCTGACGGCTTGCTGTAGCCGGTGAAGGTTTAGGTATCGCCCGCTAGCGGCTGGATATGGACGGCGAAATCGACGCCGACGAGCTGCGGTCGAAACTCGACGAGGAGACGGTCCGGGTAGTCGATATCCGCTCACCCGGCGCGTTCGAGCGAGGCCACATCCCCGAGAGCGAGAACGTCCCGTTCCCGTCGCTCGTCGACGAAGTCGAACGGTTCGAAGGCGACGACGAGGTCGTGACAGTGTGTCCGAAAGGCAAATCTAGCGTGCAGGCCGCCCGGCTCATCGCGTCGTACGAAGGGTTTGATGGCGACGTAGTAAGCTTTGAACCCGGTCTGAACGGCTGGGACGGCCCGCTGGAGCGTGCCGAAGATGAGGAGACGCCGGCAGACACTGCGGCTGCTGATGGGGACACCGACGAAGGCCCTGCTGCACCGTTTTAGCTGCTGTTCGGAGTGAAATGGTGGCTCAGGAAAAGTCCATCGTCACAAGGGGCTCAGCGGGGGTAACATCTCGTCATCGCCACCGTTACGCTGTAGCAAGTCGGGGCTAAAAAGGAATCCGTTCTAGGAGCGGGACCTTTCGACTACGTGATTCAGTTGTCGTTGCATGGAATCAGACAGCGTCTGAATTCGCCCAATACCCTGGCCGCTTCTACCAGCGTCGGCCCAAGAACCAACGTGTTTGATCTTACGCAGTCGAACGGACACTATCCATTTCGGTTTAACCTACAATAGCCACGATCTAACACTGTACCAATTCTAATATTCAGTAGAATATTGATATTCTATCCCCCAGACAGGATTGCAATTCTAATAATAAGCAGAATATTTTAACTAGATGGGGTTCAAGCACATTCAATGAGAGATGGGTACGATCTTCCGCCAGATGCACCAGGACAATATATGCCGCTTCGGACCGACCAAAGTCTCCCGAAAGCGTACTTTCCAAACAAACTTCCACCTACTTTCGACCTGTCTGCTGACGTTATTGACGAAGTGTCGCAGGCGATGTGGTCCCTCGGTCGATTAGAAGGGCTTGGCAGTGAGATCGACAATCCTGGTGCTGTGTTCAGCTCGTTTGTCTACAAAGAAGCGGAACAGTCGTCGCAGGTCGAAGGAACAGCCGTGACTGTGTCTGACCTCTATCGATACGATGTCGACGAGCTCCAGATTCAAGAGACAGTCGAGAGTGACCACGAAGCCGATGTCAGGGAAGCTCGAAACTATATTAGTGCTCTCGATGATGCGATCTCGTTTCTCCAGACAGCCGGTATCGAACGGCAAAGCATCACGACGGAACTCATCAAGTCGCTTCATGAGCGGTTACTAATCACGGGACGGTCGGACGGGGAGGATCCACTACCGGGCGAATTTCGACCGGGATTCACTGCAATCGAAGAGCAAGGGCCACACGGTGTCGGGACACAGATTCGGTTCATTCCGCCGAAGCCAGATACGGTTCCGGGGCTGATGGACGATTTAACACGATTTGTCCAGCAAGGCTCTGATTGGCCCGTTTTGGTCGATATCGCAATAGCTCACTATCAGTTCGAAACGATTCACCCGTTCAAAGACGGTAACGGACGGGTGGGACGACTGCTCGTCGTCCTCATGCTCGTCTCAAGTGGGGTCCTCCATTACCCGATGCTCTATCTCAGTTCGCACATCGAACGACACCGAACTGAATATGCCGACAGATTGCTTGCCGTGAGCGAGGACGGTGACTGGGACGGTTGGCTTCAGTTCTTCCTCCGGGGTATCCGCGAGCAAGCACAAGAGGCGTTTGTCCGAGCAAAACTGCTCGTCGACAAGCGGAAAGAGTACGAATTTCGATATTCGGACGCAGCGACATCGGTCCGTCGCCTCTCCCTCGCGCTGTTCGAAGATCCGTATTTTACCGTCCGGGAAGCCAGCGAACGAATCGACGTTGTGTACCAGACGGCAAACAACGCTATCGAAACGCTCGTAACAGATGGTGTTGTGGATGAAATAACCGGAAACGACCAGAACCGCGTCTTCAGAGCTGCCGAAATCATGGATATCGTCGAACGGCCCGCGAGCCAACTTCCTGAGTCCGGTGAACTTGTTGATGTCGAGCAGGCGTGGAGGCTACCCGAGCGATAAGTTACCCTCTTGTTGCTGCAGTCGTTCGCTTGTTCGCAGCGGAGCGACATCGTACGTGACGCACAACGATTTCACCGTGGATCACAGCATCTATTAATAGAAACTGGGCCCCAGCGGGGGAACATCTCGTCATCGCCACCAGCAGGTCGGAGTTCCCCACTCGGGAAAAGTGCATCCGTTGCGGACGACATGGACGGACCGGGCTGACAGTACCTGTCGCTGGCAGGGACGTTGCTGCTCGGAGCGAATCGCACCACTGTGGATTCCGACGGTAGCGATACGGTCGTCTATATAGCGAACATATAAAATACCTATACGACGACAGCAAACACTCCG
The DNA here is from genome assembly GCF_001485575.1 of Haloarcula sp. CBA1127. Classification (NCBI taxonomy): domain Archaea; kingdom Methanobacteriati; phylum Methanobacteriota; class Halobacteria; order Halobacteriales; family Haloarculaceae; genus Haloarcula; species Haloarcula sp. CBA1127. The sequence continues at coordinate 1,066,876 of NZ_BCNB01000006.1, forward strand.
GCTGAGTGTCCGTGTCTATCACCGAGACAAGCCAGCCGCGGATCGAGCAGGCGCTCGCTGTCGTTCAGCGAGAGATCGACTGTATCGAGGCTGAACTGACGGCGTTCAGGCGTTTTCGGACCCAGCTGGTATCTATTGAGCCGACGGCCCAATCCGCGGGCTCTGTCGATACGTCTGCGGGTGGGATGTCGACGCTCAGCGCCCGACAGCCGAAACCAGAGACGAGTCTGCGTGCCGTCCGGGAAGCCTACCGCGAGACGGTCATGGCTGTGCCACACTTCGAGGCCGAGTACGACGACTCGCTGGAAGCGAATCTGTCGATGGAGTTCGGGCCGGAGCTCGGCACGCAGATCGCCACGGGAACGCGCTTGACGTCGCAGTTGTACGAGGCACTGCTGACCGCGAGCGAGGGGGCACGCGACGAACGCGAGACGCTGCTCCCGGCGCTCGAACGCGAACGGGAGTCGTTACAGTCGGTGCGAGCGACGCTCGACGACTGTGAACGCCGCGGGGCCGCACTGGGTGCGAACGCACGGCGAACGACCGACCCAGCCCGACTCGACACTATCGACGACCAGCTCGCCGAAATCGAATCTGACTGCGAGACGGCGGCAGCGACCCGCCAGCAACAGCTTCACAGCCGGTCGGCTGCTGCCCTCTCTGGTATTGACGGGACCAGCCTCGTCCGGTATCTCTACGGCGACTGTCCGGTGACGTGTCCGGCGCTCGCTGACACTGTCGACTGTCTCGACACGATCAGGCGGCATCGTCGTCACTGCATCGTTTCGACAAGCTAAGGCCACAGAACGGCTGTCTCTAGCTTTTGTTGTGCCGAGTGGTCAGGACTGCGGACGGGGCGCAGCCTTCTGGAGGGCGCTCTCGGCGATGTTGCCGCCGTAGTCGGCGGTCCGGGACAGGGAGTCGACGATTAGGCCCAGAACTTGGGCGCTCTGTGGGTCGAACTCGCGGATCTGGCCATCGACCTCGCGGGCAGTCTCGTCGACGTCGGGGATCTGACTCCGGGCCCCGTTTGCCAGCTCGACGGCCTCGTCGGAGTCTTCGGTCAACAGGGCGTCCATCGCAGTCTCGGGGACTGCAATGGCCTCGGCTTCCAGCTGATCGAGAAGCTCGGCCGTTTCGCCGGTGATCTCCCCGATTTCCTGGGAGAGGCTGGCGATCTTGGTCGCGTGGTCGGCAATACGCTCAAGCTGGCGGGCACTGGACTGGAAATCGAACACAGTCTCACGCGGGAACCCGATCTCGTTCGCTGCCGTTGGATTTCGGAGGACGGTTCGGAACACGCGTGAAACCATGTACCAGAGGCGGTCCACGTCGTCGTCGCGTTGCATCACGTCCGCCGCGAGGTCGTCGTCATCCTCGATGAGCGCCTCGACGGCATCGGAGAGCATCGTCAACGAGACCAGCCGCATGCGTGTGATCGCGTTGTGGACCGACAGCTCCGAGGAATCCAGCAGGTCCTGCAGGACGACCCGGTCGGTCGTTTCCTCAATCATCTCCAGACCGACCAGTCCCTGTGTCGCATCACGGATGATGCGTCGCTGTTCGGCCGTTATCCGAGTCGCTTCGAGCTGGATGATGTCGAAGCCGCTGACGTACATCGTCATCACCGCCCGTGTGAGTTCGTGCCTGTTTTCGAGTCCTTCCACGTCGAGACTCCCCTCAACGCGGCCGTTGTCCCGCTGTGGAGCGAGCAACAGCAGGTCCCGTTCGGCGTGGAATTCGACGACGCTGCCCGCGCTCACGTCGTTTTCTGTCGCCCACTCTTTGGGGAGGGAGACGGTGTATGTCGACCCGCCTGTCACCTGGACCTTGCGTGTCTCCATGTGGCTGGCACTCGTTCACGGGATGATATAAATCCACTCATATCTATATACTATATCCAAGCTCTAATATTTGAGGATATATTATCCGGATAACCGTCGCTTCGGCGACGATATTCGCCGGTATAGGTGATTCAAACGGCTGAAAAAGCTATATTCGGCTACTCGCCCATATGCGGCGTATTCAGGGCTTTGAAGGCACAATGGCGACGTGTTCGCCGATATATGTCTGCCTATTTGTGGGTGTTTAGCATACTATATCTATATAGTAATAACCCAATAGATATAGCTATCTTAGCAGGTTACTTATTACCTGTCTTGCTGGACTCTGGTGATGGCGCACGATCCAGACGGGCTGTCAGAGTTCGTATCGCGGCGGAAATTCATCGCAACGACGGGTGCGACCAGCATCGCTGCAATCGCTGGCTGTTCCAGCGGCAGCGGCGACTCCGAGTCGGACGGGAGCGCCGGCGAGAGTGCGGACACCGAAGCGGTGTCGACGGAGATGGAAGCGACTGAAAGCACCGACGAGGGGGGTAGCTCCGGCGGGACCAGCGCGCTCGAATCCGGCGGCTCCTCGACGGTGTACCCCATCGCGAACACGGCGGCCTCCTACTGGAACGCCAACCGGCCGGCCAGCGACACCGAGTACTGGCCCCACGGCGAGTACGACATCGACACGGACCAGAATCTTGCCGACTACTGGGCAGGGCTCTATGGGTTCGAAGCCGGCGGCGAGGACGGCCCGCCGTTCCAGTTCACGGTCGGCCTTTCCCACTCCGGGACCGGCGTCGAGAAGGTCATGAACGGCCAGAACGACGTCGGCAATTCCTCCGGGAACGTCGAGGACGAACTCCCAGACCGGGACTCCTACGACCAGTTCATCGACCACGTCGTCGGCGTGGACGGCCAGCCGCTGGTCGTCTCCCAGGAGATTGCCGACGCCGGCGTCGAGCAGATCACCGGCGACCAGCTCAAAAGCCTCTACAAAGGTGAACTCACCAACTGGAGCGAACTCGGCGGTCCGGACCGCGAGATTCAGGTGCTGGGCCGCGTCAAGGGCTCCGGAACCCGAACATCGTTCGTTTCCAACGTCTTCGGCAACCCCGAAGAAGACACCTCCGTTGCCAACCGCTACGGCCAGAACCAGCGCCTCGCACAGGCCATCGCACAGGCCGACAACGCTATCAGCTACCTCGCGCTGGCGTTCATCGACACCGACGGGCTGGCCCCCATCTCGCTGAAATGGGAGGGGACAACCTACAGCTATCAGGACGACCAGAACGGTCTCGACTCGAAGGCGTACCCGCTGTCGCGCGACCTCCATATGTACACGTGGGAAGGCACCTCGGAGAAAGAGGCCGCGGTCATCAACATGATCCTGTCCGACTTCGGCCAGGACACCTTCGTCGCGCCGAACAACTACTTCAAGCTCGGCTCGCGCCGCCGCGAGGAAGAGCGCGCCAAGCTCCCCGACCAGGTGTAATCGGCCGCGACTGTGAGTCGTCGGATGACTATCGACCGTGCCGGTCGATTTTCCATACTATGACAGAGGACATACCTACGACGGAGGGCGAGACGGTGTCGAGCGGGGACAGAGCCGACGGGTCGACGCTTGCTGTCGGCGCGGTCGCGACGACGCTGGTGGCGACGATTCTCGTCTTCCTGTTTCGCCCCGCTCTTGCGTTGCCCATGCTGCTGGCGTTCGTGTTTGTCACGGCGGTCGGCTGGGTCACCTATCAGGCCGAGATTGCACGACTGCTCACGCTGGTCGCGACGGTCCTCACGGTGCTGACCGTCGCGTTCATCACGTTCTTCCTGTTCGCGAGCGCGCTGCCGGCGTTTCTCGAACACGGGACCGGACTGCTACTGATTCCGGAACAGGGCGGGGAGGCTCGGTGGTTCTTCTGGCTCGAAACCGTCCTGCCGTCGGCTTCGACGTTCTGGAACCCGCTCAGCGGGGCGTATTCGCTGATCCCGATGATTTGGGCGACGGTGGTCGTCACCGTCATCGCGGGCGCGGTGGCGGGGCCGCTCGGCCTGTTTGGCGCGCTGTTCATCGCCGAGGTCGCCAGTGACCGGCTGCGGGAGATAATCAAGCCCGGCGTCGAAATCCTGGCCGGAATTCCCTCTATCGTCTACGGGTTCATTGGCTTTCAGGTGCTGAACGGCTTCATTCAGACGAACTTCCTCGATGACGGGGCGAGCTTCCTCATCGCGGGGATCGTCGTGGGCGTGATGGCGCTCCCGACAGTCGTCTCCGTCGGCGAGGACGCTCTCTCCAGTGTTCCCCAGTCGATGGGTGACGGCTCCGTCGCCATGGGCGCGACCGAGTGGCAGACGATGAAAAGCATCTCCATCCCGGCGGCGTTCTCGGGTATCTCCGCGGCCGTCATCCTCGGTCTGGGCCGGGCCATCGGCGAGACGATGGCCGTCGCCGCAATCATGGCCTCCGGGACGCAGTTCGCCGACCCACTGTTCGATATCTTCGACGCGAACGCGACGCTGACCAGCCTGATTGCGACCCAGTACGGGAGCGCCTCCGAGAGCACCGTCGACGTGCTGTTCGTCGCCGGGGTCATGCTGTTCGTCATTGTCGCCGGGATGAGCATCGTCTCGCAGTACATTGAGCGACGTATGCAGCGGAAACTGAAGGGGCAACAATGAGTGACGCCTACGCGACGACAGACCGACTCGTCAGTGCGGATTCGAACAGCTACGACCGGGGACTCGATACGGCGATTGCGCTGAGCGTCGTCGGCTTCACGCTCGGACTCATCACGCTGGTGAATCTGGTCCCGCCTGGTGCCAGCGGCAGTGCCCTCACCACGGCGCTCGGGACGCTACTTGCTGTCGTCGTCGGCGCGGTCGGGGTCACCGGCCTCGCCTCCTACACCAACGTCGTCCCGGTCACCTCACAGCGAGTGCGGGGCATCGGGCTGGGCCTCGTCGTTTCGACGCTTGCGCTGACCGCGCTTGCCGCGGTCCTTCCCGTGACGATGGCGACGCTGCTTGGAATCGTGTTGCTGGCCGAAGCGCTGGCGATCACTGCTGCCGGTGTCTCCTCCCGGCTCGAACTCGTGGACACGGAACCGAACATGAGCGCCGGGCTGCTCTCCGGCAGCGCGCTCGGCGCGGTCGGCCTTGCTATGGGGGCTGCCATCGGCGGTGCGCTCACCAGTGCCGGCTCACTGCTGTGGCTCGTCGGGGCTGTCGTCGCCGGCGTCGGGTTGTTCTTGCTGGCGATTCTCCCCCGTGAAGACCTCGGTTCGACGCTTCCGACAGCCATCGTGGTCGGCGCGCTCGGACTGACAATCGTAACCGGCACCATCGGCGTCGGCTGGCAGTGGAGCCCGCAGACCCTCTCCGGTGGCTTCACCGGCGGCGCGGTCATCCCCGTGTTCCTTCTGGTCGGGACGCTCCTGTCGGCCTGGTCGGCCGCCAAGTGCCGGGCCGGGTTCGGTGCTCGGGGTCGCGAGTACGGGGCCTTCCTCGTCATCAACCTCAACGCCTTCCTGATGGTGGCCGTGATGGCGACCATCGTCGTGTTCGTGACCGTCAAAGGCGTCGGCTACGCCTTCCACGGGCTCTCGGTCGGCGCGCTCACCGCACTGGTCCTCCTGACGCCAGCCCTGCTCGCCGCGGTCCAGTTCGCTCGCACACCTGCGGGCACGAATGATTGGAACAGCGGCGCTCGACAGCTATTCCGGGTCCTCCCACTGGCGGCAGTCGGCGCGCTTGCCGCGACGTTTGTGAGCGTCCTCGTCACTGGGTCCTCGCTACGCTACTCCTATGCCTACACTGTTCAGGTCAACCGCCAGGGACAGGCACTCGATACGGCATTCGCGGTGACGCCTGACACGACAATCGGAACACTACTGCTGATCGCGCCGGCGGCGCTGCTCGCAGTTACCTTCTTCCGTTCGTTCGGTTCGCTCAGAAAGGTCGGGACACAGTCCGCGCGGGCCGGCTCGATTCGACAGGCCGTCCCGACCGCGGTTCTCGCGCTTGTCGTGCTCACTGGCTTCTTTATCATTCTCGGCCCCGCTCCGTTCGGCCTGCCCCTCGGCAGCACGCTCGGAGTCGCCGCCGCCGTCTCCGGGTCGGTCGCCGCAGGCGGCCTCGCGGTCTACCCGCTTATCGGCGTGCTCACGAGCGACGGACCGACACTCGCGGACAGCGCACAGTCCGAGGCCCCGCTGTTCACGCTGGGTGTGTTCGGCGGGCTCGGGCTGCTGCTGGCCGCACTGTTGCTCCAGCCAGTCGCCGGGATCAATCCACTGGTCGGCCCGGTGAACCTCGTGCCGGCAATCGCGCTCGGGGCCGCGGTGGCCTCGCTCGGACTGGCGACACTCACGACCGTCGCAAAGCGCTCCAGCGAAGAGACGATCACCCGCCGGCTCCTCACCGAGGAGACGCGACTCGGCCTCGTCGGCACGGCCGGCTTCACCGCGCTGGTCGGCCTGCACGTGGCTGTTACCGGTACGTCGTTCAACGTTCTCGGCGTCTCCATCGCCAACGAGGGGAGCCTCTCGTGGCCGATGGTGATGCAGGCCTACATCCCGCTGGGGGCCGAGCCCGGCGGTATCATGCCCGCGATCATCGGTACGGTGTGGCTGGTCGTCGGTGCGACGCTGTTTGCCGTCCCGCTGGGTGTCGGTGCCGCGGTGTTCCTCACCGAGTACGCCGAGCAGGGCCGGTTCACCGCGCTCGTCGAAATCGCAACGAACGCGCTCTGGAGCACGCCGAGCATTGTCTTCGGCCTGTTCGGGGCGGCGTTCCTGATTCCCCGGCTGGGCGGCGACGAGTCGCTTCTGGCCGGGATGCTGGTCCTTGGGTTCATGCTCCTGCCGCTGGTGCTCATCACCTCGCGGGAGTCGATCAAGGCCGTCCCCGACGAGTACCGTGACGCCAGCGCGGCGCTGGGTGTGACCCAGTGGGAGACGATTAAAAGCGTCGTCCTGCCGGCGGCGATGCCGGGCGTCATCACCGGCGTTATCCTCGGCGTCGGCCGCATCGCCGGCGAGACCGCCCCGCTCATTCTCGTCCTCGGGTCGACGCTGAACGCGACGGCTGCCGTCGATGTCATCGGCGGCTTCCGTTTCGTCTCGGGACCACCGTTCATCGCCAACGACGCCCTGCTGTCGGCCTCGGCGTCACTACCGACGCAGGTGTGGGCCGTCATCGCAGCCGGGGTGTCGGGGTCGCCAGAGATGGGGTGGGCGACGGCGTTTATTCTGCTGATGGTCGTTCTGACGTTCTACGTGGTCGGTATCACGGCGCGGACGTACTTCCGGAGGAAACTCAACTATGAGTGATAGCATCAACACGGAGACGAGCACGGACACGCAAACGAACGGCGAACGGACGGTCGAAACCGCATCGCCGAGCGCTGAGACGACGGCCGGTGAGAGCGAAGAGCAGGTCCGCGAGGAGTGGCGGCACTACGAGTTCGACGGCGACACGAAGCTCTCGGTCGAGAACCTCGACGTGTGGTACGGCGACGACCACGCGCTCAAGGACGTCTCGATGGAGATCCCGGAAAACAGCGTCACGGCACTCATCGGCCCGTCGGGCTGTGGCAAGTCGACGTATCTGCGGTGCCTGAACCGCATGAACGACCGCATCAAGGCTGCCCGTATCGACGGCTCGGTCGAACTAGAGGGCACCGAGATTTACGACCCCAACGCCAACCTCGTCGAACTGCGCAAACGTATCGGGATGGTGTTCCAGTCGCCGAACCCGTTCCCGAAATCCATCCGGGAAAACATCTCCTATGGCCCCCGCAAGCACGGCGACATCAACAAGGGCCTGCTCGCGCGTCTGTTCGGCCGCGACGACACGGAACAGGAGGGCGAACTCGTCGAGCGGTCGCTGAAACAGGCCGCCCTGTGGGACGAGGTCAGCGAGCGTCTCGACGACAACGCACTCGGTCTCTCGGGCGGCCAGCAACAGCGGCTCTGTATCGCCCGCTGTCTGGCGGTCGATCCCGAAGTCATCCTGATGGACGAGCCGGCGTCGGCGCTTGACCCCATCGCCACGTCGAAAATCGAGGACCTCGTTGAGGAACTGTCGAAGGACTACACCGTCGTCATCGTCACCCACAATATGCAGCAGGCCGCCCGCATCTCAGACCAGACTGCCGTGTTCCTCACCGGTGGCGAACTCGTCGAGTACGACGACACGGACAAGATCTTCGAGAACCCCGAGAGCCAGCGCGTCGAGGACTACATCACCGGCAAGTTCGGGTGACCTATGTCACGAGAGTCGTACCAGCAAGCACTGGACGAACTCCGGGAGCACGTGGTTGAGATGGGCTATCTCGTCGTCGAGCGGCTCGAAGCGGCGCTCACTGCGCTCCGGACTGTCGACCGGGAGATGGCGCAGTCTGTCATCGACGGCGACGACGAGATAAACGAGCTGTATCTGGCCCTCGAAGCCGACTGTATCGACCTCTTTGCCCTCCAACAGCCGGTCGCGACCGACCTCCGCTTTATCGCCGCCTCGTTCAAGATTATCACCGACCTCGAACGCATCGCGGACCTCGCCACGAACCTCGCAGCGTACGCACAGTCGGCTGACCGTCGACTCGCTCCCGAGGTCGACGTCGATACGATCGGCGGCGAAGCCACCGAGATGGTCGAGCGCAGTATCGACGCCTATCGGCGTGAGGATGTCGAGGAATGCCGCGCTATCGCGGCTGACGACGATGCGCTCGACGCGCTCTGCCAGCGGGCCAGTGAGACCGTCGCTCGGGACCTCATCGAACGAGAGGCCGACACGAATGACGGCTGGGCGGTCGAGCAGTTGCTTGATGATGTGTCCCGACTCCTGCTGACGGTTCGAGACCTCGAACGCGTAGGCGACCACGCGGTCAACATCGCGGCACGCACGCTATACATGGTCGAAACCGACTCCGAACTCATCTACTAAGCATGGACACCCGAAAGATACAGACCGTCGGCGGCGGCACGTACACCGTTTCACTGCCGAAAGAGTGGGCCGAATCGGAGAACTGTACGGCCGGGACGACGGTGAACCTCCACACGCACATCGACGGGTTGCTGGTGATTCAGACCCCCGAGTCCCGGACGTCAGCGCGGAACCGCGTCGCGCTCGAAGCCGGGACCGACGACCCGGCCGAGATAGAACAGTTGCTTCGAGCAGCCTACGCCGCTGGTGTCGAATCCGTCGTCCTTGAAGTCCCCGATGGCTACACCGACGAACAACTCCGGGCCATCGAACGCGTCACCCGGAACCTGACCGGCGTAACCATCGCCGAGGAGACCGAAACGCAAGTGACGGTCCAGACGTTGCTCGACGCCGGCGAGGTGTCGGTCAGGCAGTCGGTTCGCCAGCTCCAGTTCGTCGCCCTGTCGATGCACCGGGACGCGATGGCCGCGCTGACGACCGGGACGACCAGCGACCGGTGGGCCGACCGCGACGAGCAGGCTGACCGGCTGTACGCCACGATCGACCGCTACTTCGAGCGGGGACTGGCACGACTTGACGAGATCGATGCGCTCGGGCTGACGCGTCCGGAACTGTTCACCCTCTGGGGGACCGCGAACGAACTCGAACGCGTGGCCGACCATGCCGAGCGAATCGGCACTATCGCCGACCAGCTCGACGGCCAGCCGGGGCGGACCATCGTCACAGCCCTCGAAGATATTGCTCAGGACGTTCGCACCGTCGTTGAGGACGCTGTCCGTGTGATCATTGGCGACGCCTGCGTCGCTACTGCTCGACAGACGCTGGCCACGCGCCGGGCCGTCCGCCAGCGGATAACCGACCTCGACCGACAGCTGTTCGAAGCCGGCGACGCCGACTACCGGCTCACGCGTGCTCTCGATAGCCTCTCCAGAACAGCGGAACACGGCGGCAACATCGCCGAGTTCGGGCTTCGAATGGCCGTCCGCGACGGCGCGCTCACGGCTGACAAAGCCGGTACTGACGAGGCGAACGCACCGAGTTCGACAGCCGAAACGGAGTCCTGACGAACGCACAGCACACAAGGGCCATCGGTTCCGACACTTGCTATGGTCGACTGGGACGTGTATCTCGTCACGCAGGCGTCGCTCTCGGCGGGCCGGGCAACCGACGAAATCGTCGCGGACGCGATCGACGGCGGCGTCGGCGTCGTCCAGCTCCGCGAGAAGGACCGAACCGCGCGCGAACGCTACGAACTTGGTCGGGAACTGCGAGAACTGACCCGCGAGGCCGGCGTCACGTTCGTCGTTAACGACCGTATCGACCTCGCACAGGCTATCGACGCAGACGGCGTCCACCTCGGAGACGACGACCTTCCCGTTTCTGTCGCGCGAGATCTTCTCGGTGACGACGCGGTCATCGGGCGCTCGGTCTCGACCGTCGAAGACGCCGAAGCGGCCGCGGCCGCCGGCGCGGACTATCTCGGTGTCGGCGCGGTGTTTGCCACTGGCTCGAAAGACGACATCGACGACGAGGAGTACGCCGTCGGCACCGACCGCGTCGCCGCTATCGCCGAGGCAGTGGACATTCCCTTCGTGGGTATCGGCGGCGTCACGGCCGAGAACGCTACCGAAGTCGTCGAAGCCGGAGCCGACGGCGTGGCTGTTATCACCGAAATTACGAAGGCCGGCGACCCGACGGCGGCGACTGAGGCATTGCAACGCGCAGTCGAACGCGGTCGGTAGCACCGGAGTCCGTCGGCGACTGTGCGCACACTCCTGAACTAGCCCAGCGAAAGGGGGACGAGACACTCCCGACACAGCACAGCGGTCAGCCAACGATGAACTCGGGCGCAACGACGGACGCAACGACGAGGCAGAGGAACACAAGAATCGCGACGGAGCGGAGGACACCGGCCGTTTGCCGCCGGCTTGCCGGCAGCGCTTCGGCAATGCCAGCCATTCCTGTCCCGATTACCATGACGAGCAGCCAGGTAACTGGAGATCCGTCCACAACCCAGCCGTAGAGATACAGGCCGGCGAAGATGAGTGCGCCGGCGGCGTGGACGAGTGAAATGGGGCGTCCGGACGGCTCACTAAACAGCGTCTCGCTGATACTGGAGGGCATCGCCGACGTATTCTCATCGAGAAATAATAAACAGCACTGGTACTTGCCCAATAGCGCCGACCCGGTCCCGACAGCGAACGGTTCTGGCTGGGTCCGATGTCCTGTGGCTACGCCGACTGCTGCAGCTTCTCGCGCAACTGTCGCTCGGTGACGTGGTATTTGAACGCCGGCGAATCGTTGACGAGGACATACGGGACGCGCTCGCCGTACTCCTCGCGGAGATCGGGGTCTTCGTCGACGTCGACAAGGTCCAGTTCGATGGCGGCCCCCTCGTCGTCGGCGACCCGTTCGATTGTCTCGATGGCCTCCTCACAGAGATGGCAGTCCTCGCGCGTGTAGACGGTGATCGACACGTCGCTCATCACTGGAACACGGGGGCGACGGCATAAGACTCTCACTCTCTCGCCGGCGATGGGTTTCAGTGTCTCGCGCCCGTAACTGTGCCAATGACAGGCTGGACTATCGAAGATATGCCCCCGCTGAGGGACCGAACCGTGGTCGTGACTGGCGCGAACAGCGGGCTGGGACTCGAAGGCTCGAAGGCGTTCGCTCGCAGGGGCGCGACGGTCGTGATGGCCTGCCGGAGCGTCGAACGCGGTGAATCAGCCGCCGCGGAGATTCGGGACGCCGTTCCGAATGCGACGCTTGATGTTCGAGAGTGTGATCTGGCCGACTTATCGAGCGTCGCGTCGTTCGCCGACGGCCTCCGGGCCGACTACGACGCTGTCGACGTTCTCTGTAACAACGCCGGCGTCATGGCGATTCCCCGGAGCGAGACGGCCGACGGCTTCGAGACGCAGTTCGGCGTCAACCATCTGGGCCATTTCGCACTGACTGGGCACCTGCTCGACCTGCTTGGGGCCGCCGACGGCGAATCCCGAATCGTCACGCAGTCCAGCGGCGCGCACGAGATGGGCGAAATCGACTTTGATGACCTGCAGCGCGAGCGCTCCTACGGGAAGTGGTCCGCCTACGGTCAGAGCAAGCTTGCCAACCTCCTCTTTGCCTACGAACTCCAGCGGCGGCTGGGTAACCACGGCTGGGACGACGTGCTAAGCGTCGCCTGCCATCCGGGGTACGCCGACACAGACCTCCAGTTCCGCGGGCCACGGGAGATGGGGTCGACGCTGCGAACCGCGGCCATGGGCGTTGCCAACGCCGTCTTCGCCCAATCAGCCGAACAGGGCGCGCTGCCGATGCTGTACGCCGCCACCGCCGAGGATGTCATCGGTGGGGAGTACGTCGGGCCCGGCGGCCTGTTCGGTATGCGCGGCTCGCCCGAGTTCCAGCAGTCCAACGACGCTTCACAGGACGAGGAAACCGCCGAGCAGCTCTGGGCGGTCTCGACCGACCTCACTGGCGTCGAGTACGACTTCGAGCGCACCTGAGGACGGTCGACGGTGCTGCCGCGACGCGGACGGTGCCTGTAATCCCCACTTTTTCCACGCCGGACCGTGAACCCCGCCGGCACATGCAACCAGTCGAAGTCACAGCCAGGCTGCTTGCAGGACTCGCCCTGATACTCGCCAATGGCTTCTTCGTCGCCATCGAGTTCGCACTGACGCGAGCCAGACAGTACTCCGAATCGGAGTTCGACGAACCCGGCCTCCGGCGCGCCTGGGAGATGACTGACGATCTGGAGATCTACCTGACGAGCTGTCAGGTCGGCATCACCGCCTCCAGCATCGCGGTCGGTATCGTCGCCGAGCCGGCGCTTGCAGCCATCTTCGAGCCGTACTTCCAGTCCTCCGCGCTGGCCGGGGTCGGAGCCGGCGCGGCCATCGCCTTCCTCATCATCAACCTCGTCCACCTGACTCACGGCGAGCAGACGCCGACGTACCTCGGCGTCGAGCGCGCGAAGTTCGTCTGCCGGTACGGCGCGACGCCGCTGTACTACTTCGCGTGGGTCATCTCGCCGATTATCAAGGTCGGCGACGGGGTCGCCAAGTGGACGCTCGGGCTGTTCGGCGTCGAAATGTCCGGCGCGTGGCTCGAAACCGAAGTCGATACCATCGAGTCCCGCGCGGAACTGCGCAACGAACTCGGCTCCGTCCTCGACCGCGGCGACGTGTCCGACGAGCGCCGTGAGGAAGTCCTCTCCGCGTTCCGCGTCGGCGACCGCGAAGTCAGCGAGGTGATGGTCCCCCGAGAAGACATCGTTGCACTGTCGCCCACCGATGACGACGCGACTAACGCCGAGCGGATCGCCGAAACGCCACACACCCGCTACCCACTCGTCGGTGAGGCGCTCGAAGATTTTCTTGGCATCGTCTACATCCCTGCGCTCGTCGACGAGCGCGAGGAACAGGCCGGCGACGGCGGCCTGCTTGACCGTATCGATCTTGAAGCCGTCGCCTCGCCACCGATGACGATGTCGCCGGACACGACCGTCAGCGACGCTATCGACCAGTTTCAGGCCGAGCGCCAGGAACTCGCATTCGTCCTTGAAGACGGCGAGGTCGTCGGGCTGGTGACGGTCACAGACCTGCTCGAAGAGGTCGTCGGTGACATTCAGGACCCGATGGACGCCGAAGCCGGCGTCGCCTGACGCTGAAAGCATTTACCGGTCGGCCGGCAACCGACGACTATGCCCTCCCGCCGGACCGTCCTCGGGACCGTTGCCTGTGCGCTCGTTACCGGCTGTTCCCGACTCGCCGACGACTCCTCGACGGAAGAAGCCACGGCGACAGCGACGCCAGCCCCTGTGGTGTTGTCGCCGGTCGATGCCGCGGCAGTGCCCGAAACGGCGACTGTCGGTGTCCTTCCCGAGACGTTCGGGGAACTCGAAGCGGCTACCCGCGATGCCTCGGCAGCCGTAACGAACCACGGGTGGGCGCGTGTGCTTCACAAGTTCCACTGCTTCGCGTTCGACGGGACGACGTACACGGTCGTCGAGCGGACCAGCGGGTCCGTCGGGTACGTCAAAGAGTACAGCGTGAGCGAAGTCGACGACCCCGGGAACGAGTCAACGGTTCGCGTGGCCGACCTTCCGGGCAGCCACCGGCACGCCGCTGTCGACGCGATTGCAGCGGGAAAGCACCGCTATGACTCCGATAAGGGCGGCTTCGAGCCAAACAGCTCGGTGTACGCCTACAACGGGTCGTACTACGTGTTCTCGCTGGAGGTCACCGCCGACAAGCCCACCGTAGTCAGGTATTCGGTCGAACCGACGGACAGCGACCGATGTGTAACGCTCGAACCGCTGTCACTCGACGCCGCCCAAGTTGAGGCACTCGACGCGACCCTCCAGCCGGATGCGGCGTCGACTGTCACTGATGACCCAGCTCAGACACTCGCAGCGTCGGATGCGGGATTTGTCATCCGGGACGGCACCTGCTACGAACTGTCCACCCCGAGCAACGGGACGGCGACCTGAGGCGGCTATCGCGGCGGCGTGTAGAAGTTGACTGTCTCTAGGGGCTCGGGTCCGTCGTTTTCGATGCCGTGGCGTTCGCCGGCCTCGATGCGAATGAGGTCGCCGGCGTCAACGTGGTGGGTATCACCGTCGACAGTGACGGTGCCGGTACCGCTGACTACGAACAACCACTGGTCGCTGTCAGCGTGGTAGTTCTCCGGCCCGCCCACGGACCGGCCCGGCTCGATAGTCATCTCCGCGACCTGAGCCTCGTCGGTCTCCATGGCGACTTCGAAGGAGCGGTCGAACCCGAGGTGCGCCTGCTCCATACGTTTCGGTCCGTCTGTACGGTAGAATCGCTTTCGGGAGAGCGCACAGTAGGGACTCACTCACTGCTGGTGAGCCGCCCGACCCGCCCGGTGAGCCGGGCTGCGAGCCCCTCGAAATGGGCGGTACTCCAGCCCGCGACGATGAGTGCGCCAATCGTATTGAACACGAGGTCGTTCACGATGTCGCTCGTTCCGTGCTGGGCGAGGACTGCCTCGCCGCCGATCATCGACGCAACGCCACCGCTGGCAAATTCCAGAATCTCCCAGCCGACCCCCATCGCGAGGACGAACAGGACGACAAAGGTCGCACGGAATTCCCTGTTGAAATCAACCGCCCCGGAGTGGCGTTCGACTGCTCGTGCGATCGCGTATCCCACGCCGGCTACGAGCGACGCCGAGACGGCGTGGGCCAGACTGTCGTACCAGCCAAACGCCTCGTACAGTTCGAACGCGCCGGCCGCGTGCAGCGTCGACGCCACCGTGATCCACAGCACCAGACCAGTGTTCATCCCGTAGCCGTACTCCCGGCGGAACAGCGCCGGCAGGAACGTTATCGCCAGCGGGCCGCCGCTGTTGACGAACAGCGTCACATTGCCCTGCACGAGTGCGAATGCAGCTATTACACCGAGGACAGCCTGTAGCGCCCGGGCAGCGATGCGATGGTGTGTGCCGTTTCCAGGAAGGGACGCGTCCGGCTGGTCAAACTCCGAGGAATCAGCTCCTGAGACGCGCAATCGGGCGATGCGTGCTGACCGCTCGAAGTACAGTTCGAACACAACACCGGCGACGATACCGGCGGCCGTCGCAGTGACGAGATCCCACATTAGCTCTGTCTGCCCATTGAGAAACGTGGTTCCCAGTAGCGTGTCGGTCGCATAGATACTGACCGCCCAGACGCCTGCGACGGCCATCGTCACGATGACGACGAACACCGTCGCGAACCGCGGCGTCATCGTCAGTGAGGTACACGCATCGAGGACGACGGCCAGCAACAGTGCGACCCCGGCGATCACGAGAAACGGGGTGATCTGCGGAAAACCGCCAAACGCCCGGACGAGTACTGGAACTGCGACCAGTCCAAGCAACTCCGCGGGCACCGTCGTTTCGAGGTCCCGCGTGGCGACCGGAACGGTGACCGCGATAGCGACGAGGAGTGCCGTGAGCACTGCCCAATCGAAGTGGCCACCGGCCGCGAACCGTCCGACGCCCCCGATGAGAATTCCCGTTACCGCCCACGCACCGAGCGCGTCGAGCCGGTGGGGACCGATAAGAGACTGTAGCGAACCCATCACTGCCGTGGATACAACACGAGTCGTAATCAAAGCACGGCGGTTCCTGCAACCCTTCTGGAATTTCTTGTCGTCGCGGCCTCTGTCACGCGACTGACCGACGGTTGTCTGACGAGGATATATTTCTCTGGCCATCCAACTCCCCGTAATCAATGGACGAAGCGTTTCTCGACCTTGAATCGATTGAGGTCGAACTGGACGAGGAGTTGCTTGACGCGATTGACGACAAGGCGTTCGCCGACCACCGCGACAACCGGGACGCTGCGGTCCGCGACCTGCTTGACGAATGGCTGAAACAGCGTGCCACCGAAGGCGCGGACGAGCGTGACTGAGCGGAACGAGGTCGCCTATCTGACTGCCCTACTGGATGGCGACGGTTGCGCCTAGATCGGGCGCTGTCGCGTCGTAGCCGTCCTCACGGAGCGTGGTTGCGAAGGCCTCACAGCGGTCGCCGTGGTTCACGAGTACCGGCGTGTCACGGTAGCTGTCGAGATACGCAAACAGCCCGTCTCGGTCGGCGTGTGCGGAAAAGTCGTACTGCTCGACTCGGGCGCTGACCGGCATAATCCGGCCGTCTATCTCGGCACTCCCCGTCTCTATGAGGTCCCGTCCCGGCGTCCCCTCGACCTGATATCCGGTCATGGTGATCTTGTTCATCGGATTCCCACGGATTTCGGGGATATACGTCATCGCTGGGCCGCCAGAGAGCATCCCGCTGGTGGTGACGATTGCCGCCTTCTGGTCGGTGATACGCTTGCGCTGGCCGTCTTTGCCCGTGACGAACCGGGCGTGTGACTTTGCCCGCTGAAGCGCGTCCGCATCACGGACGAACTCGGGATACTGCCCGAGCATCTCTGTCACTTGCTTCCCCATCCCGTCGACGTAACACGGGATGTCGTGTGCCTCACAGACGAGCAGCATCTCCTGCGTTCGCCCGATAGCGAAGGCGGGCACGACGACGGTCCCGCCCTCCCAGAGCGTCGTTTCGACGCTTTCGACGAACCGCTCCTCAACTGTCTTCCGTGGTTCGTGGTCGACGTCGGCGTAGGTACTCTCACAGATGACCGTGTCCGCGTCCGGGCGGGCCGTCGTCCCCGAGACGAGGCGCTGGTCGTCGGTATGGAAATCGCCCGTGTACAGCAGTCGGGTATCGCCATCGTCGACGAGCACGTGCGCGCTGCCCGGAATGTGGCCGGCGTTGTAGAAGGTGACCTCGTAGCCGGCAGCTTCGAAGGTTTCGCGGTAGCCGTGGGTCTCTGAAACCTGCGTGACTCGCTTGACGTTCGTCTCGGTAAAGGGACAGTTGACCGTCCCCCCGTGGAGTTTGAGCGTGTCCCGCGCGAGTGTCATCGCCAGTTCGTACGTCGGCGGCGTCCAGTGAATCGGCGGCCGCGCGTCGCCCGACACTAGCGCCGGGATGGTCCCGACGTGGTCGAGGTGGCCGTGCGAGACGACGACGGCGTCCGGCGACGGGGTACGCACCGGGAACTGTGGCGGCGAGTCGGTCAACATCCCGAAATCCAGCAGCAGCGACTCGTCGATGAGAACGGCGCTCCGACCGATCTCATCCGCCCCGCCGAGAAACTGCACATCCATTATACGGACGGAAGCGTCGCGCCCGTTTCCGTTCGTCGGTTCTGACTGACTCGTGTTGTTAGCCACCGGACCGACAGAATATATATGAACTAGAACATGACTATATCTGGACGTTTAGCGGCTCTGAATTGTCAGGGGGCTGTTTTCGGTTCCGGTATTGTGTTGAGATAACACGCCGACTGGGTAGTGTTATCACGCTAGCATAAACAATTATTATACTCGGGGCTCATTGTTCAGTTGTCATGGCGACACGCCAGCAACCCCCGACGACGTACCACACGTGCAGTTGCGGTGAGGAGTTCGACACAACGGAGGAACTCCTCGAACACGCACGAGAGGCACACGGGCTTAGCGTACACTGACTGGCGCGCCGTTTTTCTCACGCAGAAACACCGACAGCGGTAGGTCAGGACGTCTTGTCGATGTCCTGTCGCACGCTGAACCGCGCGTAGCCGCCGTGTGAGAGGTCAAGTGCACCCAGCCACCAGTTCCATCGCTCGGCGAGTCGATAGTCTTCGGGCGCGTCTGCGAGGTTGTCGATGACATCTTCAACGGTCAGTTCCGCCCCGAAGTCGGTCACGAACTGGTCCGATTCTGAGAGGTCCCGCGCCTGTCTGGCGACGACCGTGACGATATCCGGGTCGGCGTCGAAAGCGTCACGAAGTTCCTGTTCGAGTTCCGTTCGGTCCACACCCGGGTGTAGGACCCGCATCTGACTTGAATGTACGGTTGGGCACACCGCTGTCTTTCGGGGTCGGCAGATGATTGTTCGGCGCGGGTGTCTGTCTCAGCGATGCTCTCCTTCTCGAACAGTGCCACAAAAATCCGAAAGTAGATTTGCGCTTCGATTCGAGGCTTCGTGCGCTGTCGCTTACTCAGCCTCGCCCTGCTTCACGGCTTCCGCGTGGTCGCCGCTCCGCCACGAAGCGAACTCCTTCGCTGCACTTGCTCGCGGGCATGGCCCGCTCGCCTAACCGAGATTCTCCTCCCGTCGAATCTCGCGTCAGTCGTCCGCTTCGCCCTTCTCCGCGGCTCCCACGCGGTCGCCGCTTCGATTCGAAGCTTCGTGCGCTCTCGCTTACTCAGCCTCGCCCTTCTCAATAGGCGCACCAACCAGATTGCCCCATTCGGTCCAGGAGCCGTCGTAGTTGATGGTGTCGTCGTAGCCCAGCAGCTCGTGCAGGGCGAACCAGGCGACAGAGGAGCGCTCACCGATGCGGCAGTACGCGACCGTCGTGGAGTCGCCGTCGATGCCGTACTCGGCGTAGAGCTCTTCGAGTTCGTCGTAGTCCTTGAACGTCCCGTCGTCGTTGGTGACGGCCGCCCAGGAGATGTTCTGGGCACCGGGTACGTGGCCGCCGCGCTGGGCGGTCTCCTGGAGTCCAGGCGGTGCGAGGATTTCGCCGGAGAACTCTTCGGGCGAACGAACGTCGACGAGCGGCAGTTCGCGCTCGATGGCGTTTTCGACGTCCTCTCGGTAGGCGCGGATGGACTCGCGCGGACCGGCTGCCTCGTAGTCAACTTCGGAGAACTCGGACACTTCGTCGGTGAGTTCGTAGTCGTTCTCCACCCAGTACTCGCGGCCGCCGTCGAGGAGCTTCACGTCGTCGTGACCGTAGTACTTGAACTGCCAATATGTGTAGGCGGCGAACCAGTTGGAGTTGTCACCGTAGAGAACGACTGTCGAGTCCTCGCTGATGCCGTGGGCACCGAGCAGGTCCTCGAAGTCCTCCTTGTCGAGGATGTCCCGCGTGGTCTGGTCCTGGAGGTCTGTCTCCCAGTTGAAGCCGATCGCGCCGGGCGCGTGGCTCTCGTCGTACAGTTCCGTATCGACGTCCACCTCTACCAGTCGGTGGGCGGGGTCGTCGCTCTGGAACTCGTCCAGATGCTCGCTGACCCAGTCGGCCGAGACGAGCACGTCGTTAGCGTAGTCAGTCATAATGCATCGAAGCGTAAGTCTACCAGACATATATTACTACGACTTTCGGCATGTTCGGCCACTCATCCACCCTGGCGGCATATATTACCCCTATCTGGAGGGAGCGAAAGACGACGTTCCAGCGGTGGAGGGAATAAGCGCCATGGAGTACCATGTTCGGGACGGCCCGTCCTGTTCTCCCATGAGAACAAGCAATATTTGCAACAACCTTCGACCGACTGCGATGGGAGTTTTCAAGCGGACAGAGCGGTAACGCCACGACAATGACTGATTTCGTCTCTGCGGAGTGGGTGGCGAGCCAGGGCGAGGGTATCCGAATCGTCGACGTGCGCGACGCCTGGGAGTACGACGGCCTCGGCCACCTCCCGAGTGCGGTGAGCGTGCCCTTCGATTCGTTCCGGGCGGACGAACACGGCGCGGAGTCCGACGCCGACGCTGGCGAGGGGATGCTCCCCGACGAAGGCGAGTGGGCGCAGTTGCTTTCCGAGGCCGGCATCACGCCGGAGAGCGACATCGTCGCGTACGACGACCACCACGGCGTCTTCGCCGCGCGGTTTCTGGTCACCGCAGAGCTGTTCGGCCACGACCCCGACCGACTGCATCTTCTCGACGGCGACTTCTCCAGTTGGCAACTGGAACGGGAGACGACGAGCGAGTCGCCGACCGTCGAGCCGACCAACTACGAGGTGACGCGCCCCGACTCGACGCCGCTGGTCGGCCCGGACGCGGTCGCTGACGCCGCGGACGACCCCAGCGCGGTGCTGGTCGATACCCGCGAGGACGAGGAGTACGACGAGGGCCACATTCCCGGTGCAGTCCTGCTGGACTGGCGGGACCTCGTCGACGACGAGACGCGGGGACTGCTTCCGCAAGACGAGGCGCTGTCCGTTCTCGAAGCCGCCGGCATCGTCTCCGAGAAGCGTGTCGTTCTCTACTGTAACACTGCCCGTCGTATTAGCCACACCTACGTCGTCTTGCGGCATCTTGGCTTCGAGCAGGTGGATTTCTACGAGGGGAGCCTCACCGAATGGAAGGCACAGGGGCGGCCGCTGGAGACGACCTGAGTCGGCGTCGCGACTGTCGGCTCACACGAACCACTGTCCCTATCAGCTCAGTTTCTGCTGGTCTCCCTGTCGCTCGCTCGTCAGCAGCGACGACAGTTCGACCAGCAGTGCAATAGCGACCGGCCCGGCGATAAAGCCGATGATGCCAAGTGTTAACACGCCGCCGGTGAACCCGACAAAGTAGAGACTGGCCGGGAGCCCAGTCGTGTAGCGGGCCAGTTTCGGCCTGATGACCGCATCGGGGAGGAAGCCGACGAAGACGAGGCCGAACACGGTCACCAGTACCGCCCCGGTGATGTTGCCGTTGATGATATCCGCGACAGCGATGGTAAGGACAACCACGCTGGGGCCGATGACGGGGACGAACTGCAGGATGCCGGCGACGACCGCCAGCGCGAACGCGCCCTGATAGCCCAGCAGCCAGAACACGACCCACGCCACGACGAAGGTCCCGAACGCCGTCGCCGCCTGGAGAACGTAAATCGCGTACAGCGTCCCACGGAGTCGCTGATGGAGTCGGTTGACGACCTCGTGATACGACGCCGGCACTGTCCGATAGGCGGCCTTTTTCGGCGCCTGTGGCCGCCAGAGCATCGCGTAGACAAGAATCGAAAACAGCACGGCTTTCAGCGCCAGCACAGGCGATTCGGCAGCGAGGTCGACCGCGACGGCCGTGAGCGTGTCTCGGGCGGCTATCAGCGTCGGCGCAATCTCGACCGGGTAGCTAAACCCACCGACTTCGAGGGTCACCATTGGCGGGAGTTGCTGGAAGAAAGTAAACAGGTCACGACGGCGGAGATACAGCACGGCCCCGAGCGGGACGACGATGAGTGTGCCGCTGACGAAGGCGATACCTGTCGTCACGGCCGCCGACAGTCGCTTGTTGAGCCCGTGGCGTCCGAGCCATTCGGAGACGGGGAACAACACGTATGCGACCGTGATTGCGAAGAAAATCGTCGAGAGTACTCGCGCGAGCAGGACCGTCGTCAGGCAGCCGGTAAGAACGAGCAAGCCCGCGAGGACGTAGGTTCGTCGGCGTGTTACCACGCCCGCCCTTTTCCAGCGGTCGGTAAAAACGTTACCTGCACACGATAGTTCGGTAACACGTCCGTTAGGACCGGGAAAACAGCGCCGCCAACTGGTCGCGAGAGAACAGCGTCGTCGGCCGGTCCATGTGGACGCCGATTTCGCCTTCGAAGGCCTTCATCCCGGCTTTCTGTATCGGCTCCGGCGCGGAGTAGCCGGCCCGAACCGCGTGGCCAAGGCGGATTTCCTGCCGGAGGTCGTCGCGCCACGCTCGCTCGTACTCGCCCAGCGTCGCCGGGTCCTCGGGGTCTATCTCTCGGGCTGCGTGGTCGGCGGCGGTCATGCCGTAGCGGATGCCGCCGCCGGTGAAGGGCTTGGTCTGGGCCGCGGCGTCACCGATGAGGAACGACCGTCGGCCGGTGACCCGCTTCGGCGGGCCAATCGGGATGAGTCCCGAACAGCGGTGGTCGGTTTCGACGCCGTAGCCGTCGACGAACGCTTCGAAGCGGCCGCGGGCGTCGTCGCCCGGCGGCACCGCCAGTCCGTACTCGACGCCAGCCTCGCCCCGTGGGATGCGCCAGGCGAAAAAGCGCGGGACAGTGAGGTGGACGTCGACGAAATCGCTGTGGTCCACCTCGTCGCTGAACCCGAGAACGCCATGCAGCAGTTCGTCGGGCTCCGGGAGGTCGAGTTCCCGCCGAACGCGGCTTTTTGGGCCGTCACAGCCGGCAACCATCTTCGCTTGGTGTGTCTCGACGCCGTCGTCGCCGCGGACTTCGACGGTGACGCCGTCCCTGTTCTCGGTGACGCCGACGACGGAGTGTTCCTCGCGGACATCGGCACCGGCATCGCGGGCCACTTCAGCGAGGTGCTTGTCCAGGCCGACGCGGTCGATGACGTTCGAGATGACTTCGTCCTTGTAGAAGGGGTGGTCCTGACTTCCGGGCCCGCCCGTGTGAAAGCGTGCGCCGGAAATTTCGTTCTGGAACAGTTCGTCACGAGCGTCTTCGGTGAACTCCCAGATATCTGTGCTCACGTGGCCCGAGCAGGCCAGTGGTTTGCCAATCTCTCCTTGTTCGAACACCACCACGTCGAGCCCCCGACTCGCCGCCTGACGCGCGTACCGGGACCCAGCCGGACCCGCGCCGACCACCACAACATCGTACATACCGGTTCTCTCGGTGTCACGAATCAAATAGCTTCTTGATTCAGACAGACTGCTGTGTCTGTCTTACCGGACGACCGCCGAGTCAGCTACGAGTCATATCACCAGTCGAATCAGGGCGTATTTGTCGGTGTAGCCCCTGTCATGGCCTATGGCAGAGTATCAGCCCGGGGTGTGCAACATCGGAGCGAACCAGCGTCGCGCCCGC
Organism: Haloarcula sp. CBA1127; assembly: GCF_001485575.1. Lineage (NCBI taxonomy): Archaea > Methanobacteriati > Methanobacteriota > Halobacteria > Halobacteriales > Haloarculaceae > Haloarcula > Haloarcula sp. CBA1127. The sequence goes on from NZ_BCNB01000006.1 coordinate 1,089,745, forward strand.
CGACTGTCGGCCATTGCTTCGTTCGCGGTCGCCATCGGTGTCGCCATCGCCGTCGCAGTGGGCGCGGTCCCCGACCTGTCGCTGTGGGCGACTATCCCCTTTGTTTTCGGCGGATACGTCGGCGCGTTTCAGGACTACTTCCGATTCTGCGTGGCCTTCGGTGCGCTCGCCCGCTATGACCTCTCGGGGTCGGGCGGAAAAAGCGGCAGTGTCGATGCAAGTGAGGCCGTTCGCGCTGACCGACGAAAAGCGGCGAAGATTCTCCTGTTTGCGGCCGCCGCGACGGTCATGACGAGCGGTATCGGGTACGTGGCCGTCACCGCCCTGTAAGGACTTTTATTCGCTGTGTGTTCCGCGCGTCTTCCGACCGACTCACGAGGTGGCGGTATCAGACGACAGCCAGTCCGCTCGGGACCTGGTCGTACTCGGCTGTCCAGTCCCCACTGACGAGGTCCTGCTTGACCCACGTTTCCCCGTGTTTCGACTGGAACAGGCCGTGGTTCGTCAACGCGAGAAAGCCATCAGCCGGGGCAGCGGTGAGAATCGGCCGGGCCAGGCCGTCCGGTCCCGGCAGGCCGTCCATCGATTGCGTCCACCGGTCGCCGTCCCATCGATACACGTAGCTCTCGCCGCCGGTGCTGTGGGCCGACCGGGGGCCGCTGGCCGCCGAGACGATGGCACAGTCCGGGTCGTTGGGATGGACGGCCAGCCCCCACACGTACCGATGGGCCAGTCTCTCCTGTGGATAGGCCCATGTCGCTCCACGGTCGGTCGACAGCGCGAAGCCGTCGCCGGCGGCGGTGTACACGCGGTCCGGGGCGTCAGGGTGGGTCGCCAGCGTGTGGTTGTCCCGCCGAGCGCCGTCGGGGTGGTCGACCCACGTCTTTCCGCCGTCGGGACTGCGGACGAACGCGCCGGCCTCGATGGCGGCGTACACCTGCTCCGGGTCGTCCGGAGCGAGGGCAAGCCAGCGCACGTGGTGAGTCTGTGGCCGCGGCGGGAACGACCACCGTGCTGCTGAGTCCAGTCCCGTTAGCCCGGGCTTCTCGGTCCACGTCTCACCACCGTCGGCCGACTGATAGACCGCGCTCGGCTCCGTCCCGGCCCACACCACGCCAGCGTCGTGTGGGCTGACCGTGACGCTCGTCGCGCGGTCGCCTGCGTCAAGGACTGTTTCCCACGTCGCGCCGCCGTCGGTCGTCCGCTGGAGGCCGGTGTCTGCGGTACCCGCGAAGGCACGCTCCGGCTCGGCAGCTCCCGCGGCGACGCACTCGATGTCGTAGCCCCGAAGGCAGTCGTCCCAGCCGCCGCGGCTGTCGCCGACGAGGACGCGGTCCCCGAGCGCGGCGTAGACGGTGTGCATAACCGACTGTACGACCGCCGAGCGAAGAAAGCTGGCGGTGGTCAGCGACTGACCGACTGTATCAACGCGAAGACGTACAGCGACTCTCGGCGCGCCCCGACCAGGCCATCGTTGCCAGAAATGGTCGGCAGGCAGGGTGATAAGCGCTTCTACACCGAGGACTCAGTCGTCTGCGGCGACCGCTTCGGTCCCGACGCGCCGACTGAGGAAGTCATCGAGGAGGCGGAACAGCCGTTTCTTCTGCTCGATGTCCGAGGAGGCGTGGCCCTCCTCGCCGAGTTCCTGATACTCGAACGCCCCGTCGGGTCCTTCTTTGTAGCCCGCGCTTTCGAGAGCATCGCGGAACAGCCGCGCCTGCGAAACGGGGACCCGGCGGTCGTTGACGCCGTGGACGATGAACAGCGGGGCGTCGAGGTTGTCGACGTGGGTGACGGGCGACCGTTCCTCGTACAGGTCCGGGTTCTTCTCCGGAGTACCCATGTTCTTTTCCATCAACTCTGTTCGGTAGTGCGCCATCGTGTTCTCGTACTGGTCTTCGAGGTCTGTGACCCCGATCCAGGCGACTCCAGCGTCGTACAGGTCGGGATACTGGACCAGCTGCCAGTACGCCGAGTAGCCCCCGTAAGAGCCGCCGAAGACGACAACCCGCTCTTCGTCAAGCCACTCGCGGGTCGAGAGAACGTGTTCAGCGGCCGAGGCCACGTCGCCCTGTTCGGCCCCGCCCCAGTCGTCGTACAGTTCGCGGATGAACTCGCGGCCGTGGCCGGTCGAACCCCGGTAGTTCACCTGCAGGACGGAGAAGCCCCGCTGAACGAGGAACTGTGTGTAGAGGTCGAAGGACTTGCTGTCCATTGCGCGGGGGCCGCCGTGGGGGTTCACGATGAGCGGCGACGGTCGCTCGCCTGAATCATAGAGGAGACAGCCGATATCCAGCGTGTCGTACGGGTCGTGCTCGACGGCCGCCTGCCGCGTTTCGGGCACGCCGTCGGACTCGATGATGAAGTACTCGGCGTCGGCGAAGGCGTCGGGCGAGAACGGCCCATACTCGGCCTCGACCAGCGGCTCTGTTTCGTCCGTAGCGAGGTCGTACGCGAGCAGTTCGGGGCGGCGCGTGGGTGTCGTGTGCAACGTCAGGAGGCGGTCGTCATCCAGTATCGGGTCACCGCCCATCCGGCCGAACGACGCGACGCCCTCAGGAAGGTCGAGTTCGCGTGCGTCGCCGGTCTTGATGTCGTACACGACCGGGAGCTTCGTCGCCTCACGCGTCCGGACCGTGAGGAACCGCTCGCCGTCGGGCAGGAACGCCTGTGGTTCCTCCTCGTACTCGCCGCCGAACCACGTCACCGCGTCCGTTTCTAGGTCGTAGACACCGCTCCGGGACAGGTTTTCGCTGTTGTCGGAGACCAGCAGTCTGTCACCGTCGGGTCCCCAATCGGCCGGGGCGGCCTCCGCGCCGGTGACGCCGATTTCGAGTGGCTCCGGGTCCGACCCGTCGGCGTCGCTGACGTACACGTCCATGTTGTCGAAGTCGTCCGTCTCGTTGGTCATGTACGCCAACTGCGACCCGTCTGGCGAGAGTAGTCCCGTGTGAACCGCTCGGTCGTAGTCGGTGATTTTGGATGTCTCGCCGCTCATGAGGTCGTGACTGTAGAGGTTCATCTGCCCGTCCCGGGTCGACCCGACCAGTAGCGTCTCGCCGTCCTCGCCGACGTCCTGCAGCACTACCTGACCGTCCATCTCGACGACCGCCTCGACCGACCCGTCGCGGTCGAGGGCGTACACGTCGTTCTGTTCGTTGCCGTCGTCGTCGAGGTGGAAGAACACCCGCTCGCCGTCGGCCCCCCACTCGACGTGCCAGCGGGCGTTCCGTGGGACCTCGCCGTTGCTCCACTGCTCGGTGGAACCGCTATCGACATCGAGGACATGGAGTTCGTTGCGTCCGCTCACGTCGTAGTAGAAGGCCACTTCGCCGCCGTCAGGGGACGCCGTCGGATGGGCCAGCGTCGGCAGGCCAGCGAGTGCCTCCAGTACCGCCTCGGGGTCCGTCGGACCGTCTTCAGGGTCAGACATACGATGTGTGCTAACTCGCGGCTGGATTGTAGTTGTTCTGCCGACACTAGGCGGCACGTGATATTATATAACTACTACTTGAGACCGCCAGAAATCCCGTGTACTGGGCTACTGCGACTCGTTGCGCGTGGTTCGAGGGAGCAGCACTCGCGCAAGTGCTTGCATCGGCTTGAATGCTCAGCCGGGACTTTCTGGCAGGCTATACTGTCTTTGATGCGGGATTACCGCAAACAAGCTAGGGCGTCCACCAGCGCAGGCCGACCATCACGAAGACGATCGCCAGTTGCATCAGTCCCTGGAGGCCCCCGAGCTTGGCGTTTCGCATCCCGATTTCGGAGACGAGGTCCACGTCTGGGTTCTCTGAGACGACCTGCCGGTAGATGCGGACCTCGCCGGGCAGGACGACGCCGAAGCCCTGCACGGATAGCAGGGTCACGATACCGAGCGTGGCGACGATCCACCACGAAGTCATCGCGAAGGCCGGCAGCGTCGTCACGAGATACGCGCCGGAGCCAACGACGGCGACGCCGAGGACGCCCAGCGTCTTCGGGTCGGTCAGCGCGTCGAACTGGTAGCCGATGAGGAGGATGACCGGAATCAGTGTCGCGGCGGTCAGAATCGCCAGCCACGGGTCGGCGTTGGGGAACTTCCCGAGCCTGAGCGCCAACAGGATGCCGCCGGCGATGGTCACCGTCGCTAGCGTCGGCATCAGGAACGTCATCTTGGGTGTGAACGATGCGAAGAAGTCGGCCCGTGCTTCCGGTTCCTGACCACCGAGTACCGGCCCCAGTACGAGCCCCATGAACAGGTCGATACCGGTCCACAGTACGCCCGCCATCACGTGCACGTAGGTCAGCGCCCGGATGTTTCCGCTGGCGAGTGCCCCCGCAAACGCGATGAGTGGGACGGCGACCGCCCCCACAGCGAAGGCCGGGTTCGCCTGCCTCGCCAACCCTCCGATTCCTCGTTTCCGTTCGATACCGTCCGCTGTCGGCTGCGCCATAGTTGGCTGTATCAGGGTCCGCTACCGGCAAAAGCGTTGGTGGCTGTTTCAGCTATTGCCAGCTTTCACGGTACGGACTGTCTCAGTCGTCGTCCGCAGCCGGCTGTTCGGCCACTGTGTCGCGGTCCGCTCGCGGCCCCTCCAGGTCGACGTTCGGCAGCAGGTCACGGAGGTACTGTCCGGTGTAGGACGCCTCGGTGCGGGCCACGTCCTCCGGGGTGCCCTGTGCGACGAGTTCGCCGCCGTTCTCGCCACCCTCGGGGCCGAGGTCGATGATCTGGTCGGCGTTCTTTATCAGGTCGAGTTCGTGCTCGATAACGACGACTGTGTTGCCGTCGTCGGTGAGCCGATGGAGCACGTCGATGAGCTTTCGTTCGTCCTCGGGGTGGAGCCCGGTGGTCGGCTCGTCAAGCAGGTACAGCGTCTCGCCTGAATCCTTCTTGCCGAGTTCCTCGGCGAGCTTCACGCGCTGGGCCTCGCCACCGGAGAGCGTCGTCGAGGGCTGGCCCAGCCGCATATAGCCCAGCCCCACGTCCTTCAGGAGTTCCAGCCGGCGACGGATGCCGCCGTGGCTCTCGAAGAAGTCGTACGCTTCCTCGACGGTCATGTCGAGCACGTCGGCGATGGTCGCGCCCTTGTAGGTCACATCCAGCGTCTCGTCGTTGTAGCGCGCGCCGCCGCACTCCTCACAGGGGACCGTCACGTCAGAGAGGAAGTTCATGTCGATGGTGACCGTCCCCTGACCGCCACAGCCCTCACAGCGGCCGCCCTTGACGTTGAACGAGAACCGGCCGACCTCGTAGCCGCGCTGTTTCGAGAGGCTCGTCTCGGCGAACAGTTCGCGGATGTGGTCGAAGACGTTGGTGTACGTCGCCGGATTCGAGCGGGGCGTTCGGCCGATAGGCGACTGGTCGATGAGCCGCACCGTCTCGATGTCGTCGAGGCCGTCGATGGCGTCGTGCTCGCCGGGGTTCACGTCGGTGTCGTTCATCCGACGCACCAGCCCTTTGTACAGCACGTCGTGCATCAGCGTGGACTTGCCTGACCCCGAGACCCCCGTGATGGCGGTGAACGTCCCCAGTGGGATGGACACGTCGAGGTCGTCGAGGTTGTGCTGGCGAGCGCCCCGAACGGTGAGTTCACCGTCGGCCTCGCGGCGGCTGTCGGGCACCGGAATCGTCCGCTCGCCCGAGAGGTACTCCCCGGTCACCGATTCCTCGGTGTCGATGACCTCGTCCATGGGAGCGTTGACGACGACTTCGCCGCCGCGCTTGCCCGGTCCGGGCCCCATGTCGATTATCTGGTCGGCCCGGCGCATCGTCTCGGTGTCGTGTTCGACCACGAGCAGCGTGTTCCCGAGGTCTCGAAGCTCTTCGAGCGTGTTCAGCAGGCGGTCGTTGTCCCGCTGGTGGAGGCCGATGGAGGGCTCGTCGAGGACGTAGAGAACACCGACGAGGCCGCTTCCGATCTGGGTCGCCAACCGAATTCGCTGGCTCTCACCGCCCGACAGCGTCGAGGCCTCGCGGTCCAGCGTCAGGTAGTCCAGTCCGACCTCGGTCATGAAGCCCAGACGGGCGCGAATCTCTTTGAGAATCTCCTCGGCGATCTTCCGGTCGCGGGCCGAGAGGTTCTCTTCCATCCCCTCGAAGTGCGCCAGCGCGTCGCTGATGGACATCTCGTTGACCTCGGTGATAGATGCGTCGTCGACGAGGACTGCCCGCGACTCCGCTTTGAGCCGTGTCCCTTCACAGGCCGGGCACGTCGTCGTCGCCATGAACTCCTCGATGTGCTCGCGGGCGCGGTCCGAATCCGTTTCGACGTGTCGTCGCTCCAGATTCGGGATGACGCCCTCGAAGCGCTCAGTTTTCTCGCGTGTCCCGTTCTTGGTCCGCCACTCGAAGTGGACCCTGCTGTCGGTGCCGTAGAGGAACTGCCGCTGGACGGACTCGTCTAGCTCCTCGAACGGCGTCGTGAGGTCCACGCCGAAGTGCTCGGCGACGTTGTCCAGTTGCCGCGAGTAGTACGTCCGGTCGTAACTCCAGGGCTCGAAAACGTGCTTGAGCGGCTTCGTCGGGTCGGTGATGACGAGGTCCTCGCTGACTTCCTTGGTCTCGCCCAGCCCCTCACACTCCGGGCAGGCCCCGTGCGGTGAGTTGAACGAGAACGACCGCGTCTCGATTTCGGAGATGTCGATGCCACAGTGAGTGCAGGCCAGGTCCTCGGAGAGTTCGACGACGACGCGGTCCGAGGTGGCTCCGTCGTCCTCCTCACCGTCGGCGAGGTCGCCGGTTGCCCGGGCGTCTGACCCGCCGAGCGTCTCTGCCGCGCCGTCTGCCGGGTCCGGCAGAATGACCTTCAGCGTCCCGTCGGCCTCTTCGAGCGCGGTTTCGACGGAGTCCGTGATGCGCGAGCGGGCGTCCGGCGAAATCTTCACTCGGTCCACGACCACGTCGATGGTGTGGTCGTAGTTCTCGTCCAGTTCGGGTCGGTCCAGCGTGAGGTCGAACTCCTCGCCGTCGACCTCGACGCGGCTGTACCCCTCGCCGACGAGGTCGTCGAACAGGTCTTCGAAGGCCCCCTTTTGGTCGCGGACGACCGGCGCACACAGTTTGGCGCGAGTCCCCTCCGGCAGTTCCAGCAGCCGAGACACCATGTTCTGGGCGGACTGCTCGCCGACTTCGCGGCCACACTCCGGGCAGTGCGGTGTGCCGACGCGGGCATACAGCAGACGGAGGTAGTCGTGCAGTTCGGTGACGGTGCCGACCGTCGAGCGGGGGTTGTTGGCGGCGTTCTTCTGGTCGATAGAAATCGCCGGAGAGAGACCTTCGACGTTCTCGACCTGTGGTTTGTCCATCTGCCCTAGGAAGTTCCGTGCGTAGGCGGAGAGCGATTCGATGTAGCGCCGCTGGCCCTCGGCGTACACCGTCTCGAATGCGAGCGAGGATTTACCCGACCCCGACAGTCCGGTGACGACTGTCAGTTCCTCGCGGGGAATCTCCACGTCGACGTCCTTGAGGTTGTGTTCCTCGGCCCCTCGGACCTCGATGATATCCTTGCTCATCTTTGCATCTTCGTTGGCCGGCAGGAGGGAAACCCTGTCGGTTCGGGTGCCGATAGATGGTTCCTCACGTGAGACTGTTTTTATTTTGAAGAGTGTGGCGAAAGATTTACCACCGATATTGGATATGAGATTGGTATGGGAACAAGCGACTACGACATTGCGGGCATTGACCTCTCCGACGACAGCTACACAGTCGAACAGAGTCTGGTCCGCAACAAGTACAAAGCCATGGACGCCGCCGGGAACGTCGTCCTCCGCGGGAAACAGAAGATGCTGAAGATGAAAGAGGAGTTCCCGTTTGTCGACGCAAACGACAACGAGGTGTTTCAGGTCAAGGCCGGTGGCATCATCGACGTGGCCGGCAACTACGTGCTGACCGACTCCAAGACCGGCGAGGACATCGTCATCCTCGACAACGACTACTCGATTCTGCAGGACACGTGGAAGATTCGGGACGCCAGTACCGAGGCGAAAATCGCCGAGATCAACTCTCAGGGCGCGCTCGTGACCATCGCCCGCAACGTCGTTCCGTTCGGCGGCTGGATTCCCCACAAGTACGAGATCACCGATCAGGACGGCAACCACGTCGGCAACATCGACGGGCAGTTCTCGCTGAAAGACCGCTACGAGATTACCATCGACGACGCCAGCACGGTTCCGAAAGAGCCGATCATCGCTGCGGCGATGGTTATCGATGCGATTCAGGGGAACTGACGCCCCACCGGAATCCTTCTTGCCCTGGCTCCCCCAACGACCGCTATGCGCCGCCGGACGGTCCTCCAACGACTCGCCCTCACAGGAACAGGTGTCGGCCTCGCTACGGGGACGACCCACGGTCATCCGACGCCGACCGGTGACGGGACGGCTGTGCCAGCGGCCTCCGACACCCCGACCGGCGGGGACCCGCTGGGCGTGCTGGAGATGGAGGCGGTGTACGAGGTCGTCACCAGCCCCGACGGACACACGGCCTACGTCGCGACAGGTGACGGCATCGCGCTTGTCGACCTCGTTACGCCGACCAATCCCCGACTCCTCAGCCGCCGGACCGACCTGCTGGCCGAGAGCGACGACGGTCCGATACAGCGCGTGCAGGACCTCGCCGTCAGCGGCTCGCGGCTGCTGGCCGCCGGGCCCGCCCACCCCGCCGACGGCGCTCACGGCCTCGTCGTCTTCGATGTGAGCAACCGGCAGGCCCCGGAGCAAGTCGCGGGCCTCGAACTGGACACCCGCATTCACAACTGTCATTTTGACGGCCGCTACGCCTATCTGACTGCGAACGACCGCGACGGCAACCCCTTGCTCGTGGTTGATGTCGAAGCCGAAGAGGAAGTCGGCGAGTGGTCGCTGCTCGACGCCGGCAATGCCTGGACCGACGTGCCGACGAGTCTCTGGCCGCTACACGATGTCTGGGTGGAGGACGACCGGGCCTACCTGGCGTACTGGGACGGCGGAACGTGGATCGTCGACGTGTCGGACTCGAGCGACATCTCGCTCGTGTCGCGGGTCCGCGGGCGCTCTCCCGAGGACCTCGCCGCCATCGAGGACCCCGGGACCGAGCGGAGCGAACCGCCGGGCAACGACCACTTCGTGACGGTCAATGAGAACGGGTCGCTGCTGGGCGTCGGCGGCGAATCGTGGGACCTCGCGGACGACGACAGCGGCGGCCCCAGCGGCATCGACCTGTACGACATCAGCGACCCGGCCGACGCCGAACTGCTGTCGACGCTCGACCCGCCGCCGACCTCGGACCCGTCGCCGGGGGGTATCCTCACGACGGCACACAACTTCGAACTCACCGACAACCGCTGTTACTCCGCGTGGTACAACGGTGGTGTCCGTGTCCACGACCTGACGGACCCGACCGCACCCGAACTCGCGTTTGAATGGCGCGACACCGAAGCGACCTCGTTCTGGACCGCCCAGCGCGCAGCCGGCTGTTTCGTCGCCGGGAGCACGAACGCGAGCCAGGGAACGGAGGTCCAGCCCGGGCTGTACACGTTTCCTGACCCGCAGATTCGGACACCAACGCCCACGGACGACGAGGCGGGCAACGCTACCGACGCTGACGACACCTCTCTCGGCGTCGGTGGTCCCGGCTTCGGCGTCGGGTCTGCGGTCGCGGCGGTCGGGCTGGCAGCGTGGCGTGCTCGCCGTCGGCGCGACTGACGCTGCGCCGCGTGACCGACATTACTCACTCTAGCGCGCTCTTGACGGCGGCGGCGACGCTCCGTGCGCGCTCGGCCAGCGGCTCGGAGATGTGGCCGCGCTCGACGGCCGCGTCGAGCTCGTCGTCGTCGACCCGCTCGACGGTGCCGTCGGCGTGTTTCACCACGTCGACGTGGAGGTCGACGTACCGCGCAGTGTCGGGAAACACCTCGACGGGCGTACAGACGTTGACGTACGTGCCCTTCTTCTCGCCGTCGCTGTCGCGGTACACCGTCGGGTACCACCAGCGCCCTTCCTTGACTTTTGTTTCGGCGATGTCGCCGGCCTCCTTCGGGACGCCCAGCGCGTCGTAGGTGCCGCCGGGGCTCATCTCGCGCTCGATGGTCACCGTTCCGTCGTCATCGACGGACTGGACCTCGCCATTGCCTAGCGTGATGAGTCGGCCGTCGGGCTTGCCATGGCCTAGCGACAGTGACCCGCCGACCTGCGGACCGAACTGCCGGGCCGTCACGGCGAAGGGGAAGTCCGTCTCGCCGGTCCCGATGTCGTCGCACAGCGCTTCGACGTAGTCGACGGCGGCGCTGGCCGCCCGGTCGCCGGCCTTCACGCGGTGGTGGCCCGGCATCGTCGCTGTCACCTCGCGGCGGGTCTCGTCGAGAGCGAACCGGCTCTCGCGGCCGAACCACAGCCACGCCGTCGAAAGCCCTTCGTCGTAACAGGTGGGGGCGCAGTCTTCAGGCACGTCGGCCCCATCGAGTGAGTCATCGATGGCCGCCGCACGGTCGTTGGCAGCGTCGAGCGCCTCTGCCAGCCCGTCGAAGCTCGCGTCCTCGCTCGCTGATTCCCACGAGACGCCCCAGCCGTCTCGGGGGTCCGCGGCGATGAGGTCTAGCATCGCCGGGCCGCCGGTTCCCGACCTGTTGGCGGTCCCGCCGCGCACGAGCGAGAGGAGCGACCCGCGGACAGCAATGGTCGTATCAAGCACAGGCCGGCCGTCCGTCCACGGCGCGCTCGCCTCGACGACCTGCACCCGGAGCGTATCGCCCGTTTCGACGCGCTCGTCCGAGGACGAGTACGGGAGGAAACCCTCGCCGTCGCCGAGGTCGACGACAGCGCCGCTCCCCAGCGTCTCAGTCACGGTGCCGGCGTAGAGTGCCCCTTCTGGCGTCGGGTCGTCCCAGTGGAGCGTGTCTCGCCCGAGTTCGGTCAGGCGGTCGGTAACGGCCGCGGCAGCGTCGCGGTCGCCGATGACACCAACGCCCTGCTGGTCATCTGTCGTCGTCACGGTGACCGCCGCCCGCTCGTCGGTGAAATCGCCGTCGAAACGATTCTGAATTGGTCCCGACGCCTGCACGACCTCGTGGCCAGCCTCGCGCAGTAGCCGGGTCAGCGCCGTCGCGTAGATGCCCCTGACCCGGACGGTCATAGCGCGTCCTCGTCGGCGGCAAAGCGGACCCGCCCGTGGACTGTCGGCCCCAGCGAGAGCTCGACCGTCTCGTCGCTCAGGACGCGCCCGCCCTTGACCGGAACGCCCCAGGTGTCGAACCGAAGGTAGCCCCGGATGTCGTCGGCGTGAGTGAACAGGTCGCAGTATTCGATGGTGTGTTCCTGAATCTCGCTGGAACTGTGAGCGATATCTATATCGGAGTACACCGTCTCGCGGCCGTCGAAGAAGGCTTCGAGGGCCGCGGCCGCGTCGTCGGTGGCTTCGACCACCGCGTCGGAGGCCGCTTCGATGGTCGCTTGCTCAACGCCAGCATCGCGGAGCGCCTGCTGTTCGCGTTGCGTGAAGTGCATACCCGCGAGTCAGTGGCGGGGAGAGGAAAACAGTGCGGAATCGCCTACACGATCATCGCGTTCAGCACGAGCATCAATAGCCCGAACATAACGCCGGTCGCGACGATTGTTCGAGGGTCGATACGGATCGTGTTCTGGTCTTCAGCGTCGAAATACCGGACCAGTCCCGCACTGGACATCAGTCCGCCGCCGTCGCTACCACTCATACTTCAGGGTGGTGTATCACCAACACTAAGCCTTTCGGGTCGCCCGCGATTGCGTGCCCCAGGTACACATGGATAACCCTTATCAGATACCGCGGGCTAACACGAACAGAGTACTATGACGGTTACACTGAAGGACTTCTACGCGGACTGGTGCGGCCCTTGCAAAACGCAGGACCCGATCCTCGAAGACCTCGAAGAGGAGTGGGCAGACGTTGAGTTCGAGAAGATCAACGTCGACGAGGAGCAGGACGTCGCCAACGAGTATCAGGTACGCTCCCTGCCGACGCTCATCATCGAGAACGACGACGGCATCGTTGAGCGCTTCGTCGGCGTCACGCAGGCAGACGACATCGACGACGCACTGCAGCAGGCCTCGGCGTAACGCGGTCACTTTTGCGGTTCGTCACACGGCCAGTAGCTGCCGCTGTATCACTCCTGTTCGGCCAGTCCCGAATCGTCGATTTCGTCGACGGCGATCAGCATCCGCCCACCGTCGAGCGCCGTCACCATCTTCGACTCGGTGAAGGTGGTCTCGTCGGCCCGCAGTCCTTTGCTCTGGCCGGTCCACTTCCCGCCGCTTCTGACGACAGGAATGACGTGTGTCCTGATGTGCTGGACCTCGTTGCTCGGGTGGAGTTCCGACCAGTGCTCGCCGACGAGTTCCTCCGACTCGTAGCCGTAGTACGAGGCGTAGGTTTCGTCGACTCGCTCGAAGCGCTCATCCGTGCCGATGACGCCGACGCCGCTGAGTTTGACTTCGCTGCCCGTCTCGAAGCTCCCGTCCGAGTCGACAGCGTGTTCGACCCGGCGGATGAGCGACGTGTACTGGTCCGTTCCGACTGATTTCTTCAGGTAGTCGGTGACGCCGGCCTGAATGATTTCGGCGGCGACATCGCCGGTTTCCTCCCCGGAGAACAGCAACACGGGTAACTCCTGATGTGTCTCCCGAACGGCTTCGAGGAAGTCGATACCGTTCATCTCCGGCATGTCGTAATCGCTGACGACACAGTCGAAGTCGGTCTCCGACGACCGAATCAGCGACAGCGCGGTTTCGGGATTCGTCTCCGTCGTGACGGTACAATCGAGGCCGCTTTCCTCCCGCTCGAGATACAGTTCCACGAGGTCTCCCAACGCCCCGTCGTCGTCAACATGGAGTATTGCGAGCGGCTCTTCGGTCTCCATCCTCTACTAACATGGCTGCAGCATGCAAGTATTTGCTGCTCGTCTGAATACATCTGATAACGATATGAAACCGCGACCCTCGCTTCGGGCCGCGCCAGCGTTTCATCGCTGGCGGCGGGGAAGGGCAGGCCTGCAGTAGAAGCGGGATGCGGAACGGCACTGCTGCTGGCGGCTGTGCGGTCGCGGCGGGCATACCGCTCGCCGATGGCGAGCGGTTTCCCTCCGAGCGCGCTCACAGAGCGCGACTCGGAGGTCGTTTTTAGCGTAGATTTTTGCGAACCCGCTCCCCGCAGCGCGCTCACAGAGCGTGCGAGGAGAGGGGGTGACGTAAAAAGGTACTATTGGAACTTCACACCGAGGTCATGCAGGCCGTCGTTGTGGCGGGCGACGTTGATGAGCAGCGGGGTCAGTCCCTCAATTTCGGCGGCGTTAGCGAGCGGGCCGCCGTCGAGGGCACGAAGCCCCTCGATGCCCTCGGCGAGTTCACAGACAGTGTCTTTGGCGTCAGTGTCGTCGCCGACGACGATGGTGTCCCAGTTGAGGTCGGCGTCGAGGTTAGCGAGGCGACCGGCCGCGAGGTTGTGGAAGGCACCCACGACGGGGGTGTCGTCGGGGGCGGCGTTGGCGGCCAGCTGCGTGACGCTGCCAGCACCGGGGCGGTTGTAGTGGAAGCCGTCCTCGTCACGTTGCATCCCGACAGCGGGGGAAACGAGCGTGGTGTCGTCGAGTTCGTCGGCAACGGCGTCGATTGTGTCCGTGAGGTGGTAGGCCGGGACGGCGGCGACAACCACGTCGGCGCGGGCGGCGGCGTCCTCGTTACCCAGACCGGCGATTGACACGTCGTCGTGGCCGCGGCTGGCCAGTTCTGTCTCGTACTCCTCGGCTTTGTTCGCCGCTTTCTGGGCTTTCCGGGAGCCGATGATGATCGTGTGGTTGGTGTCGTCAGCCCACCGGAGGGCAAGGCCTTGGCCGATGTCTCCAGTACCGCCAAGCAACGCGATGTCCATACTTACGGCGTAGGCCGACCACTGAATAAACGTTGTGTGACAGGTTCACTCAGGTGTACTTCTCCCAAGCCCGGTCGAACCCGCCGGCGAAGGCGACGTACAGCGCGATCCCGAGGCCCACCAGATAGCTGACCCACTGCGTCGCGACGCCAGCGACTGACGCGTCCCCGAGCACGAGGGCAAAGACAGTCGTGAGCGGGACCATCACGAAAAAGAGGACGATGATGAACATCCCGACGCGGCCCGGCCGGTGGACGGATTCGAGGATGTGACTGCGTTCACGCATCGTCCCGTAGGCCGCGACAAGACCAAGTAGCTGGCAGATAACGGCGTACAGCGGCACCAGGTCGACTGACGGCTCGCGGATGACCGCGCCACCGACGAGTCCGGCCCAGATGCTCACCAGCAGCGCCCAGCCGAACGTCGGTAGTCGTCGCATACCCGTGGTCTCTGTCCCGCCAGTGAAACCGTTGCCGTTTACCGCTGGTCGGTGATGCTGTCGCGGCTACTCCGCTCCTATCGTGTCGAGCAGTTCGGGCAGGTCGGTGACCGATTCGATGACGGCACTCGCGCCGTTGTTGGCGAACGTCTGGCGGCCGGCATCGCCGGTCAGCCCGCCAGTTAGGACGCCGATGCCGTAGTACACGCGGTCGTCGTCGGCTTCGTCGGCGTTGACTGCCGTCGCTACGTCGTCGAGGGTGTCCCCGGCAAAGGCGACTCGCTCGGCGTCGAAGCGCTCGGCGAGTGTCCGCAGGGCGGCGGGGTGGGGTTTGCCCTCCTCCCAGTCATCCATCGTGAAGCGGTGCTCCCCGGGCAGTTCGAGGCCGACGCGTTCCAGTGCGATGTCGGCTTCGGCGGCTGGTCGGCCGGTGACGACGCCGACGGCGAAACGGTCCTGCAGAGCCGATAGCGTCTCGTCGTCGACCAGCAACGGTTCGTCATGGATGTAGCCCGGCGCGGCAAACGGTGGCTCGCCGCCCTCGATATCCCGGTAGAGGTCGGTGCCGAGATACAGCGTCTGGAACACGTCCCGGAGCTGTTCGCGGTCCCAGGCGTCGAAGACTCGGTCTTCTGCTGGTTCGTCCAGCAGGTCACGAACCACTGCCTCGGCCGCCGCAAGCCCGCCGCCGCGTTCGGCGATGGCGTCGGTAAAGGCCGCCAGGTCGGAGACGGCCGACTCGCGGCCCGCAAGAACGAACAGCGCGGCTGCATAGGTCAGTTCCCAGTCGTTGTTGAACCCGCCGGCGTCCTTGAACTGCTGGACCGCCGCCTTCTCGATCGTGTCGCCGTACACCCGGTCGATAGATTCGATGATCGCTCGGCGATAGGAGTCGGCCACGTCCACCAGCACGCCGTCGATGTCGAGGACGACCGCGTCGACTTGCATGGGCGAGCGAAGGCAGTCCTCACTCAAGCGCCTTGCTATCTTTCGCCCGGTACAGCGTCTCCCCGCCCGGGAGCTGTTCGCGGTCGACGGCAACCGTCGGCTGGTCGCCGCCCAGCGTCGTGAACCAGAACGCAGCATCGACGTCGTCGGCAACGGTCAGCGTGGGCCGGTGCAGTTCAGGCGGGAGGTTTCGAGCGAATACGATATCACATCCCGCATAGACGGACTGGTCGGGGTCGAGGATGTCATCCACGACGAACCGCACCCCGTCGGGGGCCTCCCGTTCGACAATGTCCGTTGCGGTCACATCCACGCCCCGCTCAGCCAGGGCCCCGGCTACGTCAGGGTGGTTTCCGATGCCGACCTCGACGACGGAATCGACGGACGCGAGTCGGTCGACGAGCGGGTCGGTGGTGTCGGTCACGTCGTACAATTTATGAGATGCGGGCGCATATGCGTTCCCATGCACGTCGACATCGTGCCGGTGGGCGAGGTCTCGGCCCAGGTCAAACGTGAGGCCTCGGACGGACTCCGCTCCGTCTACGACTGTGAGGTCTCGATGCACGAGCCACAGTCCATTCCCGCCGGCGCGTACGATGGGGACCGTGACCAGTACCGCGCAGAGGAGTTTATCGATCTCGCCCGCCGGGTCGGCTCCGGCGGCAAAAACATCGCTATCACGCCGAAAGACCTCTTCTACCGCCGTCGGAACTACGTTTTCGGGCTCGCGTATCTCGGTGGCTCCGGCAGCGTCATCTCCACGTATCGGCTCCAGACCTCTTCCGACGGCGGCTTCTCGAACCGCTCGGCCGGCGAGATCTTCTCACAGCGGGTCCGCAAGGAGGTCGTCCACGAGGTCGGCCACACGCTCGGGCTGGAGCACTGTGACAACAAGCGCTGCGTGATGAATTTCTCCCCCACTGTCCGGCAAGTCGACGTGAAGGAAGTCTCGCTGTGTGGCTCTTGCCAGCGAAACGTGCTGTAGTTTGCGAACAGATACCAAATTGATTCGGTATAGCGCCTACAGTTCTGTGGTACTTGTACACATACGCGATGAGCAAGAGTCAGTCCCCCGAACGCGTTGCGGAACTGCGAGAGGTTTTCGTGACGGTCACCGGTGATGAAACGGTCACTGAGTCCCAGACAGACGAGCAGACGGACCGCGAACTTGACCCGGATGAAGAGTTCGATCCGGCAGAAGTCGCCGACGGCTTAGACGATGCGGTTGCGGGGTCCGAGACAGGCAGTGACAGTGATCCTGCGGCGTAACGCCGCGGACTATTCCTGCGTCTCCCGCTTCGAATAACGGTTGTACTATCATCTGAGACGTAGTCTCACCAGCTAACTCCCGAGGTGATATGTGGATCAACAGCCACGCCGAGCACGGTTCGGCAGGCGCGACCGTCGAGTAGCGACCTTCGTCGACGAAACCGGTTGAACAAACTGTTCTCGCAAAAACGGCTCCGGCTGAGGTCTCTTCTCCCGTGGATTTCCGATACCGAGACGGTCGCCATCTGGCTCTCGCCGACCTCGCTCCTCCTCTGAGCTTACGGTGCGTAGTAGTACTCGCCGGCGTTCTTCTGCTCGCGGTCCAGTTGCGAGTCGGGCTTGTTGATACGGGGGCGTGAGGTCCGCTCGTCGCGGCGGAACGTGATGTCGAGGTTCTGGAGGAACTCGTTCATGCCCTCGCGCATGCCCTGTGGCGGCGCAGCGTGGCCGTTCTTGGCCGGCTCGCCATCGAAGACGAGCAGGCGGTCGGCCAGCAGGTCGATCATGTAGATGTCGTGGTCGATGACCATCGCCGTCGCGTCGTGGTTCTCGGCGTAGCGCCGGATGGCCGAGGTCGCCATGACCCGCTGTTCCACGTCCAGATGGGCCGAGGGCTCGTCCAGCAGGTAGAGGTCGGCGTCGTTCGAGAGACAGGCCGCGATGGCGACCCGCTGGCGCTCCCCGCCCGAAAGGTCGGTGAGTTGCTGTTCCATCACCGATTCGAGTTGGAGGGGCTGTGCGATTTCGGTGTTCCAGTAGGAACTCCCGAAGTCGTCCGTAATCGACGCGAGGAACGCGTCGACCCGCATCGGCTGGTCGATCTCGATATACTGGGGCTTGTAGGCGATGTCGAGACTGGTGTCGATTTCGCCCGCACTCGGTTCCAACCGGCCGGCGAGCATCTTCGCAAACGTCGACTTCCCGATACCGTTCGGGCCGACGACGCCCAGCACCTCGCTCTCACGGATGGTCCCGGCATCGACGGACAGCGAGAACTCGCCATCGCCGTAGCTCTTCTGGAGTTCGGGGTACTCGATGACCACGTCGCCAGCGGATGCGGTCCGTGGCGCGTGCTCCTCGAACTCGATTTCGGTCTGACGGACGCGCATGTTCTCGTTTTCGAGGTAGCCCGAGAGGTACTCGTTGATGCCCTTCTTCGTCGACTTGGGCGGTGTGATGATACCGAACGCGCCGGGCGTCCCGTAGGCGACGTTGATGTTATCGGCGAGCAGATCCAGAATCGCGAGGTCGTGCTCGACGACAAGCATCGAACGGTCCTCGTCTTCGGCGAGTTCGCGGATGAGTCGCGCGGCGGTCATCCGCTGGCCGATGTCTAGATACGGCGTGATCTCGTCAAGGAAGTAGAAGTCCGCGTCACGAGCCAGCGTAGCAACAAGGGCGACCCGCTGGAGTTCCCCGCCCGAGAGGTCGTCGATGTGGTTGTCCACGACCGGCTCGATACCCGTCCGCTCGATGAGGTAATCGAGGTCCCCGCGTTCGTCGGTCTGGTTCAGCAGTTCGCTCGCCTTGCCGTCGAACTGGTCCGGAATCCGGTCGACGTACTGGGGCTTGCGGGCGACGCTCACGTCGCCATCGCGCATCTGCTCGAGGTATTCTTGCAGGGCGGTCCCGCGGTACTCGTCGAGAATTTCGTCCCAGTTCGGTTCCTCGCCGTAGCGGCCCAGATTGGGCTGCATCTCGTCGGCGAGGATGCGGACGGCCGTTGTCTTCCCGATGCCGTTCGGGCCGAGAATCCCGGTGACCTGTCCCTCAGAGGGGCTCGGGAGCCCGTACAGCGCGAAGGCGTTCTCCCCGTAGCGGTGGACCGGCTCGTCGGTCAGCTCCTGTGGGAGATTGATGATCTCAATCGCGTCGAACGGACACTTGTTCACGCAGATACCGCAGGACTCGCCCAGACAGATCTCCTCGGAGATGCGGACCTGGTCGGGCTGGCCCTCGAAGGGCTCGTCTTCCTCGTACTCGTCTTCCCGTTTGACGATGCATTCCTTCCCGCTGCGGTTGGGCGGGCAGTAGTTCATGCACTCGTAGTTACAGCGGTCGGGCTGACACCGCTCTAAGTCGACGACGGCGATACTATCGTCAGCCATCGTTATGCCCCCGTTGTGAGGAGAATGCCCCACGAAACGAACCACAGCGAGAAGGTCATGAAGCCGATGTAGAGCACGTCCTTCGCCGAGAGGTCGTCCGTGTCAATGCCGATCACCCGCAGAATCGGGAACTGTGCTGCGATAGCGACCGCGAGGACGAGCACGCCTTGTGGGTCGTTTGGCGTGGCCGCTAGCGCGTTGGAACCAAACGCGGCGGCGATGCCAGCGACGGCTGTCAGCGTCGTGACAGAGAGCCCCCGCATATGGGAGCTCATTCCGTCCGCCGTTTCCGTAGCCATACCACACGTTCCACTACCCGCAACCAAAAGGTGCGCGGTTCAGGGCTGTGACGCGGCCGCGAATGCGTGCGCCGGCGAGACTGACTCCTCAATCTTTATGCGCCCGGCGCTTGTGATTACGGGTAATGACGGACTCTGATGGGGAAGCCATCGCAGACCTTCCGCCGAGCGCAAAGCTCGTGTACAAGGTTCTGGAGTACGACGGCCCGCTGACACAGAAAGGAATCGTCGAGGAGTCGATGCTTTCGGCACGGACTGTCCGCTACGCTCTGGAACGACTCGACGAAGTCGGTGTTATCGAAGAAGACGTGTACTTCGCCGACGCGCGACAGAACCTCTACGAGATTACCGAACAACCGGCAGAAGCAGACGCCGCGGTTTCGGATTAACTCGCTTTCTCGCTCGTTGCTTCCTAGCGCAGTCGGGAGCTTGCCGCTACAGCGACGCGACCACGTCGTCCGTCGTCGCAATCGTCGCGAACTCACCGCGCAGTTGCGCTAGCGCCGTTCGGTGAACGAGGTCCGGGTCGAAGTGTTCGCCGTCGAGTGTCCGGTCGAACGTCGCGGTCGCGTCGCCCGGAACGACAACGTCGAACCCCCGGTTCTCGGCCATCCGTGTCGTCGTCGAGACGCAGTGGTCGGTCGTCAGGCCACAGATGACGAGCGTCTCGAAGGCATTGTCGCGGAGCCAGTCCGCTAATCCGGTGTCGATGAACGCGCCGTTGACGCGCTTCTCGAACGTCGCTTCCCCCGATTCGGGCTCCAGCTCCGGTTTGAACGCAAAGCCCGGTTCGCCGCGCCGAAGCGGCGAGTCCGACTCCGCCGAGCTGTGGCGGACGTGGACAACCGGCAGACCGCGCTCTCGCCACGCCGTAAGCAAGCGCGCCGCGTTCGCCTCGGCGTCGGGGTTGTTCCGTGTTCCCCACCGCGACTCGTCGAACCCCTGTTGGAAGTCGACCAGCATGAGCACCGGCGTCTCGGGCAGTGCGACCATCTCAGTCGGCCGGCTCCGGTGCGGGCGTTTCGATGAGCCACCTCGATTTCGGATGCTCGCGCGTCACGGTCATCGGACACTCGTCCGGCGATGCGTCCTCGTCCGACGACAGCATATACTGGGGCCATTCCCGGTCGCCCTCGACGCCCCAGTCGCCTATGTCGGCGTGGGGACAGACGCCATCGTACTCCTCCAGTCGACCCTGAATGACATCGCGGGCATGCTGGCCGGCCTCGGTATCGGCTGTGACGTTCAGATCCTCGAACAGCGCCCGTGGCTGGAACGTGATTTCCAGTCCGACCGGACAGTAGCGGCTCTTTCGCGTGTCGTAGAACGGCGCGCGGCAGGTCGGAAACATCGGCTTGCCGCCGAAACAGAACTCCCAGTGCGGGTCGTCCGGGTCGGTCGGGATATCCTCGGGCCACGGTTCCGGGTCGTGGACGTGGAGGAACTGCAGGATATGCCAGAGGCGGCTGTGGTACTCAGACTCTGTCAGGGGCCGTTCGGGCGGCCGGAAGAAGGTTACCAGCGAGGCTCGCTCGCTGTGGTCCTGATAGGTGTCGAGGTACTTCAGTAGCGTCTGGCCGAGGTCGAACAGCGCGTCCGGGTCGCTCATCGACGGGACGGCCGTGTACAGCGGCTCGCCGTCTCGAACTGACTCCGCGCCGAAGAAACAGGGGAACGGGGAGCCGTTTCGCTCACCGGTCAACCCCTCGCGGAAGGTCCGCCAGTGGGCCCCGACCCACTCTGGCGCGTTGCCGCGCTCCACTCGGGCGGCCAGCGTCTCTTGGTCTTGTAACCTACCGACGACTGCATTGGTCATAGCTAGAACGTCGGGTTCCAGGGGAATTTAGCTGTCGTTTTCGTCGGCTCGGCGGGTGCTAACTGCCGACTGCCTGCTCGCCGAACCCTACGACGGCACGACGGTAATCGTGCTTCCGCGGTCGATAGCTCGCTCCAGTTCCTCGGCGATGCCTGACCCGCGCGAGACCTGAATCTCGCCGCCACGCGAGACCGTGGCGGTAAAGAGGTACTCGCCGTCGGCCTGCAGTTCGACCGTATCGCCGGCGTGACCGTCGAGCGGCACGATGACGTGTCGGGAGGTGACCTCCGGCTGGACGATTTCGCCCTCCTTGCCGCCGGAGTCGGTCTGGGGACCGCCAGACGGCCCGGTCGGTCGCTCCTCGAAGGTCCGCACGTCGATGTCGATACCGAGGCGGTTCTCCACGTCGGAGATGCGGCCGCCGCCCTTGCCGATGACCTGCGAGATGTCGTCGTCTTCGACCCAGACAACAGCGGTGTTCGGACCGCGGAGTTCGACCTCGACGTGACCCCGGGCGATAGAGCGGATCTCGCGTTCGACCTCCTGTTTGGCGAGGCGGTCGACGCCGGAGTCCGGCTGGTCCTCGTCGTCGTTCAGCGGGACGGTGACGACCTGACGGTTGAACGTGTAGATCTCGAACTCCGGCCGACCGGTCTCGAAGTCCTTGACCATGATGACCGGTCGCGCAAGGTCTTCCTCCATGAGGCCTTGCGGGACCTTGACCTCCGTCGACACGTCATAGACCGTGTCGACTTCTCCGGCTTCAATGTAGACGACGGTGTCGACGATCTGGGGGATGAGCCCGAGTTCCACGCGGCCGATGAGGCGCTGGAGCGCGTCGATGGCGCGGGTCGCGTGGACGACGCCGACCATGCCGACGCCGGCCAGTCGCATATCCGCGAACACCTCGAAGTCGTCGGTCTTGCGCACCTCATCGTAGATGGTGTAGTCAGGCCGGACCATCAACAGCGAGTCGGCGGTCTTCTCCATCGAGCCGCCGAGTTCGGTGTACTGCGTGATGTTCGGGCCGACCTGGAGGTCTCGCGGTTTCTCCATCGTCTTGACCGCGTAGTCGGCGTCGACGAGGAACTCCCCGACCGCCTGGGCGAAGGTGGACTTCCCGGCTCCGGGCGACCCAGAGATGAGGACGCCGCGCTGGTGTTCGGTGAAGCGGTCCCGCAGTTCGTCAGCGTACTCGTAGTCGTCCAGTTCGGTCTTGACGATAGGCCGAACGGCCGTGATTTCGAGTGCGTCCGAGAACGGCGGTCGCGCGATGGCGATTCGGTAGTCCCGGAACTGGGTGATTGTCATGCCGGGCTCGTCGAGTTCGAGGAAGCCGTCCGGCGATGCGCGTGCGCTTTCCTCGATGTCGGCGGCGTACTCCCGGAGTTCGCTCTCCGTCGCGGGACTGTCGCGGATCGGCGTGTACTGCATGTCGCCGATAGAGCCCTTTTTCGCGTAGGGCTCGACACCGACCTTGAGGTGGACGCTCATCGTCCCCTCGTCGAAGAAGTTCTCTATCTGCAGGCGGTCGACTGTTCGCTTCACTGGGTCGATGAACTCCACTGCGAGACCCTTCGCGCGGGCGACTTCCGCCTGGACGTCATCGCTGGTCACAAGCGTCGCGTCGCGGTCACCAGCGATATCCCGGATGAGCGCGTCGATCTGGCCTTCGCCGGCCTCGCGCTTTTCGATGGCGTCGGGCCGCCGGCCGACGTACTCTACGTCGATGGTGCCTTCCTCAGCCAGGTCGACAAGTGTCTGGAGCTCTTCGAGTCCCTCCCAGCCCGTCTCGCGGCCATCGTTCGCCTGTGCTTCGAGTTCGCCGACGACGGCTTCGGGAATGATGACCGTCGCGCCGGCAAAGCCCATGCCGTCGACATCCGTGTCGGGGTCGGCGTCGGCCTTCACTTGGTCGGACACGCGGCCGTCGATGACCACGCTCGTGTCCGGTACAATTTCCATACGCGAACGTTGGAGACTGCCGTTGATAAGGGTGTGGAGTCTCCCGCTCCGGATCGACGTTCGACACCGATAGCGTGCCTGCTCACTCCGGGCTTGGCGCACGGTCGGTGTCGGCCGCTCGCAGGCGAAACAACGACCGCTCCTTGCCGTGGGATTCAATCATCACGTCCGATTGTTCGGTGAGCCATGTCGGGACAGCAGCGACGTGGTCAGCGTGTGCCTGTGGGCTCGCATCGCTGTCTGGCCGGAGGCGCGCCGGCTCCGAGTAATGTGTGATTGGCCAGACGCCATCCCACGTTTCCCGTGCCAGGTTGAACCCCGCACGATAGGTGAGCCCGCGGTCAGTGAAGCTGTGATGGTGATAATCGAACGTCACGGGAATATCGACTTGACTGGCGACGTCCGTGACGAGTTCCTGGACGCTCCACAGCGACTCGGCGTCGTCGTTTTCGACAGTCAGCCGGTCGCGAGCCCGCGGCGCAAGGTCGCTGACGACATCGCAGAACCGGTTGGCTGTCGCCGCCTTGTCACCGTAATGAGCGCCGATATGGACGTTAATCGCGTACCGCGGCGACCGCGGGAGCCCCATCAGGTCTAGCCAGCGGCCGTGGTGTTCGACCGACTCGACGGAGCGAGCGACGGTGTCGTCGGACTCACTCGCCAGCTTGCACCAGTGGCTCGGGTGAAAGGTCAGGCGCATATCGTTGTCCTGTACGAGCGCGCCACACTCCGCTGCCAGTGACTGGACCCGCTCGTAGTTCGGCAGGGCAGTAATGTCGAACTGTGAGTTCCACGGGACGAGTTTGGAGCTACAGCGATAGAAGTTGATGCCGTGGTCGCGATTCCACAGCAGAATCTCGCGCAGGTCCTCGAAGTTCTGCGCAGCGAGCGTGGCCGCGTACTCGATACCCTCGGATTCCCAGGTCTTCTTCTGCATGTCGCGATTGCACCGGCGAGGCGGGTCACGCTCTCGGAGCGTCCGGTTCATCGCCGCGTAGCCCAGCATTACCGAGTATTGCCGCTCGGGACACACAGGTGTTCGGTTCGAAACGGACACCAGAAGTCTCAGCGAAAACTGCGCCCCTCCAACCCGTTTCAGGCCTGATACAGAGTTACCGGTGGACTGACGCCCATCTTTCGGACCGGGTCAGCGTGGGCCAGCCAACGCGAGCGTCGCCTGCCGCGGATTTTTGTTCCGCGGGCTCTCGACCCACGGATATGGACACGCTCACATCGCTGACTCACGACCTTGTTTCGATCTCCAGTCACGACGACGAAGCGGCTGCCGGGGAGTATATCTTGACGTGGCTCCGGGAGCACACCGATGCACGCGTCAGCCGTGACGACCACGGCAACGTCATCGCCCGCAAGGGACAAGGCGACGACTCGCTTGCCTTCGTCGGCCACCACGACGTCGTCCCGCCGGACGAGTCGCAGGTCGACGCCGACGGCAAGTACGTCATCGAGGAACGCAACGGCCGCCTCTACGGCCGCGGTGCGGCGGACATGAAAGGGTGTGTCGCTGCGGCGATGCTGGCCTTCCGAGACGCCGACCCCGCCGGCGAACTGGTCTTCGCTTCCTTCGTCGGCGAGGAACAGGGTGGCGTCGGCTGTCAGGCCGCTATCGAGGACGGTTTCGCGCCCGACTACGCCGTCGTCGGCGAGGGGTCGACCGGCTACTCTGCACCCGGAACGACGGACGTGGCCGTCGCGCATAAGGGCCGGCGGGGATCGACTCTCGTTGCCGACGGCGCGGCGGCCCATGCCAGCGAACCCGAGGCCGGCGCGAACGCCATCTACCGCGCGACCGACGCCGTCGACGTGGTTCGGGACCTCGACTTCCCGTCGACGACAGTGCTCGGCCACGAGATGAGCGGGAGCGTCGCCGCTACCGAGATTGACGGGGGTTCGGCCTGGAACGTCATCCCCGAGCGCTGTGCGGTCACCGTCGACGAGCGGACGGTCCCCGACGAGCGCGCACCGCTTGACAGGGTCGAAGCCATCGACGGCGTGTCCTGGCGCGTCGACCAGGACCTCCCGCCGATGGCCTGTGGCGACGCCGACTTTGCGGAGAGGGTGCTGGACGCCGCTACCGCCGCTCAGGACGCTACACCCGAACACGTCGTCAAACCGCACGCGACCGACGCCGGCTGGCTCGCCCAGGCCGGAACGGACTGCGTCGTTGTCGGCGCGGCCGAACCCGGCGAGGCACACACCGCCGACGAGAGCGTATCGCTGGCTGTCATCGAGCGGTGCCGGACTGTCTACGAGCGTGTCGCTGAGTCGTGGCCGTCCGAGTGATTGTCGACTGTTCCGTGTCGCCTTGATATGCCCTGTTAGCCAGTGCACCCCTTACCGGCGGCATCGGGTCTTTACCGTCGCCGGCCTAACCCCGCCGTATGGCAACAGCGAGCGAGGACAGCGAGTCCACGTATGAGCAGTTTCTGGATCACGTCCGCCGCCTCCATTACGTCGGGGACGCCGGCGGCGTCCTCAACTGGGACCAGCAGGTGATGATGCCCGACGCCGGCACGCCGGCCCGGGCGAAGCAGACCTCCGCCATCTCCACGCTCCATCACGAACTGCTGACTGACGACGACCTGGCCGACTGGCTGGACGAACTCGACGACGCCGACCTCGACCCCGAGCAGGCGGCTGTCGTCCGGGAGGTCCGGCGAGACCACGAGCGAGCCACCAAGGTTCCCGCCGATCTGGTCGAACGCATTTCCGAGGCGTCCTCGAACGCCCTGCCGGTCTGGAAGGAGGCCAAGGCCGAGGACGACTTCGACGCCTTCGCTGACACGCTCGAAGAACTGGTCGAACTCCGCCGGGAGTACGCCGCCGCCATCGACCCCGACCGCGACCCCTACGAGGTGCTGTTCGAGGAATACGAACCGTACCTCGGCATCGACACCGCCGAGGACGTGCTGACGGATCTTCGGGACGCACTCGTCCCGCTTATCGACGACATCGCCGACAGTGACGTGACGCTTGCGGACCCGTTCGAGGGAACCTACGACGACGACACCCAGCACGCTCTTGTCGAGACGGCGCTGGACACGCTAGGGTACGACTGGGACCGCGGCCGCCTCGACACCGCGCCCCACCCGTTCTCGATGGGGACGCAGTTCGACGCCCGCGTCACTACCCGCTTCACCCCCGAGGACCCGCTGGACGCGCTGGGCTCAACCATCCACGAGTTCGGCCACGCCACTTACACGCTCGGTCTGCCACAGGAGGACTATGGCACGCCGCTGGGCGACAACCGCGACCTCTCCGTTCACGAGTCACAGTCCCGCTTCTGGGAGAACCACGTCGGTCGCTCGCGTCCATTCTGGGATTTCTTCACCGAGACGGCCAACGACCATCTCGGGACCGACGCCACCGCCCAGCAGTTCTACGAAGCGTTCAACGAGGTGTACGACGACAATCTCATTCGGGTCGAAGCGGACGAACTGACCTACCATATGCACATCATCGTCCGCTTCGAAATCGAGCGCGACCTCATCCGCGGGGACCTCGACGTGGCGGACGTGCCGCAGGTCTGGAACGACAAGATGGAGGAGTATCTCGGCGTCCGTCCTGACACCGACGCTGAGGGCTGCCTGCAGGACATCCACTGGACCAACGGGTCCTTCGGCTACTTCCCGACCTACACGCTCGGGTCGGTGCTGGCCGCGCAACTGGACCACCACGCTCGACAGGACATCGACGGCTTCGACGACCACATCCGTGCCGGCGAGTTCGACCCGATCCACGACTGGCTCACCGAGAACGTCCACCAGCACGGCGCTCGCTACCGGACCGACGACCTCGTCGAAGAAGCGACTGGCGAATCCTTCACCGCTGAGCACTTCCTCGACTACGCCGAGGAGAAGTACCGCACGCTGTACGACTGCTGACACGACGGTCGACGAACGCCGTTCCAGATATCGACTCTGATACTATTGGGCAACTCGTTTTATATTCCCCGTCCATTGTGACGACTACTATGGCTGAGAGACCGACAGAAAACGTACGGGGTCAAACAGGTTCGGGGATCGACGACAATATCGACGCGGATATTCAGGACGATATCGCGGAGGACATCGATACAGAAGCCGGCTACAGCCACACCGCTGCAAGCGAGATTCAGACCATGCTGGCTGATCTGGAAGGGTCGTCGGTCGGTATCGCCGAGGAAACCGCCGACATCCGCGAACAGGCCGCCGAGCAGTACGAGAGTCTGACAGACATCGCAAACGAAGTGTCGAACCTCTCTGCGTCGGTCGAGCAGATCGCCTCGTCATCTGAAGAAGTTTCGGCGGCCTCCCGCGAAGCGAAGGAACTCGCCGAGCGCGGACAGGGGAACGCTGACGACGTCCATGAGGCGATGGAGAACATCCAGCAGGCGGCCGACAGCGTCGCCGAGGACGTCAAGACGATACAGCAGAGCGTTCAGGAGATCGACGAAATCGTCGATGTCATCAACGATATCGCCGACCAGACCAATATGCTGGCGCTGAACGCGTCCATCGAGGCCGCTCGCGCCGGCGAGGCCGGCGAAGGATTCGCCGTCGTCGCAAACGAGGTCAAGAGCCTCGCCGAGGAGTCACAGGAGCAGGCGACGACTATCGAGCAGATGATCGACGGGATTCAGGACGATACCGAGAACGCTGTCGAGAGTCTCGAAGAGAGCAACGACGAGATTGACGAGGGTATCGACACCGTTGAGGAATCGACCCAGATTCTCGGAGAGATCGACGACACCGTCCGCGAGGTCAACAACGGTATCGAGGAGGTCGCGACGGCCACGGACCAGCAGGCTGCTTCGACTGAGGAAGTGGCGAGCATGATCGACCAGTCCACGGATACAGCCAAAGATATCGCCGACAGTACGGCCGACATCGCCGACGAATCCGATGGGCAAACAGACCTTCTCACCGACATCAATCAGGCGATAGACGACCTCGTTGCGGACCTCCAGCGCAACAACTGAGCCGGCTGGACATCTCGGCCCTACACCTCAAAACACTCGAGACGAACCAGTCGTTTATTTCTCCGGGTGGCGTACGACCACTATGCGACCGGATCTGGACCCAGAACAGCTTGACCGCTACTCCCGGCACATCATCATGAACGACGTCGGGCCGGAGGGCCAGGCCGCACTGCTCGACACCGATGTGCTGGTCGTCGGGGCCGGCGGCCTCGGCGCACCAGTCCTCCAGTATCTCGCGGCCGCGGGCATCGGGCGGCTTGGAATCGTCGACGACGACGTGGTCGAGCGGTCGAACCTCCAGCGGCAGGTCATCCACACGGACGACGACGTTGGCCGGTCAAAAGTCGACAGCGCCGCTGAGTTCGTCACGGGACTCAATCCCGACGTGACCGTCGACCGCCACGAACTGCGGCTGGCGCGGGAGAACGCGACCGACCTGGTGGCCGACTACGACATCGTCGTTGACGCCTCCGACAACTTCGCTACGCGCTTTCTCGTCAACGACGCCTGTACGCTCTCGGGCACGCCGTTCTCTCACGGAGCTATCTTCCAGTTCGAGGGCCAGGTGACGACGTTTTCGGGCGACAGCCCGTGTTACCGCTGTCTGTTCCCCGAGGCCCCACCGGAGGGCACCGTCCCCGACTGCGCGACTGCAGGCGTTCTCGGTGTCCTGCCGGGCACTATCGGATGTATGCAAGCGACCGAAGTCGTCAAGCTCGCGATGGACTACGGCGAGACGCTGGAGGGGCGGCTCGTCGCCTATGATGCCGCCGAGATGTCCTTTGAGGAGGTCCCTATCGCGCCCAAGCCGGATTGCCCGGTCTGTGGCGACGACCCGGCCATCGCGAGCGTCGCCGACGCCAGCTACGAGGGTCGCTGTTCGCTCGCTGAGGACTGACCGGCTCGTTCTCAACTGACTGCCAATTTTCACGCTTGATACTGTGGAACCGAGCTTTATGCGCTAATAGTCGACAGTAGTGGTATCGATTTACATGGCCCGCCCTGACCACGCATCTCGTCCCTTCTCGGTTCGCCTCCAGAAGCCCAGCTACGTCGAACTGGTGTTCTCGCTGGTGCTCGTCTGGGGCTTTGGCGACGCGCTGTCGACGCTGTTCGCCGCGCAGGTTGCTGGGCCGGGGCTAGAAGCAAACCCCTGGATACGGACGCTCCTGATTCACGAACCGCTGCTCGTGATTGCCCTGAAGATGGCCGTCGTCCTCTACGTTGGTGTCGTCCTGCTGGAGTGTCGCGACGTGGTTGAGCGGGTCCCGCTGTGGCGGGCCTGGCTCCTGACTGTCGTCGCCCTCGGCGCGGTTGTCGTCCTCGGCAACACCTACGTCGGGCTGGTCGCAGCGACAGTATGAGCTTCCGGTGCTTGGTCGCCTCAGCTGTGCAGCGCCTTTCACACCCTCATTGGACTGCAGGTCTGGGTTCAAGCCAGTGAACTGGCTGCGTATTTTGCCAGAATGTCTGCTTCGAAATGGACCCGGTCACCAGAGTCCTTTGTCGCTAGTGTCGTCCGGTCGTACGTCTCCGGTACGACTGCGACGCTGAACGTGTCTGCAGACACGTCACTGACAGTTAGACTGATGCCATCGAGTGCCACAGACCCCTTTTCAACGAGGTACGGCTCGTACCCTTCGGGGATACTGAACCGAAACTGCCAGCCGTCACCTCGCCTCTCTGCGGCAATAATTTCTGTGACGGTGTCGACTGTCCCCTTGACAACGTGTCCGTGAAACCGGCCGTCTGCTGGCACCGGTCGTTCGATGTTTACGACAGCATCGGCTGAAAGCGTGGCGAGATACGTCCGGGTGACAGTTTCTGTAGAAAGTGCCGCCTTAAACCCATCAGTATCGACGGATTCTGCGGTCACGCACACCCCGCTGACGCTGACACTGTCCGCTGTGTCGATGTCTGTGGTCTCCGCCGTGATTCGAATTGTGGTGCCCTGCTCGTTTTGCTCGACTGCTCTTACCGTTCCTGTCGTTTCGATGACGCCAGTGTACATGCGATTTTGCTGACGTTCAACTGTCACAAAACAGTTACCAATCTCAGATATGAGATGGGGCGGCGGGTACACAACTCTCTGGAACGCAACCCTGACCAACGCAGTGCTAGCAGTTCGTCCACGCTGGGTTCACAACGTTTTATCAGCCGCCACTCGGAGTAGCCGACCCAATGGAGACAGCCACGGCACCCGACGGGACCGCCATCGCATACGACCGCCCCGGCGACGGCACGCCGGTCGTGCTCGTCCACGGCACGACCGGAACGTCGGCGGTCTGGGACCGGCTTCGCTCTCAGTTGCCCGACGGCTACACGCCCGTCGCGATGGACCGGCGGGGCCGAGGCGAGAGCGGCGACGCCGATGACCACTCGCTCGCCCGCGAGGTTGACGACGTGGTGGCGCTGATCGACGCACTCCCGGGTGACCCAGTGTTGTTCGGTCACTCCTTTGGTGGCCTCTGTGCGCTGGAGGCCGCCAGAGAGACCGATATCGCACAGCTCATCCTGTACGAGCCGGCGATTCTCGTCGGTGCGCACCGCGCTGAGCCGCCGCTCGCGCCGCGACTCCGGGACCATCTCGACGCGGGCGACCGTGAGGCCGTCATCGAGGCGTTCTTCCGCGAGACGAGCACCAGCGGCGACCCTTCGCAGTGGCCCATCGCCGAGCGTGCACCGCTCGCTGAGACCGTCGTCCGAGAGAGCGCAGTGGTCGGATCCTACGAACTCCCCGACACACTGTCGATTGACACACCAGCGCTGCTTCTTGCTGGGGCTGAGAGTCCGGCGTATCTCCGCGATGGCATTCGGGCAATCGGGGATGCGATGAGTGGTGCCTCATTCGTCGAACTGGCCGATGTCGGCCACGTCGGCGTCTGGCGAGCCCCTGAAAAGGTCGGCGCGGCCGTCCGCTCGTTCTTGCCCGACTGCTGACGCCGTGTTCGGAGCGCTGGCAGTTTACGCCCGGACCGTTCCGAGTTCGACGACGGCGTCCCGCGGCGGCGTCTCGAACAGGTCCGGGTGGACGAGCGCCGCCAGAAACTCAAGCGTGTCCACGAGCCGCGGCCCCGACCGATTCACGTAGTGGTGGCCGTCCATCACGTACGCCCGGCCGTCCCGAACCGCAGTTAGGTCGTCGAACCCGGGTCGTCTGGTCAGGTCTGTGAGGTTCTCGCGGGTCTGTGCCACGTCGAAACCACACGGTGCAGCCACCAGCACTTCGGGGTCGTATTCGACGACTTCTTCCCACTCGCGCGGCCGGGAGTGAGCGCCGTCTTCTTCCATCCCGTAGGTGCCGCCCACCATCTCGATCATCTCTGGGACCCAGTGCCCGGCGGCCATCACCGGGTCAAGCCAGTCGAGTACCGCCACACGGGGGGCCGTCCCGGCCCGCGTCGCTGTCGTCTCCACTGCTGCGACCCTGTCCCGGAGGTCTGCGACGAGTTCGGCGGCGCGGTCGTCGCGCCCGACCGCCGCGCCGACCCGGTGGATGGAGTCGAACAGGTCATCGAGGCTGTGGACATCGAGCGTCAGGACGTCGGCGTCCAGCCCCAGTTCTTCGACAGCCTCAGCGACCACCACGTGGTCGACGGCACACACGTCACAGACGCCCTGGGTGACGATGAGGCCGGGCTCCAGTTCCGCGAGTGTCTCGCGGTCGATGGCGTAGACGCCGTCGCTCTCCTCGGCGGCCGCGACCTGCTCGTTAATCTCGTCACTCGATGCCGTCGGGTCGACGCGTGACCGATTGACCGACGGCTTCTCGCGGGCCGCCGGCGGATGGTCGCACTCGTGTGAGACACCGACCGGCTCGACGCCGAGCGCGTAGACGATTTCCGTCGCTGAGGGCAGGAGCGTGACGACTCGCATACTCTGACCTTAGCCCGCGCGGACAAAAACCTGCGTCCGTCACATCGCCCACACGCTTCGTTACGCTTACCCTCTGTCGCCGACGAGACGCGAGCATGGAAGTCAAGTCGCGACACCACCTCCGTTCGGACGAGGTCGACACCATCACGACGGCGCTGTCGGAGAACCTCGGTGTCGAACTCGACGCGGACAGCTTCGAGAAGGTCGAGTTCGACGACAGCGACTGGGATGTCGTCCTCGTCGACGGCGACCCGCTCGTCCTCTATCTGAACGGCGAACCGTTCCTCACAGTACAAGGTGCCAATCAGCATCCGCCACAGAAACACATCGTCACCGTGGACGCCGGGGCCGTCTCCTTTGTCTCGGACGGCGCTGATATCATGCGGCCGGGTATCACCGAGGCCGACGACGACATCAGTGCGGACGACTTGGTCGTCATCAACGAGGAGTCCCACGGGAAGTTCCTCGCTGTCGGCCGTGCACAGACCGACGGCGACGACATGGTCGGCGACAGCGGGAAAGTCGTCAAATCGCTCCACCACGTCGGCGACGACCTGTTCGAGTTCTCGGTGTAGCGCGATCCACTGGTATCGTACTCCGGTCACACCAGCGGTCGGAGCCCGAATCGGTCGAGGGAACGGTCTATGCTGATTCTAACAACCGCTTCGGCCACGCCAGCGCACACGGCTACCCCGAGCAGCAGCGGCCAGACAGTGAGATACGACGACAGCGGTGGAGATGTGTCCCGTAGAGCCACTGAGACACTGTGTTGCCGAGCAGCCACACCGTCACGACCACCGGCGTGACAAGCGAAAGGCGGCTACAGAGATACAGCGGGACGGCGGCTACGAGGACCATCCCAACGGCGGCGTAGCCGGCCCCGAACACGAGTTTCGTCGGGTCCTGCGACGAGAAATGGACGCCGTTTGCAAACAGCCACGACAGCACGCCGATGGCATAGAGAACGCCACCGACGGCTGCGACGGTGCTGGGAGTCATCCTAGTGGAGGGCGTGCGCATCGGTATCAGTATTCGTTCCATCATCTGAATAACCTTTTGTGCATCGCAGGCCGTTCTCGGCCGTCACCACGCCTGCTCAGGGCGTGCTGTAGCGATACGTTCGATGGACGAAAAGTTGAAACGGGTAGCGCACGCCGTGAGTGACATGGGACTGATGAGCAAGATCCTCGGGGAGTCTGGATCCTCTCGGAACACCGAGGATTACGTCGAACTGGATGCGAACGAATTCGAGATGACCGGGACGGAACTTGAGCGCCAGATCCGGATCGCCCGTATCAGCGACAAGCAGGACGTCATCGACATCAAAGACGCCGTCTACGACGGCGACGTGGTTGTCGCGGACATCACGCGCCACTCCACGCAGGACCGCACGATGGAACACATCAGCGACGAACTCAAGCAGGTCGCCAACGAGGTCGGCGGCGACATCGTCCAGAAGGATGACGACCAGCTCATCATCACGCCGGCTGGCGTCGGCATCTCTCGGGAACGACTCGGTCAGTAGGATTGTGACAGCCCGGTCGACGGAACCTCGCTGTTCGGTCGATCTTGTCAGCTTGTATCAGTCTAACTGCCGGTTTTCGGGGGCTTCAATGCGTTTTTCGGTGTCGCCACGCTAAGGGCGGCAATGACTGAACCGGCGATACGCGCCAGTGGGTTACAGAAGCGCTACGGCGATGTGCAGGCGCTTGACGACCTGGAACTGACAGTTGAGCAGGGCGAGTTCTTTGGGTTGCTCGGGCCAAACGGAGCCGGCAAGACGACGTTTATTAACACGCTGGTCGGTCTCGTCCACAAGGACCGCGGGACCGCCGAAGTGTTCGGCTTCGACGTAGAAGACGACTACCGGGAGGCCCGTGACCGCATCGGCGTCGCGCCCCAGGAATTCAACGTCGACCGTTTCTTCCCCATTATCGAGGTGCTGGAACACAAGGCCGGCTACCACGGCATCGGTCGGGCCGAGGCCCGCGAACGCGCCGAAGACGCGCTGAAGACGGTTGGTATCTGGGACAAGCGGGACACGCGCTTCGACTGGCTCTCCGGCGGCATGAAACGTCGCTTCGTCCTCGCCCGTGCACTGGTTTCTGACCCGGACCTGCTCATCCTTGACGAGCCGACGGCTGGGGTCGATGTCCAGCTTCGCCACGACCTCTGGGATATTATCAACCGGATGAATGACGCTGGGACGACGATTTTGCTGACGACCCATTACATCGAGGAGGCCGAACGCCTCTGTGACCGGGTTGCAATCATGGACGACGGGCGGAAAGTCGAGGTGGCGACCCCCGACGACCTGATGGCTCGCGGCACGGACACCATCGTCCTCGAACTCGCCGAGATGCCACGGACGGCCCCGAGACTTGATGTTGACGGCATCACTGACATCGAACTGACCGACGAGGGGCTGGCCGTCACTGCGATGGGCGGGAGCCAGACCGCGCCGGCCATCATGCGCGAACTCGAAGCGCAGGGCCACACCGTCACCTCGCTCGAAATCCGCCGCGCGTCGCTCGAAGAGGTGTTCGTCGACATGACCCGCGACGACCGCGAGTACGCGGAGGTATCCGCATGAATCAGAACACGACGCAGTTCCTGACGCTGGTCCGCCGGGAAATCCTCCGGTTCGTCCGCCGCCCGTACAACACCTTCCTCCCGCCGATCATCACGAACGCGCTCTATTTCTCCGTGTTCGGCGTGATTCTGGGGAGCCGAATCGGCGAAATTGCGGGCGCGAGTTATCTCCAGTTCGTCCTGCCCGGACTTGTCGTGCTGGGGGCCATCTCTGACAGTTTCGAGAACGCCTCCTTCACTATCTTCCACGGGCGCTGGAACGACTACATTCAGGCTGTCCTCACCTCGCCGATGTCGAACCGAAGCATGGTGGCGGCCTACGTCTCGGCCAGCGCGCTCCGGGGAATCGTCACGTCGCTGCTGATCGTCGGCGTGGGGCTGATATTCACCTCGGTTTCAGTCCCCAACCCCGTGTATCTCGTCTCGTTCCTGCTGGTGATTACCACATTGTTCGGCGGGCTCGGCGTCATCGGCGGCCTCTGGGCGAGCGACTTCGACTACCTCACGGTGATGAACCAGTTCATCCTCCGCCCGCTGGTGTTCTTCGGCGCGGTGTTCTACTCGCTCGAAGAACTCCCGGAATTCTGGGGGAGAGTCTCGCTGCTCAACCCCATGGTGTATATGGTGAACGGCGTTCGCTACGGCATGATCGGTGTGACCGAAATCGACCCGAACACGTCGCTGGCCGTCCTGACCGGGACGACCGTGGTCGTGCTGTCAATCGACTACGTGCTGTTCAAGCGCGGTTACGGGCTCGCCGAGTAGCGCCGTTCTGACTCCCGAATATCTCCGATCAACGGCTGCATTTTGCCGCCAATATTGCGCCGATAAAACGGGACTTCCGGCTCGGTAACTGACCTGGCCGCGAATGCCGGATTGGGTCCGCTCCGGCGGGCGGACAAACTATGACAGGTTGCCCCGGAATCCGCTGCCGTGGCAACACGAGGGGTGCCTCGTGCCCCGGATACTTGTGCGCGCCTCCGGGTGAGGCGTATGTGAACCTATGTCACAACCGTACTTAGATGTGACGCCCGTCTGACGCTGAGTGATACTGGCGGTACTCAGTGTCGATATCGAAGAATTTCCGGATGGCTACGCGGGCCGTGCCGAACCGATACGCAGTATCAGCCTGCCGGCACTCGCGGACTGCGTGCGCCCGACGACCGTCGTTAGACGTTGTCCGGGGCGTCGGCGTCGTCCTCAACCGAGCGCTTCAGCGAGTCACGTCGTGCCTTTGCGTCGCGGTCGGTCGCCTCCTCCAGGAAATCGTTCTTGATTGCGACGGCGTCCTCAGCCGCATCGACGTTGCCCTCGGCGATGACGTCCTCCGCCGGTCGCTCATCGATGTGGAGCGCGATTTTGTCTTTCTTGGAGCCGTACTCAACGCGGCCCGCGACGACCCGGTCAAACACGGGGTTGTCAGGGTCGTCGACGACCAACAGGTCGTTGCCCTCGTACTCTTCTGTATCCGTTATCTCGCCGAAGTACTCTTCGACGAACGCTTCCATGTCAGGGACGCGGTCTTCGAGATGCTCGCCCCGTCGCATCTTGTACTCTCGCATGGGCGAGTTTTTGCGAGGGGTTGTCTTACCCTTTGCGTTCACTCCTCGCCACGGGTGATAAGTGACCCCTTGTGACACTCCGGACAGAAGTCCCCGGCGCGCAACGATGTCGATTCGACTTCGGTGGTGAATCCACACTCCGGGCAGGCGAACTCGCCCTCTGGAACCGTCACGGCACTGTCGCTGGTCGACTCAACACCCGAATCGTCGTCCGTTCCAGTGTCGACCGGCATCGTCTCCGGCGACCAGCTGTCGCCGTCGTCTCCCGGCTCATCGGGCCACTCACCGGGCTGGCGGTCGTCGCCGGTCGACTCCGATTCCTCTTCTTCACCGAGAATGAGCCCGTCGTCTTTCTCCGGGTCAGTCTCGTCTTCGGTTACCGGCGCTTCGCTCTCGGCGTCCGGGACGTCGACCGTCGTCGTCGGCTCGTCCAACTCAACGTCGCCGCTTCCATCGCTGTCGCTGTCGTCGATAATCTCGGCATCGTCGGCCGACGGATCGACCGGCTCGTCGTCTCCGCTGTCGTCGCCGACTCCCGCATTCCCCGGCGCTTCAACCGGGTCGTCGACGCTGTCCCAGCCGTCCGAGCGCTCTGTTCCCTCATCAGTGGGCTCGGCCGCGCTGTCAGCCGGCTCGTCTTCCGGTGTCGACTCGGTTTCCGCCGTTTCGGACTCGGACTCGTCTTCGACGAGATCGCTGGCGATGTCCGACGGTGTCTCGATAGCCGTTACCTCCTTGTTTTCCGAGACAATTCGCGTATTTCCACACCGCTCACAGGTCTCCCGTTCCTGGATGGTGATGACGACTTCGCTACCCTGCTCTTCGCGCTCGCGCTCGACGGTGGTCTCACCGTACTTGTGCCCGAGGACGGAACATTTGAGACCCATTGCCAGAACTTCCCACCGTGGCGTACTTAAACCCTGCCCGTTGGCTCGACCATTCCTGACAGAATACTACCTGTTTCGCGACGGCGTTATATTAATTTCAGTCTAGTTTGTGAAATTTTATAACAGATACAGGTGCTACACTACGTTAATGCAGCGGATGACGACACTCGTGGTGTCGGCCCTCGCCCTTTCGGCACTTCTCGGTGGGACAGCGGTTGCGACCGGCAACCAGCCACCGCTTGCCGACGCCGGGCTGGACCAGTCCGTCGAGCGAGCAACGACGGTCCAGCTGGACGCTAACGGCTCGCGCGACCCCGACGGCACAATCGAAGATACCGAGTGGTCCATCGAAACGCCGGACGGCGCGACACGCACGCCCGACTGCCCGACCTGCGTCCAGACGACGTTCTCTCCAGCCGAAACCGGCCAGTACAACGTCACTATTACCGTCACTGATGATGACGGGGCGTCGCGCTCGGACACGCTCCATGTCGACGTGGTGGCCGCCGGTGGGCCGTCAGTCTCAGTTTCGGCCCCGGCTGCGGTACCCGTCGGCCTCCGGCGGAATCTGACTGCCAACGTAACTGCCGGCGATGCCGACCTCCGAACGCTCGCCTGGGTCGTCAACGGCACCGCGCAAAACCAGACACGACTCGCCGGCGAGAACGGCACCTCGACCATTACGCACACGTTCAACGACTCCGGCTCTGTATCCGTCCGTGCGATTGCTTATGATGCCGCCGGCCGGCGTGGCGTCGCCAATCGGACGATTCAGGTCGCAGACTCGTCTGGCAACGGTGGCAGCGCTGGTGGCAACAACTGTCCGGGTGGCAGCGGGGGCTACTACGTCGATGGTGAAAACATGGGCTGTACGAGTGCCGCCATGACCATCGAAGATACCATCGTCGATACTGACGGCCGGGACGGCTTGTGGTTGTACATGGACAACGAACTTACCAAGATCATCGCGGAGGACAATATGAACAAGTACTCTGAGGACGGCTACGGAGGCACATTCAGTGAAGAGACTATTGACGAGCAAAAAGAGGACGCAAAGAGAGAACAAGAGACTCAATCAGGGGCTAGCGCCGATTATGAAAGTGATAACGACGGAAGTGGAGGTAGACCCAGCGATGGGAACACCCGCCCGGGCTCTAGCGTGCCGAACAACCTAGGCGGAGAGACTGACGGCAACGACGACGACGATGATGGGTATGATTGGTCTTACGATGACGACGATGCCAGCAGTAGTGGTGAGGACGACGATGATAGCGAAAGCAGAAACGATGATGATGATGACAGCGGTGACGATGATGATGGCGGTAGCGACGACGGTGATGGAGGGATCCTTGGCGACCTGCTCGGTGGGGATAGCGATGACAGTAGTAACGATGACGGCGAAGGTTGGTTTGGTGGCGATGACGATGACGGCGGCAGCAATGATGACAGCACTAACGATAATGGCGATGGCGGTTGGAGTTTTTGGTAGTCTTATTTCGTACTTATTTTATGAAATCAGATTTTATAATAGATAGCGAGTGGATTACAAACAGAATGAACCGAAAGTGTAAGACTGGAAAGGGAGCCGCCTGTCTGTTAGTGACGGCTACAGGTCTTTCCCTCATACCAGCTCTCGCTCCAATCATCATGTGGATGAACGCCAGTGAGTATGCAAATGAACACCCATGTATGTCCCGTACCCAGTACAATGGTAGTCTCCTCAGCGATCTGATCGTGTCCGCCACGTCATCAGGAGGAGTGTATGGAGGTGGGCCAGCAGATGGCTCGACTGCAGAACCGACGCCGACCTCGACTGGAGTTTCGACACTCCCGTCTGTTGAAAGAGAAACAAACGGTTCAGACCTCTATAATGAGGTTCAGGAACGATGACCAATACTAAAAATATCGCCATCTCAGCCGGTCTGGCCCTTTTGATTACCTTAGCCGGTTGCTCTGCGTTCGTGGATGGAGGTGGACCAGTGGATGAAACAGATACGCCGGCGCAGACCCCGGCCGCTACACCAGAGGATACCGAGACTCCAACACCTGTACCTACGGAGGCGAAAAGTACGCCAGTAGCTACCGAGAGACCTGAAACAGAAACCGAAACCGAATCTATTACTCGAGGCGACCTCAGTAAGGCACAGAAGTTTGAGGAATTCGATGAGAATATGCAATATCTATATGATGAAGATGAAGAAAATCGCTCTGCCGAGATGGAGGCCTTCCCTGCAAATGACTCATACCACCTGACGGTTGAAATGCGTGATACCACAAACTTCACCAAGACCCGGAATGACCGGCTAAATCCACTCTGGAAGTACTATGCCATTGTAGAGGACTACAATAACAATGATGATCACTTTCCGAAGAGGGACCACACGTATATCCCTGATACAGTTAATGTAACGTTCGTTACCGAAGATGGCGGGGTGTTCGAGACGACATACATCAAGTACAATTGGGCGTACAAGTACTATACCGACGAATGGTCCATCCGAGTCCTCATAGCAAAGTATGGCTCTACTACGAAAGAAGGACCAGCCTACCACGAGAAGGGCAGGTAGCGATATCCTCTCTTCTGTAGTGTGAGCCACAGAGCGTTTGTCGGCGACGACTAGGCTTCGGTAGCCACGACGGGCACTTGTCGAAACACACGAGTGAGAGGTGTCAACTGTCGATTGGTCAATAGCGGTGCAGTGTGATTGGTTTGTTGCTGCGCTCGCGCGCAATCGACACCAAATCAGTTAGACGATAAGCCACACTGGTGTTGAAAGAGACGAAAACAGCGAGCACAGATTTCAGTGGCCAAACACACACAACAGCGAGTCATATCGTCTCTCTCGGCGGTGTACGGCTCGCTGCACAGGGCACGCATATCACAATTCCGAGGGACAGAGATTAGACCCAGCCGGTTTTAGAGGGACATATGAGAGCGAAGCCGGAGTATCGCGACCGGGACGACACTGAGGTTGCGGTGCTCGATGCGCTCGCTGACCGCCGCGATGAGGGGATGACTGTCTTCGAGCTACGGTCGCGGACGGAAGAGAATATCGACCGCATTGAGGATGCACTTGCGGCTCTCAAGGCAGACGACCTCATCGAGGTCGAGGACAACGGGGAACGGACTGTGATTTTGCCAGGAGAGGGCGTGGTTGGGGAGTCACTGCCGGACGAAGACGAATCGCTTCTCGACCAGATTCGCAAGCGGCTCCCGCTGTAGCTACGGCTCTCTCGTGGCGGTGTCACACCGTGTCCGTCGGCGCAGCCGCGCAGTTGTTCGGGCCGAGTTCGAGTTCGAACGCGGTGTCGTCGTCGGCCGCTTCCGTTCCGAGGTTGATGGCGATAACCCGCTCGAAGTTGGCGGGGCGCGGCGGGATGTCGTCACAGACGTACTCGACAAATGCCTCGCGGTCCATCGTGAACCCCGGGAGTCGGTCGCGGAGAGCACCCAGAGGAGCGGTGAACGTACCGTCGTCAGACGGCACCGCCGACTCGCTGTAGTGGCCCGGGGCGACGCGTGTTTCATCGGGCAGTGCTCCGAGCCGGTCAGTCAGCGTGCGATGGAGGTCGCGGGCGAGGTCACGAGCGCCGTCGGCTCCGGCTTCGAGGTCTGGGCGGGCGACGCTGTCGAGAAAGACGCTGTCGCCGGCCAAAAGCACGTCGCCGACGGTGAAGCCGGTCATGCCGGTCGTGTGGCCGGGTAGGGGACGAGGTTCCAGTGTGGCCGAGCCGACACGTAGGGTTTCGTCGTCGGCCAGCGCAGTCACGTCGTCGACGCCGCGGGCGACCGCTCGTTCGGAAAGGACCGGTTCGGCACCGGTTTCTTCGGCGAGACGGCGAACGCCGCTGACGTGGTCTGCGTGGACGTGCGTGTCGATAGCGTGGGTGAGCGAGGCGTTGTGGTCGGCAGCGTCGGCAACATACCGGCCGGTGAACGCCCGGAGCGGGTCGACGACAGCGGCCGAGCCGTCGCTGATGACCATGTAGCCGAGACAGCCAGATGACGGACGGCGATACTGGAGGACGATTGCGTCGTCGCAGAGAATCTCGCGGGCTTCGTAGAGCCGCGCCCACCCCTCCATGCCGTCGCTGAGGTTCTGCGCTTCGACGCTGTGTTCAGTTAGTAGGCCGGCGACGAAGGCGCTGGCTTCGCCGCGGCCACAGACGACCGTTATCGGGCCGGTGCCGGCCACCTCGGCGACGAGGCTGTCCACTTCGCCAGTCACCTTCGCCTGGAGAAATTTGGTAAAGGGGAGCTGTGTTGCTGTTACCGACTCGCCGCGGAGTCGCCACTCCTCGTACTCGTCACGGTCGCGAACGTCGAGCAGCCGGACCGATTCACCGGCGTCCAGCTTCGCTTGCAACGTCGCTGCCGATAGTGACGGCGGGTCCGTCGGCGGGTCAGGGTAGTCCTCGACCATACCGACTGTAGCGCTTCCCGGTGGATAAATCGGGCGGGGATTTCAAGCCCCTGCCGCGCCCAGCGGAGGTATGGACGCTGGAGCTACTATCAACGCCGTCCGTGACCAGACTGAGACGGAGCGAGACAGACTGGGCTCGGACAAGGTGCTTATCGCAGCAACAGATGCGACACTGGAGACGGAGGCGGTGCTCACAGCAGCGGCGACACGCGAGTCAGGGCTTGCAGATATCCTCGGCCAGTGGGCCGCCGAGACAGACAGCGATGTGGCGGCGCGGTTCGAAGCAGCCGCCGAGGCCGCGACCGAGCGGGCGGACCGCATCGACGCAGACGCCGGTGACACCGATGGATTCCTTGACCACCTCGAAACCGTTAGCGGGACTGCACGGCGCGTCGGGGCCGGCCTCGTCGCTGCCCCGTTGGTCGCCGACCGGTTCTACCTGCAAGTGGTGAGCTTCTTCATCAACGAGGCGGACGAACAGCGGGCTGATACGTTCCGCGAGATTCGACGCGAAGCGTCGGCACTCGACGACGGGGATACCGCCCTCGGACACCTCTCGGAATCCGAGCGCGAGACGGCAGCGGCGGCCGCGACGGAGGCCATTGGAGCGGCGTACGACGACTACGCGGAGGCGCTGGAGGCGATGGGACTGGACCCGAAGCCGGTCTGCTAATCCAGCCGGTATGTTGCGACGCGGTTGGCGGCATAGAGGAACCCGGCGACAGCGCCAGCGACGGCGATTGCTACACTCGCTACAAGTCCACCACCGAGGAGCCACACTTTGTCGAACGGTAACGAGAACAGGTCACGGACGGCAAGCAGGTACGTCACGCTTCCCGGCGCGACGGCCACGCCGAGGACGAGGAAGTACAGCCCGAACGCCCAGCCGCTCGGAACCACTACTTCGTGGCCCTGCACGGACGACGACTCGAACTTCGGGAACACGACGCCGGCTCCGACGGCGATAGCCGGTGCGGCGAGGGTTGCGACGAGTGCGATTGTGAGGCCGACGGCGAGCGTGACCGGCGGCGTTCCGGCGGCGACGCCGAGGCCGACGACCAGTAGCGTCGTCACCACGACGCCGGGGAGTGCGCCCGCGAGGACGAGTCCGGTGGCGAACGCCCGGCCGGAGACATTGGCGGTCAGTGTCAGCGGCAGCACTCCTTCCTCGCCGCCGAGCGGATTGAGCGAGAACGCGGCCCCGAACGCCGCCGCGCTGGCGAGGCCAGCGCTGAGGGGGAGTGTTGGCGGGACCACTCGCTCCAGAATGACGATCTGGAGATGATACACCAGGAAGAAAAACGGCATGATCGCGAACTGCACGGAAATGGGCGCTCGCTTGGCACGGAGCCACGACTTCTGGGCGACCACGCGGGTCGCCGTTGAGACCCGTCCTCTCAGCAGACGGTCCGAGAGTGTCTGCTTGTCTGCGTCGAACTCGTAGTCAGGCTGGACCGGATCGACATACCAAGCCCGCGCAGCCAGCCACAGACACGCAACCACGCCGACCGGGAGCGCGCTGAGAATCCCCACCGTGGCGACGGCGGCTGTGATCGGATTACCGCCGTTTCCCAGCACAAGCAGGACCACGTCGGCGGGCCACGAGAGCGGGGACTGGGTCGCCAGTTGGAGCACGCGAAACTGTACCGTCGGGACGGTCGTCATCGCAACCCAGCCCAGCGGCAGGACGAGCGAGACG
The DNA here is from genome assembly GCF_001485575.1 of Haloarcula sp. CBA1127. Taxonomy (NCBI): domain Archaea; kingdom Methanobacteriati; phylum Methanobacteriota; class Halobacteria; order Halobacteriales; family Haloarculaceae; genus Haloarcula; species Haloarcula sp. CBA1127. The sequence continues at coordinate 1,132,462 of NZ_BCNB01000006.1, forward strand.
GCGACCCCGACGCTCGCGCGATGCCGCGCGATGAAGGCCGAGCGGTTCGCGACCAGTTTCGTCACTAGCCCCAGAGCAAAGCCGAGGATCGTTCCCAGCAGGGCAACCGTGACCGACCCGATGAGGGCCACGACAGCGACAAGTACCCCGGCATCACCGACTGCAAGTCCGCCCACCAGCGCCAGAATCGGGATGGTGAGCGCGAGCAACACTCGACCGACCTCGGCGGCGAGCAGGCCGGCCGCCGCGTCCTCGTAGGGCACCGTCGTCAGTAGACCGTCGGCAGCGTCCGGTTCGCCGGCCGATTTCACCGTGTGCTGGAGTGTGAAGAAGCCGACGAGTCCGAGCAGTCCGACGATGCCCGCCGTCGTCGCGAGTCTGACAGTGTGGGGGTCGCTGTCGGCGAGGAAGCCGCCGAGAAAGAAAGCCCCCGCGCCGATAGCGAGACTGTATACGATGAGGCCCAATCCGCCGCCGAGCAGCATGAGCGTCCCGCGCGTCGTGCCCATGAGCTTGCGCCAGGTACGCCGCAGTTCCGTCCGCGCTATCAGGTGGACTCGCCGCCAGTTCGGTCGCCTCATCGCTCTCCCGGGTGCTCGCTGGTCACGTCAAGGAACACGTCTTCGAGCGTGCTTCCGGACTCGACGCTGCCGGTCAGTTCCTCGGGAGACCCCTCCGCGACGAGGTCGCCGTCGTACAGGACACCAACGGTGTCGGCCAACTCCTCGACGACGGGCAGGATGTGCGTCGAGAGGAAAACCGTCGTGTCAGCGGCCGCGACCTCGCTGATGGTATCACGGACCGTCCGAGCCGCCCGCGGGTCCAGTCCCGAAGTCGGCTCGTCCAGAAAGAGAACGTCGGGGTTGTGCAACAGCGCCTGAACGAGGCCGAGCTTCTGTTTCATCCCCTTCGAGTACGTCTCGACGCGCCGGTCGGCGTCCGAGTCAAGATCGAACCGGTCGAGTAGTGATTCCACGCGGTTCCAGTCCTCGTGCCCGCGCAGGCCGGCGACGTACTCCAGCTGCTCGCGGCCGGTGAGTTCGTCGTACAGCGGGGGCTCTTCGGGCAGGAAGCCGATGTGTTCGACCACTGCGGCGCGGTCGGCGACCGACTCGCCCGCCACCCGTGCGGTGCCGCTCGTCGGGTTCGTCAACGTCGTCAGGATGCGAATCGTCGAGGTCTTGCCCGCACCGTTGGGGCCGAGAAAACCGAAAACACTCCCGCGAGGAACCGTCAGGTCGAGGGATTCTATTGCCGAGACGCCGCTGTAGCGCTTCGTCAACCCCTCGGTGACGATTGCGGGTGCTGGAGGGCACATACGGGCAGTGCCGCACCGACTGTGAAAAGGTCTTGCTGTTGGCGAGTGCCGCGTCCAAACGCGAGCCTGCCGGCGTTACTCCTCGACAGCTGCGTCGGCGGCATCAGCATCGGCGTCCGTGTCGTCTTCGTCATCAGGATTTTCGACGACCTCGATGCCGCGGTTGTTGACTGCCGACGGATCGAGCCCGACCTCCTGCAGGAAGTTCTTGTACTCGCGCTCGCACTGCTCGGCGTCCTTCTGCCGGTCGCTGGCGCGGTCACACAGTGCGATGAGGTCCTCGGGTACGTCGTTACTGTAGACGATCCAGTGGTTGATGAGGTCCGAGAGGCGGCGAATCGGCGAGGTGAAGTGGCCGTAGATCTCGAAGTTCAGGGCGTGGTGGCCGCCGAAGGGGTCGTTCATGTACTTCGCGCGGGGCATCACCTTCATTACGGCCCACTGAATCTTATCGAGCTGGCGACCGGGGGCCTGTTCGAGCGTGGCGTTGACGGCCTTCCGCGGGTCGTCCCAGGCGTCGCCGGGGATGGAGACGCCGTCGAGTTCCTGAATCTCGACCAGCGCCTCGTCCCACTCGTCGGGGCTGGGCTGTGGGTGGACGCGGTACATTGCCTCGACGCCGCGGTTCCACATCAGCTCGTGCGTGACGGCCTTGTTCGCCTTCAGCATGCACTCCTCGATGATAGTGTGCGCGCGGTCACGGGCGGGATTGAGGACGAGTGACCCCTCCTCTTTGCGCTGCTCGTGCATCCGGTCGGCCAGTTCCCAGACGCGCTCGGTCTTCTCGGCAAGGTCGACGCTCTGGTCTTCCAGGACGTCTTCTGCGGTTTCTGGCTCGTCCAGCAGGCGCTCGGCCTCGGTGTAGGTCAGTCGGGCGTCCGAGCGGATGACGGACTTGTAGATGTTGATCTCCTCGTAGCCGAGGTTCTCCTTGTCGAGATGCATCTCGACGGTGTGGGCTAGGCGGTCCTCGTTCGGGACCAGCGAACACACCGTCTCGGCGAGGACGGGCGGCAGCATGTGGACGGTGTACGCCGGGAGGTAAACGGTGTTCCCCCGCTCGACGGCCTGCTCCCACATCTTCGTGTCGGGGTTGACGTAGTGGGTCACGTCGGCGATGTGGACCCAGAGAACGATCTCGTCCTCGCGTTCCTCGATGGAGATGGCGTCATCGAAGTCCTGGGCGTCGATAGGGTCAGTCGTCCAGGTGGTCATCTCCCGGAGGTCCTGCCGCTCGTCGACCTCGTCTTCAATCTCTGCCTGAACGCCCTTCGTACGCTCCTTGGCCTCCTCCAGTACCTCCGGCGGGAACTCGTCGGGGATGCCGAACTTCTCGAACAGTTCCTCACGCTTGTTCTCCAGATGTCGTGCCATCTCCGGGTCGATCTCGACGGGGCCTTGCCCCTCGGCGGTCCCGGCGGCCGCCTGCGCGTCCTCTGTAGTCATGTCACCCGGTACGAACAGGGCGTAGTTAGGGCTGTCGGGGTGGGACTGGGCCGTGACTCTCGCGTCTCATTCCCTGTACGCGTCGCCCTCGGAGAGTTCCCGGAACCGTCTCAGGAACGTCTTCTGGTCGGCCTCGCCGGCTCCGGCGGCGTCAAGTGTCGTTTCGAGCCCATCTCGTGGTTGCTGGCACAGCTCGGCAAAACAGGCTTTACAGAGATGTTCGAACGTCTTGTTTCGGCGGTCCCACCGGTCGCCGTGTTTGTCGTACTCGCGGGCCTCGGACCGTGAGATAGACTCGCCACACGCGATGCAAGTGACTGACTCCCCCCGGGAATTCCGGGACCCGAACATACCTACGCGTTGCGGGCGATATCGTTTAGAACTTTTCGCACAGGCAACAGTCCCCCGTTTTCGGGCCACACGTTTATTCACCCGCCGCCACTACAATGCGTATCGGCTATTCGGAGCCAGGGACACTGAATGAAGCCACCAGAGACACTCGCTCACTCGACGTTGGACACGCTCCCCATCAATATCGCTGTCCTCGACGACGAGGGGACGATCCTGTTCACAAACCGCGCCTGGCGGGAGTTCGCGGGCGACGAGGACGGGGAGATGGAGGGGACGAACTACTTCACGACGACCGATGTCGACGCCGACGAATACGCTGGACAGGCAGTCGGCGGCATCGAGTCGGTCATCAACGGTGAGCAGGACCTGTTCACGATGGAGTACCCGTGTCACTCTCCGGAAGAGAAGCAGTGGTTTCTGATGCGGGTCGCGCCGCTGCCGGAGGACGAGGCCGGGAGCGCGGTTGTGGCACACATCGATATCACCCAGCGGAAACTCGCCGAACTGGCGGCCGAGCGACGGAGCGAGGAACTCAAGGCCGAGCGCCAGAACCTCAAACAACTCGTCGACCGGGTCGACGGGCTGCTGAAGGCGGTGATGGGCGACGTGCTGACCGTCGACTCGCGGGAGGCCATCGAGCAGACCGTTTGTGACCGGCTGGCCACGGTCGACTCCTACCAGTTCGCATGGGTGTCCGAACTCGACTTGCGCGACGAGACGCTGTCGTCGACGGCCCTATCGGCCGACCGACCGACCTCGTTATCTATCCCGCTTGACGCCGACGACCCGGTCGCGGAGGCGGCTCGTACCGAGGAGATGCAGGTCGTGACCGATGGCATCGACGAGCAACACAGCCGGCTTGCTGACTCCGACGTGGCATCGGTCGCGGCAGTGCCGCTCGTCTCCGGCGAATCGTTATACGGCGTGCTCACCGTCTATGCCGACAGCGACGACGTGTTCGACCCCCGAGAACAGGCCGTGCTGGGAACCATCGGCCGGGCGACCGCGGCGGCCATCGATGCTCGCGAAACCAGCCGGCTGCTGACCGCTGACAACGTCACTGAACTCGAACTGCAGGTCACCGACCCAGACGTTTTTTATATTGACGTGGCAACCGAACTCGGCTGCTCGATGGAGTATGGCGGGAGCGTCCCCGACGGTGAGGAGACGGTGATGTTCTTCCTCGTCGAGACAGACGACCCCTCGGCTGTCTGTGCCGTCGCCGCCGACCACCCGCAGGTGTCGGGCGTCTCGCACGTCTCGACGTCGGACTCGTCGGCGCTGTTCGAGTTCACCGTCTCGGACCCACCGGTCGTTTCGGTCGTCGCCGACCGCGGAGCCCAGACTGGCGACATTCTGGTCGAACCGGGGAAGGCGACAGTCACCGTCACGCTCCCGGCGTCGATGGAGACCCGAAGCGTGGTCGAGCAGGTCCGCAACCAGTATCCGGAGACAGAACTGCTCTCCGTACGAGAACGGGACGAACCGCCGGCCTCCCGGCAGGCGTTTGTCGCAAACGTCGAGGAGCGGTTGACCAACCGCCAGCTAACGGCGCTCCGGAAAGGGTTTCTCGGCGGCTTCTTCGACTGGCCACGCGACGTCTCCGGCGAGCAACTGGCCGAGTCGATGGACATCTGCCCGTCAACGTTCCACCAGCACCTCCGTGCGGGTGAGCGAAAGCTACTGGAAGAAGTGTTCGAAAACTGGTAACCCGTGATTGCGAACCCTTCTGCCGGCGGCGGACTCGGGGCGGGATTCCCGAAGCAGTTTGGTAGTCCGCTTATCCCGATAACAACCGTATATACATGTAGTGATACCGAACCAGTGTCCTATCTGTCGTCAGCGAACGGACAGGACACGCCGCCCCGTGATAGCAGTGCAACCACGGGCCGACCGGACCATTACGCACAGCCTATCGACAAGCGCGCGACGCATCGTCCGCCAATGACTGCCTGATAGCTTTCAATGCACTCCGATAACATCCAAACCAGCAAATCGATACAGCAGGAAACCGGACGGACGTTCCACCTTGCGACGCGTCTGCTTCCGGAGCGTATCCGTCACCCGACGTACGTCATGTACGCGTTTTTCCGGGTCGCGGACGAGGTCGTCGACCAGACGGACGGGCCGCCGCCGACCGTCCAGCACGAGCAACTGGAGGTAATTCGCGAGGCAGCGCTCGGGAACATCGACCCAGCCGAGACCGACCACGAGGCGGTCATGGCGGCGTTTCAGGACCTGGCCGAGCGTCACGACATCTCCGAGGAGACGATCAACGTCTTCATCGACGCGATGGAGATGGACATCGCACAGGCCCGCTACGAGACGTTCGAGGACCTCCGTGAGTACATGGGCGGCTCGGCCGTCGCCGTCGGCCACATGATGACGGAGGTGATGGACCCGCCACAGAAGGCGGAGGCCCTGCCCCACGCGACGGCACTGGCCGAAGCGTTCCAGCTTTCGAACTTCCTGCGGGACGTTCGCGAGGACATCCACGACTACGGGCGGGTGTATCTTCCACAGGAGACGCTCGACCGCCACGGCGTCACCGAGGAGCAACTGGCCGACGCCGAGGTCGACGACGCCTTCCGCGCCGTGATGCAGGAGGAACTGGCCCGGACCGACGAACTCTACCGCGAGGGCGTCGCCGGCATCCGATACCTCCCGGAGGACTGCCAGTTTGGCGTGTTGCTGGCTGCGGTCCTGTACGCTGACCACCACCGGCTTATCCGTGACCGCGGGTACGACGTGCTGACGGAGACGCCGGACCTCACCCGTCGCCGCCGGCTATGGCTCCTCGCCCGCACGTGGTGGCACTGGCGGCGCAACGGCGACCCCGAAGCGACGTTCTACACCGTGAGCGCCGTCTCCGAGCGCGGTCCCGGCGAGACGCCGACGGACGCTCACGGCCACGGGCAACCCGCGTGGCGTGGATGACAGCCACGCACCGGGCATCGTTTTTGACTCCCTGTTGTACCTGAACTAATGTTGCCCACGCTCACGTATCTCCAGTTCCACGCGCTGTTCGTGGTGCCGGTCGTGGCTGGATTGGCACTGACAGCCACCTACCGCCTCGGGAGCCGCCGGGACGTACTCACAGGGACGGCAATCCTCGCAGGACTGGCCCTCGTCTACACGACGCCGTGGGATGGCGCACTCATCCGGCGCGGGGTCTGGTGGTACGGTGACGGCGCCGTACTGGCGCGGTTCTGGTCGATACCCCTCGGCGAGTACCTCTTTTTCATCCTGCAAACGGCGATGGTCGGGCTGTGGGTGGCCCGGTTTCGAGTAGACACGGAGCGCCCGCTCGCCACGCCGACACGAACGCGGCTCGTCGGGCTCGCCGCTGCGCTCGTCGTCGTCCTGTCCGGCCTCGCGCTCATGCGCTCTGACTCGGGACTGTACCTCGGCTCCCTGCTGGTCTGGAGCGGACCGATTCTCGCCATCCAGTGGCTATTCGGGTGGCACTTCCTCGTTGGCGAGTGGCGAACCGTCGGCGGCGCGACACTGGTCCCAATGGCCTATCTCTGTGGTATCGACAGCATCGCCATCCGACTCGGCGTCTGGACGATTTCGAAACAGTACACGACCGGCTACACGATTCCCCTGCTCGATCTGCCGATTGAGGAAGCGGTGTTTTTCTTCCTGACAACGCTGTTCGTCGTGCAGGGGGTCGTGCTCTACATTTGGCTCAGGGACAGATGGGAGTGAGCTACCGCAGCGCCGTCGAGCCGTCGGTTCGCTACCGGGTCGCGCTGGCTCCCGGCTGGGTCGCCAGCCTCGTCGTCGTCGCTCCGTTTCTCGCGGGGGTCTCGATACCACTTGCGCTCCAGTACGCTCCGCTGGTCGTCAGCGCCGTCCTGCTTGGCCTCCCCCACGGCGCGGTCGACCACCTCGCGGTCGCACGGACCCGTGGCGAGCGCCCGGACTGGCGAGCTATCGCCCGCGTGTTCGCGCTCTACGGCGTCGTTGGTGGGGCTTACGCCGTCACCTGGTTCCTCGCACCCGCGGCGGCCTTCGTCCTGTTCATCGCGGTGACGTGGTTCCACTGGGGGCAGGGCGACCTGTACGCGTTGCGTGCGCTGGCCGACGCTGACCACCTCCAGTCACTTCCCCAGCGAATCGGAACCGTCCTCGTCCGGGGCGGCCTGCCGATGCTGGTCCCGTTGCTCGCGTTCCCCGACTGGTATCGCCGCGTCGCGACGGACCTCGTCTCGCTGTTCGCGCCCGACGCCGCGGCCGCTATCGGCTGGGCGTTCCGGACCGACGTGCGAACCACGCTCGCCCTCGCCTACGGCGTGCTCGTCGTGGCGACGCTAGCTGTCGGATTCGTCCGTGCCGACGCTCGCCGGCCGTGGCTGCTCGACGCCGGTGAGACGCTGGGCCTGCTCGCGTACTTCGCCCTCGTTCCGCCGGTGCTCGCCATCGGGGTGTACTTCTGTCTGTGGCACTCGCTGCGCCACGTCGCCCGCCTCCTGCTGGTTGACGACGACGCCACTGCCGCGCTCCAGAACCACGATCCAACGGCGGCGCTGGCGCGGTTCGCCCGCGACGCTGCCCCGCTGACCGCCGCCTCACTCGCCTTGCTCTGCGGACTGTACTTCCTCGTCCCAAATCCACCGGGGTCCGTCCCGGAGTGGGTCGCGCTGTACCTGGTATTCATCGCCGTCGTCACGCTGCCCCATGTCGTCGTGGTCAGTATCATGGACCGCGAGCAAGGTGTCTGGGTGTAGTCAGATCTACAGCAGGACAGGACCCGCGCGGCTGCTACTGCAACAACTGCCCTATCGTTCCAACCGCAATGAGTCCGGTGGTGGTGAGGATTAACCAACTCCACGGCCCGCTGATGTACTGCCACTCCCCTGTGAACAGCAACTGATAGCTCCCAATTGTCAAGAGGGCGGCCCCACCAAGCAACATCAGTTTCGCTCCGATGGGTCGCTCCCGTGACCTGTGCACTGAAACCCCGAGCAGCACGAAACAGACCCCGATGATAACATTGGCAACTGTCTGGGAGATCGCAAAGCCCATGCTAGCGATTCGACAGGAACGCACATAATCGTTTCAGTGCGCCGTCACGCGATGAGACTTGGTCTCTGGGGGTGGCTTACTCATCACACCGGTTCAGTCACATAGTGAACAGTCCGCTCAACACTGACGGCTGCATACGGACGGAAGACTGGAGAGATAACGGATCGGTCCGAACTGCCAGAAATATTCGGGTGAAAACTGCGGGCCTTACTTGCCCTTGCCGCGGTTGCTGCGCAGCGACGGGCGGGTCTTTTCGCTGCCCTTGCCCTTGCCGCTGAGGCCGCGGTTGCGGCGGCCGGCACCGGTCAGACCGCGGAAGACGCGGTCAGCCTGGTCGTTGGCACAGATCCACGACAGGTCGTCGTCGTTCTGGATGGCCGGGTGGTTCGGGTCGATGAGGATGATTTCGTGCCACTTCTGTCGGCCGTCCTGGCCGACGGAGTAGCTGTTGAGCACGCGCAGGTTCGGGAAGGTTCGGGAGGCGCGTTCCTCGGCGACGCGCTGGATGTCCTTCCGGCGGGTGATGCGCGTAACTCCCTGTCGCTTGGACCGGCGACCGGCCTTGTGTCGGCGCTTGCGTGCGCTGCCCTTGCGGACGGAGACGCGAGCGACAATAACGCCCTGCTTGGCCTTGTAACCCTGCGAGCGGGCCTTGTCGAGGCGGGTCGGGCGCTCGATGCGCTCGACGGCCCCTTCGTTGCGCCATTCCTGCTGGCGCTGCCACTGTAGTTCTGCGAGCTGTCCGTCGCCTGGGTTCTTCCAGGCGTCTCGAATGTACGAATATGCACTTCGTGCCATATGTATTCACCACGGGCGTTGCGTGGTTCAAGTCGCGCGCGGCGCGACTCACATCCCGACCTGCACACGCAGGTGCCCGCTGGTGCCCGTCGTCCAGCGAGTTACCACGGAATTTGCCGTTCGGACTCTTAAACGGTTCGGACCAGACTTGTGGATGCGACCCGGTCACGAAGACCCAGTGATCGCTGAAACCGTCAGATATCTGTATTTTAGCAACACAAACCGTTAACTTGCTCGCGGCCAGAGAGTCACGTATTACCATGACAGACCTTGGTGGCTTCCAGGACCACGTGGCGCGAATCGACCTCGGGGATGGGGACGTAGCCTACGAAGGCATCGACGAGGAAGACGCGAAAAAGTATATCGGTGCACGCGGGCTCGGCGTGAAGTACGTCTTCGATCAGGGACCGGACGTGGATCCGCTGGGTCCGGACAACCTGCTGGCGTTCATGAACGGACCGCTGACGGGGACACAGGTGACGATGAGCGGTCGCATCGCCATCTGTACGAAGTCGCCGCTGACGGGGACAGTCACTGACTCTCATCACGGCGGCTGGTCCGGAGCGCGGCTGAAATGGTCGGGCTTCGACGGACTGCTGTTTGAGGGTCAGGCTGACGAGCCGGTGTATGCGCTCGTCGAAGACGGTGAGGTGGAACTGCGCGACGCCTCACACCTCTGGGGCCAAGGCGTCCACGACACTATCGACGACCTCGAAGGCGAAATCGAGGACGGCTCGCTGGGCAAGAACCTTTCCGTAATGGCCATCGGCCAGGGCGGTGAGAACGAGGTCAAATACGCCTGTATCGTCAACGAGGACGACCGCGCGTCGGGCCGCGGCGGCACCGGCTGCGTGATGGGCAACAAGAACCTCAAAGCCGTTGTCGTCAAGTCCAGCACCCGGATGCCGAAGCCGAAAGATCAGGAGACGTTCCAGGAGGGCCACAAGCAGGCGATGCAGGTCATCCAGGAGTCCGACGTGACCGCGCCCAATGAAGGCGGCCTTTCGATGTATGGGACCAACGTCCTGATGAATCCCACCGAGGAGATGGACGGTCTCCCGACGAAAAACGGGAAGTACTCGTCGACGCGAGCGTACTCGGACGCGGAGGGCGATGGCGAACGCATCATCGACTCAGAGAACGTCTCGGGCGAGAACGTCCGGGAGAACATCCTGGTCGACGAGCCGACCTGTCATTCCTGTCCGGTTGCCTGCAAGAAGGAAGTCGAGGTACAGGCGATGCACAAGGGCGAGGAGATGAACGTCCGCACCGAATCCTACGAGTACGAGTCCGCGTGGGCGCTCGGCCCGAACTCCGGCCACGTCGAACGCGACAAGATTGCAGTGATGCTCGACCGGTGTAACGACCTCGGCGTCGACACCATCGATGTTGGTAACACCATGGCGATGACGATGGAGATGACCGAGGAGGGCAAACTCGACGAACTTGACGACGGTCTGGACTGGGGCGACGCCGACACGATGATCGATATGATCGAGATGATCGCCCACCGCGAGACGGAACTCGCGGACCATCTCGCCGAGGGGCCGGACCACCTCGCCGAGGAGTTCGACGCCCACACCAACTCCCTCGCGGTCAAGGGCCAGACGATGGCCGCCTACGACCCGCGCTGTATGAAGGGGATGGCAATCGGGTACGCGACCTCAAACCGCGGGGCGTGTCACCTGCGCGGCTACACCCCAGCAGCCGAAATTCTCGGTATCCCGGAGAAGGTTGACCCGCGAGAGTGGGAGGGCAAAGGCGAGCTGTGTGCTACCTTCCAGGACCTGCACGCTATCAGCGACTCCTTCGACATCTGCAAGTTCAACGCCTTCGCAGAGGGAATTGAGGAGTACGTCCTGCAGTACAACGGCATGACCGGGCTGGACGTGAGCGAGGAGGAACTGATGGAGGCCGGCGAGCGCGTCTACAACCTCGAACGGTACTACAACAACCTCGCGGGCTTCGACGGGTCCGACGACGACCTGCCAAACCGGTTCGTGGAGGGCGACGAGCACGCGATGCCGGCCCAGGGCGGCTCCGAAGGCGAACTCGCGGAACTCTCGAAGATGAAAGACGAGTACTACGAGGTCCGTGGCTGGGAGAACGGCGTCGTTCCCGACGAGAAACTCGACGAACTGGGAATCGACATCGGCCCCGGAACCGGCGTCAGCTCCGGCGGCGCAGCGGCACCGAGCGACGACTGAGATAGCGCCGGCCGTCGAACACATTTCACTTCTCTAATGCGCAAGGAAGATATCGACGACTTCGAATTTCAAGTAGAGTCCCGACTGACCAGCCACGGCGTGTACGTTACTGACTTCGCCGACGAGGGCGAAACGTACCGGCTCACGTACGAGTCGATTTCGGCCGACGAGGCGGCTGTCATTCCCCACCGAGAGATCGGCCGCGTCGTCAACGTCTTCCGGGACCTGCACGCCGATGACTGGTCTGGGGTCGACATCGAGGCGACGGTAACGGACCTCGAGGACACCGAACTCGGCGAGTGGTCGGTCGACAGCGAGTGGATCGACGAGCTTGAAAACGGCGACCTCTCGGAGACGGCGTTCTCCCAGCGCGTGCTGGAGACGATTACAGTGCGGAACTGACCGCCAGCACGTCTTATGGGTCGGAGCTGATCGCCAGCACGGCCCTGATTTCCAGCGTCGTCTCGAACTCCTCGCTTCTGTCCAGCCGCCGCCCGTCGCGCTCGAACTGGGCGGCGTGGGCCCGCCGAACCGCGTCCTGTTCGCGGTCGCTCAGTCCAAGTTCTGTGCCGATACTGTCCCAGTGGCCCGACTCCGCACAGACGTAATCGGCCTCTCTGGGGCCGCTGATGCGTTCGTATTCCCTGTCGTAGGTATCCCGGTTCGCTTGGAGATACGTCTGGGTCCGTTCGAGTAGCTCCGGGAGCTGGTCGAGCGGAATGCTCGCACGCGTGCCAGCCAGCAGGACGATCTGCCCCTCGATCGGGTACGATGAATCAGCCATCGCGTCCCGGTCAGCCGCCCGCTCGCATCGCCTTCTGTGCGAACTTCTCGATGAGCGGCTCCAGCGTCTCCGGGTCACCGTCGAACTGGATCGTTACCTCGTTGAGTTGGAGGCTGGGGCCGATAGCGACTTTCTCCTCCGAGAGTGTCGCCGCCCAGCCGTCGCCTTCGACGGTCGCTTCGCCCCGTTGCTCGCCGCCGAGGTTCTCCAGATACCCGATAGCGGCTCGGACCGAGATGCCGCGAAAACTCCGTTCACGCTCCATCGTGTGGTCGTTACGGATGCGGTCGTCTAAACCTATCGGCGGTCCAGCGCTCGTTCGCCACACCCGCGCTATCCCGAGGTGTCACTCTGCCGGACAGTGACGGTCTACCCCGGCCGGATACCGTCGTCGACGATGCGGGCGTTGCGCTCGCGGTTGATGCGCTCGTCCAGATCGGCGTGGTCGTAAATCTGGGCAATGACGGCGGCGTGCAGGTCGCGCCAGGCCATCGCGTAGATGGGTGACTGACCCCAGGCCCGGAGTTCGACGACGTACTCGTCGTAGGCCTCCCACCGACTCTCGAACTGCTCGATGTGGTCGACGACGGCGCTGGCCGGCTCTTCGGTATTGAGCGCGGCGTTGAGTTCCCGCTCCCAGCCACCAACGGCCTGTTCCATGTCGCGTTTCGTGTCCTCGCTGTCCGGCGGCAGCGAGTCGACAATCCCGGACGGAATCCCCAGTTCGATATTGTCCATACCGCCACACATGGTTCGTGGCCAATAAACCCCAGCGATGGCGAACATGTTCGTCTCTACTGATTTGTGATGGCGGGGTGTAGTGCGCACATGAGCAGTGAGACAGTAGAGCGACAGTCGTCGGCACCGGACCTGACTACTGTCGAGGTCAGGTGCACCGGCCACGTTCGCCGGGTCGTCGGCGAACCGTCGCTGTCATACACGTTCGAAGGGGACACGCTACGTGACTTCCTCGATGCATTCTTTCAAGAGTACGACGTGGGCGATATGCTCATCGCGGAAACCGAAGCCGACGCCACCACCGAGGGCTGGGCCCCGGAGATGGCGGAACTGCCGGGTGACTGGGCGAAAAACCCCGAAGGTGAACAGACCAGATGCTACGCGCGAGTGGCGGTCAACGGTGAGTTCAACGAACATCTCGACGGACTGGACACGGAACTGGAAGCCGGCGACCGCATCGGGTTGCTATACCCGTTCATTTTCTGTTGCTGACTCGGGCAACTGACTGTCGCAGGAATTACCCCCCGGCAACTGGCGGGAACACGCTGAGTTCGTCTCCGTCTTCCAGTGGGGTCTCTAGACCATCGAGATGTGCAATGTCCCTTCCGTTCCGGAGAATCGTCAGGTACTCTCGCAGTTCGCCGTCCTCAAATAGGTCCATCTCTGTGAACTCCTCGGAGAGCTGTCGGAGCACGTCGCCCGCCTGCAGGTCCGTTTCATACTCGCGGTGAACCGTTTTCTGCCCGACGGCCTCCCGGAAGTTGGCGAAAAACCGCAGCTCGATTTGCATACCGCTGGGTTAGCGGTCGAGTGGCTTAAATCACAGCGCTCGAACTGCGCGGCTCGAACGAACAACACGTTCACTCGTTGTATGGCATCTATCATCGACCTCGAATTCCTATTCGATGGGAACGAATTCGACCCGTTTTAGCCTCCCAGTCCATGACAACGCATATGCAACGTGTGGTCGCAAACGATGACCCGATGATAGATGTCGATCGACTGCGAGCGGAACTCGACGCTGATGTCGTCGTCGCGGAGACAGACGACGAGGACGCGATCCGGAATGCCGCCGCCGGGGCATCGGGCCTCGTCGTGGACGTGAACACGCCGGTCACTGCCGGCGTGCTTGATGCGCTGGACGCCCTCAAGATCGTCGCGAGAGCGGGCGTCGGTATCGACAACATCGACGTGTCCGCGGCAGCGGACAACGGTGTGACTGTGACGAACGTCCCCGAGTACTGTACCGATGAGGTCGCCACCCACACGGTGACGCTGCTGCTCGACTGTGTTCGGACGCTTACAGCCTACGACCGCGACGTTCGCGACGGCGGCTGGGGCTGGGAGCGAACCCGGCCGGTGCATCGTGTCCGCGACCAGACGCTGGGTCTCGTCTCTTTCGGCCCCATCGCGCGCCGAGTGCGCGACCAACTGCGAGGCTTTGATCTGGACGTGATCGCCTACGACCCCTACGTCGACGCCGAGGAGATGGCCGGCGCCGATGTCGAGAAGGTCACGCTGGAGACGCTGTACGAGCGAGCTGACTACGTTTCCCTCCACGCGCCGCTGACCGGGGAGACGGCTGAGATGATAGACGCCGACGCGCTCGCAGCGATGCGTGAGCAGGCAATTCTGGTCAACACCGGCCGTGGCGGCCTCATCGACGAAGCGGCGCTCCGGACGGCGCTGGAGGACGGAACGATTGGGGCCGCGGGTCTCGACGTACTGGCCAAGGAACCGCCGACGGCTGACCACCCGCTGGTCGGCCTTGACAACTGTATCGTCACGCCGCATGCGGCCTGGTACTCCGAGGAAGCTCGTGACGACCTCAACGCCGCCGTCGCGGCGAACGTCAAAGCCGCGCTGGCCGGCGAGACGCCGCCGAACCGAATCGACCCGGACACGGACTGGCTGTAGCGCCTTTAGCGGGTACAAGTGTCGCGTCGCCAGTCCCGCCGGTCGTATCAACCATACTAGCTTATCTCCTGTGGCAGCCTCCTCTCAGACATGACAACGCGGTTACTTACTGTGCTGGTGATGTCACTGCTCGTCCTCGCTGGGTGTGCCGGCGGTGGCCCGACGACGGGCGACGGGACTGATGCAGACGACGGTGGGGCCGCACCGGCAGACCGGGACGACCTCTCGGTTGAGGCGGCGGACCGCCTCCTTCGAGACGCGGGCAGTTTCACCGCGAGGTGGTCGTACTCGACGACTGAGGCCGGCGAGACGGCCACGATAACGAACGCGTACCGAGTGGACCTGCAGGCGAACCGTTCGCTGGAGACGTTCACGATGTCCGGCCCGGATGCCAGAACTGACTTCGAGACGTTCGTCGCCGATGGTTCGGCCTACACGCGGTACGAGACCGATGGCGAGGCGTTCTATCAGGTCAGGCCGCAGGACGACACCTCCTTCCAGTCCGCCGTTGACCGTGGGACGGTCAGCTATGAATCAGTCGATGACGCCCGCTTCGTCGGGACAGAAACCTTCGACGGCGTCACGGTGGACCGCTACGAGTACTCGGATCTCTCGACCTGGCGGCAGTTCGGTGCCGGCGCGTTCGGGTCCGGCGGGAACGTGACTGTGACCGATTTCACTGTTGTGATTCTGGTCGATTCGGACGGACTTGCACGCCAGACAGCGTGGACGCTGACCGGCGAGACTGACGACGGCGAAACGGTCTCAATCGAGTGGCGCTACGAGATCACCGACGTCGGGTCGACTGACGTTCCAGACCCGGACTGGCTCGCAGAGGCCCGAGCCCAGCAATCGACCGCAACCGCGTGAGCGGCGTGACCGACCTCAGCACCTGAGGAATTCCCGACGCTGGTCGCCGAGGTCGCTCTGGCCGGTCCCTGCTGTCTTGATATCCCGAATGAGGTTCGAGAGGTACGCCTGGAGACCCGGGTCACAGGTGCCGAACCCTCTCGCTTGGCGGTAATCACACCAGAGCGCGACTGGCAACAGCGGGGCCGCAAACAGTCCGGACAGTGTGACGCCCAGCTGGAACGGGTGACCGGTCGGGACGGCGAGCCACGCGGCGGCCACAACTGCCCAGAACACCACCCCGTAGATGACGGTGTGTCGCCAGTTGTGCGTCGGTAGTTCATATCCGCGAATACGTGACGGCGAGTCGTCCGGTGTGTCGCCAGTGACCGCTCCGCCGGACGAGTCGCCAGTAGATGGAGAGACAGGACACGACATACTCCTTCGAAAGTGTGCTTCGATAATGACGGCTGGTTTGGCATACGCCGAACGAGACAGTGCGTATAAGACACTCGACACGCAATGGGGTGTACATGCGAGAGTTCATTTTCACTATCGACTACGAGCGGAACGTCGATCCCGTGATGGACGTGTTCATCGATTACCCGGAGACACACTCCCGGACGATAGCGTGTAACGTCACACGAGACGGGATGTGGCGGCTCGAACGCGTCGCCGGCCCGGAGACTGCCCTTGAGCAACTGGATGACGTGTACGACGACCCGGTCCAGTGTACCGAGTGCATCGGGACCCGCAACTGCAAGACGGACTGGACGTACGAGGTCATCGGCTCAGACCCCGGGGTCCGGACGGTGTACAGCTACCGATCCGAAGCCGGTGACTGTCACTCGATTCCGCGGCTGGCCATCGACCACGTCGGCCGCGGCGTCCTCGTCGAGACCGAACGCCGCGGGAGCCGGTGTGAGTGGCGACTGCTCCTGTGCAGCGACGCCGGCGTCGACGGGCTGTTTGAGGAGATGGAATCCGAGCTTCGCGAGGGACTCACCGTCGAATTCCGGCAGCTTAGCTCGCCCTCGTACTGGGTCGATGAGGCCGTGACGCTGGCGGAACTCCCGCCAGAGCAACAGGCCGCCGTCGAGGCCGCCGTCGAACACGGCTACTACCGGACGCCCCGGGACACTTCGCTCACTGACCTCGCAGAGACGCTCGACGTGTCGCGGTCGACGCTCCAGTACCGCCTCCAGCGTGCCGAGGCGTGGATTGTCCGGTCGTTCGTCACGCGGTCGATGGGGCCAGTTCAGGCCGACGAAGATGTCGCCGAGGGTGGACGCCTCCGTATCGGTCGTTCGGGCGTGTAGTCGCTCTGGAACCAGACCGGACCGAACTGCACTACTTGTATACTGCCGCGTCGCAGTTCAGAACGGGGTGACCGCAGGAGGGGAGTCATCCGTCGTTGTACGCCGAACGTGACACATAGCTACTAGTTCTCCGAAGTTCGGCATATGCCAAACGAGGCGTCATGGGGGATGCACCCCTATAATTGGGTACGACCGCGGGCGTCCCACGCGCTCGCAGAGACACCATTATGACGACACGCAGCATCTATTCCCCCGACGAACGCGATGAAAGTGCGGACGAACAGGCCGAGTCCGAGGCGAGCACTGGCCACGCCTGCCCGGACTGTGGCGGGAGCCTCATTACCGACGATAGTCGCGGCGAAACTGTCTGCGAGTCGTGTGGTCTCGTCGTCGACGAAGACGAGATCGACCACGGGCCGGAGTGGCGCGCCTTCGACAGCCAGGAGCGCGACAACAAGCGCCGCGTCGGCGCGCCGACGACCGAAATGAAACACGACAAGGGCCTCTCGACCAACATCGGCTGGCAGGACAAGGACGCCTACGGCAACTCCTTGTCGACGCGCCAGCGCGAGAAGATGCAGCGCCTGCGCACCTGGGACGAGCGATTCCGCACCCGCGACCACGCCGAGCGCAACCTCAAGCAGGCCCTTGGCGAGATCGACCGGATGGGGAGTGCCCTCGGTGTCCCTGAAAGCGCCCGTGAGACGGCCAGCGTCATCTACCGCCGTGCACTCGACGAGGGGATGCTACCCGGCCGCTCCATCGAAGGGATGGCGACCGCCGCGCTGTACGCCGCCGTCAGGCAGGCGAACCTTCCGCAGACGCTTGACGACATGGCTGTCGTCAGCCGCGTCGACGAGATGGAGTTCACCCGCGCCTACCGCTATCTCAACCGCGAACTCTCCCTGCAGGTCGGCCCGCCGGACCCTGCAACCTACCTCAGTAAGTTCGTCTCCAAACTCGACGCAGATGACGCCCTCGAACGCCAGGCCCGCGCCCTCATCGAAGCGGGGAAGGAAGCGAACGTCCACAGCGGCAAGAGCCCAGTTGGCCTCGCCGCCGCAGCCATCTACGCCGCCGGCCTGCTGCTCGGCGAGGAGATGACCCAAGAGACCGTCAGCGAGGCTACTGACATCAGCACCGTGACCATCCGCGAGCGCTACCGCGAACTGCTGGAAGCCGAATCGGAACTCGACGACAGCGCCGTCGACGCGACGAGCGGGGCTGAATCCGGCGCGAGCGCCTGAACTGTCGCGTCTTCCGCTCTTTTACTCTCTACTGCCCCGGTAGCGGGCAGAGGCTCGCTGTCAGAACGGCGGTTTCGTCAGTGTGGTTGTGCGCGCCGTGGGCCTGCCCGCGCTCGTTCAGAACGACGCCCGGCGCGGCGATGGCTTCCTCGGTGTCGTCCTGCTGGACCGTCACCTCGCCGCGGACGACGTGGAACACGTTCGTCGCGCCGTCGTGCTCGTGCGGGTCGATTGTCGCGTCCGGCCCCAGCGCAAACGCCTTCACCAGCACGTCGTCGGTCACTGCCAGTTCCCCGTCGATGACTTCTCCGTCGGCGGGCTCTGCGTCGAACTCCGCAAACCGGTCGAGTGTCATACCGGCACGTGGGTCGGCGCGTCCTTAGCCGTTCGGTTGCCAGGAACAGTTGTGTCCGCCTGTGATTTTGAGTGTGTGTTGTCTAACAGCCAGAAAGCCCCCGATACGCTCCGGTCCCGCGGCTTGCTGTGCTCCTCAGTCGTTTCACTCCTTCCGGTGCTTGTGTCGCCGGGGTTCCCGGAGCGTGGGTGGTCGGATTTGCCGACCACCGCATAACGTGGCGGCTTCGCCGCCACGCTGTTGGTCCCTTTCAGTCCCACCCATAGTGGATTGTCCAACCGGCTACAGGAGGGACTGAAAGGGGCGACTGCCTGAACGACGGCGGACGACGAAAGCACTGCACGAGCGACCATCGGGAGCGAGGAAGCGCGCAGCGAATCCCCCGAGTTCAGGCAGTCGGGGCTTTCTGGCTGTCAAAACACCCTTCCCATCTTAGTTCTATCCAGTATCTCACACATCTGCTAGCCGGAACGCGAGACTGTACATCGTCCCGGTTCGCTCGGAGCCGATAGCCGAAGCCACGTCGTCGGCCATCGCGACCAGCGGTCCCCCAACTACGTCTGGAAGCCCCGCAGCGTACTCTCGTACCACCTTCGCGTGGGCATCCAGATGGGCCTCGGTCCAGGGGACCGGGTCCAGTAGTGTCTTCCGTCGTTCGACAGTCCAGCTGTTGGCGGCGAAGACGGCAGCAAGCACAGCGGGCGGGTAGAACGTCAACGCCGGCCGGCCGTCAACCACTCGTGCGGCGGCGTTTTCCAGCGCGAACAGTCGGTTGACGGCCGCATCGGCGGGTGGCACCGCGTAGTCGTCGACGACGAGGCGGCTGCCGGGCTTTGCGACCCGCGTCAGTTCGGCCGCGATAGGTGCCAGCTCGGCCGGTGGCAGGACGTTACAGAGGCCGTGGGCGGTGACGAAGTCGACGCTGTCTGTCGCAAGCGGCGTCTCACGGAGGTCAGCCTCGACCACGGCCAGCCGGTCGGCGTTTCCGTCGCCGATGCGGTCCCGGACCGTCGCGGCGTGGTCGGCGTCGTTCGTCACCGCATACACGCGTTTTGCGCCCGCGGCCAGCAGCCCCGCCGTCGTGTTCCCGACGCCGGCTCCGGCCTCAAGACAGACCTGTCCCTCTACTTGCTGGTCGGCGAGTGCCGCTGTCACCGTCTCCGGAACGTCCACGGTCACGCTCATACTGTTGGCTGTAACTTTGTGAAGATATTCACCACCCTATGGTGGTGAAATTTTTCAACGGCTTACAGCCGACAGTATCAGTGGTGCAGTTGCTCGGGCACCGGGCTGTCGTCGTGGCGCGCTTCCTCGATGAGCGCACGCTGACGGGCCTCGTCCATCCCCTCCGAGCGGCTGGCGGCGTCCAGCACCATCTTCACGAGCTTCGGGTCGCCGGGGCTGACGACGGTATCGAGTCCCCGGGCGGCGGCGAAGTCGAACCGATCGCGGATGCTCTCCGGCGTGTCGACCGGCTCGTACCAGTTCGCGTACGGGCGGTCGGCCTCTGCCAGTTCGTCGGCCGGCGGCCATGGTCCCTTCGCGAACGCCTTGATCCCCAGGGTGCCGATACCCTCCGACTCACAGCGTTCCAGCACGGCCTCGTAGTCGTACTCGTCGCTGTCCTTGCCGGCGACGACAGGGTTCAGCGGGAACATCAGCGTCTCCAAGTCATCGATGCGGTCGATGGCGTCGAGAATGAGTCCGGGGTTACCGTGGCTCGTCAGCCCGATGTGGTCGATTTTCCCCGCCGCTTTCGCTTCGCGTATCGCGTCGAGTGCGCCGCCGTCGGCGGTGATCGTGTCCAGTTCGTCCTCGTATTCCAGCCCGTGGATCTGGTAGAGGTCGATGGTGTCGATGCCGAGGCGGTTCAGCGACCGGTCGATCTTCCGGGCGGCCCCCTCGTACTTGCGTTCCTGGGTCTTACAGCCCAGGAAGATGTCGTCGCGGTACTGCCGGAGCTTCGGCCCCAGTTTCAGCTCCGCGTCGCCGTAGGTCGGTGCTACGTCAAAGTGGTTGACCCCGTGGTCCAACACGAGTTCGACCAGCTGGTTCGCACCGTCCTGTTCGAGCCAGTTGAGTGCGATCGAGCCGAACGTCAGCACCGTGCTCTCCTGCCCAGTGTCGCCCAGCGCTCGGGTTTCCATATCGGTCGGACGGCCCGGAGCCCAATAACCGTTGGTCGCTGCTCTCTCAGCCAGTCCAGTGCGGCAGACCGCGTCAGGGAACGCCGACCGGGGTTTATTACTCCCGCAGTCCGAACGGGATGTATAGATGTTTGAGAGAGAACAACTGTTCTCAGCGATGACGGCGTCATACGTGATCGCAGTCACGCTCGCCCTCGTCATCGCCGCGGTATTCGCGCCGGTCATCTGGAACGGCGTGCCAAGCGGTGGTGACGACGACCCGAGCGTCGCCGTCATCACCCTTCGCGGCGGCACAACCGACGCGAACGTCAACGCTGTCAAGCAGGACCTCCGCGAAGCACGAACTAACGAATCAATCGAGGCCGTCGTCCTCCGGGTCGACAGCCCCGGCGGCCCGGTCGACTCGAGCGAGGAGTTCTACCTCGCTGTGAACCGGACTGCCAGTGAGATGCCTGTCGTCGCCTACGTCGAGGGCACGGCCGCCTCGGGCGGCTACTACGGCATTACGCCGGCCGACGAGATCGTGGTCAAGCCGAGTTCGACCGTCGGCAGTATCGGCGTCATCGTTCAGGCCCCGCTGAGTCTGATCGAGCAGGTCGAACGGCAGGGTGAGACGTTCGTCCGCTCGGGGCCGGACAAGGCCCAGATAAGCAAAGACAGCCTCCGCGAGGATATCGAGGTGCTCCAGCGGTCTTTCGTCGGAACGGTCATGCGCCATCGGGGCGAGCAACTGACGGTCTCCCGCGAGGAGGTCGCCAACGGCGGCACGTACCTCGGCGCACAGGCAACCCAGAACGGCTTTGCCGACCGGATCGGCGACACCGAACTGGCCATCGAACGGGCCGCCGCACTCTCGGACGACATCGAGGGTGACCAGTACGACGTGACCTATCAGGGCAGTGGCGGTGCCAATTTCAACGTCATCATCGTCCCTGCCGGCGCTGAAACCGTCCAGGGCGCGAATAACGTGACCTATCTCGTCCATCCCGACGATAGTGAGACAACGTTCCGGGAGCCAGTGAAGTACTACGCCGTCTGGGGAATCCCCGCTGAGGACAACAATGCAACGGTGATCCGCAATGACTGAGGGCCGTATCGTCAAGCCGCTCGCCGTGTTTATCGTCGTTCTCGTGGTGCTACTGGGCGGGACGTTCCTCCTCGCAGTCGCCAGCCCGGGGTCGTCGGGACCGCCGGACGGCCAGTCTATCGATGGCCAGTCGCCGTCACAGTATCAGCCTGACGCCGTCAACGCACCCGTAGACCCCGAAGAGGGTGAGATTTCGGTCGACGTCGACACGAGCGACAAGCGAATACTCGTCGATACGAGCCACGGCAACCAGGTGACCGAATCCGAACTCGAACCGATTACCGAGGCGGTGTTCGAGGCGGGCCACACCGTCGAGTACGGCACGTCCGGCACCGCTTCCTTTGCCGATTCGCTGGGCCGGTACGACGGTGTACTCATCGTCCAGCCGCTCGACAGCTACTCACAGGCGGAACGCGACGCGCTCCAGGAGTACACGGACGACGGTGGGCGTGTCGTCGTCCTCGCCGAACCGACACAGACCCGTCTTTCGACCGGCTTCACCCAGTCGACGACGACGGTGTCGTTCGGGGCCAACAACGCCACCGCGCGCTACGGCGTCCGGATGGGTGCCGAACAGTTGTACAACGTCGACGACGAAGCCAACGACAACAACTTCAAGGCTATCTACGCATCTCCGAGCGACGACGGTGAACTGACCGACGGTGTCGAGACGATTACGTTCGACACCGCCGGCTACGCGGTGGTGAACGGTGACGCCGAGACGAAGTTCACTGCTGCCGAGGGCACCCGGACGCTGGAGACGCGCCGCACCGGCACGTACGCGACAGTCGTCCGCAACGACAACATGGTGTTCGTCACCGACTCGACGTTCATCCGGAGTTCCGAGATATACGACGCCGACAATGAGGTGTTCATGGGGAACCTACTTTCGTTCCTGCTCGACGGCGAGGCACCTGATCCGGGTGGTGGCGCGACCCCTGATACCGGATTCGGGACTGGTGATAGTTTCTCTACCCCGATCGAAACACCACCGGAGCCGACCCCCGGCCCGACTCCGACGCCGGTCCCTACCCCGAGCGGGACCTGAGCCGGGCTGCTCGGACCGCCATTGGTCGCGGCTTCACTGATCGCTAATGCTGACCGTCGTCTCGCTGTACAGGCCACGTTCGGTAGCGTCGGCCACACTTAGCCCGGCCCCGATAGTGTACTCCCCGGCTGGCGCGGGTTCCCACTCATCGTCGCTAACCCGGAACATCCGGTCCCACCGCCGTCTGAACTGCTTTCGCTCGCCGCGGTCGAACCGGAGACTGCCGTCATCACTGGGTACGCTGTCGACGTGGGACGCCTCGGCCACTCCATCGACGTACCACGTCCACGGCCGCGGCGAGTCCGTCGGGAGCGTTATCGGCACTGGAAGCGCGTTCTGCATCGTCACGACGAACGGCACCTCGGTTCCCGCCGGATACTCAGTCTGTGGCACCTCGATATCGACCGACACCGCGCGATAGCGGAGCCACGTCGGCACTAGACGGTCGCTCCAGACCCCGCCGTCGATACTGCGTGCGGCCTGTGGCCGCGCTCCGTGCTCGGTGGGTGCCCCTGGCTCATCGTCGTCGCGGTAGAGCGCGCCCGAATCGTAGATGCGACGCATTGTCGGATTATAGGCCGGGGTTCGCAAAAGCGTTGCTCGGGACTAGCTCGTCCGCGTCGGCGCGTCCGGCCTCTCGTCGTCGTACAGCAGGCAGGCGATGCGGTGGTCGTCACCGACATCGAACAGCTCGGGGTCGGTTCGCTCGCAGGGGGATTCAAAGGCGTCGTTCAGCGCCATCCGCGCGGCTTCGAAAGCCCCGTCATGCAGGTGGTCAAGGGCCGTCCCGAACACTTCCTCGGCCTCCCGGTCGCCGACCGTCTCCGGGAGGCCGAATTCGGCTCGGACCCGGGCTTCGAGAGCGGACTGCGAGAGCTGACTCAGGTCTTCGTCCTCGACATCTTCCTGCACTGCGGTCACCGCTTCCAGCGAGTCGGCTTTGCGGAGCCGCTGTTTCAGGTCCAGCAGCGACCGCCACTCGGACTGTGCCATGTCTGTCCCCTCGGGCTGGATGACCTTCGGACAGCGGGTGTGGAATCGACAGCCCGACGGGGGGTTCAGCGGTGACGGAACATCGCCGGAGAGGAAAATCCGGTCGCCCTCCCAGCCGGGGTCTGGTTCCGGAATGGCGGACAGCAGCGCCTCGGCGTAGGGGTGATACGGCGGCTGGAACACGTCCTCGGTCGGGCCGACTTCGGCGAACTCCCCGAGATACAGGACACCCACGCGGTCAGAGATGTGCTCGACGACAGAGAGGTCGTGGGCGATGACGATATAGGAGAGGCCGAACTCCGACTGCAGGTCCGAAAGCAGGTTCAGAATCTGGGCCTGCACGCTCACGTCCAGCGCCGAGACGGGTTCGTCACAGACGATGACCTCGGGGTCGACGGCGAGTGCGCGGGCGATACCGATGCGCTGGCGCTGGCCACCGGAGAACTCGTGGGGGTAGCGGTGGGTGTGACGCTGGCTCAGCCCGACAGTCTCCAGCAAGTCGTTGACACGCTCGGTTCGCTCCTCGCCGTCCGCGATTCCGTGGATATCCAGCGGTTCGCCGACGATGTCGCCGACCGTCAGCCGCGGATTGAGGCTGGCGAACGGGTCCTGGAAGATGTACTGGATGTCCTTCCGGAGCGCTCGCAGGCGGTCGTCCGAAGCCCCCGTCAGGTCCTCGCCCTTGTAGCGGACCGAGCCGGCCGTCGGTTCGATGAGCCGCAGCAGCGTCTGGGCCAGCGTGGTCTTGCCACAGCCGGACTCGCCGACGATACCCAGCGTCTCGCCGGGATAGAGTTCCAGGTCGACGCCGTCCAGGGCCTTCACTTCCTGACTCCGGCCCAGCAGGGTGTCGACGATGGTCCCGCCGGACTCGTAGTACTTCGTGAGGTTCTCGACCTCCAGTATCGGGCTATCGGCCGTCTTAGCCATCCTGCCGCCCTCCCGAGCCGTCTGGGTCGTCGCGGTCTAACAGGTCGGTGTCGAGACCGACCGGGTCGGAGTCAGCATGGAGCGGCTCCGAATCCGTCCGCCCGACGCGGGGGTCGGACCGGGTGTCGTCGGGCGGCGCGTCCCGACCCGTGACTTCGACCTCGTAGTCCAGGTCGTTTTCGAGGTCGCCGGTGTAGGCCAGGCAGGCGGCCGAGCGGTCGGACAAGCCGTGACCGTCGTCGGTGTCGGGGTCGACCAGCGGCGGCTCCTTGCGCGTACAGGCCTCCTCGGCGAAGGGACACCGCGGGTGGAAGCTACAGCCAGCGGGGACTTCCACGAGGTCCGGCATCGTCCCGGGAATCGTCTTGAGGCGGTCCTGCCGATCGCCGATACGCGGGATAGCGCTCATCAGTCCGACGGTGTAGGGGTGTTTCGGGTCGTAGTACAGTTCCTCGACGGGGGCTTTCTCGACGGCGCGGCCGGCGTACATCACCATCACCCGGTCGCACATCTCCGCGATGACGCCGAGGTCGTGGGTGATGAGCTGAATGGCCGTGTCGTACTCGTCGGCGAGGCGGTCGAGGCGGTCTAGGATCTTCGCCTCGATGGTCACGTCCAACGCTGTCGTCGGCTCGTCGGCGATGAGGAGTTCGGGGTCACAGGACAGGGCCATCGCGATGATGGCCCGCTGTTGCATCCCGCCGGAGAACTCGTGTGGATAGTCGTCGTATCTGGCTTCCGGTTCCGGAATACCGACGTCATCGAGCAGTCGAATCGCGCGTTCGCGGGCGGCCGTGTCGCCGTAGTCGAGGTGGTGTCGGATTGACTCCGAAATCTGCTCGCCGACGGTGTACACCGGGTTCAGCGCGGTCTGGGCGTCCTGGAATATCATCGCGATATCGTTGCCCCGCACGTCCCGCACCGCTGAGTCGGAGAGTTCCATGAGGTCCTGGCCGTCGAAGCGGATCGTCCCGCTCTCGATACGACCCGGTTCCTCGATGAGGCGCATCACCGACAGCGCGGTGACGCTCTTGCCCGCGCCGCTCTCGCCGACGATGCCGAATTTCTCGCCGCGGTCGATGTGAAAGGAGAGATCGTCGACGGCGGTGACGACGCCCTCCTCGGTGTAGAAGTTCACCGTGAGGTCTTCGACTTCGAGCAGCGCCATCAGACCTCGCCTCCAGTGGCTACGTCAGTGCCTTCCTGCGCGTTGAGCGCGTCGTTGATGCCGTCGCCGATGAGGTTCATCGACATCACGAACAGGAAGATAGCGCCGCCGGGGAACACGGTGACCCACCAGGGAATCGTCCCGCCGGGGCCCTGGACGATGGTCTCGCGCGTCGCGTCCAGCATCGTCCCCCACTCGGCTGACCCGGGCGGGAGCCCGAGGCCGAGGAAGCCAAGCGCGGCGACGCCGATGACGACTGTCCCGATGGAGAGGGAGGCCTGGACGACCAGCGGCGCGATAGCGTTGGGGACGACGTGTCTGAAGATGACGCGACGGTCACGCGCGCCCAGCGCCTTCGCGGCCATGACGTACTCGTTTTCTTTGACTTTCAGTATCTCCCCGCGTATCAGCCGGGCGTAGCCGGCCCACCCGAACGCCGTGAACGCGAGCACCAGTTCCCAGTACCCCTTGCCGAGCACGGCGACGATAATCAGCGCCAGCAGGAGGCCGGGGAACGCGAAAATCAGGTCGAGCATGCGCATCATCACCTCGTCGACCCGGCCGCCGTAGTAGCCCGCGATGGCACCGTACACCAGCCCGATGACGGCGGTAATCGAGACCACGATGAAGCCTATCGAGAGGCTGAACCGACCGCCGTACAGCACGCGGGAGAACACGTCCCGGGCGGAGCCGTCGGTGCCGAACGGATGGGCCAGCGACGGGGCCTCGTACGCACTCACGTCGAGGCCCTGCACGTACAGAATCGCGCTCGGGTCGTACGGGGCCAGCGAGAAGGGCTGGACTGTCACGCCAGCGACGGTGACTGGGCGGGCGAATATAGCCAGGAGTCCCATCAGGGTAACAATATAGAGCCCGAGCATCGCGCTCCGGTTGTCACGGAATTCGCTCCAGGCGCGCTCCCAGCGACTCTCGGTTTCGGTGTCTCGTTCCTCTGTCCAGTCGGATAGCGGTTCGCGGGACTCGACGCGGTCGGCGTCGAACCCCGTTATGCGTATGCGTCCTCGTTCAGTACTCATTGTTAGTCATAGCGGATTCGTGGGTCTAACAGCGCGTACACAATGTCTGCGAGCAGGTTCGCCAAGATGATCGTCACACCGGTAAACAGCGTAATCGCCATAATGAGGTCGACTTCGCGGCCGGAGATCGCCTTGACGAAGGCTCGCCCCAGACCGGGCCAGGCGAACACCGATTCGACGACGACAGCGCCGGCGAAGATACTCGCCGTCAGGAACGCGGCGATAGTGGTCACCGAGATGAGCGAGTTCCGCAGGACGTGTTTCAACACGACCGTCCGCTCGGGCAGCCCCTTCGCCCGGGCTGCCGTGACGTACTCCTTGTTCATCTCCTCGGCCATCGACGATCGCATCACCCGCATCAGCGTGGCCGACGACGCCGTCCCGATGGTGACGCCCGGGAGAACGAGATATTTCAGCATTGCCGGCGAGAACAGCGGTTTGTTCGGAGCTAGCACTGGCCATAGGTCGAGCCAGAGCGCGAATACGAGGATGAGCATCAGGCCGAGCCAGAAGTTCGGCAGCGAGATGCCCGACAGTGCGAACACCCGCGAGAGGTCGTCGCCCAGCGTGTCCTTGTTCACGGCGGCGTAGATGCCGGTCGGAATCGCGATGAGCAGGGCAATAACCCAGCCGAACAGGCCCAGTGCGATAGTCTGTGGTAACCGGTCCATGATGTACGGACCGACCGGCTGGTCGACGTTGATGACCGTCCCGAAATCGCCCTGGAGGACGTTGGTTATCCAGGTGAGGTACTGCTGCCAGACCGGCCCGTCGAGCCCGTATCTGGCGCGAATCGCCGCCTCCTCGGCGGCCGAAATCTGAGGATTTAGCGCCACTAACTGGTCGATCGGGTCCCCTGGCGTCAGGTGGACCATCGCGAAGGTGAACATCGAGACTCCGAACAGTATCGGGATGGTCGTGAGCACCCGGACTGCGATGAAGCGTCTGAGGCCCATGGATTACTCCCGGTTCAGATAGGCGACCTGCTGGTCTTCTGGGGCGTGGAGGCCGTAGGGCAGGATGCTGCTGGAGAACGTGTACGTGTTGTAGCCGACGTACTCCGTCGACAGCGCCGTCACGTTCGTCCCGAAGACAGTGTAGCTGTTCGGGGCCTGCTCGATAAGTCCCTGCCACACCTTGTCGTACTGCTCGCCCCGGAACTGTGAGTCTTCGACGGCTTCGACGGAGAACCGTGCCTCCGTCGCGACTTCGTCCAGTTCCGGTGTGTCAATCCGGTTGAAGTTACAGCACTGGCCGAAGTTGTCGATGGAGTTGACGGCGTCGTAGAAACTGCCGGGGTTGAACGTCCCCGAGAGGCCGATGAGGACGATGTTGCCCTGCTTGTAGTACTCGGAGCCGAGGATGCGCTGGATGAATGTTGTGAACTCGAAGTCCTCGACGCTGATGTCGAAAAACTCCGTGTTGCTCAGCACCTGCGCTATGAGTTCGGCCTCGCGCAGGCGGTCGTCCGTCGCGTTCGTCTCGATTGTGGCTTCGATTGGCGTCTCGACGCCGAGGTCGTCGACGGCCTCCTGCAGCAGTTCGGTCGCCGCCTCGGTGTTCTGCTCGGTCTGTGGGCGCAGTTCCTCGGTGAGTGCTTCGTAGTCCACCGTCCCCGCTTTGGCGGCCATTTCAGGCAGCGGCGTGTAGGCCGGATTCCGATACCCGTTGTAGATGTTCTCGGCGATCTGGGCACGGGGAATCAGCTGATTGACGCCCCGGCGGATGCGCGGGTCGCCCCACGGTGACTGGGTGACGGGGTACTGGAGGAAGTTGTACGCGCCGGCGTTTGTCACGCTGAGCCGGAAGTCCTCGGCACTCCGGTACTCGCCGTACGTGCCGGTGTTGAGCCCGTACGTGAGGTCGATTTCGCCGTTGTTGAGCGCCGCGGCACGGGTCGCGTTGTCCTGGACGATGGCGACCACGACTTCGTCGACGACCGGGCTCGTCGGGAACCCGTCCGGGCCGTCCCACCACTCCAGCGCGTCGAGGCCGAGGTCGTCGACCCAGTAGTCGTCGAACGAACTGAACTCGGCGCGTTCCTCGGTCTCGTAGGACTCGAACTGGAACGGGCCCGTCCCGATTGGGGTGTGGTCGTTGCGCGGGTCCGCGCCCGTGTCGGGGTACTCCTCGATGTGCTCCATCGGGTAGACGTAGGACACGAGCTGATTGTCGGCCTCGGCGTCGGGTTTCTGCCCGTAGATGTTGACCGTGTAGTCATCGACCGCCTCGGCGTAGAGGAACGAATCGAACGTCTGGGCCGAAATCGAGGAGTTCTCCAGTACCTCGTAGGACCGGGCGACGTTCTCGGCGGTCATCTCCTCCCCGTTGTGGAAGGTGACGCCCTCGTGGAGTTCGGCCTGGTACTGTATCCCGTAGGTGCCGTCTTCGACGGCGTCGGGGGCCTCGTTGACGGTCAGAACTTCGCCGGCGTCCGTATTCCGGATGATTATCTGCTCGTCGGCGACGAGGTTTCCGTCGTCGTCCGTGTCCGCTGACACCATGTACGGTTCGTAGTCACCGTCTTCCACTTCCTGGACGTCAACCCGCTCCCACGACTTCGCGAGCCAGGGGTAGACGGTCCCCGCGGCGTCCTGCGTGATGATTTGCTCGTAGACGAGCTCCTGAACGTTCCCGGCCGGCGCGCTGGTGCTGTAGGACGGGTCAAAGGAGTCGATTCCGGCACCGAGGCCGAACCGGAGGGTCCCCCCTTCCTGAATCTCGTCGACATCGACGTCGACGCGCTCACGGACCGGGTCGGGGGCCCCACCGCCGCCTCCGCTACTGGCTCCGTCGTTGGTACCGGTGTTACAGCCGGCGAGTGCGGTCAGTGTGGCGGCACCCGTAGTCTGAAGCATCCGTCGTCGCGATACTGTCGGCGTTCCGCTGGCATCTACATCTTGAGACATGAACACATCCCTCGAAGGGTAAGATATGTGTTATTGTTGGACATACTTATAGTGTAAGCACGATTTCATGAACTGCGACAGAAAACCCCGTTACAACGCTATTACACCGTCTATGAGTTTCTTATTGCTTCCTGACGGAGGCGGGAATGGCTTCAGTTGAACAGTCGCCCATGGCACAATCGATAAGATCATGGATAGTCAAGGAACAATCATGATATACTCAACGGGGCCGCTGCTGACAGTCGACCTGTCAGCGGGTGAGACCAACACGGAGGAGATCGACGGCGTCCTCGAACAGTACCTCGGTGGTCGCGGCGTCGGGACACGGCTCGCCCACGAGCGGATTCCGTTCGACGTTGACCCGCTCGGATCGGAGAACCGACTGGTGTTCTCGACGGGGCCGATGCAGGCCGCCCAGATGAGCTTCACCGGCCGGATGAACTGCACCGGCGTCTCGCCGCTGACTGACGGGCTGCTCTCCTCGAACGCTGGCGGGTTCATGTCCAGGAACTTCGCCGATACCGGGTACAGCGCTGTCGAACTCTCCGGCGAGAGCGACGAACTCGTTATGGTCCACGTGCGGGACGACGGCGTCGAGTTCGAGGCCGTCCCCGACCTCGCCGGCGCGACCGTTCCCGAGACGCTGGAGTACTTTGACGCCGAACACGGTATCGAGGCCGACCAGACGGCTGTTATCGGCCCGGCCGGCGAGAACCGGGTTCGGTTCGCGTCCATCATGACGAGCGGGGAGCGGGCGTTCGGCCGCGGCGGCCTCGGCGCGGTCATGGGCGCGAAAAACGTCAAGGTACTCACGTTCGCGGGCGACTCCTCACCGGATATCGAGATTCCGGCGATGCAGATGGATGTCCACCGTGAGGCCGCAACAGCGGACCACATCATGAAACGGCAGGGAACCGTCTCGGTGATGGACCTGGCAAACGAGGTCGACGGGCTCCCGTCCTACTACTTCTCCGAGCAGTCCTTCGCGGGCGTAGAGGGAATCAACGGCGACGCCGTCGAATCGAAGAAGTACAAGAAGGGGACCTGCTCTGCGTGCGCCTTCGCCTGCAAGCTCCCGACGCGGGACACGGAGCGCGGCGTCGAGACCGAAGGCCCCGAGTTCGAGGTGGCGATGGCCTTCGGCTCGAATTCCGGCGTCGACGACATCGTGGACGTGATGCAGTCCAACGAACTCTGTGACCGCCTTGGGATGGACGCCATCTCCGCCGGCAACACTGTCGCTGCGTATCTCGCCAGCGAGGACGCGTTTGGCGATACCGAGTTGATTCACGAGACTGTCGAGAAAATCGCCCACCGCGACGGTATCGGCGACACGCTGGCGGAAGGCATCGACCGCTGTCACGACGACCTCGACGTCGAGAACTGGACGGTCAAGGGGATGGACTTCGCGGCTCACGAGGGCCGTGTCCTTCACGGGCAGGGGCTCTCCTACGCCGTCGCCAACCGCGGCGCTGACCACATGTACGCGACGTTTTACTCCGTCGAGTACCCGCTCGTCCCCGACGATCAGGCGGTTGCTCCGGAGGGGACACTCGGGAAAGCCGACGTGCTGGTCGAGCGGGAGAACCTAATGGCGCTGAACGACAGCGGCGTCGTCTGCAAGTTCTCGCGGGACTTCATGACGCCCGAGCGCTACGAACAGCTCTTCGATGCCGACTTCGAGGCCCTGATGGCCGTTGGCGCTCGCACCGTGACGCTCGAACGCCACTTCAACAACCAGCGCGGCTTCGACCGGGCGGACGACGCGCTCCCCTACGAACTCCCGTCGTTCGAGGCAGCGCTCGACGAATACTACGACGCGCGCGGCTGGGCCGACGACGGCACGGTCCCCGAGAGTACAGTACCGGTCTGATTCTCGCCCCGGAATCCTCTCCGAGAGCTACATGGCTCCGTCCACACACTGACAGCGGCCCGGACGGTCCACTGCCCTCTCCTCGACGGCGAATGCTGTCCGGTGTGAATAAAACCGAGTCCCGGTCAGTACCGGGACAATGCCGACAGTTGCGATCCGGATACGAACGGGCGCTCAGAACGGCGGGCTGTAATCCTCGTACCTTGACCGATACGCTCTCTCACGCAGTGTCTCCATCGGAAGTCGCCGAATTCGAGTCGGCAACTCCCCGTGTACCTTCCGTCCCGGCGTCACAGGGGAGTGTGGCCGCCAGTCGCTCGGCGACCATCGGACTGACCAGACCGGCCAGTTCCATCGCCTCCGTCTCGTGGTCGTCGAGATCTAGCACCCCCCGGAAGAACCACGAGACGGTCACGTACGCCTCGTGTAGCTCCGCGGCTTCCTGACGTCCTGATTCAGTTAGCGTCACCCCATCGTAGGGTTCGTAGGAGACGAGACCGTCTTCGGCGAGTCGCTGACACATCTCCGTCACCGCCGCTGGAGACCGATCGAGCATCTCCCCCAACTCTCCCGGTGCGACCGGCGGGTCGTCCCGATGCTGTGCGATGTAGATCGCCAGCAGATACTCCGGTGCCGTTCTCATCGCTCCGCCGAATCCGTCCCGTCCCCGCCGCTTGCTGCGGGCGTACCGGCCGTCGATTCCCCTGTCGACCGCTCATCGGTCCCAAAGACCACCGCGTAGGCCCAAGCCCACAGTCGAGCGCGCGACCGTTGCGGGCGTTTATCCATCGTCCGGCCCCCCCGATATCCCGCTGTCGCCACTCATCAGGCAGACGCCCCCCGATAGTGTCGACAGAGCACGGGCGGTCGAGCAACTGCTCGCCGTTGGGACCTCGGGAGATGGCCCACGGTGCACACCGCCACCATGCGGAAGGTGCCGATGTAGTCCTCGACGATACGAAACCGTTCGCCATCGATCCCTCCGGGGGTCTTTCCCCGTTTGTGCCCTGCACACAGTACCGTCGTCTGCCATATATTTTAGGCCCGCCTAATAATATAAAACGTCTGCGGTTTTAGGGCTACCTAATCCAGTCTACGAAGTCGGCAAACGGGACAGTCGAATCCACAGTCCGGCAAAGCGATCCGTCGCGTGGCACTCGGCCCCGTTACCGGGAACACAACTGCCTCTGTCACCGCTGTTTCGAATCGACCCGGTCAGTACGGTTTGGTCGATTTGATATCGCACTATATGATTTATCGACCTCGCGATGGGCCCAGCTCCGAGTCGTCTGTGAACAGCCAGAAGAAGGTAATTCGCGGCTAAAACGCCGCTACTCAGTAAATTCGGTAATAGAATCGAACGCGTCGGTCGCCAGCCGCTCGGCGACCGCGTCTCTGTCCACGTCGCTGATCTCCTGTGGGTATTTTCGCTCGAAGTAACTCACGATGTTCTCGACATCGCGAGTTAGCAGTTCCCGGGCGTTTTCGTGGTCGGTCGGGACGGCCTGGGGCCAGTCGAAGACGACGACGCCCTCGTTCGTGACGAAGACGTTGTACTCGCTCATGTCTGCGTGGACGTACCCCTCACGATAGGCCGTCTGCATCTCCTCGAGCACGAGATCCAGAATCGGCAGTACCTGTTCCGTTTCGAGTTTCGTTCGGGAGAGTTCGACGCCATCTATCTTTTCCATGACAATCGCATGGCGGTTCGTATCGATGGGCTGTGGAACTGCCACGTCCGGATACAGCGTTTCGAGGGCATCGTACTCCCGCTCGGCGGCCTTCCGGGCGGTGTAGAGCCAGGAGACGTGGTCGCGATCGGCAGTGTACTCCCGTTCTTTCATCACTTCGCGGAAATTGGTGTACCCTTCGCGGTGGTATTTCAGCGCTACCGGTTTGTACGACTGAGCCTCGTACACGTCGCTCTCCTTGCCGACACCCAGCGGCGACCCAACTCCTTCGATAGTGTCGCGCTCGGCAAAGGTATGCAGCGCAAGCGTATCGTACCCCTCGAAAGTGAGTTTGAACCCCTCGTACTGGATGGTCTTGCGCTCGACCAGCCCCCGGTCCGCACACCGGTCGAGTCGGTAGTCGACATCTTCCGTCGTCAGCCGGGAGAACTCGGTCAATTTCTCGCGGGCGACGTACTCCGAGAACCGCATCCCCTGTTCGACGCCAGAGAGCAGATGGAAGTCCTCGGGTTCCAGCTCCGCCATCACTGAAGCCACGTTCTGGACCATTAGGGTCCTCTACTGGGCCAACTGGTAAAAGGCCGACGCGTTCGGCGAATGGCCTTGATAAATTATTTATCGCTATACTAAATCCCGCCTCGTTGCTGTTCGGCCTGCAATCGGACTATCGATGTGCCGATCAGTACCGGGCAAGCGGAGCTGTTCTGTGGGATATCCGGTGCCGATCTTATACGGCCGCCGTACCGAGTACCGTTTCAAGCACAGTTCAGCGTCGCCGTGTTGAGTGGACCAAAAGATAGCGCGCTCGTAAGAGGCGCAGGTTCCCTCATGCTGGATATCCCAGTCCAGTATTAACCCACTCCGATACGGACTTGGCTTCGTGTTTCGCGGCCGCAACAGTGTCTGAGACAATGTCCTGCCGGGTAGGGAATACTTTAACCCACATCAGTACATGTTCCCATAGCAGTATTATTGGTCGGATATCACTGCTGTACTACCGTTTCTGTAGCTCAAACCACGACTGAGTACTCCGTGAATGCGGGCTCTGAACGGTTGCAGTCCTCGTTATATGAACCGTGTCTGGAAGGCATCGCGAGTAACACATCAGACTGCAAATACAATCCTAACCTCGGTAGCTGTATATGTAATGCGAACGACGGATGCCTTCAGCTCCTTCATATGTTCTAAATTAGTCTCTACTTTTGGTCACCTGAACACAAACACTCTGTGTGAGCAGACGAAACAAAGACCAACTTAGAGATCTGCTTCGCTCGCTTGCCCTCCATCCCCACGATAGACGACTCGCGTTTCCAGTGTTGTTCGCCGTCGGCACACAGTTGTATTTTTTCCTGACAATCACACTCAGTTCTCCTCGACCGCCCATGGCACCCGACGCTGGGATCTTTGAGCATCTTGGCTGGTATTTGACACGCGGCGGTCGATTGTACGTCGACGCCTGGGAACCGAAGTTGCCGCTATCCTACGAGACGACCGGGGTACTTGCATTGCTATCCGGCGGCGATATGTACCGTCTCCATCTTCTCAGCGTGGTGCTGATGAGTGGTGCATTGTGTGCGATCGTCGGACTCGTTGTGATACTCGTCTACGACGTCACCGGCGATGATATCGTTGCGCCGCTGGCTGGCTTCTCGATGTTCCTGTTGCCGGGGTTTGCCGTCCGGCCGGCGTATGGGTTCAAAGCGAAATATCTCCTTGTTCTCTGTGGGTTACTGGCGATATATCTGTACATTCGTGGCTACCCGGCACTGAGCGGTGTCGCTGCGGCAGCCAGCGTGGGATACTGGCAGGCCGGGGTCATCTTCCCGCTGATTGTGGTCGGTCTCGCAGTCCAGCGGCGCGACATGCGGGAGCTTGAGCGTGTCGTTGCCGGCGGCCTCGGTTTTGCCGTCGTCATGTTACTGCCGGTGTTTCTCCTCTGGCATTCGGCCTCGGAGATGGTCGTTCAGGTCTTTCTCGTCCCATTACAGACGGAGGAACACGCGTCGTTGCTCGCTCGACTTGTCGCCGGTGTCGTCCACTTCAAGTGGGCGTCACCGTTCGTCTTGCTCGGTGGACTCGGTCTCGTTCACGCCGCTCGATGCTGTTTCACTGGCCATGACGGCGTTGTCGGGCGCAGCGCATGGTGGATTCCGGTCGGCGCAGCGTGGTTCGCGTTTCTGATACTGTTCGTCGATTTCGAGACTGGTGGTTACACCGACCTCATTCCGGGCCTTGTGTTCGTCGCCATCGGTGTCGGAGTGATCGCGACGGTGCTTCGCGACCGGCATCAGACGACGTATCTCGGCGGCGCTCTTGCACTGGTCCTCGTCGTGAACGTCGCCTTTCTCGGTAGTGTCGGCGTTATCTTCACACCCGTCGAGACACCGGGACCGGTGCCGATGTCGGACCTCGAAACCCACGACCTCCCAGCGGCCTATGACAAGGCCGAACCAGTACCCGACGTCCGGTACATCTACTGGCAACAGATCGAGCCATCGACGTGTCACTACCGACTCTCGGTGATGGAGTTGCGGTGGCTCAACCGAATCGACTCGTCGGTAGACAGTCGTTGTCTCGACTTGGGGACCGCCAGCGCCCGACTCGGGAACGGGTAGCCAGTTACGACTCCGCGGAGTCGTAGTCGGAGAGCGAGGTCTGTGTCGTTTCGACCGAACCCGTGATGATGTAGGGGACGATAATCCGGAAGAACTGAGCGGCGAGCACCAGCAGGATCGGACCCAGGAAGATGCCGTAGAAGCCAAACGCGATGGGGCCGAGAATGTACGCGAACATCAGCAGGCCGATGTGGGTCAGATCACCGCTGACGTACGGTCGAATCAGGAAATCCGGGATGGCGTCGACGACGACCAGCGTGACTGCGAGAAAGAGGACGACCCAGGCCAGGGCCGCCGTCTCTCCCGTGACGACCGCGGAGACCGCAAGCAGTGCAGCGACGGGCAGGTAGACGATTTTCATTCCGACAACAGGAACGAGACTGCCGATGCCGGTGAGTGCGCCAACAAGTGGTGCAAACGGAATCTGCACTGAGCCGGGAGCGACCAGATTGTACAGCGAGAACACGAAAATCCCGATAACGCCCGTCACCAGTGCGTTCAAGATATTCCCGAAGAGAATCGAGGATAGTTCCTCGTCGACCGCCGCCGCGTAGTTGCGAAGGACACCCGACCCATCGAAGGTGTCAAGGAACCAGCCGACGAGCCGTGGTCCGTCGGTAAGCAGGTAGTACGTTCCGGCGAACATAATGAACACACGCAGCAGCAGCGCCGTCAGCATACTCAGAGAGCCGATGAGCGTATCGGAGACGCGTCCCAGCCACGATTGGACTGTCGCGTTTCGCAACAGGTCGATCACCTCATCCGGTCCCATTGCCAGTACGTCTGAGAACCCGAGATCGGCGAGCGGCCCCGGCAGCGAACCACCGCCTTGGAGGTCTTGGAACTGCGACAAGTACGCTGCGCCCAGGCCACCTTCGCCGAAGAACGACTGTAACTCGGGAACAATAAGCATGATCGTGTAGCTGACCAGAAGCACGAACGGTAGCAGGAAGAAGAAAATCGTGGCCGCCGCATGGATCTGCTTCTGGTAGGGGACGGCCCGACCCATGAACGACTCGGGCAGCGGGAGCCACCCGAGCCGCCGATAAATCGGTCGGCTGGCATAGTACAGAAAGATGGTAAACACGAGCGTCGGAAGGAACTGGGACAGGACGAACCCGACCACGAGGAACAGCGCTACGCCCGCGGTGGCAAGGAGGACGCGCCGTCCGAGTTCGGTACTGTATTCCATATGTTTTCAGTACAACATCTTGATAAAAAATAAAACCACCGGTCGGCCCGATGATTTCTAGCGTGGGCGGTAGAAAATGGGTGACGTCACGCTATCGGCTGGCTACAGCCCTTCGAACTGCGTGATCGCCTCCCGCCAGTCTTCGGGGATCGGACGCGAGGATTCCGTGTCACGATCGTACGTGACGACAGTCGTTTCCCCGGTCGCAGCCACACCGTCCTCGGTCCGGACCTCGTACTCGAAGGGGAAACTCTTCTCGCCAAGACGTGGAACCCGGACGGCAACGGCGACTGAGTCACTGATCTGGACAGGCTGGATGTAATCGACTTCGAGGTTCGCGATGACCATCCCGGTGCCCGACTCGCTGCCCGAGAGCAGCGCTTCGCCACAGTCGACCACGTCGTGCAGGTAGTCGATGCGAGCCTCTTCGAAGTAGGTCGCATACGTCGCGTTGTTGACGTGGCCGTACGTGTCGATGTCCGTGTACCGGACCTCGACTTCTGTCGTGTACTCGAAGCTCATGCCAGCAGTTCCGCGTGTTTCTCTTTGAGCTTCTCGATTTTCGGCGGGATGGTTAACTGACAGTAACTCTGGTCCGGATTCTTCTCGAAGTAGTCTTGATGGTACTTTTCCGCGGGATAGAACGTC
This sequence comes from Haloarcula sp. CBA1127, assembly GCF_001485575.1. Classification (NCBI taxonomy): domain Archaea; kingdom Methanobacteriati; phylum Methanobacteriota; class Halobacteria; order Halobacteriales; family Haloarculaceae; genus Haloarcula; species Haloarcula sp. CBA1127. The sequence continues at coordinate 1,170,160 of NZ_BCNB01000006.1, forward strand.
TCCAGTGGCTCGACTTCGGTGACGATGTCGCTGTCGTAGCCCGGCTCTATTTCCTCGATGAGGGTTTCGACGGTTTCGCGCTGGGCCTCGTTGTGGTAGAACACAGCCGAGCGATACTGCGTGCCAACATCGTTGCCTTCCCGGTCTTTCGTCGTCGGGGTATGCGTCGTGAAGTGGATCGCGAGCAGGTCCTCGTAGCTCACCTCCTCGGGGTCGTAGGTGAGTTGTACGCACTCGGCATGGCCCGTTTCCTCGCGGCAGACCGCCTCGTAGCTGGGGTCGGCAACGTGGCCGCCAGCATAGCCCGAAACCACATCGGTCACCCCGTCGATCTGCTTGAACACCGATTCCGTACACCAGAAGCAACCGCCCGCGAATGTCGCTTGTTCAGTCATCATCGGTCGTACGTGCCCGGCGTACAAAACTCACTGGCTATGTCCGTCGCAGATGGGTGTCGGTCTACCGGTCAACCTCCCCCATGATGGTGTCCAGGCTGCCGATTGTCGCCACGAGGTCGGGGATATATTCACCGCGAGCCATCTCAGACAGCGCCTGCACGTGTGAGAAGGAGGGGCCACGGATCTTGAACCGGGCCGGTGTCTCCGTCCCGTCAGAACGGATGTAGATACCGAGTTCGCCCTTCGCGGCCTCGACGGCGCGGTAGATTTCTGTGTCAGGGTCGGGCCGGAGCGTGCGGGGGACGTTCGCCTGTATCTCGCGGTCGTCCTCGGGCCAGTCCTCCAGCAGGTCGACGCATTGACCGATGATCTTCGCGGACTCCTCCACTTCGCGCAGGCGCACGAGCAGGCGAGAGAAGTTGTCGCCGCCCTGTTCGGTGACGACCGACCAGTCGAGTTCGTCGTAGTAGCCGTAGGGGTCGTCCCGACGGAGGTCGTAGTCGACGCCGGACGCTCGGGCGACCGGACCGGTACAGCCGTACGCCTTCGCGGTTTCAGCCGAGAGGTGGCCCGTGTCAACTGTCCGGAGCTGGAGGATTTCGTTGCTGGTGAGCATATCGTGGTACTCTGTGAGCTTGTGGGGCAGATCGTCGAGGAACGCACGGATCTTCTCGAAGAACGCCTCGCGAGGTTCGGGCAAGTCCCAGGCGACCCCACCCAGCCGCAGGTAGTTGAACATCAGCCGCTGGCCGGTCAGGTCTTCGAGGATGTCCTGAACGAGTTCGCGGTCCCGGACCCCCCACTGGAAGGTGGCAGTGAACTCCCCGACCACGTCCAGCGCGTAGGTCGCGACCGCGAGCATATGTGAGAGGATGCGTGAGAGTTCGCCGCCCATTGTCCGGATGACCTGCGCGTACGCTGGCACTTCGATGTCGGCGAGATCCTCGGCCACGCGGGCGTAGGCCCACTCGTTCAGCAGGCCGGCCCCGCCCCAGTCCCAGCGGTCCGGGTACGGCATTATCTGGTGGCGGTAGGTACCCTGCTGACACATCTGTTCCTCACAGCGATGGATGTAGCCGATGTCGGGGTCGACGGCCGCCACCTGTTCGCCGTCGAGTTGGACGTTCAGGTGGAGGACGCCGTGTGTCGAGGGGTGGTGTGGCCCCATGTTGATGTGCATCGTCTCCGGTCCCGCACGGTGGTCCTCAAGCAGGCGCTCGTGTTCGCGGAAGGAGACGATTTGTGGCTGGTCCTGATTGTAGTCCCGGCTCAGCGGGTGGCCCTGCCAGGTCTCGGGCAGGAGAATCCGCCGGAGGTCGGGGTGGTCCTCGTACTCGATGCCGATGAGGTCGTAGGCCTCCCGCTCGTGCCACGCCGCCGTCGGATACACGGGCGCGGCGGACTCGCTGGTCGGTGATTCTCGGGGTGTCGGGACGACGACCGAGAGTTCCTGTGTCGGGTCGTCGTAGCGCCGCAGATGATAGATCGTCTCGAACCGGTCGTCGTACTCCTGTGCCGTGACGCAGGCGCAGTGGTCCAGACCGGCATTCTCTTTCAGCGTCGAGAGGACGGTCTGTACCTCGTCGGCACGGATGACGGCGGCCGGGGCGTTCTCGTGGCGTTCGGTGGAGAGGACGTGGTCGGCAATCGGCTCGATCAGCGGATGGACATCGTCGGTGCGGTGGACTGTTTGGGCCATCTCTGTGGTCGTGTGTTCGGCGGCCGAGTGCCTCGGACTATCCCCTCATGCCCGAGGTTATTTTAAATACCTCTCGGAACAGTCCGGTATGAAGTACGTCACGCTCTCGCTGTGGATGGCCTCCGAGGTCCGCCACCCGATGCACCAGTTCGTCGTCGAGCACGACGGCTACGAGGCGAGCTATCTCCTTCGGGGCAACGACGTGGGCACCGACCTCCAGACGCTGCTGTTTCACGTCGACGGCTTCCCGCCGGAGCCCTACCGAGCGGCGCTGGAACAGGCCGACACTGTCCGGGAGTACGCCATCTCGACGTGTCCCGACGAGACGTTCTACCTCTACGTACAGGATTCGCCGTCGGCGACCGGTCACGACCTCGTCAACGCTCTCACGCGGGCCGGTCTGGTCATCGTCTCACCGGTCGCATACCACACCGATGGCACTGTCGGGCTCACGCTGGTCGGTCCAGGCGGGACGGTCCAGCAGGCAGTCGAGACGGTGCCAGACGGTATCTCTGTCGACGTGCGGGAGGTGGGGGAGTACGACAGCCGGCGGCTCGACACCGGCGCGGCGCTCACCGACCGGCAGTTCGAGGCCGTCGCCGCCGCCGTCGACTGTGGGTACTACGGCGACACTCGCGAAGGGGGCGTTGACGATGTTGCCGACGAACTCGGCTGTGCACCCGGAACTGCCGCCGAACACCTCCGGAAAGCCGAGGCCCGTGTGATGGCTGACATACTCGAACAGCGTCCCGCATCGACGGCGTAGTCCGCTTTGCCCGTGAACTCCCAGAGCGACTGTATCGTCCCGAAAAACTATAAACTCCGGAACAGTGTCCTCTAATGCTGGATTGCGAACACATCACGGGGCCAGCGTGGCCCGACTCAGGACAACACTGACCATGGACACAGTAACTATCGACGACGTACCGGTCGAACGGAATCCGATGCAGGTACACGACATCCGCAAGCCCGTCTCCCGGAAACTGGGGACCGAGCATTTTGCGGCGAACTACTTCGAACTCGAACCCGGCGACTCCTTCTCGGGGAGCCTCCACCGCCACCACGACCAGGAGGAGGTGTTCTACATCGAACAGGGACAGACCACCTTCGAGGTCGGCCTCGACCGCGAGGAAGTCGACGTTTCGGGCGGCGAACTGATTCGCTTCGAGCCCGGCGAGTTTCAGGAGGGGTACAACTCCGGCGACGAGCGCGTTATCGGCTGGGCCTTTGGCGCGCCCGGCGCGACCCACGACTGGGACGCCATCGAATCGAGAGTGCACTGTCCGGAGTGCGACACGGAAACCACCCAGAGCGTCGCCCTCGCCGACGGCCGGTTCGAACTGACCTGTACTGAGTGCGGAAACGTTCAGGGCTAGCAGTCGCTTCAGTTTTTTGTGGAACTACAGCTTCAGCCGGTCGCCCCTTTCAGTCCCGCCCAGTATTTCTTGTCCAACCGGCTGTGGGTGGACTGAAAGGGGCCGAGCGGAGGACGAGTCTGGCGACAGTAGCACCGCAGCGAAGCGAGGAGCGCACGGAATCAGACGAGTCGTCCGCGAGGGGGCTTTCTGGTTCTCTGAACCAATTTCGACCACACTACCTCTCTCAATCGTTACTAGCCCGCAATTCATATCGCATCGCGTCACGAAGCCCGGGTATGTCACTGGCCGACCTGGATTGGCGCGTCATCGGCGAGGAAACACGACCCGGACCGATGACGATGGCACTGGAAGCGGCCGCTGCCGAAACCGTCGCCGCGGGCGGTCCGGCAACGGTGCGGGTGTACACCTGGCCCGATACGCTGTCGCTGGGCTACGGACAGGACCCAGACACGATCGACTGGGAGGCGTGTGAACGCGAAGGTATCGGGGTAACGCGACGACCCACCGGCGGCGGCGCAATCTACCATGACAGCGTGGCTGATATCTCCTATGGCATCATCGCGCCGGCTGACGCCGTGCCGGGTGATCTGATGGAGTGTTACGAGCAGTTCTGTGAGCCGGTGCTCGAAGCGTTCGAGCGCATGGGCGTCGACGCGTCGTTTGCTGACGACGAGCGGTCGGCGGTCCATCAGCCGGCCTGTTACCTGCGGCAACTCCACCCGGCCCACGATATCGTCGGTCCCGATGGCCGAAAACTCAGCGGGAACGCGCAGTACCGCCAGAAAGACGCCGTCATCCAGCACGGCTCTCTATCCGTCTCGCTGCGTCCCGACCGCCACTGTGGCTGTTTCACCGCTGACCCTGACTCGGAGCGGTTCGCCGAACGCGTCGGGGCGATAGACGAATACACCGATATCGACCGCACCGAGGCTGTCGAGACGCTCCGCTCGACATTGGCCGAGTGGGTCGACGCGTCGGCGGGATCGTGGACGGACGACGAGCTTGCACGCGCACGCGAGCACGCGAAAGAGAAATACGACGCAGACGAGTGGATTCGACGGTCGCCCTGACGCTGGCGGCACGATCCTGCGATGACGGGCGTGCCGGGTCGCAACGAGCCGCGTACTACCCTGAAATATCGGCATTCAGAGTGTTTCCTCGACAAACTGCGAGACGATGCGGTCCTCGGCAGTCCGGAGCTGATACTGCACGGTCGACCGGGGTTCGTCCAGTATCGATGCGAGATCCTTGACTGAGACTTCCCGCGGCCGCTCGTAGTAGCCGTGGGTCACGGCGGCCTTCAGCACCCGCCACTGCTGGGGAGAGAAGTTCGCCGCGACCCGTTCGGTCGCCTTCCAGTTTCCGGCACTGGTGATGTGAGACACTGAGAGCGTGACGCCATCGCGGAGGCTCGATTCGATTTTGTCGTACACCTCGCCGATGGGGTTGGACCCCGGATAGAGAACGCGCCAGCGGTACTCGTCGCCAGTTCGTCGGGATTCGAAGATAGTGCCTTCGCTGACGTGCCGGTGCAGGAAACTCGGCAGCGACTGACAGCCGCTGAGTTCACGACGTAGCGTGTACACTGTCCGTGACGTCTCCCCGCGGTCCAGCACGTGGTACGTCCGCGTCGTCTCACAGCTCACGACGTCGAAACACTCGTTACAGCGGTCTTCGTCCAGAAAGACCTCGTCGAACGTATCCAGAGCCTCGGGCGTCCCTTTCGCGTGGTCGAGTCGCCACATATGGTCGTCACCGACGAAGATGGCCGAGGACCACACAGAGAGACTCTCGTGTTGCCGAAACACGTCCATCAGGCTATCAGCCCCTGCGTCGAACTGCAAGACGAACTCGAACTCGCGTGTGTCCGCGACCGCGGCCTGTGATTCGGTCATCTGGCTATTACTAAAGTAGGCGTGTTGCTATAAGTCGGTTACTGGTCCATCGAACTCCTTTCACTCTGCTTAGTTGGCTATTGATAAGGCTATACAGTCGCGCCACTGCGGACCGCACGTCTGCAATGACGGGGCTATGGGAGTGGACTGTCCGACGGTCGTGACAACAGACCTACGTCACCGTTTTGTGACACCCCGGCCAAGCGATGGCATGGTCTCGTCCCCCGCTGATGACGACCCTGTCGACACCTCCACCGACCCTCCGGCAACCGACGGCACCGTCGCAGCGCTTTCCGAGGAAGAACTGTACGCGATTGTCCGTGTCGCAGCCGAGGACGCGGTGCTCGGCGCGCTCGGAACGCTCATGCTGGTCGGCATCGGAATCATCCTGATTGCTACCGGCGCGTCCGCACTGCTTGCAGATGTGACACTGATTTCGTTGCTCGTCTCCGCCGTTTTCATCCTCTTTGGCGCTTACCTCGTTACGTCGAGTCTCGGCGTTATTCCGCCCGCCCGCGAGTGGCTCTGACTCCGGAACCTCTTTTGTCGGCCATCACCGACCGGTGTGCATGGTACGAGTCGGGGCACACACCTCTATCGCCGGCGGCGTCTACAATGCTGTCGAGGAACAGGTCGAGTACAGCGGCAACTGCGGGCAGATCTTCTCGCACTCGCCGCAGGTCTGGCAGGACCCGAACATCGACGACGACGAGGCCGAGCAGTTCCGCGACCTCGCAGCCGACCACGGCGTCGGCCCGTGGGTCATCCACTCGTCGTACCTTGTCAACCTTTGTACGCCCAAAGACGACCTCCGCGAGAAGTCACTGGACTCAATGCAGAAGGAGGTCGACGCCGCCGCGAAGCTGGGCATCGAGTACGTCAACGTCCACCTCGGCGCCCACACCGGCGCGGGCGTCGACGGTGGCCTCGACAACGCCGCCAGCGTGCTGGACGATCTCGACATCCCCGAGGGCGTCACGGTGCTGGTCGAGTCCGACGCCGGCAGCGGGACGAAACTCGGCGGCCAGTTCGAGCATCTGGCGACGGTCCGAGAACGCACGGACCAGGATATCGAGTTCTGTCTCGACACGGCCCATATGTTTGCCGCGGGCTACGACCTCTCGACACCCGAGGCCGTCGACAAGACGCTCGCGGAGTTCGACGAGGTTGTCGGCGTCGAGGATCTCGCCTGCGTTCACCTCAACGACTCCAAACACGAGTGCGGGACGAACAAGGACGAACACGCCCACATCGGCGAGGGCCACATCGGTGAGGACGGCATGCGCGCGTTCGTCAACCACGACGCCATCCGCGACGTGCCGCTGGTGCTTGAGACGCCGACCGAGGACGGTAAGAGCTTCGCTTGGAACGTTGAGCGCGTTAAAGAACTCCGCGGCGAATAGGGCCTTTCGACCGCGATACTTTTGAGGGCGACTCGACTGTGAGGAACTGTGCGCAGGTTTTCCGCCGATTACCTCGAAACCACCCGCAGGGGGATGTGGGCCGACTCCCGCGAGGCGCTCTCAGACCTGCAGTTGGGCGAGTGCGAGCGCGTCCTCGACGTGGGGTGTGGGACCGGCGAACTGACCCGCGTCCTCCGCGAGGAGACCGACGGCACGGTTGTCGGCCTTGACGCCGATACGGACCTGCTGGCCGCCGCCGGCGACCCGACCGTTTGCGGGGACGCGACGCGACTCCCCTTCGATGACGACAGTTTTGACCTGGTGGTGTGCCAGGCGCTGCTCATCAATCTTCCTGACCCCGAGGTCGCGGTTCGTGAGTTCGCCCGCGTCGCTACTGACCGGGTGGCCGCCATCGAGCCGAACAACGCCGCTGTCACTGTTGAATCGACCGTCGACGCAGAGCCGATGCTGGCCCGCCGCGCTCGCCGGCTCTTTCTCGATGGCGTGCGGACGGACGTGACTCTCGGAAGCGACGCCGCCGACGTGTTCAGCGATGCGGGGCTGACCGTCGTTTCGACGACACAGTACGACCAGGAGCAGCGCATCGAGCCGCCCTACGACGACGTGGCGATACAGGCGGCCCGTCGGAAAGCAACGGGAACTGGGCTGGCCCACGACCGCGAGACGATTCTCAACGGCGAGGCGACACCCGCCGAGTACGACGCACTCCGGGAGCGCTGGCGGTCGATGGGCCGTGACGTGATCGAGCAGATGCAAGACGAAGCCTACGAGCGCCGCGAGACGGTGCCGTTCTTCGTCACCGTGGGCGAGCTTCCGTGACCCGCTCAGTCCCGGCTTCGGGGAGCAGATAGCCCGCCAGTCCATAGACGGCGATGTCCAGAAGACTGGCGAGCAGGCCGACGACGCCGCCGACGACAGCGGCCACACCGGCCCCGATGAGAAGGACCAACAGTACCGACTGGAGGCGGACCCCGCCGCTCTGGAGCGTCGGGACGAGCACTACCGCAAGCAGTCCCAGCAGGAACACGACGCCCGCGACACTCCCGGCAGCGGCACCGTGGAGGGCAAGCGTACTGACTCCGGCCGAGTCGAGTGCCACCCGGTTGTGGACCCACCGAACGGCCAAGACGAACAGCGCCCAGAGATAGCAGAAGACGGCCACGCCGACGAGGGTGTTCAGCCCGGCGAGCAGGTCGGCGAGGTCGCCGCTCGCGTGGGCGGTGAGGACGCCGAGCAGGACGAACACGGTAGTGTCGAACGTGGCGAGCGTCCACGTCACGAGTGACACCGGTCGCGCGTCAGCCCGTTCCGCCCCGTGTGCTGGCTCACCATCGGTCGCTCCTTCCGCCATGTGTTCCCCCGCACGCTGGTCCTCAGCCATGTGCGAGGACCTCCGCGAGGACGACGATGCTCAGGAGGACGGCCGCTGTCGCGCCGTAGGCCCGCGAAAGCGTTCGCCGAAGGGCCGGGGGCAGGTCGTCGAACGTGTCCTCGCGGTCACTGGCCCGAACGAGCAAAAGCGTACGGACGACCGACCCTCCGACGAGGGCGACGACGACGACGAGTTTCACCAGCAGGGTTCGTCCCCAGTCGGTTCCAGGGCCTGGCGGTCCGAGCGCACCGAGGTTTCCGACGCCGGTGAATACGAGCACGCCGACCCCGCCCCAGAATAGCCACTCGAACTGTCGCGCGGGCGCGAGTGCGGCGATAGCGCCGCTCCGATAGCTGTACCAGAGCACGGTCGTGCCGCCGACGAGGGCCGCCATCGCGAGGACGTGGAGGGTTCGTATGGCGAGGGATGTCAGGGCTCCCATGGTCGGCGGTACTCGGCGCGGTCCCATAGAACGGCGGGGTGTCCTACCGGTCGATTGTTACCACGCCCTCGCCCGTCGCCACGTTGTACCGCGTCGATGGGTCGACGGTCAGGCTGACGACGCCGCTGTCGAGGGCGTCCGGTCGCTCGAACCTGACGACTGTCGACCGAGCAGTGAAATCACTGGTGGTGACACAGGGCTGCGTGTAACAGCCGAACGCGTGGATGCCGTCCGCCGTCTCCTCGATGCGTTTCAGGTGGGGCAGTATCGACCCCGATCCCCAGCCGGTCTGGACGACCAGGACGGCGTGGCTCTTGAAGTCAGTGTCGGCAGCGAGGCTGTACGCGTCACCGCTGTCGTTCTCGAACCGTTCGATGTCCTCGGCCTCCGTCAGCAGTGTCGCATAGAACTGGTCGCCGCTGTCGTCCGGGGCGCGCGCCAGTCCTTCTTCGGCAAACAGCGTCCCTCGGGTCGACGCCTGCTCGAACGACAGCGATGGCTCGGCTGGCATATTCGCGCAGAGATACAGCGGGTCGCGGCCGCCCTCGCCGGAGTCGTCGACGTTGCACTCGATATCTTCGACCTCGTATGGCGGCGTGTCGACTCTGTCCAGACTGTCCGGTAGCCCGTCTAGCGCGTCAGTCGGCGTTTCCTCGGTGGGCGTTTCCGTGCTTTCATCGTCGTCGGTAGCTGTCTCCGTACTTTTGTCGTCCGTTGGCGTCTCAGTATCGGTATCTGGTGCCGGCGACGAATCCGTGCGTCTTTCCGCGCCGCCGCCGCTGCCGCTGTTCTCGCCCGATTCGAGACACCCACTCAGGGAACCGATGGCCATGCTCCCGATCAGTCCTATGGTCGCTCGTCGCGTCCGTTTCATACGATTCCCTTCCCGTGGTGTGGGTGTATCCCTTCTGTTCGCTCAAAATCGCGTTGTAGTTGTCATGGACTGTGTTCGCGCCCGGCGGCCCCGCGAGGCGATGTCGCCCGCCGATAGACCCTTGCGGGGCGAACGGCTACGAACGACACGTGCCGACTCGCGTCTCCCCATGATACCACCGCTCGTCCGCCGCTGTCCGGAGTGCCGCCACGTGACCTGGAGCCGTCGGTTCGCTGCCGTTGACGACGGCGAGCACGGCTCGCAGCTCGTCGAATGTCCCGCCTGCGGACACCGGTTCTCGACAGTCGACGCACCGTGGTTGCAGTGATGACCTGCCAGAGTCGGCTGCGGTCCTCTACACTACGTCGCCCCGAACCGTCGCTCCCTCCTGCTGTGCCCGGTACTCTTTGACCGCGTCGGCAGCGTCGCCGGCCTCCGTCTCGTCCATCCCGAGCATCGACAGCGACTGGGTCAACGTCGGGAAGACGAACTCGTTGTCACGGAGCTTCTGGAACGCGTCGGGCGACCGTTCGCCGTCGAGCCACAGGCAGGCCCCGCGCGGGTCCAGAATCTGCTCGTAGTCGTTTCGCATCTTTGCGCCCTTGAGCCGCTGGGTAACGTTGTCCTCGAAGGAGGCGTTGCACACTTCCAAATGGACCGGTTCGTCGTCGTTCAGGAGGTGAGCGGCGAGACACTTCTCGGGGGCGGCGTGTCCGTTGGCGTTCGCGCGGATGTACTCGGGATGTTCGTCGGCCCACGCGGCCCGGACGGTCTTGCCGACGCCGTCGACGCCGTGACTGCGCTGGAACTCCTCGGCACGCTCCGGCGCGTCCTTGAACAGGATGTCCTTGGTGACGTACACGTCCAGCCGCTCGACCGGGTCCAGCCCGAGCGCCACGTCGCCGTACACCCACACCTCCCGGACCGGGACCGGCATCGTCTCGTCTTCGACCGTGGCGACGATTTCTTCGACCCGCTCGACTGCCTCCGGACGGTCCAGACTCATTGCCTGCCCTACTACGTGCGCGGCCTAAACGCTGACTCTCCGTGCCCGTCACGCTGCGCGTCGCCCGTCACCCGCACCACGCCGTAGTAGCACATCTATGCCTCACTGTGGTGGTCAGCTCCGGACGTGGTCGGCCGCGATTTCGCTCCCTTTGACACAGGCGACGGTGCCAAGCCCCGGCCATGTAGTGTCGCCGGCGAGGTAGAACCCCTCGACGCCCACGTCCTGTGGCACGGCTCCCTGATTCGCGTTTGCCGGCGTCTGCCTGTATCCCCCGACAGCCCCGCGGGGTCTGTTCGTGAACTGCTCGTACGTGACCGGCGTCGCCATCTCGGAGACGACCGGATCGGTCCCGAGGTCGGGATAGACGGTCCGGCCGCCCGCAAGTAGTTGCTCGCGAGCGGCGGCCTTCTCCTCCTCGTAGGTCGCCTCGTCAAGGCCTTGCCACGGCTCGACAGCGCAGTGGGTGGACAGCATGACTGCCCGGTGGCCTGCCGGTGCGCTCACGTCGTCGCCCGGTGCGGAGACGGAGACGAACATATTGTTCCCGTTGCCGAGCGGTTCGTCGTAGGCCCGCAGAATCTGGTGGTGCGTCCGCTCGCGGCCGTCGACCTCGGCTGCCGGGACGCCGAGAAATAGTACGAGCGCGCTTCCTTCGTGGGCTTGCAACATCGCACAGTATTCGTCGAGTCTGTCGCCGACAACGGTTGGTGCGAGGCTTCTGGTAACGGGGACTGGGACAGTGCTGACGACCTGGTCCGCGTGGACCGGCCCAGCCGCCGAGTCGATACGGAAGTTGCCGCCGGTTCCGGTGACCGACCTGACAGTGCGGCCCGTCTCGACTCGTCCGCCGATGTCCATGTACTGGTCGACGAAGGACTGCCAGAAGCCGTACATCCCGCCGGTCGCTCGGCCCAGCCCTGTCCGACGGATCGTCATCCCGAGAACCGCGTTCAACAGCGGCGCGTCGTCGAGCGTAGCATGGACTGTATCCTCGACGAGCATCGAGACGACTGCTCGGAGCGGTCGGTCGTCGTACACGTCGTGGGCGCGCATCGCGTCGGCCATCGTCCAGCGGAGGTATCTGATCAGCGGAAGATCCCGGAAACCGACCGCACTGGCGTTCCGAACGAGATCGCCGACGCTCTGTATAGGCATCTTGACATCTGTTCTGGTGAGTCGCCAGAGCCGCGCCGAGAGGTCGTCGATGAAGTCGTAGAACGCCAGATGTCGCTTGTCGTCGCCGAATTTCCTGCGTCGCTCGGCGTCCCAGTCGGCCTGGTCGCGGTACAGCGTCACTGTCCGGTCCGGCAGCCAGACGTCGTAGGCGTCCTGTATCGCCATCGCTGGAGGCTCGAAGCCGACAGCCGACAACAGCTGGCCGCCGACACCCTCCGGGACGAAATCCACGAGTGTCGTCGCACCGACATCGAACCGGAACCCCGCTCGTTCGTAGTAGCCCGCACAGCCACCGACGCTGTGGTGCTGTTCGAGGACGACCGTCGAGTAGCCATCCGCCTGCAATCGTGCGGCCGTGCTCATGCCGGCGACACCGCCTCCGATGACGGCTACGTCTGCAGACTCAGTTCCCACGGCTCCGCACCTGTACCACATACTCGATAGTCGCGGTGAGGGCTGTGGCTCGTCCGCAGTCGTTTTTCTGACACAAACTCATTACTTCGTCTACATGTGTGCCGGTGAAAATAGTACCTACGCCAGCCAAACACTCATCTGTCAGTGCAGTGTCCCCGCTGATATGTCTGACCGCCGAACGCAGTTCCGGGACCTGGCTGAATGGGCCGACGACTCCTCGCCGCTGTACGCCCATCTCTGCCGCGAGGCGGCTGAAGACAGCGACATCCTCGACATCGCAGCGACCGTTCCCGAAGGTCGCCAGGCTCCACACCTCCTGCTTGCCGCGGTCCACTATCTGCTTGCCCGAAATCCTAACCATCGGCTGGCCGAGTACTACTTGAGCATCACCCAAGGGGCGCGTGATCCCGACGAGGAGTGTTTCCCGGCGTTCCGCGCGTTCTGTCTCGACCATGCCGACGACATCCGGCCGCTCCTGCGGACCCGGCGCACGCAGACGAACGCAGTGCGACGCAGCGCGGTCCTCTACCCGGCCATCGCACAGGTGGCCCGCGCCGCCGGGCCGCTCGCGCTGGTGGAACTCGGGCCGAGCGCCGGCCTGAACCTACTGTTCGACCGCTACCGCTACGACTACGACGGTCGCGTAGTGGGTAACAGTGATTCACCGATCACCATCGGGAGCAGCGTCCGACGTGGCGACCCGCCGCTCCCGGAAACGCCGCCCGCTATCCGCTCCCGGGTCGGTCTCGACCGCAATCCGCTCGACGTAACCGACGAGGCCGACAGGGACTGGCTCCGCGCACTCGTCTGGCCCGAACACGAGGAGCGGCGCGCCGTTTTAGACGGTGCGCTGACGGTTGCACGGGACGACCCACCTGACCTCATTGAGGGCGATATGCTCGATGACCTGCCGGCGGTACTCGACGAGATTCCGTCCGACATCCCGGTCTGTGTCGTCAACACGCTCGTGCTGTATCAGGTCTCAGCAGAACTGAACGAGACGCTGACGACCTTGCTCGAAGAGCAAATGGCCGAGCGCCCGCTACACTGGCTCACCGGTCGGCGGGACCTGTCGGGCGGTGAGTCGGTGGAGCTGGACTGGAAGCGCTGGAGTGGTGACGGCGTCAAAACGACCCACCTCGCCGACTACGAGCCACACGGGGCGTGGCTGTCGTGGCGGCCGTGAGCGCGCACGGGCGATCCACGTTGACAACGCGAATGGCGGCTGTCAGGCGTTCACCCGGGCTTATGTCCTCGCCGCGGGAACATCGGGTATGCAGATTCGCGTGTACGACGAAGGGGCTGCCAAAGACTGCCTGTTCGTCCTCGGCTGGGGGAACCGGTGTCGACACCGGAACGTCCAGTGGCTCATCGACCAGCTTGCCACGGCGTACCGCGTCCATGCCGTCGAACTGCCGACACACATCACCGACTATCGGCGGGAGTGGGTCGGTCCGGTCCAGGAGTACGCCGCCGACCTCGGCGAGTTCGACCTGCTCGGACACAGCGCAGGCGGGCTGACAGCGGCCCATCTCGACGCCGACGGTATCGGGAATCGAGTGTATCTGAGCCCCTGGTGGGACAGTGACTTTCCGGTTCCGGGGCCGGTACTCGACGCTATCGCATCGCTCCCGATTACGAAACCGTTCATCCCTATCGACACCTTGGACGCCGATGCTATCGGCGACCTGGCGACGGCCCAGCAGCTCGCGGAGGCTCCGTCGTCGGTTTCGCCCGCCTTCCTTCGGACGGTGTTTCGGGCCCAGCGGTCGCTGCCGCCGGCCCGGGACGACGCCGTGGCGTTTTGCTCACTTACGGACACAGTTGTCGACCCGCGTGCCGTCGGGGAGCGTCTGCCGGCCGACCGCATCCGGCTGTACGACGGCGGCCACGAACTGTTCTCATCGAGCGGCCGCGAGCACACTGCAAAGACAGTCATCGACACGTTACAGCACGGCCCCGACGCGCTGTGAGGGGTAGCTGTGACCGATTCGGTACGACCTAGCCCGTCGGGTCCGAGACGAAACCCTCTCACCATTGCGGCCACGACTACTCGTCACGATGGAGTGCGACAAATGCGGCGAGAACGCGGTGTTACACGCGGCCTATTCCGGGCTTCACCTCTGTGAGTCTCATCTCTGCCGAGCGGTCACGAAACGGGTTCGCCGTCGCATCCGCGAGGACGGCCTTGTGTCCGACGACGCCACAGTCGAGGACCCCGAGACGTGGGTCATCGGCCTCTCGGGCGGCAAAGACAGCGTCGTTCTCACGCAGATTCTGCACGACACGTTCGCCGAAGACCCCCGCATCGAACTGGTTGCGCTTTCTATCCACGAGGGCATTGAGGGCTATCGCGACGCAAGCTTAGAGGCCTGCGAGGAACTGACCGACGACCTCGGCATCGAACACGTCACCGTCTCCTACGCCGAGGAGTTCGGGGTCCAGATGGACGATGTCGTTGAGGACGACCCCGAGGGAATGGCCGCCTGTGCCTACTGTGGCGTGTTCCGCCGCGACCTCCTCTCGAAGTACGCCGAGGAACTCGATGCGGACAAACTCCTGACCGGCCACAACCTCGACGACGAGGCCGAGACGGCGCTGATGAACTTCCTCGAAGGTGATATCTCACAGATTGCCAAGCATTTCGAAGCGTCGCTGGGGCCATTCGACTCGTCTGCCGACGCGCCGACGGAACAGACGCGCGAGGCGCAAGACCATCACATCCCACGGGCCAAGCCGCTCCGTGACATCCCGGAGAAGGAAGTCGCGCTGTACGCCCGATTCGAGGATCTCCCGGCACACATCACTGAATGCCCCCACGCCGAGGAGGCCTACCGCGGCGAGATACAGGACCTCATGCTTGGCCTCGAAGAAAACCACCCCGGGACTCGGCACTCGATTATGGCCGGCTACGAGAAACTCGCCGCGTTAGCCGCCGACACCTACGGCGGCGAAAACGGCGACACCGACTACGGCGAGTGCGACAACTGCGGCGCACCGACGGCGCGGGACCTCTGCCGGAAGTGCAATTTGCTGGACGCGCTGGAAGCGGTCTGACCGAAGTCTCGTTTGTCAGACACCGCTGAGTAAAAGCATCGCTCACGACCGAGAAACCGAAAGAAGAATCGCGGACGTCGCTACTTGTTCGTCCGGATGACGTCGAGTCCGTTGTTCTTCTCGCGCTGGTCCTGTCCACCGTCAGTCTCGCTGTAGCCGGTGGTGCGACCGCCACTGCTCTGACTCCCGCTGTTCGGGGCGGGGCTGTCGAAGCTTTCGACGTTGTCGGACGCGTCGAAGGACGTGTCGTCACCGACTTCCTGAATCGCCTCGCGGGACTTGTTGGCCTGCTTCTGGGTCGTCGGACCGAGCACCTGAGCGGACTGGACGCCGGTCATGATGGCCATGACCCGCACCTTGCCCTTGTACTCTTCCTGAATCCGTGCGCCCCAGATGACGTTGGCGTCGGCTTCGAGCCGCTCGGTGATGTTCTGTGCGATGCCCTCGGCCTCCTTCAGCGTGAGGTCCGGGCCGCCGGTGATGTGGACCAGACCGCCGCTTGCGCCGCGGTAGTCCACGTCGAGCAGCGGGTGGTTCATCGCGTCCTTGACGACCTCTTCGGTCTTGTTCTTGTCCTGGGTCTCGCCGACCAGCATCACCGCGACGCCGCCCTGATTCATGATGGATGTCATGTCGGCGTAGTCGAGGTTGATGAGGCTCGGCTGGGTGATGGTCTCCGAGATGCCCTTGACAGTCTCGGCGATGATCTGGTCCATCACGGAGAACGCCTTGCCGATGGGCAGGTTCGGGACGTAATCGAGCAGCCGGTTGTTGTCCAGCACGATGATGGAGTCCGCTTCGTTGCGGAGCTTCTCCAGGCCTTCCTCGGCCTTGACCGTGCGGGCCCGCTCGACGTTGAACGGCGTCGACACCATGCCGACGACGATTGCGCCCTGTTCCTTGGCGATCTTCGAGACGACGGGGGCGGCACCCGTTCCGGTTCCGCCACCCATGCCGGCGGTGACGAAGACGAGGTCAGCGTCGCCCAGCACTTCCTTGATAGTCCCCTGTGCCATCTCCGTGGCGCGCTCGCCCATCGATGGGTCGCCACCGGCACCGAGGCCGTTGGTGAGGGACTTGCCGACCAGAATCTTCGTGTCGGCTTCGATCATCTTGAGGTGCTGTTTGTCCGTGTTGATGGCCACGGTGTCAGCGCCCTCGACGCCGATGTTGTACAGGCGGTTGACCGTGTTGTTGCCGGCGCCACCACAGCCGACGATGACGATGCGCGGGTCGCCGAACCCGTCGACGTCCTCGTCGGACATCTTCTTCTTTTCTTGCTCGTCGCGTTCGAGGGCCTCGTTGACGATATCCTGCATCGTTACACCTTGGCCCAGGACCGCTTCTTTTCGGAGGCCTGTTCGGAGCCTTCCTCGGCGAGCATTTCCCGAACCGCCGAGCGAATCGCTTCGCTCCGATTGGGGTACTCGCCCGTCTCGACCATCTGTTCGACCTCTTCAATCTGCTGCTTCGGAATCCGTAGTGTCACACGCTCCATGTTTGGTAGTTTCCCCTTGGGTAAGACGGCCCGGACGGGATCTGTTTACGACCCGCACGAGTGTTTACACAGCGAAACCGCAGTACGAGGGCGGCATCCCCCCGCGTTCATCGCTGTGTAAGACGACCGTCTTACGCAGAATAAACCACTGACCCTGATGTATTAAAACTTACGGGCAGTGTCATACACTTTCCCGTTTACGCCGCCTAAGCGCTTCTATCCAGTGCAAACGCTAACTTAGGCCTGATCGAGCACATCTGCTGCAGGTGTTCGTCTCCCACAGCCCGGGCAGAATCCCCAGTCCGATCGGAGCTCATCGCCGCAATCACAGAACACCCGGCGGGATGCCTTCTCACCGCAATTCGGACAGTAAACGTGGTCAGATCCCAGGTTTTCACCACATTGTGCGCACGTCTTACGTTCTTCCGCCTCGGTTCTGTCCCGTGTTTCCGGCTCTGTCTTACGCCCGCTCGTATCAGACGTTTGATCTTCGTCGTGGGACCGCTCGCCCTCGGCGCTCGCTCCTCGGTCAGCGGTGCGCCGTCGTTCGGTTTCGGCGTTCGCTGCCCCTGCGCTTACGCCGTCTAACGAGATGTTTACGTTGACATCCTGCGGCTGCGAAGGTGGGCGTCGCGTCTGCAGTCGGTCGGCGATGATGCTGTCGACGCGTTCTTCGATGAGTTCGTCGATTGTCTCGGCGTCGGTTACGGACTCCGACGACGACGATGGGTCCGACACTGACGGTGACGCGTCTCCGAGGAACTCCCGGAGCGCTTCGCGCATGACCTCACTCTTCGAGGCGTCGAACGCCTCGAGTTGGTCGATGAGGTCATCGTCAGCACGGAACGTTATTTTACTCATCGGACTCGGTGAGAGTATTATGCATGATGGTATTTTAATCTTCCCGCACTGTCTGACGCCCGTCAGCTACCGGCATGACGCGGTACATCTCCTCCCGGTGGATTCCGCTCGTAGACCGCTTTGACTTGTCTCTCGGAAGATCGGGAAGCGAGGTCAGACGTGTCTGACACTGTCCAGTGTGTCACCCCGCGTCGTGTGACCGTTCGCCGAACCCTCTGCGAATAACAACCCTTAAGTCCAGACGGCGGGGTATTTTCGGGTGTCGACCGCCCTTAGCTCAGACTGGTAGAGCAGTCGACTGTAGATCGACTTGTCCCCCGTTCAAATCGGGGAGGGCGGACTTGGTTTTCAGCCGAACTATGGCTGATAGCGTACGCCACGTTTACGTGGTGTATAATCCCTCTATCACTGGATTCACTTTCCCGAGAGCGACGGGAAAATCCGGAGTGGAGCTTGATTCCAGTTGGGGGTCGCTGCCTTCTTGCGAATTTCATAGCTGAGAGGAGGTGGTCGGCGTGAGCCGTTCCCATCCCGATGCGGACGGCCTACACTGAGTGCGTGGAGGCAAACACCTACGGCGTTCACGTCGCTGCAAAGCGGCCGAGAGCGGTCGCGAGCGATTCCGCGACCGATCTACCGCGGGCTCTAGTGGACTGTTATTTTTATATACTCTTTCGAATGAAACAGCTGTTAGATAGAGCATCCAAATTGGTCGTCAGCAGATACTTCCTTCGACAAAAGCAAGTGTCCCCATGGACCAAAGAAACCTTATCGAGGAGGTTGAGGCACGACTTGAGTATATTCCTCGATGGAAAAAGATTCTGGGCGTGGCACTTCTGATACCTCCGATTAGCATACTCGGAATGGCGTTTTTCACCTACGAACTGTATCAGGCTGGTAAGGAACTACGAGAGGATGAGACAGGTTCTCCATCGGTAACGAAGATGGGATAACAGGACAACGGGGTGTGGAGTAGCCTGTATTGATCACGACCGGATCATGACTTATAACTCGATGTGACGTTCAACAGAGCCGAACGTACCTAAAAGCGAACGCAGGCGAAATATTGTGTCGGGGCTTTAGGTCCGGTCTGCACCTCTAATCGCGTGAGGAAGCTTTGAGAGTTCTGTCTCACTCCCACGGAAGCGGTACTTTGAGGAATTGGTTTTAATGACGAGTGTCGCCTTCGCCATCAGGAGTCCGGCAAATATCGAGATAGCCCCCAACATGAAGAAAATAAGAGCGATAGCCTGCCCACTTGGCAATATAACTGACAATAGAAGCCAGAGAATCCCTGAAAAAACGATTCCCAATAGCCCAGCAACCGTCGCTCTATTGAGGTATGACGGTGGGGAGTAATCGATCTCAGAAATACTGTCCACCCGGATATCTGTGATTGACTTGGCCGTGTCAAAGACCAATCGAGAATCCGTGCAAACGAGTTTGCCCGTGCCTGTTAACGGGGGAGTTGGCGTTGTCTGATCAACCTCTGCGGATGCCAGACGCGACTCATTATTTTTCACATAGTCATCTGCATTCATATTACAATACTAAATACGTCCGTCAGTATCTACTTTAACTTGCGTGTTACTTTCCAGTTCAACACTGCCAAGAGGTACAGGCAGGAGAATACCCCACGTCGGGGAAGACGACTTGGTTTTCGGCCCTGCACCATCCAGCCCACTGGAGGCGGTCAGCCGGTGAGCGTAACCGGGCGTTCGGCAGCGAGCATGATATCCTGCGTGGTGCTCCCGAGGAGGACGTTCGCGATCCCCGACCGTTTGCGTCCGCCCATGACGATGCTGTCGGCATCGCGGTCCGTTGCGGCGTCGAGTATCTTCCGTCCGACTTCACCGCCGACGGCGACCCGTTCGACGGAGATGCCCTCCGCTTCCAGATGCTCCGCAGCAGTGACAGCGGCGTCGACCTCCTCGAAGTTGTGGGATGGAGCGCCCTTGTAATCCTGATGAGGGAACACGAAGAGGACTGTTGCTTCGACTGAATCGGGAGTGTTGGGAAGGGAAGCAAGGTATTTAGCCTGGTTCCGTGCTCGCTCTTCGCTCGTATCGACTGGGACGAGGACTCGCCGTATCCCGTCGCCGAGGACAACGCTCTCGCCTGTGATTGTGACCGGCCGCTCAGCTGAGAGCAGGACGTCTTGGGCAGTGCTACCGAGCAAGACTTTCGAGACGCCCGATCGCTTGCGTCCGCCGACGACGATCTCATCGCTGTCCAGTTCGGTCGCAGTACGGACGATCTGTTGGGCAACGCCGCCGTCGTCAACGGTTCGAGTTACTGAGACGCCGGCTGCTTCCAGTTGATCGGCCGCCTGGACAGCAGCGTCTATGTCGTCGAACGCCACCTCAGCAGCGTCGGCGAATTCGTCGGGGGGCACCACGTAGAGTACTGTCGCCTCGACGGTTTCAGTGGCATCCGGGAGCTGTGAAACATAGCTCGCTTGATTCGACGCGCGCGCTTCGTCTCTGTCGACGGGTATGAGTACACTGTACATCACACATAGATGTGTTAGTGCAACTGAATTAAATCATGACATATGTTCCCGCAGGGTAAGAAAGCCAGTCTGCGTGACCAGCTCGACCGGGTGATATGAACCGTACTGTTGTGATGCGCTCGAAGCAGTAGACGTAGATCTCGCATCAAAGCGAAAACCGAGGGGCCACAAGGTGCTGAATATAGACCTGCAGAATCTCGAATCGAACTGCGCGTGTCGGCTTGGCGTGGCGTTAGAAGCGCTCGCTCATCGCCGCTAGCCCCGCGTCCACGTCTACGGCCGCGCCCTGCTCACCGAGCGCGTTACCCAACGCTGCAAGCAGATAGCTGACGTTCTGCCGTCGGGCCGAATGACCCATGCAGCCGATACGCCAGATGTCGCCTTCCAGTGCACCCAGTCCGCTGGCGATTTCGAGGTCGTACTCGTCCAGCAGGTACTGGATGACCGCGCCGTCGTCAACGCTGTCGGGCACACGGACAGTGTTCAGGCTCGGGAGCCAGAAGTCGTCCGGGGCGTTCATCTCCAGCCCCATGCCCTCGACGCCGGCTTTCAGCGCGCCAGCGACGCGCAGGTGGCGATCCCAGCGTTCCTCGATGCCTTCCTCGGCGACGAGTCGGAGCGCCTCGCGGAGCGCGTAGACGTTCGTGATTGGGGCCGTGTGGTGGTAGGCGCGCTCGTCGCCCCAGTACCCTTCCAGCAGCGAGATGTCTAGATACCACGAGCGGGCCTCGGACTCGCGGGAGAGGACCTTGTCCATCGCGTCGTCGTTAAGCGTGAGCGGGCTCGCGCCCGGTGGACAGGAGAGGCACTTCTGCGGGCCGGAGTAGGCCACGTCGATGCCCCACTCGTCGACGCGGAGTTCGACGCCGCCCAGCGAGGTCACGCTGTCAGCGATGACCAGCGCGTCGTTTGCGTGGGCGATGTCAGTGAGTTCGGGTACCGACGGCTGGAGCACACCAGTGCTGGTCTCGGCGTGGACGAACCCGAACACGTCCGGGCTGTGTTCGTTGAATGCCGCGTCGACTGCCACTGGGTCGAGCGGCTGGCCCCAGGGGGCGTCGACGGTGACGACCTCGCCGCCTGCGCGTTCGGCCATGCTCGCCATCCGGTCGCCGAAGTAGCCGTTCGTCGGGACGAGCATCGTATCGCCCGGTTCGACGACGTTGCCGATGGCCGCCTCCATCGCCGCGGACCCGGTCCCGGAGACCGGAATCGTCCACTTGTTCTCCGTCCGGAACGTGTATCGGAGGAGGCCCTGGACCTCATCCATGATTTCGATGAACGAGGGATCGAGGTGGCCGACCAGCGGCGTACTCATCGCCTTGAGTACGCGTGGGTGTACGTCGCTCGGGCCGGGGCCCATCAGCGTTCGATCCGGCGGTGTCAACTCACCGACAGCGGGTGCCGCATCCATACCCTGGGGTACCCGGTGACTGGGCATTAATATCAGTGGTCACAACCCCTGAGTCAGGGGCGGCCTCACATCTCTGCTGGGAGTGTCCCTCTCTCCCGGAAAAATATAGACTAACTATCACTTCTATGCTGCCAGTCATCGGCTGCCACTACCCTACTCCATAATCACAATCGCCAGACGCCACTGGTGTGAAAGGTGTGAACAATCTACCCTGTTTTTACTCTCGTACTGCTAAGGTGGCGTGTGGTCGTCGATGGGATTGTTCGATAACGCTGCGTCCCCTGGGGAGGAACCGAGACGCCGGTACACCTGTCTGGTGTGCCAGGCGTCGTTCGACGTTCAGTACCACTCGTGTCCGGACTGCGGTGGGTACGACATCCGCCGGACGAAGTGGCTCACGTAGCCCCCGGCGTCCACGTTGGCACGTCCACCGGACTGCCTGCTATCGGGCTACACTGCCCTTTTTTGTCCAGAGTGTTGCTGTGTACCACAGCCACCAAGTGACCGCCGCCGGTACGGTCGTCCGTGAACCGACGACAGTTAGGGACGACAGGGTACGACGTGACGGATGTCGGACTTGGCACCTGGAACATCGGTGGTGACTGGGGCGACGTCTCGGCGGAGGAGGGTCGGGAAACGATCCGGACTGCGCTCGACGCTGGCGTCGACTTCATCGACACCGCCGACGTGTACGGCGACGGCTTCAGCGAACAGCGCATCGCCGACGTGCTCGACGAACGCGAAGTCCGCGACGAGGTGACCGTCGCGACGAAGGCCGGTCGCCGGCTCGACCCCCACACGGCCGAGCGCTACAACCACGAAAATCTCTCCGAACACGTCGACCGCTCGCGGGAGTACCTCGGGGTCGACTCGCTGGAACTCCTGCAACTGCACTGCCAGCCGACCGATGCCTACTACCAGCCCGAGACGTTCGACGCCCTCTCGCGGCTGCAAGACGAGGGGAAGGTCGACCACTGCGGCGTCAGTGTCGAACGCGTCGAGGAAGCGCTGAAGGCCATCGAGTACCCGGAAATCGAAACGGTCCAAATAATCTTCAATATGTTCCGCCAGCGGCCTGCGGAGCGGTTCTTCGAGGAAGCCAAGCGCCGCGACATCGGCGTCATTGTCCGGGTCCCGCTGGCCTCCGGACTCCTGACCGGCAACCTCTCCCGGGACACGGAGTTCCCCGAGAACGACCACCGGAACTTCAACATCGAAGGCGAGGCGTTCGACCGCGGTGAGACCTTTGCCGGCCTCCCGGTCGACGAAGGCTTCGATGCCGTCGACGAACTCCGCGAGCACGTCCCCGAGCGAATGACGATGGCCCAGATGGCGCTACGCTGGATTCTGGACCACGACGCGGTATCGACTGTCATCCCCGGCTCGACTTCGCCGGACCACGTCCGGGCAAACGCAGCGGTCAGCGAGATGGACCCGCTCTCGAATCAGGTCCACGGCGCGGTGCGTGACATCTACGAGGAGTACGTCTTCGACGACGTCCACCATCGCTGGTAGTCACCGCTCCGCAAACGTTTACGATTGCAGACACTTTTCACAGCGGTAAACAACGACTGACGCAACGAAATCTGGCTCAGACCTCTATCTGGAGCAACGCTTGCGTCCCCGAAATCATATACCAAATCTGACCATTCTGGCCACAGAAAACATATGAATACAGACAGTTCACGGCCATCGTCGTGTCAGAATCTGAGAGTGCGTCAGACAATTATCGGACCCTGTAGTCCACACTCGAACTGCCCATCAGTCGTCGGCGGACACCGAGTCACACAATGCCTGCCATCGCAGGCGGACGTTCTATTCCCGTGGCTCGCGACCCGCGTACTGTGAGTCCAGTTCAGCTAGTGGGTAGAATCCACGTCACCGGAACGCGCCCCAGGCACCGATGAGTGGTATCGCGACCGGGCGCGAGATCGTCCGGGCGGTTCGCGAGGAAAACGTCCCGTTCATGGCGGCCAGCATCGCCTACTATGCGATTGCATCGATCGTTCCACTGCTTGCGCTCTTGCTCGCTGTGCTCTCTACGTTCGGGGGCACCGCCACGCTGCTGGACCTGCTTCGGACGGTCCTCTCCGAGAACGGCCAGGTAATTCTGACCGAACTGCTTGAGAACACGCGCGGCCACGGGGCGACTGGAACGCTGAGTCTGGTGTTCGTGGCCTGGAGCGGCAGCAAGGTGTTCCGTGGTCTCACAATTGCCTTTACCGAGGTGTACGGCGAGGTCACTGATATCTCGCTGCCGGTCCAGCTCGCCCGTAGCGCAGTCGTGATGGGAGTGCTATTCGGTGCTGTCGTCCTGCTGTCGGCCACGAGCGTCTCGCTCACGTACGTTCAATTTCAGATCCCGTATCCGACGCTGGTCGGCAATCTCGCAGCGTTTGCCGCCCTCGCTATCGCGTTCGTCCCGATATACTACGTTTTGCCGCCCGTCGAAACCTCGCTCACGCACGTCGTGCCGGGCACGCTGTTAGCCGCGGTGGGCTGGATCACTATCCAGGTCGGGTTCTTCTACTACGCCGGTACCGCGGGTCGGTACGCGGCCTACGGCTATCTCGGTGCCTTGCTCCTGTTCGTCACGGCGCTGTATCTGGCCGCCATCGTGTTGCTTCTCGGCGTCGTCGTCAACGCGACACTGGACTGGTAGCACCTGTGGGCGGCCGCGTCGGGTCTTGCATTGGCAGGCAGTAGCTTCCTTCTGGTTCCTCCGGTCTATCCAGTCGCCACATGAGCGAATCATCGTCACTGCGGCCCCGGGTCGCCGGGCGTCTGCAGTCCAGCGCGGAACAAGCCATCAAACGACCGGTCAAGGAGGCTGTACAGGAAGTGCTCGCGGACGCGGCCCAGAACGGGGACGGAAACGCCGAATCCGAGCCAGAAGCGTCCGCGCCTGCGTCAAGACGCACCGAAGTGGACCCGTCGGACGGCACAGACGCTGACCAGTCGGCGTCGTCCGCCGGGGACGACGAACAGGGCGGCTCGCGTTCAGGCTCCGGCAGTCGACTTCGGTCTCGCCGAACACTGGCCTTCGGGCTCTTTGCACTCGGTGCCTACCTCTCCCGCCGTCGTCGGTCTTCAAGCGAGGAAACGTAGCGCCGGCAACGACGCACGGTCCGTGCGTCAGTCGAAGTCGACAAACAGCACGTCCTCGACAAGGGCGTCGGTCGCGCGTCTGAGCCGCTCGGAGGCTGCCTGGTGTGTTATACCCAGCGCGTCGGCGAGCTCTGACAAATCCACCTCGCGGGGCACCTCGAAGTAGCCGCGGTCGGACGCCTCGGCGAGGATCTCGTACTGGGCCGACGTAAGTCCGTAGCGGCCCGCCGGGTCTTCGTCGAGTTCCCGGATCGAGGAGACCTCGAAGGCGAGGTTGTGCTCCGCACAGAAGTCGTGCGTCTTGGAGAACAGCGACCGACGCGGATACAGCACTCGCAGCTTCCAGGCGGTCCCATGGCCCACGGCATCGAGAATCGTCGCCTCTGAGTTAGTGAGCATCTGGACGATGAGGTCGACGTGGTCGACCCACTCCATCCTGAACAGCCACTCGTCCTCAAAGTCGCCCAGCAGTTCGACGTTGTCAACGGAGGGGTCCGCTTCGAGTGTCTGCTCGATGTCCTCGCGCTGACTCCCACGGACCCACAGCATCGGCATGAGTGCGTCGTCACCGCTCGTGACGATCCGCTCGATTTCGAACTGCAGCTCCGGTAACTGTTCCAGCGAGTGATTGAGCGCTAGGTCGCTGGCCGGAACCGTCCCGGAGACGATGGTGGGCATAGATACCTGAACTGGGAGTGGCACGCTGGTATGTCTTTTCGTTGACTATTACGGGTCGGTAGCCACATGACCGTCTCATCGCTCGCCCAGCGGCTGCGTGTGCAAGCACGTCGGTGATGGGCATCCCGCCGGTAGCGACGACTGCAATGTCTACGATCCAGTTGACCGACGACGATGTCGGCAAGACAGTTGTCACGAGTACCGGCGACGAAATCGGCATCGTCAGCGGGTACAGATACGGCACCGCCTACGTTGACCCGGACCCCGGGCTGAAAACGACACTCCTGACGAAACTCGGCTGGGAAGACACCGACGCCGATGACGGTTACCCGCTGCAGACTGATGCCGTCGACACCATCACCGAGGACCAAATCCGTCTCAGCACGGACCTGTAACAGACAGACGGTCAGAAACCGGGGTATCGTGCTGCGACTGTTTTTGCATTTGAGGCCGAACGGGGAGGCGGTGACAAACCGTGTTGCTCGTTCGTGCCGTCGGTCGCCGTTATTTGACCATCGCTTCACAGGCCTCAGCACACTCTGAAAGGACCTCCGCACAGGCACGGCAATGGTCGTGGTCGTGCTGCTGACACTCTTTGGCACACTCCCGACAAACTGTCGCGCAGAGTCCGGCCATCGCTTCTCGGTGTGATGACCCTCGCGCGAGGAGCTTGCAGTGGAGGGCTGCGACGTCCGTCACGTCATGACAGTGGCGAATACACTCGGTCATGCCGTCAAGTTCCGCACACTTGTCGGCACACCACTCGCACACGTCGACTGCTTCTCGACACAGTTTCAGACACTCGCGTTCCCGCTCGCTCAGATGTGCTGCGTCAGTGAGGGGCTGTGACATTACGGTCTTTGCTACTGCCTGTTCGTCTACGAGAGTGCGGCCTGCATGCGAAAGCTGGCCTGTCAGCCACAGGATAGCTGGTGTCACAGCCCGTTTCGGGCTGGCGACACGGTTTGCGGCCCCAGCTCGGGACTTGCAGTTGTGCAATGGACGTATCAAGGACCAATGCCGGGTGGGCAAACCCGGCGTGAAACCGTCCCGTACAGGGGAGCATGAGACGGTGGGCGTCGGGAGAGTACGAGCACCCAATGTGCTCGCAGACAGTGGTCCGCACTATCCGATATTTGTTATACAGCTCTTTATCTGCTGACCGTCAGTGAACTGGGCAGCAGGAGGCCGCTACTGAACGTTGTCCACACCGACCGGACATCCGTCGTCGTTGACCACCGCAATCGGTCCTCCGGCGGGTGTTACAGTCGTCGACTTCGACCGTTACTGTCCGTTTGTGACGGACTAGCCAACCGCTACCGGCTGGGCCGTGGGACATCACGACGCCGGTCTGGTGTGAAACGAGTCGGCCCACCACGGGTCTGCCGAAGTGGTCGTTATTCTTCGGTGGTGAGTTTCGGACCGGGCTTCCAAGTGTTGCCTTCGAGGACAACGAGGTCGTAGCGTTCGAGCACCTGAAGCGTATCGACGACTGCCTGGGCGTCGAAGGAGACGGTCATATCCTCGGGCAGTTGCTGGGCGATTGCACTGCGTGTCCCACCGTCCATCCGGACCACCGTGTCAAGCAACTGTTCGAGGTCGTCGAGTAGCGAGACGAGCGACGTCGACCCCTCGTCTTCTGTCGCCAGTTTCGACATGACTTCGTCGTAATTCCCAGATATCTCCATCGATACGGACACGGCCTCGCCTTCGATGTCTTCTTCGTCTCCCATAGGGGCAAATATATGCGCACTTGTAGAAATACGTTTCCATATTTGTTACAACAGACGCATCTACCGGCTGTTTCACTGCAAAAGTGAGTTGCAGTCTTGTTGTTACCTGTCCAATACGTGTGGATATAACTACGTGATAGGAAAATACTTGGCCCACTCTGAGTGTCGACACATCTATTTAGTAGTTAATCTCTCAATCTAATCTCAGTTTGTCGGAATAATTAGCTATATTTCGCAAGTTTAGATATCTCTCCTTGACCAGGCCTGTTACCGTGGTCTCGGTAATCTCACATCATCAAAGACGCACTGCCCCTGTTGTGATCGTTCGGATAGGTCGAACGATATCAAAAGTGCCTGCGTCGTAGCGTAAGCCCGGCCCGGTGGCAGCTAACTAGTCCACGTCAACTGGTACCCTGCCGCTGGGCCGGTGTATCCGCTCCCACGGGCGACACACGCTCGGGCAGTCTACTCTCTCTTGTCCCGTCGGATAACAAAAGTACGGTTATTATTCCCCTGAACTGAACAGTCTCCTGTCTCTTCCGCTGGACGGGGCTATCGGCGAGCCACAGTGCCGTGGAACACTGTCAGTTTCAGCATACGGAACAAGCAACACATCGATTCTGTTTGATCCCGGTGCGCTCTACGTTTGCCGGCAATGGACCGACATGGTAGGGGACAGCGGCAAGCGCGTACAGCCACATATGCGCCTATTTCGCGGGGCGCTGTAGTCCG
This sequence comes from Haloarcula sp. CBA1127, assembly GCF_001485575.1. Lineage (NCBI taxonomy): Archaea > Methanobacteriati > Methanobacteriota > Halobacteria > Halobacteriales > Haloarculaceae > Haloarcula > Haloarcula sp. CBA1127. The sequence continues at coordinate 1,197,835 of NZ_BCNB01000006.1, forward strand.
ATGGATGGCCACCTGTTGCTTTCACTGTATTCGGCATCTGTTCGAGAATACGAACTATCGACAGCGAAGTGCGACTGCGCGAGTGCCAGCCGGCGACGGACGTAGTGTTAGCACACGTCCGAGAGTTCGGTTCGCCGACGCTCGCTCAGTGGATGCCGACGTACGCCTCTGTGATGTAGTCGTTGTTCTGGAACTCCGCGGCGGAGCCACTGAGCTCGACCCGGCCGGATTCCAGCAGTGAGAGCCGGTGGGCGTGGCGCAGCGCGAACGTGGCGTTCTGCTCGACGAGCAGGAGCGTCTGGCCCTGGTCGTTCAGCGTCTCGATGGCGTCGCTGATGTCGTCGATGATGACGGGAGCCAGCCCGAGCGTCGGCTCGTCGAGGACGAGTAACTCTGGGTCACCCATCAGCGCCCGTCCGAGGGCGAGCATCTGCTGTTCGCCGCCGCTCATGGTCTGGGCCTCTTGGTCCCGGCGGTCGTCGAGCCGCGGGAACAGGTCGTACACCATCGTCAGGTCAGCTCGGACGGCGTCGCGGTCCTCGCGGAACTGCGCGCCCATGAGCAGGTTCTCGTGCACCGAGAAGAACGGGAACAGGTCGCGGTCCTCGGTGCAGTAGATGAGGCCGTCGTTGACCAGCTGCTGGGGGTTGAGGTCGGCCACGTCTCGCCCGTTGAACCGAATCGTCCCGCCGTAGTCGAGGAAGCCGGCAACGGCGTCCAACAGCGTCGTCTTCCCCGCGCCGTTGGGGCCGACGATGCCGCCGATCTCCCCGCGCTCAACGGTCAGCGAAACGCCGTCCAGCGCCTGAGACTTGCCGTAGTACACGTCGAGGTCTTCGACTTCGAGCAGCGGGTCGCTCATTGGACCGCGCTCACCTCCCCGGCGAGGTAGGCGTCTTGGACCCGCTCGTCACCGACGATGTCGGCCGGGTCACCAGACGCCAGTTTCTGGCCGTTGTGCAACACCACGACTCGGTCGACGAGGTCCATCAGGCCGCGCATGTTGTGGTCGACGACGACCATCGTGATGCCCTGCTCGCGGAACGATTCGAACTGCTTGGAGAGTTGCCGGACCTCCGTCTGGTTTAGGCCGGCGAAGGGCTCGTCCAGCAGGAGGAGGTCCGGCTCTGTCGCCAGCGCTTTCGCAATTTCGAGGCGGCGAACGTCAGCGTGGGGCAGGGAGCCGGGGTCGTCATCAAGTGCGTCTTCGATGTCGACCTGTGCGGCGTAGCCGGCGATTGCATCGTCGTTTGCACCCCCGTCGAACGAGCGGATACTGTTGGGGAAGGTGAACAGTTCGATGTTCTCTCGGACGGTCATCGACCCGATCGGATTGGACTCCTGAGAGACACGCGACAATCCACGGTTGACAATCTGGTGCGTCTTCTTGTCCGTGATGTCCGCGCCATCGAAACGCACTGTTCCGCTAGTCACCGCGTAGATGCTCATGATGCAGTTGAACACGGTCGTCTTGCCGGAGCCGTTGGGGCCGATGAGGCCGAGTATCTCGCCGCTCTCGACGCCAAAGGAGAGGTCGTCGACGGCGACGAGGCCGCCGAACTGCTTGGTCAAGTCCTCAACCGACAGCAGCGTCACCGTCGGTCACCTCCCAGCGCGCCGAGTGCACGCCAGAGGAGACGGAACAGTCCGTCCCGGGCGAACACCAGCACGAGGAGAACGAGCAGCCAGAGGGCGAGCCAGCGCAGTTCCTCGCCGAGACCGACGAGGAACACGTCCCGGAGTCCAACGAACAGGAACGCGCCGCCCAGTGGCCCCAGAATCGAGCTCATGCCGCCGATAACCGCCATCGCGATCATCTGAATGCTGTTGTCCACGATGACGAACGTCTGGGGGTCGACGCCCGCGTTGACGTGGGCAAGCAGGACGCCGCCGATGCCCATCGGAACCGCGCTCAGCACGAACGACCAGAGCTTGAATTTCGTCGGGTCCAGCCCGGCCGCCGAGACGGCGTCCTCGTTCTCTCGGATGGCGATCAGTACTGTGCCAACATCGGAACGTCCGACGTAGGTCAGCGTGGCCGCAACGGCGAGCATCGGCACCACAACCATGTAGTACTGCAGCGTCAGGTCGTAGGTGAACACGTCGACGCGAATGCCACGCAGGCCGTTCGTCCAGTGGCTCAACGCCTTCGTCAGCCGGTAGAACAGCAAGACGGTGACGAAGGTGACAAGCGAGAAATACGGGCCCCGTAGTCGGAGGGACGGGACGGCAATCGCCAGCCCTAGCGCCGTCGTCGCGAGTATCGACAGCGGCACTGTGACAAACAGCGGTAGCTCGGGGCTGAGATGCAGTGTCAACAGGCCGGTGGTGTAGCCGGCCGCTCCCGACAGCGCTGAATGGCCGAAACTGATGTAGCCGGTGTAGCCGCTCTGGATGTCCCAGCCCATTGCGAAGATAGCCCAGACCGCGCCAAGCGTGAGCGGTCTGAGGTAATCCGGCCCCCACAGCGGCGCAGTGACGAGACCGCCAAGGGCCACCACCAGCAACAACAACTGCAGGCCGGTGACTTCGCCGAAGCGCTCGCCGAGCCTGCGGTTGTACCGCTCGGCGACCGGCCAGAGCAGCCGCTCCGCTGGCTGGCCGACCGCTCCGATGACGCCGGCTCCCTGCGCGAGGATGTTGTCTCTTAGCACCGATTCGGCGCGGCCAACGAGTCGACCGACACCCTGGCCGGTCTGTTCTCGGTCACTCATGGACGAACTCCGTGCCGTACAGGCCCTGTGGCAGCACCAGTAGGACGACCACGAGGACCACCAGCGACATGATGCCGCGAACGCTCTGTCCGAGGAACTGTCCGGTTGCCGTCTGCAGGTAGCCGACGATGTAGGCGGCGGCGACCGACCCCTTGATGGAGCCGATGCCGCCCACGACGACGATGATAAAGGCGAGCGCGAGCGGTTCCAGCCACATCGTCGGTTCGGCCGCGCCGATGCCGCCCAAAAACACGCCGGCGATGCCAGCCAGGCCGCCCGCGACGAGCCACGTGCGGGCACGCACGCCAGACACGTCGACGCCGGTGAGCATGGCCCCGCGCTCGCTCATCGAGGTGGCGCGTATCGACCGGCCGCTGTCGGTCTTGGTGACGTAGTACCAGAGCAGGCCCATCGCGACCCAGGAGGCGACGAAGGCCGCGAGTTCCACGTAGAGGATGCGGGTCCCGAGCGCCTGGACCTGCAGCACGCCCGGTACCACGCTGTACTGGTAGGGCTGGGCGTGAAACACGAGCGTGACGAGTTCGGTGAAGGCGATGGCGACCACGATGGTCGCGAGGAACGTGATGACGACGTTCTCCTCGATGGTCCGGACCAGCACGACGTAGAGACCGTAGGAAATGAGCCCGACGATGACGATTGTGAGCGGGAACGCGACTATCGGATGCAGCGTCACGCTCGCGAGGATACTGTCCGAGACGAGACTCAGGTAGGTGTACGCGCCGGCCATTATCAGCGCTCCGTGGGCGAGGTTCAACACGCCGCCGACGCCAAACACCATGGTGAAGCCGATAGCGATCAGGGCGTAGACGGCGCTGATGAGCGCGCCGTCGACGATGACGCTGGCAATGTCTCCCAGCATCGTTCACCCCATCCACGGTGGCGCGGCGTGTTCGGCGGTCCGCAAGTCTTCCGGGTAGACGCACTCCAGAGACCCGCCCTCGCGCCATTGGGTAAGCGGGTAGTTCGTGATGATGCCGTCACTATCCCGCTTCTCTCGGAGGTCGTGGGCGTACGTCTCGTCGGCCCCGTAGAACTGGACCTGCCCGGCCGTTCCAGTGAAGTCGGTCTGGAGCAGCGCGTCGACAATTGCATCGAGGTTGTTCTCCTGGTCGACGGTACCGGCGCGCTCGGCGGCGTTCTTGAAGACGTGTATCGCGTCGTAGGTCACAAAGCCCATGTACATCGGCTTGCTCGGCGGGTCATCGGCGTCCCCGTACTCCTCCATGTACGACTCCGTGAACGGGACCGTCTTCGACGTGATGTCGGTGACACCCGCCGCGCCGGACTGGGTTGTCGTCTCGTAGGCCGCCGCGCCTTCGGTGAGCTGGTAGTAAGCCGGCAGCATCGACGCGACGTGGACTCCTTCGATGCCAAATTCGTACTCGCCCTCCGCCCAGCGGGCCGCCATCGGCCCGCCGTTGATGTGCGCGAAGAAGCGGAACATCGCGTCCGCGCCCACCTCGTCCACGTCGTCTAGTACCGACCCGAATGAGGTGGTATCAGTTGCCAGCCCGTTCACCATCGGTACGTCCAAGTCCGCCTCCCTCAGCAGGTCGACCAGCCGGTTCCGGAACACCGTCGTCCACTCGGCGTCGTCGGCGACGACGGCGAACGTGTTCCACCCGTGGCGGTCCGAGAGGTGGCTGGCGTACTGGCTGATGACCTCCGCCTGGAAGTGGGAGTTCACCGGCCCGACCCGGAACGTGTTCTTGTAGCGCTCGTAGTCGGACGCGACGAACTCCGTGACGGTGCTCGGCGCGGCGGAGCCGGTGACCAGAAACGGCGTGTTGAACTCCGACACCAGGTCCATGATGGACTGGGTCACCTCACTGGAGAACGTGCCGACGATGGCGTCGACTTCCTCCTGTCGGACCAACTCGCCTGCGACGGTGCGCGCCTCGGACGGCGACGCCCGCGTGTCCTTCGTAACGAGTTCGACGGTCTGGTCGGCGATACCACCGTCGTCGTTGATTTCCGCGACCGCCATCTCCGCCGACCGCTTCGAGCCGATGCCGAGTGGGTTGCTCAGCGGTGCGAGGTGGCCGATGGTGACCGTCTCGGAGATGCCACCACCTCCATCAGGGTTCTCCCCACCACCGCCGCCGTCACCGCTGCAGCCGGCGAACAGTCCGAGCGCTGCGCTCGCCCCGGCCGCTCTGATGAATGACCGCCGACCGATACCGTTGGTATATGCTGTGCTCCTGTCGCTGGGTGTGCTCGTTGGGTCTGCCATGGTCTACCCTCGGTGGGTGGTACCACGTTCCAAACCATTCACATTAAAGATGCGGGAGAGTCCGCAGTCTGTTCCAAGCTCCCTCACAGGTACAGCGGGACGGTCACGATGGGCTGGCCATCAGAGCCCATGTCGACAGTGGGCGCTCCGTGGCCGTATGCCCCGGCACGCAGAAGCCACAGTCGACCAAATCTATATTTGGGTGGCCATCACACATCGAATATGGCGTTTAGCTTGACGGCCGAGCAGACGGCAGTCCGAGAAGCAGTGCGTGAATTCGGCGAGAACGAGATCGAGCCGCTCGGAACGGAATGTGACAGGGAGAAACGCTACCCAGCGGAACTGATGGAGCAGGCGGCACAGTACGACCTCATCGCGCCGGAAGTCCCCGAGAAGTACGGCGGCGCGGGGATGGACAGCCTCACCGGTGTCGTCGTCACCGAAGAACTGTGGCGTGCCGACCCGGGCATCGGGAGCGCCATCGGCTCCCGTGGCTTCGGGTCGAGCATGATTCAGAAGTACGGCGACGAGTGGATGAAAGAAAAGTGGCTGCCGAAGATCACCAGCGGCGAGTCGGCGTGTGCCAGCGCCATCAGCGAACCCGCCCACGGCTCGAACGTGGCCGGTATCGAGACCTACGCCGAACGCGACAGCGACGGCTGGGTACTCAATGGCAACAAGATGTGGATCACGAACGGCACCGTCGCCGATGTGATGGTCGTGATGGCAAAAACCGACCCCGACGCCGGCCACGAGGGCATCAGCGCGTTCCTCGTGCCGACAGACACCGACGGCCTGCAGGCCGAGAAAATCGACAACAAGCTCGGCATCCGCGCGTCGGACCTGGCCGAAATCATCATCGACGACGTTCGCGTGCCCGAGGAGAACCTCGTCGGAGAAGCGGGCGCTGGCTTCTACCAGCTGATGGACTTCTTCGCGAGCGGGCGGGCAAACGTAGCCGCGCAGGCCGTCGGCACTGCACAGGCCGCCATCGACGACTCTATCGAGTACGCGAACGAGCGCGAGCAGTTCGGCCAGCCGATCAGCGAGTTCCAGGCCATCGAACACAAGGTCGCGGAGATGGCCACCAACGTCGAGGCCGCGCGGTCGCTTACGTATCGCGCCGCCAGCGCGATCGATTCTGGCAACCTCGATGTGGCGACGAAGTTGGCCAGCATGGCGAAGTTGTTCGCCAGCGAGCACGCCGTCGACGTGGCCGACGAGGCGATTCAGGTCCACGGCGGCGCGGGCTACGTCACCGACCACAACGTCGAGCGGTACTACCGCGACGCCCGCATCACCAAGATCTACGAAGGGACCAGCGAGATCCAGAAGAACATCATCGCCGACCGCGTGCTGTGAGACTGCACTAAAGCTGAGAGATCGCGCAACCTACCGCCGGAGCGTCAGGAACTCGGCCGAAAAGACAGCTTCGTCGGCCTGATTCACCGCGGTGACTTCGGTTCGGACGACGCCCGTCGCAACCGGATGGTCCCGCCGTTCGGTATCGACAATCTCGGCCTCGACGTGAATCGTATCGCCCAGGAACACCGGCTTGACGAACCGAAGCCGGTCGATGCCGTAGAACGCGACCATGTGGCGCTTTTCGGCCTCGTCGCGGGCCTGCCACAGGAGGCCAGTGACGACTGAAAACACCAGCGCACCGTGGGCGATTCGTTCGCCATACCCCGAGTCGGCCATCCGCTCGGCGTTCGTGTGGAGGTGATTGAAATCCCCGCTGACACCCGCGAAGTTGACCACATCGGCCTCAGTGATGGTTCGCCCCGACGTGGTGAAGCCGTCGCCGACTTCGACTGCATCGAACTCGCCGGCCATCTTACCGGCCCTCACAAGCGGCCGTGGCACGACGCTTCGGTTGCTGGTCGAGTCGGCACTGCCGCGTTCGCACCCGCCGGTCCCGGGACTGTGGGCCGCTACTATTGCTAGACATACACATTGTAACCGTATCCCGCACCGGTGTTAATGCTACCGGGGATCGCCGGTTACTCGCGACGCCACCACAGGGAGACACAGCGCCCACAGGCTGTTCTGGCTGTTCAACTATATTCAACGGAATCCGGAAGAGAACACTCAGGACGTAGCTTTATTGCGGATGCCCGAGATGTCCGATGCGATGTCAAAGTCACACACGGAGCGGTTTCGCCTGGAAGGACAGCGGGCGATTATAACGGGTGCATCGAGCGGCATCGGCCGGGCAATCGCTGAGGAGTTCGCGGCCGACGGGGCCGACGTGGTTGTCTGCTCGCGCGAACAGGACAACGTCGGACCGGTGGCCGACGAAATCAACGACAGCGACCGGCCCGGTGAGGCGGTCGCTATCGAATGCGACGTGACAGACCGCGAGGCCGTCGAGGCGCTAGTGGAAGCGACCGTCGACGAGTTCGGCGGGCTGGACGTGCTCGTGAACAACGCCGGCGCGAGCTTCATGTCCGGGTTCGACGACATCAGCGAGAACGGCTGGAAAACCATCGTCGACATCAACCTCCACGGGACCTACCACTGCACGCAGGCGGCCGGGGACGCGCTGGCCGCGGACGGCGGCGGGACGGTCATCAACCTCTCCAGCGTCGCCGGGGAACAGGGCGCGCCGTACATGAGCCACTACGGGGCCGCAAAGGCCGGCGTCAGCAATCTCACGTCGACGCTGTCGGCGGAGTGGGCCGACCGGGACATCCGCATCAACTGCATCGCGCCTGGCTTCGTCGCCACGCCGGGCGTCGAGTCACAGATGGGCGTCAGCGCCGACAACATCGACCGCGAGGCCGTCGAGCGCCGCATCGGTCTCTCGGAGGAGATCGCCGACATCGCGCTGTTCCTCGCCAGTCCGGCCTCGTCGTACATCGTCGGTCAGACCATCACCGCCGCCGGCGTCCCACGGCTCGAAGAGACGCCTGACATCTGAGCGCCGGGAGTTCCAGTAACGACGGTCGGTGCCGCGGTCTCACTTCGAAACGCCGAGCCAGTCCGGTAACTCTCGGAGATCGTCAAGAGCCACATCCACGGCGGGTCCGTCCTCGGCCCCGTAGGCAACCGTCCACAGCCCGGCCCGCGTTCCGCCGTCCATATCGTGCTCGTAGCGGTCACCGACCATCACGGCCTGTGTCGGTGCGACCCCAGCCTTCCCGAGCGCCGTTTCGAACATCGCCGGGTCGGGCTTGGTTCGACCGACGGACTCCGAGGCGGTGTACGAATCCATCGCGTCCCAGACGCCGAAGGTCCGCAACAGTTGCTCGCCCTCGTCGGCGTCCACATCGCTGATGACGCCCTGATGGAGCGGCGCGTCTGCCAGTTCCTCAATGGCCGCGATGGCGTCGGGGTTGGGCCTGACCTGCTCGTTACGGATTTCTTGGAACAGTGATTCCCACTCGGTTTCCTTGGGACTGACTGTCAGAATCTCGTCGACTGCCCGCCGGTAGCCCTCGCGGGCGGGCCGGAACGTTGTCCCCTCGCGCTCGCCGAAGTACGTTCCGAGGACGTTCCGCCATCGTTCGAGGGCCGCGTCGGAAGCCGCAGTGGCCGGGTACTCGGCACACAGCCGTTCGACAAACTCGCGGTGGGCCGCCCGGACGGACGCCATCCGAAGGATGACGCCCCCGATGTCCCAGAAGACGGCCTCAACGTCTGGACTCTCACTCACGGCAGCGGCTTGGACTGGCCCGGGTATGAAACTGCCGCCGACGCCCGGCGTCTCCCGGATGCGCCGGGGTGGGCGTGTCGGAGCACAGCGCCGGGAAATAAACAACCGACCACGCGTTCGCTGTGCTCCAACACTTATGATGTCGACGTGCGAGAACGAGAATGTGCCATGATATCGTTCACCGATTCCGAGGCCGCGACTACGCTTGCCGAGCGTGCCCGAGCGTTGATGGACGAGGTCGTCATCCCGCGGGAGCGAGAACTCGCGGGCGGGACGGCTATCTCCGACGCAACAGTTCGCGACCTCCGCGCTGCCGCACGGGAGTACGACGTGTACGCTCCACAGATTCCTGAAGAACACGGCGGGATGGGCTATGACTTCCGGGACGTGTTGCCGACGTTCGAAGAAGCCGGTCGGAGTCTGCTCGGTCCACTTGCGATGCGCGTCGACGCGCCCGACGAAGGGAATATGCATCTGCTAGAGATGCAAGGGACTGACCTCCAGAAATCGGAGTACCTCGACCCGCTCGTCGAGGGTGAGATTCAGTCGGGCTTCGCGATGACCGAGCCGATGCAGGGCGCGGGCTCTGACCCGAAGATGATACGCACCACGGCGCAGAAGGACGGTGACGAGTGGGTCATCGACGGCCACAAGTGGTGGACGACCGGGGGTGTTGACGCCGACATTCTGCTCGTCTTCGCTCGGACGGACGAGGACGTCCACCCGTATGAGGGGTGTTCAGTGTTCATCGTCCCGGCCGACGCCGACGGCGTGGACATCGTTCGGAACGTCCCGCACATGGGGAGTCAGGGCGACCCGAAGGGCCACGCCGAAATCGAGTTCAACGGCGTTCGCGTCCCCGAGGAGCACCTGCTGGGCGAGGAAGGCAACGGCTTCCAGCACGTCCAGCAACGGCTCGGCCCGGCGCGGCTCACCCACTGCATGCGTTTCTCGGGGATGGCCGAGCGGGCGCTGTCCATCGCCAAGGCCTACACCACCGAACGGCAGGCCTTCGGCGACTCCGTGGCCGATAAACAGCACGTCCGCTTTGAAATCGCCGAACAGGAGACACAGATTCAGGCCGCGCGGGCGCTGGTCCGGGCCGCCGCGGACGCTATCGCCGCCGGCAAAGAAGCCCGCGTCGAGGTGTCGATGAGCAAAGTGTTCGCCGCCCGGGCGACGCAGGACGCTATCGACACTGCGGTCCAGTTCTGTGGCGGCAACGGCATCGGCCGGGACCTCCCGCTTGCGGACTTCTATGAGCTGGTCAGGACGTTCCGCATCGTCGACGGAGCAGACGAGGTCCACCTGCGGACCATCGCCCGGGAGGCCTTCGAGGACGTGGACAGCGAGGAACTGGAGCCGGTGCGTCGCTACCGCGAGTAGGACCGGGCGGTCAGCGGCAACGGTCGCTACTCTCCTTCGAATTCCGGTTCCCGGTCGGCCGCAAAGGCCGCCGTCCCTTCCGCTACGTCGTCGGTCGTCAGCAGGAGCGCAAAGGCCTGGCTCTCCATTTCGAGGCCGGCGTCGAGGCTCTCGTCGGCCCCCTCGTTCATTACGCGCTTGGCTTTCCGGAGGGCAATCGGCGGCCCGGAAACGAGGTCCGCAACGAACTCTTCGACCACGCCATCGAACTCGTCGGCGTCGACAGCCCGATTGATGAGTCCCCAGTCAGCCGCCCGCTCGGCGGAGATGTGTTCGCCCCGGAACACGAGTTCCTTCGCCCGCGCATCGGTCAGCATTCGGATCGCGCGCTGTGTCCCACCGCCGCCGGGGAGCAGGCCAAGCGTGATTTCGGGGAAGCCGAACTCCGAGTCTGTCGTCGCCAGCCGGAGGTCACAAGCAAGAGCGAGTTCCAGCCCCGCGCCGAGACAGTAGCCGTCGATGCGCGCCAGCGTCGGTCGGGGGTACTCGGCGACCGTCGTGAACACTGCTGTCGGCTCCGACGTCTGTGCGGGGTCGCGGTCCGCGAAGCCGGAGATGTCGGCCCCGGCGGAGAAGGCACGGTCGCCGGCCCCTTCGAACACGACGGCCCGGACGTCGTCCTCGTCGACCGACGAGAGCAGGTCAACGACCTCGTCCGCGAGGGTTTCGCTGATAGCGTTCATCCGCGACGGGCGGTCGAGTTCCACTTCCAGCAGGCCATCGCCGTCGAGTTCCCAGTTGATGGTGTGGTAGTCACCCGGGCTGTCGCCGGTGTCGTACTCGTGGAAACCCCGTCCTGCTTCCGTCCCGGTGTGGCCGGCTTCCACGAGTTCGACGAGGTACTCCGCTGGCTCGTAGCGGTCGTCGCCGTGCTCGTCGTGGAGCTTCCGGAGTTTTTCGAGGACCCTGTCGAGGCCGATGTCGTCGGCCCGGCGGCAGGTCCCCTCCGGGAACCCGGCTCCGAGTCGCATCCCCGTGTCGACGGCCTCCGCCGTCGCTACGTCGTCGCCGACGAGCTTTGCGGCCTCGTTCGCCATCACCGCTTCGACGCGGAGATGGTCGAACCCCTCGGCATCCTCCGGGACGTACTCTGGGCCGCCGCCGTCGTCGTAGTCGTAGTACCCCTTGCCAGTCTTGCGGCCGAGAGTTCCATTTTCGACTTTCTCCGCCATGATGGGCGGCACCGGCCTTCCGGCCTCCGTCCGGACGTGGTAGCCGATGTCGATGCCGGTCAGGTCGCCGAGTTCGAACGGGCCCATCGGGTAGCCTCGCTCGTGGACCATCGCGGCGTCGGCCTGCCGGATGGTCGCCTCGCCCGCCGAGACCATCCAGGCCGGCTCGCTCATGAACGGCCCGAGGACGGAGTTGACGACGAACCCACGCACGTCCTTGCGGACGTATATCGGCGTCTTGCCGAGCGATTCGATGAACTCGTAGCCGCGCTGGGCTGTCTCGTCGGTCGTTGCCTTGCCGTAGATGACTTCGACGAGGTCCATCTTCACCGGCGGATTGAAGAAGTGTAGGCCCAGCACCGAGTCCGGCCGCTCCGTCGCTGCGGCGATCTCCGTAATGGACAGCGAGGAGCTGTTCGTCGCCAGCAGCGCATCTTCGGGCGCTGCGGCGTCGACGGACTCGAAGATGTCCTGTTTCACCGAGAGCTGTTCCGGGCCGGCCTCGATGACCAGATCCGCGTCGCTCACCGCCGCTTCCAGATCGGTCGTCGTCGCGACCCGCGCCGCCACGTCGTCGGGGTCCTCGTCGAGTCGCCCCTTCTCGGCGAGCTTTTCGAGCGACCACTTGATTTCCTCGTAGCCACCTTCGACGATGTCCGCATCGATGTCACGCAGCACGACGTCGTAGCCGGCGATTGCCGTGACCTCGGCGATGCCGTGGCCCATCGTTCCCGCACCGAGCACTGCAACTGTCGCTATCTCTGGCTGCTCTGCTCGCATACGCGTAGTGTCTATTGCAACACATATCAATCATCCCCCTGGCATCCGTTTTGTGTCGCAATACGTCGACGATTATTACCAGCCAGAAAGCCACCGGCGAGCTGTGTATGGGGTTGCTGCCATCTACCGGGACTTCGACACGAAAACCGGCGCTTATTTCTTCTCTGTTAGAGCGGTTCGTCGCCCTCGATAATCCGAATCGCGCGGTCGGCCAGCGCGGGCACGCGGTTCTCCATCAGCGGGTAGAACGGGTCGTCGGCGTTGCCTTCCAGATAGCGGCGGTAGAACATCTCACCAAGGGCGGCGAGCTTGTACACGGCGAGCGTCCGATAGAACCGCTCGTGTTCGAACGTCAGGCCGGTCTGGGCTTCCCAGCGGTCGACCAGGTCCGTCCGGGTCAGGTAGCCCGGCGCTTCGATGAACTCCATGGCGAGGTCGGGAATCTCCGGCTCGGGGTCCTTGGCGTCGCGCCAGTACGAGAGCAGCCAGCCGAGGTCGGCCCGTGGGTCACCCAGCGTTGCCATCTCCCAGTCGAACACGGCGGCGAGTTCGGGGCTGTCGTCGGGGCCAAACATCACGTTGTCGAGCTTGTAATCGCCATGCACCAGTGTCTCCGGATGGTCGTCGGGACACTCGTCCTGAAGCCACGAGCCGACCCGCTCCAGTTCAGGGATAGTGCGGGACTCGGCCGTCCGCTCGAACGCCCAGGCCAGTTGTTTCCCCCAGCGCGCGACCTGCCGCTTCGCATACCCGTCCGCACGGCCGAGGTCGGACAGGCCGACGGCTGACGGATCGACCTCGTGGATGGCCGCGAGAGTGTCGACCAACTCGGTGCCGACTGCCGCTCGGGCGTCGTCGTTCCCGAAGCGTGCTGGCTCGTCATCTCGGATGACGGTCCCCTCGACGCGGGCCATAACGTAGAAATCGCTGCCGATGACCGACTGGTCGTCACAGGCCGTCACCGTCGGCGGGACCGGGACGGCTGTGTCCTGCAGTGCGTCGATGACGCGATACTCCCGCAACACGTCGTGTGCCGTCTCGGCGGTCTGGCCCGGCGGGGGCCGCCTGACGACCAGTTCTCGGTCGCCCCAGGTGACAAACAGCGTCTCGTTGGAGTGGCCCTGCTCGTGGCGCGCAACGTCGAACGTCTCGGCCGGGCCTATTTCCCTTGTAAGAAATTCTTCGAGCGCATTTTCGTCGACCAGCCGCTGGTAGTAGTCGCTGCTGTGTTCAGTCATAGTGTCTGATTTGGCTCCGTGTCATGAAAAGCTGCGGGTCGTGTCACCGTCCGACGAACTCCGGCCGGCGGTCGGTCAGGAACGCCTCGACACCCTCCTCGTGGTCGGCCGTCTCGAAGACGATACCTTGGGCAGTTGCCTCGTCGCGCTGGGCGCGGTCGAAGGACTTCTCCAGGCCGTCCTGAAGCAGCCGCTTGGAATGCCGGAGGGCAATGGTGGGCCCATTGGCAATGCGGCTGACAGTCGCCGCGACCTCGGACTCGAACGACTCGGCGTCGTAGACGTGGTTGAACAGGCCCAGTTCCGCGGCTCGCTCGGCGTCGAGAATCTCGCCGGTGAACACTAGCTCTTTTGCAACGTTGGTCCCGACGATACGGGGGAGCAGATACGACGTGCCAGCGTCGACGCTGAGGCCGACCTGCCGGAACACGAAGCCGATGCTGGCCGACTCGCTCGCCAGCTGGATGTCACAGGCGATCGCGAGGTTCGCGCCGGCCCCGACGGCCGACCCGTCGACCTTTGCGACGGTCGGGACGGGCAGTGCGACGACTCTGGCGATGGTGTCGCGGGTCCGGCGAGCCAGTTCGCTGACGGCGTCGTCGGTCGGGTCGTCGTTCGTGAGCCGCTCGCTCATCCCCTCGATGTCGCCGCCGGCCGAGAACGACTCGCCAGTGCCTTCGATGACGACACATCGAACATCGGACGCAGTCTCGATGGTATCGAGGTGGCGCTCCAGCGCGTCGTATACGGGCTGTGTGAGCGCGTTCCGCGTCTGCGGTTCGTTTAGTGTCAGCGTGGCGATGCCGTCGTTGATAGAGAGCAGTACGGACTCGCTCACTGGATATCACTCCGTTGTCGCTGCATGGGGTCGCTTCACACGGTTCCGGTATAAATTTACCGCTGGTTTACAGTTTCGGATAGCGCTGGCCACGAACTGCGGGTGGCACGCCGAGGGCTACCACAGCGAGCAGGGCTAGTTTTAACATATCGGTGTGTGTTGACACGGAGTATGCCAGGTGGTGCACCACTCAACCTCCGGTCATTCCTGTGGCGTGGCGAGAACGTGTTCCCTGACAGCGAGATTGTCTCGCGGACACATCAGGGGATTCACCGATACACGATAGCGGAGTACGCCGAGCGCGTACGAAAGCTGGCCTCAGCCCTCGAACAGGCAGGTATCGAACGCGGCGACAGAGTCGGGACGTTCGCCTGGAACAATCACTGGCACCAGGAAGCCTACTACGGGGTCGCCTGCATGGGCGCACAGGTCCACATGATTAATCTCCTCCTGCCCGACGAGCACATCCAGCACATCGTAGCCGACGCCGAGGACGAAATCCTCATCGTCGACCCCGTCATGCTAGAAAAGCTCGAAGGTGCCTACGACGAGGAGGCCTTCGCGTCCGTCGAGCAGTACATCGTGATGGGCGACACCGTCCCCGAAACGTCGCTGGGGCCAGTCGTCGATTACGAATCGTTCATCGCCGACGGCGACCCCGATTACTCCTTCCCGCAACTGCCCGAGGACCAGCCGGCGGGGATGTGCTACACGTCCGGGACAACAGGCAAGCCGAAAGGCGTCGAGTACACCCAGAAGATGTACTGGACACAGGTCATGTCGCTGATGACCAGCCAGGCCGGTATCAAGACCGACGACGTAGAGCTGACGTACGTTCCGATGTTTCACGTTAGCGGCTGGTGTCGTCCGTTCACGACCATCGCTGCTGGAGCCAAGACGGTCCTCCCCGGGCCGAACCCGTCGGCCGAGGACCTGGCGATGCTCATTGACGAAGAGGACGTGACCGTCTCCGCAGCGGTCCCGACCGTGTTCATGGATCTGCTAGAGTACGCCCGTGACACTGACGTGGATTTCTCCTCGGTTCGGTACTTCACCAGCGGCGGGTCCGCGACGCCGCGGTCGCTGATGGAGGATTACAAGCAGGAGTTCGACGTGGACCTCATCTCCGGCTACGGCATGACCGAGACGTCACCGGTCACCCACGCCTACGAGCCAAAGCCCGGTATGACCGACCTGCCAGAGGAGGAACTGTTCGACCTGCGGAGCCACTCCGCGGGGCTCCCGATTGCCGGGCTGGAGTTCAAAGTCGTCAACACCGACGGCGAGGAAGTGCCCTGGGACGGCGAGTCGCTGGGCGAACTCTGGATGCGTGGCCCGTGGGTCACACAGGAGTACTACAACGCCCCCGACGCGACCGAACAGGCCGTCACCGACGACGGTTGGTTCAAAACCGGTGACATTGTCCGGGTGAGTCCGGAGGGGTACGTCGACGTGGTCGACCGGATGGATGACCTCGTGAAGAGCGGCGGCGAGTGGATCGCCAGCGTCGAGGTCGAAAACGCGGTCATGGGTCACGACGAGGTCGTTGAAGCCGCAGTTGTCCCTGTCCCCCACGAGCGGTGGGACGAACGCCCCGCCGCGTTCGTCGTCACACGCGACGCTGTGTCCGATGAAGCCGCGCTCCGGCAGGAAATCAAAGACCTCGTCGCCGAGTCCTATCCGTCGTGGTGGGTCCCCGATGCCATCCGTCTGGTCGATGAGATTCCCAAGGGCGCGACCGGCAAGTTCTCCAAGCAGACACTCCGTGACGAGTACGTTGACGAGTCGGTCATCGAAACTGTTGCCGAGAACGCTCCAGCGACGTAACTCGGCCGAAATGTGGCAGCGCGTTCTGGCTGTCGGACACATTATCGACGGCGGCGTTCTCGGTAGCGTGCAGCCATCGTACTGCTCCAGCCACAACACCTCCAACCGCGGATAGGTATTTATGATAGTCCTGTGATGATTGTGGTATGCGAGCAGCTGTCATTGAGGAGCACGGCGAACCGCTCACGATTCAGGACGTGCCCTATCCGGAGCCCCAGCCAGACCAGGTCGTCATCGAGACCGAAGCCTGCGGGGTCTGCCGGAGCGACTGGCACGCCTGGCAGGGGGACTGGGAGTGGTTCGGCATCCAGACCGGTCCCGGGCAGATTCTGGGACACGAGCCGGCTGGGGTCGTCGCCGACGTGGGTGCGGACGTCGAACAGTTCTCCGAGGGAGACCGCGTTACGGTCCCGTTTCACCTCGGTGACGGGTCGTGTCAGTACTGCCAGCGCGGGCACGCCAACATCTGCGAGACGTCGATGCCGCTCGGCTTCCTTGACGCCGCACCGGGGGCGTTCGCCGAGGCGTTTCCCGTTCGTGAAGCCGACTTCAACTGCGTCACACTGCCGGACGCTGTCGACTTCACCGAGATGGCTGGGCTCGGCTGTCGGTTCATGACGGCGTACCACGCGCTGACTGACCGGGCGGATCTCAGGCCGGGCGACGCCGTCGCGATTCACGGCTGTGGCGGCGTTGGACTTTCGGCAGTTCATATCGCCGATGCACTGGGAGCCGAACCGATTGCGGTCGACGTGCAGGACAGCAAACTCGACCGGGCGCTGGACCTCGGCGCGGCGACGACAATCAACGCTGCCGAGGCAGACAACGTTCCCGGAGAGGTTCACGCAGTCACGGACGGCGGGGCCGATGTGGCTATCGACGCGCTGGGTATCGCGGAGACGTGTCGCAACGCGGTCGGCTCGCTGGGTAAACAAGGTACCCACGTGCAGGTCGGGCTCACGACTGACGTGGAGGCTGGGGAAATCTCTCTCCCGGTGGACACGATGACACTGCAGGAAATCGACTTCCATGGCTCCTATGGGATGCCGCCGATCCGCTACGACGAACTGTTCCGGCTCATCGACGCCGGGACGCTTGACCCCGCCAAGATCGTCGGGGAGACGCTCGCACTCGAAGACGTGCCGGCTACTCTCTCGTCGATGGGTGAGTACGAGACGGTCGGCATCCCCGTTATCGACGAGTTCTGAGACACGGCGGCACTACGCTGTGGTCGCCGATACCTACGAACGGTTCGCTGTCAGCCACTCAACGGCGAAGTCCACCATCGGCCGTTGTTCGAGGAGCTTCGACTCGCCGACGCCGACAGTCCCCGTCTCGACGGCGCTGGGATGGGCACGCTCGAATGCCTCACCGCAGGCCTGAAAATCCGTATCGGTAAGCTCGATGTCCGTCCAGTGGCACCACTCGCGCTCGCCCTCTACAAGTACGGCGCTGGCGTGCTCTGTCGTGTCGGTGTCGATATCGGCGCGGTACTCAGCGAGGTGCAGCGAGGTGTTTGTCGCATGTGAGGTTCCAAGAAACAGGACTCTCCCAGCACGGTCGTAGACCTCGGACAGCGGTGATGCCTCCCCGAGCGAGTAATCGTAGGTGTGACCGCCCGTGATGGCCTCGGCGTCGGTACCCCACGCGGCGAAGGAATGCTGTGGGTGGTCGCTCCGGTGGACAGCTGGATACGTGCGAAAACACTCGGCGATTGCACCCATCCCTTGCGTCGGCGTCACTGCTGGGCGGTACGGGGGGAACTGCTCGCGAATTGTATCGGCCCACGAGTCTGGGACCGGTGGGTTCTCCATATTGTCGGGGTCCCTGTTGCCGGGTGAATGCGTTGGCATCACTACCGTCCCACTCTCCGTGACGACACGCTGCAGGGCGTCTACCACCGCTGGTGCGCCACCACAGACCCATCCCAGTTCGGACAGCGACCCGTGGACCAGTACTGTTTCCCCGCGTTCGAGACCCAGCGTCCGGAGGTCCTGTGCTATCGAATCCACGGTGACCGGTTCCGCTGAACGGTCGCTTGGGCGCGGCGTGTCCATGAGCGACGATAGCCGAAAGCGGGCATAAGTTTCGTGTTCCCGGAGACACCGAGCCGCTGTTCTGGGTTACTGCTATGCCCCCGAGTCGACTGGCTTAGAGCAGCTGGTAATCGCGCTCTTCGTGCTGGACGGAGATCCACTTGGTCTCGGTCAGTTCGTCCATGATCCATTCACCGTTGTACCGGCCGAGGCCGGAGTTTTTCATCCCGCCGAACGGGGCGTTGGGTTCGTCCTGAATCGGATGGTCGTTGACGTGGACCATCCCGGCGTCGATCTGGTCGGCGATGGACCGCCCGTGTTCGACATCGTCGCTGTACACGCCTGCGGCGAGGCCGTACTCGGTGTCGTTTGCGAGTTCGACGGCTTCCTCGTCGGACTCGAAGGGGATGACCGGAGCGACGGGGCCGAAGTGCTCGTTGCACGCCGCGGACATATCGTTGGTACACCCCGAGAGGACGGTTGGTTCGAGGAACAGGTCCTCGACCTCGCCGCCCGTTTCCAGCGTCGCACCGGCATCGACAGTCTGCTCGATGAACGAGGTGAGCTGGTCGACCTGGCTCTCGTTGATGATCGGACCGAACTCCACGTCCTCGTCGGTTGGGTTCCCGATAGTCAGCGACTCCGCGTGTTCGACGAGCTTCTCGACGTACTCATCGTAGACATCCTCGTGGACGAGGTGGCGGTTAATCGAGATACACACCTGTCCCTGATGCCCGAACGCGCCGACAGAGCCGGCCTTGGCGGCCGCCTCGATATCGGCGTCCTCAGTGACGACAAACGGTCCGTTCCCACCGAGTTCAAGCGCCGGGAGGGCGAGCGCGTCTCCGGCCTGACTGGCCACGGACCTGCCGACTGCCGTCGACCCGGTGAACGACATCACGCGGGCGGTCGGGTGGCCGGCCATCCGGTCGCCGATGTCGGAGCCGTGGCCCGTGACGACGTTGACGACGCCGTCCGGAACGCCGGCTTCCTCGGCGATGTCGGCCAGCAGGAGTCCGCCGGTAATCGGCGTGTCCGTTGCGGGCTTGATAACGACAGTGTTCCCCAGCGCTAGCGCGGGGCCGAGCGCTCGTGTCGTGAGGTGCAGTGGGAAGTTCCACGGCGAGATAATCCCGACGACGCCAGCGGGCTCGCGGACGATGTGATGGTCCTTGTCCTCGTGATACATCGAATCGCGTACCTCTTCCTCCGGCGGGACCATCTCCAGCGCACTCTGGAAGTCCGCCATGGCGAAGTTGGCCTCAGCAGTTGCTTTGGCCTGAACACTGCCCGACTCCGTCGCGAGCAGTTCGATGATCTCGTCGAGTCGTTCCTGCATCACCCCAATCATCGCCTGGACGTACTCGTTGCGCTCCTCGCGCGACAGCGCCGCCCAGTCGGATTGGGCCGCATCGGCTGCCTGATAGGCATCGTTGACATCGCCCTCCGTTCCGGCGGGTACCGCCGCGATTTCATCGCCTGTCGCGGGGTTAGTCACCGGAATCGTCTCAGATGCGCCAGCGTCTCGCCACTCACCGTCGATGTACAGTCGGTCCCACGCCATCTGGCTATCTGGTTGTGACATTCCATAGTGTCGACAGCGCCACGGACTTTTAGCACTTTGGCACCAGGCAAACGCTTAATTGAACCCCGGCCACAGATCCTATATGATCGATTACCTCGGTCTCGAAGGCGACCTCGGCGAGGAAGAGCGGATGGTCCGTGACACAGCCCGGGAGTTCGTCGAGAACGAAGTCAAGCCGGATGTCGGGCAACACTGGATCGACGGCACGTTCCCGACGGACCTCATCACCGAGATGGGCGACCTCGGATTCTACGCCCCGAACCTCGATGGGTATGGCCTGCCGGGCCTCAGCGAGACGGCGTACGGCCTCCTGTTGCAGGAGCTGGAGGCCGGCGACAGCGGCCTGCGCTCGATGGCCAGCGTGCAGGGGGCACTCGTCATGTACCCGATTCACGCCTACGGTAGCGACGCCCAGAAGGAGGAATGGCTGCCGGCACTCGGCAGCGGCGAGCAGGTGGGCTGTTTCGGGTTGACCGAGCCCGAACACGGGTCCAACCCATCAGCGATGGAGACAACGGCCGAACGGGACGCCGACGGCTACGTCCTGAACGGCTCGAAAACGTGGATCACGAACGCGCCTATCAGCGACCTCGCAGTGGTCTGGGCAAAGGTCACCTCCGCTGACGGCGACCCCGTTCGGGGCTTCCTCGTCGAAACGGAGCGTGACGGTGTGACGACGAACAAGATAGACGAAAAGCTCTCACTGCGGGCCTCGATTACCGGTGAGATCAGCCTGCAGAACGCCCGTGTCCCCGAGGAAAACGTCCTGCCGGGTGTCGAGGGGATGAAGGGACCGCTGTCCTGTCTCACGCAGGCCCGCTACGGGATCGCCTGGGGGACAGTGGGGGCCGCGATGGACTGTTTCGAAACCGCCCACGAGTACGCCACCGACCGCGAGCAGTTCGGGAAGCCGATCGCCGGCTACCAGCTCCAGCAAGAGAAGCTCGCTGAGATGGCGACCCAGATATCGTTAGGCCAGTTGCTCGCCCACCGACTCGCCGACCTGAAGGAACGCGGCGACCTCCGCCCGGAACAGGTGTCGATGGCAAAACGCAACAACGCGCGGATGGCCCGCGAGCAGTCACGGGTGGCCCGCGAGATGCTCGGCGGTAACGGCATCACGGCTGATTACTCCCCGATGCGGCACCTGACGAATCTCGAAACCGTCTACACCTACGAAGGGTCTCACGACATCCACTCGCTCATTATCGGCCACGACCTGACTGGCATCCCGGCCTTCGAGTAAGGCGGCTGTCCGATACATTCCGGTATGTGGAACGACCGCGCCGGCGCGAACCAGCACTTCTCAATCGTACGTGAGGTCGATCTTCAGTTCACTGGCTTTCCGTTCCAGCAGGTCGGGATACGTCGATTCGACATCCTCCCGGCTCACCCGGCCGCTCGGGCCGAAGACGCTCAGCGCGCCGATGAGGTCGTCCTTGTGGTTGTACACCGGGACACCTGCCGCACGCAGGCCATCCATGTGTTCGGACATATTGGTCGCATAGCCCTGCTCGCGGACCTGTTCGAGTTCCTCGAACAGCGCGTCCCGGTCAGTGATCGTGTTCGCCGTCAGCCCGTCGAGGGGCGTGGTTTCGACGAACTCCTCGATGCGTTCGTCAGCCCATTCCGCAAGAATGGCTTTCCCTGAGGCGAGCGCGTGCAGTGGCCGGCGTTTGCCAATCATCGTGTCGCTCTGGAGTGGATTCCGGCCGCCGGCCCGGTGCAGATACACGCCCTCGAACCCCTCCTCGACCAGAAACAGGGCTCGCTCGTCAGTCTCTATCGCCAGTTCGATGACCTTCTGCTTGGCGACGAGATAGCCTGGCCGCCGTATCCGCGGCGGTTCGCTGAGTTGTAGAAACCGGAGTGACAGCCGGTACTCCCCGTCTTCAGCGACGAGATAGTCCATGTCGTGCAGCGTCTTGAGATGCCGATACACCGTGCTCTTTGCCAGGCCCGTCTCTGCCCGGATGTCCGCGATTGTCGCGCCGCCCGCATCCCGAATCAGCGCCAGAATCTCAAACGACGTCCGGGTCGTCGACACCTCGGACGTTCCGTTCTTGTTTTCGAGCATACGGAGTTGTGACTGCTCAGTGTCATCAACGTTTCGCATAATCGACCATGATGGTTCGACAGCCCGAACGCAACCAGTAGCGATCCGCCGTTCGATTTCGCAGCCGAACCTAACTTCTATTACCTGGCCGGATTCAAGTCATACCATGCCACAGCTCAGCGCGGACGCCATCGAACAGCTTCGGGCCCAGTTCGAGCGACAGCTCGATGTCGGACTGCACCACGGTGCACAGCTGGCGGTGTACGTCGACGGCGACCTAGTCGTCGATTTCGCCGGCGGCTCCACAGGTCCCGACGGTGACGAAACGACGCCCGAGACGCGTCACCTCCTGTTTTCCTGTACGAAGCCGTTCGCCGGCGTCGGCCTGCACCAACTCGTTGAGCAGGGCGAACTCGACTACGACGACCGGGTAGTCGAGCACTGGCCGGAGTTTGCCGACGACGGCACACAGAAAGCATCGATCACTGTCCGGCAGGTGCTCAGCCACACCGCCGGTATCCCTTTCGGCGAGTTTGACGACCAGCCCGAGCGATGGGGCGACTGGGATGCCGTCGTCACGGCGATGGAAGATATCGAGCCCGTGTTCGAGCCTGGAACGACTCCGGCGTATCACGCCATCAACTACGGCTGGCTGGTCGGCGAACTCATCCGACGCTGTAGCGGCCAGCCGGTCGAAGCATACGTCGCCGAAAACGTGTTCGAGCCGCTTGGGATGGACGATACCGGTATCGGCCTGCGCGACGACGAACCCGACGACGTGGCGACACTCGCCGGCTACGAGACGTCCGAGCGGTGTACCGACGTCGAAGAAGGGCTTGAAGACCCTGCCGCCGAGTACGCCGCGGCGTACAATCAGGAAGCGACCCATCGGGCGGTGATTCCAGCAGCCAACGGCATCGGCACCGCCCGGGACATGGCCCGGTTCTACGCCTGTCTCGCAAACGGCGGGTCGCTGGACGGGACGCAACTGCTGACCGAAGCGACTGTTGACGAGGCAACCACGACCCACGCTGAAACGGAATCCGACGGCACGCTGTCGCGTCCGGCCCGCTACGGACTCGGCGTCTGGACCGGCGGGCTGGCCGCCGATATGTTCGGGGCCGCCAGCAAAGAACGGATGTTCGGCCACGCCGGCCTCGGGAGTTCGTTCGGGTGGGGCGACCCTGAACTGAACGTCGGGTTCGCGCTCGTCACGAACGGTATCCGCGAGGAGTCCTTCGAACACGCCGCTCGTGTCGGCCAGCTTTCTGACGCCGTCCGGCTGTTGTTGCAGGACTGACCGCGCCGATCTAGGGGCTGCCGCCGTAGGTATTTCCGACTGTTCGGGCCGACGTTCGTATCTCCGGCCACAATAGGGCTGGGCGACCCTGGTTTTTGTATGGCCCGCCGCTAATCCTCTGATATGAACTTCCCCGACCGAGGCGACGTGGATGCCCTCATTGACCCACAGCCGCTGCCGAACTTCGCTCGCGTCCAGTACGAGCCGGAGACGGCCGCCGTCGATGACCCGTCTGCTGCGGTGCGGGCCGAACTCGACCGCCTCGATCTCGACGGGCTGGAACCGGGCGCGACCGTTGCCGTTGCCGTCGGCAGCCGTGGCATTCACTGTATCGACGATATCGCCGAGGCTGTCGTCAAAGCTGTTCGCGACAAGGGTTTCGAGCCGGTCGTCGTCCCGGCGATGGGGAGCCACGGCGGGGCAACGCCCGAGGGCCAGCGTGAAGTGCTGGAAAGCCTGGGTATCACGGAATCGCGCCTCGATGCCCCCATCGACGCTCGGATGGACACTGCACAGGTCGACACCGTCACCGTCGGTGACACCGAGTTTCCGGTCCACGTTTCGACGGCGGCACGGGAGGCGGATGCCGTCGTCGTCGTGAACCGAGTGAAACCTCACACCAACTACAGTGGCCGCATTGAGAGCGGTCTGACGAAGATGACCGTCGTCGGGCTGGGCAAGCAACACGGCGCGAAGGCGTTCCACTCGACAGCCATCAAGCAGGGGTACGTGGAGACGCTGGAAGCCGCACTCCCGGTTGTCGAGTCGGCACTGCCGCTGGTCGGCGGCGTGGCGCTGGTCGAGAACTTCCACGAGGAGACGGCCCACGTCGAGGCGATTCCAGCGGGCTCGTTCACCGACCGTGAGCCAGCGCTGCTGGAACAGGCCTACGACGAGATGGCGACGCTCCCAGTCGACGATATCGACCTGCTCGTCGTCGACGAGCTCGGCAAGGACGTCTCCGGCGCGGGGATGGACACGAACGTCATCGGCCGCTACCGCGTCCTCAACGCGCCAGACCCCGACGAACCGTCTATCAAGTTGCTGTACGCCCGCGGACTCACCGAGGCGACGAAGGGCAACGGCAACGGTATCGGCCTGGCCGACATCACCCGCCGGGCCGCCGTCGACCAGCTGGACCTGCAGAAGACGTACGCGAACGCGCTCACCAGCGGCTCGACGGCGAAGGCGAAGCTCCCACTCGTTGCGCCGGACGACGAGTTCGCCATCCGGGCGGCGCTGTCCGCGCTCGGGGGCTACGATCCTGACACCGTCCGTATCGTCTGGATACAGACCACACAGGACCTCTCGACGCTCCACGTCTCCGAGCCGCTTGTCGGGGACCTGCCGAATGCCGCTACAGTTACCGACCGCGAGTCGCTCGCGTTCACCGACGGCACCGCGTCGTTTCTCGGGAACTGACTACCGGGTAGCGACGGTCCCCGTCATGCATCTGGAACAATTTCTAACAACTGTACATTCGTTTCCCTAGCCACAAAACCTCAGATAGATGAGACTATCGGAATAGGATTCAGTCTGAACTGGCAGCACTGGATGCAAGCAGAGGCACGAGTATTACTTCCACTTTGAGGGAACCAATCCTATTGAGTGGATATATACATCTATATCGCGCCTACTATTCTCAGAAAGAAATGATTCGAGTATTTTAACGCGAATATGGAATTGAAAGTAAGAAATAGTATAGCTTGCCCCTATCTAACTACAAGAGCCGATGAAAACGCAAGATCTGGAGACATACACGACTCAATTATCCTCAGACTCAGGTGTGTCCGGAAACTACCGGATACGTTCCACCAGGTCTGCCCTCTGAGTTACGCGAACAGTCGCCGAACCTGTCATACCGACTGCTCGACTGTCGTGTCTGGTAGTTGCTCGGCGACGACCTCGATAGGGTGTGGCGGAATCTCGTCGACGCCGTCGCGGTCTCCCAACTGCGAGCGGCAGGAGCCGCCCGGAGCAACGACGCGGTCACCATCGCTCTCATCGACTTCGTCGAACAGCAGCCGCCCGATAGTTTTCGAGAGGTCGTAGTGCTCGTCATGGTAGCCGAAGCTCCCGGCCATGCCACAGCACGTCGAGTCCAGCGGGTCGACCTCGTAGCCGACGCGGCGCATGACGCCGACGGCGTGGTGGTCCTTGTTGGTCCCCTTCTGGTTACAGTGGCCGTGGTAGCTGACCGCGCCGGCAGCCCCCAGTGAGCGGTCCTCGACCGGCAGCGCGTCGTCGAGTCGGAACGTATCGAGGTATTCCAGCACGCCGTAGGCGCTGTCGGCCACTTGCGATACTGCCGACCCGTCGAGTAAGTCCAGATACTCGTCTTGGAACATCACGGCGTCGGAGGGTTCGACAAACACGACGTCCCAGCCGTCCGCGACGCGGTCCGACAGCCGATTTGCGTTCGTCTCGGCACGCTCGCGAGCGAGGTCCAGCATCCCGGTGGAGTACGCCGCCCGCCCGGACGGTGCAGTGTCGTCAGGGATGGTGACGTGGACGCCCGCGGCCTCCAGCGTTTCGACGGCGGCTTTGCCGGCGGCCGGGTACGAGTAATTCGTGTACGTGTCGGGGAACAGCAGGACTTTGCGGTCGGCCTCGGTCCGTGAGAGAGTCGAGCCGCCGCGGGCGTCGAACCAGTCCCGGAGCGTCTCCCGGCTGAAGGTGGGGAGTTCGCGCTCCGGCGCGATGCCGAACACTTTCTGCATGACCACCCGTGCGCCCGGGATGTCTGTCGCCCAGTTCGAGACCGGGGCCAGCGCCGACCCGATTTTCGAGGCGGTGTCGATGTTGGCGAACAGGCGCTCCCGGAGGCTGGTCCCCTCCGCCTGGTGGTGTTGGTGTTTCAGTTCGGTCTTGAGTTTCGCCATGTCGACCCCGGTCGGGCAGTCGCTCTTGCAGCCCTTGCAGCCGACACAGAGGTCGAGCACTTCCTCCTGAAACCGGTCGGAATGGATCTCGTCCTCGTCTAAGTCGCCGCTGATAGCTGACCGGAGGAGGTTCGCGCGGCCCCGCGTCGTCTGGACCTCCTCCTCCGAGGCGCGGTATGTCGGACACATCACGTCTCCGTCGGTCTGGCGGCATGTCCCACAGCCGTTACACAGCTCGACGAGCTCCGAGAAGCCGCCTTCGTCCTCGAAGTCCAGCGTCGCCTGTGGCTCCAGAGATTGGTAGTCGGGCCCGTACCGGAGGTTCTCCCGCATGTCCGCACCGACCCCCCGGTCGGCATCAGGGCCGATATCCGCCGGCCCGTCGCGGTAGACGACGTTGCCCGGGTGCATCCACCACTGCGGGTCGAAGGCCGTCTTGACCTGTTTGAACGCGTCCCAGAGCGTCTCGCCGTACATCTTGGGCGTGAACTCTGTTCGGGCCATCCCATCGCCGTGCTCGCCGGAGAACGACCCCTTGTGTTCCAGCACGAGGTCGGTCACGTCGTCGGTGATAGAGTGCATGGCCTCGATGCCGGATTCCTCTTTCAGATTGAGAATCGGGCGGATGTGGAGCGTCCCGGAGCCGGCGTGGGCGAAGTATGCGGCGGAGGTGTCGTGGTCGGTCAGCACTTCCTCGAACTTCTCGACGTACTCCGCCAGTTCGGCCGGCGGGACCGTCGCGTCCTCAATGAATGGGTATGGCTTGGGGTCACCGTCCATCGACATCAGGAGCGGAATCGCCGCCTTCCGGAGCTTCCAGAGGTCGGCCTGATCCGCGTCGGTGTAAGCCTCGACCACGTCGAAAGCCGTTCCGTTATCGAGGAATCGCTCGTTCGTCCGCGCGATGGCCGCCTCGAAGTCATCGTGCAACTCCGAGTCGTATTCGAGCATCAGCGCGGCCGCCGCGCGGTCGGGAATCGGCTCGACGTACTCGGCGTAGCCGTCGGAGCCGGCCGCGAGCCTGAACACCTCGTCGTCCATCAGTTCGACTGCGCTGACGTCGTAGTCGAGCGCAACCGGGACGGCCTTCATCGCGTCCGCGAGCGTGTCGAAACAGTACAGCGCCAGCGCGGTCTCCTCGGGGACCGTCACCAGCGAGAGCTCGGCCTCGACGATGACCCCGAGGGTCCCCTCGCTCCCGACGAACAGCTTCGCGAGGTTCAACACCCGCTCGCCGTCGTCGTTCTCGTAGATGACGCGGTCGAGGTTGTAGCCCGACACCCGGCGTTTGAGGTCCGGGTAACGCTCCTCGATCTCCTCGGCGTTCTCCTCGACGACTTGCCGGACCGTCCGGTAGATGTCGGCTTCCCGGTCGTCCTTGCTCACGATGTCGTCCCACTCCGGCGAGTCGATGACGACCTCGCGGGCGTGGATGAGTGAGCCATCAGAGAGGACGGCCTTCACCGCATCGGTGTAGGCGTCAGTGATGCCGTACCTGACGGAGTGTGCGCCAGTAGAATTGTTCCCGATGCCGCCGCCGACAGACGCGCGGTTCGACGACGCGGGGTCCGGAGCGAACTTCAGGCCGTACCCGGCCAGCGTGTCGTCTAAGTCGTCCTGCACCACGCCGGGCTGGATACGCACCGTCTGCTCGTCCGGCCGAATATCGAGGATGTCGTCCATGTGCCGGGACATATCCAGAACGACACAGCCCGGGCCGACAGTCTGCCCAGCGAGTGACGACCCGGTGCCGCGGGGTAGTATCGGAACGCCGTGGCTCGTCGCCACCTCGACGGCTGCCCGAACGTCGTCGATATCGGTCGGATACACGACTCCTGCCGGTTCGGCGCGGTAGATGCTTCCGTCCGTCGCGTACAGAATCCGAGCGTATTCGTCGAACTCAACCCCACCTGCGACCCGCGAACGGAGCACGTCCGCCAGGTCCCGATACGCGTCGACATCCGGTCGATCCAGGTCCAGTTCCTGTGCTGACCAGGTGTCCTCGACATTTTCGATCGCCATACGGGCATTCAGGAGTAATAATCATTAAAGTCTATGGCATGCGGTCACAATTCGCTCTTGACGCCCGCCAGCTATTTGCCCGAGGGCACTGGAAGCGATGTATGGCCAGTGCAAGCATACTCCACATATGCCTGAACGTCGCCGACGCCACAGAATCGATCGCGTTCTACGAGCAGTTCGGTTTCGAGGAGTCCTGGCAGTTCACCACGCCGGACGGCGAGACGACGAACTACTACGTGGCCGACGACAGCGGCGTCGAGCTGCAACTATCGGAAACCAACGGGGAGACGAGCTTCGAGATGGGGTCCGGCTGGGACCACCTCGCACTCGGCGTGGACGACGTCGACGCGACGGTCGAGCGAATCGACCACCACGGTGTCGTCAAAGAGCCAGGTCCACAGCCGGAAGCCGGTGCGTACACGGCCTTCGTCGCTGACCCCGACGGCCATCACGTCGAACTCATCGAACCCCTCGAAGACTGAACCGCGCCCACGGCGTTTCGAGTGACGAAACGGTGCGCGCCCGTCAGTTCCCGACAGCCGTGGCGCGTTCGACGATGTCAGCCCCGTACATCTCCTCCAGTTCCTCGTGCTGGTCCGGCCGGTGCTCGTACACGTCCTGGAACAGCGTAATGGGCGTCTGAGCGGCCTGATAGGTCGCTTCGTCCCACATCCGGTCTTTGCTGATGTCGACCTCGACGCCATCAATGACCAGCGTGGCGGCCTGGGTCATCGCAATGGCACCCTTGCCGGCCTCCTTCGCGGCTTCGAACTCCTCCATCGAGTCGACGATATCGTTCATGCTCGGGATGTAGGCGGTGCGGTCGAGCAGTTCCTCAGTGAGTTCGTCCTCGTCCAGTTCCAGTCGCTCACCGCCCGCCTGCAGGACGTAGCCGCCGTCGCCGTCCGCCTCCAGCGAGAGGTCGTCGCCGTCGTACACCTGCTTGCCGTCCCGTGCTTCGAGTTCGACTTCCTGACCGCCGGCTTCGAGCAGCCAGCTCCCAGTCTTCGGCGGCAGTGGGGCCGTGTTCGCCTCGACGACTTGGCCCGGCGTCAATGACCAGATGCCGGTCATCCCCTTCGCACGGTTGTCCTGCATCCGCTCGCGGTACCCCTCGACATCCCGGATGTCGTCGTACGGGCCGTCGACGGCGATGAGGCCCGCGGCGCTGGCACCCCGGGAGGTGTTGTGGCGCAGTTCCGGCCACGGCGGAAGCTCGCCAGTGGGCGTCATCGCGCGCATGTCCTTCGTGTAGTCGACTTCGCCGTCGACGAGCAGGAACATGCGTTCGAGGTTGTTCGAGGGCTTGCCCATCTCGTCCCGCAGGTCGCCCATCGCCAGTTCGGCCTCGCCGCTCTCGACGATGACCGACATAGAGAGGCTCCCTTCTTCGAGCCCGTGTTCGTTCTCGATGATTGTGAAGAACTCATCGGCTTTCTTCCAGTCGTCGATGTCACCAACCTCCGGAATCACGAAGCCGTCGATGTGCTCGACCGCGCCGTTCTCGGGGTCCGTGATCTCCAGCATCTGCTGGAAGCCCTGATAGCGGGTCGCTGGGGACTCGCGGTGCCAGACGACGCGCGGGTGGATCTCGCCGGGGAACTCAGCGCCCTGGTTGGCGACGACGTCGATGATGTTCTCGACACCCTCGTCGCGCATATTCGGTGCCGTCGCGTCTTCGTTGTCCGGGACCCAGACGTCCGGGGCCTGCAGGCCACGGAGCTGGCCGGCGCTCCGCAGCATCTTCGCAGAGTCATCCTCACCGTCCACTGCTGTCGGCGATGTAAAGAACGTTCTGACGAACTCGCGGTCGTAGTGTCGCGTCACACTCATAACTCACCTCAAAGAACCCGACGGAACCGCTTAAATCTACCGTCCACTATCGACCGAAACATCGACGAGAGCGGTCGTTCCACCGTCTTTCATTGGATTCGAAAATACGAAATATATCTGCTATCTTTTCTTTCACTACTCGCTCGCCCGGACGACACAACGGTCGACGGCGCACACTGGTCTGTCGGTATCTTGTGGCCGTTCGGTCGCCACATCACGGAGTCACCGGCGACTTCGACCGGTGGCTTCGCGCCAGTGAATCCGATTTTCCGTTTCGTCTTTTCGAATACCCGTGCCGGTCGAAGAATTCAATGACGTCCCTCTCGCCGTACGTTCAGTCCCGGAAGCTACCGCAGAGCGGTTGTCACAGCCGATACGGCAATTTTATTCGAGCGGCGCCAGAACTGGTGACTAATGACACGGGCAAAAACGGACTCGGTCCGGGCGACGCAGACTTCGCTGGCGGTACTCTCGGGTATCAAAGACCTCGGCGGGAGTGCGACGCTGGTCGAACTCGCTGACTCGCTGGAGCCGGCCAAGAGCACGATATACAAACACCTGGTGACGCTGGAAGACGAGGGACTAGTCGTCGAACGGGACGGCGAGTACCGCATCGGGCTCCGGTGGCTGGAGTTCGGGGGCATGGCACAGCGCTATGATGGCATCTACGAAGTCGCAAAGCCCGAGGTCAGACGGATGGCCGTCGAGACCGGCGAACTGGCGAACCTGATGATCGAGGAGCAGGGCTACGGTATCTACATCCACACGACCAGCGGCGACCAGGCAGTCGCGCTCGATACGCGCCTCGGGAAACGCATCCACCTCCACAAGACCGCCATCGGCAAAGCGCTCCTGTCGAGTTTCGACGACGACCGGGTCACGGAAATCATCGAGACCCGTGGGCTGCCGGCCGAGACGGACAACACCATTACAGACCGCGAGACGCTGTTTGCGGAACTGGAAACGATCCGAGAACGCGGCGTCGCCGACGACACCGAGGAGCGGGTCGACGGGACCGGCTGTGTCGGGGTTCCTATCGATACCGGCGACCGTCGCGAGGCCGCCATCAGCATCACCGCGCCCATCAACCGGTTGCAATCGCCGGGCCGCAAGGCACAGCTCATCGACACGGTACAGCAGGCTGCCAACGTCATCGAGGTCAATCTGGCCCACGAGTAACCACGCTGTCTGTGGTCTCGCCAGATCAACCAAGTTCCATCGCCGACAGCTGGCTGATACCCGGTGGAATCTAATACTAGTACAGTTGTTATTCGACAGCCGAGTACCCGTGCCGTGGTGGACAGGTCGGACTGCATCAGAGAAGAACACTCCGCTCCATATATCTCCATGTAACCATAGAATCTGACTACTGTAGCCCTGTATAGTATCTTATAGCCTATTTTGCAGAGAGGATTTTAATAGACAAGCACAGATAGCTAAAAATGGCTATTTATAGGCATAATATAGGTGCAAAAGAAGAGATAAACTGCAAATTGGCCACAAAGATTCGAATGAAGATTTTGAACGCCGAAATGAGATGTATCTCTGCCAGAGATACGTCTATCCAGACGCATCGGTGTCAGTTGTCGCTATCCGGAGTTCCAAACATAGCTGGTGGACGACCACCGGCTGGTGTTGTGACTGGACTGTTCTTGCGAAGAGCGAACGATTATCGATACCACAGAGCCACGACGAGGATACCAAAGTACGTTATGAGCCCCCAGCACGCCGCGGCGACGACGACTGGACCCAGAAAGACTGCGAATCCGCCAGCAACACCCAGAAGCGTGACAGCCGAAGCCGTCCGCACGCCGCGGCGCTCCCACAGTGACGCCACAGGTGTGTCGAGGATGAACAGCGCTTCGACACCCAGTGCGCCGATTACCCCGACGGCGACGGCGGATTCGGCCCAGAGCGTGTCGAGTGCACCGGCCCGGCGAAGATACGCGACAAGCACCAGTCCACAGAGCAGGGCAAACCCGGCATCGCGTCGGTAGCTGGGCACAGGGACGGTACACGCCGTAGCCAGAAAGCGGTGCTGCCGGCGGCGGGACGCTCGCGGCTACCCCAAGTACAAAGACACTGTCAATCGCAGTGAACCTATGCACCATCCTGGACCGCCGCGGTTCGTGGCGACGGGTGACGAGGTCGAACTCGCGCCCCGCGACCCGGACCCGTCGGCGACCTACACGTGGCGACTGACGCAGGCACCGAAGGAATCAACGGTATCGCTCGGCGACGACCCGGTCGAGCACCTCGTCCCCGACGCGCCGGGCAGATACGTCATCCGACTCACTGCACCCGACGGCGAACACGACCTCACTGTGCGTGCGTTTCCGGGGAGTCTCCAGCCGAGTGATACACACACGTCCGGCCGCTCAGGCGG
Organism: Haloarcula sp. CBA1127; assembly: GCF_001485575.1. Lineage (NCBI taxonomy): Archaea > Methanobacteriati > Methanobacteriota > Halobacteria > Halobacteriales > Haloarculaceae > Haloarcula > Haloarcula sp. CBA1127. The sequence continues at coordinate 1,229,841 of NZ_BCNB01000006.1, forward strand.
GCGAAGCGGTGGCGTTTCCGGCGGGCAAAGCGGCCCCGGTCGCAGCGGCAGTGGCGAGTACACACAGACAGGGGACGGCAGCGACGGAGGGGGTGGCGGCGGGCAGCCGCGACTGACATTGCGGCCGGAGATTGAGGGCGACGAAGCCGTGGTTCGGGCGGACTGCAGTCCCCACCCGGAGGGGACCGAGACGGCCGGCGACCTCGCCGTCGAGTTCCTGTTGGACGACCGCGACGACATCGACGCCGACGCAGTGACTCGGGACGGGACTGCTCTCCGGATTCCGCTGGACGCGCTCCCCGACCGCGCCCGCATCCACGCCGTTGCCATCGGAGACCACGGCTACAGCGTGCCCGACGCCGTCGAGTTTAGCCGCGACGGGGGCGGCATCGAGACAGTGACGAGCGGCGACGGGGTCGCTGCCAGCCGACCGTACGACGCGCCGGCCTGGGCCGAAGACGCTGTCATCTACGAGATCTACGTCCGCACGTTCGCCGGTGAGAGCGATGACTCGCCGTTCGACGCGATCATCGACCGGCTGGACTACCTCGACTCGCTCGGCGTCGACGCCATCTGGCTCACGCCGGTGTTACAGAACGACCACGCGCCCCACGGCTACAACATCACTGATTTCTTCGAAATCGCGTCGGACCTTGGCACCTCCGCGGATTACGAGCGGTTCATTCAGGCGGCCCACGACCGCGGGTTCAAGGTCCTGTTCGACCTCGTGTGTAACCACTCGGCGCGGACCCACCCCTACTTCGAGTCCGCCGTGGAGGGACCGGACGCCGACTACCGGGAGTGGTACGAGTGGCGAAGTGACACCGAACCGGAGACGTACTTCGAGTGGGAACACATCGCGAACTTCAATTTCGACCACCTGCCGGTCCGCCGACACCTGCTCGATGCAGTCGCCCAGTGGGCCGAACTGGTCGACGGGTTCCGCTGTGATATGGCCTGGGCCGTCCCGAACAGCTTCTGGCGTGAGATCCACGATTACTGCAAGGACCACGACAGTGAGTTCCTGCTTCTGGACGAGACCATTCCGTATATCCCCGACTTTCAGGCCGGGCTGTTCGATATGCACTTTGACTCGACGACCTACGCCGCGCTCCGGCAGGTCGGGGACGGCGGCGACGCCGAGGCGGTCCTCAGTGCCATCGAGGGGCGAGCGGAAATCGGCTTCCCCGAGCACGCGTCGTTCATGCTGTACGCGGAGAACCACGACGAAACGCGCTACATCGTCGATTACGGGCGGGACGCCGCCGAGGCCGCCGCGGGGGCGCTGTTCACGCTCCCGGGCGCACCGTTGCTGTACGCCGGCCAGGAGTTCGGCCAGCGGGGCCGGCGCGACGACCTCGCGTGGGACCACGCCGACGAGACGCTCCAGTCGTTCGTCAGCGACCTTTCGGCGACCAGACACGACCAGCCGGCGCTGTCGGCGGATGCGGACCTCGTCAGAATCCCGTACGAGGTCCGGAACGGCCCGTCTGACCGTGTCATCGCGTACGCTCGGGCGACTGACGAGGACGCGGCCGTCGTGGTACTCAACTTCGGCAGCGAGCCGACGACGGTCGGGCTCCCAGCCGGGACCGACGATACCGACCTCGTCTCCGGGGAGCACCGTGGGGTTGCTGGTGATGGAGGCGCGACTGTGACCGTCGATAGCGTGAGCGTGTTTCCGGCTGACGAGAGTGACCTGAGCCAGTAATCCGCGCTGGTGGGTCCGTTCAGCAGCAACAGCCTCGCCTTTCGGGGATACGCAGTCATACCCGTCGAAGTATCACTAATTTGTCCGAACCACAGGAGTTTATAGAGATTGGTCTGCTTTGATGTGTATGCGGCTTTCGACAGCGCTCAACGAATACAAACGAACTCGTCATGAGCGCTTTCCAGAGGAGCGCAGGACTGTTTCAGGCTCTTTCTCCGGGCACAGTGACCGACTCGTACACGTCGGCGAAGACGGCACGCTGAAGGACTATTCCGATTCGCTCTCCGGGCTCTCCGGTATCGACCGGTCTCGGCTCGGGGTTATGCTTGGGGACGAAACACGGTGGTTCAGTGACCTGGAGACAATCAGACAGCACTACTACCGCGAGACGCGGCTCGTCGAGACCGAATACGACGCGGGGTCGTTCACGGTCCACCAGTACGACCTGACGCTGGGACGGGCACACGTCACGCACGTCGCGATGCGCGGGGCGGTTCCACAGAACGCCAAACTCGTTGCGTTCGTCACGCTGGCCCCCGATAGCAGCGACAGCGGCGTCGGCTCGCTGATTCACGAGGACGCCGGACCCGACAACTCGCGGGTGCTTGAAGTGTACCACCGGCGAGAGCACGACTACCTCGCCTCGTCGACCGGGCTGGACGCCGTCGCCGGGCAGCGACCGGAGCGCCTCGCCGAGATACTTGCGGACAGCCCGATTGAGTTCCCGCGGTCGGAGCCGGTCGAGCGACGCGACCAGACCCGCCTCACCGGCGACTTCCTCGTGACCGCGCCACTCGACCGGTCCGGACGCAGCAAGGACACGACGCTCGTCAGTCAGCTCTCGAACCACGACGAGGTTGACCGGGAGACGGCACTGCTCGACCTCGCCGACTGTGTGACGGAGCATACGACGTCTGACGACCTCCGGCAGGCTGGACGGGAACGAACGCGCATCGACGTGACTGAAGCCATGCCACGCTCGGACTCGATACGGATGGACCTGCGGGTGCTCGACCTGCTGTCCTCGCCGACCGGCGGCCGCATCGCTGCCCCAGAGTTCGACCCGTTCTACTCGAACTCCGGCGGCTACGGCTACGTCTGGTTCCGCGATGACGCCTCGGTCTCTCGGCATCTGCTCGAAGCCGGCGACCGACTCGATATCGATACCGTCGAGATGTTGACAGAGAGCGCGGCGTTCCTCTGTGACAGCCAGCTTTCCGACGGGCGGTGGCCCCACCGCGTCTGGGCTGACACCGGGGCTATCGCGCCGGGCTGGGCCAACGCCAGAGTCGAGCACAACGCCGAGTCGCCGGAGTATCAGGCTGACCAGACCGCGACCGTCACCGCCTTCCTCGCGACACTGTTGCGAACACACCGCAGCAAGATGGACGCCGAACTGACGGCGATGGTTCGGGAGACAATCCAGACAGCCGTCGACACGCTCACCGAAGACATCGCGGCCAACGACCTGCCCGAGCCGTGTCAGAACGTCTGGGAGGACTCAATCGGACAGTTCACGCACACTACTGCGACGTTCATCGAGGCCTTCGCTGCGGTGGGCCGTGCCCCGATGCCCGAATCGGTCTGTGAGCAGAGTCTGGCGGCAGCCGACCGATTGCTAGACGGACTGGATACGCTCTGGGACAGTGATCTGGGGGTGTACGTGATGGGGCTGACAAACGGAACGCCGGACCACCGCATCGACGCTGCGGGACTCCACCTCGCGGATGCGCTACAGGAGTACGACAGCGTCGAGCGGACGGCGCTCTCTGACCAGCATCTCACGCGTCTGGCCGACCACGTGAGCACGACGCTTGACACGCTCTTCCGGAACCCCACTGACAGCCGGGTCGCGGGACTGGCCCGCTACGAGGGCGACCGCTGGCGGACCGGCCATCAGGACAGCGAGAAGGTCTGGACCGTCACGACGGCGATGGGGGCACTCGCCGCCGCCCGCGTGGGCGATATGCTGAACGACCGCGACAAGCGCGGCGACGCCTACCTCGACCGTGCGAGCGACCTGTACGAGCTGCTCGAGGAGGACGGACCGCTCACGACCGACGCCGGCTACCTCGCCGAGCAGGCCTTCGACGACGGCGCTCTCGACAGCGCGACGCCGCTTGGCTGGTCCCACGCGTTGCGGCTCCACGCGACGGCCCGGCTGGGTGAGCTAAACGCGCTCCCGACGACATCGGCCGGGACCGAGGGGCCGAGCGAGCGTCCGACGTGGACGACCGGAGAGAAGTACGGCATTGGCACCGTCGCCGACCACGACGAGCAGGACCCCTCGCGCGTCTGGTTCACGCTCACCGAGGGCGCGCTGACGGAGGCCCGCTATCCGCAGGTCGACATGATGAATCTGCGGACGCTGGATTTCCTGGTCCGGTGTACGGACGAGACGGATTATGCCGTCCGGACCCACCGCGAGAACCGCCGGACCGACGACAGTGTCAGGCGACGTGTCGAACCGGTCGACGACGAGGCGCTGCTCTACCGCCACGTTTTCACCGAGACCGGCGACGGCCAGGGCCACGAGTGGACGCTCACCGTCGACTACGCGACTGACCCCGAACACGACGCCATCGTCGCCGACGTGTCGTTCAGCTCAGCCGACGACAAATCCTACGACGTGTTCTCGGTCGCGGACATCGCGCTCACCAGCACGATCACCGAGGACCGCGCCATCAGATACGGTCAGCCCGGGAGCTACCACCTTGTCGGTCGGAACCCCCTCGCGTACACTGACCAGACCGATAACGACCTGCTCGTCGACGAGAACGGCGACGCCTACTCTATCGCCGTGGCGATGGCCGCGGCTGGGCGCTTCGACTGGGCCACCGTCGGCGCGGCCGGCAGCGACCGCCTCGATGGGCTGTACTCCGACGGCGACCTCCCGGACCCGGTTGAATCCATCGACGGGACGAACCTCGTCCTCATCGGTCGGCTGGATTCGGGAACCAGAGTCAGGGACACGGTCGCGCTCGGCTTCGCGCGACAGGCCGACACCGCCGCCGCACTGGGCGAAGCCGACGGCGCGCTCGACCGCGGTTACGAGACGGTCAGCGCCGAGTACGCCGACAGCTGGGCCGACTTCCTGTCGGACAAGCAACTTCCGGACTCGGTTGCTGACGACGAGGAGCTGGCGAACCAGTACCGAACAGCGCTGATGACGCTCCTCGCCGTCGAGGACAAGACCTACCACGGGGCGTCTATCGCCTCGCCGTCCGTGCCGTGGGGCGAAGCCGTCCACGCCGAAGAGCCCAAAGGCTACGGCTACAACTTCGTCTGGTCACGGGACCTGTATCAGGTGTTCAGCGTGTTCGACGCCATCGGGTCGCTGGACATCGCAACGGACCAACTGGAGTATATCTACGAGTACCAGCAGGATGACGCCGGCTTCATCCCGCAGAACACCTACGTCAACGGGACGACCCGCTGGGGCGGCGAGCAGATGGACAACATCTCGTTCCCGCAGGTGATGGCCTATCGCCTCGCCGAAGGCGGCGTCGACTTCGAGGATGTCGAGTACAGCTACGAGAACGTCCGGCGGTCGGCCGAGTACGTCGTCCGCCACGGCCCCGAGACCGCACAGGAGCGCTGGGAGGAGGAGGCCGGCTTCTCGCCGTCCTCGATTGCGGCCGAAATCGCTGGGCTCGCGTGTGCGGCGAAGCTCGCCCTCGACACCGGTCACGAGGCCGACGCACTCGTCTGGCTGTCGCTGGCTGACCAGTGGGCGAACAACGTCGAGGCCTGGACCGCGACCGAGACCGGGACCGAACGCCACACCAACACGCCCTACTACACGCGGATCACGCTCGATGGCAACCCCGAGATGGGGCACCTCCGGACACTCGCCAACGACGGCCCGACGCTGGACGAACGCAACATCATCGACGGCGGCTTCCTCGAACTCGTCCGGCTGGGCATCAAGCCCGACGACGACGAAACTATCCGGAACTCGCTCGTCGAAGTCGACGACACGATCAGCGTCGACACGGAGTACGCACCCGGGTTCTACCGGTACAACGGCGACGGCTACGGCGAACGCGGCCGGGACGACCAGGGCGCGCCGTGGACGGTCGAACACAAGGGGAAGGGCCGCCTCTGGCCATTGCTCACCGGCGAGCGCGCCGAGTACGAACTCCACCGTGACGACCCGGACATCCCACCGGAGAACGCCCTCCAGATGATGCAGGACGTGGCGAACTCGGGGCGGATGATCGCCGAGCAGATCTGGGACCGGGGTCACGCGACTGAGTACGACTGGGAATTCGCCGAAGGGACCGGCTCGGCGACGCCGCTGGCGTGGTCGATGGCCCAGTACGTGCGGCTGGCTCACGGCATCAGCGCCGGCGAGCCCGTCGAAACGCCCGCGTTTGTCGACGACCGCTACCGGGAGCGGCGGGCGCACAGGCCCGACCGCAGCCCCGCGCTCCGCGTCGATACGCAGTTCCGCGGGAACGAACTGGTCGTCTCCGGCGAGACGACCGGAGTCTGTGTCGTTGTCAAGACGCCTGCCGACATCACGTACATCCCCGTCGAGAACCGCGAATTCGAAGTCGCCGTCGACGTTGACCCTGGTGAGAATCAGGTAATCGTTGCCGCCGCGGACGACGAGGATCTGGTCACCGCTGGGACAACTGTCTGGCAGCTCAACCTCTAGAGCTGCCGACAATTAGTTACCACTTTATAATTCGGCTTTGACTGTGGGATATGGACGCGATAGTTTTAGCTGGCGGCTACGCGACACGGTTGTGGCCGATCACGCGACGTCGGCCGAAGATGCTACTCCCGGTCGGTGAAACGACCGTTATCGACGGCGTTCTCCAGTCACTGGAAGACGACGAGCGGATCGGGACGACGTACCTCAGCACGAACGAGGCCTTCGCCGACGAGTTCGAGGCCCACATCGACGAGATGGGCTACGAAAAGGTCCAACTCTCTGTCGAGAGCACGGCGGACGAAGACGAGAAGTTCGGCGTCGTCGGCGCGCTCGCGCAACTGATCAACCGCGAAGGTATCGACGACGACCTGTTCATCATCGGCGGCGACAACCTGATCGGCTTCGATCCCTCGGAGTTCCTCGACTTCTTCGAGGCGCGCGACGGGCCGGCACTGGCCGCCTACGACGTGGGCTCGCGGGAGAAAGCCAAGTCCTACGGGCTCGTTGAACTCGACGGCGAGCGCGTCGTCGACTTCCAGGAGAAGCCCGACAACCCCAAGAGCACGCTCGTCTCGATTGCCTGCTATGCCTTCCCGGCCGACTCGCTCCGTTTCGAGGAGTACCTCTCGGGCGACAACAACCCCGACGAACCAGGCTGGTACATCGACTGGCTGCAACAGCAGGAACCGGTGTCTGCATTCACGTTCGACGATGTCTGGTTCGACATCGGGACGCCGGAGTCGTACTTCGAGACCGTCGAGTGGAAACTCGACGGCGGGTCGCTCATCCACCCCGACGCGACCGTCGAGAACTCTGATATCGGTAAGACTGTCCACGTGATGGCCGGGGCGGAAGTGACCGACAGCAGCCTCGACCGGGCTATCATCTTCCCGGACGCCGAGGTCCACGACTGCGATCTCGACGAGACGATTCTCGGCGAGGACGTCCACGTTGAGGGGTACGACATGTCGGGGTCGCTCATCATCAACCGCTGATGGCTCGCGGCGATGGGGCCACCGTTCGAGTGCAGGACGCGACACGATTCGCCGCCAGCCACCACACCGCTGGCGAAGGACTAAGTGACACAGCGTCGTTGACTCGCCGTACGAGAGCTACCTGACAACATGGCACAAACAGAAACAGAGCCAGTCACGTTCGAGATGACAATCGACGACGGCCGGACCAGAATCGATGTTTCGGGCGACCGCGACACGGCCGTCGTGGTCCGCTCGAAATCGGGCGAGAAGATATATCTGCCGCCGGAGGATTTCGACCGCCCGCCGGAGGACAGGCAGACACCCTACGACAGTCCCTACCAGTCGGCTGACGGGACCGCCGACAGCCCGTATCGGACCCAAACCGATACGACATCTGTAACGGGGCTGGAACCGACCGCCGACGGGTATCTGATCGTCCACCCGGAACCGGTCACGGACGTTCGCTTTCTCCGGTGAACGCACGGCCGCAGGTCAGGCTTCGTCCAGAACCTCGTGGTAGAACTCGACGTGTTCGTCGGCCACTTCCTCCCAGGTCCGAACGTCGTACTCAATCGGCGTCGACAGCGATAGCGCGTGTTCAATTCCCTCAGCGATGGAGTCCGAATCGGGCTCGACCTCGATGACACAGTCCTCGTTGAGGAGTTCGGCGGCCCCGCTCTCGCAGGCGACGACGCGCGTCCCGACCGACAGCGCTTCGACGATGGTGATGCCGAACGGTTCCGCAAGCGACGGTGAGACGAACAGGTCGGCGCTGTTGTAGTAGTCTCCGAGTTCCGACTGGGGGAGATACCCCGGGAAGTAAACCCGGTCCTCGACGCCCAGCAGCTCCGCGAACCGTTCGAGCTGTTCGGTGAGATGGCCCGAGCCGCCAAGCACCAGGCTGACATCGTCCCGACCGAGCTTCGAGAGCGCGTACAGCAGGTACGACAGCCCCTTCTGGTCGGTGTGTCGGCCGACGAAAAACAGCATCTTCCCGTCGATACCGAGCTCCGCTTTGATATCCCGACCCGTCGGCTCCACCGACGAGAACCCGTTGTAGATGACCGTCGAGTCGGCGTCGTACTGCTCGCGAATCCGCCGCTGTGTGAACTTGCTCACCGCGACGACGTGGTCCGAGCGGTTGGCGACCCGCTGCTCTGTTTCGACTTCTCGCTGTGGTGGCGTTACGTTGCGGTCCGCCGATAGCGAGTGGAAGGTCGAAATCCACTCCACGTCGTGAGACGATTTGGCCCGTGAACCGGGGTTGTAGCCGAACCAGTCGTTCGTGTGGATGATGTCGGCGTCGGCCGCCTTGTCGGCGAACTCCCCGGCCAGCCGGCCGATGCGGGTAATGATGTCACCGCTCCCCGTCGAGACGCCATGAATGCCGTCGCGGTCCGGCGGCGCGTACTCGGCAGGTAACACCAGCTCAAACTCGACATCGTCTCTCGGTTCGAGCTGTTCGAACAGCTCCCCGATAGCGGTATCAAGCCCGCCGGTGATGTTGGGTGGGAACCCCCAGCCAAGCATCAGAACGTTCGGTGGCATCTCTGTAACTTACTCTCTCGTCATAGCATCAAATGGATACAATATATATGTTTGCGTACCCCCGCCGCAACGTCCTGACACGGACACGACGGTATCCCACCCGACCTCTCTCCTCCTCGAAAAACCCCGCCCATTGAAATGCCTGTCAGGGCAACAGATGCGTATGCAATTTGAACGGCAGAGTGGCGTGTTTCTCCACCTGACGTCGCTTCCGGGGCCACACGGCATCGGTGACCTCGGTGCCGGCGCGCGGGCGTTTGTCGACTTCCTCGACCGGGCAGACCAGTCGCTATGGCAGTTTTGCCCGCTCGGGCCGACGGCGAGCATCCACGGGAACTCCCCGTATCAGTCCTCGTCCGCCTTCGCGGGGAACCCCTTGCTCATCGACCTGCGGGACCTCGTCGACCGCGGCTATCTCACGGAGGCCGACACTGAACCGCCCGACGACCTCTCAGGACAGCAGGTCAACTACGACCGCGTAACCGAGTTCAAGGAAGCCCGGCTCCGGGACGCGTACGCCGGCTTCGAGGAGGGCGCAAGCGACGCGGACCAGCAGTCATTTACCAAGTTCTGTGAGCGCGAGGCCGGCTGGCTCGACGACTACGCACTGTTCACGGCGCTGAAAGCCGAGTTCGACGATGCCGGCTGGATGGACTGGCCGGACGATATCAGAACGCGCGAGCCAGCGGCCATGGAGCGATATCAAGACGAACTGGCCGACGACATTCGCTATCACAAGTTCGTCCAGTGGTGTTTCGACAGCCAGTGGCAGGCGCTGGCCGACTACGCGGCCGAGCGGGACATCGGCCTCGTGGGCGACCTCCCCATCTACGTCGGTCTCGACTCGGCGGACGTCTGGGCGTACCCAGAGGTGTTCCGACTCGATGACGACCACCACCCTGCAGAGGTGGCTGGCGTGCCGCCCAACCCCGGCGATGACGGCCAGCGGTGGGGGAACCCGGTGTACGACTGGGACGCTCTCCGTGCGAACGACTACGGCTGGTGGGTCGACCGGTTCGAGCGGCTGTTTGACCTCGTCGACATCGCCCGCATCGACCACTTCAAAGGCTTCGACGAGTTCTGGTCGATTCCGGCCGAAGCGGACGACCCGGCCGCCGGACAGTGGCGGGACGGCCCCGGTACGCATTTCTTCGAGACGGTCAGAGACAGGCTCGGCGAACTCCCGTTTTTTGTCGAGGACTTGGGCTTTCTCGACGAGAGTATCGTCGCGCTCCGGGACGAGTTCGGCTTCCCCGGGATGCGTGTGCCGCAGTACGCCGACTGGTGCGAAGAGGGGCACATGTACCAGCCGATGCATTACCCAGAGTCCGCCGTTGGCTACACGTCGACCCACGACACGGACACCATCGTCGGCTACTACCGCGACCTCGCGGACCGACAACGGGACTGTCTCCACTACAACCTCGGCACTGACGGAGACGAAATCAACTGGGACCTCATCGAGGCGGTGTGGAACTCGAACGCGGTCGTCGCGATGACGACCATGCAGGACCTGCTCGGCCTCGACAGCGACGCCCGATTCAACGTCCCCGGCACGGCGACCGGGAACTGGCAGTGGCGGGTGACCGACGCAGCGCTTGACGCCGACATCGCCGAGCGACTTCGCCAAGTCACCGACAGGACGATCCGCTAAGATCCTTCAGAACTGGAGGATGCCGTCCTCCGTGACGACCGTATCGAGCAGGCGGGTCGGGGTCGCGTCGTAACCCGGGTTGCCGATGTCGAACCCCTCCGGCGGCTCGAGCATCACGTCGGCCCCTTGCCGGAACGTGTTCCTGAACGTGAAGCCGCTACCGATGAACTTTGAGGAGGTTCCGACGACGGTCACGGGGACGTCCATCTCGTTAGCCGTCGCGGCCAGCGGGAGCGTTCCGATACGATTGTACACCACGTCGTCGATGAGGCAGTTCATGCCGACGAAGACGCGGTCGGCCTCCGAGAGATAATGGCCCACTGCGCCGTCGACGATGAGCGTCACGTCGGCTCCGTCCCGGTCGGCCAACTGGCGAGCGGTTCGACGGCCCAGAAAATGCGGCCGGGACTCGCTCGCGTACAGGTGGAACTCCTTGCCGTCGTCCAGTGCCGCCATGAGCGTCGCCATCACCGTTGAGGAGTTTTCGTGTGTCACCAGCACGTCGCCGTCGTCGATGAGCGTCGCTGCTCGCTCCGCTGCGCGGTCCTTGCTGGTCTCGATTTCCGTAACGACCTCGTCGATCGTCTCAAGCAATCGCTCCTTGGCCGCCGAGACAGAGTCGAGATCGGCGTCTTTCAGGTCTGTGACGATACGTTGCTGTGTGGTGTAGAGCGGCGCGTGCGAACGATTCGCTCGCTGGAGTGCGCTGCTGTTGCGCTCGACGACGCGGCAGAAGTCCTCGACCGTGTGGCACTCGCGGTCTGTCAGTTCGCGGAGCGCTCTGGCGGCTTTCACGGCGGCAATCGAGGAACTCTGTGTCTCCATCTCCTCGATCTGCCGAACGGTCTCGTTTATCATGAGAGCATGTGCGGCTGCCACCCTTATAACGGTACAGCCGGTTGACGCTCCCTCTTCCGGTTTGAATCCGGGCAACGATGGGCGTGGTTACGCTGACCCGACCACGTCTTCGTCAGTCGGGCCCTGCCCGTCGAACTCGGCCACGAGCGCGTCCAACTGCGCCGGGTCGTCGACGCCCGGGAGCGTCTGGTCTGCAGTCCGGCAAGCGGCGTGGACAGCGAGGTCGTCACAGACGAGGTCGGCCGTCGCCTCGGCCATCTGCCGGTAGGTGGTCAGCTTGCCGCCGACGATGCTCGCCATGTTGTCAACGTCGTCGTCGGCGTTGTCGAGCAAGAAGAAGCCCCGCGAGATGCCGCGGCCGCGCTCGGCCTCGTCGGGCGCGTACAGCGGCCGGACGCCCCACCAGGTCCGGACCTCGGGGGCGTCCGCGACCGAGGGCAGCATCGCCGCACATTCCTCGATGCTCTCCTCGACTTCCCACTGCTCCGTCTCGTACTCGTCCGGGTCGCGGACGGGCACGCTCGTCGTTCCGAGGACGGCCTCGCTTTCGTGTGGCACGACGATGTCGCCGTCGTCGGGCTCCCGACAACGGTTGAGCACCGGCCCGAGGTCGTCGTACTCGACCGAGACCATCACGCCCCGCGTGGGTTGCATCTCAACGTCGAGGCCGGCCATCGCGGCGAACTCGCCCGCCCAGGCACCGGTCGCGTTGACGACGTAGTCGGCCTCGATGGTGTCCTCGACCGTCCCGCCGACCTGCACGCCGGCCACGTGCCCGTCCTCAACGAGTACGTCTTCGACGGGCGCGTGTGGGTGTATCGTTGCGCCGTGGTCGCGGGCGTCTGCAGCGTTCGCGGCGACGAGCCGCGACGGATAAATGACGGCGTCGGGAACCTCGAACGCGCGCTCAACATCCGATGCGAGGTCGGGCACTCGCTCACGGGCCGCGTCGGCGTCAAGTGTCTCTACCGGGATGCCGATCTCCTCACAGGCCGCCCGCTTGGCCTCGAAGTAGTCGGGGTCGTCCCCGGCGAGTTGGACGAACAACCCTCCGGTGTCGCGGATGCAGGCCCCGGCAATTTCCTTGAGTATCCGGCTTTCGGTGATACACTCCTCGGCACCGACCCGGTCCGCCTCGGCGTAGCGGGCACCGCTGTGCAGCAGTCCGTGTGAGCGCCCGGAGGTGCCACTTGTCAGGCCGTCACGCTCGACGAGTGTCACGTCGACACCGCGGAGTGCCAGGTCACGAGCGACGCCAGCGCCGGTCGCGCCACCACCGACGACGAGGACATCCGTCTCAATTGCCATGTATATGATTAGGGTAGCTGACGTAAGGGTCCTCCGATACCGGGGGTTTCGGCAACTGTGCGACCCGTTTCAGTGACAGTCCCCCTCTCAAACGATGGCGACGCACACGGCGTAACAGTGCTACTGTTTCGAGCAACTAACAGCCGGTTTCGGCGGCCAGTACCGTCGACCACGCGCAGGAAAAACAGCAGAGATGCCGTTTCGAGCCGACTGTCGCTACATCTCGTCCGACGAGCGCCGCGGCCGCCTCAGATATCCTGCCCGGTCGGTCTGATCAGGAGTTCGTTCACATCCACGCGGGCGGGCTGGCTCGTCGCGTACACGATGCCACGAGCGATATCGTCGGGGTGGAGCATCGGGAGGTCCATCTCCGCGAACCGCTCCAGCACCTGCTCGTCCGGCACGTGCGTCGCGAGCTCCGTATCGACAGCACCCGGTTCAATAACTGTCGTCCGGATGCCCTCTGACGTTACTTCCTGCCGGACGGCCTCAGTGAACGCGTTCACCCCGAACTTTGTCGCGTTGTAGCCGCTCGAATCGGCCGATGCGCGGCGTCCCGCGACCGAGGAGACGTTGACGATGTGACCGCTCTCCTGCTCTTGCATGACCGGGAGCACTGCGTGGGTGAGGTTCATCAGCCCGAGCAGATTTACCTCGACCATCTGCCGGAGGTTCGAGCGGTCTGCTCGTTCCAGCGGTTCGAGAAGCATCACGCCGGCGTTGTTGACGAGAATGTCGATACGGCCGTATTCGTCGGTCGTCGCATCGACCAGTGAGTCGATGTCGTCCTCGTCAGTGACATCGGTCGGTACAACCAGCGCATCCCCGCCGGCTGACTCGATTCGGTCCGCAAGGGCCTCCAGTTCGTCAGCGCGTCGGGCCGCGAGCGCGACACTCGCGCCCGCGTCAGCGAGCGCCTCGGCAGTTGCCTCACCAATTCCCGATGACGCGCCGGTGACAATCGCAACGTCGCCTGCAAGTCGCTGTGTGCTCTGGTCGTCGTCTATCTCAGATTTATCTGCCATCGGTGTTCAGTAGCTGCGACAGCCACGAGCGTGCTTTGCTTACTGATAAGCCCATTTATATACCGACGGGGAGCCAAAGTCGAACAGGAGAATGGCTACCCCGGCGTTCACGCCGAGAAGGATGTCATTGTGCGAGTGCGTTCCGGAACTGGTCGGGGCCGACCGTCGAACTGATGAGCTGTTTTTCGGCTCGGCGCAGGAGATCGGACGCCGCGGCGGCCGACACATCGAGCTTGTCGGCGAGTTCCGCCGTCGAACACCGACGCGGGGAGTCGTAATACCCCGCAGAGAGGGCGACGGACATCGCCCGATACTGCCTGTCCGTGAGCCCGAACTGGTCGCGCTCGCCAGGATTTTCGGGGTCTGAAGCGATGTTCAGCAGTTCGAGCGGGATGTCGTTGACCGCACACCGGTCCCGTAGCGCACTGAACGCCTCGTAGTCGGAGAACACCTTCTGCTCCCGTATTCCGTCGCTGGTGACCGTCGCGTCCATCGCAACGCCCTCGAACTCTTCCGGGTCGTGTGACGCGATGAGATCCGGTGCGTTGTCGACAACAATCTTGTAGAACCAGCCATCGGCCGTCTGCCCGATCTCCGCCGCGTCGGTGATCTGTGGCTGTGCGTCCAGTTCGCGCTCAAACGCGCCACGGGAGTCGGCGTCGACGCTAACTGTAAGCAGCAGCTTTCCGCCTTCGAGGCCGACAGCGTTCGAAATCGAAAGCTCACCGCTCGGAATCGAGTCCACCACGCCGACCAGCGGAAGGGTCTCGTCCGCGAGGAGGATTTCTGCAACGATGGCCATAGCGTCTCATCGGATTCGACGTATAAAGTCGCCAGCATAGCGATTACGACACGCGCTGATAGCACCGCTCCGGGCTCGAAGACGCTCAGTCAGCGCTGGACGCTGTCTCACCTCCCAGCAATCGCTGTAGCTGTTCGATCAGGCCGTTACCCCGTGGATGTCCACGATACACCCGCACGGAATCGAAGCCGGCATAGCCGTGGTCCCCGGATTCGTCTCGCTCCCAGTACAGCCATGCTGTCTCCTCGCCACCGTCGAACCCCATCTCATCGACTGGGAACGTGAGCACGAGCGACGACTGGCCGTCCGCAGCATCGTCGTCCGGCTCCCTGATCTCACCATCGTCGACGGGTCGAGCGCCCTCGCCGTCTTCCAGTGCGAGACGCGAGCCGAACCGATAGCGAACGGCCCGATCAGTGGGGTCGAACGTCTCGCTGTTTCCGTCGCTGGTGACGAACTCCGACTGCTTGACTGCGACGGTGACGGTTTCGTGTTCCGACAGGTCGATGAAGTTCTCCGCGTTCTCGGGCTGGATGTCGATCGCGATCTCAATCGGGAAATGGGCTGCCGCGACGCCGCTCAGGCTCGGAACCGCTGCCGCGGTCACCCCTGCACCAAGTGCTCCTTTGAGGAGCCGTCGGCGCGTGGTGGGTGTCGACTCTGGACTAGCAGTGCTTGTCGCTGGCTGCGTTTCTTTCATCCAGATAACTGATTTGCGGGCACAATTATGTTAATTCTGGTGCATATCTCGAAAGTCCAAATTCAGGTAGACGACGAGCGGACGTATCCGCGTTTGCCACCCTATTTTAGTGATTTCGACACTATTTGGCGGTCCACTATGTTGCTACTGTACTATGTTAGCAAACCACTTTCCTTGATCTATACCGCCCACCCATATCCTATCTCTCTGATTCTTATATTTTGACTAAATTACGCAAAATCAAGTCTACAACTTTAAGTATAATGGATAGTTTAAAAGCGCGTATGACCGCACAGGCTGGCACGGAGACTGCACCGGTGGTCCCCGCACCGACCCCACCGGACGCCGCCGACGCCTGGTACGCGCCGGACGTTCGCGAGCAAGACGAGGTGTATCCGGGCGTCGTCGTGACCGTCCGACGGAAACGCAGCGGGTTCCGGTACGATGTTCGTAATCCGGTTCTTTCAGCGACGGAGGCCGACGCACTGTCGACCGTCGAGTCGCACTTTGCCGGTGCGAACATCGAGCGACCACGGACGCGTGAGGGAGCCGTCGAGCGGATGAACGGGGGATTCGACGCGAAACACCGCCGGGTCATCGACCGACTGATCGATGCGTCGCCGGCGAGCCGTCGTCGAATCGAGTACCATGCGCTCTCGTCGCTGGCGTGTTTCGATGACCTGACCCCATACGCATTGGATTCTCGCATTGACGTCGCCGATGTGACTGACGATGGCGTCGTCGTCCACACCGACGATTACGCTCCAGCCGAGACTGACCTCGGACCGGACCCAGCGTATCTCAACCGGTTTGCGAGCGAGCGTGTCGAGCGTCACACCGTCCGGTTCCAGGGGTTCGAGATTCCGGTCGTCGTCTACCGCGAGCATCTCCTCGGTGCTGACCCGTTCACGACGAAGTACGCGGTTCGAGAGCCTGACCTGCTCCCCGGCGACGAACAACTCATCGAGGTGTGCAAGGAGCGCGTCTGGGAGACCGGCGTCGATGGCGTCGTTCAGGACCGCGTCGAGTTCGTCCGGGAGCGCGCCCGCTCGCTACTGGCTCGGCAGCTAACTGTTCGCAACACGACCGAGTGGGTCGACGCCGCCCGCTACCGCCTACGGTCGGCGCTGGCCGAACTCGATCTGGCTGTGCCGCCGGTCGACCATCGGTTCGCCGACGACCGCCTCGATGACCTGCTGTACTACGTACTTCGGGACCTGGTCGGCTACGGGAAACTTACTGTCCCGATCCGGGACCACACGCTTGAGGACATTGAGGCGAACCGGGTCGACGAACGCGTGAAGGTCCTCCCGCGCGCTGACCTCGGCCACGATGGCCGCGTCCCGACCAATCTCGCCTTCGATTCGGAGGCCGCGTTCGTCAACGTCGTCACGCAGTTGGCCGCCGACGACGGCGTCGAACTCAACGCCTCGAACCCGAGCGCGAAGGTCAACATCGACCCCGACGGCGATGGCCTCCACGACGCCGACGACACCATCCGCTGTGCCGTTGCCCTGCCGACTATCAGCGAAGGCGGGCCCCACATCTCCATCCGGAAACAGTCGGGCGATGCGATGACACCGGTCGATCTGGTCCAGCGCGATTCGCTGCCGACGGAACTGGTCGCGCTGCTGTGGCTCCTGTATGAATCCCACGGCGTCGTCCTCTTTTCGGGGCCCACCGGAGCCGGCAAAACGACCCTTATGAACGCGCATATGCCGTTTATCCCGTATCGGGACCGCCCCATCAGTATCGACGAAGGGTCGCGTGAGGTCCGCATTCCCCACGAGACAGGCGTTTCGCTCACTACTCGGGACCACGAGCAGGACCACCGCCGCGTGACGATGGCCGATCTGATGACGCAGTGCAACTATTTGAACCCGGATGTTGAGGTCATCGCAGAGATCAACACCGCCGCGTCGTTCGAAACCTTCGCTGAAACGCTCAACACCGGCCACGGCGTTATCGGGACGACCCACGCCGGCGACATTGAGTCGCTAGTCAACCGCGTTATCGAGAAGGGCGTGCCGACCTACCTGCTCGAAGAAATCGACCTCGTCGTGTTCCCCCGGCACGTCGATGGGGAGCGCTACGTCGGCGAGGTGGTCGAGTTCGTCGACGATCCGTCCGCCGTCGAGAGCGGCAACGATCGGAGCGGGACGATACACAAGGACGGGACGACTATCCACTGGAACAGCGTCTGCTGGCGGCGGCCCGACGGGAGCTTCGAACTCGCCTACGACCACCCGCAGTTCGGCGATGACCGGCGGCAGGTCGATACCGGTATTCTCAACCGACTGTCGAACCTCCGTGACGAACCGGTGTCGGCTGTCGAGGACGCGTTCCACCGTCGCCACCGCTACGTCCAGTACCTCGTTCAGGAGGAACTGACCGACTTCGACGACCTGTTCGGCGTTCTGGCCGACTTGGAGACGAACGAGGCAGCGACTGTCGAGCGACTGCGGCGACAGGCCGGCACCCCCGATAATCCGCAACTGGAGGTCGGTACGGGTGACGACTGAGGGCGGTGGGACGCTCGGCTTGCTTGACCGGGGTCTGTACGCCCTGTTCGCCCACCACGCCGAGGACGGCCGCCACGCAAGCACGCGCGACCGCTACCGGGCCGCCTATCCAAGTGCCGGCTTCGGCGTCTACGTTGCCAGGGTGTACGGGCTCTCGTGGCTGGCACTCGTTGTGGGCGTTGTCGGAACCGCCACGGCAGCGATGCTCGTGCCGCCGGAGACGTTCAACTCGTTCGTCGCGGTGCTCCAGCAGAGCCTTCCCGTGATTAACCGACTGGCGCTACCGGAAGTCCCTCGACTTCTCGTGGCCACTGTCCTCGGAACCATCGCTGGACTCACGCTCAAACGGGGCGTGTTCGTCGCCGGGAACCGGTATCTCTCGTGGATCGCCAGCGCGCGGCGCGCGGACATCGCAGCCACGCTTCCCGGCGCAGTCCGATACCTCAGAGTCCTCGCCTCCGGAACGCACGACCGGCGCGAGATGCTCCGCGCCGTTGCCGAACAGGACGCCTACGGCGAGACGGCAGTCGCCTTCCGGCGCGCGCTCAATCAGGGCATTCTCACCGGCAGTCTCGACACCGGTATTGAGCGGGTCGCCAGCGAGACGCCTTCACGAGACCTGCTTGCGCCGTTTCTGTTGAAGTTCCGCGAACACGCGAACCAGAGCGCCGAGGCGCTGGAGGGATATCTGGAGATGGAGGGCCGCTTGCTGTCACACGAGCAGAGCCGACAGCACGAACGGGCGACCGGCTATCTCGAATTGCTCGCGGAACTGTTCGTCGTGTTGCTGGTCCTGCCCGCGCTCGTGGTACTCATCGTCACCGTGATGGGCATTCTCGCGCCCGGCCTCTCCGACCCGGTCGCGACGCCGCTGGGCGAGACGACCGTCCGCGCCATCGTCGTCTACGGGAGTGCGGCGTTCGTGATGGCCACCGGCCTGCTGGCAGCCTTCGTCGTTGCTACGCTTCGCCCACGGAACACGGCCGCCCCGAGCTACAGCCTGCCGGACAGCCCCGTCGCGATACTCGCGACGATTCCGTCGAACCCTGCAAGCGCACTCCTCGCCTGCGTACCGCTTGGAGCCGTCATCGCGGCAGGCCTCTGGTCACTTGGCTACCGGCCGGTCAACGTCGCGCTCCTCTCGTATGCCACCGTCGGCGTCCCTGTCGGTGTGGTAACGGTCCGCCGGGCCAGAGCGGACGACGCGAAGGACCGAGAGATTCAGGACTTCGTTCACGCTGTCGCCGGCCACGTCGCGCTGGGCCGCCCGTTTCCCGAAGCGGTCCGACGTGTCGCAGACGATGTAGAACTCGGTGCGCTCGCTAGCGACGTCCAGTCGCTCGCGTTCACGCTCTCGCTCGGTGACAGCCCCGGCGACGCTGCGGCCGACAGGCGGGCCGCGGCACTGGACCAGTTCGTTGACCGCGTCGGTACGCCGATGGCCGAACAGACCATCGGGCTGGTCGTCGGTGCGCTGGATACGGGGAGTGATGCGGAGGACGTGTTCGAAACGCTCCAGACAGAGATAGGGCAACTCTACCACCTGCGCAAATCCATCCGCTCAGCCCTGCTCGTCTACGTTGCCGTCGGGTGGACGACGGCGCTCCTCGTCATCGGCATCACCGTCGCCGTCAACATATACGTCCTTGATAGCTTCGCGCAACTATCCGCCGTCTCGGGCGGCGCGAACATTGCCTTCGACCCGACTGCGATCAAGCCGGCCCGGGAGCAACACCGGTTCTACGTCGTCACGCAGGCGACGATGCTGGCCTGTGGCTGGTTCGCCGGCACGGCGAGTCGCGGCGTCTACGAAGCGCTGTTGCACTCCTCGGGGCTGGTATTCATCGCCTACGTCGTCTTCGCGGGGGCTGGTCTGATTTGAATCCCGACACCAGCGCCCAGTCACACGTCGTCGGCGTGGTGTTGCTGCTGGGACTGACCGTCGTCGCGCTCGGTGGGCTGACGGCTGTCGTCGGAACCGTCGTCGACGGCCACACTGCGACCGCCGACGAGACCCGCGTCGCCAACACGTTCGAGACGGCGTTCCGGCCGGTCGAGCAGACGGGCCACCAGACGGCCCGTGTTCGGTTTACTGAAGGGCGGCTGACCACAGTGGAGCGAGAACTCCGAGTGCTCAACGATTCCGGAGTTCAGCGGACGGTCCGCATCGACTCGATAGTGTACGACTCTGGCGACAACCGCGTTCGCTTTCTCGGCGGGAGCGTCGTGCGCGGCACAGCGGGGAACGCGTGGCTCGAAACGGACCCGCCGGTGACGGCGACGCGGGACGACACGGCGGTCATCGTCGGCGCGCCGCTGGTCAACGCCAGCGGCGGCACGGTGTCCGGAACCGGCGGTGTGTCCGCGGGCATCCGGCAGAACATCAGCCACAACCGTGAACGGCTCCCGTCCGACAACTACAGCGTGGCTATCGAGACGGAGACGCCCCGTCCGTTCACCGAGTCCTTCCAGCGTGTCGGTGCAACCACGCGGGTCAGGGACATCGACGGCGACGGCGTCCAGAGCGTCGTGGCGACCTTCCCCGGCCAGCGGACGCTGTATCTGGTCCGCCACGATATGCGGACGGAGGTGGGGTATGGATAACCGTGCGCTCAGCACCGTCGTCGAGAAACTGCTGAGCATGGGGCTCGTGCTGCTGTACATCGGACTAGTGACAACCACGCTGTACGGCGGCACTGTCCCAGCGTACCAATCCGCCGTCGGGGCGGAACTCGGCGACCGGACGCTCGCCGAAGCGACAGCCCGCGTCGAGCAGGCTGTCCCGCCGGATGCTCGGGCCGTCTCTGCAACTGTTCGGGTGTCGCTGCCGGCCACCATCGACGGTGCAGGATACAGCGTCCGGACCGACGGAGATGCGCTCGTCCTCGACCATCCTGACCCCGAAATCGGCGGCCGAACACAGCCGTTGTTGCCCGACAGAGTCGATACCCTCGAAGGTGAATGGCAGAGCGGTAGTCCGACCGTGGTCGCCGTCTCCGGAACACGGGGGAGCGTGACAGTGACGCTGGAGGCAGAGCGATGACCGAACGGCGTTGCGTCCCTGACCACAGGCCGCGTGCCCAGACATCGCTCCCAGCGCTCGGCATCGCGCTCGTGCTGTTGACCGTTGTCACTGGTCTGGGGATTGCGATTGCCGACACGGCGATTGCTGGTGCAGATAGAACTCCTGACGAACGACGGGTCGCCGCCGCGATTGCTGACCGGCTCGTTGCGGCGGACGGACCGCTAGCCGCCCGGAGCAACGTGCTCAATCAATCCCGGGTAGACAACTTCGACCGGGCGGCGCTGGAGGGGAGCGCACCGCCGGCCAGCGAGTATGCGGTCAGCGTCGAGGTGGCTGACGAGGAGATCGCACGCAGCGGCACAGTGCAGGGCGGCACCCGGATCAGCCGTCTCGTCGTGGTCGAGGCTCGGGAACCACGAACACTCACGCCCGACCTGACGACGACCGACGCGGTAACGCTCCCTCGCCGGAGCGCACAGGCCACTGTAACCATCGACCCGCCGGCCGGCACGACCGTCTGGACGGTCCGTGCTAACGACCGGGTCGTCCTCCATAACCGGAGCGGGCTGGACGGCAGCTACGAGGTTTCGCTGGTGCCCTACGAGACGACGGAACTGCGCTTCCAGCGGGCCGGTCGACTCGAACCCGGGAACGTAACCATCGGCTACGACGCCCCACGGTCGACGAAAGAAACGCTGGTGGTGACCGTCGATGCGTAGGGCCCAGCTGCCGCTGTCGCTCGTGGAAGTTGCCCTCGGGACAGTACTGATTCTCGGCGTCGCGCTCGGGTTTGCCCTGGGGACGCCAGCGCCGGACCGACAGGGCCCACAGCTTGATGCGTACGCCTCGGATACGGCGGCACTCCTCGCTAACGACCCGCCGCGACACGGCGGAGCGACGCGGCTGCAGGAGATCGTGTCGAGTCCGACGGCCTTCGACCGCGAACGGGACGCGCTGTCGAACCGGGTCGCCCGCATTCTCCCCGACAACGTTCTGTTCCGGGTCGAAACACCGCACGGGGCGGTCGGTACGCCGACGCCACAGGGTGTCAGCACCGGGACCGCAACTGTACCGACGGGCTATGGGAGTGCCCAAATTATCGTGTGGTACGCATGACCCGGCGCGGACAGCTAGTCCTCGTTGCGGCCACAGTCGTGGCTGTCGCACTTGTCCCGATTCTCTTTGCGTCCCTGCAACTGGGGTATCACGACGACGTTCGCGCGACAGCAGACTACGATGATGACCCGTCTGCTGACGCGCTTCGGGTCCTTGAGAGGACCGTCGCAACTGAGAGCGCATCTATCCCGAGTCAGTACGCCTGGGCCGCGAACGATTCGGCAGTGACGGCCGTTCGCACTGGATTGGGACCTCGGCTCGACCGACTCCAGACGTCCCGAATCGAAGACGGTGTCCACTACAATATAACCTACAACGGTACTGCGGCACAGCAGTGGAAAGACGCGAACTGTCCGTCCGGGCCGGACCGCCAGTTCGAAGACTGCGTCGCCGATCGCGGCGTCGTCGCTCAGGATCGGGTGGGCCGTACGCACGTCCTCGCCGTCGGCTTCGACGTGACGACGACGACCGAACGCGGCGAAACCACTGTTACCGTGGTTCTGGAGACCAGCGGTCGGTCCTCGCGGTGAGCGGCTGGAGCAAAAACTGCACCTCTCGCCGCAAACCAGAAAACGGTCCGTAGTGTGCGTTACTCCGTCGCGCCCGGCGTTTCAGTTCGAACCTGCGACCGGATCTCCTCGAACGTTGTTTGCGAGAGGATACCAGTGACACTTTCGATTGAAAGGGAACCGATGAGGCCGGCCGGCGGACCACTGACCAACAGCGCACCCGCCTGGGAAACGGAATCATCGACAGTGAGATCGAACTCAGATGTCGCACGCTCCTCGAAAGAACTGATTGCGTCTTCAGCTAGGTTCTCCTGTGCGGTGCGGTATTCCGCCTGTGCCTCGCTTTGTGTGAGATTCCCCGCTTGAATTTCGGATTGGATCTCCTGCTGTCGTTCCCGCAACTGCGTCTGGTCCGGTTCAACCACGACTGTCACCGTTGCAGGCTCCCCGTCCGCGCTCTGGCTTTGCGACCCTGTTCCCGTGTTCGTCCCGTCGCTGTCGCCTCCCTGAAGGGCGTTACAGCCAGCGAGCGACACTGTCGCGCTTGCTCCGGCAAGTTCCATGAATCGGCGGCGTGTGGACTCGAATTCCATTACCCACTAGCGCGGGTCTCGCGGTGTAATCCTTCTGGTAGCCGATCGCGGCTCCCTCCAGTCCCTGCGGTCGCTCTCTCGAACACTGTGGCTTCGAGAGACGAAAGACAGTGGTGCCTGTGGTCCAATACTGAACTAATAGCGCGTATGGCGGGAATAGAGTCGGAAGCGACGCTGGACGCACCACGGCAAGACGCGATTCCGACGCTTGCCGACGACGAAGCCGGGACGGTCGTCTGGCATCGTGAACACCTTCGGATTCGTGACCAGGCTGCGGTAGCGAGGGCTGCAACGGCCGAGTATGTGCTCCCGCTGTTCGTGTTCGACCCGGCGTTCTACGGCGCGGACGGCCTCGCCTGTGACAGTCGCATCCGGTTCCTGCACGACTGTCTGGTCGACCTTTCAGACCAGTACCACACCGCCACTGGTTGCGGGCTCACCTACGCACATGGGGACCCGGTGGACGTGCTGGGGCGGTTCCGCGAGGCCGGTTGGGATATCGTGACGATGGCCGTTCCCACCGGACGCTACGGCCAGGAACGGGACCGGCGCGTGCAAGAACAGTGCGATGTTACTTTCGTTGACGGTGACGGGCTGGTTCGCGACCGGACAGAGACTCGCGAGGGGTGGCAGGACGACGTGTCGGCGTGGTTCTCCGCCGACCAGTACGACTGGAACCCGAGCACTGTCACCTCACGGAGCTTCGACAGCGGTATCGACATCGGCGCGATCGAGGACCACTACGATGTCACGCCGTCGAAATCCGACGTTCCTCGCGGCGGGACCGGGCCAGCACGCGAACGGCTGTCAGCGTTCGCCGAGCGGATCGACGACTACCCGGGGAACATCTCTGCGCCGACGGACGCACGAGACGGGACCAGCGGGCTCTCGCCGTATCTCGCCTTTGGGTGTCTCTCTGTTCGGCAGGTCATCCAGTACATCGACGAGCACGCACCTGACGGCCGCGGGAAAGAGATGTTCGTCTCGCGGTTGTTCTGGAACAAACACTACGAGCAGAAACTCGAAGACTGGCCCGGCTGGCTCGATACGGCAGTGAACCCGGTGTTCGAGGGGTTCAACGCGGAGCAGTACGATCCGGATCTGGTGGATGCCTGGAAGCACGGACGGACTGGGTTTCCAATGGTCGACGCGTCGATGCGGTGTCTCAAACAGACGGGCTGGCTCAACTTCCGGATGCGGGCGATGTGTGCGTCGGTCTACTATCACCTCCTCCAGCAGCCCTGGCGGATCGGCGCGGACTGGTTCTATCACCACCTCATCGACGCCTCGGCGGCGATCAACTACACGCAGTGGCAGTCCCAGTGCGGACTGATTGGCAAGCCGGCCCTTCGGCTGTATAACCCTCGCAAGCAGGTCCGCGATCAGGACCCGGACGGCGAGTTCATCCGCCGGTGGGTACCCGAACTCGATTCGCTCCCCGACGAGTACCTCGACCGGCCCGAGCAGACGCCGGTCCACGTGCAGGCGTCCTGTGGCGTCGACATTGGTGAGGATTATCCGCACCCGGTCGTCGACTACGACGCGGCCAGACAGGCGTTCCGCAGGCGGTACGAGGAAGTCCGTGCCGACGCGGCCGATGCCCTGCACGACCCAACGATTGCACGTCGCGCCTCGTTTTCCGGCGGCCGCGAGGCCGCTACACGTATCGCCGCCGAACACGGGACGGATGCGTCGAACGGCATGGAAGACGGCGGGACCCAGACCAGTCTCGGCTCGTTCGGTGGCGAGTAGCCCCACCATTCGGGCAATGTTGCCAAACGCCAAAGAGGCTAAGACGGTCGGCCACACAGACGTATCCAATGGCGGAGGGTCCAGACGACACCGTTTTCGAGGACTGCCAGTTCCTTACTGGGTCACCACAGCGGTTCGCGGTGCTGGCCCAGCTCCGGGAGCGTCCGGCACGGCCCACCGATCTGTGCGATGCGGTGGACGCGACTCGGACCACAATCCAGCGGATACTCGCGGGCTGCTCCGAGCGCCAGTGGGTCGTCAAACGGGACGGTGAGTACCGGCTCACGGTGACTGGACAGCGGGTGTTAGACCAGTACACGGCACTCATGAGCGAGGTCGAACGAGCTCAGGCGGTCGGTCCGCTGGCCGCCCACCTCGGTTCCATCGCGGCGGATCTCCCGGCGGAGCTGTTAGACCCCGATTGTCTCACGACGAGCTCCGAACAGAACCCGCTGGCCGCGATTGATCGGTTCACAGACTGGTTGCACGAGGTCGACGGCGACGTTCGGGCCATCTCGCCCATCGTTACATCGGTGTTCAACGATGTCGCGGTAGACCTGCTCGAAACGGGGACGCATATCGAATTCATCATCGATCACGGCGTGCTTGAACGGTCCGCGTCCGATTTCTCGGATGAACTAGAGCGAGGCGTCGAACACGAGAACATCGATACGTACGTCCACGATGCTCCACTCGATATCGGCCTCGCACTGGACCGCTCACAGGTCTGTCTGGCGGCCTACGACGACCGGAACAACGTCCGGGCAATAGCCGAATCTGATGCCAAAGCGGTCTATAACTGGGCTGAGACAGTGTTCGACCGATACAGAGCGCGGTCACAGCCGCTTGAATCAGTCCCGTCGGTGCAGGAAAACAAGCAGTAATCCAGTCGCTCACGGATGGCGTCCGGTGTGGAAGGGCCGAAGGGAGCACTGGTCGGCGCGCCAGCACTCACTGGAGGGCGGGATTGCGTATCCCCGAAGCATGGTATAGCCGGTGGGTGCCTATACTTATTCGCTGTAACTGTTTTAGGTGCCAACACATGTTACAGGGGCTGTAACAACTGAGGAAGTTCGTGCCAGTCTGATCCGACATCCGGGATCGTTTTGCGACAATGACAGGCTGTGTTTCTATACTTTCACCCAGAATGAAATAATAGCCGACAGTATAAGTGTGTGGCAATCGTTGACAGAAGTATGTCTCCGCCTGGACGAGAGATCCAGTACACTGAATCGGACGTTATCGAGGTGTTCAAACACCGAAGCGATTACGCGGAGCCACTCACGGCGTCGGAGGTGGCGGACAGACTCGGCTGTTCGCGCCGGACCGCACTGAACAAACTCCACGACCTCGAATCAGAGACAGATATCACGAGCAAGAAAGTCGGGGGCCGGTCGCGGGTGTGGTGGATCCCGGTCCGAGCAGACTGATCTCGATTGGTGTAGAGTACGGCCGGACAGTGCCGACCTCGGCGGGTGTATCGAACTCCAGCTAGACGAGTCCCTCAGAAATCCCACTCCTGAGCGCGTTCGCGGGCCTCCGAGCGCGCCTGCTGTTTGATCGCCTCGATCTTCTCCGCATCGTCGAGGAACGCTTCGACGGCGCTCTGTTCCGCGGCTCCGTTCGCAGTTGTCGTCGCGTCGTCCTCTGGTGTCGATAGACGCTCTTCGGGGGCTGCCCGTCGTGTACTATCAGCCAGTGCCGGGTCGCCACCCAGCCGTTCGGCGGGCATCCCGGGTGGGACTCGCAGGTCGGCTGCTTCGTGAGCCGATTCGAGGTCGGCGGCGTCGAGCGCGTACAGCGAAACGTGATACGGGCCGGGGATGGCGAGGTCTGCAAGCGCCGGGGGGCCACCGCGGTCTGTCCCGGTATGGTAGGCCAGCACGGGGACGCCGTCGGTAAACGTGATGACGCCCCGCCCCTCGCCGTCGAGCAGGAGTGTCTCCTGGGACTCGAAGACGGCGTAGCCGGTCAGCTCCCGGTCAAGCACGTCCGCGAGCGTGTCCCGCGGGTCCGTGACGACACGGGACTTGTCGAGACGGCCGCGGGGCAGCTTCATAATGACTCGGGGATGACGGCGCTCTGGAACCGGTCGGCGGCGTCGGCGGCCGTCCCATCCCGCACGGTGAGCGATTCGGCGGCCGCTCGGTAGGCTGTCGCCGCCTCGCATTCGGGAGCGTGGGCAAGCAGCGGTCGGCCGGCACGCCGTGCCTCACGGGCCCGCTCGCTTTCGGGGACCGCGGCCAGTGTCGGCCCGTCGAAGTACCGCTCGGTCTTCTCTGAGACTTGTTCGATGGATTCGGACTCGCGGACCTTGTTGAACAGGAGGCCGGCCACGTCTGTGTCGTAGGTCGTCGCATACTCTTGGACCTTCAGCCCGTCCGAGATGGCGGGAATCGTCGGCTGGAGGACAACGACGATGCGGTCGGCCAGCACAATTGGCAGGACTGCGGTCCGGCTGTCTAACGCTGGTGGCGAGTCCAGCAGAATGATATCCGTGTCTTCTGCAAGCGTCGCAACCACGTCTCGAAGCCGGCCCGGGTCGGCGTCCCTGAAACCGTCCAAACTCGTTCCACAGGGGACGACGGTCAGCCCGAACCGGTCGTACGCGGCCGCCTCGACGGGCGCGTCGTCGGCCAGCACGTCGTGTAGCGTCGTCTCGGCGTCGGAGAGGCCGGCGTGAAAGAGGAGGTTCGCCATGCCCGTGTCGGCGTCGACGACTGTCACGTCGTAGCGGTCGGCAAGCGCCATCCCGAGGGCGACGGTGCTCGTCGTCTTGCCAGTTCCGCCCTTCCCACTGGCGACCGCGAACACTTCGACCATTGGGGAATATTGCGAGCTAGCTGTATATAAATTTCCGGAAATTGAGGTAGTATCAAACAGTCACCGCTCGGGCAGTCCGAGCGGTCCCAGATCGACGTGGTCGGTGATGAGACCGGACGCTCGTTCGTAGGGGTCGTCGTCGGCTCGCTCGCTTGCCGCTGGGAGGGCAATACCAGCACTTTCGAACGTATTTCTCACGAAGGCATTCTTGGCAGTGTCGTTGACGAAGAGGTCGTGGAGGTATGTCCCCAGAACGCTGCCAGTTGCCGCTCCGTCACTGTCGAAGGGGCGGGCCGCCGCACCCGTCAGCTTCGAGTCGCCCATGTGAATCTCGTAGCCCTCGACGGTCCCGCTCGCCCCGGAGAGCGGTCCGACACCGTCGAGGGTCCGTTCGACGTGTTCCACGGTCTTCGATTCGCTGAATTCCGTCGTCACCGGGAGCAAGCCCAGTCCCTCGACACGGTCCGCGTCGCCGGTCCCTTCGATTGCAGCGTTCGTGATTTCGTCACCGAGCATCTGGTAGCCGCCACAGAGGCCAACGACGGGGCCGTCGAACGCCCGGAGACGGTCGCCGAATCCAGCGTCGGTAAGCGCCAGCAGGTCGTCGACAGTGTTCTTACTCCCCGGCAAGACCACCGCGTCGGCGTCGTCGAGAGCGTCGTCGGGCGGGACGTACGCGACCCTGACGCCAGGCTCGTGGGCGAGTGGCTGGAGGTCGGTAAAGTTCGAGATGCGCGGGAGCCGCGGGACCGCGACGGTAACGCTCTCTGCTTCGGGCACGCCGTCATCGTCGCCGATGACGGACCGCTCACCGACCGACGGCAGCGCGACGCTGTCCTCCTCGGGAAGCCCGGGGTCGTCGTGTGGAAGCACGCCGAGGACGGGAACGCCGGTTCGGTCCTCGAACGCATCGATGCCGGGGTCAAGCAGCGACTGGTCGCCACGGAACTTCGTGATGACCGCGCCGGCCACCTGCTTGCGGATGTCGTCGGGGACCAGTTCCAGCGTCCCAACGAGCGAGGCGAACACGCCGCCGCGCTCGATGTCCGCGACGAGCAGGATGTCGGCATCGGCAAAGCGCGCCGTCTCGATGTTTGCCAGGTCGCGGTCGTGGAGATTGATTTCGGCGATGGAACCCGCGCCCTCGGCGACAATCACGTCGTGGGACTGCGCGAGTCGGTCGTGGGCCGCGCGAGCGGTCTCCAGCGCGTCCTCCCAGTGCTCGTCGTAGTAGCCTCGCGCCTCGAAGTGGCCGACCGCATCGCCGTCCAGAATGAGCTGTGATTCGCCGTCACCCCGCGGTTTCAGCAGCACTGGATTGTGGTCGGTCGACGGCGCGACGCCGGCCGCACGGGCCTGGACGTACTGCGAAACACCGACTTCGCCGCCCGGCGTCGCCCGGGCGTTGTTGCTCATATTTTGGGCTTTGAACGGCGCGACCGAGACACCACGGTCGGCCAGATAGCGACAGAGCCCGGCTGCGACGGTCGACTTGCCGACGTGGCTGGCCGTCCCGGCGACCAGCAGCGTGTTGGCCATCACGACGGTCTGGGGCCGCCTGGAACATCAGTGGTTCGGCGAGAGTTCTTTGTCTCGGCCTGCCGAAGTCTGTCCGTGACCGACGAACGACTCCAAGCCCTCCACGAACACCTTGCGAAAACCGGGGAGCGGCCGGTCGAACGCACGGCCAGCCGGTGGCTCGGGGAGGCGGAGGCCGTCGCCGCCGACATTGCTGAGGGTAAGCTCTCCGAAGACGTGCTAACCGAGCGGCTGGCGACCGTCGACCACATCCTGTCGCACGTCGACAGCACCGACGATGCCGTTGCCGACGACCACGTCGAAGCGGCTTGCGAGATTGTCGATGCCCTGCTAGCCGAGCGGTAAGTACCTCTCTGGGACGCCGGGACGCTCAGAACTCAGTTCCCTTCCGCGCGCCCTGCCCGGCGTCGATGGGGTGTTTCTCCTTGCTGACCTCCGTCATGAGATCCGCGTGATCGGTCAGGAACTCCGGCCGCTCGTGGCCGCCTGTGAGGACGAGTTCGAGGTCGCTGGGCTTGGCCGCAATAAGTTCAAGTACGTCCTCGGGGTCGACGAGGCCGCGGTTCGCAGCGTAGAGAACTTCGTCGAGGACGAGCATATTGACCCCCGCCTCTGGCGGGCCGTCGGCGTCCTGTGGCGTCGAAAGGTCGGCGTCGGCGCTGGCCTGCACAACCTCCTGGGCGCGGTCGAGCGCGCCTTTCGCACGAGCCTCGTGTTCGTCGTCCTCGCTCCCGTCGAGGAAGCCGTGCCAGCCGTAGTGGCCGGCGTTCTCGTAGGAAAACCCTGGGAGCGCGGCGATGGCGTTGTACTCGCCGCGTACGTCTTCGACGGTGCTGGTCCCGCCTTTCATGAACTGCAGGAGGTGGACGCGGTAGCCGTGGCCGACGGCGCGGGTCGCCATCCCCAGCGCTGCCGTCGTCTTGCCCTTGCCGTCGCCCCACCAGACCTGTACCAGCCCGAACTCTTCGGGCGCGCTCGGACTGATGGGCTCGGCGGTCGGTCCGGCCGTATTGTCACTCATACCCGTCTGTTCGATTGGATTCTGTTTAGCCGTTTGGACTCCGGGAACGCCGTCGGGTAGACTTCCCCCGTCACGGCTCGAAAAACTCGGTATCCCGGTCAGTGATGACGCCGTACTCCGCGCCGTCGACGGTCGGCAGGGCGTCGCCCCCGTAGCGGGCGGCCAGACTCGCTTGGATGGCGTCGCGGACGCAGACACGGGCGGCACCCCCAATTTCTGTGGCACTGCCGGCGAACTGAGCGGACGTAGCGCCCGGGACACAGCCGACGATGGCCGCGTCCGAGGTAGTTCCGGGGACGCCAGCTGCATCCAGCAGCGTCGCAGCCTTTGCCTCGACGGCGGTGGCGAGCAGCGTCGCCAGCGCGCCCTCGTCCAGCGCCCGGTCGACACCGACGATGAGATTGACCGTGCCGGGACGCCAATCAGGGCTGTCTGCTTGGTCCGATACTGTCCTGCCGCCGTCAGCCGCTTCATCCTCTCCCGACATCGGCAACGCCGCGGGGTTCGAGAGGCCCGCCGTCGCCAGCACTGCTACCGGGCCACCCCGGGCACAGCGAGCGTGCTCCATGTGAACGCCAGTGAGAAGTGCCGGGCCGACGGCGAAGCCGGTCCCTGACAGCCGCTCGGCGCGGTAGGCGTCGAGGTCGGTCCGCTCGAACCCCTCGGGGACGGTGACGTTGTAGACGGCATCGGCGCTCCGGTAGCCGCCGTCCCACGACGTCGAGAGCCAGCGGGCTCCCTCCCGGCAAATCTGGCAGACACCGTCCCGGACAGCCGTCTCAAACATCCAGCGCGTCCAGCAGCCGGTCGTTTTCTTCGGGAGCTCTGACGGCGACGCGTATGTGCGAGTCCAGCCCGCGGAAGGTGCGGGCGTCCCGGAGCACGATACCGGCCTCGCGGGCCGTGGCCAGAAGGTCGTCGACGGGTTCGTCGGTATCACTGACCGACAGCAGGAGGAAGGGCGCATCGGAGGGGGACACGTCGAAGCGGTCGCTGAGGCGTTCGCGCATCCGCGCTCGCTCGTCGGCGACGCGGGCTTTCGTCTCCGCGACGAACGCAGCTTGCCCGTAGCAGTGTGCGCCGACTGCGGCTGCGGCGGCGCTCATCGACCAGGCGCGTCGCGCGGTGGCGAGTCGGTCCCCGGCGTCGCCGGTCCCGACGGCATAGCCCATCCGGATGCCAGGGAGGCCGAACAGCTTCGTCAGCGAGCGTGCGACGATGACGCCCTCATGGCCCGCCAGCGACTGCTCGTCGGTGAACCCAAGAAAGGCCTCGTCGACCAGTAGCGTCGTTCCAGCGTCGAGACAGTCATCAGCGAAGGCCCGGAGCGCCGCCGGGTCGGCGGCTTCTCCGGTCGGATTGTTCGGGTTGCAGACGATGGCGAGCGCGTGACTGTCCGGGTCGGCGGTCAGCAGTTCGTCGTGCGGGACGAACTCCGTCGTCCCGCCCTGAAGCCGGACCTCACGGGCGTACTCGCCGAAGCTCGGATACGGGACGAGGACGCTATCGCCCGCCCGGACTGTCGTCTGAATCGCCAGCCGTATGGCTTCGAGGCCGCCGGCCGTGGGTATCACTTGCGCTGGGTCGCAGTCGACAAAGGACGCCGCGGCCTCGCGGAACTCGGGGTAGTCGTCCGCCGGATACGAGCGGGCGGCCTCGAACGCCGCGCGGTACGCTTCCGCGGCCTCCGTCGGAACGCGGGGGTTTGTGTTCGCGCTGAAATCTATGAGGTCTGGGTCGTCGCTACTGCCGTGTGGCACGCGCCCGTCCGGACCGATGGCGTCTCCGGGTCCCTCGCCGCCACTCGCCCGCAAGCCCTCGACCGAATCAGGGTCCATTGACAGTGGCTACGGTGGGCGATGTGGAGAAAGTTTCGCGGCGGTCCGGCGGCCACCGTCTATCGGCACAGCCACTGTTCTGCCACGCACGCGTCAGCGAGCGTGTTGACGTTGACCGCGGCGCGTCGGTCCTGTGTGAGCCAGGCGTCGTCGGGGCCATCGCCGACGACGTTGACGCCCGTCGGCGCGACTTCCTTGTCGCCGTCTTCGAACGTCGTGTCGTCGCTGACGCCAAGCTCGCGCTTCAGCGAGGCCGGGACCAGAACCGTTAGTGAGCCCCCGCTGTGTTCGTCGAGCACGCGGTTGACTATCTCGCCGTCAAGCAACGGCAGGTCAGCGGCGACGGTCAGAACCGGCCGGGAGAGTCTGTGGTCGTTCAGCGCCGCGTCGAGGTCCGCGACGTACCCTTCACCCGGCGTCTCGATGCAGGAAACATCCAGATGTGACTTTGTTTCCGGTGCGTTCGGCGACGTTGCGGCGATAATTCGCTCGACGGAACTCTCTTCGAGTGCGTCGACGACCCGGTCGACCATCGGAACACCACCGACTCGAAAGAGCGGTTTCTCGGCCTCGGTGTCGAGCCGCGTCCCGCACCCGCCACACATCACGAGAGCGTCCACGTGAGCACCCCCCAGTCGAGGAGCGGTACCGACCAGACGCCACCGAACAGCGACCACGCGGCGACGCCGGCGTGGAGCGCGACGGCGCGCGTGAGTTCGTTGGCCGCACCGAACGCGTCGCCGCTGACGCCGCCCAGTCGACGGTCGGCCCAGCCCGAGAGGCCAAGCGCCAGCAGCGGGCCGGTGAGAACTGCGACTGCGGTCGCTGGAACAGCGACCACGGCGGCCGGGAGCGCGGCGGCGAGTGCGCCGACGAGGTGACGTGGGCCGTTCCCGTCGATGACCGTCGCGCCGAACCCCTCATGGCTTGGGCGGCCGACGCAGGCCAGCGTTGCCATCGCGAGCTTCGCCCCCACCTCGGCGGCGAGGACCAGGGAAACGGCGACCAGCGGCGGAAGTCCGGCAACAGCCAGCGCGGCCAGCGCGAGCGCGAGGAGGACGGTTCCCAGCGCGAGGACGGCCCCGACGCCGATAGTCGTGTCCCGCATCACGTTGCGGCGATCCGCGGGGTCACCGTGGACGACGGCGGCGTCCCCGAGATCAGCGAGACCGTCGGCATGGTTGACACCGGTGACGAGCACGACGCTCCCGAGATACGCCGCGGCGACGACTGGAGCTGGAAGCAAGCCGGCGGCGAGGAACGGGAGCGCGATGAGGCCACCGACCACGTAGCCAGCCAGCGGGAACGCCACCGGCGTCCCAACGAAGGCCTTCCACGCCCGCTCGCTGTGGCCAACCGGGAGCCGTGAGAGGAACCCGAGCGCCCCCCGGACCGCAGTCAGAACCACACGACCACCCCCAGTCCGGCCAGCACGTACGCCAGCACCCCAGCGACACCGACTCGCGTCACACTGCGCTTGGCCGTCGCCACGTCAGGGAGGTGTCCTGTGGGGTTCAACACGTACACACCCGGCTTTTCCAGTCGAACGTCCATCGCCGCGGCGGCCGTCCCCATCGGCCACCCGGAGTTCGGCGACGGGACGCCGTCCAGCCAGGACCGAGCACGGGCCACCGACCGCGGCGACCCACAGGCGAGGGCAAGCAGGAGCGCGCTCAGCCGAGCCGGGAGCCACATCACGGCGTCGTCGAGCCGCGCCGCAGGCGTTCCGATGCGTTTCGAGCGGTAGCCAAGCATCGAGTCCATCGTGTTGACGGCCTTGACCCACGCCGCTGCACCGGCAGCGACGGGAAGCGCTGGCAGGCCGACCCCCGTCGCGACGAGTCCACCTCCAACGAAGGCGGCCAGCGACGCGACGAGGCCGTCGGCGAGGTTCTCCGAGGCGCTCTCGACGGCGGCGCTCCGAACCTCGCCCGCAGAGAGAGCGCTGGCGTCGCGACCGGCGAGTGCGAGTAGCCCGTCCCGAGCAGCCGGGAGGTCGGTGTCGGTGTCAGCGATGACCCCCCGTGCGGTCGAGAGGAGACTGCGGAGGCTCGTGGTCAGGAATAGCGCGAGCCCGGCGAGCGCGACGGCGGCCAGCGGTTCGCGAGTGGCGGCGAGTGCGACGGCGCCACCGACGACAACAGCAACCCCGAACGGCAACAGTGCCGCGGCGAGCCCCCCGACCGCAAGCGGGTGGTCCCACTCACGGTCGACCGCTCCGACGAGCCGTCCGAACCACGCAACCGGATGCAAGCGGGTCGGCGGCTCACCAATTGTGAGTTCCAGTCCCCCGGCGACGGCCACTGCTAGCGTGCTCAGCACAGTTCGTCCTCCCGGAGTTGTTCGGCTATCGCCGACAGCGAGTCGTCCTCAAGCAGTATCGATTGTGCGCCCACGCGACCCGCGCCGCCGTCCGTCCGGGCGTCGTCACCGACGTGGACGAGGTCGGCAAGCGCCACGTCGAGTGCGTCGGCGGTCGACTCGAAGATATTTGGATGGGGTTTCCGCCAGCCGCAGTCGACACTGGTGACGACGGCGTCGAAGGCGTGGTCGCTACGGGCTTCGATAGCTGCTCGTTCCAGCGTTCGCTCAACTAGCCCCGGGACGCTACAGTTCGAGCAGATAGCGACCGGGCCCCGCTGTGCCGCGGCGTCTACCGCGCCGATGGCTCCCTCACGGACCGTGACCGGACTGTCGAACGCGTCGAGGACGGCCTCGGTCGCCGTCTCCTCGGTGACCTCGATTCCGCGGCTGGCAAGCGCCAGCCGAACGTGCTCGTCCAGCGGCGCTTCCCGACCGCGGTCGTACTCACGATGGGCCGAGCGATAGGCGTCCTCCCAGCCCTCAGGAACCTGAACCGACCGGGCCGCAAGCGCCGCCGCAACGGCGTCCCACGGCTCCGACGGCCGGTCTGCCGTGACGAGTGTCCCGAACAGGTCGAACGAGAGTGCCACACCTGTGTGGTTAGTGCAAGCTCACTTGAACTGTGGGGGTAGCTGCGGGAACGGTCGTGGGACGCGGTGTTGCTGTCGCGCGTTCTGGGTGGGTGTGACCCACATCTCAGGCGAACCCAGCTATAGAGCGGGAGCCTCGATGGGTCTGGCTTACGGCATTCCAAACCGTTTATACCCAAACAGGGGTAATCCGGCGGTATGGCAAGAGAGCAGACCGAAGTTCGAGAGCTCGACGAAGGTAGCTACGTCATGATCGAAGACACGCCGTGTAAGATCAACTCCTACAGCACGGCCAAGCCGGGCAAGCACGGCAGCGCCAAGGCCCGAATCGACGCCAAGGGTGTCTTCGACGGGAAGAAGCGCTCGCTGTCCCAGCCCGTCGACGCGAAGGTCTGGGTCCCGATCGTCAACCGGAAGCAGGGCCAGGTCGTCTCGACTGACGGCAACGACGCTCAGGTGATGGACCTCGACACCTACGACACGTTCACGATGCGCGTCCCCGAGGACATCGACCTCCAGCCTGACGACGAGATCGAGTACCTCCAGTACGAAGAGCAGCGCAAGATCACACGCTCGTAACGATGCTGCCCGGTGCGGGGGCCGACCGCGGGGCGGCCGACTACGCGATCGTGGGCGCGCCGCTTGACGCATCGACATCGTTTCGCCCCGGCGCACGCTTTGGCCCCGACCGCATCCGCAAATTCGGCCAGCAGTTCGACGACTACGACCACCGCACCGACCAGCACTTCACTGATTGTTCCGTCTACGACCACGGCGACATCGGTCCCACGGCCGACGTTGCCGAGTACCTCACGTATCTTCAGGGTACCCTCTCGGATTTCAGCAGCGACAGGGCTGTCCCGCTCGTCGTCGGCGGCGAACACACTGTCTCGGTCGCTGGCGTGCGCGCGCTCGCTCCGGACGTGTTTGTCTGTCTGGACGCACACCTCGACTTGCGGGAATCCTACGCCGGCGACGAGTACTCTCATGCGACGGTGACCAACCACGCGCTCTCGGTGGCCGACGAAGCGGTCGTACTGGGCGCACGCACTGGCTCGGAAGCCGAATGGGACCGCGCGAGCGAAGCCGACGTGACCGTGGTTCCGCCCGAAGATGTTGCCGACTGGTCGCCCGCGTTCGACGACCAGCGGGTGTACCTCTCTGTGGACATCGACGCCGCCGACCCCGGGTTCGCGCCGGGCACCGGGACGCCGGAGCCGTTTGGTCTCGACCCACGCGAGATGCACGACGTGGTCCGGGCCGTCGCACCCCAGGCCGTCGGTTTCGACGTCGTCGAGGTCAACGACCGCGACGACGGGCAGGCGGCGACGCTGGCCGCGAAACTCCTTCGTGCGTTCGTGTTCGCCCACGCGGACCAGCGCTAATCGAAAAGATATCCGAGTCTCTTCCAGCCGTCGCGTTAGCAGATGACCCGGTCGATATCTAGCGGAGATGCCCGCCGGACAACTGCGTCAACTGGGTCAGCGACCGCCGAGAGGTTATCCGAGTCGCCATCGAGAACCAGTAGCGCGGCCCGGCGACCGGGTTCGATGACACCACAATCGAGACCGACTGCTTCAGCTCCAGCGGTCGTCGCCATCCGTAGCACCGTCTGCGAAGAGAGGTCAAACGTCTTTGCGGTGTACTCCATCTCACGGAACATAGACGGAGCATTCAGCATCACGTTATCCGTCCCGAGCGCTACGTCGGTGTACTCTAGCAGCGTCTCAATCGGTGGCCGGCCGACCCCGAGGACGCGGTTCGCACGGGGACAGACCGCAATGGGGACGTTCTGGTCGGCGACCCGTTCGAGGTGCTCCGCCTCGGCATGGACCATGTGGACCAGCAGGTCCGGGTCCAGATCCAGCGCCGGGTGGATATCGGTGGCGTCCGGCTCGCCGGCGTGGATAGCGAACGGAACCGCGCGCTCCTCGGCGGCGGCCCGCTCGGCGGTGAAATCGTCGTCGTTCGCGCCACTGGCACCGAACCCGTCAGCCACATCGAGCACCGCGGAGTCGTCGCTCCCGAAGATGAAGTCCTCAATATCGAGTCCCGAAGCGGCCTCGCGGAGCGCGGTTGCGCCGTCGACGCCGAACTCCCGGAAGTCGAGAAACGCTGCGGTACCGGTTCGCTGCATGAACCGGAGTGTGCGGTGCATCGCCGCAATTAGCGTCTCGTCGTCGGCCGCTTCGATTTGCTGGTGTTTCAGGCTGTCTGGCGGGACCACTGCTTCCTCCAACCCAAGCCCGACGGCTGCCTCCTTCGCAACAGAGTCGCCAACGTGGGTGTGTGCGTTCACGAACGCCGGCAGGACAATGCGGTTGTGGTCGCTTTCACGGGCCGGCGTCTCCTCGATGGCCGTTATGTACCCGTCTTCGACGACAACGCTGCCGTCGACCGGTTCGAACGACCGCCCGGCAAGGATAGTGCCCTCGATTCGCTCCATGCGATAGCGAGGGAGCGGAGCTATATGTGTCTCATGGAGGCACAATCTGTTCTGTTCATCGTGAGCCACGGTACACTGATACGCCCGGCGTTGGACAGTCTACGTATGAGTGGCGGTACCACAGTTCCAGAGGACCGCGCGCTGTCGTCAGACGACTGGCCCCATCCAGCCGAGCGCCGGTACGCGGACGCACAGGCCCGCCTCGCCGATCACTACGACCTCGCCGTCGAGTCACGTGTGACAGAGACGGACGCCGCGGGTCGCGTTCACTATCTTACTGGCGGGAACCCGGATGGCGACCCTGTCCTCCTTCTTCACGGCGTTGGAACGCCAGCAGCGACGTGGCTCCCGCTGTTCTCGTCACTTACCGACGAGTATCGTGTGTATGCTCCCGACAGACCCGGCCTCGGCCTTTCGGCCGCTCCAAGCTACCGGGATCGGGACCTCCGGTCGTTTCTGGTGGCGTACCTGCTGGAACTGCTCGATGCCCTCGGGATTGACCGACCCCACGTGGTCGGCAACTCCCACGGCAGCCTCCAGTCGTTCCTGCTCGCACTCGACCATGACCGCGTGGACCGGCTGCAACTGGTCGGCGCACCGGGCGGCGTCTCGCGGGACCTCCCGCTCCTGTTTCGTCTGCTGACGGTCCGCGGCCTCAACCGCGTGTTGCTGTGGCTGCTCAGCCGCGGTGACCCGGTCGAAAACGCGAGGCAATCGATGCAGCGGGTCAATGTCGTCGACGCCTCGGCCATCCCTGAAGCGCTCTATGAACTGCTCGCCGCCGGGCAGGCCTTGCCCGGCCGGCCGGAGAGCCAGCGGTCGCTGGCGACGGCACAGGGGTCGTACGGCCGAGCCCACCCGTTGTTCGATATCCGGAACGAAATTGTGCGGATCGACCGCCCGACGCAGTTCATCTGGGGGACGGGGGATGCTTTCTATCCGCCAGCCGTGGGCCGTCCCGTCGCCGAAAAGATGTCAAACGCCGAATTCCACGAACTCCCGGGACACGGCCACACGCCGTGGCTGGAACCGGGTGACGAAGTCGAAGAACTGGTTCGGGCGTTCTTGGATAAATAGGCGTTTTCAGTATATTACATCGTAAACGACGGCCTGGGGCTAGTTCTGCTAAGACCGCCATGTCCGTTGCTGGCTGCCTGGCATCCAATACAGCAAGTAGTCTTTTAGTAAACAGGCCATCTCTTTTGCGAGCATGGACCAGCTATCGTCGTGTTATTTCTGTGGCGGCGCGCTCGATGTCTCGCTCTCCGAATATCCGATTATCCCGAAATCGCTGGACCCGGAAGCCGAGGAGCAGGGGACCGTCGTCCTCTGCTCGACCTGCCGGGAGAAGCTCGCAACCATCGTCGAACCGGCCGTTGAGGCAGCGAAGGTGGACGCCCGCGAGACAGCGGAAACGGCTGGCGATGCTGGGACAACGGAGCCGCCGGGACTGCTGGACGAATCCGAGACACCGACGACTGACGACCCGCTGACCGACGAGCCGACAACCACCGACAGCGTGGTTGAAACGGCCGATGACGGCTCGTTGCTGGGCGACGATAGCGTGAGCGCGGCGGGACAGGAACAGTCGTCGAAATCACCGGAAAATGAGGACACGGCTGCGGAGTCCGATTCGACGAACGCGGCAACGGAGGACACCACGGACAGGCAAATGGCGGAACCGACTGCGTCGAGTGGCTCGGCGGCCAGAACTGAGAGCGGAGACACCGAACGTGGTTCGGACAGCGACGACAACGATGGCAGCGACGACAGCCCCTCGCTGACGAAACTGGAGTACAACAAAGTGATGCGCTTGCTCCAGAACCGCGAGATGCCAGTCGACCGTGCGGAGATCCGTGAAGTCGCGGTCAACGCCTACGACATCGACGGTGAGCAGTTCGACGCCATCATCGACGCCGCGGTGGACCGGGACCTCATTGGGCAGGCGAACGGCCAGTTGGTCGAATCGGATGGGTAGCCAGACGCCGGTAGAGAAAAGCATACCACCGGCCATCTCGAAGCCCGCGCTATGAACGCAGGAGACATCGCGGCACGTCTTGACGATAGACTCGACATCGAGGCTTACGCCGACATCGACGCCAGTCCGAACGGGCTGCAGGTCGGGCCGGCAAGCCAACCAGTAGAGCACGTCGCCTTCGCAGTCGATGCAGCTGTCGAAACCATCGACCGCGCCGACGAGGCAGGCGCTGACCTGCTCGTAACGCACCACGGCATCGTCTGGGGTGGGATGGAGCGCGTGACGGAAACCAACTACCGCCGCGTCGCACCGCTGATCGACAACGACCTCGCGCTGTACGTCGCTCACCTCCCGCTGGACGGTCACCAGTCGCTTGGTAACGCCGCCGGTGTTGCTGACCTGCTGGACCTCGACAACCGTGCCCCGTTCGGGTCAATGGGCGGCGAGCATATCGGCCAGCAGGGGACCCTTGCAGAGCCACAGACAGTCTCCGAACTCGCAGATTCGCTCGAAGGTGATACAGACACTGGCGGACAGCCGGTTCAGGTTCTGGACTTCGGCCCGTCGACCGTCGAGGACGTTGCCATCGTCACCGGCAGCGGCGTCGACTGGCTACAAGAGGCGGTCGAGACGGACGCCGACGTACTCATCACCGGCGAAGGGAAACAGAAGGCCTTCCACGAGGCGCGCGAGCAGGGGATGCACGTCATTCTCGCTGGCCACTACGCGACCGAAACGTTCGGTGTCCAGTCGCTCCAGACCGTCGTTGAGGACTGGGGGCTGGAGACGACCTACATCGACTGCCCAACTGGCCTCTGAGGCGATGGCTGATGGCGTTTCTTACGAGGGCATTGCTTCAGATGCGGACCTTATGGCCTGGTCGCGAGAGTATTGCCGGCGAGTCCGCCGCGAGCACGGCGTCTCGGTTCGGTTCGACCTCGTCGACTGGGACGTGTCTCACCGGGCCAAGCGTCGGGCCGCCGCGGTCAAGCGGCCGAAACTGGATGACGCCACTGTCGGCCAGCGGTACGACTGGGACAGTGTCGAGGGGAGCGACGGCCGCCCGCTCCCGTGTACGGTGTCGCTGACCTGGGACGCCTTTTCGGCCTTCGAGCGGGACACCTGGGAGGCGACGCTGCGCCACGAACTCATCCACGTCGAGCAGTACCAGCGCGACGGGACGACCGACCACGGCCGGGCCTTCCGGGAGCGGGCTGACCAGCTTGACACTGATGTCCACTGTCCAGTCTTCACCGACCCGAAGCACGTCCTCACCTGCGAGGCGTGTGGCGGTCTCGTTGCCCGACGCTATCAGGACTGTCCGCTCGTCGAGCAACGCGAGCAGTACCGGTCTGACTGCTGTGGGGCCTCGCTGGAGCTGGGCTGACTACAGTAGGAACCTGATGACCCAGAGGACGCCCATGCCGGTCACCATCGTCGCGAACACGTCCTCGGTCCGCCAGGCAACACCCGCTGCGAGCGCGCCGGCGATGAACTTGTCTGGGGCGAAACTACTGGCGTCGAGGGTCACGAACGACGGGAGGACAAGCGCAGCGAGGACGGCGGCGGGGACGAACCGCAACACCTGCTCGACGACCGGCGGAATCTCGTCGAGCCGCCCGAACAGCGCAATGAAGGAGAGCCGACAGGCGTACGTCAACACGCCGATGACAGCGATGACACCGGCAATTTCAACCGGACCGTAGTTAGTCGCCATCGGTCCCTCCCGTGGCGGACTCGGTGAGAACACCAGCGGTGATGCCAACGCCGGCCGCGACGAGCAATCCGAGGTTGAGCGGGAGCCCAGCGCCGACGACAGCGATGGCTCCACCGACGACAGCAGCAACCCCGGTCGATGCGTCCTCGATTGCCGGGACCAGAATCGCGAGGAAGACGAGCGGGATAGCGAATTCGAGACCCCATGCGTCGGGGACGCCGGTGCCGAGTAGCGCCCCCGCGATAGTTGTGACCTGCCACACTGCCCAGAGCGTCACGGCGACGCCGAGGTAGTACCACTTCCGGTCCGTCTCGCTGTCGGACCGGTAGCTGGCGACCGACAGCGCGTACGCCTGATCGGTCAACACGTAGGCGAGGACGGCTTTCCACCGGCCGGTGAACTCACGGAAGTACGGCGCAATCGATGCCGAGTACATCAGAAGCCGGAGGTTGATGACGACTGCCGTTGCAACGACAACCGTCAGCGGTGCGTTCTGTCCCAGCAACTCTAGCGCCGCGAGCTGTGATGCGCCGGCGAAGACGACCACAGACAGTCCGACTGCGGCTGGCAGCCCGAGCCCGGCGTTAACCGTCGCGATGCCGGCAACGAGGCCAAACGGGATAATCCCCAGCAGAAGTGGCGCAACATCGCGAACGCCACGCCGAAACGAAGCGGTATCCATAGCTCTTCATCCAACGCAGGGGTGTCTAAGCCCTCCGTTTCAGTGGCAGTATGTGACTATTAACCAACGTATCGCCCGTATCAGCCGTGGCGAACCACGACGTTGAAACCCGCCCGCGCTCGACTGCACAGCAATGAGCGACCACACCGACGAGCGAGAAACGTTCCATCACGACCCCATTGGGCACGCGGAAGCCCGGGCTGGAATGACGGTCGGCGAACTGGCTGACAGCTACGGCGAGGCCGGCATCGGCGCGAGCGACATCCACGAGGCCGTCGATATCTACAGCGAGATGCTCGACGACGACGTGACGACCTTCTTCGGACTCGCCGGTGCGATGGTCCCCACCGGGATGCGGGCCATCGTCAGCGAACTCATTCGCGACGGTCACATCGATGTGCTCGTCACG
Source organism: Haloarcula sp. CBA1127 (assembly GCF_001485575.1). Lineage (NCBI taxonomy): Archaea > Methanobacteriati > Methanobacteriota > Halobacteria > Halobacteriales > Haloarculaceae > Haloarcula > Haloarcula sp. CBA1127. Next base: position 1,272,011 of record NZ_BCNB01000006.1, read on the forward strand.
ACGGGGGCGAACTGCACCCACGACAGCATCGAGGCCATCGGCGGCAAGCACCACCACGGCGAGGTGACGCCGGACGGTCAGACCGAGCGCGAACACGACGAGACACTTCGTGACGAGGGCGTCGACCGCATCTACAACGTCTACCTCCCGCAGGAGCATTTCGCCCTGTTCGAGAACCACCTCCGGGACGAGGTGTTCTCGACGCTGGAAGACGAAGGAGCGGTTTCGATCCAGCGCATGACGGAGGAACTGGGCCGGGCCAACAGCGAAGTCAACGAGCGCGAGGACGTGCCCGAGGACGCCGGCGTGCTGGCGGCGGCCTATGAGAACGACGTGCCGGTGTACTGCCCGGCCTTCCAAGACTCCGTGCTGGGCCTGCAAGCGTGGATGTACTCCCAGACCAGTGAGTTCACGGTCGATGCGCTTGCGGACATGACCGACATCACGGACATCGCGTACGAAGCCGACAGCGCTGGCGCGATGGTCGTCGGCGGCGGCGTCCCGAAGAACTACGTCCTCCAGACGATGCTCGTCTCGCCCGACGCCTACGACTACGCCGTCCAGTTGACGATGGACCCCTCGAACACCGGCGGTCTCTCCGGCGCGACGCTCGACGAGGCCCGCTCGTGGGGGAAACTTGAAAAGGACGCCCGGAATGTCTCGGTGTATGCCGACGCGACGATTACACTCCCACTGGTCGTGGCTGCGGCCCGTGAGCGCCACAGTACGGAAGCGTAATCACTTCAACGGAGGCGGCTACAGACCCGACCGTTGTGGGACACATCTACTGAGAGGAATATATTCATCATATAAACGGTCTTTCACGACCGCTCGGCAGCGGTACTTAGTATGTCACAGCACATCGGTCGGCGAACGTTCGTCGAAGGAACGGCGGCGACGCTGGCGAGTTCCGGGATTGCAGAGAGCACAGCAGCACAGGAAGCCAATGGCGGCGAGTCGGACACCGATGACGCCACCGACACGGAGGGCGAGAGAATGACCGACGACACGACGCTCATCGCCCACCGCGGGTTCGCCGGCGTCTACCCGGAGAACACAGAACTGGCGGTTGAGGCCGCTTCGTTCGGCGGGCCGGGAGCCCAGACGGCCCACCGGCGCGCCGACATGGTTGAGGTCGATGTCGTGCCGACCGCCGATGGCACGCTCGTCACCTTCCACGACAACGGACTGGCCGAACGCGACGGCGGCGAGCGCGGGCTGACAGACACCGAGGGACTCGTTTTCGAGACCGACACGGATACTGTGACAGGCGCGACTGTCTTGGGGACCGAAGAAACGGTCCCGACGCTTGAGATCGTCATGGACTCGATTCCATCGAGCGTCGCTGTCAATCTGGAGTTCAAGAACCCCGGCAGCGAAGACCTCTCGTTCGCCGAATCGTTGTCGGACCGGGCGCTGTCGACGCAGCGAGAGTTGTGGCAGCCCTACACCGAGCGCGTGCTCGATCTCGTCAGCGAGTACGACAACGATATTCTCGTCTCGTCGTTCTACGAAGCTGCGCTTGCGACTGTCCGTGATTACGACGACTCGGTCCCCGTCGCCTGCCTTTTCTGGGATAGCATCGAGGAGGGACTGGAGGTCACCCGCCGCTACGACTGCGACGCGATGAACGTCCCCCGGCACATGGTTCAGGGAACGCCCTTCTTCAACGACAGCGAGTATATCGACTCCGACCTGAGCGACATCGACCTCGTCGACATCGCCGACGACGAAGACCGAGACCTGAACGTCTGGACAGTCAGCACGTGGTATCAGGCCCGCGAACTGGTCCGGGCCGGCGTCGACGGACTCATTTCCGACTACCCCACTGTGCTCTCGGTTCAAGACTGACGAATGCCGATGCCGAATGTTGAAGGGCCGACCGGCCGACAGCGATAGTATGGAAGCACCGACCGGGGACGCAGGAATCTACGCCCGTGAGTCGTCGTATCTCGACCGGTACGTCCAGCTTGGAGAAGCCGGCGACCGGATCATTTCGCTGTCGTTTCCGTCCCAGCCGGAGGCCGACGCTGGCGAGGACCACGCCCTGCTCGACCGCATCGACGAGTACCTTCAGGGGGTCGAAGACGACTTCACCGACGTCACCGTCGGCCTCACCGTCCCGACCGACCAGCGCACAGTACTGGAAGCCGTCCGGGAGATTCCGTACGGCGAGGACGCCTCCGTCGCACAGGTCGCGCGCATGACGCCGGATCTGGACGATGACGACGAGGACGACCTCGCACAAGTCCGGGAGGCACTGGCCGCGAACCCCGTGCCGCTGTTGATTCCAGACCATCGGGTTCGGGACGGGCCGAGCGCCGCGCCGCCGCCAGTCGAGCAGAAGCTCCGGGCTATCGAGGGCCTCTAGGCCCAGAACCGGTCGACGCCCAGCCCCTCGTGGACGATCAGTTCGAGAGCGTTGACGAGGTAGTGCGCGACGACGACGGCGAGTAAGCTGTTTGTCGCGATGAACAGGCCAGCGAGCGCCAACCCCAGCGTGCCGGTGACGACGATACCCACCCGGCCCTGTGCGCCGTGGCCCAGCGCGAAGGCGACGGAGGCGACGATGGCCATCGCCCACGCCGGTGCGTTGAGGCCGGCCACGGGGACGCCGATAGCCGCCGCCCGGAAGAGCAGTTCCTCGACGACGGCGATGACCGGCAGGACACCGCCCAGCAGGACGACCCAGCCCCCGGCTGAGTCCGGAGCGAGCAGTTCCCGCAGCGACTCGTCGAAGGTGACGCCGAAACCGTCTGCCAGCGCAGCGGCACCCTCGTTCCCGACCCAGAAGCCGACCCCAGCGCCGATACCGATGGCCATTGCTGGCAGCCCTGTCGAAAGTGCGTCACTGGTGATTCCGAATGCACTGGCCGGGATTTCGAAATAAAACGCGCCGGCGACTAGCAGCACGCCGAACAGCCCCTGTGTGAACGCGACGTTGGCAAGCAACGCCCCTGTCGAGACATCGCTCGGAGCGAGCGTGTCGCGCATCTGCTGTCGCTGGGCCGCCGCTCGTTGGGTTTCGAACCGTGGGATCGTCGGGTCCCTGTCGGCCATTGAGACGCCGTCAACTGTGGACGAGACGCCGCCGTCGGACCGGACGGCTCCCTGCGAGAGCCGTGCGAGACCGAGAAGCGCGGTTAAAAGAAACCCCGTCAGGCCGACAAATGCGGCCCACTCGGGCATTTATTGCGGACTTGGACTGCCGCCCTGCCGGCCGACCTCGTGGTCGAGTGCCTTGCCCGTGATGGACTTGAGGCGGTCGACCAGCGAGTCCTTCTCGGCTTCGCCGGCGAGTGCGACCTCGAGGACCTCGGAGATGTGCGAGACGGGAATGATCTCGATCATGTCCTCGTACTCGTCCTCGATCATCACGTCCTGCGTGTTCGCCTCGGGGATGATGACCGTATCGAGGCCGGACTTGGCGGCCGCCTCGATCTTGTGCGTGACACCGCCGACCGGGAGCACGTCACCCCGGACCGACAGTGAGCCAGTCATGGCGAGGTTCTGCTTGATCGGAACGTCTTCTATCGCGGAGATAACCGCGGTGGCGACGGTGATAGAGGCGGAGTCGCCGTCGACGCCGCCTTCACCGGCCTGGACGAACTGGATGTGAACGTCCTTCTCGGAGATGTCCTCGTCAGAGAACTTCTTGATGATCGCCGAGACGTTCTGGACAGCCTCTTCGGCCATCTCCTTGAGCTGTCCCGTGGCGATGACCTGCCCGGGGCCCTGTGACGGGCTGACCTCGGCCATCACGGGGAGGACGATACCGCTGTCCTCGCCCATGACGGCGAGCCCGTTGACGCGGCCGACTACGTCGCCCTGATTGACGGTGAGCTCGTAGTCCTTGCGGCGCTCGATGTAGTTGTCCGCGAGCTGTTGCTCGATGGACCGGGAGCGTCGTTTGGCCTGCAGGACATCTGCGCGCTCGGTGCGGTCGCGGTCCTCGGCGCGGGCGATGTCGCCAGCGACGCGGACCAGTCCGCCAAGGTCACGGAACTTCAAGCTGAGGTGGCCTTTCCGGCCGGCGCGACGCCGGGCCTCCAGGATGAGCTCCTGAACGGCCTCCTCGGTGAAGTGCGGGAGTCGCCCGTCGTTTTCGACTTCCTGGGCGATGAACCGGGCATACTTCCGTCGCATCTCGGGGTCGTCCTCGATGGTGTCGTCCATGTACACCTCGTACCCGTACCCCTTGATACGGGAGCGTAGCGCGGGGTGCATGTTCTCCATCGCGTCGAGGTTCCCCGCGGCGATCATGATGAAGTCACAGGGGACGGGCTCGGTCTGGACCATCGCACCCGAAGACCGCTCGGACTGGCCCGTAATGGAGAATTCGCCCTCCTGAATGGCCGTCATCAGCTTCTGCTGGCTGCGGATGTCGAGCGTGTTGATCTCGTCGACGAACAGCACGCCCTTGTTGGCCTGGTGGATCGCGCCGGGTTCGACGCGGTCGTGGCTCGGCGTCTCCATCCCACCGGACTGGAACGGGTCGTGACGAACGTCGCCCAGCAGCGCACCGGCGTGGGCACCCGTGGCGTCCTCGAACGGCGCGGTCTTCTGGTTGGCGTTGTTGACCAGCAGGTTCGGGATCATCGCGTCGCTGCCGCGCGAACCGTAGCGGAACGCGAGATAGATGACACCGGCCGCGAGAATCCCCAGCAGGACCTGCTGGACGAGGATCAGGGCGTAGCCGATGACGATGGCGATGATAATCCACATGAGGAATGTCCGCATCTGGTTGCGCTTACGGGCCTCCTCCTTGTGGGCCTCGACGATCTGTTCCCCTTTGCCGCCGGGGACGGTGCGAACTTTCGGCTCGTTGCCGTCGTCGGGATTGTGGTAGACGAGAACGTCCTGCAGTTCCTCCCGCGGAAGCAGTTGGGACATCGCCTTCGCCAGCATCGACTTCCCCGTCCCGGGGGAGCCGATCATCATCACGTGGCGGCGCTGTTTGGCCGCCTTCTTGATCACGTCACGGGCGTGGTCCTGCCCGATGACCTGGTCGACGAGTCGGTCTGGCACTTCGATGTCGGCGGTCGACTCGATTTCGAGACCGCCGAGGAGATTCTCCTCGTCTCCGTCCAGTTCAGACTCGCCGTCAACTTGGACATCGCTTCCGAGTGTCGTTTCGGACGTTTCTCCCTCGCCGGCCCATCGGTCCTCAGACGGGTCGGATGGCTCGTCGGCTGAGGGATCAGAGGCAGGTTCGTTGGGGTCCTGTTTGGCCCCGTTGGTCGACGCCTCTTCCTCCCCAGCGTCGGATGCCTCCCGGTCAGGGTCGGGAGTCGCGTCGGTGTCGGTGTTGTCGCTCATACAAACGTTGCTAACATACTCACGGAAGGCCTGTCGACTGATATACTTTCTCCCCGTGTCGGTTGTTGCAACACCCCTCAAACCGCAGTACAGCGCCCGAATTGGGTGGGGTTGTATTCCGGCAGTACCGCGTCGTCGGGTTTATCAAACCACCACACCCACTGGGGAATATGCGTGGGTTCTACATCGGTCGCTTCCAGCCCTATCATAACGGCCATCACTCGATGGTCGAGCGGATTTCGGAGGAGGTCGACGAACTCGTTCTGGGCGTCGGAAGCGCCGACGATTCACACACCACACACGACCCCTTTACCGCCGGTGAGCGGATCATGATGATCACGAAGGCCGTCGCGGAGTACGACCTGACGACCTACGTCGTGCCCCTCGAAGACATCAACCGCAACGCCGTGTGGGTGAGCCACGTCGAGAGTATGTGTCCGGACTTCGACGTGGCGTACTCGAACAATCCGCTGGTCGTCCGCCTGTTCGAGGAGGCCGGCATCGAGGTCCGCCAGTCGCCGATGTTCGACCGCGACCGACTGGAGGGCAGCGAGATCCGCCAGCGGATGATCGACGACGAGTCCTGGCGCGACCGGGTCCCGTCATCTGTTGTGGAAGTCATCGAGGAGATCCACGGCATCAAGCGACTCCAGCACGTCTCCGACAGCGACTCGCTCGAACGGTACGCCGCCACGGGCGAATCAGTCCCCGAATCACTCGACGACCTCGACGACTGATGATTACGCTCAGTTCCGATTTCGGATCACCGTATCCGGCGGCGATGAAAGGCGTCATCTGTCAGGCGACGGAGGCGCGTATCGAGGATATCGCCCACGATTTCCCACGGCAGGACGTGCGGGCAGCAGCGTTCTGGCTCACGCAGACACTCCCGTACTTCCCGCCGGCAGTCCACTGTGTCGTTGTCGACCCGGGTGTCGGGACCGACAGAGATGCCTTGGTCGTCCGTGCGGGCGACCACGCGCTCGTGGGCCCGGACAACGGCGTCCTCCTGCCGGTCGCCCGCGAACTGGCTGAAAACGAGAACGACGAAGCAGATGGGTTCGAAGTGTTCACCTGGGCCTACGACGACCCGGCGAGTACGACCTTCCACGGGCGGGACGTGTTCGCGCCCGCCGCGGCGGCCGTCCACGACACCGGCGTCGACAACCTCGAAACCCGGCCCGAAACTGCCCTGACCGACGACTACGTCGATCTCCGGTTCCCGGCGGCCGCAGTCGAGGGTGACGGAGCGACCGGCGAGGTCCTCGTCGTCGATGACTTCGGGAACGCCGTGACGAACGTTCCCGGCGAGTTCCTCGCGAACCAGTTCGGCGGGACGGTCGCAGTCGACGGGGTCGAGGCCCCAGTCCGCCGAGCCTACGCCGCCGTCGACCGGGGTCAGCGACTCGTCACCGTCGGCAGCCACGGGAACGTCGAACTCGCCGTCAACCGCGGCCGTGGCGACGAAGCGTTCGGCGTCAGTACCGTGGACGCTGTGGACCTGTCGCTGTGATACCGGGTTATTGCTCGGTGGTTTAGGGACACCAAAAGATCGGTGGGCTTAAGTCTTTTAGGCGAACCTAATCGTCTGTATGCCACAGAGACGTGACTTGCTGAAGACGGTGGGGATCGCTGCGACGGGACTGCTCGCCGGGTGTCCAGGGGTGGGGTCGTCCGACTCGAACACGGCGTCAGCTGATACCGAAGCAGCGACAGAACAGGTAACGGGTGCGGAAACCGACGATAGCGGCGAAAGCGGCGTCACGGTCGGACCGATGACCGCTGTCGCGACCGAGTGGAACGTCTACCGGGCACGGCTGTACGACGCCGTCGCGCTGGGCCGGGCCGGCGCACCCGGTGCCGGGGCGACTGTCGCCCAGAGCGTTTTCGCCCGCTTCGAGGGGGCGTCGGGCGAGTACGGAGCCCACGAACAGCTTGAGTCCACGTCAGAGTCAGCATACGAGGGGTTCGAGGACGCGCTCGGGTCGGTCCAGTCGTCGCTGTCCGAGGGCGATGTGTCGGAGGCCGCTTCGGCCGCAGACAAAGCGTCGGGCCACCTCCAGACAGCGCAGCAGGCCGCTGCCGGACAGCAGGCCACCAGAGCGCTGGACCTGCTCTTGCTGGGCAGTCGGGCGAGCAATGCCGCCATGGCCGGGACGCTGGGCGCTTTCGAGGGGGCCGCCACAATCGCGGAGGAGACGATGACCGCGTTCGAGGACGCGCTGGTGTACAGCCAGATCGAGGAGGCGGACGCGGAGTCGTACGAGGCCTTCGAGAACGCACTGGCCGGAATCGGTTCCGCCGCGGGCAGTGAAGACGCGAGCGGTGTGACCGAACAGGCCCGCGCCGCGCTCGATGCGACCGTCACGGGCTCGTACGCCCTGGTCCAGCAAGAGGCGGTCGCCGGGGCGGGCCACCTCTCGACGATGCAGGCCCGCGGCTGGGACGCGGCCGCGGTCGCGTCCGCCGGCGGTCCCGGGCAGGCCTACGCGCACACGGTCACGCTGAACAGCTACCGGGCTCGCGTCGCGGACGCGGACTGGCTCGCGGCCAACGACGGGGCCGATGCAGCTTCGACGGCCGTCGAGAACGTGTTCGCGCACTTCGAGGGGGCAAGCGCACACGACGCGCTTGAGGAGGCTGACGGCGAAGCCTACGAGGCGTTCGAGGGCGGGCTGGAGGACCTCTCCAGCGCCATCGGGAACGGTAACGCGGACGGTATCGACAGCGCCAGCGAAACGGTCGACACGAACCTCGTCGCCGGAATCGAAGCGCTGGTCGGCGGCGAGGACGCACGGGCCGCGCTGGAGTCAGCGTTCTTCCGCGCCCGCATCGCGGACGCCCGCGAACTGTATCGTCTCGGCGACGCCGACAGCGCGGCGACTATCGTCTCAGACGTGTTCGCCCGCTTTGAGGAGAACGAACTCGGCTTCCACGAGACGATGGAACACGAGAGTGAGGACCTCTACCACCGCTTCGAGGAAGAGCACCTCACCTCGCTACAGTCGGCTTACGAGAACGACGACAGCGAGGCCGTGGCGACCCACCACGACGGGGTCCAGCAGGCCCTGCTTGACTTCGAAGCAGCCCTGTCGACGGCCGTCGCCAGCGGGGCGGAGGCGGATTACATGATCGGTCGGGCTTTCGACGCGGCCGGGCTCGCGGCGCTGTCGGAAACCGACCGCGCGGCGACCGTCATTCAGGACACCTTCGCTCACTTCGAGAGCGGCGCGGCGGGCTTCCACGAGGCGCTGGAAGAGGCCGACGAGGAAACCTACGAGAACTTCGAATCGACACTTGCGGACGTTCGCTCCGCGGCCGAGGACGGCGGGGACGTCACTGCCGCGGCGACGGCGTTCAACGACGAGGCTATCGCGGCGGCGTACGCCATCGCCGGAAGCGCCGGCGGCAACGGGGAGGCCGCGACAGCCATCGTGCAAGACATCTTCGCGACCTTCGAGGAAGCGCGGGTCCACGAGATGCTGGAGGAAGCGGACCACGACGCCTACGAGAACTTTGAGGGGGCACTGAACGACTTCTCGCGTGGGCTTACGAACGGCGACGCGGACCCGTCGGTGTTTGCGGACGCCACCCGAACCGGACAGTTCGCCGTCGCCGGTGCTGTCGATAGCGCTCCGAGCGGGTCTGGTGGCCACAGCGACGAGGAATCCGAGGCGACCGAGTCGTCACTGTCCGGCGGCCCGAACGTCGTCGAGGGCGTTCCCGAGGACGCCGACCACGTCATCGACATGGAAGCAGTAGCGTATGCGCCGGAAGAACTCACCGTCAGCGTCGGCGACAAAGTAGCCTGGGAACACGTCGGCGGCGAACCGCACTCGGTCACCGCTGTCGAGGACGAGATTCCGGCGGATGCGACGTACTGGGCCTCCGGTGGATTCGAGAGCGAGTCGGCCGCACGCGAGGGGTGGGAGAACGGGGAAGGGGCAGTGCAGTCCGGCCAGAGTTACGTTCACACGTTCGAGACGGTCGGCGAGCACGGCTACGTCTGTATTCCGCACGAAGCCGCGGGGATGGTTGGCACCGTCATCGTCGAGGAGTAATTGTCTCCCTCTTTTTGGCTCGCCTAGAAACCGATGGCTTTTTGTGTTTTAGGGTAGCCTAAACAATTGTATGCCGGACGAACAGGCCACGTCGAGGCGGGACATCTGTCGCCGTAGCGAGTCGGGTGCTGCCGTCCCTGTCGTCCGCGCAAATGCCGCCCTACAGGAGGTGAGTGCCAGGACGTGACCGGGTCTTGACCTGTCAGCTTCGACCATCTTTCGCGGCGACGACCACCGTGGGCATAGCCCGTCGCCGCGCGCCACGAGTTTTTCGTGTCTGTCCCGTGGGCGTCTCGCCCCAAGGACGCCCCATTTCAGGTCCTTTGCTGTGGACCACACTGGAATCACCGATTCCCGCCAGCCACCGGTATACGCTTCGTCTGCGCTGAAATCGCCTTTCGGGACAGACGTTTTGAGTCCGCCAGCCTTGGCACCCAATATGCACGACGAGGAGCCAGCGGAGAACATCAGCGGCGGGACCGCTGGCGGTGGCCAGTCGGCAACGTTCGACCCGGAGACGGCAGGGACGCGAGCCGAAGCCGTCGTCGACCGTCTCGGCGAGATGTACTGGACGAAGACCTACGGCGGCCGGGACGCCTTCGAATGCCTCGTCCGGACAATTCTCAGCCAGAACACGTCTGACAAGGCGAGCCAGCCCGCTCACGACGAACTGATGGCGCGGTATGGCGGCGGTGAGGACGCGAACAGCGAGGGAGACACCGACCTCGCCCACGCGCTGGCCGACGCCGACCAGCCCGAACTCGCTGAAACCATCTCCTCGGCCGGGCTTTACAATCAGAAGTCCGAGCGCATCATCGCCCTCGCTCAGCGTATCTGCGAGGAGTACGGCGGCGAAACTGGATTTGATGAGTTCGTCCGAGAGAGCGACCCCGCGGCGGTGCGGTCGACGCTACTCGACATGAACGGTGTCGGCCCGAAGACGGCCGACTGCGTCCTGCTGTTCGCGGGCGGCCGCGGCGGCGTCTTTCCCGTCGATACACATGTCCACCGCATCGCCCGCCGGATGGGACTGGCCCCGGCCGACGCCGACCACGAGACCGTTCGCGAGCATCTGGAGCGCGACGTGCCCGCGGAGAAGTGCGGCTTCGGCCATACCGCGATGATTCAGTTCGGCAGGGAGTACTGCTCGGCCAGAAAGCCGGCCTGTCTGGACGACCCCGATGCGTGCCCGCTGGCGGGCCACTGCGATCAGGTCGGCGTGTATCCGGCCACTGATGAGGTCGTCGACCCCTCGGAAACTGTCTGACACGCTTCACAGTATACTGTCGGTACGGCCGATGTGTGCTGGTCGCTACTTCTTCCCGTTAGAAAACAAACTGTACCGTGCCACGATCGCTGTCGGATTTATCACTCCTATCTTCACCCTGTTTCTCCTGCGAACGCTGTCCTTCACACAGGTCGGTGCCCTCTCAGCAATCTACTCAGGGCTATCTGTCGTCGGCGAGATCCCGACAGGCTACGTCGGTGACAGGCTCGGGCGGCGGGCGAGCCTCCTTCTCAGCGTGCTGTTCACCGTTGTCTCCCTCGCGGGCTTCGTTCTCGCGTCGGGTTTCCTCTGGTACGCCTTCCTTTATGCACTGTGGGCGCTATCGCTGACGTTACGCTCGGGTAGCATGGATGCGTGGCTGTACGATACGCTCACTGAACGACTGGATAACGGGAACTTCAGTCATATCCGTGGCCGGGGCGACGCAGTACAGAAGTGGACTGCAGCGGTCTCGATGGTTGCCGGTGGTCTGCTGTATGGGCTGCACCCAACCTATCCGTTCGTTGCTGCGGTCGGTTTCAACAGTCTCGGCTTTCTCAGCCTGCTCTCACTGCCGAAAAATCGCCAGTACGCCGCCCGGGGTGATGACGGGAACTCCGCCGACCGTCTCGATCCACTGGAAACCGTCTCCGTCATCTACACGTATCTGGCTCGACCGCCGCTTCGGGCACTGATCCTGTACATCGGGCTGTTCTATGCCGTATTGGGCGTTTCTAGCACCTACGTCCAGCCGATGGTCGTCGAGACGCTGGGGCCGTACGCCACCGCTATCGGCGTTCGGGTTCCCGCCGGTGGGCCGATCGCGGCGGCGCGAGCAGGCGAAGCCGGCGCAGCACTTGCGCTCGGACTGGGTGTGCTGTACGCCGCCCTGACAGCAGTGGCATCCGCTGGCGGCTACTACGCGGGCGTAGTTGAGGACTGTCTCGGCGTCCGCAAAGCCGTGGTCGTCGTGCCAGCCCTGACGGCTGTTGCACTCGTGGTACCGCTGTGGCTCGCGCTTGCGGCACTCCCGGCGTTTGCGACGATGCGAACCGCGAAGCCGCTGGTCCAGCCGATCGCTAACGGATACATTAACGACCATGTCGAGGCGGTCGGACGGGCGACGTTGCTCTCCGCGGTGTCGATGTTGCATATGATGCTCCGGACGCCGCTGGCGCTTGCTGCTGGGATGCTGGCGGATGCAACCACGGCGACCACGACAGTCGCAGCGCTTGGCGGCCTGTTTCTCGTCACTGGTGGAGCGGTCTGGCTGTTGGGCGAGATTGCACCTGAAACAGGAGCTGTATCTGGTGACAGGGCCAGCAAATCAGCGTCGTAAATCTATCAGTAGTCGGCCGGAAATCCTCCTCGGCCGGAATTAGATCGAACGCTTCCGGGGCGACAGAGGCGTGCCCCGACGACAGCGCGGTTCTGTCAGTTCGTCTCCCGATTATGCCCGGTGGCCCCAGCGCTCGCCGTCCTCGGCGTAGCGGGCGCTCACGATCCGGTTGAACTGGTCGTCGGACAGCGAGATGTCCGTCGCGCCGACGTTCTCGTCGAGCTGGTCAACGGTGCGAGCGCCGACGATGGGGACGCAGGTAAAGTCCGGCTGTTCGATGAGCCAGCGGAGCGCGACCTGTGCGGGCGTGGCGTCGAGTTCGTCCGCGACGGTGCGGAGTTCGTCAAGGACGTGCCAGCCGCGCTCGGAGAGGTAGAAGTCCTCGAAGCGGTCGGACAGCGAGCCCCGGGAGCCCTCCGGTCCCTCGAAGGCCGTCGGGTCGTCGTCGTCCGTGCGCTCGTATTTGCCCGTGAGGAAGCCGCCGGCCAGCGGCGAGTACGGACAAACGGCCATGTCCTGGTCGGCACACACATCGAGGTAGTCTTTCACGTCGTCGCGGTAGCCGGCGTGGAACAGCGGCTGGGTCACCTCGAAGCGCTCGTAGTCCTCAACGTCGCTCTTCCAGAGGGCTTTCGTGAGCTGCCAGGCGGCCATCGTCGACGCGCCGAGATGGTGGACCTTCCCCGAACGGACGAGGTCGTCGAGCGTCGACAGCGTCTCCTCGATGTCGCTGTGCTCGTCCCAGCGGTGGATGTAGTAGAGGTCGAGATAGTCCGTGTCGAGGCGGTCCAGCGTCCCCTCAATCTGAGCGCGGATGTGCTTGCGCCCGAGGCCGGAGTCGTTGGGACCGGGTTCACCGCGCCCGTCGAAGGGGAAGTACACCTTCGAGGCGATGACGAAGTCCTCGCGGTCGTAGTCGTCGAGCCACTCGCCGATGTACTCCTCGCTAGTCCCGTTAGGATTGCCGTAGACGTTGGCGGTGTCGATGAAGTTGATGCCCCGCTCCCACGCCGCATCGAGCAGGTCGTGGGCCTCCTCACGGTCGGTCTCGACGACGCCGCCCGTCTCCCGGCCGAAGCGCCAGGTGCCGAAACACAGCTGTGAAACCGTCGTTCCGGTCGAACCGAGTCTGGTGTACTCCATATCGGGGGCACGACGGGCGACCCGAAAAAGGGGTACGGTCCCGGCGAAGGCTGTCCGGTATCGGCCGCTCACTCGCTCTGTCGCACCCGCGAATCAGGACTGACTGCCAGATGCTCGGGCGGCCACGACGACCAGCCCGGCCACCAGCACGAACGCCACCAGCGAGAGGTTCGGCACGGTCAGGCCGAGCACGCGGTACTGAATCTGTGCACAGCTGATCGCGCCGATGCCGCAGGTCGTCTGGCTCACCTGGAGCCAAGAGTGATAGGCCGCGATGGCGGCCCCCGGAACCGAAAGCGGCAGCGCCGTCCGGACGACGCTGGGACGGCGCTCAGCGGCGGCAACGCCGAGGACGACCACCAGCGGGTACATCAGAATGCGCTGATACCAGCAGAGCCGACAGGGTGTCAGCCCGAGACCCAGCGAGAGATAGAGGCTACTGGCCGTCGCAACGGTGGCGACGGCAGTCGCCGCGGCCAACAGGAGCCGAGGTCGATCGGAGACGGATCGGGAGTCGACCACAGGAAAGCCAGTGTTTGCTGGCGGAAAAAGCGTTCCGAGAATCAGCCCCTTTCTTGGCTCCCGCTTGACCGGAGCGCCAGCGCTCGCTTTTTCAGGCCTGCCGCCGACAGCCAGCGTATGCCCGACGATTCGGACCCCGAGGCGAACCTCGAACAGTGGAAGTCCGCGATGCAGGAAGAGCACGCTGAGGCCATCGCAAACCCGGACCCCGACGAGTCCCACCAGATAGAGGGCGTGGCACAGGTCACATATCGGGTGACCTTCGACTACGACGCTGACGAGGACGTACTCGACCGGGCCAGCGCCGAGGAGGTCGACGACCTGACCGACCCCGAACTCCTCTCCTGTGCGTGTGGCGTTCGTGGGATGACGCCCGAGGAAGCCCGGGAGCACATGGCCGCCGCTGTCGAGCAGCAGTAACGGCTCGCAGCAGGTGGCACCTCAGTCGTGGATAGTCACGCCGTCCTGGTCGACCGAGATGTCGAGCAGGCTGGTCACATCGTAGTCAGTGTCGTCAAGTGCTGACTCGCCCTGCTTTCGGAAGACGACGACGATGTCAGAGATGTCCGCTCCGATGTCGTCGAGCGCCTCGCAGATGGATGCCATCGTTCCGCCGGTCGAGAGCAGGTCGTCGACGATAAGCAGGTCGTCGCCCGCCTCGATGTCGTTGATGAACATCTCCGATTCGGAATAGCCGGTCGTCTTGTGCAGCGGCACCTCATCCTCAAGGCCGTAGGAGCGCTTGCGGATGACCACGAGCGGGATATCCGTCTGCAGTGAGAGCGCGGTCGCGATGTGGATGCCCATCGCCTCCGGCGCGACAATCTTGTCCACGTCGAGGTCGGCCGCCCGTGTCACGCCGACGACGACCTCACGGAGGAGTTCCGGCTCCAGCATCGGCACGCCGTTGCTGAGCGGGTGGACCAGGTAGGAGTATCCATCCTTGTCGATGATCGGGGCCTCGTGTAGCGACTCGCGGAGCTTCTCCATGCCCCCGTTACCTGAAGCGGGACAATAAACCGTTCGAGGCTCCGCCGCGGTGTGTGCAACGGTAGCACGCTGTGATTCGAACGGTTCGCGCACACTGCCCGCACAGAGGACGACCTCAGTCCGCCGTCGAGGCTGAGCGGTCCTGTTTCGTCTCGAGCGGGCTGTCCTCGATGATGTCCCGGGCGGTGTGTTCGCCGCTGATAAGGCACATCGGCATCCCGATGCCAGGCGTCGTGTAGGCCCCAGTGTAGTAGAGCCCGTCAAGGCCGGCGCGGTGGCCGGGACGGAGCGGCCCGGTCTGGAACAGGGTATGTGCCAGTCCGAGGGCCGTCCCCTGGGGGTCGCCATAGCGCTCGGCGAACTCGCTGACACACGCAGTCTCTTCGACGACGATGCGGTCGCGAAGGTCAACGCCGGTCTGTTCGGCGAGGTCGTCGAGAACAAACTCCCGATACTCTTCACGAATGTCGGGACCGTCGTCCAGCCCCGGCGCGATGGGGACGAGGACGACGACGGCGTGGTGGCCGTCGGGAGCGACTGTCTCGTCGGTCTTCGACGTGACCGAGAGATAGTAGGCAGGGTCGTCGGGCCACGCCGGCCGGTCGAATATCTGCTCGAAGTGGTCGTCCCAGTCCGTCGGCAGGACCAGCGAGTGGTGGGCCAGCGGGTCCACGTCGCCCTCGACGCCGAGATACAGCATGAACGCTGACGGCGCGTACGTCTGGTCGTCCCAGTGGTCCGGGTCGTGGTCGCGGGCAGCGGGGTCAAGCAGATTCTGTTCGGTGTAGGCGGGGTTGGCGTTGCTGACCACGACGTCGGAGGCGACGACGCCGTCCTCGGTGGTCAGTTCGAACGCCCCCGCCTCGCCGGCGATGTGCTGGACCTCGGTCCCGGTCTGAATGTCGACGCCGAGCTCCCGAGCCAGCGACCCGAGGCCGTCGACGACGCCGGCGATGCCGCCTTCGGGGTAGAACACGTTCATGTTCAGGTCGACGTGGCTCATGATGCTGTACAGCGCGGGAGTGTTGTGTGGCGCGCCGCCCAGAAACACCAGCGTGTATTCGAGTAACTGCCGGAGCTTCGGGTGGTTGATGTAGCGGCTGACGTAGTCGTCCATCGAGCCGAACAGTCGGGCCCGCGGCGCAAGCGGGAGCAGGTCGGTGTCGACGTAGTCACGCAGCCGTTCGCGGCCCTCGTAGACGACCCGGTCCATCGCGAGGTCGTAGTTCTGCTCAGCCGTGTCGAGGTAGTCGACCAGCGCGTCGCCGGCCCCGTCCTCGTAGGATTCGAACACCTCGTACGCGTTCTCGCGGTTTGGCCGCATCGTCACACGGTCGCCGTCCTTCCAGAACACCCGGTACTGGGGGTCCAACCGTTCCAGTTCGTAGTAGTCTGCGGGCTCGCGGTCGAAGTGCCCGAAGAAGCGCTCGAACACGTCGGGCATCAGGTACCATGACGGACCGGTGTCGAACCGGAAGCCGTCGCGTTCAAGGACGCCCGCGTGGCCGCCGAGGCGGTCGTGGCGTTCGAGCAATTGCACGTCGGCCCCGGCGTCGGCCAGATAGCACGCAGCCGAGAGGCCGCCGAAGCCGCCGCCGATGACGGTCACCGTCCGGTCGCTTGGGAGGCCATCACGCATAGCAGCCGCTAGCGACTATGATTGAAAAAGGGTTCCTCGGATTCCCAGCGCTTCACAACGGATATCTCATCATTCAAAACAGCGGTCTGTTCCCAGTCTGCTGGAATCCATTGCATCGTTTATTGTGAGTATTTCCCTAGGCTCGCGATATGCCTACGACCGGCCTGGGGTCCGTCTGGCAGCGGCATCGGGACACCGACCGCCATCCGTCGCTCTTGCTTTCGCGGGCGAGCCTGCTAGTACTCGCTGTCACATTCGGTCTCCTCGGCGCTGCCGAAGTCAGAGTTCCGCTCCGGGCCCAGATGGTGGTGTACCTCGTCGGGATGGTTGCGCTCAATCTCCCCCACGGCGGGTACGAACACTTCGAGAATCTCCGCCGCCGTCGCCCCTCGTTCCGCTGGCGCTACGTCGCTGTGTATCTGACCGCTATCGGCGGGTTCGTCGGCCTGTTCCTCGCCGCGCCGGTCGCCGGCCTCGCGCTGGCGCTGACCGTCGCTATGGCGAAGGGTGGCCTCGGCGGCCTGCAGGTGCTGGAGGCCACGAGCGGCACTGCTCATTTGCAGACCCGGTTCCAGCGTGGTCTGGCGGCGGCTGTCCGCGGCGGTGCGGTGATGCTCGTCCCAATCGTGTTCTGGCCGCAGACGTTCCACGCGTTTAGTTCGCTGATGGTCGGCCTCGTCGAACCGGGCGCACTCTCGTCGTACGCAGGCTCGTTCGACACGACTCGGCTCGTCATCGGGTCGGGCTACGGGCTCGCCCTGACGGCGCATATCGTGCTGGGATACGTGCGCGGCGGCGGCCGCTCCTGGCTCGTCGATGCCGGAGAATCGTTGCTCCTTGCGGTATTCTTCGCGTCTGTCCCGGTCCTCGTCGCCGTTGGCCTGTACTTCCCGTTCTGGTACTCCGCCCGACAGGTGGCGCGGACGGCGTCCGTCGAGACGGAGCCGGTCGGCGACGAGCGCTGGGACCTGCTCGGCGGCGCGGACCCCTCGACCGTTGCACTCCGCGCCTGGGTCGTCCTCATCGTCGGAGCGTTGGCCACCTTCGGCGTCCTCGTCGCCGTCTACTGGGCGTTCCCGAACCCGCTTGGAACGAGTGACCTGCTCCCCGGCGCGGTAGCGTTCTGGAGTATGTTTATCAGCATCGTTGCGCTCCCACACATCGTCGTCGGGTCACTTCTCGACCGGGACCGGGGTATCTGGTACGTGCCGTGACGCCCCACTCCCGAGGAGGACAACGACGCCGACCCGCGGATGACTAGCTTTCTGTAGCTGGCGGACACCCGGGACAGTATGTCCGAACTCCGCCCCGTCCCGGCGACCGACCGCGAAGCCTGCCAGCGGATACTCCAGTACGCGTTCGCGCCTGAAACGGGTCCGGTGATGCCGGACCCGGACGGTGACTGGCCCCCATCGTTATTCGACCAGCGAGGCCTCTATGAGGGCGACACTCTCCGAGCGGTCTGCAAGCTGTACTTTCTCGACACGACCGTTCGCGGCGCGGCGACGACGGTCGGTGGGCTCGGTGCGGTCGCGACACCACCCGAACACCGCGGACAGGGGCTCGCCGCCGACCTCTGTCGACACGCACTGTCTGCGTACCGCGAATCCGGTGTCGGGCTTGTCACCCTCTGGCCGTTTTCGACGCCGTTCTACCACCGTCTGGGCTGGGGGACGGCGAACACCTATCGCCGCTTCGACCTGCCGCCGTCGGCGCTCCCGGACGACGACACTGCCGGACAGATGGTCAGCCTTGACGCCGACGACTGGGAGCGGCTCCGCCGGGTCGAGACCGCTGCAGCCGCCGGGACGGCGCTCTCGCTCCGGCGCTCGGAAGCGTGGTGGCGCGAGCGGACTCTCGCCGACTGGGACGACGACGGCGTCCCGTACTGCTACGGCTACGAACGCGACGGTGAACTTCAGGGGTACGTCGTGTACACCGTCGCGGACGATGCTAATAACACGCTCTCGGTTTCGAATTTCGCGGCTGTCGACGAGGAAGCCCGCCGCGCGCTGTTCGCGTTTCTCGGGAGTCACGGCGCACAGATCGAGCGCGTCACACTCCAGTTGCCACCTGACGCTGACCTCCTCCATCGCGTCGACGACCCCGGCGCGGTCGACTGCACGGTCGAGGCCGGACCGATGGTTCGGCTCACCGACGTGGGCCACCTCGAACGCCTCGACTGGCCCGGGGGCGACCTCGACTGTACGCTCTCGGTCAGCGACCCGCTGCTTGATCACAACGACGGCCTGTTCCGGCTGTCAGTGAGCGGCGGCACTGCGACGGTCGACCCGCTTCCAGCCAGCGACTCGGAAGCCGATGTGGCTGTCGACATCGCGACGCTCTCCCAACTGACCGTCGGGACCCATGGCGTCGACGCCGCTGCACGGTTGGCCGGGCTGGAGATACTCGATGACTCGGTCCGCGATCCGCTCACGGACGTTTTCAAGCCCGAATCCGTCTATCTGGGCGAGTTCTTCTGACCGTCACTCACTCGGCCGACAGCGAGTCGTCAGCGTCGCCCTTGCTTATCTCGACCGTCGAGATTCGGGTGCCGTCGACGCTCGTCACCTCAAACACGTGTCCGGCCGCTTCGGCGGTGTCACCGACCTCCGGAGCGCGGTCGAGCTGACTCAGCACCAGCCCACCGATGGTTTCGACGGCGTCCCTGTCGAGGTCGACACCGAGCGCCTCGCCCGCTGTCGACAGTGGCACGCCGCCGTCGGCGTCGTAGCTCCCGTCGCTTTGCTTACGGATGGCGTGTTCGCGACCGTCAACGTCGAACTCGTCGCGCAGGTCGCCGACGACGGCCTCGACCACATCTTCGATTGTCGCGATCCCCTCCAGCGACCCCCATTCGTCGATGACCGCGGCCATCTGCCGACGGTCCTGCCTGAACTGCAACAGGAGGTCGTTGATCGCTGTCGTTTCCGGGACGACCGGTATCTCGTGGGCGATATCGCCGGCAGTCGCGTCCTTGCTGCCTTCCTCGCCGGCCCGCAGCACGTCTTTGACATCGATGAACCCGACAATCTGACCGCTGTCGTCGGCGTCGACCACCGGATAGCGGGTGTGTCCTTCGTCGAGAACGACCGCCCGGATATCCGACATCGTTGCGTCGGCTGGGACACTCACAACGTCAGGTCGCGGGACCATGACCTCTCGAACGACCGTATCGTCGAGGTCGAACACGCGCTCGATCATGTCGACCTCCGCCGCGTCGATGTTCCCCTCTTCGCCGGACCGGGCCAGTACTCGGCGTATCTCGCGCTCGCCGAGCGTCTCGTCCGTTTCCGACGCTGGCGGGACTCCCAGCAATTGCGTAAAGGCGTTGGCCGAGCCGTTGAACACGACGATCCCGGGATAGAACAGGTAGTAAAACAGCTTCATCGGCGGCGCAAGCAACAGCGAGAGCCGCTCAGTCCGAGCAATCGCGAACGTCTTCGGCGCGAGTTCGCCGAAGACGACGTGGAGGAAGGTGATGATACTGAAGCCGATTGCGAACGCGACGACGTTGAGGAGAGTCTCGGGCAGTACCGGAGCGAGGACAGGTTCAAGCAGCGCTGCGACGGCGGGCTCACCGACCCACCCCAGTCCCAGCGAGGCAAGCGTAATCCCGAGCTGGGTCACCGCGAGGTAGTTATCCAGGTCCGCCATCACTGCCTGAAGCGAGCCTGCGCCGGCCCGGCCTTCGTCAGCGAGCTGTTCGACTGATGTGCCGCGAACGCGAACGAAGGCGAACTCGGCGGCGACGAAGAAGCCGTTCAGTCCCACGAGTACCAGCGCCACGAGGAGCTGCGCCGCCGAGAGCGCGAGGTTTACCATCGTACCCTCCGGGCGGAGCGCGTCGGTGTGTGCATACACACCCATCTCCGTCACCGTACTAAAATACTGGAATGTCCTCGCCCGTACCGCCATCGCTTCTCAGCGGTACGCGGCGCGAACAGTGTCTGCGATGACACCGGGCTCTCGGTAGTGCTTGCTCACCGGGGGCACCTCCTGGTCGAGGTCGAGCATCTCGTAGACGGCGGTCATCGCCGACCGGACGGAGTACTCGACGGTGAACACGACGTCCCGTGGCTGTTCGGCGTACTGCCCGAGGAACGCCAGGTTGTTCGACCCGTCTGGAACGACCTCGGGCCGGTCACCGGGTTCCCGGGGCTGGAAGTGCGCCGTGATGAACGGCATCATCGCCGGGATGCAGGTCACGTCGTCGAGTATCTCCGGGAGCCGTCCCTCGCACTGCAGGTGGTAACACAGCTCCTGAAGGATCTCGCGGCCGGTACATTCGGACATCGGTTTCTCCACGTAGTTCCCTTCCCGATCCGGGAACAGCGCGTAGCCCCAGAATACCTTCACGTCGTCCGGCTGGTTCGCGAAGTGTGGCTGGGCGGCGACGACTGTCGACAACAGCCAGTTCGACCCGAGGTAGGTGACGAGCCCGTTGCCCGGTTCCTCGTTGGTGAAATCGACGATGTGGTCGAACAGCTCGGTGTTGTGCAGAGTCACGGTGAACGACTCCCATTTCGTCTCCGTGACGTTGTCAGCGAACACCGACGGATTGCCGAACTGTGGGTTGTCCTCGGCGATGGACTTCCACAGCTCCCACGACGCCCCGGTTTCGTTCAGTTCGGGGGCCTCGTCCATCCCGCCGATGGACGAGCCGTCGGTCATCGACCCGTTCGTCATGAACACGAGGTCGGACGGCTCGACGGGGACCGTCTCGGTTCCGCTGTCGGTCTCACAGTAGAGCCGCTCGACGGTACGCCCTGTCCGCGACGGGACGATGTCCATATCGGTCACCTCGTGGCCGTACTCGAAGGAGACGCCCCTGTCTTCGAGCCAGCGTCGGAGCGGGAGGATCATCGAGTCGTACTGGTTGTACTTCGTCCGGTCGATACCCTCCATGGTGTGCAGGCGCGGGAACTCGTGGAGGAACCGGTACATATAGCGCCGGACCTCGGCGACGCTGTGCCACGGCTGGAACGCGAAGATGGTCGCCCAGACGTACCAGAAGTTCGTCTCCAGGAACGACTCGTCGAACCACTCCTCGATGCGCGTGTCTCCGAGTCGCGGTTCGGGCGTGAGGAGCAACCGAACTATCGACTGCCGGTGCTGACGCGTCAGTCCGTACTCGCCGGCGTCGATTCGTTCGCCCTCGTGCATTAGCCGTGTTTTCGCGTACGAGGGGTGCGCTTCGTTGAACTCGTCCATCACGGCTTTGACCGAGCGCGAATCGTCTTCGAGCGACGGAATCGTCTCGAAGAGGTCCCACGTACATTCGTACGCCGGGTAATTGAACATCCGACCGCCCCGGATCAGGTACGCCTCGTCCGGGTCGCCAGCGCCGTCCATCGCGCCACCGACGACGTCCAGCTTTTCGTAGACATGGATGTTTTCGCCGGGCATATTGCCGTCCCGGACGAGGAACGCCGCGCCAGCCAGGGAGGCAATACCGCCCCCGACGAAGTGTGCTTCGCGGTCAGTGACGTGTGGTTGCTGGTGGATGGTCATTTTGGGTCACCCTCATGTAGTGGTACGCAAGTCCCAGCCCTAACCGTTGCCAACATATGTACAGCAATTTATAAGAGAGTACATTTCGCCGAAATAGCCGCGCTCCGGCTAGCCGGCTGTCACTGTTCGGAGCTGGCAATCGTGTGGTCGATCAACTGGTCCGTGCCACGACGGAGGCGCTCCGAAATCGCGGACGTGGTCGCGTCGAGCTCCGCTGAAAGGTCTGTCAGGTCTGCCCCACGGGGGACGGCGAAATATCCCAGTCGATGGGCTGCCAGCAGCGCCTCTCGCTGCGGAGCGGTGAGTCCGTAGTCGTCGCCGCCGTGTTCTGTCTCACAGAGCCGGTGCGGGCGGAACGTGACACTGCTTGACTGACAGGTGTCCCGGAACGCTTCGAGGTCTGCCCGGTCGGCGAACTGCGTGCTCACCTTCCACCCGTGCTCGGTCACGAGCGCACCCATCGGATACGTCTGCCGGTCGACGAGCTGGGTGTACATTTCGACGAAGTCTGTATCGAGGACGACCCGATACCGGGACTCGACGATAGCCGAGTCCATGGCGACGAACTCCACGACCGATTCGTCGCCGAGCAATGCCGATTCAAGAGCGTCCGGCTCGACGCCCGTCGCGGAGAACACGAGTGCCGGCTCGTCGGTCGTGCCGGAGACGACGTTGTCGACGATTAGTCGGGTGTTCAGTTCGGCAGCAACCGCACACAGCGGCATATCTGCGGACTGCAACTCGAATTCACAGATGACGCTCATGTGTGTTGCTCAGCCGAACAAAATAAAGGCATACTGGTGATTCTCACGCGCCGAAACCGACCGGCGAGGTCGGGTCAGCGTTGCGGCCGACATATGTAGCAAAGCGCACCCGCGTCACGACCAACACACGTAGCGAACCGGTACCGGAAACTGTGTGTACAGGACCGCTCCGAGCGGCAGCCGGTGGCTGCTCCGGTGTCGATCAGCGGTCTCGGGATCGCTGGCTCTCGTCGACAGCGACGTCAAACTCGGACAGTAGCGTCTTGAGCTGTTCGGCCTGTCCGCTCAGCGACTTGATGCTGTCGTTAATCTCCGACATCGAGGCCGCCTGCTCCTCTGCGGCGGCGGACACGCTCTGTACCTCATCGGCAGTGGATTCACTGAGGTCAGCGACCTCCTCGGTCATCGACACCGCTTCTTCAGTGCTGGCGGCCTGGTCGTCGGTGGTGTCGCTGATCCCCTGAACGCCGGCGTCCGTCTTGTCGGCGTACTCAGATACTTCTGTGAACGCCGCCATGACTTCTTCGACCGCATCGATTCCTTCCTCCATCGATTCCTCAGCCACTCTGGCTTCGTCGACAGTTGTCTCCGTCTGTGACTGTACGTCTGTGATGAGTTGCTCGATCTCGGTCGCGGATGCCTGCGTTTCCCCGGCGAGTTCCTTGACCTCGTCGGCCACGACGGCAAACCCTTCGCCGTCTTTGTCGGCACGGGCAGCTTCGATGTTCGCGTTCAGCGCGAGCATATTCGTTTGCTCGGCGATATCAGCGATCAGCTCAACGATGGTGCTGATTTCCGCCATTTGCTCGTCTAACTGTTCAACGTTCTCGACAGTCGTGTCGATTGCCTCCTGTACCCTGCGCGAACTTTCGAGCGCGTCTCTGGCCGTGTCCTCGCCTTCTCGGGCGACGTCAGCGGTCTGATTCGAGTGGTCCGCAACCGAGTCAGCGGACGCAGCCACTTCTTCGATGGCTGCCGAAAGGTCAGTCATCTCTCCTGAGACTGTGTCCAGCATATCGCGTTGCTCGTCGGCAGCAGCCGCAATTTCTTGAACAGATTCGCTGACCTCGCCGCTCGCACGCTCGGCGTCAGCCGCCCCAACTTCAGCCTCCTCGCTCGCAGCTGTGACGGTATCGGCGAACTCCTGAATGTCGACGATAGTGCGTTCCCACTGTGCGAGCATATCGTTGAACGACGAGGCGATAGCCGCCATCGCCTCGTTGTCGGTCTCGCTTTCGGGCAGACGCCGGGTCAGGTCGCCGTCTGCACACGCTTCCATCACGTCGCTGTATACCTCTGCTTGCTGTTCGAGTTCCGCTGCAAGCGCTTCAGCTTCCTCCTTTGCCTGCTCAGCGCGCGCACGCTCTTCCTCCGCTTCCTGCTGAGCGTCTGTTGCTTGCTCACGGGCAGCTTCGGTTTCGTCGATTTTCGAGACGAGTGCATCGCGCATACTCCCGATAGACGTGAACAGCTGGCCGATCTCATCTCGGCGAGAGCTTGAAACGTCAACATTGTACTCGCCCTGCTCAATGGCGGTCGCGGCCGCGGAGAGTTGCTGTACGGATGTCGCCGTATTCCGTCCAATCGTTCCACCGATGACGACCACACCACCGAGCGCGACCAGGATGAACGCCAGGATATCAGTCCTGATCTGCTCGCTCAGTGCGAACGCGTTCGCCGCAGGTGTGTGCTTGATAACGACCCAGTTTGTTCCGGGGATGGTCGCGTACGCGGCGACATAGTCAGTGTCAAGCACTGCTTCCTTTGCTGGGGTATTGGTAAAGGTCCCCTGTTCAGTAGCTGTACTGATCTCGGGGATATCGGCCTGTGACTGATTTGGGATGTACGGCTGCCCGACAGCATCGGTACCGGCGTCGGAGAACAACACTTCAGTCGAACTTGAGGTCGGACGGACAACCTGCGTGAACGTCCCATCGATGCCAGCGCTGAACTGCTTGCTCAGGTCGCTGGCGTCGTACTCGACCACGAGTACGTGGGTGAAATCGGCGGCAACACTCATCGAACTGACCACCCGCTTCCCGTTTGTGTTCGTGTACGGGTTGGATGAAACCACTGTGTCGCGGCCGATGGACCGTGTTCGGTCGACCCACGGATGGTTGTCTGATGTGACGCGGGTTCCACGGAGCGTCTCGTCAGTACTCGCCACAACCCTTGCCTCCCCCGCTGTGCCGACGGTGGGGTCTGCAAGGTGGACAGCAACGACGCGGTCGGACTGTAGCTCGTCTGTGGCCAGTCTTTCCATGTAGGCCTGCTGGTCTTCGCGCGTCGTGTTGAAACCGAGCAGCGGATTGTTTGACGCGACAAGCACCGGCCGCTCGTTCCGCTCAACCCACTCGTTCAGCAGGCCAGACTCGGCGTTGACCTCCTGCTCAAGCTGTTGTGCTGTGTCGTCTTCGAGTGTGGCGGTTGCGTTCCCCTGCACCCAGAATCCGCCGGCCGCGATGAGTACCACAATTACGAGCAACGCAACAGCGAACTTGACGATGTACGACTGAAGTGGCAGTAACGCAATGGCTTTCGCTCGCTCCAGCCCTGTCGTGTCCGAGGCCGCTGACTCTGTCGCGTCTGCTGATTCGTCGTCACCGTCGCCTGAATGTGTTGTAGGTTCGTCCATACTGATTCAGATGAAGCCGTTGGCCTTGAGGTGCTCAACAACCGCCTGCTGGCTACCAACCTCGGTTGCGTGACTGTTCAGCTCTTGCATCGTTTTCGCGTCAGGAATGGCGTCCGGCATCTTGTTCAGTGCCGACACCACGGCGTCCGTTGCCACGTCCTCGTGCACAACACCGACCGGGTGGAAAAACGGCCAGAAGTTCTGGTCGTCATCAAGGTACACGATATCTTCAACAGTTGTGAGCCATGCGCTGGTGCTGTACCCAAAGCTGAGGTCGGCGTAGCCTTCGTCAACAGCCGTGCCAGCCGCCTGTGCCGATGCTGCCTCGATGAACTCCTGTTCTGCTTCCCAGCGCTCCACGTGCTCGGCCTCGAAACCATAGTAGTCAAGCAAGGCATCGAAGCCGTCACTGCGAGTCTTGAACCCGTCACCAAACGCCGGGCGGATGTCGTAGTTCCCGTCGTTGACATAGCCGGCGAGGTCACTGATTGTCTCGATACTGGTCCCTTCGATAGCGTCCTCGCGGATGAACACGGCCCACGTGTTCTGCCAGTCTGCGCGGTCGAGGATCCGAATCGGATGTTCCGATTCCATCTCGGACTTTAACGCGGTGTACTGCTCGTCTGGCGTCTCGAAGGTCGCTTCGTCGTGCTGGGGCGGGTGCGCAGCCCACAGCGACCCCATGTAATCGTAGTACGCGTGGATGTTGCCGGCCTGATAGGCCTCGGCGTGTGCAGCGTTCCCGCCGAAACCGGTTTCATCTACGAGACTCACACCCGTGTTGTTGGCGAGCAATTCGTAGGCGATGTACCCGAGATTCAACTGCTCTGTGTATCCTTTCGAACTGACAACGACTGACAGGGAACCGTCGGTTGCCCCGGCATCGTCGTCTCCACTTCCGGCTGTACTTGATTCGGCATCTCCGCCACTCGAACAGCCGCCCAGTGTGGCCGCTCCGCCCGCCGCGAGCATTCCAAGCACCCGTCGTCGGCTTCCAGTCCACGGCTGCTGTCTTTCATCTTCCATTGCTCAATCTGTAGCTAATGACAGTCAAAAGGCCGTTGCCGAGAATATCAACATTGATACTAGAACGATAAAACCGTGTATAATTTAGCTTCTGATCGTGAGAAATGTTCACAGAGGGGCTCTCTGTAGGAAGGGGATCACAGTGGCTGTCATTCTAGATACGTCTCATGTCGGTGGCAACTGAACTGTGGAGAAGAGCCTCTGCACTCACGACTTACGATCCATCCATAGTGGCTGTGTTTAGCGCGGCTATAGGTGCCGTTCGATCTGTAATCCGTTCACTCTCTTGCTACTCCTTTCGTATGTGCTCTAAGGTTTGAGTGAACAACATCACTGGCTCTGACCAAAGGTAGTGCGGCCGTCCTCTCTAGGTTCTGTGAGGACGTGCTGTGCAATATCAAGACGTATATCTTGCATTCACCCGTTTTTGTGAAAGACCTGCTGTGTGAATCTGGGTGGTTCCTTTTGGATGTGCAATTCGTACAGTTGCAAAGAGATGCCGAGCTTCACACTCATGCTTGCTCTGTGAGTATCTATATCTCTTGACAGTATGGCACATGGCTGGATAAGAAATATATAATCAGGTCTACAGATGCCAGCCGTGCCTGAGTTCCTTACTCCACCCCCTGTCGAACCCGGTGATCAGGTCGCGGTTGTTGCGCCGGCATCAAACGCACCCGAGTCCGCGCGGTTCATTTACGAACTCGGTCTTGAGCGAATGCGCGAGGGTTTCGACCTTGACCCAGTCGAGTATCCGACCGCGACGGCCGACCCGGAGTGGCTTGCGGACAATCCAGAGGCGCGCGCCGAAGAGGTCATGAACGCCTTCCGGGACCCAGACATCTCGGCCGTGATCGCTAATATCGGAGGCCACGACCAGATCACGATGCTCCCGTATCTTGATGGCGACGTACTCCGCGAGCACCCGACTCGATTCTACGGGTACTCAGACAACACGAATCTGGCTCTGTTTCTCTGGAACCACGGGATCGTCTCGTACTACGGCGGCTCCACCCTGCTCGAATACGCGATGGATGGCGAGATGTTTGACTACACCAAAGAGTACCTGCGGCGTGCGCTTTTTGAGGATTCTGTCGGCGAGTGGACCGAAGCGGACGTGTTTACTGATGAGTCCGGCAACTGGGAAGATCCGGAGTCAGTCAAAACCACGCGCGAAATCGAACAATCTGATGGCCGAATCTGGCGTGGTGGTGAAGAGACTGTCTCGGGTCGAATCTGGGGCGGCTGTTATGCAGTCCTCGTTGAGCAGTTCCTCGCCGACCGCTACCTGCCTGCTCCCGAGGCACTGAATGGCACTGTGCTTGCGTTGGAGACGAGCGAACTGATCCCCGACCCGGCTGTCGTCGGTGCGAACCTCCGGGCACTCGGCGAACGGGGTCTTCTCGAACGATTCGACGGTGTGCTTGTCGGACGCGCCTGTGCCCGCTCACACGCTGAAGAAAAACCGCGAGACTGGCGGGCGGAATATCGAGAGCGCCAGCGCGACACGATTGCTGACGTCCTCGAAACGTACAATCCGAACGCACCTGTTGTGTTCAATTGCGAGTTCGGACACACGTATCCGACGTGTCCCATTCCAATCGGCGGTGAGGTCGAAATAGAACCCGCAACTAAATCCATTCACCTTCCTTGATTTCACCGCAGGTTAGAATTCTGCCGGCCGCTCGCTTGTTACCAGTGGGGGCTTTGATAGCTTCTAGATACGAGATGACAACTGGGGGATGTGCTGTGCAAGACACAAGACGCGCCTTCAGCACGGATTATCGGTTCAATAGTTAGTGAAGTGTTTCGAGATATCGGATATTTCGGGAAATCTGAACCCAGTCATCCACCTCAAGAGTATTCTCTGCCTCTGACGGATCGAACAGGATTGTTCCGACACCAACGTCAAGAATGCCACGACTAGTATTGGTATCACGGTCGATTTCGGTCACCTGACCCTGAAAGACTGGTTGACTCTCACGATCAAATGTGACTCTACGTTCGCTCGCATCGAATTCAGCTACGTTTGCCAAGAAAACAAACAGCTCGATTGATAGGCTCATCCCCACGTGTTCTGAGGTGAGAAGTGCCCTATGATCGTAAATCTCGAAGTGTGTACTATCTGCAAGAGAAACGACTGCATCCTGTGTATAGACGGTCTCCTCATAGACTGCAGATGGATGAATTTCGTGAATCTCAAGTGAGAGTGAGGCAGAAATCATGATACTCTGATGACGTAAATGCGATTAAGATATTTGGATAATCTGGCCTATGAGGGACAAATAATCTTGCTTCGCTTAATCCCACTGCTATCACTATACCACTATTTTCTGACGGATAATTCACGACAAAGCGCCTGATAATTTTATTCTTTAAACCTTGAATTAGGTTCTGTAAGTATCCCTATCATCGGATTTCTACCCTGAGTTACACCGCAGTAAGTCAGCTGTGAATGGCTCTATGACACGCTAAATGTGTATTGTATTTAGAAGTCTCTCTATCCCCTCAATAACAACTGTCCCTTCTCAGGAAGTAGCAGACGCTGTTCTCCGGAGCCCACACACTTTCCATCGCAAATGTGTGAACAGAAAGCTGGCCTCGGCACTCATAGGGCTCGTCATCAGCAGGGAGTCACCCCGGTTCGGCCCAGTGAGTCGTCGTCATCGACCGCCAGATAGTACGGTCGCCGCCGACAAGACGGTTACTCATCGGGGCCACACAGTAGAACAAACGCTAAACCAACGCGGGCCAACCAGTCGTACATGAACAGACGACGCTTTCTCACGCTTTCCGGGGTGGGTGTCGTCGGCGCAGTCGCAGGCTGCCGTAGCGAGGCGGACAGCGCCGAATCCGTTGACAGCCACCCGGCGGCCGCCGACCTCGACGCCCAGCCCCGCCGCGGCGAACTGGGCGGCCACGTCATCTTGGCGTTCGAAGACCCCTCCTGTCCCACGTGTCGCCGCTTCCACGAGGACACGCTGCCGGACATTCGGAAGAATATCGTGGACGCAGGCAAAGGCGCGTACGTCGTCCGGACCTACCCGGTCATCTACCCCTGGGGTGAGCCAGCGACGCAGGCGTTGGAGTCGACGTTCGCCCGTGACAGCGAGGCGTACTGGTCGCTGTTCGATCACTACTTCGCCGAGCAGTCGTCGTTCGACCCGGACAACGTTCTGGACCGGACGGCGACGTTTCTCACCGAGGAGACCGAGGTAGACGGCGAGGCGGTCGCGCGCGACGCGCGGGAGCGGACACACGATGACGCTGTGCAGGCTGACATCCAGGCGGCCGAGAACGCCGGACTGGGCGAGACGACGCCGATCATTCTGCTGTTCGAGGACGGCGAGTTCGTGACGAAAGTCAACGGAAGCGTCAGCTACGACCTCATCGCGGAGGCGCTGGGAGAGCGCGACGAATGAGCATCGCACGCGGGCTCCGACTGCCGACGACGCGCGGCGACTGGCGACTCATGGGTCGGACGGTCAGGCTCGTGCTCACGCTGCCGGTCTATGCGGCGGTCGCGGTGATCGCTGCCGCCGTTTCGCTGACGCTGTTCGTCGTCTCGCTGAACGTCCCGCTGGTGCTTGACCTCGTAGTTGGTGGGTCGCTTCCGCTTGCCAGCCGCCTGCGCGTGCTCGCTGAACTGTACCCGTTCATCGGCACGTCGTTCAACCCTGCACAGGGAATTCTGCTGGTCGTCGTCGCCGCCCTCACCGGCGTTGACATCGGTCTGGTGACGTACCACTTCCGCGAACACGGCCTCGATCTCCAGCAGGGGGGCGCGGGCGTCGCGGGTGTCGTCCTCGGAACGCTCGGCGCGGGCTGTGCGGCCTGTGGGTCGGCGGTCTTGCTGGGGCTGCTGTCGCTGCTCGGCGTCTCGACTTCGTTGCTGTTTCTGCCGCTGGATGGACTAGAGTTCGCGCTGCTTGCGCTCGTGGTGTTGACCCTTTCCGTCTACTGGCTCGCCGAGGGGATGCGTGGCGGCGAAATCAACGGGTGTCCGGTCGACATCTGACTGTGTCGTTGGCAGGCCCTCGTCTCGCTTCGGTCGTGGAGTGCCAACCATTCCAGCGGGAGAAAACGTATAGTGTCGTCAGCCGAACACCCATATCGAGAAGATATGCCCGAGACGAAGTCCCAGGTGACGGCTTCGACGGAGTCCCCCGCTGAATACGAGCACCTCCACCGGAAGCGGAAAGAAACGGCCGGCACGGTCGAACTGGCTGAAATCGTTGATGTGTGGGTCGGCGAGCGCGAACTCGCCTGTCAGTTCCAGTTCGACTGGTCGACCGACGCGATACAGCGGCGCTACGACCTGGACAGCGACCGCGACATCGCCAAGGTCGAGCGACTCTGTGAAGCCAACGGCCTGCAGTTCGAGCAGGCCAGCCATCTAGAGGGGTCGCTGGTCGAACTCGAATACACGGGCTCACAGTGGCTGCCACGGCCGGAGGCCGCCTACACCGACGGCGAGGGATCGGCGGCCGAGACGTTCCGCGCGGAGTGGCGGTTACTGGTCGATGAACTGGCCCAATCGCCTGCATTCATCCGACGGGGCATCGAACGCGTCCGGGCGCTCTCGACGACGCAACTGATTATCGGTGTTATTCTCGTCAAGAAAGTCGCCATCATTGCCTTGCTGGCCCACCTCCTGTTGTAGGCACAAGGCTGTCGGACGGCGTTGCTGGGACGCTAGTACCGATTCGTCTCAGTCGCTCATTGCGGATCCGGAGCTAGCTGGCGTGTCCACGCCGTCAGTTCCGGCTGTATCGAACTGTGAGAGTTCCTCATGGAGCGTGTCGGCGTCGTCGGCGAACCGCTCTACCGAGTCGACCATCCCGGCAACGGTCTGGCCCTGCTGGTCGACCGTCGTAGCCATGCCACGGGCGTCGGTCGCGGTCTCTCCGGCGATGTCGTTGATGTCGTCGATTATCCGCACGACTTCCTGTGCACTGGTCGCCTGCTGGTCGGTCGCCCGGTCGATCTCCTGAATGCCGCCGTTGACATCGACAGTGGCGTCGACCACATCTTCAAGCGTGGTAATGGTCTCGGAGATAGTGCTGCTTCCGCGGTCGACAGCGTCTTCCATCGTTTCCATGGCGTCGACAGACGTCCCGACCTGCGACCGCAGCGAGCCGATGAGGTCCTCCACGTCGCCGGTGGCGGCCTGTGTCTCGGTCGCAAGCTGTTTGATTTCGTCCGCGACGACGGCAAAGCCAGAGCCCGCCTGGCCGGCACGGGCGGCTTCAATCGAGGCGTTCAGCGCGAGCATATTTGTCTCCTCGGCGATGCCGTCGATGACTTCGACGATCTCGGCCATGTCTTCGGCGATATCGTCGAGTTGCTTGACCTCGCTTGCGGCGCTCGTCGAGTAGTGCCGGATTTCATCGACGGCGCTCTGGGCCTCCGACGAAGACCGCTGGGCGTCTCGGCCGAGGTCTGCGGCAGTGTTGCTCTGGTCGGCGATTTCGGCCACGGACGACGCCATCTCTTCGACGGTCGCCGAAAGGTCACTGAGTTCGCTCGCCGCGTCGTCTAGCTGCTGGCGCTGGGTTTCTGCCCCGTCTGCGATGTCGGATGCGGTATCGGCCACGGACCGTGTCTCGTCACGGACCTGCTGCCCGTCGGCTAATACCGTTTCACTGCCAGTGGCGATACGTGTCGAGGTCGACTGGCCGCTGCCGATGGCAGTCTCCAGGGCAGCCAGCGTCTCGTTGATCGCGGCCCCGACGGCCGCCATGGCGTCACTGATGCTGTCAGTATCGACGCGGGCAGTCAGATCGCCGGCGGCCGCGTCGTCGAGCGCTGTTCGGTACTGTGTCGCTTTCAGTTCGAGGTGACTACTCAGCGCCTCCATCTCGCTGCGCTCAGACTCCGCGGTTTCACGGGCCTCCTCGGCTGCTTCGCGCGCTTCCTCGGCGCGTTCCTGTGCGTCGTTTGCCTCTTGGATGTTCTGGCCGAGCGAGGTCGCGGCCCGTTCGAGTTTCGTGTACGCGTCTCCGACTTCGTCGATCCGGTCGACGCCGAAGTCGATGTCGTACTGGCCGTTGTCGACTGCCGTTGCCTTTCGATTGATTTCGATTATCGCGCGGTACATCTCACAGTAGCCCAGAAATCCGGTCACGGCAACGACAAACCCGATGAATACCGCGGCGGCTGTCACAGAGGAAAACAGCACGATAGCCAGTGCCGGTGCGCCCACGATCGACATCGCTGCCAGCAGGAAGACACGGGCGCTGAACGTCCGACGAAGCGGTGTCGGCAGGTACGGCTCAATTGCCATCGGCACAGTACCGACCGCAAGCATGAGTCGGCCGAGCGGGCCCGTCGAATCATCTGTCGTCGTCATCGTAACCATCTCGACATCGATGCCAAACTGACGACGGAACTGGACCGTTCTGGGTACATGCGACACGTTCACTCTCGGCCTATGAAAAGTCGCACCCTCGGAGTATCAGCGGTGAATCTTCCAGTGTCAGTTCGTTGTCGTAATTTCGACCACGTCGCGGTGGTCGAGTTCGGTGTCAGCACCGATCTGTCGCTCGGTGCGCACGTCATGCGCGTGGAGGAACCCCTCGCCGATGTCGGTGTGCAAGAAGTATGCGAAGTCCTCGGCAGTCGACCCGTCGGGGAGGACGAAACAGTCCTGCAGGAAGGTCCCGTCTTCCTGGGGCTTGCGAGCGCCGGGGAACACCGCGATAGCCCCCAGTTCTTCAAACAGCGCGGTTTCGAGGGCCTGCTGGACGCCCGTGCCGCCGAAGTCGGTGACGAACTCCTGGATCTGTTCGAGCCCTGCGGCCTTCTCTTCGGGCAGGTCTGCCGTCACGGTGAACTCCTCGTCGCCCGGCCGGTAGTCAAGCACGCCCTGCTCGTTGCCGTTTTTCAGCGCCTTCTCCGCGTGGGCCGAGACGGGAACGAACGTGAGATGCTCGTACTCCGGGTCCTCAGTGATTGGCTCCCAGTTTTCCTGTGCCGCTGGGGTATCCATCTTGTTTGCCGCGATGAGCATCGGCTTGGTCCGGATGCGGATTTCCCGAGCGAGTGCCGCTCTGTCCTCGTCGTCCCAGGTGTCAGGGTCCAGTTCCAGGTCCAGCGCGAGGACGACCTGCTTGATCTCGTCAGCGTTGATCTTGAACGCCGACATCTGCTCGGCGAGGTCGTCCTCAATGGCCTTGTCCTCGCCGTGGTAGCCCGAGCGGTAGCGCTCGATGCCCTTCTCCAGAATGTCGAGATACCACATATCCAGTTCGTCTTCGAGGAAGTCGATGTCCTCGCGCGGGTCGTGGTCCTCGGTGGGTTCCCCTTCAAGATCTGTTTCGCCGGTGAAATCCACGACGTGGACG
Source organism: Haloarcula sp. CBA1127 (assembly GCF_001485575.1). Lineage (NCBI taxonomy): Archaea > Methanobacteriati > Methanobacteriota > Halobacteria > Halobacteriales > Haloarculaceae > Haloarcula > Haloarcula sp. CBA1127. The sequence goes on from NZ_BCNB01000006.1 coordinate 1,305,576, forward strand.
AGCACGTCAGCTTCGTTAAGGTCCGTGAGGAACTGGTTCCCCAGCCCTTTCCCTTCGTGTGCGCCGGGGACGAGGCCGGCCACGTCGACGAGTTTCGTCGGAACGAACCGGACGCCCTCTGTACAGTAGCCGTGGTTGGGCGTGCAGGTGTGGTCGAACTCCGGGGCCGCACAGTCGACGCGGACGTACGCTTCGCCCATCGAGGGATCGATTGTCGTGAACGGGTACGCGCCCTCCGGCACATCGTTCATCGTCGCCGCATTGAAAAACGTAGACTTGCCGACAGAGGGCTTGCCGACGAGTCCGATCTTGTAGCTCATTGCACCGACGAAGCGGTTTCAGCGGCTTAAACGCTGTTACACGAGCTACGAGAGCGTGTGAGTCACACACGCGGTGCGAATACCGGATGGCGTTTACAGTCGTCGCTCGTAGACGTTCACCGGATGTTGCTGTCCACCGACCTCGGTCGTCCGCTCGCCGACCTTCTCGAAGTGGGAGCGGTAGAACGCGTTGCCGACCTCGTTCTCGGCCAGCACTTCGTCGCGGATCTTCCGCACCGAAAGTTCGTGCAGGTGCTGTTCGCCGCGGTGCAACAGCTCCGTCCCGATACCCTCTCCCCAGTAGTCCGGGTGGACGTACAGGTCGAGGTCGCCGAAGCCGGTCGCGTCCGTCATCCCACAGCTCATGTACGCTACTACGTCATCGTCGGCTGTAGAGACGAACAGGCCGACCTCTTCGAGCTCGATCATCTGCTCCAGTAGCGGCGGCGCATATCCCTCCTTGAGGAGGCTGTTCACCGTCTTTTCCCCGATGATATCGTCGTATACCGCGTGCCACGCGGCTCTGGCGACCCGGCGGATGTCCGCGATATCCACCGATTCGGCCGGTCGGATGGCTGTCTGGAACGACATATGTGAACAGTTAACGCGAAAGAGTATAGAAGTGTGCCATGGTTGACAGCCTGCCGGCTTGCCTGTGTTCTGCTCCCCGAGAGAATAGGACAACTCTTATGTACACTTCTGTACGTTAGTGTTCAGTAATGGACGACAGTGAGGAGATAGCACCAGCGGTTCAATCGATTCTCGACGCGGCGCGGGAGCGCGGTGGCAGCGGAGACCGGGTATCGGTGACGCCCCGCTCGCTGCCCGATGCCTTCGACGCGGCGGCGGTCGACGGGCGGACGCCGGTCGTCGCCGAAATCAAGCCGACGAGTCCGACCGCGGACGGCGAGCGGACCGACGACCCGGTCGACCTCGCACAACAGATGGTCGAGGGCGGCGCGGCGGCGCTCTCCGTCCTGACCGAGCCGGACCACTTCGGCGGGTCGGCGGCGACGCTTGAGCGGGTCCGAGATACCGTCGACGTGCCCGTCCTGCGGAAGGACTTCATCCTCCACGAGAACCAGCTGGATGTCGTTGAAGCGGATGTTGTCCTGCTCATCGTCCGTTTTCTCGAAGCCGAGGGCACCGACGACCTCGCGGACCTCCTCACGGCCGCGCGTGAGCGCGGCTTTCAGGTCCTTGTGGAGGCGCACACGGCGGCGGAGGTGGAAAAAGCACTCGACGCTGGCGCGGATATCATCGGCGTCAACAACCGCGACCTCGGCGAGCTAGCGGTCGACCTCGGAACGTTCGAAACTGTCGCACCAGATGTCCCCGAGGGCGTCACACTCATTGCTGAAAGTGGTATACAGACAGCGGACGACGTCACGCGGATGCGCGACGCCGGTGCGGACGCCCTGCTGATCGGCTCGGCGATCATGGACCACGACGCGGCGACGGACGTGGAAGCGAACACGCGGCGACTGACACGCGCGAACACTGATGCAGTTGAGACAACAACTACAGACACATGAGTACTGACGACGCATACGACCCCAAGTTCGGCGAGTACGGTGGACAGTACGTGCCAGAGGCGCTGATGCCAGCTATCGAAGAGCTGACTGACGCCTACCAGCGGTACGTGCTCGAAAACGAGGACGGCTTCATGGACGAGTTCCGGGAGCGGCTGGCCGACTTCGGCGGCCGACCGACGCCGCTGCAGTACGCGGACCAGCTCTCGGCCCGGTACGACACGGACGTCTACCTCAAGCGCGAGGACCTGCTGCATGGCGGCGCACACAAGCTTAACAACGCGCTCGGGCAGGTCTTGCTCGCGAAGTACATGGGCAAAGAGCGGATTATCGCCGAGACCGGCGCGGGCCAGCACGGCACGGCAACGGCAATGGCGGCGGCCCACCTCGATATGCCCTGTGAGATTTACATGGGCGAGACCGACATCGCGCGACAGCGCCCCAACGTCTTCCGGATGAAAATAAACGGCTCGGAGGTCGTCCCCGTCACCGTCGGCCGGGGCACGCTCAAGGAAGCGATATCTGAGACGATGCGCGAGTGGGCGACCACCGTCGAGAACACCCACTACGTCATCGGAAGCATCGTCGGTCCGCACCCGTTCCCGAAGATGGTGCGTGACTTCCAGGCGGTCATCTCCGAGGAGGCCCGCGAGCAAGCTATCGAGAAGATGGGTGGGCTGCCCGATTCCGTGATGGCCTGTGCTGGCGGCGGCTCGAACACGATGGGGATGTTCGCGCACTTTGTCGAGGACACTGATGTCGACCTCTACGCTGTCGAGGCCGGCGGCTCCTCGCTGCAGGTCGACGAGGAGGAAGGCGTCGCACCGAACTCCGCGACTCTCTCAACCGGTGACGAGGGCGTGCTCCACGGTGCGCGCACGAAGCTTCTGCAGGATTCGGACGGCCAGATCATGGAATCTCACTCCGTCTCGTCGGGGCTGGACTACGCCGGTGTCGGCCCGGAACTCGCCCATCTCGTTGACGAAAACCGCGTCACGCCGGTCAACGTTGACGACGACATCGCGCTGGAGGCGTTCCACCGCCTCTCCCAGGACGAGGGTATCATCCCGGCTCTGGAGACAGCCCATGCCTTCGGTTACCTCGAAGAGCACCACGACGAAGTCGGTGACTCCGTTATTATCAACGTCTCCGGCCGCGGCGACAAGGACCTCGAAATCGCCATCGAGGAGACCAGCAAGCGAGACCTCGATATCGCGCCCGATATGTCTATCTTCGATAGCGTGGGGCGAAGCCCCACGTCACAGTCGAGCGGCGATGAGCCGCGAGACAGCGTCGGTGGGGGTGGCCTCTGATGGGACTCGAACGCGCCTTTGCCGACGAGCCCGCTTTCGTCCCGTACCTCGCGGCCGGCGATCCGAACTACGAGGCGTCGCTAGAATACGTCGAGGCGCTGGTCCGCGGCGGCGCAGATGTCATCGAGCTCGGCCTGCCCTTTTCCGAGCCCATCGCGGAAGGGAAGACCATCCAGAACGCTATCGTCCGCTCGCTGGAAGCCGGGATGACACCCGACCGCTTCTTCGAGTTCGTCGAGGACCTCGACGTGGACGTGCCGCTGGTGTGTATGACCTACTACAACCTCATCTATCAGTACGGTGAGGACGAGGGTCCGCGACCGTTCGTCGAGAAGGCCGCCGCGGTCGGCATCGAGGGACTCGTCGTCCCGGACCTCCCCGGGGAGGAAGCCGGCCCGCTCCGGACGGCCTGTGACGAGTTCGGTCTCGATCTGGTTTTCATCGTCGCGCCGACGACCAAGGGCGACCGGCTCGAACGGATGCTCGAACAGGTGTCTGGCTACGTGTACGTGCAGGCCCGTCTGGGCGTCACCGGCGCGCGCGAGGACGTAGATGACGCTACCGAGGACTCGCTGGCCCGCCTCTCAGACTGGGACGTGCCAAAGGCCGTCGGGTTCGGCATCAAGACCGGCGAGCACGCCGAGCGAATTGTGTCTGCCGGCGCTGACGGCGTCATCGTCGGCTCTGCACTGGTCGATATCGTTGCTGAGGGCCACGAAGACGGCGATTCGGCCGAGACTGTGGCCGACCGGCTCGAAGCGAAGGCCCACGAACTCAAAGAGGGGGCGCTCCGGGGAGCGGCAGAACGACCGCAACCGGAACGCACATAATCGTACTTGCCACACTGTCTCATAACATGACTGCAGGAAAACGCGCACGACTCGAACGCATCGGGACAGACGACACATACGTCATCATCCCGATGGACCACGGCATCACAATGGGGGCTGTAAAGGGCCTCAAAGACATCGAATCGACGATTGATGCGGTTACCAGCGGTGGCGCAGACGCCGTCCTTACCCAGCGTGGCATCGCCGGGCGAGTTCACCCCAACAAGAACGACGCGGGCTATATCACGCATCTCAATGGCTCTACTACTATCGGCCCGGACGAGCAGGACAAGCGGACCACGGGAACGGTCAAGGACGCAATCCGCGCTGGGGCCGACGCCGTCTCGTTCCACATCAACGTCGGCAGCCAGTACGAACCCGAACAGATCGAAGAGCTCTCCGAGCTGACGACCGAAGCCAGCCAGTACGGCCTGCCGGTGCTGGCGATGGCCTACGCCCGCGGTCCCGACATCGACGCCGAGAACGAGGACTACAACCAGTCCGTCGGCCACGCCGTCCGACTGGCCGAGGAACTGGGCGCTGATATCGTCAAGACCGGCTACACCGGCTCCGCCGAAACGTTCCAGCACGTCGTCGAGTCCACGTCGCTGCCGGTGGTCATCGCCGGCGGCTCGAAGGGCACTGATGAGGATACCGTCCGGATGGTCCGCGGGACGATGGACGCCGGGGCCTCCGGTGTTTCCATGGGCCGCTCTATTTTCCAGCACGACGAACCGGAGAAGATTGCGCGTGCCGTCTCCGCCGTCGTCCACGACGACGCCACCACCGAGGAAGCGCTCCGCGAGGCCGGACTGGCTGTCGAGGCCTAACGGCCAAACAGCGACCGCATTCTCTTATCGAGACCGTCAGTATCGTGTTCAGATGTGTCGCCACCTTGGCATAGATAATCAGTCGCGGACGACGATGTGTCCGCGGCCGAGTCAGACGCGTCAACATTTTCCGCTGGCTCAGCAACCGGTTCTGATTCGGTGTCGGTCTGGTCGGTGCCGTCCAGTACCGATGCGGTTTGGCCGTTCTCCACGGAGCCCGATGGCCGTGGCTCTGAGGCCGGAGAGTCGACGGAATCAGGCGCTTCAGCTGTGTGCCCATGTGCCTAGTCGTCCGTTCGATGGGGGGTTGGCACCGTGGCCTCTGGGTCGGGCGGGTCAGCTTCCGTGGGTGCATCGGCTGTGGAATCAGTCGACGCCTCCGCTGTGCCGATAAGCTGGTCCGAGATCCGCTGGTAAGCGACCGCGGCGTCGCTGTTTGGCGCGTTCTGCACAACAGGTGTGCCGCTGTCCTGTGCGTGCAGGACGGCATCGTCTTCCGGGACGTGTCCGAGTATCTCGATGTCGAGCCACGCCGAGACTTCGTCGGGGCCCGGTGATGCCCCCGTCCCGGATTTCGTGAGGATGAGGCCCCGAACCGGCGCGTCGAGTCGCTCGGCGAGCTCTTTCGTGTTCGAAACGTTCCGGACAGATGCCATCCGCGGTGTCGAAACAAGCAATACGTCGTCAGCAAGCTGGAGCGGCCGAACCGTCGCCTCGCTCAGTCCTGCCGGCGTGTCCAGCAGGACGATGTCGTGGTGCCACTGGAGGGTTTCGACGATATCGGCAAGCCGCTTGCGGTCGGTGGCCACACACCCGTCAAGCGTGGACCCGCTCGGGACGATTGCCAGGCCCGAGTCGGTTTCGTACACCGCATCCGTGACTGCCGCGTCGCCAGTGAGCACGTCGTGAAGCGTGGCGTCAACGTCGACCTCGAGAAAACCGGTGAGGTTTGCCGTTGAGGGGGCCACCTCCACAACGACAGTCGAGTATCCGGCTGTTTCCAAGAGGGCCCCGAGGTTGATGCTAGCTGTCGTTTTTCCAACCCCACCTTTGGCCCCGGTGACCGCGTAAACACGGTTAGTAACCATCTCTAGCTGGAACGTAGTATGCAGTTATCCAGTTAGTACAACTCATTGATAAGTCTGCTGGCCGACATTTAATTACGGCGGCTGTGAGCAAATAAATAACAATCGCAGTGGTACCAGTCTCGGCTACAGGAAATCAAACAGTTCTCTCGTTCGCCAGACACAGAGCACCGCTCCCGGTTGCCTGTCTGGCATTCGATAGACCGACCCGGGTTCCGCCACGTTCAAGCCCCGCCGTTGCGGACGTGGGCGTATGACTCGAAGCGTCTGGCTCAAAGCCGACAGCGAGGTCGGCGATTGGGAGACACGGAAACGCCGGATAACCGCCGGTATCGAGGCCGGCGTCGACTGGGTACTGGTCGATGAAGAAGACGTTGACCGCGTCTCGGAACTGGGTGAAATAAACATCGCCGCGTTCACCAACGGCGACGTCCACGTAATGGAGGCCGAGGCAGAGGACTCAGAGGCCGATGCGACCATCGTCGGGAAAGACGGTGAAGGCGACGGGACGGTCGACCTCCCGTCGGATTTCTCCGGCTCTGCGGACCTCTCGACGCTGCGGCAGAACGGGGCCGCCCCTGACGGCGGCTACGTCCGCATCTTCGACGAAGACTACGAGGCCTTCGCCGAGGCGGTCGCCGCCGAAGCCGACTTCACGATCGTCATCGGCGAGAACTGGCAGATCATTCCGCTCGAAAACCTCATCGCCCGCGTCGGCGAGGAGACGGACCTCATCGCCGGCGTTCGGACCGCCGAGGACGCCCGGACGGCCTACGAGACGCTGGAGTTGGGGGCCGACGGCGTCCTGCTGGACACCGACGAGGTCGACGAAATCCGCAAGACAGTGGAAGTCCGCGACGAGATGGGTCGGGAGTCACTCGATCTGGAGTACGCTGAGGTCACCGCTATCGAGCAGACCGGCTCCGCCGACCGCGTCTGCATCGACACGGGCAGCCTGATGGAACACGATGAGGGGATGCTCGTCGGGTCGATGGCTCGCGGCCTCTTTTTCGTCCACGCTGAGACGGCTGAATCTCCCTACGTCGCAAGCAGGCCGTTCCGCGTCAACGCCGGCGCAGTCCACGCCTACGTCCGGACGCCTGACGGCGGGACGAAGTATCTCTCGGAACTCCAGTCCGGCGACGAGGTCCAGATAGTCGATGCCGATGGACGCACCCGAGAGGCCATCGTCGGCCGCGCGAAAATCGAGAAGCGCCCGATGTTCCGCGTGCAGGCTGAAACTGAAGACGGCGACCGAATCGAGACGCTGCTCCAGAACGCCGAGACGATCAAGGTCCACACTCGGGACGGGCGAACCGCCGTCACGAACCTCGAACCGGGCGACGAAATCCTCATTCACCACGAGGACACGGCGACGCACTTCGGCGAACGGATCGAAGAGAGCATCATCGAGAAGTAGGCTGACTTCGTTCGGGGCAGACCGCAACCCGCAGGTTACTGCTGGTCCGCCTCGACCGGTTCTAGCTGCGTCGTACACCAGTGACAGAAGTCGATGTCTTCGTCGAGTTCCTTGCCGCAGTTCGGACACGTCGTACCGGCTTCGACCTCCTGAGTCTGGTTCTCGTTGACCGCGACCCAGTAGGCGTCGACGACATTGAGCGTCGTAATCACGACCGAACCGATTGTCACCTCGGTGGGTCTGGACTGATACGACGACGAGATAGCCTCTAGGCTTAGCTGGGTGACAGGGTCGATAGCGCCAGTGACGACGAACACCACCGACAGCATGAACAGTAATCCGAGCCACAGCAGTCCCCGCACCCACTTACGGAGGTAGAAGTGTCCCAATCCAGGGAAGATGAACGCAAGCACCACGGCCAGCAACGGCCGCTTGCGTCCTGTGTCAGTCATACTCGGCGAATCTATCTCGCATACCCGTATATCTTCCGAAGGACCACTGTCCGGACGAAAGCCTCCTGACGGGCGGCTACCGGCTCAGGCGTCGCTCTGTAGCTGTCCGACCAGCGTCCGGAGCGTCGCGAGGTCGTACTGTCCCGGTGCGGTCGCGTCAGCGGGGTCGACCGGTGCGTAGCCGATGCGAGAGCCGTACACCGGGGCGATGGCCCTGGAGTGGCGGCCAGCCGCACCCATGCACATCGTGGCGACCTGTTCGCCCTCGGCGGTCAGTTCGCGGGTTGCCCCGAGCATCGCCAGCACGTCCTCCGGCGAGTGGGCTGTACTCGCCATCTTCCCAACGTCGCTGTGCGCACAGGCCCGTTCGAGCCGACTCACGATTGCCTCACGGTCGGGCGTCGACTCGAAGTTGTGCGTCGAGACGACCACGGACGCGCCGTGGTCGCGGGCAGCGTCGGCGACGCGGCCAGCGTCGTGGTCGCCGGCACCTTCCAGCGCTGCGAGTTCGAGGTCGACAGCCGTCACGGCGTCGTGTTCGAGCGCGGTTTCGAGCGCATCGAGACGACCCGCGGTGTCGGCGGCCTCGCCGCCCTCCCACGTCGGTCGGTTCGTGACGAGTATCGGGAGGTCGCCGTCGTAGGCGTCCAGCTGTGCCAGCGGCTCGTCGGCGAAATCCATCCGTAGCTCCAGCCCGTCGGCATCGGCGCGGGCGGCCGGTTCCACCCCGAGGTCGTCGGTGGCGGCGAGCAGGGTGAACGACTCGAAGTTCATAGGTCGGCTTCGACGGAGCCGCACAAAAAGCCGCGCTTACTCGACCGGTTCGTGGACGGCTCGGAAGCCGTCATCGGTCGTCGTAACGGCGTCGACCGCGTAGAACTGAATCCGTTGTTCCTGTTTCGTGTTGACGGCGAAATCGTACTGCTCGGCCTCGTACCCCGGTTCTTTCCTGTCGGCACGGCGCTGCTCCACCCACGAGCGGTGGTCGGCGAGACGTTCCTGAGCGATGGTTCGAGAACGTTCCGGGGCGGTGGCGACCCGTTCTTCGAGCGCCGACAACAGGTCCGGGTCGCGGTCCACACCCACCGAGTTCCGGCCGGCGACCATCGCCGCCAGCGTCGTCGTCCCGGTCCCGAGGAACGGGTCCAGCACCGTATCGCCGTACACCGAGAACATCGAGATGAGCCGGTACGGCACGGTCAGCGGGAAGGCTCCCGAGCGGTCCCGAAGCCCGTCGTCGAGGTCCTGCGTCTCGCCGGGCAGTTCCCAGAGGTCGGAGAACCACTCGTTGCGCTCCTCCCAGAAATAGGCGCTCTCGTAGCGACGGTCTGCACCCGGTTCGAGGCGACGGCGCTCCCCGTTGCGGAACACGAGGATGTGTTCGTGTTCGAGCGTCGGATAGGCGTTGGGCGGCACCATCCCAGAGCCCATGAACTTCGCGCCGCTGTTGGTCGGCTTCCGCCAGAGGATATCGGGGAGCGCGCGCAGCCCGTGGTCGGTCAGCCGGTCGGTTATCTCCGCGTGGTTTGGATAGGAACGGAACCCGTCCTCCAGAGACCGTGTCGCGTCACCGACGTTGATGCAGGCGATGCCGCCGGGAACCAGCACGCGCTCTATCTCCGCCCACACTGCATCGAGTACCTCGTGCATCAGTGTGAACGCTCGGTCGCCGTTGTCACGGTCCAGCGCCGTCCCGATGTCGGGGTCCAGTTCGGTGAAGATGTCGTCCCACATCTCGATCATCGGGTACGGGGGGGACGTGACCACCAGTTCGACGCTGTCGTCGGGACACGCAAGCGTGCGGGCGTCACCGGTTCGAACCCGGTGTGTCGTCTCCATACCGGTCCCAGCGGATGAGACGACTCTAGTCTTGCGGTTATCGGTCGACGGAGTACACGCTCTGCGTGCGGCAACCGATGGGAAAAACGGCTTTCACAGCGATGCAACGCGAATACCGGGGTTACGCGACGGGCAGGTCCTGCTCGGCTTCCAGCAGTTCGTGGTAGCGGTTGCGGATAGTGACCTCGGAGATGTCGGCGACCTCAGACACGGCGGCCTGCGTCGTCTTCTCGTTGGTCAGCAGGGCGGCGGCGTACACCGCGGCGGCGGCGAGGCCGACTGGCGATTTTCCAGAGTGGACGCCCTGCTCTTTGGCGTTCTGGAGGAGCTGGCGGGCGCGGTGCTCGGCCTCATCGGATAGTTCCAGCGAGGAGGCAAAGCGCGGGACGTAGCTCTCGGGGTCAGCAGGGCGAACCTCAAGCGAGAGTTCGCGGACGACGTAGCGGTAGGTGCGGGCGATCTCGCTCTTTTCGACGCGGGAGACCTCCGTGATCTCGTCGAGCGAGCGCGGGACGCCGGCCTGTCGCGCGGCGGCGTAGACGGAGGCCGTCGAGACACCCTCGATGGAACGGCCGGGCAGCAGGTCCTCGTCGAGCGCGCGGCGGTAAATGACGCTGGCCGTCTCGCGGACGTTTTCGGGGAGTCCGAGCGCAGAAGCCATCCGGTCAATCTCACCCAGCGCCTGCTTGAGGTTGCGCTCCTTGGAGTCCCGAGTTCTAAAGCGCTCGTTCCACTTGCGCAGGCGCTGCATCTTCTGGCGCTGTTTGCCCGACAGGGAGTTCCCGTAGGCGTCCTTGTCGCGCCAGTCGATGTTGGTCGAGAGGCCCTTGTCGTGCATCATGTTCGTCGTCGGCGCGCCGACGCGGGACTTCTCGTCTTTCTCGCTGGAGTCAAACGCGCGCCACTCGGGGCCGCGGTCGATTTCATCGGATTCGACGACAAGGCCACAGTCCTCACAGACTGTTTCGCCGTGTTCGTCGTCGATAACGAGCGAGCCACTGCACTCCGGGCACGCTGTGCTCTCCGATTCCGTCGACTCCGTCGTCTGTTCTTCACGCTGCTGTCGCGTCCGTGTGTGTTCACTCATTGGTTGCGAAGGCGGGTGCTCACCGGGTGGGAGACATCACAGAACCCGGAGGCAGTCGGTAACACTGTATTCGAACGAAAGTCATTAAAACATTCCGGTATTGTCATGGAGACCACCGATACACGTGACGAAACCCACGTTTGTGCATTAGTCGCATGACCATTCATATAATAGCTGCCGGGTATTTCTGGCTGATTTTCCACAACCCGGTTATAATCGTATACAATCGGTAGAGTTGCCCCCTTCGCTGTCACTTCCTACTGAAACGTCTCGACGACGCCGGGCATACACCCCTCTCCGGGCTCGTAGTAGGAATTGTGGTCGGCCACGGTCTCCGTCACATCGTACTCGGTGTAGTTCTCGGGGGCGTCTTCGGGACTCTGCACACCCGTTTCACCGACCGCTTCCGTCCACTCGGCAGCACTGAATGCAGTCCCCAACACCGCATCGTCGTCTTTGTGGAAGTTGTCGAAGGACGTGGTGGCGTACTCGATGGACTCGCCGTATGCCTCGTCGACCTCAACGACGGATTCACCGATAGCACCACCCAGTAACGCCACCGACTTGACTGCGTCTTCGCGTCCACGCTCGTGAAGCGACGCCACTGTTTCTACAGCCACCCTTGCGCCGAGCGAGTGTCCGACTAACCGGACTGGAAGCCCACCGCTGTCGTTGTGGTCAGCAACCCACTGTGCGAGCTTCGGACCGTTCTGTTTGGCGATGGCGACACCCTCGTTCCAGCCGATGCCGTCGCCCTTATCGGCATCCCAGGTGAATCCTACGTTGAACTGGTTGTATTCGTTCTCTTCAAGCCCGATTTGACAGGTGTAGGCGGCGTTCCTGGCATCCGTCTCTCCGAGACTCCAGCCATGGACGAAGATAACGAGTTCCGTATCGTCGCTGGCCCGGCTAGAATCCCAGTCCCCGATTGTTTCGTACTCTGTCTCTGTATATTCAGACTTCAGTGTACCATCGTCATTGAACTGATCACGTGTCGAAACGAGCGGGAACTCCGCTGGAGCTGTGTACTCGCCGTCATCCCCGCCGAACTTGCCGCCCCGTACAGCGCCACTCGCACCGAGTGCCGCCACCGATGCCACAGCACCGGTCGAGGCCTTGAGGAAACTGCGTCGCGTTTGCCTGTCCAGTTCGCTCGATTGTATGCTACGTTGAAACATAGCAGAACTGCGTAGCTTTCCACATTATATAATATTAACTACTAGATTAAACATTGTTAGTAAAGTCGCCCTTATTTATAATATTCATAAAGAAATACACCGCTCTGGAGCTGGTAGCTGGAAGAGAAGTCTCGGTAGAGTGCTGTGTACTGTCCCGAGTATTGCCAGCGCAATCCCAGTAGCGACGGAGTGCTATGGCGGGGCGCGTCAGAACTGCGCTCAGTCGTTCGTTTCCGGTTCGATAGCGTCCGTGGACTGAGACTCTTCGACCGCCGTCGTCAGTGAGACGTTGAGCCAGGCCATCGACGCGACACCGCCGATGATGGTGACGACGTTCTTGACCGCGTGGTCGACGATAGCGACGCCGATAGCCGCGGCGACGCCGACCGGCGTCAGGGACGCGACGATAACGGTGAACGCCCCCTCGTAGAGACCGACCCCGCCGGGTGTCAGCGGCAGGACTTTGGCGAGGTTCCCGACGCTAACCGCGAAGAAGCCAACGGCCACGAGCGACGGCGTCAGGCTGTAGCCGAAGGCCGCGAAGACGATCAGGGCCGTTATCACGTCGAACGTCCAGATCAGGAGACTTCCGATGCCGACACGGGTAAACGCCGACCCGTCAGCGGCCACCGTCTGCACGTCGCCGACGAACCCCTCGATGACGCCAGCGACGTAGTCGGCGTAGGAGTCGCTGCTCAGCCGGCTGATGACCGCCCGGACGAGGTTCCGGTCGCTCCGCGCACTGGCGACGATAGCCACCACTGCTCCGATTGCTGCAAGGCCGACACCGCCTGCCACGGCCACGGCGGTCCGTCCACTGCTGGCCGCGTCGCCGCCGACAGTGTCGCCCGTCAGCGCCGTCAGCAACTGTTCGGCCGATCCCGTTACAGCCAGCCCGATCATGACGACGCCGGCGAGGAGCGTTATCGTCAGCAGGTCGAACACGCGCTCGACGGCCAGCGACGCGAATCCGGAGGGGTACGGAATCGAGCGGCGGGCCTTGATAACGTACGCTCGGACCGCGTCACCGGCTCGCGCCGGGAACACGAGGTTCCCGGTCTGGCTGATGAATATCGCGCCCGTCAGGAAGCCCCACCGCTCACGATACCCCATCGAGACAAGGATGTCCCGGTAGCGGATGCCCCGGAGCGGCCATGAAACAGCATAAAAGACGGCACTCAGCGCGACGATTTCCGGTGCTGCGCCCGCCATCTCCGCAAGAACTCGGTCGGGGTCGAGATACTGGGTCATCAACAGGAGAGCGACGACGACCAGCATCGTCCCCGCGCCGAGCGATACCTCGCGGGTAATCCGGGGGCTAACCGACAGCTCCCAGAAGGTCCGGAGTATCTGGCTGCCCATCCCGAACACGTCCCGGACGATATCGACCTTCGAATCGCCCTTGGGTGTCCAGTCGACGGGGAACTCCTTCACCCGGTAGCCGTTGCGCTGGGCCTTCACGAGTAGTTCCGTGTCCCAGAACCAGTGCTCGTCCTGAACGAGGGGCAACAGCGTTTCCAGTGCCTGCCGGTCGAAAGCCTTGAACCCGCACTGATGGTCCTTGAGGTCGGACCGGAGAACTGCTCGGACGAGCGTGTTGTAGCCAAAGCTCGGAATGCCACGCTTTGCGGGCCGGTCAGCACGGTTTTCGGGCATCCACCGTGACCCTGTCGCCACGTCGTAGCCGTCGATTCGGACGGCGTTGACGAGCTCTTCGAGATGCGACATATCCGTCGCCAGGTCCGTATCGAAATACACCAGTGTGTCGCCGTCGGCCTGGTCGAAGGCGTACTCTAACGCGCCGCCGCGGCCGAGGCGGTCGTCACTGTGGACGTGCCGGACCCGGCTGTCCTCGTTCGCAAGTCGCGTCGCGATTTCGGGCGTGCGGTCCGAGCAGCCGTCCTCCGCGACGATGACTTCGTACGCGTCTTCGGGGAGAAACGAGGCGAGCGTTTCGAGCGTTATCGACACCGTCTGCTCGATGGTGTCTGCCTCGTTGTAGGCAGGGAGAACGACGCTCACCTCGACCGCAGTCATACGCTCTTGGTCATCCCCGGAGTGAAAAGTACTTTCCGTTCGATGCACTGACGGGACTGAACCGGCCGTTAGTCAGCGCCTTCCTGCGACTGGGTAGTTGCGAACTGCTCGATGGACGCGACGTCGATGTCTCCAACCGACTCGTAGGGTCTGTTTACCACCACGTCGCCGGCAGTGCTCCGGCCGATGCCGGGAATCGCGGTGAGTTCGTTCATCGACGCGCTGTTGAGGTCCAGCGGGTAGGGGACGCCGGTGACCGACCGGTAGCCGTGGTCGGTAACCGCGATGTCGACGACACTGCCGAGTTCGCGCTCACCCGGAATGCCTACGAGGAGCGGGTACGTCCCCAACTGGCGGCCGAAGGTCTTGCCGTCTTGGTGGTACTCCAGATGGACATCGGGCAGTACCGTCCCCGGCGGCGCGACCCGCTGGAGCATCGGGTTGTCGATGGTCTCCCGGACCTCCTGTTTGTACTGCTTGAACAGTTGCTTGTGGTCCTTGGCGATCTCCGCGCCGGTGTCGGCCATGTCGGTCCCCTCGAAGGCCATCACCTGCCGGATGTTCACCCGCCGGAGCATGAGCCCCTCGTCGTACACCCGCTGGAGGAACCGCTTGTTGTGCTCGAAGGTCTCCCGCGTCTCGCCTTTCAGCCCGTGAACGAGATTGATACCGGGCAGGAGCTTCGGAAGCCGTCGAGCAGCGTCATTACCGAAGTTGGGAGCAGTGTCTCTGTCCCCTCCGGGTCGCCAGCCAGCCACCTCGTTGACGATCTTCACCGCCTCGAAACACTGGTCGGCGGTGACGTTGAGGTTGTTGTCGCTCATCACGTTCGGGTCGGCCGACTCCAGGCCGAAGGCGGCAGTGTCGCCGGGCGTGTTGTGTTCGGCGATGATGCGAATCCCCTCGCGGGCCTTCTCGGGCCACTTCACAACCGTGATGGGATTCATATTGTCGAGATGCAGCGTCTCCAGATTCGGCGCGACATCGCGGATGCCGCCGTAGAGCCGCCGAAGCGCGTCGGGATTCGGTGCTTCGCCGTCACCGCCGTACGCGAGGATGTCGGCCTGCCGGCCCAGCCGGAAGTGCTTCACACCGCGGTCCGAGAGGGCATCGACCTCGTCGACAACACTCTCGGGCGGCCGGAAGTCCGGGTTGCCGTACATCGGCTCGGTGCAGAAGGAACACCGGTACGGACAGCCCCGTGAGGTCTCCATCTCGCAGATGAGGTAGTCGGGATGGTTCGGGTGCTGTTCGACAACGAACGCGCCGGCGCGGGCCCAACGTGTCTCCTCTTCGATGTCACGGTACCGGTCGTTGAACCCTTCCAAGCCGGAGTCCACGAGGTCGAACACTGCAGCCTCGACGTCCGCCATCGCCAGGAAGTCGAAATCGAGGTCGTCGCGGGCCGTCTCGCTCGCGCCCTCGTTTGCCTCGCCGACGCCGAAGCGGACCGGACCGCCCATGATGGACGTCCCGTTGGCTGTCCAGGCCAGTTCGCGCACTTCGTCGGGTTCCGCCGGCGTCCCACCGACGTACTTGCCGGGGACGGTCATGCCGCCGACGTACACCATGAGGTCGGCGTCCTCAACGTCTCGCCAGACCGCGTTGTCCTCCCGGAGTTCGTCGATAGTGTGATACGTTATCTTCTCGCGGGGGACGCCAGCATCGACGAGCGCGCCGGCAGCGTACCGCGGGTACGTCGAGATGTACGGCGGCACCCCGAAGTGTGCGGGCTCGTCGACGTAGCCGTCGACGATGGTCACGTCGAGCGTCTCGGGGTCAGTCATACCCCTCGCTTGACGTTCGATGCCTAAAACCGTGTCTGGTCGGCCGTGGCGTCACAGAATCCTACCGAGCGTCAAACAGCTAGACCGACTCTCCTGTACCGGTTGGTCACTCGGGACCTGATGAGACTGTCCGGCGCTCCACAGTTCCCCACTAGGAATCCAAGCAGTCACTGTCGCTCCGAGATCGCGGCGGCGACCAGTTCGGCGTTCTTGACGTTGGCCTTCCAGTATGCGTCGAAGAAGTCACCGACGACCGGAACGCTCCCGAGCATGGTGTCCACCGCGATGTTCGCGAGCGGTCGAACCACAGTTTGTTTCGGGACGCCAAGTCGCACGGCTTCGGCGACGATGTACAGCGAGCACACTGCCGTGGCGAAGTCGCCCGCAACGGGTAGTAAGCCGATTATCGGATCGAGCCCGATTCGAAGCGTTGTGCCGGGTATGCGGACGCTCTCGTCAAGAATGTGAGCGACAGTTCGAATGCGGCCCAGCGCCGCCGGCTCCGTGTCCATAGCTGACATACGAGTGGGGGCCTAATGGTAGTAGCCCTTGAGTGATAGGTCGCCACTGGACCATGCTCAGTCGTCGGCGACAGCGGACGACGCGACTGAATCAGCCTGTTCGGACCCGTCGTATCGGCCACCGAACAGCGTTGTCGCGAACAGGATCAGCGGCGAGAGGAACGCGAAGAAGTAGTACGGGGCGTACGCAAGCGTTCCAACTCCGAAGACCGCAGACATATAGACGGCACCGGCGTGCCACGGGAAGAGCGCGCCGGTCGGGGTTCCGGCGGACTCGATAGCCTGTGAGAGGTCGTCGCTTGCCAGACCGTGCTCGTCGTAGAGGTTCCGGAGCGTGAGTCCGGGGACGACGATGCTCATGTACTGTTGGGCCGAGAAGGCGTTGACGAAGATGGCTGAGACGCCGGTCCCGACGACTAAACTGCGCTGGCCGCGGACAGCAGTTGCGAGGTGGTGTGCGAGCACGGCGAGGACGCCGGTTCGTTCGAGGAGCCCACCGAGACTGAGGGCCGCGACGACGACGGCAATCGTCCATGCCGACCCCGAGACACCACCGCTTGCCAGCAGGTCGTTCACGAGCGCCGTCCCCGTTTCAGGGGCCGTCCCGTCGAGAAAGACGGTCCACGCGGCAGTGAACGACCGGCCCTGCACGAAGATGGTCGTGAAGGCCCCGGCGAAGACCCCAGCGACGAGCGTCGGAAGCGCCGGGATGCCGTACAGCGCCAGCCCGAAAGTGACAACGAGCGGTATGAGTACCAGCACCGAGAGGTCGTAGCTCCCAGCAAGCGCGCCCTGTATCTCGGCGACACGTCCGGTTGGGATTTCACCGACAGCACGCAGTCCCAGCGCAGCGTAGAGCAGTACTGAGAGGCCAAACGCCAGCACAGTTCCGTTACGCATCGCCCGGATGTGGTCGTAGAGGTCGGTGTTCGTCACGGCGGCGGCGAGGTTCGTCGTGTCCGAGAGGGGTGACTGCTTGTCGCCCGCGTATGCACCCGAGAGGATGGCACCGGCAGTCATCGGTGTCGGCACACCGAGGCCCGAGCCGATACCGATGAAAGCCACGCCGAGCGTGCCGGCCGTCGTCCACGACGAGCCGATTGAAAAGGCGACAACCATCGCAAGCAGCGCCGTCGCCGGCAGGAACACGTTCGGCGTCAGTATCGAGAGTCCGTAGTACATCAGCCCGGGGATGGTCCCCGCGCTAACCCACGTCGCGATGAGGCCATAGATGATGAACAGGATGAGAATGGCCTGCAGTCCCATCAGCAGACTGTCCGCGAGCCCCTCGTAGAGATCATCCCACGAGTAGCCTAGCCAGTATTTGCCGACTGCACCCGTCAGCACGATGCTCCAGAGCAGCGGCCCGTGTGGGGCCAACTTCAGATATCCCGATCCGATGCCGAGGAAGAGCACGACACCGAGTACGGGGACCAGCGCCTGCAGTATCTCCGGACGGCGCTCCGACGGAATGTCCTCGTACGTCAGCGGTTCGAGAGTGAGTGATGTCACGTCTACGCCGACCTAATAACCTGTGTGTATTAAAACAAGCGATAATATCTCTGTAGCGCATATGAGACACTGTCACTTTCAGGGCTATCGTTACCAAATACCGATACAGCAGACCCAAAGCGGGGCCAGCGGACACCTGACTGGCGGTCATGCTGGCTGCTATTGACGGGCTCGACTGAGAAATGAGGTATTTCGCGCCTGTGCACTAGAACCGTCCAGCTGGTACTAATTCTCCGCCGAAAACGCTCGGACAGCGGTAGTCTCAGTCGTCGGCGCTGACCGTTCGGTCGTCAGCCTGGGCGTGCCAGAGGTCGGCGTAATCGCCGTCCGCCGCGAGCAGGTCGGTGTGGCTACCGCGTTCGACGATTTCACCGTCGTCCATCACGACGATACGGTCCGCGTCCTGAATCGTTGAGAGGCGGTGGGCGATGACGAAGGCGGTGCGGTCCGCGACCAGTTGCTCGATACTCTCTTGAATGCGGTCTTCCGTCTCCGTGTCTACGTCGCTGGTCGCCTCATCGAAAATGATGATTTCGGGGTCGTTTAGCAGGGCCCGGGCGATGGCAACACGTTGGCGCTGGCCGCCGGAGAGCTTGATGCCGCGCTCGCCGATCTGCGTGTCGTACCCATCCGGCAGGTCCTCGATGAACTCGTGGGCCTGTGCGGCTTTCGCCGCGTCGCGGACGCGGTCACGTGCGGCTTCCCAGCCACTCCCCCGCGCCTCGTCGTCCGACTGCTCGGCGTCGAGGACTTCGCGGTCGCCGTAGGCGATGTTCTCGGCGACTGTCCCCGAGAACAGGTACGGCTGCTGCTCAACGATTGCGATTTCGCTCCTGAGACTCTGGAGGCCGTATTCGCGCACGTCGACGCCATCCACTCGGACTGCACCGCTATCCACGTCGTGGAACCGTGGCACCAGTTTCAGCAGGGTTGATTTGCCGGCTCCGGTTGCCCCGGCGAGGCCGACGGTTGCGCCGTCTGGCACGTCCAGCGACACGTCGCGGACGACCGGCGGCTCGTCGCCGTAGCCGAAGGTCACATCGTCGAACTCGACCGACCCGTCGATGCTATCGGGTTCGTATGGGTCCTCGGGGTCGGTGACTTCGGGCTCCTGACCCAGCAGGCCGAACACGCGCTCGGCGCTGGATTTGGCGAGCTGGTACTTGTTTGCGGACCGCCCGATTCGGCGCATTGGCGAGTACAGCCGGCGGATATACAGGAAAAACAGGGCAAACGCTCCGGTAGACAGCGCCGCTTCGCTCTCAGGATTCGTGATGAAGTCCATCCCGGCGACATACAGAATCAGAACGAACGCGATCCCAGTAAGCAGCCGTAGGCCGGCAAAAAAGGCCCGCCGGATGCGCAGGGCAGCCACTTTCTGGTCGTGATACTCCTGACTCTGGTCGGTCACCCGCTTGCGCTCGAAGTCGTAGCGGTCGAACGCCTTGATGACTGGCGCGCCACTGAGGTTGTTCTCTAGCCGGGTGTTGAGCCGCGATACTGTCTGGCGGATGGAGCGATATTTCGGCTCAATCCAGGTGAGGAAGAAGCCGCTGGCGATGCCGATGAGTGGGACGGGCCCGAGCGCGATGAGCGCCAGTTTTGGAGAGTACCGATAGAGGATGACCGCGATGCCACCGACGGTCGCGACCACTCGAATCATCTGACGGAACTCTGTGTTGAGGAACGACTCTAGACGGTTGATGTCGCTGTTGAGTATCGACATCATCCCGCCAGTCTGGTGGTTCGCAAAGAAAGACAGCGAGAGATGCTGGAGATGGTCGTAGGTGTCGTTCCGGAGGTCCCGCTGGATTTTCTGGGCGCTCGACTGGAGAAGATATCTGGAGGCAAAGCGCGTCGCCGAGCGAAGCAGGTAGGCGATGGCCGCAATGGCAACCAGCCGCTGGAGGAACGCGATACGGGCGGCTTCGCCCGTGATTTGGCCGGGCGGCAACAGTCCGGCGTCTGTCAGCAGCCCTGGCTTGCCGCTGCTAAGGACGACGCGGTCAATGGCCGCGGCGACGATTATCGGCGGCACGAGGCGGGCGAACCGGGTACAGAACGCCGCTATGATGCCGACGAGCAGCCGCAGCCAGTAGGGGGTGGCGTAGCCGACGAGGTTGACCATCGGGTGGCCATCGACGTTCTCACGGACGCCCTCAAAGCCACCCTGGTCGTCAGGCATAGACGGTAGTTGGACCGGAAACTGATATATGCCGGGCTTCGGCCCGAAGACGGTCCCCTCACTGTGTCGTCAAACGTAGATACAGCCTTCACTTTCGGGACCCGAGGTGAGCGGTCTTGCTCCGTCGGCCAGCCGGCTCGCGGAGACGACGGCGGCCAGCGAGTCCAGCGCGTCGTGGTTCCCGAGATATGTGTCGCGATGTTCATCAACGGTGACGCTACAGGCCTCGACCGCTGCGATGTTTGCCTCCCGGCGCTGCCGGGGGTTGTCGACGTTCTTGTACCCCTCGCGGTAGCAGCCCAGCCAGCCGAACGTCGCAGCGGGGTACACCTCAGCGACGAGCGTGTCGGCGTCCCAGCCCTCCATCGGTACGACGGCTGTTGCCTCGTCGTCCCGCAGTTTCCCGAGCACGTCCCGAACGCCGTAGAAGGTCATGCTACGGGTTCGGTTCGTGTAGGGACACAGTGCGCCGCGTCGGAAATCCGTCTCCCGGCGCAGGTCACGGCTGCCGGTCGCCATCTCGGCGGTGTGCCGACAGGCCTCCGAAAGCGATCCCGGGTCGGTCGGGCCGCTGCCGCTCGCAAGCCAGTCGACGAAGCCCGACCAGGTCCCGCCACACTGCGCGTCAAGTAGCGCCTGTGGCAGACTGAACGGGAAATCCAGCCCGACCGTGCCGACATCGTCGTCGGTAATGCGGTCGAGGAGGCCGGCGTGGGCCGCCTCGCGGTCCCGGCCCCACTCGTCGGTCCCGCGATAGCACCGTTGAATCGTTAGCCCGCCGTCTGTCGGTATCGCCTCGGTAACCCAGAGCGCGTCGCCAGCGCTTGCTGCGCCGCTGAAATCCACCCCGAGGACGCGTTCACTCATACACCTGAGTACGCTGGTGGCGGCATCAATGTTGGGACTGGCAAGACGGGGTAACCCCGGCCCCGTCCGTAAGGGGTTTGTCCCCGACGGACCAACGAAATACTATGCCAGCCACTATGGAGGTCGTCTGCACGGACGACAGCTGCGAACTCGACATGTTCGAGATGCACTACACGTACGATATGCCGGACGATGTCGAACTCGCGGCGTTCTCCTGCCCGTACTGTGGCGGAACGGACTGTCTCGACGAAGTGGAACTATGATGCGGGACATCGGCTCCTCGATCAGCGATGCGATATTCGAGAACATCGGCCGGGCAGCCGGCCGGGTTCAGGAGAACAAGCCGCTGGCCTCGGACCTGCTGGAGTCGGACGACTCCTACCTCGTCGTCTTCGATGCCCCCGGCACGACGGCGTCGGACATCCAGGTCCGGTACGTCGACGACCGTGTTGAGGTCCGCATCGACCGCTTCCGCGATTTCTACGAGGGCTTCGAGATGCGCTATCCTGGGCGCGGGCTCGCGCTCGACGGGAGCGTCACCCTGCCGAGCGACGCCGCTGTCGACCCGGAGACGGCACAGGCCACGCTCAAGAGCAACGGGACGCTCCACGTTCGCGTTCCGAAAGCCGACACGGACCACGACGAAGACGAGGCAACGGATGTTGGCGTTGCAACCGACGACAGCGGGACCGACGCGGGGACCGAAGCGGATACAGATAGCGACACGGCCGATGTCAAAGACGTGACCGAATCAGCCGACGAAGGCGAAGACGACGACGCCTGATCCTTCTGTCTACTCCTTCTCACAGCGTATTCATTCCGCCCAGTCACGCGTCGGGTCGTCCAGCGCGGCGAATTCCTCCGAGCCATCGAACCGTGTCGGGTCGACGCGGTCGGGCAAGTGTTCCGAGAGTGGGTTCGGGCGATCGAGAACGGCCGCGGCGAGATAGTTGCCCATCGCCGGCGCGCGCATGAGTCCGTGGCCTTGCCAGCCAGTCGCCACCCAGAGTCCGTCAGCGACCTGCCCGGCCAGTGGCGCGCCGTCCGGCGTCGCCGTACACAGGCCGGCCCAAGCTCGGTCACACGCCGGGCTGAGCGCAGTCGCTTGCTCGACGCGGTCGAGGCTCCGAGTGATAAACTCAGCATCCGCGTCCGGATTCCAGTCCGTCGGGTCAGTCTCGTGTGCGCCGTCACCGACAAGTAGTGCGTTGCCCTTCGGACGCCAGTAGAACTCCCGCGTCGCGTCGTAGAACGACGGCAGCGTGGCATCGACCGGTTCGGTCACGATGGCCTGCGCCCGGTAGGCTTTCAGCGCGAGCGAGATGCCGACATCGGCGACGAGTGGCTTCGTTTGCGGGCCAGCCGCGACGACCATCGCGTCGAACGCCCGGGTCTCGTCCGCTGTTTCGACGGTCGTCGGCGACGCGAGCGAGACCGGGGTGCCCGTCTCGATGGTTGCACCCGCTTCGCGGGCTGTTTCGGCGAGTGTCGCCACCACCTCGTTCGGGTCGAGTACGCCGGCGTCTCGGGCGAGGCCGGCCACCTCGATGCCGCTGGTATCGAGTGCGGGGTAGCGGTCGCCGAGTGCCGCCGGCGTGAGCGCCTCGACCCCGACGCCGTTGTTCTGCATCTGCGTGATCTGCTCGCGGACGGCCGTGGCGTCGCTCTCGTTGCGCGCGACCCAGACGTAGGGCTGTGGTTCGAACAGGTCCATATCACGGTAGCGGGCGAGCGCATCCGCGGCGACGGCGGCGTCCACGTCGTCAGCGAACGCGTCGTAACAGAGACCGGCCGCCCGGCCGCTCGCGCCGCTCCCGAGGGTGTCGCGTTCGAAGACTGTCACAGACGCGTTGCAGCGAGCCAACGCCAACGCGGTCGACAGGCCGACGGCCCCGCCGCCGACGACGGCAACCGTCATTTACGAGAGGAACGGGTCGAGTCCACGCGCCGGGTAGCCGACAACCGTGTCGACACCGATGTCGTGGAGTCGCTCGGTTCGGTCGGCGACTGTCTCGACGGGGCCGACGAGCGCGTAGTCGCGGATAGCCTGTTTGAGTACGTCTCTGGCTCGCCCCGTCGCTCGGCTGTCCGTCGGCGCGCCGTCGGGCAGTGCGTTCCGAACCGGGCCGCGCCGGGCCGTGTAGTCGCCGACGGCGTCGAGCATCGCGTCTTCGCTGTCCGAGAGTACCAGCGGGGCGTAAACGGCAACCGAACCGTCGAAGCCTGCTGTCCGGAGCGTCCGAACGTCGCGGGCGGTCGTCCGTGAGAGGAGTTCGTACTGCGTGCCCCCGACCGCCAGCGCGAGGCGTTCGATGCCCTCGGTGCCGACCCAGGGGTCGCTGGCGTCGTCGACAGCCGCCCGTAATCGCGGTGCGACGGCCCGTTCACCCTCACCCTCCGAGAGATACGCGCTGTGGCCGGCGACCAGCACGCGTCCCGCATCTGCCGGCAGCGTGTCGAACCCGCTGTCATCGCCCAGCGGGTCGAAGCCGTCGGCCCGAACTGGCGCGGTAACACGCACGTCAGTGGTCGACGCCAGCTGTTCGATAACGTCCGTCTCCGGGACGTGGGCCGCTCCCTCGTAATCGATTGCGAGCGTCTCAACATCGAGGGCTGTCGCCTGCGACACGTCCACTTCTGTCGGCTTGAGCGCCACCGCGTCGATGCCGGCGGCCGCCAATGTCGCACCGGTAAGCGTGGTCATCCAGTACGTCATGAACGACACCGGGTCGCAAAATCCTGTCGCTCTCGGCCCCGCTCCAGCCGCTCTGTGTTACTCAGCTTCGTCGCGCACGCTCGGCGGCAAATCGTCGTCCGGCTCCATGTATCGGTCCGGTTCGGGCGGCATCCGCCAGTCGGTCGCGAGTTCAAGTAACTGGACGAGCATCCGCGCCGTCGCACCCCAGACAGTGTAGCCGTCGACGTAGAAGAAGTGGAGCCGAATCTCGCCGTAGTGGGGGTGGTCGCGGTGCTCTGACTCGTAGTTGTCCAGATCAGTCAGTTCCGACACCGGAAGGGTGACTATCTCGGCGACTTCTTCGTCTGAGGGCAGATAGTCGCGGTCCGGAATCCGCCCGACGAACGGGCGCACGGAGTAGCGAGTGATAGTCCGGATATCGTCCAGCCGGCCGACGACGTTGACTGCCAGCGGGTCAAGCCCGATCTCTTCGTTTGCTTCCCGAAGGGCAGTCCGAAGCAAATCATCATCTTCAGGTTCGCGGCCGCCGCCGGGGAACGACATCTGCCCGGGGTGGTCCGACAGGTGGTCAGCGCGTTTCGTGAACAGTATCGCCTCGCCCGCAGGCCGCGTGACGACCGGAGCGATGACGGCCGCCTCCTGTGGCTCGTCGTCCACGACGACTGGCTCGTGGGCCGCGACCCGGTCAAACTGCATAGCTTGTGATAGGTGATGGACTGTCTTAATTCGGGTGGCTCACTCCCACAAACTAACCGATTTAATCGTTTAGAATTTTGAAGCGCTGCGCTCACACGTCGTCCAGACGGTCCCGGAGGCCGTCCATCGCCACGCTCTCCCAGGCTTCGATGTCGTAGCTCACGTCAAGCAGTGTCTTGACGCGGCCCTCGTCGCTGTTTTTGACGGCCATCACCGCATCCTCTCGGAAGCGAGCCTTGACGGCTTCAACGACGGCGTCGCGTGCGAGGTCGCGGGCCGGCACGTCCATGATGTGGGGGAGATCAGCCGCGCCGTCGGGCAGGGCCGGGAACGCGACTGGGCCGACGACCAGCAGTGTCTCGTCGGTGTCTGCGGCGTGGTCGTCGACAGCGACGAGATGATACGAGTCGATAGCGTCGTCGATAGCCGTGGCGACCGCGTCCGGGTCGGCGTCGACACCCTGCTTGAAGGCGAGTTCGCCACAGGCATCGACGAGCTCCGCGCTGGTGAGCGAGCCGAAGAGGTCGACGACGCCAGCCAGCTCGTCCGGTTGCAGGTCCATACAGGTGACGCGGCACCGAGTGGCTTCAGCCTTTAGGCTCGGGCTGCGCTTGGCAGCCGGCCGTCAAGATGCAACGACACCATCGCGACGAGGATGACAAGCAACGCAATCCCCATGCCGCGAAGCAGGGTCGGAAACGTGACGCCGGCGCCTAGCAGCCGTCCGACAAGTGCACTCCCGGGGGCCTGCATTACCATCATCCCCGCGCCATAGGTGGCGTAAGCGCTCGCGCGGTGGCGGTCCGGGAGCGAGCCCAGCAGGTACGCGTCCACCGCCGGAAAGATGCTGTGGATGACGTAGCCGACGACGACGCTAAACGCGGCCAGCGACCAGAATCCGGTCAGCGACGGCAACACCAGCACACAGCCGGTAAAGGCCGCAAGCATCGTCAAGAGGTACGGAATCGACGGGAGCCGGTCGGCCAGACGGCCGCTGACGTAGAAGGCCGGCACGCCGGCGCCGAACGCGAGCAACAGCAGCGTCCGTCCCCGTCCGGGTGTGAGGCCGACGCTCGTGGCGTAGGTGACGTAGAAATTGAACAACCCGTTCCAGACCAGTCCGGCGACGCCGATGGTAGCGACGCTGGTGACAATGATGTGCCACTGGGCACGCGCTGCGCCGAGGAGGTCGCGGTCTTTGCTCCCGGCGTCTGGAAGCTGGGCGCGTCTCGCAATGAGCGTGAACGCGACGGTTACCACTCCCGCGGCGACAGCTATCCCTTGCAGCGCGGTTCGCCATGTCCCGACGACGAGCACGAAGGATATTAGCGCCGGCGCGCCGACGGCGGCGAGCTGGGCGGCGACGCCGTGTTGCCCGAGTGCGCGGCCGGGCCGCTCCGGGAACAGCTCGCTGACCAGCGTGTTCGCCGCGGTCAGGTAGACGCCGCTTGCAAGCCCCATGGTGAACGCGCCGACGAGCAACAACGTCGGGTCGAACGCGAACGCGGTGAACGTCGTTCCAAGCGTCAACACGACCCCGGAGCCGAAGATGACCTTCGCCCGCGATATCCGGGTCAGCAGGACGCCGGTGGGAAGCCGTGGGAGGGCGCTCCCGGCCCAGGCCATCGTTGCGAGCAGTCCGAGTGTCGCATCGGAGGCACCCGTTGTCGCCCGAATCGGCTCAATGAGCGGTGCAAAGACGACTCTGCCGAGGTTGATACAGAACACCATCCCAAGCAGTGAGCCAAAGATGCGGCGACGTGACACGACTGGCGATACATCGGAAAACCTGAACAACGTTCCGGAACGCCGCCACGGGGTTTTTACACGCGGGTAGCACACTGGCAGGTATGGACTCAGTGAGGAAGGCCCTCCGGGCCGGCGATGTCGAGAAGGACAATTACGGACGGCTCTCCTGTACCAGCTGTGACGAGCCGCTTGCGACGGAGAACGACCCGGACGAGGTCGGGAAAGTGCGCGTCTGCCCCGAGTGCGACGGCAAGTGGAAGGAACTCAGCTAGCTACTCGAAGACGGCGTCGAACGCGTCAGCACCGAGCGGCTCGTATCGGCCCGCAGCGACGTTCTCTCGGGCGTGTTCGACCGACCCCGTGCCGACCAGCGAGCAGGTCACGCCCGGCGCACTGCGTGCGAAGTTAATCGCGCGCTGTGCGCTCGTTTCACCCGAGAGCTTCGCCGCTACATCGTCCGGGAGTTCCGCGGCTAGCTGTCCCTGCATGATTGATGCGCTGGTGAACACGTCTAGCCCGGCCTCGTGTGCGAACCACAGTGCCGACTGTGGCCCCTCCGCGCCGTCGTGAGACTCGACCGTGAACGCGTCGGCCATCGCGACGTTGAACGGCAACTGAATCGCGCGGAGATGTGTCGCCGCGTTCCCGACCGTCTCTGCGGCAGCGCGTGCGCGCTCAACGATTCCCGGAAGCGAGAGGTGGCTGTCGTGGTTGGCGGCTACGCGGAACGCCTCCCACGTCGCGACGCCGTAGTGCTTGATGTCGCCAGCCGCTGCTCGTTCCTCCAATTGCTCGAAGGTCGCCTCTAGCTGGTCGTACACCGCCTCGCGGGAGTTCGCTTTCAGTTGCGTCTCCGGATTGTGGACGTAGTAGAGGTCGATGGTATCCAGTCCAAGATTCGTCAGCGACCGGTCGACCTGATCGTCGATGTAGGCGGGCGCGATGCAGTGCTGGCCGGCAACAAGGTCGTCGCGGTCGACGATGCCGGTGTCGAGGTACTCCGACCGGACGAACGCGCCGGGGTCAGCCGGGCGCTCCCCATCAAATGGGATGAACCCTCCTTTTGTTGCAACAGCGATTGCATTACGGTCCACGTCGGCGTCCGCGACGGCATCGCCGACGACGCGCTCGGAGCGCTGATTCCGGTAGTTTATCGCCGTATCGACGACGTTGATGCCGGATTCGAGCGCCGTGACGATGGCGTCGTGGTAGCTCGCGTCCCGCTCGTCGGTCGGGTCGCCGAGGTACGTGCCGATGCCGATGCTGGAGACGACGCCGTCGCCGAACCGTCGGTAGAACGTACGTGCGAACTCGTCGTGGTCGTCCCGGTACGCCCAGGTCGCCTCCCGTGTGGCCATACCGGCTGTTGGTCGGGTAGTAACAAAAGGGCAGAGATTCAGCCCGGTCGGCGACCGCGCACAGGTCGCCTGTTACAGTTCGCCGCTCATCGCATCGAACACCCGTTCGCGGAAGTCGTCACGGGAGACACCGTCGCTGGGGCCGAGGCCGGCCATGTGCTCGACCGGGACTTTTCCGCCGCCCATCCGCGCGTGACCGCCGCCTTCGGCCATCGGGATGTCGTCGACGACAGCCTCTATCGCCCGGCCGATGTGGACGCGGTCGTCCCGAGAGCGCCCGGCGATGCGCATGGTTCCCTCCTTCTCGCCGACAATGACGACCGCTGAGACGCCCTCTAACGTCTCCAGCTCGTCCGCCGCCTGTGGAATCGCATCCGTGTTTGACACCTCGCCCACGTCGCTGAACGCGTAGGGCGCTCGCACCTCTCGGCTCCCGATGGCCCGGGATTTCACGTCGAGCACTTCGGCGTCAACCTGGGGGTTCGCAATGCGGTTGAGGAGGTCGCTGTCCATCCCATCGTAGAGGAACGCAGCAGCCGCGAAGTCCTCGGACTTACACCCGTTTGTCAGCGACCGGGTGTCGGACTGGATACCGTACATCAGTCCTGTTGCCAGCGCACAGGGGACGGTCTCTGCCGGTGCTGCGTCGATATCGATACTCCCGGTCCCCTGTGTGTCGCTGAACTCGAATTCTAACTGATTGAAGTAGCTCGCGAAGATGGTCGCACAGGCCCCGTAGTCGGACCGAACGTCGGTGAACTCGTCGCCGCTGCCGTTGCCGGGATGATGGTCGATGACGGCGACCGGTTCGACCTCCTCGGCCCCGGGGAAGCCGCGTGCCGTGTTGTGGTCGACGAGGACGACCGCCTCCCTGTCAATGTCCTCGACAGTTTCGATGTGGTCGAAATCAAGGTCCAGCACCGTCTGGAAGGCCCGGTTCTCCGGGCGGCGTATCTCTCCGGGGTACAGCAGGGACGCTGACGTATCGGTGCCGGCGACGAGCTGGTTGACAGCCAGGGCAGAGGCCATCGCGTCCGGGTCCGGGTTCGGGTGCATCAACACCGAAATACGGTCGTAGTCGGTCAGCGTCCGACGCAGTCGTTCACCAGGCGTTCGGCTGAGATACCGACGCAGCCAGACGCCGGCACCGAGAAGGACGAGGAGGGCCACAGCGACACCAGCGATCAGCAGGGGATTTTCGCTAGCGAACGCCGCGGCGGCGTCGACCTGGAGTCCGCCGGCGGCAACGCGTGTCATACCACGCCCTTCGCCAGCCTATCAGTAATAAAGTTCGCCCCTGATGCAGCTAATTTTGCTGGTATTCTCGGATGGCGTCGCGGTACCCCTCCCGGAACGTCGGGTACTCGAATTCGTAGCCCAGTTCCCGAAGCCGGTCGTTCGAGCATCGCTTGCTCGTCTGAATACGGCGCTTTGCGGTCTCTGAGAGGCTATCGTCGGCGAGTCGTTCTTCGGTCGTCTGTTTCGGCGGGAACGAGGCGTCACACTGTTCGGCCAGCCAGTCGGCAAAGGCCCACTTCTCGACGGGTTCATCGTCGACGACCAGCACGACTTCCTCGCGGTGGTCTGCAGTCAACAGGTGGCGCACGGCCCCGGCCGCGTCGGCCCGGTGGACCATGTTCAGGTAGCCGGCCGTCACCGGCCCCTCCAGATACCGCTCCAGTCGGTAGCGGTCCGGGCCGTACAGGCCGGCGAAGCGGGCGACTGTACCGTGGCCGCCGTGTTCCACAGGACGCTCGCGGGCGACCCGTTCCGCTTCGGCCAGCACTTCGGTCTTCTCGGTCTGTGGGTCCAGCGGCGTCTCCTCGTCGACCCACGCGCCGTCGTGGTCGCCGTAGACACCGGTACTGGAAGTATATACCAATCGTTCGGGCGGGTCCGCCCGCGACCAGAAGTGGTCGATAGCCGTCCGGAGTCCCTCGACGTACACCTCGCGGGCGGCCTTGGCTCCCCGCCCGCCGGAGCTTGCGGCAAAGACGAGCCAGTCGGCGTCCGGCACCGCCGACAGCGACTCGGGGTCGGTTACGTCAGCCTGGACCGCCTCGAAGCCAGCGTCCTCGATAGCCGCGATGCCGCCATCGGACCGGCGAACGCCCACAACCTCGTAGTCGTCGTGCAACTGCCGCCCGAGTTCGAGGCCGACGTAGCCACAGCCCAGAATGGCGACGCGCTCCGTCACCGCTTTTCCCCCTCGATGTAGCTGTGCAGGAGGGCGTACTCGGCCAGCGTCACCGGATGTCTGCCCTCGATTTTCTGCTGAATCTCTTTTGGCTCCAGTTCGTCGTCGATGCCGGAGGCGAGGGATTCAACGTCCATTACAGCCGTTGTCATCCCCATCAGGAGGATATCCTGCGCTTCGGCCTGCAGTGCGTCGGCGTCCGGCCGGTTCGGCCCAGTCGCAAGCACAGCGACCGCTTCATCAAGCGTCCGGTCGGCAATATCGCCGTCGGCGAACGCTGCCACTGTCGCATGGTCGAGACCGGTCTCGGCGACGATTTCCTCGACGCCGACGGTCTCAACTGTCTCGGCCAGCACGGTGCTGTAGGCCGCCAGTAACTCTTCGGGGGACTGCTCGTCCGCGTCCGGAAACTCGCCTCGAAGCATGGGCATCGGTATGGCCCCGGGGTATTTTACTTCGGTTATGCGGCCCGGGTTCAGGAGCCTGCGTCCGGCCATCCACTCGATTCCTCCACAGCGTTGCCGCCCTTGTCACCAACTCCACGCGGTTTGGGTGGCACCACGACGACAACGCCCGTCTCGGCTCGGAACGAGACGCGGTCGGCGGTGCCCAATCGCTCGCGTGTTCCGTCGTCGTCGACGTCGAGCGTGACGTTGTGCCCGTCACGCGCATAGGTGGTCTGTGCGCCGGGCTCGCTCGGTGGGCCGTGACTCGCAGCGACGGCGAACCGTGCGTACTCGCCCTCGACAGTCACCCACCAGATGTTCGCCGTCGCGTACCAGGGGGTAACTGGCGGTGCCAGCGGGAGGCCCGCCGGGAGCCTGTCCGTCCCGAGTCGCTTCTTCGCGAGCTGCTGGACCTTCTGTTCGCCGGCATTCGCCAGGGCGCTGCTCAGTTCGTCTTTCGCAACGGACCGCACCGCCGAGGCCGTCCCGTTCGTCGACCCCAGCGTCGGTCTGGTCGCCGGTGTATCGACTGAGAGCAGTCGCAGGCGGAGGCGGTCGCGTTCGACCCGCGTGAGGTTCAGCCGGTTCCCGGCGACGCGGGCGACCCGTTCCTGAGCGGAACCGTTGGTCAGGGCCAGTGCTCGGGCCGCTGATGTTTCCCACGGCGACATCGCTTCAGTGACAATAGCCTTACTCTCGTCCTGTTCAGCCTCAGTGTGCTGGGAGACTGCCAGCCAGAGCGTCGTCGTCATTTCCGTGTTGGCCGCCGCAACCTCCCGCTGGAGTGCGTCGCGTTCTGAAGCGAGCGTGGCGTTTGACTCCGCTTCGAGGGTCTCGTTCGCGGCCGCGAGTGCGTTCGCTGCCGTTGCGAGGCGTACCCTGTCAGCACTCTCGAACGCACCGCCAACGACGGCGTCGGCGGCGTCGCCGTAGGGGACCGTGAACACGTTCACGTTCCGCGCTACCAGCGGGTACTCTCGTCCATCGAGGGCGCGATATCGGCTCTCGTCTAGCTCGGCCAGCGTCAGATACGGCGTCTGTGTATCGACCCGCGTTCTGACGGGGCCGGCCGGACCGACTGGCACCGGGCGTGACCGCGGAACGGTCGTCTCGCGAGCGGTTAGTCCTTTCCGGAGGTCACGCAACGACCCGTCGGTGCGTTCCGCTAGCTGTGCGTCGACTTGCTTCCGGTTACTGTCCCGAGCCGAGGCCTGCCTATCTAACTCCGCCGACACCCCATTCAGATAGGTCAGCCGGGCCGCGACGCGTGCCTTCTGTGCCGCGCTGTCGTAGGTGTCCGGCACGGCCGCAAGGGTGGCACGACGTTGTGCGACCCGTTCCCGGAGTTCCTGTGGGGGATTCGTCTCGAAGGTCCCGACACGTCCGCGCTCGACGGTGACGGTCGTGTTGCGGACTGACGCCCGTAGGTCCATCAGGTCCCGATACACCCAGTCGTGCAGTGCTGGCGGTCGGTCGGCCGTCACCGTCGCCTCCGTCCGACCCAGGCTGTCGTCGACGACTCGCTCGGCCACTCCGTCCCGACCCCCGGCGTGGCCGACGAGCGTGTCCATCGCTTTCGGCTCCACATCGGCGAAGTTCGACCCGTTCAACGGGCTTGCGCTGGCGTCGTGTGCGGTCCGAATCGATCGGTTCGGTGCCGGTGAACGGCCGTGATGGCGGCCGACGACGGCGACAGTCACGCGATAGCGCACGGTGCTTGACGTCGTTGTGTGCCGACGCACCGACCCGTTCTGCCAGACGGCGGTCCGCGTGTACTGGCGCTCGACAGTCCGGCTGAACGTCTCCAGGGTATGCCAGCCGTCCGGCGTTGCGACGCGACCGCTGGCGTTCCCAACCGCCTCCGTAGCGGTGGTCGTCCGGTCGGCGACCAGTGTCCAGCCGGTGCCCGGCGACGGCGGCGTCCCCGGCGGCCCTCCGCCCAGTCGATGCTTGTCGGTTTCCAGCGCTACCTCGACCGTGTATGCGTCTTCGAGCGTCTCGTTGAGCGCTGACGGCTTGGTGACGGACCGGAACGCGGTGTCGGCCGTCTCGTTGACGCCAATGGTCATCGAATCGGTCGAGCTTGGACCCGTTGTGGACTTCGGACGCGGCGGCGTCTCACTGATTGGCTTGTACTGGGCTTGGTCGAGCACGTCGCTAGAGACAGCGGTTCCCCTGCTGCCCCGAATGATGTCCTCGACCCCGGTTACCGCTGTTGCCTCTTTCAGCGCACGGCGACCGGCCGGGTCGCTCCGGCCGAAGGTCGACCGCTGGACGCCGAGTAGTGCGCCGTTCGCCGCCAGCGAGACGTGCCGGTTTGCGACGACGTTTTCGATGCCAGCGCCGCCATACTGCGCATACCCTCTCGCCCACGCCATCGGGTACAGCCGGGCAGTCATCCGCCGGCTCAGCCCCGGCCTGCCCAGGCCGTTGTTCAGACGCGTCTGGTAGGTCGACACCTGATCGTGGAGCATGAGCGCCTGCGTTGAGACGACGACGGTCGGCGAAACGTGCCGCGTCGAAACCACTGCGCCGTTGCGCCGAACCGTCAGGACGACATCCTCAACCGTCGCCCGCATCGCGGTTTTGTTCGGCCCGGCGCGTTCGACCGAGACACGGTGTTTCGCCGTCCGGAGGTCGCTCGCGTTAGAAACCGCTGGCAGGCTGGCGGTCACAGTCACGTCACCGCTTCGGCCGGAGACGCGCTCCAGTCGGTCCGCGACCCGGAGATAGGTGCGGATTCTGAGCGCGTCCCGAAACGCCGTCGAGTCGTTCAGGACCCGACCAGCGGGTGTGTCGGCTGGCGTAACGACTGGGTTCGCCGCTGCCTGCTGGCTAGCCGTCGAGACGCCGTCCCGAACGGCGACCTGCGCCTCTGCCGTGGCCTGATTCAGCGCCCGTTCGACCGCCGTCTCGCTCGGAGCCGGTTCGGTGACGAACGTCGGGGCCAGCGTGAGACTGCTCACCAGCAGGAGGACGCCGAGCAACGCGAAGGGGACGCGGCCGCGAGTATCGTCTCTCACGGTGACCACGTCCTGACAGTCACGCGGACACGGCTCACTCGAACGGCGCGGGCGGCGTCCGCTGGCGAATCGTACCGCGACTGCATATCGGTCCGAAGCCGCGTGGCGAGCGCCGCGGTCAGGTCGCGGTTCATCTTGACCGTCGTCTGTCGCTTAACGGCAACGTTCGTCCCTGTCAGATTGGCCATGCGCTCGTACCGCGTGGCCATCAGCACGTCTGCGGGGTAATCGCCGCGGAGGGCGTACCGCGACTGTGTCGGCGGGAACAGGCCGTCGACAACACTCCGGGCCACGACCGTCGCCACACCGTCGTAACCACCAGTCTTCGCCGCTTCCCGGGCCGGTTCCGAGACGTTCTCCATCCCGCTCGGGACCGTCACCGTGGCCGCTCGAACGTCCATGCTGTCAGGGGGCCGGTCGCCGACGCGGTACTCGCCGCTGACTGGCGCACTGGGATACGGTGTCCAGGAGACCCGGACGGACGTTCGATGCCCGCGGCTGTGGAGTCTGTCACGCGTCGCTGCAGCGACTCGGGACTCGAAGTCTGTGCCGGCGCTCGATACCCGCTCGCCGTCCACGGTGACGCCGCTCATCGCTGCCTCACCGAGCAGTTCCGCAACGGTCCCGTGACTCGTCCGCTGCCGTCGCGTGGCGTGGTCGGGTGGCCTGCGATGCTCTGACGGTGGGACGAGCAAATCGTACTCGACGCTCGCGGTGCTCGTCGCCAGCGTCGACGCTTGCTCGGCCGCAGGGTTTGTGGTCGCCGCCGGCTTCTCGACCCCGACACCGCTCACGAGAGTCCCCGCGGCCGCACCGACGAGCAGGAGAAACACCGTTACGTCGGCGACGGCACTCATCGCCCTGTTCATCGCCACACCCGCACGGTGAGCGTTCCGCGACGGACTGCCCCCGGGCCGACCTGCACGCTCACCGTTCTGGTTTCGGTGTTGGCGTTGCTCGGTGGCTCCCGGCCACCGCTCCATCGCTCGCCGGTCGTCGCCGTGATGGTCGCGTTCCCGTGGTAGTTCGCCGGCACTGCATTGAGCGCGTTGTCGAGTCCGTCGGGCTGAACGACACCGGTCGACGAGAGTCGTTGTTCCACAGCATCGGCGGTCGGCGTGGCGATATTGCGGTCGTCGTCCACCGTTCCGAACGCATCGTCCAGCACGCCGGCATACAGCGATACGCCAAGCGTGACGGCGAAAACGGCAACGAGCGCGGCGACGGGTTCGGTCGTCCCTCTATCCGACGATGGTGACATCGGTCCCTCCCCAGGCGACGTGCCTGACGGTCAGCCGGTCTGGAGCCGGTCGCCACCCGTCGTCTGCGGTCCGAGCCCGGCGGGTGTCCCGACGGAACGCGTCGGGCGAATCGTACACCGCCTGCGGCTGCTCCCCGTTCACCACAGCCCGTAACTGGTCGGTTCGCGCTGGGACAGCCGTTCGAATCAGTCGTGCGGCGGCTGTCCCACCGTCGTTACGAAGACGGACTTCACGGCCGTCGAACGCCCACTCCGTAGCGATGAGTCGTCGATGTGTGACGGACCCGGGCGGGCTAGTCGTGACTTCATCGATAGTTGCGGCTGTCGCCGTCGCGTCCGGCGGTGCGGTCGTCGGGAGGCCGGTGACGACCCCAAGAACGGCCACGCTCACTGTTCCCAGACCGACCCAGAGATACAGCGTATCGACGTGCGTCTCGAACATGGAACGGCCTGGCCGCGTTCTCCGATTTAAACACTCAGACCAGCAGCCCGGTGGCGACGACGGCGACAAAGAAAGTGGCCGTGGCCGACAGGAGCGCCAGGCCGGTTCGGTAGCCAACGAGCGCGCGGTCGAGACCCCGATGCAGGCCCGTCGATAGCGCCGTCAACAAAACAGCCAGAACGAGCACGTACCAGCCGATAACCGGGCCCA
This sequence comes from Haloarcula sp. CBA1127, assembly GCF_001485575.1. Lineage (NCBI taxonomy): Archaea > Methanobacteriati > Methanobacteriota > Halobacteria > Halobacteriales > Haloarculaceae > Haloarcula > Haloarcula sp. CBA1127. Next base: position 1,340,451 of record NZ_BCNB01000006.1, read on the forward strand.
GCAACGCACTCGGAACGGTAGCGAACTGCTCGCCGCCGCCCATCGACCCAGCCAGCGCGACGGTCGCGCCGCCGACCAGTGGCCCGAACAACGCGGCGGTGTTCGATAGCGTTTCGGTAATCTTCGAAAGGTCGCGGCGCGTCTCACGCTCGATGGCCCGGAGCGCGTCCAGATGCTCACCCATCGTGGTCACCGACTCGCCCGCCGGTGGTCCAATTGTCGCGGCCGTATCCAGCAGGGTCGCCGCCCGACGGGTACGGCGGCTCGGAACGTCGGCGAGCGCGCCGCCGGGACCCAGAAACGCCCCCTTGACGCTGGTGCCGAGACGCTCCTGACGCGCGACGGCGGCTTCGATGACGGCGCTGGTCGGTTTCGGAGTCTCGTCGACAGTCTCGACGAGCGCGGCTTCGACCGACTGGCCGCGGTCCAGCCGTCGACCGACGGCCGATAGCGCGTCCGGGAGGCCCGCTTCGATGTCGGTGATTCGGTCGCGCACCTCGGCGACCGGTCGGTAGTAGCTGACGAGCGCGCTCCCGACGCCGGCCCCGAGTGCGCCGATGGGAGACGCCCACGTAGCGACGAGTGCGCCGGCAAGGAACCACGCACCGATTCCGGCGATGATGCCGCCCGCGATCGACGGGAGCGCCGACGCCGGCACGTCCGGATGGCTCCGCGGGATTGTCGCCGGCGGGAACGCGACCGGTCGCCGTCCCAGGAGCCAGCAACAGGCGACCAGCAGCGCGGCGGGCAAAATAACGCCGTAGGTCCCGACCAGCACGGGGGCGGTCACAGGCACACCCGCGGCAGCGGCGGCGGGCAACAGTGACGCCATCGCCAGCGGCAGGAGAACACCGAACGCGTACAGGCCGGTCGCCGGACCACGGAGTGAGGCCGCAAAGGCCACCATCTCATCGCGCGTCCCATCAAGGATGCATCGTCGTGCGCGTTCGAGCACTTCGGGCCGCTCCTTGGCTGGAGCCGCTGTCGCGTTTTCGACCAGCCCGACCGAGCGTTCCAGCGCCGGGAACCGGTCGCTCCATGACGCCGCGAACGTTCCCAGACCACTCTGTGGCGTACCTGCGGCTCGCTGTCGGTGGTAGTGCAGCCGTCTGGCAAGCAGGCTGTCTCCGGTCCGTCCAGCGAACGCCGCCGCCCGCTCAGCGCTGGGCCACAGCGTCGCGCCGAGCACTAAGGTCGTGACGAGCGACGGTGCGGCCCCCAGCGTTCGGATGCGCTTCGCCTCCGCGGCAAAGGGGACACCGTACCGTCCCAGCGCTGCGACACCCAGGGACAGGGCGAGGAACCCGAGACTGACAGTCGTCGCCAGCGGTCCGGTCACCGCCACAGTGACGAGCAGTGCGAACAGGGAGCCACACACCGCAACGACGTAGCTCGCCGTCAGCAGTGTCTCAGGCGGAGCCGAAATCGAGAGCAGTCGACACGCCCGCCGGTAGTCATCTGGTACCTCCACAGTGTCAGAGCAGGCCGCAACGACTGCGGTTGTGAGCGATGTGTCTGGTGTCGTGTTCGTGTCGTCGCCAGAGTCGTCTGAACCGCTGGCGTGGCTCACGGCTGGACCTCGTCTGTGGGCGGCTCGGTCCCGTGCGTCTCGACAGCCACCGACCCCTCGAATCGCTCGGTTCGTGTCTCGATAGCGTCGAGTACCTCGGCGTATGACTCGCCAGGTGCGGCGAGTGACTCCACCAGACGGCTGCTACCCCGCTCTAAGCGACCGGTGGCCGTCGCTGTCGCCCCGTCGCGCTCGTAGAGCAACTCGAAAGAAACGTCGTCGCCGTGGGAGACGATTTCCGCGACAGATGCGATACCGCGGCCGTGCTCCGACGCGGGCGGAGCCAGCGTTACTACGACGTCTGTCGCGGCGAACGACTGGACGGGGACACCGAGGTCCGACACCAGCCGTTCCCGAACCGCTTCGGGGCCGTTCCCGTGAATCGTTCCGAGGACGGCCCCGTCGCCGCCACCGACACGCATCGCCTCGTAGAGAACGCTGGCTTCCTCGCCGCGGACCTCCCCAACGGCGAGCGCGCCTTCGCCGAGTCGGAGCGCGGTCCGCAGGGCCTCTGTGGCATCGACTGACGGCCCCTCTCCTCTCGCGGTCCGAAGTGCCTGCACGTCCCGTCCGTCGGATTGCAGGGACGACGCCGGAAGCTCGGGCGTGTCCTCGATCAGGATGGTCCGGACCTCGTGGGGAAGTTCCCAGAGCAACGCCCCGAGGGTCGTCGTCTTGCCCGCGCCGCGGGGGCCGGCGACGAGGCAGGCCCCGCCGCGCTCCACGACGACAGAGAGCAATCCAGCGACGGCGGCTGGCATCGTCCCGTTGTCGACGAAGTCGGCCAGCCGCCATACGTCGCTGTCGTGGGCGCGAAAGGCGAAGGCAAGGCCGTCACTGACCGGTTCGCTCACACCGGCGACGCGAATCTGCCGGTCAGCCACCGTTGCTGTCGCATCGAGCGTCGGATTCGCTCGCGAGAACGCCCGGCCGCTCGACCGTCTGAACGTCGACGCCAGTGTGTTCGCGCCCGACGGCGTCAGGCGGATATTCGTTCGCATGGTTTCACCGTCACAGCGCACTCGGAGCCGGGTGTCGCTCACCGGGGCTGTCGCGAACACGTCTGACACCCGCTGATCGGCGAAAATATCTTCGAGAATCCCGAGCCCGCCCGTGTGTTTCTCCAGTACTGCCCCGACAACGGTTGCCGTCGAGCCATCGTCGGCAACCGCGTTCGCTGCACTGTACGGGTGACAGCCGCCGTCGGCGGCAGCGGTCGCGACTCGCTCGTACGCCCTGACAAGCGTCTCCATCGTGTCCGCGTCGAACCGCTGTTCGCGGGGCTCGATATGATACATTGGGAGTTGGTCACTGCCCGTGTTGTATCTCCGAACGACGGCCTCTGTCGGGAGCGTTTGCTGGTCTCGGAGAGCTGCATCCGCTGGCGGCGCTGCGCCGACACGGGCGTCGCTAATCGTTGGCCCGGTGTAGGCAGTGAGTGCCTGTTCGCTGGTATCGAAGCCTTCTGTGGCGACCGCCAACCCGGTCTCCGCCGCCAAGTCAGCGACCGGCCCCGCTCTCCCGACTGCCTCCGCGGCGGCAGCGACTGGATCACGGCGAGCGCGGTCTGCGAGGCGGTCGTCCAGCGAGGCGACTCTGGTCGCGAACCGGCCAGCCGCGGTGAGCACCGCTGCCGCCCGATCGCTGTACACTCGCTCCTGACCTGCTTGCTCCGTGACGACAGTATCGACACTGGCCGAGGAGAGCGAATCGATAACTGTCGCCCGGCAGTCAGCCGACGCGGCCAGGTCGCCGCCGCCCGGACACTCACCCGCTGTCACCACCAGTCGACCGCCCTCAATGGCCGTTTCACAGCGACACTCGGGCGCTGTCGATGAGCCAAAGAGCCACTCACGCATGGCTACTCCTCGCCGCGGCTTCTGACTTAAACCGATGGACCCGCAGTATCCGCTGACCATCTGACCGCGTCAGCACGAACACGAGCCGATGTGTGCCGGGTTCGTCGAGTCGGTCGGTCCCCGCTGTCGGTCGGATCGGGATGCCCACCAGCCGCTCGGTCTGCTTCCGGGACTCGACTGTCCAGGTCGCGACGCCGACACCGGCCCGCTCGGCGAACTGCAGGTGACTGACGCCGGCGTTCGTGTAGGTCCGCTGTGGGAGTCGTATCTCCACTGCGCGCCGCGCGTCGCCGTTCACCGTCGCGTCGTCAGTCTCGACTAAAGTGGTCAATTCGGCCCCCAGTTCGTCCAGTTGACGCTCCATGGCACCACTGGCCGCGTCTGCTCGGGCCGTCGACAGTGCCGGCGCTGTTGCACCGACAAGTGCGGTCATGACCGCGACGGCGAGGACCAGCCGGTATATCACAGCAGCGCGCGGATGCGCCCGACGATGCCCGCGTCAGGAGTCTCGTCGTCGGGGTCACCGCCGTCGGTGATGGCGGAGAAATCGGTCGGTTCCTCGGTCGTGGCGTTCGTTTCTGTGTGGTCGCCGCTACCCGACAGACCTGGATGGCCCTGTGCCGTCTCCGCCCGTAACTGATCGGTCCCCGCCGCTGGTGGGTCAGATGTCGACGACGACAGTTCCTCGTCGAGCCGGTCCTCCAGTCTGTCAGTTGCCGCCAGCGCCGCGTCGGCGCGCTGTTCGACGTCTTCGTTGACCGCGCGGATGTTCCCCACGTACCCGCGGAGGGCCTGTGTGGCGGCTTCGAGCGCCGCCGTCCGTTCGTCGATGTCATCGATACGTTCTTCGACGGTGTCCACACGACTCTCCAACTCGGCAAGTTCCGTTACCTCCGGGAACTCTGTCGTTCCGTCCGTGACCGCGCGTTCGACCGTACGGAGCCGGTCGGCCAGCGTTTCGATATCTGTCATGCCCGGCGCTGGGCCCGTGCTCGTATTTGAACGCTTGGACGGGGTACTTCGGGAAGCGCGTCGGCCACTGCCTGACGATACTCTCCCGCCTCACCCGCCTACGCCGAGGATGAACAGCGCGAGGATGACGGAGATGAGCAGGGTTGCAAGAATAAGCAACGCGACGACTGTGATTGATGAGAGCGCTTCCTCGTCGGAGCGGAATTTGCGCAGTGGCATGGTGGTGAAATCCGATAGTGGCTTTTCGTTGACTAGCACCGGCGCTGGGTCGGTAGCTGTATCAAACCAGTCAGATTACTAAACTGTATGCGTTTTTGATCGGTTCGACTGAGTTGTGGTCTCGAACGCGCCAGTACCTGACCCAGAGCCAGCGAACGTTTATCTTGGATGCCGTGCCCACGCCGTCCTATGGCCGATAGCGACCAGGTGAAAGCGGCACTCTCGGCGCTCGCTGATGGAAATGGCGACGGTGACGACGGGAGCGAATTGACCCGAGCGGCTGACCGAGAGGGCGATAGTAGCGCAGGCCGGATAGGGGCCCACGAGACGGGCAGTGACGCTGACTACCGGACGGTCATCGAACGAGCAATCCGGGCAACCGACGATTTAGACGAAGCGGTCGCCTTCGTCGAGACGTTCGGCGTCGGACAACTCGAAGCAGCCGTCGCACAGGCCGAACACGAGGTGAGCGGGCTGGCAGACGAGGGCCGGGCGGCTTTGCGAGCGTTCCGGCGGTACCGGGACGCCGCGGCGGGACCCGGTGATGGGTCGTAGCCAGCGGGCTGACCACAGTGCCGCCGACCACTTTCACTCCGCTCACGATACCCCTTTAGGTGGCGCTGGCTTACGGATGGGCAAATGACTCGGGTGATACACACCGGCGATACTCACGTCGGGTATCAGCAGTACAACGTCCCCGACCGACGGGACGACTTCCTCGATGCGTTCCGGCAGGTGGTCCGGGACGCTATCGCGGACGACGCTGACGCCGTCGTCCACGCTGGTGACCTGTTCCACGACCGCCGCCCGGCCCTCGCGGACATCATGGGCACGTTGACCGTTCTGGAAGAACTCTCTGAAGCCGGTATTCCGTTTCTTGCCGTCGTGGGCAACCACGAAGCCAAGCGGGACGCCCAGTGGCTCGATCTGTACGAATCGCTGGGCCTGGCGACGCGGCTCGACGACGAGCCGACCGTCATCGGCGACACCGCCTTCTACGGTCTCGATTTCGTCCCGCGCTCGCAACGCGACGACCTCGACTACGACTTCGCCCCACATGGCGCGGACAGCGCCGCGCTGGTCACTCACGGCCTGTTCCAGCCCTTCGACTACGGCGACTGGGATGCCGAAGAAATTCTGACCGGGTCGTCGGTCGAATTCGACGCGATATTGCTGGGCGACAACCACGACCCCGGTAAACAGCAAGTCAAGGACGCTTGGGTCACCTACTGCGGATCGACCGAGCGCGCGAGTGCGAGCGAGCGCGAGGATCGCGGCTACAACATCGTCACCTTCGACGACGAGGTCCGGATCACCCGCCGCGGTCTCGACACCCGCGAGTTTGTCTTCGTCGACGTGGACCTCGGGCCAGAGGAAGGCGTCGAACGGGTCCGGAGCCGCGTCGGCCAGCACGACTTGGAGGACGCCGTGGTCATCGTCTCTATCAGCGGCGACGGCGACCCGGTTACCCCAGCTAGCGTCGAATCGTTCGCGCTCGATCGGGGGGCGCTCGTGGCTCGCGTCACTGACCACCGGGAAATCACGGCCGAGGAGCGAGAAACCGATATCAGCTTCGCCGACCCCGACGACGCCGTCACCGAACGTGTCCGCGACCTCGGACTGAGCGAGGCCGCCCACGATATCGACGAGACGATCCGCGCCTCGAAGGTCGCTGACGCGAACGTCAAAGACGAGGTCGAACGGCACGTGCGTGAACTGCTCTCCGAGGAGTCGGATGCCCTCGCAGCCGACACGGAAACGGTTGTGAGCGATGGCACGTCCGACACGGAAGCGAACGCAAGCACAGTTGAGGATGACACCGACGACGGAGCGGCAGTGAACGAGGCCGACGACAAGGCACCGGTAGACGGGGCCGATGACGACGGTCAGGCGAGCGTCGAGGAGTTCCTGTAATGGAGGGGCAACAATGAAATTCCAGCGTGTCAAGCTATCCAATTTCAAGTGCTACGACGATGCCGACCTGCGACTTGACAACGGCGTGACCGTCATCCACGGACTCAACGGGAGCGGGAAATCATCCTTGCTTGAGGCCTGCTTCTTCGCGCTGTACGGCTCGAAGGCACTAGATGAGAACCTCGGAGACGTGGTTACCATCGGGGCCGACGACTGTACCGTGGAACTGTGGTTCTCCCACGCCGGCGGCGACTACCACCTCACGCGCCGGGTCCGTGCGACCGGAGCGCAACCGACGACGGCGAAATGCGTCTTGGAGACGCCCGAAGGGAACTACGAGGGGGCACGCGACGTACGCCGACGAATTACGGAACTCCTGCGGATGGACAGCGAGGCGTTCGTCAACTGCGCTTATGTCCGTCAGGGCGAGGTGAACAAACTCATCAACGCCTCCCCCGGCGACCGCCAGGATATGCTCGACGACCTCCTGCAACTGGGGAAACTTGAGGCGTACCGCGAGCGGGCCAGCGACGCCCGGGTCGGGGTCGGTCGGGTCCGCGATGACAAACAGGGAGCCCTCTCACAACTCGACGAGCAGATTCAGGAGAAAGAAGAGAAGGACCTCCACGAGCGCCTGAACGGCCTCGAAACGAAGGAATCGGAGCTGCAGGACGAGATCGAACACATCGAGGACCAGAAGGCCACCGCCGAGGAAACGCTCACGCAGGCCGAGTCGGTTCTTGAAGAGTACGAAGAGAAACGCGACGAACTGTCGACCCTCGAAGCCGACATTGAGGAACTGGAGACGACCATCACAGAGACGGAGACGGAACGAACTGAGCTCAAAGAGCAGGTCAGCGACCTGCAGGACCAGCGAGAGTCGTTGCGCGAGGACCTCTCGGAAACAGTGGCCGAAACAGACCTCGAAAGTTCGGAGCCGGACCCCGAAACCGTCGATGTGCGACTCGACGAACTCCAGTCCCGCGACGACGAACTGCAGAGCCGCATTGAGGACCAGCGGGTCGACGCGAAGGAACACAGCAGCACCGCCGATGCGCTCGCTGAGAGCGCTGCCGACCTCGAATCCCGGGCCGAGGACAAGCGCGAGGAAGCCGACGAACTGGAAGCAGACATCGAAGCAGCGCGGGAGACCATCGCCGAGCGCCGGGAGCAGATCAGCGACATCGACGACCAGATCGCCGACCTCGAAGCCGAGTTCGAGGACGCGCCGACTGACCGCGATGGGGTGCAGTCGCATAAAGAGTCCGTCGCCAGTGACCTTGAAGACGCCCGACAGCGGGTGACCGAACTGGAGACGAAACTGGAGAGCGAGCGCGAGGCGCTGGCCGAGGCGGAGGCGCTGCTGGAGGCCGGCAAGTGCCCCGAGTGCGGGCAGGACGTGGCCGAGTCACCGCACGTCGACTCTATCGAGGACGACCGCGAGGGGATTGCGGAGCTAGAGGAGTTGCTCGCGGACGCCCGCGAAGACGTTTCAGAGCTGCAATCGAAACACGAGACCGCGACAGAACTGGTCGAGACAGCGGACGAGCTATCGACGCTTGAGAACAACCGTTCGAACATCGTGCAACTGGTCGAGGAGAAAGAAGCGGGGCTGGACGCGGACCAGGAGCGTATCGAGACGCTCCGCAAAGAAGCAACAGCACATGAGTCCGAGGCCGAGACGAAGCGCGAGAAAGCCGCCAAAGCCCGCAAGCAGGCCGAGGACTGTCGCTCGGTCGTCGCCGAGTACAATCAGGAGCGCCAGCAGGTCAAACAATCGATAGAGAACCTAGAGCGGGTCGAAGACCTGCTTGCGAATATTGACGACTGCGACGATGACATCGAACGCCTGCGAGAGAAGCGCAGTCAGCAGGCCGAACTGAACGACCAGCGCCGCGACCAGCTCGCGGAGAAGCGCGAGCGCAAGCAGGACCTGGCTGAGTCGTTCGATGAGGACCGCATCGAAGAGGCTCGAAGCGAGAAGCAGCGGGCGAAAGAGTACATCAACCAGGCAACGGAGGCACTGACGGAGAAACGCGAGAAACGCGACGAACTCCAGAACGCTATCGGTGGCGTCACGAACGAAATCGAGGAACTGGAGTCGCTGCGGGACCGGCGCGAAGACCTCGAAGCGACCTTGGAGAAACTCGAAACGCTATACGAGGAGACCGAGGAGCTACAGGAGATGTACGGCACACTCCGGGCGGAACTGCGCCAGCGCAACGTTGAGACACTCGAACGGATGCTCAATCAGACGTTCGATCTGGTGTATCAGAACGACTCGTATTCCCACATCGAACTCGACGGGCAGTACCAGCTGACGGTGTACCAGAAGGACGGCGAACCGCTAGAGCCCGAACAGCTCTCCGGCGGCGAACGGGCGCTATTCAACCTCAGCCTGCGGTGTGCCATCTACCGACTGCTCGCCGAAGGCATCGAGGGGGCCGCGCCGATGCCGCCGCTCATCCTCGACGAGCCGACAGTGTTCCTCGATTCGGGCCACGTCACACAACTGCTCGACCTCGTGGAGTATATGCGCGATGAGGTCGGCGTCGAACAGATTCTCGTGGTCAGCCACGACGAGGAACTGGTCGGTGCGGCGGACGACCTCGTCCGCGTCGAGAAAGACGCTACGACCAACCGCTCGCGGGTCGAGCAGGTCGAAGCGACGGTCGCGGAACTGGCCTGACCGCAGTCGCGACGCTGGACAGCCCTCAGTCGCGGAGATGTGCCAGCCCATCGCTGGCCGTTTCGGTCGTGTCGTAGCCACGCTGGCCGTGGACTGTCGCCTCCGTGAGCAGGCCGGCAGCGCGGAACTCGGCTAGCAAGCCGTGTAGGTCGCTCTCACAGAGGTCGTAGGCCGAAAGCAACTCCGCCACGGAGAGCGGCCCGCGCTCGTCGAGTTCCACGAGCAGGCCCAGGGCACGTTCGTCATGGGCCGCTGTAATGACTTGGCGGGCGGCGTCAGGAACGCCCTCAGCGGCCGTGGCCAGCGGTGATTCGCCATCCACAGGTTCGAGGTCGGCGTTCGGGAGGTGTTGCTGTTCGCCGGTTTCCGGGTTTCGGACCAGACTCGACTCAGTGGACTCCTTCAACAGTAAGTACCGCGTGCCGTCGTCGTCCCGCACAGTACGCATATGGCTGTTCGTAGCTGACCGGGCCGGTTAGCCGTTGTGGTCGCCTGCCTCTACGCTGTCGGGCTGGGTATCTGTTGTCTCGGTTGGTTCGTCTTCGTCGTCCGATTTGCGCTCCCGTTCGAACTTCACGTACCGAAACGTTCCGTAGCCGAAGGCGATGACGCCGACGAGGAATATCCGAACCCCGAGGTCGACCTGTCCCTCGAAGTAAGCAAGCATCGGGCCGAGCGAGAGCGCCAGCAGTGCGACGTTGAACACGATGACGAGCCTGACGAATAGCCCTGTGGCCTCGCCGTCGTAATCGCTGTCCGACGGCGAGGGCACGTCCGGCCCGAGACTCTCCGGGTCGAACTCCGCGGGCTCGTGCTCGCTCTTCTCGGAGAGAACCCCCGGACTCTGGTTGTGCTCGTCATCGCCGGGGATATCCATCACAGCTTCATTACGTCGGCCGGCAAATAAAAGGACTCTGTGTCAGGCGATCTCCTGTAAGGTGAGCGCCGTGTCAGTCTGTAGCCACGCGAGGGGGTTCTCTGCGTCGTAAAACACTGTCCCCTCCTCGGTCTCGTAAGTCTCGGTCGTCTGGATGGCGTCCGGGAGCGCCGGCTCCGACCGCAGTTCTTCGGACCTATCCGCCTCGCCGTGGGGGGATGCGTGGTGCGACATTGGCCGTCAAACTTGGGTATGGTACTCGATGGCATATACTTTCTGCCTGTGGCAATACCCCATCGACCGCCGGTGTTTTTATGCGGCATCTCGAAACAAGGCCAAGAATGAGTGACGGGACCCAGGGCACGCTGGGGGACTTCGAGCAAGACGCGGAGGAGGACCGCCCGGTCGCCGACGAAGCGGCGGCCATCGCGGGCAACGGTGGGAGCGACACCAGCGGAACGAGCGTCGTCGACATCGACGAGCGCCAGTTCCCGCCGGTCGAGGAGACCGTCGAATTCGTCGTCACGCAGGTCGACTACACCATCGAGAGGCAGGGCGACGACGAGTCTCCGGTCGTCCACGTTTTCGGACGCACCGACGACAACGAGCCGGTCCACGCTCGTGTCTTCGATTTCCAACCCTACTTCTACGCACCGACCGACAGCGTCACCGAGGACGGACTCCGCCAGTACGACAGCATCGCCGGCTGGGAAGAAGCCGACGCTGGCGACCCCTACGAATCGATTCGCGGTGAGCGCCTGACGAAGATATTCGGTCAGACGCCCCGCGATGTGGGACAGATCCGTGACGACTTCGACCACTACGAGGCGGACATCCTCTTTCCCAACCGCCTGCTCATCGACAAGGACATCACGAGTGGCGTTCGCGTCCCTGCCCGCGAACTTGACGACGGGAGTCTGAAGGTCCATCACGAGGAGATAACGCCGGTCGAGGCCCACGCCGACCCGCGGGTCAACACCTTCGACATCGAGGTCGACGACAGACAGGGGTTCCCCGAGGACGGTGAGGAACCGATCATCTGTCTCACCTCCCACGACTCTTACCGCGACGAGTACGTCGTCTGGCTGTACGAGTCCCCTGACGGCGTCAACGGTCCCGAGACGCTGGCCGGCTACGACCCGATTCGGGAGGACTTCGAGGCCGACGTGCGCGTCTTCGACGAGGAGGAGGCCATGCTGGAGGCCTTTGTCGACTACATCGTCGACACCGACCCGGACGTACTGACAGGCTGGAACTTCGATGATTTCGACGCACCGTACTTCCTTGACCGACTGGAGGAACTCCAGAGCTACAACCACGACTTCGACCTCCAGATAGACCGCCTCTCGCGGGTCGACGAGGTCTGGCGCTCAGGCTGGGGCGGCCCCGATATCAAAGGCCGTGTCGTCTTCGATCTCCTCTATGCCTACAAGCGAACGCAGTTCACCGAACTCGAATCCTACCGGCTCGACGCTGTCGGCGAGCAGGAACTCGGGGTCGGTAAAGAGCGCTACACTGGCGACATCGGCGACCTCTGGGAACAGGACCCCGAGCAGTTGCTGGAGTACAACCTCCGTGACGTGGAGCTGTGTGTCGAACTCGACCGCGAGCAGGACATCATCGACTTCTGGGACGAGGTCCGCACCTTCGTCGGCTGTAAACTGGAGGACGCGACGACACCCGGCGACGCCGTCGATATGTACGTCCTCCACAAGCTCCACGGCGAGTTCGCACTCCCCTCGAAGGGGCAACAGGAGAGCGAGGATTACGAAGGTGGGGCTGTCTTCGACCCCATCACCGGCGTCCGCGAGAACGTCACCGTGCTGGACCTGAAGTCGCTGTACCCGATGTGCATGGTGACGACCAACGCCAGCCCGGAGACGAAAGTCGATCCGGAGATATACGACGGCGACACCTACCGCGCGCCCAATGGCACGCACTTCCGAAAGGAGCCGGACGGCGTCATCCGGGAAATGGTCGACGAGCTCCTCTCAGAGCGCGAGGAGAAGAAGGCACAGCGGAACAGTTTCGACCCCGATAATCCGGAGTACGAGCGCTTTGACCGCCAGCAAGCGGCAGTTAAGGTGATAATGAACTGTTTCACGCCGGATACCGACGTGCTGACACCGGCTGGCGTTCGGAATATCCGGGACCTCGAAATCGGCGACGAGGTGTACTCGCTGGACCCCGAGACGGAGGAGATGGAAGTCAAACCGGTCGTCGAGACACAGTCGTATCCGGACTACCGCGGTGAACTGGTCGACATTGAGACGACCAAGATGGACTTCCGCGTGACGCCCAACCACCGGATGCTCGTCCGGAAGAACGAGACCAACGGTATCACCGAGGATGGGTACAGTTTCGTCGAAGCCGGCGACCTCGACGACGCCACGAACTACGAACTCCCCCACGACTGGGACGGGCCAGACGGCGATCCATTGGACACGGTGGACCTGACCGAGTTCGTCGACGACTACGAGGTCTGGGTCCGGCCGTCGGTCCACGGGCATACATTCGCCGCCGAAATCGGGCGCTATCCGGATACTGTTCTGAAAAACGACATCGGTGAGGAGGGGTATGTCTTCGACCCCGACGAGTTCGAGGCCAACCGCGAGTATATCGAGTCCGTCGCCGAGCGGACGTATGTCCACGCTGAATCGGGTCAGAAGTGGATTCCGCGAACCTTCGACGGCGACGACTTCTTGGAACTGCTCGCGTGGTACATCACCGAGGGGAACGTCTACACGTCCGAGACGAAACAGTTCGGTGAGAAGACCCGTGGGGCATCGACGACGGTGCAAATCGCACAGGAGGCCATCGCGGACGGTGGCGAGTCCGACCACGCGGCAATCGGGGACCTGCTCGACCGACTGGGGTTCGACTACTACGTCGACGACCGGAGCTACCAGTTCACGTCGGCGCTGCTGGGTGACAAACTCCGGAACGTCTGTGGCGGGGGCAGTTTCGAGAAGCAGATTCCTGACTTCGTCTTCGACCTGAGCCAGCGACAGAAGCGGCACTTCCTCGACACGCTCATCGCCGGTGACGGCGACCGACAGAAGAATTCCTGGCGCTATACGACATCCAGCGACCAGCTCCGCGACGACGTGCTCCGGCTGTGTGCACACCTCGGGCTGACTGCGAACTACAACCGTGACAGCGGTTCATGGCGGATCTACGTCACGGAAGACAGCAAGAACACGCTCCGAATGCACCGCAGCGGGGCACGGAGCACTGCCGACGACGGCGTCTACTGTGTCACTGTCGCGGACAACCACACGCTCATGGCCGGCCGCAACGGGACATTCCAGTTCGTCGGTCAGTCTCTATACGGCGTTTTGGGATGGGATCGCTTCCGGCTCTACGACAAGGAGATGGGCGCGGCGGTCACCGCCACCGGTCGCGAGGTCATCGACTACACCGACGAAGTCGTTGCCGACGAGGGGTACGAGGTCGTCTACGGGGACACCGACTCCGTCATGCTCCAACTGGGAGACATCGGCCCGGAGGATGTCAAGGGGGACGCAACGGTCACCGACGAGATGCGCGAGAAACACCCAGAGATGGGCGACGACGAGCTCGAACTCGTCGCTGCGACCATCCAGAAAGGATTCGAACTGGAGGAAACGATCAACGACTCGTACGACGAGTTCGCGCTGGAGGAACTGAACGCCCAGTTCCACCGGTTCGAAATCGAGTTCGAGAAGCTCTACCGGCGATTCTTCCAGGCGGGCAAAAAGAAGCGCTACGCGGGCAACATCGTCTGGAAGGAGGGGAAACACGTCGACGACATCGACATCACCGGGTTCGAGTACCAGCGGTCCGACATCGCCCCAATCACGAAGCGGGTCCAGAAAGAGGTTATCGACCGTATTGTCCGCGGCGAGGACGCCGAGTCGATCAAGCAGTACGTCAGCGATGTCATCGAGGACTATCAGGACGGCAACGTCAACTACGACGACGTGGGCATTCCCGGTGGCATCGGGAAGAAACTCGACAACTACGACACTGACACCGCGCAGGTCCGGGGCGCGAAGTACGCCAACCTCCTGCTGGGGACGAACTTCCAGAGCGGGTCCAAGCCCAAGCGACTGTATCTCGACCGGGTCCACTCGGACTTCTTCCAGCGTATCGAGGAAGAAGAAGGGCTGGACCCCCAGCGGGACCCGCTGTACGGCGAGTTCCGTCGGGACCCCGACGTGATCTGCTTCGAGTACGCGGATCAGATTCCCGAGGAGTTCGAAATCGACTGGGACAAGATGCTCGATAAGACGCTGAAAGGCCCGATTGCCCGCATTCTAGAGGCCATGGACATCTCCTGGGAGGAGGTCAAATCCGGGCAGGAGCAGACGGGACTCGGCAGTTTCATGTAACCCACAGAAAGCAGGTGGTTACTGCTGCAAGAAATATTGTTTCTATATACAGAAGTTGAGTTCACAGCAATGCGAAAGCTTCATGGGTGAAACGTACCTTCTTTCGGTTGACCTAAGAGATACCTATGGCGAAACTCGAAATTAACAATCTCCACGCAGAAGTCGCAGAAGAGGACGGTGAAACGATTCTTCGCGGTGTCAACCTCGAAGTCGAGTCTGGTGAGATCCACGCGCTGATGGGTCCCAACGGCTCGGGTAAGTCCACAACGGCGAAGATCATCGCCGGCCACCCTGCCTACGAGGTAACCGACGGCGAAGTACTCATTCACCTTGAGGAGGACGAGTTCGGTGACGAGGAAATCCCGGAGGACCTCCGAACATGGGACCTGCTCGACCTCGAACCGAACGAGCGCGCCGCGCTCGGCATCTTCCTCGGCTTCCAGTACCCGGCCGAGATCGAAGGTGTCACGATGGTGAACTTCCTCCGCACCGCGCTCAACGCCAAACTCGAAGAGCGCGAGGAGCTCTTCGAGGACGACGACGAGGAAGACGAAGCCGACGCAGAGGGTGGCGACACCAACGAGGACGCCGCCGGCTACGACACCTCCCCGATGGAGGGCAACGTCGAAGAAGGCGAAATCGGCGTCGCCGAGTTCCAGGAAATCCTCCAAGAGAAGATGGAGCAACTGGACATGGACGAGAAGTTCGCGTCCCGGTATCTCAACGCTGGCTTCTCGGGCGGCGAGAAGAAGCAAAACGAAGTCCTCCAGGCCGCGATCCTCGAGCCCTCCGTTGCCGTGCTCGACGAGATCGACTCCGGGCTGGACATCGACCGACTACAGGACGTCTCCAACGGCATCAACGCGCTCCGTGACGAGCAGGGCGCAGGCATCCTCCAGATCACGCACTACCAGCGCATCCTCGACTACGTCGAACCCGACCACGTCCACGTGATGCTCGACGGCCAGATTGCCACCTCCGGTGGCGCAGAACTCGCCGAAAAGCTCGAAGACGAAGGGTACGACTGGGTCCGAGAGGAAGCCTACGAGGCCGCGTAACGCCCTTCCGTACACAGCGATAACACTACACACACTATGAGTTCAGATCAAGACCACCTCAAAGAAACCGACACGGAGAAGCGCTTCGAGTTCAAGAAAGAGGAGAAGTCCGCCTTCGAAGCCGAGAAGGGCCTCACGGAGGAGACCATCCGGGTCATCTCCGAAGACAAGGACGAGCCGGAATGGATGCTCGAGCGCCGCCTTCGCGCACTCGAGCAGTTCCACGAAATGCCGATGCCGGACGGCTGGCCGGGCGCGCCCGACCTCTCGGAGGTCGACGTCGACGAGATCGTCCCGTACATCCGTCCCGACATCGAGACCCGCGGCGGGGTCGACGACTGGAATGATCTCCCTGAAGAGATTCAGGACACCTTCGACAAGCTCGGCATCCCGGAAGCCGAGAAGAACGCCCTCTCGGGCGTCGGCGCGCAGTACGAGTCCGAGATTGTCTACCAGAACATGCAGGAGCGCTGGGAAGACAAGGGTGTCATCTTCTGTGACATGGACAAGGCTGTCCAGGAACACGAAGACATCCTCAAAGAGTACTTCATGACCAAGGCCGTGCCGCCGAGCGACAACAAGTTCGCGGCGCTACACGGCGCTATCTGGTCCGGCGGGTCGTTCGTCTACGTCCCCGAGGACACCACGGTCGACATGCCCGTGCAGGCGTACTTCCGCATGAACTCCGACGGCATGGGCCAGTTCGAGCACACGCTCATCATCGCCGAGGAGAACTCCGAAGTCCACTACATCGAGGGCTGTTCCGCCCCGAAGTACTCCGAGTTCAATCTCCACTCCGGCGGCGTCGAAGTGTTCGTCAAGGAGAACGCTCACGTCCAGTACTCGACCGTCCAGAACTGGTCGAAGAACACGTACAACCTCAACACCAAGCGCGCCATCTGCGAGGCCGACGGCACGATGGAGTGGGTCTCGGGCAGCATGGGCTCGAAGGCCACGATGCTGTACCCTTCCACCGTTCTGAAGGGCCCCGGCGCAACGGACAACCACATCACCATCGCCTTCGCCGGCGAGGGGCAGGACATCGACACGGGCGCGAAGGTCTATCATAACGCCCCCGAAACGAAGTCCACCATCGAATCCAAGTCCATCAGTAAGGACGGCGGCCGCACGAACTACCGTGGCCTCGTCCACATCGCTGACGGAGCCGAGGACTCCTCGACTTCTGTCGAGTGTGACGCCCTGATGTTCGACAACGAGTCGACATCGGACACGATGCCGTACATGGAGATTCAGGAGTCCAAGGTCGACGTTGCCCACGAGGCGACCGTCGGCAAGATCGGCGACGAGGACGTCTTCTACCTCCAGTCCCGCGGACTGGATGACGACGACGCCAAGCAGATGATCGTTGCCGGCTTCATCGAGCCGATTACGGAGGAACTGCCGATTGAGTACGCCGTTGAGCTGAACCGCCTCATTGAGCTTGAGATGGAGGGGTCGCTCGGATAACCATGAGTACGCAGGTACACGCCAATCTCACAGAGGCCCAGGTAGAACAGATTTCAGACGATCTCGGCGAGCCCGAGTGGCTGCTTGAGACGCGAAAGGACGCACTCGCAGCGCTCGAGGACCTGGAGATGCCGGATGTCATCCGGACGCCGGGTCGAACCTGGACGAACCTGGACGCGCTCGATTACGAGTCGCTGGTCGACCCGCTCGACTACGCACAGGACAAGGACCGCGTCGACGCAGAGGGCGTCGAAGTGCTGTCCTGGAGCGAGGCGCTCGACGAGCACGCAGACCTCGTCAAGGACCACTTCGGCAGCGTCGTCGACCCGCAGCGGGACTATCTCACTGCGTTGTCGACGGCCCTGTTCTCGGCTGGGACAGTCGTCTACGTCCCCGAAGGCGTCGACGCCGAGGACGTGAAGATCCGGACGACGATGAACAGCCAGTCGCTGTTCAACTACACGCTCGTCCTCGCAGAGGAGTCCTCCTCGGTCACGATTCTGGAACGCCAGGGGACCGGCGAGACGACTGACGCTGACCAGTACTACTCCGGGATCGTCGAGGTCGTCGCCGAGGAGAACGCCTACGTCCAGTACGGCGCGCTCCAGAATCTCTCAGAGGAGACCTACAACTTCCAGGTCAAGCGCGGCCACGCCGACACCTACGCCACGGTCAACTGGATCGACGGCAACATCGGCTCCCGCCTGACCAAGTCCAACGTCGAAACCCGACTGCTGGGTGACTCCTCCGAGTCACAGATTCTGGGTGCGTTCTTCGGCCACGAGGACCAGCACTTCGACATCGCGTCGCGGGTCTGGCACGAGGCCGAACACACCATCGCCGACCTCGTCACCCGTGGCGTCCTCGACAACGACGCCCGTTCGGTGTACGAAGGCGTTCAGGACGTCGGCCGCGAGGCCTGGGACACGTCGTCGTACCAGCGTGAGAACACGCTCATGCTCTCCGACGACTCCGAGGCCGACGCGTCGCCGAAGCTCATCATCAACAACCACGACACCGAGGCCTCCCACTCCGCGACGGTTGGGCAGGTCGACAAAGAGGACATGTTCTACATGACCTCCCGCGGTGTCGACCCGGAGCGAGCGAAGAACATGCTCGTCGAGGGCTTCTTCGTCCCCGTCCTCGAAGAAGTGCAGGTCGACGAACTCCGCGAGGACCTCGACCAGCTGATCTACGAGCGGCTTCGTGAGTGAGTAACGCACGAACGACGGCCGGGGAGTGTCCACTCCCCCGTCGTCTCCGGGAGTAATCGTCTGATTCTCTCGCAGGCTCGTCGGAGCCATTCTCCGACGGTATTCTCGTACGTAGGCGGATACTCACGGAGTCCGACAATCCGTTTTTAGCCCGCATATCTGCATCACTGACAACTCGGTAGCTGCTGCTAGCGCTGCGATCCGCCTGAGACGAACAGGCAGCAGGCGGAACATGAATTGGGATGGCCGCGGCTGAAGCGGACGCGCCGGCTCGGCGACAGGGAACCGCTTAAGTCCAGCCCTCCCCGAACTACGTGTATGACTGCAGCACAGCGCCGAGTGGGGGTGTTGCCGTGAGTCTCACACAGCCGGTGGCGTCCGACCATCAGCTCGCCCGGCTGCTACAGATCGGCATCGTCCTCGAAGAGGTCGTCGAGGCACGGTCGGCCAAGCACGCCGAAGAAACGAGCGGAGAGCACGAGCAGGCGGTCCTTGACCTCCTTGAACACGCCGAGACCGAGTCCGCCGAGCACCGCCGGCAACTGGAGGCGCTCATCGACGACCTCGAAGCGGACACCGTCCCCTTTGAGGAGATCGAGATGCTGGTCGAGGCCCAGTACGAAGCCGACGAGGACTTCGACGGCGTGCTGTACGACCAGCTCTGTAACGAGGAGACGGCGTACAAGTTCTATGACGACCTCATCGACGCAATCGAGGCGTCGGACGTAACATTCACCATCGACCGCGAGCGGCTGCTGGCCGTGCTGTCGGATATCCGCGAGGACGAGGCGGAGGGTGTCGAAGACGTGACCGACCTGATGGAGGACTACCAATGAACACGCAGGCCCAATATCTGAAAGCGATCTATCTCACGCAACAGCAAGAAGACGGTCCGGCATCCACCGGCGACGTGGCCGATATGCTCGATGTCAGCCCGGCTAGCGCCAACGAGATGATCGGCAAACTCGAAAACCGAGGGCTGCTGAACCACGAGAAGTACAAGGGCGTCGACCTCACCGACGACGGGATCGCACAGGCTCGCGAGGCGCTCCAGAACTACTGCATTATCGAGCGGTTCCTCATCGAAGTGCTCGAGGTCGAGGAGTTCCGGGCCGAGGCAAAACAACTGGAGGGTGTCATCGATGAAACGGTCGCTGATCGCCTCGATACGATCATCGACCGCGAACCGCAGTGTCCGGACTGTTTCGACCCCGAGGGCGATGTCTGTGGCCTGCTCGAAGTCGAGGCCGAAGTCACCAGCGACTGACCGCCTGCTCTCGAAGCGTTCAAGTGCGTTCCGTCGATTATTCCGAATACAGTGAGTGCAGTTCCGTGGTGGTGAGCAATTCCTTTGGAATTGCGACTCTCACGGGTCAAGCGAACAGAGTGAGTGCAGTCCCGTGGTGTAGTGGCCAATCATAAGGGCCTTTGGAGCCCTTGACGGCGGTTCGAATCCGCCCGGGACTATCTTCTCGCGAACGTAGGTGAGCGAGAGATATCGCTGCGGATTCGAAGCACGTCACTTCGCTTCGTTCGTGATGTGCTTCGAATCCGCCCGAAGTATCCGATGACAGGGCACGAACAGCGGCCGCATTTCCGCAGGGTGGCAACGATAGCAGTGGATAACGGTCAGACACCTCCCAGTCGAGGCAACAAATCGTAGCGTCCTCGCATGAATAGCCCAACGAGTGTCTCAAATTCTGACATCGAACTGTAGATTTATGATGTTCCGTGCCAACTAGTGGCATATGCAAATCAGGGAGGCAGTGCCATCGGACCGGCCGGCTATCCGTGACGTGGCGCGTCGCTCACTAGAGGCGTCGTATTCGCTGGGGCCGAAGGCGATTACAAGCGCTATCGAGGAGTGGTACGACGAAGCGCGTATCGAGGCAGTGCTTGACGATGAGAGTAATCGGTTGATTCTCGTCGGCGAGCGGGACGGGCAGGTGGTCGGCCTCTCCGAGAGCGTCCTATCGGGCGACAGTATCGGGACGATTCTCTGGCTGCACGTCGACCCGGCATACCGCGGCGAGGGGATTGGGTCAGCACTGTTTGACGAGACTCATGGGAAACTCCATGACCACGGTGCCGAGACGCTTCAGGGGCGCGTGCTGGCCGACAACGTCGAGGGCAACAGCTTCTACGAGGACCGCGGCTTCGAGCGCGCCGGCACGGGTGAAGTCGACATCGCCGGACGGACCTACGTCGAGAACCTCTACACCGACGCCGACGAACTTGGCCGCGAACGGATAACCGACGACGGCCGGACAGTCTACGTCGACCACAACAACCACGAGTCCGGGTCGATGGCGCCGTTCCACGTGGTCCACGTCACAGAGGAGGGCAGCGACCGCTACGGGTACTTCTGCAGTAACTGTGAGACGCTGGCGAACGCGATGGACTCGATGGGTCGCATCGAATGTGACAACTGCGGGAACGTTCGCAAGCCGATGCGCTGGGACGCCGCCTACCTGTAATTACGGCGGCGACTGCCCTCCCCTGCGCTGTGACGACTCCTGTCTGTTCGCCGGGAGTAGTATCAGCTTGTAGTACAGTCCGAACAGACACAGGGCAATACCGACGCCAACGAGGACGTCAGTCACTGGGTGTTCGCTCATCGCGTGGGTAACGATCGACACGTCGCCGACGGGCATGTGCAGTGGCTGGAGAGGCATATATACCGATTTCTCTATTAGATGTAAAAAGCCGGACTAATGTTCTCAGCCGTTGAGAACCAGCCGCGGCTGTCGCCCGACAGAGACCTCGCCTGACATGTAATCGGGGACAATGATGCCGGCTGTCCGCCGCTCGGGCAACTGGTTTGAAGACCAGCTTTGCGACGCTGCTTGCATCCAGAAACGCCGGGTGTGGCAGCCGTTCTCCCTGTCGTAACGCTAAAGAGTCGAACGTACGTCTATATGTGTAAGATGAATATCGAAATCCGTCTCCGGAGGTGGTGCTGTGGGCGTCGAGATTAGGGAGTCACCTGTCTCAGCCGACGCGTTCGAGGAAATGAAGGAGTTCGTCCACGACTACCTCGCGGCGAGCGTCGAAAACGAAGAAGAAGGCGGTCGCATGCGCTGGTACCCGTGGCACTCCGCGGAGTATCGCTTCAACCACATCCTCAACGTCGTCGACATCGCGACAAAAATCGCCCGCAAGGAGGGGGCGAACGTGGACGTGACTCGCGTGGCAGCGTTGTTTCACGACATCGCAAAACTGGAAGCCGAGCAAGACCTCCATGCGGAGGCCGGCGCTCGGATCGCACGCGAGTATCTGCGGGCACACGGTGACTACCCTGAATCGTTTATCGAACAGGTCTGCTCCGCTGTTGAGGTCCACTCATACCAGGGGTCGCTGGACGACCTGCCTCTCGAAGTACAGTGTCTCATCGAGGCGGATATCCTGGATAAGGTCGGTGCGAACGGGACTGCCCTGATGCTGTTGCGGATGGGCTATGAGTCCCGGACGCACATGGACGCGGCCGAGATGGTCGACCGTGTCATTGAGCGCGGCGAAGACGCACGCGAGCGTGTTCAGAGCGACACCGCCGAGTCTCTCGTCCACCAGCGGCTCAAGCGGACCCGCTGGTTCCAGGAGTGGCTGACGATGGAGGTCGCCGAAATGGCCGTCGAAGACGACCTTGACGACGTGGCGACCGGAATGGGCGACTCATAGCGCTCGCAGCAGGAACAGGACGCCAGTCCCGGCGAGAACAGCGGCGCTGACCCACGCGATTAGTGGTGCGAGCCGTTCGATACGCGCTCTCGCGGCGACAATCGCCGCCGGAAACCCTGTAATCCAGAGACCGATACCGCCGAAAAACCCACCCAACAAAACCGGATGCCCGGTCTGTACGGTTAGCGCGTCAGTCCCGACTGCGGGCACGTACGACGACACGTCGACCACACCGGGTTCGAGGAGGCCCACGCCAACGGTGAGCCAGAAGGCGACCTGATAGGGGTTTGTCAACGCCAGAACGAGGGCCTTGCGGAAGCCGCGACTGTCTCCAGCCGTGACTGACGAGTCTCCCTCTGTCACTGCTGTATTGGCCTCCTGGACTGCGCCGTACGCGAACCAGAGCATCAGGAGCCCGCCGGCACCGACCATTACGCGGCGAACGCCCGGCGTTTCGGTGATTACTGTGGCGGCACCGAGCACGGCGAGCACGAGGAAACAGGCGTCAGCGGTCATCGCGCCGAGGCCGGCGAAGAAGCCAGCCCGCCAGCCCCGCAGTGCGCTCTCCTCGGCGATAACGGCGTTCATCGGGCCCGGCGGCGCAGCGAGTGCGAGGCCAAACAGGACCCCGCCGAGGGCTGTCGGGACGAGCGAGAGCGCACCGAGCTGGAGCAGGCCGAGTGGGTGATGCATCTATGGTCAGTGAAAACAGAGAGAAAATCCTACAGACTTACAGCTTGCCGGCCTTCTGGAGCTTCATCAGGTCCTCGGTGTCGAGGGTTTCGCCTTCCTTGAACTTCTGATAAATCTCCTCTGCTTCCTCGCGAGCGGCTTCCTGCTTCTCCTCGCGCTGGGAGCGCTCCTGCTCTTCTTCCTTCTTGTCGAGTTCGCGGAGGCGCTTCTGGACGCGGACGAAGTCCTCGTGGTGCTGGTCGGCCGCTTCCTGAGCATCCACGAACTCCTCGTGTTTCTCGTCGGCCTCGTCACGGATCTCGTCGGCCTCGCGGTAGGCCTCGATCATCTCGTTGTGGTGCTTCTGGGCCTCGTCGGCCAGTTCCGTGACCTTCTGGTGGTGCTTTGAGGCTTCAGAGCGGACCTCTTCTGCTTCCTCTTTGAGCTCTTCGAGGTCGCCGCCCTGATCGAGCTTCTCCTGTTTCTCTTGGAGCTTCTCGCGCTTGGTCTCGATCTTCTCGATGAGCTCCTTCTCGTCTTCCGAGGAGAGCACTTCGGTCTGTTGCTTGAACTCGAGGTCCTCGATTTCCTCTTTGAGTTGTTCGACTGACGTCCCCTCATCGAGTTCGAGGTCGTTTTTCAGGTTGTCGACCTTGTCGAACAGCTCGTTTGCTTCCGCATTGAGCTCGTTGCGCTGGTCCTTGTGTTCCTGGACCTGCTCGTTGAGCTCGTCGCGCTTCTCGCGGTGTTCCTGGGCTTCGTCGACCTTCTCGCGAGTCTTCGCGTTCAGGTCGTCCCGGGCGGAGGCCCGCTCGGACGCCATCTGGTTCAGCTCGTTTCGTCGGTCGCGGAGCTGGCCGGCGAGTTTGATGAGCTCGCCTTTCGATTTGTTTTCGAGATCCTCTTCGGTTACTGTAACGTTCTTTGATTCGTCTATCGAGTCTGCCATTGTTGAATCCTCTATGCCATCACCGCTTCAGCACAGACAGTCGGCCCACTACTGAGGGGCTGACACCAATAACAAGGGTTCCCTCTCATGTTGGGCTGAAAGCGATACTGCCTGAACGCGGAAGCGTTCTGGTGTCTACAAATAGAGGTGGATATTGTTTAAACATTCCGGTGCATTGAATACCGCGTCAACGTCTCACACGCCATATTTCAGGGGTGAGACGGCCACTATCGCATCAAGTTTCCATGGCATATCACGCACCTGTATTACTCGCTAATACGATACTCGTTCTTGACGACGTGCTGTCCGTCGGTGACTGCGAGTGTCACCTCGTCGCCGGCCGACAGCGTGAGCGTGTCTACGGGGACGCGGGCGAAGGGCCCGACGGTGTGTTCGGCCTGCTCGCGCTCGCCGTTGTAGTCCCACTCGACGGTGAGATTCGCACTCTCCGGCCTGTCGTGGAGGACGACGACGTCCCGCTCTCCGGGACTGGGCGCGGAGAGGACGACCTGTGTGGGCTCGTAGCTGTCGGCGAGCACGTCGTGTGCCGTCTTTTCGCTCCCGTCAGCGGCGAGTACGCCCATACCCGCATCGCCGACGTCTCGGAGACTGTCGAGGACGACGACCGGTGCGCGGCGCTGGCGCAATCCCTCGGCCACCCCGCGGACAACGTCGGCCTGGTACGCCTGTGACGCAGCCACTCCGTCGTTGGTATATCGGTTGTGCCGGGCGCGGTCGAACCCTGGGCAGTCTGCCGGATCAGCCGTACCGAGCGCACCGGCCCCGAAGCCTGCCACGACATCCCCAACGTCGAACTGGGAACAGAGCCACGGGAGGTCGGCCGTGTCGCCGTACCGCCACCCCGGGTACAGCGTGGCCGCGTCGGGGTCGATTCCGGGGGGGCCGACGACCGGGAACGTCGGGACGGAGTCGACGGCCGACGCCACCGATGCGGCATCCGCGTCGTCGTAGCTAGCCCGCCAGGCACGCCACCGAAAGCGAAGTCGGTCGAGAAAGCCCGATCCCAGCCCATTGGCGTACGACGGCACCGGCTCGTCGTGAACACCGACCGCCGCGAAACTGGGATGCTGTGCGTATGCCGCATCGAGCTGCGCCGCGAGGGCAGTTCCTCGTTCGGTGTCGAACGAACCGGGGCCTGACAAGGGAAGGTCCTGCCAGAGCAGGACGCCGTGGTCGTCACAGGCGCGAGCCACCTCTGGCGGCGTCCCCTGCGCCCGTACCCGAACCAGATTTGCATTGGCGTCGACGGCCCGCTTGACGTCCTCCGCGGTCGGGTCCAGCAGCGTCACGCCGCGAACCGGCACGTTTTCGCCGTTGACCCGCAGGCCATCGTCGTACGAAACGGTACGGAGTCCCGTCGTCACCGAGTGCTCGTCGTCGCCGAGTTTTGCCCTGAGGACGTAGCGGGACTGTTCGCCGCGGTCGTGGGGCCACCACAGCGATGGGTCGCGTACGTCCATCGTATAGGTCACCGACGTCGTCTCCTCATCGGTCGAGACGCGGGCTCGGTCCATCATCCCGCCGCCGCGAACGTCACCTTCCGGCCGGAGCGAGAGTGTAATCCGGTCGTCGAGTGGCTCTTCGGTCAGGACGGT
This sequence comes from Haloarcula sp. CBA1127, assembly GCF_001485575.1. Taxonomy (NCBI): domain Archaea; kingdom Methanobacteriati; phylum Methanobacteriota; class Halobacteria; order Halobacteriales; family Haloarculaceae; genus Haloarcula; species Haloarcula sp. CBA1127. The sequence continues at coordinate 1,365,578 of NZ_BCNB01000006.1, forward strand.
CGCCGACACGTCCACCGTCGCACCGGTCACGTCTTCTTCCGATAGCTGTGGCTGGACCGAGAGTTCGCTCACACACGGGTCCGGTCGGGTTTCGAGGGTCGCGTCCCACCAGATGCCCGGAACGCAGCGTTCCGGCGGAAGCTGGTCGGTCGCGTGTAGACCGCCGAAACGGTCCTCCGGCGCGCGACATTCCACGACGACCCGGTATTCCTCGCTCTCGGGGAGTCGGACCCGGAGCGGCTCGAAGTAGGCGTCGTGGCTGGTGAGCAGATCGCCGTTGCACCACACACGTGTGTGCGCGTAGGTTCCACTCAGTACGAGCAGGGCGTGTGCGTCGCTCTCGTCCCGCGGGTCCGAGAACGTCGTTTCGTAGGCCACGGCCTCGGCCCCGGCGAACTGCTCGGGCCGGCCAGGCACCGACACCGGTTCCCACGCCTCCGGGGACGGCATCTCGTCGTCCGGCGCAACCGCCGCGCCGCGCCACTCCAGCGACATACCTTGTGGCCCGTTCCCCGAGGGCATATCCTTTGCCCCACGGCTTCACTTTCACTTTCACTCCGGGGATGGCTCGCTTTGACATAGGTAGCCACCTACTATCCAGATATGCTCACCGAACTGCACGAGGCGGCGACACCGACCTGCGAGGCCCAGCACTGCGAGCGCCCGCTCGGCGAGCCAGCGCTGGTGTTTGAGACCGAGGCCGGCCGCCGCGAGGCCCACGAGTGCGCCTGTGGTGCGGTGACGGTTACCGTCGTGAAGTCGGAGTCGTCCCGCTGAAGTACGCCCGGCAGTGATCGGGAGGTATGACACTTGAAGAAGTGGTCCGTGCACAGGGCCACGAAAACGTCTCCGGCGAGCACGCCAGCACGCTGGAAGTGACGAGCGACGACTTTCTAACCCCTGCAGGTGACTGTATCCTCGCTATCGAAGCCGACCGCGTTCCCGCTGACTTCGACAGCGAATTCGTGACGGCCTGTCAGGACGCCAACGCGGCGATTACAGCGACTATCGAAGCCGGCGAACAGACCGTTACTGTGACCGGGACCGGCCACCCCGACCTGTCCTTCGAGAACGACCGGAGCCACGTCCTGCGGACGAGCGACTACGTCGACGACCGGACCGTGATGGTGAACGCTGATTCGGCGGCCGGCGACGTGGACCGGGACCTTGTCGAGGCGCTCGCTGACGGCCACGATGCGACGCTGACGCTTTCTGTGGAGCCAAGTAGCGAGTAAGCAGCGTCTTCTCTGTTGGCGGTCGCGCCGCTATCCGGCTTAGCTGAAAGAAAACGGGTTGTGAACGAATTGACCGCTTAACTCGCGGCGATGCCGCTCGTGTCGAGGTCGCGTTGCGACCTCGCTTAGCTCGACGAGATAACGTCGTCGATACGGACGATCATCGTCGCCGCTTCGGTGGCGGAGTCGACCGCTTCGCGCTTGACCGCGGCGGGGTCGAGGATGCCGTACTCGACTGGGTCACCGACGACGCCAGTCTGGCCTTCGCTGATGATGCCAGCGATGCCCTCGCTCTCGTGTTCTGCGCGGAGGTCGACGAGCGCGTCGATGGCGTCGAGGCCCGTGTTCTCCGCGAGGGTGCGGGGCAGCACGTCGACGGCGTCGGCGAACGCTTCGACGGCGAGCTGCTTGCGGCCCTCGATGGACGCCGCTTCGGAGCGGATGTGGTCGGCGATGGCGATCTCGGTCGCGCCTGCGCCGGGGACCACACCGCCGGCGTCGAGCGCGGCGATGACGGTGTCGAGCGCGTCGTTGAGCGCGCGTTCGAGTTCGTCGACGACGTGTTCGGTGGAGCCGCGAGCGATGACCGTGACGGACTCGGCGGTCGCGCCGCCGGTGATGAATGTCACGTCGTCGTCGCCCTGCTTCTCGACGTTGACGCTGTCGGCGTGGCCGAGCGCGTCCTCGTCAAGGGATTCGAGCGAGCCGACGCGCTTTGCGCCGGTGGCCTCGACGATGTCCTTGGCGGTCGAGGAGCTGATGCTGTCGGCGACGAAGACGCCTTCCTTGGCAAGCTGGGAGGCGACGCGGTCGGCGACATCCTCGGTGACGAACGCGACGTCAGCGCCGCTTTCGAGGACATCCTCGGCGTAGCCCTGCAGTTCGCCCTCTTCGGCATCGAGCGCGGCGTTGAGCTGGTCGACGCTGGAGACATTGTACTCAGCATCGATGTTGCTCTCGCGGACGTCGAGCTCGGTGTCGATGACCGCGATGGACGCGTCCTCGACCGAGGTCGGCATGTTGTCGTGGACGGCCGTCTCGTCGACGATGACGCCCTCGACGAGCTTGGTCGCGGAGGAAGCCGCACCCGTCTGGGTGTGGACTTCGATGTTGTCTCGGCGGACGCCGTTGCCGCTCTTGGCGTGGCGGACAGCGTCGACGACGACTTCGGCGAGTTTCTCGGCCTCAACGTCACCGGTGCCCTTGCCGGTCATCGAGGATTCGGCGACTTCGACGAGCGTCTCGTCGTCGAGGTCGACATCAAGGACGAGCTCGTTGATGGCGTCCTGTGCGAGTTCAGCCGCGGCAGAGTATCCCTCGACGATTGTTGTCGGGTGGACGTCGTCGTCGAGCAGGTCCTCGCCTTTCGTCAGCAGTTCCCCGGCCAGCACGGACGCCGTCGTCGTGCCGTCGCCCACTTCGTCCTCCTGGGTCTGGGCGACTTCGACGATCATCTGGGCCGCAGGGTGTTCGATGTCCATCTCGGAGAGGATGGTCGCCCCGTCGTTAGTGATGACCACATCACCATCGTCGGAGACGAGCATCTTGTCCATGCCGCGGGGACCGAGCGTGGTCCGTACAGACTCGCTTACGGCCTTTCCGGCGGAGATGTTCGATGACTGTGCGTCCTTCCCGTGTGTGCGCTGGGCGTCCTCATCAAGGATGAAAAGAGGCTGGCCGCCCATGCGTCGCTGGCCAGATGACATATGTGTTGAACCTCACTTAAGACAAGGCAAGCGGTTCTATATAAAACTTTCTAACAGCGCAGACCGCTCGTCGGGCGACAGCGCCGTGCTGTCCCTGTAATCCTGGCCGGACCTACACACCTTTTAATATGGGTGTATACACACCGTACAGTAGATGCTGGAGCTGGAGCACGGCTTTCGCGTCGTCGACGTGCACGCACGGCTGGAACCCGACGAGCAGCGCCGACCCCGAGACGGCATGGGCGACCCGGAGCAACTGGAGCGGGAGATGCACCAGGCCGGCGTCGTCCGCTCCGTCGTCTTCCCCGGTGAGCGAGACGGCTCGTATCTGAAAGCGAACAACGCCGTCGCCCGGATGACCGTCGAGCGACCGATGGTCGCCTTCGCCAGGGTCAACGGCGCCCGGGACCCGGGAAGCGGCCCCGGGTCGACCCTCCGCAACCTCGCAAGTAGTCGCACGGACGACCACACTTCCCCGGAAGACATCGAGCAGTACGCATACGACGACCGGTTCTACGGCTTCAAGCTCCATCCGCCGACCGATGGGCTGCCAGACGAGGACGTGCTCGCAGAACTAGAGTCGGTGTCGCTGCCCGTCATCGTCCACGGTGGCGAAGGGTTCCAACCCGAAGCTGTCGCCGAGTCGCTGCTGGCGTATGACTTCCCGGTTATCCTCTCACATTTCGGCGCGCACCCGCTCCGGAAGGACCTGATGGAACGGGCCATCGACTTGCTGGAGACCCACGATAATCTGTATCTCGACACCAGCGCGGTCCGCTACCGGGGGCCGATGGAACGGGCGGTGTTAGAACATCCCGACCGTGTTCTCTTCGGGAGCGGCGTTCCCGGTGTCCACCCGAACGTGGCCGTGATGGAGATTCTAACACTGGACGTTCCCGAAGACGCGATGCGAAAGGTGTTTTCGAACAATCCCAACCGCGTCATTGAGGCGCTGGCCCCCTGACCACCGGCACTCCTGCCCCAGTCGAACGGTCGCGACCAGTACCAGTTATCGCCACCCCACCGGTTATCGCCAGTCGTACACAGTCACTGCGCGGTTCGTTCGCGCAGAGCGACCGTTCGGATTCCGGCGAGCCGTCCGGTCGGTCACGCGTGCCCGGACGCCGTCGATGATTCCTGACCCGACGCCGCCGAACACGTCCTGCCCAGTGCCGAGCCACTGCGACGGCGTCGTCTCCCCCCGCACGACATCAAATAGCGCGTCCTTCGCGTCACCGACCGCGTGACTGAGGATTCGCCGCACCACGGTCGGCCGGATGTTGTAGTTCTTCACCAGTCGGTAGGCGAGCGAGCGGTACTTCCAGTTCCAGTCAGTCTCGGCGATACCGCCGTCGGCCTCGAACTCGCGGCTGACGCACATTTCGGTGCTCCAGTCGACGCCGTACTCACCGGCGGCCATCCGGTGTGCGAAGTCCCGGGCACTGCCGACGTTTAGGTACTCGTCGAACCCGTCGAGCGCTTCCAGCACCTCGGCATCGAACGCGACGTTGCCGGGATTGAAGTACGTCACGTCGCGGCCGGCGATTGTCCGCGTTTCCTCTGTTTCGGTCGTCATCCCGGCCCACAGTTGCTGGTGTGTCGGCCCGGTGATAGCCTGGGCGGCCCCCGAGAGCCCGTCTTTCACGGCGTCAGCCCAGCCGGACTCGACAGAGAGTGATTGATGAACGAGCGCGATAACGTCCCCTGTTGCCCGGTCAATCCCTGCGTTGCGAGCGACTGTTACCGAGCGGTCGGCGATTTCGACGAGAAGAGAGATGTCGTCCCGGTCGCGGACCATACCAGTCGTGCCGTCGGCTGACGGGCCGTTGACGACAATCACTTCGGCATCGGGAACTTGCTCGGTGAGTGCGTCCAGACAGCCGGTCAGCTCCTCCCGGCCGTTCAACGTCGGGACCACTACCGAGATATCCATACCTCTGGATAGGACGGCGAAGGCGCTTAAAAGTCGCGGGAGACGGACGGCGACGTTCCGATACAGAGAAAACAGGTCGTTCGAACAGCGCCACGCTAGACGTGAGTGTTCCAGTACGACACCGATGCCAGCTTTTCCCCGAGTGGCGTGCCGCCGAGCGCCGTATCGAGCGACCGGAACGAGGCGGCCAGTTCGTTCGGAATCTTCCGGTAGAAGCCGTACGGAAGCAGCCAGTCGTGGTTTGCGCCTGTCAGTTCTAGTCCGGCTCCGTCTAACAGCCGGTCAATCTCCCAGCGCGAATAGAGCCGCGACCCCATCGGGAGCGCCCAGTTGTATATCGACCGGGTCGAAAACCGGTTGAACGTATCGAAGAAGACCTGTTCCTTCGAGACGCGGCGCATCTCCGCGAGAAACGCCGCCGGGGTGTCAGCCAGATGGAAAAACCGCATCGCAAACACGGTGTCGAAATGGTCATCCGGGAACGGGAGCCGGGCGGCGTCGCCCCGCATGAACTCGACGCGGTCGTCGACACCAGTCGCCTGTGCCTTCTCACGGCCCTGCTGGAGCATCGGTCCTGAGATGTCCAGCCCGGTGATGTTCGCGCCGCGCTCGGCCAGCATCACAGTGAACCGTCCGGTCCCGCAAGCTACTTCTAGCACGTCCTTATCGGCCACAGGGCCGATTGCGTTGAGGACGGCCTGTTTCTCACGTCGGTCGATCAGCCGCCCGCCACGGGAGAACCGCTTGGCCTCGTACTCTTCGGCCACGGTGTCGGCCTGATACCACTCCTGCCCTTTCACGGTGTATTGCTCACCCCGCGGGGGATAAAACGATACTGGAATCCCCTTTCGTCGGTCGGACTGTTTTCCCTACCAGACCGACTCCGGTCACGCTCGCTGCCCTGATAGGTCTGGGCGTGACTTCGTGATAGAGACGAGAACCACACGATGACGGCCATGTATAAGGACACATTAAACACTTCATAGAATCTGTATTGTTTGGTCATGCATATAGCCAAGTTTTACCAGTAAGTCTTGAATATCAGCCACTATGAGCGCATTAACTGAAAACGCTGCACCAGCACCTTTCACTGACGAGGAGTTCCGCGACACCCTGCGTGAACTCCCGCCGAGCGCGAAGCTCGTCGCGAAGGTACTGGAAGACGATGCCCCGTTGTCACAGGGCGACTTAGCCGAGAGCTCACTGCTCCCGGACCGCACTGTCAGATATGCACTGAACCGACTGGAGGAGTCTGGTCTGGTCGATTCGCGGTACAGTTTCACCGACGCGCGCAAACAGGTTTATTTCCTCACGGTCTGACCCATCGGCATGGACTGGCACCGGGCCGACGTGTCCGTCCCGACACGGGCACCGACCGGCAGCACGGCAGCATACGTTTGCGGCGATGAAGCGGCTCTTCTTGTGGACCCCCCGGATACCGATGATGCGCTCGACTCGCTTCTCAGCGACCGTTCCCTCGCTCACATTGCACTCACGCACCACCACCCTGACCACGCCGGTGCCGTTGCACACTACGCCAGAGAGACAGGCGCAACGGTCTGGGCGCGTCGCGGTCGGGCGAGCGCGTTCGAAGCCGCGACCGGCGTTACCCCGGATAGACTGTTCAGCGGCGGAACGACGATTCCGACCGATGCCGGCCCAGTGACTGTCATCGATACGCCGGGGCACGCGCCGGAACACGTCGCCTTCGCCACAGATGGGGCCGTTGTCTCCGGTGACCTCGCCGTTGCCGAGGGTAGCGTCGTCGTCGGCGCACCCGAGGGCGACGTTCGGGCCTATCTCGCGTCACTGCGGCGACTCCACGCCAGAAACCCCGACGTGCTGTTACCGGGCCACGGCCCGCGTATCGAGACGCCGCGGGAGACCTGTGCGCGCCTCATCAACCATCGACTGGTGCGCGAGCGACGCGTTCGGGACGCTGTCCACGACGGGGCCGCCACGCTGGATGAAATCCTTGAGGCCGCCTACGAGAAGGACCTCACCGGCGTGCGCGATTTGGCCCGTGGGACAGTGCTGACCCATCTTGAAAAACTGGCTGTCGAGGGCGCTATTTCATGGGACAGCGAGCGGGCCGCACCGAATCCGGCGGAGTGACGCCTTTTTGCCCATCCGCCTGCTATCAGGGCTGTGGACTCTCTGGAAACCGAACTCGAACGGGCCCGTGCCCTTGAGGAGTCGGAACTGGCCGACGCAATCGAGACTATCGGGTTCGAATGCACCCGCTGTGGGGCCTGTTGCAAGGCCGAGTCGGCGTGTGGCGAAGGCGGAGAGAGTGCTGACGAGGTTGACGGGCCCATTGATCGGTCCGGCGAGAACGCTGACTCGGCCGAAACCGATGCCGAACCCCACACTGCGACAGTGTTTCCGGACGAGATTCGGCAGCTACAGGCGGCCGGAGAGTACGACTTCCGCGACGTTGCCCGGCCGATGCCGTACGGACTGGCGGACGGGCCGGACGGCCCCGAAGGAGAGACGTTCGAGTGGGCGCTCCAGACCGACGACTGCGGCGACTGCACATTCTACGCTGAGGGCGATGACGGTACGGGTGCCTGTACGGTCCACGGCGACCGCCCGCTCATCTGCCAGACCTACCCGTTCAGCGTCGCACTCGGCGGGACAAGCCAGCCGATGGGCGAAGCCGTCGACGAGGAAGGAGTCGTTCGGGCCCACGAATGCGAGGGGCTCGGCCGGGACCTCTCCAGAGCCGACGCCGAGGAGTTGGCTGCAGCGCTCAAGGAACGAGCCGTTCGGGAACTGACGGAAGCAATCGGCGTCCGCGACAACTACCGGCCCGTCGATCCGTCAGCCGGACAGGTCGTCGTCCACGACTCCGAAGGGGCAAAGCGCCCCGACGGCAGCCCCTACGAGTAGCGTCACACGTCGTCGATGATTTCGCCGACCGCGAAGTTCGACTTGACTTCGGTGACTTCGATCTTGACTCGTTCGTCGATTTCGGCTCCTGGGACAATAATGACGTAGCCGCGCTCGACGCGAGCGATGCCGTCACCCTGCTTCCCGATGTCTTCGATCTCGACGTAGCGCGTCTCACCCGGTTCGACCGGCGGCTGTGGCTGGTCCGGCGGCGTGTCTGACACCGTCTCTTCGTCCGTCTCTGTCTCCTCATCTGCGGAGATGAGCGCAACGCGATAAGTACTGCCTGAGTCGACTGCGCCCGTTTCGACCTCTCGACGCGGGACCTCCACGACGTACCGGTCCCCCTCGTCGCGGATATCGGCACTGAACAGACACAGCAGTTGATCCGAGATTTCCAATGTGATAGACCTCCGTTCGGCCACAAAACGGCCCATTATTAAAGAACTGCCGGAGCGAGCGATCGCTGTCGTTCAAACTGCGAGGTGACGACGAGCAGCGACGGTGTTTCCCGCCTGTACCAACCGGCTGCCGCGTGGCCCAACTCGCGGCAGTATCCCCGCTTCGAGTGAGGGAAAACCGCCAGAAGGCGAGCCGTTAACCGTCTGTACCAAATCCAATAAGGGTGTCTCGGTACAGCTAGTAACTGTACTAATGAGCGCCACCGCACAAACCCCCAACAGTCCGCTCTCGGACAAGCAGCGACGTATTCTGGAGTATCTCCGTTCCAATGCTGACGACCAGACGTATTTCAAATCGCGGCTCATCGGCGACGAACTCGGCCTTTCGGCCAAGGAAGTCGGCACGAATATGACCGCCATCGCCGACGGCGACCACGACCTGGCCGTCGAGAAGTGGGGCTACTCCTCCTCGACGACGTGGATGGTTGAGGCCTGAGCCGGCGCTGACTCGACGCGGATACATCGCTACTCCCACCTGATCGTCCACACAGGCCCGTGATGTGGGCCTGCGCAGAGAGCAGCCGGTGTCGTCGCTCACCCTCCGTTTCAGCCGCTTTACCTTGACTTTTCAGGATATATTAGCAAACCCGAATGTCTATATTGATAACCATTGAGGCCATAGTTGCACGCATCAATGGGCGAGGCTGGCTCCGCCATCCGGGTGCTTCACGTCGACGACGACCGGCAGTACGCAGAGACGACAGCGGCATTCCTCACACGAGAGCGGACTGCATTCGACATCGAGATCGCAACGAGTGCCCGAAAGGGCCTGCAGCTGCTCGAAACGACAGCAGTCGACTGTATCGTTTCTGACTACGAGATGCCCGGCCAGAACGGTATCGACTTCCTCGAATCTGTCCGCGAAGACTATCCCGACCTTCCGTTTATTCTGTACACGGGCCGTGGTAGCGAAGCCGTCGCCAGTGATGCTATCTCCGCAGGCGTCACTGACTATCTACAGAAAACCTCAGACACCAGCCACTACGCCCTTCTGGCGAACCGAATCGTCAACGCCGTCGAACAGTACCGGTCACAGCGCGCCCTCGAAGCGAGTAAAGACCGGCTCTCGCTGTTTATCGACCAGTCGCCGCTCGGGTTCGTCGAGTATAATCAGGACTTCGAGATCGTCCGCGTCAACGACACCCTCACAGAGATATTCGGCTACACCGAAACGGAACTGCTCGGGGAAACGTGGGAGACGTTCGTGAGTTCGGAGAGCTACGACGATGTCGATGCGGTTACGTCCGCTCTCAGCGAGGCCAGTGGTGGCTACCACAGCGTCAACGAGAACATCAAGAAGAACGGCGACCGCATCGTGGTTGAGTGGCACAATCGCCTCGTTACTGACGATTCGGGCGATGTTGTCACCGTCTTCTCACACTGTCAGGACGTTACGGAGCGCATCGAGCACGAACAGAACCTCGCCCAGTTACGGGACTTCTTCGCCGAGGCGGAAGAACTCGGTACCCTTGGCGCCTGGGAGTACGACGAAAGCGGGATGTCTACCTGGACAGCGGGCACCCGTCGCATCCACGAGGTCGACGACGACTTTGACCCAACAGTCGAGGACGGGCTGTCGTTCTACCATCCCGAGGACAAAGAGATGGTTGCAGATGCCGTTGAGGCGGCCCTCAATGACGGCGATCCGTACGACCTTGAGGTCAGACTCATCACTGCCGAAGGAAACCATCGGTGGGTCCGGACCCGCGGCAAACGCGTTGAGGGTACAGAGAAGCGGACTGTTCGGGGGTTCATTCAGGACATCACCGAACAGAAGGAGCGTGAACGCAGGCTCCGCGTGCAAAACGAGCGACTGGAGTCTTTCGCCAGCGTCGTCAGCCACGACCTGCAGGGGCCACTGACAGTCGCACAGGGGCATCTGGAACTGGCCCAGCAGGAAGTGACAAACGACCACCTCGACAGTATCGGTGCCGCTCACGAACGGATGCAGACGCTCATTGACGATATCCTGACGCTGGCACGAGAGGGTCGCGAGGCAACGACCACTGAGCCTGTCACCCTCCGAACCGCCGCAACTGCGTGCTGGGAGACTGTCGAGACGGAGAGTGCGGCTCTGGAGACTGATACCGACAGCGTCGTCCTTGCAGACCCCGGCCGGTTGCAGCGCCTGCTTTCGAACCTGTTTCGGAACTGCGTGGCACACGGGTCAGAATCCTCGCCCTCTCAGATGCAGCAAGACAGCATGGAGCACGGCTCGATGGGGGGGTCGGGACAGTCCGGCGAGACCGTCGAGAATGACGACGGGGTGACAGTCACTATCGGTGATATCGACGGTGCTAACGGCTTCTATGTTGCTGATGACGGCCCGGGCATCCCCGAAGACGAACGAGACACGGTGTTCGGGGCCGGCTACTCGACCGCCTCCGAAGGCACCGGCTTCGGCCTCGCAATCGTGGCCGATATCGCCGCCGTCCATGGCTGGGATATCAGTGTGACCGACAGCGAATCAGGTGGTGCCAGGTTCGAAATTACCGGTGTCGACAAAGAGACGTAACGGCGACATAGACGTCAGCGGACCAACAGCGAGCAGAGTACCGACGCAAGTGTCACGGGTCGTATCGCAGCAGCGAATCGGCCTCGCCGGCCAGCGCGGCGACATCGTCGCCGAACGAGTCGGCATACCGGATCAGCAGGGTCAGCACGGTTTCGGGTTCCGTCACCGCGTACCCGTCCTCACGGGACAGGAGCCCGGCAGACTCCAGATCGGCGGCGTAGTTGCTCACTGTCGGTCGCGAAACGTCGAGTTCGCTGGCCAGCTCCGACGCCGTCACGTCTGGACGACGCAGCAGGGTGACGAGCATCCCGCGAGCGGTCGAACGCCGCAGGTAGCCAAGCGCCACCTGTTCGAACTCGGAGAACTGGCCGGCCGGGAAGTACCGTCGGTAGTCGCCGTCCTTCTGTGACGTGACGACGGCCTCGTTTTCCAGTCGGTGGAGGTGGTGCTGGGCCTCACCGGTCCCGAGTTTGAGGTCGTCGCGAAGCTTCGAGAAGTGCGTTCCGGGGTGTGCCGAGACGTACCCGGCGATGGCATCGGGTGCATCGCTCTCGCTCCCGCTGTCGCCGAAGCGGGCAAACGGGCTCGCTGCACCGAGGGCGGCAAAGCGACGGAGCGTCGCTCGCTTGTCCTCGTCTACGTCGCCCTCACGCGTCATTGCTACCGAAAAGGTGGGTCGGTAATAAAACGTCTTCGCCTGATTCTCAGTTAATTGTCTTTGTCGACTTCCGACGTTCGCGTCGTGTCGTCCGGACCGCCGGCCACGTCAGTCGTCGACGAGTCGTCGTCGATTTCAGCGTCCATCTCCTGAATCATCTCATCGGCGCTGTCGAGGCCACTGTCCTGACCCTGCTTGATTTTCTGTGCCTCTTCTTCCATCGCCTCGACATCGACTTCGGCTTCCTCGTCGATCTGACCGAGGATCTCCTCGATGTCGTCCAGACCGAGCATCTCGCGGGTCTCGTCGTCGAAGTCAAGCGCTTCCAGCGAGTGCCCGTTCTCCTTCACGTCCGAACCCTGGAGGTGCTTGCCGTAGCGGCCCACCAACGAGGTGAGTTCCTGCGGGAGGATGAACTTCGTCGACTCGCCCTGGCCGATTTCGGCCAGCGTCTCCATCCCCTTGTCGATGACGGCGCGTTCGCCCATCGATTCGGCGGATTTCGCACGCAGGACGGTCGAGATTGCGTCACCCTGGGCTTCCAGAATCTGGCTCTGCTTCTCACCCTGTGCGCGGATGATGTTAGACTGCTTGTCACCTTCCGCCGTCTCGATGGCGGAGCGCCGTTCACCCTGGGCTTCCAGAATCATGGCACGGCGTTTCCGCTCGGCGGAGGTCTGTTGCTCCATGGCCTGCTGGACGTCCTTGGACGGGTTGACCTCGCGGACCTCCACGCTCTCGACGCGGACACCCCACTCGTCGGTGGGCTCGTCCAGTTCCTTTCGGATGCGGGCGTTGATTTCGCCCCGCTTGTTCAGCGTGTCGTCCAGTTCCATGTCACCCAGCACGGCACGGAGGGTCGTCTGGGCGAGGTTGGAGACCGCACGCTCGTAGTTGTCGACTTCGAGGAACGCCTTCTTCGGGTCCATCACCTTGATGTAGACGACGGCGTCGGCGGTCACCGGCGAGTTGTCGCGGGTGATAGCCTCTTGCCGTGGCACATCGAGCGTCTGGGTACGCATATCGAACCGCGTCACGTCGGAGACGAAGGGGTAGATGAAGTGAATCCCCTGGTCGAGGACGCCGCGATAGGTACCGAGGACCGTGTAGGCACCTTTCTGGTACGGGCGGATGATCACGACGCTGGAATACACCAGCGCGATGGCGATCAGGAGGAAGATTACGGTAACGAAACCGATGAGTCCTCCGGGTTGTAGCGGTGCTGTCGCGGGGAACATGACAGTCAGACCTCCGGAGCGCTCAAGGAAAAGGCTTCGGTGTCCCTGTCACAAACTACCGAATCACACACCTACGCCCGCTCGGACTCTCGTTCTGGTTCGGCGTCCCCGTCACTCCGGTTTCGGTCACGTTCGAGCGCGCGGTCGATCTCGTCGCTCGCCGACTCCACCGCTTCGACTTCGAGTACGTTCCCGCCGCCGGGGTCGATGACGATGACCTCCGCTCCCTCTTCGATGGGGTCGCCGGAACTGCGAGCCTGATAGTACGGATTGAAACCGCCGTCTTCCAGTTTGACCTCGCCGTCACTCCGGGTAACGCGCTCGGTCACAGTCCCGAACTGTCCCGTGAGCGAGTCAGAACTGAGCGTCTGGCCGCGGCCCGGCGCAGCGAAATCGAGCTTTCGATATCCCCAGAGCGTGACCGCTGTCGTTGCAAGCACGACGACAGTAAGGATGAGTGGCGCGAGGATACCCAGGCTCGCTGGGATGAACAGCCCGACTAGCCCCGCCGTCAGCAGGGCCACGCCGAGCACGAAAAAGTGGGTCCCGGGAGCGAGCGCTTCGCCCACGATGAGGCCCGCACCGGCCAGAAACAGCAGGATGGAAAGCGACATACCTAACAGTGGTTCGGCCTGCAGCGGGGCAACTGTCGCCAGCGGGTTCACCATGCACGGACTTAGTGTCGGAGCAGGATTAAGTGTCGGGGTGGGGAGCGCACCGCCTCCGCCATTGGTACAGCCTCACGCGTCGCTCGTCCGGACGAAGAACCCGTACAGTACTGCGGTGCCGAGCGCAACGGACAGGACCACGCCGCCGAGTGTGGACGGCGTGTACATCTCCGCCCCAAGGAACATCCGCCCGAGCGAGAGAATCGCGATGCAGACTCCCAGCGCAACGAAGACAACGTTCTCGGGCTTCGGCGCGTCGGGTGTCACTTTCAGGTCCGGGGCGAACGAGCCCGCGACCGCGCCCTCCTCGTCGGCCGCGTCCGTATCGGCCGCGTCACCATCGACCTGAATTACGTCGGCTTCCGTCGCCAGTTCGTACTCTTCGGTGAACGTGTCACCCGTAGCGGCCGCATCGTCTCGTGCGGCCCCGTCGTCATCCATGTTCCGCGGTACGTGCTGTGACTACAAAAGCGCTGGCGACTGCGGTTACTTGATTCGCGTCCCCAGCGGGGCGTCCTCGTGGGTCGTCAGCAGGTCCGCCTCATCGCCGGCGGCAAGCACCATCCCGTTGGATTCGATGCCGAACAGCTCGGCTTTCTCCATGTTCGCAAGAAGGATGACGCGCGTCCCGGGAAGCGCCTCGGCGTCGTGGAGCTGTCGGAGGCCGGCGACGACCTGTCGGACCTCGTGGCCGATGTCGACTTCCAGACGCAGGAGCTTGTCCGCGCCCTCGACCGGCTCGGCGCTGCGGATCTCGCCGACGCGCATGTCGACGCCCTCGAAGTCCTCGAAGCTGATGCGGTCTTCGACAAGAGGCTGAAGGTCGGCGGTGTCTACATCGTCGTCCCCTTCGTCTGCGTCACCGCCATCGCTGTCGTCTTCCGTGTCGTCATTGGCCTCCGCAACCCGGTCCTGTAGCTCCTCGTTGAGCGCCTCGATGTGGTCGTCCTCAACCTGCTCGAATAGCTCCGCGGGCTCGCCGAACTCGGCCGGCGGCGCTTCGAGCGCGCTGTCGAGGGTCACGTCGGCGACGGAGCCTTGTTCGTCGAGCTGGCCCCAGAGGCGCTCGGCCTTGCCCGGCAGCACGGGCTGCATGAGCACCGCGACAGCCTTGGTCAACTGAACGCAGTCGCGGATGACCTGTTCGGCGCGGTCGGGGTCGTCGTTGACGAGGTTCCACGGCTCGTTGCGCTGGATATACTCGTTGCCGTAGTTCGAGAGTTCGATGGCGATTTCGGCCAGTTCGCGCACATCGTACTTCTGAACGGCGGTCTCGAAGTCCTCGATGGCCCCCTCAATTCGCTCGCGTACGTCGTCGCTGACGGCGGCGTCGGGCGTCCCGTCGTAGTTGCGCTCGGCGAACAGCAGCGAGCGGTAGATGAAGTTGCCGACGTTGCCCACGAGTTCGCCGTTGACCCGCTCCTGGAAACGGTCCCACGAGAAGTCCACGTCGGTGTCGATCTGTGCGCCGGTCGCGATGTAGTACCGGAACAGGTCGGGATGGAAGCCGGCGTCAAGGTACTCGTCGGCCCAGACGGCACGGTTTCGTGAGGTCGACAGCGCGTTGCCGTCGATGCCAACGAACCCGGTCGCCAGAATCGACCGGGGCTCGTTGTACCCCGCGCCGCGAAGCATCGCGGGCCAGAACACCGCGTGGTGCTGGATGATATCGCGGCCGATGACGTGGATGATCTCGCCGCTGTCGTCGGCCCACTCGTCGTCCCACTCGGTGCCGTGGCGCTCCTCGCCGTCGATCTTCCAGACCGCTTCCCAGTCGTACTCGTCGTCACCGACGCGCTCGGCGTACTGTTTCGTCGAGGCGACGTATTCGATTGGTGCGTCGACCCAGACGTACAGCACCAGTTCGTCGCCGCCGTCGACATCCTCCGGATAGTCCACGCCCCAGTCCATGTCCCGCGTGATACAGAGGTCCTGCAGTTCACCCTCGATCCACTCGCGGGGCTGGTTCTGGGCGTTGTCGGTCCCCTCCAGACGGTCGAGAAAGCCCTGGAGGTACTCCTGGAAGTCAGCGAGGCGGAGGAACTTGTGCTCGCGGGTGCGGTACTCGGCGGGGTTCCCGGTTAGGGTCGACACTGGGTCCTCGATTTCGCCAGGTTCGAGGTGGCGCTGGCATCCCTCGTCGCACTCGTCGCCGCGGGCCTGCTCACCGCAGTAGGGGCAGGTCCCCTCGACGTATCGGTCGGGGAGGGGCTGGTCCTCCTCGGTGTCCCAGGCGACCTCGATTTCCTTCTCGTGGACGTGGTCGTTTTCGACCCACGAGCGGACGAACTCCTGGGTGAGTTCGACGTTGGTCTCGTCGTCGGTGTGTCCGTAGTTGTCGAACTCGATGTTGAACTGCGGGAACGTCTCGGCGTAGGTTTCGTGGAAGTCAAGCGCAAACTCCCGCGGTGCGACGCCTTCTTCGGCGGCGTTGACCGCGACTGGCGTGCCGTGCATATCTGACCCCGAAACGAACGCCGTCTGCTGGCCGATCCGCCGGAGGGCGCGCGACAGCGCGTCCCCGTCGACGTACGTCCGGAGGTGGCCGACGTGCAAGTCACCGTTCGCATAGGGCAACCCGCAGGTCACGACCGCCGGCTGGTCCGTCGGAAACTCGTCGTTGCTCATACCTGTTCGTGTGCCACCGACGGGTCAAAAGGGGGTTGGTTTCGGTGTGGTGGCCGCGCGCCGGGTCACAGCAGCACGAGCGTGCCACCGGCAAGCCCGAGTGTCACGACAAGCCGCCCGGCACTGCCGAAGAACGTCGCTGCGCCGAACCGATAGTAGTCGCGTTCGAGGACGGTAAACGCGTAGATAGAGATGGTGTCGGGGAAGAAGGGCACACAGAGCGCAAGCGCCAGACCAACGTAGCCGTACTTCTGTGCGAGCTGTACCGTCTTCTTCTCCGACCACTCGATGATGTTGAACCGTGAGCGCTTGATCCAGCGCACGAGTGGGCCGTACTCCTTTGCCTCCTGGCCGATGTGGAAGGCAACGAGACTGCCGAACGCCTTCCCGAGACCACTGACGAGGATAATCGCCACTATATTCCCGTTCGTAGAGAGTCCAAGCCGAAGCGTTTCAGCCGGAACCAGCACGACTTCGCTCGGGAGCGGGAGAATGAACGCGATCAGAAACGAATACACCGCGATGATACCCAGTCCGGTTGGACCGGTGGCCGTACAGACGGCCTCTTCCAGCGGCGACAGTGGGGTGCCGGCGGTCGTACAGTCTCCGATGAAGGCAATGAACGCTGTGGTCGGTACTACCAGGTCCACGCCTCTCTGTAGCAAACAGGCACTTCTAAACCTTCGTATGTCTACTCGGGAGCATTCAATACCAGTATGTTCGACAGTCTGTCACACACTCAGACAGCAACTTAGTACCAGTCGAGATCTGCCACGAACGACCGCAGCATCGACCGCGTGACCTGCGGCACCACCTTTTTTACGTCGGGTGTCCTCGGCCGCAGGGCGGCCTTCGGGCACCACTCCGTAAAAAACGTGGGCGAAAAAGCCGACCGCTCGGCCGTAGGCCTCGCAATCGGTGGACACCCCTCGCTTCGTTTGTGGCGGCGTGGCTCATGCCTCCCGCTACAGCCGACTCAGTACCAGTCGAGATCCGCGACGAACGACCGCAGCATCGACCGCGTGACGTGGGGCATACACACGACGCGCATCTCGCCGGCCCCGGTCTTCGACACTCGCCAGCCCCGGTCCCGGAGTTCGTCTGTCATCGGCATCGAGAGGTCGGCCGCGACGAGGGGGAGCTCCGGGCCGACCACGTCGTGGCCCCGCGCCGACAGCTGGTCGGCCAGCCAGTCGGCATTGGCCATCGAGGTTTCGTACTGCTGCTCGTAGCCCGCCGGCCACAGCGACTCCATCGCCGCGACGGCGGAGGCCACGCCAGCGCCCGACCGGGTGCCCGTCAGCGTAAGCTGGTCCGTCGATTCCAGATACGGCGTTTCGACGGCAAGTTCGTCGAGCAGCGATCGGTCGCGGGCTAACAGTCCGCCGGCGGGGACCGCCGCTTGCCCGACCTTGTGGGGGTCAATGGTCATCGTGTCGATGTCCGCGTGGCCGAAGTGCCAATCGTGGTCGGTGAACGGAAGGTAGAAGCCGCCCCAGGCGGCGTCGACGTGACAGAGGGCATCGACCGTCTCGGCGAGGTCGGCGATAGCCGGAATCGGGTCGACGTAGCCGTACTCGGTCGAACCAGCGACGCCGACGACACACACCGTGTCCTCGTCGACGAGCTCCGCCATCGCCGCCATGTTGACGCGGTAATCCGCCGCCGGCGCGGTCCGGAGTTCCACGCCAAGCACGTCGGCGGCCTTGGTAAAGGAGAAATGCGCGTGGACGGGCGCAACCACGTTCGGGTCGTCCGTGTCGGCGCGGTTCCGGGCGATGCGTATCGCCTGTAAATTAGCCTCCGTCCCGCCCGAGGCGACGTAGCCCGCGGGGTCGGAGAGTCCGGTGATGTCGCCGAGATACTCGACGGCCTCACGCTCCAGATCGGCGATGGTCTCGTACGTGCCCGGGTCTCCGGGGTTCGTCGCGAGGAAGCGTTCTGCCGCTTCGCGTGCCGATGGATGCGGCACGGTACACATCGACGAGAGGACGCGCTCGAAATCCTGTGGCTCTGCCCGCTGGAGCATCTATCGGGTGTATAGCGGGGGAGTGATTTAGCCGTTGTGCTCGTGCGTGTCGTTGTCTGCTGTTTATTCGCTCCAGTGGCAGAAGACTGGCCAGGACGGGCTAGCTATCCGTACGCAGTCCGTTCGCGTGCTCACCGTCCGAATTACCAGTTCGACGGTCCGATTTTCTTCGTCGCCTTCGCGCGAAAGCCCGTGGGACCGATCAGCGACTCGAAGACGGTCTGGCGCTCGGTGTCGAGTGCGCCGCCGAAGGAGCCGACCCGCATCGTCCGATACGTCTCGAACCCTTTGTCGTTGGAGTAGAAGTAGACGCTGCCGTGCAACAGGCCGTGGATGAGTTCGTCCGACCGCACGTCGCCCGCTGGTCGGTCGAGCTTGACGAAGGCCACGTTCCCCCAGTTGACGACTGCCTCTCGGAGCCCCATGAGGAACGCGACCTCGTGGTTCTGTGGCAGACCGAACTCCGTCGCCCGTTCGAGATCGGTCAGCGAGTCAATGACGATGAGCGTCTCTGCGGCGTCGCTCACCCGGTCACTGATGTCGGTAAGCAACTTTTCGAACGTCTCTTCCGTGGCCTCTCGCTCCGGCGGCTCCGCATCGGGCTGTTCGATTTCGGCGTCGCTCCGTCGAGCATCGAACAGCGGCTCTGGGACCGGCAACAACTCCATGAACCGCTGGGAGAAATCCGCGACGGTCATATGCTCCGTGAGCGTCTCGAACTGGTAGCCGTCGAGGACGGCGTCGAGTTCGCTGTAGACATGCTCGCGGTCGTGCGAGAGCGTGATGTAGGTCACCGACTCCGGAATTGCCTCGCTACGCCTGGCGATGCTGTTTGGGACCATCTCGGGGCGATGCTTCGCAAGCATTAGCGTCGCAAGACTGGTGTAGGTGAAGGCGTCGCCCCCCGCGTCGGAGGCCCCGGCCAGCAGGACTGTGCTCCCGGTCGGAATCCCCCGAACCTGTCCGTCCAGCCCGGGGATGCCGAAGGGGATGTACGACACACCGGAGCTGATACTCTTGGCTTCCGGTGTCGATTCGGGTGCCATACCGCAATGAGGCGAACAGCGCAAAAAAGCCTGCTGGCTACGTCAATCGGCTGCGGTCTCAGCGGACCGATTCCAGCAGGAGTCGCTGTTCGACGCGTTTGACCTCGTGTTGCACGTCACGCACGGCGTCGATGTTCGGCGAGATGGAGGTGACCCCCTCGTCGACGAGGAAGTCAACCATCCGGGGCTTCGAGGCGGCCTGCCCGCAGATACTCGTGGCGACGTCGTGCTCGCGGCAGGTCCCGATGACCTGGCGCATGAGTTCGAGGACGGCCGGGTGGAGTTCATCGAAGCGATCGGCAACGTTGCCGTTGTTGCGGTCGACGGCCAGCGTGTACTGGGTGAGGTCGTTCGTCCCGAAGGAGACGAAGTCGATGCCAGCCTCGCAGATGCCCTCGATGGACAGCGCGCTCGCCGGCGTCTCGACCATGACACCCCAGTCGCGCTTCTCGGGGTCGATGCCGACCTCCTGCATCAGCGCCTTCGCCCGCAGGATGTCCTCGGCGTCGGTGACAAGCGGGAGCATCAGCTCGACGTTGTCATAGCCCAGGTCGTACAGGCGCTCGAACGCGCGGAGTTCGAGCTTGAACTCGCCGGGGCGGTCGAGCGACCGTCGGATGCCCCGATAGCCCAGCATCGGGTTGTGTTCGCTGGGCTCGTCTTCGCCGCCCTGCAGCTGGCGGAACTCGTCGGAGGGCGCATCGAGCGTGCGGACGCGGACCGGGCGTGGGTAGAACGCCTCGGCCACCGAGCGGACGCCCTCGACGATTTCGTCGACGTACGCGCGCTCGCCGTGGTCCTCGACGTAACGCGAGGGCGTCTTGTCCGTCGAGAGAATCATGTGCTCGATGCGCAGCAAGCCGACGCCGTCGGCCCCCGTCGCGGCGGCCCGCTCGGCGGCCTCCGGAATAGAGACGTTGACCTTGACCTCCGTTCCGGTCATCGGCTTCACCGCCGAATGTGTCTCGACCGGCCCGGCGTCTTCCTCCTCTTCAGTCGTCTTGGGGACATTGGCCCCTTTCTCGACTGTGCCCTTGTCGCCGTCCAGGGTTATCGTCTCGCCGTCCCGGAGCTTCTGTGTCGCGTCCTCGGCACCGACAACAGCCGGGACGCCGAGTTCCCGGGAGACGATGGCGGCGTGACTGGTCATTCCACCCTCGTCGGTGATGATGCCGTTTGCGCGTTTCATCGCCGGCACCATATCCGGGGTGGTCATCTCAGCGACGATGATGTCGCCGTCCTCGACCTTGTCGAGGTTGTCGAGTTTGTCGACGATGCGGACGACGCCGGTGACCCGGCCCGGTGCGGAGCCGATTCCGGAGAGCCGAACCGCCTCGGACTGGCTCTCCATCGCCCCGCCGTCGGCGACACCCGACTTTGCCCCCGGCGGCTGACTCTCGGCTTCGTTGGCCGACCCGGCGCTCTCTTCGGGGTCGTCGATAGTAGTGATCGGGCGGGACTGCAGCAGGTACACCTCGCCCTCGTAGACTGCCCACTCGACGTCCTGTGGAGTATCGTAGTGATCCTCAACGCGTTCGCCGACCTCTAAGAGTCGGTGAATCTCCTCGTCAGAGAGGACACGCTCGTTGCGCTTCTCTTCCGGGACGGAGCGTTCGATGGTCTCTCCGTCCTCACCCCGAACGCACATCACCTTCTTGTCGGCGACGGTCACCTCGTCGATGGTCTCCGTCTCGCGGTCGATAATGTAGTTGTCGGGCGAGACTGCCCCGGAGACGACCGCTTCACCCAGTCCCCACGCAGCCTCGATGATGGCCGTCGGCCCACCGGTCGAGGGATGGCTGGTGAACATGACGCCGGATTTCTCCGCGTCGACCATCTGCTGGACGACGACGGCGATGTCCACCGCGTCATGAGCGAAGTCGTTCTCGTTGCGGTAGTAGATGGCCCGCTGTGTGAACAGCGACGCCCAGCATTCCTTGACCCGCTGTAGGAGGTCCGTACGCGAGACATTCAGGTACGTGTCCTGTTGGCCGGCGAAAGAGGCGTCCGGGAGGTCCTCGGCGGTCGCTGAGGACCGCACCGCAACGTCCTCGTCGCCCATCTCGTCGTAGGCGGCCAGCAGGTCCTCGCGGACCGACGGCGGGGTGTCCGTTTCCAGGATCAACTCCTGGGCGCGTTCGGCCGCCTCGGCCAGCGCCTGCGAGTCGTCGCTGTCGACATCGACGGCCTCGAACAGCGGCTCGTCGATTCCAGTTGCTTCGATGAACGACCGATACGTGTCGGCGGTAACGACGAACGCCGACGGAACGGGCAGACCCGCTCCGGTCAGTTCTCCGAGAGACGCCGCCTTGCCGCCGACCCGCGCCAGGTCGTCGGCACCGATTTCATCGAGCCACAGTGTTGGCATGGACTCATTCGTATCATCTTCAACGACAATTAAGGATGTTCCGGTTGCCATCAGTGAGAGACTCCTCTTCACTCGATTTCGAGTGAATCAGGCAGTCACGCCGCCGGTGCCGTTGTGCGGTCACGCCTCGATGATGTCGTCGTCGTCGACAGCGGGGACGGTCACTGTGCCGTCCAGTGCGGTCACGCCGCGCCCGCCAACCCACACCTCGGTCCCGTCGGTATCGACTGACACCAGCCCAGGTCGGTCGCGGAAGTGTCCGCCCTCGGCGATGATCTGTTCAATAGTGTCATCGAGCGCCCCGTAGCGACGGACGAACGCCGCGCAGGCCCCCGACGCCGCCGCAGTTACCGGCTCTTCGGTTCGGCTCCCGGTCCGGAAGGCGCGGCCGTGGAACGTCGACCGGCGCGTCGCGTCGGCACCGACGGTATCGAACGTGAACGGATACACGCCGGCCGCGTCCACGCGGTTACAGAGCGAGGCGATAGCGGCAACGTCAACGCTGAGATGGCTCAGATGCTCGAAGTAGTTGACCGGCACCATGAGCCACGACTCGCCCGCGTCGGCCGTCACAAGCGGGAGGTCCGCACCCACGTCTTTGAGCGTGGCCGCGTCGAGTCCGAGTGCGTCCGCAACATCGCTGTATGGGATATCTACTTCGGTGATGTCGGCCCGTCCTTGCTCGACCCAGACCATCCCGTTCTGTTTTGTCTCGACAGCGACGTCGCCCCTAGCGGTGGCGACCGTCCACTCGCCGTCGCCGATCTCGCCACGCTCGGAGAGTGCCGCATGAGCCGCAACTGCGGCCGTCTCCGCCTGTGCCAGTTCTTCGGTCGGGGAAAAATAGCGAAGCCGGCGGTCAGCGTCGCCCGCCGGCAGGACGAACGCCGTCTCGGTGGCCCCCAGTTCGCTGGCGACGGCCTGCATCTGGTCGTCGGTCAGTCCGTTGGCTTCGGGGACGACGCCGGTCGGTGTGCCTGCCGTCGGCTCCGCGGCGAACGCGTCGACAAGCAACGCCTGTCGGGTATCCATGGCACGGAGTTGTGCTGACCCGCAGATAATCTTTTCCGGAGTCGTCGGTGGTGCCCGACGACGAGTTCCGATGAGATACGTGACGCTGACCGGGACACGCCCCTGACGGACGACTTTAGTACAGGGAGGTATCACTGGAACGTATGAGTGAGGACGTCGATCTCCCTGAGAGCCACCCCCGCTACGAGTCGCTTTTGACCCGCCACCGTATCGAAGCGGGCGTCGACCGCGGAATTACCTCCCGGCAGGGACTCATCGCCCAGGGCCGCGGTGAGGCCTTCGACTACCTGCTGGGCGAGCACACTCTCGACAGCGCCGACGACGCCGAGCGCGCCGCCGCGGCACACCTTCTGTCCGCTGACCACGCCGTCATCTCGGTCAACGGCAACGCTGCTGCTCTCGTGCCCGGCGAACTCGTTGAACTCGCCGAGGTGACCGGCGCAGACCTCGAAGTGAACCTGTTCAACCGGACCGAGGAGCGCATCGAGGCTATCGCCGAGTATCTCCGCGAACACGGCGCGACAGAGGTGAAGGGGCTGACCGCCGACGGGCGAATCCCCGGACTCGACCACGAGCGCGCGAAGGTCGACGCCGACGGCATCGGCGCGGCTGACGTGGTGCTCGTCCCGCTGGAGGACGGCGACCGCGCCGAGGCGCTGGGTGAGATGGGGAAGACGGAACTGGTCATCGACCTCAACCCACAGAGCCGCTCGGCCGAGGTGGCGACGGTGCCTATCATCGACAACATCATCCGCGCGATACCGAACATCACCGAGCACGCGAGGGACCTCCGTGGCGATCCGAATGCCCAGCAAGACGCCATCGACGCGTTCGACGCCGACAACGCTCTGACCGCCGCCGAGCGGACGATTCGGGAGGGCGACCTCGAATGAGCCTGCCACCGTACATCTATGCCGACCGTCGGGTGCCAGACGAGGAGACCGTCAGGGAGACCCTCGACCAGCGGACGATGACGGCCTTCGGCGACACTGAACAGCTGGAACGCCTCCACCGGGTGTTCTATCCGGTGTTCAAGGTCGACTACGAGTACGAGACTGGGAAGGGGAAGCTGCTCGGGACGACGACGAAGTCCGAGACGGCGTTTCTCGACGGGCTCTGGGCGGACAACGACCAGGCCGTCTCGCAGTACGTCGACGACACCGACGCGGTGGTCCGCCGAGCGACCAGCGACTACGATTTCGGCCGCAGCGATCCGGCACTTGGCCGCTCTGTCCTGCTACAGTTTCAGGTTACTGACGACGACGCCCGGTCGCTACTGCCCCAGCGCGTCGCGGAGTACCGCGACCAGCAACAGGACGCCGCCTCCGGCACGGCCAACGTGTTCCTCCGGAAACTGCGCGAGTCTTACGGGCTCCCCGGGGATTTCGACCCTGACGGGTTCGACGGTGTGACCGATGTCGACCGCCTGTATCTCCCCTTCTGGCTCGCCGAGTACCACTCGCCCGACAGCACGGACGTCAAGCTCGTCACGTTCCGGGACCCAGACGCCCCGACCGAGGACCTGAAACGCCACGGCTGGCTCGCGGAGTTTTTGAGCGCCGAACCCCGCCGGCTGGCCGAGTACGGCTACGAGGTCAACCCAGACCGGCTCGAACGGAACATCCGGGAGCGGATCGACCAGTCCGGCGAATCCGGCTCGGCCGGGATGGGCGGCGATTCTGGCTCCGACAGCACCGACGGCGCGCCCTCGATAAACCGCGAGCGCCCCTCTGATGACGGGACCGTAGTTCAGCCGGACGGCGTCGATATGCAGGCCGACGGGCTGGTCGACCCGGACCCGTCCCGGAGCTTCGCCGACGTGGGCGGGATGTCCGAGCTACTGGAGACGCTCAACCACAAGGTCGTCCGGCCGTTGCAGGACCCGAGCGCCTTCGAGGAGTACGGCATCGGCGTCGTCAACGGTGTCCTGTTGCACGGCCCGCCCGGCTGTGGGAAGACCCACGTCGCTGGCGCGCTTGCGGGCGAGGTCGACCACGCCTTCATCGAGGTCACGCCCGCCGACGTGACGAGCAAGTACATGGGCGAACCCGCACAGAAGGTCGAAGAGCTGTTCCAGATCGCCCGCGCGAACGCGCCCTGTATCCTCTTTATCGATGAAATCGATGGTATCGCTGGCGCACGCGACGGCGATAGCAACATGAACAGCAGCGAGCAACAGCTGGTGAACCAGCTGCTCACCGAACTCGAAGGCATCGCAGACGAGGATGTTGTGGTACTGGGCGCGACGAACCTCGTCGAGGACGTGGACGACGCCATCCGCCGCTCGGGTCGGTTTGACGAGCGGGTGGAGGTCCCCCCGCCGGACCCCCAAGCTCGCAAGCAGATTCTGGAGATTCACCTTGCTGGCCGACCCACTGCGGCCGACATCAACCTCGACCCCGTCGTCGAGGAGACGGCCGGCTTCGCGGCCAGCGACATCGAACTTCTCGCCGAGGACGCCGCCCGAAAGGCGTTGCGGGCGGATGCCCCGATCGGGACGGACCATCTGCTGCAGGCCGCCACGGAGACCGACACCAGCATCCCGGACTGGGTCGACCCCGAAATGGTCGCGGAAAACGGCGTCGTCCAGCCCGATGGCGTCGACCTGCAGGCCAGTTCGCTCGTCGAAACCGACGCCGGACGCGACTTCGCTGACGTGGGCGGGATGGGCGAACTGAAGGACCGACTCGAAGACACGGTCCTCGACCCACTGGAGAACGCCGACGCCTACGCTGAGTACGGTATCGACGTGCTCTCCGGGCTGTTGCTGTATGGCCCGCCCGGCTGTGGGAAGACCCACCTCGCCGGCGCGCTCGCGGGCGAACTCGGCCACAGCTTCGTCGAAATCAGCCCCGCGGACGTGACGAGCAAGTGGATGGGCGAGCCGGCCCGCAACGTCGCCGAGGTGTTCGAGGTGGCCCGCGCGAACGCACCCTGCGTGCTGTTCATCGACGAAATCGACGGTATCGCCGGCTCCCGGCGCGGCTCGATGAACACGAGCGAGCAACAACTGGTCAATCAGCTGCTCACCGAACTCGAAGGCGCGGCGGCCGAGGACATCGTTGTGGTCGCCGCGACGAACTTCGTCGAGGACATCGACGCGGCGCTGCGGCGCTCTGGCCGGTTCGATGAGCGCGTGGAGGTCCCCCCGCCGGATACCGAGGCTCGAAAGCAGATACTGGAAATCCACCTGCAGGACCGGCCCGTCGCCGGCGACATCGACTGGGACACCATCGTCGAGCCGACGGCTGGCTACGCGGCCAGCGACCTCGAACTCGTCGCCGAGGACGCGGCTCGCCACGCCCTGCGAGACGGCTCGGAAATCACGCAGGAACACCTCGAAATCGCCGTCTGGGAGACCCATTCCAGCATCGCGGACTGGGACGATCGGGAGCGCTACCAGGGAGCGGAGAGCACCGCGGATCTGGGGCTCGGGTCTTGAGGCCGGGTCACTCTAGCTCTTCGTCGAGCGCCGCAGCAACCCGCTCGGTGAAGGCCGGTGACTCGACAAGCGCGCCCGCGGCCTCGATGTCCTCGTGGACCGGCCGGTCAGCCGTCAGCTTCGGGACCACCGCGCGGACGGCGTCGTAGGCCTCGGCGGACCCGACACCCAGTTCGAGGCCGTCGTCGACGAAGTCGGCGGCCTGCGCCCCACAGCACAGCTCAACGCCGAGAATCGCGGCGGCGTTTCGTGCCGTTTTCCGGGCCAGATAGGCCGACTGCGCGCTCATGCTGACATGGTCCTCCTGATTGCCACTGACGGGGGTGTTGTCCATCGAGGGCCGGCCGAAGGACCGACATTCGTTCAACAGCGCTGCGGCGGTGTACTGTGCGATCATGTAGCCCGAGCGGACGCCGCTTCGCTCGGTGAGAAACGGCGGGAGGTGTGGCTCCTGCAGATTGGGGTTGAGCATCCGGTCGGTCCGGCGCTCCGAGATGGCTGCGAGTTCGGTGAGCGCGTTCGTCAGATAGTCGAGGCGCATGGCGAGTACCGCGCCGTGGAAGTTCCCGCCGGACAGCACGCCCGCGCTGTCGGAGCCGGAGGCCCGGTCGTCGACGCTCACAGCGCCTGCCTCGCGGCCCACCTCTCGTCGGTCGCTCCCGCTCGCTTGGTTCGAGGACTCGCCGTGCTCGTCATCGCGGGGGAACACCAGCGGATTGTCGGTCGCGCTGTTGAGTTCCACCTCGACGGCCTCCCGGAGGTGGGCGACGGCGTCACGGACCGCGCCGTGGACCTGCGGCAGGCAGCGCATCGCATAGGCGTCCTGCACGCGGTCGCAGTTGCGGTGTGACTCGACCACATCGGAGTCGGCCGTCAGCCGCCGGACGTTTCGCGCGCTGGCGGCCTGGCCAGCGTGGGGCCGGACGGCGGTGATGGCTTCGTGGGACGGCACTGTCGAGGAGAGGGTCACCTCTGTCGTGAGCGCGCCAGCGATGTCGGCGGCGGCGACCAGTTGTTCGGCGTCGTTGAGGAGTAGCGCGGCGATGCCGACGGTCAGTTGCGTCCCGTTGATGAGCGCCAGCCCCTCCTTGGCCCGGAGCGTCACCGGTTCGAGGCCGGCCGCGTCGAGCGCCTCGTCGCCGGGGAGTCGCTCCCCCTCGACCTCGGCTTCCCCTTCGCCGATGAGTACCAGCGACATATGGGCGAGCGGGGCGAGGTCACCGCTCGCGCCGAGGCTGCCCCGCGACGGAACGACCGGGTGGACACCCGCGTCGAGCATCGCCACCAGCAGGTCGACAACGGACTCGCGGATGCCGGAATACCCCTTCGCCAGCGTGTTCGCCCGCGTAACCATCATCGCCCGGACCTCCTCGGTCGTCAACTCCCGCCCGACAGCGGCGGCGTGGCTCCGCAGGAGGTTCCGCTGGAGGGCACCGAGGTCCTCGCGTGGGATGCGCTCGTCGACGAGGTCGCCGAAGCCGGTGGTGACGCCGTACACCGCCTCGCCGCTGTCCAGCACGCTCTCGACGCGCTCGCGGGACTCGCGGATTCGCTCACGGGCGGTCTCGGCAACGGTGACAGTTGCGCCGTTCCGGGCGACGGCGACCACGTCAGCGGGCGTAAGCGACTCGCCGTCGAGGACGACTTCGTCGGTCATGGTTGCACCTCCCGGTCGTATGACTCATGTGTTGGGGTGCTGACGACCGAGCCGCCTTTCAGAACGGTGTCGACGACGTTGGTCCCGTACTGGTAGGGAATGTGGACGTGACTCGGCGCAGCAAGGACGACGGCGTCACCGGGCGCGCCCTCCCGGAGCGTCCCCAGTCCATCAGTCCTGTTCAGCGCGAGCGCGGCGTGTTTCGTCCCAGCGATTAGCGCCTCGGCCGGCGTCAGTCCCATCTCGACGCAGGCCAGCGACAGCGCAAAGCCCATGCTGTGGCTGTGGCAGTTCGGATTGAAATCCGTCGCCACCGCGACGGGCGCACCCCGGTCGCGGAACGCCGCCGCGTCCGCGTACGCTGTGCCGAGACCGAACGCCGTTCCGGGGAGCAACACCGGCGTCACGTCGGCTTCGACAAGCGCGTCGATATCCTCTTCTGTCGCGTGGAGGAGGTGGTCGGCACTGGCCGCGCCCACGTCCGCCGCCAACTGCGTCCCGCCGATGTGGGCTAGTTCTTCGGCGTGAACCTTCGGTGTCAGCCCGGCGGCGGTGCCTGCTTCGAGGACTCGCCGGGACTGCGCGACCGAAAAGACGCCCTCCTCGCAGAACACGTCGCAGAACTCGGCGATGCCCTGCGACTCGACCGCTGGAATCTGCTCGTCGACGACCGCCGCGGTGTAGTCGTCGGTGTCCCATCCCTCGGGGACCGCGTGTGCGCCCATGAACGTCGGGACTACGTCGACGGGATGGACTGCGTCGGCGCTGTCGATGACTCGGAGCATCTGTAGCTCCGTCTCCGTATCGAGCCCGTAGCCCGACTTCACCTCGACTGTCGTCGTCCCGTGGGCGAGCATGGTATCGAGATGGGCCAGCAGGTTCGACAGCAGCGTTTCCTCGTCGGCGTCTCTGACCGCTCGGACCGTTCGGAGGATGCCACCGCCTTCGGCGAGGATGTCTTGATAGGACTTCCCGCGCAGTTTGGCTGCGAACTCGTCAGCGCGGTCGCCGGCGAACAGCCCGTGGGTGTGAGGGTCGACGAAGCCCGGCACGACAGCCTGACCGCTGGCATCGATAGCGTGACTGGCGCTCTCCGGCGGGTATTCGGCGGTCACCTCCGCGGTCGGACCGACAGCGGCGACCGTGCCGTCAACGATGGCGACCGCGCCATCCTCGTAGGTCTCCAGGCCCCGACCGTCCGCCGATGGACCCGCAACGAGTTCGTCCGCGCCGTAGACCACAGCATCGAGGGTTGTCATCGGTCACCTCCCAAGCCGCTGAGGAAGTGCGCGACGGCACGGGCCCCGGCACGCGCGGTCCGGTTCCCGGCGTCAAGCGGCGGCGCGCATTCGACCACCTCGAACCCGGCGACACGGTCGTCGGACGCCACGCGGCCCAGCATCCGGAACAGTTCCCGCGTCGAGAGGCCGCCCGGTGTCGGTGCGCTCACGCCCGGTGCGGCTGCGGCGTCGAGCACGTCGAGGTCCAGACTGACATAGACGGCGTCTACGTCGCCGAGTGCGGTGAGCGCGTCGTCCACCGCGCCAGCGGGCTCATCGGCCACCGACTCCGGCGGCAGGACTGTCCCGCCCTGCTCGGCGAGGTAGTCGTGGTACGCTGTCGAGGTTTCGAAGTGGCGCGCGCCGACGACGGCCAGCGTGTCGAGGCCCGCATCGTGGAGCTGACGGTACGGCGTCCCGCTCGTCGGTTCGTCCTGCACGGCGCGGCAATCGAGATGGGCGTCGAAGCTGACCACGCCGACAGTGTCATCAGCCACCAGCGGCGCGGCGTTCGGGAACGTCAGTGAGTTGTCGCCACCGAGAAACACCGGTACCGCGCTCGTTGCATGGATTCGGGCCGTTAGCGAACGGACGGCACGCTGGACCTGTGCGACGCCGCCGGCCGGAATCTCGATGTCACCGAGGTCGGCGACTGCGTGGACCGGCCCGCGTTCGATGTGGTGTGTCTTCGTTCCGCCGAGTTCGCGCCGGAGGGCCGTCGGGCCGGCACGCGCGCCCGCCCGTCCGATGACGGCTCCGTCGTACGGCTCGCCCACCAGCACAGCGTCGTACTCGCCAGCAGTCGTGAGCGTGGCAGTCTCGACGATGTCACCGAACTGCTCGTCGTTTGGGTCGCCGGATGGGGCGGTCCACGGCGAGGGTGCTGTCAGGTCGGTCATTGGTCGCTGTTGCGGTCGCGCATCGGGACCGCGACGTCGTTCTCGTCGGCGATATCCTGTGCAATCTCGTAGCCCGCATCGGCGTGGCGAATAACGCCCATCCCGGGGTCGGTCGTGAACACACGGCGAGCCTTCTCGGCTGCGAGATCAGACCCGTCGAGGACGACGTGATTGTTCGTGTGGAGAGAGTTGCCGATGCCGACGCCGCCGCCGTCGTGGACGCTGACGATATCCGCGCCAGCCGCACAGTTCAGCAGGGCGTTCAAAATCGGCCAGTCGGCGACTGCGTCGGTCCCGTCCTTCATCGCCTCGGTTTCGCGGTTCGGCGAGGCCACGCTCCCGGCGTCCAGATGATCGCGCGTGACGACGACCGGCGCGGAAATCTCTCCGTCGGCGACGAGTTCGTTGATACGGAGCGCGAGGCGGGCGCGCTCGGTCAGCCCGTCCTCGGTCGCGTACCCCAGCCAGCACACCCGCGAGGGAAGCCCCTGGAAGGACACCTGCTCTTGGGCGAGGTCGATCCAGCGATGGAGGTCGTCCTTCTCCGGGAACAGCTCCCTGACTGCGTCGTCAGTCCGATGGATGTCTGCGGGGTCGCCTGAGAGCGCAGCCCAGCGGAACGGCCCCTTGCCTTCACAGAACAGTGGACGGATGTAGGCGGGAACGAACCCCGGGAAATCGAACGCGCTGTCGAGGTCGCGCTGGTCCTCGACCTGCCCGCGGATGTTGTTGCCGTACTCGAAGGCGATAGCACCCCTGTCCTGCAGTTCCAGAATGCCTTCGACGTGGCGCTGCATCGTATCAAGGCTTTCTGCGACGTACGTTTCGGAGTCGCGCTCGCGGAGTCGGTCGGCTTCCTCGACGGTGTAGCCAGCGGGGTAGTACCCTTCGAGTTCGTCGTGCGCGCTCGTCTGGTCGGTCACTACGTCGGGGACGAACCCCATCTCAAGCATCTCCGCAAGCATATCCGCGGCGTTCATGTGGACACCGATGCTGTAGGGCTCACCGTTCGCCGCGGCCTCCTGTGCACGCTCGATAGCCGCCGCGAGATTGTCGGTCTTCTCCTGACAGTACCCCGTTTCGATACGGCGGTCGATGCGCTCCTCGTCGACTTCGGCCGCGATGCAGACGCCGTGGTTCATCGTCACCGCGAGCGGTTGCGCGCCGCCCATTCCCCCGAGGCCGCCGGTGACGACAATCTTCCCGCGGAGGCCGTCGTTGTCGGGGTAGTGTTCCCGGGCGAGCGCGGCCAGCGTTTCGTAGGTCCCCTGAATGATGCCCTGTGTGCCGATGTAGGCCCACGAACCGGCGGTCATCTGGCCGTACATGATCTGCCCCTTCGCTTCGAGTTCGTGGAAGTGCTCCCAGTTGTCCCACTTGCCGACGAGGTTCGAGTTCGCGATGAGGACGCGCGGGGCTTTCTCGTGGGTTTCGAACCGACCGACCGGCTTGCCGCTCTGGACGAGGAGGGTTTCGGTGTCACCGAGTTCGCGGAGTCCGTCGACGATGGTGTCGTAGGCGTCCCACGACCGGGCCGCACGCCCGGTCCCGCCGTACACGACCAGCTCTTCCGGCTTCTCGGCGACGTCGGGGTCGAGGTTGTTGTTCAGCATCCGCAGCGCGGCCTCCTGTCGCCACCCTTCACACTCGATATCGGTGCCGGTGGGCGCACCTTGGTACTCGCGCCACTGTTCCGAGGGCGTCCCGACGTCGTGGTCGGTATCTGGGGTAGACTGCTGTGCCATACCACACCATTAGTAGAGAACCGTGTTAGCAGGTTATCACCGTTCGGAACTGTTTTTATACACCTATGTGAACCGATGACTATGTACGAGGTACTGTTCCGTGTCTACGGTGACGGGGCCTACGAGGCGGCAACCGACGGCACCGGCACGCGAATCGAGCTGTGGTGTAACGACCACAGCGACCTGCTCCACGTTAGCGGCGGAGAGGTCGGGAACGTCATCGAGCAGGTCCGCAACACCGTTGGTATCGGGGAGCGCCTGGAAAACGGCGACGAGCAGGTGCTGGTGACTGAGGAGTGTCTGAAAGCACAGCTCGACAACAACGTCGAGCGCTTTCTGGCGAACGAAGGCTGTCTGCTCGTCCCGCCACTGAAATACGCCAGTGGTGGCAAGCTCGTCCGGGCACTCGGTCTCAGCCCCGACGCACTGGCCAGGGTGTACCAGTCCCTGGCAGGACAGTTCGACGTTACCGTCGAATCGAAACGTGAAATCAGCTCTGTGACCCCGGATGCACCGCTTTTGACCGTCGATGCTATGCTCCCGGACCTGTCGCCGCGGCAGCGTGAGGTGTTCCTGATGGCCTACGAGCAGGGGTACTACGAACTGCCCCGCGAGACGACGACGGCGGCTGTTGCGGAGCAGGTAGGCGTGGAGCGCCGAACCGCGGAGGACCACCTGCGGCGGGCGGAAAAGAAACTGGCCGAAGCGCTGGTCGAATACCTATAGGAGGCCCATTGCGGCGAGGGCGTGAGTAATGCCGGCGATGAGCGGCACGAGCAGCACCGTCCGCATGATGAACAACGCCACGAGGTCCCGAAACCGGATGGGGACGTCACTAAACATGTCCATCATCATCGGGCCGACGCTGGAGAAGAAGATGAGCTGCGAGACGGCCAGCACGCCGACAAAGAACTTTGCCTTCACTGCCGTCTCAGTCACGAGCAGGATGGGGACGTACATCTCGGTGATTCCGACGATGGTCGCCGGCGCCACCACCTCTGCGTTCGGGATTCCGAGCGCAGCGATGACCGGTGTCAGCGGACGACCGAGAATGTCGAAGAGTGGGGTGTGTGCCGAGAGCAGCGTTGCGGCGAGTCCAACAGCGAGGATGGTTCCCAGGATGAGACTAGTGAGCTTCAGGCCGTCGACGAAGCCCCGCTTGGCTGCTTGCACGAACGTCTCCCCTTCCTTGGCCTTCCCGACGGCCTCGCTGACCGCCAGCCGGACGTAATCTGCTGGCGTTCCGGAGAACGCGAGCTCCGGGTCGGGTTCAGCGATGTACTCTTCGGGAATTCTGGAGATAGGCGGCACCCGGACCAGAATAACACCGGTGACGACGACACAGAAGAAGTACGCTCCGAAGATGAGCGGGAATTTCGGGAGCATATCGAGCGTGGCGGCGACGACGCCGACGAAGCCGATTGACACCGTCGAAAAGCACGTCGCGATGGTAAACACGTCGCGCTTGTGGTAGCCGCCGGCTTCGAAGACATTGCGGGTGACGTAGAGGCCGACGCTGTAGGAGCCGACCCACGATGCGAGACTGTCCAGTGCAGCCCGCCCCGGGACTCTGAACAGCGGGCGCATTACCGGCCTCGCGAGCGTTCCGACGAACTCCAGCCCGCCGAGTTCGACGAATATCGTGATGAAGATGGCCCCGATGGGGATGATGACGCCAACGCTGTACACCAGCGTTCCCCACATCAGCCCGCCGGTACTGGGCGTGTGGAGCCACTCGGGCCCGAGTTTGAAGAACATCACCGGCGCGATGAGTACGCCGGCGACTCGGAGTGCCCAAAAGACTCCCGAGGTCTCGAATGATGACAGGTCGTACCCCCCGACCTCGCCGCCACTGGCCATCGCGACCGTCGTCAGTATCCCACCGGCGAGGATGATACCCAGCGAGTAGACGCCGACGGCATCCGGGAACGTCCCGGTTATGTTGCTGACAACGATGTCGAACGGGACTGTAATCTCACCCTGATACGGGACCGGCAGGAGGAAGAACACTCCACCGATGAGAAACGCGATCAGGAACTTCAGCACCGGCCACGCTTCGTATTCGTGCAGGTCGATATCGTCAATGTCCCTTGCCGCTGGTTCAGTGTCGACCGTGTACGTGTTGCCTGTTTCGGTAGACATTACCAAACAATACTCTCATTTGATAGTTAGTCCTGAAACCACCGTGTGGAACCATTTTTATCAGTGTCTACGCCAGCGACCGTGCGCGAGATTCAGCAAACAGACGAGGCCATCAGAACGACTATGTATCACCAATGAATATCACTAGGTGGTATGAGCGATTCCGATTCATTCGAACAGTTCAGCGACGTCGGCGAGGCGGAAGTCACACGCGCAATCGGGCAGGAATGGACCGAGGAGTTCATGGACTTCTCGGACTCCGACGTCATCATCGTCGGTGGCGGCCCGTCGGGGCTGATGGCCGCGAAGGAACTCGCCGAGCGCGGCGTGCAGGTGATGGTCGTCGAGAAGAACAACTACCTCGGCGGCGGCTTCTGGCTCGGCGGCTTCCTGATGAACAAGGTCACTGTCCGCGACCCCGCACAGCAGGTGCTCGACGAACTCGACGTCGACCACAAGCAGTCCAAGGACAGCGAGGGCCTCTACGTCGCCAACGGACCGGAGGCCTGTTCCGGCCTCATCAAGGCCGCCTGCGACGCCGGCGCGAAGATGCAGAACATGACGGAGTTCACCGACATCGTCATCCGCGAGGACCACCGCGTCGGCGGCATCGTGATGAACTGGACGCCGGTCCACGCGCTCCCCCGAGAGATTACCTGCGTCGACCCGATTGCCGTCGAGGCCGACCTCGTCATCGACGCGACGGGCCACGACGCGATGGCGGTCAAGAAACTCGACGAGCGCGGCGTTCTCAATGCGCCGGGCCTCGAAGACGAAGCCAGCGGCATGGATCAGACCGACGACGACACCTACGGCGCGCCCGGCCACGACTCGCCCGGCCACGACTCGATGTGGGTCGGCGAGAGCGAGGACGCTGTCGTCGAACACACCGGTCTCGCCCACGACGGCCTCGTCGTTACTGGCATGGCCACCGCGACCACCTACGGCCTCCCGCGCATGGGGCCGACGTTCGGTGCCATGCTCGTCTCCGGCAAGCGTGCCGCGCAGGTCGCGCTTGATGAACTTGAAGTCGACGCCGAGCCGGTCGACGTTACGAGCCGCGACGCAACCCCCGCTGACGACTGAAATCCTCCCACGCCCCTCTGGTTTTTATACGACTAGTTTTTCTCGATTTAGTTATCTATTCAAGCCATAATATCGCACTAATACAAACAATTATGCAAGCGTGCGACAATTATGTTAGTGATTATCAACCAATGTCCGAAGAGATGCAGCGGAGCGACAACCACAGGCCTGACGAGTCAGTCGGCGGCGAGATCTCGGTCCACCTCTGGAGTCGGCGGCCGGTCTGTGGCCCCCGAACGACAGCCATTGACCGGTTCACAGAACTCGCCGCAACGGGAATTGTCGATGACTTCGATATCCAGACGTGGCCCGAGGAAATTCCCGTATCCCAGCGGACCGAACACGGCGAGGTGCTGGCGACTGTCGACCGGTACGAACAGTGGGCAACGGAACGTGGGCTGAGTCTCCGACCGCCGTTCGAGACGCGGACCTCGTCGCTACTCGTCGGCGGCAGTACCGAGGTGCTTCGACTCCCGATGATAGCCGTCGCCGTCTACGCGAACGACGATCTTGTCGGCGTGTACCCGTGTACTGATGGGGAAACAACGTGGTCTGTCACCGATTGCATTGACTCACTCACGACGGAACCGGCCGGGCTTCCCCACCAGTCCGAGTCCTGATATCCCCTTGGGACGACGCACTCTGTCGCCGATGGCGTCCAGTATAGCGCTGCTTTGCCGAGCCCGTCCCTGATTCTGGAGCGCCAGATTGACCTGTCCGCTCTGGTTCTCTACTCTGGCGACTACTCAACAGAGGAGAATAACGGATACACAAACGGTATTACCGGCCGATACCACTGACCAATACAATGGAGTCCGTGACGCTGTACCGCACCCCGACGGCGGTCGCCGACACCGACGCCATCGCCGACTGGCTCGACGCGCGGGTCGAGGCTACCGTCTCCGTCCGGGACCGGTTTCTCACGCTGCACGGCGACTCGGAACTGGCGGAGTCGTTCGCCGAGGCGCGGGTACTCTCGCCGTACGACCGCGAGACCGGGAACACGATGCTGGGTATCGTCCGCTATGAGGAACGAGCACTGGAGTCGCCTGAACGGGCCGGCGGCGTCATCTACGACGGGCTGGCTGTCCAGGGCGCGCTCCACGAGCGAATCCCCGAGTCCGAGCGGTCACTCGACCACCTCCACGTTCCGCTGCTGGACCGCGTCATCGGGACCTGGGGTGACCACGACGGCCGTTGGCACAAGCGTGTGAACGTCCTCGGCCAGCCCGCTATCGTCTCGGTGCCGGGGCTCTACGAAGCCCCCGCAAAACCCGAGCAGTACTACAAGGAACAGCAGAAACACGCCCTGCTCGGCGGCGGCGCACCGCCCCGGGAAGTGCTGGAAAACGAAGTTGAGGGCGAGTTCCTCATCGAGGACGACCCGCGGACGACCGACGCGCTCAAGGGATACGTCCTGCAGGCCTACCACTACCTCGACACTGGCGAGGCGTTCTGTGACGAGGAAACCTGCCGGCTCCACAACCACCACCGCCAGCCCGGCGTCGTCGCCGCACAGCTACGAGAGCCTGAATTCTGTCCGGAGCACGCCGAACGGTACCGGCCATAGCAGCCCGATTTACGTCCGCTACGGCACAGTTCCACACAGCAGGCCGAGAAACCCCCCGGCGAAGGTCTCGTACCGTCTGTCCACCGTCCGCTCGGTGAGTCGCTCGCGGGCCGCCCGCACCCGCCGCTCGAACGCGCTGGCGTGTGACTGTCTGGATAGCCGCGTCCCCGGCGCGGACAGACGGACGAACCCCTCGAACGCAAGGTTCAGTGGCGCGGCGATGGCGCTGGGACTCCGCTGGAAGTTCAGCAGGGCGACACGGCCGCCGGAGGCGACACTGTCACACCACGCGTCGACCGCCGCTGCAGGGTCCTCGAAGATGCCAGCGACGAACGTCGCCAGGACGGCATCGGCCGCTCGAACTGGCGGGCGAGCGGCGTCGGCCTGCACGTAGTGTACGGCTCCGCCGGTTCTGGCGGGTCGGTCGCGTGCGCGGTCGAGCATCCCTCGTGTCACGTCGATACCGACGACTTGACCCGACGGGCCGACTCGCTCGCGGAGCGCCGGCACATTTGCGCCAGTGCCACAGCCCATCTCGACGACGGTGTCGCCGGGTGCAAGCGACAGCGAGTCCGCCGTTCGGTCGCGCCAGGACGCCACGCCGGGCGCATTCGCGACCCAGTCGTACACCCGCGCCCACCGGCCGTAGAACGATTGCGCGTCGGTCACAGAATTTCGCGTGCCGTTTCAGCGACCGACACAGCGTCGTCCCCGAGCAGGTACACCACCGGCTCGATCCCCATCGCGCCGGTGTGGTAGAGCACGTCAGCCGCCGGGTTGTCGGCCAGCGCGGCCGCGACGGCCGGCTCGACGCTGTCCTCGGCGTCGAACTCGACCACGGTCCGACCGGCATCTCGAAGCGCGGTCACGACGCCGTCGTCGTACCGGACGTTTAGCACCGCGCGGGCGTCGCTCCCGGCGGCCCGCGCCGCAAGCAGCAGCGTCGCGACGTGCTCGCTGACGCCGAACTCCGGGTCCGCCGGAATCGTTGCCCGTCCTTTCACGTCGAGAATCCGCCCCGGGACGGCGGCCACGTCCTCGATGCTGTCGGCCTCGGGGAGACACTGAACGAGGTTCGACCCCACCGCCGGAATAAGCGTCGCGAACCCGCTGGTGTTTTCCAGCACGCTGAGTCCGCGCCGAACCGATGCGAGCGTCCGCTCGGCCGACCGGAGCTGTGAGTCCGGGTCATGAACGGCGAACTCGTCGTCGTAGTCGCCCAGCTCCGGGACTGCCTCCTCGTGTATCTGTGCCAGCACGCCGCCCTGTTCGAGTTCGCGGATGAACACCTCTGTCTCGACCAGCGCCTGAACGGAACTCATATCGCCATCGGCCAGCCCGTCAGCCAACCGCTCAACGAGTTCCTCCAGCCCGCGATGGGCCAGCAGGTCGTCGTGGCGCGCCACGTCGCCGTGGACGTACTTCGAGACCGCGCTCTGGCTGATACCGAGCAGGTCGGCGACCTCGGACTGGGTCAGCCCGCGCTCTCTGAGGGCGTCGGCCAGCAGCGAGCGAAACGTCGGCAGGAAGTCGTCGACGACGATTTCCTCGATGAATCGCACTATTGGTCGCCTCCGAACTCAATCTCGTTTCTCACCGATACCGTGATGCCACGCGTTGCGGGCATCACTGATCGCCTCCGAACTCGCGGTCTCCCTGTATCTTGCTCGCCTGCGGCCCGGACTGGCCCTGATACTTCGAGCCGCGCTCGGCCCCGTACGGGCGGTCGGCGGGGGTCTTGAGTTCCGTGAACGTGAGCTGTGAGATCCGCATTCCGGGTGTGAGCGCGACGGGCGCGGTGCCGAGGTTCGACAGTTCGAGCGTGATCTGGCCCTCGTACCCGGGGTCACACAGGCCGGCCGTCGCGTGGACCACGATTGCCAGGCGGCCCAGCGACGAGCGGCCTTCGACGTGGGCGATGAGGTCGTTGGGGATGGCGACGCGCTCGTGGGTCGTCCCCAGCACGAAGTCGCCGGGATGGAGGATGAACTCCCCACCCTCCTCAATGACCGTTTCCTCAACGTAGTCGGAGACTTCGTCCTCGGAGTTCGGGTGGATACAGGGGATGTTGGCGTGCTGGAACTCCAAAAACTCATGTCCGAGGCGGAGGTCGACGCTGGCGGGCTGAATCTGGATGTCCGGGTCGTCGAGCGGTTCGACGACGAGGTCACCCTGCTCCAGCCGTCGGAGAATATCCGCATCTGAGAGTATCATGAGAGTGGCGTGTGCGGCCGGAAGCCTAAACTCCCCGATTCTCGTGCTGTCGGCTCTAACTGTTTTACGATATCTGCAGTGGCGAACACGTGACAGCCGTGCAGCCGACTGTATCAGGCGGCTATCACGGGGAGCGTCGCGGCGATGACAGCGATGGCGACCGCTGCATACCTGCTGATCCCGTGGACGACCCGGAGGCCGCCAGCCCAGACGTACGCCTGCCAGGCTGCGGTTCCGACCTGTATTGCGAGAAAGACGAACCCTGACAGCCCATTCTGTAGACGCTGAACCTGTTCGAGCAGCAGTTCCGGCGAAGATGCAGAGAGATCGGTATTGGCAGCGAAAAAGACGAGCGCAGCACCGCCGGCGGCAACGCCGACAACAGACGGGAGCAGTCCCCAGGCAGTGATCTCCGCTGTCTCGCCCAACCGGCCGGAGCCACCGGTTAGCTTTGCACCGACATATAGACCGAGCATCAATCCGATCCAGACGATGATGAAATCGACAAACAGCCCCGGAAGGACCTCAGTCGCATAGTCCCAGACGAGCGAGCCGACTTCGACAGTTCTCGTCGCCGGTTCGTCACAGCCGGAAACGGTTATTCCGCCGACGCCACCGTCTTCGCACATCAGCTCCGGGGGCCGAGCGGGATTGTCTCTCTCAACAGTGCCGGTGAACTGCGCGGCGAACAGCCGGAGCGCGACTCCGAGAACGACTGTGACGACGACGGCGATGCCGAGAGCGAGGCCACCGCCACGGAATCCGTTTAGCTGGCCGCGTCGTTGCTCGAAGAACGCCCCCGGTCGCAGGAGAAACGTTCGGATAGTGGAGGGCATCTCCGGGGTGTGCTCGGCCACGGCGTATGTACTCTGTGGTATGTGCAACCGTGGAGGGAGTCCGACGGGAGTTTAAGTACGGGTGGCCATGTAATCGTATGAAGCAGGCTATCGTCGCGCGGGCCGACATCGGTATGGGCGAGGGCAAACTCGCCGCCCAGGTTGCCCACGCCTCGCTGTCGGCCTACGAGGACGCCGGCCCGAAACCCCGCAAAGCCTGGAAGGGTGCGGGGCAGAAGAAAGTCGTCCTGAAGGCCACCAGCGAGTCCGAGCTGTTCGAACTCGCAGATGTGGCCGAGCGCGAAGGCCTGCCGCATGCGGTCGTCCGAGACGCCGGCCACACACAGCTCGACCCGGGAACCGTCACGGCCCTCGCCGTCGGCCCCGCCGAGGACGAGCTGGTGGACCGCGTCACCGGCGACCTGCCGCTGTTCTGAGGGCAGCGGCCCGCGATACGGTTATATAAGAGCAACCCTAACCTCAGGTGAACAACAACACGATACATTATGCAAGGAAACGAACAACAGGCCTACGACCGCGGGATTACCATCTTCTCCCCGGACGGACGCCTCTATCAGGTCGAGTACGCACGAGAAGCTGTCAAGCGCGGAACCGCAAGCGTGGGAGTTCGAACCAAGGACGGCGTGGTCATCGCCGCCGACCGCCACGCCCGGTCGCCGCTCATCGAGCGCGACAGCATCGAGAAGATCCACGAGATCGACTCCCATGTCGGTGTCGCTAGCGCGGGCCACGTGGCCGACGCACGCCAGCTTATCGACGTGGCGCGCCGGCAGTCACAGGTCAACCGCCTACGCTACGACGAGCCGGCCTCCGTCGAGTCCCTGACCAAGGAGATAACGGATTACATCCAGCAGTACACCCAGACTGGCGGCGCACGCCCGTTCGGTGTCGCGCTGCTGGTCGCCGGTATCGAGGACGGCGAACCGCGCCTCTTCGAGACAGACCCCTCGGGGACGCCCTACGAGTGGCAGGCTGTCGCCATCGGCGGCTCCCGCGAGGACATTCAGTCGTTCCTCGAAGACGAGTACGCCGAGGAGATGGACCTCGAAGGCGGCATCGAACTCGCGCTCCGTGCGCTGGCCTCGGTCAACGAGGACGGCCTCGACGCGACTGGTGTCGACATCGCAACCATCGACGTGGAAACCGAGCAGTTCGAAAAGCTCGCCGAAGAGGACATCGCCGAGCGACTTGACGAGTTCGAACTCGGAGGTGAGGAATAATGCACGACCCCGAGAACCGACTGACTGACGCCTACGAACCCGAGGTCGGCAACCTGCCGAACGAGGACGGCGGCCGCGACGAGGAGAACGTCGTCAAGACCGGGACGACCACCGTCGGCCTCTCGACGGAGAACGGCGTTGTCATCGCGACGGACCGGCGCGCCTCTCTCGGTGGCCGCTTCGTCTCGAACAAGCAGGTCCAGAAGGTCGAGCAGATCCACCCGACGGCCGCGATGACGCTGGTCGGCAGCGTCGGCGGGGCACAGTCGTTCATCCGCTCGCTTCGCGCCGAGGCCGACCTCTACGAGGTCCGCCGCGACGAACCGCTCTCGATTCACGCGCTGGCGACGCTTGCGGGCAACTTCGCCCGCGGCGGCCCGTACTTCGCTATCAACCCCATCGTCGGCGGCGTCGACGAAGAGGGGAGCCACGTCTACAGCGTCGACCCAGCCGGTGGTGTGCTTGAAGACGACTACACCGTCACTGGCTCCGGGACGATGGTCGCAACGGGGACCATCGAAGGGCAGTACGACCACGGGATGAGCCTCTCCGAGGCCCGTGACCTGGCGATCCGCGCGGTCAACGCCGCGGCCGAGCGTGACACCGGGTCCGGTAACGGCGTCGTGCTCGCTGAAATCACCGACGAGGGCGTCGAAATCGACGCTTTCGACGACTACGAGTCGGCCGAGTAACCCGGCTGTCTCGATTTTCGGTTTCTTTGCGGTCGGTTGTCAGCGGCCAGTGGCTACTCACTCCCGGGGAACGACCCGCATCGGGTAGTCAGACTGCCGCATGATATCTTGGGCGACGCTACCGAAGATGAGCCGGTCGGTCTGGCTTCGCTTGCGGACGCCGATGACGAGTTCGTCGGCATCGACGTCTGCGGCGATGTCGAAAATGTCCTCAGCCGGACTGTTGCCCCGGATGATCTGGTAGGTCTCGACGGACACCTGGTCGCCTAGGCGGTCCGAGACCACCTTTAGTGCGGCCTTCCCGTCGGCGACCGCGTCCGGTGGCGTTCTGTCTCCACCCGGCTGTGAGTTGACCGCGTACACACTGTCTTCCGGGTCGAGGACGCCTTCGAGGTACGAACACAGTGTCTGGCTGACTGTCTCGGAGTTCGTCGCGAGCACGAAGGTCTGCATATGCGACGTTCCACACCCATCATGATAAGTATGTGTCTTGTTACCACAGCCCTATTTATATTCAGACTCTCACGGCAGTCGGCTACTCGGTCAAGACCAGCCAGCCGACAGCGAGGAAGACGGCGAGCACGAGCAGAATCGACCCCCAAGCTAGCGCTGCGAAGGCCGTCGACCCGAGCGCGGCCAGAGGGACGATGGCTGACGGCGTCATTGCTCGGACCCCCCGTCAGCCACCGGATCGTCAAGCGCGCGGACCTCTCGGCCGAGGCTGTCGAGGTCGGCATCGGCTCCACCGAGAACGGTCGCCGCGACGGTGAGAGCGGCCGAAACGAGCGTTGCACCGGCGAAGGCAATGAGGAACGACGGCGCTGGCAGCATACTCCCGATGCCTGGTATGGCGCTGACGAGGCCACGGAGTGATGGGAAGTAGATGAACCCGACAAGTAGCCCCACGATGCCAGAGACTACTGCGCCCGGGCCGGTGAGCCGCTCAGTGTAGAGGCCGGCGAGGAAGGGCACGAAGACGCCAGCGGCAAGCAGGTCTGCCGTCAGGAACAACTGGAGGACGCTGTACCCCTGCGCGCCGATGAACATCGCGGCGAGCGCAACAGCGACCGTCAGCCCGCGACCGCCGAGCCACAGGGTTCGCTGGTCGGGGTCATCGAGCAGTCGAGCGAGGTCAGCCGTGACGACGCTGGCGATAGCGTTGAACATGGTATCGGCCGAACTCATCACCAGCAGGACGGCGAGGACGACGACGGCGAGGGTCACCCATGTCGGGAACGCCTCTGCCACCACGAGGAAGAAGGCGATGCTTGCGGACCCAGACTCAGTGAGTCCCAGCCCCGCGGCGGCGATGCCGAACAGCCCCGACAGCAGGAGCATCGGGACGACCACGAGGGCGGCGATGCCCATCCCACGCCGCAAAGCGCCCTCGCCGTCGGCGGCGTACACCCGCTGCCAGACGCCTTGGTTCAGCATATTTGCTCCCAAGAGAGCGAACGCGACGTACAGCCCGAACTGCAGGCCGGGACCGAACGACGGGTCGAGCAGTGTCGGGTCGGCCGACACCACCGTCGCGTGGAATTCGCTCGTGCCTCCAAGCGAAAGGAGTGCGCCGCCGAAGCCGACGGCCAGAAGCGGGAGGATGACCAGCGTCTGGACGGTGTCGGTGACGATGCTGGCGAGCAGCCCACCGTAGGTCGTGTAGACGAGGACGAAGCCGCCGATGAGCAGCGAGGTCTGCCAGAGCGGCACATCTGCGACGAGCGCGAGCGCGCCGGCGATGCCGGTCATCTCCGCGGCGAGGAAGATGAACATATAGAACACTGAGACCAGCAGGACGAGCAGGTACATCCCGGAGCCAAAGCGAGCGTAGGCGAACTCCGTCAGCGAGTGCCCCGCAGGCATCACCTCGCGGATGCGAGCCCCGACCGGTATAAAGAGGACGAGCGGAATCGCGCTGCCGATGGCGTAGCCCAGCACGGCGGGGAGTCCGCCGAACGCGGCCCCGGCCTCGGCGGGGCTCAGCAGAATCCAGACGCCCATCATCGACGCGATGACTGTCGCGGCGAGGGTCCCGCTGCCGGCCGAGTCGCGGGCCGAAATGTACGTTTCCACCGAGTCGATGCGACCGCGCGCGGCGAAGAGGCCAATGCCGGTGAACACGAGCACGGTCGCCGCGGTCAGGCCGAGGACCACAGCCGAGGAAGCCATCTACGGGCTCACCTCGCTATCGGCCGTCGCCGGGCTCCCTTCGTAGGCCGTCTCGAAGAACTGTCGTTCGAGTGTGACCGTGCGGTCAAACAACGACGCGACGCGGGCCTCCCGGCGGGGCGAAAGCGTCGGTCCGACGCCGTCAAGTTCGCCCCGGAGCCAGTCGACGAACGCGACGAAGGAGTCGACAGCGTGGAGGTCGACCCACTCGGCGAAGTAGAACGGCAGGCCCATCCCCGCGCTGGGAAGGCCATCACTGTCAGGGTCACCGTGGGTCGCGGCAGCCGCCGTCGCCCACGACTCGTATATCCACTCTGCCGGAACGAGGACGGCCAGCGTCTCGGCATACCCGCCTTCTCGGGCGGCGCGACCGAGCAAGTCGATAAACGCCGCCGTCGAATCCGTCGGCTCTGGGTTTTGCCAGCGCGAATCGGCGACACCCAGCGCGGCAAAGGAGCGCTCGAAGTAGTCGTCTTCCTCGTCGGTCACGGTATCGAGGAACTCCACGAACTGTCGTTTGGCGGCCATATCCGGCGCCTGGCCGACCGCGTGGCCGAACGTGCCGACGAGTTCGTCGACGAACGCGTAGTCCTGCACCAGATACTCGGCGAACGCGTCTTCGTCGAGCGTGCCGGCCCCGAGTTCCTCGACAAACCGGTGCTCGACGGCGGCGTCCCAGTCCGGCTGACTCTGCTCCCGGAGCCAGTCGGTGAACCGGGGCTCGTCGGTGTGCTCGGCGTACGCTGAGTATGTTTTGGCCGTCATAGCTCCCACCCCTCCTGCGTGTAGGCCATCTCCCAGAACCGGTGTTCGAGCTTCGCGCTTGTGCGGAACGCGTCCTCCATGGCGTCGCGTTGGCCGGGATAGCGCTCGCCACAGCGGTCGACGTACGCCCGACACCAGCCCGTCGCCTCGCGGAAGTCGTCGCTGGTGTACATCTCGATGAACGGCGTGTACCGGTGCTCGCCGTCGGCCAGGTCAGCCATGTGTTCGGCCACGTCGAGATAGCCCTGCATACAGGGGTACAGCGCGGCGGCGATCTCCGCCTCGTGTCCCTCGTAGGCTGTCCGAACGAGGAAGTTCGTGTACGCCAGACACGTCGGGGCCTTCTCGGTCGACTCCAGCTCACGCTCCGAGATGTCGTAGTCCGACGCGAACTCCCGATGCAGGTCCATCTCGGTGCCGAGCACCTGGTGTGCGACCCCGAGCAGGTGCGTCATCGTCGACTCGTCGCCGGCCGTCGCCCCAGCGAGCGCGAACAACCGTGCGTAGTCTTGCAGGTATCGGTAGTCCTGTTTCACCCAGTGTTTGAACGCCGCCTCGTCGAGCGTCCCGTCGGCCAGTTCGCGAACGAACGGGTGGTCCTTCTGTGCGTCCCAGATGTCCTCACCGATGTCGAGCAGGTGGTCGCTGAATGCCATTGGTAGCCAATA
The DNA here is from genome assembly GCF_001485575.1 of Haloarcula sp. CBA1127. Classification (NCBI taxonomy): domain Archaea; kingdom Methanobacteriati; phylum Methanobacteriota; class Halobacteria; order Halobacteriales; family Haloarculaceae; genus Haloarcula; species Haloarcula sp. CBA1127. The sequence goes on from NZ_BCNB01000006.1 coordinate 1,410,393, forward strand.
CAACAAACTCCGACGTATTATATCCTGCTAATACAACCAAGTTGTACCTGCCGGGGAGAACGATGCACACAGCCAACTGCGGGGCTTGGGTGGCTCGGGGCCGTTCTGGCTGCTTGCACCCACAGTGGCGTAGTCGACCGGCAGCGTTCGTAGTCCCAACTGCTAAACGAACTACGCACTCACTTCCGGTAATGACACTGCAGTTACCGAGTGAGATTGTGGTCGAGCGATTTCTCCCGACGGCTCGGGCGATGCTCGCCACGAGGCTCGACGAGGAGGGCTGGACCCAGCAGGAGATCGCCGACCAGCTCGGCGTGACACAGGCCGCAGTGAGCAAATACGGCAGCGGCTCGGTCACCATCGAGGAGCGGTTCCGGGAGGACACCCGGATGCAACAGACCATCGAGCGCATCGCCGATGGGCTGGCCGCGGGCGAGATGGACGAGTTCGCGGTGCTGGGCGAACTGCTCGCTCTGGTGCGGGAGTTCGAGGACCGGGGGCCCATCTGTGCGGTCCACGAGGAGGAGATGCCGGCGCTACAGGGGATGGGCTGTGACCTCTGTGTTCGGGGGACAGACACCGCGGTACAGGCGGAACGGACCGTCCTGTCGTCGGTCCGGCGAGCCACGCGACTGCTGGCGAACAGCGATGTCGTCGTCGATGCCATCCCGAACGTGGGGATGAACGTCGGCATGGCGCTGCCGGACGCTGAAGACGCACTCGACGTGGCGGCGGTCCCCGGCCGGATTCACGACCTGCGAGGGCGGGTCAACGTCCCATCGAACCCCGAGTTCGGCGCGTCAGAACACGTCGCGGGGACGATACTGGCCGCGATGGCGGTCGACCCCTCGTGTCGAGCGGCGCTCAATCTGACGACCGATGAAGCGTTCCTCGATGCCGCCCGGAGACGGGGTATCGAGCCGCTGGAGTTCGACGCCGGCTACGAGGATCGGGACGAACGGCTCGAAGCCACTTTCCGCGAACGCGGCGATGTCCCCCGTGTTATCTACCACGGCGGCGCGTTCGGCATCGAGCCGATAACCTACGTTTTCGGTGAGTCAGCGGTCGAAGCTGCTGAGCTCATGATCGAACTCCTCGACGCTGCTGACACCTGAGCTGTCTCGTTCGCCGAGCCCATCAGAACCAGCCGGTTTCGGGGTCCACGGGGTTCTCGGGTTCCTCGCCGCGCAGTACCCGGATGACGTCTTCGGCCACCGTCTGTGTCAGTTCGACCCGGGACGCCTCGGAATACCACGCGACGTGGGGGCTACAGACGACGCTGTCGAGGTCGTGCAGCGGCGAATCGCCGGGCGGTTCCGTCTCGCGAACGTCCAGTCCGGCCCCGCCGAGATCACTGCTGACGAGTGCGTCGTACAGCGCCGTTTCGTCGACGAGCCCGCCCCTGGCCGTGTTCACGAGCAGCGCGTCGTCGCGCATCCGGTCGAGCGCGTCCGCGTCGATCATCCCACGCGTCTCGTCGGTCAGGGGGGCGTGCAGCGAGACGATGTCGGAATCGCTCAACAGCGTCTCGAAGGTGACCGACTCAACGCCGAGGTCTCCCATCCGGTACTCGGGCGCGTACGGGTCGTAGGCGATGACATCAACGTCGAACCCCCGGAGCTTCGCGGCGAACCGGCTGGCGAGCTTGCCGAAGGCGACGAGGCCGACGGTGCTGCCGGCGAGGCGACGGATCGGCTGTCCGACAGCCCACTCCCACTCGCCGCGCTTGACCGAGCGGTCGAACGTGGGTATCTTCCGCAGGCAAGCGAGCACGAGCGCGAACGTGTGGGTCGACACCTCCTCCACAGAGTACTCCGGGACGTTGACGACCGCCACGCCAGCCTCGGCTGCCGCCCGGATGTCGATGTTGTCCACGCCGATGCCGGCTCGGCCCACCACTTTGAGTGAGTCAGCGGCGTCGACGACCTCGGCCATGACCTGTGTGCCGGCATCGACGATCAGTGCGTCCGCACCATCCACTGCGTGTGCGACAGCCGCCGGCTCTTTCGCCGCTATCGTTTCGACGGTCGCGTCAACCCCATCAAGCACCGCCGCCCGTGTCTCTCCGTCGATCATCTTGGTGTCAGAGACGACGACTTTGTATGACATACGCTGGCTTGCTCCGGACACGAGATAAAATCATCTGTCAGGCGTGGTCCGGTCGTCGGAATCACGTCACAGGACTGTGGCCGCACAGCGGTGACTAGCGGAGAACTGACAGAATAGTAGCAAACTTTTATGACATATTCACGAGGAGGTGGCAACAGCATGTCAGCTAATAACACAGGCGAAACTGCCCTCGAACGTATCGGCTATCGGCTCTCTGCGTGGGTGGAACGGTGGATGCCGAGCCCGTTCCTGTTCGCGCTCATTCTCAGCTACGTCGTGTTTCTGGCCGGTGTCGGCCTCACCGGGGCCGGTCCCGTGGAGATGGTCGGGTTCTGGTACGACGGCTTCTGGGCCTTCCTGACGTTCTCGATGCAAATGGTCCTCATCCTGATGACGGGCTTCGTCGTCGCGTACCACCCGCGTGTCAACGCCGGCATCCGGCGGCTAACAGAGATTCCCAGCACCGGAAAACAGGCGGTTGTCCTCGTCGGCCTGTTGACGATGCTGCTTGGCTGGGTCCACTGGGGACTGAGCCTCATCCTCGGCGCGATTTTCGCCCGGGAGATGGGCAAGACCGCCCACGAGAACGGCATCGATGTCCACTATCCGGTCCTCTGCGTGGCGGGCTATCTCGGCCTCGGCCTCACCTGGCACTGGGGGCTGTCCGGGTCCGCGCCGCTCCTGCTTGCGACAGAGGGCAACGAGTTCATCCAGCAGGGCGTCATCGACGTCGTCGTCTCCGCCTCGGAGACCATCTTCCACCCCTACGGCCTCATTCTGACCGGCCTGTCGATAGCCTACGCCCTCGTCGTCCTCTACGTCATCACACCGACTGGTGACCAGGCGCGGGGCATCACGCACTACATCCCCGAAGACGATTTGTTCGAGTCCGCGAGTGACGGCGGCGTTGAGACGACTGCGACCACCAAGCAGGTCCCGGCCGAGCGTCTCAACCACAGCCGCGTTCTCGGCGGGATTATCGGCCTGACCGGCATCGTACTCGTCGCCTCGCAGTTCGTCCAGTCCGGTATCGACGCGCTCGGGCTGAACATCGTCAACTTCGGCTTCCTGACGATTGGCATCTTCATCTACATGGACCCACAGACCTACCGAGAGAAGTTCGGCGAGGCGGCGACCGCCGCGTCTGGCATCGTGTTGCTCTTTCCGTTCTTCGCCGGCATTCAGGGGATGATGGCAACCTCCGGGCTGGCGCAGTTGATGGCCAACGCGCTCATCTCGGCCTCGACGCCCCAGACGTTCCCGGTCATCGCCTGGCTCACCGGCGCGACGGTCAACATCTTCGCTCCCTCCGGCGGCGGCGAGTGGATCATCCTCGGGCCGCCGATTCTCGAAGCCGCGCAGAACCTCGGCGTCCCGGCCGGGCAGGCGACGATGGCCTACGCCGTCGGTGACGCCCATACGAACCTCCTGAACCCCTTCTGGGCGCTGCCGCTGCTCGCCATCACCCGCATCAAAGCCCGGGAGATGTTCGGCTACGCCATCGCAATGTTGCTCGCGCTCACGCCGTTCCTGGCGGTCGTGCTGTTCGTTCTGCCGTACTGAGCAGGGCTGTAATCCGGCGAGACAGCTACGGCTGATTGCCCCTTCTTCGAGCGTTAAGTTGGTGGGGAAACTGCACTCCGACAATGGCAACTGAGACGGGGGCCGACGAGGACGTAGACCTGCTCGATTCCTTCCGACAGTTCTTTGCGCTGGAGCGGGACGTGCTCGTCCTGTCGCTGTCCATGCTGGCGTTCAGCCTTGCGTTCCAGATGACCAGCCGATATATTCCCGAGTATATGCGGATTCTGGGTGCCAGTGCCGGCGTCATCGGTCTGTACGGCAGCGTCGGGAACCTCATCAGCGCGGTGTACCCCTATCCCGGCGGCGCGGTGTCGGACCGCATCGGCTCGCGGCTGGCGCTGACCGCTTTCGCGACGCTAGCGACGGTCGGCTTCGGCATCTGGTATCTCGCCTCGGTCATCGGCGATATCACACTCGGCGCGACGACGCTGCCGGCCTGGACGCTTGTGTTCGTCGGCCTCTTTCTCGCACAGGCCTGGAAGTCCTTCGGGCTGGGCGCGACGTTCGCCATCGTGAAGCAGAGTGTCCCGCCACAGCGACTGGCGATGGGGTTTGCCAGCACGGAGATGTTCCGCCGCATCGGCTTCCTGCTCGGACCACTCGCCGCCGCGGCGCTGCTCGCGACGACTGCGACCTTCGTCGACGGCTTCCAGCGCGTGTTGCTGGTCGCGCTGGCCTGTGGCCTCGTCGCTACCGTCGCCCAGCACTTCCTCTACGACGCCAGCGAGGACACGCTCGGAAAGTCCTTCGAGGGCATCGACCAGATACTCGCCGACCTTCGGACGATGCCGGCGACGCTCCGCCCCCTTCTGGTCGCCGATACGTTCGTCCGCTTCGCTAATGGCATGGTGTACGTCTTCTTCGTCATCGTCGTCACCGAGTTCCTCTCTGTGGGATTCACCGGCTTCGGCGTGCAACTGCGGCCTGACGCCTTCTTCGGCGTCCTGCTCGGCGTCGAGATGGTCGTCGCTATCCTTTCGATGGCTCCCGTCGCAAAGCTCACCGAGTGGGCCGGCCTCAAGCCTGCCGTCGCGCTCGGCTTCCTCGTCTACGCCGTCTTCCCGCTCTTGCTCATCTTCGCGCCGGGCAACCAGTGGGTGCTGGTGCTCCTGTTCGCGTTCTCCGGCCTGCGCTTTGCCGGCCTGCCCGCCCACAAGGCACTCATCGTCGGCCCGGCAGAACAGGACGCTGGCGGCCGCGTCACCGGGACGTACTACCTGCTTCGGAACACGCTCGTCATCCCTAGCGCCGCGCTCGGTGGCTGGCTCTACGGCAGTGAGTGGGCGGTGGCTATCGGCGATGTCGTCATACAGGCTGGCCCGGAACTGGCCTTCGGTGTTGCGACGGTGGTCGGCCTTGTCGGCGTCGTTTACTTCATCGTCTTCGGCCGGGAGTTCGAGGCGTACGAATGAACCGCTGTGCCGGCCTACCACTCCTCGCGTGGCGGGAACTCGTCGCCACAGCGTGGACAGTACCGCATCGGTGCGCGGGACTCCTGGCCGTCCCTGTCGAACGTAATCTCTCGTCCGCAGCTCTTACATGCTAGCTTTGGCATCGTGGTGCTCTCCGGTCGCCCGCATAGCCACGACCTGTGGCTAGATAGAGTATGTCCCGTGATAACACTAGGTATCGACTGAGAGACGGACCCACGCCGAGTCCGCAAGCGCCAATCATAAGCGCCGAGCCGCGAACAGTCGACCAATGCACGCGGCCCACCCAATCGAGCAGGCGGTCGGTATGGAGTACTACGTCAGCGACGCCGACGGGGTGGACGGCCGCCTCCGCTCGTCGCCCGCGGACTTCCGCGTCCGGGAACTGGAGGCGTTTGACACCGAGCCGGTCGATGCCGACACCGGCGCGTACCCGCATCTCGTCTTCCGGGCGGAGCTACGGAACTGGGAAACCAACGACTTCGCCAGCAAACTCTCCGACCGGCTGGGCATCTCCCGCGAGCGGGTGTCGTGGGCGGGGACGAAAGACAAGCGCGCGGTCACGACCCAACTGTTCTCAGTGAAAGGGGTCGCAGCCGGGGACCTGCCGGAAATCGGCGGTACGGACATCGAGGTCATCGGTCGCGCTGGCCGCCCGATTCTCTTCGGCGACCTGGCTGGCAACGCCTTCGAGATAGTCGTCCGCGACACCGAGAACACAGATAACGCCGCCAGCGTGGTAGCGGATCTTCAGGCGTTCGCCAGCGGGGAGGACTCGACGGCGAGCGAAGGCAGGTCCAGCGACACCACGCTGCCTGACGGCGACACAACGGTTGGCGTTCCCAACTACTTCGGCCAGCAGCGGTTCGGGTCGCGCCGACCGGTCACCCACGAGGTCGGGCTAGCCATCGCCCGTGGCGAGTGGAAAGACGCGGTTCTCGCCTACGTCGGAAACCCGAACGAGCGCGAACCGGAGTCAACGCAGGAGGCGCGGGGATACGTCGACGAAACCCACGACTGGGCCGGCGCGCTGGACAGGCTGCCCGGCGCGCTGGGCTACGAGCGCTCCATCTGTCACCGGCTGGTCGAGAACGGGGCCGACGAGCCGGCGGACTTCCGGGAGGCACTGGAGGTGCTGCCGTCGAACCTCCAGTCGCTGTTCGTCAACGCCGCCCAGTCGTACGTCTTCAACCGCATCCTTTCCGAGCGGCTGGATCGGGGACTGCCGTTCGAGCGCCCCGTCGAGGGCGACGTAGTCTGTTTCCGTGACAGCGACGCGCCCGAGGACTTCCCGATTCCGGACGCCGACCGCACCCAGGAGGTCACTGCCAAGCGGCTCTCGACAGTCGAGCGCCACTGCGAGCGCGGCCGAGCGTTTGTCACCGCGCCGCTGGTCGGGACCGATACCAAACTCGGGGGTGGCGAACCGGGCGATATCGCTCGTGAAGTCCTTGACGACGTGGGCCTCGAACAGAGTGACTTCGACCTTCCCGGCGCGTTCGACAGCGACGGGACGCGGCGGGCCATCCTGCTTCGGACTGAACTCGGTGTCGAGCGCGATAGCGCCGACCTGACGTTCTCGTTCTCCCTGCCAAAGGGGAGCTACGCGACGGTCCTCCTCCGGGAGTTCCGGAAAGGCGACCCGGACGCGTAGCGGTTCGACCGTGCTCGGCAACTGATGCGGAATATGCAACGGTTAAGTCCGGCCACACACGCCATCTCGTATGGGCGAGCTACCGGACGAGTTCTCGTGTACCATCACCGACTGGGAGTACATCTACGGCCTCTGTCGAGACGTGGCCAACGACGTGAAAGCCGCCGAGTTCGAACCCGACGTGGTCGTCGCGCTGGCACGGGGCGGCTGGTTCGGCGGGCGCTGTCTCTGTGACTTTCTCGGGCTGGACGACCTGGCGAGCCTGAAAGTCGAACACTACGTCGGGACCGCGGCGAAAGGCGAGGAGGCGCAGGTAAAATACCCGCTGGCTGACGGCGCGGTCGAGGGGAAGGACGTGCTGGTTGTCGACGACATCGCCGACACCGGCCAGTCTATCGAGACAGCTGCCGAGTGCGTGCGCGACCGAAACCCCAGCAGCGTCCGAACGGCGACGCTCCAGTTACTCCAGACCAGCGACCACGAACCGGAGTTCGTCGGCGAGTCCCTCGACGAGTGGACCTGGGTCGTCTACCCCTGGAACTTCGTCGAGGATATGGTCGAACTCGTCGCGGGTGTGATGGAAAAGAGCGACCGGCAGACCCACACCGAGGACGATATCCGTCGTCTGCTGCGGAAGTACCACGGCGTCAGCCGCACGAACTTGGAAATCGCACAGCCGAACCGATTGGGCGAGGTCACGACCGAGATGGAGCGGCGGGGCGTCGTCGAATCGGTCGGCGACGGCTGGCAACTCACCGACGACTGAGCAGGTCAGCCGCGGTAGCTCGACAGATATCGCTCAGATATCGCTCAGATCCGCTAGTCTCGCCGCTCACCATCGCTAGGCCCAGTACGCTCATCCGCTAGCCACGATAAAAAGTACGGTTAGCGACGCGGGCGACCGTCGTCCCGGACGTACTCTAACGCGCTGACGAACAGCTCTTTGTCGACCCGGTCCTCTGACTCTTCGAGTCGTTCACGAATTTTCGTTGGAGTCATGTGTATTGGTAACATTGTTCTACATCGATATAACTCTTTCTCACCCGCTAACAGGTTCGGTGTGGGGTGGGTCTGAAATGAACGGCGGGCTGCCCAGTAGATCGTCCAAACCGCTGTACCGAGGTGACACCCCCTGTCGAGGGAATATATTTATACCTTGCTCACCCAACGGAAACTATGGCCGCTTACGGCCGGCCGTCACTTCGAGACCTGTTCGATGAATCACCGACGCCGCACATCGCGCATCCGCCGCGGAGTCACCATCGAGACTTCTACATCGCCACAGACGGGTCGTTCAGACTCCACGGTGGCGCGACATCACCTGACAGCAAGTCGGACAGCCCGACAGGCGGGCTGGGTGTCGTCGTCGAAACCCTCGACGGTGAGCGCGTCGTCAGGCTATCGGTCCCAGACACCTGCCCCGACAACAACGTCGCGGAGTATCGGGCGCTCCATCTGGGACTCGACGTGCTTGCGAGACGGGCCCCGCCCAACGCCCGCGTCGGCTTACTCATCGACCACGACCAGCTCGCCGAGAACGTGAACGCCGAGGTGCTAGCCTCCCACGGCTCCGCCTACGACCCACCACACTCTGTGTCGGTCCCACCGGCGACAGGGCTGCACTGGCGCGGGATTCAGGCACGCATCAATGGGTTCGGCGAGGTCCGTGCCGCGCGGATCTCCGGCGACCGCAACCCCGCCCATCCGCTGGCGAACGCCCCCGACCAGTACGCACATGTCAACGGCGAGCCGGACCGGTGTGTCCTGCCTGACGCACCGACGGTAAACGAACGCGTCCCACCACCGTCACGCGCAGAGCGTGGCGGGGCGTCGGACTAACGGGACCCGGCCGGCAACTGCCGACCGGCGACATCGTATTCTTTCACATCGCTGTCGACAGTGGCACGTAGCTGTTATAATGCCTCGCTCAGCACACGGCTATGATGCTTGAAATATTACATACGACTGCGGTTCTGGGAGAATACTTGAGTACAGATAGAAATACTTGCAGCCGGGGGCTACAAGGCTCTCCGTCAGTCGTCTTTCACAGCTGATAATCTCCATAAGTTATGAAAATAGTTGCACCTGTTATCACGTACGTTTGGGCAACGTCACACAGACCAAATTTTATATATTAGAAATAGGATAGTATACAGTGGGAGGTGAGCTACGTTGAGCACCAGAACTGACGGATCGGACGGTTTCAGTGGACAGTACGTCGAGCAACTGTTGCCGCGTCAGTTGCCGACGCGGCACGACCTCGTCCTCGCCGTCATCCCCGTGGTGTTCATCTTCACGCTCGCCGCCGCGGTTGTTCTGGGCCTCTCGCTTCAGGCGGCAATCGCTGGCGGCGCACTCGTTGGCGCTGTGGCGGTCATCGATGCGCTCTTTATCCACCCACCGACTCGTGGTCGACGGCGAGACGGTACGTGACATCGCGTTCCGGCGACGGGCCCGAACGCTGGCCTTTCGAACTGGTTTCAGTGCGAAGCACGCTCTGCGCGTTCCGCAGTAAACGCCTCAAAAAGACAGTTATATCGGTTACTCTTGCTGTGCGTCGACGACGGCAACGCCCGCAAGGTTCACGATGTCCTTGACCTCGTCACCACGCTGGAGAACGTGGACCGGCTTGTCCATGCCGACGAGCATCGGTCCGATGGCCTCAGCGCCGCCCAGCCGCTGAAGGAGCTTGTAGCCGATGTTCCCGGCTTCGAGGTTGGGGAACACGAGGACGTTCGCGGGGTCGTCGAGTTCGGAGAACTCGTAGGTGTCTTGCAGGATGTCCTCGACGACAGCGGTGTCGGCCTGCATCTCGCCGTCGACCGGGAAGTCGACGCGGTCGTCGTCCTGCAGACGGGAGACCGCCCGACGGATCTTCTTGGTCCCGGGGTTGTCGACGCTGCCGAAGTTCGAGTACGACAGCATCGCCGCCCGCGGCTCGACGTTGAACCGACGGGCCAGTTCCCCGGTGTGACGGGTGACCTCCTCCAGCACGTCCGTATCGGGGTCCTGATTAACGGTGGTGTCCGCACAGAAGATGACACGGTTCTTGAACGTCAGCATGTACACCCCGGCCGCGTAGTCGGCGTCGTCGGCCGTGCCGATGACCTGCAGCGGCGGGCGCAGGGCGGAGGGATAGTGGTGGGTCAGGCCGGTCAGCATCGCGTCGGCGTCGCCCATCTCGACCATCACACTGCCGAGGTAGTTGCCGTCCCGAATGAGTTCGTCGGCCTCGCGGCGGGTAATGCCTTTCCGCCGGCGGAGTTCGTACAGTCGGTCGGCGTAGTCGGCCACGTCGGCTGTCTCGGGGTCGACGACGACGGGGTCGAACTCCAGCCCGAACTTCCGGCGCGTGGACTCGATTCGGTCGGCGTCACCGATGAGGACCGGCTCGGCGATGCCCTGTTCGACCAGCTGGTAGGCCGCGCGGATCATCTTCTCGTCGTGGCCCTCGGCGAGCACGACCCGCTGGGGGTCGCTCTTGGCCTTGTTGAGCACGACGCGCATCATCTCGCGGGACTTGCCCAGCCGCGCTTCGAGTTCCTCGACGTAGGCCTCCGTATCGATCTCCGTCCGTGCTGCGCCGCTCTCGATGGCGGCCTCGGCGACCGCGGGGGTCACCTCGAACAGGACCCGCGGGTCAAGCGGTTTCGGGATGATGTAGTCCGGGCCGAACTGCAGGGGCTGGTCGCCGTAGGCTTTGACGACCTCGTCGGGAACGTCCTGCCTTGCGAGATCGGCCAGCGCGCGGGCCGCTGCAACCTTCATCTCCTCGTTGATCTCGGTCGCCCGCACGTCGAGCGCGCCACGGAAGATGAACGGGAACCCGAGGACGTTGTTGACCTGATTCGGGTAGTCCGAGCGGCCGGTCGCCATGATGACCGTGTCGTCGCGGGCGGCCTTGGCCGACTCGTAGCCGATCTCCGGGTCCGGGTTCGCCATCGCGAAGATGATGGGGTCGCTGGCCATCGACCGCACCATCTCCTGATCGACGATGCCGCCGACGGAGAGCCCGACGAACACGTCGGCCCCGTCCATTGCGTCGGCGAGGTCACCCTCCGGGATGTCGCGTGCGAACTCCTGTTTGAACCGGTTGAGTTCCTCGTGCGTCGCTCGTTCCTCGGTGATGATACCCGAAGAGTCACACATCGTGATGTTGTCCTTCGAGACGCCAAGGGAGACGTAGAACTTCGCGGATGCAATCGCGGACGCTCCGGCCCCGGAGAAGACGACCTCCAGGTCCGCCAGTTCCTTGTCGGCGATGTCGGCCGCGTTGACCAGCGCCGCGCCGGAGATGATCGCGGTCCCGTGTTGGTCATCGTGGAACACCGGGATGTCGAGTTTCTCGCTGAGCCGGCGCTCGACCTCGAAACACTCTGGGGCGGCGATATCTTCGAGATTGATGCCGCCGAAGGTCGGCTCCATCGCCTCTACCGTCTGTATCATGGCGTCGGCGTTGTCCGTGTCCAGCTCCACGTCGAACACGTCGATGTCGGCAAACCGCTTGAACAGCACGCCCTTTCCTTCCATGACCGGCTTCCCGGCTTCCGGACCGATGTCGCCGAGGCCGAGCACGGCGGACCCGTCGGAGACGACGCCCACGAGGTTCCCTTTCGCGGTGTACTCGAAGGCCTTCTCAGGGTCTTTGTCGATCTCCTCACACGGCGCGGCCACGCCGGGCGAGTAGGCTAGCGAGAGGTCCCGCTGTGTGTTCGTCGGCTTTGTCGTCGCAATCTCTATCTTCCCCGGCGGCTTGCTCCGGTGATACTCCAGTGCGTCCTCGTCAAGTCCCATACCCGGATGTCGAACCCAACTGTAAAAAAGACAAGTTTACCGTCAATGGACGAGCGGTACAACGACGGCTGTCGAATGGCGGCTTGTTGCAGCGGTTTTTGCCCCGGTTGTGTCCCACCAATTGGAAAACAGCCGCCGCCGGGGACCTGCCCGATGGACTGGCCGCGGACCTCAGTTCGTGTTGGTGAGCTCGCCGACTCGGTCGGTCAGTTCGGTGACCGCATCTTCTTGTCTGTCGGTGGCCTTGACAATTTCCTTCGTTGCCGTTTCAGCCTCTTGGGCGTGGTTCTGTGCGTCTTCGACCATCGAAGTCACGTTCTCGATAGCGCTCGCCTGGTCGTCGTTGGCGTCGGCGACCTCTTGGATGCCCCTTGTCGCTTCCTCGACGGCGTCGGAAATCTCGTCCAGCGCATCCAGTGCGTCTGCGATCTCGGTCTCCGCACGCTCGACCTGTTCGTGGGAGGTTTCGACCATTTCGGCCGTCTCGGTTGCCTGATCCTGAATCGTGGTGATGCTCGTCGAGATCTCGGAGGCGTACTCGCTCGTCTCGTTTGCGAGCGTCTTCACCTCGTCGGCCACGACAGCGAACCCGCTCCCGCTTTCGCCGGCCCTGGCCGCCTCGATGTTGGCGTTCAGCGCGAGCATATTCGTCTGCTCCGCCACGTCGGCGATTATCTCGACGATCTCGCTCACTTCGTCCATCTGGTCGTCGAGGTCTGTGACGGTGTCCACGAGGTCTTCGCTCGTCTCGGTGAGGCCATCGGTAACGTCCATGACCGCTTCACCGGCATTTGATCCGTCTTCCGCAGCCGCCTTCGCGCGCTGTGCTGCTGACGCCACTTCGCTCGACGTTGCGGCGACTTCCTCCATCCCGGCCCCGATGTCCTGAATATTGTCGGCCGCCTGGGTGAGGGAGTCGGTCTGTTCGGTAACCCGGCTCTCGACAGCCGCTGCGGACGAATTCGCCTGCTCGATAGTGGTCGCAAGTTGCTGTGCCTGTGCGTCCACTTGGTCCGCCAACTGCTCGACCTGTTCGGCCATGTCGTTGAGCGAACCAACGACCTCGTACAGCTGGTCGTCGACGTACTCGCCGCCGTCAGTCCGGTCGAACGACGCCCGGGCGTCGAGGCGGCCGTTTTTGAGTGCGGCCATGGTCGATTTGACTTCATCGACCAGACTCGTCACGGCCTCGTGGCGGTTGGCCTCGTCAGTTCGGTCCTGGACCATCTCGACGACCGCGATGAGTTCGCCGTCGCCGTCGTAAATCGGGGCAGCGCTGAACGAGATGTGGCGTTCGTTCCCGTGCTGGTCGGCCATCACGCTCGTATCGCGGTACAGCGTGAAATCCTCGTCTTCGACCTTCGGCACGTCGTACTCTGTGTGGGTGGTCTCCGGGGCATCGAGGACTTTGTCGGCGAGTGTCTTTCCGCGTCGGCCGTCCGGATAGAACGCCATACTCGCCATCTCCATCTCCTGTGCTTCGGCCTCGGAGACGCCGGTAAGGTTTTCTATCGAACTGTTCCAGCTGAGGATATCGCCGTTCGTATCCAGAACAAAGAGCGGCGTCCCGATATGCTGCAGTACGTCGTGGTAGTCGAACCCTTCGTTAGCGCCACTTTTAGCTGCAGAGCCGCTGAACGCATCGACGCCGGCCTGGGAGACGGATCGTGTCGTTTCCAGTCCTTCGTGAAGCTCCGCCTCGACAGTGTCGATGGCGGCTTGGGCATCCGGGCCGAGTTCATCCCGAAGCTGCTCGAACGCACCTTCGACGAGCGATTCGGTGACGAAGCCCTGTGTTGCGACGAACTCACGTTGGCTGATCCCAGCGGTCTTGTAGTCGTCGATCAGCGCCTGGAGTTCGTCTGAGCCGAGTTCGAACTGCCGCTCAACGTGTTGTGTCCCAATCGCGGCCTTGTCTGGGTCCTCGAAGCAATTGTCGAGATGCGGTGAGTCCGGGTCAATGGCGTCGGTCAAAAAGCGAGTCCGTCCGTCACTCGCGACGAATCCGCCGTCCGCCCGCCGGGCCCCAGCGTCCGAAGAACGTGACCCCTGGCCGTAGATGTAGGTGCGGATCTGTTCGAACATAAGGTAGCTATGTTCCATTCCAACACACCTGTAGGTAAAGGTGACTCCGAGAATATCAGTAAAGATAACTGTGCTCGGCGGCCAAGCGCGAAAAGAGAGCATAAGTACGTGCAACCGAAGGTCTAGGTATGACCACCCGTTTCCGCCGACTGGTGGCGACGACGACGGTGCTGACGTTCGCACTCATCCTGCTCGGCGTGTACACCGGCGCTATCGGTGCCGGGCTGACCTGTGAGGCACGCTGGCCGTTCTGTGACGGCTGGATGGGGCTGTTCCCCGCAAACTGGGCGAGTTTCGTCGAGTGGTTCCACCGTTTAGTCGCGATGATCACCGGCTTCGGCATTCTCGGTTCGACAATCGCCGCGTGGCGCGGTGAGTACAGCCGGCGGATCAAGCTCGCAACTGCCGTCGCAACGGTCGTGCTCCCGGTTCAGGTCCTCCTCGGCGCAAACACCATCTTCAACTTCGGTGCCACGGCGCAGGTGCTCCACCACGGGGCCGCACAGCTCATCTTCGGCGCGATGGTCGCGGCGACGGCGTGGGCCTACACCGATACGGCGGAGCCGCCGTCGGTGCAATCGGCCGATACCCAGCACACAGCACGCGCTGACGATTGAATACGAGTACCACCCCCGTGGTTAACACGTAAGATATATTCCGGTCTGTCGTGTGGTGAGGACTATGTCAGACGACGGCCTTTCACGACGCCAGTATCTCTCCACGGTCGGTGGAACCGCAGTAACCGTCTCACTTGCCGGCTGTTTCGGCGGCGGTGGCGGTAACGGCGGCGACGGCAGTACCGAAATCACTGCCGGAACTGCACCGGGGTTCCCGCCGTTCGAGATGAAGCAGGACGGCGAACTCGTCGGGTTCGACATCGACCTGCTCGAAGCGGTCGTCGACGAGACCGACTACACCCTGGCCGGCTGGGAAGAGTTCGAGTTCAAGTCACTGATTCCGGCGCTGACGAACGAGAACATCGACGTAGTCGCCGCGGGGATGACGATCAACGACGAGCGCGACGAGACCATCGACTTCACCGATCCGTACTACAGTTCGAATCAAGCGATTGTCGTCCGTGAGGACGGCGACTTCTCGCCGGCGTCCCTGTCGGACCTCTCCGGACGCCCCATCGGCGCACAGAAGGGAACAACTGGCGAGACGACGGTACAGGACGAACTCATCTCGCCGGGGAACCTCGATGAGTCGAACTACAACTCCTATGGCAACTACGTGCTGGCTGTCGAGGACCTCCAGAACGGCAACATCGACGCCGTCGTCATCGACGAGCCGGTCGCACAGACGTTCGCCGCACAGCGCCCGGTCACCATCGCCTTCACCTACGAGACGGGCGAGAACTTCGGCTTTGGCGTCCGCGATGGCGACGACGAGTTCACGCAGGCGCTCAATGACGGCCTGTCCACCGTCAGGGATGGCAGCACCTACCAGGACCTGACGAACAAGTGGTTCGGCCAGCAGTAACCGATGCCACCCCTCCCGTTGCAGAGTGACTGGGCGTTCGTCATCGGGAACCTCGACCTGCTACTCGTCGGCACGGGTGTCACGGTCGCCCTGACAGCGACGAGCATCCTGCTTGGCTTTCTGCTCGGGTTTCCGGCGGGTGCCGTTGAGGTCTACGGGCGCGGCCCGCTCAAACGCGCCGTCGAGACGGCCGGCGTCGTCCTTCGCGGGACGCCGCTGCTCGTCATCATCATCCTGCTGTTCTTCGGCCTCTCGGTGTCAAGCAGCGCCTTCGTGACCGCGACCATCGCACTCGGGCTCCGGAGCGCCGCCTACCAGTCACAGATATTCCGCGGCGCGCTCCAGAGCGTCGACGAGGGACAGCTGGAAGCCGCTCGTGCTGTCGGTATGGGCCGGCTACAGGCGATCCGCAGCGTCGTTGTCCCACAGGCGCTCCGCCGGAGCGTGCCTGGCTTCCAAAACGAGTTCACGATCGTCCTGAAAGACACGAGTATCGCCATCGTCATCGGCCTCGGCGAGCTGCTGACCGTCGGCCAGAACCTCTACCAGGGCGGTCAGAGCACCGCTGCGCTTGAGATTTTCCTAACTGTGAGCCTCATCTACTTCGTCCTCACGTTCGTGACGAACCGTTCGCTCGACTACGTCGACGACCATTTCAGCATTCCCGGCGGTGAGCGGGCATGAGCGACCCGCTGTTGGAACTTGACGACGTGTACAAGTCCTACGGCGAGGAACAGGTGCTCTCCGGCGTCAGTTTCGAGATGGACGCCGGGGATGTCGACGTAGTCATCGGTCCCAGCGGAAGCGGCAAGTCAACGATGCTGCGCTGTGTGAACCGCCTCACCGAGATCAACGGCGGCGATATCTACCTTGACGGCGACTGTGTTACCGACGCCGACACCGACGTGAACGAACTCCGAAAGCAGGTCGGGATGGTGTTTCAGGATTTCAACCTCTTTGCCCATCTCACGGCACTCGGAAACATCACGCTCGGCCTGCGGAAAGTCCGTGGCATGGACAAAGCGGCGGCGCAGGAGAAGGGGTACGAACACCTCGAACAGGTCGGGCTCCTGGACCAGGCTGACTCGTATCCCGCCGAACTCTCAGGCGGCCAGAAGCAGCGCGTCGGCATCGCCCGCGCGCTCGCCATGGACCCGAAGCTCCTCCTGTTCGACGAGCCGACCAGCGCGCTTGACCCCGAACTCGTCGGCGAGGTCGTTGAGGTGATGCGCGACCTCGCAGCGGAGGGCATCACGATGCTTGTCGTCAGCCACGAGATGGGGTTCGCGCGGTCTGCAGCGTCGGACATCATCTTCCTTGACGATGGGCAAATTGTCGAACACGGCCCGCCGGAACAGCTGTTCGAGAACCCCCAGGCGGCCCGGACCGGGGAATTCCTCAGCCGCCTCGAAACGGCCCACGAGGAGGAGTGACCGATGGGGACGCCGGAGTCCACGACCGCCGGGCGAACGCTCCGTGCCCGTGCTGCCGGGCTGACCGACCAGCCGCTGACGCTGCTGACTGTCGGGGCTTTCTGGACGTGGCTCGTCGTGCGCTGGACGAACGACTTCCTGCTAGACGGCGCGCTCATCGAGCGCAACACGTCGTTCTTCCCGACTGCACCGTTCGAGTCGGCCGCGTCGACGCTCGGCGGTCTCGCGGCGAGTCTCGGTCCGGTCGGGGTCCCCGTCGGCTGGGTCGCCGGCTTCTTCGAGTTCTTGGCGGCGTCGATTCCGTATCTGCCGCCACTGGCGACCGGCGTGTGGGCGACGATACTGCTAACGCTGCTGGGTATCGCGCTCGGGTTCTTTATCGCCGTCCCACTCAGTGTTGCTCGGGTGTACGGTGGGACGCTCACCCGTTCGCTTGCACTGGGATACACCGAACTGTTCCGCGGGACGCCGCTGCTCGCCCAGTTATTCGTCCTCTACTTCGCGACGCCGCTGACGACGATTATCCGCGAACTGCCCGCGGTCGGGACCGAATTCATCCCCGCGCAGGCGTTCTGGGTGGCCGTTATCGCGTTCATGCTCAACAGCGCCGCCTACCAGTCGGAGTACATCCGCTCGGCGCTGAACTCCGTTCCGGAGGGGCAACTCACCGCCGCACGTGCCATCGGGCTCTCGAAGGTCGATGGAATACGCCACGTCGTCCTGCCCCAGGGCCTTCGCTACGCCATTCCGGGCTGGTCGAACGAACTGGTGTACCTCATCAAGTACTCGTCGCTCGCGAGTTTCATCACCGTCCGTGAACTGTTCGAGCGGACCGACGCCATCGCTAGCGAGACCTACCGGTACACGGAGCTGTTCGTCCTCGCCGGGCTGCTGTATCTGGCGCTGGTCCTCTCGGCGTCGCTTCTGATGGAATACGTCGAAGACCGGGTCGCAATTCCGGGCCTCGGCACGACCAGTCGATGACTACATAAAGTCAGAAAGGCCGGACTGCTGGTCGTCGTCTTCGGCGGCTTCACTCGCTGTTTCCGCCTCGTCATCGGTAGCGGTGCTGTCACTGGTGGCGTCGGATTCAGCGCCATCGTCCGCCGCAAGGGTCACCTGCTGGTCACCGCTCTCCTCGCCAGCATCGGTATCTGGAGCATCGCCATCTGCATCGCTGTCCCCGTCGCCGCCGTTGGCACTCGCACCCTCGAAAACCCCGCCGGAGTGCTCGACGGCGGCTTCCTCCTTGAGTGCCTCGGCGTCGGCGACGATGTCCTGCACCTTGTTCGTGTCCTTGCCCGACCCGGTGACGAAAGAAACGTGTTCGGCCTCCATATCGTAGGTCGCTGCCATTGCCACCGTTAGGTCTCGGTTTCGGCAGTGGTGCGTCATCGTCGCGAGGAACGGCATGATCTCCCGGCGAGCGGTCCGCATCGAGACGCCGTCGATAGCGGCTATCTGCTGGGCGACGTAGTCCCGCGTGTTCCGGGTCCCCTTCGACCGACCGAGTTTCGACCAGTAGCTCGGCGGGCCGTAGCGGGTCCAGCCGCCCTTCGTTCCGTCTCGGGCCGCGGCGACGCCGGCGGTCATGTTGTCGCCGGCGTACCGCCAGAAGGAGTAGTTCTGTGTCTCCCGGACGCGGCCGAGCCACTGGTCGGCGTTCGAGAGGAACTCGTATGCGCGGACCAGTTCGCCCCCCTCGTAGTCCTTGGGCATGTTGTCCTCGATCCAGTTGATGAGGTCGTCCGGCGTCTCGTCCACATCGTAACTGGCCTCAAGCGCGTCCTGCGCGCCGGCCTCCTTGAGCACCACGTCGAGGTACTCGAAGATGCCCTCGGTCGTATCCCGTTCGCCGGTCACCACGTCGTCAGCGGTCAGCCGTTCCGTCGTCTCGGCGATGGCCTGGAGGTCCTTGACAGCGCCCCGCAGGTCGCCGCTGTTTTGCTCGGCGAGTTCCTGCAGCGCGTCGGACTCGTACTCGACGCCCTCCTGACGACAGAGGTCACGCAGGACCGGGACGATAGAGCGGGGCGAGACATCCCGGAACTCGATGTCTTGGCAGTTGTTCCGCAGACCGTTTGACATCTCGTAGTACTCGTTGGCGATGAGAATCATCGGCTGGCTGGCCTCCTTCACGAGGGCTGTTATCGCTCGTGCGCCCCCGCGGTCGGCGTTGCCGTGGATGTTGTCTGCCTCGTCCATGATGACGAGCCGGCGGCCGCCACCGCCAGCGGTCAGCGTCCCGGACTTGGCGGCCTCGCCGGCCACCCGATTGATGACGTCCTTGGTCCGGGAGTCGCTGGCGTTGAGTTCGATGGTCGGCCACCCCATGTCGTTTGCCAGCGCGTGGGCGGCCGAGGTTTTCCCGATGCCCGGGGAGCCATAGAGGATAACTGCCTCGCGGTGGTCGTCCCACGTGTCCGCCCACTTTTTGAGTGCGTCGCGGGCCTTGTCGTTGCCCCGCACCTCTGACAGCGTCGTCGGGCGGTACTTCTCCGTCCAATCCATTTGATTGTGGTTGGCGCGACCGGCGTTTAGTGATTGCGGAGCAGTACCGGTCTACTGCTGAGGTTTTTATTGGAAGCAACGGGCAGCCTGTCCCACCAGTGGCCGGACGAAATCTCTCTCGTGACCCTCGCGGCGTCAGCCCAGTCATCGGCGTCGTCCTCATGCTCTCGATTACTGTCTTTCTGGCTGCGGCAGTCGGCGGATTTGTGGTCACTGCGAGCAGCGACCTGAACCAGCGGACGCCCACTGTCGCCCGCTCGACCGGAGATTTCGTGACTGGCCCATCGGGTGGATGCGGCGTCAACACGGTGTCGATTCGACACGCCGGCGGCGACCCGGTTCCGGCCGACGAACTGACAATCGCTGTTGCACTCCCCGACAGCGACGCTCGCATCGTCGACCTGCCAGTCTCCGGGACGGCGCTGTCAGCGAGCAACATTGACGACCCGGACAACGTCGTCTATGATTACTGTGTCGGCGGTGTCATCGCCAACGGCGGCCAGCGGTGGTCAGCGGGCCGGGCCATCACGTTCCAACTGAACGCCGGCGGCGAGACCGTTGAGCCCGGCGACACCATCGAGGTACGCGTCGTTCACGCCCCATCAAACAGTGTCCTTGCTGCCGTCGAACTGACCGCCCGCCGGTAAGCGCCCGTGGTTCCGATACCCTTTTATTCGCGACCCTCCAGCGTGTGAACTAATGGCAGGGGGCGCACGCGACGACCTCGCGGAAAAAATGGCGGGTGAGGTGGCACTGAGCGACGACCCAGGGGCGACCCTGCGGAAGTGGCGCACTGACTTCGACGTTGCACAGACCGAACTCGCCGACGAACTCGACGTCTCCCCGTCCGTGGTCTCGGACTACGAGAGCGGGCGGCGCGACAACCCCGGTATCGGCGTGGTCAGGCGACTCGTCGTCGCCCTGCTCGACATCGACGAGAACCGCGGTGGCGACCACATCCGTCAGCACGCCCGCGTGCTTTCGGCTGGGTTCGACAGCGACGTGGTCCACGACCTCCGCGAATACTCCGCGAATGTGGGTGTCGAGCGCGTCTACGACGCCATCGACGCCGAGGAACTGTTCCGGGGTAGTCAGGACACTGTCGCGGGCCACACCGTCATCAACTCCATCGCCGCCATCACGCGCCTCTCCTCGGACGAGTTCTACCAGCTGTACGGCCAGTCGACGAACCGCGCGCTCGTGTTCACGAACGTGACCCGCGGCGAATCTCCACTGGTCGCGCTCCGCGTCGTCTCACCGACGCCCAACGCCGTCATCCTCCACGGGCTCAACGAGGATGCTGTCTGGGACCACGCGGAAGATCTGGCCCGCATCGACGACTTCTCGCTGGCGATCACTGACACCGATCTCGAGGACGTGCTGGGCGGCCTGCGAGAGCTTCCCTGAGCGAGCCGGTTCTGACCGTACTGTTTCGCGCTCGCCGACGCACTCTCTGGAAAACGACTGCTGTCGTGACTGCGATCTCTTTGTGCACCGGACAGCGTGACATAACTGCTCCGTCGGACTGCTACTCACTCATTGCACTGTCAAGTACATCTCGAATGAAATCACTTTTTTCAGCAGTGTATCTCTCTCGTCTTTTCGGGTATTTCTCCGCTAGCGCCCTCTTTAGCGACGCATATTGTTCAGCAACCTCTGGATGTTCTCTGAGGTACTCCCTGAAGGCGATTTTTTCGTGATAGAAATCACTATCACATTCCACGAGTGAAAGGTAGTACGTCCGGTTCGTACGTGGACCTTTGGCGAAGAATAGCCGACCGCATACGTCTTCATCGGGTCGGTGCTCATACCCGTTCTGTTCAAGAACTGGAACCAACGCTCCCGCTTCTTCCAGACTCTCGACAACTGCAAGGATATCGATTATCGGTTTCGCTGGCAAGCCTTCAATTGCGGTACTACCGATGTGTTCGAAATCGAGCAGTCGCTCACCAGCAACGGTTTTCAGGCGCTCAACTTCTTCCTCATAGGAGGCTTTCCACCTCTCTCGATACTGTACGAGTTTGACTGTCCCTCGTTCCAACCCGATCATTGGCTCCTCGGTTACGGTTCAAGCACGCATCTGGTGGAGAACTGATAAATAGTTGTTGCATACTGCTCACTGCCGACGCAAATAGTGCTGGTATATTCACAGCAGCCCATAATACGTTCCTCGCTACTCCCCATGCCTGTCGTCGTCGCTCTTTTTTGAGGGCCGCTCACTACGTTCGCCCTCTCGCTGCTCACGGGTCACTGCGTTCCCCCTCCCCTCGCTATTCGAGGTTCTCGCTCGCGCTGCTCGCCTCGAATCTCGCTATTCTCGCGGCTACGCCGCTCGTCGTGTACGAGACCCCTCGCTTTGCTCGGGCTCTCGCTATTCCACGTACCGATATTTCCGCTCACCCATCCGGCCCCAGCCGTCGAAGGCGAACTCCTTTTCTGGTGCGGTGAACTCCTCGACATCGGCCTCAGTATCGTGATTATGGACGTCGTGGACCTGTTCGTACTCCGCAAAGGTGAGCTCGTGGCGGTTCCGGATCTGCTCGTCGATGTTGAGCGCGCCGATCTCCTCCTCCCAGCCGGGGACAATGGTTTCGGCGTGGACCTCCGCCTGTGCGCCGGACCCGTAGGAGGCAACTAACAATTGAGCTTCGTCCAGATCTAGTCCGTTCTCACGGGCGTGTTTCAGGCCGGCGGCGCGGGCGATGTGGACGGAACCGGTGTACCAGTTCCCGACCTCCCGGGAGATCTCGAGCGTCGGCTCGATGGTGTTAGCGTACCAGTCCTGATAGCGCTCGGTTTCCGTGAGTGCGTCGGTGTACTCCTTGATAGCCGCGTGGAACTCGTCGTCAGTCTCGAAGTCCGCGCGCATGGGCTGGTGACCGATCTCCTCGGCCATCAGGTCGCCCACGTCGGTGCCGCGGATGATGTGTCGGTAGCCGAGTGCCGCGGCCTTCCGGACCATCCCTGGGAACGGCGTGTGGAACGGAATCATCTTGTAGTCGCCCGGGTGGATATCGCCGGCCACCTCCGCGAAGTCCTCCAGCGCCTCGCGCATGCGAGCGAGGTAGACGTTCACCGAGCGCTTGCCGTCGACGGACGGGAACTGCTGATTGGGCTTGAGGAAGTCAGTTTCGTCGGCGCTGCCGTACCCCTGTTCGGTCGAGAGTTCGACCAGATTCGGGTCTTCGTCAACGAGCATCGCCACCGCGCCGGCTCCCTGCGTGGCCTCGCCGGGGTCGTCGCGGGCGTACAGTGCGGTGTCAGTTGCGATGACGAGCGCGGCCCGACCGCGGTTCCGTCCGGCGCGGATCCAGTTGTATGCGTCGTCGAGGCTCTGTGTCCCGGAGATACAGGCGAACTTCCGCTCGCCCTTGTTGGCGTGGTGGAAGTTCTCGTCGTACACCTGTTCGAGACAACCCGCGATGTACGTCGAGACGGGCTTCGAGTTGTCGAAGGCACTCTCAGTCGCCACGTCGATGCGGCCGATGTCCTCGGGTGTCAGCCCCTTGCGCTCCATCAGACGATGGGCCGCGTTCGCCCCCATCGTGACGATGTCCTCGTACACGTCCGGGAACGACGAGGCACGCAGGCCGAGCCCCTTCGTGTACTTCCCCGGATCGTCCCCCTGGGCCGGCGCGAACGTCTGCGCGAGGTCGAGTTTGAGCTTCCCGGTCCAGATCTCCATAGCGTCGATACCGACTGCAGTCATACGTCTAGCGTCAGCGTGGATGTATATGGGCTTGTCGACTTCTCTTTCGACGGTTGACTAGTATTGCGCCGATGGGCCGCGAACGCTCTGTGAGACAGTTACTCGCTGGTCGTCGGTTCCGTACTAAAAGAGAAATCGACCATGCATTCGCCTTCGAGAACGTCGTACGGCTCATCCGGTGACGGAACGGCACGCGACCAGTCGGTGTTGTTGACCACGAGCCGATACGTCCCCGGTGAGATGGTAATCCGATTGTCGCGGATGTTCGTTTCGTGGAACCGCGACACCTCACCAGCGTATCGGGCCCGGTAGCGGCTCTGGAACGCCCGATATTCTTCTTCGGTGAACAGAATGACATCCACGGCCGGGCCACGCCGAACGATGAGGTCGTAGGTGAGCGTCGTCTGGCCGGTCACCTTGACCGTGAAATCCTGATGCTCGTTTTCTTCCAGACGGAATGTCGTATCGACCGACCGGTGGTTCGGCTCGGGTGTTGGCGTCGGTGTCTCGGTCTCGACCTGCAGCCGTGCTGACGTTTCCGTAGAACTATTCGTCTGTGACGCCTCGGCGCGCTGTGCTGTCGGGGTATCCGCTGAAGTCCCAGCACTGTCCGCCGCTGGCGTTGTGGCAGCCCCAGTGTGATCAGTTGTGGCAGCACGCTGTGACGCTGTCGGTTCTGGGACAGGCGTCGTCTCGGATTCCTGGTCAGGCCGACTCCCGAGACAGCCGGCGGAGAGCGCGGCGAGTACCGAGACCCCAAAGCCGCGCCGCGACAGGTCACCCATACCTCAGCACACGCAGCCACAGTAAAGATGTTTACGGGCGGGTTTTCGTCGCTGGTAATCGGAGCGCCGATTCTGTCCAAACATATTTGTGGAGAGAGAGCCGAATCTACGCCGTTCAAGCCAGTTCCGGGATAAATGTATCCCAGATATCAGTTCTCGGAACGGTACAGGGACGTTTCATATGAAGAGATCGGTCATCACACTCGGTTTGGTAGTTCTGGCGGCACTCAGTGTCTCGGGACTCGCAGGAGTAGCGGTCGAGGGGACGCTTGGTGCAGCCGCGACCCAGTCAGCACCGGTGGAATCCACGGAACCATCACCAGCAGCGACGCCCAGTGCAGAAAGTGCGTCACCGGCGACGCCGAGTAGCGAGGAGACTGCGGCCGGAGTGACGCAGTCCGCAGAATCTACCGCGACCCCGGACACGGCACAGACCACGCCAGCTGATTCGGGGACGGCTATCGATACGGCCCGCCTCGAAGACCGGCTTGTGGCGGCAATCAACGACCGACGTGGCAACCCGATTGCCAACGACGCCGTCGACGGCTCCCTCTCGGATGAGACCAAAACTGGCCAGACGCTGTCAGCCATGGCCGGCAACCACAGTGAGCGAATGGCTGCACAGGGATTGGCCTCCCCGATTGCGAACGGGTCAGACACGACAGACCGGTACGCGGCCGCCGGACTGTCCGAGCAGTGCCGCCTCCGCCACGAAGGGAACGCGTACATCCGCCCGGTGACCGACCTCGAACTGGTCACGAGCGTCGACCCCAACGGCGCGAACGCGACGCGGGTCGCCGATACTGTCGCAGACCACTGGTTCGACCTCTCCGGCCCCCGTGACACGTTGTACGTGGCGAACGCGAACCACATCGGCGTCGGCGCGGCGACTGCCGACGGTGTCGTCTACATTACCGTAAATCTCTGCTGAGATCTATCGACAAAGACTGTTACACCACTTTACGGACCGTGTCGGCGTTCCCTTCTGCGTCGACGACACGGAGCGCTACTTTCGTGCCAGACGACACACTTCTCTTCTCTAATATCTGGCCGTTCGCATCGTCGAAGATACCGTCGCCGTCGAGGTCCCACTCGTAGGCTGCGATGTCTCCCTGCGGACTGGACTGGCTGGCATCGAAATCCCATTTCCCGTTCGATTCTCCCCCGTTGGAGGTTATCGTGAAGTCCGCGTTCGGTTGCGCGTTCGTGTTCGCGCC
The DNA here is from genome assembly GCF_001485575.1 of Haloarcula sp. CBA1127. NCBI lineage: Archaea > Methanobacteriati > Methanobacteriota > Halobacteria > Halobacteriales > Haloarculaceae > Haloarcula > Haloarcula sp. CBA1127. The sequence continues at coordinate 1,435,186 of NZ_BCNB01000006.1, forward strand.
GCCGGGGGTGACCGTGAACATCTTCGAATCGGTACCGCCACTCGATAGCTCGTAGGTGACGGTTATCGTGACGCTCTCTCCGGTCATATCTATCTCGGAAGAGCCAAAGAAGGTATCCTGAATGAACTCGAACAGGTGGAATGTCGCCGTTGACGTATCGGACAGTACTGGGTTTGGACCGTTCAGGCTGCCATCACTGTCGACATCAACAGTCCGTGGGACATCTGTTCCGCCACCGAAGTCGGTATATCCGTTAGTGTCTGCCTGAATATATACTTCGTTCTCTTGTGGTGCTGGGTCACGGTCGTTGCTAAAGGTGTCACTGAGTCGGATTATATCGTCGTTAACCGGGTCGATTGCCACCGTCGTTATTGTGATCTCCTCGCCTAATTCATTGGTGACACTAAACTGGACGCCCCCATCAACGCCCCCATCAGTGTTCCCATTGCTGTTGAGGGCAATAGCGTCCTCGTTGTAGATGAGACCTGTGTTGCCGGACTCGCCCCCGGATCCTTGATTTGCCTCCGTCACCGTCACCTGCACCGTGACATCTTCAGGCGTCTCGCCATCGAACGAACCGTTGACCTCATCTAAGCTGAACTGGACGGTGTATGTTCCAGTTGCCATCGACTGGCCTGCCTCGTAGACGAACCTGACGCGACCGTCGCTGTCGGACGATTGTGTGTCCGTGGTAAGGGACCCAGCGTTGCTTCCATCGACTGAGCCGTTAATTTCGATATCGCTTACAGGATTGTTGTACGCGTCCCGGGCTTCCAGTACAATCTCTTCGTCGTCGCCCTTCGCGACAGTAACATCTTCACTGCCGACTGTCGTGAGGTACGCGTCACTTTCGTCGGTGTCGCCCGATCCGACGCCCGCTTTCGCCATTTTCAGGCGATACGTGGAGCCTCGTTCGAAAACGAGAGTGACGTTATAGAGCGAGCCCGGTCCCTCGGCTCCAGTGACACTCGCGACGTACTGTTCATTGCCTTTGTTGCCTGGATTCGGGTCGATTTCGTCGTCGAGAAGCACTCTCCACTCCGATGCCGGAAGTCGTGAGAGAAACGACACTGAGACGTTTGCTGTCGCCGTCGTATTTGTTACACGGACCGTTCGGGAGGACTGGGACTTTGGCTCTACGTCGACCGTAACCGAATCACTTGCCGAGCGGCTCATCGACCCGTTGAGTGCGACGAGCGTGATGTCGCGCCCGTCGACCATCGCCTGTTCCGAGAGCGTGATGTTCCCCTCGCGGAACTGGTTGTAGACGACCGAGTGCTCGTAGACCGTTTCCGGGGCCTCTCCGTAGACGTTGTACTCCGGCTTGTAGGCGATGGCCCCCGTGTTGTAGTGCCGCGGTGTGGTTCCGTCCCAGTAATCTGCCGTCTCAGGGGTGCGTGCCTCGGCGTTGCGAATCGTGAGGTTTTGGGACTCGTTGCTGGTCCCATCTGTGTACAGCAACCCCGACGGCGGCCCGGGATTCGTCGCCACCAGCCGACTCGGGTATCGCGTCCCCAGCTGGACCGAGACGGCTTGCTGGCTCGGCTGTCCCGGCACGGAGACGATGGCGTTTCGCAGGTCCTGCAACTGCGTCTGGACCTCCTGATTATGATTGAACTCCACCTCCTGGTTTTGCTCCGGGACGGCAAACGCCTGATACGAGGAGAAGGCGATGATAAGCACGCCGAACAGCAGTACAGCTCCGACCTGTACTGACTGCGCGCGCTCATCGCCCGTGAAAGTCATGGCGATGAGTTGCGGAGACGGCGATAAAAACCTGACTGCCGAATTATCAACTCTCGTCTTCTTCGACGACTTCCGGGTCGCTCATTGCGGTCTGAAGACTGTCAAGTCCGTTGACCCACTCGGAGACGAGCCCGTATTCGAGGTTCTCAGCGACCTCCATCGGGAGCTCCGACCCGCCGATGATCTGCGTACCGGCTTGCACACAGTAGCCCAGCGCCGCATCGAGGTCCTCCTCCGCTTCCGCGTCCGCGGCGGCCTCGATGTAGTCGGTGATGGTCGCGTCGTCCGCGGGACCTTCAGCAACGAACTCCTCGGCCGCGTAGAACACGCACAAAAGCGAGGTCTGGACGCCGTCGATCAGCATCACGGTCTCCTCGTCGTCGATGTCGATGTCGTCGAGAACGATCTCTCGGACGCCGGTAAGCTCGTCGATGGTCGCCTCTTCGTCGAGCGGCCCGTCCTCGTAATCGGTGAGAATCTTCGCGACCGCGATCGCGGCGTCGTCCTGAAGGTTCAACAGAAGCCGTGCCGAATCCTCGTCTTCAGGGTCGACTTCTTCTTCCTCGATACGGTCTAGCCAGTTCTGCCAGCGTTCTTCGGTGTAATACTCCCCCGGCGGAGTGCTCATATCACTCCGTTCGTCCCGTTGGGGATAGTAGTTTCGACCGGCGGCCGCTCCGCCGCGGCGTGTCTACCATCCAGAGCGAACAGTAAAATACGGATTCAGAGCCTGTGGGACATGTTATGTGGGATTATCGGATCGGCTATGTACTCCGGATATGTGTCACGGTCGCCTTCGAGAAACGTACTTTTATCACCGCAGGGTGTGCTATGTAACACCATGTCACAGCTGCAGCCGGTCCCGACTCGTGGCCGATCCCTCGACCCGGCCGCAGTCGCCGCGCTGGCCGAACGTGTCGGTCTGGTGCTGATAGCTGCGGCGCTGCCGGTCGCCGTCGGCGCATTCGCCGGGTTGGCCCTCACTGCCGGGTCGCTCTCGGCCGCGAGCGATGCTGCGACCGCCGCGATGAGCGGGCCACTGACAACAGAGCAGGGGCTGTCCTGGCTGTTCTACGTCAGCACGCTCGGGACCGCACTGGGATGCTGGGTTCTCGGACTGGGGCTCCTTCTCGACGGTCTCGATCTGTAGGTCAGCCGTCGCCGTCCGGACGCATCTCCACGCCGCCTTCCAGCGCCTCCTCGTCCGCCGCGTCCACGCGGTTCGAGAGGGTCCGCTGTGGGAACGGGATGGAGATGTCTTCCTCGTCGAAGGTAGCTTTCACACCCCGGACGACTGCCGAGATGGCGCGCCACTTCCGCGGCGGTGTCGGGTGATCGATCCAGAACCGGAGTTCCATCACCACAGCGGAGTCCCCGAAGTCCTTCGGAACGACGTCCGGCGTCGGTGAATCGACGACGTGTTCGATGTCGGCCATCGCCTCGCGGGCGAGGTCCATCGCCCGGTCAACGTCAGTGTCGTAGTCCACACCAATGTCGACCGTGAGGCGCAACAGCCCCTTGCGACTGCGGTTCGTCACCGCGCGGTCGCTCACGCGGTCGTTCGGAATGATAACGAACTCGCCGTCGAAGTTCTCCAGCCGTGTGTTGAAGATGGTGATATCGGTCACGATCCCTTCCTGGTCGCCGACGAGCACCCAGTCGCCGATGGTGAACGGGCGGGAAAACATCAGGACGAAGCCGGCGATGAGCGAACCGAGCGTCTGTCTGGCGGCCAGACCGACAACAATACCGAGGAACCCAGCCCCGACGAGCAAGCCACTGAGATCGATGCCCCAGACGGCGAAGACCGTCGCACCGATAGTGACGAAGACGGTGACCTGCCCCAATCGGAGGAGGATCTCCTCCTGGTGTTCGGTGAAGCCGGTAACAGCCTGACTGAACCGGCCGATCCACCGCTGCATCTGGTCGGACAGGACAAAGGCCAGCATGACGAGAACGATCGTCTGTATCGTCGCCAGTACTGACTGATCGCTCCCGTCGAGGTACGGCCCAACCGTCTGGACGATATCGAGAACGCCCCAGACGATGAGGAACGAGACGACGACGAGAACGACCATCGAGAACTGGGCGATCCGGAGAAACACGCCGCGGATGGTCGTCGGCGTGTAGTCGGCCATGACCTGCACCCAGTCGCCGGTCCGGTCAGCGGCGACGGCCCGGAGTCGGGAGAGGACTGCTGGAACGACGACGACACTGACAAGCAGGACGATCAAGAGGATGAGCGTCGCGACGAGTCGACCCTGCGCCGCGACCAACTGGTCCAGCGACCGCTGTAACACGGTAAAGAGTTCCAGAAGGCCTTCACCGGTATCGTTGGCCGCTGGCGTGGGCGTTGCCGTCCCCTGCACAGCCACCTATCGCCGCCGTAGGAACTTGTGTCTTCGTCTTTGTGCGGCGGTCTGTACGGTGTCTGATACCGAAACAAAAAGCGACTGGTCGCGGTTCCCGTTAGACGCCGCGACCCTGCAGCTGCTCTTCTTCGTCTAGGTCCGCGTTCGCCTGGCCTTTCATCCCCTTGCCGGGGTTCTTTGCGATCTCCTTGAGCTGTTCGGGATCGTCGTAGTTGTTGACCGCCGCGACGACGGACTCGCCCATCGCCTGGGGGTTCTCCGCGCCGAAGATACCAGAACCGACGAAGATGCCGTCACAGCCGTGTTGCATCATCAGTGCGGCGTCGGCGGGCGTCGCGATGCCGCCGGCCGCGAAGTTGACGACCGGCAGCCGGCCGCGGTCCGCCGTCTCGTGGACGAGCCGGCGGGGCGCACCGTGTTCGCGGGCCCACTCGTCGCGCTCCTCGTAGGCCATCCCTTCGAGCATCCCGATGGAGCGTTGGATGTTCCGCTGGTGCGTGACAGCCTGATTCACATCACCAGTGCCTGCCTCGCCCTTCGTGCGAATCATTGCCGCGCCCTCGTCGATGCGGCGCAGCGCCTCGGCGAGGTTCCGGGCTCCGCAGACGAACGGTGCAGTGAACTCGCGCTTGTCGATGTGGTAGCGGTCGTCGGCCTGCGTCAGCACTTCTGACTCGTCGACCATATCCGCGCCAGCGGCTTCCAGAATCTGGGCCTCGGCAGTGTGGCCGATGCGGGCCTTGCCCATCACCGGAATCGACACTTCCTCGATGATCTCTTCGAGCTTGCTGGGGTCAGCCATTCGGGCGACACCGCCCCGCTTGCGGATGTCGGCCGGGACCGACTCTAGGTGCATCACGGCAACCGCGCCGGCGTCCTCGGCGATTCGGGCTTGCTCACGGTTGACGACGTCCATGATGACGCCGCCCTTCTGCATCTTCGCGAAGCCGCGCTTGACGAGGTCAGTCCCGCGACGGAGGTCCTCGAGGTCGGTCTCTTCAGTCATTACCCAGACTTAGGACTGGATTTACTTAACGCGTGTCCTTTCGCGGGACAGAACGCCGTTTGACCCACCCGCAGAGGACCCAATATCTGGCCAGTGACCACAATATTCTTTCGGGGACGGGGCTGAGACCACTACCGTTTTCATCGCGTCTCCCCACTGCATCGACATGGCTCCGGACGAGGGTGTCGGCGGGCGCATCGACGCGGCTGTCGCGCGGGTGTTCAGCCGGCGGCTCCCCGATACCGAGGGACTCCCGCGGTACGTCGCGCCGCTACCAGCGTGGCTGGAGAACGTCGGGCTCAGACTCGCCTGGCCCATCGCGCTCGTCAATCTGGTCGGGACGCTGTTCGGCTTCTGGTACTACGCCGGCCGGCCGCTGAACACAGCGCCGCCGCTCGTGGAGGGCCAGCTCGGTGCGGCTCCGCTGGCTGCCTACCCGCTGATTCCGGACTCGCCCGTGGCAACGATGTTCATCGGGCTCTCACTGGTTGCCTGGCGGCTCGACTGGGACACGCAGTGGCTCCACATGCTCGGCTTCTTCGGCTGCATCAAGCTCGGCCTGTGGACGCCATACGTTCAGCTCGCTCTCAACGGTCCCGGTGGCATTCCGCTGTGGCTCTACTGGTTCCTGATTCTGAGCCATCTGGCGATGGCCACCGAGGCATTTCTCATCCACCGCTACGCGAGCTTCTCGGTCATGTCCGTCGCCGTCGCGGTGTTCTGGTACGGCTTCAACGACGTGGTCGATTACTTCGTCCCGATTCTGGACGGCCCCCACCACACCTGGCTCCGGGCTGAGCCGCTGGTCACGGGCGGGTTTGACCACACGGTGCTCGCCCACGACCTCGCGGCGGGCTGGGCGGTCGTGTTGACGCTCCTGGCGACGTTTCTCGCACTGGCGACGCGCGTAGAGAAGGTAAAACGGCAGGCGTGACCGGCGCTGTCCTCCGATGGCGGTTCCGGTAGCGTTTCAGGTCGTAAACCCGTCCTCTGCCTCGCGCTCGTCGAGGACCCACTCCAGTTCCTCGATAGCGCGCAGGATGGCGACCTCGGCCTCGTCTTCTAGCTCGGTCGACGGCGGGTCGTGCTTGTCGTACTCGTCCTGCAGCGCCTCGATGCGGTCCCGAATCCGCTCCTCTGTTCGCATGGTTCAAATGACCGGACCCGCAGGTCTTGATGCTACTGGTCCCGGCGATGGGTGCGAACGCAGTGAGTCTGTGACAGAAAAAACGCAGCGAGCCTACCGAACCACGACGACGGCGCTTTCGGTTTCGGTCATCTCGCCCTCGCCGGAGTAGGTCCGGGACTCCTCGACAGCGAACATCTCGTCGTCAAGTTCGACACCGGCGACCTGCAGCGTGTCGCCGTCGATCTCGTAGTCGCCGTCCTCGATAGCGGCGTCGATAGCGCCGACTTCGCTTCCGAACTCGGGGCCGACGAGCGAGTAGTCGAGGTCGATGCCGCTGACCTCGGTCGTGATATCCGGGGCCTCGTCGTAGGTGTCCAGCTGGGCCACGTGCATCGCCTCGGCGACGGCGTCCTCGAAGCCGGCGATGTGGCCGAACACCTCGACGTGGTCGAGGTCGGCGTTCAGCGGCAGCCCGTTCTCGGTCTTGTACCGCCGGAGCGCGGAGACGACCTCCATCGCCGTCTCGCCTGCTTCGAGGTCGGCCTCGTAGCCGCCCGAAGTCGGCCAGTCCGTCGTGTGGATTGAGCTATCGTCCTCGTAGCACCGCTCCCACAGTTCCTCCGTGATGTGCGGGAGGAACGGTGCGAACAGCTGCAGGAAGGTCCGATGAGCCTGCAGGAGCGTGAACTCGGTCGACGTATCTTCCCCATCCGAAAGCCGCTGCTTGGCGATTTCGAGGTAGTCGTCACAGAACGTGTTCCAGAAAAAGGACCGGAGTTCGTTCCGGGCCTTCGAGAACTCATAGTCCTCGAACTTCGTCGTGACTGACTCGACGGTTGCGTCCAGTTCGGCCAGCAGCCACTCGTCGACTGCGGCGAAGTCGTCTGGCTCGTCTGGCTGACTCGCAGGCGTGAGCTGGTCGACCAGCCGCGAGGCGTTCCAGAGCTTCTGGAGGAGTCGCTCACCAGCTTCGAGGTCGCCCTCCTTGTACGGGAAGTCGTCGCCGATGGAGGTGCCGGCGGCCCAGTAGCGGGTGGCGTCGACCGGGAACTCTTCAAGCACCTCGCTTGGCGGGATGACGTTGCCCTTGGACTTGGACATCGCCTCGCGGTTCTCGTCCAGCACCATCCCGTTTATCATCACGTTCTCGAATGGCACCTCGCCGGTGTGCTCGTAGCACTTGACGACGGTGTGGAACAGCCAGAATGAGATGATGTCGTGACCCTGCGGGCGCAGGTCGAAGGGGTACAGCTCCGGCAGTTCCATGGTGAACGACTCGCTGTCGGCGTCCCAGTCCCAGCCAGCATTCACGAGCGGGGTTAGCGACGAGGTCGCCCACGTGTCGAAGACGTCTTCCTCGGGCGTCAGCGAGTCGTGGCCACACTCGGGGCAGCTCTCGACCGGCGGGCCGTCCGACAGCGGGTCGACCGGGAGCTGCTCGCGCTCGGCCATCACAGGCTCGCCGCAGTCGTCGCAGTACCACACCGGAATCGGGATGCCCGAATCGCGCTGGCGGGAGATACACCAGTCCCATTCGAGCCCTTCGATCCAGTGCTCGTAGCGGGTAGCCATCTTCTCGGGGTACCACTCCATCTGGCGGCCGGCCTCGATGTACTCCTCTTTCTTATCGAGCAGCTCGATGTACCACTGCTCGGTGACGAGGTACTCGACTTCCTCTTCACAGCGCTCGTGGACCTGCACAGTGTGGTCGTGGTCGCGACTCTCAAGCAGCGAGCCCTCCTCGCGTAGGTCTTCGATGATGGCATCGCGGGCCTCGGTGGTGTGCATTCCCTCGTACTCGCCGGCCACATCCGTCATCGTCGCGGACTCGTCGATGGCGAGCCGGAGCGGCAGGTCGTGAGCCTGATACCACTCGATGTCGTTCTGGTCGCCGAACGTACAGCACATGACGATGCCGCTGCCGGTCTCCATGTCGACACGCTCGTCGGCGATGACGGGAACCTCCTGCTCGAAAAGGGGCACTCGCGCACTGCCACCGACGAGGTGCTGGTTCTCGTCGTCGTCGGGATGGACGAAGACGGCGACACACGCCGGCAGTAGCTCGGGGCGGGTCGTCGAAATGGTGAAGCTCGCGTCCTCGTCGGCCGGTCCCTCGCCCGTCTCGACGAGGTCGAAGGCGATGTCGTTGAACAGCGTCGACTTGTCTTTGTCCTCCTGTTCGACCTGTGAGATGGCCGTTTCACAGTCCGGACACCAGATGGTCGGCGCGCGCTGACGGTACTCCCGACCCTGTTCGTAGAGGTCGAGGAAGGATAGCTGCGAGACCCGCTGAACATCCGGCGCGATGGTCTTGTAGGTGTTGTCCCAGTCGATGGATATCGCAAGCGACTGCACGTCCTGCGTGAACTCATCCTCGAACTGCGTACACACGTCGCGGCACTTCTCTTGGAACTCCCGGCGCGGGTAATCCTGATGTCGAATGTCGAGTTCGCGCTCGGTGAGTCGCTCCGAGGCGATACCGTTGTCGTCGTAGCCGAAGGGGAAGTAGACGGTGTCGTCGCGCATCCGGTGGAAGCGGGCGACGAAGTCCTGCAGCGTGAACTGGTAGAGGTGGCCCATGTGGAGGTTCCCCGACACCGTCGGCGGCGGCGTGTCGATGGTAAAGCGAGTGTCGGCGTCCTCGTCGTAGGCGTAGGTCTCGTCGGCGACCCACTGGTCCTGCCACTCTGGCTCTACCTCGCGGGGGTCGTACTCCCCGTCGAGGGCGTTCTCTGATTTGTCTGCGGTCGATTCGTCCTGCGGTGGGTCCTGTGTGTCACTCATATTCAAACGGTGGGTGTAACACCCGGGTAGCATCTGGCTGCAGCGTGGTTATCAGCGGTGCGTGCGTCGATTTGGAGCGGTGATGTGGGGCGTGGGGGCCCCTACACCGACGGGCGCGAGAACCAGCGTTCGGGAGAGTCGACGCACCATCTGTACAATACTCCGCCAACGGCAGGATTAATGACTTCGGTTTTCGCTGGCGTTCCAGCAGCTTCTGGACACCGCCACTCTTTACGGCAGGTCGGACTCGCGGTGCTCACGGTCCTCGGCGGAGTGGGCGCGGACCCACAGCTGTCCGATGCGCGAGAGCGTTGTTCGGTAGGACTTCCCGTGTTCTTCCTGCTCGATGTACCCTTTTCCACCGGGGCCGAGCCGGTCGACGTTGTAGATGACCTTCGAGCGGAAGGAGTCGGTGTACTCCTCACCGAGGTCCCGGGCCAACTGCTGTGCTAGCTCGGAGACGGACTCGAACTCGCCGTGTTCGCCCAGCGTAAAGAGGATGACCTCCTCGAAGGGCTTGACGTTCGAGAAGGAGGCGACGGGAAGCTCGACCACGTGGGAGCCGTCGATCTCCTTCGCGCCGATGGTCGTCCCCCGCTCGTCGAACTCCGATAGCAGGTCCCGCGCGGTTTCCAGTCGGTCGTCGATGCGCTCGTCGACTTCTTCGCCCGTGCGCATATCCTCCAGCATGTCGATCTGCTTGCGCAGTTCTTCGGCGAGTTCCGTCTCCAGATACTTCTCAGGGACCGTGTAGTAGGTGTGGATGCGGTCCCGGTCACCCTCGCGCTCGACCATAATCGAGTGGGCCGCGGTCGCAAAGGCAAAGGAGACAGTCCGGGGCATCGCGGAGACGTTGACCCACACCTCGCTGCCCGCGTCGAGTTCCGCGTTGATGAGTTCGAAGGCCTGCTCGAAGGCCTCGTCGTAGTCGTACACGTCGGCGACGACGAACCGCTCGGTTTCGGCCCCGAGCAGATTCTGATAGTCCTTTTCCAGCTTCTCAGCGAGGTTGCGCGAGTACTCGACGTTGGCCTCGCTGCCGACCGCCCCCTCAAGCAGGATGACGCGGTCAACGTCGAGTTGCTCGCGCACCAGCGGCGCGATGAGCCGGTCGTAGTCGAACCCGACCGGGACGATGTGGGTCTGCATATGTGAAAGACTGGGACGGTGATTATAAAAAGAACCAGACTCGGGCTGCTGAGCGTTTATGCCGGCGCGTTACTCGCAGGTCTCGTGGACGATAGCGCCTTCATCGTTCGGCCCACGGCGCTCCCCGGGAACGATAGGGTCCTCGCAGACGGCGCAGGTCAGCTCGCCGCTGGCGTGGCCGTTCGCGGTTTCGGTGTCGTCAGCGGACGTAAAGTCCACGCTCACGTCCGTCGACTCGTCGGCTGCCGGCTCGTCGTCTGCGCCACTCGGTGCAAACACGTCGTCGTCGCTCCCACTCGTCGTATCGATGTCGAGCGTGTCGTTGAAGCCACAGTAGCCCGTCGAGGCGTTGAAGCCCAGGCCGAGCGCGCCGATTCCGGCGAGCAGGCCGCGCTTGCGCTTCCCACTGCGAAGCCAGCGCAGGGAGACGATTGTCAGGACGACTGCCAGCACCGCTCGGATCAGGCGGTCTCGACCGCCGACGTTCTTATCGGAGTCCATACCTGCACATTGGTCTGGATGCTTTTGTAGGTTTACATGTCCGACGGTGGCCGCCGTCCGGTGGTTGTCACGGTGAACGGTCAGCACCGGACCGACCGGGTCTCAGTCGCTTTCGACGCCGGAGACGGCGTATGCGGTGCGGTCCTCGGTCGCCGCGGGGGCAGTCACCAGCGAGATGGTGACCGTCAACACGAGACCGACCAAGATGCCCACGATGCCCGGCGTCCAGCCGAAGTACGCCGTCGGCAGGGCAACGTCGAGACCGAGCAGTCCCCCAACCGTCGCAAGCACGGGGAAGACGTGCAGGCCGTAGAACACCTGACTCCCGACCACGCCGGCGTACATCCCCGAGCGCGTCGTTCCCTGCCAGTACAGCGCGAGTGCGACGGGAACAGTAAGCTGTGCGAAGCCGCTGAAGGCTGTGTCGCCGATCTGGACCAGCGTCCCCGGCGTGTAGAGGCTCGCAATGAACGAGAGGGTGGCAAAGATGACGACGCCGATGCGGGCGACGAACGCCTCGCGGCGGTCGGTCTCTTCGTTGCTGGCGTCGCCGCGGCCGGTCAGTGGCCGGTAGAGGTCTCGCGTGAGGTACGACGAGCCTGACAGTAGCATCGAGTCGCTGGAGGACATCATCGCGGCCATCGCGCCGGCGATGACCAGTGCGGTGAACCACGTCGGCGTGTACTCGCCCAGCAGCGCCGGGATGACGTTGCCACCCTCTGGGACAGTGATGCCGAGTCCAGCCGCCCAGGCCCCCAGCATGAACGCCGGGACGAACAGGAGGAGGACCAGCACCGGCCAGAGCGCGAACGTGCGCTTGAGCACCTTCTTCGAGCCGGCGGCGAAGAAGCGCTGATTGATTTGCGGGAACATCGTCACGCCGAAGGCGATGCTGACCGCGGTGGAGATGATGTACTGCGGCGTGTAGAGGCCGCCGCCGAGACCGACGAACGCGGGCTCTTCGGACGCCAGCAGGGCCGTCGCCTCGCCCGCACCGCCGACGGCGGAGAGGACCCAGGCGACAGCGACCCAGATCAGCGAGAGCATGAACAGCCCCTGGAGCGTGTCGGTCCAGGCGACGCCGCGCATTCCCGAGAGCGCGACGTAGAGAATCATGAACAGCGTGATGCCGCCGGCTCCGACCCAGAACGGGACCGCGCCGTTCGTGAGACCGACGATGGCTTGCCCGGCCCCCTTCTGCTGGAGCATCACGTACGGGAACAGCCAGACGAGGCTCACAGCGGCGACGACAACGCGGAGCGCCGTCGACCCGAACCGGTCGCCAAGCATCTCGCCCAGCGTCACGTAGCCGTGGCGCTTGCCGACCAGCCACTGCTTGTATCCCAGCACGTACCAGAGGACGGCGAAGATGATGCCATCCATTAGTCCCATCACGAGAATCCATTCGGGGCCGGCGCTGAACGCGAGGTTCGGGCCGCCGAAGAAGGTAAACGCCGACAGCAGCGTCGCAAAGGTGGTAAACAACAGCACGACCGTGCCGAGCGTCCGGCTTGCGAGGTAGTAGTCCTCGGCGGTGCGCTCGGTGAGCCGGTAGGCGACCGCGCCCACCGCGAGCGCGACGACCATGTACGCGCCGACGATACCCAACTGGAGCGCAGTATCGGCCACGTCAGTTCACCTCCTCGACGCCGAGGCCCCAATCGGTGCGCGCGAAGATGGCGAAGACGACGCTCGCAAGCGCCATCCACCCAACGTGCCACCACAGCCAGACGGGCAGTCCGGCCGCGATCGTGCTGGTGTCCCAGAGGAACCACGGCACTGCCAACGCCATCAACACGAGCGCGACGACTGTCCACCCAGCGGCCCTGACCGTACTCATATTACGACAGTCTAGCCGCTGGCGGTACTAATGGGTAACGAACCTTCACTATCTCTTGTTGAAGAACAATCTCCTTCAATACGCCCACGTCACAGAATCATCTTCAATACACCCGCGTCCCCGGCTCGACCTCCCGTTCGGGCGTCAGGTGGACGACGCCGTCCTCGCTGTCGACGCCGGTGACCAGACACTCGCTCTCGAAGCCGGCGATAGAGACCGTCCCGAGGTTGACGACGGCGACGACCTGTGAACCGAGGAGGTCCTCGGGGTCGTACACGTCTGTCAGCCCTGCGGCGGACTGGCGCGTTTCGTCGCCAAACGCCACGTCGAGCTTGTACACGTCTTTACGGGCTTCGGGGAACGGCTCGACGTCGACGATTTCACCAATACGCATCTCTACGTCTTCGAGGAACCGTGCGGGATCGATCTTGGTTTCAGTGAATCCCATGCGCCTCGGTAGTCCGTCCAGTTATTTTATCACAGCGCTCGCAGCAACGGTATGCAGACAGCGATCCAGCTCTGGACTCTCCGCGAGCTCCGGGAACCGCTATCGGACGTACTCGACCGTATCGCGGCTGCCGGTTACGACGGTGTGGAGTTCGCTGGCATCGGCGATCCGGGCGCGTCCCGGCGCGTGCTTGACGAAGCGGGGCTCGGCATTGCCGGCGTCCACGTCCAACTGGAAGACTTGCAGTCCGACCCTCGCACCGTTGGTAATCAGGCCCGGACACTCGACGCGCCGTCTCTGGTTCTCCCGTATCTCGATGACGACCACTTCGCAAGTGAGAGCGCAGTCGAGTCGACGGCGACGCTACTCGAAATGCTTGCGGCGGACTTTGACCGACCGCTACTGTACCACAACCACGACCACGAGTTCGTCCCGCTCGGCGACGGTACCGCCTTCGACGCGCTCGTCGACCAGACGACGATTGGATTCGAATTCGACGCCGGCTGGGCGCACGCGGCGGGACAGGACCCCGTCGCACTGATTCGGCGACTCGACGGGCGCGTTCCAGTCGTCCACCTCAAAGACATGACCGCGGACGGGGAGCCGACCGCCCTCGGTGATGGTGTCGTTCCGCTCAAAGCGGTGGTCGATGCGGCCCGCGAGGCGGGGACTGAGTGGCTGGTCTTCGAGCACGACAACCCCGAGGACCCGGTTGACGCCATTCAGGTCGGTATCGACGGCATGACTCCGCTACTGAAGTGAGTAGCCGACCTCTCGGGAATAGAGTGGTCCACAGAAGCGGTGTCGGGTCGTCGCGTACCTGTGGAAGGGTTTTCGCCATCGACTCGCGTGCGCAAGGTTATTCCGCTGTACTACCCAACATCAGTATAGTGACAGCAGTCCGTCGGAACACCGGTTGACGGGCTGGAAAACAGGACAATCATGCAAGATACGGCGAAATATCTGATACATGCCGACATCACGGCGGCGGGAGTCGTCGAGCGGAGCGACGTCGTCGGCGCGGTGTTCGGCCAGACGGAAGGATTACTCGGCGACGAATTGGACCTGCGGGACCTGCAGGACTCGAAGAAGGTCGGCCGCATCGACGTGGAGATACGCTCGGAGGGTGGACAGTCCTTCGGCGAAATTACCGTCGCGAGCGGCCTCGACAGGGTCGAGACGGCGATTCTCGCTGCGGCACTGGAGACCATCGAACAGGTGGGGCCGTGCCGCGCCGAAATCGAGGTCTCCGAGATCGAGGACGTACGCAGCGCCAAGCGGCGCGAGGTCGTCGAGCGGGCAACGGAACTGCTGAACGACTTCGAGGAGAAGTCTATCCAGACCGCGGACATCGTCGAGACGGTCAGACAGCAGGTCCGGGTCGCCGACGTGACCGACTACGAGGGGCTCCCGGCTGGGCCGCGCGTGGCCGACTCCGACGCGATTGTCGTCGTCGAGGGGCGCTCAGACGTGATGCAACTGCTGAAATACGGCATCAAGAACGCCGTCGCAGTCGAGGGAACTGACGTTCCCGACGCTATTGCGGACCTGACGGCCGGTCGAACGGTGACCTCGTTCCTCGACGGCGACCGCGGTGGGGACCTCATTCTGAAGGAACTCGCGCAGGTCGGCGACGTGGACTACGTCGCCGTCACTCCCAGCGACAAGTCCGTCGAGGACCTCTCCCGCAGCGAGGTGATGTCGGCGCTCCGGGACAAGGTGCCGTACGAGACGGTCGCAAGCGCCAAGAGCCTCGACAGCATCCGCGAAGAGATGTCCCAGGCTGGGGAGTCGACGACCGCTGACGGCGGTGCCGTGGCGGCCGCGATGTCTGAAGACTCCGCTGACGGCCAGCCCACGCCCGGCACGCAGGCCGGGTCGGCCCAGGCCGCAGCAACCGAGGGGGCGACGAGTGTAGCGGACAACTCGAACGCAACCGCTGTGGCGGACGCCGCAACGGACGAAGACGCGACTGGGGGCGGCGAAGAACCGACCATCCCCTCGCTTTCAGACCACATCGAAGCCGTCATTCAGAGCCACAGCGGGACGGCCAGGCTCGTCGACGAGGACGCGACGCTGCTCGCGGAGGACGACGCCAATGCCGTCGTCTCGCTGCTTGCATCCGCTGAGGCCGTTCCCAAGACCGTCGTCATCGATGCCGACTGCTCACAGAAGCTTCTTGATGTCGCCGCCCAGCGCGGCGTCGATGTTGTCGTCGCCGCTGGCCACGGCGAGTACGTCAAACAGCCGACGGCCGTGCAGGTCCGCATCGAGGGTTAGAGGTCTCGAACGAGCAACACGCCGTCACCGTCGTCGTAGTGGTCGGGTAGTTCGTCAGCGACAGAGAACCCGAAGCCGTCGTAGAACGAGCGTGCCCGATTGTCGTCCGCGCGCGCGGTGAGCCGAATCGTCTCGAACTCGCCAGCCCGGAGCCTGTCCAGCAGTCCGTTCATCAGTGTTGTCCCGAGACCCTGCCCTTGCTTCCCGGGTGCGATGGCGAACTCCGCCAGATACGCGACCGGGTGGTCCGGCACGACGAGCGCGTAGCCGAGCGGCTCGCCAATATCGAGCACCAGCACGAGCGGCGGGCCGTCGATTCCGACACCGAGTAGTTCTGGCCACGGCTCGTCAAGCGTGTTCGTCTGAATAGCCCGGAGCCGGGATTCATCCCCAGGACGGGCCTCGCGAATCATGGGAGACCAACGACCAGCACGACGCCGACCCCGGCCAGTGCGGCCGCCAGGGTTGCGAGCATATTGACGCCCTGATTGCCGACGACCGAGCCTTCAACGGTCGCGCCAAGCAGGCTGTCGACGATCATCCCGACCAGCCCACACAGGAGTATGACGCCACTGCCCACTGTGGTGATGTCTTGCGTGAGCGCGGCGATACCGGCGATGATGCCCGCGCCGACGGCCCCGGCGGCCACACCCTGCCAGGTGACGCCGCCGTCAGTGCCCGGCTCAACGGGTTTGAGCGTCGTAATGAGCCGTGGGTTGTCGTAGAGCCCGCCGAACTCACTGGAGAACGTGTCGGTCATCGCGGCGGCGACAGCCCCGGCGAAGGCATAGAAGAACAAGAGCGGGTTGACAGCGATGTGGCTCGGACTCGCCGCCGCCGCGACGACGGCGAACAACGCGACGATGGAGTTTGCGAGTACGTTCCCGCTTCCGCGTGCGCCTTCGTTCTCCTCGGCGATGCCGCGGTCCAGTTTCTCCTCGTAGCGGAACTTCGTCGAGAGGCCACCGAGCGCGAAAAAGGAAATCAGCATGGCGAACCAGCCGAAACCGCCGAGAACGATGGTCAAAAAGGAGAGGAGAACGCCGGTGAGCATCCCCGGGAGGGACGCCGTGTCGAGCGCGTAGGACAGATAGCCGAGCAGGACTGTCACGGCGAGCGCGATGACGACGCGCTGTGCCGTCACCGACGGATCGAGTTCGAAAAACAGCCACAGCAGCAGTCCAACGGTGAGCATCACCAGCGGGTCGTCCCGTTCGAACAGGACCGAGCGAAGCAGGGCAGCGACGAACGCGCCGCTGGCGGCGAGAAACAGCACGAGTGGAATGTCGACAGCGGCCGCCCCCTCACCGACGGCGGCCTGAATCCGCGTCCCGAGCACCTGCCCCGCGACGCCGGCAATGAAGCCGACGAGGACGAAGCCCGCAGTTGCGACCACCTCGTCGGAGCGGACGGTGTACGCGAGTCGCTGGCCGAGGTTCCCGTAGGCGACGATGACGACGACGCCGACGAACACCGGCACCGGTAAACTGAACCGAACGGCAAGCAGCGCGAGCCCGGCGGCGGCAAGCGAGAAGGCCGCCAGGCCGTACAGTTTCCCGTCCTCGTAGTCACCGGGGCGCGCGAACAGGTCGAACAACCGCGAGTCCTGTCCGATGACCGTGACGCCGAGCGCGGCGACGAGGACGAAGGGTGCGATAGCGGCGACAGTCGCGAGTTCGAGCGAGCGAAAGCCCGTTGCGGCCGGAACGGCGACCGCGAGGGTCCCCACGGCGGCGAACGCACCTGCCCGACGGACTGTGCCAGTCACGTCCCACCGGTATCCCCGAGAGGCACTTACCCTTTCCGAACTGTGGAGGCGACAGTACCGTGAGATTTACTGGGGCCGTCAGCATACCGGCGGACGTGGGACTATACGACCGATATCTCGCGATGCGCGTTCGGCGCAGCGACGCCGACCTGCCCGAGACGGTCGCGCTGGTGATTACGGAGCGAGACCTGCTTGGAGACGGTGCATACAGGACCTTAGAGCGGTTTTTCGACTGGGCTGTTCAGTACGGCACCGACACCGTCGTCGTCTACGTGAGCGTTCTTGATGAGGAGGCGATCCCGACGCTGCAGCGCGAACTCGAAAGCGTCACCGCGCCACGGGAGATCGCGGTCAGAGTACCGGACGACGAGACGACAGCCGACGCTCCGATTCAGATTTCAATCGGACTCGGCGGGCAGTCAGAGTTCGCGACGGCCGTCCAAAAACTGGCAGAAGATGTTGACGCAGGCTCACTCGACCCGGGCGACATCGACGAGGCCGCAGTTGAGGAGCATCTCGTCTTTCCGACCGACCCGGATCTGGTCATCAAGACCGGGGCCGAGCGGCTTTCGGATTTCATGATCTGGCAGTCCGTGTATTCGGAGCTGTATTTCACCGACGTGAACTGGCAGAACTTCCGGCTGCGAGATTACTTGCGGGCGCTGCGAGATTATCAGGAGCGACAGCGGCGCTTTGGCCGCTAGGATATCAGTCCGCGAGGTCGTACTCTTCGTCGAGTTGCTCGCGTTCGGTACTCGGGAGCGCGTCACGGAACCGCCCGAGCATCCGCTTGGCCGTCGGCAGTTCCGACTGCTCGATGGCACGAACCAGTGCCAGTGACCGCTCGGCACGGGTCGTCCGCCAGGAATCCTCGCGATTCTGGTACGTTCGGATCGCCCGCAGGAAGTCGACCTTCCGGAATTCGGGCCAGTAGGGCGTACAGAAGAACGTGGCGGCCTCGTTGCCGTTGGCGTGCCACGGCAGGAAGTTCGAGGTGCGTTCGTCACCGCCGGTTCGAACGATGAGATCAACGTCGCGGGTCGGCCCCTCGTAAAGCCGCTCTTCGATGGTTTCCGCAGAGACGTCCGTCGGGTCGAGAGTCTCGTTTTCGACAGCGGCGGCAACGTCGCGGGCCGCACCGAGCAACTCGGCCCGGCCGCCATAGGCCAGCGCGATGTTGAGGTTGAGCTGATCGTACTGGGCGGTTCGCCCTTCAGCGTAGTCGATAGCGTCACGTACCCGCTCGGGTAGCATCTCCGTCTCGCCGATGGCGCGGATACACACGCCGGCCTCGTGGACTCGGTCGGCGTCGGCAAACGTTCGGAGCTTCTGTTCGACGAGGTCGAAGATGTGCTCGCGCTCCTCGGGGTCGCGATCGAAATTCTCCGTCGAGAACGTGTACAGCGTCACCTCACGAATGCCGAGTTCGTCGCACCAGTTCAACAGTGCCTCCGTCGTTTGGGCCCCTTCCCTGTGGCCCTCCTGCTTTTTCGCGCCCTGCTTTTCAGCGTATCTTCGGTTCCCGTCCATAATGACTGCGACGTGGTCCGGCGTTCCAGACAGTTCCCACTGGAGCAATCGCTCGTAGGCTGCATATCCCAGTCGCTTCCCCCTCGATAGCATCGTTGTGTACATTTCAACCACTCAATAAGGGCTTTGTGGAAGGGATCGGGTACAGTTATTTCCTCCCTAATCTATCGAAATATATGCGCATAGTTTTAATATACCCCGGCTTAACGTTCAAATTGCAATGGCGACCGGTACGGTAGACTTCTTCAACGACACAGGCGGTTACGGTTTCATCGATACCGAAGACTCCGACGAGGACGTCTTCTTCCACATGGAGGACATCGACGGTCCTGACCTCGAGGAGGGGCAAGAAGTGGAATTCGAGATTGAGCAGGCCGACAAAGGCCCGCGCGCGAAAAACCTCACGCGGCTGTAACCATGGCGACAGGCACTGTAGACTTCTTCAACGATACGGGTGGCTACGGTTTCATCGAAACCGACGATGCCGACGAAGACGTGTTCTTCCACATGGAAGACGTCGGCGGCCCGGACTTAGAAGAAGGGCAAGAAGTCGAATTCGACATCGAACAGGCAGATAAAGGCCCGCGGGCGAAGAACCTCGAGCGACTGTAAGCGAGGGCGGCTCGCTTTTCAACGGGTTCGGGACCGACTGAGCGGTGCGACTCGGTAGCGTGTGGGTTCCCACCGCTGTCGCTGCACCGCCTCTCGAACCGAATATCTTCGGGTAGACCTATCAGCACTCTGAATCCGAAGTGCCTTAGGGACAGCAACACCGACCGCATGGTATGAGCGAGGCCGACGCACTCGACGATGACCTTTACCGCCGGACCAAACAGCTACTTGAGCCGGGCGAGATTCAGCTCAACGGCGCTGTCGTCCACACGGAGTACGACGGTAGCGACGAGATAGAGATGATGCAGGCCACCATCGAGGTCGGTGAGTTCATCGCCGAGGGCGCTGGTCTGGACCCGACAGACACGTTCGTCTACTCCGGCAGCGACGACCCCGAGTTCGCGTCGAACCAGCATCAGGGCCTCACGCTGGACGACGAGGAGTTCGTCTGGGAGTGTCAGCAGCTCCTTCGCAACGGTTCCTTCGATCTAGTGTTCTACTACGAGGCGAGCGCCGACCACGACGGGATTCTCGAAGCTGTCGAGGACGCTGGCTACGCAGTCACCGGCGTCGAAGGCGAGTAAGCCTGTCAATCGCCGGTCGACAGCCGCTCTTGGCAATTGTGACAGTACGTGTAGTTGGGACCGTTCGCTGCGCCACAGATACGACAGCTCCTTGCGTCGACTGCAGCCTGTTCGAAGTAGGCGTTGAGCTGGCCGGTGTCGCGACCGTTGCGTTGGCCGCTGAACTGCTCGACCAGCGTATCATGTGCGGCGTAATCCATGAGCCGGAACATGAGGACAAACCACAGCGGCACCCCTATCAGGACGAACAGGTAGACCAGCAGCCGGACTGTCAGTTCGGCTGTCGAGATTGCCACACGTGAACTAGGGGCGCAAAGGCGTAAAACGCTCCGGCGACCCGGATATGCGGGCCGCGTTCGCTCGCCTGTCCCGGGCTGTTTTTATTCGCAGAACTCCCAGCTTTCGGTATGAGCGAAGACCTCGGGACGGTAGACCGGGCGGTGTTGAACGCCTTCCAGGGCGGCTTCCCGGTCGTCGAACGGCCGTTCGAACCGGCCGCGGCGGCCCTCGCCGACCACGGCGTCGACATCGACGCGGATGAGCTGTTAGCGCGCGTACAGGACCTCGACGACGCGGGCGTACTCACGCGGTTCGGGGCACTCATCAACGCCGAAGCGATCGGCGGCACCGCCACGCTTGTCGCAACCCACGCCCCAGAGGACAGCTACGACGAACACGCCGAGATGGTAAACGCGTACCCAGAGGTTGCGCACAATTACGAGCGCGAACATCCGCATCTAAATATGTGGTTCGTGGTCTCGGTGGCCGAGGAAAGTCGAGTCGAGGAGGTTCTGGCCGAAATCGAGGCAGAAACCGGTGAGAAGACGTACAACCTCCCGAAACAGCAGGAGTTTCACGTCGGCGCGAAGTTCCCCGTCGAGGGGCCACAGACCCAGGACCTCGACTGCTCGGATCTGGGGCCGGACGTAACACCGACGGACAGCCAGTCCCTGACCGCCGACGAACTGGACCTCGTGTTGGAAATCCAGGACGGGCTCCCGGTCACCGCCACGCCGTACGCTGACGTGGCCGACGAAATCGATGCCGACGTTGATTGGGTACTGGAGACAATACAGCGGTTCAACATGGAGGGAAAGGTCCGCCGCGTCGGCGTTATCCCGAACCACTACGCGCTCGGCTACAGCGAGAACGGGATGACCGTCTGGGATGTGCCCGACGAGGTCATCGACGAGGTCGGCCCCGCTATCGCCGAGTTCGACTTCGTGACACACTGCTACGAGCGGCCCCGCCACGACGACGTCTGGCCGTACAACTTCTTCGCGATGACCCATGGGCGAAGCGAAGCGGAGAGTCAGGAGCGTATCCAGCAGGTCCGCGACCGGATGGCCGAACACTGGGACGTCTCCGAGGACGACTGGGACACGCTGTTCTCGACGCGGATTCTGAAAAAGACGGGTATCAGGCTGGACGAACGAGCGCGACAGAACACAGAAACGGCGTGACCGTGCGTATGCAGGACCGCAGTGCCGAATCAGGGAGTGCCAACCGATGATTCCGCTCATGCACGACTTCGAGGGCGAGACGGTTCTCGTCGTCGGCGGCGGTCCGGTCGGCGCACGCAAGGCCCGCACGTTCGCTACGGAGGCGAGCGTCGTCGTCCTTAGCCCCGAATTCGGCGACCGGACGTTCGCGGACGCGGAAAAGGTCCGGGCTGCACCGACCCCGGAGGACGCCACGGAGTGGGTCAAGCGGACCGACCCGGCGCTGGTCGTCGCCGCGACGGACGACTCCGACCTGAACGACGCCTTTAGCACGGCTGCCGAGGAGCACGGCGCGCTCGTCAACCGCGCCGACGACCACGGCGACCAGTCGTTCGGCAACGTCGTCGTGCCGGCGACGGTGCGGGACGACCCCGTGACGCTCGCGATTGCGACCGGCGGGCGCGCGCCGGCGCTGTCGAAACACCTTCGCGAGCGGTTCGAAGACGAGTTCGGAAACGCTGGTCTGATGGCCGAGGTCGTCGGCGACCTCCGTGAGGACCTGCGCGACCGGGGGGTCCCGGCGGCCGAACGGCGTGACGCCGTCAGGTTCGTTGTCAGGTCACGGGAAGTTTGGAAGGCTTTAGATAGTGGCAGGTACAAGGGAGAGCAAGTAGCTAGAGACGTGATCGGAGAGTTACCTGGTGATCAAATGTGAGAGGGGACACTGGTGCAATTGTTGGGGTCTGTATCTCCCATGAGCGCGCAAGCGTCGACCAATTAGAGACCGCTGCGGCGGATAGCGAGCGCCATGCGGTCGAATCCTTGCTCGCGAACCCCGCGGTCGAAGAAGCGATTGCGCTACAGACGTGTAACCGTACCGAAGGGTACGTCGTTGTCTCTGATCACGAGGACGGGCTTGACGCGCTCGAACTGTTCACCCGCGCCGTGCCCGACGACGTCGTTGTTGAGATGGGTCACGAGGAGAGTCTCCGTCACTTGCTCCGAGTAGCCGCCGGGCTTGAATCGATTGTGCTTGGCGAAGACCAGATCCTTGGCCAGCTTCGAACCGCCTATGAGACCGCCCGCGGCGTTGGCGGCATCGGACCGATGCTGGAAGACGGTGTCACGAAGGCGATTCACGTCGGCGAACGCGCCCGCACGGAGACGAAAATCAACGAGGGTGTCGTCTCGATTGCCTCCGCCGCGGTTCGCCTTCTCAAACAGGAGAGTTCGCTAGCAGACGGGACAGCGCTCGTTGTCGGGGCTGGCGAGATGGGCCAGCTCGCTGTGGATGCGCTCAGTGAGGAGGTAGACCGGCTACTCGTGGCCAACCGGACGGTCCCACACGCGGAGCATATCGCCGACTCAGTCGACATCGACGCCAGTGCGGTTGCGCTCGACGGCATCGAAGCGGCTGTCTCTGAGGCCAGTGCCGTCATTTCGGCGACAGGGAGCGGTGATCAGGTGTTCGATATCGGAACCTTCAGCGATGCCGGCGAGGTGTCGATTGTCGACATCGCCCAGCCGCGTGACGTCCCGGCCGGCGCGGACCGACTCCCGTCGGTGACGGTGTACGATCTCGATGCACTGGAGTCGGTGACCGCCGAAACGCGGAACAAGCGACAGCGAGCCGCCGAAGCGGTCGAGCGTATCGTCGACGAGGAGTTCGACCGCCTGCTCACGCAGTACAAGCGCAAACGCGCCGACAGGGTCATCTCGACGATGTACGAAAGCGCCGAACAGGTCAAGGCAGCAGAAATAAACAGTGCGCTCTCGGCAGCTGACTTCGATGATGAACAGGCCGAAGTCGTTGAAGCAATGGCCGACGCTATCGTCTCGCAGATCCTCGCCGCACCGACCAAGAGCCTGCGCGACGCCGCGGAGGAGGATGACTGGTCGACGATTCATACGGCGCTCCAGCTGTTCGACCCGGACTTCGGCGGCCCCGACCAGGCTACCCCGCCCGAGTTCACCCAAGGCATGTCGGTCGAGGACATCCCTGACGGTATGCGCGACGAGATCCCGAACGCGATGCTCGACCGGCTCTCTGACGACTGACCACGCCCACCTTTTTGCCCACGCCGCCCGACGTAGCCGATATGGCAGACTTGCTCTCTGACGACGAGATTAGCGACCGGCTACCCGAGCAATGGACCCGCGAAGGCGACGAAATCGTCCGCGTCTTCGAGTTCGACGGCTATCTGGACGCGTCGGGCTTTCTGAGCGCCGCGGCGGGCCTCGCAGAGGACGCGTGGCATCATCCGGAGATGACCATCCGATGGGGCGAAGTCGAAGTCCGACTCACGACCCACGACGCAGGCGGCATCACTGAAAACGACATCGGCCTGGCCGAGCGGCTGAACGGCATCCACGACTGAGGGTGTGACCGTGGACACGACCGACGGACTTGCGGCGCTCCAGCCGACCGACCCCGACGGCGCGACCGCCCGGTACGTATTTCGGGTGGAACTCCGGCTGGAGCCAGACGCTGATGGGCTGTGGACCGATCCCGACCGGTTCGAGACGACGCTGTATCGGGCGGCCGACGACCCGGGGACCAGCGGCTGGCTGTTCTTCCGGGACACGCTTTGGCGGGGCGAGCTGGCCGACGAACCGCACTTCCGTCGGCTCGTCGAGGACGAACTCGGCTATCAGGTCGTTTCGGTGTCGTTCAGTGAACTCCGGACTGACGAGGCGTATCTGGATTCACTGAAAGCCGAAATCGCCGACGACCTGACCCTGTTTAACGCTGACTCGGTCAGCGAGGTGCTCACCAAGTATCTCGGCAGTTCAGTTCGTGTGGCGTAACAGGAACCGTCACTGCGTAGTCAGTGGCTACAGGCCGGTTATACGCAGCAAAACCGGTCGTAGGGCCCGAAAGACTTTATCAGAGAATCGCTAAATAATCTATCCTCATGACCACCGACTACGACTTCTGGCTGTTTGATCTCGACGGGACGCTCGTCGATATCGAGCCAGCGTACCCCCGGAAGGTAATGGGCGCCGTCGGCGACCGCCTCGGCGTCGAGTTCACCGACCGGGAACGGGATGCACTCTGGTACGGATTCGGTGGGACACGGTCACGGACGCTTGCGGAGCGCGGCGTCGACCAGCAGGAGTTCTGGCGGCTGTTCCACGAGGAGGAAGACCCCGTTGCTCGGGCCGAGGCGACGTACCTCTACGACGACGCCGAGACGTTCCTTGCGACCCTCGATACACCGGTCGGACTGGTCACGCACTGCCAGCAGTACCTCACCGAACCAGTCCTTGACCATCTGGATATCACCGACTGGTTCGAAACGGTCGTCTGCTGTGACGATGACATCGGCTGGAAGCCCGACCCGAAGCCGGTCGAACTGGCGATGCGGGAGATGGATGTCTGGTACAACGGCCACAGCGGCGTGCTGGCGGGAGATAATCCGTCAGACATCGGCGCGGCGTGGAACGCGGGCCTCGATGGCGTCCACGTCGGCCGGCGGTCCCCGGCAGAGATGGGTCGGTGCGTGCGCGGCGACAGACGCGTCGCCTCGCTACTCGACCTGGCGTCGTCTCAGGGCAGGTAGTCCCAGTTTTCCACAGTGACGGTCGTTCCGGCATCGATAGCGGCCTCGTCATCGGGCACGGACACCCAGCCGTCGGCACGGGTCGCCGTCGCGAGGTCAACGCCGGGCAGCGGCGTTGCTGTCCCGTCGCTCACAGCGACTGGCGTAAACGTCTTGACACCGTGCTGACTGTCGACGGCCGCCGCCAGTGTCGCTCGTGACTCCGGGTGTGCAGACAGCGGTGCATCGGCAAACGCCTTCAGTAGCGGACGAAGGAGCTGTACCGCGCCGACGCGGGCTGCACTCGGCGACTCCGGCAACAGCAGGACCGGGCGATCCTCGACGACAGCGATGCCCGTCCGCTGGCCTGGGTCGATATCGACGTAGTCGGTGAACACCGCACCGAGATCCACAACGACCTCTCGAAGCGTATCCCCCGGCTTGGTCCCGGTGATGACGAGCGCATCACGGGTGAGGTCGCGCTGCACGGCCATCCGAAGCGCCGGAGCGTCGTCGGCGACAGGGTCCCGGTAGGTCACCTTCCCACCCCACCGGTCGACGTACTGTGCCAGGGTAAACCCCGTTGTCTCGACCTCGCGGCCTGCGCTGGTATCCGCTCGGAGTTCGTCGCCGGTCGGGACGATTCCGATCTGTGGTCGCTGGCGGACGAGCAGTTCGGAGACGCCGGTCGCCCGCAGCAGTCCCACATCGCCGGGCCGTACCTGATGGCCCCGGTCGAAGACAGTATCGTCGACCGAGATATCCGCCTCCTCCACGGGTTCGTTCGCCGTCGCATCTGTTGCCAGAACTCGTCCAACAGCGACGGAGAGCGGAATTCTGTCCGTTCGGTCGACGGGGACGGCGAAGCTGCCGAGCTGTCTGCGAGCGGTCTCCAGTGCGAGCGACTCGGCCTCCGACGGCGGGGAGCCAGCCATACCCCTGCTAGTGGGTACTGTGGCAAAAACACCCCGAGTGGCCACGCCCCAGCCGTCGCTTGTCCACACGGACTGGGAACGTTTTTCCTCGGTCGGGTCCGGCATCGACGTATGGTCCTCCCGCAACTGGTCGGCATCGTGTTCCTGACCATCGGCGGTTTCGTCCTTTTCCGCGGCGGCCGGGAACTCAAAACGGTGTTCC
The DNA here is from genome assembly GCF_001485575.1 of Haloarcula sp. CBA1127. NCBI lineage: Archaea > Methanobacteriati > Methanobacteriota > Halobacteria > Halobacteriales > Haloarculaceae > Haloarcula > Haloarcula sp. CBA1127. The sequence goes on from NZ_BCNB01000006.1 coordinate 1,461,056, forward strand.
ACATCCTCCGTAACGACCCGGTCCCGGTGCGTTCGCTCGACGGGCATACTGGTCCCGTCGAAATCACTGGCACAGCCGTCGCCAGCGAGGATGCCGGGACGGTCACAGCTCCCTTCACCGGCAGCGAGTGTCTGGCCTACACCTACGAGGTCGAGGAGTACCGGTCGTCGGGCAAACACTCGAACTGGGAGACGCTGGACGAGGGGCAGGACGGCGTCGACTTCATCGTCGACGACGGGAACGCTCGCGTTCGCGTGAACCCAGACGGAGCGGACGTGCGGTTCGAGTCACAGTCGGTGACAGTGTCCCCGGGGACTGAGCTTCCCGATCGCCTGGCCGACTACGTCGAGCGAACGGAGGGCGTCGAGGCCCAGGATGGGTCCGTGAACCTGCTCGTGACGGAAATCAGCCTGGGGAACAAACAGCGCTTTACCGAGCGTCGGCTGGACGTTGGCGAGGACGTGTACGTCTACGGCCAGGCGATGCGTGGCCCCGCAACGGCGTGGGGAAGCAATCTGGTCGACGCTATCGTCGGGGACGGCGACGGAACGCCGGTGTTCGTCATCTCCGATACCAGCGAGCGTGGCACTGCGCGGCGGATTGTTCGGGGTGCTATCGCCGAGACTGTGTTCGGTCTTGTCGCGGTTATCATCGGCAGCGTTGCCCTCTTGTCCGGGCTTCTGTAGTGGCCGAGACCGTCGGGTTTACCACTGCGTACCACTTAGATGGGCGTATGTCTGCCCTGCGTGAAGCGCTTCGGGACCTTCCCGACGCCGTGTTCGCGGACGTGCTCGAATCCGAGGACGAATACCTGCTCGTGCTCGACCTGCCGGGCGTGACCGCGGAGACAATCGACGTGACCGTTGAAGGGGGCCGCCTTCGGATCGACGGGCAACGGACCAAGGACGTGCCCGGCGAGTTCACGTTCGTCCGCGAGGACCGCTCCGTGTTCCTCGACGCCGAGCTCCCGCTCCCGCCGGACACGACCGGGCAGGGCGGGGAAGGGACCGTGGAAAACGGCGTCCTCGAGCTCCGCCTGCCGAAGGCGACAGCCGCACCGAGCACCACGATCCCGATCGACGGGGACTGACTCAGAGGTGGCAAACCGGTGAATCTTCGCGCGTACTGGCGGTTCCTTGTCGTTGCACGCCACTTCCTGCCCCTGCTGGTCGCGTACGCACGAGACCGAAAGCGCTTCTTCGTGATCGGCTCATCGCGCCGCGTCACGGCTGAACAGCGTCGCAAACGTGCACAACAGCTGCTCGATTCGTTACTAACGCTCGGCCCGACGTTCATCAAACTCGGGCAGATCCTCTCGACGCGGCCGGACGTCCTGCCCCCGGAGTACATCGAGGAGTTCTCGAAGTTACAGGACCGCGTGCCACCGGCGGACTGGGACGATGCACGGGTCGTCATCGAGGACGAACTGGGGTCTGTCGATGACCGCTTCGATGAATTCGAGAGAGAGGCGATAAGCGGCGCATCGCTCGGTCAGGTGTATCTGGCGGAGGTCGACGGCGAGAAGGTCGCCGTCAAGATTCGTCGCCCCGGCATCGAAGCGCTCGTCGAGGCCGACCTGCGGGTCGTCCGCTGGTCGCTCCCGCTGCTGATGTACTTCATCGACGATTCCCGGTCGTTCTCGCTTGAGACACTGGCCGACGAGTTCTCGAAGACCATCCGCGAGGAGATGGACTACCAGCGAGAGGGCCGGATGCTCACCGAGATCCGGGAGAACTTCCGGGACAACGACCGCATCTGCATCCCCAAGGTCAAGGAGTCCCACTCCACGCGGCGCGTCCTGACGATGGAGTACGTTCCCGGCACGAAGATCAACGACATCGACAGCCTCGACGAGGGCGGTATCAACCGGACGGAGCTGGCCGAGACGCTCCAGCGGGCGTACCTCCAGATGATTATCGACGATGGCGTGTTCCACGCCGACCCACATCCCGGAAACCTTGCCGTGCAGGACGACGGGACGCTCGTCTTCTACGACTTCGGGATGTCCGGCCGGGTCGATCCGTTCGTCCAGGACAAGATAATCGACTTCTACGCCGCTGTCGCCGATCAGGATATCAGCGCTATCCTCGATGCTCTTATCGAGATGGGGACGCTCTCGCCTGAGGCCGACCGGCAGGTGATGGGTGACGTGATGGAACTGGCCATCGCCGACGCTCGTGGCGAGGACATCGAGCAGTACCGCGTCCAGCAGATCATTCAGCAGGTCGAGGACACCATCTACGAGTTCCCGCTTCGGCTGCCGGCGAACCTGGCGCTCGTGTTGCGCGTCGCCACGGTCGTTGAAGGCGTCTGTGTCACTCTTGACGAGGACTTCGACTTCATCGGCGTTGCCACCGACTATCTCCGCGAGGAAGGATATCTCGCAGAGGGCGTGCGGAACTTCGTCGAGGACCGGGCAACCGAAGTGTCCGACGCCGCTCGGTCGGCCGTCCGTATCCCGCCGAAGCTGGAGTCCGCCCTCGACAGAGTCGAGCGGGAGGACTTCCGCGTGCAGGCCGACATCGAGGACTCCGATGGCTTGCTCGCAACGATGACTAAGCGACTCATCCTCGGGATGTTGCTCGCAAGCACGCTGTTCTCGACAGCGTTCCTGTACACGCAGGCGTCGCTGCCGGCCACTGGTGTCGGCATCACCGGAACTGTCGGCCTCTCCCTGGCGCTGTGGTGGTCGTTCCGCTCGAAGAAGGCCGTCCGCGCCAAGCCGCAGTTCACGCGACAGAGTATGCGCCAGCAAGACCGGGAGAGCCCGGGTGGACTCAACACCTCCTTCGGTGAGGACACCGACGACGCCTACAGCGGCGACTGAACGCCGCGTCCGACTGTTGGATCAGGGCCGTTTCTCGAAGTGGACGAGTTCGTACTCGCCCTGTGTTGACTGGTCTACCTCTTGGTACCCTTCGTCGCGGTAGAAGGTGACTGCGGCGGGCTGGCTCTGTGATGTCGTCGCAAGCAGGACCTCGTATCCCTGCTCGGCCACTTGCTGTTCGAGTCTGTGGAGGAGGCGGCGACCGTAGCCGCGCCGCTGCCGGGACGGGGCGACCCGCATCCGGTGGAGTTCGGCCGCGCCGGGGACGGTTCGCTCGTCGGCGTGACCAACCTCATTCGGGAGGAACCCGCCCATCGCGGCCAGGCCACCGTCGAACGTCTCCGGGAGTTCGCCGTTGTCGTCGGGAACGACGCCAACGAGAAACGCGCCGCCGCTGTCGAAATACCGCGTCTCGATGTTTTTCAGGTCCGACGTTCCGGGGATGTCGCTGGGGTCGTTTCCGGTCGCTCGCATCGCCCACTCGTGGAGTCGCCAGACCGCGTCGGCGTCTCGGTCGTCGTAGGCTCGAAACTGAATCTGGTCGGTCATCGAATACGTCCAAGATTGTCATTGTCGGAGAGGGGGTTTAATTGGCTCTGTTGAAACTCTCAGGCGGTGATACAAACGGTGCGGTGAATAGAGTGCTTGTAGTCAACAATCATCCAGACGATCACACGTAAACATTGTACACCCCCTACAGAAGTCCGTTCATACGTTACTCTGCAACGGCCCAGAAGCGAACGCTCCCCGGCACCTTCCACAGTAGTTCGGGGAGATCGCTATCGTTTCGATCATCGAGTGTGGTCTGGTGGTGCCGTGGTTCGAGAAGACGCTTGACGGTGAATCCGGCATCAACGAGGGAATTGTGAAGATCGGCAACCGTGTGATCAAAGGCGATCAAGTTCGCTTCGTAGTCGTCGTTAATCGTGATTTCCCGCCGACCGGTGTCGTAGTAGCTGCGTTCGAAAATCTCTTTTTCGACATCCAGACTCTCGTGTATGGGATGTGGCACGCTGAGGACGAAGATGCCGCCATCTCGGAGAACGCGGTGAACTTCTCGAAACGCCTCACCGAGATGCTTGATCATCTGGTAGACTGTCTCGGAAGACGCTACATCGAAGCTATCGTCGGGGAGTGGGAGGTTCGTGATATCTCCTTTGAGAAACTGTGCATCAACGTCGTAGAAATCTCGCAACTGCCGTGCGTGCTGCAGTTGTTCGCCTGAGATATCCACTCCGACGACAGTTTCCGCACCAAGCTCAGCGGTCCCGACACTGGCTTGGCCGCCTCCACATCCTAGTTCGACGTAGTCCTTCTCTGCAACTGAATCAAGAATGTCGGGTTGAGGCTCGCCCGGACCATCCGAACCGAATGGCGATGGCGCCGGCGGAAGCTCCCCATCCACGGTATTTGCGTTCCATAACGCTTGGAAATCATCGCTCCATTCGTTCCAGAGTTGCTGGTTTTCGTGTTTGTGTTCGGTCATCAGCCCTGTGTCTGGGTCATTCTAGTCGCCTTGTATCAATTGTTTCGTTAATTTCACTTTTCAGTCATTCTCTCATAGAACACTGCACGAGATATACCTCCCTGTATTCAGCCGCCTGCTGAGACCTATCGGCGTTTGAGGGTTTCACAAGGCTACTTAATTCTACCTTATCAGTGTATGGTTCTATTATACGCCTCTGAATTTATCCGGAACGTTCAGTATTCAGTGTCTGGTATAGGGGGTATGAGAAACTACGGTGGCACGCGCTGGGTGCAACCCCCGGTCTGCGGACGCGATACGTCGGTAACATTGCGAATGAGGGGGACGGTGGGTCGGTTATGACGGCCCCAGAAACGAACAACGTGGTGCTAGTCACGATTGATTCGCTGCGGGCCGACGCGCTGGGTGGCGCTGACAGTGTCTCACCCGTGATGGACTCGCTGGCCGACTCGGGCGTCGTCTTCGAAAACGCCGTGGCACAGGGGAACTGGACGCCGTTTTCGTTCCCCAGCATTCACGGGTCGCGACCGGTGTTCACCGAAAGCGAGGATATCGGTCTGGCCTCAACACCGACGCTGGCCGAGCAGGTGTCTGATGCCGGTGTCGAGACGGCAGGGTTCAACGCCGCAAACGGCTTTCTCACCGACCACTGGGGGTACGACCGCGGGTTCGACGAGTTCGAGCCGTTCGTCGACAGCGGCGGCTACAGCAAGTACCTGGCAGCTCACCCGACGATTCAGGCATGGGTCCAGCTCGGCACTTCACCGTTCCGGCGCGCCGCGACCGTTCTCAGCGGCGGGTCCGACGAACGCCCCTTCGCCGACGTGTCCCGGATGGGCGACCTCGAAGACCACGCCACTGCGTTTCTAGAGACGACCGACGGACCGTTCTTCCTCTGGGTCCACTACATGGACACGCACACGCCGTACGTGCCGGCTCCGCGGCACATCCGCGAGGTATCGGACAATCACTTCGGCGTCCTCCGGATGCTCACCTCACACCTCCGAACCGGACTGGGCTGGGAAGTCGACGACCGGACGCTGGAGACGCTCCGGACGCTGTACGAGGCGACGGTCCGGCAGGTCGACGCCAGCGTCGGTCGGCTCCTCGACACTCTCGAAACCGAGGGGCACCGTGACGATACGGCCGTCGTCGTCGCCGGCGACCACGGCGAGGAGTTCCTCGAACATGGCCACCTTGCTCACTATCCCAAGCTCTACCGGGAGCTCATCGATGTTCCCTACATCGTCTCGACACCGGAGAGCGAGCACCAGTCGGTCGACACGCCGGTCGGCCTCGACACAATCGCGCCGACAGTGTGCGACCTGCTGTCGCTCACGCCAGCGGCGGAGTGGGATGGCGCCTCTGTCGCTCCAGCAGTCCACGGCGCGGCCATCGAGGACCGCGGTCCCATCGTCTCCGCAGCGGTCCGAGGCGAGAGCGTGACTAGCCAGCCGATTCCGCGAAGCCGTGCGGATGGGGAACTCCTCCTCAGCGCACGCGACGAGCGCTACACGTACATCGAATTCACCGAATCGGGCCAGCAGGAACTGTACGACCGGACAAACGACCCTGAGGAACAGGTCGACCTGTGCTCGGACTCGACGGACGCCGACCCGCCCGCGACCGTCCTCGACCGGCTGTCGGATGCCGTTGCCGACCACCTCGCCGAACTCGACAGCGACGGGACGGGGGCTGGAAACACCGAGGCATCCGACGAGATAACAGCACGATTAAAGGCACTCGGTTATCAGTAAGGCTGTATGGCGTCCGCTGTCGTCACACCGGCCCGGCGACAGCAACTCATCCGGTTTTTCCTCGTCGGTGTGTTTGCCGCGTCGGTTCAGCAAGCGCTGCTATGGTTGTTTAACGATATCGGTGGCCTGAATTACATTTTCGCAGCCGCTATCGCCATCGAATGTACGATTTTGCTCCAGTACGTCCTCAACAACGCCTGGACGTTCCACCGGTCACAGCATTCGGATCTGCGGGAGTACGTCGTCGGGTTAGGGAAGACAAATCTCGTTCGTGGGACGGCGATCCCGCTCCAGTTAGGCCTCCTCTACGCTTTTGTCACCTGGGGTGGCGTCGTGCCGCTGGTCGGCAATGGTGGGGCTATCGTCATTACGGGTGTGTACCGGTACGCGCTGGACGCCCACTGGACGTGGGGTTAGACGGTTGGGACGGGGACCTCATCGAGCACGCTCTGGATGACGGTGCCCTTGTCGACTTGCTCGACGCGGGCATCAGGTGTCAACACCAGCCTGTGGGCCAGCACTGGCTGTGCGACCCGCTTGATATCGTCCGGTGCAACGTACTCCCGACCGGCGATCGTCGCCATCGCTCGCGTCGCCTCGAACAGTCGCTGGGTCCCGCGCGGTGAGACCCCGACGTCGACGCGGTAGTCGTCTCTGGTCGCCCGGACGAGGTCAGCCATGTACTGCAGCAGGTCGTCGTCGACGGTAACTGTCTCCGGAACGCTCCGGAGTTCTTTGACTGACTCCGCGTCAAGCACCGGTTCCACGGTCGGACTCTGTGTCGTTCGACCGGCACGCCGCCGGAGGAGTTCGACCTCGCCCTCGCCGTCAGGATAACCGAGTGATGTCTTTGCCAGAAACCGGTCGACCTGTGCTTCGGGGAGTTCGAAGGTCCCCTCCATGTCGACTGGGTTCTGGGTGGCGATGACAAAGAACGGTTCCGGCAGCTCGTACGTGTCCCCGTCGACGGTGACCTGTCCTTCTTCCATCGCTTCGAGCAGCGCGGACTGGGTCTTTGGCGGTGCGCGGTTGATCTCGTCGGCCAACAGGACGTTGGCGAACACCGGTCCCTCGGTGAATTCGAAGCTCCGGGACTCCTCGTTGAAGATGTGTGTCCCCGTGATATCGGCCGGTAGGAGGTCCGGCGTGAACTGGATGCGGGAGAAGGACAATCCCAGCGCGGTCGCGACGCTGCGGGCGGTCAGCGTTTTTCCCGTGCCAGGAACGTCCTCAAGCAGGACGTGGCCCTTCGCGACGACCCCCAGCAGCACCGTCTCGAAGAAGCCACGGTCAGCGATGACGGCACTCCCGATCTCATCGAGGATCTGACTCGACACTTCGCTTGCCTCGGTAGCGTCCATAGCCTGTCATGTTACGGGTTCGATAAAGGGGTGTCGAGTCCGAAATCGAAACCCCTAAAGAGTAAACGGCGGTACTGATGGGTGAGCCGAGGTAGCCTAGCCTGGCCAAGGCGGTTGCTTCGAGAGCAACTGTCCTCACGGACTCAGGAGTTCAAATCTCCTCCTCGGCGCTACACAATTTGTCTACATCTGAACAGCGCATAGGATTGCGTCTGATCCGCACGCAGTGGAAGGACGCATCGGTTATCGCAGGAATCGCGTTGAGGGCGGACACGTCTTGTCAGGTCAGTCCAGCGACGAGTAGCTATTGCGGGCTCGCTCCGCTGTCAGACTGACTGGCTGCGTCCGACCCATCGTCCGTGGTATCGTCGGCGTCAGCAACCGTGGGCGAGTCCGACTTGCCGCTGGTCGCCCCAGTCGTCGCGGTCTGTCCCTCTTGGAACGGTACATCCTCATCTCGTTCCGGTGTGAGTTCCGAACGAACCAGATCACCGAATTCAGCGGGTTCGTACACTTGGTTGATGGAGATTGTCAGCCCACCGCTAGCACCGGATCGTACGGCGACGTTCCCCAGCCCGAACAGTGAGTCCCAGACAGAGCGGTATTCCTCAACGCCGCGGACCTTCTGCAGTGGGACCTCGTTGCGGAGGAGCGAGACGAACCGGTACTCTTCAACGACTCGCTGATTCGTCAGGAAGTAGGTGGTGAGCGTGTTCTGCCAGTACCGATACAGTCCTCTGGAGAACAGGAATAGTCCGCCAGCGAGCACGAGTGTTGGCTGGTACAGCGGGCGTTGAGTGACGTACAGCAGGTAGCCACCGAGTCCGAGAATGGGTACAGCAATCCCGGCCTCTGCGAGCGCGTTTCGCTGTGCAGGCTTTCGGTCTTCGACGATGTGCTCGCCGTCGCGCAACTGCAACGCTTCAGGCGCGGCAACAGAGTGAACATACACCCCCATTCCGGTGATGAACAGACCGAACCCCATCGTGATGAGTCCAACCGAGGGCGGCGTCTCGGGTTGCGATGGGACCAGTGGGTACGTAGCGGCAAACCAGTAGAAGTAGATACCGGACGCAATCATCGGACCGCCAAAGATTGAGCCCCAGACGGCGGGAAGTCCTCGCGCCATCTGTCAGGCTCCCCTAACCATTTCGTAGAGCATCGCAAAGACGGAACTGACTGTCCCGACGAGTGTCAACGTCATTTGATCAAGGGTCGTTCCGCCGCATTCATTGAAGAAGCCCCGTTCACATGTCTCGCCGCTTGTTCCGTTGTCGTTGTCCGGTTGGCTCGCAAAGGTAGGTGTCTCTCGTGGTGTTTGAGTCGCCGCTGTCTCCGTGGTACTTCCATGGACTGTGACATCGTGGCTGGCGAGGGACGTGTTGCCGACAGTGATAGACTGTGTGACGGGATGTGAAGTGAGTGGGAATACTGCTCGCTTGATCTTTGAGTACGCGACAGCAAACTCGACGGTCTGTCGTTCCCCCGCGGGGATCTCGATACTCCGCGTCGCGACAGTGGTCCCATTGATTCGGTAGACGAACTGGCCATCGAACGCGGCTGTGTCAACGTTTCTGACAGTTACTGCGACTATGTGATGTTCGCCTTCGCGGACGTCTGTTGGAAACGTCGGCTCCTGAGCCGCGAGCGAGTCCGCACTCGCGCCAGATCCACTTTGCAGCTGGACAGCGTCACCGATGCTGGCTCCACCGGCGGTACTAATACTATGGTCGTAGGTCCGGCCTCGCTGGACGGCTGGAGTCGCTGCCTCGATCCGGTCCGCGGTGACAGCAAACGCAACCTGCTGTCGCTCGCCGCCACCCACTGTGACAGTCTTTTCGGCGACAGGTTTCCCTGCGAAGCGGTAGGTTACATCCCGTGTGACCGTTGTTTCACCGGGGTTCGAGACGGTCGCCAGTACGATGAACTGCCGGTCGTTCGGTGCCGTTACGGGATCTTGGAACCCGTTAATTGTCAGATCGATATCCGGCGTTATGCGCACATACCGTGGCACACCTTCTCCGGACTCATTGCGGACGCCGTGCACGTACGTCCCCGTATCGATCGATTCTGTACCAGTCATTCGTCCGTCAGCGGTCTGCTTGAAACGGAGTTCCTGCGACTCGCCGGCATCTAATACGACTGTTCGGTTGTTCACTGTCGCTTCGTTGAACCGGTACTCGATCCGCTCTGAGCGGACCTCCTCGGAGGGGTTTCGCACCATCGCTGTCACCGTGTACGTTTCTCCTGGGCGTATCCGGTCCGGCGCTGAGAGGTTCGCGATTGCGATTCCTGGCGGTGCGTCGATGTGTGTTCTGGTGCTACCCTCGGTCTCCTGCACCGTACGCGTGGACGTAGGTGTTGCTGTCTGTGTGGGAGCAGATGGCGTACTTCGTGTCGGCGACGCCGTGTGTGTGGGTGTTGGCGTCGCGGTATGTGCGGGTGTCGGTGTTGGGGTCGCCGTAGGTGTTGGCGTCGCGGTATGTGTGGGTGTCGGTGTTGGGGTCGCCGTAGGTGTTGGTGTAGACGTCGCATTTGGCGTTTCGGTCCGTGCTGGCGTCGTATTCTGTGACGTTCCAACCGATTGTGTTGGTGGGAGTCTCACTTGTTCGGCCGATACTGTGGGTCCAATCGTGGACCGCAAATCGTCACTATCATCGGTTGCGGCCACACCCGCTGTTGCCAGCGGACTCAGTATCACAAATGCACCGACGAGCAGGGCCAAAGAGACCATTGCTGGAGGGTACTCTGTATTGGGAAGCATATGCTGAAAGTATCGTATCTATATTAATTATCGTATTTTTAGATTACAGCGACTGTCACCAGTGATAGACGGATTTTCAATTATGCGTTCGCTGTCATAGCTAATTGACTGGGCGGCAACCGCTGGATAGTATTTCATCGGTATAGATATGGCTGAGATGTCGGTATGAATAAACGTTTGCCCAGAACAATCAAATATGAGAAATGTCGACTGTTTCTGTTCAGAGCCAATGGAATATACTCAGTATAAAGACGTCTGGACCGTCTCACTAACTGGAAAAAACGATCGGCGGTCGGTTGTCCCCGTTAGCGATACTGTAGCCATTAGAGGCAGTAACGTCCGAAAATACAGTTTCAAAGCAAAAAGAGAAAACAGAACTATTCTAATCAGTGACAGCGCTATTCGAGTTTGTACTTGTGTCAACCGTCGCTTCTAGTTTCGCATTTGTCATTATATGCAGCCTTATATAACAAGCCCGAGCTTATATACACTGGTCAGTACTGTATTATTTACTACAGATACTTACTGTCACCTGAAAGAGAGCCACACAGCTGGCTGGCCTCACGCAGGCGCGAATGAATTGTATCGGTTCATGACTGTGGATATTTATCTGTACTACCTTAGTATGAAATCTAACTATTTTTGGGTCTTTTCATAGGTAACAGACGTTGAAGCCATTCAACGCAGGCATTCGAGTGAACCATTGGGTCGGTTGTCCTCGATTTGATTATCTCAATAACTTATCAAGATGTGGTAAGTGGATTATTATCTCTCCATCGGCGTTCTCTGACGGAACAACTCGCCGAGTGACAGCGCTGGGTCTCAGACGGAGCGTATCTGATCGACGGCTCAGGTCAGCAGGAAAATCAATACGCTGATCGTCATTACGACGAGAATAAACGCGCCAGCCAGCGCACCACCCATCGAGACCATCGCGTTGGCAGTCGAGGCCAGCGTCTCGGTCCGGTCGTTGCCGAACACCGTCACGGTCGCCTGTTCGCTCGCCATGCCGGCCTCGACAGGTTCGACGTCGGCGACAGCTCTGTCGACGAGGTCGCCGATGAGCGCAACGATCTCCTTCTCGGGGATCGCCTGTCCGACCTGGTTCTCGGCCTCGACAGTATTGACGATATGGGTGTCACTGGTCATTACCTCCACCATATCCACGCCTTCGATGGCGTCGATGATGCGCTGGCGGAGGCCCGGCTCCATGTTATTGCCGTCGATGAGTACGTACGCCGTTCGCTGGTCGTTGACCTCGAAGACACAGACGCGGATCCCGAGCGGGCCGATGCCCTCTTTGGGTTCCCAGGGGGTCTCGTCCCAGGCGACGCCACAGCGGAGTCGGCCAGTTCCAGCGTCCGTGAGCAGGCTTCCAAGCTGTCCAGCGCCGTGAAGCATATCGAAGGACCGCTGACTGCCGGGAACGACGTGGCCGAGGTCGTCGCCTTCGAGCCCGTCGTTGCAGTTGTGCGCGTCAACCAGAAGCACGTCGTCGAGTCCGTCGGCCCGCGCTTCCGACATCGCCGAGAGTCCAACGGCGTACTCCACGTCGTCGGCACAGCCCGGCGCGTACGTGTTCACGACGAGCGCATCGGAGCCGAAGGCCTGTCCCGTCAGCGTGGCTTCCCCTTCGGTGACGCGAGTCCCTGCCGTCGCCTGGTCGTCGTATTCGAGGTTCTGGTACGCAGTCTCAGCCGTCGACAGGATGGTGTCGACCTCCCGTTCCGTGACGAGGTTGAAGTCGTGGCCGGCGGTCGCGTGTGGCGGGAAGGCCAGACCCTCAGCCGACTCGGCGACGCGTCTGGGGAGGTTCCCACCGCCGATTTCGCCCATCGGGCCGGGGTGAATCATCGGCAGGACGAATCGGGCTTTCTCCTCGCCGCCCGGCCGGCGGACCGACAATACGGTGACCGGGACGACGGCTTCTTCGCCGATATCCTCGAAGAACTCCTCCAGTTCTCGTGTGCCTTCGGCGATGTGCCCAATGAAACCACGGAGGAAATCCAGCGCGGAAACGCCGAGCGAGGAGCGCCACGGTTGGTCGATGACGACGAGGAACAGCCAGACCGCCAGCGCGTAGATGACACAGATAACCGCGAGAATGATGAAATCCTGTGGAATAAACCCCTGTACCTGTGGTGGAACCTCCTCCGGGCGTGAAAGATACTCCCGGAGCATCGGGTTATCGAGGATGAACGCGGTTGCCCCGCTGTATATCGCCAGCAACACGGCGGCAGTGACTGTCTGGACGCTCGCCGGAATCGTCGCTTTCAGCAGCGAATGCCGCGAGACGGCCATCAGTATCAGCAGTCGGAAGGCGAATATCGATGCCAGCGCGACCAGCAATACGTCGAAGACGAAGTTCTGGCCGAGGCGGACAGTAAAGACGGCGATAACGCCGGCGATGGTCAGCATCGCAATAGTGATGAGTTCACAGATCACCGCAAGCAGGGTGGCCCGGTTCGGGGTTAGTTGTCCGCCCAGCTGCCGGTCGACCCACGGCGTCACGGCACTGGCGATTGAGGTCGGCAAGCCGATGAGAAACACGCCCTGCCAGGCATCGTCGAGGATGAACCGTGAGTCGAACGCAACAATGCCGGTCATCGCCGCGATGACCAGCGCAAAGGCTAGGCTCGTATACCAGGTCGGAGCCCTGAAAATAAACCGCGAAAGGTTAGCGAGATTTCCCTGTGTCGCCGTCATTTTTGTATCACACCCTACGAGCGAATATAAAACCAGTTACATCACGCTTCAGCGATTACTGGCGGGCGACAGACTGCTGGTCACAGACCGACAGGAAGTTCTCGAACACTTCCTCGCCCTCTTCGGTGTGAGCGACCTCTGGATGCCACTGGACGCCGTATATCGCTTCGTCAGTGTTGCTCATCGCCTCGACGCCACAGACATCGGAGGTCGCGGTCCGCTCGAATCCGGGCGGGACTTCCTTCACTTCGTCGGCGTGACTGGCCCACACACGCGTTTCGGGATGGAGCGAGCCGAGAAGCGGATCGTCCTCATCAAGGATGTCGACCGTTACGTCCGCGTAGCCGCCGTACTCGCCGCCGCCGACCCGGCCGCCGAGCTCGTCGGCGATGAGTTGCATCCCTAGACAGATACCGAGCACGGGCACGTCGAGGTCAAGATACTCGGGACAGTTCCCGATATCGTCCATGTCCGGACCGCCGGAGAGGACGATGCCGTCGGCGTCGATTTCCTCCGGGGGTGTCGTGTTGTCCCTGAGCGAGACGTCGACGCCCATGTCACGGAGCGCGCGTTGCTCCAGATGTGTGAACTGTCCGTGATTGTCGATAACGTCGATTCGGGTCATTACTGACGCGAAGGCTACGAAGGCGTATATATCTCCTGATGCGGTCGACAGTTCCCCCGTGTCCGGCTTCAGGGCCACTCTCGGAGGGTCTGGCGAACCTCGTCGAGAACGGTCGGCCCACACAGTTCTAACGTCACGACATTGCCGTCGTCCGAGGTCGTGAGGTGTACTGCCCCGCCGTAACTCTCGACGATCCACGTCGTCAGCCACAGCCCGACACCCTTTGAGTGGCGCAGTTGCGTCTCCGCGCCGCTGTCGAGGACATCTCGTTCGTGCTGTGGAATCGACGGACAGTTATCACCGATATGCACGAACACGGTTCGGCCGTGCTCCTCGACGGAGATATACAGCGTCGGGGTTGCCTCACAGTGGACGACCGCGTTCTCGATGACGTTCTGTAACACCACGTCAAGCATCCAGTCGGCATACACCTTCGACTGGTCCGGGAGGTCGAGATCAACAGTCGTCTCCGGATACGATTGTGTGATCCTTTTCGCCTGTTCCCTGACGCATGGCACGAGGTCGATCGGCTGCTGTGCGCGACGGTCCGCGTCGAACGCGAACTCTATCTGTCTCGCCTTCTCCGTAGTGTCGATGATCTCGTCGATGGTGTCGTTCAACTGCTCGACGTGTGCACGCGACTTGGGATCACCACGCTCTGCCGTTTCCCGCTGCAGTTCGCCGAGGTGGCCGAGCGCGACGTTGAGATCGTTCCGGAGGTCGTGTCGAAGCACTCGAAACAGCACTTCGTTGCTCTGGGCGAGCCGGCGTCGGGACCGCCGGAGTTCGAGCAGCCACCCGAACAAAATGCCGCCGAACCCGCCGACTGCGACGCCACTTGCAAGGATCAATGGAACCATCGAGGACTGCGGCACTGGCGCGAGCAACACGACGATTTGGATGACGGTAAACAGCGCGATGCCAAGCCCGCACCACTCCGCCGCGGTCCATATCTGGTCGCCGGACAGTCCGCTCACCGGGAGCCAGTAGTTCGCTGCTACCAGGGCTAGCGCCGGTGTCAACCCCACGCTGAGGATGACCACGTCTACCGGGGAGGGCTGGACGATAGACATGCCGTGGGCGAGTAATGCGCCGGAAATCACGACGCCCGTCGCGACGACATATCCCGTCCCCAGCGACTGTTTCGTGAGCGCCGGAGAGGTCACTTTAGTAACTGGTTACGGCGTGCCTACTTATCTGTGCGGCAGTAATTATCAAATAAGATATTCTGCGCGCCTATGAGTCGTCGTAGCGGTCGGCCGCCGATTCGAAGCCCAGTTCTGACTGCTCCTTCGAGCGGCGCTGCTCCCGCTGAGCGATGGCTTCGGGGTCCGGATTCGCGTCGTCGTCGAGTCGCGCCCACGACTGGTGAATCTTCGCGTGACACCACCGACAGAGAAATACCGTTATTTCGTGTGACAACTCGGACCCTCCCTCGCGGTACGAGAGGTGGTGTTCTTCCAGCAAGGGTCGCTCGTCTGAGTGGGCCATCCGCCGCTCTTTGAGTCCGCACCGAACACACTCCCGGTCGTGGTTCCGGGAGCGGAAATGTGGGCAGTCAGCCCAGTCCCATTCCGGCTCCGCGTCTGCGTCCGCGTTATCGGGCGCAATTGCTGCCGGACAGCGAAAGTCATCGGCACTCCGGGCATTGGCAAATTCGGGGTCGTGGTGGCCGTGTTCGCGCGCCCAACGACACTTTCCCTCGCTGGTGACGAAGTCACACCGCTGGACGTGGTCGTACGGGTCGTCGACGCCGACGGACGTCCCCCCAGGAGCCTTCTCCATATCATGTAGCCCGTGCCGTGCCCCCTCAAACCCTCCGTTCCGACAGAAGCCTTTTTGCCCACCTACGACTTCCGCGGTGGTATGCGGCTCGTTCACGACCCCGATGGCGCGGCTCGCCCCCTCGCGACGGAGGTAGAGTACGCCGAGTCGATGCTCGAACAGGGCCGGGGATTGATGTTCCGGGCATCGATTCCCGACGACTACGCGCTCGTCTTTCCCTTCGACCACGCGAGCCGACAGTTCATCCATATGCTGTTCGTCCGGTTCCCGCTCGACGTACTCTGGCTCGTTGACGAGGAGGTTCAGGCCGTCGAAACCCTACAGCCCTGGCGCTCGGTCGGCTACGCGAACGCGGACACTGTCATCGAACTGCCCGGTGGCGCGGCGTCGGACGTTTCCGAGGGCGATACGGTCCGTCTGGAAGCCTGAACGCGACAGGCATGGGGTGTGGTAGTCAGTTCCGTCACCTTTTAGACCGTGAAGATTGGAGTAGACACCACTATGTCGGAACACCCGACGGAGGATAGAGGAAGTCGCCGCGAGGCGGCTGGCCGCGAAATTCGTGGCGCGTGATGGAGCATCTTCTGTGAGTCAGAACACATTGTTCGAGGGGCACCCAGCGATGCGTGCGCTCTCAGATGTCGGTGAGGTACAGTTTCTCGACACGACACTGCGCGACGGTGAGCAAGCCCCCGGCGTCTCGCTGACGCCGGACGACAAGGCCGATATCGCCCGCTCGCTCGATGCGGCGCGTATCGATGTCATCGAGGCCGGAAGCGCCTGTACCGGGCCCGGCGAGCGCGAGACGATTTCCCGCGTCGCGGGGCTCGACCTCGACAGCACTGTCACCAGCTTCTGTCGTGGTATCCAGAACGATATCGACCTCGCGCTTGACTGTGGTGTCGACGGCATCAACCTCGTCGTCCCGGCCAGTGACAAGCACGTGGAACAGAAGGTCGGGACCTCCAAGAGCGAAAACGTCGACAACACCGTTGAACTGGTGGAGTACGCCGTCGACCACGGGCTCTGGGTCGAGGTCATCGGCGAGGACGGCTCGCGAGCCGATCTGGACTACCTCGAAGAACTGCTCGGCGCTGCCGTCGAGGCCGGCGCAGACCGCATCTGCTGGGCTGACACTGTCGGCCACGCAACGCCGGACCGCGCGCTCGAATGCGTCTCCCGGCTCTCGGACCTGGGTCCGGTGAGCACGCACACCCACGATGATCTGGGGCTGGCGGTGACCAACGCGCTGGTCTCCATCGCGGCGGGCGCGGACCTCGTTCATGGGACGATAAACGGCATTGGCGAGCGCGCCGGCAACGTCGCCCTCGAAGAGGTCGCCATCGCGCTCGACCACGGCTACGGCGTCGAGTCGATGGCCCTCACCGAGGTGTACGATCTCGCCCAGCTCATCGCCAACCGGACCGGCATTCCGCTGGCTCCCAACAAGGCGGTCGTCGGCGAGAACGCCTTCACCCACGAGTCCGGTATCCACACCGACGGCACGCTCAAGGACGATTCGATGTACGAGCCGTACCCGCCGGAGAAGGTGGGCCGGGAACGCCGACTCGCGCTCGGTAAACACGCGGGCCGAGCCGGTGTCGAGGCGGCACTCGACGAGCACGACGTCGAGGTCACCGATGATCAGCTCTCGGAGGTCGTCAGTCGCGTCAAGGAGATCGGCGACCGCGGCAAGCGCGTCACCGACGCCGACCTACTGACCATCGCTGACGAGGTGACCGGTGAGGCCCGCGACCGCCGAGTCGAACTGCTCGGTCTGACCGCCGTTTCTGGCTCCGATACGCCGACTGCGAGCGTCCGGCTCGCGGTCGACGGCGAGGAACGTAAGGAGGCAGCGGTCGGTTCCGGGCCGGTCGACGCCGCGATGAACGCCGCCGAGGTGGCACTGTCCCACACCGCCGATGCGACGCTCGAAGACTACCACGTTGACGCCATCACCGGCGGGACGGACGCACTCGTTACGGTCGAAATCGAGATGTCGCGCGGCGACGACCACGTCGTCGTCTCTGCCAGTGACTCGGACATCACGCGGGCGTCCGTGCGCGCGATGGTCGATGCGATGGACCGCCTCGTCGCCGACGACGAGGACACGCTTGTCGCCGACGACTGACGGCACGACAGCTCTCTGGTTCAAGCACGTAGAATCAATCCGGCCCTCACCGCGGACCACGAAATGTCGTTTTGTTACTTGTGTCCGCGGCTGGCTTCGTGGTACTGGAACACGGTTTCCATGCCCTCCACCAGCGCGTTGAGGTCGACACTGTCCGTGTCGAACTCACGATCACGAACGGATTGATAGATATCGGCCCACCGGTCTCGGAACCGGGCCTCGAACTGTTCGGCTTTGATTTTGTCGATGAGTTCGGCTTTCCCGTCGGGGTTTTCCAGCTCTTCAGGTGTGACGAACCCTTCTTGAAGGGCCAGCACAACGATTCCCGCGGTGTAGTCTCCCTCCCTGACTTCTCGTTCCCAGGTCGTGAGCCAGTTGCCGATGCGGGCCATCTCCTGCAGGTCCCAGATGAGGTCCCGGACCGTGCCGTAATCGGCGAGTTCGAACTCCGGCGAATACATGAGGTCAACGGCCGCGTAGGGGAACATTACCATGTTATGTGCCCCATATGTTTCCGCCCCGCTGAGGTTCGCAATCCGTGGGTTCTCGTTAACGACAGCGCTGTAGTCCATCGCGTTCAGCGTCTGTCGCATATCGTAGGTGAAAACGTCGTAGAACTCCTCAACACGCGGTGCGTCAGTCAGGCCCCCCTCGAACTCCCGCCACACACGCTCGATGAACGAGAAATATTCCTCGCTTACCGCCGCACGACTCGGGTCAACGGCTGACGGGTCCTGGACGAGGCGTCTGGCCTCTTCGAAGGTGTCTCGGTCCCCGTCGTTCTCGACGATGTCGTCCAGAATCGTGACGTACATCGTGAGTATCGTCTTCTGCGTCCGGACGTGGTCGGCGTGGTCCGGGTGGACAGAGGAGAGCGTGAATTCGGGGAACAGCGAGTAGATCCACTGCCAGAGGAACCGATCACGCTCGCCACAGACCCGTTCGTACTCGTCTGCCAGTTCTGCAACCTGATCCGGGAGGCTGGTTGTCCGAACCTCTTCAAGGAGGTCCTGTGCATCAACCGCCGGTGACTCAACACTCATTGTGACTGCCTCCCGATAGTTGCACCCTGAATATCGACACAGGCGGTAGAATAATGTTCAATTAACTGGTGTTTGGATGCTTCTACTTCTTCAGATTGAACGGTCACTGCCTTGGCGCTCTTGCCCGACTGCGAGTCGGTTCCGATCAGTTGGTGTCCACGGTCCATACATTCGAGAGGCGAAGTTGCGCTTATAGTGGTACTGACGTATGGGATGCTAGTAGTATACTATTAACAGAGTATTTGCTCGACTTTACTCCAATTTACGTACCAGTTTTTCAATTGCTACCGCAAAAGAAATATCTACTTACTGAAAAATACCGGCAGGATCTGGGGTGAAGAGGCAAATAAGGTGATATTAATTCTGTCATCGACAAGACGACTCACAACATAGAGTGCCAGCAGAACAGCCACGCGGAGCGCAGTTACGCTTCGAGTCCAGTTGTCGCCGAGACATCACGGGACGGTGTCACCAGCACCGAACGATTCCCCTCGACCTCGATACGACAGCCAGCCATACTGAACACGACTAGCCCGTCAGGACTCGGAGTGCCATCCGTATCGGGACGAAACAGCCGGTCCAGCGCATCAGGGTCGATACAGTCACTGATTCGGTCATCGAGGTCGACGGGGTCGACACCCAGTGTGTCAGCTACGGCGTGGACGATGGTTTCGCTCAGCGGTTCGTTGGGTGTCGGTCTGTAGACCAGTTTTGCCTGGGACATGGTTCGTCGCTGTTTATCCCTTAATGAGTGATTGAAAAGGCGATTGTGGCTATACAGATACAATCCCCCGGACTGGTCACTAACACTATAGCGACGGTCTCAGATATCGCCGAACACGAGTTCGAGCAGTTTTCGCTCGCTGACGCGGAGGTGCCGGTTGACCGTCGGCTGTGACACATCCAGGCTGGACGCGATTTCCTGACCGGTCGTCTCCCGGGGCCAGTCGAAGAAGCCACTCAGATACGCCGTCTGGAGTACTTCGAGTTGTCTGTCGGTGAGTTGCTTCTCCAGTGCCGACCGGACTGTACTGTCCCGCTGGCCATCGGATTGTGTGCCGTCACGGCGCGCGATCAGCGTGACGTCCGCGTAGCGCTCGCCGAGTTGTTCGACGAACTGGCGGACATCGGTTTCGCCCGAGACGACAACTGTCACCGTGAGTCCGCCCGTCGACGTTCGGATCGTTTTCAACCGCCCGCCCTGTTCCAGTAGCGTCTCCGCGACGGTCTGGCCCGTCACGATGACCTCGTAAAGGCCGTCCAACTGGTCGGTCGAGATCGCTCGCGTGGTGTCGACACGAGCCATCGACAGTAACTGCTCCTTCACGACAGCCGGGTCACAGTCCGAGATAGTGAGGAAGAGACGAATCGCCCCGTCGCTCCGCTGTACGGCCCCCTCACAGACGACCGGGACGCCGACCCGGTCTGAGAGGTGGGTCAGGAACGACTGCGGGGCCGACAGCGATAGTTCGAGTTCGACGGTGCCGTCGCCGGCCCGCCGCTGTCGGGACTCGACCTCCCGTATCGCGTTCGCGATGGTTTCACCGAGTTCGGTGAATACCTCCTGAAGCATCTCGTCGAACCCGTCTTCTTGCTGGGCGTACACCGTCAGGACGCCGTAGACGAAGTCGTCGTATTCGAGCGGGATGCTGAGCGCCGACTGGAACTCGCGGGAGAGTGCCTCCGTCCGCCAGTGGTCGCCCCGGAGGTTGTCAGCCACCGACGGGACGATAGTCATCGCTTCGGACTGTGCAGTCTGGACGGCCGGTGGTCCGCCCTCGCGCTCAAGCGACAGCGAGATGGCGTCCAGATAGCTGGCGGTGTCGCCCGCCCACGCTCTGGGGACGAGTTCCGTCGCGTCCTGTCGGCCGATCCAGGCAAAGGAGAACCACTGGGATTCGGCCAACTGATCACACACCGCCTGCTCGATCTCCTCGGTGGTCTCCGCTTCGACGAGCACCTGATCGATTCGTCGGATGATCGCGTTGACCTGCTTGAGCCGTCGCAGTTCACGGTTCTGTTCGCGGCGCTCGGCCTCGCGTTCGCGGAGCGTCGTCTCGCGGTCGACACGAGCGAGCGCGGCTTCGGCGCTGGCGGCGAGCAAGTCCACCATCTCCCGGGTTCTGGCGTCGCTGTGTTGCTCGCCCAGTTCGATGTAGAACACGCCATGATCTTCGAGCGGAATGCAGAGCCGCTTCGCGTCCGCTGTAACCGGCCCCGCCCCGAGGTCGATGCGCTCGCCGGGAGCGACCTCGACGGCGCTGTCCTGCACGAACACGTCCCACACTGTGCTCTCGCCCGGCCCAACTGACGCGCTTCGGTCCGCCTCGGTGTCGCCGACGCTACGAAGAGTGTTGTCGCTGCGGTCGAACAGGTAGATCTCCACGTCGGGGAGTTCCAGCACGTCGACGGCCGTATCGAGTATCTGTTCGGCCACGGCTGTCTTGGTCTCCGTGTGCAGCAGCTTTCTGGTCGACTCGTGCAGCGCCGCGAGCGTCTCCTCGAACCGCTTCCGGTCCGAGATGTCCCGAACGACGCCGACCTGCCGGTAGCTCCCGTCCTCACGGTCGTACGTCGTGAATTTGGTTTCGATCGGCAGCGTGTCCCCGTCAGCGGTTCTGAGGTCCGTCGTCAGCGTGCCGACATCGCGCTCACCCTCGATGAACTGCCGCGACATCTCTGCGGCCTCCTCGATGACGGATTCGTCCGCCAGCAGCGTCGCGTTCGACCCGACCAGCGTGTCCTTGTCGTAACCGGTCATCGACTCGACGGCGCTGTTGACCGTCTGCATCGTGAACGCCTCGTCAAGTGTGTAGATGCCGTCCTCGATGGTCTCGACGATCCGTTCGTACTGTTCGAGCATCTCCGTCCGCTCATGGCGCTCGGTGATGTCGTGGACGATACCCAGGTACAGTTCCTCACCGTCCCATTGCTGGGGCTCGAAGGCGATTTCGACCCACCGTTCCGTGTCGCCGGCGGAACACGATGACGTTAGCGGTGTTCCCGGTGATTGACTACAGTGGGCTCTGAGGTCAACGTCATCCAGACCTGGGAAGAACGTACCTATCTGGCTTCCAAACACGTCCGACGGGTCCGAATCGAGGAGGTCACAGAGGTGGTCGTTCCCGGTCCGTATCTCCCCGTCAGCGGCAGAAACGACCACTGGCTCGGGCATTCGCGCGGCGAGGGTCTCCAACAGCACAGGGGGGGACTGCTGTGCCGGTGTGTCACGTGCCGCTTGTTCGTTCTCATCCGTTCCACCGACCGGCTTCTCCATACCGTTTCACGGCACTTGCCATGGGAAAGGTTGCTTTCAGTATACGTACCAGAACACAAAGAGTGCGTGTCTGTTAGGTCCGGATACGGCTCAGTCGCTCCCGCTGCGTCCACTGGCGAGCTGAACCACGTCTTCGAGGCCAGACACGTCGTGGTCCGGTGTCACGTCGAGTTGCGTGTCAACACGGTGTGGTCGACGAATAAACGCCGAGTCGATCCCGGCCCGATGTGCCGCCTCGATGTCGGATTCGTTGTCGCCAACGAACAGGGCATTACTGACGTTGAGGTCGTCCATTGCCCGCTCGATGTAGTACGGCCGCGGCTTCTTCCGGCGGAGACTCTCGACTGTCGGCTCGCGCGCCCAGACGGTGTCAAAGTAGTGGCCGATATCGAAGTGCTCAAACGCGAAGGCGACGGTATCGCGCTGATTCGAGGACACCACACCTAGTGGACAGTCCAGCCGGTCGAGCACAGATACATCGGCGTAGGGCTGTTTCTCTCCGGCTCGAATAAGCGCCCGCTGCACCGCGGTCAGGGCCTCGTCACGAGCCCGGAAGAGCCGCTCGGGGTCGATATCGTACTGCGTACAGATGTCGGTGAGTTCGGGCACTGTCACGCCGATGCTCATCGCCTCGACGTGGGCTGTCGAGGGCGAGACTACGCCCAGTTCCTCGAACGCCTGGCGCGCGCCGACGTAGTGTGCATCCATGTCCGTCAGCGTCAGCAACACGCCGTCGTTGTCGAAGATGACCGATTCGTACCCCATCACGTACTTTCAGGGTGGACAGACGCAGAAAGGTTTCGCGTCCTCACAGCCCGAGATCCTCGCTGCCACTCCCGCTCTGGTCGAACTGCTCCGGCGATCGCCCGGCCTCGTCGATAACATCGTCTGTTACGACGACCGGACAGTCTACCCGGAGGGCAATCGCGATGGCATCCGAGGGGCGAGCGTCAAACACCATGTCCTTGCGCCGGTCGTCGGTGTACTGCTCCGCGTCGATCTTCCCGTAGAAGGTCCCGTCGGCGAGGTCGTCGATACGGACTCGGTCGATAGCTCCCCCGAACTCCGTCACCATCTCGACCAACAGGTCGTGAGTGAGCGGGCGCTCGAAGGGTTCGCCGTCGATAGCCAGTTGCATCGACTGGGCCTGGTCCGTGCTGACGAAGATTGGGACGATCTCCTCACGTGCACGGAGTAGAACGACCGGCGTGCCGCTCCCTTCTTCGCTGACGCCGACGCCAACCCCTTCGACCGTGGCATCGTGTTCCATGGTCCAGTGTTGGGCTCGTGGGTATGAAAAGCTACCCCGGCGGCGGTTTCAGGGTGCTGTCCTGTCCACTATCGCGTGCCCGGCCCCGGCTACGTTCTCGCGACCAGACCGACCGCGCGACGCGCACGCCAACTATCTCACCTAGCGGTCCGATCTCGGCGCGATGACGTGGCGAGTGGGCTTTGAAGCGGGATTAAATCGAATTAAAACGGACGATATAACACTCAATTCGGGCAAATTCGACTTGATTCGCCTTTTCGGCTTGCCCCCTTCATATGCCATCCGACCAGAGAGCCAAGCGGAGGCAACGACCACAATGAAACTCACTACGATTGCCGGCGGCCTGCTTGCCGTGCTCGTCATCACGGGCTCGGCGGCGGCACTCCCCGGCGCAGCAGGCGCACAGGCTGATGACCACGCGGACAACGCACAGGCAGACAACGCTGCTGAGCAAGCAGCGAACGACACTGAACAGGCGGCGAACGAAACAGCGGGCGCTGACGAAAACGAATCTAGCGGCGCCGCCGAGGCGGCTGACCGCCGTGGCCCGCCCGCTGACGCCGGTCAGGCAGGCGACCAGCGTGGCCCGCCGTCGGACCTCCCCGAACAGGTCCCTGACTTCGTTAGCGAAATCCACACGCTCATCGGGCAGAAGCAGGCCGGCGAACTCACGGGTGATCTGGGCGCACAGATCAGCGACCTGACCCCCGGTGACGAGAGCGACGCGGCCGAGAACGAAACCGAATCGCCGTCTGAGAGCGGTGACGCGGACGACGCTGCTGCGGAGTCGACTGAGGACGCGGATGCCGACGACGAGCGGTCCACCGAGGACGCGGAGTCAGACGAGGACCAGTCCACTGACGAGACGGATTCGGATGAGGAACAGTCCACTGACGAGACGGATTCGGATGAGGAACAGTCCACTGACGACGACAGCGACGCGTAATCCCCCTGACCTGACGGCTCTTCACCTGCCGAGCAACCAAGCGCGGTTTTTTTGCTTGCTGAACTCTGAGTAATGGGTATGGATGACACCGCCGAGTCCAGCGTCCGCGCTGGCGACGGAACCCGTGACCGCACGACGGCAGACCTACTTGCGGGTGACGAGGACTCGTCGGCGTCGGAATCGTCTGGCGAGATGAACCGGAAGCGGGCTCTCCTGTTCGTCTCGCCGTTTCTCGCTATCGGGCTGTTTGATCTGGCTCTGCTACTTGGCTGGGGACTGGACCCGCTGTGGGGGTTCATGATTCTCCCGCCGATACTGTTCGTCTCAGTGCTTGGCTGGATCGCGTTTCGAACCGGGTTCGCAAGCGACCGGACCGGAGACCCAGCCGCCGATAGCCACGACTGACGGTTCGTGGCGTCGGTATAACACCGAGTGACTGCCCGCTTGGTTGCGGGTGCCTATTCTTCGAACAGGTCGTCGACGGCGGCCCGTGCGGCAAGGGCAGCGTCGTCCGCGACCTGTGCCTCGTCCTGACGACTGTCGGGCGCGTTGACGTACACGTCAACGTCCAGTACGCCATCTTCGAAGGTGACAGTCACGTCGAGGTCCTCGACCGCGCCGACGTCGTACCGAGAGAAGACAACGTCTTCGGCAGCGGCTGAGGCTGTCTCGACGACCTCATCGTCTGTCGGCATCGCCTTATGCGCCGCCAGCGCCGGGGCCGCCGGCCGGACCCGCGCCGCCTGCGCCGCCGAGCATCTGCTGGAGCTCGCTCTGGAGCTCTTCGAACTGCTCCTGCACGCGCTCTTCCTGCTTTTCGAGCGTCTCGACGCGGACTTCGAGGCTGTTGACCTTCTCTTCGAGGTCGTCCTGTGCCTCGTCGAACTCGGTCTTCACGAGAAGTTCGCCAACCTCGCGGTACATGGTCGAGTCCTCGTCGATGTCGTCAAGCTCGTCGAGAGCCGTCTGGGACTCCTGGAGCTCCGTCTCGGCCTGCTGTTTCTGTGCGGCGACCTGCTGTGCTGTCTGCTGAAGGTCCTGCAGTTCCTCGAGCTTCTCCTGTGCTTCAGGCGGAAGATTACCCTGCATACCTCCAGAGTTGGGGGCCGCACTGTTAAACCCACGCTTTCAAGTCCAGCAGCGGGACAGTCGGGAGATTATCCAAGGTCGTTATGTCCAAAACACGGCGCTAAAAACCATTACCGCGTCAATTAGCCAATGCCTACGCGACCTCACCGACTGCCCGCTCCCGCAGTTCCCCGGTCAGATGCATCCCGTGTTGATCGATCCGCCTGACAATCCGCTTTGCCTGGGTCGGCTTGAGATACTTGTCCTCGATAGCAGCCCGGACCACGACACCGAAACTGCTCGTCACTTCCGCCCCCAGCCCTTGCGCCATTCGACGGACGGTGCGGTCCTCGGAGACGACAGCCACGGCGGAGCGGTCGCCGCTGTCGCGGTGGGCTAACACGCCAGCGAGTACCGTCACAGCAGCGCCAAGGTCGGCATCGCCCAGCAGGGACTTGGCCTGGTCAATGTGGTCCTCGTCGACGCCGGTGTCGATGCCGTTCTCGCGGTACTCCGTCAGATTCGTCGCGGTCGGTTCGACCTGCACCTCGTCGAGGACTGGCTCCGGGATGACGATATCGCCGTCGAACGCGTCCAGCAGCGACAGCTCTCCCACCTGCCCCAGCGAGTACAGCGCCGTCGGCCCGACGTAGATGCGAGTCATAGCTCCGCGGCTGTGTCAGCATCGAGCTCCAGATCAGAGAGTTCGAGCTGTGTCGTCAGGTTTCGCTCGCGGGCCACGTCGAGCCACTCGGCGATGGAGAGGTCCGCGAGCTGTGCGGCTTCGGCCGCCGACACGTCGCCAGACTGGTACTGCTCGACGGCGACGCGAAGTCGGAGCGTCTCCAGTCCCTCCCGGAGCGCCTTTCGAATCGTGGTCGACCGGTCCTCGGAGAGCAACTCGGCGACGTCGTCCAGTTCGGCTTTCTCTTCGCTCGGGAGCCGCGCGCTTATCGTCGGCATGTTTGCACAGTCATCCGCCGTAAACACACATCAAACTACGGGTCGGAGAACCGCCTGTCGGTTTTCTGAAACCCTGCGTGGAGCGAACGTCTGCCAGCCAGCGTGGCCGGAGCGGGCGACCACCAATCCTTAACGCCACCGGGTCCCACGGGGAGGCAATGAGCGACGAAGCACACGCGTTCGTTCCCGGCCACATCACGGGCTTTTTTACCGTCGACCGGGGCGATGACCCGATCGAGACTGGTTCTCGCGGGGGCGGACTGGCCCTGTCTGACGGCGTTTCTGTTACCGTCAGCCGCGGGGCTGAGACCAAGGTAACGCTGAACGGCGAGCCGATTGAGGTGGAGGCCGTTGAGCGAGTGCTGGACGCCCTTCGAACCACAGCGACTGTCACTGCCGAAACGCCGCTCCCGCTCGGGTCTGGCTTCGGCGTCTCCGGCGGACTGGCGCTTGGTACTGCGCTGGCGGCCAACGCCGTCTTCGGCCACGGGCTCTCGTATAACGAACTGGTGACCATTGCCCACGGCGCGGAAGTCCAGTCTGGTTCGGGTCTCGGCGATGTCGTCGCGCAGGCCCGCGGCGGCGTGCCGCTCCGCCTCGAACCCGGCGGGCCGCAGTTCAACTACCTCGACGCCATCCCGGCCCGCAGTCGCATCGAGTACGTCACGCTCGGCGAGCTATCGACAGCGGACGTAGTCGGCGGCGATACGGAAACGCTGACGGCTGCCGGCGAATGTGCACTCTCGACTGTCGTCAAAGAGCCGAAATTATCGACGTTTGTGCAGGCCTCCCGACAGTTCTCCCGCGAGGCGGACCTGCTGACGCCGGAGGTCAAGGCGGTCATCGACGACGTGGCCGAAGCCGGCGGCGACGCCGCGATGGCGATGCTCGGCGAGACGGTGTTCGCGCTTGGGACTGGCCTCTCCGATGCCGGCTACGACGCTGCTGTCTGTGCCATCTACCCGCCCGGCGCGACCATCGAAGACGAGGGCTGAGTTTATGATTGCGTAAGATGTGAACCGTCTCCCTTATCCGCGCGGACCCGTAGCCACAGCTATGGACTGTCGGCAGTGTGCCACGCCGCTTGACCGACCGGGCGACTACTGCCTGGTCTGTCACACTGCCAATACGGACGCCGTTGTCCTCGAACTCGACCGTGAGCGGGCGACGGTGACTTCGCTGCTGGACGGGTCGGTCGTCGGCCAGCGGACGGTGACGACGACGCCGGAAGGCGATGGGAGCGACGAAACGGTCGTCGTCGAACTCCGCAACTTCGCCGGCCTCGTCGCGGACGAGGTTCGGCGTAAACGGCCCGAGGAGGTGTACGTCACGGGCGACCGCGACGTTATTGCCGCCGTCCGCCCCCAACTGCACTACGAGTTCTTCCGCGTCGAGGGTGACGACCCAGTTCAGCGGGTCATCGACCGCCAGGGCGAGCCAGCGCTCGAAGTGGTCGATGCCGCGCCAGCGGAGAAACTGGGCGGGAGTCACTCGACGCTCATCGGCGGCCGGTCGGGCCAGCGTGTCATCCAGACCGTTGCCGGCCACCCCCACGTCAAGAAAGTCATCCCCGGCCCCATCGATGCTGGCGGCGCGAGTTCGCCGACGGGCGTCCGGGCGAAGGCGACCCGCGCCGACGCCAACGGCAACGTCCGGGTGCTCATCCGCGACGGCTCCAGCGTTCAGGAGAACCGCGTCGTCACGACGGCCGGCGACCGCGAGCTGGGTGAACACGTCCGGGCCGACCTGAACGAGGCGCTCAAGGAAGCCGAACTGCAGGAGTAGCCGACCAGTGGCTCGGCCGCTACGTCTCGGTCCTGGCGGCTCAGACTTGTACTGGCTGGCCCCGTGTATACCACCAAGCGACGACCGCGATGAAACCGTTCAACACCATCGAAGCGGCGAGCAGCAACCGATTAGCGAAGAGGAACCAGCCGCCACCGAACAACAGAAACACCGCTGCAAGCCCCCAGAACACGTCTTGGTGCGAAATATCCATACAATGACCTGATGGCGTTGAACTAAGAGTCGGTCGGTCCCAGCGTCAGGCAGTTATAACGCCGCCAACAAGCACCGCGGCCACCGCGACACCGACGACGCCAGTCCGGTGAATAGCCGGTAACGCCGTTCGAACGTCGAGGACCATCGGGAGCGCATGGAGCGCGGCGAGTGCCAGATAGCCAACTGGGGCGACCAGCGGGAACGCGATGGCTCCGGCAGCCAGCAGACAGAGGCCGACGACGCCCGCACCCAGATAGCCACGCCCGCGCACGGGCTGCCCGGCCCCTTCGAGGACGCCGCCGGTCCAGCAGTAGCCGATAGCCGTCGCACCGACCCACGCGTGCCAGAACGCCGCTTGTTCGGGGACGATATTGAGGAGGCCACCGACGGTCACCGCTGTCGCAGTAGTATTGACCGTTCCCCAGGCGAGCATCGCGTCCGAGAAGCGGACCGAGTCCGGCGCGTGGAGGACCGTCAGGCCGACGAAGCCGCCAATGATGACAACCCACATCGCTATGGCGAGCAGCGCGCCGTTAGCGCGGCTCGACCAGGCGAGGGCCTGTGTACCGCCCCAGCCGACCAGTCCGGCCGCCGCGCCCGAGAGCAAGAACTCCGAGGCGGTAAGCCGCCCGCTCGTGGCTGGTGCGACCCGCTTGAGGCGACCTCGGAGTTCGTCGAACGCTGCCATCGAACGGCGGTTCGCCCGCCTCCCTCTTGAGTTCTCTAGGCTAGCTCGGCGGCCAACAGGAGGATGCTGGGGGCGACAAGCAGGACTACGCCGACGAGTAACAGCACCGCCGGCACGACGAGCAGCCCCATGTCGGTGAACAGCCACAGACCGAGGCCACCCAGTAGCGCGACGAGACCGACGATTCGCACGAGCCACGTGATGATTCCCTCGAAACCGGAGTCCGCGACGAGGTCGATGACGTCGAGTATCTCGTCCATGTCGGTGGGGGGTTGCCGGTGGAGCGTGTTAACCCCTGTGCCCGTCGCAGACCGGACCGAATCTCGAAGGCCTTATGTGGCCGCTCGGCGGACAACAGACCACTATGGCTAGCAAGAGCGGAAAGACCGGCAGCTCGGGCCGTTTCGGCGCTCGCTACGGTCGCGTGTCCCGACGCCGCGTTGCAGAGATCGAATCGGAGATGAACGAGGACCACGCCTGTCCGAACTGCGGCGAAGACCGCGTTGACCGTCAGGGCACGGGCATCTGGCAGTGCAGCTACTGTGACTACAAGTTCACCGGCGGCAGTTACAAGCCGGAGACGCCTGGTGGCAAGACTGTTCGACGCTCCATTCGGGCCGCACTGTCCGAAGACGAGGAGTAAAGGACCTCCATCCCTATCTCTCAGCTATGAGCTACAAGTGTTCACGCTGTAAGCGCGACGTGACGCTGGACGAGTACGGCGGCGTTCGCTGTCCGTACTGCGGACACCGCGTCCTGCTGAAGGAGCGGTCGCCCGACGTCAAAGAGATCAACGTCAACTGAGACGGTCGGTGACGCGGCTGATAGTCGACGGCCGGCTGCGCCACGTTGCGAACGGCTTTTCTGGGGCAGCCCTGTGATCGATACGAGGACGTCCCATCCTGAATAGTATGACTGCGACACATCAGACCCACCTCACCGCCGAGTACGGCAGCGCCGACCGGGCTCGCGCCATCGAGCGGAGCATTCGTCCCGAAATCGACGATATCGAGGGCAACCGGACGACGGCGCGGCTCAGCCGGAATGGACGGCAAGTCGAACTCACTGTCGAGGCGGCCGACCTCGTCGCACTGCGGGCCGGCATCAACACGTGGCTGACGCTGCGTGGCGTTGCCGAGGACGCTCTGGCGGGACGGAAGTGACGAAAGCGACGCGAAAATAACGGAGGCGTCACAGAGATACCGGAAACAAGTCGGTCGCCAAGCGCTACTGCCGGTATCGGTCCGGGACGTGGGCCGCAATCGACTCGGGGACGTTGCCGAACACGACGGGGGCCAGGGTTGCCAGTCGACGCCGGAGGAGGCTGTACGTCGCGCCGGTGACGAGGGCCGCGGCGACGACCCACCGGAACGGCCCGTCCAGAACGACGAACAACGGGGCACCCGCAAGTACCATCAGTCCCACATCCGACGGCGCACCGTCGTACTGTATCCATCGCTTCGGCGGCCGCCACTGCCCGCGAACGTGGTCGTACACGGCGCGTTCGGACGTGCCTTCCCACGGGCGGAGTTCCAGGCCGCCGCCGTACCGGTCCATCCGGCAGTGGAGAGCAGCGCCCATCAGTACGAACGTGAGCGCGACGAGCAGCGGTGTCTGGAGGACGGCGGTGAACCCGGCAGTCGGGACAGCCGCGAGTGTGTACCCGCTGGGATAGTGCAGCGTGCGCCGGTGGCCCGAGTACAGGTCGAGGTCGGGCAGAACGCCACCGACGAGGCCGCCAGCGAGCGCTACCGCGGCGTGGTCTGGCGCAAGGACGAGCAGCGGTGTCGCGATGGCGAGCCCCGCTATCGCGTGCGTCGGCAGCATCATATACCTGTACAAGGGGCCGTAGCCGGTATAAACACGTCGCTGGGTTTATTCTCCGTCGTACCCCAGTCCACTGCAATGAGCGATGGTGCCGGCCGTCCCGACAGCAGCCTCGGGACTATCGACCTCGATGACACGTTCGAGAAGCTCTTTCGTGACGGGCGAACCAACGCGATCATCGCGTGGGTGCTCGTCGCGATTCTCACGGCTGTGTTCGTCGAGAGCGTCCTCGACATCGACTACCAGTGGATACTGCTCGTCGGTGTCGTGGCCGCTGTCGTGCTTGTCCCCCCGGTCGCCTACCGCGAGTGGTGCGTCATGCTGCCCTGGGAACTGCTCTTTCTCGCCTGCCTGCCGATCTTGGTCCGCGGCCTCGTCGGGGGGACGGTCGGGACCTTTGCCACGTATCTCTCGCTGGCAGCGCTGTCACTACTCGTCATCGTGGAACTGGATATGTTCACCGAACTGGAAGTCACACACTGGTTTGCCATCTGTCTCGTCGTCTTGACGACACTCGCCGCCGTGGCGGCCTGGACGGTGTTCCGGTGGAACGCCGACCGGTTTCTCGGGACGTCGTATCTCACGACCAACGAGGCGCTGATGACCGAGTGGCTGTACGTCACCCTCGCCGGACTCGTCGCGGGCGTATTGTTCGATGGTTACTTCAGACGGCGGGACCACCGCCTCTGGCGTGGTATCCGACGGATAGTGCGACGATGAGGCTGCCCCGGCCGTCGATGCGGAACCAGCGGCGGATCACCCACGCGATGCAACTCGTCTTGCTCGGGCTGATCGGCTACGGCATCGTCGCCGGCCAGCCGAAGCCGATCACGAACGGCGGTATCGGCCTGCTCGTCACGTTTCTCCCCGCGGTGATGCGGCGGAACTACAATCTGGCACTGGACCCGTGGCTCGCCCTCTGGATCACAACCGCGGTGTTCCTGCACACGCTCGGGTCGGCCGGACTCTACGGACAGATCGGCTGGTGGGACCACCTCACCCACGCGATGTCAGCCTCGCTCATCGCCGCGTTCGGGTACACGACGGCCCGGACCATCGACCTCCACAACGATTCGATTCACATCCCCAAGCGCGTCTTCTTCGTGTACATCTTCGTCGTCGTGCTGTCCTTCGGTGTGATCTGGGAACTGTTCGAGTTCGCGCTCGACATCGTCGCCACCGAAACGGGTGTCACGATGCCGCTGGCGCAACACGGCCTCGACGACACGGTCCGGGACACCATGTTCAATTCGCTCGGGGCGCTGCTGGTCGCGGCGTTCGGACAGGCCCACCTCACCGATGTCGCCGAAACCCTCCGGGAACGGCTGTTCGTTGTCGACTAACTCGGATGTGCCACCGGACCCGTTGCCCGGATGATAGCTAGCGAGACTGTGGTGGCTGAACACAGTGCATCATCGGTCCGAGTGATTCTGTTCGATGGGGAACGACAGGAACCGTGTGCTATCCCCAATGGGGTAGCCACTGTGTCGCTAAACGTATAGGTTCGTTGTCCTGATCCGCTGTAGCGCCGAACAGTTATTATGCCTCAGTAAAGTGGTTGAACAGCATACCAGGGTGATGATTGGAAACGACCTCGACGACGTCGCGTTTGCGGGAGCGAGACAGACCGGCGCTGCCAGTCGAGACATCGAAGTCGTGTATCTCGATTCCGACGCGACGGCACGGGAGCAGATACACGAGGGGCTGGCGGACCACCACGCCGACATAACAGTGACGAGCGTGGCAACGATAGATGCCGCACTGGAAGCCGCCGCGTCGACGGCGGTCTCCTGTCTCGTCCTCGACCCGGCTGGACTGGGAGATATCCCGGCCGCACTGGTGTCGAACGACCGCTACCCGGTCGTCCTCTACACCGACGCCACTGCGACGGACAGCGCTGCAACTGTCTTCGAGGATGCGGAGACGGTCGTCAGGAAACAGGGAGACAGACAGCCGATGTTTCTGGCAGAGAAGATCGTCAGCGTCGCGTCGGTGTCGGCTGATCGGACCGAGTCCGCACTCCGAGATGCGCTGTCCGGAATCGAATCGCGTGCTGAAGCGAACGAAATCGCTGTCCTGCTGGCGGACGACGGGACGGTACACTGGTCGAGTGATTCGGTATCGACGTTCGTTGACCGCCTCGACGATACCCGCCGGGTCGAGGGCTTTTACGACACCATGCGGACGGCACTTCCCGACACGCCCAGCGGCCATCGACAGTTACAGCGGCTCCGGGACGCCCCGACCGAACCGGTTACGGTCCGGGTTCCGGGTAGCGACCGCGACCAGTACCTCCTTCGACACGGGCACGAGCTACCGGACGCCGCGGGGGGACTCACGCTCGTCCTGCTGCGAGACATCACCGAAACCGCCCGCCGTGATGCCCGCACGGCGCTGCTGGATCTCCTCGTCGAGCAGGCACAGGACGGCCTTTACACGCTCGACGAACGTGGTGTCATCGACTTCTGTAACGAGTCGTTTGCGGCGACCCTCGGGTACGAGCCGGACGAACTGTGCGGTGAACACGCCTCGACAGTGCTGGCCTCCGGTGAACTCTCGAAGGGGCAGGCGACTGTTGAAACGCTGCTCGAAACGCCTGAGAAGGAGAGTACGACTGCCGATCTGACGTTCTGTCGGAAAGACGGTACCGAACGGGAGGTGTCGATCAACTACACGCTGATTCACGACGAAGACGGCAACTACAGCGGGCTGATCGGCGTCGCTCGGGACATCACGGAGCACTGTAACCGCGAGCGGGAGTATCAGGAGATGACTGAGCGATTGAATTTCGCGCTCGAAGGCGCGGAACTCGGCGTCTGGGACTGGAACCCCAAAACCAACGACGTCACCTTCGACGAGCGCTGGACCGGGATGCTCGGCTACACCAGAGACGAACTGGAGCCACACTACGAGACGTGGGCCGACCTCGTCCATCCTGACGACCTCGACCGAGTGGAACAAGCGCTCGCGGAACTGAAGTCCGGAGAGACCGATCTGTATCAGAGCGAGTTCCGGATGCGGACGAAAGACGGGGAGTGGCGATGGATCCGGGACATCGGCAAGGTGTTCGAGTGGAACGACGACGAGGCGGTCAGGGCCGTCGGGATCCATCAGGACATCACCGAGGAGCGGACACGTCAGGATGCGATCGAACGACAGCGCGACGAACTGGCGACACTCAACGGGGTCAACATGCTCATACAGGACCTCATTCACGCTCTGGGTGGTGCCGCGACTCGCCACGAGACTGCAGAGACAGTGTGTGAGCGCATTGTCGAATCAGACCTCTGTGACCTAGCGTGGATCGGTGAGCGAGCCGGCGCAGACGATAGACTCGTGCCGAAAACGGTAGCCGGCGACAATGGTGACGTTCTCGACGAACTCATCGTTAGTGACGGGAACGACCAAGTGCTGTGTGAAACAGCCCTCGTGACAGGTGCGGTCCAGACGATACAGGACTGCGGCGACCCGACCGAATTCAAGCAGTGTGGGGCCGCTGCTCGCGAGCAGGGGTTCAAGTCCGCCGCAGCGATTCCACTGGTTCAGGGGAACACTGTCCACGGTGTTCTCTGCGTGTACGCCGACCAGCCAGCGGCGTTCGGCGGCCGAATAGCTGACAGTTTCGCAGTCCTCGGTAAGATGGTCGGGTACACGCTCGCCGCGGTCCAGAACAGGCAACTGCTGTCTGACGATACCGCGCTCGAACTGACATTCGAATCGGAATGCTCTGACATACCCCTTGTCTCGGCGGCGAATGCGTACGGCTGCCGAATCGAGGTCGTCGAATTTGTCGATACCGAGCCGACGCATCTCCTCTATGTCTCCGTTGACGAAGGGCCGCCCGATGCAGTCTCTGCGCATCTCTGTTCTCAGACGGAGATTCTCGGTTCGCGGGTCGTCCGTGCAGACGGTTCCAGCGGCGTTATCGAGTTACAGGTTACAGAAACCGTCCAATCGCTGCTTCTCGATGTCGGTGCTCGCTGCCGGACGGTGGTTGCCGACGACGGGGCGCTCTCTATTACTGTCGAGGCCCCGCCGGATGCCGACTCCCGGGCGATACGGGACGCAGTCTCCGACCGGGTGCCTGACAGCACGCTGACGGCAAAGCAGGAGTGCGACCAGGCAGACAACATACTTGACGCCGAAACGGACCCACGCAACCACCTGACTGACCGTCAGGAGGAAGTTCTCCGCAGGGCCTTCCTGACGGGCTACTACGCCTGGCCCCGGGATACGAACGCCGAGCAACTGGCAGAGAGGCTCGGTATCGCGTCACCGACGCTCCATCAGCATCTCCGGCGAGCGCATCGGAATCTCATCGATGCTGTGTTCGATATGCAGCGATAAGCGATGTGACGCTGTTGGCAATTATAGCCGGCGCGTCCGACGGGTACCTAGCTGTCTAGGTACAGAGTTAATAATATTGGAGGTTGTTAATTTAATGCGCATAAATGAGTAACCAAAGGAATGGAGGGTCTCAGAGTGACCAGTGGTGTGGGATGACGCCGTCGGACAGAACGCTGTCTACGGCGGACGTAGACGACGTGTTCGAGGTTTTGGCTGATTGGCGGCGCCGTGCCGTCTGTCACTACTTCGCGAGCGGTGACCAGGCGGCCGCTGACGTTGCGGCGCTAGCCTCGGCAATATCGGAGCACGGGGAGACGGGCACGGTCGATACAACAGATACGTCACCCTCGACGATCCGAACACAGCTCGAAGAGGAGCACCTGCCAGTGCTCCATCGGATCGGGCTCATCGACTACGACGAGCGAAGCAGCGCAGTGAAGTACTGGGGGTCCCCCACCGTCGAAAAGTGGGCTGACCACGCGGAAGCTGTCACGCAGCGGACCGACTTCTAATCGGCCGGCGGGCCGCATCTGGGGGGATGCGGGCCGACGAAGCCGCTACTCCTTTTTGATGGTGGGCCGAACGCCGGAGCATGAATCTCCCACCGGTCGGACTCGGCACGATGGGTATCGAGGACGAGTCCGTCGTTCGGACGGCTGTCGACTGTGGCTACCGCCACCTCGACACCGCGCAAATCTACGACAACGAGAGTACTGTGGGCGCGGGTATCGCCACTGCCGAAACCGACCGGGCTGACCTGACTGTCGCGACAAAACTCTGGATCGACGCCCTCGGGGCGACCGCTGTCCGTCCAAGCACGGAAGCCAGCCTCGACCGACTCGGTCTCGACACCGTCGACCTCCTATACGTCCACCGCCCACGTGGCGACTACGACCCCGAAACGACGCTGCCCGCCGTCGAGGCCGTGCGCGAGGCAGGACTGACAGAGCACGTTGGGCTCTCGAACTTCGACCCCGACCAGTTGGCTGTCGCGCGCGACCACCTTGACACGATTGCTGCACATCAGGTCGAGTTCCATCCGCTGTTCTGGCGCGAAGCATTGCTCACTGACGCCCAGAAACACGGCTACCCGCTGGTCGCGTACGCACCGCTGGCCGGCGGTCGCGTGTTCGAGGAACCGACCATTGTCGACATCGCTGCCCAGCACGAGACGACCCCGGCCGCCGTCAGCATCGCCTGGGTGACCAGCTACGAGAACGTCGTCACGATTCCAAAGGCGTCCTCACGGTCCCACCTCGAAGCCAACCTCGCCGCTGCCGACCTGGAACTGACCGACGCCGAAATTGCGCGCATCGAAGCCATCGAGCGTGAAGAAGAGCTGTTCCCGGAGTGAGTCGCCCGCCGCTGACGCGAATGGATAGGCATAGCATGGGACGGTTTAACACAGTAATTCCACCTCGTGTCCGGGACTGGTCTTGTCCTTCCGAAACCCGAATCTAACAGCGGATACCGATACCGTTTGGGTACGCGTCTTTAAGTGTTCTCTTCGTAGTTAGTATACATGACAGCTGCCAGTACCACTGCAACGACAGTGCTTCAGGCGACACAGTCAGACGTGTTACAGGAGCTACAGTCGAATTTCCTCCTGAACTCATCGATCTGGGTGAACATCGCGCTGGCGGGCGTCGTCATCCTCCTGTTCGTCGCGATGGGTCGTGACATCGAATCGCCCCGCGCGAAACTCATCTGGGTCGCGACGATGCTGGTGCCGCTGGTCTCGATTTCCAGCTACGCTGGCCTCGCTTCCGGGCTGACAGTCGGCTTTCTGCAGATGCCACCGGGCCACGCCCTCGCCGGGCAGGAGGTCCTGTCACCGTGGGGCCGCTACCTGACGTGGACGTTCTCGACACCGATGATTCTCCTGGCGCTGGGCCTGCTGGCTGACACCGACATTGCGTCGCTGTTCACCGCAATCACGATGGACATCGGGATGTGTGTGACCGGCCTCGCCGCCGCGCTCATCACCTCCTCGCACCTCCTCCGCTGGGTGTTTTACGGCATCAGCTGTGCGTTCTTCGTCGCGGTCCTGTACGTCCTGCTCGTCCAGTGGCCGGCCGACGCAGAGGCCGCCGGAACGAGCGAGATATTCGGGACGCTCAAGATTCTCACCGTGGTGCTGTGGCTGGGCTACCCGATTCTGTGGGCGCTGGGCTCCGAGGGCGTTGCCCTCCTGAGCGTCGGCGTCACCTCGTGGGGTTACTCCGGTCTGGACATCCTCGCAAAGTACGTATTCGCGTTCCTGCTCCTGCGCTGGGTCGCCGCCAACGAGGGCACCGTCTCAGGGTCTGGGATGGGCATCGGCTCCGGCGGCGCTGCGCCCGCAGATGACTGAGTAGCGCATCGAGACGTGGGAAGTATCCTCCTGCTCGCGTATCCTTGGCCGTGTATTCTGGCCGCTCTCTATCCCTGCCCGCACAGCAGCAGATGCAGAAAAAATAAGTTATGTTGCCCAAGTGACTAGTCTGTATGCCCTCCCCATTCGAAAACCCGGCCATTCGCTACGGTATCCCACTGCTCAGCGCTACGGTTGTCGCGGCTGTCGCGTTCCTCTTTCTTGAGGGAACGATACGGTATGTTGCACTCGGTATCGCTGTCCTCGAAGTTGTGGTCGCCCCACAGATTCTGAAGCAGGCAGCGGCAAACGCCTAGTCTGGGACAGGTCGGCCCTCCGTCGTCGTGTCAGTCCGGTGTGCAGCCCTGTGGCTGTCCACCTCTGACACTCTACGCTTGGCAAAATTGAATCACTGCGAGACAGGGCGAGGTTCTTCCCCGGGGTCAGACCCTCGCTTTCTACGGAGAGAGTCGCTGACGATCTCGCGGGAACACTGTCACTTCGCTTCGCTCGTGACAAGCTCCCGCTCGGCAGTCGCGTCGTCGCCTATGGCGACAGACGCTGCCGGTCTCGAACCGCTGCGAGACAGTGCGACTCTACGGAGAGAGTCGCTGTCTGTCTCGCGGGAACAGCACCGCTTCCCGGATGTTCTCCAGCCCGAGCATCGTCATGATGAGGCGCTCGCCGCCGAGGCCCCAGCCGGCGTGTGGCGGCATACCGTACTTGAACATCTTGGTGTAGTACTCGAAGGCTTCCGGGTCCAGGCCCTGCTGTTCGAACCCTTCGACGAGGTGGTCAAAGCGGTGCTCACGCTGGCCACCAGAGACCAGTTCCATCGACGGGTGCATCATGTCGAAGCCGGTCGAGACCTCTTCGTCGTCGTCGTGGTCCTTGATGTAGAACGGCTTGATCTCGCTGGGCCAGTCCGTGATGAAGTAGTGCTCGCCGACTTCCTGCCCGAGGACGTGCTCGGCCTCCGTCGAGAGGTCGTCGCCCCACACCAGCGGCTCGTCGAGTTCGCCGGTGGCGTTGATTTTGTCGAGCGCTTCCTCGTAGGTGAGTCGCGGGAAGTCGCCCTCAGGAGCCGCGAACTCGTCTTCAAGACCGAGCGCTTCGAGCTGGTCCTGACAGTTCTCGGCGACGCCCTCGTAGGCGGACTGGACGACGTGTTCGCAGGCGTCCATCGCCTCGGTGTGGTCGTAGAACGCCGACTCGAAGTCAATGGAGGTCGCCTCGTTGAGGTGCCGCGGCGTGTTGTGCTCTTCGGCGCGGAAGATCGGGCCGATTTCGAAGACGCGTTCGAGGCCGGAGCCGACCATCAGCTGCTTGAACAGCTGCGGGCTCTGGTTCATGAACGCTTCTTGGCCGAAGTACGTGATCGGGAACAGCTCGGTGCCGCCTTCGGTCCCCGTGGCGACGATCTTCGGCGTGTTGATCTCCGTGCAGTTGATATCGCGGAACGCCTCGCGGACCGACCGGAGGACCTCCGCGCGGATCTCGAAGATGGCCTTCACCTCGTCCTTGCGGAGGTCGAGCGTCCGGTTGTCGAGACGGGTCGGCAGTTCGGCGTCGACCTTGCCCGACGGGTCAAGCGGCAGTTCGGGATCGGCCTCCGAAATCACGTCGACAGACTCCGGCGTGACTTCGACACCGGTCGGCGCGCGCGGCTCCTCTTCGACGTCGCCGGTCACCGAGATGACCGACTCGCGCTGGACGTTCAGCCCCGTTTCCACGAGGTCGTCGTCCATCTCGTCTTTCTCGAACTTGACCTGTATCTTTCCGGTGGTGTCTCGAAGGATAAGGAAGGCAATACCACCGAGGTCTCGGATCTCGTGGACCCAGCCGGCGACGGTGACCGTGTCACCCGGCGCTGCGTCCGCCGTGTAGGTTCGGTTTTCCATGGCTGTTCGTTCTTGTGGCCGTAACTTAAGAACAGTCTTTCGAGGCGAGGGAAGGTCGCTCGCAGACCACGGTTGGTTTTAAAAAGGACATAGTACCGCTCAGGTCCGACCGAAGCGATAGCCCGTTTTCGCTTAAACATAGCAACAGTTTACAGTGTGTTTTATATAATACACTTTCAAACCCGACCGTATGGCCCTCCCCCGATGGTTCCCCGTTGCACGGAAAGAGGCAACCACGTTACTCAAATCGAAAGGCACCTGGATACTTGCACCCCTGCTCGTCGTCTGGGGGTATGGACCAACCTACATCAGTTGGGATACCCTTGGCCCGGACGTTACGGTCGGGTTCGTGCAGGTAGCCGGGTCGTTCCTCCTCCCACTCTGTGTGCTGTTACTGACCTATCGGTCGATTATCCAGGAGCGCACGTCGGGCAGTCTGAAATTCCTGCTGGGGCTGCCACTCACGCGGACTGACATTCTCATCGGCAAAGTCTTCGGTCGGAGCGTCGGCGCTGTGGTACCATTTGCCGTTTCAACAGTTGTTCTCGGCGTGATTGGCGGTTTCAAGTTCGGGCTGTTCTCCCCGCTGCGTTTCATCGGCGTGTTTCTGGTGACGGTACTGTACATCGCTGTGCTCGTGTCGATCGCAACAGCAGCATCGGCAGTG
Source organism: Haloarcula sp. CBA1127 (assembly GCF_001485575.1). Classification (NCBI taxonomy): domain Archaea; kingdom Methanobacteriati; phylum Methanobacteriota; class Halobacteria; order Halobacteriales; family Haloarculaceae; genus Haloarcula; species Haloarcula sp. CBA1127. The sequence goes on from NZ_BCNB01000006.1 coordinate 1,500,849, forward strand.
ACGACTAGCACAGTCCGTGTGACCGCCGTACTCTTCGGCGGTTTCTTTCTGTTTTTGACACTTGGGTGGAAAATCGTTGGTGTCCGTCTCTACTCAGCTGTGACCGGGAACGCAGTGAATCCGCTCAACCCGCCAGCTGACAGTCTCTTGTTCGCTATCCTTCGGATTTCGCCGGGTCGAGCGTACCGAACTGTGACGAACTGGATACTCGGACTGGCGAACTCCGGTGACCAGTACACGTCAGTCGCCACGGTACTGTATCCCGGGCACTCGGTCAACGCGTACGTCGTTGACGCAGCCTTCAGTGGACAGCCAGTCCCGGTCTACCTTCACGAACCACTCGCTCTCGTCGTATTACTTCTCTGGGGAGTCGTCCCGCTAGCACTGGCCAGCTATCGATTCAACCGAGGTGACCTCGCATGACGCCACCGGCAATCGAGACTGATGGCCTTTCGAAACAGTACGGCGACGTTGTTGCGCTCGATGAACTGAACATGACTGTTGCACAGGGCGAGGTGTACGGCTTCCTCGGCCCGAACGGCGCCGGCAAGTCGACCACGATCAACCTGCTGATGGACTACATCAAACCAACGTCGGGGACAGCGCGCGTTCTCGGCCACGACCCGTGGAACGATGTCGTTGCCTGTCATCAGCGCGTTGGTATCTGCCCCGACCGTTTCGAGACCTACGAGTCGCTGTCCGCGCGGCGGCATCTCGAACTGGTGATCGATACGAAGCGTGCGGACGACGCCCCGCGGGCGCTGCTTGAGCGCGTCGGACTGGCCGACGCCATCGAAAGGCCCGCCGGCGAGTTCTCACAGGGGATGGAACAGCGGTTGGCACTCGCGATGAGTCTCGTCGGGGAGCCGGACCTCCTGATTCTCGACGAGCCGTTCACCGGGCTTGACCCCCACGGTGTCGCGCTGGTACGAGATGTTGTGGAAGCGGAGTCCGAACGCGGTGCGACGGTGTTCTTCTCCAGTCACGTTCTTGGGCAAGTCGATCTAGTCTGTGACCGCGTCGGGATTCTCTATGAGGGGGATCTCATTGCCGAAGGGACCCTGCCGGCGCTCCGAGACACCTGTGACCTTTCGTCTGACGCGACAGTCGAGGATATCTTCATGAGACTGACTGACGGCTCCGCACACGCTGGGGAGGTGGACGCGTGAATCGCCGCCAATATCTGGCCGTGTCGACGGCAGCACTGTCCGGGCTCGCCGGCTGTTTGGGTGAGCCCGAGTACACGATCTCCAGCGTGGAAACCGGAGATGATTCGCACCCGCTCGCGCTCGACGTGACAGCAGTCGACCGAAACATAGCGATCGAAAGCCCCGGCCGACTGGACATAACGCTTCGGAATACTGGGACACAGGACGTTATCATCAAGAACACCGGCGTCTGGCCACTCGGGGTGTTAGGACTGGATTCTGGGGGAGAGTCGGTGTCTGCTGACATTCTACTGCTGGCTGACGAGTATGCGGAGGCAGATACCGTCGAGGTACGGCCAAACGGGGCGAGTAAAGATAATGCCCCACTCACCGGAACACTGGCAGCTGCTGAATCTATTCAGCGGCAGTATGAACTCGACGGGCGGCGGGTATCATCTGCTGGCGCGTACACGCTACAGGGCTACTTTGACGAAGTTCCGCTCTCCTACCGCACCGGCGAGAACGCAGACTGGGTCGCATATCACCCGTCGGTAACCGTGACACTCACCGAACAGTCGGCGCTTCCCTGAGACACAGCAGCGTCTGTGCCTCGAATTCGCACAGCGGGTCCCTGTGTTGCTGGCGAGCCACAGCTGCGTGTCGAGAACAGTCGGGCGATACCACAGCCTCCGGTACAATATCCTGAACCTTTGTACTGGTAGCCGTCAAAACAGCCGACATGGCCGACGCGGAGTACCCTATCGACGACCTGGACCGGAACATCATATACGCGCTCCAGCAGGATGCGAGACACACGTCAGCGAGTGAGATCGCCGAGTCGCTCGACGTCTCCGCACGAACTGTTCGGAATCGCATCACAAAGCTCGAAGAGGCCGGTGTTATCGCCGGCTACAATGTCGATGTCGATTACGAGGCCGCGGGGTATCAGCTCCATACGCTCATCGTCTGTACGGCACCGATCCACGAGCGCGAGGAGGTCGCACAGCGGGCACTCGACGTGTCCGGCGTCGTCGCCATCCGGGAGGTCATGACCGGGGCCGACAACGTCCACGTCGAGGTCGTTGGAACTGATGGAAACGACCTGAGCCGCATTGGCAGGGACCTCAACGATATCGGACTGGAGGTCGTCGACGAAGACCTCATTCGGAACGAGTACACCCGGCCGTTCCACCAGTTCGGGCACGACGATGCTGATGCAGACACTAACTAATATAATCTTCCGAATATTGATTATATAATCATAATAGTCCGGAATCAGAACTATTTGCTAGATATTTATCGGCTTCCGGAACTAAGGAGTGCGTACCGGCCGGGTCGCTCCGGCCGCTACGAACCCAATGATATCTCTTACCGCACTCCGCGAGCGAGTGGATGACGACATCGACCCCCCGTCGGTACTGGTCATCAGCGACCGGCACGTCGGGTCTGAGGTAGTAACGACGTTAGACCAAAGCACCGATGCCTGTCTCGTCACCGACCACGACGGCGTTGCCGGGCAAACGCCCGACGACACCCGCGTGGTAGTCGGTGACGGGCGGGAGCGTGCTGTTCTTCAGGACGCCGGGGCCGAAACGGCCGATGCCGCCCTGATCTCGATGCAGACGGACCACGGGGCGTTCCTCGTGACACAACTGCTTCGGACGCAGTTCGATGTCGAAACTGTGGTCGTCGTGCTCAATGATCCACAGCATCGATCGGCGTTCGAGTCGGCTGGCTCGACGGTGATCTGTGGCTCGCAGGTCTTGGCGACCGAACTGGAACGCGCTGTTGCAACGACACTTCAGACGCCCGAAACCGCGTAACAATGGCCAAGGATCTGGAACGCGACCTCGGACTGCTGTCAGTGGTAGCGATATCTATCGGCGCGATGGTCGGCAGTGGCATCTTTATCCTGCCGGCGCTGGCGGTGAAAGACGCCGGAGCCGGCATCATCGCCGCCTACCTGCTCGCAGGCGTGCTTGTGCTTCCCGCCGCACTCAGCAAGGCCGAAATGGCGACAGCCATGCCGGAGGCCGGCGGCACATACGTCTACATCGAGCGGTCGATGGGGCCGCTGCTGGGCACAGTTTCGGGACTTGGAACGTGGTTTTCCCTCTCGTTCAAGGGTGCGCTCGCGCTCGTCGGCGGTGTGCCGTACCTCGTCCTTCTCTTCGACCTGCCGATCCGTCCGGTTGCGATCACGCTCGCCGTCGTTCTCGTCTTCGTCAACATCCTCGGCGCGGAACAGACCGGCCGACTCCAGATCGGCATCGTCGCAGTCATGCTCGTGGCGATCGGCTGGTTCGTCGCCGGCGGCGGGCCGGCAGTCAACACCGCGACGTACGGCGGGATGTGGGAGTACGGCGTCGAAGGCATCTTCGCCGCGACCGGCCTCGTGTTTGTCTCCTTCGCTGGCGTGACGAAAATCGCCTCTATCGCTGAGGAGGTCGAGGACCCGGACCGCGTCATCCCGCTCGGGATGCTGGGCTCGCTCGCCTTCACCACGCTGCTGTACGTACTCGTCGTCGCCGTCGTCGTCGGCGTCATTCCGCTCGACCAGCTCGCCGGCAGCACGACGCCCATCGCTGATGCAGCCGAGGCAACGCTCGGTACCGCTGGCGTCGCGGCCGTCGTTCTGGCGGCGATTCTGGCGCTGGTCAGCACGGCCAACGCCGGTATCCTCTCCTCGTCGCGCTACCCGTTCGCCATGAGCCGTGACGGGCTCGCGCCCGACCTGTTCAGTACGGTCAGCGACCGCTTCGGCACGCCGGTGACTGCCATCACGCTGACCGGCGGCGTCATGTTGCTCCTCATCCTCTTCGTTCCGATTCTGGAAATCGCAAAGCTCGCGAGCGCGTTCAAGATCCTTGTGTTCGCGCTCATCAACGTCGCGCTCATTGGCTTCCGTGAGAGCGACGCTCCCGACTACGACCCCTCCTTCGAGGTTCCGCTGTACCCGTGGACGCCGATATTCGGCACCCTAACTGGTTTCGCCCTGCTGACGCAGATGGGCCTTATTGCGATCGTCGGGGCCATCGGCATCGTCGTCGGCAGCGTCATCTGGTATCTGGGCTACGTCCGACCGCGAGTCACCAGAGAGGGCGCGATCAAGGAATCCGTCCGCCGGAGTATCGGCGACCGCGCGCTCAACCGGACCGAGGAAACGCTCGACGAGACGGCGGAAACCTCCGTCCTTGTCGCGCTCCCTGAAGGCGCTTCGCGGCAGAGCGAAGCGACACTGCTTGAAGTCGGGGCCGCGCTTTCGCCCACCGGCAGCAGCCTCTCTGTCGTCCAGTTCGACGAAGTGCCCGACCAGCAGCCCCTCGATTACGCCTCCGGCGTGCAGTCCCCAGACGACCTCGAATTCGAGTGTCGGACCGACGCGCTGGCGGCTGCCCTCGATACCCCTGTCGAGTACGGCGAACTCGTCAGCCACCATCCTGAGCGGGCCGTCGCCAACGCTGTCGAAGAGCGCGGCGTCGATGTGCTCTTAGTGGAACGTGGCGCGTCGTTCGAGGACTCGCTGCTGGGCGACAGTATCGACCGCATTCGGAAACAGACCGACTGCGATACCATCGCCGTCGACGCACAGCCGCTCGACGCGCTGGAAACGATCACGCTGGTCACGACCCATGGCCCGTACGACCCACTGAAAGTCCGCGTCGGGAACGCTGTCGCGACAGCGACCGGGGCCGACCTCCAGTTCCTCTACCCGCTCGACGAGCGCCAGTCGGCCGAGGAACGCCAGCAACTCGAAGCGTACCACGACGACCTGCTGGACCTCTGTGACATCCCGACAGATCGAAGCTTCGTCGACCGAGGCGACCTTCCAGCGGCGATAGACGCGGCTGACAATGATAGAACGCTCCTGATCCACGCAAGCAACGGTGGGCTTTCGGCCCGTACGTCAAACGGTATCGGGACCACGCAGTCAGCAATTCAGGACAGTGACCACGCGTCGATGGAAGTAGACACGAAACGCCACCCAGGCGGCGTCGTCGGTCGGCTGCTCGAACGGCTGGCGTTCTAGCTACCGGACTGTCGCCGTCGCGTCTTTCGCGCCTTTCACCGTCTCCCGCACTGCATCGACGCCTTCGTCGTGGACGAGGTCCCCGACGACGATGGTATCGGCGTGCTGTGCCATCGTGCGGGCGGACTCGTAGTCGTGGATGCCACCGCCATAGAACAGCGTCGCGTCGTCAAGGATGTCCGCAGCGGCGGCGACGATATCGGGGTCGCCGAGCATCCCCGAGTACTCCACGTAGACGATTTCCTGTCCCAGCAAGTGTTCTGCGGCTTCGGCGTAGGCGGCCACGTCGTCCGCGTCGAGGTCGCAGTTGGCCTGCGTGTAAGATGCCACCGACGCCTCCGGGTTCATGACGATGTAGGCCTCGGTGAAGGTCCGCGACCAGTCGATATCGTCGTCGATACGTATCCACTCCTTGTGCGCGCCGGTGATCCAGGTCACGTCGCCGGCGTTCATCACGACCGGCACAAGATAGCCGTCGTGACGGTCGCTGTGGACGACAGACGCGGGGTTGGACGGCTCGATATACACGGGGATGTCGTGTTTCCCGCAGGCGTCGACAACCCGCTTCATCTTCTCCTCTGTCATCCCGGTGGTCCCGCCGACTTCGATGGCGTCAGTCCCCGTCGCCGCGACGTCTTCGAACGTCTCTCCATCGACCAGCGTCTTGTCGGGGTCTATCTTCACGATGTGGTCCCAGTCCGCCCAGTCGCTCATACCTGCCAGACTTGCGCGTGGCCGTATAACCGCTTCGGATACACCGACCACAGTGGGTCACGCTGACAGCCTTGCCCGGACAGCCTGACTGATGTTGGCTCCGGATATATACGTCTCCGAAGATTTATGACGACTATGTTACAATAGTCAGACAATGACAGCGGACAAACGCCGGTACGTCGTCACTGCCATCCGGGGCGTGCTCGTTTTTACGGGTGCTGTCGTGACGGTGGCAGTGCTGTACTCGTTTTCGACGATGCCGACAGCGTCGGCATCCGATGACGGCTTCGTCCGCGGACTTTCGTATCTGTTCGGCAGCGTCTTCTTCATCCTCGCGCTGGGCGGTGCCGGACTCGGCATCGCCTTGCCATCGCTGTTGGGTGCTGAGGACGCGCTGGCGTTTGACCGCTGGCAACGCCGCTGTCTCCAGGCTTCCGGCGGCCTCTTCATCGGCGGGTTCGTCGTCGGACTGGTGGCAGGACTGCTCACTGCGTTGCAGTACGGCCTTCTCCTCTGGCTGGTCGCCATCGTCCTTGCCGTGCTCGTCGTCAGTTGCGTGCTGGTCTGGCGACTGTTCGAGGTGTTCGTCACTGCGCTGGTGCGTCTCATCGCCGCGGAGACCGGCGAGTAAACTCACAGCGATACCTTCCCACGGTAACGCTGATACTGGCGGCAACCTAACGCGCCAGTCGTGCAGCGATTAACGACAGTCGAGACGGTCCACGAGGACGGGTCGTGGCTGTTCACCGCCGAAGACCCCTACGGCGACCTCGAAGAAGTCGTTCTCGTTCCCTGCGAGGACGGCGTTGAGGCGTGGGTGAACCGATGTACGCACGAGGCACAGCGGTTCGACACCGGGCGGGGCGTCCCGATGCGCGGTGACCAGCTCATCTGCCCCCGACATGGGTCGCTGTTCGACGCCTGTGACGGCGGCTGCGACAACGGCGACGCCGCGGGGACGACGCTCCCCGGCATCGAAATTTCGGAAACCCATGGCGACGTGTTCCTCACGGACGACGACTATACGTTCGCCCACGAGGGTGGTATTGATGACGACGACGGCCCGAGTTCCACGTCTCACCTCCAGTTGTGACTACTGGCCACAGCATCGAGCGAGACCGACTGCGAGCGGGCGTCGTTGAGTGTCCGCTCTGTGAGCGCCAGATACCCGAGCCGCTAACGCACGCGGTCGTCTACGGTGCTGTCGACACAGTCACAGCCGACACCGCGGACGCCGTCGAGTGTCCGGTCTGTGACGGCGTGACGTTCGTCACCGACTGACCGGGCGGCCCCCTCAGGCTTCCAGTTCGTCCTGCCAGTCCCGGACCTGTGTGGCGCTGACGCCCTGCACCTCGGTCGCGACGATGTCGGGGTCGGCTTCCCGGAGCGCCGCCAGCGAGTCGACGCCGGCGTCGCCGAGCTTTTCGGCGGTCGCCGAGCCGATACCGTTCAGATCTTCTAAGTCCTCAACGGCGGTGCGGGCCTGATACTCCTCGTAGTTACATATGGGACAGCCAAGTTCCCAGGGGTCGTCGCTGTCGGCGTCGATGACCAGTTCCGGCAGGTCGTGTTCCTCGCAAAACGCCTCGGTCACCGAGATTTCGCCGTTGCGTGGCAGCGGCAGCGAGTAGTCACAGTCGGGGTAGCGCGTGCAGCCGACCAGCCGGGAGCCCGAGCGGAGGTGTTTGATTGCGAGGTCGCCGTCGTGTTCCGAGCCACACTCCGGGCATGGCCCGATAACCTCGTCCTCGCTCTCGTCGGCCTTCTCGGCCTCACAGCGGGGACAGCCGTGGACAAACGTGTCCCGGCCGGCGAGCATCTTGACGTGGTGCATATCGTGTTCTTCGCAGTGCTCTTCGAGCACTTGCGGCTCGCCCGTCGACGGGAGCGGGAGCGTGTTTCGACACTCGGGGAAGCCGTCACACCCGACGAAGTACGACCCCTGGCGCGAGCGCCGGACCAGCATGTCCTCGCCGCATTTCGGACAGGGGCCGAGCGTCTTGTCGGCTTTCAACGACTCTTGAAGATGCTCGCCGATCTCCTCGCGGGAGTCGCGCAGTTCATCGAACACCCGCTTGAGCATCTCGCGGGACTCGTCGGCCACGTCGTCGAGCGTTGCCTCGCCGTTGGCGATGGCGGTCATGTCAGCCTCTAGCTGGGCGGTCATCTCGTCGCTGACGACGTGGTCAGCGAACTCTTCGGCGGCTTCGACGACGGCCATCGCCAGCGTCGTCGGGCGGGGTGGGTCGCCCTCGATGTAGCCGCGGTCGTACAGTTTCTCGATGGAGTTGTGGCGGGTCGATTTCGTCCCAAGCCCTTTGTCCTCCATCGTCTGGATGAGCCGGGACTGGCCGTAGCGACGCGGCGGCTGGGTCTGCTTGGCCTCCATCCGCACCTCGGAGATGGCCAGTTTTTCGCCTTCCTCCACGTCAGGGACGTGGTTCTCGCTGGCGCTGGAGTAGGGGTACACCTCGTGGTAGCCCGGTTCGACCAGGCGCTTGCCGTTGGCTTTCAGCGAGCGGCCGCCGGCGTCGGCCACGACGCGGAGGTGTTCCCACGTGGCGGCCTCGGCGACTGTCGCGAAGAAGCGCCGGACGACCAGTTCGTAGATCTCCCACTCGTCGTCCGACAGGTCGGCCTTCGGCGGAATCTCGCCCGTCGGGTGAATGGGCGGGTGGTCGGTAGTCTCCTCGTCGCCCTCGGTGGCGGTGATGTCGTCCTGCTCCAGCAGGGCCTCGGCGTCCTCGCCGAAGTGTCCGGCTCCGACGAACTCATCGAGCAGGGCGTCCTCTTCGAGGTCGTCCGGGTAAACCGTGTTGTCCGTTCGCGGGTAGGTGATGTAACCGGTGGTGTACAGTTCTTCGGCGATGGACATCGCCTGCTGTGCGGAATAGCCCAGCGAACTCGCGGCGGAGATGAAGGCGGTGGTGTTGAATGGCGTCGGCGGGCTGTCGGTGCGGGTCCGGCGGCGGACGCTTGTCACGGTCGCCGCGTCGACGCTCGTCAAGTCAGCATAGGCGTCGTCGGCGTCGTCCTCGACCCAGACCCGCTCGGCCTCCTTCCCGTCGTCGTCGTAGAAGTACTGGGCCTCGAAGCCCGACCCGTTCTTCTGGAGGTCGGCGAAGATTTCCCAGTAGTCCTCGGGGTCGAAGGCCTGAATCTCACGCTCGCGGTCGACAATGAGTTTCAGCGTCGGCGATTGGACCCGGCCCACGGAGATGAAGTCGTCGCCGAGTTGCCGGGCCGACAGCGAGAGGAAGCGAGTGAGTGCTGCGCCCCACACCAGGTCGATAATCTGGCGGGCCTCGCCGGCGGCCGCCAGGTCGAAGTCGATGTCGTCGGGGTTGGCGAAGGCGTCCCGGACCTCCCGTTCGGTGATCGAGGAAAAGCGCACGCGGTCGACGGGCACGCCGGTCTCCTCGCGGATGAGCTCGTAGGCCTCCTTCCCGATGAGTTCCCCCTCGCGGTCGTAGTCAGTCGCGATGGTCGCCTCGTCAGCCTCGCGTGCCAGTTGCTTGAGCGTGGTGACGATGTTCTCCTGCGTCGGTTCCTTCGTCACGTCGGCGTCGATGAGTTCGACCGGCTCCACGTCGCGCCAGTCGTTGTACTCCTCGGGGAAGTCGACGCCGACGACGTGCCCGGAGAGGCCGACGACGCGGGTGTTCCCCCACCGATAGACGTTGACGCCGTTTTGCCTGCTCGCGGACGCGCTCCCCTCGGAGAGGATCTCCGCGATGCGGCGGGCAGCGTTGTCTTTCTCGGTGATAATCAGCCGCATCAGACACCACCTGTCTCTATCATTACTCGTCGCTACGGAGTCAGTTATTCTAAAGGCTTTCGGGAAAATCAGGCGACAGCGCGGGTGTGCGGGCGCTTGCGGGGCCGCTCGCGCTCGCGCGGAGGTAGCCCCATTACCACTTCGGCAGCGGTCCAACGCAGTTAGGCAGCCTTGGCCTCACTCATCACTTCGATGCACTCTTGCCACTGCCACCCCGACTGTCGGTATGGATCGCCGGACGACCAAACTCCTCCGCGGAACCGCCGCCGCACTCGTCTTTGCGACGGCGGCGTTTCACCTCTGGTGGGGACTCCCGCGAAGCATTATCTACGCGCAAGCGATAGAGGGACTGTTCGGCCGGGGGCTCCCGCCAGACCCCCGCCCGTTCCTGTTTGTCGCCTTCGCCGCGGTGTTGCTCGCCGGCCCGTATCTCATCACCCGTGGCGTCATCGGCCTGCGGAACGCCTATATCGCCGGAACGATCCTCATGGTCGCGTCCATCGCCGGCTGGGTGTTCTGGCACGCCACTGGGCACGGTGCCTTCCTCGTCGAGGGGTTCTCCGCACCGTCGTCCGGTAGCGGCGGACACCACGGCGGGAGTACCACGTTGTTGATACTAGACCATTTCAACACTGAACCGACCGAATCAGCTATCAAGACTCTCGAAGCGCTCGCCGCTGCGATCTTCGTCACGCTGCTGTGGAAGGACCCTGCGATAATCCCGAGCGAGCGGCGTGAGAGCGTCGAGTCGAACGCGTCGAGCGAATCGTAGGACGCAGTGCAGCGTAGCGGCTATCGGACCGGCCTCTCAGATCAACTGCACCTGTACGATTCAGGATCGATTCGGCAAGGAAACGGCGGTATCGTGACATTTATCATCAATAGTATGTCTCTTGTTACAGGATGGAAACTTCTATCCCGGACGTGATATGGGACCCAGGGATGGACCGGGTGTTCGAGGCGTTGTTTACCCGCCGTCGACGAATGATTCTGTTCATGTTGAAACAGAGTAGTCCACGGCCGATTGTGGACTTTCTGCCCAGAAGTGCCGGGGCCAGAAACACCGAAACCGAACTCCGCCACGACGACCTGCCGCGTCTGGCCAGTCTGGCATATATCGACTGGGACCGAGCGGCCGATGAAGTATCGCGAGGCCAGCGATTCGACGAAATCGAACCGATGCTCGACCTGCTCGAGAACCACGCTGATGAACTGCCAGCCGACTGGCCACAGCAGTGACTGCGACAATGCAGACTCACCACTGCGCCGCGCAGACCGAGTAGGACGCTGTCTTAGCTCTCCAACTCCTCGCGAAGCAGCCCGTTCACGTCGCCGGGGTCGGCGCTCCCGCCGGTCTTTTGCATGACCTGTCCGACGAGGAAGTTGATTGCGCCGCCCTCGCCGCTGTGGTAGTCTTCAACGGCGTCGGGATTCTCGTCGATAGCTTCCACGACAGCCTGTTGGACCTCGTCGCCGGAGGTCTTGCCCAGTCCCTCGCGATCAACGACGGTGTCGGGGTCGTCGCCCGTATCGAGCATCTCTCGGAGCACAGTCTCATGGGCGTTTTTGGCCGTAATTTCGTCCTCGGCGACGAGTGCCACGAGCTGGGTCACCTCATCGAAGCGGTCGTCAATGTCGGTGATGGCCATGTCGCGGTAGTTCAGTTCGCCAAGCAGGTTGTCGGCGACCCACGTCGCGGCCAGGTCGGCGTCGAAGCGCTCGGTCACGTCCTCGAAGAAGTCCGCGACCTGTTTCGTGCTCGTGAGCTTCGAGGCGGCTTCTTCGCTGAGCCCGTACTCCTCGACAAACCGCTCGCGGCGGGCGTCGGGGAGTTCCGGAATCGGCACCTCGTCCTTCCAGTGGCTGACCCGAAGCGGCGGCAGGTCGGCCTCCCGGAAGTAGCGGTAGTCCTTCTCCTCCTCCTTCGAGCGCATCGACACCGTGTTGCCGTGCGTTTCGTTGAAGTGACGGGTCTCCTGTTCGACGGCGCGCCCTGACTGGATGAGTTTTCGCTGGCGCGACGCTTCGAAGGAGAGCGCCTGCTCCGCGCCCTTGTGGCTTGAGATGTTCTTGACCTCGGTACGGTTGGCGTCTTCGAGGACAGACTTGTCGATGTCACCGTCCTCGCCAACTTCGCTGGCGTCGACCATTGAGAGGTTCGCGTCGATGCGGAGACTGCCGTCTCGGGTCGCGTCGAACACGCCCAGATACTCAAGCACCTCTTCGAGTTTTTCGAGGAACGACCGGACCTCGCCCGGCGCGCGGAAGTCCGGTTCCGTGACAATCTCCATCAGCGGCGTCCCGGCGCGGTTGTAGTCGATGAGCGTGTAGTCCGCGCGCTCGATGGAACAGGTCCGGGATTCGAGTGGACCTGACCCCTCACGGACGTGTTTGATCGAGCCGGGGTCCTCTTCGAGGTGTGCCCGGCGGATGTCGACGCTGCGGCGCTCGCTCTCGACGGAGAATTCGAGTTCCCCGTCCTGACAGATAGGCGAGTCGTACTGCGTTATCTGGAAGTTCTTCGGGAGGTCGGGGTAGTAGTAGTTCTTCCGGTGGAAGGTGGTTTCCTCCGGGATGTCGGCATCGATAGCCTTGCCGACTTTCACGGCGGCCTCGACTGCTCCCTCGTTGACCACCGGGAGCGCGCCGGGAAGGCCCAGACACACCGGACAGGTGTGGGTGTTGGGTTCGGCATCTGCCACGTCGGTCGAACAGCCACAGAAGATCTTCGTCTCCGTCTCAAGCTGGACGTGGACTTCCAGCCCGATGACGGCCGCGAGTTCGCGGGCTTCGGACGCTTGCGCAGTCATTGTCCGGGATTCGGTGGCGCGTGGCTAAAGGCTAACGACCCTGTACAGTGTCGGGGCGGACTCGGCCCACCGGAGCGGACGTATCACTCGGACTGCCAATGTCTGACGTAGGTATAAGTGTCCACAATGGCTGGGTTACGGATATGTGCGGCAACCGAGTCGAGGAACTCGAAACGCGCGTCAGAGAACTGGAAGCGTCGGTCGAAGGACTGACCGACGAACTCGTCGAATGCAAGGTCCGCATCCGGGAACTCGAAGCCAGCGTCGATGAGGACAACGGATTCAGCGCTGACGAGCCCGACTCGGAGGAATCGGCCGCCACTTCGACGGAGGCCGACACACCTAACACTGAGGATACCAACGAGATTGATAACAGGGAGGAAGCCGAGGCCGCGTCGGAGACCGAGACCGAAGAGGACTCGGAGTCCGACATCATCGTCGCGTAGGGCTGTCGGCCACACCACCGCATGCATATCAAAGAGCTCGTCCTCGACAATTTCAAGAGCTTCGGACGCAAGACCCGAATCCCGTTCTACGAAGATTTCACTACTATCAGCGGCCCGAACGGCTCGGGTAAGTCCAACATCATCGACGCGATTCTGTTTGCACTTGGACTTGCTCGCACCTCGGGTATCCGCGCCGAGAAACTCACCGACCTCATCTACAACCCCGGCCACGCCGACGAAGACGCCGAGTACGACGGCGAACGCCAGGCCAGCGTCGAGGTGATTCTGGCAAACGACGACCGGACGCTGTCACGTTCACAGGTCGTCAACGCCGCCGGCACCGAAGATGTGGGTGACGTGGACGAGATCGCGATCAAGCGCCGCGTCAAAGAGACCGAGGACAACTACTACTCCTACTACTACATCAACGGTCGCTCGGTCAACCTTTCGGACATTCAGGATCTGCTCGCGCAGGCTGGCGTGACGCCAGAAGGATACAACGTCGTCATGCAGGGCGACGTGACCGAGATCATCAATATGACCGCCGGCTCCCGTCGGGAGATCATCGACGAGATCGCCGGGGTCGCCCAGTTCGACGCGAAGAAGGCCGACGCCTTCGACGAGCTGGAGGTCGTGCAAGAGCGCATCGACGAGGCTGAACTCCGCATCGAGGAAAAACAGGACCGCCTCGATCAGCTCGAAGACGAGCGGGAGACGGCGCTCAAATATCAAGACCTCCGTGACGAGAAAGAGGAGTACGAGGGGTACCGCAAGGCTGCCGAACTCGAAGACAAGCGCGAGGAACTTGCGGCCGTTGCGGAAGCCATCGACGAACTCGAAAGCGAACTCACCGAACTCCAGACGGAACTCGACGAGCGCCAGGGAGCGGTCATCCGACTGGAAGACGAACTCCATGAACTCAACCAGGAAATCGAGCGCAAAGGCGAGGATGAACAGCTCGCCATCAAGCGCGAGATCGAGGAGATCAAAGGCGACATTTCCCGGCTGGAGGACAAGATCGAGTCAGCTGAGGAGACTGTCGAGGCCGCTGAAAACGAGCGCCGGCAGGCGTTCGTCCAGATCGACCGCAAGCAAGAAACCATCGACGACCTCGAAAGCGACATCCGTGAGACGAAAGTCGCCAAATCAAATGTCAAGGCCGACATCGCCGAAAAAGAATCCGAACTCGCGGAGGTCCAGCAACGCATCGACGAGGTCGGCGAGGAGTTCCAGGAGGTCAAGGACGAACTGGAGGAGAAGCGCTCGCGACTGGAGACGCTCAAAAGCGAGAAGAACGACCTCCAGCGCGAGCAGGACCGCCTGCTCGACGAGGCTCGGCGGCGCTCGAACGCCGAGGACGAGAAGCGAGCCGCTATCGAGGAAGCCGAAGCCGAGATTCCCGACCTCGAAGCCGACATCGAGGACCTGCAGACGGAGCTGGAGAAGGCAAAGCAGAACAAGGCGACCATCGGCGAGGTCGTCGACGACCTGCGATCCGAGAAGCGCGAACTCCAGTCGGACCTCGATGAGCTGGAGGACGAGATCAGCGCGAAACAGCAGGAGTACGCCCAGCTAGAGGCGAAGGCCGGCGAAGACGGCGATTCCTCGTACGGCCGCGCGGTGACGGCGATTCTCAACGCCGGTCAGGACGGCGTCCACGGCACTGTCGGCCAACTCGGCGGCGTCGACCCCGAGTACGCCATGGCCTGTGAGACGGCGGCTGGCGGGCGGCTCGCCCACGTCGTCGTCGACGACGACAGCGTGGGTCAGCGCTGTATCGAGTACCTCAAATCCCGTAGCGCCGGCCGGGCGACGTTCCTGCCAATCACGCAGATGCAGAACCGCTCGCTTGGGTCGCTGCCCAGCGCCGACGGCGTCATCGACTTCGCGTACAACCTCGTGGACTTCGACCGCGAGTACGCGGGTATCTTTTCCTACGTGCTCGGCGACACCGTCGTCGTCGACAGCATGGACACTGCCCGCGAGCTGATGGGCGACTACCGGATGGTCACGCTCGAGGGCGACCTCGTCGAGAAGTCCGGCGCAATGACCGGTGGCTCCTCCTCGGGTACGCGCTACTCCTTCTCGGGCGGGGCGGGCAAGCTCGAACGGGTCGCCACGCGCATCAACGAACTCGAAGACGAGCGCGCTGACGTGCGCGATGACCTCCGTGATGTCGAGGAACGCCTTGACGACGCCCGCGACCGCGAGTCCGATGCGACCGAACAGGTCCGGGATATCGAGACGAGCATCGAGCGCAAGCAGACCGCGCTCGAAGACACCCGCGAGCGCATCGAGCAACTGGAAGCCGACCTCGAAGAGATCGCCGCCGAGCGCGAGGACGTGGCCGACCAGATGGACGAACTGGAGGCCGATATCGAATCGAAGACCGAAGAGATCGACGCGCTCCAACGCGACATCGACGAACTCGAAGCCGAGGTCGAGGATTCGGAACTACCGGACCTGACCGACCAGCGCGAGTCGATTAAGGACGACATCGACACGCTCGAAGACCGCCAGGGCGAACTCGACGCCGAACTCAACGAGTACCAGTTAGAGAAGCAGTACGCCGAGGAGGCTATCGAAGACCTCCACGACGACATTGAGGCGGCACAGAACCGCAAGGCCGACCACGAGGAGCGAATCGACGACCTCGAAACGAAGGTCGCGGAGAAGCAGGAGCTGAAAGGCGAGAAGGAACAGGCTGTTGCTGACCTCGAAGAGGAGCTGGCCGAACTCAAGTCCGAGCGCGAGGACCTGAAAGCTGACCTGCAGGAGGCCAAGGAGGCCCGTGACGAGCAACAGGCCGCCGTCTCCGAAATCGAGCGGGACCTCGAATCCGAGCAGGAAACGCAGGAGCGTCTGGAGTGGGAAATCGACGAACTCGAAGCGCAGGTCGGCGACTACGACCCCGAGGACGTGCCCGACCACGAGACGGTCGAGCAGGAGATTGACCGGCTGGAAACGGAGATGGAGAAACTGGAGCCGGTCAACATGCGGGCTATCGAGGAGTACGACCGCGTCAACGACGACCTGCAGGAACTCGAAGACAAGAAGGCGACACTGGTCGAGGAAGCTGACGGCATCCGCGACCGCATCGACACCTACGAGGCGCGCAAGAAGGAGACGTTCATGGAGTCGTTCACGGAGATCAACGACCAGTTCCAGAACATCTTCGAACGGCTCTCGAACGGTACTGGTCACCTGCACCTCGAAGACGAGGACGACCCCTTCGAGGGCGGACTGACGATGAAGGCCCAGCCGGGCGACAAGCCAATTCAGCGGCTGAACGCGATGTCAGGCGGCGAGAAGTCGCTAACGGCGCTGGCGTTCATCTTCGCCATCCAGCGACACAACCCCGCGCCGTTCTACGCGCTTGACGAGGTTGACGCCTTCCTTGACGCGGCCAACGCCGACCTCGTCGGTGAACTGGTGGACGAACTCGCTGGCGACGCCCAGTTCGTCGTCGTCTCGCACCGCTCGGCCATGCTGGAGCGGTCCGAGCGCGCCATCGGCGTAATGATGCAGGGCGACAACGTGAGCGCCGTAACTGGCATCGACCTCAGCGGAGAGGGCGATGGTGACGAGGAGGTGCCGGCTGATGACTAGCGAGCCGCCACGCGGCTCGGAACAGTCAAGCGGCGACCACGGGGAGCCGCGAGACGATGAAGCGCCGGGAGAGCAGGCGGATGACATCCCGCTCAACATCACCGGGCACGAGGACCGCGACCCGCCCGGCGAATCCGGCGACGCCGCGGCCCTGCTGGGCGAGTCCGCCGATGCGGACGACGATACGGCGGCACAAGACCACCCCGGAAACGACCAGCCGACCGGCAGCGACGAGGACGGAGACGAAGACGTCGAACCGGTCGAAGTGCTGGTCCAGCTCGCCGACGACGGCGAAATCGATCCGTGGGACATCGACGTGGTGCGGGTCACGGACAAGTTCCTCCAGCGCATCGACGATGCGGACCTTCGCACGTCAGGGCGGGCGCTGTTCTATGCGAGCGTCTTGATTCGGATGAAAAGCGACGCGATGCTCGGCGAGGGAGAGACTGAGGAGGAGCCGGCCGAGCCGTGGGAGCAGGCGATGCACGAGGACGCGCCCATTGAGGACCCGGACCCCTTCGCCGCGCTGGAGTCGGAGATGGACCGACGGCTCGAACGCCGCCGCGCCCGCGGGATGCCACAGACGCTCGATGAACTCGTTCGGGACCTCCGCGATGCCGAACGGGAATCGTGGTGGAAAGAGTCACGTGAGTACGACACCAGCGACTCTCCGAGCGGGTACGACCGTGGGACGCAGGAACTGGACTACCGCGGGGCCGACGACATGCGACTGGACGAGGAACCGTCGGCCGCTGACGTGACCGGGACGGCCCACGCTGAGAACATCGACGACATCATCGCTGACGTGCACGACGCCGTCCGCGAGCAGTACGACCAGGGTCGAGAGGAGGTGCTGTACCGCGAGGTCGACACGGCCGGTGGGACTCGCGTCGAGACGTTCCTCGGATTGCTCTTTTTAGCTCACCGTGGTCAGGTCCGACTCCAGCAGGATGACCTCTTCGGGGACCTCTGGATTCAGGACCCCAGCGTGGCGACCGGGTCGGACGAAGCTGTGGCGGACTGACTCCCTCGTCCACAATTATCCGCCGTGGGTGGCCGACACTGAACGTCGAGAGTGACACGGCAAACAGGTTCAAACGGGTCGAACCCTAAACAGAGGTAATGGCGACCCAGTCCTCGCCGCCGGAGTTGCCGGACCCGGAAACGCTCGCAGACACGTTCCACGTGTACGAGATCGACAGGACCGCCGAGGACGGCGTCCGGTATTACGGCGAGCCACTGACCGAGTCCGAACAGGTCATCCATCGCATCGCGCCGGCGTTCCGTCAGCGCGGGTACCGCGTCGCGCTCAAGCGGGAGATGGGCGAATGGGTGCTGATTGCCCACGAGCGGTCGCTCGGCGTCGACGGCATCCCGTGGTTGAACGTCGGGCTCGCCGTCCTGACGCTGTTGTCGACGCTGTACGCCGGGACCCGCTGGTACGGGCTGTCCGTGCTCGAAGACCCGACAGCCATGCTCAAGGCGTGGCCTTTCGCCGCGGCCGCACTGGGTATCCTCGCAATTCACGAGTTCGGCCACTACGTCATGAGCCGGTACCACGAGGTTGAGGCGAGCCTGCCGTACTTCCTGCCGTTTCCGAACGTGCTCGGGACGCTGGGTGCGGTCATCAGCATGAACGACCACATTCCCGACCGGAAGGCGCTGTTCGACATCGGTGTCGCTGGCCCGCTGGCGGGTCTCGTTGCGACAGTCGTCGTGACCGCCATCGGCGTGACGCTCCCACCGGTAGAGGTAACTCGCGGCATCGTCACGAACATCGAACTCGGCTACCCGCTGTTGTTGCAGGGCATCGCCGCAGTCATGGGCGAACAACTTGAGTACGCGAACCCGCAACTCCTCCCGAACCCGGTCGTCATCGGCGGCTGGGTGGGGGCGTTCGTGACTTTCCTGAACCTCCTGCCAGTCGGCCAACTCGATGGTTCACACGTCGCCCGGTCGCTGTTCGGTGACCGACTGTCTCTGGTCCAGCTTGCCGTCCCTGTCGCCCTGTTTGGACTCGCTGGCTATCTCGTCGCCTTCGAGGGGGGCCGAGCGGCCGGGCTGTGGGCGTTCTGGGGGGTTCTGGCGCTGGTGTTCGGCCGGCTCGGGTCCGCGACGCCGCTGGACGAGACGCCGCTGGGACCGGGCCGCTGGGCTGTCGGCCTGCTTACGTTCGTTCTGGGGATGCTCTGTTTCGTTCCGGTGCCGCTCGTTATCACGATGTAGCGCCCGCCGCTCGTTCTCCCCGCAGACGACTCACAGCCCGTACGGGTCGTATTCGGGCCTGTTGTCCGCGTCGGCAGAGAGGTCATATCGCTCCCGGAACTCAGTAAGTAGGTCGTCAGCGCCAGCAGTGAATAGCACGGCGACGCCATACGGGCGGGAGTACGAGTCGGAATCGGGCGCGTCGGGGTCGATGAAGATAGCGTCCGTCGGCGGTTCGCCGATACCGGGGAGTTCAGTCAGCAGTGATTCCATCGGCACGAGGCCGGTGAGCACGCTCGGGACAAAGGTACCGCCGGGCAGCGGCGCGCGCGGCTGAACAAAACACTCCGCGACCGGCTCGCCGTCTTCTTCGAGTACGGCGCTTGCCGGGCGTTCCAGCCCCGGCTCCCAGAGGTCAGCCGCCACTTCCGGGACTTCGGCATCCACAGCAAAGTCCATCGTCACGCGGTCAAGCCGCTCGAACGAAAGCAGCGACCAGGCCTCATCCGAGTCGTCGGGGTCGCCGCCCAGCGTCGCTTCAACGAGATCGCCCGTCCGGAGGTCGTCAACTGCCGGCTGTCGTTCGCCGTAGCCGGACTGGTACACGGTGTAGAGCCGCGTTGCATCGGTGTCGAACAGATTGATGTGCGGGACCGCATCGACGACCCGGTAGACCCTGAACACGCCCGTGCGCTCGTCCATACTTTCCCGACGCGCTCCATCGTCAAGACTCCGCGGACTCACCGGCGCTCAGGCAGCCGTCATGAGCTTGAGCCACTCGGTCAGGCAGTCGTCGCTACAGTGGTGGTGATGCTGTCGGTCGCCGCTCGTGTCTAGTACTCCGACGACGAGATGCCAGTCGTCGGCGTATACGTGGCCGCCACAGACCACGCAATCGCGCACCGTCTCGTCGTCTGTCCGCTTCCCGACAGACACCGTCTCGACGTAGTATGTCCCTCCAAGGGCGTACGGCGCTTCCAGCTCCATCGGCACAGTCTGGGGACTACACACCCCTAAATGACGGGGACAAATCGACCAGTCCGACGCAACACCGAGGTAGCCTCGGCTCTAAGCCACAGGTATGAGTCAATCCACGGACCTCCCGGACCCGGACCCGGAACAGCTCCGCCTGGCCGTCGAACGGCTGCTCGACGAGACGGTTGACCGCGACGAGGCGCTCCACGTCACGGCCGATGACCTATCGGTCTCCGTTCCAATGCGGTTCGGTTCAGACTCCCCGCAGGCAACGTGGCGGTTCAACGGCGACGTGACGATCTCAGTCGACGGTGTTCGGGGGCCGCTCAGAGAGTGGGTCGACCTCCTCGAAGAATAGCCGGCGTCGGAGCCGAAGCGCTCAGAACGCCTCAACGTGGGGGCGGAGTCGGGTTCCAGCGTCCACGCCGAGCGGTCCTGTTCGACGAGGTGCCAGTACGACTGGGCGACCTCGTCGGGATCAAGGTACGTCTGGGCGTCGCGGTCGGCTGTGCCCGTGGCGTCTGGTGGGCGAATCTATGGTCATAGCGGCGGTTCGGAATGGAGGGCCGCAATATCCACGGTGATGCTTGGAATTACAGGGTTCCGTGTCAGTCGTCTCCTCCATGTGCGTGGCCGATACGCAGCGTCACGGCGTTGCAGACGACGAGCGCGACGAACGCGATCCGCGTCGCCCCGGAGTTCAGGCCGGTAACCAGTAGCGGAAGATACAGAAATGGGAGCGCAATCGCTGTCCAGAACGCGATGCCTCGAACGGCGGAGACGAGCGGCTCGTCGAACTCCGGTATGGACTCATCAAACTGGGCGAGTAATTCGTATGCGGACGAACTTGACATATGGAGGGACCTGCCCACGGCTTCTACTGGAGATAGCTTATAACCGCTAGAGGTTTCCGCCCGTTTCGCTTCGTTTCACGCATAGCGGCCCCTAGCCGTTCATTTTATTATCGGCTGAGCAACGCTTAGACATTTTATCAGCGGTGCAGCTGTGGTATAATACGTATAACACCCTCGGTTACAATGGCACCTCCACTGGACGTGTACGACCGATTATGGTCCGAGTAGTGACACAGTTACGTCGTGCGCTGTGTCGCTTAGTGTCGTGCTATCGACGACGTGGTCCGGAAGCGACTCCCGCCACTCGGCGAGTCGCTGTTCGTGGTAGGCCCGATGGCGCTCCACCGAGTACGTCTCGTCGTCCGCATCCCGGAGTTCGTCGGCGGTGTCGTCAGGCGTCGGATACGACGGTGCATCCGTAGCCAGCAGCGAATCGGGCTCGATGTGAATCGGTTCATCGTCGTCGTCGGGCTGGACGACGTGGAGACGCGCCCGCATCCGGCCGCTGAACGGCGGTGTGACGCGCAACACCGTCTCTGATCCGTCCGCAGCCGCTTCGATAGCTGCAATGAGATCGGTGGCACTTATCGCGAGTGATTTGATATCTGTCGGGTCGGTGTCCATGGCTGAGTCTGTATGTTCCATTGGTTCAGGCTGTTACATCCGATTGCTGTAATCCCAGGTGTGGAGTCGGTCGGGCGTAATCGTGATCCGTATCTCACGGCGGTCGGGTGCAAGCAGTTGGTCGGCCAGTGGTGAGTCGGTCCCGCCGAGATACCGGTGCAATAAGTCGGTGAGAACCGTCTTCTCCTCGTCCGCTGTCATCGTCGCTGTTCCATTGCCTCTGACGCCGCAGTACGGCTGCTCGTTCGTCGAGATTTCGAACGAGACATTGGCGTCATGGTCGAGGTAGTCGACAACCGCTGCGTCCGCCCCGGTTGCACACTCGAAGACACCGTCAACGAACCGATACCAGAGCGAGAGCATCCAGGGTTTGTCTGCTGGAGTTCGGCATCCGAGACGGAGTGGCACCGTTTCGGTGCTGAGAAACTGTTCCATCTCCTCGCTTGTCCACGGTCCGGAGACGGTCACCATACACACACCGTATGGTCGCCGCTATGTTAACATCTCTGGGATGAGTTACTGCATTGTGACAGCGCATCTTCACGAAAGGAGTCAATAGAGCAACCATAATATTCTCAGAATCGATAATCTGCTGGGTAGCTTTATCTTGCTGTTCAGGAAAGTCACCGTGAGAGCAGTGCGTGAGCCGACAGGAGGGACAACAAGTGCAAAAGCGTGGTGAGACCGAGGAGGCAACGGTGCTCGTCGTCGACGACGAGCAAGATATCGCGGATCTGTATTCGACGTGGCTGCTGACCGCACACGACGTTCGGACCGCACACAGCGGTACGGAAGCGCTCCAGTTAGTCGATGCGTCCGTCGACGTCGTCTTTCTGGACCGGCAGATGCCCGATATGAGCGGTGACGAGGTCCTCGATACCATCGCAGAACGGGGTATCGACCCCGCAGTGGTGATGGTGACGGCCGTCGACCCTGACTTCGACATTGTCGAGATGCCCTTTGACGAGTATCTGACCAAGCCGGTCAGCCGCGAGGACCTCCTCGACACCGTCTCGGAGATGCTTATCCGAACCACGTACGACGACCGGGTTCAGGAGTACTTTGCCGTAGCTTCGAAGAAGGCGACACTAGAAACCCAGAAGAACACGCCACAACTCGAAGCAAGCGATGAATACCAGACCGTCAACGAGCGGTTCGAAGAACTCCGTCAAAGGGCCGATGCCACGGCCGCAGAGATTGACGACTTCGAGTCCGTGTTTCAGCAGTTCCCCGGTAGCGGCCTCTCGTCTGGCTAATCGCTGGCGATACTTCTCTCACGAAGCGACAGTAATGCGTCGAGCAGTCGGAGCAAACGTGCTGGCGTTTGAGAACAACTCGTTGACGACGCAGTCTGCTTGCTCGGCACCACTGCTCGGGCTGATGTAGCGCTGTTTCCCGAATCCGAGATAGAGACGCTACTGGCTGCTAGTCGATGTGATCTGGAAAGTGCCCGGGGAGGGCTCCGAACCCTCGATCTCCGCATGGCCCAGGTCTGGGGCGTGACGAGCGCCCCGGGGTCATGACGGGTGCACTGCCGCATGAGTCGAAAGACCCTATGAGTGCGGCGCTATGTCCAGCTAAGCCACCCGGGCGCGGGTGCATTCAGCCGTTGGCCGTTAGCCGTCTTGAAGGTTCTCATCTCTGTCGGGACTGTGGTACAGTCCCACGCCGCGAGCGCTTCATCGGCGCTGCTACTCGACCCGCGGATTTAAGCCACCACGCAGGTATGCAGGCAGTATGGAGATACCAGACCTCGTCCAGCAGGAACTCGGGGACGAGGAGATCCGGGGCGGTGTCAACCTCGGCGACGAAGACGCGGCCTGTTTCACACCGACCCGGACGCTCGTCTACCGCGGTGAGGGTCTTCTCAGCGACGAAAAGGTCGCCAGCTATCCACACGACTTCGAACGGCTCACGGTTTCGGAAGGCCGACGCAAGACCAAGTTCTCGCTCATCTACACCAGCGAGAAGCTCGAACTGTCTGTCCCCGGGAGCCGCGCTGATGCCGTCCTCGAACGGCTGCTCGAAGGGAAGCTCACTGTCTCGGGCGGCATCGCCCCCGACGAGAGTCTCGCCGGCGTGTTCCGGTTCAGCGAACTCACGCTGGTGGTTACCGACCGCCAGCTGCTCAAGCACATCGGCAACGTCACCTGGGACGCCGACTACGAGGCGTTCTCCTTCGACGACGTGACCGGCCTAGAGTTCGAGGAAGGCAGCGTCGCTACGGCCGTCGTCCTCTCGTTCAACGAGCGGCCAGAGCGCATCAAAGCGCCGTCCGAGGAAGCACCGATGGTCCGGAAAACGCTCGAAGAGGCCCTCTTCGCGTACCACGAAGTCGATTCACTTGCCGACCTCAACGCCAAGGTTGGGGCCGACCCCGACAAGGGTGCTGACGAAGCCGGCAACGGTCTCGGCCTTGAATCCGGCATCGACCCGCTTGTGAGCAACGACGAGGAGAGCGGCGAGGATTCCGAGGGTGAATCCACAAGCGCCAGTACACAGGCCGCGACCGCGTCGACCGATGAGCAGGGACCCACCGCTGAAGCCCCGACGGAGACACGATCCAGTGACACAGCTGGCATAGACACCGGATCGGTTGAGTCGGACACCACCACAGACCCCGATATCGCTGAACTCGAAGCACAGGTCGCCGAGCTGACCGCCGCTGTCGAGGCTCAGAACGAACAGCTCCAGAAGCAGGAGCGAACGATCAAACAGCTCATCAAGGAACTCCGGCAAGGTCGTTGAGCCGTCTGTTTTTCGATTGAATCTGTACTTCCGGGTCCGCTTATCTAACAAGTCGTGAACGCAGCCACCACCTTGCTACTTGCAGGTCTTACCTTCCCGGTCGCAGAATCAGGGCCGCTCTCTACGGCCGCAACCTCGCCGCTCACGGCTCCTCCTGTCGCCGTTTGCGTAGTCGAGACCGCTCCCTGCGCTCTCGCTACTCTCTCCCTAACACTTTCCGAATACACGTCGACCCGAACGGCCCCAGTTCGCCGTCGTCGAACTGGACGAAGTGGCCCGTACTGATAGCTGCACCACAGCGCTGACACGAGAACTCCCCCTCACGGACGACGACGTCGCTGTCGAAGTTCACGTACGACCCCTGTGACCGCGGGCGAACGACGCCGTTCTCGCGCTCGATGAGGCCGCGCATCACTGCGGTGTCGAGGATTTCGCGCTGGACCTGTGGGTTGGTCGTCACCGTCTCGATACGGTCGAGCGCGTCGGCGACGGACAGCTCCCCGTGTTCCAGATGGGCGAGCAGTTCGACGCCGAGTTCGACCGGGTCTCGCGTCTCGGACACAATCGCCGATTCAACCCCGAGCAACGTAAAAGATACCACAAAGCGTTTGTCGATTGCTACCGCTCAATTGGGTAGATGGACCGCCTCGCGAAGCGACAGCTGATCGGGACCGCCGGACTGGTGGCAGTCGTCGCTATCGTGACGACGCTGCTTACACCCGAGCGGGTGGTGGCCCAGCTGATGCACCTTGCTGACCACCCTGTCTACCTCGCGGGTGTCATCGTCGGACTGTATCTGGTCCGCCCGTTCTTCGCGTGGCCGACGATGCCGCTGTCCGCGTTCGTCGGGTTCGTCCTCGGCATCAAATACGGCTTCCCGGTCGCACTGATGGGCGCACTCGTCACCTGCCTCATCCCCTACCGGTTCGCACTCCGGGCCGGCGAACAGGGGGGGATGTTCGGCTGGCTGGGGGACTCAGGCCGGCGGATTATCGAGGTGACCGGCGAGACACGGGGCGTCCTCGCGGCGCGACTCTCACCGGTGCCCGCGGACCCCGTCTCCTATGGGGCCGGGTTCGCTCGCGTCTCGCCGCGTTCGTTCGCTGTCGGGACGTTCCTCGGTGAGATTCCGTGGGTCGCGGTCGAGGTCACCGCCGGCGCGTCACTGCGGTCGCTAACGCTCACTGGCCTCACCGTCGACGCACTCCCGCACGTTCTGCTGTTCTCCGCGGCACTGGCCGTGCTGGTGCTTGCGGGGCCGGCCTACCGCCACGTCAACGCTCCGAACTCGTCGTAAACTCGAACCGCGCGCCGCCGCCGTCGCTCTCTGTCACCGACACTGACCAGCCGTGAGCCTGTGCGACCTCCCCGACGATTGCCAGCCCGAACCCGGTTCCGGTATCGCTTGTGGTGTAGCCCCGTTCGAACACGTCATCTCGCTCTTCCGGCGGAATACCAGCGCCGTCGTCGGCGACATAAAATCCGGTATCCATTGTCCCGACGGAGACTGTGATCGGGGCCGCGTTGTCCGCGCAACGCCCGTGCTCCTCCGCGTCGTCGGGCTGCTCCTGGTCGCTTGCGGACCCATGTTCCACACTGTTCCGGAACAGGTTCTCGAACACCGCACGGAGCCGTGCCGCGTCAGCTTCGACCGTCGCTGTCCCGTGTTTTTCGAGCGCGGCTTCACCGGTTTCGACATCGGCCCAGGCCTGCCCTGCAAGGGCGGCGAGGTCAACCATCGTCGTCTCGCCGACCGTATCGCCCTGTCTGGCGAGGGTCAACAGATCGTTAATGAGTTCGTCCATCCGCTCAGCCGCGGACTCCGCCGCTTCGAGGTGCGATACGTCTCCCGACGACCGAGCGACCGATATCCGCCCTTTGACCACGTTCAGCGGGTTTCGCAGGTCGTGGCTGACGACAGATGCGAACTCCGCGAGCTGTCGCTCTCTCTCTTTCCGGTCGCTGATATCGCGGATGACGCCCGCTGTACCGTTGAACTCCCCGTCCGCGGCCGGAAGCAACGCGATATGGATCTCGATAGGGGTGTGCTCCCCGTTCTGGTCGACGATATCCGTTTCGAAGGTCACGTTCTGCCGGGTCGGGTCAGACAGCATGGTCCGGATGAGGTCGCTGCCGCGGTTGATGTCCTCGCCGGCCATGATCGTGGAGATGTGCTCACCGATGAGTGCATCCGGTTCGAACCCTGTTAGTCGCTCTACCGCCTCGTTCACGTAGGTGAAGACGCCCTCGTCGTCGAGGGTGTACACCGGGTCGCCGACGGCCTCGATGATCGTCTCGTAGCGTTCGAGTTCCCGCTCGCGTTGCTTTCGCTCTGTCGTCTCGCGCATCACGCCGACTGACCCGTCGAAGTTCCCGTCCTCGTCGAACAGCGGTGCGATCCTGTCCTCGTTGATCCGGACTGTCCCGTCAGCGGATATCGTCCGCATCTCGTAGGCAGCCCACATCCGCTCGTCGTCGTCGAGCAGGTCACAGATGAGTGCTGTCGCTCTTTCGACATCCGTCTCAGGCATGAACCGGGACGGCTCCGAGCCGATGATTTCCGAGCGGTCGTACCCCAGATGGGCGGCCATCGCCTCGTTTACCATCTCTACTGTCCCGTCAGTATCGAGGACGTACATCGGGTCCCCGACGTTTTCGACCAGCGTCCGGTACTCCCTGAGCTCCCGTTCCCGGCGTTTCCGTTCAGTGATATCCCGGCCGATACCGGCAATCCCGAACAGGTCTCCGCGCTCGTCTTCGATGAGTGAGCCCTTGAATTCGTACTGGAGCGTCCTGCCGTCAGCCGTCTCGACTCCTGCCTCGATAGTTCCGTACCCCGTCTCCAGCGTCTCCTCGAAGGTACGCCATAATTTCTCGTGGTCGGAATCCACGATGAGTTCCCCAATGGCCATCGACGCTAACTTCTCGTTTGTGTAGCCGGTCACCGACGAGACGGTGTCGTTCCATCGGACCAGACTGCCATCGGGACCGACAACGTAGAACATATCGTCGACGGAGTCGATGAGCTTCTCGGTAAATGCTCGCTGATTCGCGAGCTCCCGTTCGCGCTCCTCGCGCGCGGTTACGTCGGTGATGAACCCTTCGAGGATTTCGACGCCGTCGTCGTCAGTGCCGACGACGCGCCCGCGCTCCCACATCCAGCGAGTTTCACCATCGGCCGTCTCGATCTGGTAGGAGACTTCGAACGGCTCGTCGGCGGCGATACAGGTCTGGACCGTCTCCCAGAGACGCTCCGTCTCGGAATCCTTGATCAGCGTGCCCCAGGAGACATCGCCGCTCTCAAGCGCCCCCGAACTGTAGCCGACTAACTCCGTTGCACCGTCGCTGACGAACTCCATCGGCCAATCAGGCTCGTTCCGGGCGCGATACACCATCCCCGGCAGATTCGAAATGAGCGTCGACAGCATCCGCTCGGACTCTTCGAGCGCGGCCTTGGCCCGCCGTTCCCCGACAGCCCGTTCGATACGGTTGGCAAGGACGGTGTACTGGTCCGTCCCGACTCCTTTCTGGAGATATTCGGTGACGCCGGCGGAGATGGCATCACTCGCGATTTCCTCGTTTCCTTTGCCAGTAAAGAGAATAAAGGGTAGCTCCTCGTACTCCTCGCGGACGACCTTCAGGAATTCGAGCCCGTCCATGCCCGGCATATCGTGATCGCTGACGACACAGTCGAACGTGCGCTCGGACAATCGCTCTAACCCATCTGCCGCACTTCGCTCGGTACAGACGGAGATATCGCCCTGTGTTTGCTCCAGATGGACCGCAACGAGATCGCCGAGGTCGGGGTCATCGTCGACGTGCAGCACCGAAATTTCTTCCCCGTGACCACTCATACCACTCTTTTCATCGTTCCAAGATAATAAACCCGTGAGCGTCTCGTCAGTAGAACGTATCAGCGCAGTCGTACACGACGCCGTGTTCCGGACAGACGTACTTGCAGTGTCGGTGGTACATCGCCCGCTCACAGAGCGGGCAGGGCCGACCGCCGGGCTGCTCGTCCATGATTCCGTAGAGCAGCCCCGCTCGCTTGTGTCTTCCGGAGTTTCGGAACGGATTCTAGCCGAAATTGGAACAATCCCTTTTGCGGGGTAGGCCCTCGATTGAGCCATGACTGACGATCTCCTCGACTCGCCCGGCGGTCGGCTGCTGGTCAGCGTCGCCGCAGCCGTCGCGGGCCTAGCCGGGTCCTACGCAGTGACCGGCTACGCGCCCGCGTTCGTCGCCTCGCCGATTGAGCGGGCACTCGCGCGGTCGATGCCGGGTATCGTCGTCTCGACTGCCATCTCGACGCTCGGTAGCCTCGGCCAACAGCTCAATCTCCTGCTCGCCATCGGACTTGCGGGGCTGTTCATCGCGCTGGCAGCCAGGGCAGCAATCCTCACCGGCCAGTTGGCGAACAATCGCGCTCTCCCGCTCGTCGGAACGGCTGTCGTGACCTGGGCCGTCAGCGTGGTTCTTACCGGTAATGTCGTCCTCGCCGCTGGCCCAGCAATTCCCGCCGCTGCTGTCGTCGGACTCGCACAGGTCCTCGACGGCTTCGGTGGCCCCACGTCACCGATCTCCTCGAAACGGCGGCGGGCGCTCTCGACGGTCGGCGCGGCCGTCGGCGCGGCGACAGTCGGTTACACAACCGGCAACCAGCGGTCTGCCGGCGCGACAGGTGACGATGCGCCCGCACTCAACGCGCCGGGGGCCGATCTCGACGATGTAGACGAGAAGCTCGCCGTCGCAGCGGACTATTCCCTGGGCTTTGACGATATCGACCCGCTGGTCAGCGAGAACTTCTACGAGGTCGACATCAACTCTATCGACCCGGAGCTGTCGGCCGCGGACTGGTCGCTCTCCATCACCGGCGCTGTTGAGGAGGAGATCACGCTCACCTACGCGGACCTGCTGGAGATGGACGCGGAAAACCGATTCGTCACACTCCGTTGCGTTGGCGAGAGTCTTAATGGCTACAAGACGGATACCGCGCTGTGGACCGGCGTTACGGTCGACAGCCTCCTCGAGGCAGCCGGCATCCAGAGCGGCTGTGAGTGCGTCATGCTCCGCGCCGAGGACGACTACTACGAGGAGTTCCCCATCGACGCGCTCCGGGGCGGGATGCTCGCCTACGGCATGAACGGCAAGGTCCTCCCGCGTGGCCACGGCTACCCCGTCCGAGCGCTGGTCCCCGGCCACTGGGGTGAGGTCAACGTCAAGTGGCTCTCAGAGATCGAGGTCCTCGACGAGGAGGCCGAAGGCTACTGGGAGAAACGCGGCTGGCAGGGAACCGGGCCGGTGAATCCGGTCGCCAAGCTCCACCACGAATCGATGCTTTCGGACGGCCGCCGACGCATCGGCGGCCACGCCTACGCTGGCCTGCGCGGCGTCCAGCGCGTCGAAGTCTCCACTGACGGCGGCGAGACGTGGGCGGACGCAACGCTCTCGGACCAACTGCCGGCGGCTGACGGTGACGGCCCCGCCGAGGACGCGTGGCGACAGTGGGAGTACATCTACGACCCACCGTCCGGCGGCCACACCGTCACCGTCCGGATGGTCGATCAGCGTGGCGAGGTCCAGCCGGAAACGGAGACTGACTCGTATCCCAGCGGTGCCTCGGGCTGGGTCTCCAAACAGTACTCGTAGGGCAAAGCGAGCGGCACATACCGCTGTAGTCGCTACCGTGCGTATGGACGAGACGATTGCGGGCGAGGTAATCCACGTCGTCCCGCCGGCCGACCACGAGGACTACGACTTCGAGCCCAAGATGGCGTCGCTCGCTGAGTCACGCTACGTCATCGTCTGCCGCAAGGGCGGGAAGCCGTCGTGGCTCGAACGGATCGTGGCATTTCTCCGCCGCCAGCCCATCGAGCCGGTCACGCTCGTCGCAGATTCGGCGGCCGAGGAAGGAACAGAAGTCACCGCGACTGTCGAGGAAACGACGATTACCGGCGTGTACGACGTGACGGAATTCCGGTAGCCAGCCCTCAGCGAGTTAGCGCACAGCGAAAAGAACGACCTTCAGGCGCGGTGAAATCCGAATCCGCGTGGTCAGACGACTACGTCAGCACTCGGACCAGCCACAGGACTCGCAGGTCTTGCAACCCTCTGAGTAGTACAGCGACAGCGAGCCACAGTCAGGACACTCTGGGCTCTCGCCGGCGTCGATGATGTCCTGTTGGTCGCCACTCGTGTCGGATGCGGCGGCTGCGCCGCCGTCGGTCTGCGTCTGCGTGGCGGTCTCGCCTTCAGCTTTTTCGGCGGTTTCCTCTAGCGTGGTCTGGTCGGGGTAGGCCTTGTCGACATCGCCGTCGAGGTAGCGACGGAGAGCCGTGCCGATGGCGTCCGGGATGGACTGGATCTGCTCGCCCTTGTCCCAGGCGACCTTCGGCGACCGGATACCTTGCAGTTCGTCGGCGATTTCCTCTGGGTCGACGCCCGAGCGAAGTGCCGTCGAGATGGTCTTGGCCAGCGCCTCGGTGAAAGAGGCGGTGAAGCCGCCGGAGTTGCCGATGTTGGCGAACAGCTCGAACGGCCGGTCGGCCTCGGGGTCCTCGTTGATGTTGACGTAGAGCTTCCCGTAGCCGGTGTCGATGCGCTGTGTCACGCCGTGGAGCACGTCGGGTCGGGTCTGCTTCTCGGCGTACTCGGCGTCTCCGTCGGCGACACCCAGCACTTGCTGGATGGAGTCGTCGATGGCGGCCTGGACGGCCTCGTCCTCGAGGAAGCCTTCGATGCCGCCGAAGACCTCCTCGATCTGTGCGACGATCTCGTCAGCGTCCATGTCCGAGAACTCCGTGTTCTGGGCGCGCGTGGTCAGCACCTGCTTGCTGCGGGTGCCATCGCGGTAGTAGGTAACGCCCTTGCCGCCGTGGTCGTAGATGTACTCGAACACTTCGGCGGCGTCCTCGGTCGTGGAGTCGTTCGGGGCGTTGACCGTCTTCGAGATGGCGGAGTCGACGCCCTCCTGACAGGCCACCTGAATACCTGCGTGCTGCTTCGCCGAGAGGTCGCCCGTCGTGACGAACAGCTCGCCGATGGCATCGGGCACGGTCGTCAGCCCGTCGACGCCGTCGAACTCGTTGTTGGCCATCTGCTCCTGGGCCTCCTGTTTGACGGCTTCGACGTCGATGTCGTTGTCCTCCAGCGCACGGAGGAAGTAGTCGTCGAACTCCACAAGCATCTCGTCGCCCTGTACGTCGTCGGAGACGTTCTTGTAGTAGGCGACGTTGTAGATCGGTTCACACCCGCCGGTGGTGTTGCCGATCATCGAGGTCGTTCCGGTCGGGGCGATGGTCGTGGTGTTGTGGTTGCGGATGGGGTACCCGTCTTCCCAGTCCGCCGCGTCCTCGCCGGTCTGCTTCTCGAACCAGTCGGAGTAGTCTGTCGGGTTCGCGTACTTGGAGTTCTCCCATTCAGTGAAGACGCCCCGTTCCTCGGCGAGTTCGTGGCTCGCGGCCTTCGACCCGTGGTTGATGTGGCGCATCGTCTGGCGGGCGATTTCGTTGGCCTCCTCGGTCCCGTAGGCGACGCCGAGCTGGATGTACAGCTGGGCAAGGCCCATGATACCGAGGCCGATTTTTCGCATCTCCCGGACCTTCTGCTCGATCTTCTCGACCGGGAAGTCGGACATCGTAACGACGTTTTCGAGGAAGCGGGTGCCGAGTTCGATGCGTCGGTCGAACTCCTCCCAGTCGATGGCGTCCTCGAGGAACGCGTCGATAGCAGCTTCCGTCGAGTCGTACTCGTCGGCGTGGGCCTCCGACCAGACGCGCCAGTCCGGCGCGTCCGTGGCGGCCAGCGTCGAGAGGTTGATGTGCCCGAGGTTACAGGCCTCGTACTCCTCGAGGGGCTGTTCGCCACACGGGTTTGTGGCGAGGATCTCGTGGTCGGGATGCTCCTCAACGTCGAAGGAGTGCTGCTTGTTCACCCGTTCGAGGTAGATAACGCCGGGTTCGCCGTTCTCGTGCGCGCCCTCGACGATGTCGTCCCAGAGTTCCTCGGCCGGAATCGAGAGCTCTTCGCCAACCTCGACGTGCTCGCCGAGGCCGAACATGTCGTACAGTTCTTTCGTCTCTTCGGTGGCGATATGTGCTTCGCCTGTCCGTGGGTTCGTGAAGGTGAACTCCTCACCGGCCTTCAGCGCCTCCATGAAGTCGTCGGTGACGCCGACGGAGATGTTGAAGTTCGAAAGGTGACCCTCGACGGCGTTTCGGAGGTGCTTTGGCACCTGACCGTCGTCGTCAATGAGTTCCCGTGCTTCCTCCAGCGCCTCGGCGAAGGAGTTGTGCGTGAAGTCGTCCGGGTCGTTCAGGCGCAGCGTCTCGGCGAGCGAGACGTCCTTGTTCTTGGCGTGGATGAACTGGATGACGTCCGGGTGGGAGACTCGCATGACACCCATCTGTGCGCCACGGCGGGCGCCGCCCTGCGCGATGGTCTCGCACATCTGGTCGTAGGTCCGCATGAACGTGATGGGACCGGAGGCGATGCCGCCGGTCGAGCCGACGGGGTCGCCGTACGGGCGGAGCTTCCAGAACGCATAGCCCATGCCACCGCCGGACTGGAAGACCTGCGCGGCCTCCTTGGCAGTCTGGTGGATGTCGTCGATGTCGTCGCCGGGAGAGTCGACGAAACAGGCGGAAAGCTGCTGGAGTTCGTCGCCGGCGTTCATCAGCGTCGGCGAGTTCGGCATAAAGGAGAGCTGCTCCATCTGCTCTTGGAAGGCGTCGGCGGTCGATTCGACGTGGTCGCGGACACCTTCGGGCAGTTCCGGCACGACCGTCTCGTAGGCGAACTTGTTGACGTTGTAGACAGAGAGTTCGGTCTCGACGTCGTCGTCCACGGACGTTCCTTTGCCGAACACCTCGTCGGCGAGTTCGTCGCGGCGCGGGTGGTCGGGCTTCAGCTGGTCTGGCGAGACGTGTACGTCGACGTCCTGCTTGTTGGCCTCGAACACAGCCTCAGCGAGCGCGATGTTCTTTGCGACACGGTCGAAGAGGTCTTCGGGTCCCTCGATGAGGTCCCCATTAGCATCCTTCCGGAGGTAGCGAGCCGGGAGGATGTTGTGGTAGGCGTTGCCTGTGAGTCGCTCTTCGATAGTGTCACCGTCAGTACGTTTGATCGGGAGCGTAATCTCGTCAGCGGAAAGGTCGCTGTTACTCATCGCCCGCTCCTCCTCCCGACAGCGGCCGTCTGTCGGTCGATACCCCTCGTCGTAGCTACCCGTGATCCTGTCATTTCTGGCGGCGAATACGTAGTCATCGATAGCGTTTAATCCTTCTTGTCTGCGATTCGGCGGCGGCCGTAGCAATCTCCGGAGTCATGGCTACGGTACTCGACGAACTGTGCTGGTGACGCGTGAAACGATAGCCGCGTACAACGGAATAGATGCCGTCGTTTCTCCTTAATACTGTCCAGACCGAGGTGAAAGTGAAACCCCGACCCTGTGAACCACCAGACGTGAGTGAGATATCCAGTAGAAACTGGCGGGGGTTTGCGGGTGATGATATACGCTCGCTAACAGTGCGTAGGGATGTAATAAGGCTGTGTCAGACGCGCCGCCGTAGTGCGGTTTTGACAAAACTGGTCTGTCAGTCCGTGCGGTGTCGATATCGTGTGGCCTGTGCTCTATTTCATCCGGGAAAGTGCCCGCTATCTAGTTCGAGAGTGGACTGGGTGGAAGGCGGGAGGCGGGACGCTTACAGGTCTGTGGACCGAAGGAACGTGCGTGCAGTACGATGGGCTCACCAAGGGAATCGCGGTGGTGTTCGGAGGCCTGACAGTCGTCCTGACGGCGGTGGGCCTCGTGATCAATCCTGCGGTGCTTTTTCTGGCACTCATGTTCGGGGTGTCGACGTATTTCATGTACTACCACCTCAGCGGGAAGATGGCTGCAAGCCTCTACGAGCGGGTCGAACGACAGGCGGCACAGAACACGGGGAACGCCCGCCGTGGGGGGTTTGGGGCTGGCCCGCGGGAGGAATGGGAACCACCGCGGGACGGCCGCCGAGCGCGCCGCTCGCGAGCGTCGCAGGGTGGCCAACGTCGCCGACAGCGACAGCGACGCCAGACAGCCGGCGACCGGCAGCGCCGACAGCGCGTCCAGTCGTCGGGACCGAGTCCGGCGGAGGCCTACCGGCGGCTGGGCCTCGATCCGGACGCCGACCAGAGTACTATCAAACGAGCCTACCGGGAGAAGGTCAAGGAGGTCCATCCCGACACCGACAGCGGGAGCGAGACGGAGTTCAAGCAGGTGCAAGCGGCCTACGAGACGCTGACCGACGACTGACCGCAATTCCCATATACGCCGCTCCGAACCCGAACGTATGGACAGCGACGCACCTCCCCTTATTGTGGATATCGACGGGACACTGACCGACGAGAGCCGAGCGCTTGACCCCCACGTCGTACCGGTCCTCCGCGAGTGGCCTGCACGTGTCGTCATCGCGACTGGGAAAGCGATGCCGTTCCCGATTGCGCTCTGTGAGTTTCTCGGTATCGAACGGACAGTCGTCGCCGAGAACGGCGGCGTCGTGTTCGTCGAAGCGACCGACGAACTCAGGCTGGAAGGCGATCACGAGGCGGCGCTGGCGGTCGGCGAAGCCTACCGTGATCTGGGCCACGACCTCGGCTTCGGGCAGGTCGACCTGGCGAACCGATGGCGCGAGACG
The DNA here is from genome assembly GCF_001485575.1 of Haloarcula sp. CBA1127. Lineage (NCBI taxonomy): Archaea > Methanobacteriati > Methanobacteriota > Halobacteria > Halobacteriales > Haloarculaceae > Haloarcula > Haloarcula sp. CBA1127. The sequence continues at coordinate 1,535,463 of NZ_BCNB01000006.1, forward strand.
GAACTCGTCGTGTCGCTCGACCAGCCGCTCGAACCGCTGGAGGAACTGGCCGCGGCACGCGGGCTCGTCGTCCTCGACACCGGCTTCGCCTACCACGTGACGGACCCGGTCGTCGACAAAGGGACAGGACTCGAAGCGGTGTGCGCGGAACTGGATCTGGAGCCGGCAGAGTTTCTGGCGGTCGGCGACTCGGTGAACGACGCCCAGATGTTCGACCTGGCCGGAGAGGCCGTGGCCGTGGCCAACGCCGACGAGTCGGCGCTCGAACGGGCCGACCAGGTGACCGATGCGAGCTACGGTGACGGCTTTCTCGAAGCGGTTGCGCCGTATCGGGACTGACTCCACCCATTTGGTGTTTCCAGTTGCTGTTGGAACTGTCGCTACCTGGACTGGCGAACAGGTGACGCCATCGACAGCCCCGACTATCCACGGGGCGGCGTCACACGACCGCAAACCCCGTTTAGCGGCTCAGTCCACGAGCGGTCTGGCTTCGCCTTTAGGTATACATATCCGTCCGGTCGCTACTGTGAGAGACACACTCAGCCACCGGATTCAGAAGGTCTCTGGAGCCGTAAATCCGGGGAAGGCTTATATCTGCCCCACAGTAACGGGAGGATATGAGCCCCGACCGGGCTGTCCTCCGGCGCGCGCTTGACCGCGGTGAACGGGAGGGCGGCAGCGTCGAGTTCAAAGAACGGCTCACCGAGAACCTCCATCTGTCCGAGGGGCGACTCGAATCCCTCGCGGCACAACTCCGCCACCGCGTTCTCTCCGGAGATGGGGAGGCAACGTACGTCGTCGGCGTCACCGACGACGGCGGTCTGGCCGGCATCTCGCCGGCGGAGTTCTCAGAGTCGATGGACGTACTCAGCCTGCTGGCAGAGGAGGCCGGCGCACACATCGAGGAGGTGAAAACGTGGGGCGTCGACGGCGTCTCAGACGACGGGGCGACCGACACAGACGGTATCGTGGGTGTCGCGACGGTCTCTGAGGGGTCGGTCCTCGCGGACGACGACCACATCGTCGTGGGCACCGCTGGCCACGTCGACCACGGCAAATCCACGCTCGTGGGGTCGCTGGTCACCGGTGACGCCGACGACGGCGAAGGTGGGACACGCGGCTTTCTCGATGTCCAGCCTCACGAAGTCGAGCGGGGACTGTCCGCGGACCTCTCCTACGGCGTCTACGGCTTCGACGACGACGGCGAGCCGATCCGCATGGACAATCCCCATCGGAAGGATGACCGAGCGCGAGTCGTCGAAGCATCCGACCGGCTCGTTTCCTTCGTCGACACTGTGGGCCACGAGCCGTGGCTCCGGACGACGATCCGCGGCCTCGTGGGACAGAAGCTCGATTACGGCCTCCTGACCGTCGCGGCCGACGACGGGGTGACCGAGACGACGCGAGAACACCTCGGTATCCTGCTGGCGACGGACCTCCCGACGATTGTCGCCATCACCAAGACCGACCTCGTCGACGGTGAACGGGTCGCCGAAGTCGAACGCGATGTCGAACAGGCACTGCGGGAGGTCGACAAGACCCCGCTTCGGGTCGAGCGCCACGGCGTCGACACGGCTATCGATGAAATTTCTGAGACCGTCGTTCCCGTTGTTACCACCAGCGCCGTCACGAAGGAGGGGCTGGACGCCCTCGACGAGATGTTCGAGGCGTTGCCAAAGACCGCCGGCGAAGTGGGTGACTTCCGGATGTACGTCGACCGGACGTACAACGTCCAGGGAGTCGGCGCGGTCGCCTCCGGCACCATCAAATCCGGCGAGGTCGAGGCCGGCGACGAGCTGTTACTCGGACCGATGCAGGACGGGAGCTTTCGCGAGGTCGAAGTGCGGTCCATCGAGATGCACTACCACCGGGTTGACGAGGCCAAGGCCGGCCGTATCGTCGGCATCGCGCTGAAGGGTGTCCGCGAGGCGGACATCGAGCGCGGGATGGTCCTGCTGCCGAGCGACGCGGACCCGTCACCGGTCCGTGAATTCGAGGCCGAGGTGATGGTGTTGAACCACCCGACTCGAATCGGCGACGGCTACGAACCTGTGGTCCACCTCGAAACGGTCAGCGAGGCCGCGGCCTTCTATCCGGAAGGCGGGCAGTTGCTTCCGGGTGACGCCGGCAAGGCACGCGTGCGGTTCAAGTTCCGCTCCTATCTCGTCGAGGAAGGCCAGAAGTTCGTCTTCCGCGAGGGGAGTTCGAAGGGCGTCGGAACCGTCACCGACATCGACCCGGTTGAGTAGCGGCCCGTCGTTTCACTACTCTTCGTTGTTTCCGGTCGGCCGTCTGTACCCGTCATCCGTTTTCTCGGCAAGTCCGAACAGCACGGCCCACTCCAGTAGGTTCACCACTCGACCCCGCCAGATGGCTTCCCAGTCGGTGTGACGTTCACGCTCCCAGCGGGGAATCTCCTCTCTGAGAGCATCGAATGCATCGTCAGTGTCCACCGGCTCCAAACCGAGCGCGGCGAGGAGCACGTCGACGCCGAAGACCGATTCCTCGAAGGCTGCCGCGAGGTCCGCCCGGTCGGGGTCGGTCCTCGTCCGGTAGTAGCCCCGGTCGCTCTCACCGACCAGTCCCAGCGCCTGCAGGAAAACCAGATATTTCCGGGCCGTTTCGCGGTCGGACACGTCGGTCGCTGTCTGGATAGATCGACAGCAATCGTCCTCGCTGTCAGGGACAAGCGGAAGCGCCTCTCTTGCGGTTTCCAGAAACGAGCGCGAGCGGGCCGGCGGCGCGACCTTGTAACGCATACCCGATTACAGGCCGAAGCTCTCGGCTAACACGCCCTCGCTCGTCTCGCCGACGACGTGCGTGTCGCCACCGACCACGTCGATAGTGACCGCGGCGGGGCCGAACAGTTCGACGGGGAGCTCCGCGAAGTCCCAGTCGACGTCCTCGAAGACGCCTTCCATCGGCTCGCCGTATTCTTCGGCCGCGACGGACGGCACCTCGTCGAAGCGGTCGAAGGACTCGTCGACGGTGAGGTGGACCTCGCTGCCGTAGGCGAGTGCATCTGTGGTCCGAGCCATCGCAGTCGCTTCGTCATCGGCGACCGGCGCGACCGGCGCGCGGCCGCTGGCTGACAGCACCGACACTGGGTCGAAGCCGAGTTCGGCCAGTCGGAAGACGGCCAGTTCGGCGGCTCGGGCCGCGGCGACGACGCTCCCGGTGACACTCGCCGTCGCGAACGACGGCAGGAACACGCCGGTCTCGGGGACGCCGGTGCGCTCGGCGACCTGGCTCGCGACGGCCTCGTCCGGCAGTTCGTCGGTCTCTAGAGCCAGCACGGCGAAGTCAGCGTCCTCGCGGTAGCCGATGCGCTGGAAGGCTTCCTCTTCGGCAACGAGTGCGCGTGCGGGGCCGCTCCCGAGCGCCTCGAAGTCATCGGTGGCCAGCTCCCAGCCGCCCTTCTGCGAGCACAGCAGGGCCAGTGCCGGGTGGTCAGTCGACAGTTCGACGTGATTCAGCGGCGCGCCGCTGATGGTGTCCATCGTTGACTGGACCGTCGCCAGCCCGGCCGTCTGGATTTCCGCGAGTAGCATGCCGGCCTCGACAGCTCCGGGGACCTCGACACCGAAGTCCAGCACCGCGGCATCGCCCTCCAGCGCGTGTACGTCTATCGTGAGCTCGTCGGCGAAGTCGATGGCCTCGTCTACGAGTTCCGTGGCCATCCGATTGAGACTATCCATACGCCGTCTTTGGCACCCTTCCCTTTAATCTCCGCCTTCGGCCGCGTCGCTTCTGGCCGCCCGACCCAGATGCTCCTCGACGGCGTCGACCTTATCTCGCGCCTGCTGGTCAACGGTTCGCTTGTCGTCGATCTTCAAGAACGTACTCACGCGGTCGGTCTGCTCGCCGACAGCCTCGTGAGCCGCGTGGGTGGCCGCGAACAGTTCCTCGCTGTCCTCCGCTTCGATGATGGTCCCCATCGGCGTCGTCTTGTACTCGACGTCGAACGCCTCCAGCGCCGCGACGGCGTCAGCGACGTACGACGACATACTACCTTCGATGACCGGTGCGACCGAGAGAAACCCTATGCAGGTCATACTGATTCCCACGTGCGCCCGCGACCTAACCGCTATGGTACTCACGCTCGCTATCGGTGTCAGACTTGAGTAAAGAACTGCCGCTGTTCGGAACGCTTACTCGCCTTCCTCGACCGGTGCCCCGCGAGCGTTCGTTTTCACGCTCTGGAGCCCCTGCTTCGCTTTCTGCTTGGAGGCGTAGCCCTGCCCGCAGTCGGCGATGATCTCCCCGTTGTCGTGGCGGAGCCGCCAGCGCGCCTTGCCCTCGCTGTCTTTGAACAGTTCGAATGTCGCCTTGCTGCCCCCTTCTTCGACAACACTGTCATCTTTCGACTCATCGACGACGTACGCCCCGGGCGCGTTGGATTTGACGCTCTCAAGACCCTGCTCGGCCTTCTGCTTGGAGGCGTAGCCCTCCCCGCTGTCGGCGATGATGTTCCCGTTGTCGTGGCGGAGCCGCCAGCGGTACTGCTCGGCGCTGTCCTCGTACACCTCGAACGTCGCCTTGCTCGCAGCCACATCGGTCTCCACCACTCCCTCGTTCTCGTCCCACTCCATATCGATTTCGAGTGTGACAGTACCGTCTTCCCGCTCGACCTCGACCTCGAACTCGGATTCGGCCGGTGGTGTGACTGTCACAGTCTGTTCCTCGTCAGCCGGCGCGGGCTCACCGCGGCTGAGCCTGTTTGCCAATCGCCGGAAGTACGACGCGATTCCTCTTCGACTCCGTGTTTCCTGTGACTCGTGAACCGTCTTGTCCGTCATACACTCTCATTGTCGATGGGGCAACAAATAATGGTACGCCTCAGTTGCCAAGTGACACCGGCGTCGCTGAGCAGCCTAGCTGCCAGCAAATGCCTGTAGATGGGATTAGAAGCGTTGCTTGTCGACTTGAAATCAGAGAAATGCGCTGGCTGGGAGTGAGCAATCGCGACGCGATTGCGAGCCACGACGGACGAAGTCCGTCGGTGTTTGAACCCGATGCAAATCCTCACTGACGCTCGGATTTCCGTGATTCAAATTCAGTGCGATTGCACGACTCACGGATACCGAGCACACGTGACGCGGTGCTCAGTGGAATAGTTCGTCGTAGAAATGCGCTGGCTGGGATTTGAACCCAGGTTGTGACCATGGCAAGGTCACGTGATACCAACTACACTACCAGCGCTTGCTTCATTTGCACTGACCTTCGCGACCGTGGGTCGCTCAGTACCAGCGTGCAACGCCTCGTTGCAATCAAATCTGGCGGGGGTGAGAGTAAAAAGCCTTCCGTTTTCCGGGGAAAACCATGGGAAGTGAGGGCAATCACCGCCCCGCTTGAGCGCCGGATCGTGTGATGGCGTCACGAGACATGGCCTTTCGGAAGCGGCAATCTAGTGAATGGGTGCATCGGTCCCGAACCGGCATGACGGACCATGTGAACGCGACGCATCGCGAACGCGAAACGGGGGCTTTTTAAGCCCTGGAAAGGGAGATATCGGCACAGTCTAGTGGCGCGACGTGGAAGCGTCACGGCATGACGACCAGCGTACTCGTGCCGTCTTCCCTCGCACGGGAAGCCGAAGACAGACGCGAGGCAACTCGCAAGCTCGGTTACGTGGCCCGCGCGGCCGCGGTTTACCGGGTTGATCGGCTGACAGTGTACCCCGACCCTGACGGGGCGGGCAAATGGGAAGACGGGTTCGTCGAAACCGTGCTGCGGTACGCCGCGACGCCCCCGCACCTCCGAAAGGAGATGTGGGGTAAGCGGGACGAACTGGAGTACGTCGGCGTCCTGCCGCCGCTCCGCGTGCGTTCACAGACCGGCTCCGGATCTGAGGGTTCGGGGTCGTTAAGACAGGGAATCGTGACCGAGGTCGGAGCTGATGGGCGCGTCCGGGTCAATTGCGGCATGCAACACCCGATCTCCCTTCCCGTCCCAGCGGATATGGACGTGGAACAGGGGGAGCGCGTGACCGTCAGGGTCTCTTCGCGACGGCCGGTCCGGGCGAAACTCGTCGACGCCCCCACAACGGGATTCGACGTTGTCGCCGCGGACCTCGATGCGGCACTCTCGCGCGACGATGCCGGGCTCACTATCGCGTCCTCGCGATACGGCGAGCCGGTAACGTCGATCCGTCTCGGCCAGTTGGCCGAGCGGCGCGACGCCGAGGGCGGCATGACCGTCGCCTTCGGGGCACCCGAGCGCGGGTTACCGTCGATACTCGACGTTGCCCCGGACGCCGTCGGGGGAGACCAGACGAGCGACGAACCAGAAGGGTTCGACCTCTGGCTGAATACGGTTCCGAACCAGGGCAGTGAGGTTGTGCGAACGGAAGAAGCTCTGTTCGCCTCCCTCACCTGTCTAACCCTCACGGAGTAAACGAATGCCACAACCAAGCAGACCACGCAAAGGCTCGCTGGGCTTCGGCCCGCGCAAGCGCTCGACGAGCGAGACGCCTCGCTTCAACAGCTGGCCGTCTGACGACGGGCAGCCGGGCGTCCAAGGGTTCGCCGGCTACAAGGCAGGCATGACACACGTCGTGCTTGTCAACGACGAACCTAACTCCCCCCGCGAGGGGATGGAGGAGACTGTCCCGGTGACAGTCATCGAGACGCCGCCGATGCGCGCCGTCGCCCTGCGAGCGTACGAAGACACGCCGTACGGTCAGCGTCCGCTGACGGAAGTCTGGACCGACGAGTTCCACTCGGAACTTGACCGGACCCTAGACGTTCCGGAGGACCACGACCCGGACGCTGCTGAGGAACAGATACGCGACGCACACGAGGCCGGTGACCTCGGGGACCTGCGACTCATTACGCACACCGTCCCCGACGCCGTCCCGAGCGTCCCGAAGAAAAAGCCCGACGTGATGGAGACTCGCGTCGGCGGTGGGTCCGTTTCGGACCGCCTCGACCACGCCCTCGACATCGTCGAGGACGGTGGCGAACACGCCATGAACGACATCTTCCGCGCCGGCGAGTACGCCGACGTGGCCGGTGTCACGAAAGGCAAAGGGACGCAGGGTCCCGTCAAGCGGTGGGGCGTCCAGAAACGGAAAGGCAAGCACGCCCGTCAGGGCTGGCGCCGACGGATCGGCAACCTCGGTCCGTGGAACCCGTCCCGAGTGCGCTCGACGGTCCCCCAGCAGGGGCAGACCGGCTACCACCAGCGCACCGAGCTCAACAAGCGCCTCATCGATATCGGCGACGGCGACGAGCCGACCGTCGATGGCGGCTTCGTCAACTACGGCGAGGTCGATGGGCCGTACACGCTCGTGAAGGGCTCTGTGCCCGGTCCGGACAAGCGCCTGGTGCGCTTCCGGCCCGCGGTGCGTCCGAACGACCAACCGCGCCTCGACCCCGAGGTGCGCTACGTCTCCAACGAATCGAACCAGGGATAACCTATGCAGGCAACAATCTACGACCTGGACGGCAACACAGACGGCGAGGTCGACCTGCCGGACGTCTTCGAGACGCCGGTTCGGACAGACCTCATCGGCAAAGCTGTACGTGCCGCACAGGCCAACCGAAAGCAGGACTACGGGTCCGACGAGTACGCCGGCCTCCGAACGCCGGCCGAGTCCTTCGGTAGCGGCCGCGGCCAGGCACACGTCCCGAAGCAGGACGGCCGTGCCCGCCGCGTCCCGCAGGCGGTCAAAGGGCGAAGCGCCCACCCGCCGAAAACCGAGAAGGACCGCTCGCTCGACCTCAACGACAAGGAACGGCAGCTGGCCGTTCGCTCGGCGCTGGCCGCGACGGCCGACGCCGACCTCGTCGCCGACCGCGGCCACGAGTTCGACCGTGACGAAGTGCCCGTCGTCGTCTCCGACGACTTCGAGGACCTCGTCAAGACGCAGGAAGTCGTCTCGCTGCTGGAGGCGCTCGACGTCCACGCGGACATCGACCGCGCCGACGAGACGAAGATCAAGGCTGGACAGGGTTCGGCCCGTGGACGGAAGTACCGTCGTCCCGCCTCGATCCTCTTCGTGACCAGCGACGAGCCGTCGAAGGCTGCCCGCAACCTCGCGGGTGCCGACGTGGCAACCGCCAGCGAGGTCAACACTGAAGACCTCGCGCCTGGCGGCGCGCCCGGTCGACTCACCGTCTTCACGGAATCCGCACTCGCGGAGGTGGCCGAGCGATGAGCTGGGATGTCATCAAACACCCACACGTCACGGAGAAGGCCATGAACGACATGGACTTCCAGAACAAGCTCCAGTTCGCCGTCGATGACCGCGCCTCCAAGGGCGAGGTCGCCGACGCCGTTGAGGAGCAGTACGACGTGACAGTCGAACAGGTCAACACGCAGAACACGATGGACGGCGAGAAGAAGGCCGTCGTTCGCCTCTCTGAGGACGACGACGCTCAGGAAGTCGCCTCCAGAATTGGGGTGTTCTAACGATGGGACGACGAATCCAAGGACAACGGCGCGGCCGCGGGACCTCCACGTTCCGTGCTCCGTCGCACCGTTACAAGGCTGATCTGGAGCACCGCAAGGTCGAGGACGGCGACGTCATCGCCGGCACGGTCGTCGACATCGAGCACGACCCGGCCCGCTCGGCCCCGGTCGCCGCCGTCGAATTCGAAGACGGCGACCGACGACTCATCCTCGCGCCGGAAGGCGTTGGGGTGGGCGACGAGCTACAGGTCGGCGTCAGCGCCGAGATCGCACCCGGGAACACGCTCCCGCTGGCCGAGATCCCAGAGGGGGTCCCGGTGTGCAACGTCGAATCCAGCCCCGGTGACGGTGGGAAGTTCGCCCGCGCGTCGGGTGTCAACGCCCAGCTGCTCACCCACGACCGCAACGTCGCGGTCGTCAAGCTCCCTTCCGGGGAGATGAAGCGGCTTGATCCGCAGTGTCGCGCCACCATCGGCGTCGTCGCCGGTGGCGGCCGAACTGACAAGCCGTTCGTGAAGGCTGGCAACAAGCATCACAAGATGAAAGCGCGAGGGACGAAGTGGCCCAACGTCCGCGGTGTGGCAATGAACGCCGTCGACCACCCGTTCGGTGGTGGCGGACGCCAGCACCCCGGCAAGCCCAAGTCCATCTCGCGGAACGCCCCGCCTGGCCGTAAGGTCGGGGACATCGCCTCGAAGCGAACAGGTCGAGGTGGCAACGAATGAGCTCAGAATACCAAATCGGCCACGAAGGAGAGTTCTCCTTCCGCGGCCACACGCTCGACGAGCTGCAGGAGATGGAGCTCGAGGAAGTCGCGGAACTGCTCCCCGCTCGACAGCGGCGAAGTATCGTACGCGGCCTGACCGAGGAGAAACACAAGCTCCTCGAAAAGGCCCGCGAGGCCGGCGAAGAGGAGACAGCCAACGACCCGATCCGGACACACCTGCGCGACATGCCGGTGGTCCCGGAGATGGTCGGGCTGACCTTCGCCGTCCACGACGGCCAGAACTTCGAGCGTGTCAAAGTCGAGCCCGAGATGCTCGGCCACTACCTCGGTGAGTTCCAGCTCACCCGGAGTAGTGTCGAACACGGTCAGGCCGGTATCGGAGCGACACGCTCCTCGAAGTTCGTACCGCTCAAATAATCATGGGAATCAGTTACTCAGTCGAAGCCGACCCGGACACGACGGCCAAAGCGATGCTCCGGGAGCGGCAGATGAGCTTCAAGCACAGCAAGGCCATCGCCCGCGAGGTCAAGGGCAAAACGGCCGGCGAGGCTGTCGACTACCTCGAGGCGGTTATCGAGGGCGACCAGCCCGTTCCGTTCAAACAGCACAACTCGGGCGTCGGCCACAAAAGCAAGGTCGACGGCTGGGACGCCGGGCGCTACCCGGAGAAGGCCAGCAAGGCCTTCCTCGACCTGCTCGAGAACGCGGTCGGCAACGCCGACCATCAGGGCTTCGACGGTGAGGCCATGACGATCAAGCACGTCGCCGCCCACAAGGTCGGCGAGCAGCAGGGTCGCAAGCCCCGCGCGATGGGGCGTGCCTCGGCGTGGAACAGCCCGCAGGTCGACGTCGAACTCATCCTCGAAGAGCCGGAGGTCGAAGACTAATGGCCGACGAACAACAGTTCATCGAGGACGGACTCCAGCGGACCCAGATCGACGAGTTCTTCGCAGAGGAACTCGGTCGAGCCGGCTACGGCGGCATGGACGTCGCCAAGACGCCGATGGGAACCCAGATCGTGCTCAAAGCCGAGAAGCCAGGGATGGTCATCGGCAAGGGCGGGAAGAACATCCGGAAGATCACGACGGAACTCGAGGACCGATTCAACCTCGACGACCCGCAGGTCGACGTGCAGGAAGTCGACGAGCCGGACCTCAACGCCCGCATCGTCGCGGATCGACTGGCCAACGCACTCGAACGTGGCTGGTACTTCCGCAAAGCGGGCCACACCACCATCGACCGCATCATGGAGTCGGGCGCACTCGGCGCAGAGATCGTCCTCTCCGGGAAGGTCACTGGTGCACGCTCGCGCGTTGAGAAGTTCAACCGCGGCTACGTCAAGCACAACGGCGAACCCGCAGAGGAGATCGTCGACAGCGGCGTCGGCGTCGCCGTGATGAAGCTCGGGACCATCGGGGTCCGAGTCAAGATCATCCCGCCGAACGCGGAGCTCCCCGACGACTTCGAGATCTACGAGGATGTCGACGTCGAGGACTACGTGGCTGACACCGACGGCGAGTCCGTCGAGGAACTCCTCGAAGGCGAGCCCGAAGACAGCGAGACGGCCGAGGAACTCGACGAGGACGTGGCCGCCGGGGCCGCCGACGACTCCGAGGCTGACGAGGAGTTCGTCGACGAGGAAATCGTCGAAGAAGACGTCGAAGTCCCGACTGACGACGATGTCGAGGATGTCGACGTCGACGAACTCGAAGACGCTGTCGACGAGGAACTCGACGAGGACGTCGAGGCGGAAGCCGAAGAGCTGATGGACGAGATGGACGACGAGTCCGCGGACGATGAGGAGGGTGACGACGAATGACCGTCCTCCACGTCCAGGAGATTCGGGACATGACGCCCGCCGAACGCGAGGCGGAACTCGACGACCTGAAGACCGAACTGCTGAACGCCCGGGCCGTGCAGGCCGCGGGTGGTGCGCCGGAAAATCCCGGTCGCATCAAGGAACTGCGGAAGGCTATCGCCCGCATCAAGACGATCCAGGGCGAAGAAGGCGACCTGCAGGAGAACGAATAATGCCACTGACACCCGAGACGCTCCCACGACACGAACTCGTCGGCCTCGACTGCGAGGTCGTCGCGGCGTCCAATCCGGACGTCATCGGTATCAGCGGAACTGTCGTCATGGAGACGACACAGATGCTGACACTCGAGGGTGCCGACCGGGTGTGGCACGTGCCGAAGGACAGCGCGACGTTCGCGTTTGCCCTGTCGACCGAGACGGTTCTCGTCGACGGCGACCGACTCGTTGCCCGTCCCGCTCGTCGCACAGAGAACACAGGAGATTCACTATGGCGCTAGGACTGAACGTACAGGAACCGGAGGAAACCTGTGCCGATCAGAACTGCCCGTTCCACGGAGAGCTCTCCGTGCGCGGACAGACACTGAACGGCGAGGTAGCCTCCACTGACATGGAGAAGACCGTTGTCGTCGAGCGCGAGTACGACGTGAAGGTGCCGAAATACGACCGCTTCATGAAGCGGCGGAGCCGCGTTCCGGCTCATGCACCCGATTGTCTCGACCTCGCGGTCGGTGACACGGTCACGATAGCAGAGTGTCGACCGCTCTCGAAAACGAAAAGCCACGTCGTCGTCGGCGTGGTCGCCGACGAACAGGACGGTGATGCCTGATGGAAGCACTCGGTGCTGACGTCACGCAAGGCCTGGAGAAGGGCTCGCTCATCACGTGTGCGGACAACACGGGAGCGCGCGAACTTAAGGTCATTTCCGTCCACGGCTACTCGGGAACGAAGAACCGCCACCCCAAAGCTGGGCTGGGCGACAAGATCACGGTCTCGGTCACTAAGGGGACGCCCGAAATGCGTCGTCAGGTGCTCGAAGCCGTCGTCGTCCGCCAGCGAAAGCCGATCCGTCGACCCGACGGCACCCGCGTCAAGTTCGAAGACAACGCGGCCGTCATCGTCGACGAGAACGAGGACCCGCGCGGGACCGAGCTGAAAGGTCCCATCGCACGGGAAGTCGCACAGCGATTCGGCAGTGTGGCATCAGCAGCGACGATGATTGTATAGAACCATGAGCAAGCAACCAGACAAACAACGCAAGAGTCAACGACGTGCCCCGCTCCACGAGCGGCACAAGCAGGTCCGGGCGACGCTGAGCGCCGACCTCCGCGAGGAGTACGGCCAGCGGAACGTCCGCGTCAACGCTGGTGACACCGTTGAGGTGCTCCGTGGTGACTTCGCCGGCGAAGACGGCGAAGTCATCAACGTGGACCTCGACAAGGCCGTCATCCACGTCGAAGACGTCACGCTCGAAAAGACAGACGGCGAGGAAGTCCCGCGACCGCTGGACACCTCGAACGTCCGCGTGACGGACCTAGACCTCGAAGACGAGAAGCGCGAGGCGCGTCTCGAATCGGAGGATGATTCCGCATGAGTAACCACCAGAAGCGACTCTCGGTGCCGAACAGTTGGCCCGTAGAGCGCAAGACCGCGACGTTTACGGTGAAAGCCGGTGCCGGCCCGCACGGTGAGTCGGGGGTTCCCCTGCTCATCGTCCTTCGGGACGTACTCGGCTACGCCGACAACCGCAAAGAAGCCCGCTACGCCCTCAACGAGGACAACGTCCTCATCAACGGGAAGGCCATCTCCGACGAGGAACGCCCCGTCGGGATGTTCGACATCCTGGCCTTCACCGAGCGCGAGGAGTACTACCGCGTGTTCCCCGGCGAGGGTGGTCGGCTGGCGCTGACCGCAATCGACCCGGACGCGGCCGAATCCAAGCTCGGTAAGATCGCCACCAAGACACACGTCTCCGGTGGCGACGTTCAGCTGGGTCTCCACGACGGTGAGACGCTCATCGTCGAGGACGACCAGACCTACGATGCTGGCGACTCCATCGTCGTCGGCAACGAGGACGGCGAAATCGTCGCCCACTTCGAGTACGAAGAGGGCGCGCTCGTCACCGCCGTCGACGGCGCCCACGCGGGCGAAGTCGGCGAAATCGAGGAGATTCAGGTGACGCCGGGTTCGGCACAGAACAACGTGATCGTCTCGCAGGACGAGGGCGAAGGCTTCGAGACAGTCGAAGAGTACGTCGTCGTCATCGACGAGAACTTCACGGGTGATGATGAATGAGCTCCGAGAGTGAGTCCGGCGGCGACTTCCACGAGATGCGCGAACCGCGCATCGAGAAGGTCGTCGTTCACATGGGAATCGGCCACGGTGGCCGCGACCTCGCCAACGCAGAGGACATCCTCGGGGAAATCACCGGGCAGACGCCGGTTCGAACGAAGGCCAAGCGGACTGTCGGCGAGTTCGACATCCGCGAGGGCGACCCCATCGGTGCGAAGGTCACCCTCCGCGACGAGATGGCCGAGGAGTTCCTCCAGACGGCGCTGCCGCTCGCTGAACTGGCGACGAGTCAGTTCGACGACACCGGCAACTTCAGCTTCGGCGTTGAGGAACACACCGAGTTCCCGAGCCAGGAGTACGACCCGAGCATCGGAATCTACGGGCTGGACGTGACGGTCAACCTCGTCCGTCCCGGTTACCGCGTCGCCAAGCGCGACAAGGCGTCGCGCTCGATTCCGACGAAGCATCGACTCAACCCGGCGGACGCCGTCGCCTTCATCGAGTCGACCTACGACGTGGAGGTGAGCGAATGAGCGAAAGTGAAACCACAGACGAGCCCGATTCCGAGACGGCATCCAGTGAGCGAACTGGCCAGCTCGAGTCCTGTCAGCGCTGCGGTCGCGAACAGGGACTCGTCGGCAAGTACGACATCTGGCTGTGCCGCCAGTGCTTCCGCGAGATTTCGCGTGGCATGGGCTTCAGGAAGTACAGCTAACAATGACAGGGAACGACCCATTTGCCAACGCACTGTCGGCGCTTAACAACGCCGAAAGCGTCGGGCACCTAGAGCAGACAGTATCGCCCGCTTCGAACGAGATCGGCAGCGTCCTCGAGGTCTTCTACGACCGCGGGTACATCGACGGATTCAGTTTCGTCGACGACGGCAAAGCCGGCGAGTTCGAAGTTGAACTGAAAGGAGCCATCAACGAGTGTGGCCCGGTCAAGCCCCGCTACTCTGCGGGCGCAGACGAGTTCGAGAAGTGGGAGAAGCGGTTCCTCCCCGCCCGTGACTACGGGACCCTCGTCGTGACGACCAGCCACGGCATCATGAGCCACTACGAGGCTCGTGAGCAGGGCGTTGGTGGCCAAGTCATCGCGTACGTATACTAACAATGCCACGAGTAGAACTGGAGATTCCGGAGGACGTGGACGCCGAGCAGGACCACCTTGACATCACTGTCGAGGGGGACAACGGCAGCGTCACGCGTCGGCTCTGGTACCCTGACATCGACGTGTCTGTCGACGGCGACACGGTCGTCATCGAATCCGATGAGGACAACGCCAAGACGATGTCGACGATCGGTACCTTCCAGAGCCACATCGAGAACATGTTCCACGGCGTGACCGAGGGCTGGGAGTACGGTATGGAGGTCTTTTACTCTCACTTCCCGATGCAGGTCGACGTCGAGGGTGACGAAGTCGTCATCGAGAACTTCCTGGGCGAGAAGGCCCCCCGCCGCACGACGATCCACGGCGACACGGACGTCGAAATCGACGGCGAGGAGCTGACCATCAGCGGTCCCGACATCGAGGCCGTCGGCCAGACCGCCGCGGACATCGAACAGCTCACGCGCATCAACGACAAGGACGTGCGTGTGTTCCAGGACGGGGTGTACATCACCCGCAAACCAAACCGAGGTGACGCCTGATGGCGGACAATGAGGAAGACGTCGAAGCAGAGGAAGAGTACACCGAACTGACCGACATCAGCGGTGTCGGCCCATCCAAAGCGGAGTCACTTCGTGAGGCCGGCTTCGAGTCGGTCGAAGACGTTCGCGGTGCCGATCAAGACGCGCTCGCCGATGTCAGCGGTATCGGGAACGCGCTGGCGGCCCGAATCAAGGCCGACGTCGGTGGACTCGAAGTCGAGTCCGAGACCGAAGCCGAAGTCGAAGAGGAAGGCGGCGAGGAAGCGCCCGACGAGGACGTGGAGACGGAACTCCAGGCCCGCGGGCTCACCGAGAAGACGCCGGACCTCTCCGACGAGGACGCGCGGCTACTGACCCAGCGACACCGGGTCGGCAAGCCGCAGTTCAACCGTCAGGACCACCACAAGAAAAAGCGCGTCTCGACCTCGTGGCGCAAGCCCCGCGGCCAGCTCTCGAAGCAGCGCCGCGGTATCAAGGGCAAGGGCGACACGGTCGAGGCAGGCTTCCGCTCGCCGACCGCGGTTCGCGGCAAGCATCCGTCCGGCTTCGAGGAGGTTCGCGTGCACAACGTGGATGACCTCGAAGGCGTTGACGGCGACACAGAGGCTGTCCGGATCGCCTCGAAGGTCGGTGCTCGCAAGCGCGAGCGAATCGAAGGGGAAGCCGAGGACGCGGGTATCCGCGTGCTCAACCCCACCTACGTCGAAGTCGAGGTGAGTGAGTGATGACTGATCTCTCTGCACAGAAGCGACTCGCGGCTGACGTCCTCGACGTCGGGAAGAACCGCGTCTGGTTCAACCCCGAGCGACAGGGCGACATCGCCGACGCGATCACCCGCGAGGACGTTCGCGAACTGGTCGATGAGGGCGCCATTCAGGCGAAAGACAAGAAAGGCAACTCCCGTGGACGCGCCCGGGAGCGCCAGAAGAAGCGTGCATACGGCCACCAGAAGGGAGCCGGTTCCCGGAAAGGGAAGGCAGGCGCACGGCAGAACTCCAAGGAGGACTGGGAGTCACGCATCCGCGCACAGCGGACGAAGCTGCGCGAACTGCGTGACGAGGGAACGCTTTCGAGTTCGCAGTACCGCGACCTGTACGACAAGGCCGGCGGTGGCGAGTTCGATAGCGTTGCCGATCTCGAACGTTACATCGACGCAAACCACGGTGACGCATAATGGCGACAGGACCACGATATAAAGTACCGATGCGGCGACGCCGCGAGGCCAGAACCGATTACCATCAGCGGTTGCGCCTGTTGAAATCCGGTAAGCCACGTCTCGTTGCTCGAAAGAGCAATAAACACGTCAGGGCGCAGCTGGTGACGCTTGGCCCCAACGGCGATGACACTCTCGCGTCCGCTCACTCGAGCGACCTCGCCGAGTACGGCTGGGAGGCCCCGACGGGCAACATGCCCTCGGCGTACCTCACCGGTCTGCTCGCCGGGCTTCGCGCGCAGGAAGCGGGCATCGAGGAGGCAGTGCTTGACATCGGACTCAACAGCCCGACCCCCGGAAGCAAAGTATTCGCAATACAGGAAGGCGCAATCGACGCCGGCCTGGACATTCCGCACAACGACGACGTACTCGCCGACTGGCAGCGCACGCGCGGTGCCCACATCGCCGAGTACGACGAGCAGCTCGAGGAGCCGCTGTACAGCGGCGACTTCGACGCTGCAGACCTCCCGGAGCACTTCGACGAGCTCCGAGAGACCCTACTGGACGGTGACATCGAACTATGAGTGCTAACAACGGATGGGAGCCACGGACACGCCTCGGCAAGCAGGTTGTCGAGGGCGAAATCGACTCCATGCAGGAGGCGCTGAACTCCGGACTCCCGCTGAAAGAATCGGAAGTCGTCGACCAGCTCGTTCCCGATCTGGAAGACGAAGTGCTGGACATCAACATGGTCCAGCGGATGACAGACTCCGGCCGCCGCGTGAAGTTCCGCTGCGTGGTCGCCGTTGGCAACCGCGACGGCCTCATCGGCTACGCCGAAGGGCGTGACGACCAGGTCGGCGGTGCTATCCAGAAAGCCATCGACATCGCGAAGCTGAACATCATCGATGTCTCCCGCGGCTGCGGGTCCTGGGAGTGTGGCTGTGGCCGTCCGCACACGGTCGCGCTGCGCACCGAGGGCAAGGCCGGGAGTGTCGAGGTCGAGCTGCAGCCGGCCCCGCGAGGGCTGGGCCTCGCGGGCGGAGAGACCGTCCGCAAGGTGCTCGAACTCGCCGGTATCGAGGATATCTGGACACGCAGCAGCGGGAACACGCGCACCACGGTCAACTTCGCAAAGGCGACGTTCAACGCCCTGCAGAACACGGCCGAGGCGCGCGTCCCCGAACGAACCTTCGAGAAGCGAGAGGTGATCGAGTGATGCACGCGCTCGTCCAGCTCCGTGGCGAAGTCAACATGCACACCGACATCCAGGACACGCTGGAGATGCTCAACATCCACCACGTGAACCACTGCACGCTCGTCCCTGAGACGGACGCCTACCGCGGCATGGTGGCGAAGGTCAACGACTTCGTCGCCTTCGGCGAGCCGAGCCAGGAGACGCTGGAGACGGTCCTGGCGACGCGCGCCGAGCCAGTTGAGGGCGACGCCGACGTGGACGACGAGTGGGTCGCCGAGAACACGGATTACGACGACATCTCCGGGCTCGCGTTCGCACTCCTCTCCGAGGAGACGACGCTGCGCGAACAGGGCCTCTCCCCGACACTCCGTCTGCACCCGCCCCGGGGCGGCCACGACGGCGTCAAACACCCCGTCAAGGAGGGCGGGCAGCTCGGGAAACACGACACCGAGGGAATCGACGAACTCCTGGAGGCGATGCGATAATGACGAGTAAAAAGAAACGACAGCGCGGCTCACGCACGCACGGCGGCGGCTCACACAAGAACCGACGTGGTGCTGGCCACCGCGGTGGTCGCGGTGACGCAGGCCGTGACAAGCACGAGTTCCACAATCACGAGCCGCTCGGCAAGAGCGGTTTCAAGCGCCCGCAGAAGGTTCAGGAAGAGGCCGCAACCATCGACGTTCGCGAGATCGACGAGAACGTCACGCTGTTGGCCGCCGATGATGTCGCCGAAGTCGAAGACGGTGGCTTCCGCGTCGATGTCCGTGATGTGGTCGAAGAGGCCGACGACGCCGATTACGTGAAGGTACTCGGTGCCGGCCAGGTTCGCCACGAACTCACGCTCGTCGCTGACGACTTCTCCGAGGGCGCTCGCGAGAAGGTTGAAGCCGCAGGCGGGAGCGTCGAACTGACCGACCTCGGCGAGGAGCGCCAGGCCGAGGCCGAAGAAACCGAAGACGCGGACGCGGACGAGGAATAACGAACGATGAGCTGGAAGGACACCGCCGAACCACTGCTTGTCCGGATGCCCGCAGTCCAGCGGCCGGAAGGACACGTCCCGTTCAAGCGCAAGCTCACTTGGACAGGGGGCGTACTCCTGCTGTATTTCTTCCTGACGAACGTGAAGCTGTTCGGGCTGGACATCGACGCCAGCCAGCAGGTATTCGGGCGCTTCTCGTCGATTCTGGCCTCCGGCCAGGGGAGCATCATGCAGCTGGGTATCGGTCCGATCGTCACGGCGTCCATCGTGTTACAGCTCCTCGGTGGGGCGGACCTGCTCGGGCTGAACACCCAAGACGACCCGCGTGACCAGATCCTGTATCAGGGGCTCCAGAAGCTGCTGGTACTCGTGATGATCTGTCTCACCGGGCTTCCGATGGTGTTTGCCGGCGGCTTCCTCCCGGCTGACACGGCGGTCGCGAACTCACTGGGTATCGGCACGACCGGTGTCCAGTGGCTCATCTTCGGCCAGATGTTCGTGGGCGGTGTCCTCATCCTGTTCATGGACGAGGTCATCTCCAAATGGGGCGTCGGCTCCGGTATCGGCCTGTTCATTGTCGCCGGCGTGAGCCAGCGGCTCATCGGTGGCATCCTGACGACGCCGTTTATCGGCAACAACGAAGGGATCATCTACACCTGGTACCTGTTCATCACCGGTGAGCGCGGCACCGGGCCAGTGCTGGCTGCTGATGGCCTCCAGACCGTGTTGCTGCAGGGCGAACTGCTGGGACTGTTCACGACGGTCCTCATCTTCGCAGTGGTCGTCTACGCCGAATCGGTCCGCGTGGAGATCCCGCTGTCGAACGCCCGCGTGAAAGGAGCCCGTGGCCGCTTCCCGGTCAAGCTTATCTACGCGAGCGTCCTGCCGATGATCCTCGTCCGGGCGCTGCAGGCGAACATCCAGTTCCTGGGCCGTATCCTGAACGCCCAACTGGGCTCGATGCCGTCGTTCCTCGGCACGTACGCCAACGGCCAGCCGACCGGCGGCCTGTTCTACTTCCTCGCCCCCATCCAGAGCCGTGGCGACTGGATGTGGTGGCTCGAAGGGACCGCCCAGCCGGTCTGGCAGATCCTGACCCGCGTCGGAATCGACCTGTTCGTCATGCTAGTCGGCGGCGCAGTCTTCGCCGTCTTCTGGGTCGAAACCACCGACATGGGCCCGGAAGCGACGGCCAAGCAGATCCACAACTCCGGGATGCAGATCCCCGGCTTCCGACAGAACGTCGGCGTCATCGAGAAGGTCCTTGAGCGGTATATCCCGCAAGTGACTGTCATCGGCGGCGCCTTGGTTGGGCTGCTAGCCGTGATGGCCAACATGCTGGGTACCATCGGCGGCGTCTCCGGTACCGGGCTGCTACTGACGGTCTCCATCACGTACAAGCTGTACGAGGAGATCGCCGAAGAGCAGCTCATGGAGATGCATCCGATGATGCGCCAGATGTTCGGATAGGATCCCCAAATATCTATACTTCTTTAAGTTCGCTGCGTCTCTTGAGCGGCTGTTTTGGCTTCATTCTTCCCGTTCAGAGAAGTAATCTTAGATGAGTAGCACACGTGATGCCATTGATGTCGCTCGTCGCCGAAATGGTGGTTTGGCGCATATAGACGCTGTGCTCATCGACTGTAACTCACTGTCGGCCCTCAATCAGTCCGCGGGCTCTCATCCCCAGCCATTAATAAAGTGGTTGGTTCATATGTTCAGGAATTTCGCGCTACAGGTAGCGGTACCCGCTCGGCAGGAGGCGATTGAATTGAGGAGAGGCAGGGGTGCTGATAACCGATGACAACGAAAAGGAGTATGTCGGACGACCTCCACGATCCTTCGAGCTCACAGTGAGTTTATTACGCATAATCGAGTTCGCTTACAAGAGCGTGATGCAGATATTCAGCTCGTCGTTTCTTAAATCAACACTTCCGTAATTAACCGAATGCGTGACGGCCACATAATGAATTAAAATGTTAGTTAATACTCCAAGTTATCAGTTGACTTATCGACCTCTATGGACTAGGTGCTTCAACAATGGCGATTCTGATGTAGCTCTTGAAGTGGTGCATGCTTTTGTGTCTCCCGATCTCATATTCGCCGGCAAAGGACTCGCTGTTGACGGATTTGAGCAGCGAGTGCCACTCGGGACAAGTTGGCCGGGGTTGAAGTACTCAGCGTCCACTGCGTCTGAAAACGGCTTGACTGATTCTTCCAGAACCATTAGTTCATGACCGCTGTCTTCAGCCTGGTTTGAATACTTGAATACCACAAGCGAGGGGTGTAATTAATGATTGCAACACGCTATGACAAAGAGCGTTCACTTAGCTCAGTCACTCCGCATCGGCGTGCCTATCGAGGAGGGTCGAGACGCGATCTCGCAACTCAGAGCCGATTTGGGCCCATGTGTACCGCTGCTCAACCAGCGTTCTGGCGGCGGTACCGATAGCACGGCGTTTATCCGCGTCGGAAAGTAGCTGATCGATAGCGTTGGCGAATTCCGTCGCGGTGTCTGAAATGACGATATGCTTCCCGTCCAACGCGTTGATTCCTTCCCTTGCGAGTGGGGTAGCGACGACAGGTCGTCCCAGCGCCATCGCCTCAAGGACTTTGTTCTGGAGCCCGGACCCGTGTCGCATCGGCGCGACGACGATGTCAGCGCGATCAAGATACTCTGCAGGGTCGTCCACGAACCCTGTTACCGTCACGCCCGGCCGTGCGTCTGTTGAGGCGACCCGGTCGCTTGGATCCGTTCCAACGACTTGGAACTCGGCAGTTGGGTACCTGGACCGAATAATCGGAAAAACTTCTTCTATAAAGTACAACGCGGCGTCTTCGTTCGGGAAGTAATCCATCTTCCCGAGAAAGACGATCCTTGGATCGTTGGGTGCAGTCCTGAATTCGTTGGACCCTCGTCCGACGAGATCTGGCTTCACGCCGTTCGGGAGGACAGAGAGCGACGGAAAAGACTGCCGACCGGTGACAAAGTTGCGGTCGGCCTCCGTGATAATGAACGAGTGGTCAAAGCAATCTGCGACGGACCGCTCGTACTTCCTGAGTCGCCGCCATTCGACCGGATAGATCGCGCGCCAAAGTCCAGTCGCGTCCTTCGAGGCTTCGCGATAGGTCCGAGATATCGCGTCTACGAGGTCCGCAGTCACTGGAGGCGACCGGCCCCGCGCGTACTCGGTCGTCCGAACGTGGTTACAGTGGAGCAAATCAAACCTGTGCGCGTGATCGTCGAGCCAGGCATCGACCTCGTCAAATCGATAATAATGCGTTTGAAGCGGCTTCGAAGAGGCGAGCCCCGGTAGCGTGTTGAGGTAGAATTTGTAGTTGGGATAAGCAAAGACGTGGATGGCATCAAACTCCGCTCTGAGCGCCTCGACAGCCGATTTGTCGATCGGCTCTTGATCGATGACGAGTAATTCGACATCGTGCTCCCGGGCGAGTTCGCGGGCCGTGTAAAACATCCGGAGCTTCGCACCCCCAGTGAGCGGATACGGAAGCCGAGAACAAAGTACCAGAATACGAGTCAAGGTGGGAGAGGCTTTGCTGGAGCGGATTATGAGATTTGTGATAGCGATTTCTGTACTGGACCTCCCTCGCGACCCCTAAACGGCTGATTGTCGGGCTCCGGTTCGAAATCCGGGGATAACACCCTTTACTGTAAACTCCAGTGAAAGGAACCAGTATCGCATGGACAGACATATATTTCCAAAACATCGAATCACCGATATGCAACTCGCTGTATTTGCTGAGGACTTCTATCCCGCGATCAACGGGGGTGCGTTATTACAGTGGCGAATCTGCCAGATCGCCGCCCAAGACGGGCACGACGTCACAGTGTTCACGGCGAAGACGAGCGAAACGCAATGTTTAAGTCAGGTTGATGGAGTGAAGATCCATCGACCGATGCGTGCGAAGCCAGCATCAGCGGAAGGGTATGAACCGCACGCGGTGTTGTACCGGATCGCGTTTTCGCTGTACACGTTCTTTTATGCGTACCGCTGGTTCAGTCGAAATGACGTCGACGGGATATACGCGAGTTCCCTCTCCTTACATTGGGTCGCGAAGGTACTCTCGCGGTTCCAAGACGTTCCGGTCGTGAATTTCGTCGGTGGAACGCCGTCCGCGAGGTCCGAGTTCCAGTGGACGCCGAAATTTTTTCTTGAGCGTCTCAACTTCCGGTTCTGGCTGGGGGACTTCGTCTACTGTCAGGCCTCCCGCGTTGCGAACGTCATCCGAACAGCGGGAAACAACGTCGAAACGACACCCGGTATCGTGAATGCGGAAGCAATCCGCGTGGCTGACGAGTCGAGTGACAGAGCAGCATTCCGACGCGAATGGGGATTCGACAGCGACGACATCGTTCTCAGTTTCGTAGGCAGGCTCGTCCCTCTAAAGAATCCCGACACGGCCCTTGATATCGTCGCCGCTCTCCCCGATCGATACAAACTTGTGGTCGTCGGCGACGGACCGATGTTCGATCAGCTCGAGAATACGGTCAAACAGCGTGGGCTTTCCGACCGCGTTCGCTTTACCGGGGTGTTGGAGCACGGTCTGGCACTCGAAACTGTCGCAGCGACGGATGCCGTACTGCTCACGTCTGATTTCGAATCACACCCGACAGTTGTGTACGAAGGCCTCACGCTGGGAAAGCATGTGTTCGCGACGCCGGTCGGGACGGTTCCAGAAACTGACTACCCACGCCTTCACGCAGGAACGGTCGACGAACTCCCTGAAATGATTCGAGAAACGGAGTGGAAGCCACTCGAAACGTACGATGAGGAGGCCCTCACAAAGTATTCTATCGAGTCATCGACGAGAGCGATACTGGAGACCATGGAATCGCTGCGGACGACGCAACGGAGTAGCGAGGTGGCGTGAGATTGACGGGAAGCGTCGTTATCAGCCTCGAAGTGGAACTCGGATGGGCAAAACATGACCTCAACGAGTATGACCACCTCAGTGAAGACCGACGCACCGAAACAAGGACCCTGAGTGATCTCTTGGACTGGTGTGAATCTGCCGAGGTCCCCATTACGTTTGATATCGTCGGACATCTTTTGCTTGATGCGTGCGATGGCAACCATGAGGGGCGTCCTGGTGACGAGTGGTTCGAAGCTGATCCGGGGACGGACGTGGAATCCAACCCTCTCTTCTATGCACCGGACATGATCGATGCAATCTGTTCGAGCCCGGTTCCTCACGACGTGTGCACGCACACATTTTCGCACACGCCGTGTGGAGAGGTGACATCGGAAACGGTCGACTGGGAACTGCAACGGGCCCAAGACGCCCACGACGAGTTCGGTATCCCGTGGTCGCGGGCGTTCGTCCCGCCGCGTCACAGTTCAGCACCGGTGGGTGTGCTCAAACGGAACGGTATTGACACGGTTCGTGCTCCCGAACCGTGTCGGCTAATCCAGATGAATACAGGACAGCGGCTGTATCACAACGCTTTATCCCCTTACCAGCCGAGCGACGGACGCGTCTGTGATGGGACTGCCGTCACACCGAGCACGCCGTACATTTCGCTCGGGTGTCCAAACCTGCCAATGGGGCAGCTCGATCCGCACCCCGTGTTCAGGCCGATCCCGGTCTCACTGCGAAAACGGTGGCACCTCAGACGGCTCTGCCGCGGCGTCGACAGGGCAATCCGGTCGGACGCCACGCTGCACGTCTGGTCTCACCTCTGGGACCTCTCTAACGTACACCAGCGGGACATCGTTGAGCAATTTATCGCCTATGTTGGTGCACGGCAGGAGCAGGGTGAAATCGATGTGCTGACCATGGCCGACTTCGGTCGAGCGATCAGGCAAACGAACTGAAGAAGTCAACGTATCTCTGACACAACACATCAGTTGAGAACTTTTCGACATCATCAACGGGGAGTGACTCGAATTGCGAAACTAAATCGAGAAACTCGTTCGCCGTCGTGAACGTGTTCTCGGTAACTGATGCCACATCACCGACGTCTCGAGCAACGACCGGTGTGCCCGAAGCGAGCGACTCAAGGAGGACTCTGGGGAGGCCCTCGGTAAGAGATGGGTGGATCAGTACATTAGCGAATGCCAAATATTTCGGGACCGCTGCTGGAGCAATTGGGCCTGTGAAAGAAACCCGATGCTCCAGCGTTGGCGGGACATCAATTGAATCTCGCTTGCTACCGATAAACACTACGTGCAGGTCCGGTCGGCGAGTAAGCAGGCGCGGGAGGGTCGCTTCGATAAACTTGGCCCCTTTCAAATCGGTTATTCTGCCGATTGATACGGCGATAGGTCCCTCGACACCGTACGGCGACTCCGTCCCGACGTTGGAAAACCTGTCCAGATTTACCGGCGTCGGGAGTTCGACGATCTCGCGTTCGTTCGGTCCGAGAAAAAGGGACGTCAGACGATTAGTCCCAGTCGGGCCCAGGGTAACGTACTTCGTAGAGAGGGCGATGGGGAGACGTCCGAGCACGTTGTTAACGATGAAGAACTTGGTCGACTGTACGCCGGATGCGACTCGGTATTCAAAGAACCTGTCGCCGCTGTAGCGGTACGCGAAGGGAACGTCGTACATGTTGGCGAGTGTCGCCCCGATAGTCCCGTGAACGGGCGGCTGTACGACGTGTGTCAGTACATTCGGGTCGTGCGTACGGAGATAGGAGTGAAGGGCTCGAACCCCGCCGATTCGGGTCGAATCGTACGCTGTCCCGTAGACCGAGAACAGTTCGCGGACATCAGCATCGAGATCGTCGACCGCGGTGCCGACGAGGTGGAGGTCTAGATCGTCGTGCATCATCAGACCGATATTCTTTGTCGTCAAGCCGACATTAAATGCGGTTGCAGATCCGATGTAGAAACAGGCGGTCGTTGACATGATGCAGTATCGTCGGTCTAGGAATTAAATAATGGTTGATCTCACTGCTGGCGTATGAGAACGCGGGGCCCTCACTAATCAGTCAACAGTGAACACACAATGATGACAGCAGGCAGAGCTGGCGGGCGTGGGATTGAATTTCTAACCGTTTCAGCTGTTTCGAGAATTAGCTGAATAGTGCAACAAGCGGAGAGCGAACAATCCAAACCGTCGTCAGATCGGGAAGTTGGAGTCAATGGTTCTGTTCAGTTCAGCACCTCTGCTGGAGTTTTACCGTTGAGCACCTGAATCGACCGTTGTTTATCAATAACGTAACATATTTCTTCGACGGCATCAATCAGTTACGATAATGAATGGTAGCTTAAGTGACGAAGATTTGAATATATCTCATCTCTCTAAGACAGAACTGTCTAAAAACGAAGAGGCGACGTGGGAATCTGCTGATAAAGAAGACCTAGAAACAATCAAACAGTGGGTTGACAAGAACAAATCTTACCGCACCCTGGAATATTTTGAACACTGGGTTGGCCCAATTGAAGGCGATATTCTCGAACTTGGCGCTGGACATTGTTGGCTATCTGGTCACCTATCTCAAATGGATAAAGTAGACCGTGTCTGTGCCGTCGAACTATCTGAAAATTGGTTACGTTCTGTGGCACCACCAGTACTTGAGTACGTCAACGCAGATATTGATGTGATCGATTTTTATGTCGGCGATTTTTTGAATTTAGAGGGATTTGGAGCCAACGAATTTGATATAGTGGTGTTTGATTCAGCATTTCATCACACTTACCATCCAATTGAGTTGCTCCACGAGGTATCGCGTGTTGTGAAAGATGATGGTTATGTCTTGCTTCAACGCGAACCGACGCTTTACCCCCTCCTGAGTCCGAACCGATTACTAGGGCCGTGGTCAATCACGCTGGATAACAACATTCCTCGCGAGGAACGGCAGGCAGAGACGCCGGAACAAAACGAATTGATCTATTCTGTGAAAGAATACGAATTATTTGCGCATATGGCGGGTCTCGAATTAGAGATATATCCTCAACTCCATGATTCAGCATCCCTCAGATCTTTTCGCCGTCCACTCGTTGAGTATTTAGGGAAACAGTCGCAGGAAATTAAAAAATTGGTTGGTTTGCGTATGCATACCCGTTGGTTCATAGTACTCCAATCAAAAGATCTGCCGCTGGACGACCGCGTTTAGTTAAGCACATTAAGCCATTTTCCAGATCCGTGCAGGCAGATTTCGACTATTCCGCTCTCAGCTTGAGTG
Source organism: Haloarcula sp. CBA1127 (assembly GCF_001485575.1). Taxonomy (NCBI): domain Archaea; kingdom Methanobacteriati; phylum Methanobacteriota; class Halobacteria; order Halobacteriales; family Haloarculaceae; genus Haloarcula; species Haloarcula sp. CBA1127. The sequence goes on from NZ_BCNB01000006.1 coordinate 1,561,846, forward strand.
AAATCATTTGAGAGGAAAAGTGGTTGTCGTTTTACTTACCGATAAACACATTTAATGTAATTCCGAGTTCTATATATCTATGCCGAAACAGGAGACTCATCTATCCAGTTGGTCTCACCTCATCAAGACGTTGGTCGGTTTCGCATCAAAACTATTCTTCGATTGCGCGCAAAGACCACTTTTGAGGCACTTTACCCTCGATTTCATATGAATTATATATAGTCTTATTTGACATTTCTACAGAACCCAACAAATGATACAGCTATCAAACAGTCCGATTTGTCAGTGATATCAAAACGTTCATGTGACCCTCTGACTCAAGAAAAATAAGACCATCACGATGGAAGCGTCGAAGAAGACTGACTTATTTACTGAAGATTTCGACACAGTAGATATTCTGGTGCTGTGTATGGTTTTCTTTCTCCCATTCGCCGGGTACGCAATTCCGACTGGTATAGTATTTGTCAGCCCCACAAACCTTCTTATCCTGACGGCGACCACAGTCCTCACGATTCGACAACTACTGCGGGCGGAAATTTCGTGGTTCTCGTTGCTTTACTTGGTGATCATCCTATTTGTTACATTTCTACTGTATAATCTTCTCGCGCAAGCCATCAGCGGTGGCTCATATCGCCGGATCATAACACAGGTGGGGTACCTCATGCTGGTTGTCTCGCTGCTCCTGTACGTCGACTCCTGGAAGCGGTTGCATACTGTTCTATCGGCAGTTTTTCTCTCTAGTCTGGCCATTAGTGTTATTGGCATCGTGAGTTCGCTTACGGGGGTTTTCTTCGGTGGCGAGTTCCTGCCGTCGCGGTCGATTGCTTCCTACATTATCCCGTTTACTCGTACTTCGGGGATAGAGTTGTCACACGGTGAGATTGGAATGTTCACCCTCGGTTCGTTACCGTACGTTGTGTTCAGATCGAAGCGAAGCGGGCAGTATCTCCCTTTCGTGGGTGTAGCAGTGATTCTCTTTTACATCGTGTTTATTTTGCAGTCCCGTAGTACGTGGGGAGCCCTGTTAGCGATGGTGTATGTGGTATTCTACCTGTATCCAGTGAGAAACCGGTCAGTTCGAACACCGGTAGCGCTGCTTCGACTTGCTGGAATCGTCTTGCTTCCGCTGGCCATTGTCTTCGTCTTTCACCTATTTACCGGCCTTGAGAGTGGGGGTGGATCGCTCGCTCACCGCCTCAGCCAGCTCAAAGTCTCGTATAGGCTGATATCAGAAAACATCTTAACTGGGGTCGGATGGGGAAATATTCGGCAACACTTCTTCCGGAATCGTCTCCCACATAATGCATTCCTTATAATTGGGGTTGGTGCGGGGATCCCGGCGATTGCATTTGTTATCGGTGTTATTACTACCACCTGCGGATTCCTTGTAAGATTGATATCGGGCTCGAAGTTAATCGAACACAGGCTGCTCGCGCTCGCGCTTCTAACTTCGATGACAGCCGTCGTCGTCGAAGCGAACTTCCTCGTTGGGTTTGGGAAGGCTGGATGGATGTGGGTTGGGATCGCTTTGGCATTTATTGACTTGCAGCAGCGGGCCAGTGTAACCGCTCCGCAGTATCAATCTGACGACCAAAGACACGGTAGACGGAGCGAAGGGGACGATCAAAACAATATTTATTAGCAGCGGAGATATTGCACGAGTATGGAGATTGATCTCGATTCGGATCTTAGGGAGAAACTTTCCGCGCGTGCCGAAAGATACGGGTTCGACTCCGGCGAAGAATACGCTTCCACAATTCTCCATATCGTCATCAGCGAGTTGGAGGGTACTGAAGCCGAGGATGACGATCTCGAGGACAGGCTGGAAGATCTTGGATACCTCTAGTAGTCGTCAAGCGAGCGAGCGATTCGTCGAATTCGCCGGATTTCTGCATCACGTTCATTTGAGTCACGATACTCGATAGGGGTGTCTGCGATGGGGCTGTCTGCAGCGAACACATCAGACCTAACCGTTCCGTCCATCGCCGTCGGGATATCCTTTCCATATAGATGTAACAGCGTCGGTGCAAGGTCGAGAATCGACATCGGGTCCACAGCTTCCGAGGTGAAATCGGGACCACACGCTGCGAACAGGCCGCGGCGTTTGTTCTCTGCGCGCCATCCCTCATTTTCCGGATCGGTAAATATATTGTCGTTACCGATCCCACCGCGGATATGAACGCCTTCACGCTGGTCGATGATGATATCTGGCGCTTCGTTCTCATACAGCCCTGAGTAGTACTCCTCTTTGACCAGAACATCGTTACACACCTTTTCGCCGTTCGGGCCACGCACGGCAGTGAGTTGTTCGACGATATGCGACCGAACACGATCGTACTCCGATGTCGACGGGTCCAGCAAGAGATAGACGGGCCCTTGTCCACTCGCTAAGGCGACGCTTTCGTCCCAGTCCACCCGGTCGGTCTTTGCACCCTTGTGGACTTCGCCCTGCTCGTCCGGAACTTTTCGTTTGAGCCGCTCCGGAGCGAGTTTGAACGCGAGATTCCGAAGCCCGAGCGCGTCGACGAACTGCTCGACCCGGTTTGTCGTCAACCCAAGCCGATACATGAAATCGGAGACATCTCGCTTAAGCGTGAGGAACCCCTCCTGTTCAAGCCAGGCGTTAATGTTGAATACTGTCTCGATCTCCGTCGATCCGTGGTCGCTCATCAGAACCACGTTCCGGTCTCCTGAGCGGAGGTCGCCGATGTGCGCGTCGATTGCCCGCCAGGCCTCCAGAGTCGTCTCGTCGTCCCACAGAAAGTGGTGGAGCGTGTTGATGTAGAACGTCGTCACCTGCAGGAAATCGAGATCGCGTGTTTCGAGAAGGTGTTTTGCAACCTTGAACCGGCTGTCGATGCGATCGAGAATCTCGTCAACGGTAGCATCCGGCTTCGTCTCCATTCGATTCTTGGTGGTGACGGTGTAGTCGAATTTGTCCACAAGCTCCGCTTCTAGGGGCTCCGGTGTCGAGAAGCCGGTGTTCTCGCCGTCCGGCGCACCTGCCACCACGCACGCATTGTCGACGGACTTCGGTGGGTACGTTGTTGGGACGTTGACGACGCCAACCGACGCGTCCTCCGCGATGCGTTCCCAGTACTCGGTCTGCTCGTTCTTGCGATGGGACGGGTAGTAGACGCGTCGGTTGTCGGTGTCGATGTTCTCCCACCAGAAGATCCCGAACTTACCTGGGTTCTTCCCGGTGAGATACGCCTTCCAATTCGGGGATGTGACCGGCGGGAGAACGGAGCACAGGTCTGCAGCGGTACCGTCGTCGATAATGGAAGCGATGTTGGGAAGTTTACCATCTTCGATCCACGGACGGAGCAGCTCGAAGTGCGCACCGTCGAGACCGATGACGACTGTCTGTCGCTGGCTCATTACCGTGAATTCTTGAGAGGGGATTATCAACCCTACGACCGATCTGCGTGCACGGCGACGGCGTCAGCCATCGGACGGACGGGGACATCGATACGCTCCGCGTACTCCAGAACACGGCGCAGGTCTTCGAGTAGTGTGGGCGTGAAGTTATGCGGATGTGCCCAGAGGTGGATCACCTCGTCCCGGTCGTGGGCGCGTTCGAGCCCGCGGAGTGTCCGGGCGAGCCGGATGGGAGAATCCTCGAGAGGTCCCGGCGAGACATACGGGAAATACTGGGAAGCGGGAAGTTCCCATAACCCGGACGGATCCCGGACGGGCTGGACGGTCGGTGCCGGTCGTCTGGTGAGGTAGCGAGCGAAACGCCGGTAGCGCCCTGCAATCGCTTCGTCTCGCAGCCGACGTTCCGGGGACAGTCCGCGGAAGGCAGTGAAACCGGCGTCGGCCACGGTCCCGAGCATATCGATCTGGTTCTGCGGGAACACGAGCGAGCGGAGGTCAACGCCGAACGACGATGCAAGTTCGCGGCATCGCTCTAGTTCTGTTTCGAGCACCGCCTCGGTGCACCCACGCTGGTGACAGAGGACGTGTGAAAACGTGTGGGACCCGATCTCGTGATCGACTGGGGCGGAAACGATATTCTCGACAATGTCGCGTCCGTACCGCAGGGGATCGGCGGACTGTGACGTTCCCGGATCGGTGTCGAACCAGTCTCTTCGAGGCGGCTCGATATCCGCGTGCCGTCCGTCGCAGGCGTCTAGGAACAGGTGCCCGACGACTGCCCACGTCACCGGTGCATCGAAGGCGTCGAACAGGTCAAGTAGTGTATCGATGTTCGATCGTTCCTCCCGTCCGGCGGTGGAAAACTCCTTCTCAGCATCGATGCCGTGGAACCCCCACTGGAGTTCAGTGTCCAGTGAGATGACCAGTGAACCCGACATTCAAACCAGTTCCTCCACAGCTTCGACGACGCTCGTTTTGAATCGGTCTGGCCCGTAGTTCTCGTTCGGGTCGGGCAACGACGAGCGGAGGGATGCCTGAACGTCGGGGTTTTCAAGGATGGCTTCGGCAAGCGTTACGGCATCCTCGAGGGAGTCGTAAACCAGTGCGTCTTCGCCACCCAGAATCTCGGCAGGTCCCGCCCCCGACGGAACAAACGGAATCATGCCTGCGCCGACCATTTCGACGACGCTCATGCCGAACGGTTCTCGCTCCTTCCCGTGAATACCGTACCGATGGGTCGTCAGAAGTTCGACAAGCGTCGCTCGCTTTACCTCGCCCTCGAGGCTGACGAAGTCCCGTTCAGCCGCCGCGTCACAGACACTGTCGGCGTACGAGGAATCGCCGACTGTCCCGATGACGTGTAAGTGGGTGTCGAATCCGCGGTCGCGGAGTTCAGACACGATTTTGATGGTCCGAAGCGTCCGTTTCGATGGGCAGACGCGGCCGATTGTTACGAAACCGTTCTCTCTCGGCGGTCCCACTGAACGGGATCGAACTCGGAGAGAGTGACGGGTGGGTACACCGTCCGAATATCGACGTCGGGACCGTAGAACTCTCTGGTAAGCGATCGGGTCCAGTCAGAGTTCGTCAGCAACACGTCGTTACGAACGGAAAGCGGGTCGTGTCCGGCAAGAGTGGTACAGATCTGATTGTAGATGCGCCTGACGCTACTCGGCTCACTCTGGTTCGGATGCGATACCTGACGACCCGCGGCGAGCAACGCTAACCGTGGCGTGTGAACGTACTGGAGCGTCGGCTGCGGGAGCGAAACGTCGTCGCGGACGCTCACAAGGAGGTCGTACTCCGGTGCAATGGCACGGACGCGACGGATGAACAGGGACTTCGTCACTAGGTCGAAGTTATTTCCGCTCACGGTCCCGAGTAGATTTGTGACGCGACCTGGAACGGTCGCGTCGACGTCTATTTCCCGGTAGTTGAGGGTAAACTCGGTCCCGACCAGTTCCGTACTCAGCTCCCGTGTTCGAGGAGGAGTTGCAGTGATCAGCTCCACGTCGTGTTCGGTACGGAGGGCATCAACGATGGTAAGACAGACTGCTTCCGCACCACCGAAGGCAGTGAGACGAGGATAGATAACGCCGATAGAAGCCATACGTGAGCGATTCGTAGGCTAGCGGCTATTGTGAATCTACTGGTCCGACGGACGTAGAGTCGGCGTAGCATCGGTGAACAGTGACGGACACAGGCCGGCGCTGGAGCGTGACTCGCCCAAACGATTCGGTTAAGTGAGTTTGTGAAAGTTATCAGAGCAAGCAATGGACGTCATTCTGTCCGTCGTCGATTCGTTGCGGGCGGATCACGTCTCCGCCTACGGATACGATCGCGCCACGACTCCGAACCTTGATAATCTCGCCGAAGAAGGGCGGCTGTTTACTCAGTGTTTCAGCCCGTCCACGTGGACTCGTCCGGTCGCTTCGTCTCTTTTGACGGGCCGTTATCCGCCGGCACACGGTGTCGAAACACGTTCTGACAGCATACCGGAGGGGTGTGCTTTCGGAAGCGTTCGCCTCAGCTGGCTTCAAGACGCTCTGCGTCACCTCGATGGGCAACGTCTCGTCCGCGACAGGCTTCGACCGCGGGTTCGACGACGTAATCGAGGTGTACAAACACCCCGAAGTACTCGAGCGACGGACCACGACGACGGCTGACCGTGAACTTCTCGACACCGACCAGGATATATTCGCGTATCCGAGGACCTGAACAGTTATCTCTTCGAATGGTTCGGAGAACACGAGCACGAGGATACGTTCGTCCTCATATGGTCGATCGACCCTCACTCCCCTACGACCCACCGGACGGGTTCTCGCAGTTCTCCGGGGAGTTCGACGGCGACGATTCGTTCGGCAGGGATCAGGACACCGTGAACCAGGCGACTACGCCCCGTGAGTTTCGACGGCTGGAAAATCTCTACGACGATTGCATCAACTATTGGGACGACATGCTGGGGGAGTTACGCTCCTACCTGCAATCGAACCGACGGGCCGACGATTCTATCGTCGCGGTCGTCGGTGACCACGGCGAGGCGTTCGGTGAACGCGTACTGTTCCGGAATCCGGCGCGAGGACACAACACTATCCCGCATGACGAACAGACCCACGTTCCGTTCGTTCTCAAAACCCCGTCAACGGATGGTGGTGTTCACGACGAGATCGTGTCGCTGATCGACGTTCCATATACGCTTCTTCGAGCAGCAGACGCCGATCCCGAATTCCTCAGCGGACAAGGATCGGTTGTTTGGGAGCCGGGAGTCGTGTCTGGACACGAGTTCGTGTTCAGTAGAACCCAGAGTCGACGGCGCGGGCCAGCTTTCACCAGCGTCCGTTCTACGGACAGGAAGCTCATTTCTGTCGATCCCCCAGACTGGTCCTTCGAGAACCTCAAAAACCATCTGCGAGAGATGGTCGGATATAGACTCCTTGTTGACGATGAGATGCTCTATCACGTCGACAAAGACCCACGCGAGACGGAGAACAGGATCAATGAGGACACCGAAATTGCCAGCGAATTGCGGGGAGAACTCGACTTATCGTACGAGGAGTGCCGCCAGTTGCGGTCCGACCAGTCGAACGAGTTCCAGAACGGAGTAGAAACGGAACAGCTAGAGGCGCTTGGATACCAGATGTGAGAGGCGGTGCCTACCGTAGCACCGGTTCGTCGGCGAGGATTTTCCGAACAATGAAATCGAAGTTCTCGTTCCCTGGCTTGACCTCATCATGTTCCACTTTGAAATACTCGTTGTCGCCTGCGGACCGCGTCCTGAAGAACGGAAAGTCGATGTGCTTCCGTTCGAAGTAGACGTGTACGTACCGCTTCGCGCGTGCAACCATTTCTTCACCCATCTCCAGATTGCGAATGTCGCGTAGCAATCCGAAGTACTCGGCCTCCGTTTCCGGATCGAACGTGAAACCGAGATCGCGGTAATGGGTGTCCCCGGCGACGATAGTTGGGACACCTTCGTACGCCATCTCAAGGCCAACGGTAGAGTTGTATACGACCCCTGCGTCCAGATCACGAATGAGTGCGTACGTATCGATGTCGGTATCCGGTGATAAGATTTCGAGATTGTCGGGGAGTGGGTCGTGGCCGTCACGGATCCGTCCTTCAACTGACTCGTCTGTACCGAACTTCGCCTCGGCGGGGTGGGTCTTCAAGACGAACTGCACGTCATCGACACTCGACACGTGTTCGACTGTGTCATCTATCCAATCGAGTACGTCGGGGAAAACGAGTTCCTCGACTTCGAGAGAGGCGTCCCAGATCAGGTTCGTGAATATGCCGACCGTACAGTCAGCAGACGAGTCGAACGAGTTGTTGGTTCGAGCGGAGTAGTTGATCCTGACGTCAGAGCCTTCGGTTCTGGCAGCCATGATTTCTTCGACGCGGCGCTCCTCGCTAGCAGAGAGGGGTTCCGCTAACTCCGTCTGGAGCGTATCATGATCAGTAAAAAATGGTAATGAGGAGCGGTTTCCTGCGTCACCGAACAGGATAGTCCCCTCGCGGCGACCGACATCGTGACTGTACGACGTTACGCCGTGTTTCTGGGCGACTGCGAGATGGATCCCGCCGTGAACGTAGCGGTCGTCGTGTGCGAGAACAGCGTCGAACGGGTATTGCTCGAACAGCGCCTCGCACATGTCAACAAGGATAACCGCACTTCGGAGGAACCTGAGGTACGTTTCACGATGGTAGCTGTCCTCGAAGTCGACCGAGTGTCGCAAGAGGAAACGGCGAGTGGATGACATCGCGTAATCAGCGACGGAAATTCCGCGATAAGTTTGGAGCGTTGTATCTACCTCCGGTGGACTGTACGTTTCACTGAGCAGCGACTCGATGGGGATGCCCTCGAGTCCGAACGCTGAAAGGAGTGACTGACCGGCGTAGTTACACACGTCACAGACCGCCTTCCCATCCTTCTCGCATGTCTTCCGTTGACAAAGATCGAGATCGGCGTGGCAAAGAGGAATAATCGGAGTGTAGCCCCGCGTCCGAAAGGCGTGTGCGAGAATACAGTATCGGAAGGAATTCAGCCCATCTTGCCCGCGCGTGAGGGGAATGAGGACGTACCCCTCATCTGTAGGCTCCGAATACGACTTTATACTTTCGTCCGTCAGATCCGCAAAGTCGTACTTCTGAGTAAAGTGATTCTCTAGCCGGATTGCGGCCGATCCGAGACCGGCCCTAGAGAGAGTCTGATAGATCTGCCACTTCGAGAGCATAGGGATGCTCAAGTCGGTGGAATTTAAAAACGCTTGGAATAACGCCAGTGCGGTTTCTTGACGAGGTGAATCAGGGCGACCGGATTTGCGTTCGATACATCGAGGCGTACATTCCATCCTGCTCAAGTAACTCGTCGTGGGGGCCCACTTCCCGGACCCCGCCATCGTCTACAACGTAAATCCGGTCCGCATCCGTGATCGTCGAGAGACGGTGCGCGATGACGACGAGCATGACGTCATCGCGACGCTCGATGCGTTCGTGTATTTCCTCTTCGAGGTGCGAGTCCAGATCACTCGTCGCCTCGTCGAGAACCAGAATTTCCGCGTCCTTGAGCACGGCTCTCGCGATGGAAATTCGCTGTCGCTGGCCACCCGAGAGTCGGACCCCGTCGTCACCGAGCACGGTGTCGAATCCGTTCGGTAGTTCGTCGAGGAACTCCGTCACCTGCGCCGCTCGACAGGCCGCTTCGACCTCCTCCTTGGTCGCATCCCTGTCAGCGACGGTCACATTTTTCCAGAGCGTATCGTTGAAAATGTACGGTTGCTGGCGGACAACCGAGAGCCGCTGGCGCCACTCGTCAAGTTTGTAGGTCTCGATTGGTACGTCGTTGGCCGTGATGGTCCCTGTGTCGGGGTCGTAGAAACGAGCGAGAAGCGAGACGATGGTCGACTTCCCGGCCCCGGAGCCACCGGCGAACGCGACGAATTCGCCTTGCTCGATCGCGAAGGAAATATCGTCCAGTACGGTTTCATCTTGATATGCAAAGGTGACATCGCGGAAGGAAACGCTTTCGAGCTGATCGGGGCATGGGTCCCCGTCGGAACCCGGTTCCTTCCGGTCCGCTAGTTCGTCGACGAACGTCTGGGTCCGAATGAGGTGTGGCAGGTGTCCTTCGATCTGGTAGAACTGGTTGTTGATTGTACTAACTCGGGGTGCGAGTCGGAAGACTGCGAACAAGAGCAGTCCCAGTCCACCGAACGAAAGAGTAGAATACTCGAGGAACGCGTACAGCGAAGCGAAGATTGTGACGGCTATGGTGAACTGATAGAAGTGATCGATCGCAGACCGGTTCCGATATAGTTGGATCGTCGAATCGGTATACTTCTGAACCGATTCAAGGAAGTCGTCCATTAGTTCGTCCGAGAGCGCAAAGAGTTTCACGTCGCGGATGCCCTGCGTCCCGGCCTGAACGACCGTCTGTATCTCGTGATTCGCGTCGGCGACCCGATCACCGACGGAGTAGCCGGACTCGACCATTTTCCGCGCGAAATAGAAGAGGCCACCGAGGAAAACGGCTGCCACGATCAGGAACTTCGGTGCCAAATAGACCACTATCGCCACGTAAATCAAACTCATAAACGCTTGTTTGAGGATCTCGACGAGCCACTGGATCATTTGACCAGCATACTCGGCTTGCGTCACTATCGTATTGAGGATGTCGTCGGAACCCTTTTCATCGAAGTACGCAATCTCGGTATCGAGTGCCCGGTTGAAGGCCGTTGTCTGCAGGTGACGGACGTAATCTGTTCGGAGATAGGCCTTCAACCAGTCGACGACAAAACTGGACCCGTACCGAACACCCATGACGGTGATAACACCGACGATGATGTACTCGAGTGAGAACGGAATTCCTAGAACGTCGTAGAGCGTAACGAACGCCTCAACGAATTGGCTCTGGTCGGACGAAGACGTTTGCCCTCGGGTGACCTCAATGATGGGAAGAATGAAACTGAGACCGATACCCTCCAGCACGGCGGCTACCAGACTCATCCCAAGAATGGCGAGTGTCGTCAGCGGCCGATGACGAGCGACGTGTTCGAGCGCAGCTAGCTTCTCCCGCTGCGAGGCTTCGTTGTTCATTTGTTTAGGAAAGCAGAGTTCAATCGGCGGTGGACCCTCTACCAATAAAAACGATCCGATCCGCTAGCCGTCGCCCCCGGGATATGGCATCTTGCCGTGGGTATAGTCCGCAAGCACGTCGGCAGACACGATCATAGCCAGGTGTGGTACGTGATTCGATCGGAATCGAATGTGTTTGGCCGCGATTGTCCCATTCTACCAGCGCTGGCGCCGCCTCGTTCGATCACAGATCTACCAACGCTCACCCACGACCGGGGAAGCATGGGGGAGACAGTGGTCGCCATACGTCGATATATTCTTATCCGATGGTGAGTTGTACTCATTCATGACTGCAGACACTGGTTTGGAACCCCACTGCAAAGTTATCGCGGAGGCGGGTGTGAACCACAACGGCGATATCGAGATAGCGAAAGACCTTGTGGACGCAGCCGCTTCCGCCGGTGCTGACGCGGTCAAATTTCAGACCTTCCAGCCGAAAGAAGTCGCGACAGCTCAGACGGAGCAGGCCGACTATCAGAAGGAACGGGATGCCAGCACAAACCAGTACGAAATGCTGGACAACGTAAAACTGCGAGAAGAAGATCACGACGTCCTGATGGAATATTGCCAGGAAGTTGGGATCGAATTCATGTCTACGCCGTACGACCCGGAGAGCGTAGAAATTCTTGAATCCACCGGCGTTGATCGGTATAAAGTCGCCTCGGCCGACATCGTGAATAAACCCCTCTTGAGCGCGATCGCAGAAACAGGAAAGCCCGTCATCCTCTCCACGGGGATGGCAAACCTTGGTGAAATTGAACGCGCAGTCGAGTTCCTCCGGTCTCGAAATTGCGAGGACGTCACTCTCTTGCACTGCGTTTCATCGTATCCAGCTAAGGCCACCCAGCTCAATATGCGATTTATCGAGACTCTCGCAACGGCGTTCCCCGGGCAGGTCGGGTTTTCGGACCATACGAGGGGGGTCGTGGCTCCAGTCTTGGCGATGGGATACGGAGCCTCTGTGATTGAAAAGCACTTCACTCTAGACCGGGGGATGGAGGGGCCGGACCACTACGCGTCGTTAGAACCCGATGAACTCTCGCAGATGGTGGACAACGTGCGATTCGCAGAGAAGGCGATCGGAAGTACTCGTCGGTTGATCTCCACAGTGGAACGGAACAACAAACACTCCATGCGCCGGAGCTTACACGCCAGTCGCGATATCGAATCTGGTGCGGCTATCTCTCCCGACGACTTGTTGATCGTCCGCCCAGACGAAGGAATAGATCCGTGGAATTACGACGATGTCGTCGGTAAGTCTACCACGCAGGAGATCCCCAAGCATGCACCGGTTACGTGGGACCACATCGCATGATATGTGCATCAACGCAATGTCTTCCAGACACCGGGATGGAGGAGACACTAATGGCGTACTCTCGGGCCGACATCGAAAACGTCGAACTCGGCTACTGCAGCGAAAAGGATGTAGATGTCTCGGCGCTAGTTGAGGAGTATTCGTTCAATTTCGTTGCCCACAATTACTTTCTCCCCGTTCAGGACGAGTTCATCCTGAACCTCGCATCGCCGGACGAGTCCCTGCGACGACAAAGCGTCGACTACGTCAAGGACGCGATCACCTTCTGCGAGAAGCACGATATACCGCGGTACACGTTCCACGGCGGGTTCAGAGTCGACCCGGATCTGTCCCTGACATTCCCTAAGCAGTCGCCACCCGACTACGAAACGTGCTTCGAACGGTTTCTTTCGTCACTGCGGTCTGTAATTGACCATGCGACGTCGACCGACGTGTCGATCTCGATCGAGAACAACGTCGTCACCACGGAGAACGTGGTCGGAGGAGACCCCCTCCTCATGTTTTGTCGACCTGACGAGTTCAGTCGTTTATTCGAGGAGGTAGACCCATCTGACTGCGGCGTTTTACTCGACACTGGCCATCTGAACGTGTCCTCACAGACCTTTGATTACCATAAGTCAAGAGTCGTACAAGAAGTAGCAGACTATCTCGATTGTCTCCATCTGCATACAAATAACGGACGCGTTGACCAACACGACGCGGTCAATCCAACCGACGACGACATACCCGTGTCGTCGATGTCAGGGCTGACTCGGGTAGTCGAATCACATCACGGGAACGCAAGAGACTTAAAACAACTGTTGGTACGCTTAGGCGCTAAGAGTGAACGGTGATGATTGACACGAAAATTCTGTTGGCGACGTTCTATCGGTCTGGGATTCTAGCGATCAGGCAGTTGTTGAATAGTGGCTTCGAAAAAGAGCAACTTCGCGTCCTGACCTACGATATTGAGCGGAACGAAGAACTACTGGAGTTTCTCGAAAAGAAGGATATATCGTATAAGACCGACGACATTTCCGACCCCGATACAGAGTCGTGGATCGAGGCCTTCAACCCAGACCTCATCTTTTCCCTCTACTATCGAGATAAGATTCCGAGCCGTATTCTCGATATTCCACAGTACGGTGGTGTGAATCTCCACCCATCGTTGCTCCCGCAGTACGCCGGTGTGCTGTCGGTGCCGTGGGCGATGGTCGAAGGTGAATCGCGTACCGGCTACACGTACCACTACATGACAGACGAAATTGACACTGGGCCGATACTCAAGCAGGAAGAGGTCTCCATCGGGCCTACCGATACCGCTTATTCGCTCTACCACCGACTCATCCACGCCGGAATGAGCAACTTCCTGCCAGTACTCGAATTAATCGTGGAAGAAGAGTACAGCGGCCGACCACAGACGGGGGTCGGCACGTATCACGGGCGAGGCGACCTTCCAAACGACGGAGTTATTAACCATCAGTGGTCTGACGATGAAATCGATCGATTCATCCGGGCGATGTACTACCCACCGTTTCGACCCGCAGTAGCCGAATTCGGCGGTCAGGAATTCGAAATAACGTCGATGGCGGAGTACCGTCGTCTCCGACGTCGACACGGTATCAAGCAATGACGTGTGACGTATTCGCCGTAATTCCGGCGCGTGGGGGGTCAAAGCGGATACCGAAAAAGAACATCAAGGAAGTGGCTGGAAAACCCCTCATCGCCCACACGGTGGAGCAGGCGAACGAAGCGACAACGATAGACAGAGTGATTGTCTCGACTGACGACGAGGAGATAGCCTCAGTAGCACGCGAGTACGGCGGGGAAATCCCTTTTATAAGGCCGGCCAGACTAGCAACGGATGAGACACCGGGGCCACCGGTCATCCAACACGCGCTCGACTGGATCGAAAAACAACAGGAACCGCCGACCGTGGTTGTAAAGTTGCAAGCTACTTCTCCACTCCGTCGAGTAGATGACATCGACCAGGCAGTACGGAAGCTGCAAAACGACGAGGCTGCGAAGTCGGTCATCTCCGTGACTGAGTTTGAGCAACCACCATTCTGGGCAGTGGAACCTGACGATGACGGGTACCTGCATACGTACTTCGATAGGGACGTCCTTTGGACTGACGACATTCCACGTAGCCAGGACCTTCCAGCTTTGCGCTGCCCGAACGGGGCCATCTTTGCCGCGCGGAGGAACGCTTTTATTGAACACGAATCATTCTATACCGATGCCACGGTCCCATTCGAAATGCCAAGAGACCGATCAATTGATATTGACGAACCGATAGACCTAGAGATAGTCAGGACTCTTGCAGAGAAATGAAATGCAACGCGTATAGTTTAAGAATGTACGATCACTGGCACGCTACTACTTATACATGATTCCGCTTGCAGAACCGACATTTGGGGACGCGGAGCGTTCCCGAGTGGTTGACGCACTCGAACGCGGGTGGATTTCCCCGAAGGGCGAGTACGTCACGGAGTTCGAAGATGTATTCGGGGATTGGGTCGGGACCGAACACGCTTTCGCTACCTCGACCGGAACCGCTGCACTCCACCTTTCACTCCTGGCTGCCGGGATCGGCGAGGGAGACGAGGTAATCGTCCCGGACCTGACGTGGATCGCCTGTGCGAACGTGGTGTCCTACGTCGGTGCAACGCCGGTGTTCGCGGATGTCGACCCGGACACATACACACTTGACCCCGCTAGCGTCCGTGAGCGTCTCACCGAAGACACCAAGGCGGTGATGCCGGTCCATCTCTACGGACAGCCCTGCGAGATGACGCCGATTCAACGGCTCGCAGACGAGCATGACCTCTTGGTCCTCGAGGACGCTGCCGAGGCACACGGCGCGACGTATCGTGGTCGACGTGTGGGGAGCGTCGGCGACGTCGGCTGTTTCAGCTTTTACGGGAATAAGATCCTCACCACCGGTCAGGGTGGGATGATAACGACGGACGACGACGAACTTGCAGAGCGAATACGCCTGCTCCGGCGGGACGGTATGTCGAGAGACAAGAAATACTACCACTTGGAGATCGGGTACAACTATCGACTGACGAACATACAGGCCGCGATCGGCGTTGGGCAGGTTGAGCGTGCCGACGCGATCCTTGAGAACAAACGCCGCGTTGCCGAGACATATCGCCGCGAGTTGACGACGCAGGACGTTCGCTTCCAGGCGACACCCGACTGGGGAGAGTCAGCCCACTGGATGGTCTCCCCGGTGTTTCGAACGACCGGACAGTTCGAGCGGGTGCGGAACGCACTCGCTGCTGCCGACGTAGAGACGCGGCCATTTTTCTACCCACTTCACGAGCAACCGCCCTACGCCGGGAGTGGAAGCGATTGCCCCGTGACGGAACGACTCCACGAGCGTGGGATGAATCTGCCGTCCGCTCCGAATCTTAATGATCAGATTATAATCGAGATATGTGACGTTATCCGCGATGCCCTCTGATCTCGGCATCGAGGCGAGAAGGTTATAATCCCCGAAAAAAACTACCCTGTATGGTTACCGAACTCCAGAACGAGCGGGTGCTGGTTACTGGGGGCGCCGGCTTCATTGGTTCCGCTCTCGTCAAGCGACTGCTCGAGAACGACAACCACGTCACCGTCTTGGACAACTTCGTGACGGGCGCTCTAGATAACTTACAAAATATCGTCAACCGAATCGAAGGAGAACGAGCCGACTTGGCGGACCACATCGACCTCGTCAGTGGCGACATCCTGCGGTCGGATCTGGCCGATTTGCTGGAGTCGAACGAGATCGACTACGTGTTCCACCTCGCTGCAGAACCATACATCCCGAGTTGCTATGACCGACCCACAGACTTCTTTTCGGTCAACGCGAACGGGACGCTCAAACTGCTGCTCGCGTGCCGGGACGCTGGCGTTGAGCGCATCCTTACCTACTCGTCGTCGGAAGTGTACGGGACTGCACAGGAAGTCCCGATGAGCGAGTCCCACCGTACGTATCCGCAGTCAACCTATGCAGTCAGTAAACTCGCGGCCGACCGCCTCTGCTTTACGCTCTTCCATGAACAGGACGTCCCGGTCGTCATCCTCCGTCAGTTTAATTGCTACGGACCGCGCGAAACTCATCCCTACATAGTTCCCGAATTGATCGCACAGCTATCGACGGATAATCAGCTGTCGCTGGGGAACATCGAGGCGAGTCGTGACCTCACGTACGTCGAAGACGCAGTCCGCGGCGCCTCGAAGCTCATCAACTGTCCCGACGCGGAAGGAGAAGTCGTGAATCTCGGCTTCGGTGAGGACTACACTGTCGAGGAGCTTGCGCACATAATCGCAGAAGAAATGGGGCACGCCGAAGTGAGCATCGAGGTCGAACAGTCGCGGTTCCGACCGCTGGATGTCCAGCAGCTTCACTGTGATTATTCTAAGGCATCGAACCTGATCGATTACGAACCACAGGTTGACATTCGTGAGGGGATACGGCGAACCATCGATTGGTACCGGGAAAACGGTGAATGGGTGTGGGAGCGGTCCCTGAAAGATCAGCTCTGGCCCGAAAACTAACCCGTTTGACTCGTTCCGATTGTTGAGTCGGTATTCGGTGAAAGTATACCAGCACCAACTGAGACCTGTTCTGTGGTGACGACTGTGTGCTATATCGGGACGAGAGACGAGCAACAAACGGTGGGGACGCGTGCCCAAACCGGCCGGCTGTGCGCACTTCCGGCGGACGCGGACCACTGTGCGTTTTCAGGAAGTGTAGATGTAAACCACTCGCCACAGCAGGATCATAACCACGAGTTTGTAGTTGACCCCCGTTTTACCGTCTCACTGACTAAGTCTCGGATCCTGATTTGTCGGGTTCCAGAGGGTTGAGGTCTATCTCGAACAGTTGCTCGTGGATAGTCGCCGACAATCTTGGAATGTTGCGAGAACACGCCTCACGCAGATTGTCGGAACTGAGTGACAGGGGTACGTGAGTAAACTCGAGGATGGCCAGTACGGACTCAGTGAGACCGGGCAATCGTTCCTGACCGACCACTCATATTCCCAGTGAGCAACGACGCGACAGTCTCACAGACAGCTCCACACCTGCTAAGTGCAAACCGACACGGTCTGTATAAACTTTCTCAGTGCTCACCGACACCGTTCTGCCACGCCAACGCAGTCACCTGCTCACGGCCGACTGGCGGCCAGTGACAGCCATCCACGACAACCGCAGAGTCCACACACGCCGCGGGCCCACCGATGTAGTCGTCGAGAGTCCATTGCCATACACCGAGCGGTTACCCCCACCTTTGCCTACGACACCGACTGACATGCGCTCACCTGCACCAAGTGTGACGCACTCTACGATTCGGCGCGGGCGGACATGTTGGATGTGGTTGAGTGTCACGACACGCTGGCAGCGATCGACCGCGCTAACATTCCGGTCTGTGACGTGGATGTCGCACGGTCCACGGCTGAGCGTGAGCAGACCGAGTATTCCCACCAGCAATTGCTGTCCCTGCAGGCCGTATACGACGCGTGGTCAATGAAGTATGAGTCCACGATGTACGATATTGTGTATGACTCGGTGATCCGGCTCCGGGAGTATTTCGGTATTAGCGATACAGGCGTCAACGAGTTGCTTGACCGCGGCTTGACCAAACGTGACGGATAAAGCCCACTTGCTCTATACTGTCACCAGTGTCGGTCAGTCGCTGTTGAATGAGTCGTACTGCGTCGGCGTCGATTACGGACACGGCGTGGGTAACCTAGAAGAGACCAGCGAGCACCACATGCGGGTCGAGACGTTGGCCCGGTATTTAGAACACGCTTACGTTGACGACGCCGAGTCACCGGTCGTCGAGGTGTCCCGCTACTACGAACCCGGCCAAGGGAATCACCACATCCCCCGGCCGAGACGACCATGGGCGGAACGGACGATCCGGAGCAGGCTGTAACCGGACCGACCAGCGTCGATCCAATGACATCGGATCGACGCCGAGGGTGAGATCGTCATCGTCGTGGAAGCCGAGCATCTGAACAGCGATGTCGCCGAGGCAGTCGTCGCAGATTTCGATAAGATGGCTGCCTGTGACCCCGCGGAGGCAATCTGGGTTGTCCCGTCACATTCTGCTGCGACTCGTGTTGTCGAGGCACTGACCGATCCTCCTGAAGGCACCCTTCGGGTCAAGAGGACGTAATCCCAGAACACCCCAAGCATTGACGGACCGGGCTCTCACAGACAATGATATTCAGCACACTTCGGGATCGACTGCTCGAGCGGTCACACTCCGAATCACCGTCATCATAACCGTAAAGCTGCAATTCTCGGCCATTTATTTATTTCACACTCCACGGCTCCTCTGGAACAAAGAGAGTGATCTCGAAAGTGTGAGTGAAGTGCTCCGGCTTCGCTAATTGAGAGACATTCCATCGCAAGAGTGGGTAGTCGGACGTGCCAGTCGCACGAATGGGCCAAGCGCGCACATAGCTGTGCTTGCTAGTTAGGGGACAATCAGCAGTATTATCAATAAATTGCACTCCAGAGTTACCAGACTATCATTTGATGAAGTATCCATATATCCAAGTACACGTGTATTAGCGGTCGTTTTTCGAAGTGAGAAAAGCGAATAGATAGATGAAATCGTTCATACTATCACGGATTCGGTGAGAGAAGAACTGTGAACGGTGGAAAGCGCACATTGATCGTTATTTCTGGCTGCACCCGCGACAAAACTCAGCATAGACTCATTCAAGATTGTTTGAAACTGCGAGCTTCCCACCACGAAGAGAGTATTGGCAAGTCACAGGAGTTTCTAAAGAGAATATTCTGGAACGTCAGGCCGAGCCATCCTCGGCAGATTCTGACTCGCCATTGTCAGTACGCCTTTGTTCCGTCGGCTCTGGTGGTGTCAAGAGAGCGGCTGCGAGTTCGTAGCCACGCGTCTCCGAGAGCGGGTCGAACACATCCGCTGCAAGCCGTTCGAACGCGGTTTTCGCGGCCGACCCCACGGTCGAGTGTCGCCATGCGTCTTCGATATGTGGGATGAGCCTGTCCAACAGTGTAATAAAGGGCCCAACAGCGTACGTCTCACGAAGGTCGATGACGATAATCTCGGGCTCAGGTTCCGTCGTGAGCCAGCGGTAGCAATACGACTTCTGAACGAACTCGCTTGCACGAGCACCGATCACTCGCCCGACATCGACGACCTTTGACCCGTCGGTGATCGCGCTAACTTTTTCCCCGACAGCTCCAATAGGGTTCAGCGACCCGGATTCCTCGGACATCCGATTATATACTGGTTCGAGCGATCCAAGATATCGTTTGTGATGTGGGTCAGAGACCGATACTCACGACCGTCGCTTCGATAGTGATCGTCCCGAGGTTGATGACGACTGTCGAGCCCTGCTGCACGGGCTCGCTTTTGAACTGCACACCGCTTGTCGTTTCACGGACCCGGAGTTCAGTCGTGATGGTGACATCGCGCAGATACGGGTGATCGACGACGTTTACCGTGCCGTTGTCGCCCGTCGTAATGATGATAGATGGTTCAGTGCTGACGCGACTCACGCGGGCGACCGTCGTCCCACCACTGGTTTCGGTCATGCCGGGCCTAATTTCGTCGGCCATGTCCGCGCGAATATCTGTCATCCGCAGCGTTACTGTCCGATTAGTGAGTGTCCCACGTGGTTCGAGTGCGCCGACGCGGTCGATGGTGCCGGAGAGTTCGTAGCTCTCGGTCGAGACGGTGATGTTGTTTCCACGCTGGACGGTGGTGCTGCCGAACTGTTGCTGACCGCCGTTTTCGAGGGTCGCCAGCGAGAGACCGACGAATATGCGTTTGCGGTCGGGGTTCTGTGTCGCGTACGTCGTGACCGTTCGTACTTCGGCTGCCTCGTACCCGGCAACGGTGGCGATGTCGCCGGCAGCGAGACGATTAGCCGTTTCGGCGTCAACAGTCGTCTTGAGCAGCACGTCGGCAGTCGCCGATCGGAGACCGCTGCCGACTTGTTCAATACGGCCATTGAGCGTGTAGTCCTCGGCCGGGAGCGTGACTGTCTGCCCGCGCCGGACCTGTGTCCCGCCGAACCGATGGTCAGATTGCTGAGTGTGGGTGTCGAGTTCAGCTTCGACAAAGACGGTCTGTTCAGTCGTGTTTTCACCTGAGTATGCAGCCACGTCTTCGATGGTCGCAACAGTGCGGCCAGCGAGTCGGATCTCATCACCGGGGGTGACGTCTCGCGCTTCGGCGGTGGCCATGGTGTCTCTGAGAACTACCGTCGTGTCTTCCTGAGTGAAACTGTTGTCACCACCCACTGCACGAATCTGACCGTCTACTTCGTATCGACTCGTCGCGATGGTTAGCGGTCGCCCGAGGCGCGGGGGCGCATTTGCATATGTGAGACTGTTCCCGTTAGGCGGTCCCTGAAGCGTAGCGCGTAAGATGACACGTGTCTGGTTGCCCTGCGGTGTCAGGTGGACGTCCGTAATCGTGATCTCTGAATTACCGTTTGGACTGTACGTATCTCCTTCGGTGATTTCTGTGACGATGTATTCAGGTTGTGTCCCGAGATCGAGGGTGACGTTGGTAGTGTTCGGAGCAGGTGGCTCTGGCTCCGGTTGGAGGACAAGTGCGGCGCCTGCCACAACGACCGCAATGACGAGCAGGGCGGCCAGTGCATCAACGACGTTGACGAGGCCGAAGAGGTTTCCATCCTCGTCGAGGAGGGCCGACGAACGACTATCTGCCATACTGTAGGCATTTTTTCGGAGTGGTTTGGCTGTTTCGTTGTACTACTATGACTGTGCTCCTCTCAATTTCCACTTCTCTAAGTAATTACAGTCCGTCAGTAAAGATACTGCTCTGACTGATCCCCCATCTCCCGGGCCGAGTGTAGTTAGCCGTCACAATCATTCAGGTCTCGCTCCAACCGAACTATGGATACCCCACAACGAGTAAAATCTCAATCGGTTCTATGACTCGTACGACTCTAAGCTCGTCCCACAGTCCGGACACTCACCGTCAGTGATCGTTACCTGCGCGTCACATGCAGGGCAGTAGTCGCGGTAACACGCTGGGTCGCCCATAATTGTCTATACACTCCAATGGATTGAGAAGGTTACCCAGGTTGGGCCAGTCAGCGCGGCGAAGTTGCAAGTATAGCAACCGGCAACCAACTGCTCGCCTGCACCGACCTCTCCGTTTCGTGTGACTTGCAAGGTTGGAATAGACCAGTTGAGACCGACAAACCGACCGAACACAGTCCTTTGTCAATCTGCGGGTGTCCAACCCACGCCAACACCACTGGAATAAGGTGAATGACCGCTGTCGTACCTGACTAGATGGTTGACGACCCAGCCGGCGTATGCCGTATCTGACCGACCAATATGGCTTATTTCGTGGGACAGAGACTTACTCGAAGCCAATCCGGAACCACTGTGAAATGGGAATTGCTTTACCTAGTTTGATAGGTCTGGCAAGTACAATGTTCCAACCTTAGTTGCTGTCTTGCGATTGGATCTAACCTTCGAAAGAGTTGTGGTTATATGATATTTCGTCAAAGCAATCCCTGTTTCCCATGGAGCGCCACGCTTGCTCACATTCTGCGTTGGCTCCGTCCGCCTGCCCGTTCGCCGTACTTGTCGGTGGGCATCTAGGGAAACTTGGCGACGCTTGATCGTCTTCTACCGGAGGGACCACCCGAGTGGTCCCAGCGAAACCTGCTATTGGAAGATACTGTTCTGTCTCGACAGGTGGGCAAACACCGGATCCCACAGAGTGGCTATTAGTATAGCCTCTCGATTTTCAGACACTATCTGTATAGTGATAATGTCCTTGTGCCCGATTCGATTGGTGTCAACATGCGCAACACCGGCGACCAGGGGTCGGCAACTGAGGCAAACCAGCCAGTCGATGGTGCTGGATACGGGCCGGCAAGCCCATCAGAGACGGATGGGACACCACGGGAGAAAAGCCTCGGTGTCGATCTGTGTTTGAGTCATCCGGAGCTGGTTCTGACGGAGGCAGTCGAGAGCAGTCCGGACATAACAGTCCGTCCGGAACAGATGGTTGACGACGGGACGTCGAGTTTTCTGGTGATAGAGGCCGTCGGTGAGAGTCTTGACCAGTTCGAAACAGAACTGAAGGGGGATAGCACGGTATGCGAGCCCGTCGTGTTAGACTGGACGGAGACGAACCGCGTCTATCGGGTCGAGGTGGCCGACAGCGCCGTCCGACTCACGCCCTCGCTCGTCCGCGCCGGTGGACGGGTGCTCGACATCGAAGGGGCGGGTGGACAGTGGCAGGTACAGGCGCAGTTTCGGTCGCGAGCAGCACTGTCGCAGTTCCGATCTGAGTGTTCTGAACGGAATATCACGTTTAGACTTGATCGACTGTACTGGACCTCTGGGGAGGTAAACGCCGGCGTATGCGGACTGACCGCAGACCAGCAAGTCGCGCTTGAGACGGCACACAGAGAGGGGTACTTCGACGTGCCCCGTGGCATCTCACAGGCTGAGCTGGCGGACAAACTCGACATTTCGCCATCGGCGATGTCACAGCGGATTCGGCGGGGGATGGATCAGGTCGTTGGGTCGGAGCTCGGATTATCCGATGAGTAAGTAGTTGGGACGTGCCGACAATTGTCGTTGAATTATCAAGTGTGCCTAGAAGTGACAAGGGGACTATGTGCCAAAAAGGATATTGTCCCGCTGTGACACTCGTACTGTATGAGACACCAGATCGTGAGCGGGATCTGCGCTTTACTCCTCCTCTTGACAGTCGCGTCTGTCTCCGTAGGTGTCGCTACCGCAGCGGACGCCGGGCAGGATACTGAATACACAGCGACGGGCAACGAAACAGCGCCGGCCATACAGTCGACCGAGCCCACACACGCTGCTGCGGACGGGCCGAACGGAACCGCGTTCGTCTGGGAACGGATAGACGGCGAGCGGCTCAGCGGGTATCGGATCGCAGTGACCGTTAGTTCGCCGCAGGAAAACCTCTCAGTCTGTGCGCGTGCGAACGGATCGTCGGCCTGTACGTCGGTCGGCCCGAACGGAACCGCAGCCTTCACAACTCCCGGAACGGCGGGACTCGATGATCTCTCTATCTCGCTCTACAACACGAGCTCTAACACCACGCTAGATCGGCAGTCGGTGTCTCTACAGCCGATTCAGCGTGCCGGTGATATTGACGACGACGGACTCAACAACAGCAACGAGGTCTCTCAGGGGACAAATCTCACTGATGCTGACACTGACGGCGACGGGCTGACAGACGGTGCGGAGGTCCACCAGCACGGGACGGACCCAACGGCCGCAGACACCGATGAAGACGGTGTCGCCGACAGGACTGAGATTCAACAGGGTACCGACCCGCGACAGGGTGACACGGATGGCGACGGGCTGTCGGACGAACGCGAACTGTCACTTGGGACAAATCCGACCGTCGCCGATACTGACGGCGATGGGCTGTCCGACCAGCGAGAGGCGTCTGGCGAGACCGATCCGACCGACGCAGACACGGACGACGACGGCATCCTCGACGGTCGGGAACTGGAGGTCGGCACGGACCCGGTACAGGCTGACACTGACTCCGACGAGGTCGCCGATGGGCGGGAGCTGGCAATAGGCACGGACCCGACAGTTGCCGACACTGACGGAGATGGGGTAACAGACGGGACAGAACTCGAAGCGGGCACCGCGCCCACCAAGAGCGATACGGACAGTGACGGCCTCGACGACGGAAAGGAACTGGCGGCTGGCACGTCCCCGACCACCGCTGATACGGACAGCGATGGTCTCAGCGACGGGCGCGAGGTTTCGGACCTCGGAACGGACCCGCTTGCGACCGATTCGGACGGTGACTTCTTGACCGACCGCCAGGAAGTCGCCTGGGGAACGAACCCGAACAGCGTGCTGACGCCGGCCTGGGTGACGAGTTCGCTTCTTGGGTTCCTCATCGGAATCGGGCTGACAGTCGTAGCGATCAGGCGTGGCTGGGTCACGGAGCTTACCGTGGCGGCCAGACTGTACATCTATCGCCGCCTCGAACTGGACCGAGAGATAATCGAGGTCAACCGTGAAATCGAGGCGACGGACAGGGTGGCCGAAGCTGACCGTACAGATATCGACGCGGACACCGCGGCTGAAGCCTTCGAGCAAGCCGACCGGAAACTCACGCCTGACGCACGGCTCGTGAAACTGATGCTGCAGGTCGAGAACGGCCGTATGCACCAGACCGACATCGTTGAGGCGACGGACTGGTCGAAAGCGAAGGTCAGCCGCCTTCTTTCGCGGATGGTCGACGACGACGAAGTCGTGAAAATCCGTCTCGGCCGGGAGAACCTCATCTGTCTGGAGCGGGCAAAACCCGCAGCCGCGAACTCGCCACACGCAGGTGATATCAAGCCACCGACGCCCGGCGGATAAACCGGCTTACGGCCCGGATAGCCGAGTCGATAGTGGCATCACTGTTCACTACCGACGTTTTTCGGGTGTGTCTCCGCCAAGTGCAACTGTTCGCCACGGTCACAACAGTCGTAACTGAAGCCACAGCTATAGTCGGCAGACACAGTAAACGATAATTTCGGCCCTCTGGCTCCTCTATGACCAACAAGCAGCAGAATTAGTCCGAGATACAACGCCTTCCGCAACTGTGAATATGTGTATTTGTAGACAGTATTTACCGTCGTAGTGGTGAAACAATTTAGTATGCTGTGTGAAACAGCCGTGGAACAGAGTTCTTGACCCAAAATCCCAGAAAATAGGTGTAGGACCTTCAGAACGCTGTTTTATCGCGTACTGTCCCCGGATAAATCGGCCATTATCGACCCGTTAAATCGGCGAAACAGTCGCAATCGGCGGAACAGTCGACCCGGTATATATCGGTTGCTGGAAAAGGAACGAGCGAACATGTCTATAGCTGAAACGACTTCCGAACCCACGACAACTGAGGCCGAGGAGTCCGCGACAGAGGAGTCGGCGTCTGCGGAGTCCACATCGGACGACGAACTCACCCGCGACGACCTCTTCCACGTCCTACAGTGTCGTCGCCGCCGTCTGGTCCTCAAGTACCTCCACGAACACCCCGGCGACGAGCCGGCCGATATGAGCGACATCGCAGAACACATCGCGGCGCTGGAACACGACACGACGGTCGATTCGCTCCGCTCGAAACAGCGCCAGCGCGTCTACATCGCGCTGTACCAGTCTCACCTCCCGAAGATGGACGACGCAGGCGTCATCAACTACAATCAGGACCGCGGACTCGTCGAAGCGACCGCACTCGCGGACTCCTTCGACGGGTATCTCGACGAGGAACCATCGCTCCTGTCGACGCCGGCTGCTGAATCGACGCCGCCGACAGAGTCTCTCACCGATCATGACCGGACAGACACCCACACGTCGGCCGATGAGCGGTGGTCAGGTCGGTATCTCGGGACCGCGTGTGCCACACTGATTACGGTCGGTGGACTCACACTTAGCGGGGTCACAGTGCCGGGCGTCGCCGTCGCGCTCGTCGTGAGCGTGGTGTTTGTAGCACTGGCGGTGAGTCATCGGCTCTCACTGTCGGCACCCCAGCCACTTACTGACCGCCTACGGGCCGCTCTCGATACGGACAAGTAAGCTACGGACTGGACAGATGCGTGCACACAGCGGTACATCCGGCGGGAGATAGTGCTTGCTGCCGACAGTCGTATCTAGTGCAGTCCATCGTCTTGTACTCGCGTCCACAGCCACGTCTACAAATAGTCACTAAGTTGCCAGCGTGACGGTGAGCGGCAGTCACGCCGACTGGCGACGGGAGAGTAGTCACCTGCTACTAAGCGAGCTGCCCGCTAAGCGTCCGCGACGCGTTGGTCAGAACCTTAGACAAGATTGTGTAGCTATCGCGTCACAGTCGCTGCGGTCGGTTCGACGAACAGACGGGCGCGAGCGACAGAAATGCGCGTCTACCGGGTAGATAGCAGGCGTAAAGAAGCATATAATCAAACGATGGGGAGACAGATGAAGTGTGTATGACCGACTACGCCAGTATGCGAAAGGCGATCGAAGAGACGAAAGAGTCGTTCGATTCAGTCGAACGGTTCCAACGTCGGTCAGCCCTCTGCCCCTGGTTAGACGTGCCGCTCCGAGATGAGCCGTAAGCGGCTTGAAGACTACATCGTCACCGATGAATCAGCACTCGTTCATCGCCGGGTTCGATAGCCCGGCCGCCCCCATGGGGTTGGCCCGCCGGCCGGATGAAAATACACTTCACCCACCGGTGGAAAGCTGATGCACATGTATCAGGCGGAGGCGCAGCCGTGTATATCGTAATCGTCGGCGCGGGCGAGGTCGGTTCGAACATCGCCGAAAGCCTCGCGGAAAGCCACGAAGTCGCCGTCGTAGATATCGATCCTGACCGTGTGGAGAGCCTGATGTACGAGGCCGATGTGCTCGGTGTCGAAGGGGATGGTGCGGAACTCGACACGCTCTCGGAGGCCGGTATCGAGAAAGCCGACGTACTCATCGCCAGCACCGACGATGACGAGACGAATATCGTCACCTGTGGGACGGCGATAACGGCCGCTGACCCGTTCACTATTTCCCGCGTCAAGAGCGCGAAGTTCCTCCGGACCTGGGAGAAATCCGGGGGCGCTTTCGGCGTCGACCACATGGTTGCGACAAACCTGCTTACTGCGGAGAATATCGCCCGAGTAATCGGGCTTCCAGGCTCGCGGGACGTGGAAACATTCGTCGACGGACAGGTCCAGATGGGTGAGTTCGAGGTGCGTGAATCCAGTCCGATTGCGGACCAGACCGTTGCGGAGGCCGACCGCTACGAGTCACTAACCTTCGCTGCCGTGTTGCGCGGTGACGAAGTCATTATCCCACGCGGCGAGACCGTTATCAGGGAAGGTGACGACATCATCGTCATCGGTAGTTGCGAAAGCGTTCGTCTGTTTGCAACTGAAATCGCACCGGAGTCAAAGACGACGCAGAATGTCCTCATCGTCGGCGGAAGCGACGTCGGCTATCACACCGCACGACTGCTTCAGGATCGCGGTATCAAGCCACGGCTCATCGAGCAAGACCACGACAGGGCGCGCGAACTCGCGGAGGACCTGCAGGGAACAACCGTACTGGAAAGTGATGCAACGGATAGCGAATTCCTCGAACGGGAACACGTCTCAGACGCCGACGCCGTGGTTGCGACACTCGATAGCGACGAAAAGAACCTCTTGGTGACACTGCTGGCCAAGCGGCTCGGTGCGGAGCGAACCGTCGCCGTCGTCAACTCCGGCGAGTACGTCGACCTGTTTGAGGCCGTCGGCGTCGACGTGGCGGTCAATCCCCGCGAGACGACCGCCGAAGAGATCACGCGGTTCACCCGAGAGTACGACGCGACAAAGGTGGCTATCATCGAATCCGACCGCGCCGAGGTACTGGAAATCGAGATAGCCGCCGACAGCGTCCTCGCTGGGCGACCGATCCAGGAGTCGGTACAGGAACTGCCGACCGGCGTGGTCATCGGGGCCATCAGCCGCGACGGCGAACTGGTCATCCCCCGTGGTGATACCGTCATCGAACCCGGCGATCACGTCGTGGTGTTCGTCGACGCTGACTGCCTGGAAGCGGTCAACGACAAATTGTAGCCGTGCCGAGGGGGGCGCTCCCAAGGGATTAAGCCTGTCTCCCGCCTCAGCCAGTGTATGGCTCCCGTTGCGGACCGTATCGTGCTCTCGTTTGCCCCCAGCGCCGCCGATGGGGACCCGTGGTCTGGCGTCGATACCGAGTGGATAGTCGACGAACTGCGCGGGGACATCTATCAACAGTACCTCCGACGCGCCCACGGCGGCCCGGTGGCCGTCGGCGAGGAGTGGGACGAGTTCGTGAGCTGTGGCTGTGCAACGCCACAGGACGTGGTGTTGCGTGTCGAACGCATTGAGGGCGGAACAGCACTCGGCGACACGACAACGCTGGACGTTCATCCCCGTGACGACGCCGAGGCAGTGTCACAGTAGTCGGTTTTCGCTGTCGGGTATGCCTGTCCCTGCATAGCACGTCCGCCGCACCGCGACGCCGGCCGGTATCGGGAGATATTGGGAGAAGGGAAAGGCTGATGCATACCACTAGCACATTCCGGACTATGCCACGCGATTCCTATCAGGAGGGACTGAACTCGCTCCGCGAGGACGTCCTCTATATGTCAGAGATCGTCCTCGAACGGCTCCGGCTTGGTCTGGACGCGCTCGAACAGAAAGACGAAGAGATGGCCCGAGAGGTCATCGAGGGCGACCACGAAATCAATCAGCTGTATCTCGACCTCGAACAGGACTGTATCGACCTGCTGGCGCTGCAACAGCCGGTCGCGTCCGACCTCCGCTTTATCGCTGCGTCGTTCAAGATCATCACCGACCTCGAACGCATCGGTGACCTCGCCACGAACCTCGGCGAGTACTCGCTCACTGCTGAACGCGATGTGTACCCCGAAGTCGACATTCAGGATGTCGCCGACGTGACCATCGAGATGGTCGAAAACGCCATGGAAGCCTACCGCGACCAGGACGCCGACCAGTGCTATACCATCGCCGACATCGACGACGAGGTCGACGAACGGTGTGAGGCGGCCTCCGAGATGGTCGTTCGTGACCTCATCGAGCGCGAAATCGACGCCGACTCCAGCGAAGCCGAAATCGAGCAACTGATGGCTGACGTGTCCCGGCTCCTGCTGACGATTCGTGACATCGAGCGCGTCGGGGACCACGCGGTCAACATCGCCGCGCGGACGCTGTACATGGTCGAGAACGACGACGACCTCATCTACTGAACCTTTTTCATCGTCGGGTCGCCGAAGGCGACCGCTCTCTGCACACGGGCGCGAAGCGCCCGTTCGCATGGTCAGCGGGACCGAAGGTCCCGCTCGACTCGAAAAACGTTCATGAAAAAGGCCGAGCACGGCACGCCGTGCTCGGTGAAACCGCGCTCGCTCCGCTCGCGCGGTATGCATCACTGGAACTACAGCAGCACGAAACCGCGACAGCCACACGCCTCCCCAACCGACTGCGTTGCTCGGCTCGCTTTGCTCGCCTGTGCGACTCGTCCCTCGCGCTTGCGACGCGGCCGTCGCCGCGACGGCGCGCGCCCGAGACTGCTGTCGAGATCAGAGCGACCTACTGCGGCGTTTCGGGCGTGTCGTCGCCCACCAGTCCCGAGTCAGTGATGCGGAACTGAGCCGTATCGCCGGCCGGTTTGGCGCGGTGTTTCTCCAGCGTGGCGCGTCGGTTGCCGCCACGGAACCGGTCCAGACGGACGATAGCGCCCGACCAGTGGTTCAGGGTGTGGCCACCAAGCGCCGTCGAGCGGTCGCTGTCCGGGTCGGTGAACACCTGATTCGTGTACAGGACGGCGATGTCGTGTTTGCGGGCCAGCGAGAGCAGGTGGGTAATCTGGCGGGCCACGTCCCGTAGCGTCTCGCCACCGTCCTCGTCATCCCGGCGGAGCCGGTAGAACCCGGTCGCGCTGTCCAGCACGATAAGTTCGACCTCGGCGGCGAACTCGGCGGCGTCCTGCACGGCCTCGGCCTGCTCGTCGTAGTCCAGCGCCTCCGTGATGATGAGCCGGCCGGCGAGGTCATCCACAGTCTGAGCCGTCCCGCGTGCGCGGCCGCTGGCGACCTGCTCCATCCGGTCAGCCGAGAGCCCTTCGGTGTCGATGTACAGTGCCGCGTCGCCAGCGGCGGCGACTTCCATCACCGCCGAGAGGGCGAAATTTGTCTTGCCGGCCGCTGGCGGGCCGTACACCTGCGTGACCGCACCGCGCTCCAGCCCACCACCCAAGAGTTCGTCAATCGCGTCACACCCGGTCGGGACGTACTCGCTCACGGGCAGTGGTTGGGCAGGTTCGGATAAAAACGCTCGCAACTCTCAGTCCCGGCGGGGGAGAAAGCGGTCAATAGTTTCGCTCACAGCGTCGGGGTCATCCAGTTGCTCACGCGCGAACCGCATATCGAGGTCCCAGTGCCGGTGAAGCACAATCCCCTCGTCGGTAGTGCTGTAGCCATTGAATGAGTCCCATGTGGCGACTGTCTTACCGAATGGGATCGATCGTTCGATGCCGGCCCCACTGAGGGTGTAGGTACGTGCCTGGGTTCTATTAAACGGCATCGTCGCAACCGGGAGCAGGAACTGACCGACCGACCAGAGCCACGTGCTGTGTTCGGTCAGGAATACGACACCAAAACTCGCACAGCCAACGAGGAATACCGGAAGCATCGTCAGGACCAGCCGGTTCCGAGCGCGGTCGGGCCAGCCGGCGGTAAACGATTCGTACTCGGTTACGTCGGCTAGAACTACATCGGTGTAGCGCGAGCGTGCAATGAAGCTCATCGCCAGACCAGGGACGACCGCAGCGAGCATTCCGAAGAAAAATCCAACGAGCGCCAGAGCACCGTATTCCGGCGCAAAAAAGAGTGTGGCAATCGCGTAGCTAGCCGCAAAAAGTAGCGGGAGCCAGCGGGCCTGTGATCCCCCAGCGCAACCGCGAGACCGGGCCGTCGCCACGTCGCGAGCCACCCGAGGCCGGTGACGACTGCAACAGTCAGGAGCGCGACGATGTAGAGGGCAGCGTCGGCATCGACGCCACCCCAGACCGCAGTCGCCGTGACCGTCGGCGCGACGGCCAGCAGCGCAACGAACAGGCCAAGCACAAACGCAAACATACCGTCAGTGCTTCGGTCAGCCCGCTTGGCGGCGATTGTTGACATATCTCAGAAATGACTACGGTAAAATAAAAAATGGTCGACCTGTCTGCCTGTGGCGGGCCGGCATATCCAACGAGTACCGCCGTGACGGCGTCGGCAGACCGACCATAGATAGCGGAGTCGGGACGGTCATCCTGACACGCCAGCACGCGTAAGTGAGTTGCGGAGTAATTACGGTCGTGATTGTCGTCGCCACCGAAGACTTCGAAGTGTACCATGGAGTCGTCAACGAGCTACGCGACCGTGGCGTGGCGTTCACGACTATCGAACCGGGCGACGAATGGCCCGAGGAGGCGGCTGTCGCGGTCATCGCGGCGGGGGAGTCGGTCGAAATCCCCGACGGTATCGACCTCGTGCAGGCGGACCCGGACACACCGCGTCGCGCCGTCGAAGCTGTTATCTCGACGCTCCGGGGTGGCGACGGTCGCACCGTCATCGGTATCGACCCCGGCGAACGGCCGGGTGTCGCGATTCTCCACGGCGACATGGTCGTTGCAGCGTTTCAGGTGCCCGCGGCGGACATCACCGAAATCGTCCGCGAGGAAGTCGAAGACGCGGTCGACCCGGTCGTTCGCATCGGCGACGGCGCGCGGCTCGTCGGCGCGCGCATCATCGACGAGATCCAGTCCGTGCCGGTCGAGCTGGTCGACGAAACAGGAACGACGCCGTACCTCGGCTCCGGGGCACGCGGGATGGGCGACGTGCTGGCCGCGGTCAACATTGCCCGCCTCGACGGCGAGGAAATCGAAAGCCGGACCATTGAGCCCACGCCCGGCGAACTCCAGAAAATCAAGGACCGCTCGCGGGAGGCAAGCGATACAAATCGGGCGATCAGCGAGGACCTCGCCCGGCGGGTCGCGACCGGCGCGCTCACCGTCGAGGAGGCGCTAGCTGAACATGACAGCGACAGTCCGACCGCCGACGAGAGCGAACCCGACAACGGATAGCGCTACTCTCGGACCATCCGCTCGGCCCGCTGCATCACCTCGCGGACGGGGAGTCCGGTCGCGTCCGCGACGGCCGCGGCGTTGTCGTACTCCGCGCTCACGTCGAACACCGTGCCGTCGGTGTCGCTTGCGACTTTGACCGTGACCTCGAACTGTTCGCCGTCGACAGAGAGTACAACCGTCTCGTACTCCCGGTCGGCGACCCAGCGGTGGCCGGCCCCGGATTCGCGCACGCCGAGCGTCCCGGTCGCTTCGGCGAGACGGCGCGCGACCCGCTCGGCGTCTTCCGGTCTGCAGATGACCTTGATGATGTGGCCGGGCCGTGATTTCTTCATCGTCGTCGGCACTATCGACACATCACGTGCGCCGACATCCGGGAGCGAGCGCTGGAGGTCGCCAAGCACCTCTGGCGGAGCGTCGTCGACGTTCGTTTCGAGCACCGTGATTTCGTCGCGGCGGAGTCGTCCCGCGCTGTCGCCGACCATCGCCCGCAAGACGTTGGGGCGGTCGTCGAGGTCCCATCCGCCAGCGCCGTACCCCGACGCGTCGATGTCGAGCGGCGGGAGCGACTCGGTCCCGTCAGCGATATGGGCGAGAATCGCCGCGCCGGTCGGCGTCAGGAGCTCCCTGTCGATGGGGCCACCCTGCAGCGACCAGTCGGCTTGCTCCGCAATTTCGACCACCGCGGGAGTCGGAACCGGGTAGGTGCCGTGGCTCATCTCCACGGTGCCGCCCCCGTCGCCAGCGGCGTTGTTACGACCTGCTCGACGTCGAGATCATCCAGCAGGAGGCAGGCCCCGACGATGTCGGCGATGGCGTCGTCCGCCCCGACCTCGTGGAAGTGTGTGTCGTCGAGGTCCGTCCCGTGAACTGAGGCCTCGGCCTCGCCGAGTATCTCGAAGATTGCCAGCGCATCCGCCCTGACAGCCCCCGGCAAGTCCATCCCCTCAACGAGTTCGACGACCTCGGCGTACGTTCTGCTTGGGCCGTGACCCTCTGCGTGGGTGTGGTCGTGGTCGCCGTGGGTATGAGAGTGTGCGTCGTCCCCAGTGTGGCCGTGTTCATCGTCGTGAGAATGGGAATGCGAGTGGTCGTTGTGAGTGTGGTCGTGGGAATCGTCGCCATCACAGGCGGTGTCGGATAACAGCACTTCGACGCGCGTTGCAGCAATCCCGCAGCGGTCACCCTCGGAGACAGCGTACTCGATATCCAGTGTGTCCTCAACCACCGACAGGGCGTCGCGGTCGGCTCCGGCAGCCAGCAGCGCCCCCAGAAGCATATCACCGGCCGCGCCCATCCGGCCGTCGAAAGCGAGTGTTCGCATACCCGGAGGGTCAGGCCGCGCCAGTAAAAGCCCTCTTGCTACGTCCTCAAGTCCGGCGGACGATGTGGATATCGTAGTCTTCGCCGTCTGTGACTTCGCCGATAGGGACGACGATGTCCTCAGTGTCGTCGCTGCCGAGGAACACGACGCTGGCGTCGACATCGCGGGCGGTCTGTCTGATCGTCGTCGACAGTTCGCTGGTGGAGTGAGCGCTTACGTCGTCGTAGCGGAGTTCAGAGTCGTCGGTCGCCTCCTCGATCTTGCGCCGGAGGTCGTCAGCGGCGGTTTCGGCGGCGAAGTCCTCGGTCGGGTCGACGCGACGGCGGCGCTCGGCGTAGTCGGCCCCGGTCGGGATGAACGCGACGGCGACGACGTCCTCGTCGAGGGCCGCGGCGTAGGAAACGGCACGGTCGAGCGCGGCGTCTGCGAGCGGTGACCCGTCGAAGGGAACGAGAAATACCATATCGGCGCTATCGCGTCCAGCCTTATGAAACGCGGCGATGGCGGCAGCCTGTGTTACCGCCACTCAAGCCGGAGGGTATTTGCCACTTCTGTGCGGTATGCTATTAGGTATCATATAAACCCGTCGCCCTGCGTCTTGGCCGCCGGTAGCATAAAGCATATCTCCGGGGCTACCCGAGTTCGTTGTAAGCAGGCTCTACTATGAACGAAGTCCAATTGGAAGTGGCGAAAGCGTACCCGAACGATTCGGGGCGCGGTATCGCCAGACTCGACCCCGATACGTTGCTGCACCTCAAGCTCTCTCCCGGCGACATCATCGAGATCGAAGGGAGCGATACGACCGCGGCCAAGGTGTGGCGGGCTGACCGGCAGGACTGGAACACTGACACCGTCCGCATCGACGGCTTCACGCGCCAGAACGCCGACGTGGGCATCGGCGAGCGCGTCACCATCCGGAAGGCCGAGGCCGAGAAGGCCGACAAGCTCGTCCTCGCGCCGCCCGAAGAAGCGTCGGTCCAGTTTGGTTCCGACGCCGCCGGCATGGTTAAGCGGCAGATATTGAAACGGCCGGTCGTCGAGCGCGACATCGTCCCGGTGATGTCATCGACGAATCATCCGTTCATGCGTTCGCCCGGGCAGGCCATCCCGCTCATCGCCGTCGAGACAGAGCCCGAGGGCGTCTGTCTCATCACCGAGGACACCGAGGTGGAACTCCGCGAGGAACCGATCTCCGGCTTCGAGAAGACCGGCGGCGGCATCACCTACGAGGACATCGGCGGGCTGCAAAACGAGATCCAGCGGGTGCGAGAGATGGTCGAGTTGCCGATGAAACACCCTCAGATCTTCAAGAAGCTCGGCATCGAGCCGCCACAGGGGGTCCTGCTCCACGGCCCGCCCGGCACCGGGAAGACGCTGCTTGCGAAGGCTGTCGCCAACGAGACCTCTGCTAGTTTCTTCTCTATTGCCGGCCCCGAGATCATCTCGAAGTACTACGGTGAGTCCGAACAGCAGTTACGCGAGATCTTCGAGGACGCGAGCGAGGAATCGCCCTCGATCATCTTCATCGACGAGCTGGATTCCATCGCGCCCAAGCGCGAGGACGTAACCGGTGAGGTCGAGCGCCGTGTCGTCGCCCAGCTACTGACAATGATGGACGGCCTCGAATCACGAGGGCAGGTCATCGTCATCGCCGCGACGAATCGCGTCGACAGTGTCGACCCAGCGCTGCGCCGTCCCGGCCGCTTCGACCGCGAGATCGAGATCGGCGTGCCGGACGAGGTCGGTCGCGAGGAAATCCTCCAGATCCACACCCGCGGTATGCCGCTGTCCGACGACGTGAACCTCGCGAAGCTGGCGACGGACACGCATGGCTTCGTCGGGGCCGACATCGAGAGTCTTACGAAGGAGGCCGCGATGAAGGCGCTCCGCCGCTACCTCCCCGAGATCGATCTGGACGAGGAGGACATTCCGCCGAGCCTCATCGACCGGATGATTATCAAGCGGGACGACTTCAAGGGCGCACTCAACGAGGTGAGTCCATCGGCGATGCGGGAGGTGCTGGTCGAACTCCCGAAGATGTCCTGGGACAACGTTGGCGGGCTCAGCGGGCCCAAAGAGCAGGTTCAGGAGGCCGTCGAGTGGCCGATGAACTCCCCGGAGAAGTTCGAACGCATGGGCGTGACGCCGCCGTCCGGAGTGCTGCTGTACGGCCCACCCGGCACCGGCAAGACGCTCATGGCGAAAGCCGTCGCCAACGAGACCGACGCGAACTTCATCTCGGTCCGTGGCCCACAGCTGCTCTCGAAGTGGGTCGGCGAGAGCGAGAAGGCCATCCGACAGACGTTCCGGAAGGCCCGCCAGGTGGCTCCGACCATCATCTTCTTCGACGAACTCGACTCGCTGGCACCGGGTCGGGGCGGCGAGATGGGGTCGAACGTCTCCGAGCGCGTCGTCAATCAGCTCCTGACCGAACTTGACGGGCTGGAAGAGATGGAAGACGTGATGGTCATCGGCGCGACCAACCGGCCGGAT
The DNA here is from genome assembly GCF_001485575.1 of Haloarcula sp. CBA1127. Classification (NCBI taxonomy): domain Archaea; kingdom Methanobacteriati; phylum Methanobacteriota; class Halobacteria; order Halobacteriales; family Haloarculaceae; genus Haloarcula; species Haloarcula sp. CBA1127. The sequence goes on from NZ_BCNB01000006.1 coordinate 1,597,147, forward strand.
ATGATCGACCCGGCGCTGATCCGTTCGGGTCGATTCGACCGGCTGGTGATGATCGGCGAGCCCGACGTCGAGGGCCGCGAGCAGATCCTGAAGATCCACACGGACGACACGCCGCTGTCGCCCGACGTGAGCCTGCGCGAACTGGCCGAAGTCAGCGATGGGTTCGTCGGCTCGGACCTCGAATCCATCGCCCGGGAAGCTGCCATTGAGGCACTCCGTGAGGACGACGACGCGGCGGAAGTCGAGATGCGCCACTTCCGGCAGGCGATGGATAGCGTGCGCCCGACGATCACCGACGACATCCGCGAGTACTACGAGCAGATGGAAGAGGAGTTCAGGGGCGGCTCCAGCCCGCAGCGGCAGGCCGGGAGCGGCGGCCGGATCGGCTTCCAGTAACTCTGACTCTCTCGGTCCTGCTCCTCGCTGCGATTCGAGCACGGTTTTTCGGTTTTGCTGTCCCGATCAGCAATGCCCTTCCGCCAGCTGCACAATACCTGTGGATAATTATTAGATAAACTATAAAACCGGTGCTTGTTTCTCCTTTCGAAGCCCCCTTTCGGGTCCCAGGTGTATAGGGGGTGATGTCGAACACTAACCGCGTTTACCGGCTAGCGAAGCGCCCCGAAGGGACCCCCGACCACGACACGTTCGAGCTTTCCGAGGAAGAAATCCCTGAACCGGGGCCCGGCGAGGTGCTCATCAAGACGCTGTACCTCTCTGTCGACCCGTATATGCGCGACCGAATGCGCGACAGCGAATCGTATGAAGAGCCGTGGGACGTAGGCGACCCGCTCAAGGGTGCCGTCGTCGGTGAGGTCGTCGAATCCAACGGCGCACGCTTCGATGAAGGTGACGTCGTCACTGGTGAGCTAGAGTGGGCGGAGTACGCCACGGCACCCGGACCGGTACTCACAGAAGTCAACCCCGAACTCGCACCGATTTCGACGGCGCTCGGCGTTCTGGGGATGCCGGGCCTGACAGCGTACTTCGGCACGCGTGAAGTCGCACAGCCGTCCGCCGGGGATACGTTCGTTGTCACCGGAGCCGCCGGGGCCGTCGGCTCCGTTGCGGGCCAGCTCGCCAAGCTGCAGGGCGCACGCGTCGTCGGCTTTGCCGGCTCCGACGAGAAAGTCTCGTTCCTCGAAGATGATCTGGGCTTCGACGTGGGCATCAACTACAAGACGACCGACGACTACCGGGCCGCACTGGACGAGGCCGCACCGGACGGCGTCGACGCCTACTTCGACAACGTCGGCGGACCGATTACCGACGCGGTGTTCACGCGACTCAACACCGACGCCCGCGTCGCCGTCTGCGGGCAGATCTCGCTGTACAACAGCGAGGAGATACCGATGGGGCCGCGCAAGCTGACACAGGTCATCCAGTCCCGTGCGACCATCGAAGGCCTCCTCGTCTCCGACTTCGAGCCGCGGTTCGAGGAAGGGACGAAGCAGCTCGGTCAGTGGGTCGCTTCTGGCGACATCTCCTATCGAGAGACCGTCACCGAAGGCATCGAGAACGCGCCCGACGCGTTCCTCGGGCTGTTCGAAGGTGAGAACATCGGCAAGCAGCTCGTGCAGGTCGCCGAGCGATAGAAAAAGCGACTATCCGGTTATAGTTCGCCGAGTTTGCGGAGGAGCTGGCCGCGGTACTCCTCGTCGGCCTGGACGCCTTTCAGTTCGAGGACGTTACGCTCTAGCTTGTCGAGCGCGACGTTGAACGCGGTTTCAGCGCCGTAGCCTTCGCCTGAGCCGGCCGCCTGGCCCTTGTTGGTCCGCAGTCGGATCTGACACTGGATGAGCGGCGTGCCACGGAGCTTCTCCTTGTGCTCGTGGAACCGGACGTGGGCGTGCTGGACCTGCATCGCCCCGTACTTGTCCGCGACCGCCTCGATGTCGGCACGGATATCCGCACGGGAGATAGTGTCCAGCAGCTTGATGTTCGTAATCTGGACGTCCATGTGTTCTTCTTCGGTGTAGGTCAGCGCACGGAGCACGTCGGTCTTCGTGAGGATGCCGGCGACATGGGTGTCGTCGTCTTCCGGCGTGACGACGAGCCCGGCGAAGTCGTTTTCGAGCATCCGCGCGACGGCGTCCTCGACGGAGTCGCCGAGTTTCGCCGTCTCTACCGGACTGCTCATCACGTCGTAGACGGGCATATCGAGCACGCGCTCAATCTCGCCGGAGCGGTCGCCCCGCGTCGTCTTGTTCATGTCTCGGACGACGACATCGACAATATCGTGGCGCGTGACCATCCCGGTCAGGCCATCGTCGTCACCGAGCACCGGAAGCCGGGAGATACCGTGCTTCCGGAGGAGGTTCACGACTTGCCCGACGTTGGTGTCCTCGGACACCGTGATGACGTCTCGCGTGTAGATATCCTCGACGCTCAGCGCGTCGAGGTTGTCGAGAACCGCGTCGAGGATATCGTCCTCGGTGACGATACCCCAGAGCTCGCCCGCCTCGAACACCGGCGCGAGCTTGACTCCACCCTCGACCAGGACGCGCGCGACTTCGCGTACGTCATCGGTGCGCTCGACCTTCGGTGCCGAGCGCGTCATCGCCCCCGCTTTCGCGTTGTCCTCGACATGGGACTGGACCAGCTGTTTCTGCGTGATCACGCCAGTGTAGTCATCGTCTTCCGTGACGATGATACCCTTGGGATTCTCGCGTTCGAAGATAGACCGGACTTTCCCCAAGCGCTTGTTGGCGTCAACCTCGACAAATTCTCTGGTGGCGATATCAGCAATATCCATAGTTCTTCACAATTCGTAGATTCGACGTGTGGGGTTATCAAGGTTGGTTTAGTCCCCGGAAACCGAGAGACGAACTAAGCTTTAGGCCGTTGGATCTAAGGTGGCTGTATGCTACCTGACATCGGTGTCTTCGGCCCCTACACGTATCTGGTCACAGAGGTTGTCTGGGGACTGTTGCGCTCGCGTTGCTCTGGCGTGCCAACGCCCTCCGGATGGCGGCCAAGACCATCGTCGTGCTCTATCCGATCGCCTACGTCTGGGATTGGTACACGCTGACCGTCGGTGTCTTCGCAATCAAACTCCGAACCGGTGTCGACTTGCTCGGGATTCCCATCGAAGAGCATATCTTCATGATTGTCGTTCCCGCGCTCATCCTCGGTATCCACGAGAACCTCCACGGTCTTTCGTCCGGGTCGAACAGCGAATAGTTAGAAATCAGACATTGGTTTCAGCTGTTAACCGCTCCCGAGCCAGCGTTACAACTGGAAGGAAACCTATTCACTGGAATTGCTGATTTCACGCTCTGCAGGCCCTGCTGACTCTATCTGTACTATGCAGGCATCTCTCACAGTATCTATATGTGTCAGCCGGGAGTGTCGTCCGATAGCTATGAGTGATACTACGCCGACACCTCACATCGAGCTGTATGTCCGGTCGATGCTGCCCGATGGCGCACACGAACGGCAGGAAGCTGTCATCGACCGTCTCCAGACACTCGACGAGAACGACCACATCGACGAGTTCAACGTTATCGTCTGGGGCAAACAGATCGCGCCGCAGTCGGCCGCCGCACGGACGGAAGAAGGCAAGTACATTCTGAACCGTGTCGCCGAGTTCAAGCAGTGGGCACTGAGCAACAACGTCTCGCTCGAATCGTTCTATCAGGACACGACCGTGGATTCAGAAGTGGCGGCGTCGGCGTACGACGCCATGTCGCTGCCCATCATGGGGCTGGCTGAGTACGACGGCAGCGAACTCGTCCATGTCGCACCGTGTACGAAAGACGACGTCGTCCATACGATCATGGACCGTCTCGAACGTCTCGAAGCGGGCCAGCCACCCGCTCTCGATCAGGAGCGCGGCGGCGTGAGCGTTGTCTAACGAGTGGGACCCGTTACGAGGACCAGACCGCGTCGACGTACGGTTTGAACTCGTCTGTCGCTGACAGCACTTCAAGCACTTCTTCTGGATCTCCGGCCAGCTTGTATCCCGGCCGTCCTTTCCCCGTCGATGACTCCGTCTGTTCGGTGCGCAACAGCCCCTTGTCGGCGAGTCGGCCCAGCGCCGAGATGACCTTCTGGCGCTCGACGCCGCCGAACGGCTGTCGGTCGACATCCGCGAGATGTGCTTTCGCCGTCTGGGTCACATGATAGGAGTGGACTGGCGTTTCACCGGCCGTTTCGAGTTCTGCAACCGCAAGGAGCACGAACTGTTCGAACGCGTCCGCCGACTGGACCTGATCTCTCATATAGATGACTCTAACGCGGTTGGGGCAAGAAACTATGGGATGGCCCTGTCGGAGCGTCGAGATCTGCGCCCTTGCACACGACTCTGGCTTAATCCACAGGTCGCTGCCGACTCGCTTCGCTCGGGAGGGAGGGACAGTAGAAATGGGTTCGGGCGGATTTGAACCGCCGGCCTCCTCCATGTCAAGGAGGTGTCATAACCGACCTAGACCACGAACCCTCACTGCGAGGTACACCACATTGTTTCCGGTGGGTATAATTGAAGGTTTCGAATTCCGTATCGCCACGTTGTCTGTTGATTGCCCACACATATACGTCAGCGAGCAGGGGTCCCGATAGGCTTAAGTCAATGTACGGATTTGTACATCATAACACGAAAAAGTCCATTGGTGAATACAATGAAAGAGTATATTGAGCGCGTCACTGACGGTGACGACCTGACACAGGAGGAAGCTCGAGCCGTTGCGACGACTGTTTTCGAGGATGCAACCGAGGCACAGATCGGTGCGCTCCTGACGGCACTGCGGGCGAAGGGGGAGACAGAGGCTGAGATCGCCGGCTTTGCCGAGGGGATGCGCGACGCCGCACGGACCATCCGGCCCGACCGCGAGGGGCTTGTCGACACCTGTGGAACCGGCGGGGACGACTACGACACGATCAACGTCTCGACGACGAGCGCCATCGTCGCGGCTGGAGCCGGCGTCCCCATCGCCAAACACGGCAACTACTCTGTCTCTTCATCTTCGGGGAGCGCCGACGTGCTCGAAGAAGTCGGCGTCGACATCGAGGCCGAACCGCCGGACGTCGAGGAGACTATCGAACGAGACGGTATCGGCTTCATGCTCGCACCCGTGTTCCACCCGGCGATGAAGGCCGTCATCGGCCCGCGACAGGAACTCGGGATGCGGACTGTCTTCAATATTCTTGGCCCGTTGACGAACCCTGCCGACGCGGATGCACAGGTGCTGGGCGTCTACGATCCGGACCTCGTGCCCGTGATGGCAGAGGCGCTGGCTCGACTGGATGTCGAGCGCGCGCTGGTCGTCCACGGCGACGGCCTCGACGAGATCGCCATCCACGGCGAGACGGTTGTCGCAGAAGTCACCGGCGACCGGATCGAGGAGTACACCATCACCCCGGAGGATATGGGTCTGGAAACACGTGATATCGAGGCCATATCCGGGGGGTCGCCCGAAGAGAATGCCGCCGACCTTCGCGGCATCGTCACGGGCGAAATCACCGGTGCAAAGCGGGACATCATTCTCGCGAACGCCGGCGCGGCCATCTACGTCGCCGGCGTCGCCGACACGCACGAAGCGGGAGTCGAACAGGCCCGACAGGCCATCGAGTCGGGCGCGGCAGCCGACAAACTCGACGACCTGATCGGGGCATGACGCGCGTGAAGATCTGCGGCGTGACGGACACCGAGGACCGCGATGCCGTCGTTACAGCTGGTGCTGACGCGGTCGGTATCATCCACGGTGTTCCGGTCGACACACCGCGGGAGGTCGACGAGGGAACGGCTGAAACGATCGCCGATGGCGTCCCGCCGTTCGTGACGAGCGTGCTGGTGATGATGCCGACGACGGTGCAAGAGGCCGTCAGACGTATCGACAGGATCGAGCCCGACGCGGTGCAGGTCCACGACGGGCTCTCGCCGGCGGAACTCGGGGCTCTCGATAGCCGTATCTCACGGGACATCGTCGCTGTAGTCGAGGCAAGCGCGTCAGCCATCGAGGACTACGCAACCCACGCCGACGCCCTGCTTATCGATTCGGTCGACGCCGACGGCGGTGGCGGCACGGGCGAGACACACGACTGGGAGCGCACGCGTGACCTCGTCGACTCGCTTGACGTGCCCGTCGTGCTGGCCGGCGGACTGACTCCCGAGAACGTGGCCGAGGCCGTCGAGACAGTCGAGCCGTTTGCCGTCGACGTGGCGAGCGGCGTGGAGTCTGCCGGCGGCACGAAAGACCACGACGGAGTTAGACGGTTCGTCCGGAACGCAAAGCGCGCGTCGGAGGGCACAGTATGACCCTCGATATCTCCCGCGAGGAGTTCGTCGAACACGCCAAGGCCGACCGCCCGGTCGTCGTCCGCACCGCTGCGGAACTTGACGTAGACGTGGAGCCACTGACCGCGTACGCGGCTCTGACCGGTCGCACGAGCGACGTGGCCGCCAACGACTACACGTTCCTGCTCGAAAGTGCCGAAAAGGTCGCCTCCAGCGACCCTGACGGCGCGTTCGCGCCGGAGACCGACGACCGCCACGCCCGCTTCTCTTTCGTCGGCTACGACCCGCGCGCCGTCGTCACCGTGACCGGTGACGAGAGCGAGGTCGAGGCGTTCGATGACCGCTACGCCGACCTCGTGACGACCGACGGCGGCGACGTGGTTGATGACCTCCGGGCGGCGATGCCCGATGTGGCGCTGCGGAACTTCCCGGCGATGGACCGCCAGCACCTCGAAGGCGGCCTCGTTGGCTTCCTCTCGTATGACGCCGTCTACGACCTCTGGCTCGACGAGGTTGGCTTAGACCGCCCGGATTCGCGGTTCCCCGACGCGCAGTTCGTCCTCACCACGTCGACCGTCCGCTTCGACCACGTCGAGGACACTGTCTCGCTCGTGTTCACGCCAGTTGTCAGGCAAGGCGAGGACGCCGGCGAGCGATACGACGAACTGGTCGCCGAAGCTGAACGGGTCGAGGCCGTGCTTACGGACCTGTCACCGCTTGAGACCGGTGGCTTCCGGCGTGAGGACGAAGTCGCCGGCCCCAGAGATGAGTACGAGGACGCCGTCGAACGCGCAAAGGAGTACGTCCTCTCGGGCGACATCTATCAGGGCGTCATCTCCCGAACGCGAGAGCTGTACGGTGACGTCGACCCGCTGGGCTTCTACGAAGCGCTCCGGGCGGTGAACCCCTCGCCGTACATGTACCTGCTGGGCTACGACGACCTGACTATCGTCGGCGCGAGCCCGGAGACACTCGTCTCCGTCGCTGGCGACCACGTCGTCTCGAACCCCATCGCAGGGACGTGCCCGCGCGGGAACTCTCCTGTCGAGGACCGACGCCTCGCCGGCGAGATGCTCGCCGACGGGAAGGAGCGAGCCGAACACACCATGCTGGTCGATCTGGCGCGCAACGACGTGCGCCGCGTCGCCGAGGCCGGTAGCGTCCGGGTCCCCGAGTTCATGAACGTCCTCAAGTACAGCCACGTCCAGCACATCGAATCCACCGTGACGGGGCGGCTCGCCGAAGACAAGGACGCCTTCGACGCCGCCCGCGCGACGTTCCCGGCAGGGACCCTCTCCGGTGCACCGAAGATCCGCGCCATGGAGATCATCGACGAACTCGAACGGTCGCCGCGTGGCCCCTACGGCGGCGGCGTCGGCTACTTCGACTGGGACGGCGACACCGACTTCGCCATCGTCATCCGCTCGGCGACGGTCGAGGACGAGGGCGACCGGGACCGCATCACCGTCCAGGCCGGGGCCGGCATCGTCGCGGATTCGGACCCCGAAAGCGAGTACGTCGAGACCGAGCAGAAGATGGACGGCGTGTTGACCGCGCTTGAGGAAATCGAAGGGGAACCGGTCGACGCGGCTGGGAGTGCTGACGACGCTGAGGCTGCGACCGGAGCCAACGACCCCGAGGGGGTGACCCGATGAGCGCGTCACAGCCCGCCGGCGAGAACGCCGTCAGGGACGACCTCCGCGTGCTGTTCGTGGATAACTTCGACTCGTTTACGTACAACCTCGTCGAGTACGTCTCCGAACACGCCGAGACTGAAGTGGTCCGGAACACCGCGACGCTCGAAGACGTCGAAGCGTTCGACCCCGACGCAATCATCCTCTCGCCGGGTCCGGGCCACCCGAAGAACGAACGGGACGTCGGCGTCACGCTCGACGTCCTCCGGGAGGTCAGCCCCGACGTGCCGACGCTGGGCGTCTGTCTCGGCCTCGAATCGGCGGTGTACGCCTACGGCGGTACCATCGGTCGTGCCCCGGAGCCGGTTCACGGGAAGGCGTTCCCCATCAACCACGACGAGAAGGGCGTTTTTGTGGGGCTGGAACAGGGGTTTCAGGGCGGACGCTACCACTCGCTCATCGCCGACGACGTTCCCGAGGAGTTCGTCGTCAGCGCGACGACGGAGACCGAGGACGGCACGGAACTGGTGATGGGTGTCCGCCACCGCGAGCACCCCATCGAAGCCGTCCAGTTCCATCCCGAGTCAGTCCTGACCGCGGTTGGCCACGACGTGATCCGAAACTTCCTCGCCGGACTCTAGATGACTTGAAAGCCCAGTATTCCGAGTATCCAGAGGACGGCGACGGCGATGATAGCGATAATGACGAGCCGCCACGCCACCTTCATGACGAGCCGACCGACCAGTAGTACAACGGCGATAGCCAGCAAGCCGACGAGTATTGCTGGCAGTGATGGAAGCGATCCGAGCTGGAGGAGTGGCAACATAGTATAGAGAGGAATGGCCACGGGGAAATACTTCGTGGCCAGCCAGGCGAGACTGTCCTGGCGTGGGGTTGCCGAACCGCTCCCGGCTCACGCCGCCAAAGATTCAAACAGTCAGGTATGCTACCTGATACCATGAGCGTAGCCGGACTGTGTGAAATCTGTGAGCGCCCCGACGTCGATCACACCTGCGACAGGTGCGGTCGACTTGTCTGTGACCGCCACTGGGACGAGGACATTGGGATGTGCGTCGAGTGCGGTGGGGAGGTCGGCCAGCCGGGCGACCGGACGTCGCCAGAGAATATGCCCGATGGCGTGGACACGTACCGATTCTGAGTCAGCGGAACTGGTTCAATCGCTGCTTGAGCTGTTTGGCCGACTGTCCGGCGGCCTTGAAAAACGCGTCGCCGGAGTCGTCCCGCCGCGTATCGGCGTCCTCGCCGGCGAAGATGATACCCCGAGAGGAGTTGACGAGGCCGACGCCGTCGGCGAGACCGTGCTCGACGGCGGCCTCGGCGTCGCCGCCCTGTGCGCCGACGCCGGGGACGAGAAACGGGATGTCCGGAACCAGTTCGCGGATCTCTTCGAGTTCGTCGGGGTTTGTCGCACCGACGACGAGGCCGACATTGCCGTTCTGATTCCAGAGGTCCGCGAGGTGAACCACGCGCTCGTATAGTTTCTCGCCGGAGGCTAGTTCGAGGTCCTGGAGATCCTCACCGCCGGGGTTTGACGTGCGCCCGAGGACGAACACACCCCTGTCCGCGCGCTGGAGGAACGGCTCCAGCGAGTCCCGGCCGAGGAACGGGTTGACCGTGATAGCGTCGGCCGCAGGCCCGTCCTCGTCGTCGAGAATCTGGGCGTACTGCCGCGCCGTGTTGCCGATGTCGCCCCGCTTGGCGTCCAGCAGGACGGGCACGTCCTTCCCGTGTGCGTAGGCGATTGTCTCCTCGAGGGCACGCCAGCCGTCGGAATCCTCGTAGAAGGCCGCGTTCGGCTTGTAGCAGGCGGCGTGTTCGTGGGTCGCATCGATGATACGGCGATTGAACTGCCAGCGCGGGAGGTCGGCGTCCAGCACGCTGTCGGGGAGGCGGGCAGGGTCCGGGTCGAGGCCGACCGACACCACGCTGTCGGCGGTCGCGATGCGGTCCGCGAGACGGTCGAAGAAGTGCATAGATACCGCGGCGGCTGGCAGCGATACAAGCGTTTCCTTCTCACGTCGTGCCTGCTTCGGTGGAATCAGATTTGATATTTTCTCCCCCTGTCTATTTCACACCGTAGGTAGAAGCCCGCTCATGGACCGTTTCATGGATGTCGGCCACGTGGCCGAGACCCTCCCAGACCTGAGCGAAGCCCTGGACGACCCGCGGCTGCGGCAGTTCGGACTCGTCGGCGGTGTCCTGCTCGTGGCCGTCGGCGCGTTTTTGTCGCTCGCGCCCGCGTCCGGACCGTGGCTGTTCTGGTCGTACGCTGTCGCGGCAACGCTGGTGTTCATTGGCGTCCCGCTGCTGTGTCTCGGCCTCGCCGCTCCCGACCCGGAGCCCGGGTCGCCGTTCCATCTCGGCATCGAACTGACGACGACACAGCGCCGGGCCGTCGCGCTGGGCTCGCTCTGTATCACTGCGACGCCGATCGTCATCGCCGTCGGAACGCCGCTCGGCCTCCCGACGCTGGTGCTTGCTATCGCTGCCGCGACAGCGGTACTCGGTTCCGTGCTCGTCCTCACCGGCTTCGTGGCGTGGACGTCCGCGGCTATCGCCGAACCGAGCCGTCACTGATTCTATGTAGTTCAGCCAGAGTGCGATCGTTTCCTCACCTGGAAAAAGCCGTGCTACCCCGAGAGAGTCTCCTCCAGCACGTCAACCGCGGCTTTCACCGCCGCGCCGCTGTGAACGACAACAGTTGCCCCGTTGGTCGTGATATCGTCACGCTCCGGTACGGTTGCGGGCTCCTCGTTCAGGAGCAGGCGGGCCGTTTCCGGTGTCACCTCGACGACTGCCACTTCAGTGTCGTCAGCCGTCACGCGGTAGGCGAAGGCACCCGCTGGTGTCGGTTCCACATCCCTGTCAGCATCGACGACAGAAACATCTGAGAGCGGCCCGCGCTGGAGGCCGGTCAGTTCCGAGGCGAGCAACTGCCCGATCCGTCGACCGTCAGAAATGCTGTCTTTGACCATTAGAGCTCCTCCCGGACATCCGCGGCAATGGCTTCGACATCGACGCCCTCGCTGCGCGCGTACACCACGGCCGCGGCCTCCAGTGTCACGCCGATATCGGACTGGAGCGCGTTGATACCGGCGACAGCGGTCTGTTTCTCGATGCCGGCCTCGACGACGGCGTCGAGTACCCGCTCGAACGTCGACCGCGACTGCAGGATTTCCTCACCCGGCGTGAACCCATCCGGAATATCGGTGTGGGTGCCGTCGAAGGCCACGACGAGGTCGTCGTCGTCCCGTTCGACCAGTCCCTCGCTTGCGGCCACGTCGACCAGCGTCTTGGCCTGGTCGGGCGAGAACCAGTTCCGGTCCAGCGAGAGTGCAACGACGAACTCACTTTCGGCCATCCGGTCGGTTCCACGCTGGCGGAACGGTGCGGCGACGGCCGTCTTCAGACTCATCGTCAGAGCAACCGGTCGGCGCGGGGGTAACGATTACGATGGCGAGTCGGCATCGAACGGTTCAAGTAGCCGCTGGGTCTTCCTTCCCGTATGAAAGACCAGGGACGCTCCCCTCGCAAGCGGACAGGCGGCCGCCGACGACCGAACCACAAGAAGAAGAAACACGAACTCGGCAAGGATACCGTCGAGACGCAGGTCGGCGAGCAGCGACTGAAAACTGTCGACTCCCGCGGCAACACCCAGAAGGTCCGTGCGGTCAAGACCGACGTTGCAAGCATCGCCGACGGTGCGGAGACCATTGAAGCGACCATCGAGAACGTCGTCGAGAACCCGTCGAACCCGAACTACGCCCGGCGAAACATCATCACGAAAGGCGCAATCCTCGAAACCTCCGAGGGACAGGCCCGCGTGACCTCCCGCCCCGGGCAGCACGGTCAGGTCAACGCCGTGCTGGTCGAGTAATCCGGTACACAATCAGCTTTTTCAGCTGTTCACGAATTCGGAGCGACAGCGTCAGCTATGGCCGCGGGGCTGCCTTCTGGAGCGCGCTCTCGGCGATGTTGCCGCCGTAGTCGGCGGTCCGGGACAGCGAGTCGACCACGCGGCCAAGCAACTGTGCGCTCTGTGGGTCTAGCTCTCTGACTTTGCCGTCGACCTCACGGGCAGTTTCGTCGACTTCGGGGATGCGGGAACGGGCCTCGTTTGCCAGTTCGACGGCCTCGTCGTTGTCGTCAGCTAACAGCGCATCCATTGCGTTTTCGGGGACGGCAATGGCCTCGGTTTCTAGCTGGTCGAGAAGGTCAGCAGTTTCACCGGTGATTTCGTCGATCTCCTGTGAGAGGCCGGCGATCTTGGTTGCGTGGTCGGCGATACGTTCTAGCTGGCGGGCACTGGACTGGTAATCGAACACCGTCTCGCGTGGGAAGCCGATCTCGTTGGCAGCCGTCGGATTGCGAAGGACGGTTCGGAACACTCGGGAGACCATGTACCAGAGGCGGTCCACGTCGTCGTCGCGCTGTATCACGTCTTCTGCGAGGTCGTTGTCGTCCTCGATGAGCGCCTCAACAGCGTCGGAGAGCATCGTCAGCGAGACCAGCCGCATACGTGTAATGGCGTTGAGAACAGAGAGTTCCGAGGAGTCGAGCAAGTCCTGCAGAACGACCCGGTCGGCCGTCTCCTCGATCATCTCTAGGCCGACCAGTCCCTGTGTTGCATCGCGGATGATACGCCGCTGTTCGGCCGTTATCCGAGCGGCTTCCAGTCGGATGATGTCGAAGCCGCTGACGTACATCGTCATCACCGCCCGCGTGAGTTCGTGCCTGTTCTCGAGGCCAGTCACGTCGAGCGTTCCCTCGACGTGGTCGTCGCCGTGCTGTGGCGAGACCAGTAGCAGGTCGTCTTCGGCGTAAAACTCGACGATACTTCCGCTCTCGACGCCATTCTCTGTCGCCCACTCCTTCGGTAACGAGACAGTGTACGTGGATCCGCCCGTCAACTGTACTTTGCGTGTCTCCATAGTACTCTGAATACGCGCTGCGGATTTATAAAATATACTGTGACTATATATCAACGGTCGAAACTCTGACTTGCGCTGTCATGGAATCACGACACATGATGTGGGCACTCAGCCAAGTGGTCCGCTAGCAACAGTACACCCAATGAATTGTTACCATTATCGGGTCGAAATCGGCTTCAGACACCTGTTACGCCGTCTTTGGCGTGTAACACGGTAGCGACACATAATAATATATAGCAGTATATAGCGTTTATATCTGGATATAGGGCTAATAGTAGGGTACTTATCCGCTCTGTAACTTCCATCAGGTGATGACAGATTCACCGAGCGGTGGTCTCTCTCGCCGTCGTTTTTTAACAAGTTCTGGTGCAATCGGGACACTGGCGCTGGCTGGTTGTGTCCAGAATACGAGCCGTGGCGACGGCAGTGGCTCCGATGGCAGTGGGTCTGACGGGAACTCCGACGGGCTTTCGGGGCAGGTCATTATCAAGGGCAGCAGTACCGTGTTCCCCATCTCCGATGCGATGGCTGAGGAGTTCATGGAAGAACACGGAAACGTCAACGTGACCGTCGACTCCACAGGGAGCGGGGGCGGCTTCGAAAACTGGTTCTGTCCCGGCGACTCCGATATCAACGGGGCTTCCCGTCCCATCAGCGACGCCGAGATCGAGCAGTGCTCGGGCAACGACGTCGAGCCTGTCGAGTTCGAGATCGCAGGCGATGCCCTGACCGTCGCGGTCAACAACGACGCCGACTGGGTCGACTGCATAACCTTCGACGAGCTGCGCCAGATCTGGAGCGACGAAGCAGGAGTCACGAACTGGTCGGACGTGCGCGACGAGTGGCCCGATATGGAAATCGAACGCTACGGCCCGGCGTCGACGTCCGGGACGTTCGACTACTTCAACGAGAACGTCGTCGGTGAAGACACTGAACACACGACCGAGTACCAGCCGACCGAGGAGGACGAAACTATCGTCAAAGGGATCCGTGACAACGAGGGTGGGATGGGATATTTCGGCTTCGCCTACTACAACTCCAACTCCGAGGCGGTGAAAGCCGTCGAAGTCAAGGCCGAGGAAGACGGCGAATGTACACCTCCGAGCCTGGCAAACGCCAAGGACGGTTCCTATCCGCTGGCCCGACCGCTGTTCATCTACGCGGCCGAGTCAGCGCTTCAGCGAGAGGAAGTGTACGAGTTCATCGAGTTCTACCTCGAGCAGGCCGAAACCGATATCGTCCAAGATATCGGGTACGTGCCGTCGAGCGCCGAGCAGCGCGACGAGAACCTCGAAAAGCTGGACGAGGTCGCTGGCTAACACAGTATAGAATCGGCTTACTCACATGGATACATTATTGGAGACAACACAATGAGCACCGAGACGCCCGGGCCGGATATTACCTCCAGACCGAGCGGACGCGCAGCACGCGAGCGTATGTACCGATATGTCTTGCTCCTGTGTGCTGCCGCGTCGATTCTCGTCACCGTCAGCATCGTCGTGTTGCTCGCACGCGACGCGATTACGTTCTTTACGCTGGTGAACCCAGTCGACTTCTTCACCGGAACAGAGTTCCTCATCAGTCGGAACGTCTACGGGTTGCTCCCGTTGTTGAGCGGCACGCTGTTGGTCACGGTGATCTCCGCCGTCATCGCACTCCCGACGGGCGTCGCGGCCGCGATCTACCTCAGCGAGTACGCTAGCGACCAGATGCGCTCAGTGCTGAAACCGGGTCTGGAAATTCTGGCCGGTATCCCGACAGTCGTCTACGGTATCTTCGCGCTCGTGTATGTGACACCGTTCCTCCAGACCATCGGGCTCCCGGTCAACACGTTCAATATCCTCAGCGCTTCCATCATGGTCGGTATCATGATTATCCCGATGGTCTCCAGTCTGAGCGAGGACGCGATGAGTTCTGTCCCGGACTCGCTACGACAGGCCGGCTACGGGATGGGTGCGACGAAGTTCGAGGTGACTACCGGCGTCGTCGTCCCCGCGGCGGCCTCGGGCATCTTCTCCTCGTTCATTCTCGCCCTGTCGCGGGCTATCGGCGAGACGATGATTGTCGTCGTCGCGGCCGGCAGTCGACCACGGATGCTGAACTTCTCGGACCCGCTCGCGAACCTCTTCCAGGGGTACCAGCCGATGACGGCGGCGATGGTTCAGATCAACAGCGCCGACAGCGTCAGTCAACTGGGCTTTACCAGTCTCTTCGCTATCGGCCTGACGCTGTTCGTCATCACGTTCCTGTTGAACCTGCTGAGCAACCGAATCGCGGCGCGCTACCGGGAGGAGTACGAATGAACACTGGGGGACTGAACTGATGGCAACACGAGAACCTGAAACGGGCTGGCACGGGGAGAACAGCGACGTCAACCATCTGCGGGGGCGTGCCTTCGAGGCGACCTGTCTCGCGGCGACCGCGTTCGGACTCGTCTCAGTCCTGCTCCTCCTGCTGTTCGTCGCCAACGACGCGTTCCGGCCCTTCTCGGCCGACGCAGGGTGGCTGGCGACCTACGCCGCTACGGTGCTGGTGCCGCTGGCCGCACTGGCTGTTTATTACTATCGTCTCGACGAACCGGCCGGCGAGGTCGCCTACGTCACCAGCGGGCTCCCGGTCGTCGGACTGCTGCTCACAGGCGGGTTTGCGGTGCTGTTCATCGAACTACTCTCCGTGCTTGAGTGGTTCGCACTGCTCATCTCGCTGGTCGTGGCCGGCGGCCTGATCGTCGCACACGGCCGACTGCGACCGAAGGCTGCGCTCGAACGCCTCGCCGTGGTGCTCCTCGCCCCGATTATCACGGTGTTCGGGCTGCCACCCACCAGATTTAATTGGTTCGTCACCGACGCCGCCGCGGCGCTCGGCCTCGATTTCGGGCTGTACTATCGGGTAATAAGCCTCCGAGAAGCGATCCTGATGCTCCCGTTCGTGCCCACAGACTGGGTCATGCTACTCCTGACGCTCGTGCTCCCGATCGCCGGTGCCGCAGGCTGGTTCGTCGAACAGCGACGCGAGTCGCGGCGTGACGGCCTGGCCGTCGTCGGGATGACGACGATAGTTGCGGTACTGGGCGTCGTCGCCGGCCCGCTACTTGGGATCGGGACTGACGTGTGGCTGCTCATAGTCACGTTCGCCGTACTCCCGCTGGGTGTCTACGTCGAAGGCGTGGTCCGTCGTGGCGAGGGCGTCCGCGGCCTCGCCTTCCCGGTCGTCGCCGTGCTGGGCGTGGTCGTCGGCGGCGTCGTCACCGGCGCACTTGGGTTCGCCGGACCGGACCCCTGGCTCGACTGGGGGTTCCTGACGAGCGCGACCTCCCGGACCGCCGCTGATGCCGGTATCTACCCTGCGATGGTCGGCTCAGTGATGATGATTATCGTGATCGTGCTCACTACCTTCCCGGTCGGCGTCGGAGCGGCGATCTATCTTGAGGAGTACGCCCCCTCGCAGGGATGGATGGGCAAGTTCGTCACGCTCATCGAGATCAACATCGGGAACCTCGCCGGTGTCCCATCGGTCGTGTACGGCCTGCTCGGACTGGCGCTTTTCATCCGGGTGCTCCAGTGGCCCCAGGGGTCCATTATCGTCGCCGGCCTCGCCGTCGGCCTGCTGATACTCCCGATCGTAATCATCTCCGCCCAGGAGGCGATCCGATCCGTTCCCGACTCGTTCCGGCAGGCGTCCTACGGAATGGGAGCGACCCGCTGGCAGACGATCCGTCAGGTCGTCCTCCCTGAGGCGCTGCCCGGCATTCTGACCGGAACGATACTGGCGCTGGGTCGGGCTATCGGCGAGACGGCCCCACTGCTGATGATTGGGGCGGCGGCGTCGGTCCGGCTCGCGCCGAACAGCTTCTTCGACGTAGCGAGTATGATGCCCCGCCAGATCTTCTCGTGGTCGTCGGAGCTGGACCCGGCGTTCCGCCACGGCGTGCTGGCGGCCGGCGTGATTACACTGCTTGCGGTGTTGCTGGTGATGAATGCGACAGCGATTGTCATCCGGAACCGGTATCAGCGAACAGGATAATTCATGACAGAGAACGAGATGACGAGCAACGACAGTACCGAACCCACACCGACCACTGAAACGGCCGCGTCGTCACCCGACCCGTCCGGCGATCCTCTCATCGAACAGTCGATCGACGTGGAGGGAACCGGCGCGACCGCGGCCGAGACGGGGAAGCCAGTCATCGAGTCCAGTGACCTGAACGTGTTCTACGGCGAGACGCAAGCGCTCCAGGGCATCGATCTGGCCATCCCTGAAAAACAGGTGACCGCCATGATCGGCCCCTCCGGCTGTGGCAAGTCCACGTTCCTGCGGTGTATCAACCGCATGAACGACCTCATCGACGCGGCACGGGTCGAGGGAGACCTCCACTTCGAGGGGAAAAACGTCTACGACGCCGACGTAGACCCGGTGGCGCTGCGGCGACGCATCGGAATGGTGTTCCAGCATCCGAACCCCTTCCCAAAGAGCATCTACGACAACGTCGCCTACGGCCTCCAGATTCAGGACCAGACGGAGAACATCGATGAGAAAGTCGAGACGGCGCTCAAGCGTGCCGCGCTGTGGGACGAAGTCAAAGACCAACTTGACAAGAGCGCACTCGACCTCTCAGGCGGCCAGCAACAGCGGCTCTGCATCGCCCGCGCCATCGCCGTCGACCCGGATGTCATCCTGATGGACGAGCCGGCGTCGGCGCTTGACCCGATCGCCACATCGAAGATCGAGGACCTCATCGAGGAACTGGCCGAGGAGTTCACTGTCGTTATCGTTACTCACAACATGCAGCAGGCGGCTCGTATCTCCGATAAGACGGCTGTCTTCCTCACTGGCGGCGAGCTCGTCGAGTTCGACGATACGGACAAGATCTTCGAGAACCCCGACAGCCAGCGCGTCGAGGACTACATCACCGGCAAGTTCGGATAGCTGTCTCTCGCAGCCGTTTTTGTCACCGCTTACCGCTCCAGCGTCGCTTCCGTGTCGATGCCGTACACCGCCTTCGGTGTCTCGACGTGTGCCGTTCTGACCGCATCTTCGTGCCCGTTTTCAAGGAGCCAGCGGACGCGCCGCGGCACGGTCTTCGGGCCAAGCACCGCGCCGGGGCGGTCCGGGTCGTCGATATAATCGGTCTCCATCAGGAACGGGTCGTCAGTCTCGACCGCGATTTCCAGTTCGTCTTTGTCTGCAAGTACTGATTTGACCGGGCCACGGAGTCGGCCCCCGGAGTAGTGTTTGACGACCTGCGTGCGGTCGAGGCCGCGGTCTTCGGCCCAGCGAGCGACTGCTTCGAAGTCTTCGCCGCCCTCGGTGTGGAGTTGTATCGCACAGCCCACGTCGGCGGCGCGTTCGAACCCGTGGCACATCACTTCGTTCGAGGCCTCCCAGACGGCGTCGTCCACGTCGTAGTGCGGTCGCCCGGACTTTATCGCGAGCGCGTCACTGTTATCGACGTACTCCGCCGCCACGTCAAGGCCGGCCTGCATGATGTCCCGCGCCTCCGGCGGTGTGTAGCCGCCGTCGACTAGCTTCGAAATTAGCGCCGGGTGGACACCGAGGACTGGCCAGGCGCGGCCGTCCAGTACCTCAGTCGCTGCGGTTGCGGCCTCGACGGTCAGGTCGAACGCCTCCCGGAAGATTGCCTCGTCGGTTCCCTTCTCGACGAGATGCCACGACGGCTTGTTGAGCACCAGCAGGTGTGTTCCGCCCTGAGACGCGAACTCCTCGGCTGCCGCGACGTTCCGGCCGTTGACCGGGTCGAGATGGAGGTGGTTGTCCAGTACCGGCGTGTCGTCGATATCCATACGTGCTCAATGGTACTGGCGGAAAAAACAGTTGCCGTCATGGGCTGATCCCTAGAGCGTTACTGCATCTTCAGCCGCGTTGCGTAACGCGTCAGAGCGGCCGTACTCACCCGGTGCGATAGCGACCGTTTTGACCCCTTCCCGGGCGGCCACTTCCAGCGCCGGCTTGAAATCCGTATCTCGCGATGCGACGGCCAGCACGTCTATCTGGCCAGCGACGGCGGCGTCTGTCGCGTCAACAGCGAGTCGGACATCAACGTCACCGCTGGTGGTTCGAACCTCGAACCCGCGAGCCTCGGCGGCCTGAATGAGTCCGGGCGAGGCGTTCTGGTCGACGTAGAGACGAGTGACTGCCAGCGGACCGTACTCAGCCGCAATATCTCGGACCTCGTCTAAATCGACATCGAACTCAGACCTGAGGACGTTTGGGCCATCGACGAACAGTCCGACGCGCTGCTGCGAGTCTTTCTCCTCGAATATCCGACGAAGCAGCTTCATGCGCCCCTTTCCCCGCCCGGGCCGCTTATGCGTGCCGCTTCGGTCCGTAAACCTTTCACCGCTATATAGAATAGCATGGCACAAAACTTAGGATGATACCTCCCACACACTACGGACGCATTTCCATGCGGAGTCGGCCAGCAACAAGCATAGGATTTGATATATGAGCAAAGAATCTCTTCACGATCAAGACGTGCTAAACGGGCTTTGTGAGATAATCTCCGATCCGGCTATCGTCCTAGACGCCAACGGCGTCTTTGTCGACATCATCCACAACGCCCACAACGGGGCATTATTTTTCAAAGACCCGGAAGCACTGCTGGGAACGGACCTCTGGGATATTTTCTCTACAGCACAGGCTGACCAGTTCTACGCGATTATCGAAGAGGTCTTAGAAACAGGTGAACAGCAGCACATCGAGTATCAGCTATCGCTCGATCATGGGGAGCGATACTTCGAGGCTCGTGTCACGCCAGTCGGCGGTGATAGCGCTGGGCGGGTGCTATGGCTGGCGGAAGATATCACGCAACGGAAGCAGCGGCGAGAGAAGCAAGCCCTCATCGAGCGGGTGTTCGAGGTCAGTCCGGTCGGCATCGTCGTCGTAGAGCGGTCCGGCAGGATTTCGCTGGCTAACGACCGCGCCGAGGAGCTACTCGGTCTTGAACGCGATAAAATCACCCAAAGACGATACAACCAGCCGGTGTGGGACATATACTACGAAGACGGGACGCCGGTTCCCGACTCGGAACACCCGGTTACGCGGGTGCTCGAATCGGGTGAGCCGGTGTTTGGGTTCGAGCACTGGATAGAACTCGCTGACGGGAATGAGCGGTGGCTTTCGAGCAATGCCGCACCCATCCTGGGTGATGACGGGACCGTTGAGCGCGTCGTCGTTGGGCTGGACGACGCAACGAGATTGAAACAGCGGGAGGAACAACTGGAGTGGCTCGTCGGGACCGAAACCCTGGCCGACGTTGGTGGGTGGGAACTCGATCTGGAAACGGGTCTGATAGAGGGCACTGCTGGGATGAAGCGCCTCTACGGAATGCCAGAGTACAATCCGACGCTTGAGGAGGCCATCGAGCAGTACCACCCCAACGATAGGGCGGCACTTCGCGATGCTATTGAGACCTGTCGTGAAACCGGCGAACCGATGGAACTAGAGGCACGCCGACAGACCGCTGACGAAACCGAGCGCTGGTTCCGACTCCGGGCTGAAAAAACTGTCCGGGACGGGACACCGAAACTACGAGGCATCGTTCGCGATATCACTCAGGACAAAGAGCGAGAGCAGCGGCTCATGGTCATGAGTCGAATTCTCCGGCACAACATCCGGAACAAGCTGACCGTGATACGCGGTAATTCGAGACTCCTCAAAAAAGAACTCGACTCGTCCGATTTCTCCGTGGACGCTGCCAGCGGACACATCGACAGAATCGAAAACGCCTCGAAAGAACTCGACTCGTTAGCCGAGCGAGCACGGACGTTCGACCGGGTCATCGAACGAGACCTTCGAAGCGGGACAGTCCATCTCCAGCAACTGCTCGGTGATATCCGGGATGCCCTCACAGAGCAATATTCCAGGGCGACCATTGAGGCAGCGCCCACTGATGCGGTGGTGTCGGGTGACAGGATGGCTATCGACCTGATACTGGAGATCCTTGTCGAAAACGCGCTGGAATACAGCGATCTAACCAGCCCGACAGTCAAGCTTACCGCCGAAGAGACGCCGACAGGCCACGTGACAGTCAGGGTCGATACCGATGGGTCCGCTATCCCGGATATGGAACGCGATGTCTTGGCTTCGGAGATTGAGGGACCAGTGGCACACAGCCGTGGGCTCGGATTGTGGGCGGTTACGTGGCTTGTCCGACGCCTCGGCGGGTCCGTGACTATTGACGAGAGTCTTGACGACGGGATGGGAGTCGAACTCGTGTTCCCGCTGGCGCGAAGCGAGTAACGGGCTGACCGCTAATTTTCGGTCCTGCTCTTGCCGTCCATATGCCACAAAAGCCGATTTGATATCGTGGTATATGATTTATCAGCGACCCCACAGGCGGTGAAGGGCCAAACGGTAAGACCACGCGGTACGAGAGGTCCGCGTATGACACTGCGGGCACCACCGCTCTCTGCGGTTCACCAGCGAGCCGACGCGTCGTTCACCGATTTCGGCGGGTGGGAGATGCCGGTCGAGTTCGAGTCGATCCGTACAGAACACGAGGCAGTCCGGAGCGAAGCCGGGAAGTTCGACGTTTCGCACATGGGACAGATAACCGTGGGTGGACCGGACGCGGAAACGCTGACACAGCGGTTGACCACCAACGACGTGACCGTGCTGGACCCGGGCGAGGCCCAGTACGGGGCCATCACAGATGAGGACGGGATTATGCTGGACGACACCGTCGTCTACCGACTGCCGGAAGACGCGGCCGATGAGTTCCTGTTTATCCCGAACGCCGGTCACGACGGGGAGATGACCGAACGGTGGTTCTCTGAGCGAGATGAGCGTGGGCTTGACGCGACGGTGACGAACCGGACAGAAGAGTACGCGATGATCGCTGTCCAAGGGCCAGAGGCCCCGGACCTGCTGGCGGCCGAGACAGATGTCTCGCTCGCTTCCCTGTCTCGGTTTGAGGTGGCTGACGGGGCTGTCGCCGGCGTTGACTCGCTAATCGCTCGGACGGGCTACACGGGTGAACCCGGCTTTGAAATCCTCTGCCCGCCCAACGGTGCCGAGGCGATCTGGAGCGCGCTTGAGTGCCAGCCCTGCGGTCTCGGCGCGCGCGACACGCTCCGCTTGGAAATGGGCTTTCTGCTCTCCGGCCAGGAGTTCCATCCGGTTGACGAACCCAGAACGCCCCACGAGGCCGGCATCGGCTGGACGGTCGCGCTCGATACGGAGTTCGTCGGTCGGGACGCACTGGAGGGCGTCGCCGCGGACGGTCCCGAAGAGAAGCTCATCGGCATCGAACTCGTCGATCGCGGGGTCCCGCGCCACGGGTACGACGTGACAACGCCGGACGGGGAGCCGATAGGCCATATCACCAGCGGAACGATGAGTCCGACACTGGGATCGCCGATTGCCCTCGCCTACGTCCCGGCGGCGTACGCCGAACCGGACAAGTCCGTCCGCGTCGTCGTCCGCGGTGAACCGAAGAAGGCACGTACCAGGAGCACACCATTCCTCGATAGATGAGCTTCGACGTTCCCGACGACCTGCGATATCTGGAGTCACACGAATGGGTACGCGTCGCCGGTGACACTGCTGAGGTCGGCATCACGGCGTTCGCACAGGACGAACTCGGCGATGTGGTGTTCGTCGAACTGCCCGACGAAGGCACGGAGCTGACCGCGGGCGAGGACTTCGGCGTGGTGGAGTCTATCAAGGCTGTGTCCGACGTGTACGCTCCCGTCTCTGGCACCGTCACAGCAGTCAACGACCGGCTCCGCGACGAGCCGGAACTGCTGAACGAAGACCCGTTTGGCGACGGCTGGATGCTCGAGGTTGAGGTCGCCGACGAGAGCGAAACCGACGATCTGCTCTCCCCCGACGCGTACCGCGACCAGATCGAGTAACCCCCGGTGGCCGCGGTCCCTGCGGGGGTGAAAGGAGTAACCTAATGTGGACACGGTCGCTAGCTGTCGATATCATGTCACCCCGGCGCTACTGGGTGTTTCTCAAATGAGTAACAGTAACTCACACGCGACAGGCAGTCCGTACGCACCGCAGACGGCCGCAGAAACCGCGGCGATGCTTGACGCGGTCGGAGCCGACGACCTCGAGTCGCTGTTCGACGTGCCCGAGTCCGTCGCCTTCGACGGCGAGTTCGGTATCGACGCCCGGAGCGAGCGGGCAGCGCGCCGGGAAGTCGCCGGCCTTCTGGGCCGCAACGCCGACCTCACCGAGTTCCTCGGTCGTGGCCACTACGACCATTACGTCCCGAGCGTTGTCGACGACCTCGCAAGCCGGTCGGAGTTCCTGACCTCCTACACGCAGTACCAGCCCGAGGTCGCACAGGGGTTCCTGCAGGCCCTCTTTGAGTTCCAGTCGATGCTGGTGGAGCTCACGGGACTGGGCGTCGCCAACTGCTCGATGTACGACGACGCGACGGCGCTGGGCGAGGCGGCGACACTCTCCCAGCGCGTCCGCTCGGTGTCCGGCGACCGGATTCTAGTTCCCGAACACCTCCGGGAGGGCAAACGCGCCGTGCTGTCGAACTACGCCGACGGACCGGACCTCACGGTCGAATCCTATCCGATGACCGACGGCGTTGCCGACGTGGCGGCGCTGTCCGATCAAATAGGCGACGACACCGCGATGGTGTACGCCGAGTCGCCGACAGTCCGGGGCGTTATCGAAGAACGGCTCGGCGCAATCGGCGACCTTGCCCACGACCACGACGCGCTGTTCTGTCTCGGCTCGGACCCAATTGCGCTGTCCCTGCTGGAGCGCCCGGCCGATGTCGGAGCCGACGTGGTCGTCGGCGACGCCGCGTCGCTTGGGACTGGCACCGCCTACGGCTTCGGACTGGGGATGTTCGTCACCCGCGAGGAGTATCTGCGGCAGGTCCCCGGTCGGCTTGTCGGGGCCAGCGAAGACGCCGCCGACCGTCGCGCGTACACGCTGACACTCCAGACGCGAGAGCAGCACATCCGCAAGGAACGGGCCACTTCGAACATCTGTACGAACCAGGCGTGGGTCGCGCTCCGGACCGCGATGCACGCCGCGTGGCTTGGTCCGGACGGCCTGGTCGATCTTGCTGAGGACTGCGTCACCCGCGCTCGTGACCTGGCCGACCGCCTTGACGATATTGTTGGGGTGACAGCCCCGATTCACGGCCGCCACCACTTCCGTGAGTTCCTCGCACACACGGACCAGCCCGCAAGCGCCATCGTTGCTGACCTCGCAGCCGATGGTTTCGCGGTCCACGCGGTTGACGACCACCTGGTGCAGGTGTGTGTGACCGAGACCACTACTGATGCCACAGACGAGTTCGTGGCGGCGTTCCGGGAGGTGGCGAAATGACACTCGCCTCGCGCTACTCGGCGAAACACCGTGGGACAAAACACGTCCCACGAGCGTCACGCTCGACATGGGGGTGTCTCGCGTGAAATACGACCAAGCCCGCTGGACCGACGACAGCGACGACCGGTATGAGCCGCTGCTCTCCGAAAAAGCGAATAGCACGGTCGACATCGAGGACTCGCCGCTGCCAGATGACCTGACGCGGGACAGCCTCTCACTACCGGACCCGGCCGAGCCCGAACTGGCCCGCCACTACACGCGCCTCTCGCAGATGAACTACGGCGTCGAGAGCGGGCCGTTCCCGCTTGGCTCGTGTACGATGAAGTACAACCCCTCCTTCACCGAGGACGTGGCGGCACGAGCGGATGCCGCAATCCACCCGGACCGGCCCGATTCGACCGTCCAGGGGACGCTGGCGCTGTGTCACCGGCTTCAGGATTATCTGGGCCGCATCGGCGGTATGGACGCCGTAACGCTGCAGCCGCCCGCGGGCGCGGCCGGTGAGTTCACCGGCATCCAGATCGCGAAGGCCTACCACGAACACAACGACGACGAGCGTTCGGAGGTCGTCATCCCGGACTCGGCCCACGGCACGAACTTCGCGACGGCGGCGATGGCCGGCTACGAAGTCGTGGAGCTACCGAGCGGTGACGACGGCCGCGTCGATATCGAGGCACTGGAGGCGGCTGTCGGCGACGACACCGCCGCGCTGATGCTCACGAACCCCAACACGCTGGGGCTGTTCGAGCGCGATATCGAGCACGTCGCCGATATCGTCCACGACGCCGGCGCCTGCTGTACTACGACGGCGCGAACCTCAACGCCTTGCTCGGGCGCGCTCGCCCCGGCGACATGGGCTTCGACGTGATGCACTACAACGTCCACAAGACATTCGCAAACCCTCACGGCGGCGGTGGCCCCGGTGCCGGCCCGGTCGGCGTCCGTGAAGAACTGGCCCAGTTCCTCCCGAACCCACACGTCAGGGAGCGCGGCGGCAACTACGAACACTACGAGCCGGACCACTCCATCGGGAAGGTGCATGGCTTCTATGGCAACTGGCCGGTATTGCTCAAGACCTTTGCGTACATCGCCAGATTGGGCGACGAAGGCCTCCGAGATGCCAGCGCGAAGGCTGTGCTAAACGCGAACTACCTCGCAGAACAGATCGAATACGAGATTCCCTTTGGCCCGTTCCACCACGAGTTCGTCGCCAGTGCGGGCGAGCAGGACGCCGCCGATGCGGCCAAGCGGATGCTCGATTACGGCGTCCATCCGCCGACGACGAAGTGGCCCGAAATCGTCGACGAGGCGCTGATGACCGAGCCCACGGAAGGAGAAACCAAGCGCTCGCTGGACCAGCTCGCGGCCGCATTCAACGCCGTGGCCGGTGATTCCGACGCCGAACTGGCCGACGCGCCGTCACGTCCGGCGGCGAAACGCATCGACCAGACGACTGCGGCCCGGAACCCGCGGCTCTCCTGGCAGGCGCTCGACGACACATAGCCGCTCGTTTCGACATTTGATACTCTCGCCCGAGCGTATATGCCACCCCGTGGTATAGCAGTTACAACAGAACGCTATGTCCGAGATGCCGCATTTGTTGTACGTAGGCCCCGCCGACGAAGACGCGGACACAGCTATATCTGACGCACCGGTCTCAGTCACGGCAGTCGCCACCGTGACGGAGGCGCTATCGGAACTGGCCGAGCACGCCTACGATGCCGTCATCTGTGAGCAACACCTACCGGGAACAGAAACCGGTCTGGAGGTGGTAGCGGCAGTACGTGAGCAGTACGACACGCTCCCAGTCGTTCTCTGTACGGCCGAGCCAGACGGGATGGTCGCCGCCCGCGCGACACGGCTCGATGTAACCGAGTACGTCCCCCGCAGCGACGTGTCGCTGATGGACCGAGTGTCCGACATCGTGACGCAGGGGAGCGAACCGGCGGGCCGCGGCAACGGAAGTAACCAGTGGGCTACTTCCGATGACCGGCCGACGCGGCTTCCGCCGGAACTCGCGGACTCTTTCGACGCTATCGCGGGCAGTATCTCCGACGCCGTCGTCACGATCAACGCCGACAGCGAAGTCGTGTACGCCAACGATGAGGCCGCCGAGCTGACGGGCTATGACCGTGAGGAGCTGGTCGGTGACGATTTCGCGAAAGTGATCCCCGAACACCTACGAAGCTCTCACTTCGAGGGAGTGGACCGCTACCGCCGGACCGGCGACCGGAACGTCGACTGGGACTACCTCGAACTGCCGCTCGTGACCGTTGACGGGAACCAGCTGACCGTCGCGGTGTCGTTCGGTGATTTCGAGCGAAACGGACAGTGGTTCTGTACGGGTGTTCTCAGGGATATCTCCGATCGGAAGGAGCGCGAGCGGGCGCTCGAAGAGACCAACCGGCGGCTCGATCTGGCGCTGGACGGGACAAACACCGGCGTCTATGAGTGGAATCTGGACACCGACGAGATGGTCTGGGACGAGGCGACCGCGGAACTCTTCGGGACGACGCCAGCGGCCTTCGAAGGCACTGCCTCGGCATTTTACGAGTACGTCCATCCCGACGACCGCCAGTCACTCGAAGCGGCGGTCGAGCGGGTGTCGGAGAGCGGCAAACGGGTCGACGCCGAGTTCCGTACCGACGTCGACGGGGAGACGCGGTGGCTCCGGACGCGCGGAGTCATCGAGGAACGCGACGCACAGGCTCCGCGTCTCGTCGCCATCGCCACGGATATCACGGCACGCAAAGAGCGCGAACGGACGCTGCGTGCCAACAACGACTCGCTACAGGAACTGACACAGCTTGCAACCGGGAACGGACTCAGCGAGGCCGAAACCGTCGGTCGGGTCATCGAAATCGGGCTGGACCGACTCGACATGTCGTTTGGCTACCTGAGCCGTATCGAGGACGGAGTCCACGAAATCCAGACGGTCACCGGTAATAGCCCCCTCGAATCCGGGACGCAGACGCCGCTTGAGGATACCTACTGCCAGCGAGTACTCGAATCCGGTGACCTCTATGCGATTGCCGATGCCACCACCGAGGACGAGCACGCGGCGGACGTGTACCAGCAAAGCGGCGTCGCGTGCTACGCCGGTGGCCTCATCACGGTCGACGGTGAACCCTACGGAACGCTCTGTTTCGGGGACGAACAGGCCCGGGTGGAGTCCTTTTCCGAGAGCGAGGAGGCGTTCATGAAACTGCTCGTGGAGTGGGTCAACCACGAACTCGAACGCCGCCACCGTGAGGACGAACTCGAACGGTACGAAAACATCATCGAGGCGGTCGACGACGGCGTGTACGCCCTCGATTCCGAAGGGAACTTCCAGTTCGTCAATCAGGCGATGACCGACCTGACGGGCCACTCTGAGGCTGAGCTGCTGGGCTCGTACACCGGCTTTATCAAGGCCGACGATGTCGTCGAGCGCGCCGAATCCATCGTTCAGGAGATGATATTCGAGGACCGCGACGACGAGGAGACGTTCGAACTGGAGATCCAGCAGGCGTCGGAGGGCTCGTTCCCGGCACAGGATCACATGACGCTGCTGTACGACGACGACGGGCGGTTCGCCGGGACCGCAGGCGTCATCCGGGATATCACGGAGCAGAAACGGCGCGACGAGGCGCTGTCCGGACTGCTGGACACAACCCGGTCGCTCATGCAGGCACAGACGCCCCAGGAGGTCGCCGAAACGGTCATCGAGGCGACCCGGTCGGACCTTGGGTTCGACCACGCGCTCGTGCGGCTGTACGACGAGGAAACGGACACACTCCGACCGGCTGCCGCAAGCGACAACGTCCCGGAACGACCGGTGTACGACGCCGACGGGGGTTCCCCGGCGATGCGTTCCAGCGCGGCGACCCGCTAGTCGTTGACGAGTTCGAGCGGATCGACAACTACGACTCAGACGTTCTGACAGCGGTGATGTACCTCCCGATGGGAGACCACGGAGTCGTGAGCATCGGTGCGCGACAGGGTCACGAGTTCACCGAGTCGGACGTCTCCGTCGGCAAGATTCTCGCGTCCAATGCAGCCGCCGCATTCGACCGTGTCGAGCGTGAACGGAGCCTGCTCCGGTACGAATCAGTGGTCGAGAACGTTCGTGATATGATGTACGTCCTCGACGACGACGGTCGGTTCCAGCTGGTCACCGAACCGCTCGCGGAGTGGCTCGGCTACGAGCGGGCGACGCTTCTGGGCCAGCACCCACGAATTGTCCTCGATCAGGACGCAATCGACGAGTTTGCCTGTCGTATCGACGACCTCTGCCGGGCGGGCGGAACCGGGGCGGTCCAGCTCGAAACGGCGCTTGAAACGGCCAGCGGAGAGACGCGTCCGGCCGAAATAGAGGTCTCGCTGCTTGATGCGGACCAGTTCCGCGGTACCGTCGGCGTCGTCCGGGACCTGACCGAACTCAAGCAGGCACGAGCAGAGCTGGAGGATGAGCGCGACCGGTTCTCGTACCTGTTCAACACACTCCCAGACGCCGTCATCGAAACGGAGACGGTCGCGGACGAGTCGGTCGTCAGGTCGGTCAACCCCGCATTCTCCGACGTGTTCGGGTACGGCGAGGACACGGCCGTCAACAGTCCCCTGTCCGACCTCCTCCGCCCACCGGACACTGCGCACGATGAACTGCCCCGGTTCGACAACGGGCAGGCAAACGGCGACCCCTTCCAGACGGAACTTCGGTTGATGACCGAGACGGGGTTCCGCGACTTCCTCTTCCGGGGCGTGCCGTACAGCCGGGACGGTGACAGCATCCGCGGATTCGGTATCTACACCGACATCACTGAGCAGCGCGAGCGCGAACGCCGGCTGAAACTGCTCAACCGCGTTCTTCGGCACAATCTCCGGAACGACCTGACTGTCGTCCTTGGCATGGCTGACGCGCTGGATGAGCGAATTGACGACGAGGACCAGCGTGCCATTCTCCATCGGCTTCAGCGAAAGGCGGAGGAGATGGCGTCGCTGAGTGAGCGCGCACGCGACATGGAGCGCTCCGTTCGCCGCGACCAGTACGGTACGGACCCGGTCGACGTGCCCGCAACCGTTACCGATACCGTAGCCTCGTATCGCGACGAATACGCCGGTGAAATCAAAACAGATCTCCCGGATGTGTCGGTTACGGCGGGTGATGGGCGATTACATCGAATCCTCGGTGAACTCCTCGAAAACAGCCTCGAACACGCCGGCGACGACCCGTCCATCCACATCGGTGTCCAGACGGGCCCACGAACCGTCTCAATCACTGTCGCCGACGACGGGCCGGGGATTCCACAACACGAACTCGATGTCGTGACCGGCGACGAACCGATTACGCAACTGCGTCATGGGACCGGACTCGGTCTGTGGCTGGTCGTCTGGGTGACCGAAACCTACGGCGGCACAGTTGACTTCGGTAGCAGTCCGGACGGCGGAACAGTCGTCACACTGGAACTGCCTCGGATAGACGCCTAGATGGTGTCGCGAATCCGGTCGGCGAGCACGCTGTACTGCTCCGTGCCCGTTCCTTTCTGGACCACGGCAGTGACGCCGTGTTCTGCGGCAGCGTCTGCGACGTCGTCGTGTTCGCGGGCCGTAAACAGCAGAAACGGGATGTCGACGTCGTTATCTCGGAGCGCGGCACACAGCTCCATCCCGTCAAGCCGGGGCATCTTGTAGTCACTGACGACGGCGTCGAAATCGCCGTTAGTTGCCAGGTCCAGTGCCGCTTCTGGGTCAGCCTCGGTCGTTATCTCGAACTCGTCTTCCTGTCCCAGAAACGTCCCGACGATTTCCAGAACGTCTACGTCCTCGTCTACCAGTAGGACCTCGATACTCATCGGCTCTATATCCGTGGTTCCCCGGTAAAAACTCTCGGTCACCGCATCGCATCCAGATCGACGACGACCTCCTTGTCAACGGTAATCCACGTCGACAGTTTGGCAATGCCGGAGAGCCCGCGCGGCGACACGGTACAGCGATCCGGTTCACCGGTGTACTCAACCACGGTCATCGACAGCTTGTGCGGGGCCTGCGTTCGCTCGGTGGTCGCGTTCCCTGCACCGTGCGGGTCGAGACTCATCGGTAGCAGATATCTCTCTGGGACGGTGTAAAACAGCTGCTAAGAGGTCTCTATACCGCTCCGGAGAGCTATGCCGCCTGGCCGGTGTCGACTTCGCCGTCGATGCGGACGAACCCGTAGTCACACTCCGGGCAGTGCCACTTGATCTTGGTCCCCAGGTGCATCGTCGTGCTTGCGACCTTCCAGAAGTCGCGGTACTCTTCGCATTCAGGACAGTAGTGTTCGAGTTCGAGGCTCATACCGAGTAGTTTCCACAGGGGAACAGTTGAATTTCCCGGTTCCACGCGGGGCGTCGAAGCAGGCAAACCGCTCGAACTCCTGTCTTCCAGTATGACTCAGAGTGCGTACGAGCCGACCCATCCGACCGAGCTGGCCGTCGACGCTGAAGCGCTGCCGCCATCGGCGACCGAGACGGCGACGTTCGGCATGGGCTGTTTCTGGGGCCCGGACGCGCGGTTCGGCGCAATGCCGGGCGTGGTCAGGACGCGGGTGGGCTACGCTGGTGGGGCCGAACCGAACCCCAGCTACTACTCGCTGGGCGACCACACCGAGGTCGTCCAGATTGAGTACGACCCCGACGCGGTGAGCTACAAGGACCTGCTAGACGTGTTCTGGGCAAACCATGCACCGTTCTCCGCGCCCCTGAAGCGCCAGTACCGCGGTGTGGTGCTGGCACACGACGACCAGCAACGCGAGACCGCCCGGCGGACACGAGATGATCTTGAATCCCGGACAGGGAAGACCGTCGAGACAGCCATCGAAACCCTCGACCGGTTCTATCTGGCGGAAGACTACCACCAGAAGTACGAGCTCCGTTCGACACCGGTGATCGCCGACGAACTCGAAGACCGCTACGGCGACGCATTCGTCGATTCGACGGTTGCCGCCCGGCTCAACGGCTTCGTCGCCGGCTACGGCGAGGACGACGAACGCGAGACGCTGTTTGCCGAACTGGATATCTCACCGGCTGCGCTCTCGGAGGTCCGCCGTCGACTCTGAACGCGGTGCCGGCGGTCGACAGCCGCCACGGGGCTCGGTCGCCCGCGCTCGCTCCGGGTTTCAGCCGCCCGCGCTCCCAAAGGATTCGCCCACGGCTATAAGACGCTGGCAATGCCAGATTTATCTATGACAATCTATACCGGTCGCGGTGACCAAGGCCAGACAGACCTCCGGAACATGGAGCGGGTCTCGAAGGATAGCCGCCGTATCGAGGCGTACGGCACCGTCGACGAAGTGAACGCGCTGGTCGGCGTCGTCAGGCCGACCGGTCACGACGACATCGACGAGAAGCTCCGGGTCATCCAGAACCACCTTCACATCGTGCAGGCCGACTTCGCCAATCCCAGCCCAGAGGAGGACGACCCGCGGATACAGGAGTCCCACGTCGAGACGCTCGAAGACCTCATCGACGAGGCCGATTCGGAACTGGACCCACTCGAATCGTTCATCCTTCCGTCCGGGTCCGAACCTGGGGCGAAGCTCCACCACGCCCGTGCGGTCTGTCGGCGCGCCGAGCGCCGCTGTGTCTCCTTCGCCGCCGAGGAGGCCGGTGTCAACGAGACGGCTATCATCTACCTGAACCGGCTCTCGGACGCCCTGTTCACGCTCGCCCGCCTCGTCAACAAGCGCGAGGGCATCCGCGAGGAAAACCCCGATTACTGACGCTTCGGGGCTTTTTTCGGCAGGAGACATCTGAAAC
Organism: Haloarcula sp. CBA1127; assembly: GCF_001485575.1. NCBI lineage: Archaea > Methanobacteriati > Methanobacteriota > Halobacteria > Halobacteriales > Haloarculaceae > Haloarcula > Haloarcula sp. CBA1127. The sequence continues at coordinate 1,629,065 of NZ_BCNB01000006.1, forward strand.
TCGACGCCACGCTAGCGGCGGCGGTTCGCAATAGCAAAGTGACCGGCCCGGAAGGGTGAGGTATGAAAGCGACCGCGAAGGCACATCCGATTCAGGGGCTGGTCAAGTACCACGGGATGCGCGACGAGGAACTGCGACTGCCGTACCACGACAGCATCTCCGTCTGTACCGCACCGAGCCACTCGAAGACGACGGCCGCCTTCGACCCGGACCGCGAAGAGGACGTGTACGTCATCGACGGTGAAGAGGTCACCGGCCGCGGGGCCGAGCGTATCGACGCCGTCGTGGACCACGTCCGCGACCTCGCCGGCATCGACCACGGGGTCCGCTTCGAATCGGCGAACAACTTCCCGACGAACATCGGCTTTGGCTCGTCCTCGTCCGGCTTTGCCGCCGCGGCGATGGCCCTCGTCGAGGCGGCCGGTCTCGACATGACGCGACCCGAGATCTCGACGGTCGCACGCCGCGGCTCCTCCTCGGCCGCGCGTGCGGTGACGGGTGCGTTCTCCCACCTCCGGACCGGCATGAACGACAGGGACTGCCGGAGCGAGCGCATCGAGACGGACCTCGAAGACGACCTGCGAATCGTCGCCGGCATGGTCCCATCCTACAAGGAAACCGAGGAGGCACACAAGGAGGCCGCCGAGAGCCACATGTTCGAGTCCCGGATGGCCCACATCCACGGCCAGATCTCGGATATGCGCGACGCGCTGTACGACGGCGATTTCGACGCCGTCTTCGACCTCGCCGAGAAGGACTCCCTGTCGCTGGCCGCCGCGACGATGACCGGGCCGGCCGGCTGGGTGTACTGGCAACCGCGAACCATCGAGATATTCAACGCCATCCGGGAGCTCCGGAACGCCGAGGACGTGCCGGTGTACTTCTCCGTCGACACCGGCGCGAGCGTCTACATCAATACGACCGAGGAGTACGTCGGCCGCGTCGAAGAGACGGTTGCCGACTGCGGCGTCGACACCCGCGTCTGGGATGTCGGTGGCCCCGCACAGATTCTCGACGAGGACAAGGCGCTGTTCTGAACCCACTGTCAAAACGCTCCGGACACATTCGGGCTGTCGCCCCCGCTCCAGGTAGAGGTTATTTTGTACTGTCACAAACAACAGTCAGCTGTGACGCCTGCACATCGGCTCATCGCCTTCCACTTCGCTATCGGGTTCGGCAATCTTCTCTTGGTTCTTGATACAGCAGTGACGCTTGGGACGGCGTCTCCACTGGACTGGGCGGTCATCGCTGTTGCAGGGCTGGCAATTGCGGGATTCGGGTATCTCTCCGAACGCCAGGAATTCCCAGAGTCGGTGTACAGTGCGTGGAATGCGCTGCCACGGAAGGAATTAACACTGTTGACGCTTTTTGCTATTGTCTTGCTGGGAGTTGCAGGGTTGAGTCTGTTGTACGATTCGGGTATTCAGTGGCTCGACGACGTAGTCGTCGGGGCATGCGTCGGTCTCATCGGCTATCGCATCGTGTACGGGCTCGTGTTCCCGGTCCCTGAAGCGGCACTTGGTCGCATATAGGGCCCAGTCACAAACACAGATGGTGTTTCACAGAACCATTCAAACCGGTTTACTGCGGTGCAACTGGTCGTGTTTAGTTAAGCGTGAAAAGTGAGGCGGACAGATTTCTTGGTGCCTATGCCAGAAATCAGCCGCCTCAGCGGACATAGAGACTGGATTGATTTGGATTTTGTGGAGCGTGAGCGGACACCCGAGTCGGCGATGGCGTTGGGTATTCAATCCCACGTTGCGGGACTGTCGTTGTCGAATACCGTCGAATTACTCGATTCGCTGGGTGTCCAACGCAGTCGGAAAGCGATCCACGATTGGGTTCAGAAAGCCGATCTACAGCCCGAATCTGGGAAATCTCCGAATCAGGTTGCGCTCGACGAAACAGTGATTCGCATCAATAATCAGCAATTCTGGCTGTACGCTGCCGCCGATCCGCAGTCGAACGAACTGCTTCACGTCCGGCTGTTTGCGACGACTACGACCACCCTCACGGAAATTTTCCTGCGCGAACTTCGGCAAAAACACGATGTCGAAACTGCCGTTTTTCTTGTTGATGGCGCTCAACACCTCCAAACTGCACTGCAACGAACTGGACTCCGATTTCAGATGTGTCGCCACGGAAATCGGAACGCTGTCGAACGGATTTTTCGAGAACTGAAGCGTCGAACCTCGTCGTTTTCAAACTCCTTCAGTCACGTCGACCCCGAAACCGCCGAAAACTGGTTGCAGAGTTTCGATTGCTGGCATAATGCTACAAACTAAACACTACCGTGCAACTCGGGGTGGAAACTTTGGGGAGGGGATAGCTACAGAAAGTAGTGTAAGATACAGCGGTATATCTAACAGTCTGCCACCCGTGATTTCACGCTTGACAGAGCGAGTTGGGAAACAGAGACAGCGTGGGCCTATCGCGGATTATCGGAGGACTCAGCAGCGTCCCCTTCTTGTTCGAACACGAGGCAATAGCTATGATCGTACCCGTAGCCGTATGTGCCTTCACCGTGGTCGCGTGAGGAGTTGTCGGCCTGCCACGTTACAACAACCTCACCTTCGAACCGGAACCGGTCGGCCATCTCGCTCGCGACATCCCACGCGAGCGTTGTCACCGCTCCTTCGAACTTCATGTTCGAGATGTCGACGAGAACGTGGCCGCCCTTTTTCAGCAGACCGTCGACGTGGTCGAACACGCACCTAAGGTCTGCAAGATACCGCTCGTAGTCCCGACCCGTCTCGGTATAGTTCGTCAACGGGTCTGCATCCATCTCCTTGACCATGTACGGTGGCGAGGTGAAACAGCAGTCGACGGGCGGCACGTCGTCATAGCTCGTGGCGTCCAGCGCGTCGCCGTGGATGACCCGCTCGTGATGGTCGACTTGCTCACGAGCGAACGACGCGACCTCGGCGTCGTACTCGATGCCGTATGCCTCCCGTCCCATACGTTCTGCGACCCGAAGGGTCGTCCCGAATCCGGCGAACGGGTCGAGGACAGTGTCGCCAGCGTCGGTGTACTCTGACAGAAAGTGCTCGACATAGGCGGCGGGCGTACGTGGGTCGCCGTCGAACCTGTCAGGGAGGTCAAATTCGTACTCGTGGAGGAGGTGGAGGAACGTCTGCATGGAGAGAGCGAGAGCGGGCGAAATTAAAAAGCCGGTCTTTGAACGCTCAAGGCACTTGCGCCCTGTATCTTGTACGCGAGTCTTGACAAGACTCGGATAGACGGAGCTTGTGGTAGTTTCTATGACGGGTCACACAGAGTTAATCCGGCCTCGCACCAAGAGTCAGTTACAATGCGCGTCGCCGTCCTCGGAGCCGGATATGCCGGACTCACGCTCGCCAGGAAACTCGAACAGACCCTCCCCGACAGCGTCTCGCTGGTCGTCGTCGACGAACAGACAGAACACCTCGTCCAGCACGAACTCCACCGGGTCGTCCGGCGACCGTCGCTGGCCGAGGAAATTACCGTCGACCTCGATGACGTCCTCGACTGTGAAATTCGACAGGCGACGGTCACCGATGTCGACCCGGATGCCGGCGTGGCGACGCTTGACGGGTCGGAGACGCTGTCCTACGACGTGGGTGCGGTGTGTCTCGGCGCGCAGACGGCGTTCTACGACCTCCCGGGCGTACGCGAGCATGCGACGCCACTGAAGCGCCTCGACGACGCCCGCGAGATCCGCGAGCGCTTTCTCGAACTCAGTGACGGCGACCGTGTGGTTGTCGGCGGCGCTGGCCTGTCCGGTGTGCAGGTGGCCGGCGAACTGGCCGAGATGCGCGAGGACAGCGATATAGAGGTCCTCCTGCTCGAACAGGAAGACGCCGTCGCGCCGGCATTCCCGGCGTCGTTCCAGTCGGCCGTCCACGACGCGCTGGTCGACGCCGGCGTGACAGTCAGGACCGGAACCGGGGTGGCCGAGGCCGATGCCGACGCCATTACGCTCGAGGACGGCTCGGACCTGGCGATGGACCAGTTCGTCTGGACCGGCGGTATCGAGGGGTCGACGGCGCTCGACGCCGACCGACCCGTCGTCCGGGCGGACCTCCGACTCGGCGAGTCGACGTTCGCCGTCGGCGACGCCGCTCGGGTCGTCGACAGCGACGGCGAGGCTGTGCCGGCGAGCGCAGCGGCGGCCATCCGCGAGGCCCGCGTGGCCGCGGACAACATTGGGACACTCGTCGACCGGACACAGGGTAGCTCCGGCGAGTTCCAGCCCCGACTCACCCAGTATCAGTTCAACGTGCCAGGCTGGCTCGTCTCGGTCGGCGACGACGCCGTGGCGAAGGTCGGCCCCTCTATCCTCACCGGGGCGGCCGCGCTGGCGCTCAAGACGACTGTCGGCGCAGGCTATCTGGGAACGGTAGGTGCCGTCCAGAACGCGGTCGATCTCGTCGGCGAGGAACTGGACCTCCACGACGAGGGAGAAAACGAGTAGAAATACTGCGACAACTGTAGACCGGCGCGTCAGTCTTCGCCGTCCGCGGTTGCGTTCCCGAGCACGTCATCGGGTTCGATCCAGATGACGAACTCGTCTTCGCCGTCGCGGTCAACGACACCGTTGATGTAATCGCCGTCGACTGGGGCGGTGTTCACTTCGGATTCAGCGACAGGCACGACCTGCCGGACCTCGTCGACGATCCAGCCCATCGCGCCCTGTTCCTCGAACACACCTGCATCAAAGACGACGATGAGGTTCTCCGACCCGTCGCTGTCGATATCCATCATCTCCTTGGGATTGAGGATCGTCGTAATCTGCCCCCGGAGGTCAACGACGCCCTCGACGTAGTCATCGGTGTTGGGAACGCGGGTGACCGACTCGCGTTTGACAATCTCCTCAACGTAGTCGATGTCGAGACAGTAGTACTCGTCACCGAGCGCGAATTCGAGTACCCGGACCAGTTCTTCTGTCTGGGTCGCGTCGTCGTCGATAGCCGCGGCGCGAGCGCCACCTTCGGTCGTGGCGGTGTTGTCCGACGCCATCGCCTCCTCAATGAGTTCCTGGTCCGGCAACTCGACGCCGGTCGGCCCCTGCATCGGGCTGGCCGACGCCGACAGGTCCTCCGTCGGCTGGTCGGCAACACCGGCGTCGACGTTCTCAGGGGTCATCTGTGCTGAGGCCTCTGCCGCCCGCTGTGCGGCAGCAATCGCGTCGGTGTCGCTCTGGTCAGTGGCTGTGCCGCTGGAGTCGGTGGCGCTGCCGGTGTCATTGTCGGCCTGTCCATCGGCTGCAGACGCTTCGTCAGGCGCGTCATCGCTGGCGGCGGTCGCCGGTTCCGTGTCGGCGGCCTCGCCTGCCGTCTCCTCGGTTTCGCCCTCGTCGTCGGGCTGTTCGCCGGACCCATCCACGGAGGCTTCGTCCGTCTCCGCGGTGTCGTCGGTAGTTTCTGCCTTGTTCCCCTCGCGCATCTGTCGGATGCGCTCCGCCCTGTCCATGCGTTCGTCGTCACTCATGCTGGTACCTCTGTGTCGGTAAAGCCGAACTGCTCGTCGAGTTCTGCGGCGATGTCCTCGAAGACAGCCGCCATGTCACACGATTCCTCGGTCGCGAAGATAGACTGGCCAGCGCTGAACGCGCGCTGCAGCGCTACCCGTTTGCGGACCTCCCAGACGGGGCTGTCCGGGAACGCCATGTTAAACCATTCGAGCATCGTCTCGTCTTCGGATGTCGTTTCGACCCGGTTGGCGACGACGCCGAGCGTGTTGATCGACGCGTCGGTCTGGCGCTCCATCGCGGCCATCTGGTCCATCAGCAGTTCGATGGCTCGCTCGGAGGTGGCCTCAGTCAGTGCGGGAATGAGGACGTTCTGTGCGGCGTACATGCCGGTGTCGGTCAGCTTCCCGTAGAACGGCGGGCAGTCGATGATAACGTAGTCGTAGTCGGCGTCGAGCGTCGACAGCGCCCGGTCGAGCGTGTCGAGCGCGTGTGACCCTGTGACCATCTCCGGCGTGATGTTGATAGCGAACGAAGCCAGCGCGGCCTGGTCGATATCCCCGCCCTGGGTGTTGACCCGGGCGATGAGGTCGGCGATGGTCAGTTCGTGTTCGGCCTGGAGCATATCGATGCTGGAGGGGATCACGTCCATCTCCTCGCCCTCGCAGATAAGATCGCCCAGCGCCGATGGGTCGCCGGTCAGTGCGTCGAACAGCGTCGGCGGGTCGGCGTCGTACGCCTCGACGAGGCCGACGCCTTCCGTGGCGTTGCCCTGCGGGTCGAGGTCGATAAAGAGGACGTCCCGGCCGCGGTCGTTCAGTGCACCGGCTACGTTGATAGCAACTGTCGTCTTTCCGGTCCCGCCTTTCGCGTTGGTCACACAGAAGCGGGCTGGACCGGTTTCTGATTGCCGGTTCATCATCCAAGTATCCACAGGTCGACTCCGAGCCACTATAAAAATGTGGTCCCGATTATCAACGTCGCAACTGGGGGACGGAACGCGGACGAGACGGAAACGCCCGCGAGCGTGTGCATGACGGCCGTCTGACGGTGTGCAAGATTTATGATTGTGTAGATTGAAGGGTCAGTATCATGACCATCAACCCGCGCGATTACGACCTCGACGAGTTACGGAAGATGGCTCGTCAGCGGGGCAACGGGATGGGCGACGAGGACGTCCCGGACCCAACGGACCTTGACATGGGGCTTGACGACGCCGATGAAGAGGTGCTTGCGGGGAGTTCGTTCCGCTCCGGGCTGTACCGTGAACTGCTGCCGTTCCTCGGTGGTGACGCCCACGAGAAGCCCTATCTCGAAGCACTGCCCGAGACCTACGCTGCGGAGTTCGTGGTCTTCGAGTGGCTTGAGTTCCTGCTGATGCACTCCGGGTATAAGGGGGCTGACGAAGCGCTCGATTACTATCGGTCGATCGACTGGATAACAGAGGACGTGCAGGACGACCTCTCGGATTATCTGCTTGGTATCGACGAGTCCGCGACCAACGACGACAACGAACTGAGCGTCGACGACCATATGCTAAGTCTCGTCTACGTTGCGAAGCTCACTGCGATGACATAAGGTTCGTTTTCAGCACCAATTCTTTCCTTTGAATCCCTGCTATTGAGGGGAATTCAGTATCAGCTCTCCGAGGGACAGCTATCAGTCCTGAATACTAGGGAGAGGATATATATCGGGCGGTCGACAAGGACGACCGTATATGAGTGACGAGGATGCGGACGACGACACCGGGTCCGAATCGGACGCCGGTGTGTCGTCGGACGGCGCTGCCGCTGTTCCGGTCGGGGTCAAGCTCGGGAGCACCCGGACCGTCATTGCCCTGCCGGGCGAACACGGCACGGAGAACCGGATCATCAAGACACTGACGTGCATGGCGACGTACGAGGACGCCCTGACCGGCGAAGAGAAGATCCTCTACGGCGAAGAAGCGGCCCGCGAGTATCCGGACCGCGTTGAGTACATGCTTCGGTCGGGGCTCCCCGAAGACGCCGACCGGGCCGAGATGACCAAGACGTTCTTCGAGGCTATTATCGACGAACATGACATCCCGGAACACAGCGGCGTCGTGTACGCCATCCCGACCATTGACAATCCGACCGGGCTGGAGAACCTCCAGAACGTCATCGAGAACTCCTCTATCGGGCTAGACCTCGTCGAGAGCTATCCGGAGTCGCTGTGTGGCTCCATCCCGGCATTTGGTGACGACCTCGAAGCCATCGACGAGATCTTCGTCGCTGTCAACATGGGGTCGACGAACCTCGAAGCCTCCGCGTACCGCCGCGGCGAGCAGCTCTCCCCCTTCACGACGGGCGCGGTGACCGGGAACGAAGTCGACCGGATGATCGCCAACTACGTCGAGGAAGAAACGCAAGGCCGTGTCAACATCGACAATCAGACTGCCCGTGAATACAAAGAAGAGCACGCCGACTTCGTCGATTTCGAGCCGTTCACGGACATTATCCAGCAGCCCGGCGGTGGCTCACACGAATTCACCATCGAGCGCTCTGTGATGGACGCAGTCAACGAGTACCTCGATGACGCCGTCGACGAACTGGCGAACACCTTCCTGCCGGAACTGGCCAACGACTACATGAAAGTGTACCAGCTAGCACTGGACCGGCCGATCGCCATCACCGGTGGTATGGCCTGCATCCCCGGCATCGTTGACGAGTTCGAAGAACGACTCAGTGCGGAGCTGAACCGCGACATCGAAGTCATCGCCGCCGACGAACCGGACGTCGCGCCGACCATCGGCGCACAGCGGATCGCGGCCCGTCTCGTCGAGACCAACTAGGGATTCCGCCAGCAGTCCAGCCACTGTTCGATTCTGGGCTCGGACTGTGTCGTTTTGCGGACGTGATCGGTCGAAAGCAGTTCGAACACCTCGGTATCGATTCCGAGGAGGATCGCGTCGGTTGAGCGTTCATCACCCTGTCGGTCCTGGGACGAACCCCTACCGAGACGGGTACGTGGCATATGCCCGGCTACGGAGGCCTGATACCTAAAGCCAAGTCAGACAGCCGTCTGCCGGCTGACGGACGCGTAACGGGCTCTACGACTGTGTCTTTCCCCATCCCTGTTCTCGCTAGCCCCTGCGGAGAACCGCCTACCTTTGTTATTAATTGTGATTGTTTACCATCCCTCATGTGACGTACTGCCACTAAGCGGATGTTACAGCCTGTCTCCTGCCCAAGCCGACTATGGTCAGGAGAAAATTTATATCCTTCAGTAGAATATATACAATTATAATGGATTGCACCAACTGTGGCACACGGATGTCATACAACGATCAGACGACAAAACTCACCGAGTTCGTCTGTCCCAGTTGTCACGAAACCGTCATCGACTGGAAGGCTGAGGCCCGCAACGCCCGAGTTCACTGACAGGTCCCGCCCGCTTTTTCACCGAGACTCCACCTTTCAGCCACCGCTGTGCCTATTGACCCCTTTTCGGAACTGTTCCCGACTTCGACAGCGACCTGTGCTGACACTCCTGTGTAGGCCGGTGATGGGCCGTCGAACGCTTTGCTGCCCATATCAACGACGGTGCCCACAAGAGTGTGCATATTCGATCAGAAACGATTGCCGAATGTTTTTATATTTCAGGAGGGGATAACGGGGCAATGGCAAATTCGCTACGCATCGGCTGTCTCTACGCCGGTGCCTGCACCGACGAGCAGGCAGCGGCCTACGACTGGTGTCAGGAGACAGTCGACGATGCCGAGCGATGCGCACTCTCATCTGTCGACCCGTCCGAGTACGATGTGCTCTGGTGGCATCGGGACGAACTGTTCGACGAGCGAGCGCTGGCCGACGCGCCGGCCCTGGCCGCATACGTCCGTGACGGCGGGACCCTCCTGCTGACGCTGAGCGCGCTCTCGGCTGTCGAACCGCTCGGGTTTGAGGAGGTCGCGCCAGACGCCACCGGTTGGGAAGAGGTCCCGGAGCCGACCGGCCACCTCTGGCAGACCCTGTACGACGACCACCCTATTCACGCAGACTACGACACCCTTCGCGTTCACACCCGCGGTGCCGGTGTCACGATTCCCTACGCGAGATACGAGTCAATCGCGCCCCAGTCAGGGGACGTGCTCGCGAGTACAATCCGAGGCGACACTGACGTAGTCAAACAGATGACGATACTCTCCTGGGAGCCTGGCAACGGGCAGGTACTGGGCATCGGGTCGTCCGTTGCGTTCGCCCAGCCGACCCACGACGTGTGTCGGGGCAACCGCGAGACGCTCATCGAGAACGCGCTGGCGTTCCTGGCGTCGGACAAACGGCACCCGCTGACCGGCCGCCCGAAGGATGTCGACACGTTCGGGCGGTTACGCGAGCGGCTCGACGACGACCCGAGTCGTCCGTCCTATCACGTGACGCCGCCGGCGAACTGGCTCAACGACCCGAACGGGCTCATCCACTGGAACGGCCGCTATCACCTGTTCTACCAGTACAACCCCGCCGGACCGTTTCACAACACGATCCACTGGGGCCACGCTGTCAGCGACGACCTTGTCCACTGGGAGGACCGCCCGGTCGCGCTCACACCCTCGCCCAACGGCCCGGACCGGGACGGCTGCTGGTCCGGCTGTGCGGTCGACAACGCTGGCGTCCCGACCGTGCTGTACACGGGTGGTCGCGACAAGCGCCAGCTCCCCTGTATCGCCACCGCCACAGATGACGACCTTACGGCCTGGGACAAGGACCCGGATAACCCCATTATCGAGGAGTTGCCGTCCGAGCCGGAAGTGCTCCGCACCGAGGACTGGGAAGGAGAGTTCCGGGACCACTGCGTCTGGCGCGAGAACGACACTTGGTACCAGCTCATCGGAGCCGGAATCGAGGGCGGCGGCGGGGCGGCGCTACTGTACGAGTCAGCCGACCTCCGGAACTGGGAGTACCAGGGCCCGATACTCGCTGGCGACCGCGACACCGCTGGAACCGTCTGGGAGTGCCCGGAACTGCTTGATTTCGGCGACAGACAGCTTCTCCACATCTCGAACTACGAAGACGTGGTGTACTTCCTCGGGACGTACGAAGACGGCGAGTTCGACGCCGACCGCCGCGACAAGCTCGACCACGGCGACTTCTACGCCCCACAGTCGATGTGGACCGACGACGGCCGCATCCTGACCTGGGGGTGGCTCCCTGAGGCCCGCGACGTGAGCGGGCAGTGGGATGCCGGCTGGTCCGGTGCGATGTCGCTGCCCCGGGAGCTGTCGCTGGCCGACGACGGTGGCCTGTGCCAGCGGCCGGCCCCCGAACTCACAGAGCTACGTGGCGAAAACACCAGTCACGACGTGGTGCGCCTTGATGCGGGCGATACCGAGCAGTTGCCGGTCGAGAGCCGGTCGTTCGAACTCCGCGCAACCGTCCGGCTGGAGGACGCTGAAGCCGTCGAACTGTCCGTCCTCGAATCGCCGGACGGCGAGGAACGGACACCGATTCGGTACTCCTACGAGAGCGAAATCGCCGTCGACCGGTCGGCCTCGAGCACCGACCCGCAGGCGACCGGCGACACCCAAACGATGCGGGTCCGACCGTACGACGCACCACTGTCGCTGCGTGTCTTCGTCGATGGGAGTGTCGTCGAGGTGTTCGCCAACGAACGGCACTGCCTGACCAGCCGCGTGTATCCGACCCGCGAGGACGCCACCGGCATCTCGCTGTCGGCCGACGGCGGGCGCGCCACTATCGCGTCGCTGGACGTCTGGGAACTGGACTCGGTCTGGTAGACCGCCCCGGTTGAATTCCTGCCAAAAGACCGCTTTGGGACGCCTTATTTCCGCTCAGCCTTGGTTCGCGCGCCGTAGCCACCGGCACTGGTATCGTTGCGTTTCCCGCGCCGAATCAGCTCTCGGTCCGTCAGTGGGAGCGTCTCGCCCGCCAGTGGGATGTGCCAGTGCCCAAGCGACCCGATAATGTGTGTCCGGCTCCCCTCCACCTCAAGCCGGAGCGTCGGGCCGAGTGAGCCGCCAAACCGGCGCATCTGCTCGGACTCGGACAGATGGGCGATTTCGTCCAGCGTCTCGCCGTCGAAGTCGTAGTAGTTGAAGAAGCTCTGGACTAGCACCTCGTCGCCATGAGGGAAGGCCATCCACGAGTAGGACTGGAACGGTGCGTTCTCGGGGTTCGTCGCGACGAGGCCCGATTCGTTTAGCGGGACGTAGTCACCGCGGAGACTCTCTGCGACGAAGCCATACAGCGCGTCGAAGCCGTCCAAGCCCGGTGCGAACGTATGGAGGTGGCTGGAAATAAAGAGGTAGTACAGGCCGTCCCGATACACGATGTGCGGCCGTTCGAGTTCCTGATTGACGCCCACAGCGTCCAGCAGTGGGTCTTCGAGCTCCCACGACAGCGGGTCGCCCGTCGGTGAGCGAGCGATGCCCACGCTCCCGTTGAACTCCTGCAATGCGTCGTCGCCATCACAGACATCGCTGCCCTCCGGTACTGGCGTGTTCGCCTCGAACAGGAGCCACGCTTCGCCCGTCTCGGGGTCCTCGAAGAACCACGGGTCGCGGAAGGTGTATATCATCCTGCGAGACTGGTCTTCGCGCTCGTAGCGGTCGCCGTCGGGCTGGAGCAGTTCGTGGTGGGTCCACGGACCCAAGAGCTCGAACCCGTCGGCTGTGTCGATGCGACCGCCGCCCGCGCCAACGATGCGCTGTGTGTAGGTCAGGGCTTCGGCCCCCTCCTCGCCGGCCGCAGTGTAGAACAGATAGACGCTGCCGTCGTCGTCGTACAGCGCAGACCCGGCCCACTGGCGCTGGCCCAGCGGGTCCTCGAACACCGGGCCGGCGTTGTGCCAGTTGCGACCGTCGTCGGAGTAGAAACAGCGGATGGTCGCCACGTCGTGGCGCTTGCCGGGCAGCAGGTCCGACGGAGCCGTCAGCGAGAAACAGACCCGGTAACCGTCGACTGTCGCCAGCGTGCCGTCGCGGTTCCGGAGGTACCACGTATCCCAGATGTGGACCTCGGGAATCTGTTCGGTTTCGGGCGGATAAACGATGGGAGCGACGGTGTCGTCGGTCCGCTCGATCCGACTCGCCTGCTCGCGTGTCCACCCGGCGCGTCCCTTCGTTCCGGAACGACCCTCGCCGAGCGCCTCGTCTGTCATACCTCACGTTGGACCGACCACGGCTATAAATGTTGTCAGGAAGGTACTACAGGTGTAGTATGATGGTTTTTCAACACGTGTATTCTCGGGAGAGGGCTGGCTGAGAAAACAGACAGTTAGTAGTTCAGAAAAGCCGAGCAGTGCGTTACTCGCTTGAATCCTCACTTCCGCCGACACCCTCTGGGCCGGTGATATCGAGCGGCCGGACCCACTCATACCAGATGAAGACGACGCCGAGGCCGTACCCCAGCGCCCAGACAGCGCTCCCGACCCAAGGGAAGCCAAGCGTGCTGAAGCCCCAGTTTGCGAGGCCCGGGAGGATGATAGCAGCGAGAACCGTCAGCACTAATATCACTGTGTCCCGGGTGTTCACAGTTGCGTCCTCCCAATCGCTGTGCCGTTCATACCTCAAGATAGGCTCGGACACTCCTGAGTCTGTCGGAACACCGAACCGTGGCCGGGATAGAACTGACGCCGTAGCCGTCCCATTTTTATCATCGTATGCCCTACCCCGGATGTCGGGAATGTCTCAGAACCACACAGACCGGTCGTCTTCGGAAGACATCGAGTGGTGCTACGATGCTGTCCATCGTGTGTCGCGGACGTTTAGTCTCACAATTTCGGAACTCAATGAACCGATGGCCCGGGACATCTGTCTGGGCTACCTTCTTTGTCGTGTGGCTGACACGATCGAGGACGCCGGTCATCTCCCTCCAGCGGTGCAGACCGAACTCCTGCAGACGTACAGCCGCTCGCTCGAACCGTCGAGCGGGACGACCGTGTCGTCGTTCCACGATGCCGTCGAAGAGTGGATCCCTACGACGACGAACGCTGACTGGGAAGTCGTCGAGAACGCAGGCCGCATCGTCGACGTGTTTCACACGCTCGATGACCACTCCACACAGACGATTCGCGGGCCGGTCCGGGAACTCGTTGACGGGATGGCGATGTTCGTCGACCGCTACGCCGACGCCGGCGGACTGCGAATCAAGACGCTCGACGAACTCGAAGAGTACTGCTGGTACGCCGCCGGGACCGTCGGGACGCTGGTGACCGGGCTGGTCTCCCACGAAGCCACAGACGAGCAGATCGCCCAGATGGAGGAAAACGCCCGCTCCTTTGCCCTGCTGCTCCAGCTCGTCAACGTCGCCAAGGACGCCGCGACGGACATGGAAGAGGAAAACAACGTCTATCTTCCGCTTGAACTGCTCCACGAGCAGGGCCTCGACCACAGCGACGTGAGCGACACCGACAACGTCGACTCGCTGGTCCCCGTCATCGAGCAGGTGACCGAGCGAGCGGAGGGCTACCTCGACGACGCGCAGGCGTGGCTCGAAGCCATGCCCGAAACCCGTGGCAACACCCTCTCTGCGTGGGCGATTCCGTTCCTACTCGCGGTCGGGACGATCCGTGAACTCCGCGAACGACCTGCCGACGTTATCGAGCAGGGCAACGTCAAAATCTCTCGCGAGGAAGTTCACTCCGTGACACAGCAGTTCGGCGGCGACGGCGACCCCTCGATTGGGGAGTTACGGGCCAAAATCCGCCAACAACCGCTCCACCAGTACTGACGACCAACAGAGACATTCCTCTTTTCGAGGCTCGTTTTGACGTTCACGCGAGCGCCGATCGCTCCGAACCGCGCTTGTCGTACCGCCGGACGAGCTCGCGGAGCCACCAGAGCTTCAGCCCGCTCATCGCCAGCGTGGCGACCGCGGCGCTGACTGGTCGGCGATGCCAGGCGGCGTACAGCGCGAGGGCCGACGCCAGCGCGCCGCCGGTGTTACACACGTTCGGATAATCGAGGCCCATCGTTCCGTTGTCCTGTTCGGTGAGCCACCACCGCTCTGCCAGCACAGCACGGGTCATCCAGGCGTCCTCGGTGTCCGGCGGTGCGAACAGGATTGGATTGATAGCTGTCCACAGCAGCGCCGCGGCCAGGAGCCGCCAGTCCCGCTGATACACCGCGTACACGATGACAGCGCCGGTCGGTACTCGCGGCCAGCCGCTCTTTGGGTTCGCGTGGCGACTCCAGAACCAGTCTTGCACGCCGTCCGGTAGCGGTGCTGTCATGTCTCCCTATCGACCGTGCCAGAAGATAACACTGCCGCTAGGTGGGGTGGCCCAGAGCAGCGGCCCGATCTGCTTCTCCGGGGACAGAACACTCATGTCCGCCCTGTGTGAACGCCGTCTATGGCCACAGCGGCGTCGGGACTCTCCGAGCCACAGGTACTCGCCCGGACGAAAGACCGGCTATTTGCGGACCGCGAGGACGCCTACGTCGTCGCGGACACGCAGTTCGCACAGCAACGCTGGCTGGACGACACGCCTATCGAGGCGGCCGTACAGGCGACGCTCGCGCCGTTCAACCACGTCCGGGTCGGAACGGGCTATCCCGACCTCGTCGGCGTACAGACGCTCTCGACGGACCTGCTGTCCGTCGACCGACTCGGCGACCGCCCGCCGCTGATCGTCGTCGAGGCGAAGGGCTACACGGACAGCGGTGGCGTCGACGCTGAACGCGGCGTCGTTCAGGCCCACGACCGGCTCAACGAGGCCAACGTGGCCTTCCTGACCGCGCCCCGGAGCGGTATCTCCACCGCCGCGCGGACGATGGCCCGCGAGCTAAACGTCGGCGTGCTGGGCGTCGAATCCGACGGCGCAGTCGCGGTTCTGGAACGGCCCCGCGTGGTCGGCCACGGGTCGATGGACGCCGCTTCGGCGATCCGGTTTCAGGCCAGCGCTCAGGGTGTCGCCGACCAGAACTTCGGACTCAATCATCCGAAAAACTACATTGCGGTCCCGCTGGCCGTCTACCACGACGGTGACGCGCGGGACCTGCTTGCCTCCCACGTCGTCGGTGCTGTCGACGGCGCTATCGCCGGGGCGGCGTTTCTGAACCTGATCGACACCGGACAGGGAGCGCTCACGCTGACACCGCTGGGTCGAGAAGTCGTCCGGTTCGCGCTCCGGACGGTCGGCGGCGTTGACGCCGCACTCCGCCGGTTCGCAGACTGGCAGCGCTCCCGCAAGCGGTTCATCGACATCGCACCACAGTGGGGCCAGCTCGTCCGCCGCGTCGTCTCCGACTACCCGGCCACGGAGTTGCTCGTCGACGGGCTCTACGCCTGCCACCGGGACGGCTACGAGTCCCCGTCGCTCGTCGAGTTCGTGGAGTACCTCCACGCGCTGCATCCCGAGTTCGCCGTCGAACTGTTCCTCCGCGGCGACGAAGCGGTCCGCCAGCGGGTACTGACCGGTGAGGGGGCGCTCCGTCGCTCGGAACTCACCGACGGCAGCGTCTATCACTCCCCCACTGTGTTCCAACTGAAAGCAATCTACTACCACGCCGGCATCGTGACCGACCGCGGCGCGGAGCCCTCGAACCTCGACCCCGAGACGGACGAGTGGGCGCTGTGTGACCCGCTCGCGTAGCGGCGGGCGTCCAGCCGATCAGGTAGTTCTACTGACACATAACCCTGAAGCGTGGGTAGCCCCTACTGTGATACAATGTCTCAGACCCTGGAGCTTCCCAACGGCGATGTCGTTTCGCCCGACGACGTGTTCTGCTACAACGACTACCCCTACCGGCTCGTCTGGCTGGACGACGATACCCACGAGTTCGCGCTCTCCCCGCTGTACTGGGGCGACAGCGGCATGGACATCCCGTTCCACGACCGGGAGGCGCTCGTCGACCAGTGGGAGGTCGATTCCCACGGGCAGATGACGGCCGAAGAGTGGGCGAACTGGCTCGACGACGCGACGGAGGACCCCCGCTACAGCGACGACGAGGTCACGTCGCTTGCGGCCGAGCTCCCGACAGAGTGGGACGCCACGGGCGGGGACTCGGACTCGGGCGGCGGAATTCTGGACCGCCTCGGGCTGTAAGCGCTGTCGCCGGACTCTGAAAGGTATTAATCCGTTCGTCCTGCAACCCCTGGCATGGAACCGATCTGGCTCGCCGCTGGCGGGGCCGCTCTCGCCGTGGGCCTCGCGCTGGCGTTTGCGATTACCCGCCGCTCATCCAGCAGTGCGTCGAAACGTGCCCACGAGGCTGCACAAGAGCGCGAACCGCCGGTCGAACTCGGGGAGACCTACGAGTTCGGCATCACCGAATTTAGCGACCACCACTCCGGCGACCGCGTCGCCGTTGGGAAAGTCGAGGGCTTCGTCCTGTTCACCGAAGACGTGCCGTCGTCGGTGTCAGCCGGCGACGTGATCCGAGCGAAGGTGCTGTCGTTCAACCGGGGCCACACCTCCGCCGACGCTCGGTTCGTCGAACGCACCTGAGCGAATTGAGCGGCGACAGTAGCGGAAGCGAACACAGCCTGGCCGACGCCGACTCGCCAGTCCCGATGTGGATGGAGAAACCGATATGTGCCTACCACGATAAAACAGGGCATGAGCGAATCGGACGGGCAGAGCACGCCACAGGACACCCGGGAGGTCATTATGGAGGCCACCTTTCGGGCGCTGAGCAAGCACGGCTACAAGGACTTGCGGGTCCGAGACATCGGCGAGGAGATGGAGATGTCTCGGCAGGTGATCCACTATCATTTCGACGGCAAGTACGACCTGATATCTTCGTTTTTGGAGTACATTATCGATCAGTACGAGGGCAGTGTCGAGGTTGACGACGAAACCGACCCCCGTACAGAACTCGACGTCCGCATCGACCGATGCCTGTTCGGCCCGGAGTTCGACGACTTCTCACACTGGGATCGGATGAAGGTGTACCACGAGCTGTACGCCTACGCGCAAAACGACGACGAGCACCGGGCGTTGTTCAACGAGCACTACGACCGCCTTCGCAAAAGCATCTCCACAGTCATCGAAGACGGAATCGAGCAGGGCACGTTTCGCGATGTTGACGCTGAACTGATGGGCCAGCTCATCACGGACGTAATTCACGCGGCCCGCGGCCGGCGGATCGCGCTCGGCCACGAGGACGCACCCGACGAGGCCAAGCGGGCCGTCAACGACTTCATTCTCGACTCACTGTACCCGCCGCAGTAGATCGGCCTGAAAAGACAGCGTCAGAGGGGGCTGATGCCGACGCTGAGCGCCCACGTCCCGGTTGCTGATGCCGCGACAACGAGTGCACCGCCAGCGAGCGTGACGTTCTTCAGGAAACTGTTCAGTTCGTCCTGCCGGTCCTCGTCCGGCACGGCCCAGAAGTCGTGCATCGCAACCGCCGAGACGATGAGGAACACGGCGAGGGCGACCGCTGCGACGACTGGGAAGACGCCCACGGTCACACCGAGCCCGCCGAGGATGAGGAGCCCACCGGACGCGAGGACTGAGAATCTCGGCGCCGGGAGGCCCTTGTACTCGGCGTAGCCTGCCATCTGTTCTGTCTGTGTAAAGTGGCTCAGGCCGGTGAACGCGAGCACGCCGCCGAAGAGGACGCGGCCGACGACGAGCAACACGACGTTGAGTTCGGGTGCCATTAGGCGCTCACCACCGGGACCACACGAGCGTTTCCAACAGCACGATTCGAGAGCGTAGCAAGATTGATTGTGGGAGTCGATTCTGACTGCATCGTTAGAGCTCCGGCACGTCTGATGGCATATCGAAGTCGTGGTAGTACTCGCCTTTCTCCTTCGAGAGAATGTCGAGGACGGCTGCAGCACCGTCACCGGCCGCGATGACCGCCTGCCACTTCTCCGCTCGACCCATCGCACCGGTCGCGTACACGTTCTCGACTGACGTTTCCATATCGACAGTCACGTCGACGACATCCTCATCGGTAAACGCACAGCCGAACTCCTCGGCGAGGCTTCGGTCACCACCAGTCGCGAGAACGACGTACTCCGCGGTGTACTCGTCGTCTGCTGTCGTGAGGACGAACCCGTCATCGGTCTGTTCGATAGCCGTGACTGCCGTCTCGTACAGCGTTGCGCCACGGTCCCGGGCCTGCCCGCGAGCGATCGTGAGATACTCCTCGCCGCTAATGGAGCGCACGGCGGGGTAGTTGAAGAGGTGCGCCTTGTGCATCCACGACTCGTCTGTATCGAAGGTGATCGTTTCGAGGTCGTTCTTCGCAGCGTACTGTGCCGCACTCAGGCCGGCGGGGCCGCCGCCGACAACTGCTACGTCTGCCATGTTACAGGACACGGACCGCCCACAGAAGAGTTTTACCATCTGGTAAAATATGGTCGACCCCTCACGTCCGGCCCTGAGCCACGCGACGCCCCCACTTACAGAACGTACGGGCCGCGCTGTCGGATCGGCTCGCCGTGCGGGCGGCCCGAGACGGCGACGACACGGAGTGAGTCATCACTTCGGAGTGCCACTGACCGCGCGTCAGTGACCGGCAGGACATCACCCGCAGTGAACGAATACCCCTCAACCGTCCCGCTACCGGTGACACCATAGAGGAATCCAGACCACCCTTTTGGGACCGACCACGTCCACGCGTCGGCCACGGCGACATCAAGATACTCCATTGGCGTATGGAGGCTGATCGGTGAGCCCTCGCCGATAACTGTCGTGACCGTCGCGCCGCCCTGCTCCGCCGTCGGCAGCGTGTCGGCCGTGGCGTCAACGTAGTCCGGGTCAGCATCCTTCTCCGCCTGCGGCAGGTTCACCCAGAGCTGGAGTCCGGTGCAGGCCTGCCCGTCGGCGGGGAATTCGGAGTGACGTATCCCACTGCCGGTCGTGATACGTATCGCGTCGTTCTCGTATGCAGTGTTTGCGACGCCCAGCGAATCCTCGTGTTCCATGCCACCCTCAATCATGTACGAGACGATTTCGAATCCCCGGTGAGGGTGCATCGGGAACCCCTTGTCAGGGTCGATGTAGAACTGCTCGAATAGGACAAACGGGTCCAGATTGTACGGATAGCTGTCCGTCTGAAACGCGCGGTTCGAATTCACGCCCGTCCCATGCCGGACCATCTCTCCGGATAGCGGCCCGTCAGCCGACGCCTGCGACTCGCTTTCAGTCATACGCTCCTTTGTTTACCGAGCGGTAAAAACGGCAGGACTGCAGCGCAACCGACTGCTATCTGTACTCCCGTGGCGTTACGACGGAGGTACCAAATTCGTAGCGTGCTAACCGAGGCTAATTCTGGAGAGGTTCACGGCCTACGGTGCGATAACTCCTCATTATGAGAGTGGTCCAAACGGTCGTACGTACTCCTATCGCGAATGTGAGAACTCCAAGGTCGTCTCTACGTCCCTAAATCATATCCGTGATGAACGTAATAATGTCAATTAAGAGTGAAATTTCCCGGACGTATTCGACTTACAGTAGTCGTCGCCGTTTTCGTCGTTCTTGCGGGGTGTAGTGGGGTACCGTGGTCGCCGACCGTAACACCGTCACCGACGAGCGGCGAGAACACGACAGCACTCGCACCCGGGCTTACCGAATCGGGTGTAACTGACGCATGGGCGCTGACGAAGGCCCACCGCGACCACCTTACGAACACCACGTACACGAAGCGCTCCTATCGGTCGATTCACGCTGATGGAACCCTTCTCCAAAACCTCTCGGCGACCATGAAACGCGGCCACGGTGGGCAGTACCTCTATGAGTTGCACATTGGGGGTACCGAACGGAATTCGACTCGTACGATAACCGTGTTCCGGAACGACTCACTGCTCGTCCAACGGACGGTCTACGAGAACGGAACGGTCGCACACGTTGGCGCGGAGAAGGCAGCGACACCCGGAAAGGAACGGTATGGGGGCGTCTACTCAAAATTGGTTGCAAGTAACACGACGGTTGCGGAGACGGTTGAGCGCAACGGTACGACGCTCTACCGGGTGGAGTCAGTCGGTGAGCCGGACACCTCCTCAGCATATGCGAACGCCTCGAACTATGAGTTCTCGGCGCTCATTAGCCCTGAGGGGTTCGTCCATGAGTACCACGTCTCCTACGCGACAAGTCGTGATGGGGGGCCGGTGACCGTGACCGTTAGCCTCCAATTCACTGAACGGGGACAGACGACCGTCCACCCCCCGGCGTGGGCTTCGAAAGCCTAAGTGAGACGTTTCGTAGTGAATTGTGTGGGTCAAAGTATGGCTTTCAGCCAGAAATTTCGCGTGCAGAGTTAAAAACAGGCTGAATTGCGTGAAAAAATGGGACAGTGAACGATGAAAGAGAGAAGCGTAGCCGCCACTTCGGTAGAGGTGAATCTGCCTGCCGAAGCTCTACGAGAGTGGCGGGCCAAGCACAAGAACAACACCGAACCGGACGCATTGGGAAACAAGAGGTTCAAGAGGTTCGTAGCCTCTGCCGCAATGCGACGAATGGGGCCGACTTGTGCGACGGCGACACCATTCAGGTCGCACCGGACGGTTCACTTGTCGGAGGTGACGACGAATGAGCTTCGAGGAATCTCAATCTGAGCTAGAAATTCGGAATGAGGTGCTACCGCTTGATGGCAGTGAGCAACTGGTTTTTTGGTAAGGTAGCAACCTACGCCGTGGCGTACTTCGCACAAGGTCTTGGCAGAAAGCCAATTCTCCGATGGGAAGGTGACGGCTTCGAGGTGCATTACTCACCTGCCAGAAACCAACTGAAAGCTGTTAAACGCGATAAGACCTTCCTGTGGAAATTGTGGGAGTGAATTCTGATGAGCAAATTGAGCTACAATAGTATGTGCTATGGCATTGGAACTTGACCATAGACAAATACTGCATACAGGGTGCAGAACAGCATAGCGGCGTAGAAAATGACTTTAAGAATTGTTTCTAACTTCTCCCAGTTGATGGCTATCACGGGAGCATCGCCGTCAGTTGATGGTTTACTCGCCATATTTATTCGATTGTACCAAGCCGTTCAAGTTCAGCGTCTCCAGCCTCGCTAATCTCGTATTCATAGCTGTTGTCGTCGTTTTTCTTGTCTGTGCGATTGACCAACCCTCGATCATAGAGAGCCGACATGGCCGCATATGCTGTTCCTTTGGGAAGGTCAACAATCTCAAGCGTCCTCCTTGTCGCAACTGGCGCTTGATTCTCTAACTGCTTAAGTGCCGATAACATCTTGTGGTGTGACGTACCGCTCTGGATTGATTTCGGCTCCTGTCCACTCTCTTGATTTTCCCCGTCAAATGGGAGACTGGTTTGCTGGACTTTTGGCCTATCACTCTTTGAGGGATTGCCGATTTCGACGTACACTCTATCGAATTGCGAACCATCAGCAAATTGTTCAAGGACACTCATCACAGTCTCTACAGCCCTGCTACCCGTAGCCTCGAAAGACAGGTGGTCTAACTCATCACTCATACTTGGGTGTTGTTTAGCCGATTACTTTAATTTGGCGGCACATGGCCATAGCATCATAGCATCATAGCATCATAGCATCATAGTCTCATAGACGACACCACTTCCCGAAGCGGTGGGCAAAAAGGAGCGGACAGTGTGATAAGAGTCTCGCGGAGCGAAGCGAAGCAAGACAAGGACTGAGTAGCATTGAACCACTCTGTGCGGAAGTCTGCCCGAAGTGAATCAACAACGATGAACCGACTTCCCGTATTCCATCAACATGGCTCTTCGGTAACTCTCGTCGGCTCACACCCTACCTTAGCGGAAGCGAAGTCGGCTTCAACAAGGTGAGAGGAAATTAGACCAATATTGTCATCACATTAGACATTCTCTGTAAAATGCTCGGGTTGACAAGACCACCGTTCCAGAAAAAGAAGTCGAATAGGAAGTAGATGGACGCCAACCCACCGATAAGCCGACCAATTGCTTTCATGTTATCACATCATCGGGTCAAACCCGTTTCTGCCTCGCGTCTCTTCCTTATCTTCGTAGAATCTGCCACCGCACTTCGTACAGACGATTACTGTTGTCCCGTCGCTCACTTGGCCACCGAACCCGCCAAAGTTCGCCCCTGCCGATTGCTGAACAGTCTGCGACTCTTTGTATTGTGGGTCACAGTCGCAAAGGTCGTTTTCGCCTTCCACTTCCTCATACTCTGACGGCTCGCCGCCGAACAGATTGTCTTCCTCGATGGTGTCGTTTTCCCAAGGCCCATCGTTGTTGAACATTGGTACGCCTTATAAATCAGCTCTTAGATTTAAAAATGTTTCTTGTAAATCACTACCATGCGGTAAGTGAAGGGCATATTCTGGTTGCATTTCTGAGCGATTTTTGCAGTGGGGGTGCGCATCGATTGCAAGGAGTCGAAAGTCTGGCTTTTAAAAAATCTACTCCGGTGACTTCCCGGCTCTCAGTGAATCCATGAAGTCACGCGCACCTCGCACAAGGCGCGAGTCACCCCACGGGAAAGACTTTTCTAGCCTTAGACAAGATTTTGAGACGGAACTTGCCGAGTGAATCGAGGTATTCAATGAATCGAATGGACCCACGGTTTGGACGACGTTTTATAAGCATCCCTACTCCGTACTATCCTTTCGATTCGGGAAGAGAATGGATGGGTTGGGGCGGATTCGAACCGCCGACTTCCTCCGTGTGAAGGAGGTATCATAACCGAACTAGATCACCAACCCAGTGCACTCAACTCTATTCGAGCGCATCCCTTAAGAATTGCTTTCCGACTACGCTTCCGGCTCTTCCGTACCGCGATACGCACCGATCTTCTTGCGGGCGTCAGCGATCGCTTCCTCGGCTTCGCCCTCTGCTCTTCCCTGCAGGTCCTTCAGGTCGGCCTTGACGCCCTCCAGGCGGCTGGGTTCGGGCTCTTTTTCCTTCCCGGTGAGTTCTCGGAAGCGTTCCTCGACCGGGTCGAGTTCCTCTTTGACGCCCTTGGTGGCGGTTTCCCCGGCACGCTTCAGGTAGTACCGTGCGTCTTCGAAGTGCTTGTTCATATCTGTCCCTACGCGAAGGACGAATATAGCTCTTGTGCCCGGAAAACCATGAGGAACCACAGCTAACCGAGGGACAGCGAGCGGCCACGATGGTAAACGTGCCGTGCGGGTACGAACTGTTTTGCGCCACCACCTGCAACGGGGAGATATGTTCACACGGGTGTCGATCCCGACGCCGTTTCAGGTCGGGCCAGTCAATGCATACATCGCGCGGCGAACGATCGTCGATCCGGGACCCGACAGCGAGGAAGCGTGGTCGCGTCTGGTCGAGGCGCTCGAAGCACGCGAGCTGTCCCCGGCTGATATCGAGCAGGTGCTGGTCACCCATCCGCACCCGGACCATTTCGGCATGGCGAACCGGTTCGCCGAGCGAGGAGCGCGTGTCCTCGCCAGCGAACCGGCAGCCGATATCATGCGCGATTTCGCGGCGCAGCTACACACCGAACAGTCCTATTTCGCGGATTTCTTCGAGCGGTGTGGTGTCTCACGCGAGACCGCCGAAACGGTCACACAGCTACCGGAAGCCTTCCTACCCTATGCCCAGAGCGTCGACACCGACCGCGCGCTCGCGGCTGGTGATACCGTCACCGTCGACGATACGGAACTGACGATTGACACTGTGCAGGGCCACTCCGCGGGCGAAATAATCTTCTCATATGACTTTCAGGGCCGACGTGAAGCGGTCGTCGGCGACAACGTGTTGGGCGACATCACACCCAATCCGTTCCTGCAGGTGCCCGACGAAAGCGGGGCGCGGCCGAAGGTGTTACCGGCATTTAACGACTCGCTCCGGTGGCTCCGTGAGCAAGGTCACGACCGCTTTCTCACCGGCCACCGCGAGCCCGTCGAAGCACCGCAGGAGCGTATCGACGACATCCTCGCGGAACACGACCAGCGCACCGCGGAGGTCGCCGACATCGTCTCCGGCGGAGCGACGACACCCAGTGACGTGATGACGGCGTTGTTCGGCGACCTGCCCGCCACGGAGTACTTTGCTGGGATGAGCGAGGCTGTCGGCCATCTGGACGTACTCGAAGTCACCGACCGCGTCGAGAAGCGCGAGAGCGGCGGCGTGTTCGTCTACGAGTCGGCGTAAGCCTCGCTACTTGAAGAGCGTGTGAGACAGAAAATAGCTAGGCGTCAGACTACAGCAACTGCGCGGCCTGGAACGCGATTTCGGAGACGCGGTTGAAGCCGGGTAGCAGGAGTACCGTCACGATAGCGGCGCCCACCACAGCGGTGTACAGCCCCATCGGGTACGACTCGATGGTCCGGCTGCCAGTCGGTTCCTCGATCCACATCGCCTTGACAACGCGGGAGTAGTAGAACAGGCTGAGCGCGCTGTTGATGATGAGCGCGGCGGCCAGCGACCACGCGCTGACGTTGAGCGTCGCCTGGAACAGGTAGAACTTCGAGAAGAACCCGCCGCCGATCGGCAGGCCGGCGAGGCTGAACAGGAACACCGTCATCGCCGCGCAGGCGACCGGCGCTTCTCTGCCGAGACCGTTGTAGTCCTCGAAGCGGCGGCCGACGCCCCAGTACTCGGCCAGCGCGATGAACAGGAACGCGCCCGTGTTCATGAAGCCGTAGACGAGCAGGTGGGACATCCCCGCACTCATGCTGAGGCTCAGGCCCTCACCGGAGCCAGACACGGCGGCGAGTCCGATGAGGACGTAGCCGGCATGGCCGACGCTGGAGTAGGCCAGCATCCGCTTGACCGTTTCCTGCGTTGCGGCGGCGAAGTTCCCGATGAACATCGTCGCGATGGCGAGGATCTGGAACGCCATCACCCAGTTGATCGCCCCGCCGGCGGCGAGCAGGTCACCGATTGGGAATGCGACAGCGAACGCGCGGAACGCCAGCACGAAGCCGGCGGCCTTCGACGCCGAGGAGAGGAACGCCGAGATTGGCGCTGGTGCGCCCTCGTATGCCTCGGGGGCCCAGAAGTGGAACGGCACGGAGGCGGTCTTGAACGCGACGCCGCCGATAATCATCAGGATACCGACGCCGAGGATAGCCATCGGGACGGCAGGGTCACCGGACTGGGCCTGTATCGACCCCTCGGAGATGGTCTGGATCGTACCACTGGAGATAGCGGTTGCGACGCCGTCAAACCGAAGCACGCCCGTTGCAGCGTACACCAGCGAGATGCCGTAGGCCAGCACCGCCGAAGACACCGCGCCGATGAGGAAGTACTTCAGTCCTGCTTCGACGCTGCCCTTGTTCTCCTTGAGGAAGGCGACGAGTGCGTAGGACGGTAGCGACACCAATTCGAGTGCGACGAAGGCCGTTGCTAGGCTGTTGGCCGCACTGAGGATGCTCATCCCAGTCGCGGATAGCAGAACAAGTGCGAAGAACTCGGCCTGGTAGCTGTGTTCGGCGACGTAGTCGTAGCTCGCGAGCACGACCAACGTCGTGACGCTGCCGACGATGGCCATGAAGAACAGGGCCATCTGGTCGACGACGAGTTGGCTGTTGAACAGCGCGACGCCAGTGCTATCGGCCATTCCGGTTCCGGCGGTGATAAACCAGCCAGCGAACCCGAAGGAAAGCAGGGAGCCGAGCACCGAGATACCGGCCAGTAGTCCCGTGTTCGTCGTGTCAGGATCAATCGAGTCCGCTAGCAGCAACACCAGGGAGGCGAGGGCCAGCGAGAGTGCTGGGGCGAGTGCCATCCAGTCAGGGAGTGCGACCATCTATGCACCACCTCCGATCTCGAGAACCGGTGAAATCGAGTCTTGTATCATACCAAAGGAGAGGTCTGGCGCGACACCGAGTGCGATGACCAGCAGGAGCAACACGGCCAGCGGCGCGACGTCATGGAACGCAGCCGGGCTGACCTCGTAGTCCGTCTCCAGATTGAAGCCACCGAACAGCGTGCGCTGCATGGCCCACAGCAGGTAGCCGGCCACGATGACGATGCCGAACATCGCCAGCGAGGTCAACACCGGTGCAGCCCCACCGAGCGTCGGCGCGTTGAACGAGCCCTGGAAAATGAAGTACTCCCCGGCGAAGCCGGCCATCAGCGGCAGGCCCATGTAGCCGAAGGCGGCGGCGACGAAGATGCCGACCGTCCAAGGCATCCGGTCCGCAAGGCCGGACATATCGCCGACCATGCGCGTGTGCGTCGTGTTGTAAATGACACCGACACACATGAACATCAGCCCCGAAATGAGGCCGTGAGCGATCATCTGGAAGGTCGCCCCACCCATGCCGTAGGGCGTGAACGCGACCAGACCCAGGATGACATAGCCCATCGATGAAATCGAGGAGTAGGCGACGATGCGCTTGAGGTCGCGCTGTGCCAGTGCGAGCATCGCGCCGTAGATGACGCTGACGACGCCGATGATGGCAAGCGGAACCGCGAGCTGACGTGCCGTGTCTGCGAGCATCGTGAAGTTGAACCGCAGCAGTGCGTAGGTCCCCATCTTCAGGAGGACGCCGGCCAGCATGACCGACACCGGCGTCGGGGCCTCCACGTGAGCGTCGGGCAGCCACGTGTGCAGCGGGAAGACGGGCACCTTCACCGCGAACCCGAAGAACATCAGGATAAAGGAGATGGTCATCAGGTTCACGCCGGCGATGGTCGGCAGCCCGCTTGCGGTGCGGAACGCCTCGGCCATCGCAGGCAGGGACAGTGACGTGAGGTCAGTGCTGAACACGAGCGCGAACAGGCCTGCGAACATGACCAGCGACGCCACGTTCGTGTAGACGAAGAACTTGATCGCGGCGTACTTCCGGCGCGGGCCGCCCCAGACACCGATGAGCAGGTACATCGGGATGAGGACGCCCTCCCAGAAGACGAACCAGAGGAAGAAATCGAGCGCGGAGAACACGCCGATAAGGCTCACTTCCATGAACAGCATCAGTCCGTAGAACTGGGACTGACGCTCGTCAATAGGCGTCCACGCCGAGACGATGGCGAGTGTCGTCAGCACTGTCGTCAGCGCGAGCAGCGGCATACTGATGCCGTCGAGGCCGACGTAGTACGACACTTCCAGTTCACCCAGCGTGATCCACGGGATCTGCTGGCCGAACGCGATATCGGCGGGCGACAGCAGCGCGTTGCCCGTGCCGCCGTACTGCGTGAGGTACACCCAGTACATGTAGATGCTACCGAGCGCCGGAACCGCACTGACGGCCGCGGCGAGCTTTCCGGCGTACCGGTCGGGCGAGAGGAACACGAGCCCGGTTCCCAGCAGCGTCACGAGCAGGAGCGCGGCGACCCACATCTAGAACCACCCTCCCATGATGCCGAAGGCAGCAAGCAAGAGCACGAGTCCAAGCGTCAGCAGCGTCGCGTAGTTGCTGACGACGCCGGACTGGATGCGTCGGATGCGGCTGCCGCCGAACAGGCTCACGCTGGAGATGCCGTTGACGACGCCGTCGACGACACCCTGGTCGAACTTGTTCATCACACGGGCGAGCGGGTAGGTGACACCCGTCGCGAGCCACACCTGATATTCGTCCTGATAATAGTTGTGCATGAGTAGCGTCTTCAGACCGCCAAGCTTGTCGGTATGCTCGACCGGGTCGGCACCGGCATAGAGGCTCCGCGCGACGAGCACGCCGGCAAGTGCGAGACCCAGCGAAACTCCGGCAGAGGCGAGCAGCGTCGTCGTCTCACCGAGCGGGTAGCCCTTCGCGACGTGAGCCACGTCCTCCAGGAGCGCCTCGTAGTGGTGCAGTCCAGTGTTGAGCGTTGCGGGCCAACCACCCTCTTCAGGGCCGTTGAGCCACACGTGCAGGAAGTCGATGTGCGCACCGGTCAGTTCCGCGACGGGCTTCATGTTGATGAACCCGATAGTCGTTGCAAGGATGCCAAGCACCGTCAGCGGGCCCTTGACGTTCCAGCGGACTGGCTCTGGGTCACGTGCGGTGTCCGAGCGCGCGTCGCCGTGGAATGTCAGGTACACCATCCGGAAGGTGTAGAAGCCGGTGAAGAACACGGCCAGCAGCCCCATCGCGTACGCGGCCAGATAGGCCGTGCCGAGGCCACCCTCAGTACCGAAGCCGTGGATGAGCGCCTCGTACAGCACTTCGTCCTTGGACCAGAAGCCGGCGAAGGGAACGATGCCAGCCAGTGCGAGCGAGCCGGCGAGGAACGTCCAGTAGGTCACCGGCATCCGGTCTTTCAGACCACCCATGTCCCACATATTCTCGTTGTGGTGCATGGCGATGATGACCGACCCTGCGCCGAGGAAGAGCAGCGCCTTGAACACGGCGTGGGTGGTCAGGTGGAAGACGGCGGCGATGTAGCCACCCGAGCCCAGCGCGAGCATCATGTACCCGTACTGGGAGATGGTGGAGTACGCGAGCACTTGCTTGATTTCCTGTTTGACCAGGCCCATCGTTGCCGCAAACAATGCCGTGAAGCCGCCGATAAGGGCGATGACGGCCAGTGCCGTCGGCGAGAGCGCATAGAAGCCGTACATACGTGCGACGAGGTACACACCGGCTGCGACCATCGTCGCTGCGTGGATTAGCGCTGAGACCGGCGTCGGACCTTCCATCGCGTCGGGCAGCCACGTGTGCAGCGGGAACTGCGCGGACTTGCCGACGACGCCGCCCAGCACGAGGAGGCCGAGCACGGTGAACCAGGCCTGTGGGCCCATGCCGACCGTCTCAAGCATCGCGATACCCTCAAGCTCGCCGTCTACAAGAGCGTGTTCGGCAAGCATCGGGAAGCTCTCAGCGACCACTTCGCCGCCCTGCGTAATTGGGGCGAACAGGCCGGTCCCGAAGGTAGCGAAGATGCCGACGACGCCGATGAGGAAGAAGTAGTCACCGAAGCGGGTGACCAGGAACGCCTTCTTCGCGGCGCTCGGCGGGCCATCGTCGCGGAACCAGAAGCCGATGAGCAGGTACGAACACAGGCCCACCAGCTCGAAGAACATGAACGCCATCAGGAGGTTGTTGGCGACGACGAACCCGAGCATGCTCGCCGTGAACAGGCCGAGCCCGGCGTAATAGCGCGGGAGGCCACTCTCGCCCTCGTCGTTCATGTAGCCAAGCGAGAAGATGTGGACGAGGAACGAGATGAGACAGACGATAAGCAGCATGAGCGCCGACAGCGGGTCAAGTAGCAGGCCGAAGTTCAGCCGGAGTGATTCGACGCTTGCGGTCCACGTGTACAGTATCTCGTTGTGGACCTCACCACCGGCCACCGTTAGCGCGACCCAGATCGACAGCAGGAGCGACCCACCCGTCGCGGTGATGCCTGCGAGCGCACCGCCTTTCGGCATGCGGTCGCCGGCAAACAGCGCGACGAGGAACGATACGAACGGCAGCAGGACAATCGCCGGAGCGTATGTGAATGCAGCCATCTGTTACCACCTCATCGTCGTCGCCTTCGTCACGTCCACGTCTGAGAAGTTGCGGTACAGGACCAGGACGATACCGATACCGATGGCGACCTCCGCGGCAGCGAGTGCCATCGTGAACAGGGTGAACACCTGGCCGGTAAGGTTCCCGTGTTGCAGCGAGAACGCGACGAGGTTGATGTTCGCAGCGTTCAACATCAACTCGACGGACATCAGGAAGATGAGCGCGTTCCGTCGTGTGAGGATGCCGAACAGGCCGATACAGAATATGGCCGCCGACAGGAGGAGATACGTCTCAGCCGGAATCACGAGTCGTCACCTCCCGGGCCACCGTCAGCGGCAACGGCCATGTCGTCGTCGTCCGTAGTTTCGACACCGAGCGTTACTGATTCGCCAGCGATTTCGCGTCGGGCGAGCATGACGGCCCCGACGAGTGCGGCCACCAGCACGATGTCGATGACCTCGAAGGCGACGAGGAACCCTTCACCGGGGACGGCCGTCTCACCCTCACCCATGATCGCGCCCGGGGCGATGTCGAACATCGCCGCGCCGAGGCTCTTGGTTATTGCCGCTCCCTCACCGAAGCCCGCTGGTGCGGGAAACGAGACGCCCATGAACACTGCACCGAGAACGACGAACAGGGCGATTGCGGCCAGTCCAGCGACGAAACTCCCCTCCGTCTGTAGTTCGGGTTTTGTGGTCATGGTGTCACCTCAATCACCGACTCGTCCTCGCGGGTCAGCATCACCGCGAAGGTGATGAGAACGAGGACGCCGCCGACGTACACCAGGATCTGCATCGTTGCGACGAACGCCGCCTGGTTCATTACGTAGAACACTGCGACGCTGACGAGTGACACGCCCAGTAACAGCGCCGAGTGCCAGACGTCCCGGACTAACACGACGCCCGCAGCGCTGCCCACCGTTACCATAGCGAACAGCGCGAACGCAATTGACTCTGCCAGTGCCATCTTACTTGGAGACTCTTTGCGGCGTCCCTTTGAAGATTCCTCTTTCGTCTCGCCAGTAGAGCCACTGTTTGCCGGTATGGCCCCCAGATTTCGGGGCACTTCCGTCCTGCTGGCGAAAATGTGCCACTCCATCACCGTTTTTGACGCCACATACCGTTGTTCCACCTCGGATCGATACCGGAAAGCTCGCCTGAGCGGTTGCGGCCGTTCTGGAAAGCCCGCGCTAATCAGAACAGGGCAGTCGCTCCGAGGGTAGTAAGCGAAACCCGCTGAAAGTCCGTTGAAGGAGTTACTGGTAATCCACTTCGCCGTCGCCCTCACCGATCCACGCGCCCCGGTCGGGTTCGCGGGACTCTAGTGGGTCGATGTCCTTGTACCACGGCACGTTCTTGAGTTGTTCCTTGTCGTAGGCGAACTCGTCTTTCGTGTCCGCGGTGAACTCGAAGTTCTGGGTCAGCAGGATCGCGTCGGTCGGGCAGACTTCCTCGCACAGCCGGCAGTAGATACACTGGCCGATGTGGAGGTTGTACTGCTCGCCGTTGCGCTGCTCGTCCATCACGATCTGGATAGTGTTGTTCGGGCAGACGTTCTCACACTGCCGACACCAGATACACCGCTCCTGGCTCCACTTGTGGACGCCGCGGAAGCGGGGACTCACCTCGGGGGCGACGTCCGGGTATTCCACCGTGAACGTCTCCCCGTCGAGGGCGTGTTTCATCGTCGTCGCCATTGATTTCAGGATTCCAATCATGACAGGTCTCCTACGGTCGCTCGTGGGTCGGTTCGCGTGGCCGTCATTGGACGGTCACCCCGACGATAACCGCGGTCAGCAGCAGGTTCGCCAGCGAGAGCACCAGCATTCCCTTCCAGCCGATTTCGATGAGTTGGTCGATCCGGACGCGGGGCACCGCCGAGCGGGCCCACTGCGTGAACAGGAAGACGCCCCAGATCTTGATGAGGAACCAGACGATGCCCGGCAGGACCGGACCGGCCGGTCCACCGAGGAAAATCGTGGCGATGATCGCCCCGCCGAGGAAGATGTGGATGAACTCCCCGAGGTAGATCAGGACGAAGTACACCGAGGAGTACTCGGTCTGGTAGCCAGCGACAATCTCGGTCGGTGCCTCCGGGATGTCGAACGGATTCCGGCCGACCTCCGCGAGGTTTGCGATCATGAACAGCACGAACGCGAAGGGGTTCACGAACGCATACCACGACGGCAGCGGGCCGATCAGCGACTGCTGCTGTGCGGCGACGATCTCGCTCATCTGGAGCGAGCCGGCGAAGATGACCACCGACGCGCCCGTCAGGATGAGCGGGATCTCGTAGGCGAGGTTCTGTGCGACAGCACGCAGCCCGCCCAGGAACGAGTACTTGTTATTCGATGCGTAGCCGGCCATCACGAGGCCGATAGACGTGGTCGAGGCCACGGCGAACACGTACGCCAGTCCGACCTCGGGGTCGGCGAGGTGGATGCCGTTCCCCATCGGAATCACCGCGAAGCCAAGCAGCGCGGTGCTGGCGATAATCAGCGGCGCGAGGTCCCACGCCGGTCGGTCGACGCCTTCGGGAACGATGAGTTCTTTCGACAGCAGGCGAACGGCGTCAGCCACGATAATGAACAGCCCGTACGGGCCGATACGGTCGACGGCAATACGGTCGGTGAACGCGGCCGTAATCTTTCGCTTCGCCCACGGGCCGGCAAGCGCCGTGTTCGTCATCATGAGCGTGCCGATGAGACCAGCCCCAACGAGACTCAGCACGATCATCACGGCCGTGCTGTTGGGATCAAGCCCAAGCAGGTTCGCGAGCGTTTCCGGTAACGGCGCCGACTGCATTACCGGTCCACCTCCCCGAGTACGATGTCGAGGCTCCCGAGCGAGGCGATCATGTCAGGGATGTACTCGCCCTGGGACATCTCCGGCAGCGTCTGCAGGTTCGAGAAGCACGGGCTGCGGATCTTGAACCGGGCCGGCTTGTCCGTCCCATCCGAGCGGATGTAGATGCCGAGTTCGCCCTTTGCGCCCTCGACAGAGCGGTAGATCTCCTTGTCAGGGTCCGGGCGGAGCGTCCGCGGGACGTTGGCCTGAATCTCGCGGTCGTCCTCCGGCCACTGCTCCAGCAGGTCGACACACTGTTCGATGATGCGGGCCGACTCCTCGACCTCGCGAAGGCGGACGAGAACGCGACTGAAGTTGTCGCCGCCCTGCTCGGTGACGACGTTCCAGTCGAGTTCGTCGTAGTAGCCGTATGGGTCGTCCCGCCGGATATCGTAGTCGACGCCCGAGCCGCGTGCCACGGGACCGGTCGCGCCGTACTGCTTGACCTGCTCCGGGGAGAGGACGCCGGTGTCGACACACCGCATCTGGAAGATCTCGTTACCGGTGACGAGGTCGTGGATCTCTTCGAGCTTGTGCGGGAGGTCGTCGAGGAAGTCACGGATCTTCTCGAAGTACTCCTCGCGGGGCTCGGGCAGATCCCAGGCAACGCCACCCAGCCGGAGGTAGTTGAACATCAGCCGCTGGCCGGTCAGGTCTTCTAGCAGGTTCTGGACGATTTCGCGGTCGCGGATGCCGTACTGGAAGACAGCGGTGAAGTCGCCGAACACGTCCAGCGCGAACGTCGCCAGCGCGAGTTCGTGCGAGGCGATCCGGCACATCTCCGCCGACATCGTCCGGATGACCTGCGCGTACTCCGGGACCTCGATGTCCGCGAGGTCCTCGGCCGCGCGGGCGTACGCCCACTCGTTGAGGATTCCAGCAGAAATGTAGTCCCACCGGTCCGGGTACGGCATAATCTGGTGGCGGTAGGTGCCCTGCTGGCACATCTGCTCCTCACAGCGGTGCAGGTAGCCGATATCGGGTTCGAGGTCGGCGATCTGCTCGCCGTCAAGCACCGTCTCGACGTGGAGCACGCCGTGGGTCGCCGGGTGGTGCGGACCGATGTTGACGAACATCGTGTCCGGGTCGTCCTCGCTGCGCTTGTCGTCTTTCAGTGGGTTCGCGTGCTCGCGCAGTGAGACGATCTGTGGCTGGTCCTGATTGTAGTCCTGGCTCAGGGGGTGGCCCTGCCAGGTGTCGGGCAGCAGGATGCGCCGGAGGTCTGGGTGGTCGTCGTAGTCGATGCCGACCAGGTCGTAGGCCTCTCGCTCGTGCCAGTCTGCGGTGTCGTACACGCGAGCGGCCGACTCGTTGTGCGGGTCGTCTTTTGGCGACGGGACGATAATCGACAGCTCCTGTGTCGGGTCGTTGTACTTCCGCAGGTGGTAGATGGATTCGTACCGGTCGTCGTACTCCTGTGCCGTGACACAGGCGCAGTGGTCGAACCCAGCCTCCTCTTTCAGCGTCGAGAGGACTTCCTGAACCTCGTCGGGACGGATGACGAACCCCTCGGCGTTGACGTGTTCCTCACGGTCGAGGACGTGGCCACCGAGCAGGTCCGCAAGCGCGTCGTAATCGAGGCCGTCCTCCGTAACGCCGACATCGAGCGCCGTATCGCGTGATGGTTTTTCTAAACTCATGGCAAGTTAGGGAGAGTCGTTCCAGTTGTACCGCATAACGAGGTCTTCCTCGTCGATTTCGCTGGCGAGCTTGTCCACGAGCTCGTCCTGTTCGAGGTCGCCGAACTGCTCCAGTTCGTAGGGTTTGACCGTCACCGGCGAGGACTCGCCCTCGGCGATGCGCTCTTGCAGCTTGGCGACGCCGTAGATGAGTGCCTCGGGGCGTGGCGGACAGCCCGGGACGTGGATGTCAACCGGGATGACCTCTTCGGCGCCCTTGATGACGTTGTACCCTTCCTGGAACGGCCCACCGGAAATGGTACAGGATCCCATCGAGACGACGAACTTCGGCTCGGGCATCTGGTCGTACACGCGCTTCATCCGCGGCGCGAACTTCGAGACGATGGTCCCCGGGACGATGATGACGTCCGCCTGGCGTGGGGACGCGCGTGGCACCCCTGAACCGAAGCGGTCGAGGTCGTGTTTGATCGCGTAGGTGTGGATCATCTCGATGCTACAGCAGGCAATCCCGAACTGCAGCATGAACATCGAGGAGCCCCGGACCCAGTTCATGAACTTGTCGAACTTGGTCAGGATGAACGGCGTCGATCCGAACGCCTCGCGTAGCGTCGAGTTGAAGCGGTCGTCGGCCCCGTCACCCATGCGGGCCTCCTGTGTCGATACGTCTTCGACGGCCGGTGGTGTCTGGTCACTACTCATATGTGTCTGCCCCCTTCGTGGCGCGCGGACTGCGCACCCACTGAACTGCGCCGTTACGCCAGGCCCAACCGAGTCCGATGGCGAGAATCCCGATGAATACGACCATCGGTAGCAGTGCCGTGGTCATCCCGAACTCAGCGGCGGCGTCGCTGTAGATGACCGTCCACGGGAAGATGAAGACGGTCTCGATGTCGAAGACGACGAACAGCAGCGCGACCATGTAGTACTGGATATTAAACTTGATCTGTCGACTGCTGCCAGTCGGCACTTCACCGGACTCGTAGGTAGTGCGTTTGCCTTGTTCCGGCACGCTGGGCCGCAAGAGGCTCGAAACTGCCATCATCGTCAGTGGGATGGCTAGCGCCACGACCGCGAGCGCGCCGATGGCGATCCATGGATTACTCATTCCGGTATCTCCTATCGTCTCCCGGTTAGAAGTACTCGCATATAAGGGTTCATTGTTCGGTTTTTCGGCCTTGCGGGTCTTTAAGAGCCGACGCGCTTTTGGATGGAAAGTGACCTGCATCCACCTCCCTGGGTGTGGTGTCCCTCGCTTCTCACTCGTCCCAGTACTCGCGTTTGAATCCGGGCGTCCCGAGTTCGTGGAGGTCACGCGACGCCTCGCCGACCTCGGTTTGGAGCCCCTCGTGATACGAGACGAGTCGGTCCCGAAGCTCGTCGTGTTGCCGTGCCAGAATCTGTACCGCGGAGAGCGCGGCGTTGAACGACTTGCCGGCGTCGACAGCCGTCATCGGCGCGCCCTGTGGCATCCCGATGACCGAGTCGACGGATTTCTCCTGCACTGGGACGCCAATGACCGGCAGCGGATAGGCGATGCTGGCGGTCATGTTCGGTAGGTCAGCGGATTTACCGCCAGCGCCGGCGATTATCACGTCGATACCGCGGTCGGCGGCCGTCTCCGCGTAGGCGTACATCAGGTCCGGCGTCCGATGGGCCGAGCAAACGAACGTTTCGAACGTGAATCGACTCTCAGGCGCGTCGGTGTAATCCGTCTGTTCCTCGAACCCGAGTTCGTCGGCGAGCGCCGCGTAGGCCCCGGGCCGTTTGCCTTGCCCGCCGGCCATCGTCGGCAGGTCCGAGTCGGAGCCCATGATGATGCCGACATCGGGCGTCAGGTCGTTCGGACGGTCCATCTCAGCTTCTTCGTGTAACTGGTCGATGAGCGACTGGACGCTGTCTGCGGGCATACAGCCGACTGGAACCGGGACCGGCGTAAGTGTAGGCGGTTTCTGCTCAGTCGGCCAGCGCCTGCTCCAGTTCGGCAAGCAGTGCCTGTGGGTCCGTGGGGAAGCACCTGAGCGGGTCGGTACGGCCGGCGACCTGTATCCTGAGTGCGTACCGCTTGCGATACGTGAGCGCGAGGCTGATAGCACCAGCGACAGCGAAGGCCCCGCCGAGGAGAACGGACCGGTCGAGTGACAGCAGGCCGAACCCGATCAGCGCGGCGCTCATCACCGCGAGAAACCAGTCGATGTCCTGTAGGCTCACCTCGACCACGTCGTCGAGGTCGATTACCACCGGACCGTCACCGCGGTCGACCACCAGTCGGTCAGCGCCGAGGACGACAGTCCCGCCGGTTCGGAGCGTGCCGGTGTACCGTTCGGTGTCGATGGGCGGTACGGTGTCCCCGGTCGCACCGTCGCTATCGCTGTCCACGGTCAGTCGTCGCTCACCGCGGGCGGGCGGTCGCCGCCGCGGCCGCGGATACGGTCCATCGACGAGACGTACTCACTGTCGTCTTCGGTGAGCGCGGCCCAGGCCGCGAGACCGCGCTCCTCACGGGTTCCGGGCACCGTGTTGTCGAGGATGAAAGCGGCAATGCCGCCGACGACCATCCCGGTCCCGCCCATGACGAACAGCGTGGTTGCGACGACATCGGTCCCGAGGACGTTCCCCAGCACCGGCACAGCCGCGAGGCCCTGCTGGAGGGCTGTCGCCCCGCCGACACCCATCCCCTGTCCGATCTGGCTCATGTACTCGGGCACTGCGAGCCCGGCAAACATCGCGAAGCCGACGATGAACACGTTCCGGTTGGCATCAAGGTCGACGTACTTCAGCTGTGAGAGGCCCACGGCGGCGATCTGTCCGAACATGACTATGTAGAGGCCGCCGATGATCGGCGACGGGATGGTCGCGAACAACTGGCCCGCCGGCCCGAAGTACCCGACCAGAATCATCACCGCGGCACCGATTTGCACGACATAGCGGGAGGCGACACCGGTGATAGCGATTGCACCGACGTTCTCGGTGTAGGAGGTACAGCCATTGCCGGTGCCCATAATGCCGGCAAACACGTTGCCGACCCCCTCCATGCCGATACCATCGTTGATTCGGCTGCTGTTCGGCGCGCCGCGGCCGGCGATGCGGGCAACGGAGTGGTAGTCGCCGAAGCTCTCGACGACGGAGGCGAGCATCCCGGCGAACATCCCGACGACGAAGCCCGGCGTGAATTGCGGGAGCCCCCACTGGAACGGGTAGATTGGCTGGACCAGCGGTGCGCTCGTGACAGATCCGAGCGAGACGTAGCTGATCGAGCCGGCGGTGAAGACGCCGGTGACCGAGAGGATAGCCGCGACGGTCCACGCAAACAGAATACCCAAGAGTACGGGAAAGAGCTTGAACGCGCGGTGGCGTCGGTCGAGATACTGCGAACACGCGATAATCGAGAGCATTGTCAGCCCGAGCAGCCACCAGTTCTGGCCGGTCCCGGGGTCGCCGAAGTTCGGGTTCGCTATCTGTGGGACGTTGAACAGCGACAGTCCGATGAGCGCGATGACCGGCGCGATGACGACCGGACCGACGTACCGCTTCAGCTTCCCCATGAGGCCACTGTAGCCGATTACCATCTCGACGATGCCGGCGACGATGACAGCCCCCTGTAGTTCGACGAGCATGGTCTGCCAGTCCGCACCCTGCTGGGCCAGCACGCCGATGATGGCCAGCCCGGGCGCGAGCATGGAGAACGTCCCGCCTTGGACGATGGGATACCTGTTCCCGAGCGTCGTCTGGGCGAGCGTCGCGATGCCGGAGACGACGAAGAACGTCCCGATGAGACGGCCGACCTGGTCCGGCGCGGCCTCGAACATCCCCATCGCGCCTGCGAGCCCAAGCGGGATCGCGACGGACGCGCCGATCATCGTCAGGTAGTGCTGGACGCCGAGCAGTATCGCTTGCTTTCGCGGCGGCTTGTCGTCAATGCCGTACTCGACGAAGCCGGCGGTTTCCGGTTCCTCCGGTGTGGTTGCACTCTGGCCGTCATCAGGCGGTGTCGCGTCAGTCATGCTCGCTACCCATGGCACTGCAACTCCCGATACATATTCTTTGCTCGTTGGCCCAGCGCCGACGGGGCACAGCCGCCTCGAAAGGAAAACGCTCTTGGCCCGCTCCGACACAGTCTTCGACATGAGCAACGGGGACGACGATGCTGACGCGTCGGACGACGCCGAGGCAGCAGACGAGATCGACGTGACCGCCGAAGAACTGGAATCGCGTCTCACAGAGGCCGGCGACGCGTTAGAGGCCGCGGAGACGGAGGCCGACCTCGACGACGTTGAGTCGTCCCTCGACGACATCGAGAGCGATCTCGAAGCCGCCGACCTGCCCGAACCCGACGAGGACGATGACGAAGCCGAGGACCCCCGCGAGGAGCTAGAGTCCCAGCTTTCGGACCTTCGCGACGATCTCGAGGAACAGCGCGGCCCCTACGCTGAGGATGTCGTCGACATCGTTTCCGACGCCGCCGACACCGTCACTGACAGCGAGTGGACCGACGATGGAGAGGGCGAGGCGCAGGAGGCCGTCGAGACGCTCCTCGACGAAAGCGCCGAGTTCGTCGACCACGACGCCGACACGGGTGGCGATTTCGTCGCTGCCGGGGATGCGCTGAGTACAGTCGCCGACACCATCGAAGCGGCAAACCTCGACCCCGACGAGGACACGGAGACTATCGAAGGCCTCCTCGAAGCGGCCGAGACACTGGAAACGGGCCTTGAGGACGCCGAAGTCTGGGACGATCTCACGGTACAGGAGCAACTCGATGCCCGCGGGTTTTACGATATCCTGACCAACGAGAACCGGAAGGACTTCCCGCCGGAGTGGAACGCCGCGAAGCTCCACGCCGAGGAGGGGGACTTCGAGCAGGTTCTGTTCGCCTACGAAAAACTAGGGTCGGAGTTCTTCGACGGCTACATCGTTGACCTCCTGTACAACCTCGGGAGCGACGCCGAGCCGGCCTTCGACGCGATGCACCAGCGCGCGCAGAAACGCGACAAGGGACCGATCGAAGTGCTGGGAAAAATCGGCGACGAGCGCGCGACCGAAACGCTACACGACTACATCGATGGCGACGGCGACCCCGCACTCCAGAAAGTCACGCTGCGCGCCCTGGGCGCTATCGGCAGTGCGGAGTCGGTCCAGCCGGTCGCGAACCGACTCGACGCCGACAGCGAGGAAATCCGCTCGGTCGCCGCCCGCACTCTGGGCCTGCTCGGTGACACCCGAGCTATCGAGCCGCTCGGCGACATACTCGAGTCCGACGACAGCGACTCCGTGCGCGCCTCCGCCGCGTGGGCGCTCCGACAGATCGGGACCGAAACGGCGCTCGAGGAAGCCGCCCGCTACACGGACGACCGCGCGTACATCGTCCAGGCTGAAGCCGAAAAGGCCTCAAGCGCCTGAGTCAGGAAACCTTTTTATACGAACGGGTGGCCAGACGCCCCGATGCGGTCGCTCGCTCCACTCGTCTGTTGCGTGCTCGTCCTCGCCGCGATAGGTCCCCATATGGCAGTCGGACAGGCGTCTCAAGCCGGCACAACAGCCAACCGTCCTGTTGAGCCATCGATTCACGCGGTGTACCCGGACCCCATCGCTGGCGGCGACGAAGGTGAGTTCGTCGTCCTCAACGTTTCTGACGGGACTGACATCGGACAGTATGCTGTCACCGACGGCGATGGAACCGCGGGGATTCCGAACACCAGCGCACGCGGGCGCGTCGTTCTCTCGACGGCACCGAACCGGACACGGGAACTTACTGACTGGCCGGTCGTCGGTTTCGACGGTCATCTCGCACTGGCAAACGGCGGCGAACGAATCCGACTGCAGCGAGGCAACCGGACTGTTGACGCTGTCCGATACACGGATTCCACCGAGGGGGAAATCGGCGTCGTTAACGGGTCAATCGTCCGTTGGCGACCGCTGGGAGCGAGCGACCGCCCAGTCGTGAGGGCCGCCGGTGGTGAGGTGCAAGCGTTCACGCTTCCGGACTCGCCCGCCGCCCCGGTTCAACCGATTCGCAACGCTACCGAACGGGTGTACCTGGCGGGCTACACGCTCTCCTCGTCCAGAGTTGCCGACGCCCTCATCGCCGCTCAGCGCCGCGGCGCAACGGTCCGCGTCCTGCTTGAGGGCGAACCGGTCGGCAGTCGTACCGCCGCGGAGGCCCGCACTCTTGACCGACTGGCCGAGGCCGGCGTCTCCGTCCGAATGATGACAGGCCCACGTGCCAGATACCGCTATCACCACGCGAAGTACGCTGTCGCCGACAGGCGGGCCGTCGTTCTGACGGAGAACTGGAAGCCCGCGGGAACCGGTGGCAACAGCAGCCGCGGCTGGGGAGTGGTCACGGCACAGCCGCGGGTCGTCGACGGGCTAAACCAGACGTTCCAGTCTGATACCGGCTGGCAGGACAGCAAGCGGTGGGAGGAGTACCGTCAGGGCCGACAGTTCGAGCGCGCCGAGCCAGCGACCGGGACGTATCCGACCGAATTCCAGGCTGAATCGGTGGTCGTCCAGCGGACAGACCTCCTGGTTACCCCGGATAACGCCCAAGGTGAACTCGTCGCGACGATAGACGACGCGGACGACTCCATCGACGTCATCCAGCCGACGGTCGGGGACTGGGAGAGTCCACTTCTGCGGGCGCTTCGCCGGGCCGCGTCGCGCGGCGTTGAGGTCCGCCTACTGCTGAGTGACGCCTGGTACGTCCGCGAGGAGAACGAGCAGACAGCACAGCGCTTTCGAGAGTGGGCCGACCGCAACGACGCGCCGCTGACGGCGAAAGTGGCGGCCCCCGACGGTCGCTACGAGAAGATACACGCCAAGGGCGCAGTTATCGACGACAAACGGGCCGTCGTCGGCAGCCTCAACTGGAACGAACAGGCGGCGACTGCGAACCGAGAGGTCGTACTGGTGTTGCACGGCAGCGACGCGGCCGACTATTTCGGCGCGGTCTTTGACGCTGACTGGGGGGCCGGCGGGTTCGACACGCCGGTCGGTGTCATCGGGGCGCTGCTCGGACTCCTCGTGGTCGCCGGGCTCGCCGCTCGTCGGGTCTCGTTTGAAACGTAGAAAACTGTGCCGCGGTCAGCCTGCGCAACGGGGGCGACGGCCTACACTTCTTCCGGCAGCGCCGTTGAGCTTCCGAGCTCCTCGTCGATTTCGGCTTCGGCCATCTTCTCGACCAGCGCGTCAATGACCGACTCGCGGCGGCCCTTGACGAACTTGATGGAGCCGACGACGAGGTGGCCGCCGCCGGAGACGCCGCCGCCGTCGACCTCCTCGCTGAGTTCGGTGACCATTCGCGGGATGTCCAGACGGACACCATCCGAGCGCAGGACGGCGAAGTCCGGGCCGTAGCCGATGGTGATGACGGGGTCACCAGTCTCGGCGACCTTCCGGTCGTGGATTTCGCCGGTCGTTTTGCCCGGCGCAGGGTAGGTAAAGCGGTGGGCGTGGTTCTCCACGTCGATGGTGTAGAGATGTGCGCCGTTGTCGAGCCGGTCGTGGTCGACGTGGCTCATGGCGGCATCGAGCTGGTCCTCAACATCGCGTTCGGCGCGTTCGGAGAGGAATTCGACGACTTCGCCGTGGCGGTCTTGGTCGTCACAGTCGACGTTCAGCACGTCAGTGATCAGCTCTTCGCCGGAGTTGTAGCGCAGCCAGTGGGTCGCGTAGTCGAGGGCTTCGCCGATGTCGCGCAGATCGTTCTCATCGTAGCCCTTCTCGCTTGCGAGGCCGATGTAGTCCCGCATCGCCTCGGCCTCGGAGCGGTCAGACAGGCCCGCGACCGCGGGAACGTGCTGGAGGTCCTCGGTGAGGTCGGGGTCGATCATCCGGGCGAGTTCGACACACAGCATCCCCGTGGTGATGCGGTAGTCCTCGTCGTGGAGGTAGGGGTTGACGTGCTGCTCGATGAGCGGCTCAACGGCCTCGGGGTCCGGGTGGTGGTGGTCGACGACGACCACCGGGATGTCGTAGTGTCGGAGGTTTCGGTAGGCCGGCGTGTCCTCTTCGGTGGAGCCGTTGTCGAGCATCAGCAGCATCGGGAGCTTCTGCCCGTGACGGGTGCGGTCCTCCAGCGCGAAGTTGAGGTCCCGCGTTACGTCCTCCATCTCGTAGTAGGGGGCCTTACTCGGCAGGCGCTTGAGGAGGTGCTGGGGCGCGCTGGCGTCCTCATACTGGGAGGCGATGAACGATTCCAGTGCGACCTGGAGCGGGACGCTCGCACAGAGCCCGTCGCCGTCGGCGTGGTGGCGCATCCGGATCGGGCGGCCCGAAAGCACCGTCTTGCGGAGTTCCGTCGCGACTTCGCGGAGGTCGTCCCACAGTTTCTCGAACGCGGGCCACTCGATCAGCGGCTCGACGTCGGCCGGTTCGGCGGCCTCGGCCAGGGACGCGTCGAGGTCGCTCTCGATGTCGGCGGCTTCCTCGCCGTCAAGGACGGTCAGCGATTCGGCCTCGACCTGCAGGCCGTCATCGCGCTCCTCTGCGCGCCCGGAGACGCGAACGATGTCGTCAATTTCGACGTCGGGGTGCGCCCGGACACCGGCCTCTTCGAAGGCGGCACACGGGACGATACCGGTCTCGTCGCGGACCTGGAAAACAGTGGGGCCGCCGGTCTGTTTGATCTGGACGACCTGGCCCTCGATGATGACCGTCTCACCGGTCGCGTCGGCGAGGTCGTCGACGGTGGTCGCGTTACCGTGGGCAACGTGCTGTTCCTCGTAGTCGGCGACCTGCACTTCCTCGAAGCTCAGGTCGCCGTCGGGGCGGATCTCGCCGAGTTCGACGATAAGGTCGTCGCCCACGTCGTACTGGCCCAAGAGATTAGAGTCGTGGACGAGCCCGGAAACAGCGTCGGAAAGGTCGACGAATACGCCGTATTCGACGGTGCCGTTGACAGTTGCGTGGTACAGTGCGCCTTCTTCGAGATCATCGGACGTACATTGGTCCGCGAGATCGTAGACGATGGTCCCGCCGTCGGGGACCGTCGCACCGTCACCGGTGCCAGTTGGCGAAGACATTTGTCAATCCTTCGGTGCTCCCCCGTTTGTAC
Source organism: Haloarcula sp. CBA1127 (assembly GCF_001485575.1). Taxonomy (NCBI): domain Archaea; kingdom Methanobacteriati; phylum Methanobacteriota; class Halobacteria; order Halobacteriales; family Haloarculaceae; genus Haloarcula; species Haloarcula sp. CBA1127. The sequence goes on from NZ_BCNB01000006.1 coordinate 1,672,293, forward strand.
TCTTCGGAATCCGCGGAGGGACGAACACAACGCGTAAAAAGCGTCCGACCCGACCCAGTGGTATGGGGTTGTTCCGAACGAGCGGGATACTCGGGATCGCGGAGTCCGCACTCGAGTTCGCGCTCGCAGCCTCCGAGGAGGCCCACCCGAACGAGTACATGGGCTTTCTCCGGGGCGATGACGCCAGCAAGCTTGGGCTCGACGATGACGGTACTGTTCTGACCGACGTTCTGGTCATTCCGGGGACGGAGTCGAACCCGGTCAGTGCGACCGTCAAGACGAGCATGGTGCCAAATGACATGCGAGCGGCGGGGTCGATTCACTCGCACCCGAACGGCGTCCTCAAACCCAGCGACGCCGACCTCGCCACGTTCGGTCGCGGCGACGTCCACATTATCGTCGGCTACCCGTACGGCCGCGACGACTGGCAAGCCTTCGACAGCGACGGCTCCGAGGTCGACCTCCCTGTCCTCGATGTGGAGCCGCCGGAGGAGTCCTTCTTCGATTTCGACCAGGCCGATATCGACGCGGAGCTCCGCGAGGAGGAGTTCGATCAGTGACCCGCGTCGTCGCACAGGGCACGTTCGACATCCTGCATCCGGGCCACGTCCACTACCTGCAGGACGCCGCCGACATGGGCGACGAACTGCACGTCATCGTCGCCCGCTCGGTCAACGTCACCCACAAGGAGCCGCCGGTCGTCCCGGACGAGCAACGCCGGGAGATGGTCAGCGCACTCAAACCGGTCGACGAGGCGCACCTGGGCCATCCGGAGGACATTTTCGTCCCCATCGAGCGCATCGAACCGGACATCATCGCGCTTGGCTACGACCAGCATCACGACGACGAGCAACTCGAAGCGGCGCTGTCCGCCCGCGGCCTCGACTGTGACATCCGCCGGGCCAGCCCGCTAGAAGCCGAAGCGGCTGACCGACTCCTATCGACTGGTCGTATTATCGACCGGATTGTCGACGAGCGTAGCTAACTCGGTTCCGAAGTCCCTACTCTTATCAATACATTAGCAAAATTATTTTACACCCATGAGTGGCTAATGTAATCACCAGTTGGGACGATACAATGGGGATGGTCACAGTCAACGACGTCGATTCACGGTCGTACCGCGCTGTAGAGATATTGCTGCTCTTGCCGACCCTTCTGTTTGGGTTTCTCGGACTCGGGTTGATCGTTGTCGGGATAGGGGGAGAGAGTGTGGGTAACGGGCCGCTCGGGATGGCCGGCATCTTCGGGACGTTCGGCGTCTGGTATCTCGGCGGCATTGCCGTGGCGCTGATATCGTGGCTCGTAACGCCGGTCTTCCTCTACTTTGATACAAAGAAGGTACAGGATGCAGACGTGGACTGGGACCCGAATCCAGTCCTGTATGTGGTCGCAGGCTTCTTCCTTGGCTACCTGATGAAACTTCACCACCTGTATAAACGCCATCAGTATGTCGTCGACTGGGTAGACCGGGACTGGTGGTGGACGGTTGTCGCTATCGGCACCGTGCTGCCGCCCGTTTGCCTCGCTCTTGGGGGCGCACTTGTTTCGAGCGGAAGCGTCGGTATCGGACTTGTTTCGATTGGCGTCGGTATCCTCACCACGGTACCGTTCTCAGTCGCCATCTACCGCGATGCGACTTACGTTCGCCTTCAGTCCGGGACGTGGCAGCCCAATCCGGGGAACTACGTCAATCTCGGTGTCTTTTTCCTGATTCCCGGGCCGATAGTGTACCCCATGATCGGCTGCTACTACCTGTTTCGTCGCCACCGGGCTATCGGGACACTGTAATCGGTGCCGTAGCCGTCCCTGTTCCGGTCCGAGGTACGAACGTGGTGCGCACACGGATCGGGTACGTGCTGTGAATTGAGCTTGGTTTCAGTCGATCCGTAATCTTCGTCGCACAACAGTAACAGCCGCTTCCGTGACGACACGCTCACCGGAACTGTCGATTCCAGCTGCAACCGCCAGCGCGGACTCGTCGGGCGATGCGCCGTCCGGAACGGCCGCAGTCAGATTGCCGGTAACCGAATCAGCGACAGGGTTCCAGACTGGCTCGGGCGGGTAGGACTCTCGAACGGTGGTCGGGCAAAACAGTTCGCAAAAGGACAGTTCGCGCGTTAGATCAGGTCGGCCTCGGCGAGGCGGTCGACGGCTTCCTGCAGGCGCTCCTTGCTGTTGGCGTAGGAGATGCGGGCATAGCCGGGCGTCCCGAACGCGGTTCCGGGGACGGTGGCGACCTGTGCCTCGGAGATAGCCTGGTCACACCATTCGGTATCATCACCGTCCGGCGCGATTTCGGGCATCATGTAGAACGCGCCCTGTGGCTCGGGGACGTGGACGCCGTGGTCCTCAAACAGGCCCATGAGGAATTCGCGGCGCTCGGCGAAGGCCTGGCGCATCTCCTCGACGGCGTCGTCGGTGTTCGTGATGGCCTCGACACCGGCGTGCTGGACGAAGTTCACGGCACACGAGACCGAGTGGGAGTGGACCTTGCCGGCCTGTGAGACGAGTTCTTCCGGAGCCGCGAAGTACCCCAGCCGCCAGCCGGTCATCGAGTAGGCCTTCGAGAAGCCGTTCAGCGTGATGGTTCGGTCTTCCATGCCTTCGAGTGTGCCAAGCGAAACGGCTTCGACGCCGTCGTAGGTAATCTCCTTGTAAATCTCGTCGGAGATAACCGTGATGTCGTGCTCGACAGCGAGGTCACGGACGCCTTCCATCGCCTCGCGGGAGTACACCGCGCCGTGAGGGTTGCCCGGCGAGTTGACGACCAGCAGTTCCGTCTCGTCTGAGACAGCATCGGCGAGGTCGTCGAGCGCGCCTTCAAGCTGGAAGTCGTGGGCGGCGGTGTCGACACGGGTCAGCGTCCCGCCGGCGAGTTTCGCCATCGCCTCGTAGGACACCCATGCCGGGTCGAGCAGGGCAACCTCGTCGCCGTCGTCGATGATGGTCTGGAAGATCTCGTACAGCGCCTGCTTACCGCCCGGCGTGACGATGAGGTTGTCCGGACCGTACTGGGTGAGCCCGTCGTCGTGGAGCTTGTCGGCGATTGCCTCCTTCAGTTCGGGAATGCCGTTGGAGGACGTGTAGCCAGTGTGGCCGGCGTCGAGTGCGTCCTTGGCGGCGTCTTTGATGTTTTCCGGCGTGTCGAAGTCTGGTTCGCCGACGCTGAGGTCGACAACGTCCTTCCCCTCGGCTTCGAGTTCTGCGGCCTTGTTGCTGATCGCGAGGGTCGCGCTCGGTTCTACACGTTCGACGCGGGATGCGAAGTCCATAGTCATTGTTCGAGTTCAGTGGCGAGTTCGATTGCGCTCCGGACGGCTGAGGCCCCCTTGTCGGTTCGGGCCTCGGCCTCGTCTTGGCTCATGCCCGGGCCGATAATGCCCAGTGTGACGGGGGTATCGCGGTCGAGGGACACGTCGGTCAGCCCCTGCGCAGCGGCGTTGCCGATGATCTGATCATGGTCGGTGTCGCCGCTGATGATCGCACCGAGGACGGCCACGGCGTCGATATCCGACCGGCGCGCCAGCCGGTCGGCGGCCAGCGGCGTGTCGTAGGCTCCCGGGACATCGACTGACGCAGCAATCTCAACGTCATTGTCGGCAGCGGCCTCGTAAGCCCCGTGCTCCATCTCCTCGATAACGGCCCCGTGTTTGTCATACTGGGCGACAACCAGCCCAAGCTGCACCATACCTGACACCCGGGCAGGGGCGACTAAAGAACTACCGTTCCGTCTCGCTCTCCGCAGCGTCCTCCACAGTCTGTCAGTCCGACAACATCTGTTGGAAACCAGAAGGATTCTAATGCCCCATGTGCTTGAGCCAGGTATGGCTGAGTCGTCTCTGCTGTCTACCCTCCACGATCTTCGGGACCGGAGCCGGTCCTGGTTCGCGGACGACCCCCGCGCCACCGTGAAGCTCGTCGTTGCCGTGACGCTTCTCGGACTCATCCTCAGAGTCGTAGCGCTTGGAAGCCGCGTCGCCCACTTCGACGAGGGCCGCGTGGCCTACTGGGCGCTGCACCTCCGCGATTCTGGGTCGTTCGCGTACCGCTACATCATTCACGGCCCGTTCATCCAGCACATCGACGCCTGGCTGTTCACCGTCGCCGCGCCGACCGATTTCACGATGCGGCTCCCGGTCGCGATTGTCGGCGGCCTGCTCCCGCTAACGGCGTTGCTCTTTCGCGAACACCTCCGGTCCGACGAGACAGTCCTCATGGCCGCCTTTCTCGCACTCAATCCGGTCCTGCTGTACTTCTCGCGGTTTATGCGCAGCGACGTATTGGTCGCAGCGTTCATGTTCACCGCCTTCGGCCTGCTCGTCCGGTTTGTCGACACCCGGAAGGCACGCTATCTCTACGGCGTCGCCGCGTTCATGGCGCTCGGGTTCGCCTCAAAGGAGAACGCCATCGTCTACGTACTGACGTGGCTCGGAGCGACCGGCCTTCTGCTGGCAAAGGTGCTCGTCCTTCCGAACGGCTACCGCGACGCGTTTGGCTTCCTCCGAACCATCCCGGGCATCGGTGCAATCTGGGGCCGAATCGCTGGTCGCGTCCGGGCGGACGTAGGGCTCGTTGTCAACATCGTTCGCTCGTTCCGCGACCGCCATGACAGCGCTGCCTCCGTCCTCGCAGCGTACGCGAGCCACATTGTGCTCGCCGCGCTGGTGTTTGGTTTCGTCTCACTGTTCTTTTATGCCCCGCGGGGGGCCGGCGTCGCGGGCATCGAACACCCGCCCGCGCCAGCTGCGAGTGGCGACGTGAACTTCTGGTCCGGCGTGACGAACCCATCGCTGTTCCCGGAGCTCGTCCAGACCACCTGGGAACGCGTCGTCGACCAGTACAGCGAGTGGTTCTCGCCGGCCTCGGAGAAAGCCACGACGACAGAAACCGGTCTCGTCGACTCTATCGAGACGTTCTACGAGAGCGTCGACGGCCACTACGAGGTGCTGCTGAAAGCGCTGGGCTACACCGCGGCCCCGCTGCTTCTGTTCTCGGTGTTTGGGTACGCGCTGGACCGACTCGGCACTGTCGAGCCGCGCCACCTCATCCCGTTTGCGGCCTACGGCGGCTACGTCTCGATTCTGGGTTACCCCATCGGGACCGATATCGGTGCGCCGTGGCTCGCCGTCCACGTCGTCGTCCCGCTGTCGATTCCGGCCGCCGTGGGGCTCGCTGCTGTGATCCGGTGGGGGAACGAATCGCTGTCGACTGACGACGTGACCGGCGCTGCCATCGCCGCCGCCATCGTTCTGCTCGTTACTGCACTCGTCGTCAACACGACCGCAACGCGGGTGTACACCAACGAGCATCTGGAGGGGAACCCGCTGGTCCAGTACGCCCAGCCACAGGAGTCGCTCCGTGCAGATCTGGCGGAGATGGACCGAATCGCGACGGCCAACGGCAACGGCACCGATGTCGTCATGTATCACGGAGAGCGCGGCGACGCCTACGACGCTGACGACGCGTACGTCAAAGAAGACCGCGGTCAGTGGAACGACTCGTGGTGGAACACCAGACCGACCTGCCTACAGTGGCACAATTCGCTGCCGCTGCCGTGGTACTACGCGGCCGAGGACGTGAACGTCTCCTGTGAGAACCGGTCCGACAGGCTCGCCGAGCAGGCGCAGGCGGACCAGCCACCGATAGTCATTACACAGCAGATCGACAGCACCGTCCCCACCGAACAGCTCGAAGCCGCCGGGTACGAGCCCAGAACCCACCGAATGCGAACGAAGTACAGCTCGAACGACATGACAGTGTGGGTCCACGAGTCCCACGGCCGAGAACCGAACCGTTAACCCTGCTGCTGTGAAAGCGCGCGGTATGACGCTCACGTCACCAGGGCCGACCGTCGGCGTGGTCGGCGGTGGCCAACTCGGCCGGATGCTTGGCGAGGCGGCTGCGCCGCTCGGCCTCGAACTGCTCGTGACAGACCCGACGCCGGACTGCCCGGCAACGCCGGTCGTCCGCGACCAGATCGTCGGGGACTTCGACGAAGAAGCGACCCTGCGGGAACTCGCCGAACGCGCCGACTACCTCACCTTCGAGATCGAACTGGCCGATCCGGATGTTCTCGAACGGGTCGCCGAGGAGACGGGGACACCGGTACATCCCGCTCCCGAAACGCTCCGAACTATTCAGGACAAGCTCGTCCAGAAGCGCCGGCTCTCGGATGCTGGGGTTCCCGTCCCCGAGTTCCGCGCCGTCGACACCGCTGACGACCTCCGGGAAGCCTGCGAGGAACTGGGCTACCCCGCGATGCTCAAGGCCCGGACCGGCGGCTACGACGGCCGCGGGAACATCCGCGTCGAGGGGTCGGACGATGTCGAGGACGCTGTCGACGAGATTGCCGGCCCAGCGATGGTTGAGGAAATGGTCGACTTCGAGCGGGAACTGGCCGTTATGGGTTGTCGCGGCGCGGACGAGCGGGACACGTTCCCGGTCACCGAGACGATTCACCGCGAGGAGATTCTGCGGGAATCCGTCGCGCCGGCCAGAGCGTCACGAGCCGTCCGCGAACGCGCCCGAGATGTCGCTCACGACGTGCTTGACGTGATGGACGGCCGCGGCATGTTCGGTATCGAACTCTTCGAGACGACCGACGGGGAGATCCTGCTCAACGAGATTGCGCCGCGCCCGCACAACTCCGGCCACTGGACTATTGAAGGGTGCCATACCTCGCAGTTCGAGCAACACCTCCGCGCTGTCACTGGCAAGCCGCTGGGGTCGACCGACCAGCGGTTCCCCACCGTGTCGACCAACATCCTTGGAGACGTGACCGAGCGCCAGCCGGCGGAGCTACGGGGCGAGGACAGTGTGCTTGGGACGCCGCGGGCACACCTGCACTGGTACGGTAAGCGCGAAGTGTACGGCCTCCGGAAGATGGGGCACGTGACGCTGACCGACGACGACCGCGACGGCCTACTCGCCGACGCCCGCGAACTCCGTGACGGGCTGACCTTCGAGTGAGCGACACGGACTGCGTCGTGAGTGGGATCTAGAGACTGACCACGGTCCGGAACCGAGCGGTCTTTTGCTCTGCAGTCCCGAGTCAGCCTATGGACCGACGGCAGTTTCTCCGTGCGGCCGGCCCGGCGGCAGTCGCAGGCCTCGCCGGTTGTCTCGGCGGTGGGAGCGCTGACACCGACTACGACGTGGGGATGTCGGCGGCGGCGTTTCGCCCGGTACAGATTACTGTCGAACCGGGGACAACCGTGCGGTGGCTCAACACGAGCAAGCAGGGCCACTCGGTCACAGCCTACGAGGACGATATCCCCGACGACGCCGACTACTTCGCCTCCGGTGGCTTCGACACCGAGCAGGCAGCCCGCGACAACTGGGGGAACTCCTCTGGCGGGACGATGTTCGAGGGTGACGATTTCACCCACACTTTCGAGACACTCGGCGAGTATGCCTACTTCTGCATCCCACACGAACGAGCCGGGATGGTCGGGACTGTCGTCGTAACCGAAAACCCCGAAACGGCGACAAGCGGCGAGTAGCCACGTCATCACTTTTTTCGCAGCATCCTCGTCCGCGCTGAGCGAGCCGTTCACACGCCGCTGTGCGTTCTCGGTCGCTAGCTTAGGCCGTCGTGTGACAGTATCCGTCATAGCAGAGACTCACGTCTGCCGCGTCGCTGTTAGATGGTGGTCTCTCACTGCGGCGGAAAAATCGAACGTCGGTGCTGGAACGTGTTAGGCTTCGACGTCGACGTCTTCTTCGTCCACGTCGACTGCCGTCTCCTCTTCGGCGGCGACTTCTTCGGGCCGCGCTTCGAGCGTGGTCTTCTTGATCTCGACGCGTCGGAGCGGGTAGATGTCCTTGGCCTCGCCGTAGATGGCCGAGGAGAGGCGCCCTTCGACGACGCTGTCGATGAGCTGTTCGAAGGTGTGGTCTTCGGCCGTCTCGCGAACGAGGTCGATCATCGTTCGGCGGATGGCCTTCTCCTGAGAGGCATCGGCCTTCTTGGTCGTCACGGCGACCGGCTGAATCTGAACGCGGTAATCGTCCGTGGTCAGCACGGTGATGTAGGCCTCGACCTTCGAGGAGCCCCGGCGGACGAGCGAGCGGAGGTAGTCCCGCGTGAGTTCGTGGCGGATGAACTCCGTGTACGCTGAGTCCGAGGCGACCTCGTTGATCTTGAAGGTCAGCTTCGTGTTGTTCTCGCTGGCGTCGTTGGTCAGTTCGCCGAGCGTTGTTTCGATGGTGCGTCCGAGCACCTTGTCCGGTTCCTCTGCCGGTGTCTTACCGAGAACCTCCCGGTCGAACTGCTCGGGAGCCTGCACGGTGTACCACCGTTTCTGTTCTGTGCGCTTTGAAACGCTTCGTTCACTCATGGTTGGATTGTGTGTGTTGGTCTGCGAGCTGTGCTGCAACCCGGATGTTGACGACGTAGTCGTCGACGGTCGCCTGCAGGCCGCCGGTCGAATCGCGCTCGACAGTCGTGACCACGGCATCACCCTCGACACGCGTGGTCATCTCGTCGGTGTTGTCCGGCCGCACCGCGCGTGCGACGCGTTCGGGCGAGTCGTGTGTCGTGCGAATCTCGGCCCGTCTCATACTGCCTCCCGGAACGCTTCGATGAAGTCGGCCGTCGACACGTCGAACCGGACGCGTGCCCGGTCGCCCGTTCCAACGGCGTCGCCGCCAACCGTCTTGGCGGCTGCGTGCATCGTTTCGGCCACGTCCCGGCCGTCCGTAGCGCGGGCCGCGGCCTGATCGTCGGTGACGACGAGCGTCACCGGTTCCGGCGCGCGGTAGTCCGCGAAGAGGCGGGCGACGGTGCCGGTCGGCATCGCGTCGCCGCGAGCGACGAACAGGCCGTCGTACCGGCCGGTGGTCGCCTTGGACACTGCTTCGTGGGCGCGCGTGGCGTGAGTTTGCCAGGCGGCCAGGGCGTCATCGCGGACGGCCTCGTGGCCGAGCGCGAGTGCGACGGCGGTGCCCGGCTGTTCGCGAGCGACGGCGTCGAGTACGTCGGCGTAGCCGCCGACTGTCTCGAAGGGGCCGCCTGTTGTCGGACGAAGCGCGCACTGGACCGCGTCAGCGGCCCGTGGCGGCGCGTCCGCAGTGACAGTCAGCGCGACCAGCGACGCGAGGCGTCGGTGGTCGTCGGCCGACGGAGGTCCGTCGAGCGAGATGTCGAGCTCCGCTAGCGTGGCCCGCGCTGCATCGGCGTTGCCCGAGAAGGGCGCGACGAACAGCGTCGAGTGGGCCAGCCCGTCCGCGAGGTCTGCTGTCGGTACAGCGACACCGGGCCGCTGGTCAAGCCCCGCCTGCTCGGCGGCTTCGGCGACAGTCCCGTCAACGTCCCCGGCAGCAATCGTGCCGGCCAGGGCGAGCGCGGGGTCGGCCGTACCGAGTTCGCGTGCGGTCTCGAAGGCAGTCGCGGCGGCGCGGTCGGTCAACGTTACGTCGGCGGTCGGCTGCGTGCGACCGATTGCGATGGTGATGTCGGTCTCCGTGGTCCGGTCAGGGTCCTCGAACGGGCGGACGACGCTCGCCTGGAACGGCGTGTCGTCTAGTGCCCGCGCCAGCAGGCCAGTCGCAGCCAGTGCCTCGCCGGTCGCGTCGCTGACGAGGCGCACAAAGGTGGCCTCCCGTAGCGACCCGGCAAGGTCATCAGGGGACGTGGCTGGCGTCGATTCCCGACCGGTCGCCGACATTTATTCGAGACCCAGCGCTTCGACGGCGTTGTCGTAGCTGTAGGTGAAGTCCTCGTCGACCTCGTCACCGCGGTAGTAGTCGATGAGGCGCCGGATCTTCGACTGCGTGTTCTGGAGCGCACGCTTGTTCTGGTAGTCACCGGGGTTCTCGTCCATGTGGTCGCGAAGGCGGACGGCCCGCTCGAGCAGGTTTCGAAGGTCTTCCGGCAGGTCCGGCTCGGCTTCGTTCTCCTCGAGAATCTCGGTGACTTTCTTGCCGGTCGCGAGCGAGACGTCAGGGATCGGCGTCCCCTGAACGCCCTCGTCGCGCATCTTCAGGCCGATCTCGCTGGGCGAGTGGCCCTGTTCGGCCAGTTCGACGACGCGCTCTTCGATGGCGTCCTCGTCGACGTCACTCCACTCCGGGGGTTCGTCTGCCGCCGGTTTGTCCGAGTCGGACGAACCGCGACGGCGTGTATGCATTCGTGCCATTGTAATCTGGTTGGAACCGCACGAACCGCTCTCGTTACGAGGCGTATTGGCACTGGATAGTGCCGAACACGGCCGCAATCCCGAGCTGTGAAAATTCACAGCGAGTCAGATTTGCGGTCGTGCTGTTCCCATCTCCCTGTCTGAGAGGGCGCGACTAAACCGTTCCGCTTCACGCCCAGTCTCTGACCAGTGATACCGTCAACGAATTCGCACCGCAAGGAGACTCCTTCACGGTATTACAATTGATAACTTGCCCGTCTTGTTTAAATCAGTTGCTGGGGTACATATGCCTAGTATGGGTAGCGCTGGCTGGAGCCTCGGAAACCGTGGGCAAAGTGCTCCGCTCGGGCTAGCGCTGGTTTTCGCGGTGATGATTATATCGACGACGGCGGTCGTCGCACTGGGGGCCGACGCGATTACGAGCACGCAAACGCAACTCGACGTGGAACGAACTGAGAAGTCGTTGACGGAACTCAATTCCAAAACCGCGCTCGTTGCGCTGGGACAGACGGACGTGCAACAGGTCTCACTTCCCGCGAGCAGTTCGAGCACCTATCGTATCGACGAGGACGCCGGGTGGATGAACGTCTCCTATCAGAATACGACGTCCGGGAGTCGGACGACCGTCTTCAACGAATCGATGGGAGAAGTGGCGTATCACGGCAGCGGCGAGACGCGACTCGCGTATCAGGGAGGCGGCGTCTGGCGGTCCAACGGTGACGGAACATCGGTGATGGTGTCCCCACCCGAGTTCCACTACCGGGATGCGACGCTAACGCTGCCGCTCGTAACGGTGAGTGGGTCCGGAGCAATCAGAGACAGCGCGTCGATCTCCCACAACCGAACAACGTCGCACTTTCCGAACAGCACGCGCAACGCGAATTTCACGAACCCGCTTGAAGACGGGAAAGTCAATGTTACCGTCCAGAGCGAGTACTACCGCGCATGGGGAGGGTACTTCGAGGAGCGAACGGACGGTGACGTGACGTACCACCCCGATAGGAATCGTGTTTCGATTATTCTCAAGGTCCCTGCAGGGCCGCGAAAGGTCCGGAATGCCGTCGCCGCGACGAGTGATTCCGGTTCGATCAAACTGAGCGGGAACGACGCATTTACCGACAGCTACACCTCGGCAGACGGGGACGGGTACGACGCCTCTGAGGCCGGTGATGGCGGCAATCTCACAACGGCAGGTGATGTCACTGTCACCGGGAGTGCGGAACTGAACGGGAACATCACCTCGGGCGGTCGCGTCGAATTCAGTAGTAACTCGATGACGTTCAACGGCGACCGAGTAGAATGGGCAGACGCGTTCGACGACAAACACGGCGCGTGTACAGGGTCCTGTTCCGACGAACAGATCAGTTCGTTCGGCGAGACTACCAACATCAACTCTCACGTCGACACACAGGTCGACGACCTATCGTCGGCGAACGATAACGCGGGAACGATAGCCGACGACGGAGTTATCGACGGGACGGAGGGGACGACGACGCTGTCTGCGGGCAGCTATCACGTCGACAGAATCGACCTGAGCGACGATGTCGAGTTCGACACAACTGGCGGAGACGTAATCATTGGCGTCAAGAATTACGTGAGCCTCAATACCGGGAACGATATCACGGTGTCCGGCCCGAATCAGGTGAAGATATACATAAAAGGCGAATCGCCTGCGTCGGGCGGGAGTGCTGACGGCTATCACTTCTTCACACGGGCGAGCGAGATCAGGACAACCGGTGCCGTCAGTGAGCGGTCAACACAGGTGTGGATCTACGGGAAAGATAACCTTCAGGCTCGGATGGAGAAGAAAGGATCAGATAAGTCCAGAGTCACTGGTGTCATCTACGCGCCGGGTGGAGAGAGTGGAACGAGCAGGTTCGAGATATGGAAGAGCGAACTCTACGGCGGTGCGGTCACCAGCCAAGTCGAACTGGAAAAGGGTGGCAGAGTCCACTTTGACCGGGCACTCAAACAAGAGCGCACAATTCCCAAAGACACGAGCGTGGTTGCGATCACCTACCTCCACATCTCGACGAACGACGTCAATATCACGTCCAACTGACAGCCAACACACTCACTCCAGCACTATCAGAAGTAGTAGCGCTTGCCGCCAGTCTGTTTTCGCTGTGTCCGCCATAGACCGCCGCTGGTGACGACTATCGACGGGGCGGCCAGCAGCCTTATCAGGTGTGATAGCTACTGTCGGATAATGCGATTCCCCTGGGGTCAGGGTCGGGGTCAGCAGCGGGCACAATCAGCCCCGCTCGGGCTGTTACTAGTTCTGAGTCTCGTCATCGTTGGATCCGGTGTCGTTGTCAGCCTGGGAGCGACGGCGCTGGTCGATACTGAGGCCGGGCTCGATGTCTCCCGGGCGGAGACTGGGATGACCCAGCTGGATTCTCAGGCGGCGCTGGTGGCGCTTGGGAACGCCGACAGCCAGCGGGTATCACTCGTCGGGACGGACAAATCGACGTACCGAATCGACGACACCGCGGGTCGGATGACCGTCAACATCACCAACCACTCGGCCTCGCCCTCGACGACAACCACATTGATGGATGAGCGCCTCGGCGCGGTTGTCTACGAAAACGGGAACCAGGAAGTCGCCTATCAGGGCGGCGGGGTGTGGCGGCGCTCCGGCAGCGGCAGTGTCATGGTTTCACCGCCGGAGTTCTACTACCGCGACGCAACGCTAACGCTCCCACTCATCACCGTCCGCGGTGACCGCTCGCTTGGACCACGGGCAAGTATTTCGAAGGGCAACACGACGCAGGTGTATCCCGACCAGGCGGCTGGGAACATCAATCCGCTGGATACGGGAACGGTCAACATCACCGTCCAGAGCGAGTACTACCGGTCATGGGGGCGCTACTTCGAAGAGCGGACTGACGGCGACGCGTACTACGACCACGAAAACGACAGCGTGACCACCACGCTGGTCGTGCCGACGGGGCCGCGAGAAGTGACAAGTGCCGTCGCGGCCACGTCCGCCGGTGGACAGATTACACTCTCCGGCAGTGGTACCGACCCCGCTCGAACGGATAGCTACAATTCGTCTCTCGGCGACTACTCAGCCTCACGAGGGGCGTTCGGCACGATCACCACAGCCGGTGACGTGTACGTCAAAGGGAACAGTGAGGTGGACGGCGCTGTTCGGTCCGGTAACCGGGTCGAGGTGAAGGGGAGCGGTGTCGTCACCCGTGACGTGGAATACTCGACCACGAAGCACATCAAAGGTACTGTCAACGGCGATGTCAGACAGATTTCAGGTGTCGAAGGAGCCGGCGCCATCGACGGCCTGGTGAACCGGCGAGTCGCCAACGCAAGCGACACCAATGACAACGGCGCGACCGGGAGTATTTCGGGGAATCAGCTCGACAGCGGCGACCAGACGCTCGACGCAGGCACGTACTACTTCGAAGACCTGACGCTGAACGGCGAGACATTGACGATTAACACAGGTGGTGACGACGTGACTATCGCTGTCCGGGACTACGTCTACATCGAGAACAGCGGACGGATCAAAGTCAACGGTGACGGGAAAGTCCGTCTCTACGTCAAAGGCGAGGCCACGTCTGCCAGCGGCCACCACTTCCACATCTATCGTACCGGGGACGTCAACATCGACAACGCCAACAACTCCAGGCAGTTCTGGGTGTACGGCCAGTCGGACTTCGACGCCGTCATCGAGGGGGATACCGATACTCCGCAGTTCGAGGGCGTGATTTACGCACCCGCCGGCGGCGTCGGTGCCAGCAGCGTCTCACTCAAGAAGGCGGAGCTGTACGGCGGCCTCGTCGCCGGGTCAGTTACGGTGGACAACGGCGGGCTGGTCCATTACGACCGGGCGCTCAGAAACGAACGGGCCGTTCCGAAGAACACGAACATCATCCGGCTGACGTACCTCCACGTCTCGAAGAACCGAATCAACGTGACCAGCGGGTAGTCGACCGGCTACTGGTCGATGTCGACTGCGATGTCGTGATAGACCACGTACGTCCGCTGGATATCGCCGGAGGACGACGTGAAATTACACCAGCCGTTGGCCGCGCACGTGAACCCTTCGCTCTCGAAGTAGGACTGCCAGAGCGCCTCACGCTGTGGGGCCGAGTCGACACTGACGTTGACGTGTTCGATGTTCCCACCGGTATCGGCGAACGAGACGTTGCTGCTTCGGTGGTTTGTCCGGACAAGTACCGTCGACCCGCCCAGGCTCTGCTGGTCACTGGCGGTTGTGCCGACCACGGTGATGAGTACGCGGTCATCTGAGACGAGTATCGGCGGCGTCCGTTTCTGCACGCCACCGTCCCGGTTCGTCCGATACACTCCCCCGGCCTCGTATACGAGCTCGCGCTCCTGATTGCCGGCGTAGATAATCGGTCGTATCTCCCAGGTCCCGACGTCTTTGGGGGCAGTCCCATCGTGGACCTGTACCGATATCGTCGTGTTTTCGCCCGTCCTGAGCGATGCCTCGCCGAGGCTGACTTCGGTCGCGCGACTGGGTGCCCCCTGTTTGTGGAGGTCCGCGATGTTGTCCGAGAGCACATCGAATGCCCGCTCAGCGTTCTCCATCTGCTCTGCGTCCCGAGCGTTCTGTAACGCCCCCAGGCCGCTTACTGAGACGAGTATTATCGACGCCACGATGAGACTGAACACCAGGGCAAAGCTCAGTACTTCACTTACGGCGCGGTCAGCCATCTTGGACCTCCAGTTGGTCGTTCGATTCGTCGTAGAACACAGTTATCACACCGCCGCCAGCGCTGGAGTCTCCCAAAGCTGTCCGGGTTGTGAGTGACACAGTAACCGACACCTCCGGGGCGGTCGATTTGAGTGTGAGTTCATCGGCGGTGGAGTCAATCGAGACCCGGTAGCCGGTTCCACTCACCCGCGCCGGGAACGTGTGATTCAGCCGCGCAGTCGGGTCGTTGTCGGCAGCGACCACCAGCCGGTCGATACGCGTGATGTCGGCGGCGACCTGCTGTCCGACGACTTCGAGTTCGTCCCTGATGACCTGCTCCTGCCGGCTTTCGACGAAGTTGCCCCCAGCAATGAGGAGGCCGGACACCAGAATCGAGGCGATAGCCAGACTCAGCGTGTAGCTCAGCGTCGTCGAGACGGCGCGGTTACGACGCATCTGGCTCACCCGGGGCCACCCGTATCTTTGCATCGTACCGTAAGTTCGACGTGTCGTAGCGATAGCGGACGGTCGTGTTGTAGATGGCGGTTGTGCTGAACGGTGACGCCGGCGCTGTATCGAGCGTGTTGGCTGGCGTACTATCGCGGATGACCATCGAGTAGTTCCCCTTGATCTGGTCGCCCCGCTTGTAGGTGATGTTGTACTCGTCGCCGACGCCGTGGGCGAACCGCCCGTCGAAGCTTCCCCCCTGGAGCGCAAGACACGGCTCGCTCTGGACTGTTCCGCCGGTCACGTCGATGTTGGCGTGCGGCTCCTCGATAGGGACAGCACAGGTCTGCGTGCCGCTCGGCGTGTCGACTTCCACGTTGACCGTGCCGCTGGGGCCGACGGCGCCCCAGACTCGCATCGTCCATTTCGGGTTGCCGCTGGTACCGTTCGCCACGACGACGAACTCGCTTCCCGAACTGGGGAGCGCTGTCGCGTTGATGACGAACCGTCTGGTCGCGTTTGTTCCGTCACCCGGGCGCGTGACCCGCTCTCTGACCATCCAATCGGCGCTCGGTGTCGCCTCGCCGGATTCGAACAGTGACGTGTTGGTCTGGACGATCCGCGTGCCGTAGGTCGGCGAGCCGGCGAGTGTGACGTTCACCAGCGTCCCACTCGTGACCCGCTGGCGTTCCGTCTGTGTACTGACGGTCCGGATACTCTCACGCACACCGGTTTCGAGCGCCGTCTGGGTCGAGTAGTTGTACCTATTAGCCGCGGTGATGCCGTGCCCAACGTTCGTCTCCACCATCGCCCGCATCTCCAGCGCGTCGTTGCTCCCGGCAACCTCGCCCCGGCTCGCGAGGTTCTGCGTGTAAATCGCGGAGTTGACGACCAGCGCAAGGCCAATGAACGTCACCGCAAGCGCTAGCGCGGCGATGAGGATTATCTGTCCGCCTTCGTCGTCGTTCAGATGCGCCACGCGACCACCTCCACGCTGACCGTGTTGTAGACGTTCTTTCCGGTATCTGAAACCGTATAATCGGTCGTCGGGTCACCGATCCGTGTGCTGTTGCGCGTCCCGTCCGCGTCACGGAGGTGGTCGTCGTCCATGAGCGTGATGGTGTGGCCCGCACGCACCGCGTTGTCACTCGGTTCACCGCTGTAGACGTAGCGGGTCGTGACGGTTCGCTCCTGCGTGTTCTGGAATCTGAAATAGACGTTGTAGGCGATTCCCCGTTGGTCAAACGCACGCTCTAGTAACTCCCCGAACCGATTGTCCGGCGGCCCGTTCGTGTAGTACTCCCGACCACCGGCCGTGTTGTGGAACTGCGCCGTGCTGTTGTCCCAGTAGAGCACAGCCGGTTTCAGTGCGCCTTCTGCCGCCGCGGAGGCGAGGACCCCGTGCCCGATTGCCTGCTGCTGGTTCTCGATGTGCTGACTTGATGTGCTCGCGGACAGCGGCGTCACTGCTGTCATCTGTAGCGCGAACACCAGACTTGCCAGTAACAGCATTCCGCTGACGATAGCTTCGAGCGTGTGCGCCTGCGCACGCATACTACCACATCACCACGCGAACTGTGACATCCTGTCCGTGCAGCGAGACCACCCGCAACGCAGTGACCGACGCGTCGTTGTTTGCCGGCGGGTTCCCGCCGGTCGTGAGTATCGTTCCACAGCCGGTCCCGGCTTCGACGAGTTCCTCGCTTGCTCCATCCCAACACAGAATTTCGTCGGCGGCTGGTGTCCCCGTCGCGTTCCCCCGGATTGTGACGTTCACGTTCTCCCGGGCCGGGTCGAGCCCGACCCGTTCCTCCGTCCTCCCACCGGAATCGTAGCCACATCCTGACGGCGGTGCGTTCCCAGCGAAAAACTCCCGTGTACAGTGTTCGTCCAGAACGTACGGCTGCTGTGGCGAACCGAGCATCCCCATTGTGAGCCCATCGGCGACTCTGTCGGTCGTGACCGTCTCCTCCTGAACCCCTGCAGAAAACGGCGACAACAGCCCCGGAATGAACAGGAAAATGAATATCAGGACGCTCAGAAACAGGCTCATACCGATCGCGAAATCCAGCGTCGTCTGCCCGCGCCGGCGCTCTTCGATCCAGCGTGACCGGCCGACATGCCGGTCGTTAGACTGCGTCTCGTTTCTCCTACGGTTCATGAGCCTGATCCACTGAACTGAGATTACTGTAGGGATGGCCTCGGTCGTTATAGCCATTATGGCCGTACTGTAACTCCAATTACCAGATCTCTGCGTACCCTGCGGGGTCGATGCAACACTGGTCTAACCGAAATCGTGGGGCCGGTTCTCTATGTCCCGGTGCTTCGATGGGTTTAAGCAATCCCATCGGAAAGCAGACAATGCACGCAAGGGCTCGTAGATCAGGGGTAGATCACTCCCTTGGCATGGGAGAGGCCCCGGGTTCAAATCCCGGCGAGTCCATCCTCATTTTACCGTCGTAAATCGGAGACGCGAATCCAAATAGCAGCGCTGATTTTCCCATCTGGAGCGGAAATTCCGTGCTGTGTCGGTTCTGGCTTGGTCATCGAATTCGGGATTCAGTTTTTACCATGGGAGTCACCACCGTCCCACATACAAAACATAGTCCGGGATGTCAGCCACTGTCACTGAGTGAAATGGTGCTTATAGCTGAGCACCTATAATCCAAGTTCACCAACCTATGTCGCTGTTTTGTCGAAACAGTGTGAAACAGTACACTTATGTGCAATAGTTGGTATGTAATTGAGTATGTTCGAGTGGGGCAGCCGGGGGGCTGGAGATCGGGGTGTATCGCACGTTCTGGGTGTGGTGTTGTTGGCGAGTGCAGTCATCATTGGTGCCGTACTGATCGTTCAAGTGGGGCAACAGACGATCGGAGACGTCAACGACGACGCGAACGTCGAACTCGCTGAGGAGGTTCTGCTGTCGGTTGATCAGAGCTTCCAGCGGTCAGACACCAGTGAATCAGTTGAAGTCCCAGATCGGGTTCGGTCTGATGTCGCTGTTACAGACGATGCGACATACGATCTGACGTTGAACAGTAACTCGACCTGTTCGACGGGGAACCGGTCGTTGCAGACGCTTCAGTATCAGAAAAACGGCCAAGAAGTCGGCTATGAGGGCGGCGGTGTATGGCGGATGACCGACTCGGGTGCCACGATGTCGTCGCCCCCGGCTGTGAACTATGATAAAGGGGCGCTGTCAGTCTCGTTCGCGAATATCTCCGGGCAGCAGATCGGGGGAAGTTCGGTTGCGATTCAGTCGAACACGACGGCGAACCGATCACACGAAGCAGCACTTCAGACGGCGCTGTTCACTGAGGCTACATACGAAGGCGTACGGAACGGCTCGTGGGACTCTTCTTCGCCGAGCACCACCTGCGCTCCGTCACAGGTCACCAACGCTACGTTGACAATCGAGAACAGCAGTTACGCTCGCGCGTGGGCGGACTGGGCACAGAGCGCACACGACGACAAGTACGTCAAGGTGACCCCGAGTTCAGTGGAGCCTGGTGAGACAATCGACATCAGGTTTGCGCTCGGTAACGTGAGCGACCCGGCGTTCGAAATACGGAATATGTCGGTGAAAGAAGATCCAACAGACAATACAAAGGCACGAGTGAGTGCCACGATACGGAACACTGGGGGCCTGCAAGACAACCAAACGGTCAAACTGAATCGGTCCGGGGCGTCAAATAATAAGACAACCCAGGTCACGCTTACTGGTGGAGATTCAGCCCGGGTCAGCAAGTCGATAGATGCCGACAGTGGCGTACACAACTTCACTGTGGCATCTGAGCAGGACAAGGCCTACAAACTAGTCAACTACACGGCTGTGCCCGGGTCACCGTCGCTAAACATAACTGGTGCCTCAATCCCTTCGACAGCACGGCTGAACCAGGTCCCAGAAGCGAATGTCACAGTCAAAAACAACGGCAGTATGACGGCCGAACAGAACGTCACGCTTCTGGTTAATGGTTCTGTGAACGCCACGCAGCACGTGACAGTCCATCCGGGTAACACTCGGAAAGTTGACTTTGGTTCGGCGATGCCGACCGACGAGAACGGGACCTACGATATCGAAGTCGCGACGAACGACGACACGTATTCGCAGTACAGTGACGACGGCCACTACTTCGTTGTCGGTGATGTCGGTGTCTTCGAGGTGACGTCGGTTTCGCCACCGGGAGGGGTAAAAAGCGGTGATACGGTCACAATCAAGGCGACAGTCGAAAACACTGGCAACATTCGCAAATCCGATACCGTCAAAATACGAATAAAGAACGAGTCAAATACAAAGGTTGCATCGAAGGCGAAAACCCTCACACTCAACGGAACCAACAGCGGTTCAGAGAAAGAGGCAGTAACTCTCACTGGCGGTCCGCTCACCGCTCCGTCATACAGTAACTACACCTACATTGTCGAGACACCAGACGATCGTAGCTACGGGACCTTCACTGTCGGCGCGTCGGCCCCACCAGTGTTTGATATTACCGGCCTCAGCGTGGATAATCCGGTCAGGCCGGAGAACAAGACTGAAGTCAGCTTCAATGTCACGAATACCGGTGGAACGGCAGGTTCCCAGACGCTTCGCATCGGAAGAGACTGGGGAGACGACAAGTCAAGGGACGAGCAGCTTGATCCGGGAGAGCGTACGACGGTCTCACAGACCGTCACAGCGCCGTCCGAAGACGGACTCTATCGACTGAACTTCACCACTGGAAACCAGACTGCTTGGCGAATCTTGAACGTGCGGTCGAACACTGCGGTCGAGCGTGACGGAAAGGGTATAACCGCCAATGAAAGGGTCAACGCGACAATCGAACTCAAAGGGGCTGAACTTGAGGGCAGTAACAGCTATCAGATTACGCACGCGAAAGTAGATATGTCTCTGGTCGTGGAAAACCAGTCCGGAAACCACGAGATTCCACTGTGGCGTGATGTAGGCTACAACTTCGAAGACGGCGATGTGAACGGCCCCTATGCTGAACGGCGGCTGATTAACGACGACTATCCGGACCCATATGAGTTCACCAAGACTTTCGAGAAGAATTCGAACTTCTCCGTCACCGCTACGTCGTACCGTTGCTATGAGACGACGAACACGGACATTCGATTCAAGATAGACGGCACGAACTACTACACTGAGAGATGCAGCTACCCAGGTGGGGTCCGGATTTCGACCGATGAAAACAGCACGAACGCAGACATATTGGCCGATGGGGAGGTAATCCCTGGCTACGGTCAGGCCGGGAAGGCACAGCGCAACCTCCGGGATATGCTTGGCGAGCAACGGCTCACTGAACTCGAAAACGGTTCAGCGAGGCTTAATCTTGCCGACGGTGAATTCGTGTACCTCTATGAACTCTCAGAAAATAACGCTAACCCTGACAATGCATACGGGTACGGCGACCCTGACTACAACGACGCGGTAGTTATCTTCAGAACCAATTCCATCGAGAATGAGGTTGCGGAGCCGAGATTCAGATTCGTTGATGTTGATGTCCCCGCTCGTACCCCGAAGACAGACGACACGGAGGCAACGGTGACGGTCAAAAACGTTGGTACTGCCGCCGGTACCGCAGAGCTTACGCCTACCTTCGATGGAAGCACAGCCGAGACGCAAGGTACGGAGATCGGGGTGAACGAAACGGCGCAGTTCGACATTGAGCTCGCGACTGCAAGTAAGGCACCGGGTCAATCGTACCAGTACAGATTCAATCTTACGAACCCTAACCGCTCCGAATCCGCTACTGGTAAGCAATGGGGTGGAAACATCTACGTCGGCGACATCGACGACCAGTTCATGCAAGTCGAGTCTGTGCGTGCTACGAGCACAATCGACAACGATGAGTCTGCAAACGCTACGGTCGACATCACGAACGTCGGTGGAGAAGGCGGAACCGCCGAGATTGAGCTCTATGCAAAGAACACTGACAACGTGGGTTCGACATTTACAGTGTCTGACTCCACGACAACTTCCCTTCTCACGAGCAAGGAGACGAAGCAGGTAAACCTCAGTCTCCCATCTGACCGTGGCAACCACACGTACTACGTGCAGACACGGAACAGCACCTCAGCAAAGCAGTCGTTCTTCGTCGGCCGGTCGAATGTCGTGGTAAACGACACACAGGGAATCAATATTGGCTCACAGACATACAATACTTCGACGCTCATCGAACGGAACGGAGGAGCAGAACGGCTCACCGTCGAGGTGCTTAATGACGGTACAGTCGGTGACGAGCGCGAGGTGACCCTCACTATTAAAAACAAGAGCGACGGGTCAACCGTGTTCACAGGCTCTACGAACGCCACAGTCGGTAGCGGTGACCTGCGCGGTGTCGATACGTATCCGGCGTGGGCTGGCTACGACACTGACCTTGACCCCGGGTACTACACGTACGAGGTCACAGTGCACAACGACACAGCCAGCGGGTCACCTGACGATACTGCGACGGGTGAAATATATCTTAAGGAAATTGACGAGAGCGGCGCAACCACTAACGACTCACCCATCTCGATTGACTCAGATACGATTACAATCGGAAGTTAAGCCCGCAGCAGATCTGTTTTTTGCGATGTCGCTATGCTCGTGTATCAGGCGGTACACACTGCATTACTGACTCGGGCGTAGCTTGTCCAATCGGATACTAAACACACGGCTATCGGCAGTGCCAGTGTATCGACTTCGCTCACCGGTCGAGCGTACGCAAAGAAAAGCTGAGCTGTGTTGAACCGAATTAGCCGAAGAGTTCGCCGAGGCCTTCACCGCTTGCCTCGTCGTCTTCATCGTCATCGTCGTCGCCGCCGTCGTCGGCAGCCTCTTCTTCGGCTTCCTCGTCGGCCTCGTCGGCCTCGTCGGCGTCACCCTCTGCGGGTGCGGCCGCGCCACCGCTTGCCGGCACCGGTGCCGCAGCGGCCTGGTCGACGGCCTCCTCGATGTCGACATCTTCGAGGGCGGCGACGAGGGCCTTGACACGGGACTCCTCGACGTCGACGCCCGCGGCGTCGAGCACGTCGGTGAGGTTGTCTTCGTTGATTTCTTCGCCCGATTCGTTCAGGATGAGTGCAGCGTATACGTATTCCATTGTTGTAGTCTGTGTTGTTAGAACATCTCTCCGAGCGCGTCGCCGGCGTCGCCATCATCGTCGTCGTCTTCGTCGGCCTCTTCGGCCGCGTCGTCGGCGTCCGCGTCGTCCTCGGATGCGGTGTCCTCGTCTTGGTCGTCAGTCGGTTCCTCTGTCGCCACGTCGGCCTCAACGCCCTGAAGCTCCTCTGGGAGTGCCTCTTCGTCGTCAATTTGCGAGGCGAGCGCACGGACCTGTGCGTCAGCCTTGCTCACGAGGTCAGGCACGACCTCGGGGTCTTCGATGGCAGCCTGGAGCGCGAGGCTCTTGGCGTTGCCACGAGCGGACTGGAGCATCGTCGGGGCCGTCGTCGCGGTCGGGTAGTCGGCGTTGACCGAGAGATTGAACGCTCGGCCGGCAGCCGCCTGGATGTCGCTCCGGTACTCGTCGACGTCGAGTTCCAGTTCCTCGGGTTCGAACAGCACGCCGTCGGCGAAGACGGCGCGAAGGTCGAGACCGACCTCCTTCGGTTCGATACCGAGTTCGTTCAGAACGTTTGCGAGTTCCTGAGAGACTTCCTCGCCGGTGTCAAGCACCGTCGAGTCAGAAAGGACCTGAATGGAGCCTTCCTGAATGCGTGCGTCGGCACCCACGCTCTGGAGTTCGCCGACGAACGGACCGGGGTCGACGCCCGTGTCGCCTTCCGGAATCACGATGTCGTTCGGGGCCACCTCGCCGGCACCGATGGGTGCAGGCGTCTTGGAGGCCTCGAGTTCCTGAAACAGCGAGAACGGGTTATCGTCGGTCCCGATGAGTCCGACCTGCCCGGTGATGCAGCTGTTGAGGTCTTCGAGTCCGTCATCGACATCGTCGAGCGCACGCTCGAGCAGCGTGTTCCGGGAGACGCGGAGTTCGGCGGTCCCGTGCAGGTCACGTCGCATGTCCTGCAGCTGCCGGGACGGAATCCCGGCGATGTTGACGACGCCGACGCTCTCGTAGGACTCGATCATCTCCACGATGGCGTCGACCTCTTCCTGCTTCCACTCGGGGATGGTTTCGGTCTTGCGTTCGGATTCGGCGCTCATATCAGGCAACCTCCATCGCAGGCCCCATCGTCGTCTTCACGTAGACAGTGTCGATGTTGAGCGGGCCCTTCTCGAGGTCCGCGTGCAGACGGCGGAGGATAACGTCAATGTTGTCCGAGATATCCTCGGCGGACATGTCCTCCGCGCCGACCCGCGTGTGGAACGTTCGCCGTTCCCCGCTGCGGAGCTGCACGGTGTTTTTCATGCGTTCGATGACCTCGACGACGTCGTCGTCGGGGTCGAGCGGTTCCGGCATCTTCCCACGCGGGCCGAGGACGGTCCCGAGGTAGCGACCGATGTCCTGCATCAGTCCCTTCTCCGCAATGAAGAAGTCAGTGTCATCGGCAAGGTCCTTGGCGGCGTCGTCGTCGCCACCGAGTTCCTCGAGTTCGTCCTCGTCGAGTACGTCGTCTGCAACTTCCTCGGCACGAAGGGCGGTTTCGCCCTCGGCGAAGACCACAATAGTGGTCTCCTGGCCGGTGCCAGCAGGAAGCACGACGGACTCGTCGACGCGGTTCGACGGGTCGTTAAGATCTAAGTCGCGCAGGTTCACAGCGAGGTCGACCGTTTCGCGGAAATTCCGCTCAGGTGCGTCCTCGAGTGCGCGCGAGACTGCGTTCTCTATTTCCTGATCTGCCATTGTTCACCTCCGTAGTACGCCAATCGGCTTCTACGGGTCAGTGAAACAGGCGGATGCCTGTCTCGTGCGGGTAGACGCCAATGCGACACTTAAACCCGTCGAACCAGCCCAAGGACCGCTGACAGGCGTGTTTCCGGTTCGCAGGGACCAGTCAATAATGGGGGTCCCATCGACTGTGCAGTGGCTCAGAAGCGTCAAAAACAAGGGAAAACACACGCAGTCGCACAGCAACGCCAGTCCGACTTACGCTTGTGCTTCGGCCGCGAACACGTCGTCGTACTCGCCTGCGTCGATGCGCTCCTTGAATTCGCGTGGGTTCTCGCCTTCGATAGTGACACCGAGGGAGGTGCACGTCCCAACGACTTCCTTTGCGGCGTTCGTGAGGTCGTAGGACAGCAGGTCAGGGTGCTTCTGTTCGGCGATCTGTTTGACCTGATCAACGGAAAGGTCAGCGACGAAGTCCTCTTGGGGCTCGCCGCTGCCGGTCTCGAAGCCGGCCTCGTCCTTGATGAGTTCAGCTGTCGGTGGGACACCGACTTCGATCTCGAAGGAGCCGTCGTCGTCGTACTCGACGGTGACGGGGACTTCGGTACCGTCGAACGCTGCGGTCTGGTCGTTGATCTCCTGTACGACTGCCTGCACGTCCACCGGTGTCGGGCCGAGTTCCGGACCGAGTGGCGGGCCAGGGTTGGCCTCCCCACCGGGAACGAGGACTTCGATAGTTCCAGCCATACATAGTGGAATCCTCGCGGCAGTTTAAAGGATTGCGTTTCACGGATACCTGCGTGAGGCTCCCACACGCACGAACACTCACCGTTGACTCATCATCGGACGGTCAGCACGACAAAGAATAGAACCCTCGTTAGTTCAGGCGAACGTCACACCGTTCCGAGCAAGGAAATCGCTCGCGTCTTTGATTTCGACCGGGGAGCCAATTATCCGGATCTGCTCGCCTTCCTGATGAACGCTCACAGTGAACCGCTGTTCCAACTCCTCGCGAATGCCGTCGAGCGCACCGACTGGCAGCAGTATCTGCGTGCTGTCGCGAAACCGACTCGCCGCTCCCATTATCGACATATGACGGAGGGCAGCCTATAGGTGTGTCGAATTACATGAGGGGAGTTTGACCATTCTGAACGGTAAGGAGGCTCCATGACGCGTGCCACTATGGTAGCGTCGGCGAGGGAGGAAAGCCTTATTCGGTGCGAGGGGCCGACATACATCTAATGGGGCTCGAAGAGGAGATTCAGGAACTCGAAGACGAAATCGCCAGCACTCCCTACAACAAGTCTACAGAGGCCCATATCGGTCGGCTGAAGTCCAAGCTCGCGGAGAAAAAGGAGAAGCTCGAACAACAGGCCTCTTCGGGCGGCGGCGGTGGCTACGGTGTTGAGAAACACGGCGATGCGACCGTCGCGCTCGTCGGGTTCCCCAGCGTCGGGAAGTCGACGCTGCTGAACGCCCTCACTAACGCCGAGTCTGAAACCGGTGCCTACGAGTTTACCACACTCGATGTCTATCCGGGAATGCTCAAGCACAAGGGCGCGAACATCCAGATTCTCGACGTTCCCGGACTTATCGAGGGGGCTGCTGGCGGCCGCGGTGGTGGGAAAGAAGTGTTGTCCGTCGTCCGGACCGCGGACCTCATCGTCTTCCTCATCTCCGTCTTCGAGATTGACCAATACGACCGACTCAGCGAAGAGTTGTACAAGAACAAAATCCGGCTCGATCAGGACCGACCGTGGGTCAACGTCCGCAAAAAGGGCAAAGACGGGATTTCGGTTAACACGGCCACCGGTGTCGAACTCGACGACGAGACGGTCAAAGCCGTCCTGCGCGAACACGGCTACGTCAACGCCGACGTGACCATCGGCGAGCAGCTCGATATCGACCAGCTCATCGACGGCGTGATGGACAATCGCGTCTACCTGCCGTCTCTCGTCGCCGTCAACAAGGCGGACCTCATCGAACCCGATTACCTTCCGAAGGTCGAAGACGAACTCCAAGAGCGGGACATTGACCCCGAGGAGGCAATCTTCATCAGCGCCGAGGAAGAGAAAGGGCTGGAGAGCCTCACCGAACGCATCTGGGAGGAACTCGGCCTGATCCGGATCTACATGGACAAGCCGGGCCGCGGTGTCGACCGCGAGGAACCGCTGATACTCCGTGAAGGCGACACCGTCGACGACGCCTGCGAGAAACTCGGCGGCAGCTTCGATGAGCGCTTCCGATTCGCTCGTGTGACCGGTCCAAGCGCCAAGCACGACGAACAGCAGGTCGGGCGCGACCACGAACTCGCGGACGAAGATATCCTGCGAATCGTCGCCAATCGCTAGGTGTCGCGCGCTGGCTCACGCGCGCACGTGACTTGCAGAATCCGCTGGAGTAGATGCGTTCATGGGTGTGGAACCCTGCAACCAACTATGGACCGCGGTCCCAGACGCCGCCTTATCGCTGTCGTTGTTGCTGGCCTCGTCCCCTGGACAGTGGTGCTAATTGGAGAGGAACTGACGCTTGTCTTCTCGTTTGGACTGTTCAACACGAACCCACCGGAGCTGCTCTCGGTCTACAGCTACTTCATCCGCTTTACCAGCGCACTCCCCCAGTTTATCGAATCGTGGGGTTCGGGCGTCCTATTGTATGCCTTTGCTCTAGCCAGCGCCGTTGCCGGTGTCGTCTGGCGTGAAGACGTTCGGATGACCGCCCTCGCACTCGCAGGTGCGGGCCTGACGCAGTTTCCCGTGTTTCTGGGATTCAACAGGCGGCTCAACTACGTGGCTGTTCCGGTCGGCTCCCTTGTCCTTCTTATCGTGGTCTGGTGGTACTATCTACCGGCCATCCGGGGCGACACATCGACGTAGTGACCGCGGTATCGAATCCGGACGGAACCGCCTCTGGCGGTAGCCTTTTCGCTCGCTCGGACCACATGCCGCGTATGTGGTCACTCGATCATACGATGATGCGCGTCGAGGATCTGGACGCCTCGCTGGACTGGTACACGACACATCTCGATTACGAGGAGAAGGGCCGCTGGGAGGCGGACACGTTCACGAACGTCTTCCTCGGTCCGGAGGATGTCCACGAGGAGGGCGCATTGCTCGAACTGACGTACAACCACGACGGGCGCTCGTACACGATGGGCGACGCGTGGGGACACATCGCCGTCCGCTGTGACGACGTGTACGACGCCTACGACGAGCTGATGAACGCTGGCGTTGCGGACTACCGCGACCCGGACTCCTGTGGTGGCTCCTATGCCTTCGTCACAGACCCTGATGGCCACGAAATCGAGATCGTCGAGCGAGACCACGGCGCGAAGTGGTCGCTCGACCACACAATGATCCGTGTCGAAGACGCTGAACAGGCTATCGGCTGGTACGTCCGGAAGCTCGACTACGAACTGTTCCGCCGCGAAGAGTTCGATGACTTCGCGCTGTACTTCCTCAAACCAGAGGACGCCCCCGACGAAGCGATGTCGGTCGAACTTACCTACAACTACGACGGTCGGTCCTACGAACTCGGCGATGCGTGGGGGCATCTCGCGGTCCAGACTGATGACCTCCACGACGCGTGGGAGACGCTGATGGGGCGCCACGCTGAGGACTACCGCGACCCCGAGAGCTGTGACGACCGCTATGCGTTCACCAAAGACCCCGACGGCCGCGAAATCGAAATCGTGACGAACTGACGGTACTGGTCGGCAGTAACCGTCTGTCCTAAGCTATTCTCACGCGGTAGCTGTCAGGAGACGAGCCTCCTGCAGAGTCGTTTTTGAGCCAGCAGTCAGGGTCTGTGAAGCCCTGGGTCTCAGGACAGGAGACCATCTCCGATATGTAGATCTGGGGCGTCAGACACCCGAATGACGGTCCTGTTCTAGATCTACAGGCTTCTTATGTCACATCTAATCGACATAGACAGTGCTTCTCTAACCTGACCATTCATGACAATCAGATATTCTTACCACAAAACATTTACAACAGACACCTATCGTATAGACTGTACCCCTACCCATGGCGCCAGAAGTGAGTACACCGGTCCGGTCTACACGCGATCGCGCTGATTGCGTTCCGACCACGTGGAAAACTGCTGGGGTCGCCCGATAGCAAACACAAACTATGACAGGAAATTCAGATAAGATTCGCAGCCTGTTTCTGACGGCGCTGATGGTCTTCTCGGTATTCGCCGGGACCGTCGCGTTCTCCGGTGGCGCAGCTGCCGCCGCGAACGTCTCCGTCGACCAGGCAGTCGAATATAACAGCGGAACAGTTGAATTGGCATTTGATGGCGGCGTTGGAAGCGTCGCTTCCGGTGACGTCACAGTCTTCGTTGACGGCAACTCAAACCCGAGCAACTTCGTCAGCGGCAACCCGTCCCTTTCGGACAATGATGGCGACGGCCGCCTTCAAATCGATCTTGACGACGACGTTCAGCCGAACCGCAACCTGACCATCAAGGTCACCGGTCTGACTGGTGGCGATGGCACGGTCGTTGCCGAGGACATCGATGTCACGTCGACAACGATTGATTCCTTCGGCAGTGACTCGGCTCGATCGTACAACGTCAACGTCTACCGTGGCGAAACAGTTGCCGTGGTGAACGACACCAACGGTGGCAATGTCTTCGTCGAAGAAGACCAAGGTAGCATTGTCTCCGACGACACGTACGAGACCAACAGTCAGGTCTACACCATTGATACCGAAAACCTCGACAGCGGTGAGCGCTACAACGTCTCGGTCAAACCACAGGACGACTCTGCTGGTGAAGCTGGCTTCAAGCTCAGCGACCTCGATCTGAACGTCGAAGCTGACGACAATGACATCACTGACGAGGACGAGGTCATCGCTAACGTCACCATCACCCGTGGTGGCCAGCCGGCCAACGCGACTCTGTTCGCCGATGACGGCGACAAAGTCGACACGATTGTCAAGGACCGTCTCTCCGGTAACGATGAGACGGACTTCATCTTCGACAACATCAGCAGCTACGACGGCTTCGACGCTGATGATGGTCCGTACACGATCAACGTGACGGACAACCAGACTGGCGTCACAGCCAGCACCGACCAGATCAACGTCTCCGAAGCTGGCGACGGTGATGCCAGCTTCGAGAGCAGTGTTGTCAACGACGATCGTGGTGATGTGGTCAACATCACCTACCAGCTCGATAACGAAGATGAGGCTGTTGTCTTCGTCGGCGACGACGAGGACGACAACTACGCAATCTCCGGAACTATCGAGGACGACGACGGTGACGGCGAAGTCACTGTCTCGTTCAACAGCTACCTCGCCGGCACGAGCGGTATCAGTGGCATCTCCGCCAGCGATATCCTCTACGTTGAGGGTGACGACGAGATCACTGGTGTCGAAGAGGGTGGCTCCTTCAGTCGCAGCAACCTAGACGACGAGACGATTGAAGCCTCCAGCTACAACCTGAACGTCACTGCAGGCACGTCTCAGGAAGACAGCGCTGACTCCGTCGGAACGCTCCGACTGAGCGAGCGCTCCACTGAAAACATCCGTACCTGGGTGGCCCCACAGGATGCTGATCTCGACGATGACGATATCGACATTCGTGATCGTATCGACCAGAACCTGACCCAGTCGAACGACATCGCTGACGGTGACCTCGTTGTCCACCAGATCGTTGCTTCTGGTGTCGAAGGCCCGCTCGCCTACGAAGAGGAAGTCAACAGCTCCTCCAGCACGACCCAAGCGTTCCTCCGGTCGACTGCTGGCGGCGCTAATAACAACGACGTATTCAACCTCACCGTCAACCGTAGCGATGTCGGTGCAAACGCAGATCAGGACCCGCTCGTCCTCAACAGCTCCAACGTTGTTGTTGTCGACGACCCTGACAACAACACGTACTTCGTCGCTGTGGAGACCCAGAACGCAGAATTCGAGAGCGGCACGGCGATCCGCGAGGATGACGAAGATGACGAGCTCACGGCCAACTTCACCGTGTCGCAGGACACTGGCCTGAGCGACGACAACGACAGCGCTGATGTGGAGTACAGCATCGTTGACCGCGACGCAACCATCGACACGACCAACGGTCTCGTGCTGGTGCAGGCTGCCGCTGACCAGCAGATTACTGGAACGACCACGGTCGCGCCTGGCTCCGAATTTGAGGTCCAGATCGAATCCGAGAGTGAGTCCAACCCGTTCCTCGACCGACCTGAAGCGACTGTCGACGCGGACGGTACGTTCACTGCCACGGCCGACTTCAGTGACTACTCGGCAGGAACGAACTTCACCACTCAGACGCTCGATGTCGACGGTGACGAGCTCGGTGACGAAGAAGACGGACAGATCACCGATGCAGACACGGCCACTGTGAGCATCAGTGACCAGGAATCCGACGGTAGCGAAGTCGTCGTCGACAGCGCGCAGCTGTCCGCCGGTGGCTTCATCGCTGTCCATGCCGGTAACGCATCCGGCGACGTCGTCGGGAACTCCGAATACCTCGAGGCAGGCAGCCACGAGGACATCACGATCACGCTCGACGAACCGA
This sequence comes from Haloarcula sp. CBA1127, assembly GCF_001485575.1. Lineage (NCBI taxonomy): Archaea > Methanobacteriati > Methanobacteriota > Halobacteria > Halobacteriales > Haloarculaceae > Haloarcula > Haloarcula sp. CBA1127. Next base: position 1,702,862 of record NZ_BCNB01000006.1, read on the forward strand.
TGGACGAGGACTTCACGGCGGTCGCAATGCCGCACCTCGACACCAACGGTAACGAAGCGTACGACTTCCCGGACGCTGACGGTCCGTACACCGCCAACGGCTCCGCCGTTACGGACAGTGCGAACGTGACCATCGCCACCGAGGACACGCCTACGGACACGGAAGAGCCGACGGAAACCGAAACGGAACCGCCGGCAACCGACGAGGAAACTGACGCACCGGCAACCGATGAGCCGGCAACCGAGGAAACCGAGACCACGGAAGCGTCCGGTCCCGGCTTCACGGCAGCCATCGCGCTCATCGCGCTCGTCGCTGCTGCACTCCTCGCCGTCCGACGCGACAACTAACCGGAACTACTCCGGTCCCTGAACATCGGTTTTTCTTTCGCGCGTGCGCAAGCAGTGCCAACAGACTACAAAACGGCCCATACTTGTTGTAGCCAGAGTGTTATCCGGGTCGCTTCTGAACGGCTAATTGCTGGTCCGCAGTCGTGATTGGGTCACTGTGAGGGTAGCTTCGGCAATCGACCTTGTGTTCGTAGATCGCATAGGACGGCGTTCTCAGCGGGACAGCGCTACCCGTGGCGCTCATCATGTACTGCCGGTCGACCTACGTTTTGTTGCGGTTGCAGTTGATAATCGCTGCACCCGGTCTCCGTGTCTTTACGACACTGGCCGGGAACTTCGTGATGTCCCCGGCCGCTTGCAGCGTTGAGAACCAAGTCGTATGGCTCTTGTGAGAGGCTCGTTTGGAGGACGCTTCGAGCATCAAAGTCAACCTATCCGGGCGTTCAGAATTCACATCCGCGACCGTCTCTGTTGGTGTCCGATCTTCTCCGAACAATACACGCCGGTCTGTGGCGTTCCTTGTGCTCCTCATATAGTTGCGCCAGCTCTTGGCTATCTGTTTTCATTTCAGCTGTATTACTCCCCACCAATCACTGATAGCCGATTCCGGTTTTCATGATACCGAGATATCGCTTGCAGGCCACAGCAACATCGGACCTCGCGTTCATCGCCAGGCAGTGGAACGAACGTCGCTCGAATCAGGAGACAGAGGCGTATCTCAACCGGGGTGTTTTTCTATCCAATTTTTGAACAAGTCAGATAGACTTCCATATCAGGCCTAAATGTATGTCCAAAAACATTATTGAATAACTATTACTTGTAGTATACTTACCAACATTATTCCACAAAGCATTTACCACACTTCGGGCAATGTACCGATACCCCTACCCATGACGCCAGAAGTGAGTACGCCGGTCCGGTCTATGCGTGGCCTCGGTGGTCACGTTCCGACCACGTGGAAAACTGCTGGGGTCGCCCGATAGCAAACACAAACATGACAGATACAAGCGAAAAAATCCGCAGCCTGTTTCTGACGGCGCTGATGGTCTTCTCGGTATTTGCCGGGACCATCGCGTTCTCCGGTGGCGCAGCCGCCGCCGCGAACGTCAGCGTTCAGCAGGCAGTCGAATATAACGACGGTACAGTTGAATTGGCATTTGATGGCGGCACTGGGAGTGTCGCTCCCGGCGACGTCACAGTCTTCGTTGACGGCAACTCAAACCCGAGCAACTTCGTCAGCGGCAACCCGTCCCTTTCGGACAATGATGGCGACGGACGTCTTCAGATCGATCTTGACGACGACGTTCAGCCGAACCGCAACCTGACCATCAAGGTCAGCAATCTCGGCGGTGACTCGGTCGTTGCCGAAGACATCGACGTCACGTCGACGTCGATCACGTCCTTCGGCAGTGACTCGGCTCGATCGTACAACATCAACGTCTACCGTGGCGAAACAGTTGCCGTGGTGAACGACACCAACGGTGGCAATGTCTTCGTCGAAGAAGACCAGGGTAGCATTGTCTCCGACGACACGTACGAGGCCAACAGTCAGGTCTACACTGTCGACACGGAAAACCTCGACACTGGTCAGCGCTACAACGTCTCGGTCTCGCCGCAGAACGACTCTGTCGGTGAAGCCGGCTTCAAGGTCAGCGATCTCGACCTGAACGTCGAAGCTGACGACAATGACATCACCGACGAGGACGATGTCATCGCCAACGTCACCATCACTCGCGGTGGCCAGCCGGCCAACGCGACTCTGTTCGCCGATGACGGCGACAAAGTCGACACGATTGTCAAGAAACGTCTCTCCGGTAACGATGAGACGGACTTCATCTTCGGCAACATCAGCAGCTACGACGGCTTCGACGCTGATGATGGTCCGTACACGATCAACGTGACGGACAACCAGACTGGCGTCACAGCCAGCACCAGCCAGATCAACGTCTCCGAAGCTGAAGACGGCGACGCCAGCTTCGAGAGCAGCGTTGTGACGGACGAGCGTGGTGACGTGGCGAACATCACCTACCAGCTCGATAACGAAGACGAAGCTGTTGTCTTCGTCGGCGACGACGAGGACGACAACTACGCAATCTCCGGAACTATCGAGGACGACGACGGTGACGGCGAAGTCACTGTCTCGTTCAACAGCTACCTCGCCGGTGGTAGCAGCGATGTCGGAGCTGGCTTCAGTAGTGCCAGTGTTTCCGCTAGCGATATCCTCTACGTTGAGGGTGACGACGAGATCACTGGTGTCGAAGAGCACGGCACCTTCGAACGCACCAACCTTAGCGAAGAGACAATTGAAGCCTCCAGCTACAACCTGAACGTCACTGCAGGCACGTCTCAGGACAGTAGCGCTGACTCCGTCGGAACGCTCCGACTGAGCGAGCGTTCCACTGAGAGCATGCGTAGCTGGGTGGCCCCACAGGACGCTGAGCTCGACGATGACGATATCGACATTCGTGATCGTATCGGCCAGAACCTGACTCAATCGAACAACATCGCTGACGGTGACCTCGTTGTCCACCAGATCGTTGCTTCTGGTGTCGAAGGCCCGCTCGCCTACGAAGAGGAAGTCAACAGCTCCTCCAGCACGACCCAGGCGTTCCTCCGGTCGACTGCTGGTGGCCCTGGTAACAACGACGCGTTCAACCTCACCGTCAACCGCACTGATGTCGGTGCAAACGCAGATGAGGATCCGCTTGACCTCAACAGCACCAACGTCGTTGTTGTCGACGACCCTGACAACAACACGTACTTCGTCGCTGTGAAGACGGAGCAAGCGAACTTCTCCAGCGGCGTTCCGATCCGCGACGACGACGAAGATGACGTCCTTACGGCCAACTTCACCGTGTCGCAGGACACTGGTCTGGCCGAAGACAACGACGGCATCGAAGACAGTTACAGCATCGTTGACCGCGATGCAACTCTCGACACGGCTAACGGCCTCGTGCAGGCTCAGGCTGCCGCTGACCAGCAGGTTACCGGAACGACCACGGTCGCGCCTGGCTCCGAGCTTGAGGTTGAAGTCGAGTCCGAGAGTGACTCCAACCCGTTCCTTGACCGACCTGAAGCGACTGTCGGCCAGAACGGTACGTACACCGCTACGGTTGACTTCAGCGCCTACTCGGCAGGAACGAACTTCACCGCTCAGACGCTCGACGTCGACGGTGACAACCTCGGTGACGAGGAAGACGGACAGCTCACCGATTCGGACACGGCCACTGTGAGTATCAGTGACCAGGAATCCGACGGTAGCGAAGTCGTCGTCGACAGCGCACAGCTGTCCGCCGGTGGCTTCATCGCAGTCCACGCCGGTAACGCATCCGGCGACGTCGTCGGGAACTCCGAGTACCTCGAGGCAGGCAGCCACGAGGACATCACGATCACGCTCGACGAGCCGATGGACGAGGACTTCACTGCGGTCGCAATGCCGCACCTCGACACCAACGGCAACGAAGCGTACGACTTCCCTGGCGCTGACGGTCCGTACACCGCTAACGGCTCCGCCGTTACGGACAGTGCGAACGTGACTGTTGGCACCGAGGAAGAGCCGACGGCCACGGAAGAGCCGACGGAAACCGAAACGGAACCGCCGGCAACCGAGGAGCAGACTGAGGAGACCACCACCATGGACTCCGGAACCGACGAAGCTGAGACCACGGAAGCGTCCGGTCCCGGCTTCACGGCAGCCATCGCGCTCATCGCGCTCGTCGCTGCTGCACTCCTCGCTGTCCGACGCGACAACTAACTGGAATCGCTCCAGTCCCTGAACACCGTTCTTTCTTTTGCGCGCTACGCCGGTAGCGGCGGCGCTGCCGTTGACTCGTTCTGACGACGACACCGCACAGTAGCGCAACGACAAAACATATACGCCGGTTTGGCTAACGTACGAGCAATGAGTGAGACAGTCCTGCAGACGGGCGTCGACATCGCTGGACTGTCGTTCGACCCGGTCACGGTCTCGGAACCGCTGATGTGGCTTGTTCTTGTGGCGTTTCTGGGAAGCGTAGCCATTGCCCAGTACGACGAGGGACTTGCTCGCCCAGTTGGAACGGGCGGCTGGGTTCTGTTCGCAGCGTACTGGCTCGTTCTGGCACCACACTTCATCTTGATACAGAAAAGCGTCGTCGAGGGGCTGGGAAGCGTCATCGCCGTTCCACTGTCGCTGTACACCGGCTACTTACTCTGGAACGGCCGGGAGTCGCTGCTGGTGTTGACCCGTGCCATCGGCATCATGGGCGTCATCTACGTGCCCTTCCTCACTATTGGACCACTCCGCCAGACAATCATCGAAATCGTCACCGATCAGGTCGTCTTCCTGATGACGCTCATCGGGTACGACCCAATGGTGGTTGACGGGCTCTCGCACAACGGCATCGATATCGCGTCGAAACAGTACCCCTACGAGAACACGTTCTGGTTCGACGGGAACGAGCGGCCGATAACGTACACTATCATTCTGGCCTGTACGGGTATCGGCAGCATCTCCATCTTCGCCGGCGGAATACTGGCAGTCAAGGCACCGTGGCGGCGGAAGCTTCGCGTGCTGGTCGTGGCCGTCGGCATCATCTACGTACTGAATCTCATTCGGAACCTCGGCATCGCGCTGGCATTTGGCCTCCAGAAAGCGCAGTTCTTCCCGGGAACGGTCATGGCGCTGTTCGGCCTCAGCGACGCACAGCTGGTGTCCTACTACATCGTCGACCGGATGCTGGCGCAGTTCGGCTCAGTCATCGTCCTCGTTGGGCTGACGTGGGTGCTGATGCGGGAGCTACCGGAGCTCACTGTTATCATCGAGGACCTCCTGTTTCTGGTGACCGGAACCGAGTACGACCTTGGAACGACATTCGAAAAGGACCAGTCGGAGTCGGGTCCTGCGACGCCCGGTGACGACTGAACTGCGTTGCAGAACCGACGCTCGCTATTCTAACGCTGCGCCAGCAAGTGACTCCAGTGTATCCGCCTCAAGTGGGTGGAGCGAACCGGGAATGACAAGCAAATGGAGTGGGTCGCCGAACGTCTGCGTAGCGAGTTCGTCGAGCGTGTCAGCGACCACTAATGGGTCTGGACTGCCAGCTCTGGCCACGACAACCCCGAGCGTGTCCGGAAACGGCTCCGACAGCATAGCGGCGGCCTGGCTGGCGGTCATGTACGTGTCGTCGCTCTCGTCCCAGTGGGGGTCGTCGACCTTGATGTCGAGGTAGACCAGCGTGTGCAGGTCCCGGTCCCGATTGTCCTTGATGGTAGCGACGACGCTGTCCGGTACGCCGTCACCGCCGTGTGCGTCCTCGAACGGAAGGGTCGTAGCCTTCCCGAAGCGGTAGTTCTGCAGGCCGGTCAGCGAGCCGGCAGCAGTCTGGGCGGTTGTCCCGTGAACGATTCGGGTTTCGATACCACGGTCCGCGGCCCGAAGCCGGAGGTCAGTGTGTGTCGTCGAGACCATTGTATCCCCGGCGGTACAGAAGACGACGTTTTCGCTCTCGGCGGCTTCGAGAATCGGCTCAGGGTCCTGTTCGATGCCGGCTCGGTCCCTGACTTCGATACTCGTCTCCAGTGTGTCCGCCAGCGTTTCGATATCAGTACCGATCAGCCGGCTTGTGTAAAATTCAGCGAACACCCGGTCAGCGTCCCGGATGGCGTCGCGGCCCGCGACCGTGACCGAGCGCTCATCATAGAGGCCCAGCCCGACGAATGTGAGCATATCCGAAGTGGGTCGTCGCCGGGGATAAAGGGCGCGAAGCGTCAGGCTTACCGCCCGTGGTCGGGGAGGGGGAGTATGGGCGTTCCCTGCGTTCGCGTTCCCCGCGAGGCCGGCGAAGAGACGCGCCAGCGCCTCGCCAAGGCAAACCTCGTTGACGACGGCTATGACATCACGGTCGTCGACGGGCAGCTGTACGTTCCTGTCACTGACCCCACAGCGGTGCCGTCGGACCTCACCGTTGTCGAGGCAGACCCGCCGGTCCGCGAGGGCCAGACGATGCCGGCGGACGCCCTCGAATTCGACCCGAGCTACGAGCGCATCGGTGATGTCGCGATTGTCGATGAAGACGATGACGAACGAGCCCGAATGATCGCCGATGCCATCATGGATTCGGACCTGCCTGTGCGGGCGGTGTTGAACCGCGCATCGAAGATCAAAGGCGAACAGCGGGTCCGGGACTGGGACGTACTCGCTGGCGACGGAACAGAAGTCACCCACCGGGAGTACGGCTGTACGTTCGACCTTGACCTCGCCGAAGTGTACTTCTCGCCGCGGCTGGCGACGGAACGCCACCGCGTCACCGAGCAGGTCAGCGAGGGCGAGCAGGCCTTCGATATGTTTGCCGGTGTCGGCCCGTTCGCGATTCCGTTCGCCAAACGCGGGGCGACCTGCGTCGGAACGGACATCAACGAGACGGCGATTGAGTACCTCCGAGCAAATGCGGAGCAAAACGGCGTCTCCAACCGCGTGACCGGCATCTGCGGCGATGTACGCGAGGTCGCCGGCGAGTACGAGGGCTGGGCTGACCGCGTCGTCATGAACCTGCCCCACAGCGCCGACGAGTTTCTGGAGACCGCCGTCCGCCTGGCGGCCGACGAGTGCGTGCTGCATTACTACGACATTCAGCACGAGAATGACCTGTTCGGGCCCGGCGAGCGAGCGATCCGGGCGGCTGCGGAGCAGGCCTACGACGTGACGGTCGAAACGCGCCACACCGTTCGATCCTATGCCCCGAAGGAACACAACGTCGTTCTCGACGTTCGACTGACGCGCTGAAACGAACAATTATGTCCATTCGTCTGATGGTGGGGAATAGTAGCAGATGGAGGTGAGCGAGGATGACGACATCGACATCCACAATATCTCGCCGACAGCGTGGCGTCTTCTCCGCGTTGCGGCGGGGTTCGGCCAGCGGGAGGTCGAGGTGGAAATCGACGATATCATGCAGGCTCACATCTCAATGCTAGAGAACAACAACCGGAGTCTCTCGGAGCAACGGCTTGAAGTGTTGTTCGAACTGTACCAGTCGGAACTGACCACCGAACAGGTTCGCGTGCTGGTTTCGAAGTTCTAACCATGACCGAACGGACATTCCACGGATGCCAAGACGCGGCGGCTAACCGGCGGTGCCGGCCATGACCTGGTCGGGTCGAACGCAACCGCGGCGGACGGCAGCGGCGATTACCGTCGCCCTCGTCTCAACGGCCGCGATAGCCGCAGCCCCGACGCCGGCTGGCCTTGACATCGCCGCACAGTACGCACTGGCGACGATGGCCTTTGCGGCGATTCTCTGGGTGACGGACGCCCTGCCGCTCCCGGTGACGGCGTTGCTGATACCGGTGTTGCTGACGGTGTTCGGTATCTACACCGAGATGGAAGCCGCGCTCTCGGGCTTTGCCGACCCGCTCATCTACCTGTTCGTAGCGGGGTTCATGCTCGCGAAGGCGCTCCAGACCCACAACATCGACCGCCGCATCGCCCTGCGCCTCATTAGTTGGATGGGGCGTTCACCGCGACTGCTCATTCTGGCAATCATGGTCGCGACGGCGTTTCTCTCGATGTGGGTGTCGAACACGGCAACGACGGCGATGATGACGCCCGTCGCGCTGGGTGTGCTTGCCGAGGTCGTTGGTCGAGATGTTCCCGATGACGAGGCATCGAACATGCGAATCGCGACCTTGCTCGGAACGGCCTACGCGGCAAGCGTCGGCGGGGTTGGAACCCTCATCGGGACGCCGCCAAACGTCGTCGCCGTGGCGTTTCTCGACAGGCTCATCGGCGTCGAGATATCGTTCGTGCAGTGGCTGGCAATCGGGCTACCCATCGTCGTACTGACCTTGCCGCTGACGTGGTACGTCCTGACGTTCTGGCTGTACCCCCCGGAGGTCGAGGACGTAAGCGGGGCGAAAACACAGGCGAAAGCGTACCTTGAGGAAGAAGGGCCACTATCCGAAAGCGGTCGGCGCGCGGCGTATATCTTTGCGGCCACCGCGGGACTGTGGATTCTCGGTGGACTCGGATTCCTGTTCGAAGGAATCCTTCCCGAACCGGTGTTTGTGACGCTGTTCGGCGGCACAGGCGAAACTGTGTTTGGGCTGATGGGCCATCACGGCGTTCTGTACCTCGTGGTGGTCGGACTGCTCGCGATCCCAGCACTCGTCCTATCGGGGGCTGACGACTGGGAGAATCTGGTCGACATCGACTGGGGGACCATTATCCTGTTCGGTGGCGGCATCTCTCTGGCGGACGCGCTGGCTGAAACTGAGGCGACGACGTGGCTGGCACGGACCGTCTTCGACACACTGGTCGGCGCACCGTTGGCCCTCGTCGTGCTCGCTGTCGTCATCTTCACCGTGCTGGTGACGGAACTGTCCTCGAACACGGCGACGACGACGATACTCGCACCGATCCTCATCGGCCTCGGAAGTGTGCTTGCTGGAACGCTCGGCGTCGAACCGATACAGGCCGCTATCACGCTGACGGTTACCGGGGCTATCGCGGCGAGTTTCGCGTTCGCACTCCCAGTCGCGACTCCGCCGAACGCCATCGTCTTCGGGAGCGGCCACCTAGAGCAACGAGATATGATACGGGCCGGTGTCGTGCTGAACATCCTGATGACGCTCGTGTTGACAGGGCTCGTTCTCGTTTCCTTCGCAGTCTTCTGGCCGCACATACTCTGGTAGGCCGCTTTTCGGTGTGGCTCGTTCCGACGGAGTAGTTGTACGGACACGTCTCTCCGCCACAGTATCCTTAACATTTAATAGGGTATGTCACAACGGGACGTACAGGCCGTGTATCATTGATACACGGGCGTAAAACGACCTATGACTGGAAAACAAGACCGACGCGCGTTTCTGAAGGTGGCAGGAAGCACAGGTGTTCTCGGACTGACGGGGCTCGCTGGCTGTTCCGGTGACGGTGGCGACGGGGGCGATGGAGGTAGTGGCGATGACGGCGGCTCTACCGGGGAAAGCGGTAGTGGAACGAGCGTCATCACCCTTGGCGGGTCGATGAGTCTCACGGGAGACAACGCCGACCTCGGGCAGTTGTACAAGGACGCCTACGAACTGACCATCCAGCGCATCAACGAGTCCGGTGGCATCGAGGCTGGCGACGGCAACACGTACGAACTGGATATGGTGCTCCGTGACGACGGGACCGACGCTTCCCAGTCGAAGTCTATCTATCAGGAACTCATCGACCGCGAGGGGATCGACTACCTGCTCGGGCCGTACTCTAGTACGGTCACCCTGCCCGCGAGCGCCGTGGCCGCACAGAACCAGAAACCGATGGTCGAGGGCGGTGGTGCGAGCCCGGAGATTTTCGCACAGGGTAACGAGTGGATTTTCGGCCTCCTGCCGACGGCGAACAAGTACGCCAAGAGCTACATCGATATGTGCCTCGCGCAGGACTCAGCACCCGAGTCTATCGCGATTCTTGCCGAGGACGGCACGTTCAGCCAGTCGACTGCGGAGGGTGCACGTAACAAAATCAGCAACACAGATCTGGAACTGGTTGTCGACCAGACGTTCCCGTCCGATACGTCTGATCTCTCGACGAACCTCGGCAGGGTCCGGGACAGTGGCGCAGATATCCTCCTGTTGTGTGCCCACCAGAAGCACAACATCATCCTGGCTAACCAGATGGAGAGTCAGGACGTCAACGTCGATGCGGCGATGGGAACCGTCGGGAGCCTCAACGACTCGTTCAAGGATGAGGCCGGCGCGAACGGCGACTACATGTACGGGCCATCCTCGTGGGCAGTCAACGCGGACTTCGACGACCCGGTGTTCGGCAAAACCGGCGACTTCGTCTCCGGCATCGAGGAGAACTACGACTACACGCCGGACTACCACAGTGCGGCTGGCGAGGCGGTCATCCTCACCTTCATGAACGCCTTCCAGAACGTCGACGAACTCAACCCGACGGCGGTCCGGGACCACATCCACCAGACCGAGTTCTCGACAGTGTACGGCACCGTCACCTTCGATGACAGCGGCGTCATCGACAAGAACATGCTGGTCTACCAGTGGCAGCCTGAGTCCGACCTTCAGATAGTGTACCCGGACAACGTGGCGCAGTCTGCTCCGGTGTACCCGATGCCTGACTGGAGCGAGCGCTGAGAGCGATGGCTGCCACCCAATTCGTCGTCAACGGCCTGCTGGTCGGTGCGCTGTTCGCAGGCGTGGCGGTCGGATTCGCGCTCATCTGGGGGGTCGTCGACATCATCAACCTCGCCCATGGCGAAATGGTGATGCTCGGTGGCTACACCTCTTACTGGGTGCTGACGCTGGTCACCGGGAACGCGGAGGGGTCGCCGCTCCTGTTCCTGGCGACCATCCCGGTTGCCATCGCCGTGCTGTTCGGCATCGGGTACGCGCTCCAGCGGACACTGGTTTCACGAGTCATCGGGACTGACATCTTCCTCACGCTGCTGGTGACCTTCGGCGCGAGCATCGCCATCCAGCAGCTGGCGATACAGGCGTGGTCGGCGAACCCACGGTCGATTCAGGTGAGCTTTGCGGACCCGTCGATGAACCTCGCTGGCATTGTCGTCCCGAAGATGAAACTCGTTGCCTTCGCCGGCGCACTCGTCCTCACTGCACTCCTGTACGTGTTCCTCCAGAAGACACGGACCGGACGAGCGATACGGGCTGTCTCACAGAATCCCGAGGCCGCGGCCCTGGTCGGCATCGACGTCGAACACACCCGTGCGGTGACTTTCGGCGTCTCCTCGGCTATCGCCGGCGGTATCGGCGCGTTCATCGCCGTCATCTTGAACATCCAGCCACAGATGGGACTCATCTACACGCTCAAGAGCTTCGTCATCGTCGTCTTCGGCGGTGTCGGAAGTATCCCCGGCGCGCTCATCGGCGGGCTCTTGCTGGGTTCCGTTGAGGAACTGGTCGCAGGGTTCATCTCCTCGCAGTGGACACTCGCCGTGACGTTCACTGCGCTCATCGTGTTGCTCGTCGTCAAACCCAATGGTCTGTTCGGACAGGGGGCTGAACAATGAGCACGAGCGATGAGGAGTCTCGGGGCGTCCTCCGGTCGGTCCTTCCGCCCGAACAGGTCGACCGGTTCCTCAGTACGTGTGACGCCTACGGCTGGCAACTGCTGGCCGTCAGCACGCTCGCCGCGGCCGCGTTGCCGCTACTGGGGCTGGAGGCTGGCTATCGGATGACCGTCTTCACCGAGATGTTCTTATTTGCCATCTTGGCGCTGTCCTGGGACCTCGTCGGCGGACAGACCGGCTATCCGAGCTTTGGGAACATGGCGTTTTTCGGTATCGGGGCGTACGCGACGGCAATTCTAACAAAAGACTTCGCGCTCTCGTTCCCGGTCGCGTTCCTCTTAGCCGGCCTGCTGGCGGTGACCTTCGCGGCCGTCATCGGCGTCATCGTCCTCAGGCTCCGCGGCCACTACTTCGCTATCGCTACGCTCGGCGTCTTGCTGGCCGCGCAGCAGATCTCCCGGAACCTCGATATCACCGGCGGGGCCAGCGGAAAAATCCTGCTCCAGACGCCGTCGGGCGAGACCTTCTACTACCTCTTCCTGGGGGTTCTCGTCGTCGAGATGGCGCTCGTGTACTACCTCTCGGGGACGCGCTTTGGCTTCGTCCTGAACGCAATCCGCGACGACGAGGAGAAGGCCACGGCGATGGGGTTCAATACCACCTACTACAAGACGGCCGCGTGGATGCTGGCCGGCCTGTTCACAGGCTTTGCCGGCGCCGCGTACAGCCTGTTCAACACGTTCATCGACCCCCAGACGGCCTACAACGGCGCGTGGAACGTGGAACTCATCGCGATGGCGCTGCTGGGCGGGTCCGGCACTGTCGCCGGCCCCGTTCTCGGTGCCTTCGGTCTCCACACCATCATCGAACTCGTGGAGACGTACGCAGTTGGGTGGCAACTCGTCCTGCTCGGTGGAGCTGTCATCATCACGGTCATTGGCTTCCCCAATGGTGTCGTCGGAACGCTCAGCGAATACGCGAGCCAGATGGACTACTACAAACACGGCGGCATGGCCGCCACAGACACTGACGACGGATCGGAGGTGAGTGCCGATGAGTAAGGCAACGAGCGGCCCGGCACTCGACACGGACAGCGACCGTGCGGTGCTGCGGACGGACGGCGTCACAAAGCGCTTCGGCGGCTTGACCGCCGTTGACGACGTGGACCTCGAAATCCACAGCGGTGAAATCGTCGGCCTCATCGGGCCGAACGGTGCCGGCAAGTCCACGCTGTTCAACTGTATCACCGGGGCGCTGACGCCCGACGAGGGCCGGGTCTACCTTCAGGGCGAGGATGTGACGGACTGGCCCGAACACAAGATCGCACGGGCGGGCTTGGGCCGGATGTTCCAAGAGACCCGTATCTTCGGAGACATGACTGTCCGGAAAAACTTGCTGCTTGCGGCCCAAGAGGGCGGCGCTGACGTGTCCAGTCTCATGCGTCGCCCCGACAGTTCGCTGCTCGCCCGCACAGACGAACTGTTGGACTATGTCGACCTGGGCGGGCTTGCGGAGACCCGCGCCGGCCGAATGAGTTTCGGCCAGCAGAAGCTGCTTGAGTTCGCGATGGAACTGATGTCGGAACCCGAAATTCTGCTGATGGACGAACCCGCCGGCGGCATCAATCCCTCCATGCTGGGGAATCTCATCGACTACATCCGCAACGCCAACGAGGAGCAGGAGTCGACCATCTTCCTCATTGAACACAACATGGACTTCGTCATGGATATCGCCGACCGCATCTACGTTCTGGCCCACGGCGAACGCATCGCCGAGGGAACGCCAGAAGAGATACAGAATGACCAGCGCGTGCTCGACGCGTACCTCGGGAGGGAGTGAATATGGCATCCACACCAGACGCCACGAACGAACCGACCGGGGACCCGGTGCTTCGAATGGAGAACGTCACAGCAGGGTACGGCAACACCACCGTGTTGCACGACGTGAGTATCGCTGTCGAGGACGAACAGGTCGCCTGTCTTATCGGCCCGAACGGCTCCGGGAAGTCCACACTGATGAAGAGCATTTACGGCTTCGCGGATGTCCAGACCGGGACGGTGTCGTTTCGAAGTGATGACATTACTGGCCGGTCGCCCCAGCAGAACCTCGCTAACGGGATGAGTTACGTCCTGCAGGACGCCAGCGTCTTCCCTGGGATGAGTGTTCACGAGAATATGCTGATGGGCGGCTACGTGTTCAACGACGACGACCGCGCCGCCGCCCGCGCCGAGGAACTGTACGAGGAGTTCCCGGTACTGGCCGACCTCCGGAGCCAGTCGGCTGGCACCCTCTCGGGTGGCCAGCGTCGCCTGCTGGAACTGGCCCGCGCGCTGATGGTCGAACCGGACGTGATGATGCTTGACGAGCCGTCGATCGGACTCGAACCGAGGTTTATCGACGACGTGTTCGAGCGCATCGAACAACTCAACGACCTCGGAACCACTATGTTGCTTGTCGAACAGAACGCTGAAAAAGGGCTCTCTATTGCCGACCGCGGCTTCGTGCTCGCAAGCGGCGAAATCAAGTTCACCGGCACGGGGACCGAACTGCTTAACGACGAGGAAGTCGGACGCTTGTATCTAGGAGGGTAAAACATGTACACAATACTTGTTCCAGTCGATGCCGATGAGGACCGCGCCCGTGGCCAGGCCGCATTCGTCGCGGAGCTACCGTCTGCTGAGACCGAGATCGAGGCCGTGATCACGCACGCCCTGACCAAAGAAGAGGCGGAAGCGCCCGAGGAGATACGCAACGTCGAGCGGATCTCGACGGTCAGGCTCGTGCGCGATTACCTTGAAGACCAGGACGTCGACGTCCAACTGGCAGAGGGGCAGCAGCCGCCGGCCGACGGCATCATCGAGCTGGCTGACGAGTTCGATGCCGACCAGATCGTCATGGGGTCGCGAAAGCGGTCGCCGACCGGCAAGGCCGTGTTCGGGAGCGTTTCCCAGCAGGTCCTGCTTGAGGCAGACGACCCGGTCACCGTCGTCGGGTCCCGAGAGGAGTGAGAACGTTCCTCTCGGTGGCCCCGATTCGCAATCCTTATTGCGGTTATGCGTCCAACAACTGATGTACGCGAGCGACGCGCCGGTGTAGCTCAGACTGGCAGAGCGAATCCTTCGTAAGGATTAGGCCGAGGGTTCAAATCCCTCCACCGGCTTTCTGCAAGGAACGAACGCGACGAGCGAAGGCTATCGAGGGATTTGAGCTGGGCAAGAGCTTTGCTCCGACCGTGGTTCACAGTCCTCCACCGGCGTCCTCTTTCCAATGCCGTTTTGACAAGTATCTCTCATACCCATGACACTCTGCCAGCAACCGTCGGTCCTCTGTTGCTGGCATAGCGATGTCCCACGAGCTGTATAAAAACGACCCTCGTCAGTGATGCAATACGGCGACGGACTGCTGGACAAAACGTCCAGTTGTAAACGATGGTCACACAGTACGGACTACCGAGGGGTACTGCGGTGTGTTCACGAGACTGGCACGACGGACATACGTGTGGGCAGTCAGAAGGAGTGTGGTTCTAATGGGTTTCAGAAACGCCTGGCACCGCGACACCGACGAAGAGGTCTGTTGCATCGCCTGCGGCGACACGGTTGCCCGGTCGAATGCCCGCGAATACGACAAGTACGGCGACCGCTGGAACCGCGACGGCAAGTCCTTCGAGTACCTGTGTAAGCCCTGCTACCGGGAGCACTGTCACTTTGGCCGAACCGGGCTGGAAGACCGACTCGAAGCGGCCGGTGCTGGGACCGTGCGCCGAGACGTGTTTCTCAGACGTTATCACGTTCTGGCTGACGAAACAGAACAGACCCACGCCGACGGGCGGTAATCCGAAAGGCGAGTGCCCTATTCAGCGATACGGCACCGCAACACAGGCAGTTCAAGAAGCGAACGGGCGGTTCAGGGTGTGATGACTGCTCGGCCCTCAATCTCCCGGTCTTCCAGCATCTGTGCGACGGTGTTCACCTCGCCAAGGTCGTACTGGGTCGTGTGCAGGTCGACCGCGCCGCGGTCGACGAGTGCGACCAGTTCCTGCAGTTCGGTGTACTGGCCGACGATGTTGCCCTGATAGGCAAATTCGCCGTTGACGAGCGCCTGTGCGGGTTCGTGGATGTGGCCGCCGTAGCCGATGATATGGTGGTCGCCGCCGGCGGCACAGATGTCAGGCGCGAGCGCTGTCGTCTCGTCCGCGCCGACGAAGTCAAGCACTTGTGCGGCGCCGACACCGTCGCTGATGGCTTCGACCTCGCGAGCGACGTCCTCGCTTTCGGGGTCGATGGTGTAGTGTGCGCCGAGGTCGTCGGCGAGGTCGCGGGCGGACTGCTTGATGTCGACGGCGACGAGGTCAGCGGCACACATCGCGTCGAGGCACTGGAGGCCGATGTGGCCGAGGCCGCCAATGCCGATGACGACAGCGGTGTCGCCAGGGTTGAGCCCATCGACCGCCTTCTTCGCCGCGTGGTAGGCCGTGATGCCGGCGTCGGCGTGCGGGGCGATGTCGGCCGGGTCGACGCCCTCGGGCAGGGGAATGACCGACCGGTCGCTGGTCAGGAGCTGGTCGGCGAAGCCGCCGTCGGTCGTCAGACCATTGAACGCGTCGTTCTCGCAGTACATTGTCTCGCCCTGTCGGCACGGTCGGCAGGTGCCACAGGTCTGGACCGGGTGACAGATGACCTGGTCGCCTTCCGAGACTATGTCGACATCATCGCCGGTCTCGACGACTGTGCCGGCGTTCTCGTGGCCCAGTGTCATCGGGAGGTCCTGCGGGACGTACTGCTCCCACATCCCCTCGATGATGTGGTTGTCAGTCTGGCACCAGCCGGCCCCCTCGACTTCGACGATGACATCATCTCCGGATGCGACCTGTGGCGCATCTACGTCATCTATCGAGAGCCCGTTCGACATGTCGTGCGTGTACTCGTGGAGTCTGGCTGCGCGCATCGTTCTGTGTCCGGACGAAACGGCAATAAACACACATTATAAAATATTAGAGATATTGGCGGTATCGCCCGCTCCACTGTCTGAGAGGAGTATCAGCCACTCGGCCAGCGGCTGTAGACTTCGAATCCGGGTACAAAGAGTGCGTGCGGTGACGCTTGCAGCTACTCAGTCCCGACTGGCCAGCAGTGCGGCCCCGAGCAGTGCCACGACGGCGACGGGAATTCCCATTCCGGGGCCGAAGGCCGACGACGGTGCAGGGCTGGTCGCGCGGATCGGTTCCTCGACCGGTTCGTCAGCCGCGTACTCCCAGACAGCGGTCTCGTTTTGAACGATATCAGCGTTCGAGGACGAGACGTCGGCGGGCATCGTCAGCTGGTACTCGACTGCGACGCCATCGCCGAAGGCCACGTCAGTATCCTCGTTTGCAGTGACGAACGTCCGGTCTTCGTACGTGACGTTACCCTCGCTGGAGTTGACTGACACGTCGCTTTCCGGGCCGGGGTTCCAGTCCGTGAACGTCATCGAGAGCGTGACGTTCTCACCCTCCAGCTCTTGCTCGTACGTGTGGTTCGACATCCGACTGGTGTTCACGTCGGCCAGGAGGTACCCTTCGACCGAGTCATAGCCCTCCTGCTGGGCCTGGCTCTGAAGGCCGTCGTACACCGACGGGGACATTTCGAGAGTCAGGTCGTACTCCGAAACTGTGCCGTCGGCGGTCACTGTTGAGTCAACCGTCGCCGTCACACAGCCAGAGAGGACGACGAGGGCAGCGAGACCGATCGCAGGGACAATCCGATTCATACCTCACCGAATCGGGTCAGGTGGGATAAGCCTTGTTACCGGAGCAGATACGGCTCAATGTGTCAGGACCAGTAGCTGGTCATCAGTCCGAACCAGACAGAAGGGCGATCCGGGGTCTCCGAAGGTGTTTGTCGGCTTTTCGCTGATAAAGAGCGTCTCGAACTCGTTGCCACAGGCCGGACAGGCGAACCCCTTCCGGTTCGACAGCGTCATCGTCCCGCGGTCGTCTTTCAGCAGCTTGAGCCCGTGTCGGTACTCGTGTACGTCGAAGCTCCCGCTGACGTCTAGCTGGTCCATGCGTGTGAAACGAGCGGCGGCTGTCTAAAACTCGTCGGCGACCTACACCAGGTTCGCGCCCATGTAGAGCACGACGACGAGGAAGATCCAGACGATGTCGACGAAGTGCCAGTACATCGACGCCGTCGAGACAGAGGTGTGTCGTTCAGCCGAGTACTGACCGTAGTACCCGCGGGCGAAGACGATACCGAGGAGCACAGCGCCCATCGTGACGTGCAGGCCGTGGAGCCCCGTCAGACCGTAGAACGCGGAGCTGTAGATACCGCCACCGACGGTGAAGCCTTTGTGAACGATGAACTCGTAGTACTCGTACACCTGTCCGCCGATGAAGATGACGCCCAGCAGCAGCGTCGTGCCCAGCAGCTTCAGGAACCGGCTCCGGTTCCCGTTACGAAGTGCGACGTGACTGTAGTGCAGCGTCACCGAACTGGCGATCAGAATCAGCGTGTTGACAATGACCAGTGAGCCGAATACCTCGGGCACTGCCGCCTGCGCCCAGACTTCGCCGCCGCGCACGATGAAGTAGTACACGAAGCCAGCGCCGAAGGTGGCGATTTCGCTCCCGAGGAACAGGAGCATGGCGAACTTCAGCGTCTTGTCCGAGTGGTAGTCCGTCCCGCGTTCCCAGAAGTCGGAGACGAAGGCGTGATACAGCCAGCCGTAGATGCCGACGAGGAAGAGGCCGACGCTCCCGGCCATCGCTCCCGCCCCGACCGTCTGGCTGACAAGTGCGTTCTCGCCAATCGAGAGCACGAGGAGGGCCGCGCTGACGTAGATGCCCGAACCACCGATTGCCGTCACAAAGGGCCACCAGCTGGCCTCACCGAACCCGTGGGGCCAGTCCTCCGTCGCCGGGAGGTGATGCTCCCCGTGCCCGTCGTCCGCGTGTTCATCGGAGACACTCATACTAGAGCCCTTGCGAACGGAATACTAAAAGCCCATCCAATTCACTGCGGATTGGCCCGGTTCCGTCTCTGCATGGCCCGCCGGCGTCCCGGAAGCTACACGGGGGCGAAGACCCAACTGCCGACGATGACATCTGGGAGGCGTCGTACGGTCGCGCTGGTGGTGTGTGGGCTGGGCTGGCTGGCCGCGATGGGGACAGCGAGCGCACACGGCGGCAGTCTCGCCGGTGGCGGCCGCGAGTCGCTGACGATACCGACGTGGCTCTTTCTGAGTACCGGTGGTGCGGCCGTCGGCGCGTCGTTCCTGCTGGCGTCGTTCGTCACCGACCGGACGTTCGTGGAGCGCATCCACAACTGGGGCCGTCCGCTGTCGGGTGGTTTCGAAGGCGTCCTGCGGCTCGCTGGACAACTCGTCGGGCTCGGCGGACTCGCCGCGGTGTTCGTCGTTGGCTTCCTCGGACCGACGAACGCCCGAACGAACCTCGCGATACTGCTCGTCTGGGTCGGCTGGTGGGCCGGGCTGGCGATGACGACATACCTCGTGGGTAACAGCTGGGCAACGCTCAATCCGTTCAAGACGCTCGCCAGGCTCCTCCCGACGCTCGACCGCAGTTACCCGGCCCGCGTCGGGTCGTGGCCCGCCGTCGGTGGGTTGCTCGTGTTGGTGTGGGTAGAGGTCGTCAGCCCGCTCGCCGACCAGCCGCGCCTGCTCGCGTCGGTTGTCGCCGGATACACCGTGGTGACACTTGTAGGCGCACTCGTGTTCGGACCCGACGACTGGTTCGCCCACGCTGACCCGGTGGAGCGGGTGTTCCGCTACTACGGTCGCTTTGCGCCCATCGGCCGCGGCGAGGACGGCCTTCGACTTCGGCTCCCCGGCATGGACCTCTCGACGCCGCGGCTGGTCGACGGCCCGGACGAAGTCGCCTTTGTGGTCGCCCTGCTGTGGGTCACGACCTACGACGGGCTGGTCACGACGCCGGCCTGGCGCGACCTGACGACGCCGCTCGTCGACGCCGGCGTTCCGCCGCATCTCCTGTATCCGGTCGCACTCGCCGTCGGCTTCGCCGGCTTCCTCGGCGTGTATCGACTTGCGGTCCGACTTTCTCGGGATATGTCGGAGACGTATCTGGCCCCGACGGTTCTTGCACAGCGGTTCGCGCCACCCCTCGTCGCTATCGCCGTCGGCTATCACTTCGCGCACTACCTTGGGTACTTCCTCGTACTCGCCCCCTCGCTGGCCGTCGCGCTCACATCGCCGTTCGCGGACCCGGCAGTAGTGCCGACCATCGACCTGCCGGCGTGGTTCGGTGCGGTCGCGCTCGCGTCGGTCATCATTGGCCACCTGGTCGCCATCTGGGTGGCCCACGCCGCCGCGTACGACCTGTTTCCCGCACGACTGCAGGCGATTCGGTCGCAGTACCCCTTCATCGCGGTCATGGTGTTTTACACGATGACGAGCCTCTGGGTCGTCTCCCAACCGGAGGTGGCACTCCCGCATCTATGACTGACACAGCAACCCAACCAGCGGTCGATACGGCAGCGGCAGGTACCGACGACGAAGCAGTCTACGATGTCCCGGCCGACGCCACGGCCTACCGGTGTTCGTATTGCGGTCGGCCGTTCGCCCGCGAATCATGGCTCGCGCTCCACCGCGGCCTGGCCCACCCCAACGAACTCGACGACGAGGAAATCGAGGCCTTCCGGGCGGCCCACGACGAGGAGGAAGAGTCGCTTTCGACCTTCCGACTCCAAGCACTGGGCGCGCTCGTACTCATCTACTTCGGCTTCCTGATGGTGTATGCACTCGTGTAGTTCCCGGGTTTCACCGCGTCACCGACACAGCGGACGGGAAGCGAAGCGTTGATGGGTCGCAGGTGACCAAAGGATTGGTATGGACCTTCGCGTTATCGACAAATCCGACACGGAACTCTCTATCGAGATCGCCGGTGAGGACCACACGTTCATGAACGTCATCAAGGGGGCACTGCTGGAGACAGAGGGCGTCACGGCGGCGACCTACGACGTGAACCCGGAGCAGTCCGGTGGCCAGACGGACCCGGTACTGACCATCAAAACCGAGGAGGGCGTCGACGCGCTCGAAGCCCTCGAAGACGGGACTGACGCTGTTATCGAGAAGGCGGATAACTTTACTGACGCGTTCGAAGCCGCCGCGTAATTCTAACAGAGTACGTACGTGACGAACACGCGTTCGTCCGGACCGACGTGGATATCGAGGCCAACCAGTCCGGTGTCTGCTCGCTGGATTCTGTTGCCCCGCTCGAGGTAGCTGTCGACGAGTGCGGTCGCCAGCGCCGTCTCATTCTCGAACTGGTCGAGTGACTGGGGCGTTCGGTCGTAGGCCACTTGATAGCTGACCACGACTGGGCGCTCACAGGAGAGGTCGAATCGGGACACGCCCTCCCGCGTGGGCCGCTCTGCGTTGTCGTATCTCGCATCGACACGACCCTTGTTGTAGTAGGCTGCAGCGTCGTCGATGGTTGCGTTCCGCGAGACGGTTCCGCCGCCGACGCCTGACCGCCGGACGTTGTACACATCGACGTAGGTGTCCTCAACCTCGGCGAGCGAGAGCGAGTCGACGGTGTCGCCGCTTCCGGCAGGGGACGCGATCGACGGTGGGCCGGTGGGGGTTTCGGCGGCGAAGCCCGGCAGCGTGATACCGCCCACAGCAGCGAGCACGATGAGGCCGAGTAGCAGTGCCACGGCGGCGTAGCCGATGACGTACTTCGTCTCAAGCACGTCCAGCCAGCCGGTCTGTATGTCATCGAGCGGATCGTCTTCCGGTGGCCCCATCCGCCGCTCGAAGTTACTCCCACCACAGCGTTTGCAGGGTGGGGAGTTCTTCTGGTGCTGGCGACCACAGTCCAGACAGACCCATCTGGGCCCGCCCTCGACGACCTCTTCGTTGACCTGCGTCACGGCCTCCTCGAAGGAACCGTGGCCGCAGTTGTCACACGGCGGGTCGTCCTCCTCGTGGGGTTTGCCACACCATTCACACCGCCATTTCATTGTTGAGTCTCCGTGTTGGGCGAATAAAACCTGCCCGGTACCGAGCCGCAGTGCTGTGGTTCCGGAGGGACGGTCCCCCACGGTCGCTCAGTCACAGGCTGATTCATCGAGGTCGTTCGACCCCGTTGACAACTGCTGCTAGTGGCTGGGATAGGTGTGACCGCCGACAGCGAGAACCGATACCGAACGCCGAGACGCGGGGAAAACCGAGGCAGCCGAACCGACAGAAGAACTGCGTCATACAGAGATAATGATAGGTATGGGTATTTAATATTGCTACCCTAAGCCGGAGATAGCGTTACAGTCGGACCGGAATTCCCTTGCTGTCGAGGTATTCCTTGGTCTCGGCGATGGAGTACTCGCCGAAGTGGAAGATGGAGGCAGCGAGGCCGGCGTCCGCGCCGGCATCGACGAACACTTCCTCCATGTCCTCCGGGCCGCCACAGCCCGAAGAGGCGATAACCGGCGTCGAGACGGTGTCACAGACGGCCTGCATCAGCGGGATGTCGTAGCCGTCTTTCGTCCCGTCGGCGTCGATGGAGTTGACGAACAGTTCGCCGGCGCCGCGCTCTTCGGCCTCGGTCGCCCACTCGATGACATCCAGTCCGGTTCCTTCGCGGCCCCCCTTGACAGTGCATTCGAACCAGCAGGACTCGCCGTCGACCTCGGTGTAGTACTCGCCCTCCTCGTCGAAGCGACGGCGGGCATCGACGGAGATGACGATACACTGGCTCCCAAAGGCTGCCGCGCCCTCGTTGATGAGGTCAGGTTCGGCGATAGCCCCGGAGTTGATGGATACCTTGTCCGCACCGGCCCGGAGCGTTTCTTTGATATCGGCACGGGTGCGGATGCCGCCGCCGACGGTGAGCGGAATGAACACCTCGTCGGCCACGGCCGACACTGTATCGAGCATCGTCTCGCGGCCCTCGGCGGAGGCGGTGATGTCCAGAAAGACGAACTCGTCGGCGCCGGACTCGTTGTAGGCCTTGGCCATCTCTACCGGGTCGCCGGTGTACTCCAGATCCTCGAAGTTGACTCCCGTGTACACCGCCGCGTCCCCGTTCTCGTCCACGTCCACGTCGATACAGGGGATGATCCGTTTCGTAAGCGTCATTCGATACCTGTGGGTTCGACGCAACGCCGTTTGACCGTTTCGACTGGTGCAAGTGTCTGGCCGAGTACGCAGTGACAATCCGACAGCTACACGTACGACGCTCCAGAAGCACCGCCTATGGCAGACGACCACCACGAGGAGGACCGGCCGGATTACGACCCCGAACACGTCGAACTGCCCGCGCGAGAACCGCCGCTTCGCTCGACGGCCCCACAGAGCTCGTTCACGATGTCTCAGGTCGGCACGGGGCTTGGCGTCCTGCTGGTCGGACTGGTGCTTACCTTCGGCATCGCGCTGGCGCTTGCCTGATCAGGTTGGTATGACCACGGCGGCCAGCATGAATATCAGATCTGATACTTCTGGGGAGAGTATATAGGTTTCCACGCCAACAACTGTTGTACTATGCCGTCCCAGTCGGACGCGAGTACGGTGGTCGCAACAGGAACGTCAGTGGCGACCACTGGTCGGCGCGCTGGCCGAGAGGCGACCAGCACTGCGCGCGACCGACTGGATGCCGAGCGAGTGGATTTTTGTCAGGTATTTGCCAGCACTGGGTTCGATGCTGAAGCCGTTCTGGCGGGCGTAACTGCGCTTGTCGACGAGGAGACAGCCGTTGTCGGCTGTACGGCCGGCGGTACGTTCACCGAAGAGCGAGCGATGGACGCCGGCGTGGCAGTCACACTCGTTACCAGTGACTCGTTCCGGTTCGATACGGACCTCGCCACCGGTCTCAGCGAGAACACCCGCGGGGCTGTCAGAGACGCCGTCCGGTCGCTGCCGGAAAACATCGAGGAGCCATATCAGTCAGCGCTCGTCCTCCACGACGGGCTCGCAGGCGTCGGTGAACAGTTGTCGCTGTCGGTCCAGCGACGGCTTGGCCCATACGTCGAATTTGCAGGTGGGGCGGCGTCTGACGGTCTCCGAATGGAGTCGACGCCAGTGTTTTGCGATGAGTCGGTTGTCGAGGACGCAGTCGTTCTCGTGCTCATCTCCGGGGAAAAGCGTCCGGTCATTACCGTCAATCACGGTCACACCCCCATCTCAGAGCCGTGGGAGGTAACCGACGTCTCCGGAAATGAGGTTCACGAACTCAACGGTGAACCAGCGTTCG
The DNA here is from genome assembly GCF_001485575.1 of Haloarcula sp. CBA1127. Lineage (NCBI taxonomy): Archaea > Methanobacteriati > Methanobacteriota > Halobacteria > Halobacteriales > Haloarculaceae > Haloarcula > Haloarcula sp. CBA1127. Next base: position 1,726,414 of record NZ_BCNB01000006.1, read on the forward strand.
AAGTGTGGAAAGACGCTGTTCGAGACCACGTTGCGGAGAGAACAGGAATAGCGGTCGATGATGTCCCAGTCGGTTCAGCGGAGCTCAGGAAGCTCATGGTCGCATACCTGTTCGGTATCGACCAGGGCGAGACCTACAAGATCCGCTGGCCCCGGACTGCGATTGAAGAGACTGGCGCACTGCAGTTCGCCGTCGATATTCCGGAGGGGACTGTCCTCCGTATAATGCATGGCAACAGAGCGGACCAGATCGCGTCCGCCGAGCAGGCTGCTGCAGACGCTGTTTCGCTGTGTGACGGTGATATCGCTGGCGCGTTCGTCTACGACTGTGCGTGCCGTCAGATTCTTTTCGACGACGCGTTTTCATCAGCTGTCGATGGGATCACATCGACCCTGTCGGCCCCAGTCGCTGGATTCGAGACGTACGGGGAGCTGTGTATGCAGGCTGGACAACTCAGCGGCTTTCACAACACGACAACAGTGCTCTTTGCACTGCCGGAGTAACAGATGAATCGAACAGGGCTCGTTTCAAAGTTCGCAGAAACGGTTGGTATGGAAAAGGCGTCGGCTATCGTTGACGACGCAATGGCTGACCTCGGTATTAGTGGCGAAACGGAGATAGACGGCACGGATGCACAGGACATCTGTGATATAATTCAACACGACAACGAGGGATATATCGCGCTCGTCGCGAGTGAACTCCGTGTACAGCTGGCGGCACAAGAACGGTTTGACGCGCTTCTTGGGAACATCCCTAACCCGGCTGTCGTCGTCGAGTTTAAACAACGAGAACCATACGTCAAGTCGATCAACGAAGCGTTCGCGGACTCGTTCGGCTACGACCGGACGGATGCAGTCGGAACGGAGCTTCGGGCACTCCTCGCGCCGCCCGGAGCCGACGCCGAGGTTATCAGGGCAGACTGGTGGGAACAGACCGGCCAGTCAGAGCAAGAAGTCAGACGGATGACTGCATCAGGGGAGGTCCGGACCTACCTGTTCCGGAGCACTATTGTCACGCATGACAGCAGCCAGCTGGAAGGGTACGGGATATACACCGATATCACTGAACGAAAGCGCCGCGAACAACAGCTAAAACACCAGAACGAGCGCCTCGACGAGTTTGTCAGTATCGTCAGCCACGATCTTCGGAACCCGTTGAACGTCGCATCCGGCCGCACCCACCTCTTGCTCGATGACATCGAGGATGCAGCTGTTCGGGAGGGGCTACAGGAGGTCGCTGCGGCACACGAGCGGATGACACGGATCCTCGATGACACGCTGACGCTCGCTCGGCAGGGACGCGTCGTCGGAGAAACCGCAAGCGTCCCCATCGAAACCGTCGCAGCCGACGCATGGCAACAGGTCGAAACTGAGGACGCAACGCTCACGGTCGAAACCGAATCGGTCATCGAGGCGGACTCAGAGCGCCTCCAGCAGCTATTCGAGAATCTTTACCGGAATGCCATCGAGAACGCCGGCGCGGAATGCACCGTTGTCGTTTCCGCGCCCGAGGCACACGAGCAGAACGGGTTCTCTATCGCGGACGACGGCCCTGGCATTCCACCAGACGACCGTGCGCTAGTGTTCGAACACGGCTACTCAACGAACTCGGATGGGACAGGGTTCGGCCTGTCAATCGTTCAGAGCATCGCTGAAGCGCACGGCTGGTCGGTCGAAGTCGCAGAGAGCGAGATGGGCGGTGCGCGGTTCGACGTCCGCTGGTGATTAGGCCAGCTCGTCGTCGATGACCGACCGCAGGTCGGCGATGTCTGCAGCGTCGTACTCCAGCGTCTCGTCGTTGACCGTGATATCGAGCCGGTTCGAGCCGTTGGCTTCGCCCAGTTCCGTCACCGGGGCGACGCCGTCGAAGGCCTCCCGGACCGCCGCCGGGTCGGTCGTCTCGAACACGACCCGGCCGGGCCGCTCGTTGAACAGGAGTCGAGCCGGGGTGCCGTGCTCGGTGGTCCCGATTTCGACCGACGCACCGGCGTCCTCGTGGACCATTTCGGCCAGCGCCACCGCGAGGCCACCATGGCTCACGTCGTGGCTCGCCAGCACGTGGTCGGCGTCGGCGACCTCGGAAATCGTCTCGATTGCCTCCGTCGAGTCCGCGGGGAGAGCGGGGAAGCGGTCGGTGCCGCCGAACTGCGCGGTGTACTCGGAGCCGCCGAGCCGCGGGTCGGTCTCACCCTCCAGTGCGGTGTCGCCGACGACGACGAGCGTTCCCTCGCCGGACAGCGACAGCGGCGGGGCGTCGTAGCCTTCCTTGACGCCGACCAGCGCGAGCGTCGGTGTGGGGGGAATCGGTCCCTCCTGGGAGTCGTTGTACAGCGAGACGTTGCCGCCAACGACTGGCACGTCAAGGTCGCTGCACATGTCTGCAAGGCCGTCGACAATGCCTTTGAAGCCGCCGTACACGTCGGGCTTCTCGGGGTTGCCGCCGTTCAGACAGTCCACAGCCGCATGGGGCGTCGCGCCCTTCGCGGCGACGTTCGTGGCGTTTTCCAGCGCGACGGCGCGTGCGCCTTCGTACGGCGCGGCGTCGGTCCAGTTGGGGTCCGCGCCGGCAGAGAACGCCAGTCCGGTCCCGGCCTCACGGATGGCGAGCAGTGCGGCGTCGTCGCCGGGCAGGACGCTCGTGCGGACCAGCACCTCGTGGTCGTACTGGCGGTACACCCACCGTTTCGAGGCGCAGTTCGGGCTACTGACGATTTCCTCGAAGGCTTCCTCCAGCGCGACCGTTGGCAGGTCACGCTCCTGTCTCGGCGGCGCGTCGCTGGGCAGGTCATTCATCGGCGCGCCGTCACCGAGGAACGCCGCGTCCACGTCGACGACCGTCTCGTCTTCAAACGTGCAGACGTAGTTCGTGCCCGGCTCGGTGAGTTCGCCGATGACCGAACAGCCGAGGTCGAACCGCTCGGCGAGTTCGGCCACGCGGTCGACGTTTTCGGGCGCAACCTCGTACACCATCCGCTCCTGGCTCTCGGCGAGCAGGTACTCCATGGCGTTCATGTTGGGCTCGCGCTCGTGGACGCGGTCGAGTTCGATACGTGCACCGAGGCCGCCCTTGGCGACCAGTTCGGACGACGCGCCGCCGAGGCCAGCGGCCCCAAGGTCGCGGGCCGACTCGACGAGTTCCGCGTCCAGCAGCGCCTCGTTGCACTCGACGAGGAGCTTCTCCGAGTACGGGTCGCCGACCTGCACGGCCGGCCGGTCCTCCGTTTCAGCGTCCTCCGCGAGGTCCTCGCTGGCGAAAGACGCGCCGCCGAGACCGTCCCGGCCCGTCGCGTTGCCGACGAGGACCAGCTTGTTGCCCGGCTCCTGGGCTTCGGCAGTAATGGTCCGCTCGGGCTCCAGCAGGCCGATACAGGACACGTTCACGAGTGGGTTCCCCTCGTAGTCGTCGTGGAAGGCGACGCTCCCGGTGACAGTCGGGACGCCGATGCAGTTCCCGTAGTGAGAGATACCCTCGACGACCCCCTCGAAGAGATAGCGGGAGTGCTCCCGGTCGAAGTCACCGAAGTACAGACAGTCGGCCAGCGCGATGGGGTAGGCCCCCATCGACAGTGTATCGCGGACGATACCGCCCACGCCGGTCGCTGCCCCGTCGAACGGGTCGACGTAGGACGGGTGGTTGTGGGACTCGACACCCATCGTGATGTACATCTCCTCGCCGTCGCCGTGGGACGGCAGGGAGACGACAGCCGCGTCGTCGCCGGGGCCGATGACGACCTGATCGCCTTCGGAGTCGAACGCCGACAGCAGGGGGCGAGAGGAGCGATACGCGCAGTGTTCGCTCCAGAGGTTCTCGAAGAGAGCGGCCTCCGCCCGTGTCGGCTCCCGACCGATCTCCTCGACCACGAGTTCGTGGTCCGCGTCGGACAGGCTCATTACCTCCTCGTGGCCGCCCACAAGATAAGTCCCTTTCCATGCACCCGCGCTGGCAGGACGCGAACGTCCACCAGCACGCAACTCGCACCTGTCGAGGCGAGCGCCTGTACAACGACTCGACATACCGCCCAGAGCTGAGGCTCATATCTGAATGCGAGCGGTCACTGGCATCGGCTATGCGTTTTCAGGAGCTACGGTATTGGGATTTGGAACTGTCATACCGCGTATTTCACCTCAAAATCTCTGGAGATACCATATCCCCCTCCCCTTTTCAAATCAGATAACTGGCCCTCGCAGTATATATGGCCGCTAGCCATACCAGAATGCAGTATGGGTGCTGCCGATGGTGACTGGCTGACACTGGAGGGGAGTTCCTTCTCCGGCCGGTCTTTTTCCAGCGTGTGGGCGGTAGCGCTGGCGACGTACGGTGTCGGCGACGTGGTTACCACTATCGCCATCGTCTATTTCGTCCCGACGTTCACCGAGGCGAATCCAGCGATTCGGTGGGCGATCCAGTCGTTCGGCGGCGGCGGCTTCCTCGGACTCAAACTCCTCGTTATTTACTGCTGTCTCGGCCTGAGCATCTGGGGCGGCGTGCTGGAGGAGGACCCGCTGCTCTACTACGGCCCGCCGGCGCTCCTGACAGTGCTGGGGCTCGTCGTGACCGGGTTTAATCTCACGCTCCTGTTCTCCTGAAAAGCCCCCACGAGCACGGTCTTTCGAAGCGGAGACGCAAGCAAGCAGTCTCAGTCGCTGCCGGACTATTCAGCCGTCGTGTTGCTTGTAGTGTTTCCGTCCGACTGGGTAGGAGCCGATGTCGGGGTTTCGGTCAGGAGCGAACTCGGCGGCGGCGAGCCACTGCCGCCGCTTTCCGTTGGCGTTGAGTCAGTTCCGTCCGGTGTCTCTGTTGGTGTCGACTCTGTCGAGCTGGGCGTCATCTCGGTGGCGGGCTGGTCGGGTGCCGAGTCGCTGTTATCGGTGAGACCGAGGGTCCCAACGCCAGCACCGATGACGGCGAGTAAAACGAGAAGGACCAGTCCAAGAAGCCGCTTGTTGTAGGTCCCGTCCGCATCTCGGAAGATACCGCTACTCATCTCCGCTCTGCCTCCGGCCCGCCACGACACCACGCTGGAAGTAACCCGATACCATCGTTTTTTGATACTTTATTGCTTTTGTCGTGGAGGAGACCTCCACTATCCCACCAAGCCACCGATATCACACCCAGTTGGCCCAGTTTACGATATGTCGCCCAGCAAACCGTATAACGCTTTCCATGTACTCAGCCGTCAGAACGGCGCGCTCTCGTCGGACGATTCGTCTTTATCGTCTATCCGGAGTTCGCCGGTTTTCCGGTATCGCGTTTCGAGTTGCTGGAGTTTGTCGTTGATACTCGTACTCTGGTGGTGGCCCGGGCTCACGCGGACGCGGACGAGGTCGTACTCGTGACGGTCCGCCAGCCCGTTCCAGGCGCGGAACGCGCCGACGGTCAGCGTGTCGCTCTGGGGGCAGAACTCGGTCGTCGGCGTGAACTCCGCCCTGAGAACACGATTATCGTCCGTTTCACGGCCGTAGCGGAAGCCCGCGTTCGGGTGTCGATGGTCAAGGTTCAGCCGTGCAAGGTTGTACCCGAACGTCATGTCGTACACGCCACGCTCGTCGAACAGGTCCATCGTGAGTCGGTGGAACGCGGCGTGGTCGGTGCCGGTCAGTACTGCTGTCTCAGACAGGAACGGGCCGGGGTCCGGGTTGTGTTCGGGAACGAACGTCCCGTAGCTATCGAACCCGACGTCTGAGCCGCCACGGAGGCCGGAGAGAAGGCTCATACTGGAACGAACGGGCGGCGTACATCAGGACTTACTCCCGAACGTGTTCGGGGGAACCCCCTCCACGACGCCCGGCGAACGGTCAGGTGATGCCAGCAACCACACTCGACCTGCGCGAGACGCCGCCGCCGGAGCGACACTCGAAGATACACGACTCCTTCGAGGCGCTGTCCTCAGGGGAGACGCTTCGGATTATCAACGACCACGAGCCAAAGCCGCTGTTCTACGAGATGCAAGCCGAGGTCGAGGCGTTCGACGCGGCGAATTACCAGTGCGAGCAGGATGGGCCACAGAAGTTCGTCGCCGACCTTCCGAAACAATGAGCGAATCTACTGTCACAGAAACGGAGCAAGCAACGCTCGACGGCGACGGAGACGGCCGGACGAGGTTGTTCGACGGGGAGCCAAAGACCATCCGGTTGACGCTCGATGCGGGTGAGTCGATTCCGGCACACAAGCATCCCGGCCGAGACATCGTGTTCCTCCTCCGTTCGGGCGCTGTGGACCTGATGCTCGGCGACGAGACGGTGTCGCTCTCTCCCGGCGACGTCGTCCGGTTCGACGGTGATCAGGACATCTCGCCCGCCGCAACGGCGGACAGCGAGGCACTGCTCGTTCTGGCGTCGTCGTCGGAGTAGGCTCATACTGTTGGCTGTAACTTCATGACGATATTCGCTATCCCGATCGCAATATCCGTCACGGGAGTACAGCCGACAGTATCACTCGAACAGGGAGATCGCCGTTTCGATCCGCTCGTCGTCCGCACTCCTCGCCGCGTCCTGCAGACTTGCCCGGGGGACAGCGAGCAATCGGTCGACGAGCCGTTCGCTCAGTTCTTCAACTGCCAGTCGCTGATCAGCCGTCAGTTCGTCGTCCTGCTGTAGCTGTGACAGCGTCCGTTCGAGTTGCTCCCGCTGAATCTTCGCACCACGGCTGTCGATACGAGCAATCGCTTCTTCGACATCGACAGGCGGCTCCGTGTCCTGATTCATCTGTGCCAGATGACCGTCACTGTCGCGTCCTCGGTCTCAACACTTTCGAAGTCGTAGCCTCTGTCTTCGAGCTTCGGGTAGAGGTGCTGTGGTGCACGGTCGTTGAACTGGACGAGGACGGTGTCGTCGTCCAAGTCCGCGAGCAACTCCAGCGTCTGTTTGAGCGGCTTTGGCGGCCCCAGCGACTGCACGTCGAGGCGTTTCACCGGTGCGTCATCGGGCGCACCAGTTTCCGAAATAAGGGCCGCGGTTTGCGCTGTTGGCTGGTGGTTCGACGTCATGTGTTCCCGTTCGGTTGTGAGCGGGCCGACCCTTTCCCCGAACATATTCGGCCACAGTGCCAGCAGGGACAGGATCGTACTAGACAACAATGAGCGGAATACCTGCCGACGTGGACGCAGACGCCGCACCGCCGATGACGGTTCCACTGCGTCATTTCGTCGTCGCGCTGGCGTTTCTGGTCGCCGGTGTCACCGTCGGCGTCGTCGAGGGACGGGCCGGCCACCTCGCACAGGTCCACCTCCTGCTCGCGGGGTGGGTCTGTCTCACCATCATGGGCGCACTGACGCAGTTCGTCCCGGTCTGGTGTGGAATCGAACTCCACTCGCGTCGCCTCGCTGCTGCGCAGTTACCACTCGCTGCGGTCGGGTTCGCAGGTCTGGCGGCCGGCTTCCTGACAGCGACTCCCGCATTGTTGCCGGTCGCCGGAGCGTTCGCGCTGATCGGCGTCTGGACTCTCTGTTACAACATCGGTCGGACGCTACTCGCTGCGGAGCCCGACGTCACGGCGATTCATTTCGGCTGGGCGCTGGTGTTTTTCGCCCTCGTGACGGCCGCCGGGATAGTGCTGGCGCTGGATCACGCCGCCAGCGTCCTCCCACTACTGGGAGTCAGCCGGCAGGGACTCTTGCTTGCCCATGGAACACTCGCCGTGTTCGGTGCGGTGCTGACGACTGTCGCGGGCGCGCTGGCCCAGCTCGCCCCGATGTTTACACAGGCCGACACCGGCAGAATCGACGCGGCGGTTCAGCGGGCTGAAACGGCCGTCTATCCGTTCGGCGTTCTTGCGCTCGCCGGCGGTCGCCTGATTGGATCACCAGTTCTGGCCCGGTTCGGCGCGGTTATCGTCGCTGCTGGCCTTGGCGTGGTGGCGGTGCTCCTGGCGCGACAGCTCGTCGGGGCGCGAGTCGAGTGGTCCCCGATGCTGACCCGCTACAGCGTCACAGCGCTGTCGCTGTTTCTCTGGGCAGGGCTGACGGTGTTCGCATGGTGGAACGACCCGCTGGCGTACGCTGGGCTGCTCGGTCAGCCGTCGACGGTGCTGCTCGTCGGCGGCATCGGCTTCGTCGTCCTCGGGACGCTGTATCACGTCGTCCCGTTCATCGTCTGGGTCCACCGGTACAGCGACCGCCTCGGCTTCGAGGACGTGCCGATGGTCGATGACCTGTACGACCACCGAATCGCAGCAATAGATGGCGTTGCACTAACTATCGCGTACGGCCTCCTCGTGAGTAATCAGTGGCTTGAGACACCGGACGGCACGGCGTTGGTCGCCGGGGGGCTCGCGTTTCTCGGGACTGTCCTGTTCGCGGGCAACCTCGTTGCCGTCCTCGTCGAACACAGCCCGCAATCGCTGCCAACACTGCTGACCGGTCGTGAACACACGCCCGCCGAGGACTCGTAACTCAGTTCGTCGTAGTCGGCTGGTCAGTGTACAGCGAGTATGTCAGAATAAAGAACCCAACAGCGGTGAACAGTTCCTCGACAGTGACGCTCTGTGCGACCGGCATGCCGACGAGCTGGTGGAGGCTGCCGCCGAGTATTGCGCCCAGTGTGACGAACCCGATACCGAGACAGAGCGCTCGCATCGCTGGTGCCCGAGTGCGGCGGTATGCGCGGTAGGTCAACGTCGTCAGTATCACACCGCAAAACAACGTGACTGTCTTCATCCCGATTAACAACACGGCGTTCGCTCCAAGCATGGCTCTGATTGACACGTCCGCATAAATATACCGTCCGTAGCGTTTCCAGTCGGTGAGAATACCACTGTCACGACGCGATACGGACCGATTGCCCGCTCCGACTAAAATCGAGACACAAGAGGCGACGAGATTGCTGTGCGGGTACGTCGCGTGGTCACTACCGAACGTACAGCGAGTACAGGATGATACCCAGGCCGATGGCCGTCAGCGAACTCGACGTGAAGACGCCCACCGGAAGCAGGTCTTGACCGAGATACCTGCCGACGGCGATATCGAGGACGCCGCCGGCAAACGCACCGAGGGTCACTACCCCAAACCCGTACGTGAGCCACTTGTGCTGGGGGCTTTTCGTCCGGCTGTACGCCTGATACGAGTAGTACGTTATCAGTCCGCCGAGAATGAGGATCAGTGTCTTCGAGACGACGATGCCGACCTGTGAACTTGGGATGTGTACCATGGTTATGTCTCCTTTCGCACCTCGGACCAGAGGTTTTCGAGTCGTTGGTCCGGCGTCCGAGCGCGGTGTGAGATGTCGACGGTGAGCGACAGTTCCTCGTCGAGACTGATGACGACCTCCTCGAAGTCGATCGCGTATCGGCTGGCGTGTTGGCCGTCGGACCGGACCTCGACGCCCTCGTACAGCAACGAGGACTCCGTCAGCAATTCGAGTTTTCGGTAGGTCGTCGATAGCGGTACGCCGCTCCGATCGGATATCTCGCTCGCCGTCAACGGTTCCTCCAGTACGCTGACGATGGCGCGACAATCCTCGTCGTCGAGTGCGTCGAGGACCGTCTGTAACTCCGGCGTCTCCTCGTCAGCGAACGGGTCCCGGACCATCCTTGCCCGACACTGCCCGCCCAAGACGTTTAATGTAACCGACTTGGGAGCGCTTACCGCCCGACACAGCCGACGTTTCCGCCACACAGCACGCAATATATGGGGGACTTATCTGTAACCGTGCCCTGGTTCCCAGTAACTGAGAACGGTTCTGCCGGCCTGAGAACTGGCTTTGGGGGTTTATACTGTGGTGTCTTACCCCCAGTTGCTTATGGAAGACCAGATCGGCGCACCCGGATCGGGCATCTCCCGTCGTGACTTCGTGAAAGCCTCCGGCCTCGGTGGCACGGTCGCGCTTGCGGGCTGTACCGCCCCGGGTGAGGTTCCAACCGAAGAGTCAGTCGACGCCAGTACGACCCCAGCACAATCTGACGGGGACCTCCCGACCACGTCTCCCCCGGAAATCGTCAACGTCGACGAGCAGGGTGGCGAAGTGACGCTGTCCTCCGTTCCCGCCAAACACGAGGCCCATCCCGGCAAATCGATGGGCGGCCCCGTCGAACTCCCGAAGGTGTGGGCGTTCAAAGCCGACGACGGCGAACCGAGCGTCCCCGGTCCGATTCTCCGGACGACGGAGGGCGAGGACATGGAGGTCACCTTCGACAACACGGACGGCATGCGCCCGCACACGGTCCACTTCCACGCCGTCCAGAAGCAGTGGGAAGACGACGGTGTCCCGACGACGACGGGCATCCGCATCGACCCCGGCGAGAAGCACACCTACACGATCCCCGCGAATGTGACGGGCACGCATCTCTACCACTGCCACTACCAGACCCATCGTCACATCGACATGGGGATGTATGGTATCTTCCGCGTCGACCCGAAGGGGTACGAACCGGCCGACAAGGAGTACTTCATGACGCTGAAGGAGTGGGACTCCCGGCTGAACCAGCAGATGGCTGGCATGGACGCCAACTACGACGTTCGCAACCGCCGCCCCGATACGTTCACCGTCAACGGCAAGTCGGCACCCCGGACGCTGCACCCCGAGGACGGCTCGCCGATCATCGTCGAGCAGGGCGACACGGTGCGTATCCACATGTGTAACAACGGGTACATGGACCACCCGATGCACATCCACAACCACCGCTTCCAGGTGACCCACAAGGACGGCGGGAAGATTCCGGAAGCTGCCCGCCACGACCAGGACATCACCAGTATCCCGCCCGCCGGACGGCACACGATCGAGTTCGAAGCCGACGCCGACCCCGGCATCTACCTCGCGCACTGTCACAAGGTCAGCCACGCGATGAACGGGACCGCGTACCCCGGTGGGATGATCACCGGTGTCGTCTACAAAGAGGCGATGGACACTGACATCTTCAAACAGCTGATGGACTACGCCGGCTACGAAGCGTAAGACGGCGACCCCGCGTGTCGATTCGCGTCGGAGCGGCTTTTAGTCGGCATCCAGTCCACAAGTGGAACTACGTTCCTGTCGAGGAGCAGAGGACAGTGCCGGTAGTAAACAAGATAGCGCTATATCAAAACCAGTATCCAGAGAAGACGAGAAACCCAGTGTCTCAAACAGCTGAGGGTTTCGGTGACATTCAATATCGGTACGGTCCCGTTTCTCCGAGTGTGGGTTCGAAGATTTGGTGTGCTACCATGTACGCAGCTTATGTATCGTGACCCGACGACCGACCCTCAGTAGCAGACGGGTGGTGCCCACCATCGGTTGCGGCCACTGACTCAGTTGTCGCCTCGGGCGGCGTTCCGGCCCCTGTGCCGGTGTTGAAATTCGACACTTGGTCGTGCAGTTCGTCAGCGAGCGCGGACATTTGCTGGACGGTATCAGCGGTCTCTGACAGAGACGCTGTCTGTTCTTCGGTCGCGGCCGATACGTTGCTCGCCTCGGCCGCGGTCTGCTGACTGACACTGGAAACTTCATCGACCATCGAGACGACCTCTTCGGAAGAGGCCGCTTGGTCGTCGGTGGCAGCGCTGATCTCTTGGATGCCGCTTTCGGCCTCCTGAACGGCGTTGGCGATCTCGTCGAACATCTTGATGGCGTCCCCGATCGTGTTAGACCCGCGTTCGACGCGGTCGCTCATCTGTTGCATTCCATCGACGGTATCCGTCGTCGTCGCTTGCACTTCTTCAATACGCCGTTCGATCTCGGCAGTCGCCTCAGCGGCTTCCCCTGCTAGAGACTTGATTTCGCTTGCAACAACGCCAAAGCCTTCGCCCGCTTCGCCGGCACGGGCGGACTCGATCGATGCGTTCAGCGCCAGCATGTTCGTCTGTTCGGCGATATCGGTTATCAGCTCGACTACTTCGCCGATCTGGTCCATTTTCCTGTCGAGCGTTTCGACCTGTGTAACGGCCTCGTCGGCCTGGGACTCTATCGACTGGATCTCTTCGGTCGCCGCCGCCGCGTGCTCCCGACCAGTTTCACCGCGTTCGACGGCTGTGTTGGCAGTCGCAGCCACCTCTTCGGACGAGGACGCGATTTCCTCAACCGTCGCGGACATATCGTTCATCTCGTCGGCCACCTCCTGAAGATTCTCGCTCTGGGTATCCGCACCACCAGAGATCTCTTCGACAGACGTCGCGACCTGTTCGCTGGCCTGCTTGATTTCTTCGGAGCTGCTCGCCACTTCCTCACTGGAGGTCGCAACGTCGTCTGCGATGCATTGCACACGTCCGACGCTCGTGTTCAACTGCCCGATTCCATCCGCAAGATCACCCAATGCGGCCCCGAATAGTCCCGGATAGTCCGTGTCGATAGTCTGGTTGAGTCGCCCCCTTTTCAGACCCTCGCTCGCAGCCGATATCTGCGTGAAACTCTCTGACAACTGGGTCGTCCCGGTCGCTAAGTCAGTGAGCACTTCACCGTACTGCCCGGGTCGATCCGTATCAACATCGCCATCAAGCACCCCCCGCTGGAGGGCGTCGCTCACACTCAGGATCTCGTTAAAGCTCTCTGCTAGCTCGTCGGCGCCCGCTTCGAGATCAGCGACAGTCTCGCCGTACCGCCCGGGATAGCTAGATTCGAACTCCCACCCCAGGTCGCCCTGTCGTAGGCCGCTACTTGCGGTTCCAATCTGCGAGAAAACACCCTGGAGATTTGCCTGCATCTCGGTGAACGCGTCGATCATCCGACTGAGTTCGTCGTCTTCGACGTGATCGTCAAGGTCGTTGTCAAGGGTGCCGTTACTGACAGCCTGTGCGGTCTCCGCCAACTGAGTGATCGGCGGAATGATCCGTCCGGCGACGAAGAGCCCGATAGCGATTGCAAGGGCGAACGCCCCGATAGTCAGTCCGATAAGTAACCACTGGACTGTCGCCGCAGTGCTATCTGCCGATGCGACTGCCGCCTCTTTATTTTCGAAGGCGAGTTCTTCAAGGGTATGCGCGTCGTCCCGCATAGCTGTTAACAGCGGGTCCAGTTCTGCCATTTTTTGCATAGCAAGTTCTGTTTCGCCGGCTTCTCTGGCATCAAACACCTCCTGGGCGATGGCCGTGTACTCCTGATTTCTGGATTGCAGGTCAGTCAGAGCCTGCTGTTCTTGCTCGCTCAGCTCACTGTCATCCATCTGTTGTGCCCACTTCTCGAAGTTCGAGTTGGCTTTCTCAAAATCAGCTCTTGCACCGTCCTCACCGAGCATAGCCGCCTGGACCGCGATTTGTTGTTCCTCAACAGCCACCAACATCTCCATGGACGCATCGATGTCATCAGCATCCGCAGAGATGACGTGGGCCTCAGCATCGACAACACCGACCGCCTGATACCCTACTGCCCCGGTAACGCCGACTAACAGCGCCACAGTCACGAACGCCAAGATGAGTTTCGGCCGCAGGTCAAACCGGTCGAGTGTAATATTTTCTAACATACGCCGATGTCGATTGACATTCATAATAATCTTTAACTCTAGATAGTAGTATGAGTATCAATATTGATAACACAGGCCTGTGTCATCCGACTCTGGGTCTGACCTGCGAAGGCGGGAACGGAGGCGTTCGCCGCTCCGACGTGGCCGAAGTTCGATGACACGCAATATCCGCTACAAGGCCTGAGACAGGCCACAGCGCGCATTTCGAAATTTTACTACGGCTCCGATAGCCGATGTATTATTTATACCTGGGTGACTAATTCAAATGTGAGATGGCCGACAAGCACAGCGGCGACAAAGATAATAACTGGGACCAGAGAACGCTTCAGGAGCGGATAAAAGCGTTCGAGGCACTCAAGCGGGCCATTGATCTTTTTACGAACCTCTCCACTGCCGTTGACGACAGTATCCGGACGTACGTTACTGAACTGCCACAGTGGTTCCAGTATCCGTCGAACACAGCGGTCAAAATCCGGGTTGGAGACGACGTGTTTGAAACCGACGGCTTCCAGCCGACTACTGACTCGCTGACGACAGCGGCGCGTACGCGTACTGGAACGGATATCTCGATAACGGTCGTCCGCACAGACCGGCGGTCCGATACGGGCCAGCAGGCGTGGCGCGAGAGCGAGCGAGAGCTCATTAAGACTGTCTTATCTCTCATCAGGTCTGAAATCGAACGGTGGGAGGTAGACAGCCTGAAGCGTGTGTCGGATGGCGTTGTTGTACTCGACAGCGGTCACCGGTACACATATCTGGACCAACAGGCTGAACAGCTTCTCGGCCAGGACATGGAAGAACTACGCGGTGAATACATCTGGGATGGCTTCCCCGAGGCAGCAGAGACTGTCGCCGAGGAGATAATTCAGACCGCAATTGAGACACAGTCACCGAAATTTTTCGAACAGTACCACTCCCAGCAAGATCAGTGGGTCGAGGCACAGGTTTACCCGAGCGAAAGCCACACCATCATCGTATTCAGGGACATTACTGACGCGAAAATAGCCGAACACAAAATCGACCGCGTACTGGAGACGACCCCTGTTGGGATCGTCCTTCTGGACGCTGAGGGTACTATCACTCGTGTAAACTCTCGGGCTGAAGAGTTGCTTGGCGTGTCCAGACGCAAGGTGGATAGAAAGGGGTACGACGACCCCGACTGGGACATCTGGGACGAAGCGGGCAATCCAATCCCAGACGAGGACCATCCGGTCACCCGTGTCCGCCGCACCGGCGAGACGATCCAGGGGTTCACTCACGGGATCACACTTCAGGACGGCTCCGAACGGTGGCTATCGAGCAACGTTGCGCCAGTCAAGCGCGTGGACGGATCGATTGAACAAATCATCGTTGCACTGGAAGACATCACCGTTCCCAAACGCCTTGAGCAACTTATCAAGACGCTACGGCCAGCAGACGAGGTTCTCAACAATGCATCAACAGCCGAAGAAATCAAACAGGCTCTTTGTGAGCTATTGACGGAAACGCGGGAATACCAGTACGCACGGATCAGTGAGCACATCCCGGGCACAGCGCTAACCAAATCGGATCTTCAGGAGCGGTCGAAAGATGTCGCTGCCAGCAACTCAGTAACGCTACCAATCCAATCCCAGAGAGAGTTCACTCCAGCAGAGGCCGCTGTTGAAACAGGTGACATACAGGTAGTTACGAGGAACCAAACTGACACACAGTTCGAGCAGTGGCGGGCATACACACTGGACAAAGGGTTTCAGGGCGGCGCTATCGTTCCGCTCAAACACAGGAGCCGCGTTTATGGGCTGCTCGTGTTATATACGGATCGTGGAGAGTCGTTCGGTGGCCGCGAGCAGACGCTCCTGACGACGTTCGGTGACAGGGTTGGGCAAGTCCTGTACTCACTAGCGACGGAGCGCATTCTCCATGCCGACAAAGTGGCTGTGCTCACGTTCGAGAGTACTGACTCAGCATCGTTCTTCATCGCCGCTTCTGAACAACTGAACTGTACAATCGAGATCATCGATACGGTTCCGGTGGCAGATGAAATGCTGGTCCACTATGCGTCCGTTGCGGGGGCGTCGTTGGATGCCCTCAGTGATATCGCGGAGACTGCGGACTGGGATGCCCCGTTACGAAAGATCCGCCACACTGAGGATCCACCCGGCGGAGAAATCGAAATCGGACTGCAACGGCAGTCCCTAGCACAGACACTCGTTGTAGCGGGTGCAGTCGTCACAAGGGATGTGGTAACTGATGGTCGCGCGGAAGTTGTCTGTGAGGTGCCACTGGGTAATGATATTGGAGCGCTGGTAACACGTTTGCAAGACTCGTTCCCCGAAACGACGCTCAAGTCGAAGCGTGAGTACACTCCCGCAACGGAGCCGAATGCACACGCAGTTGGTCGGGTGCTGGGAGATATCTTCGAAGACGAGCTCACAGATCGCCAGCAACAGGTCCTGCGAGCCGCGATGTATGGTGGGTACTTCGAGTCGCCGCGACGAAGTACGGCAACCGAGATCGCCGGCGCACTGTCGCTGACCCAATCGACGTTCTCGTATCATCTACGAAACGCCCAGCAGACACTCTTTGCGCGACTGTTTGACCGGTCACATTGATACTAAACGGCCTGACCGGGCCACAATGGCCCCAGACGTTGATACTAACGTCCGGCCTCCCAGCGGTCCATAGGACACTTTTTCATGAGACCCTGTTGCCCCGGTGTTTGGTCATACTGGTCCGTTGTAAAGCGGCTGAGTGAGCGTTCGTGTCCCGGCCGCGCCGGCAGTCGTCGGAATTTAGCTCCTGCCCTGAGTTGGGAGCGAGTGTTCGCAAGGCACGGGCACCATCGCTCCGGCAGTAGGATGCTGCGTTCAAGAAAACGTCGAACGGGCGTGTCGTTCAGCCCGACAGCTGAGATGGCGTTATCGGACGATGACGCTGCCTTTCATCCCGAGTGCCTTGTGGGGCGTGCAGTAGTAGTTGTACACGCCAGTTTCCTCGAAGGTGTACTCGAACTTGACGCCCGTTCCGCTGGCTGACGACCCGGAATTGAACGTTTCGTCTTCCGCCACGACGTTGTGTGCGGCACCCTTTCCGGTCCACTCCCACTGCACCGTCGTCCCGGTCGATATTTCGATTGCGGCCGGAGCGTACGCGAAGTTTCCGTTGTTCCCTGATGCGCCGACATCCACCGTGACGAAGTCTTGATCGGTTGCGTCGGTCACGCTGCCGTCGAAGTTACTCGTGTCGCTGAGATACGATGACACTGACGATGGGACGTCCCCGCTCCCAGACGCCGCAGCCTCCGTTTCCGCAGCGGTCGCCGTCTCCGTTGGCGCGGCCGTCTCCGTACTGGCATCCGCCTCGGTTTCGGCGCTCGGTGACTGCTCACCCCCACTTGAGGTTGTCCCAAGTGCGGCACACCCAGCGATAGATGCCCCTGCAACCACTGTGCCGATACTCGCGATAAACCGACGTCTGTCAAGATCGTCTGTGTTAGTCATAGGTATTCAGTTGCGTTCCGCTCAACACGTCACACGACCATCTCGGTCACGAGTGAGTGAATATGTTCGGGGCCATAATAACCGCGTGTGTTCCCAAGAGCTGATAACGGGCTGGGTTACTGAAACCACGTGTGTCTACTTCCGGACAGGGATGTCCGTGTTCGGCAGGTGCAAGCTCCTGTAGCCACCGACACCGCGCGGATGCAGGTCACGCTTTCGTTTGCCCCAACGCGTTTGCGGACCTCACTGCCGTCGAAGCCGTCTATCGGAGTGCGGCGGAGTCCGCAAAACGGGAGACTTTCCACCTGTCGTACTGGCCGGTCTTGGACGACCCGACCGTCGAGCGAGCGGATGAGAGTGCGACACGCGTCCGGCAGGATATCGACACCTAGACTCCGTGCCGCAAGCCCTCCGAGCGAGTGGCGGCCTGATCGTAACAGTCCAGTCTCATACGCCGGCTCGCAGACCCCGGTCGGATGGCGATAGTAGTGTTTCCGATCGTCCTGAAACGCCACCGTTCGGGTAGTTCCCAGTAGCTGAGAACACGCTAGTCCCGTTTTTCTTGGGGAGTCTAACAGGGGAATATGGAAGAGTTCGACCACGAGGTAGACGCCCCGCGCGGCGCGACAAGTCGCGAGTGGGAGGTGTTCGTCCGCGAGGACACGGCCGACCCGCTCACTCACGTCGGCAGTGTCAGCGCGCCGTCCGCCGACATCGCCAGAGAGCAGGCCGCGTCGCTGTTCGCTCGTACGGCCGTCACACTGTGGTTGTGTCCCGCCGACGAGACGCACCGCTACCAGACGGATGCTGCGACACTCGGAACGGGGAAAGCGGGGGACGACGCCACTATGAGCGTCGACGAGATGGAATCGGAGACGCTCCGGGGTGAGAACCGATGATCTCGGTCTCGAAACTGCTCTGTGACCTCGACGCTGAGGGGGACGGTCTCCGGTACGACGCGGCAAACGAGTCGACCAAACGCCAGATCAGGGACGAAAAGCAGCGCCGGCCCGTCGTCGTCTGGAACGTCACCAAACAGTGCAACCTCTACTGCGACCACTGCTACGCCGCCGCCGACACCGAAATTGCCGACGGCGAACTCTCGACGGCCGAGGGGAAGGCACTGCTCGAAGACTTAGCTGACTACGGCGCGCCGGTGGTACTGTTCTCCGGCGGCGAGCCGCTCGTCCGGCAGGACCTCGAAGAACTGGTCGCCTACGCGAACGAGGTCGGCGTCCGACCGGTGCTTTCGACCAACGGGACGCTCATCACCGAGGAACGCGCCAAGTCGCTCAAGGATGCCGGGCTGAAATACGCTGGCGTCTCCGTCGACGGCCTGCCGGAGCGAAACGACGACTTCCGCGGGGTTGACGGCGCGTTCGAGGGCGCAGTTCAGGGAATCGAGAACTGCCTCGACGCAGGACTGAAGACCGGCCTCCGGTACACCATCACCGAGCGAAACGCCGCGGATCTTGAGGGCGTCGTCGACCTGCTGACCGACGTGGGCGTGGACCGCTTCTGCTTCTACCATCTGGATTACGGCGGCCGCGGGACCGAGATTGTCGACGCCGACCTCACACCCGAGGACCGCCGGCAGGCGGTGAAACGAGTCTGTGATATGACCCGCGAGTACCACGACCGCGGGGAGGAAATCGAGACGCTACTGGTCGGGAACTACGCCGACGCGGCCTACCTCGTCGAGTACGCTCGCGAGCACATGAGCGACGCGCAGGCAAAGCGGGTGTACGAGTACCTGCAGGTCAACGGCGGGGACCCGACTGGCGAACGGGTCGCCGACGTGGACTATCAGGGTAACGTCCACCTCACGCAGTTCTGGCAGGGCTACTCGCTGGGGAACGTTCGGGACCGCTCGTTCGGCGCTATCTGGGAGGACGAGTCGAACCCGCTGCTTTCGGCGCTTCGGAACCGCGAAGAGCATCTCACGGGGAAATGTGCCGACTGCCGCTACGCCGGGGTCTGTCGCGGGGCGTCCCGACTCCGGGCGCTCACCGTCGAAGACGACCTGTTCGCCCCGGACCCGCAGTGTTATCTAGAAGACACTGAGGTCCACGGGCCGGTGCCGTTTGACACCGGTGAGAACTCGGTGGCGGGCGGGAGTTCGGCCGACTGAGCCGCCAGCGTCCCACCCCATTTTAAACCCCGCCAAGCTGAGGGGCATGACTCATTTCTGCGTGCTGGTAACTATCATATGCGACCGTCGATTGACGGTCGTATCGTCGGGAAACACACGCTCAGTCTCGTGGGACAGATGGGCGTTCCTTCGGGCATTCGGCCGCCATGGACACGGCGGCCGGTTTGTTCTCTGTGAGCACTGGGGCGGACCGGGGCGTTTTTGCCCTGCCCCCCGTTATCGACACCTGTGCAGTCGGTTGAGCTACACGCGCATTCGTCGCTGTCGTACGACGGCCGGGACCCGGTCGAGCTCCTCTTAGAGCAAGCCAGCGCCGTCGGACTGGACGCGCTGGCCGTGACTGACCACGACGAAATCGACGCCAGCCTCCGGGCGGCCGAACTCGCCCCGGAGTACGGTCTCGTCGGGATTCCCGGGATGGAGGTCACGTGTGCCGCCGGACACGTCCTTGCCCTGGGTATTCAGGAAGCCATCCCGCCTCATCTCCCGTTCGAGGAGACGCTCGACCGCATCCGCGCCCAGGGCGGACTCGCGGTCGTCCCGCATCCGTTTCAGGAGTCCCGCCACGGCGTGCTAGAACACATCTCGAAGGTCGAACTCGCGACAGCCGACGCTATCGAAGTGTACAATTCGCGGCTGTTGACCGGACGGTCGAATCGGCAGGCCGAGCGGTTCGCCCGTCGAGAAGGGCTCCCGATGACCGCCGGCAGCGACGCCCACATCGCGGAGATGGTCGGGCAGGCGGTCACCAACGTCGGCACGGACGAACGAACGGCCGACGCGATTCTCGACGCCATCCACGAGGGTAAGACGACCGTCGAGGGCAAGCGGACGCCGTGGCGGATTAGCTTCCGGCAGGCCGCCGGCGGGGCGAAGCGACGCGTCAAGAACGGTATCGCGGAGTTACTGCAGTGATGCAGGGAGCCGACACAGATGCCGTTGCCGACGCCATCGAAAGCGGTGACGCGCTCTCTGGAACTGGCGGGTTCGCTGGCGAACTGGACGGAACACTCGTCCGCGACGTTCTCGGGCGGTACCCGCTGTTCGTGGAGCGTGCCGTTTCTGACGCGGAGCGAGTCGACCCCGAACAGTGGAGCCATGACCCGACGGCGCTGGCCGACCCGCGGTCGTTCCCCGCCGGCCATATTCGAAACGAGAGCGGGACCCAACAGCGGTGGTCGCTCCCGTCGTTGGACCCGTTCGATACCCGTGAAACGGCAATCGAGCAGGTCCGCACCGCTGTCGAGACGAGCATCGACGCCGTCGACACTGACTCTCTCGCAATCGCGTTTTCCGGCGGCGTGGACTCTGCGCTGCTCGCGGCACGGCTCGACGCGCCGCTGTACGTTGCCGGGTTCCCGGACAGCCACGATGTCGAGGCGGCGCGGTCGGCTGCCGACCTGCTGGGAACCGAGGTCCGCGTTATCGAACTGACTCATGAAGCCATCGAGCGGGCCGTCCCCGAAATCGCCCGCGCCACCGCACGCACGAACGCCATGGACGTACAGATAGCGCTCCCGCTGTACCTCGTCGCCGAGCGGGTCGCCGCAGACGGTTTCGACCGACTTGCCCTCGGCCAGGGAGCCGACGAGCTGTTCGGCGGCTACGCGAAAGTCGCCAAGGCTCCCGAGGACCCGCGTGTCGAGGCCGGCACCGTCCGTGGGGCACAGCGGGAGGTCATCGCCTCGCTCCCCGACCAACTGGAGCGGGACGTGCTCGCCCTGCGGGCCGCCGGCGTCGAGCCGGTAACGCCGCTGTTACACGACCGCGTTGTCAGCGCTGCGCTCCGACTGGACGGCGACCTGCTCGTCGACGGCGAGACGCGGAAGGTCGCACTCCGGGCGGCAGCCCGGGAGTCGCTCCCGGACGAGATCGCGGACCGGGACAAGAAGGCCGCACAGTACGGCTCGCTGGCCGCCCGAGAACTGGACCGACTGGCCCGGCAGGCCGGCTACAAGCGGCGGATGGACGACCACGTCACCCAGTACGTCGAATCGCTCGTCGAGTGAGTCGCGGCTACGCCCCGCGAACTGATTCGATTGCCTGCTGACCAACCTCGACGACATCTGCCGGGAGTTCCTCGCTCCGGTCCCGTAAGTCGTCAACGGAGAACCATTCCCAGTCAGCAGCCGGCTGTTCGCCCGGTCCCGGCGTGATGTCGCGGCTCTCTGCCCGGCCGTAGAAGATGAAATCGATGTGCTGGTGGCCGACGTCGCCCTCTGCGTTGACGTTGATGTCCTCGAGCAGGAAATGCTGTGGCTGGGGCATCGACTGAACGGTCTCGCTCTCGATGTCCTGCTGTGGCGCGATGAGGTCAACATCGAGGCCCAGTTCCTCGCGCGTCTCGCGCAGCGCGGCCTCGTGGGGCAGTTCGTCGCGGTCGATGTGGCCGCCCGCTGGCAGCCACATGTCGAGCTTACTGTGCTCGTGGAGCGCGACGGAGCCGTCACTAACAACGTAGACAGTTGCGACAAAATGCCGAGTGGTCTCCATACCGACGGAACGGTATTGTCGGTGGTCTAGGTTACGATACCGATCAGGGGTGGATGTTGTCTTCCGCTTCCAGCAGTTCGTGGTAGCGGTTGCGGATGGTGACCTCGGAGATGTTGGCGACCTCGCTGACCTCGCTCTGAGTCACCTTCTCGTTGGTGAGCAGCGAGGCGGCGTACACCGCGGCCGCAGCGAGGCCGACCGGCGACTTTCCGGAGTGGACACCCTCCTGCTTTGCGTTCTGGAGGAGCTGGCGGGCGCGGCGCTCGACCTCCTCGGAGAGGTCGAGGTCCGACGCGAACCGCGGGACGTAGCTCTCGGGGTCGGCCGGCTGGATTTCGAGGCTGAGTTCGCGGACGACGTAGCGGTAGGTCCGGGCGATTTCGTCTTTCTCGACGCGGGAGACGCCCGCAATCTCGTCGAGCGACCGCGGCGTCCCGGCCTGCCGTGCGGCGGCGTACAGCGACGCCGTCGAGACACCCTCGATAGAGCGGCCGGGCAGGAGGTCCTCGTCAAGTGCGCGACGATAGATGACACTAGCCGTCTCGCGAACGTTCTCTGGCAGTCCAAGCGCGGAGGCCATCCGGTCGATCTCACCGAGGGCCTGCTTGAGGTTGCGCTCCTTGGAGTCGCGGGTGCGGAACCGCTCGTTCCAGGTGCGCAGTCGCTGCATCTTCTCGCGCTGGCGCGAGGACAGGGAGTTGCCGTAGGCGTCCTTGTCCTGCCAGCCGATGTTGGTCGACAGGCCCTTGTCGTGCATCATGTTCGTCGTCGGCGCACCGACGCGAGATTTCTCGTCTTTCTCCTTCGAATCGAACGCGCGCCACTCCGGACCGGGGTCGATCTCGTCCTCCTCGACGACCAGCCCACAGTCTTCACACACCGTTTCACCGCGCTCGCTGTCGGAAAGCAACGATCCGTTACACTCCGGACAGACGAGCGTCTCCGATTCCTCTTTGTCCGTCTGCTCTGTCTCCGTTTCGCGCTCGTTCGAGTATCGGCGGATGCTGGTATCGGTCATTTGTTGGGGGGTGGGACAACCGGGTATCGTACCCGAAAAACGTGTTGTAACCAATTATTGTATCTACGGCGACTTAAAACTTTTGTCTGTTTCAGAAGTCCAATTTTCGGAACGTGAAACAAGAGTTGGCAATTCTTGTGTATTCGCTTCTATAATTGTTAACTGTAATACATATTTGCCCGGTGTTTCGAAACGCTTACCGCGCATCCAGCACTCCGGCCCGACATGAGCGACCCCGCCGTCGATCCCGAGGAGGTCCGGCACGTCGCCGACCTCGCCCGTGTCGACCTCGCAGACGACGAGATCGAGCGGTTCACTGAGCAGTTTGGCGACATCCTCGACGCGTTCGAAGCGCTCGATGACGTCCCTGAAACAGAACGGGAGGCCGAACTCTCGAACGTGATGCGCCCCGACGAGACACGAGAGAGCCTCTCGCAAGAGGAGGCGCTCCAGAACGCCAGCGACACCGAAGAAGGGCAGTTCAAAGGGCCGAAGGTGTCGTAGATGACGGCGTACAACGGCTACGTCACCGACGAGACCATCGAGGGCGCGGAAGACGGCCCGCTGGCGGAGAAGACCGTCGCGGTCAAGGACAACATCTCCACCAAAGGTGTCCGGACGACCTGTGGCTCGGCGATGCTTTCCGACTACGTCCCGCCGTACGACGCGACGGTCGTCGAACGGCTGAAAGACGCCGGCGCGACCATCCCCGGCAAGACGAACATGGACGAGTTCGGGATGGGGACGACCACCGAAACGTCGGCGTTCGGCCCCGTCGAGAACCCCGCCGCTGAAGGCCGCGTGCCGGGCGGCTCCTCCGGCGGGTCGGCTGCTGTCGTCGCCGCTGGCGACGCTGACCTCGCACTCGGAAGCGATACTGGCGGTTCCATCCGCTGTCCGGCCGCCTTCTGTGGCGTCGTCGGCATCAAGCCGACCTACGGGCTGGTTTCCCGGTACGGCCTCATCGCCTACGCTAACAGCCTCGAACAGATCGGTCCCATCGCGCCGTCTGTTGAGGGCGCTGCGGAACTGCTGGATGTCATCGCCGGGCCCGACGAACACGACGCGACGACGCAGGAAGCGCCAGAGAGCGACGGCTCCTACGCAGCGGCCGCCGACGGCGACGTCGACGGGCTCTCTATCGGCGTTCCGACGGAACTGCTTGACGGGGCTGACGAGGAAGTCGTCGAGACGTTCTGGGATGCCATGGACGACCTCGAAGCACAGGGTGCGAGCTACCACGAGGTCGACCTTCCCTCGGTCGAACACGCTGTTGAGGCGTACTACGTCATCGCCATGTCCGAGGCGTCCTCGAACCTCGCGCGGTTCGACGGCGTCCGCTATGGGCAATCGGGCGGCTACGACGGCAACTGGAACGAGTCCTTCGCGAACGCCCGCGAGGAGGGCTTCGGCGAGGAGGTCAAGCGACGAGTGCTCCTCGGCACGTACGCCCTCTCGGCGGGCTACCACGACAAGTACTACAAGAAGGCACAGGACGCCCGCGCCTGGGTCAAGCAGGACTTCGACGAAGCACTTGACGACGCCGACGTACTCGCCTCCCCAACGATGCCAGTGCCGCCGATGGAGCGCGGCGAGAGCCTCGACGACCCGCTCACGATGTATCTGGCTGACGCCAACACGACCCCGGTGAACCTCGCGAATCTCCCGGCGATCTCCGTCCCGGCCGGCGAAACCGACGACGGCCTGCCCGTCGGGCTCCAGTTGGTCGGACCGGCGTTCGGCGAGCGGGAAATTATCCGGGCCGGCAGCGCGCTGGCCTGAGGTCGGGCCGGAGCCCCCGTACGCTTTTTGTTCGTTCCACCGAATAATCGGTCATGGCAGCCCTCCAATCCACGACGTGGCCCCTCCGCGCGCGTCTCATCGCGCTCGTAGTGGTGCTCGTTGCCTTCGACGCCGTCGCTGTCGCCGTCGCGTACGTGCTCAGCCACGTCGCGTTCGGTCTCCTGCCGCTGGTCGGCTACGATACCGGGACGCTGTTCTGGACGATGGGATTCGATATCGTCCCACTGTGGCCGGTCCTTCTCGTTGGGACGCCGCTCGTCCTCGCCGTCCAGTCCATCTACGGCTACCGGATGACGCTCCGGAGTTCCGGGACAACTGCAACGGAATCGGAGGCATCCGACCCCGATTCCGTCGATGAAATGCGGGCGGAGATACGGCACAGCGAAACCGCCGACCGCCTCCGAGAGCGAGTGGCTCGGCTGGCACAGACGGCGGACATGGCGACACCGGCCGTGACAGTTATCGGCTCAGAGACGCCCAACAGCTACGTCGCCAGTCGGCCCGGCGAGCAGACGCTGTTCGTGACCACGGCGCTCGTGGACCGACTCGACGACCGGGAACTCGACGCCGTCATCGCCCACGAACTGGCCCATCTCAAGAACGGCGACGCGTTCGTCATGACTGCGGCCGCGTTTCTTCCAACCGTCAGCGCGCTGTTTACTCGCACGCTCGGGAAGACAGTGCAGTACTCGGGGCTTTGTCACTGGTTCCTTGGCGGCGACGACCGAGACGGGACGTGGTTCGCTGGCGGGAACATTCAAATCGTGATGCTGCTCTTTGCTGTCATCGCGATACCCGTCACGGCAACGCTGTATCTCGCCAGCACGGCCTGTTACCGGTTCCTCTCGCGGATTCGGGAGTACGCCGCCGACGCAGGCGGTGTCGCCATCTGTGGCTCCCCGGCGGCACTCGCCAGCGCGCTGGAGACGCTGACAGACAGTCAGCGTCCGGACACAGACATCCGAACCGCCGAGACCGGCGTTCGGGAGCTCTGTGTGGTCCCGCACGCCATTGAACCCGACGAGCAAACTCCGCCAGAGGGACGGGCCGAACGCCTCGCTCATCGCTGGCGAACAGTCACCGACCGTGTGCTACCCGGGTCGCATCCAGCCGTCGACGACCGCATCGCTGCGCTGGCGGAGCGACAGTCCACCCTCGACCAGCACGAACAGGCGTGACGAAGGGGTACAGTTTACTCGGCGGCAGCCCGAGAGAGCGTATGAGCGACGCTGCTGACGGCCGATTGAGCTGGCTCCACTGGCCGACGGTCCTGAAGGGACTGGCGCTGGGCATCGGGGCCGGCCTGATACTGGCCGTGTCACTGGGGGATTTCTATCTCGGAATGTTGCTTGGCACGCTCAACGGGCTCGCGTTCGGTATCGGTTGGTCGCACTCGCGGGCCTGAGTCGTGCGAATCAGACGCCGCGCGGATGACGGCTACAGCACGTTGTCGTACACGTCGGCCAGTTTGTCGATAGCGTGCTCGACGCTGATCACATCCCGTCGGGCGAGACAGCGCTCTCGAAGATGCTCCCGCTCGTTGAGGACGCGCTCGATAGCCCGGCGGAAGCCATCGATGTCGCCTTCGTCGTAGGTGTAGCCGGTTTCGCCGTCCTCGATAGTGTCGCTGAGTGCACCGGCGTCGACGCCGGCAACAGGCGTCCCACAGCAGTTTGCCTCCAGCGCGACCAGACCCTGCGTCTCCACGGGGCTGGGGAACGCGAACACGTCGAGCGCCGAGTACAGTTCGGGCAGTTCCTCACGGTCGAGAAATCCGAGAAAGCGCACGTCGACGTCGCTGTGCTCGGCCGTCGCTTCGAGCGATTTACGTGCCGGGCCGTCACCGGCGAACACGACAGTCACGTCCAGCCCCTCGCAGGCGGTGATGATGTCTTCGAGGCACTTCTCGTAGCCGTGGCGGCCGGTGTAGCCGACGATAGGGCCGTCGGGGAGGTCGTAGCGCTCACGGAACGCAGTTGTGTCGGCCGGTTCGAACACGGTCGTGTCGACGCCGTTCGGAACGACAGTCACTGTCGTGTCGAGGTCGATAGACTCCCGGAGATGGGTCGCTGCGCGCTCGCTTGGTGCGATAACGGTGTCAGCGCGGCCAAGGAACCAGCGTTCGTAGCTCTCGGCGCTGGAGCGGACCGCTGACTCGACAGCGCCGTTGAAGGAGACGTACTCGGCGTACTCGCTCGTGGGCGTGTGATACGACGCGACGAACGGGATATCGAGCTTTCCTGCGAGTCGCTGGCCCGCCATCCCGAGGCTGAACGGCGTGTGGGCGTGGACCAGTTCGGCGTCCCGGACGCCCTTCGGTATCTGTGGCATCCCGAGCCGAAACCCCTCGTAGAACGGGAATGGAAGGCTCCGGACGGGGTACTCGTTCTCGGACGGGTCGTGATTGCTTTCCGGGTAAACCACGCCCATGCGACCGCCGCGGTCGCGCCAGCGGTCCCGCCACGTCTCGACCGTGTAGGTCACCCCATTGACGGTCGGGAGGTACGTGTCGGTAAACGTCGCGACGTGCGGCAGTGCCATCGCCGCGGCGTAGCAGGACCAGGGCTTAAACCGTTGCCATTGGCAAGCCACACGTCAGACGGCTGTCACCGTCCGACAGCCGCCAGAGTGCTTTTCAGAGACCGCGGTGGATTGTGGGTAATGGACCGGGACGGCTGGCTGTACGCCTGGGCACTCGCGTCGGTTGCACTGGGCGCGGGCTCACTGCTTGTTCCGCTGTATTTCGTTGCCATCGGCGGCGAGACGTTCATGCTGGGCGTTCTCGCCGGGGTGGCTGCCGCCGCGGGTGCGCCGGGCGCACTCATCTTCGGACGCATCGCCGACAAAACGGGGAAGCGCCGGTCGCTCGTCCTGCTCGCACTGGGGTTGGCGACCCTCGCGCTGGTGCTCGTCTCACTTACCGAGGAGCCGTGGCTTGTCATCGCCGGCAACGGCCTGCTGTGGTTCGCAGCGGGCGCTGTCGCGCCGGTACTGACCCTGCTTGTCACCGCAGGGACCGTCGAGCGGGACTGGCCGGCGCGGTTCGCCATCCTGAACCGCTACCAGGGCTGGGGGTGGGCCGGTGGGTTAGTCCTCGGCCTCGTGTGGACAGCGTTGCTCTCTAGACCACTCGGAGAGATTGTCGCTCAACAGTCGCTACTGTGGGTGTGTGCGGCCGCCGTCGGCCTGTCAGCGTTTCTCGCGGCGAAGTGGCTGCCGTCCGATCCCGACGAACTCGACCGGCCGCGGGGCAGTCGGATGGCGCGGGCTATCGCCCGGTCACGTCGGCTGCCGGTCCGGAGCGCGACGTTCCCTGGCGGTCCGGGCCGACTGTACTGGCTCACGCGGTCGCTACACCCCCGAGAGGTCGCGGCCCGGTTCTCCCCGTCGCTGACAATCTATTTTGGCGCTGTCATCGTCTTCTTCGTCGGCTTCGGCGTGTTCTGGGGACCGTTGCCGCTGTATCTCTCGCGGACGCTCGGCTACGAATCGGGACTCGTCTTCGCGCTGTATCTCGTCTCCAGCGTCGGCTCGGCACTATGGTATGACCGCGCTGGCTCGCTCGCCGAGCGGTACGACCCGCGCGGGCTTCAGGTCGGGGGCTTGCTCGCCCGCGCGGCGCTCCATCCGGCTGTTGCCGCTGTGGGACTGCTCCTCCCGGCCACGCTTGTCGGCACAGCGGTCAACGGTGTCGTGTTCGCCCTCATCGGCGTTGCTTGGGCTGTCATCGCCGTTACTGCGGCCAGCGTCGTCACCCAGCTCGCACCGCCGGCAATTCGCGGCGAGGCGCTCGGGCTGTACACCGCTATCTCCGGGCTCGCGAGCGGTGTCGGGTCGATACTCGGCGGCTGGCTCGGCGGCGGCGACTTCCTGCTGGCGTTCGCCGTCGCCGGCGCGCTGGTGCTGGTCGGCGCGGCGCTGGTCGCGGTCGTCTGGCGGCGCTCATCAACGATATCTGTTACCAGCGAACCGCTCTCAACATAACAACTGTCCGCTTCGAACGACACTCAGGCCAGCTCTTCGTATGTCTCGACCAGCCGCCGACCGACCCGGTCTAAGCTGTGTTCTCTGGCTGTCTCTTTGGCGTTCTCACCAAGCCGTTCCCGCAGGTCGGGGTTCTCGGCGAGGCGCTCCAGCGCTTCGCGGAACTCGGCCTCGTCCGCGCAAATAAGACAGTCGTGACCGTCCTCGTAGTACTCCCGGAACACAGGAATGTCCGAGAGGACGACCGCCTTCCCGCAGGCCATCGCCTCCAGCACAGCGATGCCCTGATTCTCGGCCTTCGTCGGGAACAGGTACACGTCGCCGGCCCCGAACGCGCCGCGGATGTCTTCGATCCACCCGGTAAAGGTCACGTTCTCGGGCGGGTCGTTCACCCACCGGGAGACAGTCTTGGAGGCCTGTGGCCCGGCGTCGTATGGGCCAAACCACGCGAAGTCGTGCTCCGTCGCCTGGGCGAGTTCACAGAACGTCGTCAGCCCCTTGCGCTCGAAGACGTTGCCGACGGCGAAGACGACCATCCCGTCCAGGTCGTAGCGCCGTCGGTAGTCCTCGCGCAGGTCCTCGTGGCCCGCCAGCGCGTCGATGTCGACGCCGTTTGTCATCGGCCGTATCGGCACATCAACCGGATACGATTCGAGGATACCCTTCGTGTACTCAGAGGGACAGAGCACGAGGTCGGCCTGCGAGTAAAACCACCGGAGGTAGCGCCCCAGCGCCGGCGCGATCAGGTTCGACCCGCGGAAGCTATCCCGGAAATCCTCGCGGGTGACGTGGGCGTGGAGAACGAGCGGGATGTCTGCCTGCGCCGCGTATCGGGCCACGGCGACGGAGCCGGGTCCGATCATGTTGCAGTGAGCGATGTCGAACTCGCGGAACATCGGGTCGTTGAACGCGATATTGCCACCCAGCGCCCACGCCGGATGGCCCTCCTGCCAGGGCGTCGTTTCGACCTCGATGTCGGTTTCGGACAGCGCCGCCCGCTGGTGGTCCACGGCGGTGCCGATGCCCGACCGGTCGAGGCGGTCGGCTAGTTCGAGATAATTCAGGACGCGCACGTCTCGGGCAACTCCGCCGGGGCCGAAAATCCTATCGACTTCACCCAAAAAACGGACCTGATACGCAGAGAGGTTCCCGACCCTTTTCGGCTGGTCAAACAACTACAGGGTAGGACTTTCTGGCTGTTCACAAAGTTTCCAAACTATGACCTCACATCTGCTAGCTCGTTCGGAAGGCATTTTCCCGCCGCCGACACAGTACCGCCAATGACGGACGAGGCGACCATCGCCCGCGAGCGTATCGAGCGCCTCCAGTCGCTCGCTCGCGAGGCCGTGCAGGCCGGCAACGAGGAGCGCGCCCGGTCGTACGTCCGACGTGCTCGGCGTGTCGCTGAACGCCACCGCCTGCGCCTGCCGCGGTCGTTTGAGCGGTCGACGTGTGACGCCTGCGATACGTACCTCCTGCACGGCCACAACGCCCGGTCTCGAACTCAGTCCGGCCATGTCGTCATCACGTGTGACTGTGGGTCACAGTCCCGCTACCCGTACGACTGAGGATTCTTTACGACTACTGGTTTTAAGGGGCTGTCCTCGCTAAACGGTGTACATGAGTGATTCTTCTCGACAATCGCGGATACACGACCTCGACGCGACGCTTCGCGTCGGCAAACACGGCATCGAATCCGTCGCAGACGAACTCGACGACCAACTGGAGAACACAGACCTCGTGAAGGTGAAGTTCCTTCGGTCGTCCAGGGGCGGCACAACAGCCGAGGAACTCGCCGACGACCTGGCTGAGATGGTCAATGCTGACGTGATTCAGGTCCGGGGCCACACCGCGGTGTTCGAGAAATGATGCAGGTCCAACCGCTCGCCGACCTGCTCAACGGGTTTGGCGTCCCAGCCGCCGGCTCCATCGCCTCAGCGGTGGTTTTCGTCGTCGTCTTCGTCCTCGTCTACATCCTGGGGAAGGCGATTGTCCTGCCCATCGTCGACCGCTCGCTCAAGTCGCGCGACCTCGATACCCACGCGCGGCGACCGCTGAAGAAGGTCGTCAGCATCGGTATCGTGTTCGTCGCCATCTCTGTCGCCTTCGGGATGGCCGAGTACGGGAACTTCCTGCAGTCGCTGGCGACTATCGCCGCGGCGGCGACGCTGGCCATCGGCTTCGCGATGCAGGATGTCCTCCAGAACTTCGTCGCCGGCGTGTTCATCTACACCGACAAGCCGTTCCGGATCGGCGACTGGATCGAGTGGGATGGCAACTCCGGCGTCGTTGAGGACATTAGCCTTCGTGTTACCCGCGTCCGGACCTTCGACAACGAACTGCTGACCGTGCCGAACTCGAATCTAACCGATGGCGTTATTAAGAACCCTGTCGCCAAGGACCAACTCCGCTTGAAGTTCGTGTTCGGCATCGACTACGACGACGACATCGACGAAGCGACCGAAATCATTCTCGACGAGGCTAGGGCACACCCGGAGATTATGGACGACCCCGAGCCCTCGGTTCGCCTCGTTGAACTCGGTGATTCCTCTGTCGGACTGCAGTCCCGTATCTGGATCAAGAACCCGAGTCGGTCCGACTTCGTCAAGACACGCGCTGAATACGTCAAGTCAGTCAAGCAACGCTTCGACGCCGAGGACATCAATATGCCGTACCCGAACCGGACCATCGGCGGCGGGCTGGAGATGTCCGGGCTCGACGGCGTCGTGGAACCGGCCGACGACTGATCACCACTGACGCGATATCGTCATAAGAGACCACGACACACCGACGTTTTACGATCTGTGCGACGCTACGTGTGGTTTGGAATCTCCGTGCCGGCTCTTTCCGTATTCGCTTCCCGAAAAGTAGGACGGACACCTCACTGTCATTCGCGTAGACATGACTTCCTCAGATGGCTTTTTGCTGCTGACGAACCGCTCGCAGCAAGATGCTACGGTAGCTGAGGGATTTGAGCCACGGTCGGAACAGGCTCCTCCCGGATACAAATCCCTCAGCCGACGCTTCTCGGTGCTCACTGTCGTTCGCACAAAAGTCACGGGCGCTGAGGGATTTGAACCCCCGACGGTTTGGTCCGAAGCCAAGCACTCTGTCCAAGCTGAGCTAAGCGCCCTACGTACAATGGTATGATGGTGTTATGGTTTAAACCAACCGGTTCCGCCGCGCCATGGGACCGCGGTCACGTGATTACTCCGAGACCGCTTCAGCTGTGTCAGAATCAGTGTCAGCGGCGACCTCGGCCACGACCGCCTCTGTGTCGACGCCCCGTTCTTCGGCGAGTGCCTCGATGAGCGCGCGCTGTTCGGCCAGTTCCTGCTCCATCCCGTCGACGCGGGTGTTTGTCTCGTCGACAGTGCTTCGCAAGTCCTCAAGCTGCGTCTTCAGCTCGTTGACCTTCTTGTAGAGGTCCTCGGCGATGTCGGCAACCTTCTGTATCTTTTTCGCGGTGGAACCCAGTCCCATGGCCTCGGCTACGGCGAGCCGACATTTCCTCGTTTCGCTCGAACGTCGCTGTTAAGACGCCGCCGGACCGAGCGACGATATGGACGACTTGCGGCTCGCTCCGACTGTCGGCATCGTCGGGTGCGTTCTGTATCTCCTTGTACTCGCGGTCCCATACAGCCTCGTCGAAACAGCGAGTGCCGTCGGGGCGTACTACAGTTCGGGGGCGCTATCCCCGCTACTACCCGGGGTATTCGCGCTTGTTTGCATCATCGTGCTGGCGGCCGGCCGCGAGGGGCGGTCGGACCCGAGCGTCGCGGCGGGCGCGAGCATCGGCATGGGCGTATTCATCGTCGCCCTCAGTGTCCTCTGGGCGGTCACCGTCCCCGAGAGCCTCGTGCTGGGACTGACTGAGTCGACGCTGATGGAGCACCACCGCTGGGGTGTCGTCATCGCGGGCCTCCTCATCCCGCTCGGTGGGACATGGTTCGCGCGGGCGCTGGACCTGCTGTAGGCCGGTCTGTCCACCGGCGCGTCGTCCAGCGGTCTGTGGGCGCATCCGAAAGGCCCTTATGGGGCGGCGGCGGACTTTCAGATGGACTAGGTCGGGGGGCTAGGCCCCCCTCCTTGCCCGCACTGTGGTCTTGAGCGGGGACCGAACACCGGGGGCGTCCGGTCTGACGGACGTGGACCC
Organism: Haloarcula sp. CBA1127; assembly: GCF_001485575.1. Lineage (NCBI taxonomy): Archaea > Methanobacteriati > Methanobacteriota > Halobacteria > Halobacteriales > Haloarculaceae > Haloarcula > Haloarcula sp. CBA1127. The sequence goes on from NZ_BCNB01000006.1 coordinate 1,758,861, forward strand.
CGTGAGCTAACGTGGAAGCCTCGTCCCACGGGGACGGCGGTCCGCGTGGTCGCACCTGCAGGGGTGCGCCCACGTGGTTAAACGATGGCACTCCGCCAGGCACGGAAGTGAGCAGCGGACCATCGAACACCCGTCGCTCGTGGGGTCGCGGGGTGGAGGAGGCAAACGGGATTACCCGCGTCCGAACGCCGGGCCATCCTGGCTGTCCGTTCCATTCATACCTACAGTCACTACCCGTGAACAGTCGTACTGCAGGCGTTTTTGCGGAGACCTCTCAGTACATATTACGAGAAAAGCCGATAGTTGAATGTAAATGGTGGTGCCCTATCTATACGAAATTCCCAATGGCAGACATATCTTATCCTATATCCGGTATATAGTGACAGATATGAGAATATAGGAAAGTAATTCGCCTTTCTATTCGTATATTTGTATAAACGGACTGCTTTTCAGCCTGTCGTCGTCAATATTAGTGGTGATTAACTGATTTCGTCCATCTATCGGCTATCGGCGGCGACACTTGAGACTACGGCGACTCGCCAGCGCTGTCGTCGGCATTCCACGCCTGCAACTCTTTCCGGCGGATTTTCCCGCTTGTCGTCTGTGGCAACGCATCAGCGAACTCGATCTCGCGGGGGTATTCGTACTCGGCAAGGTGCTCTCTGACGACGGACTGGATTTCCGACCGGAGCGTCTCGTGGGCCGGCGCATCGGCCGATGCTTCCACGTACGCCTTGATGATTTCGCCCCGGGTGTCGTCTGGCACACCGATGACGCCCGCCTGAACTGCGTCGGGGTGTTCGAGAATCGCGCTCTCGACCTCCATCGGCCCGACGCGGTAGCCACTGGTGATGATAACGTCGTCCTTGCGCGATTTGAACCAGACGTAGCCGTCGTCGTCCTGTCGTGCCAAGTCGCCGGTGACGAACCAGCCGTCGACCTCCTTGGCCGCCGTCTTCTCCGGCATATTCCAGTACTCGTCGAAAAACACCGAGCGATCGTGTGGCCGCACCGCTATCTCGCCGAGTTCACCGGCTGAGAGTGGCTCAGCAACGCCGCTGTCGGCGGCGTCGGGGTCCAGAATCGCCAGGTCATACCCCGGTAACGGCTTGCCCATGCTGCTGGGCTGTGTGTCGAACCAGTTCGAGTTGTTGGCGACGACGAGATTCAGTTCTGTCTGACCGTAGAACTCGTTGATGGTGACCGAGTCAAACGTCTCCGCCACCCAGTCGACGATTTCCGGGGTCAACGACTCGCCGCCGACGGCAAACGTCTCGATGGCGAGGTCGTACGCCGCTGTCGGGTCCTCGACGTCCATCAGCATTCGGAGGGCGGTGGCCGGCATGAACAACTGAGTGACATCGAACTCTGAGAGAAGGCCGAACGCGTCGTCGGCCTCGAACCCCGATGCGGGATAGCCGACGATGGTCCCGCCGTGGTGCCACGTCGCGAAGAGGGTCCCGCCGAGCGCCGCGCCCCAGGCCCAGTCCGCGGGCGTCCAGACCGTCGCGTCCGGTCCCAGCCCTTGATCGAAGAAGTTGTACGCGGCTGCGGCACGTCCGAGCCAGAGCGCGTGTGAGTGCCGGACGCCTTTCGGCGGCCCCGTCGACCCGCTCGTGTACAGTATCGCCGTGTCGGTGTCCGGCGTGGAGTCATACGGTTCGATGTCGGTGTTTTCCGGCGCGGCGAGCACGTCCTCGAAGGCGTGGACATCACCAGCCGGCGCGTCGGTTTCGATTTCGACGACGTGTTCCAACGCTGGACAGTCGTCCCGGATTGCGTCGATATCGTCGCGCACGGCCGGGTCGATAACGGCCACAGACACACCGGCGTCGTCCAGCCGGTACTGGAGCGCGTCCGTCCCGAACAGGACCGTCAGCGGGACCGAGACGGCCCCAAGCTTCCAGTTCGCCAGGTGCGTGATCGGGTTCTGTGGGTTCTGTGGCACGACGACGCCGACGCGGTCGCCGGCCTCGACACCGAGTCCGGCCAGCCCCGCGGCGAGTCTGTCCGATAGCTCGTCCAGTTCGCGGAACGTGTACTGCTCGCGCCGCCCGTCGGGGTACGCCTGTTCGAGCGCCACCCTGTCGAGATCGTCGTGTTTTTGCAGAAAATCGACCGCCGGATTATACGACGTCGGTAGGTCCCAGGTGAACTGATCGTGGGCCTCGTCGTACCCCTCGAAGTCCGGCATCACTGTCCAGACCATGGCATATCGGTCGCCTGGGTGGCTGTTGCGTCTTTCGGTCACCGTCGACACACCCGATCCGGCAGAACTTTCCGTCTTCCCCTCCCGACTTTACCGTGGACTCTACCGACATTCGGGAGGAATGGGCCGAGCGGTCCGGCGAATACTCTCCCGCGTATTATGCCTACTATGGAGCGGACGAGACGAGTGAGCTAGTGCAGTCGATACTCGCAGAGCATGTCGAGCAGGACGCGGCTGTGCTGGAGGTTGGCTGCAGCTCTGGGCGGCACCTCGCTGCGCTGGCTGACGCTGGCTACTCGGATTTGACCGGCGTCGATATCAACGCCGATGCGTTAGATGTCCTTGCTGAGACGTATCCCGACCTCGCAGCCACCGGCTCGTTCCACGCGATGGCTATCGAGGAGTTCGTCACAGATGTCGCGGACGACACGTACGATGTCATTTTCTCTGTCGAAACACTGCAGCACCTCCATCCAGACGTCGACTGGGCGTTCGAGGAACTGGCACGGATCGTAGATGACCTGTTGATTACCGTTGAGAACGAAGGTGGCGACCCGGGTGAAGTAAACTACGTCGATGACAACGTCCCGCTGTATTACCGGGACTGGAATGCGGTGTTCACAGACTGTGGACTTACCGAGGTAGATTCAATAGACGGAAAGCGAGATACTGTCCGCATCTTTCAGGTACCTGAGTAGGCTGTAGTGAAAGTAGGTTTGTATAGGGCGCTATTGAGATGAGAAGGTGATATAAGTACATATATGCGCGAAATTGGGTAGCAAAAATCTGAATATGGTGGTAAACGCACAGGTGACGCTTGGAGAGCTCACGTGCAAATTTAGAGGTGTTTGTGGCTCGTTAGAAATACATATTGAACGGATGGTGACAGAGCGGAGTCTCGTTGATATCATATTGATATTAGTCCGATAATTGTGTATTGGATAGGAACTGAACTACTGAACGGCGGCCTTACACGGAACCGTCCCAGTATCATCACTCTCCGTTGCAGAAGTGGGCTTGGGAGCGGTGAGTATGTGTCTCACGACACGCTCACTGGGATACCAGAATAACGTCTGTACGTCTGTCATTCGTAGTGTTCCGTATTGCTGAACGGCAGCTCGCCCGATTGGGAATGGGTTGCCAGCCGACGGTAGTGCTTTCCCGACAGGCAAGAAGCATACCGTTGCCAGCACAAGATTCATGTATTGTTGCAGTTTGCAACTCTGTATGAGGTACTACCAGCTACGTGACGGGAACTCACAGCGGTTAGCGGTCGAAACTGGGGACGGTGTGTATGATTTGACCAGCGTCAAACCGCAGCTTCGAACGTTCCGCGACCTCCTCAAATCGGCCTCGATTGCGGATACCGCACCGGACGAACTCAGCGCCCGCCATCTCGATGCCGCTGAGGCAGTGTCCGAACAACGACTCGAAGCCACTACTACCGATCCCGTCACCGCCGACGAAGTCTGGGCCGCTGGCGTCACGTACCAGATCAGCGAAGAAGCGCGGACAGAAGAAAGCGGCACGCCGGAGATGTACCTTGACGTGTACGATGCGGAGCGGCCGGAAATTTTCTTCAAGTCGACGCCCAATCGGACTGTCGGCCCCGATGAAGCGGTTGGCATCCGCGCCGACTCAGACTGGGACGTGCCCGAGCCCGAGCTTGCAATTGTTCTCTACGAGGGCGACATCGTCGGCTACACAGTTGGCAACGATATGAGCAGTCGGTCTATCGAGGGAGAAAACCCGCTGTACCTCCCCCAGGCCAAGGTGTACGACCGCTGTTGTTCGGTCGGCCCGGCCGTCGTCACGGATATCGAAGACCCGCACTCGCTGGCACTTTCGATGTCGATTCACCGCGACGGAGACCGTGTCTACCACGGGGAGACCAACACCAGCGAGATGAAACGCACCTGTGAGGAACTCGTTTCGTACTACACCGCGCACAACGCAGTCCCCGAGCTGTCAGTGCTACTTACCGGGACCTCGCTCGTTCCCGACGACGATTTTACGCTGCAAGAAGGGGACGAAGTCACCATCGACATCGAGTCCATCGGAACACTACACAATTCAGTTACGGTCGTCTGAGTGGCTATCGGACCGGGCGGTCTGGTAACCGCTGCGCACAGGGTTTCACAGCGTGATACCCCACTCGGCCCTCGACTGGTTCCGATTGCGTGCCTGTGTGTCGGTCTGGTGGAGGTTTGCGCCGATGGAGTTATCACAGCCCTCCGTCTGACTGCACGCTCCACGGATATACCTACCTGCGACAATCGGCTGTGACGTACGTGCCTCAGTGTGCGGTGATTTGCTATCGGTATGCCGTGAGAAAACCAGTGTGCCGTCGAGGCTGCCGCTCTGTCCCAGATGTTTGAACAACTGTTTTGTACGAGGGGAGACATGGCCGAGTATGGCAAAAACCGCTCAAAACCCAGTCAAATCCGCCGAGACGACGTTCGAGGTGCTTGACGCACTGAAAGATCTTGACGGAGCCGGTGTCACCGAACTGGCCCAGCACCTTGACATCCCAAAGAGTACCGTTCACAACTATCTGAGCACGCTGGAACAGGAAGAGTACGTTGTCAACAGAGACGGCGTGTACGAGGTCGGGCTTCGGTTCCTAGAACTGGGGGCGTACGCCCGCCACCGGGAGAAGCTGTTCGAGATTGCGAAGCCAGAGGTCGACCGGCTGGCGGAAGAAACCGGCGAGCTCGCGAATATTCTCGTCGAAGAACACGGCCGCGGGTCGTACCTGTACCGTGCTCGGGGAGACAAAGCCGTGCAGGTGAAGGCCCACGTCGGAACACGCGTTCCGCTTCATACGACAGCGCTGGGAAAAGCGATTCTCGCACACATGCCGACCGAACGGGTTGATGCGATCGTCGACCGCCACGGACTCGGTGGGGAGGCCAGCAAGTCGATCAGTGGCAGAGCGGAACTGGAGCAAGAGCTAGCGGATGTCCGAGAGCGCGGCGTCGCCTTTGACGACGAGGAGCGTCTCGAAGGGCTCCGCTGTGTCGCCGCCCCGGTGCTCAACCACGATAACGAAATTATCGGTGCGATCAGCGTTTCGGGGCCGACAAATCGATTCCGTGGCGACCGGTTCCGCGAAGAATTCCCACAGAAAGTACTGGAGGTCGCCAACGTTATCGAACTGAACGTTACCTATTCATAGCAGCAGTGTTCAGAAGCGGTGAACGGTATTACAGTCTTGTGGCCGCGATACCTGAACGGCCTATTTTCGACAGTAGCGCTGTACTCGGGCAGCGATTGCAGGACAGGCAGACCAGGCAAGAGGGTATTGGAAGTACGTATCGAAAGCGTTTGCAGCACGTATTCGCTCCACGACGCGCACAAGTCCCTGCTTGCATTCGATAACCGCCAGTTCCTAGCTCTGGCTGCTGAACGGTGTCCATACGTCCAGTTCATGATGAGGGAACGCCTTTCCAACGCCATCTGACACCGTTCGGTACGAGATACGGCCACGACTCTGACACGACCCCAATCTCAATAATGGATGTACTACTGTTACTCCAGACGAGACACATCGATTATGCGTTTCCTATCACTGGCTGTGCTCGAAATAGTAGCAAAACCTCCCGGCCATACAGCTAATGTCTCCAAATATCGATTTTATATGCAGTCCTGCCTAATATAGCCCTAATTCAGGCCCTGAAAAATCGATAGTGCAAAATCCGTCTATAGGTTTGGGTAGATGGGATTATATTTTGTCAATAGTAACGGGGAGCATGAACTATCCGCCCATATATTTTGCTCAGGTAGCCACGCAACAGCAGCTATCGTTCCGGCGGTATCTCCCGACAAATCAGGGGTGCACGGTTACGCGAGGAACTGGACGCCCAGAGCCAGCAGGAACAGTACCACGACCCCAATGGATGACAGTTCGAGCCACCGGGACCGCACGTCGGCGGACCTGATGCTTGCAACGAACAGCGTTCCGATGATGCCGACGACGACGACCAGTGCCAGATATACTGCGTTGAGCGCTGATGCCATGTGATACCATTCCACAGCAGTACAGTAAACACTGGTGGTCAAATGTCCGTCCCCACAACGGTAATGAGACCCAATCACATAGTCAGGGGCATGCGTCTCGAACTACGAATCTGTAAACACTGCTACGAGGGAGAGCATGGGAACGACCAAAAGACGGCGGTGACACAGGACATGGTCGCCTGTGCCGAACAAGTCCGCGAGTACAAGGACCTCATTGGGCTCGATGCACTCTATATTACGAAGGTGACAGAAGGTGACCCCGGCGGCGCGGAAGCACTGGATGTCATCGTCGCCAGCATCGAGGGCGACCAGGTCGCGCTCTCCGATACACAACTGGTCATGGAGGACGGCGACGGTAATATGCTCGTCTACCCGGAGCCAAAGGACATCCTCCAAGTCCTGACCCGGAACCTGAACCAGATTCAGGAACAGACCCGGCAGGACGTCGACGTTGAGCTGTCGCCGGAAGGACAGGCACTCATCGCGTAGCTGCGAAAAAACGGCCCTCAGTGGGTTCAGTTTTCGCTATCGTCTGATTCAGGCTGGCCGCCGTCGGTCTGGGGCTCGCCCCCGTCGGCCGCGGCCGGCGGTTCTCGCTCTGCTTCGAGCTGCTGTTCCCAGCGGATGCGCAGGACGTTTCCGTACATCGACAGCACGAGCCCGACACCGAGGACGACCATTCCGACGTTGATACCGATAGTCAACAGGATGCTCGACGGACCGCCGCCGATGGCGAGTTCGCGGGGCACCGGATAGCCCTCGTCGAAGATGCTCCCAATGAGCACGGAGACGATGCCGATGACGGTCATCGCGCCGAATATCGTCGAGACAGTTCGCCAGGACGGGGACAGCGAGAGGCGTTCGATTCCCGTGGTGTCCGGCTCCTCATCGTCGTCGCCGTGGTGCTCAGGCACCATGCTTCGGGGAATGAACGCTTTCGTCTCGACGGGATAGAAGGCGGGGTGCATCCCGTGCTCGAAGATGTGGAACATGACTCCCATCAGCATGATGACGCCCAGCAGGCCGTGGAACGTGACGAAGGCCATCGCGGCCGCCTTGGTCTGGAACATCGCGGCGAGGCCGGTTTTGCTCCAGATGAGCAGCCCCGAAATCGCAAGCAGGGTCAGCTCGATGGAGAAAATCGCCACGACACCTTTGCCGATGTAGGACAGTAGCGGGACCTCGTCGGCCTTGTAGCCGGCGAACTGCCGCGCGCTCGGGTGTCGTTCGTCGGCTCGACCGAGCACGAACTGGATATCCTGAATGAACGCGTCGACGTCGTCTTTCGCCGGGAGGATTTTCGAGAAGTTGCTCCGGCCGGTCGAGGAGATAAGCTGGAGCGTAATCCAGAAGATGACGAGTGCAACCAGCCCGATGCCGGTGATGCGGTGGATCGCCGTCACGCCTGAAGCCCCACCCATCAGCGTCAGCATCCACCACAGTTCGTCGTTGAACATGATGGCGTAGCCGGTGAAAAACAGCAGGAACACGTCCAGCCCTAGCAGTGAGTGAAACAGGGTCGTCACGCGCGTGAACTTCCCGTGGTCGAGATTGCTCATGCGCCGTCACCTCCCTGTCCATCGCCGCGGGCCGGCGAACCACCGTCGGCCGCGACGGCCTCGCTGGTTTCCTCACCCGGCTCCCGCATCTTGCCTGCCAGACGCTGGAACGCCGCCCAGTGGATGAACACCATCACGAGGATGAACGCGCCGAGGATGACATCGGCCGCGTGGATGAGCGCGATGAGGAAATCGAGCGCGGGGATGGTGTTGCCGAACACCCAGTCCGCGCCGATACCGCCGCCCTCGACGCTCGGGTTGACCCGGTACAGCGATTCATAGCCGAGTCTGAATCCCTGTGCCCAGAACAGCGCCAGCGCCGCGACAGCGAGGCCGGCGACCGCGCTGATGAGCACCGAGACGCGGCTGTAGCCGTTCACCTCCGGGAGGTCTTCTGTGTTCGTCATTGGAACTCACTGGCGTCCTCGCCAAAGATGATGTCCATAGCCACGTCGTTGAAGAACGTGCCGCTGTCCCTGTTGTCCAGTTCGTCCGATATCTGGGCTGGCGTCCCGACCAGGATGGCGTCGGTGGCACACTCCTCGGCGCAGGCCGGCCCTTTGCCGACATCCTGACGCTCCTCACACATGGTACACTTGTCCATGTTGCCACCGCTGCCGACGAGATTGGCAACTCCCTCGTCCTCGCTGGGGAACTGCGGCGCGCCGAACGGACACGCCGAGAGGCAGTACTGGCAGCCGATACAGAGGTCGTCACGAACCCGCACAAACCCATTCTCCTTCGAGATGAGCGAGTCGGTCGGGCACACCGAGACGCACGGCGCGTTCGAACAGTGATAGCACTGCATCGGCACCGCGGTTTCACCGGGCGACTCGCCCTGCCCCATCGCCTGGCCGCTGCTGGCGTTGAGCCCCGATGCGGCTTCTTGGCCTTCGAGCATCGTCGCAATACTGATTCGCTGTTCGTCCCGTGGGACGTCCCACGTACGCTTACAGGAGACAACACAGCCACCACAGTCGATACACGCCTCAACATCCGGGAAGATGCGCGCATCCTCGCCGGTACTCATCACGCCGTCGTGCATCACTTCATTGCCTGTTGACATACTAGCTCACCTCATTGCACCGTCGAGTTGTCACGGACATCGAAGTCCTTCTGTGTCCCGACGTCGTTCACGTCCTGCGGGAAGTCGAACTCAAGGTCCACGTCAATGTTATACCGGTCCAGTACCTCCGGCGTCGCCGGGTTGACCGCGACCATCGATACTTTCGTCTCCTGCATCTGGGTTTCAACGTCATAGCCGCGAGACGTGATGGCGTTCGCTGAGTCCCCGATAGCGTAGGGAACGTGCCCATCAGGGTACTTGTCCTCCAGACTCTCGCCTTTGAACACGCCGCCCCAGTGGTACGGCAGGAACACTTCCCGGTCGTTCGGCCGGTCCGTCACGCGGGCTTTCACCAGCACGGAACCGCGGTCCGTCGAGGAGATGACGACGAGGTCGCCGCCGTCAATGCCGAGTTCTTCCGCTTTGTTCGGCGTTATCTCAGCGTACATATGCGGCTGGAGGTCGGCGGTGTGGATGTTGTTCCGCGTCTCCGCACCACCGCCCTGATGTTCGACCTGCCGGCCGCTGGTCATGATCGTGTCCAGATCTGGCCCATCGTCCTGATTGTGGATGATGTCCGTGGCCCGTTCCTGCTCTTTGAGGTTGTTCTGGTCGAGCCGGTAGAAGTTCCGCTGCTGGCCGTTGGCCGGCCACTCGTTCAGCAGTTCCGTGTCCGGCCCCTCGATGGGTTCGCGGTGCACCGGCACCTTGTCGAGGAAGCTCCAGACGACGGCCCGCGCCCGGCCGCGCCCGGTCGGCGCGTCAGGCTGTTTGAAGTCATACTGCTCATAGAATTCGGGCTCGACGCCTTCCCCGATCATCGTTTCAAGATACTCGTCGAACACTGCGCTCCCGGTGTCGGGGTTGTTCAGCGCCTGCGCGGCGGTGTACACCGACTCCTGATTGTCGAGCGCGTATTGCTGTGGGATGGTGAGTTCGTCCGGCTGTACCTCCTGGGTCGGGTCGACGAGGCTCTGTGGTGGCGTCACCTTCCAGCCCGGGTACTCCGGAATGCCGTGGATCATGCCGTCCGCGGCCGTGTCGGCGTCGTCGGCCCATTGGGGGTTGTACGGTGCCCGGGTCAGATCGAGCGCTTCCTCCTGACTCTCGTATCGGTCGCCGACGGCATTGAGCGTCTCCTGCATCGGGTAGTCGTCGTCTGTCGGCATATCGGCCCAGTCTTCGGGCGTGGGTGCCGAGACGCCCCAGCGGGTCCGGAAGTCCTGGCCCCCGTTGTTGGGGTCCAGGTCGTCGTTCCAGATAATCGGCGTCCCCGGATGGTCCTCGCCCCAGCAGGGCCAGGGGAGCATCCAGTACTCGCCTGCAACCGGCGTCCCCTCGGCACCTTTGAGATCCTCGTTGGAGAACGCGTAATCGTACTCCAGATGTTGCTGGAGCCGTTCGGGTGTCTGCCGGTAACCGATAGTGTTCGTCCCGAGGTTGAACTCGCGGACGACGCCCTCGTATGAGGACTTCCCGTTGTATAGCTCCGAGCCCGCGCCCCAGTCGAAGTGCTCGCCAAAGCCCAGATAGCCAGCCAGTTCCTGCATGATCTGGAGGTCGGGCTTGGAGTTGTGCGCCGGCGAGCGGACCGGTTCGGACCACTGGACCGACCGGTTCGTGTTGGTCAGCGAGCGGTAATGCTCGTACTGACTGGACGCCGGTAACAGCAGCACCGGCGGGCCGTCCTCGTAATCCGGCAGCACGCTCGCGACCGAAGGGAACACGTCAACGACGACCAGCAGATCGAGGTTCTCCATGCCCTCTTTCATCTGCTCCATTTCGCTGATGGAGTTCGCTGAGTGCCCCCAGAAGACCGCGATCTTCGTCTGGTCGGGCTGGTAGATCGGCGTTTCCTGATACCGGTCTTCCTTGTCGAGGGCAGACTCGAACCAGCGGGCCACTGTCAGCCCGTTCTGGAACATCATCGAGTTCTCCGCCGGGTTGCTCGGCCCGTGGTCGGCGTTCGGCGGCAGCGAGTCCGCGTCCGCACTCCCTTCATACGTCGGACTCTGTCGGACGTACTTGTCCGGCGGCATCAGCTCGAACCGGTTGTACATGTCCGCAAACGACGTGTCGCCGCTGGTCTCGGGGGTTCGGTCCCAGATTTCAGCCCACCATGACCACCCCCCCGCAGACAGACCGTAATATCCCGGCAGGATATGGCTGGCGACCGCGAGGTCGGTCGCCCCCTGGACGTTTGCGTGTCCACGCATGACCTGCAGGCCGCCGCCGCTCCTGGCCGCACTTCCGGAGGCGAGACTTGCCATCGCGTACGAGCGGATGTTCTGGGTCCCGTTGTTGTGCTGGGTCCCGCCCATCGCCCACTCGATCTGGACGTGTGGTCGGGCCTCGTCGATCATGTCAGCGATGCGCTCGATGTCCTCAGCGGACACCCACGTGATCTCCTCGACCGTCTCCTTGTCGTACTCGTCGAGTTCCGCGTCGACGTCTTCCCAGCCCTGCACGCGGTCAGTGAGCATATTCTGCCCACTTTCGTCCGCGTCGGGGTCCATCGCGAGCCCGTGCTTGTCGCGGAGCTCTTTGATGATCCCCATCATCAGGGCCACGTCGGTGCCCGGACGGAACCGCATGAACTCGTCGGCGTGAGCCGATGTCTTCGTGAACCGCGGGTCCAGATTGAGGATGGTCCCGCCCCGTTTCTGCCCTTCGAGGATGTGCTGCATCGCGATGGGGTGTGCTTCAGCCGGGTTCTGGCCGATGATGATGTTCAGGTCGAAGTTCCGGTAGTCCTGAACGGTGTTTGTCATCGCGCCGTAGCCCCAGGTGTTTGCCAGCCCCGTGACCGTCGTGGAGTGGCAGATTCGGGCCTGGTGGTCGATGTTGTTTGTACCCATAAACGCCGCCAGCTTCCTGATGGCGTAGGCCTCCTCGTTGGAGTGATGGGCGCTACCGAGCAACATCACGCTCTCGCGGCTGTGCTCCGCGTCGACGTCGACGGCCTCTGCTGGGGCGGTGTCGTCGTCGGGCCACAGCGCCCGGATATCCGTCGCCAGACGGTCGTACGTTTCGTTCCAGCCGAGTTTGCGCCACTCCCCGTCCTCCTGTATCATCGGGTGTTTGAGACGCTTCTCGGAGTGTTCGGTCTCGTAGATGCCGGCCCCTTTCGAGCAGAGCGACCCGGCGTTTATTGGGTGTTCATGCCACGGCTCCATGCCGACGAAGGAATTCCCCTCCCGCTCACCACGGAAGCCACAGCCCACCGAGCAGTAGTTGCAGATCGTCTTGGTCAGTTCGGTGTCCGTGTCTGTCCCGTCCGTTTCCTCACCGTCCTCCTGAAGTGCCCGACCAGCGCCGCTGACGCCGAGGGCGACCCCACCCGCGAGGGCGCTCGCCTTCATAAACGAGCGCCGGTCGAGATCCAGTGAGACTGGTTCCTGTTGAGTGCTCATGGTGAATGGTGCCCACCCATTACCGATGCTGTCCGTGTTTGCCACGAAATCTGGTTTGTCATTGTCTGTCTAGACGTGGCACAAATTCGATGTCATCCATGATAAAATGTGACATAGTTAGGTGTCATAATTCCTGTAATTTTCCGGCCGTCCAAATATTTGGGGTTGAATTCATGAACAGATGTGTGAACACTCCGCAAGGTCTATTACTGCAACAGGATTTTGCATGATTAATGAATACAGGCGCCTTCGTGTGTTCCTGTGGGGGATCGTGTGACATCGACCTCGAAGCGGTACGGGACGGTGTCGATGACGTCGACGTCGTAGCCAGTTCCGAACTGCTCTGTCAGGACGGCTTGGCGGGGATGTCACAGGTCATCGAGGAGTACGATCTCGATCAGGTCATCGCGACGACGCCAGAACCGTCGTGTCAGGACCGCATCCGCGGGCTTGCCGATGAACACGACCTCCATCCCGAGGCGTCGGTGTTCGTCGACCACCGGGAAACCAACGCCTGGGTCCACGATGAGACAGCGGCCACCGACAAGACGGCTCGCCTCATCAACGCAAAGCAGACCGGCCTCCGTGAGGAAGCACCGTCGCGAACGGTGTCGAAAGACGCCGGGAACCGCGTCGCTGTCGTGGGTGACCCCGGCGCGGCGCGGTCGCTGACCGACGACGCCGACGTGACGTTCATCGCGGACGGGCGGGACTTCGCCGACGTGGAAGGCCTGAGCAATGTGACGATGGAGCGTGGGCGCGTCGTCGACATCGATGGCTCCTACGGCGAGTACGAACTCACACTGGAAGCCCGCGTCACCGATGACTGCATCGACTGCATGGACTGTGTGCGCGAGGGGCCAGGCGGGATGGTGACGGAGTTCCCTGTCGACATCCATCCGGACGCGCCCGACGGCGAGTGGACGAACATCTGTCCGACCGACGCTATCGACCTGACGGGCGTTACCCGCACCGTTGAAGTCGACCAGGTCATCTACCCCGGCGGCCACGACGACGCCCGCGGCGGTCGATTGGGCTTCTACACCGGGCCGGTCGACGCCGGAACCATCGCCGCAGTCGAATCGCAACTGGGCGGCATCGAGAAGCCGCAGTTCCTCGACCTCGATATGGATGTCTGTGCCGCCGGGGCATCTAGCCAGGAGGGATGTACGGCCTGTGTGGACGCCTGCCCCCACGGCGCGGTCGACCGGCCGACTATCGACTCCGTCGAGTTCGACGAGGTGGCCTGCGAGAGCTGCGGGGCCTGTACGAGCGCCTGTCCGACGGGCGCGACACAGCTCCGCGAGCCCTCGAACCGACGGCTCGCGCGTGAAGTCGAGGCGTTGCTGGAAGACGATTCCGACGAGGGCTTGCTTTCACGTGGCGACAGCGCAGGTATCGACACCCAAGTCATCGCGTTCGTCTGTTCGGAGTACGCGATGGAACGCCTCCGGGCGCACGGTCGCAAGGCTGTCCGTTCGGGCGACCTTGACTACCCGCCAATCCTCCCGGTTTCGGTCAACTGTACGGACACGGTCGGGGAAGCACACGTCATGCACGCGTTCGCGGCCGGTGCGGACGGCGTCGCCATCGTCGGCTGTGGCGGCTCCTGTCTCCACTCCGGTCCGGACCCCAAGCAGGACCTCGTCGACCGGCTCAATCAGGCGACGGCTGACCTTGGGCTCGGTGACCGGGTCGGCTTCTTTGCGCCCGAGGCCGGCAACCCCGAGGCGTTTGTCGAGTCGCTGTCCGGGTTCGTCGAGTTCGGACTCGACGAGACGCCGATACCGGCCGGCGACTACGAGGCAACGGGCCGCAGCGACACCGATCGCGAGGAACCCCGTCCCAACCCCGACTTCGACAGCCACGGCTGGACGCTGGAGAGCGTTCGAGCTATTCTCGAACACGTCGAGCCCGAACGCGGGGTGATTCGCGGCCTGAAGGACTTCGGCGTTATGGATGTCAACGACGCGTGTACCCTGACGCCGACCTGTACGAACCTCTGTCCGACCGACGCCATCCAGCGGACGGGTGAGGGCGAACTGGCGTTCAACCACGCGGACTGCGTCAACTGCGGCCTCTGTGAGGAGGGCTGTCCGGAGACGGCGATTACGATGCACGACGGGCTGGACCTCTCCCTGCTCCCCGAAAACAGGGGCGGCGAGGCTTGGGTGACCACCCACGAGGGCGATATGCTGGAATGTGTCCGCTGTGGCAAGCCCTTCACCAGCGTCGCCTCCGCCGACAAAATCGAGGATGAAGTCGGCGATCAGGTCGAGGGTCTGGCTCCCGACGCCGACCACTCCGTCTTCGAGTACTGCAGCGATTGTCGGAGCCGTCTGCTGTTCGATCAGGGGGAGAAACGATGAACGACGCTGCCGTCTACGAGGCCCGCCTCGAACTGGTCGATTTCGTCATCGACGTGTTCTGGGACGTGCCCGAGGAAGCGTTCGTCGAGCGGCTGTTGAGCAGCGAGGTGCAGCTGCCGGAGGACTCCATCAACGACCAACTCGACGAGGGCTTCGAGATGCTCGAGGCGTGGATCGACGGGAACGCCGACCGGTCGGTTTCGGCGGTGCAGGACGACCTCGAACGGGAGTACACGGACCTGCTTGTCGGCCCGCGACCGCCGGTGTTGCCCCACGAGACGAACTACCGCGAGGACACGGAGTTCATCGGCGAGGGACTCGCCGAGGTCGATGCCAGCTACGCCGCGGCGGGGTGGTCACCGCCCGAGGACTACCCCGAGGAAGACGACTTTATCGCCGTCGAAATGGCGTTCCTGCGGTATCTCATCGAGCGCCAGCGCGAGGGTGACGAGGAGACCGTCGGCTACGAGCGGGTGTTCATCGAGCAACACCTCAGCGAGTGGGTCGTCGACTTCACTGATGAGATGCGCGAAGAGGCTGACGAGGGGCTGTTCCTCGCAGCGGCGCTCATTTGCGAGGGGCTCATCCGCTTCGAGGACGAGATCGTCGCTCAGATCGGGTAGCAGGGTGGCTACCGGATTCGGAGCACGAGCCCCATACTGGCGACGAGCCCAACGATCATCAGCACCTTCACCGCGGGCAGCAGGAACGCCATCGTCTGTTCCATAAAAAAGAGCGACCGCCAGGAGTTGACCGACCGTGCGATGACCGCGACCGCTCCCGCGCCCGCGACCAGCACGCAGAGAAGCGTGACCGAGGCGGCCGCGACGACCCCGAATGGGTTCGCACGCAATCGCTCACGCATCGGGGACCACCCGCCGACCGACGACGAGGACCACGAACAGCGGGACGAGGACGACCAGCAAACGGCTGACGAACAGCCCGATGTAACTGATAGTCGATTCGAGGTGAATCTGCCAGTGCCAGCTCCCCTTGAGCTCGGCGATGAGACCGATCGTGCCGACGACAAGCAGTGACAGCGCCAGCAGCGTAGCGAGGGTGTAGACCAGAATCCGAAGATATCCGAGGAGTGAGGCGGCGGTCAGCCGGGAGTTCGATTGCTCGGTGGCCATCAGGTACCCTCTCCGGTCCAGTGCTGCTGATAGATATCGTACGTGATGACGGCGAGGACGACCAGCCCGACACCGAGGACCGCCGCTCCCATGTCGGGTGGAAACGGGAGATCCAGCCCCGATTTGGAATGCATGAAAGTGATTAACATGGAGTGTGATACGGACTGCCAAACAAAAACCATTGCGACCTGTTCCCTTGAGACAACGTTTTTCTCCGCGTAGCCCTACCCTTGTGATATCATACCATGAATTCGCGCCGAGGGCTGCTGCTTCGACTCTCCGCACTCACCGGAGCAGCCGGCCTCAACGGCTGTTCGTCCCTGCTGGCCAGGCAAGCGGAGTCGCCGACGGGTGACCTCGACCCGAACCCGCGAGCCGACGAACTCCCGATACGGCAACACGCCTGGAACGAGCGCCTTCGGAGCGACGGCGCTGGCAACGACCTGTTGCCACGTCATTTCCGACTGTTCATGCTCGACCTTGATGCCGCCCCGTCGGATTCTGCCGCGGAGACCGTCGAGCTAGCGATGCGGTCGCTGGAAGACGCCTACGAGTTCAACAGTGCAGGGCTCCTGCATATGCTCGCCTGGGGGACGAGCTATTTCGACACCTATGGCTCGCTCGATTCGTCTCCGATACGCAGCCCGCGGGTCCTCTCCCGGACCGACGACCCCGACCTGCAGTCTTTCGACGCGATGCTCGTCCTTGCGAGCGACGTTCCCTCAAACCTCGCCGCCGCCGAGTCGGCGATGTTCAACACGCGGCCCAGGCTTGCGGCTGCGGAGATTCAGGGTCGACTCGGCGACGTGTTCTCTGTCGTAGACCGCCGCGGCGGGTTCGTCGGCGAGGGACTTCCAGCGGCCCACGCCGGCGCGGAAGGCGTCCCCGCCGATATCCCCGAGGAGTCCTATATGTTCTCGGGCTTTTTCGCCGGTCGGTCCGGCACGCAGGCCAGCGAGGACCGCGTCACCATCGGCGACGGCCCCTACGCCGGCGGGACGACGATACACCTCTCGCGAATCAACGAGGCCTTCGACAACTGGTGGGAACTCGCCCAGTCCGACCGCGTCAAGCGACTGTTCTCGGCGGAGTTCTCCCCGGAGGACATCGACAGAGGTGACCTCTCCTTCGCCGACATGGTTCGCGAACACGCGAGCAGCGAGGGAGCGGTCGGCCACTTCGAGAAAGTGGCCCGCGCCCGCAAGGACGGGGAGCCGCTGCTCCTCCGGCGCGACTTCAACACAATCGACGGCGGTCAGGCCGGGATTCACTTCCTCTCGCTCCAAGCACGCCCGCGTGATTTCGAGGAAGTCCGGGACGCGATGAACGGCTGGTGGCTCCGGGAAGAACACGAGGAACTCCGGGACCGACAGAACAACGGCCTGCTGGAATTTATCGAAGTCGCGTCACGCTCGAACTTCTACGTCCCGCCGCGTGACAAACGGGCCTTCCCGGCCCCGTAGCTGTCGCTCACGCGCAGGGTGGGCCACGAAAATAGGACAAGACCTGACGCCGATAGCGGTTCACTCTTCGTCGTCGTCCGTCGTCGTGTCGTTCTGGTTCACGTCGCCCGGCCAGACGCCGTGGTCCCAGACCTCGAAACCGTTGAACGTCTCTGTCGCACCTTGGGGTTTCCACTCGGTTTGTTCGTGTGCCATTGTACATCAACTGTCACAGTGTCCGGGCTTAAGTTTTGGTGCCGTCACTCAGACGGCGTTCCCGGCGGTTTCTGCTCGTCCGTGACCTCATCGAGGAACGCGTTGGCGTAGAGGTCGACGTGCATCTTCAGAACCATGCTCTCGTCGATGCCGCTCTCTTCGGCCTGTCGACGGAGCAACGCGGCCAGTTCCTCGGTCGGTTCGTACCGTATCTCGCGGCCGTCGACCTCGAACGCAACGTCGTGGGACTGGGAGACGAGATGTTCGATCTCCAGTAACGCCTGCTCGACTTTGGTCTCCATCGCCTCGTCGATGTCCTCTAATCGCCGGTCGGCCCACTCCTGGGCCGCCTCGTACAGGCGGTCACTCACCTCAAAGGCGAGCGTCAAAACGACACCCCCTCGCCCTCGAACTCGGGCGTCCACAGCGTCGTCTCCTCACACACTGGACAGTTCTGTCGGCGCGGTTGTCCCTCGAACGCCGAGAGGTCTATCATCTGCCCGCATTCCTCACAGCTGTAGTACGTCATTCTTCGGATGGGGGCCACGACTGTGGGGCCGGGTCCGACTCGGTCATCTCGGAGTACAGGACCACGAGCGCTCCGAGCACGATGGTCAGCACCAACACCCCAGCGATGCCTCCCAGCGCGTTCTGGCCGACAAACGCCGCTGTGCCGGTCGCGAAGTCGATGGTCGACGCGACTTCGAACAGTGTCAGTAACAGCCAGACGAACGCACCCAGTACCACGAATGTGAGTATCTTCGACTGTTGGATCGCGGTTCGGAGTGTCATTGTCGTTCGTGTATGACAATGACCAGCAAGCGTTATAAGTATACGGCGTCACCCGTCGACGAGGTCCCACTCCGCCTTCTCGGCGGCGTCGGCGAGCGGGACGAACTCCCAGCCAGTCCGCTCTGCAATCGGCTCGTCGTCCGGACGGCCCACGAGGACCATCCGTTCGGCGTAGAACATCGAGTGCTCGTCGATATCGGCGAGCCGCTCGGCCGGTTCCTGCCCCGCGCCGCTGAAGAAGTCGGCGTCGATGCCGTGGTCGCGCTGGAACTTGTTGATGACGAACGCATCCACGTCGCCAACAATGCCGACCCAGTCGGCCCAGGCCCGCGCTTCCTGAAAGACCCGCTGTGGGTTCGCAAACTGCCGGGCCGCGTCGTAGGTCACGGCCATCGTCATGTCGTCGATACCGCCGCCGTGCGGACCGCTCGCTTCGACAGCCGACTCGTCAGCAGCGGGGTCCTTGGCGACGTTCGAGGCCGGGTCAGTGTCGGCCGCGGCCGCGCCGCCCGCGCCGCCGCTGTCCGTCGGGATGCCGACCGGCTTGTTCTTGTTCTCCCGCGGGACGTGGGGGACCGCCTGGCCTCCGAGGTCCGCGCTGGCGGCATCGCCGCCGTTCCCGCCGTCACCAGTGTCTGCGTCGGTACTCGTCCGTGTGGCCGCGTCGGGACCCTCTCCCTCAGCGTCGCTGTCGGGCCGCACCGATTCAGTCCCAGTCGCTCCGGGGTCGGGTTCGTCCTCGGGGTCGCCCTCGCCGCTCCAGAACCAGTCGCCCCGGTTCGGCGTCTCTTCGTCGTCCTGTACGTCGAGTTCGTCGAGGTCGATTTCGTCTGTCATTCTCCCAGTGTCGTCTCCGCTCGCAATGTCGACTGGTCGACGGCGTCCGTGAGGCCGAGTCGCTCGATTGTCTCGGAAGTGGGGCAGCCGTCGGTGTCCCAGCCGCGCTGCCTGTAGTACTCGTCGAGCATCGCATCGAAGGATTCGGTGTCGATTGCCGCGCCCGCGTTCGGGCCTGAGTCGAGCGGTTCCTGCAGTTTCGCCGGCAGTTCGTCGTCGGCTCGGGAAACGCCCTCACGGACGTTGAACAGGCGCGTGAGCGTCCAGACCCGCTCGCCAACCGTCGCGAGGTCGCCATCCGTGTCCAGTCCGACGGCGTCGAGCCATTCCGCGCCGAGGTCGTCGAAGGCGTCGCCGACGAAGTCGTCGACGACGAGACACCACAGCGCCGAGCGCTGGTCCTGTTCGCGGATGACGGCTGCGGCCGCCCGCTCGGGACTCCAGTCACCGTCGAAGGCTTCCCGCTCGATGGGGAGCGCCCGCCGATGACAGGCCCCGCGGTCGCTGGTCGCGTACGCCAGCGCCATGCTCCGTGCGCCGCGGGGGTCGTACGCGGGCAGTTCCATGGACTTGATCGTCGGCAGGAGGTCGTCCCCGCCAAGACGAGCCGAGGCCGCGTCAACGCCGTCGGCCAGGGCGTCGCCGAGCGTCGACTCCCGCGCGACGATTTCTTCGAGGAGCGCTCGCGCGTCATCGGGACTCCCGTAATCGATCGATTCCGCAAGCAGGCCGGCGTCGCCGGCTTTGATAGCCCACGCGACGGCGCTTCCGGCGCTGATGAGGTCAAGCCCCAGCCGGTTGCACGTCTCGCCCAGCGCCGCCACGGCGTCGAAGTCGTCGATTCCGAGCCCAGCCCCAAGACTCATGGCCGTCGCCCCGCGTGGAATGGTCTCGCCGTCTTCAGTCTGGACGCGGAAGCCGCCGGGGCTGCTCTCGTCGTCATACTCCCGTCCCGCGGCGAGTTCCTGCACGGCCTCGATACCGACGCTGTCGGCCCCCTCGAACTGGCCGTCCTCCCAGCCGTGCGTCGAGAGTGCGCCGACCTCGTTGGCGAAATCGACCGTCTCGACGGTCCCGCTGGCGTTGAGCCACTGTCCGGTGTCGCCCTCGCGGTACCGCTTGGCGTACTGCTCCCGTAGCTCCGCGAGGTCCGTCGGCGGCTCACCGCGGACGACGACGGCTTTCAGCCGTTTTGCGCCCATCACTGTTCCGGCACCGCCCCGCCCCGCGTGGTGTTCGCCGCCGTCAGAAGCGATAGTCGCGAACGCGACGCCCTGCTCGCCCGCCGGGCCGATACACGCCACCGCAGCCTCGGGGAACGCTGCGTCGGTTTCGGCCGTATCCTGCCCCCACGTCTCGGCAGGTTCAACCGTCGCGCCGTCGTCCTCCACGACGAGTTTGACCGGCTCTTGGGCACGTCCGGTAACCAGAATCCCGATGTGGTCCTGCAGCGCGCCGGCCAGCGTATCCGGGAATGTCCCGCCCGCATAGGAGTCGAGGAAGCCGCCAGTCAGGGGCGACTTCGTGACCGCCGCGTAGCGTGTCTCGCCGGGGAGCAGCCCGGAGACCGGCCCGAGCATGAACAACAGGACGTTCTCAGGGCCTAGCGGGTCGATGCCGGCGTCGAGTTTGTCGTACAGGTATCGGGCCCCGAGTCCCTTGCCGCCCACAAACTGGCGACGCCAGACCTCCGGAACCGGACAGCTCTCGACCGATGCCGACGACAGGTCGACGTGGAGCATCCGGTCCCGATTGGCTACTGTCATCATACCTCACTCTTCCGTCTGTCGACTAAAGGATTATCCCCACCAATCATGCACGAAGCGCCTTTCCGCCAGCCCCGAGAAGTCGGGATATGCGCGCTGGAGTCATTGTCGCAGGCGGCCGGTCGACGCGGTTCGGCGACAGCGACAAAGCCGTCGCCGACCTCGCTGGGACGCCGATGATTCGACGCGTCGCCGACCGCCTCGGCGAAGCCGTCGACGAACTCGTCGTGAACTGCCGGGAGGACCAGGTCGAGGCCATCGACGCGGCGCTGTCGGACCACGCGCTTGACCCGACGTTCGCGCTCGATGAGGACCCTGACCAGGGACCGATGGCTGGCATCGCAACCGGGCTGGGGGCCGTCGACAGCGAGTACGCCGCCGTGGTGGCCTGCGATATGCCTTTTGCCGACCCGACATTCGTCGACTATCTGTTCGAGCGAGCGGCGTCCCACGAGGCCGCAGTTCCGCGCCCGGACGAGTGGTTCCAGACGACACAGGCGGTGTACCACGCCGAGGCGATGCGGGTGGCCTGCCGGCAAGCGCTGGAACGCGGTGAGCACAAGGTCGTCGAACCGCTGTTCGACCTCGATTACGTCGTCGTCGAGCGCGAGGCCGTGCTCGAACACACCACGCTAGAGACGTTCGAGAACCTCAACACCCGCGAGGAGTTCGAAGCCGCGGCCAAACGGTTCTGAACGAGCGGGGGCCGTCGGCTCGCACTTAGACGACTGCCACCAGCGGGTCGTCGCTCCGCATCTCAGCGAGGACGACGCGCGGGACGTCGACTCGGTCGTGAATCGTCTCGGCGACGGCCCGCGCGCTCGCTTCGAGTCCCTCGTCGTCGACCATGTTGAGCAGCGGAACCGCGGTCGCGTTGGCTGGCACGTCTTTCAGTCCACCCTGGTCGCTCGCGAGTACCGCGGCGACGTCCCGCGGTCGAATCTCGTCGCCGGGGTCGAGCCCTGTAATCGCGGCGACCTCGTCGACTCGGTGAACGATGTCGTCCGTCAGCGGTTCGCCGACGACGTGGGCGCTCGCAATGGGGACGACCGTCGATGCCGTCGACGGTAGCTGTGGCTCGCGGTCGCTCGGCGCTTTGAACTCCCGCATCCGCGCGCCGTCGGCTTTCACCAGAATCGGGTGCTCGATGTCAGCCAGGTCGGCGACGGTCGCCGGGTCGTAGCCGCGGTAGCGGTCCGGTCGCTCCTGTGACGGGACGACGCCTAGCGGCCACGCAGACGCCTCGTCAATGGCTATCCGTGGGGTTTCCGTCACGACAACGTCCTCGACCCACCCGTCGAAAATCGGAATCCTGACCGTCGCGGTGACGACGGCGTGTTCTAGTCGCGCTGCGAGCGTCGCCATCGTCGTTTTTTTGCCCCCAGCGCCGACAAAGCAGATGGTCCCATGTCGTGCGTCTAGCGCGTCGACGATATCCATACGCAGTGCACGGCGGTCGCCTGATTAATCGTTACCCCGTGTGTGCGATGACAGAACCGGACCAGTCACGCCATTTAATAGGCTGTGCTGTGAACAGTTAGCAAGGATATGCTCGAAGACGACTTCGGTCGCGAGGTCTCCGGTGTCCGCGTCTCCCTCACCGACCGGTGTAACTTCGACTGCGTCTACTGCCACAACGAGGGGCTGGGCGACACACGGGGCCCGATGGAGGCACAGGACGATGAACTCACTGCTGACACCATCGTGGCCTTCCTCGAAGTCGCCGCCGAGTTCGGCGTCGACTCGGTGAAGTTCACCGGTGGGGAGCCGATGCTCCGGGAGGACCTGGAGGAAATCGTCCGGCGCGCCCCCGACGAGATGGAGGTGTCGATGACGACCAACGGCACCTTCCTCCCCGGCCGCGCCCCGGACCTCGTCGACGCGGGTCTTGAGCGGGTCAACGTCTCACAGGACGCTCTCGACAGCGAGGCCTTCGCCGAACTAACGCAGAGTGGGGCCTACGACCGCGTCCTCGAGGGCGTCGAAGCGGCGCTGGACGCTGGCCTCGAGCCGGTAAAGCTCAACATGGTCGTCTTCGAGCCGACCGCGGGCTACGTCCCGAAGATGGTCGACCACGTCGCCGAGAACCCCGGTCTCCAGCTCCAGCTTATCGAGTACATGCCGGAACTGGCGGGCCATCCGGAGTGGGCTATCGACATCGACCGCGTCCACGACTGGCTCGAAGACCGCGCCGACAAGGTCGAACACCGCGAGATGCACGACCGCAAGCGCTACTGGATGCACAGCGGCGAGGCGGCGGTCGAAGGTGATAGTGCCTCCACCTCGTTGGCCGCGTCCGACGGCGGAATACGAACGGAGCCGGTCAACAACCACAACAGCGGGATGGTCGAAATCGTCGACCCCGTCGGCAACGAGAACTTCTGTGCGAACTGCCACCGCGTGCGGCTCACCCACGACGGCTACCTCAAGGGCTGTCTGAACCGCAACGATGACCTGCGTGACATCGGCACGACCAAGGAGTCGATGCGCGCCGCGTTCCGCGAGACGGTCGACACCCGCGTCCCCTACTACGGCGAGTACATGGTCGAAACCGAGGACGGCGAGTGGGAGATAAACGAGGAGTACATCGACACCGACGGGGACCGTGCGCCCTACGAGTACTCGGAGTAGCGGCCGCCGACGGGCACGCTCACTGTTTCGCCGTCGATCTAGACCGTCATGAGTTTCCCGTTCCGCGACCAGACGACGGTTTCGCTGTCGTGGAATGAACTGACCGGCGCAATCGGGGACTCGGCGACGGTGCTTCCGGTCGTCGTGGCTGTCGCCGTGCTGACGGAGCTGTCGCTCCCGGTCATGCTCGTCTGGTTCGGCGTGTTTCAGGTCGTCTGGGGGCTGTACTACGGTGTTCCGATATCGGTCGAGCCGATGAAGGCTTTCGCTGCGCTGGTCATCGCCGGGACCATCTCCACCGGCGAACTCGTCGTCGCGGGGCTTTTGCTGGCCGGCATACTGCTCGCGCTCGGAACCACGCGGTCGCTCGAAACAGTCAATCAGTACGTCGATGACACCGTCGTTCGTGGGGTACAACTCGGCGTCGCGCTGGTCCTGCTGGAGACGGGTGTCGACCTCGGGGTTAGTGATCCGAGACTCGTGGCCGTCGCCGTCGGCGTGGTGGCCGTCCTTGTACTCCTGGGCTACAGCGGCCAGAGCGCCTTCGCCGTCTTCGTCCTGGGTGCTGGCATTGCCCTCGCGGAAACCGGGATCCCGACGCCGGCCGTTCCAGCGGTTGACGCCATGTTCATGCTCCCAAGCATGACGCTGTCGGCACAGACGGCGGAGGCAGTCCTCGCCCAGATCGCGGTCACGGTCGGCAACGCCGCCCTCGCCACGTCGGTCCTGCTCGCGGACTACTTCGACCGGGACGTGTCGGCGGACCAGCTCTCGAACAGTATGGGGCTGATGAACCTCGCCGCGGTCCCTTTCGGTGCGTTCCCGATGTGTCACGGGAGCGGCGGCGTCGCCGGGAAGTACGCCTTCGGGGCCAGAACGCCCGGCGCGAATCTGATACTCGGCGCGGGCTACGTGCTGACCGCGTTCCTCGCCATCGGCGTCATCGCGGCCTATCCGACGGCGTTGCTCGGGGTCATTCTGGTACTGATAGCGCTCCAGTTGGGCTGGACCGGCGTTTCCAGAACGGACGACCTGGCGGTCGTCGCGGCAATCGGTGTCGTCGGCGTGCTCATCAACCTCGCCCTCGCGCTCGTCCTCGGCGTCCTCGCCCAGCAACTGCGTGCCCGACTGTGACTCAGCGGCTGGCCCCCACACGCTTGTAGCAGGAGCCCGAAGGGTCGACCGATAAATGCGCCCCGCAACGGAACTTGAAAATCTACTCGGAGAGGCGGAGTCACTCACCATTGTCTGTCACAACAACCCTGACCCAGACTGTCTGGCCAGCGCGCTCGCGCTCGGTCGCATTGCGGCCGCTGTCGGCATCGACGAGCGGCGCATCCTCTACAGCGGCGAGATATCACACCAGCAGAACCGGTCGTTCGTCAATCTGCTGGAGATGGACCTCCGGGAGTTCGACGCGGCCGACGTGACCGACCGCGACTCCTCGGAACTGCTCGCCTTCGTCGACCACTCGGTTCCGGGGTCAAACAACCGGGTTCCCGAAGACGTCTCGGTCGACATCGTCATCGACCACCATCCCGCCGAGGATATCAGCGCCCGGTTCGTCGACCACCGCGTGGAGATCGGCGCGACGGCGACGATACTGACCGAATACCTGCGGGACCTCGAAATCGAACTCGACGACCGGCTGGCAACTGCGTTGCTGTTTGCCATCCGGCGGGAGACGCTCGGGTTCCTCCGCGGCGTGACGCCGGACGAGTACGGCGCGGCCGGTTTTCTGACCGGAACGGCCGATTCGGATCTGTTGCGACAGCTTTCCTCGCCGTCTGTCAGCGGCGCGACCGTCGACGCCATCGCGGACGCAATCGAGAACCGGACGGTCAGGGGCTCAGTATTGATATCGCACGTCGGCAGGACGGGGGAGCGGGACGCGCTCCCGCAAGCGGCCGACTACCTGGCGACGCTTGAGGGCGTCGAGACGGCCATCGTCTTCGGTATCGTCGAGGACACCATCCAGCTCAGCGCCCGCTCGACGGACTCTCGGGTCAACATCGGTGATGTTCTGAGCGAGTCCCTGGGCGATGTCGGGAGCGCAGGGGGCCACCGCGAGATGGCTGGCGGCGAGGTGCCGCTCGGTATCTTCGCCGACTACACGAGCGACGACGCTGTCCTCGTCGACATCGTTGAGCAAGTGATCTCGGCACGGCTGTTTGCTGGATTGAACCTCTCGGAAGAGAGCTAAACTGCCGTCCGCCGTTCAGGACAGCCGGAACGTTTCGAGGTTCTTCGGGTTGTGGGTCCGCATGTTGAACTTCTGGTACAGCGCCGAGGAGAGCTGGTTCGTCGTGGACGCGTCGCCGTGGACACAGAGGATCTTCTCCGGTCGCGGGTGCATCGTCTCGACGAACGACTCAAGTCCCTGCCGGTCGGCGTGGCCGGAGAAGCCGTCGACCGTCTCTACATTGAGCCGGAGGCTCACCCGCTCGGCGCGTGGCCCGCTCGTATCGCCCATGGTGATTTCGTCCTGCCCGCGCTGGATCTGGCGACCGAGCGTCCCTTCGGCCTGGTAGCCGACGAACGCCATGGTGTTGTCCGGCTCGCTGCCCAGCAGCCGGAGCCAGGACATCACGGGACCGCCGGTGACCATCCCGGAGGTGGTCAGGACGATGGCCGGTTCGTCGTCGGCGATGTCCTGTCGCATCTCGTCGCCGCCGTCGACCTGCTCGAACTGCTCGGCGAGGAACGGGTTTTCGTCCTCATAGAGGATGCGCTGGCGGAGGTCGTCCCGGAGGTATTCCGGGTACGCGGTGTGGATAGCCGTCGCCTCCCGAATCATCCCATCGAGGTACACCGGCATTGTCGGGATGTCGCCCTTCCGCATCGCTTCTTCGAGGACAAGCATGAGTTCCTGGGACCGGCCCACGGCGAAGGCTGGAATGAGTACCTTGCCGTCGTTCTCGTAGGTCTCGTTGATAACGTCTCTAAGAACTCGTTCGGAGTCGGACTGGTCGGTCTGGTAGTCGTTCTTGCCGCCGTAGGTCGACTCCAGCACGAGCGTCTCGACACGGGGGAAGTCGTTGACAGCTCCGTCAAGCAGGCGGGTGTCCTTGTAGTGGATATCCCCGGAGAAGGCGACGTTGTAGCGGCCCTCGCCGATATGGAAGTGGCACACAGCCGACCCGAGGATGTGGCCGGCGTTGTGCATCGTGAGCTTGATATCGGGTGCGATGTCGGTGACGTTGCCGAACTCCAGTGGAATCGTGTGTTTCAGCGCGTCACGGACCTGCTGGCTCTCGTAGGGTGGGGTGCGGCCCTCCTTGGAGGCCACGTCGAGGTAGTCCAGTTGGAGCAGGCCCATCAGATCCCGCGTCGGTGCGGTCGTGTAAATCGGCCCGTCGTAGCCGTACTTGAATAGGATGGGGATGAGCGCGGAGTGATCCAAGTGGGCGTGTGTCAGGACGACGGCATCGAGGGAGTTCGGCCCCGCAGCAAGCGCTTCGGGCGCCTGGAGATACGGAACCTCGCCCTCGGCACCAGGCTTGTCGCCACAGTCGATGAGGATGCGGGACTCCGGCGTCGAGAGGATGAAGGCGGCGCGCCCGACCTCACGACAGCAGCCGAGCGTGGTGAGTCGAACCCAGTCCTCGTCGCTCGTGGTGGGACGGTTGATCTGTCGACCGACGCGCTGGAGGATGTCCCGCCGTTCTTCGCGTTCCTGCTTGAGGTAGTTCCGAACGTTCGAGACCGTCGAAGACTCCATCGGCGGTGTCCGGACGACTTCGGGGGTCCAGCCGACGGACGCAGAAATCTCGTCCAGCGTCGCCCCGTGGCGGCCGATGACGCGCCCGGGCTTTTCGGCCTCGATGAATACTTCACCAGTCTGGCGGTCGAAATCAAGGTTCTGGACACCGGCGTCCTCGGGAATCGTCTGCGTGATTCGTGCCCGGGCTTCGTTTGGCGGGACGAGGGCTTCCTGCGTAGGGCGGACGTTGATTCGTTTACGCAGCGTCTGTGCGAGGTTTCTGACGATCCCGTCGCGGTTGGCGACCGTCTGCGCGTCCGGCGTGTAAATAACTAGTTCCGGTCCCTCGAACGCGACGGATTCGATTTCGATGTCGTCCGGTGTCTCTTCTTCAACCTGTGCTTTGATTCGATCAAGTGTCTCGTCTGCGGAACTCATAAGTTTGGAGATGGAGGCCCGATAGCCGTCGGTAAAACCACGGCTCTCGACTGCCGTTATCTAGCGGGAGTGCAAGCACGGTAAAGAACCTTTGCTTGTCTCGTTATGTCATCGTATGGTCGTGTCTCGGCAGGAACCGGCGAATTTTAGTGTGGGACTGCGAGTTGTAGTTGTATGGGCTTTGGTAGCTACGATGAATCCGAACAGAAGGACAACGACGTAGACGCAGACGACAGCGAGGGCGTTGCGGTCCACGAGAACGACCACGACGGATCGGTCTCCTTCGAGACGGAGGCGACCACGAGCGACCTCGTCGACAAGCTCGGCGATATGAAAGACGAAGACGAGGAGTAACGCCGCTACTCCCGACCGCGCTTACTGACCGACTTTTTCCGCGAGCTCGCCGCGCTCGTCCAGTTGTTCGAGGATGTCGCTGCCGCCGATGAATTCCCCGTCGACGAACGTTTGGGGGATAGTCTCGCGGTCGCTGTGGCGCTCCAGGGCCTCCCGATAGGCGTCGGTCGCCTTGAGCACGTCTACCGTTTCGATGTCGTCGCGGTGCTGTTGCAGCAGTCCGAGGGCCTTCTTCGAGTAGCCACACTGTGGCATCAGCTCGTTGCCTTTCATGAACAGCACGACCTCGTTGTCCTCGATGACGCTGTCTACCTGGTCCGTGACCTCTTCCGGCGAGAGTTCTTCGGGCTCGAATGCCATACCCTCACTAACGGCGTCGGCAATAAAGGCGTACCGACGGGTCAAGCGGAACCGCACCGCCGGGGCGCACGGCTACTCGGCTTCCTCGGGCGTCAGCGTCGTCAGTTCGATGGCGTGAATGTCGCGAGTGAGATGGTCCCCCAGCGCGTCGTGAACAAGCTGATGCTGGTCGACCAGCGACTCGCCCTCGAATGCCGGCGAGACCACGCGTACGGCGTAGTGTTTGTCGTCGTCGGGGTCCCGCGGTGTGGTGACCGTCGCCTGTGCTTCCGGAAGCGTTTCCTCGATGAGTTCGGCGACCGCATCCTCGTCCATACGCGCTCTGAAGAGAGCGGCAGGCAAAACAGTTGGCGTCGCGGCCACCGGCTGAGCGATAGCCACCGACCGAAAGCGGCCAGCCCCGAGCTACAAACCCATCGCTGCGACCAGTTCACGGCCCGTCCCGTGTCTGTCCGTGCGGAGACCGGCTATCACTCCCTGCCGGCTGAACCACAGGTGTTTGTGCCCCGGGTACCTAACTCGATTATGAGCGACCCAACGCTCGTCTACGACGACGACTGCGGCTTCTGTACGTGGTGGGCGGACTTCATCGACGAGCGGTCCGATATCGAAATCATCGGGTTCTCCGAGCTCGATGCCGACTTGCTTGCACGCCTGCCGGACGACTACGAGTCCTGTTCGCATCTGGTGACCGAGGAGGACGTGTATTCCTGCGGGGAATCAATCGAAACCGCACTTACACACACGGAACTCGGCAAGCCAGCACAGCCGCTGGTTTCGTTCCTCAGACAATTCGAGGACTACGAGCGGGTCCGCGAGCGGGCCTATCGGCGGGTCGCCGACAACCGTTCGAAGTGGGGGAAGGTCATGTCGAAGACGCCGCCAGCGCGCAGGGATAGCTCGGACTGACGCCACATTCCGAAAACTGCCGGACGCCGTTCACACACTGGTCAGCGGTAGTCCGAGACAGTCGCCCGTCCACTCACCCCATCAGTTGCTGGTGGGTTGGTTTCATACAGCGGTCTTGGACGACACGGCGGCCGGCCGCCTCGGCGCGTTCAACGGCATCGTCGTCGTGGATACCGAGCTGAAGCCAGATAACGGCGTCGTCGTCGCGTTCCAGCGCCGCGTCGACGATGTCGCTGACCTCGTCACTCGGCCTGAACACGTCAACGATGTCTATTTCGCCGGGGATCTCTGCCAGTGAGTCGTAGGTCTTCTGCCCGAATATCTCGTCAGCGAACGGATTGACCGGAATCACTTCGTACCCCTGTTCGTTGAGGTACTTCGGAATCTCGTGAGCGTCCTTGCCGGGGCTGGTCGAACACCCGACGACGGCGACGCGGTCCAGTTCGAGAATCTCTCGGAGTTCGTCGTCCGAATCAACAGGCATACACGGATGTTCGCCGGGCAGCAACAAAAGCGATTGCCTGCGGGACCTACTCCATAGGCTCGTCGGCCTCTGTCGGTTCCTGCAGGTATGTCTGGCCCCAGGCTGCCATTTCAGTGATTACTGACTCAAGCGACTCCCCGTGTTCGGTGAGCGAGTAATTGACGCGGAACGGTTGTTCGTTGATTACTTCCCGGTCGACGAGCCCTTTCTCCTGCAGGTCTTCGAGGCTATCGGAGAGCACTTTGGACGAAATCCCATCGACGTTCTCTTTGAGTTCGTTGAATCCTGAGGGGCCGTTATCAAGCAGTCGATGGATGATAACGGGGTGCCACTTCTTCCCGATAAGGGACGCCGTCGTCGTTATCGGACACCACTCTTCGCCAGCACACCAGACGGAGAGCTTCTCCGGTGAATCGCTCATATCTTGTCGGGATTTCGGCCGCGGCCGGCTAATAACTACCCCTGTGCAGGTAGCCGGACTCTACTGTTCGTGGACTTACTTGGGATACACAGTAGATCCTCGCACAGCGTGTGCCCGCCCAAAACCATGGCGAGCGTCAGTTTCTCGGCCATGAGAGAGTAATTATATTTTTCTCCGGTTATTCAGTGTATTCTTGTATGGTTGCAGTCACCGTGTGGAACGAAAACCGGCACGAACGGGCGACAGGCCCGGCCAATGCGATGTACCCCGACGGGATCCACACGACGTTGGCTGAGATGCTTACTTCCTACGGCCACACTGTTCAGACAGCGACACTCGATGACCCTGCCCACGGACTAACCGCGGAGGTACTCGCCGAAACTGACGTGTTACTGTGGTGGGGCGATGTCGCACACGATGCTGTCAGCGATGCGACTGCGAGCCGCGTCGAGCAGGCCGTCCGTGACGGGATGGGGTTCATCCCGCTCCACTCCAGTCACGAATCGAAGCCGTTCGAGGCACTCATGGGAGCGACTGGCACCCTGCGCTGGCGCGAGGAAGGCGAACGCGAGCACGTCTGGGTCGTCGAAGCGAGCCATCCAATTACCGACGGGCTTCCGGAGGAGTTCGAACTCGAACGTGCCGAGATCTACGGAAAAGGGTTCGACCTGCCGATACCGGACACTCTAGTGACCGTAAGTTGGTGTGGCGACGGCACAGTGTTTCCCAGCGGGTGTTGTTACTATCGTGATGCGGGACGGATATTCTACTTCCAGCCCGGCCACGAGACGTTTCCAGTGTACCACCGGCCGGTCGTCCAGAAGCTCCTGCACAACGCTGTTACGTGGGCTGCGCCGAATGAGACCAACCACCACTGTGCTGGACAGTCCTGACGGTCAGGACAACCGTTGTGCTGTCTGTTGGCTCCAGATTGACCTTCCCTCCGTTCGATTGACCGGCCGGAAAGGACAGACTGTCTCTGTAAATAGGCGATTAGGAGGCGTCTTTAGGAACGGTAGGTGCTGTTTTACCGCGAGAGGGTGACCGAAGGCGACTGCAAACTTAGGGGGCCGGGTCACGACCGTGAGCCAGCATGCGAGGACAACATCGGAGCCGTAGACCGATTCCAAAGGGTTTGTATCTAATGACTTCGGAGAGTGGCCTATGACAGAGAACGTAGTGGTGCTCGGTTCGGGGTACGCTGGCGCGGGGGCAATAAAGAGTTTCGAGGACGAGTTAGACGGTCAAACGGACGTTGATGTCACCTGGATTTCTGAGACGGACTATCATCTGGTCCTACACGAGTCCCACCGTTGCATCCGGGACCCGAGCGTGCAGGAGAACATCGCCATCCCTGTTCACGAAATCAAGCAGCCCTCGACCAACTTCATTCAGGACGAGGTTGTTGGTATCGACACCGACGCCCAAGAGGTGGACCTCGCGGACTCCGACACCGTCGAGTACGACTACCTGCTCGTGGGGCTGGGCTCCCAGACGGCCTTCTTCGGCATCGACGGCCTCAAAGAGCACGCGCTGACGCTCAAGAGCCTCGACGACGCGCTTGAAATCCACGACAAGATTCAGCAAGCGGCCCGCGAAGCCTCCACAAACGACCCAGCACAGGTCGTCATCGGTGGCGCTGGCCTCTCCGGCATTCAGACCGCCGGCGAGGTCGCCGAGTTCTGCGACGAACACAACGCACCTATCGACATCCATCTCGTCGAAGGTCTCGACCAGGTTCTGCCCAACAGCGACCCCGAACTCCAGGGTGCCCTGCGCAAGCGTCTGGAAGCCGCCGACGTGAACATCAAATGCGGCGAGTTCATCGGCGAAGTCGACGAGGAGACTGTCTACATCGGTGACGAGGACGAGCTGGACTACGACGTGCTAGTCTGGACGGGCGGCATCACCGGCCGCGATTGCATGCAAGACGTCGATCTGGACAAAGACGAGCGCAACCACCGCGTCCACGCCGAAGGGAACTTCCAGACCGAGGACGAGCACGTCTTCGCGATCGGAGACTCGGCGCTGATCGACCAGCCGGGCGACCAGCCCGCCCCGCCAACCGCTCAGGCCGCCTGGCAAGCCGCCGAAGTCGCGGGCGAGAACCTCGCTCGCGCGGTTCGCGGCCAGCCGCTGAAGACCTGGACCCACAAGGACAAGGGCACGGTTGTTTCGGTCGGCGAGAAAGCCGTCGCCCACGACGTGGTGAATATGCCTATCGAGACGTTTGGCGGGATGCCAGCGAAACTGCTGAAGAAAGCGATTGCCGCCCGCTGGATCAACGACATGACCGGTGTCGGTCGGGCCGCCAAGGCTTGGCCTGACATGTGAGACCACCTTTTTCTGCGTCGGGTTCGCGCTGACCGCGCGAACCGCTCCTTGAAAAACGTGGGCGAAAAAGGCCGGACTCGCCGTGAGGCGGCGAGTCCGGGGAAACCGCGCTTGCTCCGCTCGCGCGGTATGCTACGTCGGTCGGCTGTCCTACAGCCAACTAATGGTTGAGGCATTTTCGGTGAAAGTCCTACCAAGCAGACTCTAACATACGGACAATATCCTCTCTGGTTGGCTCCAGCCCCGACGGGACGTTCGTCATGAAGGCGTCTTCAAGGACGGCGTCGGCGACTTCGGGAAACTCCGCCCGGTCGGGGCCGGCTACGTCCCGGAGTTGTGTTGGCAGTCCCAGCGTCGTCACTACCTCATTGACTCGGTCAACGACCGCCGTACCGGGGTTGTCAGCGTCGCCGACCCCAAGTGCGTCGGCCAGAAGTGACCGCCGACCGTCGACCTGTTCGAAGAGGTACGAGAGCGCGTGCGGAGCAATGGCTCCGTGGGCTGCGCCCTGCTGGACGTCGTCGGTCCGGGTTAGTCCGTGGCCGAGGGCGTGGACCAGCGAGAGCGTCGTCCCGTCGGCCCGCGAGATGCCGTACTGGACGAGCATGAGTCCCTGCGTAATCGACTGGTACACCCACGGGTTGTCGTCACCGGTACCGAACGCGAGTAGGCCTTCTGTGAGAAGGCCGAGGCCGCGCGACGCTGTGGCGTCGGTTATCGGGGTCGCGTTGGCCGCGTACAGCGTCTCGATACCTTTGTCGAAGCCGTTCATCGCCGACGCCGCGAGGACTGACCGGGGCGTCGTCGCAATCAGCTCGGGGTCGTAACAGGCGGCCGCGGGCATCAGTTTCGGGTCACTGACACCGCCACTGGCCGGTTCAGCCACAGGACAGGTGCCTGGTGTGGCTGTGACGCCAGCGACGATAGAGAGGTCAGCGCCGGCCAGCGTCGTTGGGGCGGCGATAATCGGTGGCAGCCCTGCTTCGGGGACAGCTATCGTTCCGGAATCGACGAATGCCGTGCCGACAGCGGCTGGGTCGCGGTCGGTCGCCGCAAGGATACTGATGATTTTTGCCACGTCGAGGCTGCTTCCGCCGCCAACGGCCACGAGACAATCGGCATCAGCCTCGCGGAAGCGTTCGAGCCCGTCGTACGCAGTGCCGAGTCGCTTGGCTGGTGTCGTTTCCGCGAAGACGCCGGCAAGTCGGTCACCGAGTCCGTCCCGAACAGGGTCCATCACGGCCGGCGTCTCACCGACGGTGGTGCCACAGACGACCAGTGCACTGTCGTAGCCCTGCTCGTCTAACTCCGTACCCAGCGACCGCACGGCGTCAGGGGCGTATCGGAGCGTCGCGGGGGCATACTCGAACCGAAACGGGGCCTCAAGGTCGCCGGCAACCGGTGTGTCGGCCATCGCTGTGACTCATTCGGCCCCGCTCCTGTTTAGGCCTTCAGGTCACCAGAGCCGTCGTTCGAGGGTAATTGAGATTCTGATGGCATCTGCAGGCGCGATGATGCCGTACGTCCCTGTTAAAACTGGAGTGCCTTTTCAGCGGAAGTCCGCGCATTCATGCCGGCGCTACCTACTGCGGTTCCATACCAGCTATCTCATCGGCCAGCGAGTCGAGGTCGTCGAGCGACTCGGCGAGCGCACCGACGCTGTGTTTCTCCCGTCGCTCGGGGTTTGCGAGCACCCGGACCTGCTGTGTTCCCAGTGAGACGAACCCGAGGTTGAGTTTCGCCGCTGTGGCTCGAAGCCCGAGGCCCACATGCGCCTCGCCTGCAATGACTTTCCGGGCGGGACTCTCGTGTGCCTTCGTCGTGAGTTCGTAGCCTTCGATGGCATCGACGACTTCCGCGCGGCCAACGCCCCGGTCCTCGCCGAGGGCGTCGAGCGCGTCATCGAAGCTCCGTCGCAGTCCGGAGGCGGTGTCGCGGTTGACAAAGCGGTAATCGCCGTCGACGAGGTCGCCCAAGCCGGATACGTCGGTATCAGGGCCGGCGACCAGCCCCCACTCACGCTGCCAGCCGCCAATGTCGGTCGCGTCGTGGTCATCGGCGGCCGGTCCCGCGGCGACCGCGATGTCCGGGACGCCGTTGCCGAGGCGGCGGAGTCCCTCTGTCGACCCGAGCGGGAGATACCGCGGGCGAGAGACGGTATCCAGTAGGCGCGAGAGAAGCGGGTCGTCCTCACCCATCCCCAGTAGCGTCGGCGGCCTGACTGCCGGGGAGAACAACGTCACGTCGACTGTCTCCCCCTCTGCCAGATAGTCCGTCCCCGGCGGTACATCGACGAACCCATCAGCGTCGACGAGGCTCGTCGTCGCGCCGCTGCCCTTGTCGACGGGGTAGACCAGCAGCGACCCCGTTTCGTCCTTGACCAGACCCGCCGGCATGAGGCGTCTGCGCCCCTCGCCGTAGCGTTCCTGGACTGCCATCGTGCCAGAGACCGTTGCTGTCTGTGGCGGGTCCCGACCGGCGGCGTCCCGGACCGCCGGCGCGACGAAGGTCTGGAAAATTGTCAGCGCCGACACCGGATATCCCGGGAGACCGACGTACGCCGAGTCGCCGATGGTTCCGACGAGCATCGGCTTACCGGGTTTGACGGCGACGCCGTGGAGCCTGAGTTCGCCGCGCTCCTCAATGACGCGGTAGATGACGTCCACCGCGCTCGCGCTGGTCGACCCTGACGAGAGGACGAGGTCGCACTCGTCGGCCGCCTCGTGGAGCAACCGCTCCATCTCCTCGTAGTCGTCGCCAGCGTGCGGATACATCACCGGGTCGCCGCCGGCCTCCGCGACTGCGCCGGCCAGCGTGTAGCTGTTCACGTCGTAGATCTGGCCGGCGGCGCTGTCGAGGGGGTTCCCGGGTCGGACGAGTTCGTCGCCGGTCGAGAGAATACCGACCTGCGGCCGGCCACGCACCGGGACCTCGTCGACGCCCAGCGCCGACAGGAGGCCAATTTCCCGGGGCGTAATGCGCGTTCCAGGACCGAGCGCGCGTGCACCGGCCGCGATGTCCGCGCCGGCGAGCATCACGTTATCACCGGGTGCGACGGACGTGCGTATCTCGACGCCGTCGTCAGTCTCAGTCGTCCGTTCGACCATCACAACGGCGTCCGCGCCGGCCGGCATCACCGCGCCAGTCGAGATTTCGGCGAGTGAACCCGGCTCGACGGTTACGTCGGGCTCCTCGCCCGCGTGGACTTCCCCGGCGACCGACAGCGTCACCGGGTCGGCCTCGTCAGCGCCGAATGTGTCTCTGGCATGTACGGCGTAGCCGTCCATGCTCGCGCGGTCGAACCCCGGCACGTCGATGTCAGCGTCGACCCGCTCTGTGAGAACGCGGTCGCGAGCCTCGTCCAGCGGAACGGTCTCCGGGTCGGGGTCGATGTCGAGGCCGGCGACGACTTCGTGGGCTTCTTCGGGCGATGCTAGGTCGCGGAACTCGCGGCGGTCGCTCACTGTGACCACTCCCAGTCCTCGACGGTCACAGTGTCACCGGCGTCGTACCCCTCCACGGACTCCGGCACGACGACCCAGCCGTCGGCGAGCGCGACGCTTGAGAGGACGCCCGACCCGCTGGCCCGCGTCGGCGTCGCGGTCGTTTGCTCGTCTGCGTCCTCGTCGTGCAGTTCCACCCGCGCGTAGGTTCGGGTCCCCGGTTCGCTGGCGATCTTCCGCGTGAGTTCGGCCTCGGTCGTCGGCGGGTCGGTCGGTGAGAGGTGGCCGGCCTGCCGGATCGCTGGCCGGAGGAACTGGACGGCGTTGACGATGCAAGCGACCGGATACCCCGGAAGCATGAGAATCGGCGTCCCCTCGGCCACGCCCAGCGCGACCGGGTGGCCTGGCTTCAGTGCGACCCCGTGGACCAGCACCTCGCCAATCTCGTTGACAACCTCCGGGAGTAGGTCGCGCTCGCCGACGGAGGACCCACCGGTCGTCACGACGAGGTCGTGGTCAAGATCGTCGCTGATGGCCGCCCGGAGTGCGTCCACGTCGTCGGTGACGATGTCGCGGTAGGTCGCGTTGCCGCCCCAGCGCTCGACGTACTGCGTGACAGTCTGGCCATTCGTCTCGATTACCTGCCCCGGTTCCGGGTCATCTTGGACCAGCTCCTCGCCGGTCGGAATCACGCTGACGGTGGGTCGCTCGTACACATCGACCGCGTCGTTCCCGACCGATTTCAACAGCCCGAGGTCCGACGGGCGGAGCCTGTGGCCGTCCTCGTATAGCGTCTGCCCTTCCGCCACGTCCTCGCCGACAGGGGCGACGTTCTCTCCGCCGGCGACCGCATCGAACACGGTGACGCTGTCGCCGGTCACCTCGGTCTCCTCGACCATCACGACGGCGTCCGCGCCCTCGGGGAGTTCGCTCCCCGTGTGCACGCGAGCCGCTGTTCCCGTTGTCACCGTCTCATCGACCCGGAGCGATGCCGGCGACCGCTGGCTCGCGCTAAACGTGTCCTCGGCTCTGACTGCGAAGCCATCCATCGCCGCGCGGCGGTAGTGGGGCACCGCTCGCTCGGCGGTGATTTCACCCGCGACGACGCGTTCGTCGGCGTCACGCAGCGGGACGCGCTCCGTCCGCTCGTGTGGGGACACTGCGTCCAGCAGCGTCTCCCTAGCCGTCGTCACCGGCGTTCGGTCCTTGAACCCGGCTGACTTCCGGGACTCGTTGCTCATACGTGTACGAATGGCCGGCACACCAAAAAGCTCGCCAGATTCAGGGGGCTTCGGGCAAACAAGAACGTATGGCTGAGTCGGACCTTCGCTGTCGGCTCTGTGGGAACGAGCTCTCGAAAGGACTGGTCGCAACCGACAGCCGGCACTGCTGTCTCAACGCCACCCCTATCGCCGGGACCTGTCCCGAACACGGTCCGGTCGGCCCGCATCACGCTGTGGAGGACTAGCCGGGCTGCGCGTCGCGGAGGTTCAAGTACGGGAACGGGGCCACGCCTCAGTGTGCTTCCGGGGCTTCCTGCCGCCGACCCGACAGCGACGCTCGCGCTCCTCACAGCGATCGGGGCAGGGGTCGGACTGGGCACGCTCAGTGGGCTCGTCCCGGGGCTTCACGCCAATACGTTCGCGCTCTTGCTCGCTGCTGCGGCGAGCAGTTTGCCCGGGCCGCGGCTCTACGTCGGCGTCGCGATGCTTTCGGCCGGGGTGACACACACCTTTCTCGATGTGATTCCGGCGCTGGCACTGGGCGTGCCGGACCCGGCGATGGCGGCCAGCGCGCTCCCGAGCCACCAGCTGGTGATAGAGGGCCGCGGTCGGGAGGCGCTTCGCCTATCGGCGCTGGGGAGCGGGCTCGCCGTGGTGTTTGCCGTCCCGCTCGCGGTTCCGCTTACCCTGCTGATGGAGCGAGCGTATCCGCTGGTCCGGCCGTGGCTGTCGGTGCTACTCGTCGGGGTCGCCGTCCTGCTCGTGGTCACGGAGCACGGCCGCCGCCAGCAGGTCGGCGCTGCGTGTTCGCTCGCCGCCAGCGGGCTGCTCGGAATCGGGCTGCTCGATGCGCCAGTGACCGGCGCGTTGCCCGTGTCGGACGTGCTGGTCCCGCTGTTTTCGGGGCTGTTCGGCGCACCGGTGCTCTTGGCCGCTATCGAGGGGGATGGCGTCCCGCCACAGGCCGACGCGACGGTGACGACGCCGCGGCGAACGGTCGGCGTCTTAGCAGGCATCGGCACGCTCTGTGGGGGTGCAGTCGGCTACATCCCGGGAATCTCCAGCGCCATCGCGGCGACCCTGGCACTGGGGCTGGTCTCCGACCAGGGACCGCGGGCGTTTATTGTGACGACGAGTGGCGTCAACACGGCGACGGCAGTCTTTGCACTGTTCGCTCTCATCTCGCTCGGGACGCCCCGAACCGGTGTCCTTGTCGCGCTCGCCCGGGCCAAGGTCCCACTGGTGCTTCCAGCGCTGCTCGCGGCAGTCGCTATCGCCGCCGTCGCCGGCGCGATACTCGTCCCGACACTGGGCGACCGGTACCTCCGAATTGTTGGCCGACTGGACCCGACATACCTCTCGTTGTCTGTGATTGCAGTCCTCGTCTGTCTCTCCGCGCTCTTCGCCGGTCTCGTCGGTATCGGAGCGTTCGGAGCCGCCGCACTGGTCGGACATCTCCCGCCGCGGTTCGGGTCCCGCCGGGCGACCCTGATGGGGGTGTTACTCGTCCCGCTGGCGCTATAGGTAGCCCCGCTGGCGGAAATGAGCGAGCAAGACTCCGACGACGATCACCATCCCGATCATCACCGCGGGATACCCGAACGCCCAGCCCAGTTCCGGCATGTTGTACGGGCTGTCGGTGAAGTTCATCCCGTAGACGCCGACCACGAAGGTCAGCGGGATGAAGATAGTCGCAACGACGGTCAGCATCTTCATCACCTCGTTTGTCGACTGGGACACCGTATTCAGGTAGATGTCCCGCGCACCCGAGACGAGGTCGCGGTAGGTCTCGGTCAGGTCCACGATCTGGACGAGGTGGTCGTAGACGTCCCGGAAGTATTTCTCCGTCTGTGGCTGGATCTGTTTGGGGTCGCCACGGGCAAGCACGCCAATTGCCTCCCGCGCCGGCCAGACCTGTTTGCGGAAGGACAACAGGTCCCGCCGAACGTCGTTGATCCGTTCGAGCGTCTCGATATCGGTGGAAGTGGTCACCTCCTCTTCGATCTGTTCGATATCGGTCTCGATCTCGTCCAGCAGGTCGAAGTACGCGTCGACGATGACGTCGATGACCCGGTAGGCAGTAAAATCCGGGCCGCGGTGAAGGAGTCGCTCGTCCCCACGGCCGACAGCGTCCATCACGCGCTGGACGGACGGGACGGCGCCCGTCGACAGCGTGACGACCCAGTCGGGGCCGATAAACAGGCCGAGCGGCGTCGTTTTCACCTCCTTGTCGAATGTCGTATCGCCGGGCGTAAGCGACGCAGATTTGACGAGCACGAACGTGTAGGCGTTGAACTCCTGGACGTTCGCCCGGACGTCGTTCTTGATGTCATCGATAGCCAGCGAATGGAGGTCGAAGGCGGAACTGACGGCGTCGACCTCATCGGCTGTCACGTCGGTGACGTGAACCCACGTCGTTCCGGCAGCCGTTCGGGCGGTCGTCAGATCCTCGTACTCTATCGCCTGCCCGTCAGCGTACACCACTGCGGAAATCACGGCGTGTCCTCCGTCGGCGTGGCGTGACCAACGGCCGCCACAGTCAGCCCGACCATCACCGCCGTTACTGACACAGACCGGCCGGGATAGGCGACGCTCGTCCCGACGGCGTAGCCGGCGATGCCGACAAGCGTGAGCACCACACCGACGACAGACAGCCGATTCATGCCTCCGTTATCACTGGCCCGAAAGAAAACAGTGTCCCCGCGATCAGTTGCCCGAGTGCGAGAGGCCGCCAAGCAGCGTATCGACGCGCGGCCCTTCGCTGTCGTCAAGCCGCTCAGGGTAGACGGCGACGGCGACGACCACGTCGCCCTCGTGCTCGAAGCTCGTGAGGTGAATCAGGACGTCGATTTCCTGGCCCTCGATAGCCGTCGTCCCGGAGAACACAGCCACCTCACGGGACTCGCCCAGTGCGTCTACCGTACGGTTGCGTTCGAACTGGACGTCGTTGATCTGGTCGTTTCGGCTGGCGACTTCCTCGACGAGGCGTTCGTTGGACCAACTCGCAGCGGGGTTCAACGTCTGTCCCGCTACACTGGCGCTGGGCGTCGAGAAGACAATGAATCGGCCGGCGTTGACCTCACCGACCGGCCCGAGGTCGATGCCACGCTGGTACTGTCGGACGTGGTTCGTGACGCGGATGGTCCGCTCCTGCCCAGCGACGGTGACCGTCCGCTCGATTGTTTGTTCGTCCGCCATCGACTGCTCGTAGCCGGTTTCATCGAGCGCACTGTCGCTGACTGTCGCCGGTGCGGAGTCGAACGCTACCGTCTCCCCGGTTATCAGGCCGGCACAGCCCGACGAGACGACGAGTACCCCGACAAGAAGCGTGAGTATCCCCTTTCGCATTGTTGTCCTTACACTGTGTCCAGTATATAAAATACATGGCCGTTCAAGATATTAATCGGACTATAGAACTCATCGATACGCGTTTAGAGCCGGTCTATCGTCCCTTCAGAGGCGATAGGTCGGCCCGTCGTCGGTGTCCTGCACCTCGACACCGAGCGCTTCGAGTTCGTCCCGGAGTTCGTCGGCGCGCTCGTAGTTACCGGCGTCCCGTTCCTGCTCCCGGATGTCCAGCACTAAGTCGACGACCTCACCGGCCAGCGACACGTCACCGCTGTCGTCGTCGCCGAAGGCCAGTCCGAGGATGCCGCCGCCGAATTCCTCGAACGTCTCGACGGCGCGGTGGAGTCCCTGATAGTCTCGTTGCTCGTGTGCGTCGAGGTGAGAGTTCACTGCGGCCGTCAGGTCAAGCAGCGCGGTCATCGCTTCCCGCGTGTTGAAGTCGTCGTTCATTGCCGCCTCGAACGCCGAGCGGGCATCCTCAACAGCGTCGCGGAGCGCCTCGTCGGTCACCTTTGCGTAGGCATCCACGTCGTCGCAGGCCTCGACCGCGCGCTCATAGCCACGGGAGAGGCGATCCCAGCGCTCCTCGGCCTCCGCGATGGTCTCATCGCTGTATGTTGCCCGTGAGGTGTAGGCCGTCGACAGCAGGAAGGTCCGGAGCACGTCGGGACCGAACTCATCGACGGCGTCGGCGACGGCGAAGTAGTTTCCAAGCGAGGAAGACATCTTCTCTTCCTCGGTCTCCAGCAGGCGGACGTGGAGCCAGTAGTTCGCGAACTGCTTTCCGGTCGCGGCCTCGCTCTGGGCCACCTCGTTTTCGTGGTGGGGAAAGACGAGGTCCTGCCCGCCGACGTGGATGTCGATGGACTCATCGAGGTGGGTCATCGACATCGCCGAGCATTCGATGTGCCAGCCGGGTCGGCCTTCACCCCACGGGGAATCCCACGTCTGAGCGGTCTGGCAGGCTTCTTCGGCGGGTGCGGCCTCGGGGTGCTGGTGCTCGGCGATGTCTGCCGGGTCGACGCCGCCGGCCTTCCAGAGCGCGAAGTCGGCCGGGTGTCGCTTCTCCCCCTCGGTGTCCGCGCCCTGTGATTCGATGTCGTCGACGGACTGGTTCGAGAGCTTTCCGTAGTCCTCGAAACTGGTCACGTCGAAGTAGACGGAGCCGTTCTGCTCGTAGGCGTGGCCCTGCTCGACGAGTCGCTTGACGAGGTCGATGATCTCCGGGACGTGCTCCGAGACGCGGGGGTACACCTCCGCGCGGCCGAGGTTGAGCGAGCGCATATCGTCGATGGCCTGCTGGACGTAGTGGCGGGCCACGTCGGACTCGCTGTCGCCGTCCTCGCCGACCCGAGCGACGATCTTCTCGTTGACATCGGTGAGGTTCTCGACGTGGTGGACGTCATAGCCCAGATAGTCGAGCCAGCGAGCCATCACGTCGACGTGGACCCAGCCGCGCGCGTGGCCGAGATGGGGCGGGTCGGAGGTCGTCAGCCCACAGTAGTACAGCAGCACGGAGTCGGGGTCGCGCGGCTCGAAGGGCTCTTTCTCACCGGTCAACGTGTTCGTCACGCGAAGCGTCATTACCCGGGAGAACTGTGTCCGCCCGCTTTAAGCCGTCGGAAGGCGACTCATCCCTGTACTGTCGCTTCGACCACCCGGAGTGCGTCCGGTCCCGCACGGCGGCTCACCATCACGATGAGCGCCTCGTCGGTGACACCGGCAGCGTCGACGGAGACGTCCGCCGCTCGCAGGCGTCCTAGTACCTCGCCGAGGGCTTCTGGAGAAAGAGTACCGCTGGCGATGATGCCCGTCAGCGAGCCAGCGTCCTCGGCGAAGGCGGTGTCCGCGACTTCGAGGACGACAGTCGACTCCGCGTCGGACGACTCGGCCCGGCCAAGCCCGCTCTGCATCGAGACTCTGGCATCGCTGTCGTGTGGCGAGTCGGCAGGCAATTCCTCGGCGAACCGACGGAGCGCAGTCGCGATAGCTTCCTCTTCGCCGTCGATGTCGAGCGTGCGTGCGGCGGCCGTGTAGTTGACCACGCCCGCCCGAAGTGCGTCGTAGAGGAACGGGCGCTCGCGGACGGCGTCCCTGGTCGCGGCTGCGAGTGACATTGGCGTCGGGCACGAACGGCGCAGACAAAAGCGGTTCCATCGACGCGAGCGAGCGCTGTTTCACTGAATAGCCAGTGAGGGGGCGCGCCGACCTGTCGTGATCGCTATACGGCGTGGTGGACCCGCAGAATTGCGGCCTCCTCCCAGCAAGTGAGAACAGTCATAGGGGATTGTGCCTCAGGAGGCCGTCTCTCTACATGAGGAAAGGACAATGGCTATTGCACAACGCGAACGGCAAGTGTTCGGACAGCCCCTGGAACCGGCGGAACGAGTCATCGGTGGCATTGTTATCGCTGCTGGCGCGCTGGGACACGCCGCGCTGCTGGCAGCAGCCGGACTGTTGTTCTACGTCCTCCTGTTCGGGCTGTGACCGGGCGGAGTCGGTCGGCAACCACACACTTTCGGCGCTCAACGTTGCACAGCCCGCCGGCTACCAGAACAGGCCAACGAAGGCCCTAAGGACGGCTCGCCCCAACCGATGAATATGGACGAAGCACTCGTTATCGCGGCCCACGGCTCCCATCTGAACGCCGAGTCGAGTACGCCCACCTACGACCACGCGGACACCATTCGGGCGACCGGCGCGTTCGCCGAGGTCCGTGAGTCGTTCTGGAAGGAGGAACCGTCGTTCCGGGAGGCGCTGCGGACTGTCGACGCCGACGAGGTGTATCTGGTCCCGCTGTTCATCTCGGAGGGTTACTTCACAGAGCAGGTCATCCCTCGAGAGTTCCGACTGGAGGACTGGGACCCCGAGCTGTGGGACTCCGACGGGACGAGCGCGACCAACGCGACGCTAGCCGCCGAGGACACGGACCAGACGGTCCACTACTGCGGGCCGGTCGGAACGCACGATTCGATGAGCGATGTCATCGTCCAGCGGGCCGAGTCCGTCACCGGTGACCCCGATGTCGGCGACGGGTTCGGCCTCGCGGTCGTCGGCCACGGCACCGAGCGAAACGAGAACTCTGCGAAGGCCATCCAGTACCACGCTGACCGCATCCGCGAGCGGGGCCGCTTCGACGAGGTGCAGTCGCTGTTCATGGACGAGGACCCCGAAGTTGACGACGTCGCGGATTACTTCGAGAGCGACGACATCGTCGTCGTCCCGCTGTTCATCGCCGACGGCTTCCACACGCAGGAGGACATCCCCGAGGACATGGGCCTGACCGACGACTACCGAACGGGCTACGACGTGCCGACCACTGTCGAGGGCCACGATATCTGGTACGCCGGCGCGGTCGGGACGGAGCCGCTAATGGCTGACGTGGTGCTCGAACGGGCCGCCGACGCGGGCGCCGATGTGAGTAGCGCCATCGAGCAGGTTCGTGAGGAGACCGGCGGGGGCACCACGGCCGCTGGGGACTAGCGGACCTGTCGCCGAAGGGGCACTACCGATAGCGAGCGACGATTGCTTCGGTCCCAGAGTGGACTATGGTGTCCTCGGTAACTGCGTAGAGAAAACTGAAGTCGAGACGGGGTTCGTGCCAGCGGAGAGTGCCATCGGCCCCAAACTGAAACAGCCCGTG
Organism: Haloarcula sp. CBA1127; assembly: GCF_001485575.1. NCBI lineage: Archaea > Methanobacteriati > Methanobacteriota > Halobacteria > Halobacteriales > Haloarculaceae > Haloarcula > Haloarcula sp. CBA1127. The sequence goes on from NZ_BCNB01000006.1 coordinate 1,802,974, forward strand.
GCGCTTCGTGTTGAGAAACATTGACCCGCCGTCCGGGGCCGGGACCGCGCCCGTTGCCCCGAGATCTATCTCGAATTCGCTTCGCCCTCGTTCCATGGCCGCCAACCGCTCATCATTGAACCGCCACAGTTCTTCGCCATCGGCGGTAGCAATCGCAATCAGGGCGTGACGCTCCGGAATGTAGACGACCTCGTCGTCCCGGCTGAACCGCAACGGCCCACCCGGGGTCGTAATGTCTTCGGTGACCCAGCGGCGCGTCCCCGAGTCGCGGTCGAACGCGCGTAGGTATTCCGAGCGGACGTACACCGTGTCGCCGCGCACGTACGGCCGGCCGTTGAGGCTCCGCTGTAGGGGCTGGTCCCACAGAACCGAACCGTCCGGGGCGTACACGTCGAGTCGGTACTCCTCGCCGGTTCCCCAGTCGACGGCGAGTCCGCCGAGTCCCGCACCGACTGTCGGCAGGTCGCTCTTGGATGGGTCGGTGGGGACAGGAAGCGACTTCGACCACCGCTCGTCCCCGCTCTCGCCGTCGAAGGCAATGAGGTCGCCGCCGTCGGTCCCGACGTATACGCGGCCGTCAGTGGCGGCGACACTGGCTACTGGGTGGTCGACGGTTTCCGTCCAGACTCGTCCGTCGCCGGCCACCGCGACGACGCGGCTGGCTTCCGTTCCCACGTATAGGTGGGCTCCGTCGCTGGCCCAGTCCGTAGCTACGCCCTTGAACTCGAAGCGACCCAATCTGGCCCCATCAGCGAGAGTGTATCGAGCAACAGCACCTACCGGGTAGTCGTCAAGGAAGCGCGTCGCATCGAACGTCACTTCGAACAGCGTCTCATCCACCAGCGTGACCAGCCGGCCGCCGTCGTCGGCCGTCTCCCACTTCTTGTCGCCCGGGCCGGGGCGGTAGCCACACCCGGCGAGCGACCCGACGACACCGGTCAAGCCCGTAAGAACCGTCCGGCGGCTGTACTCCGTCACGTCGATCCCTCCGTGGCCATCGCCTCCAGTCGTTCGATGCGCGCCTCGGTCGGCGGATGGGTCTCCGGGAACACGTCGTTGGCAACGAAATCAGGCGCGTCTGCGAACTGTGTATCGTCGATGGGCGCGATGTAGAGCGCGTCGAGACCACCGTCTTGCGCCCTGAGGTCGTGGTCCGGGGCCGCCGCCATCTCGTCATCGATGGTCGCCAACGCACTGGCGAGCGCCGCAGGGTCGCCGGTGATAGCGACGGCCCCGCGGTCTGCTGCGTACTCACGGTACCGCGAGAGCACGCGAAACAGCGTAAAACTGGCGAGCCAGAACACGGCTGAGACAGCGAGTGTCAGTACGGCACTGACTGTCAGGATAAAGATACCGAGTAAGAGGCCCCGAGCGCTGTCGCTGTCGGTATGTCGGAAGCCAGTGAAGGCACCGGGGATGGCCTGGAGGAGCCCCAGAGTGCTGGCTGCGAGGCTGTAGGTCAGCGTCGGGAGCACGTAGGAAAGCGACATCACAGTCGCGTCGCGGTTCTTGATGTGAGCGAGTTCGTGAGCGATAACGGCGTCGCGCTCGTCGGCGTCGAGTGCGTCAAGCAGTCCAGTCGTGAGCACCAGCGTGGCGCTGTCGGGACTCCGGCCGACAGTGAATGCGTTCGGCGCGTCGCTGTCTGCAATGGCGACTGCCGGTGCCGGAAGGTCCACTGACTGCGCCAAGCGTGTCACGTTTTCAATCAGACTAGGTTCGTCGTCGGGGCCCACGGGGCGAGCGTCCAGCGCCCGCAGGGCAATGGTGTCGCCAACGGCCAACTGCGTGGCGAACCCAAGCACAACAGCGCCAACGACCAGCCACGGCTTGATGTAGAACTCGCCGGCCAGCACCCAATCGGTGGCTAGCTTCGCCAGCCATATTCCGGCCGTGTTCACGACTGCAAGGCCTGCGTAGACGAACCCTACTGGGAGGAGAGCCACAAGGACGACAGCAGTCGCCATTCGGACCTGTAACCCTCGGTCAGTTGGCCAGTCCATAGCGTCCACCTCCGGACACGGGCCGCCCCCACCAAGACATCATAAATCATGTACCATACTGGTAAAATATAATCCTACCGAATCTGGAACTATCTTCACTCCGATTGCCGGAACAGGCGACTTTTCCCGGTGCGACACCTACGGCGGCGGTATGGACGACACCCATGTCGAGGCGTTCGCCGAGGCAGCGTCGGACGGTATCGCGTTCGACGGTATCGAGGCAGCGGTCGAGGGTGGACGCTACGCCGTCGAGACGACAGCGGAAGCAGAGACTACGAGTATCGCGGACCTCGATGGCCTGGCCGCGTCGTACCCCGAGTACATTTCGAACTGGTACTTCTGGCACGCAAAAGCGCCCCAGGCGGAGCCTCGCTGGGCGTATCTCCGGTGGCTCGAAAACGCTGAGTCGACGCCGATTCCGGACCGATACGACCAGTTACAAGAGGGGCTGACGACGACGTGGGGTGAGCTCTCGATTACCGTGGCACTGGACGAGGACGACGAGCGGGTGTACGACCTCCGTCACGTCGACGACATGGGGACAGACGCCGATTCGCTGGACGCGCACGACGACCCATTGGACGCCCGTTCCCTCGCCAAACACGACGACCGTGACCGCTACCGCCCGCTGAAAACAGCCCCCACTCTCCAGTCAGGCTGGGTGTTTCCCGAACTCGGGCCGACGGAACTAGTCCAGACAGTGGACTTCTTCTATCCGGCCACGATTTCGAACTGGCATCGTGAGCGCGAGGGCGAGTTGGACGTGAGCCACTGGCGCGACACCGTCAACCGACAGACCGGGATTTACGGCGTCGTCAAGACCTGGGACCGCGGCGACGGCTACGAACACGTCAACTGGGTCGCCGAGGCTTGCTGTGACGATTCCCAGTGTCTGAAGCGTCGGGAGTGGCAGTACGACGAGGAGACGGACCTCGATGTCGACGGTGGGTCAGGAGAATTCCCCTGCCGCGAACCCTGCTCGCTCGTCATCGCCGGCGCACGCCAGTGGACGAAACTCGAGGGCGAGACGAGCCAGACCTACGAGTTCGAACTCACACCTAACGAGAAAGAACAGTTGGAAGCCATTATCGATGCCGTTGCCGACGGCGAGGCAGACGACATCCGTGAGGCGGACATCTACGAGGGAGCCAACCGGTACCGCGCACGGTTCCTGCGGGCGAAGCTGTTCGACGACGAGGAGAACCTCGGCGGCGTCGAGACGGAGCAGTAACCCGGTTTCAGGACGAGCGAAGAGTCACGGACAGGAGTCCCAGCACGATTGCGACCGCAAATACGGCAGCAACGGTCAACAGCACGCTTTCTGTGAGTACCAGCGTAATGAGCCCCGCAATCAGGACGGTGAAACCGCCAGCCGCCAGTATCGGCCCCGCGGACAGGTCTTCGAGGCTGGGTTCCGAGTCCGCCGTCGGTTTCGGCTGTGGCTTCGACAGTTCCTCGTCGACGATGACCGGTTCGTTCTCGGTCCCGCCCTCTGGGATGTAAATGTCGATATATCGGGTTTCAGCGCCGTATCCAGTCACGACCTTTAGCTTGCCACGGACCGGTCCATCACCGTCGACGGTCACTCTGACCAATCTGTCAGTCTCGGCCCGGACGTGGTGATTTGTGGCGTCGAGCGACGCGACCGAAGAGAGCGAGTCGTCGAGGTGGAGATGGACGTGCAGGGCCTCGCCGTGATTGACTAATCGCACGTCGAAACTCCCTGTCGCGTCGAACTCGTTTGGAACCTCCAGACTGTGGATGTCCGTCCGATTGAGGTGCACGGGCAGGGAGTCAGGCACGGATGTAACTCCGCGTGGCGAGGAAAAAAAAGGTTCAGGCCGGTGCCTCGTCGCGCATGTCCGGTGGGAGCAGGTTCGGAATGCCGTCCTCGATGGGGAACGTCTCGCTACACTCGGTACAGGTGAGTTCGCCCGACAGAATCTCGCCGTCGTCGCGCTCCGTCACTTCGAGGTCGAGGTCGTGCTTGTCCAGAGGGCAGCAAATAATTTCCATCAGGTCCTCTTTCATACATTCGACCAAGACCGGCGGTCGCAAAAGTCTGCCGCTCTCTCAGTGGTATCGGCCCACCGCTGGGCGAAGGTAAGTGGGCACTCAAACGCCGAAGCCGAGAGAAAGGCCGCTCAGAACGGCTGTTCGCGGACAATAGTTTCGCCGCGGCCGGGACCGACGCCGATGGCGTAGGCCGGCGTGTCGAGTTCGGATTCGATGTATTCGACGTAGGTCTTCGCATTCTCGGGGAGTGCGTCGTACCCCTCTTCGGCGGCGTCCGCCCAGTCAACCTCGGGCCAGCCGTCGAACGACCGGAAGTTCGCCTCGCACTTGGCCCACTGCTCGGTGGTCGCAGGCATCGATGCCAGCTCCTCGCCGTCGAGCGTGTAGGTGTGGCCGACCTTCACTTCGTCAAGGCCGGCGAGGACGTCGAGGTGGTTGATGGCGATGCCGGTAAAGCCGGACACGCGCGCAGAGTGACGCAACATCGGCAGGTCGAGCCAGCCGACGCGTCGCGGACGGCCGGTAACAGTGCCGTACTCGCCGCCTTCCTCGCGGATGTAGTTCGCCAGCTCCTCGTTTTCGCCCTCGCCCTGCTCGTCGTAGCCGGGCGTATCGCCGACGACGCCGCCGAGTTCGGTCGGTAGCGGGCCACTGCCGACGCGAGTGAGGTACGCCTTCACGATCCCGATGACTTCGCCGTCGCCGACGACGCCGGGGCTGAGTCCGGTCCCGGTCGCCGCGCCGCCGGCCGTCGGGTTCGATGACGTGACGTAGGGGTAGTTCCCGTGGTCGATGTCGATGATGGTCCCCTGTGCGCCCTCCAGCATGACGTTCTGGCCCTCGTCGATGGTCGCGCTGAGGAAGGCCCCGGCGTTGACGGTCATGTCCTCGGCCTCGAAACGGCGGCCGAACTCGCGGAACTCCTCGAAGATGGCGTCCACGTCGAAGGCATCCGGGTCGTCAAGCTCGTCGACGTCGAGGTCGTACACGTCCTCGACGACGGCTTGCTTCTGTGGGACGACGTATTCGAGGCGCTCCCGGAGCACGTCCGGGTCGAGCAGGTCGCCGACGCGGACACCACGCCGACCGGCCTTGTCCTCGTAGGTCGGGCCGATACCACGGCCCGTCGTCCCGACTTCGTCATCCGTTTCGCTTTTTAGTTCCTCCTCGATACCGTCGAGCACGCGGTGGAACGGGAGAATGACGTGTGCTCGTTCGGCGATGCGAACGTCCGGGTCGAGGCCCCGCTCCTGGAGCGTGTCTATCTCGTCGAACAGCGTTCGCGGATTGACGACACACCCGTTGCCGAGTACGCCGACCTTGCCGCGGATGGCTCCGCTCGGAACCAGCGAGAGCTTGTACTCCTCGCCCTCGTGGACGACGGTGTGGCCGGCGTTGTCGCCGCCCTGATAGCGCGCGACGACGTCTACGTCGTCGCCGTACAGGTCGACGATGCCGCCCTTCCCTTCGTCGCCGAGCTGTGAGCCGACGATGGTTACGGTCATCGCACGCACCTTCCATCCACCGTGATAAACAGATTACGGTCCGGAACTCACGCTCGTGAGCAGTACCCATGTGAATCGTTACGACGGTTTTAAGACACCCCTGTTCAAACGTATCAACGTTGTAGCGATTATCCGAGGGAGAACCTTTAAATACCGCAAACACAAGTTAACAATTGCCATGATAGACAGGCTTGAAAAGGAAGTTGACATGCTGGAGCGCCACTTGCAGGTGCTTCGCATGGTTATCGAGAACGAGCCTATCGGTATCGTGAAGATGTCCAACGAAACCGGCTACCCGCACCACAAGGTCCGGTACTCCCTGCGCGTTCTCGAAGAGGAGAACCTCATCGAGCCCTCCAGCCAGGGTGCGATCACGACCGAACAGACCGGTGAGTTCGTCGACGACCTCGACGAGAAGGTCGACGAAATCATCGACAAGCTCGAAGGTATGAAGATCGAAGACGCGGCCGAAATCGAAGGCTAAGCTTCTTTCTCAGAGTTCCGGGACCGCCAGGTGGAACTCCTGGTTTCTCGCTTCTAGCAGACAGAGGTGAAAGCCCTTTTTGCGCGAAATGTTCACGAAGCTCTTGCGCTTATCGCGGTTGAACAGTCCACTAGAGGTGGCTTCTTCGGCGGTTTCGAGTGCGCCCGGCTCGAAGAAACTGCTCGTGACGAGAAACGCCGACGCGAGTGACCCGGAGGCGTTGCCGACCCGCTCGGCATTCCGGATGAGGTCCGACATCTGGCCCTCGGAGGCCGGCTCGCGCGAGTCGTTGATGTTTGCGACGACCAGCGGGTTCCCCATCCGGTCCCGAACGACCACGTCGAACCGTTCCTGCGAGCGGTTCTCCTGTCCATCCTCGGTGTATGTCACCGTGACGTTGCCGTTCAGTTCGGCGCGGTCGATGGCCGGAAGCCCTTCGTAGAGGTCTTTCATCGCTCCCGCGTGTCCGGTGTCCCGAATCTCGTAGAGGAGGTTCCGGATGAGCCAGTTGACGAAGCGGTACTGGATGCTGTCTTCGAGGTACTCCTCGAAGGGCGTCCCGTTGACCGTGGCACCCGCTGCCTCGAACTGCGTGTGATACTCCAGCCTGAGATTCGCCTCGACCTCCTCGCGGCTCGCTTCGCCGTCCTTGGCTTCCTCCAGCGTCGCCTTACCCTTCGAATCGTACCTGACGAAGAGGTTCGTCCCGTTTATCGCCTCGCCGGCACTGAGCCGGGTGCCCCCTGCGGCGGCGTCGTTCTGCTCGTCGAGTTGCTCCTCCAGCCGGTCGATTTCGGCCCGTGCGTCGGCTAGCTCCGACTCAAGGCGGTCGCGCTCGTCCCGAAGCTCTTGGTTCGTTGCCTCCAGATCCGTGAGTTCGGATTCGAGTTCCGACACCGTCTCGGCTCGCTGTTCGAGCTCGGATTCGAGCTCTGCCACACGCTCCGGGTCGCGCGGTGTCGGCTCTTCGTCGGCAGGCGACTGTCTCTGGTCCCCTGTCGACGGCTTGGATTGCGGCGTATCGGCCGGCTGCGCCGGCTCCGGGTCGTTTGCAGTTGTGCCACGGCTTTCCTGAGCCGGTGCTGGTCCCTGCACACTGGATTCGGTCGACGGCGTCGGGTCGTTCTGGGCCGGCTGGTCGCGTCGCGGTGTCGATGCCTGTTGCCCACCTGTTGGCGGCGTCTGCGTGGGAGACACGCTGGTAGCTGTACTTTCCTGCGCACCGCCGGACTTGTTCGGGTCCAGCGACGGGACCGAGCGCGTCTCCAGATCCGCACTTGACCCGCCAGAACCGGCCTCCGGCGTCGGCGTTGTCGCTCCAGTCCCGGACTGTGTCTGGGACGGCTGTGGCTCGGGGCTCTGTGTCGGTTTCGGGTCTTCCGGTTCGGCGCGACGGTCTGCCGAAGCCGCCTGATCGCTCTGTGCCGGGGTGCTTCGAGCGCTGGCGTGCTGGGGTTCCTGTGTCTGTGATGGCTCAGTCGCCGATGGTTTCGGCTCGGTCTCCCCGGCAGTCTCCCTCACTCCGGCCTCCTGTTCAGTGGCCTCGTAATCAGGTTCCGTCTGTGTCGCGGTATCGGTGTCTGTCGTCGCCCGCTCTGTCGCTTTGCTGTCTGGCCGGCTGTCCGCATTCGGCTTTTCGTCCACGCTCGATTGCTCGTCAGACTCGGAACTGCGGCGGGACCGGCCAGGAGTCGCACCGGCGGCTTTCGATCCCGGCGGGCCGCTGCTTGCAGGGCCGCGGTCCCGCGTCGACTCTGCTGCGGTCTGGGCCTGTCCGGCGTCGTCGGTTCCATCGGCTTCGGTATCTCCGACGGGGTCCGGAGACGGGTCTACCGGTTCATCGCTGGCGTCGTCCTGTGGTGTCGGTTCGTCTGGTACCGCCGTATCTGTCGGCGTGCTGTCTATCGTACCTTCGTCGGTAGCGGCTGTCTCGTCACCAGCCTCGAGCGGGTCGACGCCGGCAGCCGCCGGGTCCGCTGACTGCTCGCCCGTCTCGTCTTCCGGCGGTTCCGGAATCTCGATGGGCTCAATGTCGACCGGCATGACCTCGTAGATGCCGACCTCGTCGTTGGCCGTCTCGAACGCCTCGTCGTCGGTGATGAGGTTGTCGGAGTTTCCGACCCACGCGACGCTCATCGAGCGGCCCTGGTGGTAGACGGTGTAGTAGTCGCCCGAGAGGACGTTCTCGGAGAGTTCAATAAAGCCGGTAAAGTTACCGCTCGACAGGGTCTGGTCGACTTCTGCAAGCGCCGTGTCTTCGGTGTAGTACTGTGCTTTCACCTCGTCGGCGCGCTCCTGCATCACTGCAAGCAGTGGCAACGCCTCGTGCGGTGACCGCTTGGCTGTTCCCGACGCGTCCTCGAAATCCTCGATAGTGCCGTCGAGGACGCCGACGACGGTCCCGTTCAACATGAACAGGCGCGTCGGACCCGTGATGACCGCGCCGGAGAACTCCTGCCCGGCGAGGTCTTGCAGGCCCGCGAACCCGCCGTCGAACGGAACCGACTCCCACCCGTCGACCCGCTCGACCGTGCGTGTACTCATTACTCCCACCAAGCCGGATGGCGAACAAATAGTTTGTGCCCACGGGCGCGGTCCGATGGACATATGATGATTCGAACCGAAGTGTTGGTATGGCAGAGGAGCCGGGACTAAGCGACCAGTATCCGACTGCGAGTCCGTGGCCGCTGTTCGTTGCACTGGGATTAGCACTGTCAGAGATCGGCGTGTTCGTCGGACTCTTTCCAGTGGCTGTCTTCGGGCTGATACTGTTTGGCGGGAGCATCGCCGGCATCCTCACGGAGTCCGGGTACGTGGGGCGGCCGTGGCCGACCATGCTGGGTGTGGGCGTCATCCTCATTGCCCTTGCTGTTGCGTTCACGCTCTGGCAGGTTCCGGCCGCTGACATCGCGCTCTCGAATGTCGGGACCGGGCCGCTGTTCACTCGGCTGGTGGCTGTCGCCTCGGCGGGTGCAGTGATGATCGCGATGGGCGGCGTCGCCTCGGTTATGGAACAGACCACTGTCTGAGACGGGAACCTGTCCGATACGGAAACCAACAATCTATTTACTGGCCTGTGCAAACGGGCAGACATGGCACTGTTCGGGTTCGAAAAAGACACCCTGCTCGACCTCACCGTGAACATCATTCCGCTTGGGATCCTCTTTTTCTTCATAGTCGCATTTGCCGTGTTCCCGGCGTTCGGAACGGACCCCGTTTTCTCCGGGCTACAGTTCGCACTGATTATCTCGATGTTTCTGTTGCTCGCTGTCCTGACCTACTACGCGGGGAAGGCCGTCGAGAACGCTGAGAAAGAGAACGACGAACTGGGCCACGAAGGCTGAGCGGCCAGTTGCAGACAGACCGTTTTGAAGACAACGGCGCTTGGCACCGGACGACTGTGTGAGGTGGTCCCTTATTTCTGAAGCTACAATGCCGGATGGAAGCCGTATTTTATGGTCGTTGCTGCAGGAATCGACCCTTTGATAATGTCCCAGTCCTGAAGGACGACTATGGTAGCAGGAGATATTGTGCTGACGGGGCTGATGGCCGTCCTCCTCGTCGGCGTCGCCGCGCTTCTCACCCGTGTCGAGAACTGGCGTTCGTATACGCCGCTCGCGGGTGGCGGGGCCGTCACGGGTGACGAGGCGGCAGTCATCAACCGTGAGAAACCCGCAGGTATCATTCGCTGGCTAACAACCGTCGACCACAAGGACATCGGTCTGTTGTACGGGGTGTACGCTGTCATCGCATTCGCCGTGGGCGGTATCATGGCGATGCTCATCCGCCTCCAGCTCGTCACGCCCGCTGGAGCCATCCTCAGCAACAACGCCTACAACTCCATCCTGACGAGTCACGGGATTACGATGCTGTTCCTGTTCGGGACGCCGATCATCGCGGCGTTCGCGAACTACTTCATCCCCCTCCTCATCGGGGCTGACGACATGGCGTTTCCGCGTATCAACGCCATCGCGTTCTGGCTGCTCCCGCCGGCAGCACTGCTGATCTGGGCGGGGTTCTTCCTCGCACCGGTGACCGACAACATGATCGAACCGGCCCGAACGGCCTGGACGATGTACACGCCACTGTCGGTTGAGCAGGCGAACCCCGGCGTCGATCTGATGTTGCTCGGGCTGCATCTCTCCGGCGTCGCAGCGACGATGGGGGCGATCAACTTCATCGCGACCATCTTCACGGAGCGCAACGAGGAGGTCAACTGGGCAAACCTCGACATCTTCTCGTGGACGATGCTCACCCAGTCTGCGCTGATCCTGTTCGCGTTCCCGCTGCTGGGGAGCGCCATCGTGATGCTGCTGCTGGACCGGAACCTCCAGACGACGTTCTTCGCGGTCGAGGGTGGTGGCCCGCTGCTGTGGCAGCACCTGTTCTGGTTCTTCGGCCACCCTGAGGTGTATATCCTTGTCCTGCCGCCGATGGGACTGGTCAGCCTCATCCTGCCGAAGTTCTCGGGCCGGAAGCTGTTCGGCTTCAAGTTCGTCGTCTACTCGACGCTCGCCATCGGCGTCCTCTCGTTCGGCGTCTGGGCCCACCATATGTTCTCGACGGGCATGGACCCGCGGCTCCGGGCGTCGTTCATGGCCGTCTCGTTGGCTATCGCAATACCGAGCGCGGTCAAGACGTTCAACTGGATCACGACGATGTGGAACGGTCGCCTGCGGCTGACGACGCCGATGCTGTTCTGTATCGGCTTCGTCTCGAACTTCATCATCGGCGGCGTCACGGGCGTGTTCCTCGCCTCCATCCCCGTCGACCTGATCCTGCACGACACCTACTACGTCGTCGGACACTTCCACTACATCGTGATGGGAGCCATCGGCTTCGCGGCCTTCGCGGGCATCTACTACTGGTTCCCCATCTTCACTGGGCGGATGTATCAGCGCACTCTCGGGAAGGCACACTTCTGGTTCTCGATGGTGGGAACCAACATCACGTTCTTCGCGATGCTTGCGCTCGGCTACCTGGGGATGCCGCGGCGCTACGCCACCTACCAGTTCGATGGTGCTATCGCGCCGCTGACGCAGGTGTCGACGTTCCACCAGGCGGCGACCGTCGGTGCGCTCATCCTGTTTATCGGCCAGCTGTTCTTCGTCTGGAACATCGTCCAGTCCTGGCTCGAAGGCCCGAAGGTCGAGGACGGCGACCCGTGGAACCTCGAACGCAACGGTATGCTGGACCGTGAGTTCCAGTGGTTCGAGGAGCAACTCGAAGCCGACAGTCCGGAGAAGGACCCGTCGCTGCTCGCTGACGGCGGCCAGGAAGAACAAGACGACTCGTAAGCGTCCCGAACTCTGTTTTCGTCTGCCTTGCTTCGTTCGCAGCCCCGTTCGAACTGACAGTGCCTGTTAGCTTGCGCCGGAGACAAGTACCATAGCCGTCACGAACATCATGAGTGCGATTCCGGTCAGGACGAGAAACAGTAGCTCCTTCTGTGACATAGGATAGCTACGGCGTGGAAGTGAAAAAGGCTAATCGTCTCCACGCCGTTGTTCTCACATGAGCGAGCCAGCCGAGGCCAGATCCGGGCAGCAAATCGTCCTTCGCCTGTACGTTGCTATTGTTGTTCTTGCCGGTGTCATGGGGTTCGTCCTTGGCAGTATCCGACCAGAGGACCTCGAACCGGAACTGTTCGGTGTGATTGCGCTGCCGCCGACGCCGTTTGGCGTCGCAATCTACGGATTCGTCACTATCGGTATCGTCCTCGGCGTGTTGCTTGGCCTCGTCATATACGTCTCCGAGCGAATCGACGACGCGGCAAGTTCCTGAACCGGTCACGCAACGCTTGCCGTCTCCTGATAGCTTCCGTACTCTGCCTCGAAGACGGCCATGATCTCGCCCATCGTCGCGTAGGCTTTCACCGCGTCGATGATGACGGGCATGACGTTCTCGCCGTCGGTAATCACTTGCTGCAGTTCGTCGAGCGTCGCTTCCACGGCCGCGTCGTCGCGCTCTGCCTTGACCGTCGCAAGCTTGTCCCGCTGGCGTTCCTGTACGTCCTCGTCGACGGTGAGAATCTCGGGTTCGGTGTCTTCCTCGACGGTGTACTTGTTGACGCCGACCATGACTTCTTCCTCGCTCTCGACGCGCTGCTGGTACTCGTAGGCGGCGTCCTGAATCTCACGCTGGAAGTAGCCGTCCTGAATCCCCTGAATGACGCCGTCGCGGACCGATCCGTCGCCGAGTTCGTCTCTGATGTGGTTGATGTAGGCCATCGCCTTTTCTTCGACCTCGTCGGTCAGCGACTCGATTGCGAAACTGCCGCCCATCGGGTCGACGATGTCGGCGGCCCCTGACTCCTCCGCGATGATCTGCTGTGTCCGAAGGGCGACCCGAACCGCCTGTTCGGACGGGAGCGCCAGCGCCTCGTCGAAGCTGTTGGTGTGCAAGCTCTGGGTCCCGCCCAGCACACCCGCGAGGGCCTGAATCGTCACGCGGACGATGTTGTTCAGCGGTTGCTGGGCGGTTAGTGACTGGCCAGCGGTCTGGGTGTGGAACTTCAGTTGCTTGCTCGCGTCGGCCTCCGCGTCGTACCAGTCGTCCATCACGCGGGCGTAGATGCGCCGGGCCGCGCGGAACTTCGCGATTTCCTCGAACATGGAGTTGTGCGAATTGAAGAAAAAGGAGAGCTGTGGGGCGAACTCGTCGACCTCAAGCCCGCGATTCAGGCAGTCCTCGACGTAGGCGAAGCCGTCCGCGAGGGTGAACGCGAGTTCCTGTACTGCTGTCGAGCCAGCCTCCCGGATGTGATACCCCGACACCGAGATGGGCTTGAACTTCGGCGTCTCCTGACTGGCGAACTCGATGGTGTCGGTGACGAGTTTCAGCGACGGCTCCGGCGGGATGACCCACTCCTTCTGTGCGATGAACTCCTTGAACATATCGTTCTGGAGAGTTCCGCGGATCTCCTCGCGTGGGACCCCTTGCTGGTCGGCCAGCGCGATGTACATCGCGTAGATGACGGGAGCACTGGGGTTGATTGTGAAGGAGGTCGACACCTCGCCGAGGTTGATGCCGTCGAACAGCCGCTCCATGTCCGCCAGGGTGTCGACGGCGACACCCTCCTTGCCCACCTCGCCGTCGGCCATCACGTCGTCGGAGTCGATCCCCATCAGCGTCGGCATATCGAAGGCCGTCGAGAGCCCGGTCTGGCCCTCGTCGATGAGGTAGTGGAACCGCTCGTTTGTCTCGTCAGCGGTCCCGAAGCCCGCGAACTGCCGCATGGTCCACTGTCGGCCGCGATACATCGTCGGATAGACGCCGCGTGTGAACGGCTCCTCGCCCGGGAAGCCGATGTCCTCCTCATAATCGATGTCATCCACGTCGCGTGGCGTGTACAGCCGGTCTACATCCAGGTTTGAGACCGTCGCAAACTGTTCTTTGCGTTCACCGTAGGCGTCCAGTACGGGGTCCAGTGTCTCGGCTTCCCACTCGTCTTTCTGCTCGCGGATTCGTTGGAGGTCTGACTCGTCGAACATACTGCGGTGTATGTCATGATTTAGTAAGAAGGTTCGGGGGAAACGAGATGCGACCGTCGATCACACCGCTAGGGACTAGTCTTGGAGTCGTTCCGTCGTCTGTACGAGCGGGTGGTGTGCGTAGTCGACGACCTCGATATCGTCGATTGACTCTAGATCGGAATCTGCGGCCGTCTCGGCCATCCCCAGTTCGACCGTCTCATCGAGGACGATGACGTAGGCGTCCATCTCGTCGATATCGAGCCGTGCGGCGGCTTTCACCCGGTGGTGACCATCCGCCAGCAGGAGGTCCCCGCCGTTGTCGATGACGACGAGTGGTTCCGCCAGTCCCCGTTCGAGTTCGTACACCCGGCCTTCGAGTTCGTCGGCGTACACCGTTGTCTGTGTTGGCGTCAGGTCGTCGAGGTCCACCTCACGGCGGCCTTCGTGTGTCGTGATCCCGTGGATGTTCTCGAGTGTCCGGCCGAGTTTGTCTACCTTGCCCGGTGTCGCCCGTTCGATCTGGGAGCGGATCACGTCGGCGTTCGAGATGATACCGACGAGGTGGCCGGCGTCGTCGACAACCGGGAGTTTCTGGATGCCCGACCGCAGGATAACGCGCGCTGCGTCCTGCACGGCCATGTCGGGATGTGCCACGAGGATATCGTCGGTCATCACGCGGAACATCGGCTCGTGGTCCTCCGCGAGCAGCAGGTCGCGCGCACTGACGAATCCTTCGACCCGGCGGCCGTCAGTCACCGGAAACCCGCTGAAGTGGTCATTGTCGGCGATTCGTCGGGCGACTTCCCCGACGGTATCATCGAGTTCGACGGTGGCAACCTCGCGTGTCATATAGTCCCCGACCGTCGGGCGATTCGAATCCTCCATCGGCACTGGGTTCTCGACCGACAGCAAAAAAGGCTCGCCTATAGTGGTTCGCCGTCGTCGGGTTCGACGAGCGTTTCCGGGCTGTCCTCTCCCTGTTCTGCCTCGTCGTCTGTCGGTTCAGCCGCGTCGGCTGCCTGGTCTGTCTCGTCACCACCGTCTTCGTCGCCGTTCTCCAGAAACATCACATCGCTGTTCCAGTCCGCTGTGCCGTCGTCACCAGACTCTCCAGATGCGCCTTCGCCCGTCGCTGGGGTGTCGTCGCTGTCCTGACTAAGCGCCGTCGACTCCGTGAACGCGGCCACATCGTAGTCAGCGCGGGCGTAGACGCGCCCGAGCAGCCGGTGGGACCGCGACTGGACAGCGTCGAGAAACCGATTCGAAACGATAGCGCGGACAATCTCCTCCAGCGATTCCTCGCGGTCGTCGACGGTAATCATCCCTACGTCGATCTGTGCGCCCGCCATATCGGCGTGACCGCCCGCGGACCCGATCTGTCCGAAGGCGTCCCGCAGCGCCTCGCCGAGGTCGATATCTGCTCCACGTGCCCGAGCAGAGACGTATATCGTCCCGTCGACGACGCCGTACACCATCGTCGTCTGGACGCCTTCGAGGTCGAGTAGCCTGTCAGCCGCCTGTGCGAGCGCGTCCCGGTCACTGATCTCACCGACACCAGTCAGGAGCACTGAGCCCTCCTGATCGCGGTTTGCAATCGCGCGGCCGATGACCGACAGTGTCTCCGGGCTCACGCTCGGGTCTTCGATGCGCTGGAGCGTCGCCATGTCGGCGTTCGTTACGAGGTGCGCGGCAGCCTCGAAGTCCGCGGCAGCGACCTCCCGGCGGAAGTCCTTCGTGTCGACCTGAATGCCGAACAACAGGCCCGTTGCGATGGGGGTCGGAATGTCGACGTTGAACCGCTGGAGGTAGTCGACCAGCAGCGTGCTCGTCGCCCCGACGCCGCTCCGGAGGTCGACGAAGCGGGCCTCTATCGGAACGCGTGGCGGATGATGGTCGATGACGATATCGATGGGGGTCTCTGGCGGGAGCTGGTCGTTGACACCGGCTCTGGAGTGGTCGACGAGCGCGAACGCGTCGAACGCTTCTAGTTCGTCCGGTGAATCGGCATCGAGGTTCCGGAGGTCGAATTCGAGGAGGTTGACAAACGCCCGGTTCTCCTGATGGGAAATCTCCCCGTAGTAACAGATCGTCACCTCGCAGTCAGCTCGTTCAGCGAGCGCGCCGAGGGCGACAGCGCTGGCAATCGCGTCAGGGTCGGGATTATCGTGCGTGACGACGGCGAGATGGTCGTCAATGTCCCGGAGAACCTGATGGAGCTGTCTGGCCCGTGTTCCCTCGTCGCCGACCGACTGGGTGACGTAGTCGGTAACGACAGACTCCGGCGTGACGAGCCGGTCCGACACGGTATCGAGTCGGTCACGCTGGTCTGCCGTCGCGCCGCGGCCGGCGTAGGCGAGAAGGAACACGTCGGGAAAGCAGTCACGGGCGGCCGTCGCCGCGTCGGCGTTCCGTTCCGAGTCTTCACTGGCGACGATGACGCTCTCGGGGTGAAAATCGAGATTGGCGAGAACAGATGGGTCAGTCTGGTCGGCTTCGAGTACGTTGATCCCGTCCGCCCGGAGCGTTTCAGCACGGTGCTCGTCCTGGGTCACGACTGCCAGCTCGCCGCGGTCGTCGCTAATCGCGTCGAGAAGGTCCGCGGCCGTCGGCCCGAGTCCGAGCACCAGCCGAGAAAGCATACCGTGCAGTCAGCGCTGGAGCGTCTAAAAACCCGTTACTTCAGCCGTTCCTGGAGAAACGACGGATGCGCGGCGGTAACACCGTCGAGCGCGAGAATCTTGTCTTCGATGACGTCCGCCAGCGAGTCACCGTCCATCGCTCGGACCTCCGCCATCAGCATGTGGTCGCCACTTGACGTGTACAGTTCCTCCATTTCCGGGATCTCCTTGAGGTTCCGCGTGGCTTCGACGTAACAGTCGCTCGCGATGTCGATGCCGACCAGGGCAATCGACTGGCCCGCCAGCTTCTTCGGGTCGACATCGGCGGAGTAGCCGACGATGACGCCCTCCTCTTCGAGTTTCTGGATGTATTTCCGGACTGTCGGCTTCGATACGTCGGCTCGCTCCGCGATTTCTGCGTACGAGGCCTGTGCGTCCTCTTCAAGGACCGACAGGATTCGACGCTCCGTAGACTCGGCACTCATGGACTAATCTTTTCGGTGCATGAAAAAATATCTTCCGAACCAGAAACCCACGTTCGAGGTGGTGTCTGCAGTCCAGTAACGGGGCTTATTTGTGATGTTCGAGGAGGTTGTCGTAGGTCCGCTCCCACTCCGCGTCCTCGTCGAAGTACCGCTCTGCGAGCGGTTCCTCTGGCATCTCACCGATCTGGCGCTTCTCCTCGCCGTAGGAGGGGCGCTCGTCTTCGATGTACATCCGACCGGTGAGCACTTCGCCCTCGTACAGTCGTTCCTCGGTCTTTCGCATCATCTCGGCTGCTTCCGCGCGGTCCGAGACGTCGAAGTCGAACTCGTCGGACTGCTGAACGTCCGTGTACGGGACGTAGTGTTTCGCGTCCTTGTTCCAGGTCGGACACTGGGTCAGGAAGTCGATGTGCGCGAAGCCGTCGTGCTCGATGGCTTCGGCGATGATTTCCTTCGCCTGGTTCGGGTTGACAGCCGCGGTCCGGGCGATGTAGGTCGCACCGGCGTTGAGCTGCTGGGACAGGGGGCGAATCGGCGACTTCGCCGAGCCGTGTGGTTGTGTCTTGGACTTGTGGCCCTTCGGCGATGTCGGGGATGTCTGACCCTTTGTCAGCCCGAAGATCTCGTTGTTGAACACGATATACGTCATATCGTGGTTCTCACGGGCCGTGTGGATGGTGTGGTTCCCACCGATACCGTAGCCGTCGCCGTCCCCACCGGCTGCGATGACTTCGAGGTTAGGGTTGGCGAGCTTCGCGGCCCGGGCGACGGGCAGCGAGCGGCCGTGGATGGTGTGGAAGCCGTAGCTGTTGAAGTAGCTGTTGAGCTTCCCCGAACAGCCGATACCGGTGAACAGCGCGACTTCGTCAGGGTTCTTGCCGACTTCCGGCATGGCCTGCTTGAGCGCCTTGAGGACGCCGAAGTCGCCACAGCCCGGACACCAGGTCGCCTGGGGTTCGATGCCGGGTGTAAACTCGTCGCGCTCGATTTCGCGTTCTTCGTTGATTGCTGAGAATGCACTCATAGGTTAGTCACCTGCCGCGGGTACGTACTTCATGTTGCTCGCGGCGAGTTCCTCGCCGTCGATGCTGGATTCGAACCCGTCGACGATCTCGGCGGGCTCGAACGGGTTGCCGTTGTACTTCAGGAGGCTCGACATCTTGTCGCCGTACTTGCCGAGTTCCTTCTGGGTCAGACCGCGGAACTGGGCCGTGGCGTTCATCTCGACGACGAGCGCCTCGTCGACTGATTCGAGCCACTCGGAGACTTCCTCCTTCGGGTACGGAGCCATGTCGGAGACGCCAAGCGCCTTCACGGAATGGCCGTTCTCGTTGAGTCGATCGACGGCCTCGAAGACGGTCCCCTGCTGGCTGCCCCACACGAGGATGCCGTAGTCGGCTTCGTCGGGTCCGTGGTAGGTCTGGTGGGACGTGTTCTCGTCCAGATCAGCACGGATGTCGTCGAGCTTGTTGAGCCGACGGTTCATCTGGGCGATGCGGTTCTCGGGGTCCTCGCTGATGTGGCCCGACGGATTGTGCTCGTTGCCCGTTGCGAGGAAGCGGCCGTCCTTCTGGCCCGGCACGGAGCGCGGGCTGACGTTCGAGCCGTCCTCGGGTTCGTGGAGGAACCGCTGGAACTTCCCGGAGGAGTGGTGTGCTGCGTCCTGAATCTCCTCTTCGGTGAGGACCGAGCCGGGATCGGCGTTTGGCTCCTCATCGAAGTGGCTGGCCGGGAGGTTTCGGAGTTCGCCCTGGATCTTCTGGTCGTAGATGACGATGACCGGGATCTGGTACTCGTAGGCGATGCGGAACGCCGAGCGGGTCTGCGTGTAACACTCGCGGATGTTCGCCGGTGCGAACACGACGCGGGCGGAGTCGCCCTGTGACGTGTACAGGACGTGTTCGAGGTCAGCCTGCTCGGGCTTGGTCGGCATTCCCGTCGAGGGGCCGGCTCGCATCGCTTCGACCAGCACGATCGGCGTCTCGGTCATCTCTGCCAGTCCGAGCGGTTCGGACATCAGCGCGAAGCCGCCGCCGGAGGACCCGGACATGGCTTTCACGCCAGCGTGGGACGCACCGAGCGCCAGCGCGGCGGCCGCGATCTCGTCTTCGACCTGTTCGGAGATCCCGCCGAACGAGGGCAGGTGCTGTGACATGATCGTGAACACGTCGGTCCACGGGGTCATGGGGTAGCCCGAAATGAAGCGACAGCCCTCGTCGATTGCGCCGTAGGAGATGGCGTTCGAGCCCGAGAGAATGACCTGCTCCTCGTCGTGGGAGTCCTCAGGAACCTCAATGTCGTGGTCGACATCGAGTTCGCTGGCGGCTTCGTAGGCGTCGTGCAGGACGTTAAGATTCGCCTCCTGCATATCGCCGCTCATGTTCTGTTTGATGAGCTTCTCGAACTCGTCGGTGCTGATGTCGAGAATGGCCGCGGTCGCGCCGATACCGGCCGTGTTCCGCATGATCTCGCGGCCGTGCTCCTTGGCGATGCCGCGGAGGTCCATCGGGACGACGTGCCAGTTGTTCTCCTCGGCGGCCTCTTCGAGACCGATCTCGTCGACGTCCTCGTCGTCGAGCAGGCCCTCGTCGTACAGCAAGACGCCACCTTCTCGGAGGTCGTCGAAGTTCTCGTACAGCGGTTTGAGCTCTTCTTTGCCGTAGTAGGCCTCTTCCTGCGGGTTCCGGGCGAACGAGTCACCCAGTGCGAGCAGGAAGTTGTAGCCGTCCCCGCGAGACTGTACCGGTTCGTCCTTCGCACGTACCTCTACGTACGTGTGGCCGCCGCGGATACGCGACGGGTAATGACGATGTGTGAACACGTTCAGCCCCGACCACATCAAGGCCTTCGCGAAGTTCTGGCTTGTCGAGTCGATTCCGTCACCGGAACCACCGGCGATTCGCCAGATTAGTTCGTTGTCTGTCATTGTGAAATCCTCGGCCCCAGCTCTGGTGCCGTACCATTCCGTTGGGGGGCCATGACTAAAGATTTTCCACTATGTAACCACTCATTAATCGTTATCTTTCGTCTCAGGCACCTCAGATTGCCGTTTTCGAAATGGGGGTTCGTCACTGTTGGGACATATTCACAGGGTCAATATCTCCGCCTGAGCCGCACGTGTCAGCCACTACTAGTAAGTAGCGTAACTCCCTCCCGCAACGACTAACACGGTGAATACCGATGTACAGTCGAGGATGTCGTTAACGGAACTCATCACCGGCGTCGAGGACCATCAGAAGACGCTGACTATCTTTAACGCTGGGCCGACAGCGGCCGAAGACCTGCGCGAGCGCTTCGCGGACCGTAATGTCCACGTTCAGACCGAGCAGACTGAGAGCGGGCGCCCGGGCGAGTTTATCACGCTCAGCGAGGACGAAGAGGTCATCGCGGCCGCGAGCCTCACTTCGTTCACCGACTCGCTTGACGAAGGCCGTCAGTACATCACGCGGGACAACAGCCCGTACGCATCGATTCTCGACCACCTCGACGAGACGATGTTCACCTCGTGGTCCATCCAGCGGATGACCGCCGCGTCGCGTGAAATAGAGGACCGCGCATGGCGAGTGGGACAGGGGACTCTACACGCTGGCTTCCAGACACTCTCGACTCTTCAGGGCGAACTCGACCTTTACGAACGACTGGGGGAGACCGACGTGGACGTTCACGCCTATGCCGTCCCTGACGTCGAACCGCCCGAGTACAGTACGTTCTCGCTGCATCTGGAACGGTCGAACGAGATTGCCGACTCGTGGTTCGTTGTGTTCGACGGCGGCGGTGACCCGACCCAGAAATGCGCTTTACTGGCCGAGGAGCGCGAACCGCGCGAGTTCTACGGCTTCTGGACCTACGACGAGTCGACGGTCGACTGGATTATCGACTACCTGGAGGAGACGTACGGCTATCTCGAACAGTGAAAGTCGCGCGCAAACGGGCCAACGCGGCTATTATCACGGCTCGCCGTTGGGTGCCACCTCATCTGTGACATGACGGACGTTGCTGCGTCCCGAGAGTTCCGTATCGAAGAGACCGGCGAACGCGTCAACGGTCTCGAACTGGATTTGCACCTGTTTTTCGGCGTGTGGGCCGTCGTCGAGCGCCACGAAGACCGGTTGGTCGTGGCGACTGAAGACGGCGAGCGCCGGACGCTCGTCGCCGTCTGGGACTGACCTGACGCAGACCGCGTCTCAGTCCGTCGTCCCGGCTACGTCCTCAAACACCGCGAGGTCGTGGCCGAGCAGCACTTCGGCCCCCGTGGCACGCTGGCGGTCGCGGCATCGTTCCAGACTCTCCTTCCACGCGCCGTTGTTCCACAGGAGGCTCGTCGCCATGGACTGTCCTGCGTAGTTCGCCTCGACGTATGCTTCGTCGCCGACGACGAGGAGCGACTGGCCCGGGCGGTCGATGAAGCCCCCCATGAGCCCGGGCGTGTGGCCGGGGAGGTGGAGCAGTTCGATACCATCGGTAAGATGATAGCTGTCGCCGTGGACGATCTCCCAGTTCAGGTCGCGGTCGAAGTCGCTGGCGAGATAGGCGATAGAACCGTCGTCCGTATTGGCGCTGTAGTACGCGTACGGGAGTTCCTCGCGGTGGACGTAGATCGGCACGTCCGTTCCTGCGAAGTTGTGCAGGCCGCCGGCGTGGTCCAGATGCAGGTGGCTCATCACGACGGCATCGATGTCACCGATGCTGTAACCCACATCTTCGAGATCTGCTGGCAGGGTGTGCTCGGCAGCATCGACGTGTGCGAACGCCTCGTACAGCGGCGTCGGCCAGTACCCGTCGCCGGCCTCTGGATGAGAGCCGGTGTCCCAGAGGACGGTTAGCTCGGGCGTCTCGATGACGAGGTTCCACACGACGTACGTTTCGTACTCGTGTTCCGGGTCGCGGTCCGAGGCCGTTGCGACGCTGTGGCCGTCGACGACGAAATTTCGGTCAGCCTGTACGCGGCCCCGGTCGACGAATGTCACTGCGAGGTCGTCCATACAGTGTATACGGGCTGTCACAAAGTAAAGAGCGGTGCCGTGCGCCGCGGGTGATGGGCTAGCTCGCTATATAACCAGCCGTTCGCTGTGGAAGGGGTGTCATGCTGTATCGACGCCGAGGTACTTTTATAGCGAAATATCCGGGAAAAGCGGGACCCACACACACCACCCTGCAAGTGTTCTCGGTGTTTGCAGGGATGGGGATGGGGAGGGGGAGGGTTCTTCTACATACTTAAAAGAAAGTCGGGTTGTTCGATTCTACTGAGAGTGCATGATCAGAATACCATCCGTACATACGGATATGAGTGTTCTAGGGCCCTATAGATGGGTTTCTATGAAATAGGCCGTTCGATCATAAATATGAGATAATTGCATATACCGTAAAATATATAAATACATTACTAGTTCTAGGTATAGTCTAGAACGAGATAGTCGAGAACCGCAGGACTCAAGTGTACTAGACGAGGGATCGGTGCAGCAGACTGCTCGTGGCTGTTTTCGAGAGAGATCGAAGGAACACTTGCAGGGTGGTGTGTGACTGTTCGGCGTGAAAACACTTGAAACACTTGTACGGTGGTCACTGGTTTTATATAGAGTCACTCAAAAGGTGGCATACGATGGTCGACGTGAACGAGAACCCGTTCGATGGGACTGACGCGATCTTCGAACGAAAGCAACCGCTGAAAAAAGACACGTTCACGCCGGATACGATCTTTCACCGCGATGAGGAGATCGAATTCTACATTAACGCGCTTCAGGACGTCATCGTCGGCCACGACCCCAACAACGTCTTCGTTTACGGCCCAACGGGAGTCGGAAAGACTGCTGTTACGAAGTGGGTCCGGGACAAACTCGAAGAGAAAGCCGAGGCTGAGGACATCCCGCTCACTGTTGTCGGTCCGATAAACTGCCGGAACTACCGATCAGCGTACGCGCTAGTCAACACACTCGTTAACGAGTTCCGGGAGCCCGAGAACCAACTGCCAGAGAGCGGCTACAGCACTGACAGCGTCTTTGAGTTCCTCTACGAGGAGATCGAGGCTGTCGGTGGGAACGTCCTCATCATTCTGGACGAGATCGACAACATTCCAGCGGACGCGCGGAACGACTTCCTGTATGAACTGCCGCGGGCTGAAGCGAACGAGAACACGCCGATCACCGATGCAAAGGTCGGGCTCATCGGGATATCGAACGACCTCAAGTTCGTCGACGTGTTGGAACCCAAGGTAAAATCGACACTGGGGGAGCGAGAGATCAAGTTCGGCCCGTACGACGCGACCGAACTCCGAGACATTCTGGGTTACTACGCCGACATCGCGTTTCGGGAGGACGTGCTCGGCGAAGATGTCGTCCCGCTGGCGGCCGCCTTCTCGGCACAGGAACGCGGCGACGTTCGGCAGGGACTCCGAATCCTCGAAAAGGCCGGGGAGTACGCGCGGATGGAGGGTGCGGATGGTGTGACAGAAGCGCACACTCGTCGCGCGACAGATACTATTGAGACTGACGAACTCCTTGATTACTTCGAGCATGACCTGAGTTCACAGCAGGCACTGACGTATCTCGCGACGACGCTTGCGCTCATCGAACCGAAACACGAGGCGTCGACGAAACGGATCTACAACCTCTACTCCTCTATCGCGGAGTCGAGCGGCCGCCGAGTGAAATCCGAGCGGAAAATCTACGAGTTCCTCGACCAGCTTTCGATGCAGGGGCTGGTCCGCTCGGCCGAACGCAATCTCGGTCGCAAGGGTGGGCGCAAATACATTTACGAGGTCACTGACGATCCGACCGATATCATCAACGCTGCACTCCAATCCTCCTACAGCGATGCCGTGCCGAGTAACGTCAACGGGATTCTCGAACATTATCTGGAAGACGAGGCGACTGAGTTTGAGGCACCGGACACTACTGACGACGAGCAACAGAACCTCTGGCAGTTCACGTAGCCAGCGTCTTTGCACGCCCCCCTCCGGCTCACACGGCAGAACACTTGCACGGTGGTGTGTGTGTGTTCAGCGGCAGTCTCTCTACTGTGCAGTCCAGAACAGTTGCAGGGTGGTGTGTGTATGCCCACGATAGACCGCGACCCCGGAGTGCTAACGAGTGATTATGTGGTATTTGTCTCCGCTGCAGTGTGTAGAACACTTGCAGACCGGTGTGTCACCCCGTCCTGTCGCCGCACCACGGTATTCCGTTTCGAAAACACTTGCAGGGTGGTGTCAACCCGGATTCGGCGCAAATCACGCCCAAAACGGCCTTTTGGAACACTTGCAGGGTGGTGTCCCAGCATACTCTCACCCACCTCAAGCAGTACGTGAAACACTTGCACGGTGGTGTGCAAGGGCAAATCGGAACTCCGAACAACGCCACAAAAACACTTGCAGCGTGGTGTTTTCGTAGATTTCAGACGCTCGCATACCCTCCGTGCGAACACTTGCAGGGTGGTGTGTGAACACGTGTTCACTATTCTGGTCTGGCTGTAGTCGAACTGGAAACACTTGCAGGGTGGTGATAGAACACTCGTATGGTGGTGTCGGATTGCTTGTGTAGGGTTGTCAGAACACTTGTAGGGTGGTGTGCTGGCCCATTATCACCGGGCTGATCCCTACAGCAACCGTCCCGTTCGGCGTACCTGTGCCGTTCAGGTCATTCGATAATGACCTGTCATACAATGATAAAGGCAGCGAGGCTTCGTCAGAGAACACTCGAAGGGTGGTGTTCCCGCGAAAAACACGTTGTTTGCGACGCAATCAATCAAGCGACGGTGATCGACTGAGCCCTCCCCATTACATCGGGGCCTGGTTGTAGATGAGGTTCCGCTGGATATCGTTGGCCCCCTCGTAGATGACCGGAATCCGGACGTCACGGTACACGCGGGAGATACGGTTCTCCGTCAGCACCGACCGTCCTCCGTGGAGCTGCATCCCTTTCTCGGCACAGTCCATCGCGGCTTCGGTCGCGTTGGTCTTTGCCAGTGCGGCCCAGTAGCCGGCGTTCTCCTGGTTTGCGACGCGCTCCGCCGCGTGCCAGGTGAGCGCTCTGGCGGACTGGAGACCGAGTTGCATATCGGCCAGTTTGTGCTGGACAGCCTGGAACTCATCGACAGTCTTGCCGAAGGCCTCGCGGTCGTGGACGAACTCCCAGGCTTCTTCGATGGCTGCGGCGGCCAGCCCGAGACCGTGTCCGCCGACGACGACGCGGCCGTGATTGAAGAACTCGGCGAGCATATAGAAGCCGGCCCCTTCGACGCCGACCAGATTCTCCTCCGGAATCCGGCAGTCGTCAAGCACGATGTGGGCCTGCTTGGACGCTCGGAAGCCCATCTTTTCGGGGATGTGCTCGGCGTGGTAGCCGTCGGCGTCCGTCGGGACGATAAACATCGAGTAGTTCCCGTAGCGGTCGTTCGGGTCGTCACCGGTCTTGGCGTACAGCGTCACCCAGTCCGCCTCGACGCCGTTGCCGATCCAGTACTTTTCGCCGTTAATCACCCACTCGTCGCCGTCCTTCTCGGCGGCCGTCGTCATCCCGGCGAGGTCGCTCCCCGTCTCCGGTTCGGAGACAGCGAGACCGGTAAGCTGATCGCCGGCGGCGACGGGCTCAAGGAACTCCTCTTTCTGCCAGTCTGCGCCGTGGTCCTCGACGATCTCCGCCCCGAAGCTGGCGAGTTGGATTGTCAGCGCGATCCCTGCGTCGGCTTTGTACAGCTCCTCCGCCATCGCAAGCATCTGCTGGAGGTCGTAGCCGCTCCCGCCCCACTCTTCGCTGATATCCTGTGCGACGAGGCCGGCCTCCCTGGCCGCTTCGAGCACGTCCCAGGGATACTCCCCGGACGCGTAGTACTCACCTGCGACTGGTTCGATATGCTCCGCAGCGAACTCCCGAGCCTCCTCCTTGACCTCGTGTGCGTGTTCCGGAACGAGTTTCTCGGATAGCAGATCCATGGGAATTATCATGGTTTGTGTACTCATATACTCCGTGGAACTCTGCCAAACACCGTCGTAGTTGTTTTTCGGAAAATCCTGATAATCGGCCAGCACGCTTTTCCACGGCTGTGGCCTTCCTCGAACATGAATCGTCGAGACTACCTGCTCGCCGGAGCCACCCTCGGAACCGCCGGGCTTGCGGGATGTTCGTTTCTGGCTGCAGCCGAGGCACCACCACCGGACGTTCCGAAACAGCGTCTCGAAGACGGCGGCTGGACGCGAACGGACCAGTCCTCGGAGACAGTGTTCGACCGGAGCTACGGCCCGGTTTCGGTCGAGGCCGTCTCCAGTACGGTCCAGTACGCCGACGAACAGCTACAGGAGCGTGTCGCCAGCCGAACCCTCGACCAGGTCCAGACTGCGCTCTCCGTGTTTTTCGCCACCCGCGTCGATTTCAGCCCCAATCTGGATAATCTCCCGGCTGGCGTGGGTCGCGAGGAACTGCTGGCGGAAGTCAGAACGAACGCCCGTGATAGCTTCGAACAGCAGATGGAAGCGCAGGGGCTGACCGACATCGAGAAATCCGGTGAGGGGACAATCGATATCGACACCGGGGAAACAGCTGAGACGGTGGAACTGTCCGCCGTGTACCCATTCGAGGGGATTTCCTTCGACGTGACCGAGGACGAGGCCGTCGAGATACCGGCCAGCGATATCGACATCTCGGCGATGTTCGCCGTCTGGCACCACGGCGATTTCGTCATCATATCTGGGGGCGCGTACCCGGCACAGAACTTCGAGCAGGTCGTCGAAAACGACCTGAGTGACGGAATCACAGTCACTGTCGATGTTGATCTCGGACTTAATCCCGACACCTATCGGACCGAAGTCCGGAATCTCGTCACTGGCGTCCAGTAACCGCTACTGAGCTGCTGAAAACGCGCCCACTCCCCTATTCCGGCGCGGCGTCGTCGGGGACGCGACCCTCGACGAGCGATTCGTTGGCGTACTCGTCACGGAGCGACTTTTTGTCGAACTTCCCAGTTGCCGTCTTCGGAACCTCATCGATGGTGACGAAGTTGTCCGGAACCCACCACTTGGGGTAGGACTCGAGGATGTACTCACGGAGTTCATCGCCAAGCGTCTCCTCGTCGGCGTCGGCCGTCGGAACGATCATCGCGAGCGGGCGCTCCTGCCAGCGCTCGTGGGGGACACCGATGACTGCCGCTTCGTTCACGTCGTCGTGGGCAATCAGTTCGTTTTCCAGTTCGAGTGAGGAGATCCACTCCCCGCCGCTCTTGATAACGTCTTTCGCCCGGTCGACGATCTTGATGTAGCCGTCCTCGTCGACGGACACCACGTCGCCAGTCTTCAGATAGCCGTCCTCGAACTCCTGTTCGTTCGCTTCCGGCCGCTTGAAGTACTCCGTCGTCACCCACGGCCCGCGGATGTGGAGCTCGCCGAAGTCCTCGCCGTTGTGCGGGACCTCGTTGCCGTTGTCGTCGATGACACGGAACTCCAGCCCGGGCGTGATGAGTCCCTGCTTCGCCCGCTTGTCCAGTTGCGTCTGGTAGTCGGCGTCCTCCAGGTCGCTCCGCAGGGACGCCACTGCACCCACCGGGGCCGTCTCGGTCATCCCCCATGCGTGGACGAGCTCCACGTCGCGGTCGTCGAAGAACCGGATCATCGCTTCCGGCGCGGCGCTCCCGCCAACGATGAGGCGCTCAAGCGATGAAAGGTCGACATCGTTCTCCTTGATGTACTCCATCAGCCCCAGCCAGACGGTCGGGACGCCGGCGGTGACGGTGACGCCCTCTTCTTCGATGAGCTTCGCGAGGTCCGCCGGCTCCGGCTGTGGGCCGGGGTAAACGTGTTTGGCCCCGCCCGAAGTTGCTGAGAACGGGAGTCCCCACGCGTTGACGTGGAACATCGGGACGACCGGCATCATGACGTCGTCGTCGTCGAGTGGAATCCCCTGTGGCGACTGAATCGCCATCGTGTGGCTCCACAGCATCTGCTGGGTGTACTCGACGCCTTTCGGTCGTCCAGTCGTGCCGGACGTGTAACAGAGGCCGGCAGGTCGGTCCTCCTCCAGTTCGGGCCAGTCGTACTCCGTCGGCTGGTCGGCGATGAACGATTCGTAGGCAACGGCATCAAGCTCCGTCTCCGGGACGGAGTCGCTCATCACGATGAACTGCTCGACCGTTTCGAAGGACTCGGGATCCTCGGCGGCCGCACCCTCGAGTTTCGGCAGGAGCGATTCGTCGACGAAAATGAGTTCGTCCTGCGCGTCGCTGACGATATACTGGATGTGTTCGTCGGGCAGGAGCGGGTTGATAGTGTGTAGCTGCGCACCGGTTCCCGGTACCCCGAAGTACGTCTCGAAGTGGCGGCTGTGGTTCCAGCAGAACGTCCCGAGGCGTTCGCCGTCACCGTAGCCGGCTTCCTCGATCGCGTTCGCTAACTGCGCCGTCCGCTCGGCGTATTCGGCGTAGTCGTGACGGACGATGCCCTCGTGGGTACGAGAAACGACTTCCGTGTCCGGATACAGTGTTTCTGCACGCCACAGGAACGGTCGTAGAGTTTGCGGGCTACCTCCTGGCATATCATGATGCAGGGACTCACGATACAAGAAACACTGCTAAATCTTTCATGAGGGAAAAGGAGTTCATCCGCAGTGCTCGCCGCCCCGTTCGTACGCGTCTGCTTACACTTCGATTTCCTGCATCAGGTCGACCAGCTCTTCCAGTTCCGGAAACGTGTACACTTTTACGTTGATATTGGACTCCAGCGCGTGGACGCGGGAATCGAACATCAGCGCCATCTCGTTGTCCCGGTCACCAACGAGCTGGTCCACCATCCCACTCCCGGGGCCGAACGTGAAGTTCGGTGTGGAGATGTCGATGGTCGTATCGAGGACGTTCGCCCAGCCGTCGATGAAGCCGCTGGTCATGATGTTCCCGATTTCCTGAATCGCCGAGCGCTCCATGTCGGTGAAGCCGTCGGCGTTGGGGTCCGTCTCGCCCATATCGCCGATCATCCCGGTGGCGAGGTCCTTTGCACTGGCGGCGTTGAACAGGAACAGGATGTGTCCGTGGGGCTTTTCGACCATTTCGATACTGATACCGATCTGTTTCTCGTCGCCGACGTGTGTTTTGATATCTGGGATATCGATGAAGTTGATCTTCGTGATCTCCATCTCTGTCTCCATCCCAGTCATCTGGCTAAGGTGGTTCGCAACGGTGTTACCGCCCTCTTTAGCCATCTGATTGAACAACCCGAGCTTCCGAATATCTATCATCAGACTCATTCGTTAGGACCAGCGTTGCCGCTGAGTTGTGTGCCCTCATACATAAGCTATGCACCCGCATTTTCGTCGGCGAGAATCGGAGCGTGTTGCTGCCGCTTGCTCACTCCACCCGGACGCTCACAGCGACGGCCTCACCGAGCGGTAGCAGCCCGGTTTCGAACGCCGGGTCGTCGCCGACGCGTTCCAGATACGCAGCGATACCGCGACTCGTTTCGTTGGCGTCGATATCGTCGCCGTCCAGCAACGCCCGTACCTCCTTGAACTCCAGCGGCCCGGCTTCGATCATGTTATCGGCGACTACGGCCCCACCGACCGGGACTTTCCCCCGGACAGCCTCGAAGGCCTCCACGTAACGGTGTTTCTCGTTGTCGATGAGCACCACGTCGAACGGGCCGTCGTAGTTCTCGACGGTTTCGATTGCGTCACCGTGCTCGAATGTGGCCCGTGCGGCGAACCCGCCGCGGTCGAGGAACTCGCGGGCCTCGTCTAGTTCGTCGGCGTCGATCTCCGTCAGGATAATCTGCCCGTCGGCGGATACCGCGGGTGCCATCCAGTACGCCGAGTAGCCGAAGCCGGAGCCGAACTCGAAGACCCGGTCGGCGTCGACCATCCGGGCGACGAGGCGAAGCCAGCCACCGACTGCGGGGCCGACCGTCGGGAACCCTTCCCGGTCGGCTTTCGCGTCCATCTCTTCGATGATTGCATCGCTGGCTGTCGCCAGTGTCCGGGCGAACTGCTCTGTCACCCTCGGGAGCGGGGTTTCGTCCATACCGAGTTATGCCGGTAGCGGCGACATAAACGAGTGGGTCCGGACCGGAACTAGCCGAGTTCGAGGCGTTCGACGTACTGAATCACGGACTCCAGCGCGGGGTTAGCGTAGTACTCCACAGTATTGTCCGCTGTCTCGTATGATAGAATCCCCAGATCGTCCAGCCGCGGAAGGTGATTGTGTGCCAGCGACACCCCCACTTCGTCACGTGACTTCGGTGTCGTTCTGGCTGGGATAGCCTTCTCACGCTCGTAGACGCGGTCGACGAGGTCGTCCAGCGGGACCTCGGCGTCTGACCGGTCTTTCAGGTGATACAGGAGACTGCGTCGCCGCGGAGCGGAGATCAGTTCCAGTACTTGATCAAATGAGTACGGTATCGGAATCGTTTCCGGCTCCTCTGGGTCCCCCTTCTTGACGCCGCCGGGTGGGGTGACGGTGTCCCGAAACGTCGGCGTCTCCTCCGCGTCTTGCGACGCCGTGACGGTCCAGCCGTGGTCCGGGAGATACTCGTACACGACGTCGTACAGGGGCCGAAACATCTCGACTGTCTCTTCAGTATGGGCCTCCGGGTCCATGTGGTGGTGGCCGGAGACGTCCATCTCGGCACATTGTCGGTTCAACGCGGTCACCAGCGCGATGACGCGGTCACGTTCCCAGGACTCAAGCAGGCCAGTAAGCGAATGCAGGCACAGAAGCAGCGGTGCATCTGCCTGTTCAAGTCGACCGAGATGGCGAGAGACGGTCGCGCCGATATCTATCGGCTCAACTGTCGAGGGAAGGGTATCAAGCGTCAATGAAGGAAATGCGCCAGACGCCGCTGCCTGCGAGTTAGCCGGTAACTCGCTGCCGGCGTCGACGATAATCGCCTCTTCGGGCATCTCGTCGTCGAGGTGCTGCTGCCACAGCGAGAGGCGGGAATCGGGGGACTCAGACACTGTGACACAGATGGCCTTCGAGTCACTGACTCCCTGTTCAGTCAGGAACCCGGCACACCCCTCTCGTTCGGCGTCGCTCGAACCGCGTGCCAGCACTAATACGGACGCGGCCTCGCTCAGAGGCTGGTCCACTGTCCCACTCCCGGAGTTCATTGCGTACTGTATCGTATCAGGAACCATAAAGCCATCAACAAATAAGCGTTCCCTTGATATAGGGTAATATTCAATCAGGAACCGCTCGAAATGAGACACTGTCCGGATCGGTCCCCTCTGTGTTACCGGTTCTCAGTGCGTGTCCCGGACCGTCTCGATTCCGAGGATTTTTGCAGTACTACGGCGTATTACTTACTATGCCAATCATGTCGAGTAGCGACTTTTCTATCCACATCGAGGAGTGTGATGAGTTTGACGACGGGATGCCGATAAGTTCGCTTCCGGACGAGGTCACGTCCATCGACGACCTCGACTGTGAGTGCTGGAGCGGGTTCGAGTCGCTGGACGAAATCTAACGACGGGCTTTACGGCTTGGTTGCCAGAAGTCAGCCTCGGTCGACTGCTCGTCGAGTATCTCGTCGACGACCGTTTCCGCGTCCTCGGTGAGCTTTTTCACGGTGTATGCTGACGGCTGTCGCATCACTGCATAAAAGTGACCGTAGCTAGGAATGTCCTGATCGAAACACGTCTTCTGGGCCACCGATTCACTCCGGGCGACACACTCGTCCCGAAGACCCTGCTCCCGCTGGGCCGTCCCGATCAGACATCCCAGTACGCCGGTTCGTTACCGGGCTTCCACTTTATCGAGCACCCTCTGGATGGTTTCTCGACTGCCGTAATCTGATCGCCATCGAGCAACGTTTCGACGTGTATGGCCATCTCTCGCTCGCTGGGTTCGTCATCCGGGTTCGGTGCGTCGTCGAGGCGGCCGTGGTACGCCAACTTGAACGTCCCGCCGTCGTTGCGAAACAGGAACGGATCAGGGGTACAGCGGGCGCCGTACGCGGCTGCCACGTCCTGAGACTCGTCGAATAGATACGCGTCGTACTGTATCTCGCCGCGCTCGACGAGCTCCTGCATCCGCTCGAAGGAGTCGTCGGGGTACTCCTCGGGGTCGTTGGCATTGATCCCGACGACAGCGAGGTCATCGTATTCCGTCGCGAGACGGTTCAGTTCATCAACCTTCGCTTTCGCGTATGGACAGTGGTTGCACGTAAACACGACCAGTAGTGCGTCCGTGTCCACGAAATCCGACAGTGAGTATGTTGCCCCGTCCGCCCCCGGGAGTTCGAACGGCAGTGCTTCGTCCCCACGCCCGAGCACGTCGGACTCCGAATCGAGTGAAACCATCGCCTTCCGCTACGACTGTCGCCGCTAAAAGTCCACGGACGCGCTACACTGACTTCTGAGGCGACCGCTTTTTGTTCAACTGTCCGCTTCTTCCGACGTCGCTGCCGCAGTATCGAAGGCTTTCGCTGCCTCGAACGCGGCGCTCCCGTCATCGACTGAGAACAGCGTCTCTTTCCCCTCCGCTTCGTGCTTTTCCAGCAATCCGACCGTCACCAGCTCTTCGAGCGTCCCGTCGAGGTACAGCGTCTTCAGCGGCACGCCAGCTTCCTCACTCAGGGCCGTTTTCGTATACGTTTCGTCCGCGTCGAGGCGGAGTATCGTGTCGATAACTGTTGCCGCCTTGTCGTGGTTTGCGACGTGTGCCCATCCCGTGTCAGAACCAGCCCGTTGGCCACCCTCTTCAAACATTAGTCGACACCTAACCGGCAGAGATACTAAAACTGTCTGGTGCATTTCCACCCGAATGATGTGACGCTCTCTCACTATTGAGCAAGGCTTTTGTCCGCGTCACTCCGCTGGCACTGTATGAGCAGTCGCCGCGAGATACTCGACCTGCTGCGGGAGAACGCTCGTTACACGACCGAGGACATCGCTCGGTTGACTGATTACTCCGAGAGCGAGGTAGCCGAGGCTATCGAGGAGTTCGAGGAGGCAGGTGTTATCCGCGGCTACGGGGCAGTCGTCGACTGGAACGCCGTCGAGACTGACGAGGAGCGCGTTCGCGCCACCGTCGAACTCAACGTCACGCTGGACCGTGAGACCAGCTACGACGACATCTCCGACCGGATCGCGAAGTTTCCGGAAGTGACCTCGCTTCGCCTCGTCAGCGGTGACTACGACTTCGACCTGGAGGTCGAGGGCGATTCGATGCGCGAAGTGTCGCACTTCATCAGCGACAAAATCGCGCCGATTCCCGAGATCACGCAGACGGTGACTCACTACATCATGGAGTCGTACAAGGAGCAGGGGATGGAGTTCGACGACCACGATGACGACGACCGCCTGTCCGTCTCACCATGACATTCGAAGCAGCGGACAGGGTCGACAGCGTGCCACCCTCGGGCATCCGTCGGTTCTTCGAACTGGCCGAGGAGATGGACGACATCATCTCGCTTGGGGTCGGTGAACCGGATTTCTCGGCCCCGTGGGCGGCCCGTGAAGCCGCTATTGCGTCACTCGAACGCGGCCAGACGTCCTACACCGCCAATCGAGGGAAACGGGAGCTCCGGGAACGCATCGCGGACTACGAAGCGGCGGCACACAACCTGCAGTACGATCCCGATGAGGAAATCCTCGTCACAGCAGGGGCGAGCGAAGGGCTGGATCTCGCGTTTCGGGCACTGCTAAACCCCGGCGATTCGATCGCTATCGCCCAGCCCTGCTACGTCTCGTACGTCCCCGGTGCGACGTTCGCCGGTATCGACGTTGTCGACGTTCCGACACGCGCGGCAGACGAGTTCAAGCTCACCCGAGAGGTGCTGGAATCGTCCGGTGCGGCCGAGGCTGACGCGCTCGTGTACTGTTACCCGAACAACCCGACCGGAGCGACGATGACGGCCGAGGAGATGGCGGATGTGGCGGCTTTTTGCCGCGAAAACGATCTCCTCGTGTTCGCCGACGAGATCTACGCCGACCTTACGTACGAACACGACCACACGTCTATCGCTACCCTCCCCGGGATGCGCGAGCGGACCGTCGTTTTCAACGGGTTCTCGAAGGCGTTCGCTATGACGGGGTTCAGACTTGGGTACGCAATGGCCCCACCGGAGGCCATCGAGGCCATGAACCGCATCCATCAGTACTCGATGCTGTCGGCCCCAACGACGGCCCAGCACGCTGCTATCGAGGCGCTGGACAACTGTCGCGACGAGGTCACAGACATGGCCGCCCAGTACGACCGCCGACGGAAGTACGTCCTCACACGCTTCGAAGAGATGGGACTGGACTGCTTCCCGGCGGCTGGGGCCTTCTACGCGTTCCCGGAATGTCCATGGGACGATGCCGGCGAGTTCGCCGAGAGTCTGCTGCAAGAAAAGCAGGTCGCAGTCGTACCCGGAACCGCCTTTGGTGAGGGCGGGTCGGGCCACCTGCGAGTGTCGTACGCAACCGGTCTTGACGATCTCAAAGAAGCGATGGTCCGGATCGAGTCGTTCCTTAATTGACAATTACTCCCGGCGAAACATTCAGTATGGTCGACTTACTACGGTAAGGAGACCGTGATACGAACAACCGGAACTTCTTTTTCATCGACATTTGGTGGGGATAAAGTTTTTTCCTGCCTAACTGGAGATGAATAACAATGGCTATCGATGATACTGGGGGAGGTGAGTCAGATCAGGTCAACGGTGGGGGGAACCTGACTGACGAGCCTGTACGAGTCGGCGAATACACGTGGGACGATCTTCGGCGGGAGGTACACGATGGGGGGCGGTTCGACCGGAGCGTGTACCTCGGCTTCGAGCCGAGAGAACTCAGTCAGCGACTCGAAGACGCGGCAAGCGCCGGTAAGACACTGCAAGCGCCGTTCGAAGAGTACCTCGACCCAACCACGACACCAGTCGCGAAAGACATCTACACGTGGGAGCATTTCAAACAAGAGTACTATTACAAGGACGGCAGTCTCCCCCGTGACAGTGACGGCGAAGTCATCCCTTTCGACGAAAGTGAGTATCTGAACTTCGACCCCGAACACACGGAAAACAAGCTGTCCGCCGCCGAAGACATCGCCAGTGAACTGCACGAGTACGTCGACGAAAACACCGTCGACGTGAATCCGGAACTGGACGAAGACGAGTTCTTCTCGACACGGGACGGCCACACGACCGTCGTCAACCGCTACGACCTCGAAAAAGCCGTTCCCCAGTCGAAGAAATCTCATTTCAACGAACTGGAACGGTACTGGGTCAACAAACCCTACGCCTGCGTCATCATCTTCCACTCACGGAAAGAGAACGAGAAGAAGTACTACGTCATCGAGCCGTATCTCACCGATATCGAGATCGACCTCCGGGAGTTCCTCTCGGGCAAGCTCAAGACCGCGATCAAGTATTCAGAGGACGATGTGATCGTTCAGGGGACCGACGCCGACCGAGCACAGGTCATCCAGCGGGAGGCCGAACAACTCCTCTCGCGGTACGACCTCTACAACGGCTCGGTCTCCAGTAGCGGTGAAGAGAGCGTTCTCGGACAGGTCAAGGAACTGTTCGGGCTGGACGAGGAAACACAAAGTGAAACGGCGGGACAACTCTCAGGCATTTCAACACGTCCCGAACCGGCTATCCTCCAAGATGACGACCCGAAGCTAAACGAGTATCAGGTCGAGAAGCTGCTGTATATGCTCAAGCGGGACTTCGTTGGCTACGCCCGCATCGACGGCGTCAAACACGACATCAACGTAGAGGATATCTCCTGTGATGGGTACAACTCCCGGGTGTTCGTCTATCACACCGACTACGAGCAGATTATCTCGAACGTCGAACACGGCGAGGGGGAACTCGACGACTTCGTCGTGAAACTTGCCCAGCGGTCCGGAAAGGGTATCTCGAAGCGCCAGCCACAGGTCGATGCGACGCTGCCGGACGGGTCACGTGCCCAGTTGACCCTGGGCCGGGAGGTGTCTGACCACGGGACAAACTACACCATCCGGCAGTTCAAGGATGTCCCCTTTACGCCGATCGACCTCATCAACTGGAACACCTTCTCGCTGGACGAGATGGCGTTCCTCTGGCTCTGTATCGAGAACAACAAGAGCCTCATCTTCGCCGGCGGTACTGCCTCCGGGAAGACGACGAGCCTGAACGCCGTCTCGCTGTTCATCCCGTCGAACTCCAAGATCGTCTCTATCGAGGACACGCGTGAGGTCGAACTGCCACAGCGGAACTGGGTGGCAAGCGTCACGCGCCCCTCCTTCGGCGAGGACGACAAGGGCGACGTCGACGAGTTCGACCTGCTGGAGGCCGCACTCCGTCAGCGCCCGGACTACATCGTCATGGGTGAGATCCGTGGTGAGGAAGGGCGGACGCTGTTCCAGGTCATGTCGACCGGCCACACCACCTACACCACGTTCCACGCCGACTCCGTCGGCGAGGTCATCAAGCGGTTCACGACCGAACCCATCAACGTCTCGAAGACGCTGTTTACGGCGCTGGACCTCGTGTCGATTCAGACCCAGACCCGGGTCGACGGCAACAAGGTCCGCCGGAACAAGTCCCTGACCGAAATCAACGAGTACTCCGCCGAGAACGACGAGATCAACGTCCGGGACGTGTACGAGTGGCGCGCCGAGACGGACGAGTACATCCAGATGGGGAACTCGAACACGCTCGAAGAGATCAAGTTCGACCGTGGGTGGACCCAGGATAAACTCGACGAGGAACTGTTCAAGCGCAAGGTCGTCCTCGCGTACCTCATCGAGAAGGGGCTGAACACCTACACGCAGGTCGCGGCGACCATTCAGGCGTTCATCAACGACCCCGACACCATTCTCACGCTCATCGCCAACGATCAACTCGAACTGTCACTTGAGGACCTCCGGGAGATGGAATCTGTCAAGATCGATATCGACCCGGAGAAAGAGGAGATGGTGCCCCGGCCGGACGCGCCGCCGGAAATGGTCGAGGAGACCAAGCAGGTGCTTGACAACGCACAGCCGCTGTTCAACACCTACAAGAGCCGCGAAACGCCGGATATCGTCTCAGCGCTGATGGACGATTCCGAGGAGACCGCTGACGAAGACAGCATCGACTTCGGCCAGTTCGTTCCGAAGGCCGGAGCGGAGGCAGATAGCGAATGAGCCTCGACACACCGAGTCAGCAACAGGTGGGCAGCGGCGGTGCGCTCGGTGACACGTTCTACCCGGCGTACCAGATGGTGTTCGACGACGAGGGAGACTTCGTCAACAGCGTCGAGAACAAACTCGCGGAGGCCCGGATGGCCGACAACGTCGAGATGTTCCTCGCACGCGCACTCGCAGTCGGTGTCATCGCGGGACTTGCGCTGTGGCTCGTCGGCACGTTCCTCGGCTATCTACTGGTCCAGTTGCTGTTTGCCGGTGGGGAAGCGCCGACACTCATCGGGATTCCAGTGTCCGAGAGCGTCTCAGAGATTCTAGCTGTGCTGAAGCTCCCCTTCCTCGTCATCGTGACCGGCTTCGTCTTCGGCGCCATCGGGTTCGGTATCGGGTTCGGGTCGCTGGTATCGATTCCGTACTTCCGCGCGAGCGCGCGCGAGCGCGAAATCAACGTCCTATTGTCCGATTCAATCTCGTTCATGTACGCGCTATCCGTGGGCGGGCTCAACCAACTCGAAATCCTGCAGTCGATGGGAAAGGCCGAAGACACGTACGGTGAGGTCGCAAAGGAGTTCCAGTCCATCGTGCTGGAGACGGAGTATTTCGATACTGATTACCGGACCGCTGTCCGGAACCAGGCGCTGCAAACCCCGTCGGACGAACTGTCCCAGTTCCTGACGGATATGCTCTCTATCATTAACTCCGGCGGGGACATGACCTCTTTCCTCGAAGACCAGAAGGAAAAGCACATGCGAACCGCCCGGCAGGAACAGGAGAAGATGCTGGAGACGCTGGAACTGTTCGGCGAGATGTACATGACGCTCTCGCTGTTCCCACTGCTTCTCATCATCATTCTGGTCATCATGTCGATGATGGGCAACGCCCAGAAATCCCTCATTTACGGGACCGTGTACGGGCTAATTCCCCTGACAGGTCTGGGCTTTCTGGTCCTCGTCTCGACTGTCACGCAGGACTCTATCGGGGACGGCTATTTGCGTTCGAGCCCTGGCGAGAAGGAACTCGTCGTCGACGAAGGTGTCGGCGTGTTCAACCTCGGGCTCATCGAGAGCTACACAGGGACCTACAGCGTCTTCGACCGGATCAAGAGTCGGGAGGGGACCCACGAACTCCTCGCTATCCTCACGCGGCCTGACCTGTTCTTCCGTGACCATCCGCTGTTGGTGCTGTGGCTGACGGTGCCGCTGTCAATCCTTGCCGTCGTCGCAGCTATCGTCATCGGCTGGGCCCCGTTATCGCTGGACGGGATGATCGCTGTCCCGGTTCGCTCGACGTTCTTCTGGGTGTACGTCCCGATGTACCTCAACTTCATCCCGCTGATGATCTTCTACGAGTGGAACCAGCGCTCTCGGAAGGCAATCATCGGTAAACTTTCCGAAAACCTCCGGAAGCTCGCATCAGCCAACGACACCGGGATGACGTTGCTAGAGTCGGTCAAGGTGGTCTCCGAGACGTCCTCCGGAAAGCTCTCTGAGGAGTTCGAGACCATCCACGCAAAGGTCAACTACGGCACGAGCCTGAAAGACGCGCTCCGAGAATTCAACAACAAGTACAACGTCCCACGACTGGCACGGACAGTCAAGCTCATCGCAGAGGCACAGGAAGCCTCCAGCCAGATTCAGGACGTGCTCTCGACGGCTGCCCAGGCCTCGGAGAATCAAGACGACATCGAACGCGAACGAAAATCCCGGACGCGGATGCAGACGGTCATCATCCTGATGACGTACCTGACGTTGCTCGGCGTGATGGCGTTGCTGAAGACACAGTTCCTCGATGTGATGTCGGGACTGGCGACGCAGGCCTCCGGGTCAAGTAGTTCGAGCGCGCCCGGCGGCGGCTTCGGTGGCAGCGTCGACACGGAACTACTGTCGATGCTGTTCTTCCATGCAGTGACGCTACAGGCCCTGCTGTCGTCGTTTATCGCCGGCTATATTCGGGAAGTGAAACTTGTCGCAGGCGTAAAATTCGCAGTCGTCCTGTCGACGATTGCACTGGTGGTGTGGATCGCCGTGGGATAGCTGCCCCTTTGGCGGCTCGATGGCGGACGTATCAGATAACAAACAGGGTGTGTGGGATATGGATACAAGAGCACAAACACCGCAGGACTTCGCCGTAGGGGTGAGCGTCCTGCTCGTGACGATAATCGGGGTATTGGCCTTCGTACAAGGTAGTGCGATCGGCGTGTACGAATCCCCAGATGTACAGCGTAACCAACCAATTGCGGACAGGGCAGCAACGTACCTTGTGGAAAACCACTCGGTTGAGGGGACGCGGAACCTCATTCGCTACAACACGAGCGGTGGGATCAGCGAGTCCCTCAACAAGGACGAAGCCAATCCCCCCGGCACGCTTGTGCTTGATGGCTTAAAATCGAACGCCGGCCTCAACACCGCAACCCAACGCCGGACAAACGCATCACTCAATGTAACCGTCGTCAACGCGTCATCGCTCGAAGCAGGCACACGGGACCCAGCAGTTGATGATCACGGCCAGCGGCTCGCATGGGGGCCTGATGCCGCCGATAGAAACAACATCGCAACGACCTCCCGCGTGGTGAAACTGACCAACGCAACCGGCCAGTGCGATCCAGTCTGCTGGCTCATCGTGAGGGTGTGGTAACGATGCGTGGCCAAGCCTACACGCTAGAAGGTGTTCTCGCGGCTATCGTCGTTGTGACAGCGACCGTCTACGGCCTGTCGGCAGTCGACACCGGTCCGTTCCAGACCGGCGCCCAGCAGCGGACCGCGGCACTGGAAACCCGCGCGAGCGACACGCTATCACTGGCGGCAGAAACCGGGGCGCTGCACAACGCAACGGCGTGTTACAGCGTCGGAACACCGACACTCAACGGCAACCAGACGGGCAGCTCAACCGAGTTCGAGCTGATGTTGAACCGGACTTTCGACCGGCAGGGAGAACAGTACAATCTCTACTTCAGTTACTCGGACTCAGGCGCGCGCCAGACAATCCTCGCCTCGCAGGAATCAGACGAGAACGTCGCTAAGCGGCCGGCTGATGCAGCTGTCGCAACCGAAACGGTGACGCTGACTGACGATATGCCCACCCGAATCGGCGACTGCAGCGGCACCGGCCCGTCTCTCTCGACCGTCAGCGGGTATTTCGCTCCCGATGCAGAGCCCGACTCTATCGTCTACAACGTCGTGGAGGTGCGTCTGGTCGTATGGTAGCCAACGAGCGCGGACAACTGCTGTTGGTTGGTGGCATTGCCATCGCTATCGTCGTGTTCAGTACAATACTGTTTGCCCACAGTCTCGCTGTCACTGACGGTATCACGACCACTGGAAGTGCAAACACTATCGAGCGGTCAGCTGACCGAGAAGCCTCCGTTGAGCGGGATTTTGGACGACTCGCGGCCCAAACGCGGGGCGATGACCTCGACGGATTCGAGGCACGATACGAGGACGCGCTTCAGAACTACACGCGGACACACAACCGTGTCGTTGGAGGCAGCGGTGGGGTCTATCTGAACGCAAAGCTGAACGAAACTGCGTCGCTCGGCACCGAGGTAAATCAGACTGCTACCCCCGCAGAGAAGTTCAAGAAGCCGAGTGGTGGTGGTGGAAGCAAGTGGGACTTAGTAAACGATAGTACTCGTGTAGCGGTGTTCAATGTTACCTATGCTGACCTCAATGGCGTTGGGAATCCGACTACCATCGTCGTCGAAAATACGACGGATCGATGGACAATGACACTTGACGGAACACCGCCGGGAAAACAGAAAGAGATACTAGTTAACGGTGTCTCACAGTGCTCAAATAAGGGCACCGCCTACGTCGATTTGCTGGCCGGAACATGTGTGATTAACGGTACAACTGGAACGTACCCAACTTTCACCAGCGAACTTGAGGGACCCTACAACGTCACAATCAAACACGGCGCCAAATCAGATGTCAGGTATCGATTCGCGGCCATCGGCACCTTCCCGAGCACGAACTATGGTTCCGGAGATACCGCGCCGTATCCCGTCGTCCCTGCCATAGACGTGACCTACGACACACCATCTGCGAGCTACAACCGAACAGTTCTGGTGGAGGTGGACGACGGATGAGCCTCGACCGTCTCCTGTCTGACAGCCGCGGCGTCTCGCCCGCGGTCACGCAGGCGCTCACTATCGGCATCACGTCGCTGCTGGTGACCGGCCTTCTCATCGGTGGGAGCCAGATGGTCGATTCACAGCGTGAGCGCGTGACAGAGGAAGCGCTGGAGAACGTCGGCGATGGTATCGCGCGCGACCTGATTCGCTTGGATGCGTTCGACACTGAGTCACTCAATTCGACAGTGTCGTTTCGTGCGACGTATCCCGAGCGGATCGCTGACCAGTCGTACAATGTCGAGGTCTCTCCGGATACCTCACGCACGAGCGTGTACGTGAATGCATCAGGACTGAACCGGTACGCTGTCGTCCGATTCGAAAATGAAACGAATGTCTGCCCATCTGTCGTCTCCAGTGGACCGCTAGCTGTCTCGTACAATGCGACGGCCGACTGTATGGAGGTGACACGCGGATGATCTCGCCACCGTCAGGACAAGGCGGTCACAACCGTGGTGTGTCCGATCTGCTCGCGTTTACGCTCACGTTCAGCATCATCATCACTGGCATCGCGCTGGTGACGCTCGGTGGACTAGGGGCGTTCGACGCTATTCAACAGGGGGCGACAACTGATGTCGCCGAAACGTCGATGATCGGGTTCGCAGAGACTACGGACGACCACATCGAGGGCGGCGCCCCACGACGGACCACGAGTATGAAGCTCCAGGGTCACGGCCTCTCCATTCGGTCGTCAACGCTGAACGTAACTGTCGATGGACGGTCAACAGATATCTCGACCGGAGCGTTCATCCGAGAGACTGACTCGGGGACTGATATCGTCTACACCAGCGGTGCAGTGTATCGGGTCCAGCAGGAGGGCCTGGTCGTCTCACGGAAACCTAGTTTCCGGTGTACCCCTGATAGCGGCAGTGCATACCTCTCCGTCCTTTCGCTTGACGGACAGACCGATTTCTCCGCGTCGAGTCGTGTCACAATCGAGACGACCGTCCAGAACAAAACGCTTGTTTCGCCACAGGCCGGTAAGCAGCCATCTGCTACAACCGTCTCGATCAACGTCTCGGAGACTGCGTACCCGGATGCATGGCACCGTCTGTTCGAGCAGGAACTGTCGAACTGGTCCGGCCACTCGGAACCACACACGTACCAGTGTACTGGTATCAGCCGCGCTGTCGTCCACAATACGACGGTCGATATCCGTACTGTCACCTAACGGCCTCTGTCTGCGGTGCATAGACCCGTCGCTGTAGGACTCCGTTCTGGACGGTGAGAAAACCGTTATGCAGCAGTCATCAGCGCTGCGATGAATGACCACTCCGTCCCGCTGTTTGCTTCTTCTTGTTTCGCCATAGCCGCAGTCTTGTCTCGTGGGTGCTTCCAGTTCATTACGACCATCGGTACGTGCTCAGCAGTCATGAAGTGTTCGATAACTAATATATTGTTGTGGTTTTTCATGATTGAGAGCGCTTCGCAGGTCAGTAGCCACCCAGTTCTCTTTAGCCGTTAATGACAGAGCTTTCACATAGTGGTAATTCTCCGTTTCGTTCGATATTCGGGGTGGAAAACAGAATATTATGATCCGCAGGCGATAATCGTAGTACAATCGGTTATACGGCGGTAAGCGGCTCTCTATTTACATCTAAGATTGCTAAGAGCTGCATCCGAACGACACCCACATGTGAGTCGTTGGCAAGGTAGTACTATTACCCTCCACTCCATAAGATTGGATACTAATGAAGAAGCAAGAACTCATTCACCTTCACAGTCTTCTCGCGCAGGTACAACACCACTACGAGCACGAAGCGGACACGAGCGTTGAGCACGATCTGTACGCCGACCTCGGTGTCAAACCGACATCGATCCACAAATCGAAGACAGACCACAAGGAAGCAGTGTTTGCGCTCGCTTCCGGACTGACGGATGCAATGGCCGAGGAAGCCGACGAACCACAGGCGCTGACTGCCGACTGAATCGACGTACTGTCGTCAGTTCGTTCTCACCGTTTCACTATTCTCAGTAGCTATCGGCCAGTTCCTACCGTGGCACGGCCACTATGTCGGCCGCATGGTACACGCTATCTCGCCTCTCAAACGACTTATACGGGAGGCCATCGTATTTATACTGTGAGCGACGATTCAGGGCGGCGGAATCTCCGCATGCCTACAAACGACGAGATGTTTGCAGTGGTAACAGAGCACCTTGGCGGGAACCACGTCCGCATTCGCTGTGAGGACGGCGAAACCCGACTCGGCCGGATCCCGGGCCGGATGAAGTTCCGAACCTGGATTAACGAGGACGACATCGTTCTCGCCGAACCGTGGGACTGGCAAGACGAGAAGGCCAACATCGAATGGCGCTACAAGGGGCAAGACGCTGACCAGCTCCGTGCCGAAGGCCACATCGACTCGCTGACCGCCTAATTTTACCACTGTACCGCGTCCTGGTTCACGACGACGGTGAGATATTTCTCTGCTGTAACCAGCGATTGTCCCTGGGCTGACTGCTTGCTTATTGAGTGTCTTGACCCTTGCTCCGTCTTAGCTCCCGGTGCACTACGGTTGTCTACCGTCGAGTACCTACCACTCCCAATTGATATATAATGGCTGGCTGGAACTCGGTCACTGCATCCCATGTCAGAATCAGAGAACGAATACACGTTGGACCACCGACACCCGGATGCAGTCTTGCGGTTATGCGTGTCACGCCATCACGTTACGTATGCGTCGTGTGTGTTCTACACAGGGCGGGCGTGAGACGATTCATTTATATGTTCCCCCGTCTTCTGAACTAATGCGAAGGTCGCACCGGGCAGCGAGCCCGGGTCGACATGCTCGGCCGGCCACCTGGGTCGGCCCGAGCCACGAGAGACTCTCGCCTTCCCTTCTGGGGTCGGCGAGGTCTCATCCCATGAGGATTCCACCCCTGCGGTCCGCCGTTAAGATGGAATCTGATGTGAGCCCACGGACCCATGCAGTAGTCAACATTGGCGTAGGAACCAATGTGTTAGCTTCCGACGGAGTGCAACCACTTCCGCCGCTGATGTATATCAGCACATTCCGGTTGATCCTGCCGGAGGCCATTGCTATCGGAGTCCGATTTAGCCATGCTAGTTGCACGAGTTTAGACTCGTAGCATATAGCTCAGTAACACGTGGCCAAACTACCCTACAGACCGCAATAACCTCGGGAAACTGAGGCCAATAGCGGATACAACTCTCATGCTGGAGTGCCGAGAGTTGGAAACGTTCCGGCGCTGTAGGATGTGGCTGCGGCCGATTAGGTAGATGGTGGGGTAACGGCCCACCATGCCGATAATCGGTACAGGTTGTGAGAGCAAGAGCCTGGAGACGGTATCTGAGACAAGATACCGGGCCCTACGGGGCGCAGCAGGCGCGAAACCTTTACACTGCACGACAGTGCGATAGGGGGACTCCGAGTGTGAGGGCATATAGCCCTCGCTTTTCTGTACCGTAAGGTGGTACAGGAACAAGGACTGGGCAAGACCGGTGCCAGCCGCCGCGGTAATACCGGCAGTCCAAGTGATGGCCGATATTATTGGGCCTAAAGCGTCCGTAGCTTGCTGTGTAAGTCCATTGGGAAATCGACCAGCTCAACTGGTCGGCGTCCGGTGGAAACTACACAGCTTGGGGCCGAGAGACTCAACGGGTACGTCCGGGGTAGGAGTGAAATCCTGTAATCCTGGACGGACCACCAATGGGGAAACCACGTTGAGAGACCGGACCCGACAGTGAGGGACGAAAGCCAGGGTCTCGAACCGGATTAGATACCCGGGTAGTCCTGGCTGTAAACAATGCTCGCTAGGTATGTCACGCGCCATGAGCACGTGATGTGCCGTAGTGAAGACGATAAGCGAGCCGCCTGGGAAGTACGTCCGCAAGGATGAAACTTAAAGGAATTGGCGGGGGAGCACCACAACCGGAGGAGCCTGCGGTTTAATTGGACTCAACGCCGGACATCTCACCGGTCCC
Source organism: Haloarcula sp. CBA1127 (assembly GCF_001485575.1). NCBI lineage: Archaea > Methanobacteriati > Methanobacteriota > Halobacteria > Halobacteriales > Haloarculaceae > Haloarcula > Haloarcula sp. CBA1127. Next base: position 1,847,687 of record NZ_BCNB01000006.1, read on the forward strand.
GACAGTAGTAATGACAGTCAGGTTGACGACTTTACTCGACGCTACTGAGAGGAGGTGCATGGCCGCCGTCAGCTCGTACCGTGAGGCGTCCTGTTAAGTCAGGCAACGAGCGAGACCCACACTTCTAGTTGCCAGCAACACCCCTGCGGTGGTTGGGTACACTAGGAGGACTGCCATTGCTAAAATGGAGGAAGGAATGGGCAACGGTAGGTCAGTATGCCCCGAATGGACCGGGCAACACGCGGGCTACAATGGCTCTGACAGTGGGATGCAACGCCGAGAGGCGAAGCTAATCTCCAAACGGAGTCGTAGTTCGGATTGCGGGCTGAAACCCGCCCGCATGAAGCTGGATTCGGTAGTAATCGCGTGTCAGAAGCGCGCGGTGAATACGTCCCTGCTCCTTGCACACACCGCCCGTCAAAGCACCCGAGTGGGGTCCGGATGAGGCCGTCATGCGACGGTCGAATCTGGGCTCCGCAAGGGGGCTTAAGTCGTAACAAGGTAGCCGTAGAGGAATCTGCGGCTGGATCACCTCCTACTGACCGGGATCAGGGCTCTGCCCTGACCCACCTACATTGACTGGTGACCACAAGTCACCACGAGTCGGTAAGCGCCGACTACTGCATGGGCCCGCTGGGCTCACAAAGACCTATCCGAGGCGGATATCCCTTCACGGGGATGTCGGGTGCAACTCCCGACGGGTCCGTACTTCGTATCGCTCCGAACCGTGCCCCTTAAGTGTGGGACGGCGCTCGGATGTGATACGACGACAGATGCACCAGGCCGGGTGAAACCGAGCCTGGGAAGGGTCGATTCGCCCACCATCTCCACCTTGGGGGCGAATATGAAACCGTGTGTACGTGCGATCCAGGCGTCCACTGGACTCGTTCAGTTGAACGAGTCACAACGACGTTGGCTACTATGCCAGCTGGTGGATTGCTCGGCTCAGGCGCTGATGAAGGACGTGCCAAGCTGCGATAAGCTGTGGGGAGCCGCACGGAGGCGAAGAACCACAGATTTCCGAATGAGAATCTCTCTAACAATTGCTTCGCGCAATGAGGAACCCCGAGAACTGAAACATCTCAGTATCGGGAGGAACAGAAAACGCAATGTGATGTCGTCAGTAACCGCGAGTGAACGCGATACAGCCCAAACCGAAGCCCTCACGGGCAATGTGGTGTCAGGGCTACCTCTCATCGTCCGACCATCTCGACGAAGTCTCTTGGAATAGAGCGTGATACAGGGTGACAGCCCCGTACTCGAGACCAGTACGACGTGCGGTAGTGCCAGAGTAGCGGGGGTTGGATATCCCTCGCGAATAACGCAGGCATCGACTGCGAAGGCTAAACACAACCTGAGACCGATAGTGAACAAGTAGTGTGAACGAACGCTGCAAAGTACCCTCAGAAGGGAGGCGAAATAGAGCATGAAATCAGTTGGCGATCGAGCGACAGGGCATACAAGGTCCCATGACGAATGACCGAGACGCGAGTCTCCAGTAAGACTCACGGGAAGCCGATGTTCTGTCGTACGTTTTGAAAAACGAGCCAGGGAGTGTGTCTGTATGGCAAGTCTAACCGGAGCATCCGGGGAGGCACAGGGAAACCGACATGGCCGCAGGGCTTTGCCCGAGGGCCGCCGTCTTCAAGGGCGGGGAGCCACACGGACACGACCCGAATCCGGACGATCTACGCATGGACAAGATGAAGCGTGCCGAAAGGCACGTGGAAGTCTGTTAGAGTTGGTGTCCTACAATACCCTCTCGTGATCTATGTGTAGGGGTGAAAGGCCCATCGAGTCCGGCAACAGCTGGTTCCAATCGAAACATGTCGAAGCATGACCTCCGCCGAGGTAGTCTGTGGGGTAGAGCGACCGATTGGTGTGTCCGCCTCCGAGAGGAGTCGGCACACCTGTCAAACTCCAAACCTACAGACGCTGTTTGACGCGGGGATTCCGGTGCGCGGGGTAAGCCTGTGTACCAGGAGGGGAACAACCCAGAGATAGGTTAAGGTCCCCAAGTGTGGATTAAGTGTAATCCTCTGAAGGTGGTCTCGAGCCCTAGACAGCCGGGAGGTGAGCTTAGAAGCAGCTACCCTCTAAGAAAAGCGTAACAGCTTACCGGCCGAGGTTTGAGGCGCCCAAAATGATCGGGACTCAAATCCACCACCGAGACCTGTCCGTACCACTCATACTGGTAATCGAGTAGATTGGCGCTCTAATTGGATGGAAGCAGGGGCGAGAGCTCCTGTGGACCGATTAGTGACGAAAATCCTGGCCATAGTAGCAGCGATAGTCGGGTGAGAACCCCGACGGCCTAATGGATAAGGGTTCCTCAGCACTGCTGATCAGCTGAGGGTTAGCCGGTCCTAAGTCATACCGCAACTCGACTATGACGAAATGGGAAACGGGTTAATATTCCCGTGCCACTATGCAGTGAAAGTTGACGCCCTGGGGTCGATCACACCGGGCATTCGCCCGGTCGAACCGTCCAACTCCGTGGAAGCCGTAATGGCAAGAAGCGGACGAACGGCGGTATAGGGAAACGTGATTCAACCTGGGGCCCATGAAAAGACGAGCATAGTGTCCGTACCGAGAACCGACACAGGTGTCCATGGCGGCGAAAGCCAAGGCCTGTCGGGAGCAACCAACGTTAGGGAATTCGGCAAGTTAGTCCCGTACCTTCGGAAGAAGGGATGCCTGCTCCGGAACGGAGCAGGTCGCAGTGACTCGGAAGCTCGGACTGTCTAGTAACAACATAGGTGACCGCAAATCCGCAAGGACTCGTACGGTCACTGAATCCTGCCCAGTGCAGGTATCTGAACACCTCGTACAAGAGGACGAAGGACCTGTCAACGGCGGGGGTAACTATGACCCTCTTAAGGTAGCGTAGTACCTTGCCGCATCAGTAGCGGCTTGCATGAATGGATTAACCAGAGCTTCACTGTCCCAACGTTGGGCCCGGTGAACTGTACATTCCAGTGCGGAGTCTGGAGACACCCAGGGGGAAGCGAAGACCCTATGGAGCTTTACTGCAGGCTGTCGCTGAGACGTGGTCGCCGATGTGCAGCATAGGTAGGAGACATTACACAGGTACCCGCGCTAGCGGGCCACCGAGTCAACAGTGAAATACTACCCGTCGGTGACTGCGACTCTCACTCCGGGAGGAGGACACCGATAGCCGGGCAGTTTGACTGGGGCGGTACGCGCTCGAAAAGATATCGAGCGCGCCCTATGGCTATCTCAGCCGGGACAGAGACCCGGCGAAGAGTGCAAGAGCAAAAGATAGCTTGACAGTGTTCTTCCCAACGAGGAACGCTGACGCGAAAGCGTGGTCTAGCGAACCAATTAGCCTGCTTGATGCGGGCAATTGATGACAGAAAAGCTACCCTAGGGATAACAGAGTCGTCACTCGCAAGAGCACATATCGACCGAGTGGCTTGCTACCTCGATGTCGGTTCCCTCCATCCTGCCCGTGCAGAAGCGGGCAAGGGTGAGGTTGTTCGCCTATTAAAGGAGGTCGTGAGCTGGGTTTAGACCGTCGTGAGACAGGTCGGCTGCTATCTACTGGGTGTGTTATGGTGTCTGACAAGAACGACCGTATAGTACGAGAGGAACTACGGTTGGTGGCCACTGGTGTACCGGTTGTTCGAGAGAGCACGTGCCGGGTAGCCACGCCACACGGGGTAAGAGCTGAACGCATCTAAGCTCGAAACCCACTTGGAAAAGAGACACCGCTGAGGTCCCGCGTATAAGACGCGGTCGATAGACTCGGGGTGTGCGCGTCGAGGTAACGAGACGTTAAGCCCACGAGCACTAACAGACCAAAGCCATCATTCATACGCACTGTGACTCATTCACCGACGATTTAACTCGTCGCTGAACGAGTCCAGGCGCAAACTGGATCGCACGTAATCACACGGTGGAGATCGATCGAGACTGGTACCCTCGCGGTTCGATTCCGTGACTCGACGTTAGGCGGCCACAGCGGTGGGGTTGCCTCCCGTACCCATCCCGAACACGGAAGATAAGCCCACCAGCGTTCCGGGGAGTACTGGAGTGCGCGAGCCTCTGGGAAATCCGGTTCGCCGCCACCATTCATACCTTTCATAGCCCACTCAGGAGAATCATCTCTCCCGAGTGGGCTTTCCGTATTTATACAAAGTGAGGGCTATCAGCACAGCAAGCCAGTCGTTTACAAGATACGAGCTAGCGGCAGCGCTATCCGGAGTGATTCCAGTCTGTGCGAGCGGATATGAACTATTAATACTCCAACGGAGCCGAGTTAATACATGGGCGTTGTTAGTATCTCGATGCCGGACGAACTGGAGGAGCGAATCGACACGTTCGCCGACGAACACGGGTACACGGGTCGCAGCGAGGTTGTTCGGGAAGCGGTCAGGAATCTGATGGGGGAGTTCGAGGACAAGCGGCTGGAGGACCGCGAACTGATGGCGATCGTCACTGTGTTGTTCGACTACGAGACGACAACCGTCGAGGAGAAAATGATGCATCTCCGTCACGACCACGAGTCCATTGTTGCGTCGAACTTCCACAGTCACGTCGGCGACCGGTACTGTATGGAACTATTCGTGCTGGAGGGACAGCTAGATGACATTTCCGCGTTCGTGGGCAAAGTCCGAGCTACGAAAGACACGCTGTCAGTCGATTACTCGGTGCTGCCGGTCGACGACATAAACCTGTTCAGGTGAAGGGGGTGTCGACGCCGGAAAGCGCTGCCGTGTCTTGGAAGTCCACGAACCGTTTGAGACCTTCAGTAGGCGTTTAAGTCGGGGCCGCGTAGCCGGCGGCGATGGAAGACTCTATTCTCGATACAATCGGGTCCCCGCTGGTCTCGGTTCACGCACCGGAGGGTGCAACCGTTGCAGCGAAGATCGAGTCGTTCAACCCAGGCGGGTCCGCGAAGGACCGGCCGGCGAAGTACATGATCGGCGACGCCGAGCGAAACGGCACACTCGAACCGGGTGATACGCTGGTCGAACCGACGAGTGGCAACACCGGCATCGGGATGGCGATGGTTGGCGCGACCAAAGGCTACGACGTGGTGCTGGTGATGCCGTCCTCGAAGTCACCGGAGCGCCGCCAGATAATGAAAGCCTACGGCGCGGAGATCGAACTGGTCGAGGGCGACATCTCCGACGCGAAAGAGCGTGCGGACGAACTGTGCGACCGCGACGACCACGTCCAGTTACGGCAGTTCGAAAACCCGGCGAATCCGACGGCGCACTACGAGACGACGGGCGAGGAAATACTCGAACAGGTGGGCGACCGGACTGTCGATGCGCTGGTTGCGGGCGTCGGAACCGGCGGCACACTCACCGGTACCGGCCGTCGGCTACGGGAAGCGTACCCCGAGATGGATATCGTCGCGGTCGAACCCGCGGACAACGCCGTCCTCTCGGGGATGGAGCCGGGCACTGGTGAAGATAGCTTCCAGGGAATGGGACCGGGCTTCGTCAGCGACAACTTAGACACCGATCTGCTGGACGACGTGCTGACGGTCGAACTCCCGGATGCAGAAGACGAGTGCCGACGACTCGCCCACGATGAGGGTATCCTCGTCGGCCAATCCTCGGGTGCGTCGAACCTCGCCGCGCGCGAGGTAGCCGAGCAACTCGTCGCGGACGGCGTCGACGACCCACTCGTGGTCACAGTCTACTGGGACAGCGGCGAGCGGTATATGTCGACCGGAATGTTCGACTGAGAACAGTCTGTTCTGCGCGCGCGGCGTGATTGAGTCAGGCCCCGAACTCCGATTCGGTCACCCTGACGGTGAGCGTGTCGTCCACGTCTCGAAGGTCGTACTCGGGAATCGTGTCTCCAGTCCGTGTCAGGAGCATCGGCTCGACAAGCTCGGGTGGGCGCTCGGTCTCCATCGCCTGTGTGTCGGGCGTTGGCTCCGGTTCACCTTCAGACGAGGCTTCGTCAGTAGATTCGTCGGGTACGTCCGACTCGACGATACCGTACACCTTGAGAAAGCGACCGGTATCCTCGGGAGCAACGTCGTCGTCCCGGATCGCTGCGGCGAGGTTCCGGGAGAGCCATTCCGTCTCGCTGATCGAAGGGTCACGGACGAACGCGGCGTCAGCAAAGCGGACGAGATACCAGTTCAGATCGTTCAGGAGCGCCACAGCTGCGCCGAGGCTCACGGTGTCGACGGCGACGGTGTTCTCGAACGGTTCCTGCAGGTCGTAGGTGGCGAGTGCGTTCCGAGCGGTCTCGCGAGAGAGGAGTTCGTACCGGAGATTCACGTCCTCGCTCCCGACGAGACAGACCTGCGTCATGGCTCAACCCTGGCCCGCCCCGGAAATTTAGCTTTCGATGGGGACGACAGTGCGGTCCCGGGCACAGGCTTCGGCGCGCTCGAACAGGTCGTCGGGCTCGGCCGCCCGAATTGCTTCGAGCGAGGCATTAGTTTCCGGATGTGATGGCGCGACGCGGTTGCAACCGGTGTCGATTGTCGAGTCCTCGAAGGTCCCGATAGACCGTGCGTGATTGGTAATCTTGGACTTATCAACGGTGAGGTTCGGTCGGTGTACTGGAAGCGTAGTTGCGGCATCGGTGACGGCAATGTTCGCGCTCGTCTGGCTGGACTTCTGCCCGATTGCTTCGCCGGTGACGATGCCGACGGCGTCACACTCGTTCGCGATAGCTTCGGCGGCTGCGAGCATGAACCGGCGGAGAACGAGCATTCGGAGGGACCCGAGGTTTTGAGAGAGGTCGGTGACGATGTCACCGGCGTCGATTACGGACAGCGACAGGTCGTGTCCGGGTGCGTACGTGGCGAGCGTTTCGACGGTCGAAACGGCTCGCGCCCGGTGATCGGGGCCACCGTAGTCACCGAGGTCAACGTAGACGGGGAGCACGGGTGCGCCGCGTTTCATCACTTTCCAGGCAGCGACAGGCGAGTCGATGCCGCCGCTGACGAGGGCGACGACGGGTCGCTGGGTCCCGAGCGGGAGGCCACCGGGTCCCGAACGTTTCTCACAGAAGACGTAGGCCTCGTCGGCGCGACACTCGACGAACAGTTCGAAATCGGGGTCGTCGAGGTCGACAGCGGGATCGCCACCCAGTTCATCGATTGCCTCCCAGACGGCGGTCCCGCCGTCGGATTCGATGTCTGTACTCGAAAAGGGATGTGCGTCCGCCGGCCCCGCCCGGCGAGCGTTGACAGCGAAAGCGCCACCATCGTACTGTTCTCGCGTGGTTGCGGCCAGTGCCGCTTCGATTGCAGACAGCGTCGGTTCGACGGTCGTGACCGCCGAGGCGGAGGTGACGCCGAACGTGTCGGCCGCGGCCGCGGTCACGCCCTCGGGCTGGGAAGTGTGGACGAACAGCCGGTTCCGGCGCTGTTCGATGTCTCCTGACAAGCCGCGCGCGTCGAACATTGCGCGGAGGTTGTCCGCCAGTTGCCCCTCCATCTTTCGACGGACTTGGTCGCTCTTGACGCCGAGTTCTCCGTGGCGAACGAGCACGCTGTCGGCGTCTGGCGGATGCATACCCGCGAGTTGACTATCGGTGAGTAAAGGGGTGTCGCCTCGGTGTCTTAGAACGTCGAGAGATCGCCCTCAATGACCTGCCGCGTGATGTCGGTCACGTCGGCCAGTTCGTCGTCGATTGTGGCCTGGATGTCCGCTTCGACGTCGCCGACCGCGACGCCGTCTTCGGTGACGACCGTCGCGTCGGCGACGTGGGGCTCGTCGATCGGTGACCCGATCTGTGAGAGCAGGCGCATCTGGACCTGCCGGATGCCATCGACCTCATTTGCGACGGACTGTGCGATAGCTGTCGAGAGGAGATTGTATATCTTCCCGATGTGGTTGACGGGGTTCTTCCCCGATGTCGCTTCCATGCTCATCGGGCGGTTCGGCGTGATGAGGCCATTCGCGCGGTTCCCGCGCCCGACAGAGCCGTCATCGCCCTGCTCGGCGCTGGTTCCCGTGGTGGTGAGATAGATGGATTCGGCGTCGTAGTCGTCGGCCGTGTTGACGTGGACCGTCACGTCCCGGTCGGTGTACTCCTCGGCGAGGTCGGTGACGAACGATTGGACATCCGAAACAGCGGTTTTGTACGCGCCGAGGTCCGGAACGTGTTCGTCAACCATCGCAACGGCCACCGTCACGTCGATGTGGTCTCCCTCGCGCTTGCCCATCACCTTCACGTCTTGGCCGACGACTGGGTTGGACTCGGCGTACTCGCCGGTCAATTTCTGCTCGGTGTTGCGGACGATCTGTTCGGTTTCCGTTAGCGGGGCGTGGCCGACGCCGTAGCTGGTATCGTTCGCCATCGGAATTGCTGCTTCCTCGCCGAACACGGTCTGGAGGTCACCTGACCCTTCACCGAACTGAACGTCAACGATGACGTCGGAGCCGAGGTCGAGGTGGGGGAACTGCTCGTCGAGGTAGTCGCGTGCGGCCCGGAGGGCAATACTTTCGGCTGGGATGCGTTCGCCGTCGAACTTCTTCGTCGCTCGACCGACGACCAGAATGTAGATCGGCTCAAGCACTTCGCCGCCGCCGTACGCCGGGGCGGCAGTGCCGGCGACGAGCTGTGTCTCGTCGGTGTTGTAGTGCAAGACTGTGCCGAACCGGTCGATGTACGTCTGTGCCAGCGCACGCGACACTGTCTCCGCGATGCCGTCACAGATAGAGTCCGGATGGCCGATACCCTTGCGCTCTACGACTTCGATATCCTGATCTTCGACGGCGAGCCCGCTCGCAGGTTGGACGTGGATGTTCCGCTCGGTCATTGCCTCGACTTCGTCTGGCCGGGTTCTATAACTTACGGGAACAGATAATAGCGGAATGATTACTCGTTCGCATCGCTAAGTAGCATGCCGAGATAGGAGGTCCGCTGCTGGTCGTTGGGGTTCAGACCGAGGTCCTGAAGCACCTCGTAGGCCCCCTCTCGAACGGGTTCGATGTCGCCGTCGGTCTCTCGTTCGACTTCGACAAACTCGCCGACGTCGTCGACAGCGTCGAGGGTGACATCGTACTCCCGGACCTCGTAGACCCGGCGGTTCTTCCGGACGGTCGCCGCGGGCTCGAAGCCGAGGTGCTGGACGATAGCGTCGATGTCGTCGCCGTCCTCGACGCCCGTTTCGAACTCCTCACGGCTTTTCGATTCTGCTTCGAGCAGCGGCCCTTTGTATGTGACTTTCGCGTTCGTTTCCCCCTTTCTGGTTTCACGGCGGACCCGGAACGCCTCGTCTGTCTCGGCGAAATCCCGATGGGGGGCGTCGTAGTACGTGTCTGTCTGGATCACCGTGTCGACCTGTTCGGCCCCGAGTTCGTCTAGTCTCTCCGCGACAGCCTCGATATCCGCTGGCACTTTCACCTCGACTTCGTACATACTGTGTGGCTGGGCCGGGCCGCTGAAAAACACTCCCGTCGACCGCGCCCTTTACTGTGTCCGCTCTCCCGGGTAGTAGTATGGCCGGTCGCTACGAACCGATCGACTCCCCGGACGAGACGACCCTCTTTCCGTACCACGACCTGACGCCGCCGACAGTTCCAACGGTCGCGCGCGCCCGGCAACGCATCCGACAGCACCTCCCAGAGACGCCCCTTGTCCGCAGCGAAGCCCTCTCCGAAGCTCTCAACGCGGATGTTCTGCTCAAGCGCGAGGACACGCTCCCGACCGGCGCGTTCAAAGTCCGCGGCGGCGTGAACCTCGTCGCGTCCCTCGACGAGGAGTTCCACGATGCCGGACTGCTCGCCGCGAGCACGGGAAACCACGGCCAGTCTATTGCCTGGGCCGGCCGTGAGTTCGACGTGCCAGTCACTATCGGTGTCCCCGAAGAAGCCAACGCGGGAAAGGTCGACGCGCTGGAGCAACTCGGGGCAGAGGTCATCCAGTACGGCGAGGACTACGACGAGGCCCGCGAACACATCGAGGACTTGGCGACCCAGCGTGCGGCACGCTACGTTCACTCGGGCAACGAACCGAAGCTGCTCGCTGGCGTCGGCACAGCAGGCCTCGAAATCCTCGACGAACGACCCGACGTTGACCGCGTGTTCTGTCCCGTCGGCGGCGGCACCGCCGCGGCCGGGTACTGCGTCACGCTCGGGGCGATGACCGACGCCGATGTCGTCGGCGTGCAGGCTGCGGGCGCGCCCGCGGTGTACCGCGCTTGGCAGGACGAGACGCTGGACGCCCTCGACAGCGTCGACACTATCGCCGAGGGTGTCGCAACCCGGGTTCCGTTCGCGCTCCCGACCGAAATCCTGCAGGCGGGACTCGCCGATTTCCGGCTCGTGTCCGAAGACGCCATTACCGATGCCGTGGCGCGCCTGTTCGAGACGGACCGCATCGTCATGGAGGGTGCCTGCGCGACGGCTGTCGCCGCAGCAATTCAGGCTGGTGACGAATTACGGGGCGAGACGGTCGTTCTCCCCATTTCGGGGCGGAACATCGACCGAGAGAAGTTCGACCGACTGCTGGCCGAAAGCGAGTACTAGCCGACCACTTCCGAAGTTCCTCGACCGCTGCTGACCGGGAAACGTTGTCCTTAAGAGTGCCACGACTGACGAACAGGGTATGAGCAACGAGTCTGAGACTGACGTAGACGAGGAGACCGCAGACGAAGAAGAACAGGCTGAGGGACTCCAGAAAGGCGATGTCGTCAAGCTCGCCTACACCGCCCGCACCGTCGACGGCGGCCAGCTTGTCGACACGACCGACGAAGAAGTCGCTGAAGACGACGGTATCGATACCGAACAGCAGGAGTTCGGCCCGCGAACCATCGTGCTGGGCGAGAACCACATTTTCCCGGATGTCGAGCAGGACATCTACGGCAAGGAAGTCGGCGACGAGGGTGACGTGACCGTCGCGGCCGCTGACGCCTTCGGCGAGTACGACGAGGAAGAGGTCCGGACGGTTTCGAAGGACAAGATCCCTGAAGACGACCGCTACCCAGGTGCCCACGTTGACCTCGAGGGTGAACACGGCCACGTCGAGACCATCATCGGCGGCCGCGCGCGAGTGGACTTCAACCACCCGCTGGCCGGTGAAGACGTCGAGTACGACTATGAAGTCCTCGAAGAGGTCACGGACCGCGAGGAGAAGGCACAGGGCATCATCCAGATGATGCTCGACATGGAGCTCGACGTGTGGTTCGAGACTGACACCGTCGAGGAAGAACAGCTCGTCGAAAGCGAGGACGACGAGGACGAAGACGAAGAGTCCGAGCCCGAGTACGAAACCGTCGAAGTCGAGAAAGAGACGCTCTACATCGAGGCGACGCCGCAGCTGACGATGAACCAGCAGTGGATGATGGGCAAGCAGCAGATCGCCCAGCAGCTCACGCAGCTACTCGATATTGACCGCATCATCGTGCAGGAAGAGATCGGTGGCGGCGGCATGGGTATGCCCGGCATGATGGGCGGCATGGGCGGTGCCGGCGGCGCTGACATCGAAGATGCGCTGGAAGATGCCGACGTTGACGCCGAAGAGATCGTCGAAGAGATCGAAGGCGCCGAAGAGTAACTGCGCCGCGAGCACGCCGAGTGGCTCTGCACTGACGAGTGCCGGCGAGCGGTTTTCCAGTTCCGAGCGATAGCGACTGCCATTTTCTGACGACCCATACGGGCGAACGGTTATACGCACAACACGTCATCACTACCCATGCGAGTGTCGCTGGTGTACCCGTTACTGCTCGCGCTCCCACCGGGAATCGCCTTCGGCGTCGGAACGGTCGTGTTGACTGGAAGCACCGGAACCGGACTTGCAGCGGGCATCAGTGTTGGTCTCGGACTATTCTTGTTGATACTCGTCGGAACTGAGTTCGGCTCGACGGACAGAGAGCCACAGCCCGGCGGCGAATAGAATCAGGCGATGTCGCGGCTCGTATCGATGCTGACCTCTTCGACGAGATTGAGCTTGATGATATCCGTGGGAGCGCGCCCGCCGCGGAACTTCGGAATCGCGAGGCGGTTTTCGACCTCGTCACCGTTCGTTGTGGTGTTAAGCTGGAACACCACGTCAGCGAAGTGCTCGGTCGTATCCCGGAGCGGTGGCACGTCACGGCCATCGAGACAGTGGACGATAGCGAGGCTCCCGGTGTTGACGATATGGTTCTGCAAGTCGTTCATGAACGCGCGAAAGCGCGAGTGTGGCTCCTGAGCTTCCAGCACGTCGAGCGGGTCGACGATGAGGTTCGAGGTCTCTGGCAGCGCCGAGACGAGCTTACCAGCGTTGTCGAGGGGCGCTTCGCCGGAGATGTGTCGCACCGTTGGGTCGCCGGTGTTGGCCGGCGTCTGCTCGATGCTCGCGATGACCGACTCGGCGGTCCGGTCAAGCGACAGCCACAGGGTCCCGCGTGTGGCGGTGAGTTCGTAGAGGAACAGCTCCGCCTGGCTAGCCGGCTGGGCAGAGAGCACGACGATACTCCCGGCAGGGATGCCACCATCGAGCTTTCTGTCGAGGACGTCGATCCCCGTTCGCAACCGGTTGGCCATACCACTGAGGACTTATTTTCCCACGAGATTAAGTATTCCGCTTGGCGAGAACGTTCGCTATCTCGACGTATTTTGCCGCCGCCCGGTCCGATTCCAGCGGCTTCGACACCGACGGAACGTGTACTGTCTCTGGGCAGGACAGCAGTGGCGATGGGTCTACGGACCCGTCACTGCCGACGAGGACTGTGAGGGCAGGCGGTGCGTCAAGCGCACGGGCAATCGCCGCGGTTTTGGCTGTGTCGGTGAGGCTCTGGCGGGTTGGTGCGCTCACGAGCACTGTCCTGTCAGCCGCCCGTAGCGGCCGCGCGGCGTCCGGGCCAGCGCCGGCTGGACAGTCGAGTACTACAGGGCCATCACACCGGGACAGACTGCCGATAGCATTGTCGATAGCGGCTCCGGGTGCGGTCTGACAGGGAAGTACGTCGACGTTCTCGACGGTCGTGGCGGGCTGGGCAACTGCGGTCGGCTCAGCCGAGGCTGTGATATCAGCGATTCCGGGTGTCGGAGCGACGCCAGCGCGACGGTGGAGGTTCGGCATGTCGCGGTCGGTGTCCACGACTAGCGACCGCCGGGTGGGCGTTCCCAGTGCCTGGCCGAGCCCGAGGGCGATGGTCGTTTTGCCACAGCCACCCTTGCCGCCAGCGATTGCGAGCATAGTGAGGGTGGACTGCCTATCGGTTTTGAATCCTCGTACTATGAATCACAAACAGTGACCGCAAAACTGGGCCGGAAGGTCTGACTTACGTCGGTTGGCTGTTGCCTACTCTTACACGCTGGGTTCCGTTGCCGGGCAAAGTTCGAGACTGTGACCGCTGTCGGTCGGTGTTAGCCCGGCCATAACAATAGCGATACACCCGAACGGCTGGGACATGAACCTACATCACGAGCGCATCGAAGCCTCGCCGCCGGCGAGCACGATGAGCTTCTGTCTCACAACCGACCTCACGGGAAATGGTCGACCGGACGTCATCGTCGGGGCGCTCGGCGACGAGCACGAGGTCCAGTTCCCGCTGGTCGATAAGTCGGTCGACTTGCTGTCCGTGTTCGGCATGGGGCCGCTGGCCCGCTGGCTTCAGACGAACGTGTTCTGGTACGAAAACCCCGGCTGGGAGCGCCACGACGTCGCCAGCGCACCGGAACTCTCTGTCGGTGGCTCGCTCGGCGACATCACGGGGAACAGCCGACCGGACATGGTGGCCGGCCAGAACATCCACCAGCACAAACTGTGGTGGTTCGAGATACCGGACAACCCGCGGAAGCAGTGGACGCGCCGGCTCATCACCGACGATTTCGAGAAATATCACGACACCGCTGTGGCGGACGTGGACGGCGATGGACAGAACGAGGTCGTTGGGCTGTCCCAGGAGTCAAAGACAGTGTTCTACTACGATATTCCTGCGGACCCGACGCGAGAACCGTGGCCGGTGGCCAACCGACACGTCGTCGCCGAGGACCTCGATGTTGAGGGTGTCGCTGTCGAGGACATTGACGGGGACGGTGCGGTCGAAATCGTCGCCGGCCCCAACGTCTTCCACCGGACGGCCGACGGGTGGGACCGGGAGCCAATCGCCGAGGACTGGCAGTGTACTCGCGTCGCTATCAAGGACGTTGACGGCGACGGCGACCTAGAGATAATCCTCGTCGAGGGTGACGAACCGTATCTCGACGACCGCCCGGCCAGGCTGGGCGTGTTCGACCCACCCGAGTGGGACCTGACCCTGCTGCACGACGACCTTTCGAACCCGCACAGCCTCGACGTGGCGGACTTCGACGGTGACGGTAATCCCGATATCTTCGTCGCAGAAATGGGTTTAGAGGACGGACACGAACCGCGACAGCTCGTGTTCCACAACGACGGCGCGGGGAATTTCGAGCAGAAAGAACTGAACACCGGCATCCCCACCCACGAGGCGAAGGTCGTCGACCTTGACGGTGACGGCATCCCAGACATCGTCGGCAAGGCGTACACCGAGCCCCGCGTCGATGTCTGGCAGAGCAACCCCTGACGAGTCGCCTCGTCCTGATATTTTGGCCGCTACGCGCCCTCTGGCCTCGCTTTCGAACCCAGTACCGATGCTCTCGAAGCCGAACCTGACGATGTACGTGACCGTTCAATTCCCGTGTCGGGGGATTCAAGAGCGTCCGGAGCGCGGTATCGAGTGAAATGCGGCACGACCACATCATCAGCGCGAAACAACTCTCGCGGGGCGACATCGAGACGGTGCTCGACCACGCGGCTGACATCGCGGCTGACCCGGGAGCGTTCGCGGACCGGCACAGCGACACGCTGCTTGGCCTCCTCTTTTTCGAGCCGAGCACCCGGACGAAGATGAGCTTCACAACGGCGATGAAACGCCTCGGCGGCGACATCGTCGACATGGGCTCCGTCGAGTCCTCCAGCGTGAAAAAAGGCGAGTCACTGGCCGACACTGTCCGCGTCGTCGAGGGGTACACCGACGCGCTCGTGCTCCGGCACCCAATGGAGGGCTCTGCGAAGATGGCGAGCGAGTTCGTCGACGTGCCGCTCGTCAACGCCGGCGACGGGGCCGGTCAGCACCCGACACAGACGCTGCTCGACCTCTACACGATCCGTGAGAACGCCGGCTTCGACGACTTGACTATCGGCATCATGGGCGACCTGAAGTACGGACGAACCGTCCACTCGCTGGCCCACGCACTCACGACCGTCGACGCCAGGCAGCACTTCATCAGCCCCGAATCGCTCCAGCTCCCGCGCTCGGTCCGGTACGACCTCCACGAGGCCGGTGCGGGCATCCGCGAGCACACCGACCTCGACGAGATTCTCCCCGATCTGGACGTGCTCTACGTGACACGCATCCAGGCCGAGCGGTTCCCCGACGAGAGCGAGTACCGCGAAGTCGCCGGCCAGTACCAGATCGACGCCGACACGCTGGACGCGGCCAAGGACGACCTGACCGTGATGCACCCGCTCCCGCGCGTCGACGAGATCGCCCACGATGTCGACGAAACCACCCACGCACAGTACTTCCAGCAGGCCCACAACGGCGTCCCGGTACGGATGGCCCTGCTCGACCTGATTCTCGGAGGCGACCAATGAGCGACAACGACCAGCAACTCCGCGTCTCGAAGATCCAGAACGGCACCGTCATCGACCACATTGCGGGCGGCCAGGCGTTGAACGTCCTGGCAATTCTCGGCATTGACGGCACCAGCGGCGACTCCGTCTCCGTCGCGATGAATATGCCATCCGACCGTCTGGGGCACAAAGATGTCGTCAAAGTCGAGGGCCGCGAACTCTCTCAGGACGAGGTCGACGTGCTCTCGCTCATCGCCCCCGCAGCGACGATCAACATCATTCGCGACTACGAGGTCGTGGAAAAAGGCCGCGTCGAGCGCCCGTCGGTCGTCGAGGGCGTCCTCGAATGCCCGAACCACAACTGCATCACGACCGAGAACGAACCCGTCGACTCGCGCTTTGCCGTCAGCGACGACGGTGTCCGCTGTGAGTACTGCGATACGATCATCCGCGATGACCTGCCGGCACACATCCTCGCAGAGTAAACCGACCCTGTCGCCGTCTGGCTACTGCAACCAGATGCTCGCAAACGAGTCGAAGTAGTCTTCGCCAGTATCGACCAGTACGTGGTCCGCGCCTAGTGCTGTAACGCGATTGGAAACCGAGTCGACATGGGCGTCGAGTCGCGACTGGTACGTCTCGGCCAGTGAGCCGCTGAAATACGACCGTCGCGTCTCGTCGCTCTCGGGGTTGGCGAACAGCACGTCACCGACGACGCCGGGGTCCCGTTCCGCCGGGGCGACCACGCGGACCAGCAACACGTCGGCGTCGTTGCGTGCAAGCGCGGCGATACCGGATTCGAGTGCCTCCGGCTCGGTCAGGCAGTCGCTGAACACGACGACGAGCGAGCGCGACCGAATGCGCTCGGCGTAGCTCTCCAACGCGGATTCGAAGTCGGCTGTCCCGTCGGGCGTCATCTCGTTCAACTGGTCGATGAGCGAGAGGAGTTCGCCGCGGTTCGACTGGCCCGTATCGATCCGGTTCACCCGGTCGCGGAACGTACAGAACTGGAAGTCGTTGTTCTCCTCCGCGGTGAGGTATGCGAAGCCGAGCCCGAGCTTGGCGGCGTACTCGAATTTGTGACTCGACGCGTCGCCGTAGTCCATCGACGCGCTCGTGTCGACGAGCAGGTTGACGGTCAGGCTCCGCTCTTCCTCGTACTGCTTGATGAAGTACTCCTCTGTGCGGGCGAACAGCTTCCAGTCGATCCGTCGCGTGTCGTCCCCCGGCGAGTAGCGACGGTAATCGCTAAATGTGAGCCCCTCGCCGACCCGGGGGGACTGCTGGTCGCCCTGCCGAATCGAGGTCGTTTGGCGGTTCAGTGCGGCGGTGAACCGGCCGAGTTCGTCGAGAAAGTCCGGTTCGATAGTCACGGCTGTCCCTCCCACTCTTGCTGGGCCGCCCGCTGAACTGCGGTCACTGCGTCGCTCATTCCAGCAGGGCTGCGATGAGGTCGTCTGCCGTTCGACCCTCCCGCTCGGCCCGGAAGTCAACGATAATCCGGTGGCGGAGCACGGGGGCTGCCAGCGCCTCGATGTCCTCGCCCGTGACGTGCGATCGGCCGCGGAGGAACGCCCGCGCCTTCGCCGTCTGGACGAGCGCCATGCTCGCCCGCGGGCTGGCCCCGAACTCGATGTCGTCAGCCTCGCGCGTCCGGCGGACGAGCTGGACCGCCCGGTCGCGCAGGTCGTCGGCAATGGGCATCTCGCGGACCAGTTGCTGGATTTCCTGAATCTCCGGACGGGTCAACGAGCGCTCGACGGGGACTTGCTCTGCGCCGGCGGTGTACATATCGACGATGGTCCGCTCTTCCTCGTAGTCGGGGTAGTCGACCAGCAGCTTCAGCATGAAGCGGTCGGTCTGGGCCTCCGGGAGCGCGTAGGTCCCCGACTGGTCGATGGGGTTCTGGGTGGCCAGAATAAAGAACGGGCGCGGCAGCTCGTAGGTCTCGCCCGCGGCAGTCACCTGTTTCTCCTGCATCGCTTCCAGCAGGGCAGCCTGTGTCTTCGGCGTCGCCCGGTTGATCTCATCGGCCAGTACGACGTTGGCGAACACCGGTCCCTTCTCGAAGACGAAATCGCGGCCGCTGTCGGTTTCACGGATGATTTCGGTCCCCGTGATGTCGGACGGCATCAGGTCGGGCGTGTTCTGAATGCGGGAGAACTGGAGGTCGGTCACCTCCGCGACGGTCCGGACCATCGTCGTCTTCCCCAGTCCCGGGTTCGATTCGAGCAGGGCGTTGCCGTCGGCCAGGATACAGATGAGCAGTTGCTCCAGTACCTCCTCCTGACCGACGATCCGCGTGCCGATCTGTTCGCGTGCGTTCGCGATCTTCCGCTGTAGTTCGTCGATGTCTTGCTCTGAGCTCATGGGTCGGTGTCCTCGTCGTCCGTGTCTTGCTCTCGAATCCTGAGATTGTACTCGCGGATGAGGTCCGCGTCCGCGACGTCTTCCTGGCCGGCGAACCCGGCCTGCTGGCTGTCGACTGTGCCGCTTCCGCTCCCCGGTCCTCCGGTGTCCGACGACGGAAACGACTGGCTCCGGTCGATTTCTTCGTCGCCGCCCGTCGAATCAATCTCGGCGGTGAGGTTCTCGCCGCCCGCCTGCACGTCCTCGCTATCGCCGAGTATCGCGTCGCCGTCTTCGAGCCCCTCGTACTGGCTTGGCCGGTCGTTCGGTGACTCCGTCTCGACCGGGTCGCGGTCGAGCAAGCCGATGTCGACGACAGCTACCTGCACTGTCGCCAGGCTCAGCAGGATAACGACGATAAGCGTCCCGAGCAGTCGCCGACTATCGACAAGGGCGACGCTCGAACTCTGTTTCAGCCCATCGAGGACATCCTCGTAGAGCCGGGCCGCCATCCGTGTCTCGGCCCCGTCTTCCACCGCATCCCGCGCCGTTCGGAGCGCGTCGGTGACGTTCGCGTTCGCCGCCTCGAACTGCTCGACGAGCGGCTGGCGGACTCGGTACAGATACTCGCCGACGAGCCAGCTCACTCCGACGGCGATGCCGACAACTGCGCCCGTGGGGAACGACAGCGCAGGTACCGAGCGGCCGACAGCCGCCCCAACCGGGTCCGTCACCGCCGTGGGAACCGACACCTGTGTCGGGAGTTCGGCCGGCGAAAGGACAGTCAGGAGGATGTTCACCAGAAGAAAGAGCAACACCGCGTCGACGACGGCGTAGACGAACGCCGCCTTCTTACCCTCGCGTCTCACCTCGGCGATGGCGGCGGCCATCCGTTCGCGTGCTTGCGCCCGTCCCTTCTCGGGCGGTTCCTTGTTGCCGTTCTCTCCGGTATCTGTGTCTGGTTCGTCCATCAGTAGCCCTCGCAGGTAGCTTTGTCCTGGTTCTCTGGCTGGCTACAGAGCGTCTCGATATCGTCTCGCAGCTCTTGGTTCTGGTTTTCGAGGTCCTCGATATCGTCTTCGAGCGTACTTATCCGTGATTCCAGACTGTCGATTTCGTCCTGCAGGTCTGACACTTGGTCCTCCAGTTTGGCACGCTCGTCCTCTAGATCCTCGTTTTCGCTCTCCAGATCGCCGATTGTTGATTCGAGGTCATCGACCTCGTTCTCGAGCGTGTCGCGCTCATCCTGTAGGTCATCGACTGTCCCCTCCAGTTCTTCGACGCGGTCCTCGCTATCGCGGAGCGACCGCCGGGTCTCTGCTAACTGGCTCTGCGTGGCGTTCAACTGCTCCTCTGTCTGGTTCAGATTGGTCGCGACCTGATCGACGTCCTCCGACCGCGTCTCCAACTGCTCTTGGAGTTCGTCGACGCGAGTCCGGGTAGATTCCAGTTCACTTCTGGTGTCGTCCAGATTCCCTCGAAGTTCGGCGTTTTCCTGTCTGAGATCCTGGTTCTGCGATCGCAGTTCGCTCGCGGAATCCTGGTACAGCACCGTCGTTCCGCCGGTTCCGACCATCGAGAGGACGACGAACACCACGAGTCCGAGGTTGATTCGGCGACCGATTGCGCTCACGGGAGACCACTCTCCAGAGAGGTGCGACCGCGGTACACTTGAACACGCCGGGCGACCACCTCGCCGGTGAACAGCAGGAGTGCGCCGAGCAGGGCGACCCAGTCCCAGGTGTCCCGAACGGTGCGGACCCGGGTGGACTTCTGGCGTGCCTCACTGGCTATCTGTTCGCCCTGGCTCGGGCTGAAGGTCTGCCCACCCGTCGTTTCGACGAGCGCATCGAGGCTGTCACTCGGGCCGAAGGTCGCGTACTCGACGGGGTAGTTCGCCGCGTACTCGGTGTCGAGTGCGGTCTGATATCCTGCTTCCTGAGGCGTAAACTCGCCGCGATACCGGCCGTCGCCGATCTGGCGGAAGGAGATGTTTGCCGCCTCCGGGCGGCTATCGCCCCGGTAGGTCAGCGTTGTCGGACGCCCCACACGGGCGTCACCGACCGCCGTGACGCCGGTCTGGGAACGCATGGGATCGCCGACCGCGTAATTGACCGATTTCGTGACGACCAGCGAGTCCGGCCGGTCGAGCAGGCCGCCCATCGTGTTGTCCGAATCGTAGGCGGTGATAGAGACCACGCGGCCCAACCCGAACCGCCAGGAGGCGATGGCCGGCTTCCCGTCCGCGGTGGCGACTTGGTAGTCGGCACCGGGCTTGACCTGAACGTTGTTCGCCTGACCGGGATTGGCTGTCAGCTCGACGCCGGAGGTGATGAACGTGTCCTCTGTGACGATGGTGAGGTTCTCCCCCTGGTAGCGCCGCGAGGAGCCGCCAAAGAGGAGCCGCAGCCGCTCGGTCTCGTCGGCCGCGAAGTACGAGCCGCCGGACTCGCTGGCGATCTGGCGCATCGTTGTGACGCCAACGCGCTTGCCGACGCCGACCGAGACGACGCGGGTCCCTTCGCGGCCCAGTTGGTTGGCGACGGCTGCTGGCGGGCCGAGCTGGTCCTGACCGTCACTGAGGAGGATGATCGTCCCTTCGCGGTCGCCCAGCAGTTCGTCAGCACCCTGAAGCCCGACGGCGATGTCCGTCGCGCCACCACTTTCCAGCCGTCGGATCTTGTCTTCGGTTTCCGCCCGGTTCTGTCCGAGCGCCTGCATCTCCGAGACGCGGTACGCGTTGTGGTTGAACGCGACCACGCCGACCTGGTTCTCGTCGCCGAGCTGGTCGAGCACGTCAAGCGCGACAGCTTTCTGTATCGAGAGTCCGCTCTCGGCGCTACCGGACACGTCGACGAGGATGACGATGTTCGACTCGCCGCCGGACGCGTTCCCGACACGGACCGGAAGCATCGAGCCCACCGACGACGTTTCGTAGCCGCCGTTCTCGTAGGCGTTGTCGCCGCCCGCGACGACCAGCCCGCCACCATTGATGACGAAGTCCTGCAACGCGGTGGCGTTCCCGATATTGCCCGACGGCGTGTCTTGCATGACGACGGCGGCGTAGTCGTCGAGGTCCGCCGGAACCGACGAGGCCGTCGAGACGTTGTACAGCGAGTCGAGATAGTTTCGCAGCGGGTACTCGCCCTGTGAGACGTACAGCACGTCGGGCTGCTCGACGACGCGGACGCTCTTGTAGAACACGTCGTTTCGCGCGTACTCGTCGTCGCCGGACAGCGTCGCAGTCACGCGGTGTGACCCGATTTCCTCGAACGTATGGTCGACGGTGAGCGTCCCGTCCGGTCGGAGTTCGCCTTCAGTGACCGTCTCGCCGTCGATGGTCACCTCGACTGGCACCGCTTCGATGACACTCACGCCCTCCATCGAGACGGTGTACTGCGACTGGACGCCGCGGCTCACCGTCGACGGCCCTGCTATCGCCACGGCCCGCTCGGTGCGTGGCGACTGGGGAGTGACGCTATGGACAGTCGCGTTGAGCCCGGCGGCGTCCTCGGCGGCCGTCGCCAGGCTTCGCCCCTCCGTGACGCGCCCGTCGGAGACGACGACGACCGTTCCATTCTCTTGAAGATTTGCCGCCACACCGTCGCCGATCCGCGAGTTCGACCCGCTGCCGATCGTCGCTCGCGTCACCGGAACCCCCTCGTCCTCGATGTCCTGTACCATCTCGTCGGTCGTGTTCGGATAGATCCCCATGCTCGCGGATTCGTCTGTCAGCAGTGTCACGCCCGGCTCGCCAGGCGTCTCTCTGGTCTGGACGGTGTACGGTCCCATCGCGCCGAGGACGAGCAGGCAGACGATGAGCACGCGGCTGGCAAGCAGGAGTCGGCGGCTCCGGTTCGAGGCCGACCGCGGCCCGCCCTCGCCACGCCGGATGAGATACGCGAGGAGACCGACGGCGACCGGCAGAACCACCAGCGGCCACAGGTGCTCGACACCGACGGTGAGTCCCTCCGCGAGGGTGTATGAAACGCTCATCAGAGATCACCTCGCCGGCGGAGATATCCAATCTCGGCCAGTGCGAGTACCAGCCCGGCCAGCGCGAAGTATTCGGTCAGCGGCTGTGGCACCGACCGGCGTTCGGTCCGGGTGAGGTTCCCGGCCGTTCCGGAGCGCTGGTCGAGCGCTTCGACGTTGGTGTTTGACTCGCTCTCGTCCAGCAGCGACGCGCTCACCTGCCGGCTCTCGCTCCGGTAGAGGCCGGCTCGCTGGAGCCGGACCGAATTCCCGGAGAAAGGGCCAGCCGGCCCCTCGACAGTGGTGTTGCCGAACCGGACGGTCTCGCCGGTCTCGTGGTTCAGCGCCGGGAGCTGTTCCCTGTCCGCGAGATAGTACACCGCCCGCTTCCAGAACACGGGGTACTGGTAGTTGAACTTGAAGCTGGACCGGTCCTCGATGTAGCCGTAGTACATGACGCGGCCACCGCTCCGGTCTTCGGTCGCGATGAGCGGCGTCCCGTCGCTCAGTTGGACCTGGGCCGACCCGGAGCGCAGCGAGCCCGAAACGTACTCGTCGGGAGGCTGGAAGTCGATGCCGCGGGTGAGCTGTGTCTGTGCTGTCTGGCCCACCGTTGCGCCCGCCTTGGTCTCGCCGGGTTCGATGAGGAGGAGGTCTCGGTACCGCTGCGGGAGGTTGTCCTGTGCCAGCACCGCCACGCCGCCACCGTCTTCGACCAGTTCGCGCCCGGTTTCGACGTTCCCCGGGAGCAACGAACTCCTGTCGACGTTGCTGTACAGGATGATGTCGTAGTCGCCCTGAATCGTTGTCGGCGGCTGCCTGACCGTCACGTTCACCCGGTCGACGACCGACAGCGCGGTGGTCAGGTACCGGTTCCGGTCGTTTGTCAGCACCAGCACGTCAACGGCCGCGTCCGCCGGTGCGGCGACGTAGACGCTGTCATCCGTCGTGAAACTGTCGCCCGGGCTAAGCTGGGCTTCGCTCCCGCCGGCCGGGACCGGGAGCGTCACCGAACCCACGTCGTCGGGCCCAAGCTGGATCTCTTGCTGGGTGTTCCCCAGCCGGACAGTCCGGGTCACGGTCGAGTCGCCGTAGTTTTTCACCGACAGCGTCACCGCCGAGCCGGAGAACCGCCGGTCGATGAAGCCGACGTTCCCGTCGCCGCCGCCACCGAACTGCTGGAGGTCGACGGAGAGGCCGCGCCCGCGCGCCGTCGTGACCGCGGTGGTCCACTCCTCACCTGCGAAGTCGCTGAGGACGACGACTCTGGCGTTCTCGCCGGCGAGCGAGGCTGCCTGCGAGATAGCACCGCTGAGCGCTCCCGGCGCATCCGTCGGGCTGAGTCCGTCCAGCGTTCCCTGTGCCGCTGTCGGCGTGCCGCGCTGGAGCACTACCTCGCCACCGTTGGTCGTGGTGACGATAGAGGTCGTCCCCGTCACCTCCTCCTGGGCGGCCGCGACGGCCCGCTGGAAGCGTGTCTGCCCGTCGGCGTCTGTCTGCATGGACGCGCTCGTGTCGACGACGATGACCGTTTCCTCAACCGTCGCCCGCTCGGAGACGGTGACGTACGGTGTCGCCAGTCCGACCGCAAGCACCAGTACAACGAGCACCTGCAACAGCAGCAGGAGGCTCCGTGAGATCCGTTCGAGAAACGGCGTCGCTGACTGCTGGCGTTCTCCGGCGACGAGAAACTGGAACGTCGGCAGCGTGAGTTCCTGTGGGTCCGGTCGAATGAGATACAGCACCACAATCGGCACCGCAAGGAGGAGGGCGGCCAGTCCCAGGGGGGCAAGCAAAACGTCCGAGAGGACCATTATCGATGTATCAGGCGGAGGCGGCATTTATCTTGTGAATCTGGTGACACCAACTTGTGGACATGCCCACGACGCCGTCACGGTGGGGCACAGTTTATATCTGGGACCGTCGTGATTGCTGGGGGATATTTATACATGAACGTTCGGGACGAACATCTCGCAGTCTGCCGATTACGGTGAGAATTGACAAAACGTATTTAAGTAAACGACGGAGAGGTGCAAACAGGATGGACCAAGCCGAGAGCGGGCGTACAGGGACGACAACGGGTACCGCAACCGAACGGCCCCTCAAGATCCTGTTCGAAATTGAGCTGTCCGATAACTGTTCGTGTCCACTCTCGGATCCGGACGCAGACATCGAGAGCGTTCACAACCAGATCGACGACGGAATCTGCCACGCAGAGATGACTGTCTCCGATGAAACCGGTACTCCGCGGGTCCTGCATTCGACAAATCAGGTCGGGGACGGCTGCCTCTGTCTCGCGTTTGGCGAGGTCGGGTGTGTACCACGAACCCGACGCGCAGACGGTGACACCCTCTTCATCGAAACGTACGTCTCAGACCGGAGCGTCATCAGTGAGCTAGTCGAGCAGTTGCAATCGGCGGCTGAACGAGTCCGTCTGCGACGGCTAACATCCCGGCAGGACGACGAGACGGAGTCGGAGCCTGCGACTGTCGACCTCTCCTGTCTCACGACAAAACAACGGGAAGCGGCAATACTCGCGGTCGACGAAGGCTACTACCGGCAGCCCCGACAGACGACCCTCGACGAACTCGCATCGACACTGGACATCTCGAAATCGGCGCTCTCTCAGCGCCTGAACGCCGTCGAATCGAAACTCGCGACGGCCGCCTTCGACCCGTAGCCTCATTTCTTCGGTCAAGACTGGCGGTAGCATCGACGCCGGTGTTGTAGCGACCGAGACAAACGCGACCAGGCCGTTCCATGGGTGAAACCGCGTTTCGGCCGGCAGTCTAGCTCCTCGACACGCCATCGGCCTATCGCTACACCGTGGGTTCAAGCTGAGTGGCGCGGTTCTCACCTGTATTTAAACCCCTTCATAATACAGCGCGTCTCCTACCGAGTTCCGAGAGAAATCGATAACTAGAGCCATGGACAACCCACAGCAGCCGAGATTGACGCCGATTGATGAGTGGGAAGATGAAGCAACAGCGATGCTTGACGGCGTCGACTACGACACTGACTTGGGACTACGGATGGCTCGTGACGCGATTCGTGTCTCGAACGGGGAACTGAGCGACGCCGAATTCCACGAAAAGTACCACGAGGCGGTACTGGCGGAGTTCGGTGAAGACGAGCGGCCGACCAAACCCGAGGGATTCGACGATGACTGACAACGATGGCCTGTACCGACGTGACGTACTGAAAGCCGGGGGAGCGGCTGCTGCACTTGGCCTCGGCGGCGGTGAGTTCCTTCAGGGACTGGCCGAACGCGGAGACGAAACGGCGGCGTCAAAACACGACACGGGTATCGAGAACTATGTCGGGCAAAACGAGGTCATCCAGACCGTCTGTTCGCCGAACTGTCGTGGGAAGTGTCCCATCGACGTCCACGTCCGTGACGGACAGGTGAGGAAGGTCGAGCCACACCCGCCGGAAGACGAGCAGTACAAGCGGGCCTGCGTGCTCGGCCTCTCACACACCCAGCGCGTGTACGACCCGACAAGACTCAAATACCCGATGAAGCGCACCGACTGGTCGCCCGACTCCCCTAATCCCGACGGACGCGGTCCGGACGCCGAGTTCGAGCGCGTCTCCTGGGACGAGGCGCTCGACCTCGTCGCCGACAAAATGCAGTCGCTGAAAGCAGATCACGGCGCAGAGAGCATTCTCCTCCACGCAGGGTCGGGGAATTACGGCCAGTCCGGACAGGCGTTTAGTCGCCTGGGCTCCCTGTTCGGCACGAGCCAGTCAGCCTGGGGCATCGACACCAACGTCGGACGCGGATTCAACCGAGTCACCGGGACCGGCTTCTTCCTGCCACCGACGAACGAAGCCGAGGACTGGGAGAACGCGAACACCATCATCGTCTGGGGGTCGGACATCTTCTCCAGTCAGTTCCAGATGGATGCCTCGAAGGTCCTCGATGCTGTCGAGAGCGGGGCGAAACTCGTCGTGGTGGATCCGGTATATACGACGACTGCGTCGAAAGCCGACCTGTGGCTCCCGGTCAGGCCCGGGAAAGACGTGCATCTCGCGCTTGCGATGATGCACACCGTCTTCGAGGACGGGACGTACGACGAACAGTTCCTCCGGAAGCGAACGACCGGTCCGGCGCTAGTGCGGAAAGACACCGGTGACCTGCTCAAGTCGAGCACCGTCTTCGACGATGGCAGCGACGACCAGGTCGTCGCGGTCGAACGGGGCAGTAACACGCCGGTCGAACTCGAACCCGAGACCGACGGCCCGTACGCCCTCTTCGGTGAGTACACCGTCGACGGCATCGAATGTGAGACAGCACTGACCCGACTCCGTGACCACGTGGCCGACTACGCCCCATCGAAAGTCGCGGAGAAGACTGGTGTCGACGCGGAGAACATCCGCACTGCAGTCCGATGGCTGGCGACTCGCGGCCCCGGTGGCATCGCCCCGAGTTACGCGATCGGGCGGTACAAACACGGGCACGTCTTCGGCCAGACCTACGCGATGCTGCTGGGGCTGACCGGTGACTACGGCCGGCACGGGAACATCCACGCGCACCATTCCGGCGGTGCGTCGCTCAGTACCGGTGGCTGGAGCGCTCCCGAGGACGCCGACCCCGGACCGTCGCTGTACTTCCCCGAATATCCGGACGCGATACTCGACGGTGACCCGCACAAGGTCAGGGCCGTCTACTCTATCGAGTCGAACATGATGGGGAACCAGTTCCCGGACCGCCAGCGGTTCAGAAAGGCTATCAAGAGCCTTGAGATGTACGTCGTCGCGGACATGCACCACACGGACACGGTCCAGCACGCGGACATCATCCTCCCGGCCCCACACTGGTTCGAACAGGAGGACATCACGTCCAGCTGGGGGTCCCACCCACACATCAGCTATCGACACAAGGTCCAGGAACCGATGTGGGAGGCCAGAGACGACTACTACGCGATCCGCGGGCTTGCGAAGCGACTCGGATTCGGTGATTACTTCCCGGAGACAAAACGCGAACTGCTCCGGGAACTCGCCAGCCGGGACGACGCCATCGACTTCGAGACGCTGTTCGAACAGGGGACCCAGAAGAAACAGACCGTTCCCATCGTCAAGTACACCGATGCATTCCCCACTGACACGGGGCGCATCAAAATGTACGACGATGACGCCCCGAGCGAGGAGGGCGTAACGTTCGATGTCCCACGGCCACTCGAAGACCGGACAGCCGACGACTACGAGAAGGCCGACGAGTACCCGCTGATGTTCATGCAGAAGCACAGTCGGTTCCGCATCCACTCACAGTACGAGATGCTGAACTGGGTGCGCGAGGTAAACCCCGAACCGCAGCTGGACATCCATCCGTCGGATGCGAAGGCTCGCGGTATCGAGGACGGCGAGTACGTCCGCGTGTACAACGACCGCGGCGAGATGATTGTGAAGGCGAAGTACAACGAGGCGTTCCAGCCCGGGCTGGTAAACACTGACCAGGGATGGTGGTCGCGTGACTACCTCAAGGGCCACCACAACGACCTCACACACAACGAGGTCAGTGAAGTCGGCCAGACAATGTCGTTCTACGATGTCCGCGTCGCCGTCGAGCCGGCCCCCGACGACCTCGGCACGGAGAAGTACGAATCGGACAACCCGCGTGGGACTGGCGCTGAAACATCACGTGCAGGAGGTGACTAACGATGACGAACTATGGCCTCGTAATCGACCAGGAGCGGTGTATCGGCTGTCAGGCATGCGCAGTGTCGTGTAAACAGGAGAACAACGTCCCAATGGGGCAGTTCTGGAACCGCGTCCTGACGAAGGGCGGCGACAAGATGGACACCCCGTCAGGTGGCTACCCCGAAGACGGCGGCAGCGGGTCGCTGGATATGCAGTACCAGCCGACGGCGTGCCAGCACTGCGAAAACGCGCCCTGTGTAAAGGTCTGTCCGGTCAACGCGACGTACACCCGCGACGACGGGATCGTCGAAATAGACTACGACAAGTGCATCGGCTGTCGCTACTGCATGGCCGCCTGCCCGTACAACGCGCGGGTGTTCAACTGGGACGAACCCGAGCATATGCCCGAAGAGGGAACGGGCGACGTTGCCGCCCGGCCACAGGGCGTCGTCGAGAAGTGTACGTTCTGTAGCCATCGCGTCGACGAGGGACTCGACCCGGCCTGTGTCGTCAACTGTCCCGCCGACGCGCGCATCTTCGGCGACCTCGACGACGAGGGGAGCACCGTCTCGAAATACATCAACGAGTACGAGACGGACCAGCTCCTCGAAGACCGCGGGACGAACCCGAAGACACACTACATCAGCGGCGAGATGAGTCCCGGTCGGCCACAGACGTCGGATAAAATGGAGAGCGAACTCGACGATGTCTCTCCGTGGTCCGACGGGGCCGAGGACGTGCCAGCTGAGGCCGGTGAAAGCGACAGCAGTGGCTCGGGTGGAAGCCACCACTCCATCGAGGGTGATGCCGCTCCACACGTCCCAGCAGTGGGGTCCGGAGGTGATGACTGATGGCCGCTGACTCATCCCGAATCGCGATTCCGGCCTTCGGAACGAAAGGAAAGCTGTGGCTCGGCCTGCTCGCGAGCCTCATGGTCGCTGGACTGGTAGCCTGGGGCTACCAACTCACCACGGGACTTGTGGCCACGGGGATGCGCAACGTCTTCTCGTGGGGGCTGTACATCATGATGTTCGTCCTGTTCGTCGGGCTGTCCGCCGGCGGGCTCATCATTTCGAGCGCACCGAAGTTCTTCCACTCACACCGCTACGAGGGGTTCGCGCGGCTTGGCGTACTGGTCAGCCTCGCCTGTATCATCGTTGCCGGCCTGCTCATCCTCCCAGACATCGGGCGGCCCGAGCGGCTCTACCAGTTCTTCACCTCGCCGGACTTCCGCTCGCCGATGGTGTGGGACTTCGGGATTGTCATTCTCTACGGCGTGCTAAACCTCTGGTATCTGTGGCTCCTGACGCGCCGTGACCTTGCTGCGCGGGGGTCGCCGCTCGCACTGGGTGTCGATGACACCGCCGACGGACGTGAGCGCGACCGCACGCTCATGTTCTGGACTGCAGCACTCGCACTCCCGACTGCGGTCGCCCTCCACTCCGTGACTGGGTGGATTTTCGCGACGCAGATCGGACGTGGCGACTGGTTCAGCCCCCTCGTTGCACCGGTGTTCATCGCCAAGGCGCTCGTCTCCGGCCTCGGATTGTTGCTGGTCGTGTCAGTCCTCGCAGACCGGCTCACGAACTACGAGGTCGACCGCGAGGAACTCGCGAGTCTCGGCAAGCTACTCGGTATCTTCCTCGCGCTGCACGTGGTGTACCTGCTTGCGGCCGAACGACTGCCCCACGCCTGGGCGGACCACTTCGAGTTCTGGGCCATCACCAGTGGCTTCCTCATCGGCGAGTCCGTCTACTTCTGGCTCTGGACTGTTGTCGGCGGCGCAGTCCCGCTTGTCATGCTGATGATCCCATCGCTCCGGAAACGCGTGTCGGTCATCTTCACCGCGAGCCTCCTCGCGGTCTTCGGCACGATGTTCGAAGGGATCCGGCTGGTGTTTACAGGATACGAGGTCGCCAACATCGACCTCCCACCGGGCATCTCGCTCGGTGGCGAGTACGCCGGCATCACGACCGACATCTGGGCGACTGCGGGGGCCTACACCCCGACGCTAGTCGAGGTGGTTGTCACCCTCGGTATCGTCGCCTTCGGCGCGCTCATCGTCACGCTCGGCCTCAAGTACGTCCCAATCCAGCGAGTCGACGAACAGTACGCGACTGATGGCGGCACACAGGAACGACAATGACTGGACAGACTGACACCTCCACCACACGTGAGCGATCGCCCGAACGCGACATCGGGAGCGATGGGTTTCGGTCGGACGCCGCGGCGACCTACGCCGTCCTTGCCGAATGCTGGCGGGAGCCGACCGAACAGCTGATCGAAGCCATTGAGGCCGGTGAGTTGGCTCCGGTGGTCGGTGACATCGGCTCGGCCGACCGCCATCGTCTCAGGACCGAGTACACCCGACTGTTCGTCGGTCCAGCGGGACCGCCGTGTCCGCCCTACGAGAGCGTCTATCGTGACGGTGAGGACCCGGATGCACTCGGCCCGGTCAAGGGACCAGCCACGATGGCTGTCGTGCGCTGGTACAGAGAGTTCGGCGTCCAGCCCGCAGCTACCCATTCGGACCTCCCGGACCACATCGCCACGGAACTGGAGTTCGCCGCCTACCTCGCGGAAGCGGGCTTCGACGAACACCTCGACCAGTTCTTCGAGGAGCATCTCGCTGTTTGGGCTGACGAGTTCCTCGAGCAAGTCGAGGCGGAGACACGCGAAACCTTCTACGCGTCGCTGGCAACGACGACCCGAGCGGTCATCCGTCAGTAGCGACGCTCCGGGGCACTCCCCGGATTTGTAGCGGTGACGAACCGCACCTCTCGGCGGTTGGACCGACGCCCACCTCGCCGGCGGCGTCGGGGGGCGTCCGCCACGGCGGCGTCTATTTGCTTCCCGGCGTCGAATCCTGCGTATGCGTTTCAGTCGCGCCCGTACGGAGGAGGTTCTGCGGGCTCTCGTTCACGAAATCAGGGCGGAACGGCTCACGTTCATGGCTGGCTCGATAGCCTATCATGCGTTCCTGTCGATTCTTCCGCTGTTATTGCTGGTGTTGACCTTTGTCCAGCGGACGGAGAACGTCACGCTACGGGCCTCCATCGTCGGCATCATGGAGACCGTTTTGACCACACAGGCAAGCGGCATCATCCAGCAGGGACTGACCGAGGCCGACGCGTCCGTGTCGGCGCTGGGCGTGGGCTTTCTTCTCTGGGGCTCGCTGCGAATTTTCCGGGGGCTGGACACAGCCTTCTCGGACATCTACGAGACGGGCGCGTCGAACACCTTCTTCGACCAGCTCGGCGACGGGCTGCTACTACTCGTGACCGTCGCGGTGGCGATACTCAGCGCCAGCGCGCTCGGCAGCGTCTTACCCGAGGCCGGGAGTGGCCCGCTGTGGGCGGTCGCCAGCGGGCTGGTCCGGGCCGCCGGCTTGTTCGTCGTCTTCTATCCGATGTACTATATTTTCCCAGACACGGACGTCTCACCGCTTGAAGTCGTTCCCGGTGTCGCGTTCGCCGCAATCGGGCTTACTGTCGCGCAGGTCCTCTTTACCGCGTTTAAGTCTGGCTCGACGGGCGGGAACATCATCGCCAGCATCCTCGTCCTACTGAGCTGGCTGTACATCATTGGGCTGGTGATACTGCTCGGGGCGGCCATCAACGCCGTTCTCTCGAACCGCTCTGCGGACGTGGATATCGACCCTGTCGTTGGCGACCACCGCCAGCAGCATACTGCTCGGGAGACGACGATGTCCCGCGAGGCGCTGCTGGCCGAACTTGAGGCACTTGCCGACCGTTTCCAGCAGGCACAGGGGCCAATCACCGTCGAAATCGCCGACGAGCGTACCGAAATCGACTGCCCGGAAACCGCGACCGTCGACCGTTCGTCGGACGTGTTCGGTCTGGACCAATCGGTCGCGCTCACACTCAGATGGTGGCCAAGCGAAAAATAGGGTCGTTCTACTGTGCGTCGCGTCGCTCCCACGCCTGCACCGTCGGGAGCGACCACCCGCGACCGATGCCCAGCCCTCGGGCCAACAGCACCGCGAGTGCGCACCCGGCCGATGCTACGCTGACGCTGACGCCAATCTGTGCCAGCGCCCAGAAGGTGAGGCCGCCGATAACAGCACAGGACGCGTAGAAGTCCTGGCGGAGAATAAAGGGCGTTCGGCCCAACAGCAGGTCCGATATCGCGCCGCCGCCGGCCGCGTTGACCGTCGCCAGCGCGACGACGGCGAACACCGGGAGGCTGGCCTGCTGGCCCAGCAGCGCCCCGGTGGTCGAGAACGCGGCCAACCCGATGGCGTCGGCCGTCAGGACCACCGGGTGCTGGTGGCCGTCGTCGAGGAAATGCACGAACAGCACAGCGGCGGTGACACCAAGGAGTGACAGGGCGACCTCACCGGGAGACTGCAGGGAGTTCGGCACTCTGTTCAACAGCAGGTCCCGCGTCGTCCCGCCACCCAGCGCCGTCATTACGCCGACGACCGTGACGCCGAACACGTCGTAGCGCTCTTCGATGGCTTTCGCTGCGCCGACGAACGCGAACCCGACCAGCCCGATAGCGTTCATCACCGCAAACGGATCGGTCACGCTATCCCTCCGGTCCGCCCGAACCTGACACGTTCCCGACCGTGCGCGAGTCGGCCCGCCGCCACGAGTATAGCGGTCATTACCGTACTACTACGGGTGCGGACCATTATGCCTTTAGACCTGCTCTGGCGGCGTGTTAATTATTACCACGCCCTACTGCCAGCGATCACACCTACGGCTTGACTGTCTCCAGCACCCAGGCCTCGGGCGTTTCCCGGCGGACCTCGAACGGGTCGAAGGCCTCGCGTGGGGCCTCCGCGAGCTGGCCTAGGAATTGTCCGACCGGCGTCGGGTCGCGGTCGCTGACGAGGACGAACGGCTCGCCGCTGTCCAGCGCGGTGAACTGGTCTCGAACCAGATCCTTGCGTTCCTGTGGCGGCAGGTCCCGAATATCGGCGGTCGGGTCGACGCCCACCTCGCCTGCGGTGTCGAGGGCGGACTCGACGGCGTCCCCGAGGTCGCTGACAGTCTCTGGCACGTCGCCGGGTGCTGGCGTCCCCTGCAGGTCGTGCGAGAACGGGAGTTCGGCCAGTACCTCCGCATCGAGGTCTCCTAGCGCGTCGCCGGTGAACAGGTCGTTCGGTTCGCCACAGCAATCACAGACGTACTCGGCCATGTTGACGACGGTTCCCAGCACCGGCACGTCGTTGTCGCGGAACAGCTCGACGGTTCGGCTGGTGTCGCTGACGCTTGCATGAAACGGCGTCGTGACGACGACGACGCCATCGACGGGGACCTCCTGCAGCGTCGTCAGTACCACGTCGCCCGTCCCTGGCGGCAGGTCGAGCACCAGTACTTCGTCGTTACGCCAGGCGGTGTTCTCGAACAGGTCATCGAGCGCGTCGTGGGCCATCGCGCCGCGCCAGGCCAGCGGCGCGCCGCTTTCCATCAGGCCGACGCTCATCACGTCCATGTCGCCCGCTCGGACCGGGAGCGGGTCGCCTTCCTCGCTGGAGTGGACCGGCCCGCTCACCTCCAGCAGTTCGGGCACGTTCGGCCCGTGGATGTCGGCGTCGAACAGGGCCACGTCGTTGTCAGCGGCCAGCGCACAGGCCAGATGTGTGGCGACCGTCGACTTGCCGACGCCGCCTTTCGCGCTGGCGACGGCCACGACGTGGTCGAAGGACTCGACGCCGCTTTGCCCCTCACTCGTCGGTGTCGTCCGCTCGACGTGGACGCTCTCGACGCCGTCCACGTCGTCGACCGCGTGGAGCATCGCCTGAACGACCTGCGTACTTGTCCCGCCGTCCAGCGCGGTCAGGTCGGCCTCGATGGTCACGTCGCCGTCGGTCGCGTCGATGTTCTCGACGAAGCCCGCGTCGAACACGGAGAGGTCGGCGTTCGGGTCGCGCACGTCTCGCAGTGCGGCTTCGATACGGTCGGTCAGTGT
The DNA here is from genome assembly GCF_001485575.1 of Haloarcula sp. CBA1127. Taxonomy (NCBI): domain Archaea; kingdom Methanobacteriati; phylum Methanobacteriota; class Halobacteria; order Halobacteriales; family Haloarculaceae; genus Haloarcula; species Haloarcula sp. CBA1127. The sequence continues at coordinate 1,881,125 of NZ_BCNB01000006.1, forward strand.
AGTGGGCGTTCCGTCAGTCATCGTCAGAGGTCGGGCATCCGATTGAGTCTGTCTTCGCCGGGCAGTAGTCGCGCGTCGTTCTCCAGCGCACCGCCGAACTGCCGTCGGAACCGTCCGGGGTCCACGTCGAGCGACCGTTCGGCGGTCTGGCGGACCACGGTGGCCGGGTCGTCGGTGAGTTCGCGCAGTCGCTCGCGAGCGCGGTCCTCGTCGACGCCGCCGAGCATGTGAGCGGCCCACTCACGGACCCGCTCGCTGTCGTCGCGGCTCTGTTCTAACAACAGGTCGGCCATTTCCTCACCGCGAAGCTTGAACAACGAGATGGCCGCGTTCCGCCGGACTGCGTGGTGGTCGTCGTCGATAGCGGCCGCGATATCGTCCTCGTGGGCCTCGCGGTCGACGTTGTCCAGTGTGACGACGGCTTCCGCCCTAACCCACGGGTCGGGGTCGTCCAGTAGTTCCACCGCTACCGCCGCGGCCCGCTCGCCGCCGTGGGCGGTCAGCGCCTCGACGGCGAACTGGCGCACGTCGCTGTCGTCGTCGGTCGTCGCAGCACGGGCGAGCGCCGCCACGATCTCGTCGGTGGACGCCCGGTCTTTGAGTTCGAGAGCGGCGCGGCGACGGTCCGTCTTCCCGCCGTGTTCGATATCCGACAGCAGCGACGCCACCGCGTCGTCCTCGACGGGTTCGGTGTCGCTGGCGGCCAGTTCTTCCGGTGTCGCCTCGCCGATGGTCACGTCCTCGCGGCTCACCTCAATGTCTTCCAGCGCTTCGATATCGGTGTGCAGGCCCGGGCTGCGCTCGGGGTCCAGTTGCGGGTCCGGGTCCTCTTCGAGGTGCTTCTCGAACTCGTCGTCGTCGTGACAGCCGGTCATTGTGTTCCCTCCTGTGCGGTGAGTACGGCGATGCCGAGCGCGAACGGGAGCGCGCGCGGAAGCGACGCCGGAATGCCCGCAAACGCGACCAGCGCGACACCGGCGAGCAGCGGCCACCGCCGCGTTCGGCTGGCCGCGCTGGCCGTCGTCACCGCACCGGCAGCGGCCAATGCAACGACGGGTAGGCTCGTCCCGACGACGCCGGTTCCCGTGAGTGTGACCGCGCCCGTAACGAACGGGACGGCGCGACCGATGGCAAGGACGACGGCGAAGGCGGCGAGGCCGCCGATTACTGCGCCCCAGTCCGCCGTCGACAGCGAGCGCCAATCCGTCGCGGCGAACGCTGGTGTCGACGCGATGCCGAGCAGTGCCACGGTGGAGGCAACCGGACGGAGACCCGTCCAGCCGCCGACGCCACTTGCAAGCCCAATGCTCAGCGCCGCGACGAGCAGGGCGACAGCGGCGGCCGAGATGAGGTCTAGCCGTCGGCCCGCGACGGCGGCGACGGTCGCCGTCCCGAGGACGATTGCGACAGCCGCCGGCAGCGCCGCGGCGTTACTGAGCAGCGACAGCAGGCCGAACACGCCGACAAACAGCAGACCGATGCCGGTGAGCGGGTCGGCGTCGGTGACGGCAACGGCGATCGCCGCGGCGGCGACGACGACCGTTGACACCCCTGTCGCCAGGCCGGGCGAAATCGGGACGCCGCCGTACCCCGGTGCGTTGACGAACAGGACGGCGAAGTACCGGGCGGCGACCGCGACGGCCGCAGCGCCGACCGCCAGATCCGCGGCCGAATGGCTTCCGCCGTGTAGCAGCGGTCTGACCCGTCGCTGTAGCGCCGCCGTCATCGCTCACCCTCCAACCGTTCCGCGAGGTCGTTGCGGTCGGCCCGGACGAACGCCTCCAGCAGTTCGCCGAAGCCGCCGTAGATGTCGGTCCCTGGCTCGTCGGCCAGTCGGTCCGCGACGCCGGCCGCTGCGTGGCCGAGGTGCCGGTCGTGGAAGTCCAGCCGAGCGATCGCGGCGTCCTCGCCGACGGCGGCTTCACGGCGGGCCAGATAGCCCGCGAACTCCAGCTCGTAGGTCAGCGCGTCGTGGTTGTCCCGATCGTCCTGGTCGATCTCCAGGCCGTAGTGACTGTAGGCACGCGACAGGTCGAGGTTCACGTCGTTCCAGGAATGGTCCGGCCGGTACTTGGACTCGTACAGCGGGACCGGCGGTCCCTCCGCTTCGAGCGAGCCGTCGGTCCGGTCCGTGTACTCGCTGTAGCCGAGTTCGAAGATGTCGTTGTAGCGGGCCGCGAGCGTCTCGTAGTCGTCGTCAGTGGTCAGTGCCGGGGCGGCCACATCAAGGCCTGACTGGTCGAGACACGCTCGCAAATCGGCTTCCAGCGTCCCGTCGGCCGCCGCGCTGTGGAACGACTCCTCGGGGTACTCGAACGCTTTGGCGAGCGTCGCGTACACCGCACCGCGGGCGGCCGCGTTCTCGTCGAGGTCGTCCATCGGGTCGGTTGGCGTGGTCGCCATTACTCGGCCCCCCGCGTGCGGTAGATGCCGAAGCTGGTGACGCCGACGACAGCGACGATGGCGATGCCGGCGAGGGTCCACAGTAGCGTCTCGTAGGGCGGACCTTGCGGGCCGCCGCTGAACGGGTAGTAGTGCCACTCGCTGACTGCTTTCTGCCCGGACCGCTCGCCGTTAGAGCCGTTCCAGACGGCGAAGGCCACGTCGAGGTCGCCGTCGGTTCGCAGGTCGGTCCGGTTCTCGCTTGGTGCGTCAAGCTGGCGCGAGTAGACCACCGCCCAGGTGGCGTTTCCGCCAGTGCCGGTGTAACTCGCGTTCGTCCGGACGGTCGGGTTTTCGAACGGCGTGGTTGAGCCTGCGCCGCCGGCCAGCAGTTCCTGGGTTCCGGTCGATCCGCTCCAATACCAGACGTTGACCCGGTTATCCGGGCCGCCCATCGCTATCGGCGGCCGGGAACTCGTGTTCGCCGGGAACTGGACCGCGACCGCGTCGGCGAACTCCCGTGTGGCGCTGGCGTTCCTGTCCCGTGTCGCGTCGTGCCACTCCAGACGGACGTACAAGCGCTCGTCAGTCCGAGCCGCCTGCACGTCGACCGCCTCGACGGACGTGTCGTCGGCGTTCGGGACGCTACTCGGGGCGCTCGAAAGCGGCACGTCCGAGGCCGGAACCTCTGCCCAGCCGTCCGCATTTGGTTCGGCGAGGTCGGCCGTCGATACCTCCGAAACCGGGATTTCGTGTGCTGGCCGGGCGCTCACCATCGGCGCGGCCACCGTCGAAACGACAATGAGCGCCGAAAGCACCGCTGTGAGTGTGAGTGTGCGTCGGTGGTCAGCCATCGTTGACCACCCCCTGAGCACGCTCCGGCACAGTCAACTGGGGCCGCTCGCGGGCATCGCCCGCTCGCGTTTCCGAGCCGCGTAGCGGCTCGCTACTCATCGTCGAACACCGCTGGCCTATTCGCCAGCGCATTCGAACTCGCTCACTACGCTCGCTCGTTCGAACACCGGAAGACCGCAGGTCTTCCGAGCTCGACGTTCGTTCGCGGTGCTCACTCATCGTCGAACACCTCCAGTCGGTACTGTTTAGCCGGGTTCTTGTCCTGAAGCAGTTCCATCAGTTCGCTCTCTCCACCCTGTCGAACGCGCTGCCGGTGGGCGTCGATAGTGTCGAGCGCTTCGTCGACGCTATCGCCGAACAGGTTCCGGAGGTACTGGCGGGGAATCCGGTCGATATCGACCGTCTCGCCGTCCTCCGTGTGCTGGCCGGGGGCGAAGGGTGGGATGTAGTAGACGTTGGGCTGCGTGCGGAACTCCGGATGGAGCGGCAGGGCCACCTCGTACTCATTGACGAGCTTGTGGATGGGTCCTTCCTCGTCGTCGAGGAAGCCGACCAGCCGGAGCTGGGGCGGGCACTCCTCGGCACAGGCCGGGGCGAACGTCTCTCCCTCGGGGCCTTCCCCCTCGATGCGGGGGTAGCAGAAGATGCACTTCTCGGATTTCTTCGAGACGGTGTTGTAGTACACCTTCTTGTACGGACACCCCTCGACGCAGTAGCGGTAGCCCCGGCAACGGTCCTGATCGACGAGGACGATGCCGTCCTCCTGGCGCTTGTACAGCGCCGAGCGTGGGCAGGCCTCGACACAGGACGGGTGGGTGCAGTGGTTGCAGATGCGCGGGAGGTAGAAGTAGTAGCTGTTGGGGTACTCGCCGGCCCCTTGGTCCTCGTCCCAGTTCGGCCCCCACTCCGCGCCGTCGCGGGGCCGCAGCGGTTCGTCGCTGCCCTCGTACATGATTTCCTCGTGGTTGAACTCCCAGGCGCGGCCGTAGTCTTCCTCGTCGGGAATCTCACCGGGCGAGCGGTCCGAGTGTTCGCCCGATTCCCAGCCACCGCCGGAGTCCTCCCAGCCGCGGGGGTAGCCCTCGCCGGGCTTGGTTTCGACATTGTTCCAGTACATGTACTCGCTGCCGCCGTCCTCCGTCCAGAGGTTCTTGCAGGCGATTGTACACGTCTGGCAGCCGATGCACTTGTTCAGGTCCATCACCATCGCGACCTGGTGGTCGACGCCGTCGGCGACGTTGACCAGCGTGTCCTCCTCGCCCTGTTCGTCCTGTTGGTCGGTACTCATTCGGTGTCACCTCCGCTCGGTCGGACATCGACACGCACGTCGCTGTTGACCCCGGTCGGCCCCCAGTAGTTCGGGAAGAAGTGCAGGTGTTCCCCGGTGTCTTCCGGGTACTGGACCAGCTGGGTCGGCTTCATGTACATCGGGACGAGCGTATTGAAGTTGTCCCGGTCGGGGTACTGGAACTTCTCCCATGAGAAGAAGTGCCGAACGGTCCCCGGTTCGCTGGAGGGGTAGATTTTCGCCTGCACCTCGACGCTCCCGAGGTCGTTGTACACCTCCACGGTGTCGCCGTCCTCGATGCCCCGCTCCTTGGCGTCCTCGGGGTTCAGATACACCACGGGCTCGCCGCGCTGGAGTCTGAGCATCTTGGTGTCGTCGCGCCACGTCGAGTGGATGGACCAGCGACCGTGGGGCGTGTTGTACGACAGCGGGTAGTCGCCGCCGGTGTTCTCCGGCCCTTCCTTGTGGGTCGGAAGCTCCTCGCCGAGTTCGAGGTACCAGTCGTGGTCGATGTAGTACTGCTGGCGGCCGGTGAAGGTCGGCCAAGGGTTCTTGTCGTGGACGTAGTCTTGCCACGGAACGTACGCCTCGCCGTCTTTGATGTCCGAACTCCAGTGGTCGCCAGCTTCGAGGAACCGCTGTGGCTGCTCGTCGATGTCGTCGAAGGTTATCTGCTCGTCACTGCCCTCGGGGTTGGTCTCTTCGGAGTGTTCTAAGATGAACTCCGCCGCAGCTTTGTCCTCGACGAGCCCTTCTTCCTCGCCAGTCTCCCAGTCTCGGACGTAGTCGTCGTAGATGGTCGTCAGGTCGATAGTCCGGTCGAACTTGCGGTCCTCGATGGGTTCGACGCCGCGCTCCTGAGCCTGTTCCTGTATCTTCTCGGCGATCAATCGGAATATCTCCCAGTCGGTCTTGGCCTCACCGAGCGGCTCGACGGCCGGCGTGAACGGGTGCACGTACGTGTGCATGTCCGTCTCTGAGAGGTCGTACTTCTCGTAGTGGCTGGCCGCCGGCAGGACGATGTCGGAGTACATCGCCGTCGAGTCCATTCGGAAGTTGATGTCGACGACGAGATCGAGTTTAGGCCAGAGCTGTTCCTCGAGGGCGACGTTTCCCTTGGCCTGGTTGAAGTAGTTCCCGCGCCAAATGAACATCGTCGATGGGTCCGGTCGGCTCCCGTCGTTCCGTTCCTCGGGGTAGACCGGCATCCACCCCTTGTCGATGGACTCGCGTATCTTCTCGGCGGTGTCCGGGTCCGTGTTGTCGAGGATGCCCGCGTGGAAGTAGGTCCACAGCGTCGTCGGGACGCCGCGGACGTTTCCGGTCGGGAACGAGAGGACCTTCCAGCCGTGGAACGACCAGATCTTCTCCTGTCCCACGTAGTGGTCCAGCCCGGTGCCGGGGTCGCCGAGATTGCCCGTCAGCGTCACGAGCAACTGGATGGCGCGGTTGCCCAGGTCGTTGTGATACCAGTCGTTGACGCCCTTGCCATGGATGATTTTGGCGGCGTCGGCTTCGGCGAACTCGCGGGCGATCCGCTGGTAGGTGTTCTCGCCGACGCCGGTCTCCTCGTGAACGACATCCGGCGTGTACTGGCTGAGTTCGTCGGTGAGGTTCTCCCAGACGGACCGGACTGCGACGCTGCCCTCGTCGGTGTCGACGCTTCGCTCGACCGATAACTGCGGGTCGAAGTCGAGTTCGATGCTCTTCGAGTGGTCGTGCTGGCCGTCCCGCTCACCCAGCGAGCCGGGCGCACGGCGGAGGTTCCCGTCGTCGTCGACCATGACGAACACCTTCTCGGGGTCGTCGGCGTCCTCGGCAAGGCCGACCTCGCTTGCTCGGAGGAACTTGCCGGTGTCCTCCCGGACAAGCAGCGGCATGTCGGTCTGCTCTTTGAGATGGTCCTCGTCGTGCAGTCCCTCGTCGACGATTGTCTGGGCCATACCCAGCGCGAGTGCGGTGTCGCTGCCGCCGTGGGGTGAGAGCCACTCGTCGGTGTGGATGGCCGTCTGGGAGTAGTCTGTGAAGATACCGACGCGCTTTGCACCCTCGTAGCCGGCGTCGAGGAAGTACTTCGCGTCGGGGATGCGCGTGACGTTGATGTTCGACCCCCAGGCGATGATGTAATCGGCGTTGTGCCAGTCGGCGGACTCGGCGTTGTCCGTCTGGGTGCCCCACGTAATCGGCTGGCCCGGCGGCAGGTCCGAGTACCAGTCGTAGAAACTGTGTGAGACGCCGCCGAGCAGATTGACGAGCCGGGAGCCGGAGGCGAACGACACCGGACTCATCGCCGGAATCGGCGTGAATCCCGAGATCGCGTCGTACCGGCCCGCCTGCACTTCGTCGATGACGTGGTCGGCAATCTCGGTCAGCGCCTCGTCCCAGCTAATCCGCTCCCACTGGCCCTCGCCGCGTTCGCCCGTGCGACGGAGCGGGTGGAGCACGCGCTGGTCTGCGTTGACGTAGTCCGTGTAACAGGCCCCTTTCTGGCAGCCCCGCGGGTTCGGGTCCGGGAGGCTCTCGTCGAACGTCGGGTAGTCGCCGGCCTGTTCCTCCCGCCAGACCTGTCCGTCCTTGACGTAGACGTTCCACGAACAGGAGCCGGTGCAGTTGACGCTGTGGGTCGACCGGGCGACGGAGTCCCAGTCCCACTCGTCGCGGTACAGGTCCTCCCAGTCCCGATACGGATACGACCCGATGGGGTCGTCGACCGCTTCGAGGCCGTCCATGCCGTCGTCGGCGAAGGACAGCCCCGTCGCACCCAGTAGCGACGCGGCACCGAGACCGCGCACGAAGTCGCGGCGACTGATTCCCGCACTGTCCGTTTTGTCGTCGGTCAGGTCGTTTCTACTCATTGGTGATGAACACTGTCGCAGTCGCGCAGGCAGTGCCGGCCACGGCCAGCGCGATGCCGGCGAGCGTGCTGCCGCCGACTTCGAGGCCGGCGGCGACCAGCACGAGGCCGACCAGCTTGCTCGTCGTATCCAGCAGGCGATACTGTCGCTCAGTCAGTCTGATGCTCGCGGTCATCTGTCCTCCTCCGGTTCGGTGCTGTCAGATTCGTCGCCGACGGACCCGCCGTCCGCGGCGACATCGCTCTCCTGTGACGGCGTGGCCTCGCCGTCGCGCAACAGCAGGTACGTGATGCCGCCGAAGACGGGTGGGACGACCAGCAGCGCGGCCGTCAGAATGGGGTTGACCACGTTCGTCGTCGTTCCGAGCACCTGATCCGCGAGGATGTTGTTCATCCCCGCGATGGAGGCGATCATGATGAACGCAACGGCGGCCACGCCCACACCGGTCTGCCAGGCCCGGTCCAGCGGGTCCGCAGTGAAGTGGGTCGGCCCGGTCCGGTCGATGAACGGCCAGACGGCGACCGCGGCAAACACCAGCCCCGGAAGGACGATGCCGCCGACAAACTCCCCATTGATGTGGGCTGGCCCGATATTGAAGCTAATCTGTGGCAAGAGCTTCAGGAAGCCGTACACCCACATCAGGAACCAGTCCGGCATGATGAGTTCCGGCGTTGACGCGGGGTTGTTCGGGCCGTATTCAGCGACGTTGTGGACCGGCAGCAGGCCAGCAAGCGCCGATAGCGTCGCCGCCGTGACGAAAAACACCACCGCGGAGACGGCGGCCTGATTCGGGAACGCCGGCAGGCCGATGATGATGTCGTCGTTCTCCTCGTCGACAGTCTGGCGACCGGCCGTCACGTCGCCGTCCCGCGGGGCCTCGGTGTGTTTCTGTCTGATGAGGATGGCCATGTGGACGGCTAGGCCCACAGCGATGGCCGCCGGTATCACGAGGACGTGCAAGAAGTACAGCCGGGGGATAGTGGCACTGGAGGGGAACTCACCCCCGAACACCACTTGGCCGAGGAAATCACCTAACAGGGGGATGGATATCGTGAGGTTGTAGCCGATGCTCGTGGCTGTGGCAGCAAACTCGTCAAATGGTAAGGCATAGCCGGTGTAGGCCGCGCCCATCGACAGGGCCGCGAGGCCCGTGCCGACGACCCAGTTCGGCTCCCGCGGATTGCGGTACGCGCCGGTGAAGAACACCCGTAACATGTGCAACCCTATCGAGGCGACAAAGAGGTGGGCCGCCCAGTGGTGGAGCCGGCGGATGAACATCCCGAAGGGCACGTCGTAGGTGATGTGCAACACCGAGACGAACGCTTCGGGCATCTCCTCGCCCTGGAACTTCTGGACGCTGCCGTCGTACTCCACGTCGGAGGTGGAGGGTTCAAAGAAGAACCCGAGGAAGATCCCCGACAGAATCAGGAGAAGGAAACAGAACAGGGCCACCTCGCCCAGCAGGAACGAGTCCTCGGCCGGGAACGCCTTGCCGAGGAACTTCTGGCCGTTCTCAAGATCGAGGCGCGTGTCGAACCAGTCATAGACAGCTTTGGCGCGGGACATTATCCACCTCCGGGGCCGACTGGCCCCTCGAAGTCACCGGTGGCGACGAGGAATCCGTCGCTGGTCACCGTAATCGGCAGCTGTGGGAGCGGTCGCCCTGGTGGGCCGCCGCTGACCGCCGCCCCTTCCAAGACGTTGAATTTCCCGAAGTGGCAGGGACAGACGACTAGATCCTCCTCCCGGTCCGACACCATACAGCCGGCGTGGGTACACACCTTCGAGAAGGCGGCGTAGCCGCTGACGGTGAACCCCTCTGAGATGTCGCTGCCGTAGTCGGACTCGGCGTAGCGCACCAGCAGCGTCGGCGCGTCCTCGATACCGGGTCGGGGCTCCGGGAACACAGTCATGTGTTCGCCCTCGGAGAGCCGGGTTTCCGTGATGCGCTCGCCCTCGCCGTCGACGAGGTGGATGCCGTCGGAGTACACAGGTCCCTTGTAGCCTCGCTCGAACACCTGCGTGGTGCTGGCGAGGGGCGCGGTGAGGCTGGCGACGGCAGTCAGGCCGCCGACGGTCGCGAGGAACTTCGCGAAGTCACGCCGGCGGAGTTCCGCACGGGCGTCCCCGTACAGCGTTGGAGACGTCCCGGTGGCCCCGTCACACGAGCAGTCGTCGCCCTGTTCCTCGTCGTCGTCATCGGGTTTCGGATACTCTATCATTCGTGCCCCCTGAGTTCGGCGACTTCGACGTGTGGCATGAACCAGGCGTAGTACGCGACCGTCGAGAGCGCGAGCGAGAGGAACATCCCGGTCGCGTACAGCCCGAAGTACTGGGTGCGAGCGAGCGTGAGGTACTCGCCGGTGAACAACGCCGCGAAGACGATAGAGAGGACCGTCAGACCGCTCATGGCGACAAGCCCTTCTATGGCGTCTGAGGCGTCGTGGTACTCGACGACCCAGCGGTGCTCCGTGTTGAGCCACGGTAGCGAGACGGTCCCGCCGTCAGTGACAGGCTCGGCCTCGTCGGGCGGCCGGACCGCCCTGTTCATGAACTGGTGAGCGGCCGTCAGCACGCCCACGAGGCCGAACAGGGCGACCCAGACAACGACACCGACCTGGCTCGGTGACAGCTTGTTCGGCGTCTCTACTGGGCTTTCGAGCGGCCGGATGTCGCTGACGCTCTCGTCGATAGCGATTTCTTCCGACGGTGGTTCGCCGTGCAAGGCGACGTACCACATCGGCAGCAACACCGCCGTTATCAACAGACCGATGAGTATCGTGTTGCGTCTCATAATCTTGTGGTATCTCGGTTCGCCAGCGATTCGAACGGCTACGCTGTGTCGCTGTGTTCGGGGTTTGTCCCAGAACCCGGATGAACTGCCAGCCCGACATCTTAGGCCCATTATATGGCGGCTTTTTATACGAACATGTTCGCCTGACCTTTCTTATGTGAGCCAAGTCATCTATAGGACATGTCGGGCCGAATGCTCGCCGAGGTCGAAGTGTTCGGTCCTCGGTCCTGCCACGTACAGCCACACGCTGACGAGGAGTGGTCAGTGTCGTCGGTCTCCCGGAGCGTAACGAGTGTTGATGCTGACCCCGTCATCGAAGAGTTCACCCTCAAAGGCGGCGACGAGCCGCCGTCAGTGCTACAGAATGATGATTTGAACGTTGATCACGTGTTCGCCTACGAGCAGCGACACGTTTTCCAACTGTCCAGAGCGGCCGGTCAGGGCTGCGTGTGTGAACGTATCGAAGCAGCCGGTTGCGTTGTTCATGAGTTCTCGGCGGACACCGACTCTCTTGTCGTCACATTCCTCGTCGACGATGTTCCGACCCTCCGAGAGATCGTCGACGACCTCCAGTCGGAAGGTGATACTGTCAAACTCCGGCGGCTACTGGAAGACACGTCTACAGAGACGGACCGACCGGTCGTGCTCGACCGCGCGAAACTGACAGGCCGCCAGCGCGAGGTACTGACTCGTGCCCACAAGATGGGCTATTTCGAACATCCGCGCGATGCGACCGCCGGTGACGTGGCCGACGCACTAGATATCTCCACCTCGACGTTTACCGAACATCTCGCTGCGGCTCAGCGAAAACTCCTCGACGACCTGCTTGACTTCCGTTGACACGGACTATTGCGCGACGCACTCATGTGTCATTGAATCTGATATATTTCATAGCAGTTATTCCAGCCAGAACGTGAGGTGCCACTGCCGTCAATGACACAGGAACTAGGCCCTCTTGCTCGAACACTGTCGCTGCCGTACTACGAAGACGCCCTCCCAGCACACGACCAGTTTCACGCCAAGCGAGTGCGAGACGTCGCGCTTCGGCTCGCGAACGACTGCGACGGCTCGGTCGACCGAGATATCCTCGTCGCGTCGGCGTGGCTCCACGATATCGGTCGGCCCCGGGAGCGGGCCGGTGAGATCGATGACCACGACGAATGGGCCACGGCGGAAGCCGCGCAGTTACTCGCGGCCGAGGGTGTGGAGCCCGACCGAATCGACCGTATCAAACACTGTATCCGAGCACACAGCATCCGCGCAAGTTCTCCGGAACCGAGAACGCTGGAGGCGAAACTCCTCTTCGATGCGGACAAACTGGACGCTGCCGGGGCGCGCGGCCTCGTCCGACTGGCCTGTATCGTCGGCGAACGGTCCGGACGGACCGGCGAAAAGTATGCCGTCATCGATGACACGTCAGATGCAGATCTCGAAACGTCGGCGTCTCCGGATATCGAACTGCTTCGGGACTGGGCGGAGGAACGCTTAGATACGCTGTACACCCAACCCGGCCGGCGTCTCGGTCGGACGCGTCGGGAATTCATGGACGAGTTTTTCACTCAGTTCGCCGGTGAAATCGGGGTTACGGGGGAGTGGTAGGTGGCGTCCACGGAGTCACAGAACCCTTTAGCCTCGCCCCGGCGACACTGCATCCATGACCGAGTTCGACGCCGAGAAGTTCGACGAGAAGTACGTCCACTACTTCGAGGAGCTCGAAACGGCATACTCGAACGCGTATCAAGAGTTACACGGGCAATACGACTCCGAGGTCCTTCGTGGGATCGACCGGCAGATTCTCAGCGAGAGCGAGCCGGTGTACGAGGGCGACGGAACGTTTAGCATCCGGCTGCCCGACGACACTGCGGCGCGTGCACAGTCTCTGCCGGGCGACGAAGCGACGTTCGACACAGTGCTGTCGGCGTTCACTGACGCCATCGAGCGCGAACTCCGTCGGCTGTTCGAGTTCGAGTAATCCCCGAGTTCTGTCCGACGGATCACTCGATAGCGGGCGTGCACAGTCTGTTTGTCACCCTTCCAGCAGCGCTCGACCCGGCGGATCGAAAACACCAGAATCAATGCAGTTCCGCTCCTAGCCGAACCAATTATACTAATGGCGACCGATTCAGATCTTCACTGTCTCTTTACCGCATCCGTTGAGGAGCAGCACGACTCGTACGTGATCGAAATTCCGAAACAAGAGGTCGAACTGGGGACGCTGGCTCCTGAGACGCTGTACCGGATCGCACTGTTCCGGTCGGCGGCTGCGGCACCCACGTCCCAGCCACAGTCAAGTTCCCAATCCAGGCCTGAGCCACAGTCCAATTCCCACTCGGAGCCCGAGCCTCGGTCCAATTCACAATCCAAGTCTGAGACCCAGTCCGATTCCCGGTCCGACGGGCGGAGCAGGGAACCGGAGTTTGGACCGTCGTCCCCGCCAGTTGCCGAGGGTGAAACGCGCGTGGTCGAGATCGAAAACATCGGCGACAAAGGCGACGGCGTCGCGCGTATCGACGGCGGGTACGTCGTCATCGTCTCCGACGCAGATGTCGGCGAGCGTCTCCGCGTCGAGATGGACCAGGTCCGCGAGAACGTCGCCTTCGCGGAGATCGTCGAACGGCTCCCCTACTACGAGTAAGCCACCGCTGCTGTCGACTGGCCCTGCTTTCGGACGCTACGGGCAGTGGCTCACCGGCCGGCCACGCAGCCGAGGGTATATTTCGCCGCCGCCTATCATCTCCGGTATGGGGCACGACCACGACGAAACGACTGGCCACGACGAGACGGGTCACAGCCACAGCGAGCATGAACACGGAGAGCATAGCCACGACCACGGAGAGCACGACCACGATAGTGACCACGACCATAGCCACGAGGAACACACCCATGACGACCATCACGCCCACGACGCTGAAGGGGTTGACATAGGGGTTCTCACAGTTTCTACCTCCAGAACACTCGATGATGACCCGGCGGGCGACATCATCGCCGCGGCCTGCGAAGACGCGGGCCACGAAATCGCCGAGCGCCGCCTCGTCGCGGACGAGGTGGACGCTATCGAGGACGCTGTCGCTGCCCTGCTAGATGACGGCGTCGACGTGGTTCTGACGACAGGCGGGACCGGCCTCACGCCCGACGACGTGACCGTCGATGCTATCGAACCGCTGTTCGACCGCCCGGTTCCCGGCTTCGGCGAACTGTTCCGCTGGCTCTCTTACGAGGAAGTCGGGCCGATGGCGATGGCCTCGCGCGCCACCGCCGGCGTCGTCGACGACCGCCTAGTGTTCTGTCTTCCCGGCAGCGAGAACGCCGCCCGGACGGGCGCCGAGAAACTCGTCGCGCCAACCGTGGGCCACCTGCTAGGGCTCGTCCGACGGTAACCTGGACCCGCACGGTTTTGGGCCGGCATCGGCTACGGATAGCTATGTCCGAGGAATTCACGCACGTCGACGAGGAGGGCGACGCACAGATGGTCGATGTGGGCGACAAAGCCGAGAGCCAGCGCCGCGCAGTCGCGCGCGGACAGATTCGGCTCACCGAGTCCACGCTGGCGGCCATCGACGCCGACGAGGTGGAGAAAGGCGATGTGCTGGCGACAGCCCGTATCGGTGCGATTCAGGCGGTAAAACACACCTGGGAGACGGTGCCGATGTGCCATCAGATTCCCATCACGAACGTCGACATCGAGTTCACCGTTGGCGACGCGGCCGTCGAAATCGTCGTCGCCGTCGAGACGGTCGGCAAGACCGGCTGCGAGATGGAGGCGCTAGAGGGCGTGACGACCGGCCTCAACGTCGTCTGGGATATGGTGAAAGCAAACGAGAAAGACGATGACGGCGAGTATCCCACGACGGCTATCGAGGATGTCCGCGTGGTCGAGAAAACTGTCGACCGCTAAGGAAGGGCTACTGACGACAGCCGCGACGCCGCTATGAAAAAGGTCTATCTACGTCGCCCTGCTACTGGCGCGTATGCAAGTCCTCGGTATCGTCGGCCACTCCGACTCGGGGAAGACCACGCTGGTCGAGCGGTTGACACAGCGGCTCTCCGGGACCGGCCGTGTCGCGACGGTGAAACACTGCACGCACGCGCCGGATGTCGACACGGATGGGAAGGATACGGCTCGCCATCGCGATGCTGGGGCGGCTGAGACCGTCGCGCTCACCGACGATGGCGAGTGGTACGCAACGGGGCAGTCGCGGACGCTTGATGAGGCGCTGGATGCCCTTGCGCCTGACTACGACTATGCACTCGTAGAGGGATATTCGGACGCGAGCATCCCGAAAGTCGTTCTCGGCGACCGTGCGGTCGCTGATCCCGTCGTGCATCGCGCGCCCCATGGCGCGGACGCTGACCTTGACGACATCGTCACCGCGATGGAGGAGCGAGACCCCTACATCACGCTGGAAACACTCGTTGCGGACGTAAAGCGGGACCCGGACGAGGTGTACTCGGGCGCAATAGCGACGTTTACTGGGCGGGTCCGCGCACAAGAGGGGCCGGAGGACCCGCCGACGGAGTTGCTGGAGTTCGAGCGCTACGACGAGGTCGCCGCCGAGAAGATGGCCACGCTTCGCCGGGACCTCGAAGCGCGGGACGGTATCTACGCGGTTCGACTACACCACAAAACCGGCGTGGTTGATGCTGGCGAGGACATCGTTTTCGTCGTCATCCTGGCTGGCCACCGAACTGAGGCGTTCCGCGCCGTCGAAGACGGTATCAACCGGCTGAAAGAGGAAGTGCCGCTGTTCAAGAAGGAGGTCACCGTCGACGAGGAGTTCTGGGCACACGAGCGATAGGCCGGCGATGCGACTTTTCCCGCGGTGACCGCTACCGCCACGGCGTCGCCCGCAGTGCATGGACCACCAGCAGCGTCCCGAGTGCGACGCCCAGCAGCACTACTGCCACGGGTAGCGCCGCATCCAGCCCGTCAGAGATAAAGGAGGCCCAGATCTGCACGGGGAGCGTCCGCGGGTAGTACGCCAGCATCATCGTCGCGCCGAACTCGCCCATCGCGCGTGCGAACGTCAACACAAGTCCGGCGAGCAACCCGGGCTTTGCGAGCGGAATCGTCACCGAGCGCATCGTCCCGACCCAGTCGCGTCCGAGTGACCGTGAGGCTTCTTCGAGTCGGTCGTCAATGCCATCGAAGGCAGCTTTGGCAGTGACGACGAAGAACGGCGACGCGACGAACGTCTGGGCGGCGATGACGCCGAGCAGCGACCGCGTCAGTGTCAGGTCGGTAAGCCCCCCGAGTCCGCTCGGCCCGACAACGGTCAACAGCAACATCCCGCTGACGACCGGTGGGAGGACGAGGGGGAGGACGACGGCACCCATCGCTGCGGTCGCCAGCACGCTGGTGTTTCGCGAGAGCCAGTAAGCAAGCGGGAGGCCAAATACGACAGCGATGGTCGTACTGCCGAGTGCGGCAACGAGAGATGTGACTGCGGCGTTGATGACGTACGTCTCTGTCAGACTCGTCAGCAGCGCCGCTGGGGAGTATGTGATAACGAGCACCAGCACCGGAACGACGAAATACAGGAGCAGCACCGCTCCCAGCACGGGAACGAGCTCGCGCACGCCGACCGTATGGCCGGCTCTGGTCTCACCGCGTGACAGTGCTCGGGACATCTCCCACTAGTCGAGGATAGGCCTGGCGGAGGGTAAATCCGTGTGATGCGAGCCAGTCACCGGATATGACTGTCTCGAAGGCTGTACGCGTCGCTTCTTGATTATCACGGCGGACAGCCCCGTACTCGATAGGGCTGCCAGTGATTCTCGAGCCGTTCGGCAGCTTGTAGCTGGTGGTCTGATACTGCTCGGCGTATGCGGGGTCGCCAAGATGTATCTCCGCCGGGAACTCTCGGAACGGGTAATCCCGTTCGACCGCCATACTCCGGTAGACGAAGGCGGCGTCGACGGCTCCCGTCTCGAACTGCGCGAGCAGTTGCGTTTCGGGGTACGTCTGGTCTGGCGAGAGGACTGCACCGGCCAAGCTAGGCTCATCGTAGTAGGTGGCTGCAAGGGACAGCACGAACAGCGTTCGATACCCAAGCGGGTCGAGCGCCGGGTCAGTGCGGCCGAGCGAGACACTGTCACGTTTGAGCGGGGCGTACCACGGCTCTGCGTCCGTGATTCGGGTCCCGGCGTCCGTCTCTGGGTTGTACGCAAGCACCATTTCGTTGCTGGCGATCACGGCGTGCCAGGCGGTGTCCATGACCCGACTGAACAGGGTCGGATCCGCCAGCGCGACGATATCCGGGTCGCGCTTCCCGTCGGTGACCAATCGCGCGGCCTGAACAGAGCCGCGGGCTTCGACAGCAATCTCAGCGTCTGTTTGTGCTTGCAGCGTCTCACTGGCCGCTTTCTGCAAACTCCCCGCGACCAGTACGTCCACCCGTTCCCGATTGAACGCCCCACACCCTGCCGTCGCGGCGATACCACTCCCCAGCGCTGTGAGTATTTCGCGGCGGGTCCGGCGGGCCATTGTTCGTCTATTTTCCGTTCGCGTACATCGGTGTTGGGGTCCATCCCAGTATTGACAGGGTCTCTTTACCGCGACCGATCACCACAGTTATATAATCTAGTAATATAACCTAGTGGTATGACGCAGCTAGCAGCGGCCCGGAACGGGACCGTCACTGAGGCGATGAAGCGAATCGCAGAGCGCGAAGGTGTCGAACCGGGGTTTGTCCGGCAGCAAGTCGCCGACGGACAGGCGGTGATTCCGGCAAACGTCGGTCACGACTCACTGGACCCGATGATCATCGGCCGGGAGTTTGCGACGAAGGTCAACGCAAACATCGGCAACAGCGAGGAGACGAGCGATATCGAGGGCGAACTGGAGAAGCTCCACACTGCTGTCCACTACGGCGCGGACACGGTGATGGATCTCTCGACTGGGAGTAACCTCGACGAGATACGGTCGGCCAACGTCGAGCACTCGCCGGTCCCGATTGGAACAGTCCCCATCTACGAGGCGGTCAAGCGCGCCAGCGACCCGAGCGAGATTACCCACGAACTGCTGCTCGACGTCATCGAGAAGCAGGCGAAGCAGGGCGTCGACTATATGACCATCCACGCTGGCGTCCGGATGGAACACTTGCCGTTGACTGACGGCCGAAAAACGGGTATCGTCTCCCGTGGCGGATCTATCCTCGCCCAGTGGATCGAGGAGAACGGGATGGAGAACCCGCTGTACACGAAATTCGAGGACATCTGCGAGATATTCCGTGAGTACGATGTGACCTTCAGCCTCGGCGACGGCCTCCGACCGGGCTGTCTCGCCGACGCCGGCGACGACGCGCAGTTCGCCGAACTGGACACGCTCGGGGAACTCACGCGGACCGCCTGGGACCACGACGTACAGGTGATGGTCGAGGGGCCGGGTCACGTTCCAATGGACCAAGTCGCCGAGCAGGTCGAGCGCCAGCAGGAGGTCTGTGACGGCGCGCCGTTCTACGTGCTTGGGCCGCTCGTGACCGACGTTGCACCGGGCTACGACCACATTACGAGCGCTATCGGTGCGACGGAGGCAGGCCGTGCTGGTGCGGCGATGCTCTGCTACGTGACTCCCAAAGAGCACCTCGGTCTCCCGGAGAAATCCGACGTGCGGGACGGACTTGCGGCCTATCGCATCGCTGCCCACGCCGCTGACGTGGCAAACGGCCGGGAGGGGGCACGGGACTGGGACGACGCCCTCTCGGAAGCCCGGTACGCCTTCGACTGGCGCGAGCAGTTCGACCTGGCGCTGGACCCCGACCGGGCCCGCGAGTACCACGACCAGACGCTCCCCGGTGACAACTACAAAGAGGCGCGCTTTTGCTCGATGTGTGGCGTGGAGTTCTGTTCGATGCGTATCGACCAGGACGCGCGGGAAGCCGGCGAGATGGAGACAATCGAGGCTGACGCTGACGACCGGACTGCCCTCGAAGACTCGTCAGCGGCGGAGGTAAACCGGCCACCCGTCGGAACCCACGACGAGGCCGATATTCCCGGCCCTGACGCCGATACCGCCTCTGATACAGGCGGGCGTGCCGACGATTAGCACGGCGGTAGTTCTTTATAATCGGTGTTCGTTTATTGAAACGATGTCAAAGAAAGTCATCGCCCTCGTCGCGGTCATGGCGCTTGCCCTCGTGTACGTCGTCAAGCGGTAAGGCTGCGCGAATCGACTGTATCGCCCTCTGAATCTACTGTCGGCCGCCCTGCCCACTGGTCCTCATCGGCGTCGTATGGGTGGGGTACACCGATGGCCGGCAGTATTCTCTTGGCTTCTGCACTGTCAGCGAGAGCGCCGTCGCTTTCCGAACCCTTACCCGGCGAACCGCCGTACCAGCGTGCATGTACGGCGTCGTCACCCGTAACGAGGAGGAGACGGAGTGGTCCGAGTTCGACCGGGCGTTCTACGAAGTCAAGGACGTGACCGGCCGCGCTGTCGAACCGATTGCCGGCGCGGTAAACATGGTGTCCTGTTTCGGCGACAACGCGGTCGAAAGCGAGGAGGACCTGCTCGCGTTCGACGACGAGGGAACGCCGGCGACCCGGAACCAGCCCTACTTCGACTGGACGTACGTCTGCCCGACCCACGACCGCTACCGCGAGGGCCTGCTCGACATCATCGAGGAGGCCGCCGCCGTCAACGAGGACGTCCGCCTCGACGACGTGGGCTTCCCCCGCGACGAGTACTGCCACTGTGACCGTTGCGAGCAGCGCTTCGCCGACAGCGAGTTCGAGGACTGGTCAGCCTGGCGCAGCAACGTCATCACGGAGTTCGTCGCCGAGGCCCGCGAGCGCGTACCTGGTGACATGTACCTCACGCTGTATCCGGACCCTTACCCCGGCCACCTCGAAGCCCGGTCCGGCGTCGCCGTCGACGACATCGCCGAGTACGTCGACGAATTCGTCGTCCCCATCTACGACATGGCGTACTCGACGACCTACTGGCTTGAGATTCTCGCGAAAGGCTGGCAGGATCGACTCTCGACACCCTTCAGCATCGAACTGTATGCCGTCGACGTGGACGTCGACGATCTTTCGAAGGCTGTCGAGGTGGCTGATGAGTACGCCGAGACTGTGCTGTTCGGCTACGACGCTAGCAACGCCCGTGCGACCATCCGGCGGATGAACGCCGACGCTCGCGAGGGCCAGTCGTTCGGGCCGGAGTAACGCACTCAACATCGGTGGATTACGCGCCGCCGAACCGCTGTCCGCGCCACTCTAAAATCTCCTCGCGGTCGCGCGTGTCGGCCGGCAGTTCGTCGAACCACTGGGCCTCGCTGATTTCCTGATCCGGGTCGTCGACGGCGATGTCGGTCGTCTCCGCTTGCGCCTCGTACACTGGCAGCACGCCCCAGGCCATATTACCGTCGCAGTAAAACTCGACCCGTCCGAGCATCCCCAGTCCCTCGATGGTCGCCTTGATGCCGCTCTCCTCGCCTAATTCCCGCAGTGCGGCCTCCTGAAAGGATTCGCCGACGTCAAGCTCCCCGCCGGGCAGAACCCACATATCGACACCCTCGTGGCGGACGAGCAGGAGTTCACCGGTGGGTCGGTAGGCGAGCGTGTGCGCGCCGTAGGGTGCACCGTGATCCCGGGCGACGGTCGCCACGTCCCGGAACCGATTTCGCGGGACGTTGCGGTGGCGCGTGAACTCGACGAAACCCGTGTAGCGCTTCCGCAGGTCGTGATACGTCTGCTCGGCCGTTTGACAGGCTCCGTCGGAGAGGAACCACAGGTCGTCGACGCTCGTCATCTGTGTCCTATCTGTGTCTGACACCTCGACGAAACAACCGTCTCGATGGGGGAAAGCGGTGGGCTGATCATGTCGATTGTTAGTTTAGAGAGTCCCATAACAGTTGTTGTGACAGATCGGTTGTCGTGACGGATCTCGGGGGTTTGCCACCGAATCCGCTGTGCTGCTGACGCTGGTGGAGCAGTTGCAGACGCGGATACACGTCTGGTCTAGCCATTCGAAGCGAAACACGGGAAGGGGCCCGAACAAGGACAGCCACGCTCCCGTGTAGCAGGAACTCTTTGGCTGTTGCGACGACCTGACGGTTCGTCCTATTCACTCGATCTGTACGACTTCGCGTTCCGTGGGTGACGGAACGCACGTGGATGTGGAAGCCCCCGCCACTTAATTCTATTTGTCTAACTAAATATTTAGACTAATCTAATACGCGTCGTACCTTCCGTACCGGAAGCGATAGAGAACAATCGGAGCGGTCGGCACACTGCCCGGTCTACTCTGATCGAGGTTTATACCCGTCCCGAATGGTCCAGACAGGACGTGTCACAGGTGGATGTTCTGACCGCTCCCGCGGTTGGGCTGAGCAAACCTGAATCAGTCCCTTTTTGACGAGCCACCGAGTACCGCACGGTATGGCATTCGAAGAGGACGACAGCGTTATTCTCCACGACGAGCACAGCGACTACGACGGCGAAGAAGGGACGGTCACGCAGGTCGTCGAGACGATGTTCGGCGACGCCAACTACACGGTTTCCTTCGAGGACGGACAGGAGCAGGGCGTCCCCGAGGACAACCTCGAAGCCGCCGAGGACGAGTAGGGCCTCGATGTCGTCGGTTCCGTTCCACTACGTCGACCTCCGGACCTTCTGCTACGCGACAGAGGACGACAAGCGTGTCGAGGGAGCGCTCCGGACGTTTCTCCCGGAGGACTACCCTGTCGAGCGCGCACAGAGCGAGGGGCACTACGGCGACCGGATTATCGTCCTTTCGGCTCGCGTCGAGAACGCCGACGACATCCGGCACGTGCTCACGCAAGTAGCGTCAGCGTCGGAGATAGACGCGGTGCGTGCGGAACTGGACGACCGGGTTGACGACAACTGCTCGTTTTTCCTCACCTTCGACAAACAGGCCGCGTTCGGCGGCGATGTCGAACGCGGCGACGGCATCACGCTCCGGGCGAAAGTCGAGGCCTACCCCGCAAAGCGGGAGAAGGCCGTCGAGAACGCCCGTGAACTCCTCGAGGAGTTGTGATGTACGAGGCCGTCTACGCTCACCCCGACGGCGACAGCACCGTCGCCCGGCACGCGCTGACGGCCGCCGACTCGGACTACGACGGCATCGTCGTCAGGAACCACGGCGACGAGCCGGCCGAGTACGATGCTGACGCTATCAGCGACGCGTACGACATTGACGTCGCCGCCGGCGTCGAGGTTCGGGCCGACGACCCGTCGCGGGCGAGCGGTTTCGTCGGGAACTACCGAAGTGAGCGGACGGTCGTCGTCGTCCACGGCGGCGACCGCCGCATCAATCGGTTCGCGGTCGAGCAACCGACCGTCGACGTACTCGCCCACCCGATGCGCGAGGACGGCGATTTCAACCACGTGCTAGCGAACGCGGCGGCCGACAACGGCGTCCGCATCGAGTTCGACTTCGGCCCGGTGCTCCGGGCCTCCGGCGGCAGTCGCGTCCGGGCCATCAAGGAACTCCGGAAGCTCCGGGAACTGGTCGAGAACGCTGGCGCGCCCTTCGTCGTCTCGGCGTCGCCGAGCACTCATCTCCAGATTCGGACACCGCGAGATATCATTGCCGTCGGAGAGACCATCGGCTTTGACGCCGACACGGTCCGTGAAGGCCTGGTAGAGTGGGGCCGCGTCGTGGAGCGCAACCGCGAGCGCCAGAGCGATGCCGTCATCGAACCTGGCGTTCGGCTGGAAGACGACGGAAGCGACGCCAGTGATGGCGAGCAGTAGCCCTGCTACCGCCGTCCTGACCGGGCGCCACACCGCACCGCTCATTGTCCTCCGCGCCAACGCTGGCGTATGAAACACCTCCCGAAGCATCTCCGGCCCCGGTGGCGTTATCTTGCTGTCGGCATTGAGACATGGCCGACGGCGACGCTCGACCGTCGGGCGTTCCAGCGGGCGGTGTGGTACGCCGCCCAGAACCTGCTGGGCGACACCGGCAGCGCCGAGACAGACATGACGGTCCTCCAGTTCCACGACCACGACGGCACGGCCGAGGCTATCGTCCGGACCAGACGCGGCCAGACGAACCCGGCACGGGCCGCGCTGACCTGTCTGGACAGCGTCGATGACGATGACGTTCGGGTCCGTGTCCGGGGGATTAGCGGCACCGTGCGTGCCTGTGAAGAAAAGTATATACGCGGGCCGCCGGAATCCACTGAACAGAGACACGTCGTGTTCGAGAACGCAGACCGGAGCGCTACTGTTCGGCCTCCGCGCTACGATGTCGAAACGGCCTCCGACGGTGCGTTCGTCGGCGCGACAGCACTCGATTTCCGATAACTATGCAGGGACAAAACCAACAGCAGGCCTACGACCGCGGGATTACTATCTTCTCGCCGGACGGACGCCTCTACCAGGTCGAGTACGCCCGCGAAGCGGTCAAACGCGGCACAGCAAGCATCGGCGTCAGAACGAGCGACGGCGTCGTTCTCGCCGTGGACAAGCGCATCCGGTCGCCGCTGATGGAGCGCTCCTCCGTCGAGAAGATCCACAAGGCTGACGACCACATC
This sequence comes from Haloarcula sp. CBA1127, assembly GCF_001485575.1. Classification (NCBI taxonomy): domain Archaea; kingdom Methanobacteriati; phylum Methanobacteriota; class Halobacteria; order Halobacteriales; family Haloarculaceae; genus Haloarcula; species Haloarcula sp. CBA1127. The sequence goes on from NZ_BCNB01000006.1 coordinate 1,903,802, forward strand.
GGCATCGCCTCGGCCGGCCACGTCGCTGACGCTCGACAGCTCATCGACTTCGCCCGCCGACAGGCACAGGTGAACCAGCTCCGCTACGGCGAGCCGGTCGGCGTCGAGACCCTCACCAAGGAAATCACCGACTACATCCAGCAGTACACGCAGGTCGGTGGCGCGCGCCCGTTCGGTGTCGCCCTCATCATCGGCGGCATCGTCAACGGCGAGCCGCGCCTGTTCGAGACCGACCCCTCCGGGACGCCCTACGAGTGGAAGGCCCTCGCCGTCGGGGCCGACCGCGGCGACATCCGGGACTACCTCGAAGAGCACTACGACGAAGGGATGGACCTTGACGAGGGTGTCGACCTCGCACTGGCCGCCCTCGCGTCGGTCAACGAGGACGGACTCACGCCGGAAGGCATCGGCGTCGCCACGGTCGACGTGGAGACGGAGACATTCGGTCAGCTGACCGACGAGGAGAAGGAGACCCACCTCGCAGAGGCTGACCTGCTTGATACCGGCGAAGACGTGGACGACGAAGGCGAAGACGAAGACGGCACCGAAGAGTAACCCTTCCGACGACCCTTGCGGGCGACTGAATTTTTCTGTCCGACCACGCAGTAAGGCCTTTAACTGGCCCACTGCTACCGACGGGTATGATATCGCTTGACGAGGCGGTGACGGCGCGCCTCGAATCCCACGGCCAACGGTTCGAGGTACTGGTGGATCCGGACGCTGCGCTGGCGATAAAACGTGATGACTTCGACGACGACCTCGAGGACGTTATCGCAGCGGAGGACGTGTTCGAGGACGCCTCGCGGGGGGACCGGCCGCCCGAGAATATGCTCGAAGAGGTGTTTGACACGACCGATCCGATGGCTATCATTCCCGAAGTCATCAAGCGGGGGGAGATTCAGATCACGGCCGACCAGCGCCGCGAGATGCAGGAACAAAAGCACAAACAGCTCATCCAGCGGATTACGCGTAACGCGGTCAACCCGCAGATGGATGATGCGCCACACCCGCCGGAGCGAATCGAATCTGCCCTCGAAGAAACGGATTTCAGAGTTGACCCGATGGAGCCCGTCGAGGCGCAGGTCGACGACGCCCTTGATGCGCTCCGGCCGGTCATCCCGATCCGGTTCGACGAGGTCACCGTCGCCGTGCAGGTCCCCGCGGACTACGCCGGAAGCGCACAGGCACAGATCAGACAGTTCGGCGACCTCGAACGCGAGGAGTGGCAGTCCGACGGCTCGTGGGTCGGCGTCATGACGTTCCCGGCCGGTCTGCAGAACGACTTCTATGACGTGGTGAACGAGCACACAAGCGGCGAGGCGGAGACCCAAATCATCAAAGACGAAGACGACATCAGTACACGCGGCTGACGCCCCGGCGTCGCGTTACCCCTTCTTGAATCCGACGAGGAAGCCAGCCGTGAAACCAGCGCTGACCGGCAGGGCCGAAAGCAGCGACGTGACCCAAGACGGCGGTTGCGTCGCCGCCGCGTTCCCGGCGGTGCCAGTCGCGTTCTGTGCGGCCCCGCCTATCGCGTTCCAGTTCACCTCGAGAATCCCGCGTGTCTCAAGGAACTTGAACAGCGCCAGCTCAATGCCGACGATGACGGCAATGAGCTTTGCGACCTTCTTTGCGGCGAACCCGATGATACCGCCGATAAGGCCGCCGCCACCGAATTCGAGGCCCATCTGCTGGAGGCCCAACCCATCTAGTTGGAGTACGAACTCACCCATACCGCGTACCTGACCGCCTGCTTTTAAATCCTTTGTGCTCCCTCTGGCGCATTCACTGTTATACACAGCTTCTGCTACAGAGATGTGGCATCGTTACTACCCGGGTGTCCCAAAGAATTCGGGGAGATATTTTTCACACGATGCTATTTCTTTACTCATATCCAAAGATTTGTATGCTGCCGACGAATCTTACTTACTGTTAAGATGGCAGAAACACCGAATTCCGATATGAGCGGCGCTTCAGGCGGACGGTCGCGGCGACCGAAATCTAACCAGGACTGGTGGCCAAGCAAGCTGAACCTCGATATTCTCGACCAGAACACCCGGGATGTCGGCCCGATGGAGGATGACTTTGATTACGCGGAGGAGTTCCAGAAACTCGACCTCGAAGCGGTGAAGTCGGATCTTGAAGAGCTGATGACGTCCTCGCAGGACTGGTGGCCGGCCGACTACGGCCACTACGGCCCGCTGTTCATCCGGATGGCCTGGCACAGTGCCGGGACGTACCGAACCGCTGACGGCCGCGGCGGCGCGGCGGGCGGGCGACAGCGTTTTGCACCGATCAACAGCTGGCCGGATAACGCGAACCTCGACAAGGCGCGACGGCTGCTCCTGCCGATCAAACAGAAATACGGCCGCAAGATCTCTTGGGCCGACCTGATGATTCTCGCAGGGAACGTCGCCATCGAGTCGATGGGATTCAAAACGTTCGGCTACGCCGGCGGCCGCGAGGACGCCTTCGAGGAAGATAAGGCTGTCAACTGGGGGCCGGAAGACGAGTTCGAGACCCAGGAGCGCTTCGACGAGCCGGGCGAGATACAGGAGGGGCTCGGTGCCTCCGTGATGGGTCTCATCTACGTGAACCCGGAAGGACCGGACGGTAACCCGGACCCCGAGGCGTCGGCGAAGAACATCCGGCAGACGTTCGACCGGATGGCGATGAACGACAAGGAGACGGCCGCACTCATCGCCGGCGGGCACACGTTCGGGAAAGTCCACGGCGCTGACGACCCCGAAGAGAACCTCGGTCCCGAGCCGGAAGCGGCCCCAATCGAGCAGCAGGGCCTCGGCTGGCAAAACGAGAACGGGAACAGCAAGGGCGGCGAGATGATCACGAGCGGTATCGAAGGGCCGTGGACCCAGTCGCCGACCGAGTGGGACATGGGCTACATCAACAACCTGCTCGATTACGAGTGGGAGCCGGAGAAGGGTCCCGGCGGCGCGTGGCAGTGGGCACCGAAAAGCGAGGAGCTGAAAAACAGCGTACCGGACGCACACGACCCGTCGGAGACGCAGACGCCGATGATGCTCACGACGGACATCGCCCTGAAGCGAGACCCGGACTACCGAGAGGTCATGGAGACCTTCCAGGAGAACCCGATGGAGTTCGGGATGAACTTCGCAAAGGCCTGGTACAAGCTGACCCACCGCGACATGGGGCCGCCCGAGCGGTTCCTTGGTCCGGAGGTTCCTGACGAGGAGATGATCTGGCAGGACCCGCTCCCGGACGCTGACTACAGCCTCATCGGGGACGCCGAAATCGCCGAGCTCAAGGAAGAAATCCTCGACTCGGATCTCTCCATCACCCAGCTCGTCAAGACAGCCTGGGCGTCGGCATCGACCTACCGCGACAGCGACAAGCGCGGCGGCGCCAATGGCGCTCGTCTCCGACTCGAACCCCAGAAAAACTGGGAAGTCAACGAGCCGGAGCAACTGGAGACGGTTCTGGGGACGCTCGAAAACATCCAGACGGAGTTCAACGACTCGCGCTCCGACGGGACGCAGGTCTCGCTTGCTGACCTGATCGTGTTGGGCGGCAACGCGGCCGTCGAGCAGGCGGCAGCGAACGCCGGCTACGACGTCGAGATCCCGTTCGAACCCGGCCGCGTCGATGCGGGACCGGAACACACCGACGCCCCTTCCTTCGACGCTCTCAAGCCGAAGGTCGACGGGGTCCGGAACTACATTCAGGACGACATCACGCGACCGGCGGAGGAAGTGCTGGTCGACAACGCGGACCTGCTGAACCTGACGGCCTCGGAACTGACAGCCCTGATCGGTGGGATGCGGTCGATCGGTGCGAACTATCAGGACACCGACCTCGGCGTCTTCACCGACGAGCCGGAGACGCTGACCAACGACTTCTTCGTGAACCTACTCGACATGGGCACGGAGTGGGAGCCGGCAGCGGACTCGGAACACCGATATAAGGGTCTCGACCGCGACACCGGCGAGGTCAAGTGGGAAGCCACACGCATCGACCTCATCTTCGGCTCGAACGACCGGCTCCGGGCCATCTCGGAAGTCTACGGCTCTGCCGACGCGGAAGAGAAGCTCGTCCACGACTTCGTGGATACGTGGAGCAAGGTCATGAAGCTCGACCGCTTCGACCTCGAATAAGCCGGAGCGAACGCCACCGCTGTGGTGGCTGTCTCAGATATCGCGAGACAGAACGGGCAAAGGTTAGCAATCGACCGCCGCTGCGCTTCAGTATCTGCCATTTTACCGCTTTCCGCCGGCGCACTGGCCGTTACTGCGAGCCGCCCGGGGGGTTAAATAATCGGACGCCGTATCTTCACAACGAGTGACGGCGACACACACCACCGAACGAGCGGTCATCGCGAAGCGCGTCGACAGTGGCACCGCCGACACCGAAGAGATCCGGGACCTTGCCCGGGCGGCCGGGTACGATGTCGTCGGCGAAGTGACACAGACCAGAACGGAGGACCCAGCGTACCACCTCGGCGAGGGGAAGGTAACGCGACTGAGCAACGCGGTCGCCCGTGAAGAGGCTGCTGTCGTCATCTTCGACAACCAGCTCGGCCCGTACCAGACGTACAACATCGGGAACGAACTCCCCGAACGAGTGCGCGTCATCGACCGTTTCCGGCTCATCCTCGAAATCTTCGGCCAGCGAGCCCAGACTCGAAAGGCCCAGCTGCAGGTCGAACTCGCGGAGCTACGCTATGAACTCCCGCGTGCCGAGGCCAAGGCGAGCCTAGCCAAACGCGACGAGCGCCCGGGGTTCATGGGCCTCGGCGAGTACGACGAGTCCCGCGAAGAGGACATCAAAAAGCAGATCGCCAACATCCGGGACGAGCTGGAATCCATCGAGGAGACCGAGCGACACCGTCGGGAACAGCGCCGGGAGTCCGGCTTCGACCTCGTTGCCCTCGCCGGCTACACCAACGCTGGAAAATCAACACTCCTGCGCCGCCTCGCTGATGACCTCGACGTGGACGAGAACGACGATCTCCACCCCGACCTCGACACTACGGCCGAGAGCGAGGACCGCCTGTTCACGACGCTCGGAACGACTACTCGCCGCGCCGAAGTCGGGAAGCGCGAGGTGCTTGTCACCGATACGGTGGGGTTCATTCAGGACCTCCCGCACTGGCTCGTCGAGTCGTTCAAGTCCACGCTGGGGTCGGTGTACCACGCCGACCTCGTCTTGCTCGTCGTCGATATTTCGGAGTCAGTCGAGGAGATCCGCGAGAAGTTGGTGACGAGCCACGACACGCTGTACGAGCGCAACGAGGCCCCGATCGTCACGGTCCTCAACAAGACGGATATGGTCGACGACGAGGAGGTCCGTCGCAAGAAAGACGCACTCTCGTCGCTGGCCCCGAACCCCGTCGCCGTCAGCGCCAAACAGGGGCTCAACATCGACGACCTGGCGGACCGCATTGATCACGAACTGCCGGACTACGAACGAGAGCGGCTCGTGCTTCCGATGACCGACGATACGATGAGCCTCGTCTCGTGGATTCACGATCACGCCAGCGTCGAGACCGTCGATTACGGCGACCAGGTGGTCATCGAGTTCGAAGCGCGGCCGGCCATCATCGAGCAGTCCCGGGCGAAAGCGGGGGACTTGGTCGGTGCGTCGGCCTGACTACGGCCTACGGTTCTGCTTCTCGCTGCCACAGGACGCTCGGTATCTCGTCTAGCAGGTCCGTCGCGACCAGCCCGTAGCCGCGGTCGTCGACGACACGGTCGCCGACGCTGCCGACAGTGTAGGCGGCAATAGCGGCCGCATCAAGTGGGTCCTGCACGGAGGCGAGTGCGCCCGTCACACCTGCGAGCACGTCACCGGTTCCGCCGACCGTCATCCCCGGATTGCCCGTCCGGCCGACGCGGGTCTGCTCGCCGTCGGAGACGATGTCGTACGGGCCTTTGACCAGCAGCGTCTGGCCGACCTCCGATGCGAAGGATTCTACGAGGTCCGCTCGTTCTCGCCAGTCTTCGGCGGTCTCACCACCCATACCGAGCAGTTCGCCCTGGTGGGGCGTACAGACGAGTTCTGCGTCCGTTTCGATGTCCGGGACCACTGACAGGGCGTCGGCGTCGACAACGGCCGTTCCCTCGAACCCGGACAGCAGGTCCCCAACCGCTTCTAGCGTCGCGTCGGCATCCCCGAGCCCCGGTCCGACAATCAGGGTGTCGTGGTCTGCCGCCAGTTCGGCGAGGCGGTCGACGTGCGGCGGCGCGAGGTGATCCCCGTCGAAGGGTCTGAGGATGAGGTTCTCGCTGTAGGACTGGATCTCGCGAGCGACGACAGCGGGGCAGGCGACTCGAACGAGGTCGGCCCCGCCTCTGAGTGCAGCCTGTGCGGAAAGCGCCGGCGCACCGGTGTACGGACCGCCGCCGACGACCAGCACTTCGCCGTTGTCGCCCTTGTGGCTCGCGGGGTCACGTTCGAGCCGGGTGAGGTCGCCCCGCTCGATGAACAACTCCGCTGCGTCGGGGATGCCGATGTCAGCGACTGTGACTGGTACGTCGAGGTCCGGCAGGCCGGGCTTGGTGTCGTGAAACGTGACGACGTGATCGGCGTCGACGGCGTTCTCGGCCAGCCGCCCCGTTTCGGCGTCGAGGCCGGACGGGACATCCACAGAGAGGACGGTCGCGCCGCTCTCGTTCATCGCTTGAGCGGCTGTTGCCGCTGGTTCCCGGAGATCGCCGTCGATACCCGTGCCCAGCATCGCGTCGACAACGATGTCGGGTGTTCCGAGGTCCAGCGCTGCGGAATCCGTGACCGTCTCTGCCGGATACTCTGCGTGCTGGAGCGCATCCCAGTTCTCCCTGGCGATTGTCGTCGAAATAGCGCCCGGACGGCCCAACAGGAGGACGCGGAGGTCGTAGTCGTCGAGAAAGCGGGCGGCGACGAGCGCGTCCCCGCCGTTGTTTCCCCGTCCGGCGACGATAGTGACCTGGTCGCCGGGGTCAGCGATGGTACGGACCGCCTGTGCGACGGCGTGTCCGGACGACTCCATCAACTGCTTGCGCGGGACGCCGAGCGCAGCGGCGTTCTCATCGACGACACCTATTTCGGAGCCGGTGAGCATAGCCGCGGGTTCGCTCGCCAGTGAAGTAACTCTACGGGACGGCGGCCTACCAGCGGACCTCGAAGCCGTCGACACCCTCCGGGTCCTCGTCCTCGATTTCGACGTCGGTCACGTTCGCGCGTTCGCTCCCCTCGTGGCAGAACTCGATCATCGCCTCAACGTCGGCTTCAGGGCCTTCGAACACCGCTTCGACGCGGCCGTCGTCGAGATTGCGGACCCACCCGTCGACTCCCTGGTCCTGTGCGCGCTCCCGCGTGGTCGCTCTGTAATAGACGCCCTGAACACGACCGGAGACGAACACGTGTGCTCGCGTGCGAGCCATATCCGAGGGTTTGCTGGCGGACTCCGTTATACTGTCGCCTTCCGCCACGCGTGTCAGTCCTCGTTGCTGCCCGTTCGGAGGTAATGGAACAGATACGTCTGCGTGTAGCCGGCGTACTCACCACCCAGTGCTGCCCGGATAGCCCGCGACGTATCGGCGTAGTTCCCTCGCTCGCATTCCGGATAGTACTCCTCGATTGTCGTTCGGATCCAGGTGTCTAGCGGGACCGCTTCGAGGTAGTCAAGCGAGAATAGCAACACGCAATCTGCGACCTTGTCGCCGACGCCGACGAAGCGGGTGAGCGATTCTCTGGCCTCCTCGTAGTCGAGGCCAACGGCTTCCTCGGGGTCGGCCTCGCCGCCTGCGACCATCTCCGCAGTGCGCTGGACGTACGGCGCGCGATAGCCCAGCCCGAGGTCCCGGAGTCGTTCCTCTGTTGTTTCGGCCAGTGCCGACGGCGTCGGATAGGCGTTGTACGTCCGCCCGTCGAACTCGACTGTTTCGCCGAACGCATCACGGAGTGCCTGCTGCATACTGTGTATTCGGGCGACACGCATCTGTGCCGAGCAGATGAACGAGATGAGGGACCCAAACGGAGGGTCCTGAACCAGTCGCATCCCCCAGAACCGATCGTAGGCTGACTGGACCACGTCGTCGTCCGGTGCCGTCTCCCGAATCGCGAAGAGATCGTCTTCAAGCCGAAGGAGTCGCCTGAGGTCGGTTTCGGCGTCGACTGTCGATTCCCATTCGAGCATCGCATCTCGCTGTCGGACGCGGATGACCTCCGGTGACCCATCGCGGCGGACTGTTGTCCAGTACCATGCGTCCCCACCAGTTGCCCCATCGCGCTGGTACATTTCGCCGTCATCGCGGTCCCAGAGGTAGGATTGCCCGCTCTCGACAGTTGCCTGCAAATCGATACCGCCTGCCAGCGACCCGACGTCGATGACGCCCTGTTCCATTGTCTGTGTGTACGGACCCGGAGGTAATGGCGTTACGAGTTCCGCTCACACTGGCGTTGCACGTGTACCAGCAGTTCAGGAACCGCAGTTGTCTTACCTGTCACTGGTTTTGTCGTCGTGACGTTTTGGAGTGCTCGTGTGTGTCCCGCTCGATTGGGCGCTCCGCCTCTCTGGCTCTCGATATCCGTCGCGTGTGGTACACACTGGTTCAGGGCTAACCTTCATTATATTGGGAAACAAACATACTGGCATGAATTGCCGAGTTGTTGTTGAGGCCGCAGTCCCAGTGTATGATGTGGCATCTGCGGACGAGGCAGTTCGCATCGCCATCTCGAAGACGGGGGAAATGCTGAACCCCGACCTCAACTACGTCGAGATCAATATGGGCGACCGGCACTGCCCGCACTGCGGCGAGACACTGGAACCGGCTTTTCTCGCGGCAGATGAGAGTCTCGTCGCACTCGAACTGGAGATGACCGTCTTCAACGTCGAACGGGACGAACACGCCGCCCGGATCGCCCGCAAGGAGATCGGGCAACGGCTCGAAAACATCCCGCTCGACGTGCTCGAAATCGAAGAGATTCCAGAGGAGTCAGACGAGACGGCAGAAGACGAGTCCTCGTCCGAAGAGTCGGCAACCGAGACCGACGACCTGCCAGCGGACCAGTCAGAGGACAAATCGGACGACGTGTTACCCGAGTTCGAGGAATTAATCGACGAGTAAGCACAGCCACCGAGCGGCAGGGAAATCTCTGTGCTGCACTCTCGACGTATTGCAACTCTGATATATGTCTGACAGCGGTTATACGGTCACTAATTGCAGTGCTGGTCGGGAGAACTGCGTAGAAACTACGGAGAACCGTTAGTCCGCGGCGGCAGAAACAGGCTCTTTGGTTTCGTCAGCCATTTCGGAGGCAATACCGTCAGCAATCGCAAAGACAGCGGCCTTGTGGTCTGTTTTCGACTTGTGAATCGATGTCGGCTTGACACCCAGTTCCTCGTATTCGTCGTGGTCCACTTCTGTCCCGGATTCGGCTTCGTAGTGGTTCTGTACCTGTGCAAGCAGGCCGTGAAGGTGGATGAGCTCCTGCTTTTTCATAGTCAACCCAAGGTAACAACTCGAAGGTTATAGTACTACTCTGATGAAGGTTAACACACGGCCCTGCTAGTAATACGTAATAGTTCATGAATAATTCCTGGCACGGAGTATATTCTGAGATTTTTACACTAAATTTTACTATTCTCTAAAGACACTGTCGCGTGCTAGCAACGCACTATCCCTCGATGACGGACTGCACCGACTCGAACACTGCCGACTCAAACTCGTTGCGGGTGTCTACGGCTGGCACCCAGAATTATGGGCTGTCTATGCCTGCTATCGATATGGACCAGGCAACTCTCCCATCAGAAACCGAGATCGGCCGGGTGGCCCTGACCGTTGCTGACTTACCACCTACTGTCGATTTCTACCGTGATGTTGTCGGCCTCCACGTCCTACACTCAGACGACGACTGGACGATACTCGGTGCGGGTGGACAGGAACTGCTGATCCTGAACCATCGGCCAGACGCACCAGCGAGAGGTTCTGCCGGGACCGGGCTGTATCACGTCGCGTTTCGCGTTCCATCGCAAGCGGCGCTGGGTGACGCATTCCAGCGTATCAACTCGGAGTGGACACTCGACGGCGCATCGGACCACGGTGTCAGCGAGGCGCTGTACCTGTCGGACCCGGACGGGAACGGCGTCGAGATCTATCGGGACTTTCCGCGGGCATCGTGGAGTGAGGCACCGTCGGGGCACGTCGAAATGGTGACAGAGCCCCTCGATACGCAGTCAGTCGCGGCTGCTGCGACCGGCGAACAGTCGATGCCCGCCAGGTCCGATATTGGACACGCACATCTGGAGGTTTCGTCAGTGGAGACAGCCCGGTCGTTCTACGCCAACGCACTCGGACTGCGCGTCAGGGCCACGTACGACGGCGCGGTGTTCCTGGCGGCTGGTGACTACCACCACCACATCGGGGCCAACGTCTGGCAGCAGCGGTCCAGGCCCCACACCGGGCAGGGACTGGCGTGGTTTGAGATTCGACTCCCCGACGAAGCGACTCTTGAGGCGGCAGAGAAGCGCCTCCGTCAGTCCGACTATGCTGTCGCGGAAACCGATGCCGGTCTCACAGTGCACGACGGCGACGACATCGAACTCCGCCTGCGAACCTGAATACGGGACATTTCGACCGATTGACCGAAGTGCCAACTCAAGTGTCTTCACGCGCTATCTGGAGTATGCACACGACACGGTGGCTGACTACGGTGGCCGGGCGAACTGTAGGAGAAACCGACTGCGCGGGCGTGACAGGTCGCAGCCGACGACCGGAAGGAGAGCGATGAGCGGCCCCCATCAGGGCCAGCAGCTCGTGACCGCGGGAACCGCGCTGCCGGAGGCGAGTGCGGCGGCAGTGCTGGTCCATGGACGGGGTGCGACTGCCCGGAGCATCGTCCAGATGGGGGCAGAGTTCCAGCAGGACGGCCTGGCTCTGCTCGCCCCACAGGCCGCGCGGAACACCTGGTATCCGAACTCCTTCCTTTCGCCGGTCGAGCAGAACGAACCCGGGCGGACATCGGGACTGCAGACTATCGAGGACGCCGTCACGGAGGCCGAGGAAGCCGGGATTCCAACCGACCACGTGCTTGTTCTGGGCTTCTCCCAGGGGGCCTGTCTCGCCAGCGAGTTCGTCGCCCGTAACCCACAGCGCTACGGCGGGCTCGTGGCTCTCAGTGGCGGCCTCATCGGCGAGACCATCGACGAAAGCGAGTACGAGGGCGACATCGAGGAGACGCCGGTGTTCCTGGGCTGTAGCGACGTCGACCCGCACATTCCCGAAGAGCGCGTTCACGTCACGGCCTCGGTCTTCGAGCAACTGAACGGGGACGTGGAGGAACGCATCTACGAGGGGATGGGCCACGGCGTGAACGAGGACGAACTGGCGTACGTCTCGTCGCTGACCGCTGGCCTCGTCAATTAGGCGGTCCGACCGCTGGCACGTTCACCGAAAAACCTCTCGATGAGTGGCCCAACAGGGAGTTACCGGCCCCTCACCGCGAGGTTTAGTGGTTGGGAATATCACACATAGCATGAGGATTTCCCGCCGACGGTTTCTCGCCACAGTTGGGGCCGGTGTGACGCTCGGCGGCGCAGGCTGTGTTGGGGATGACGGTGCTACTGCTGGAGCGGGCTCGGAACCCGACTCCAGTACTGGAACCAGCGCGGCATCGACGGTAACCGATCGGAACGACAGACCAGAACCGCCCACAACTGATAGCCACCTGCATCTGGATTACGAGACTGGGACACTCGAAGAGAATATCGTCAGCGGTGGTGTTCCAAAAGATGGGATTCCAGCCATCGACGACCCGACGTTTGCGGATACGCCCCCGGACGGATTAGCTCCGGACGACCCAGTATTCGGCGTGGTCCGCGACGGCGAGGCGAAAGCCTATCCCCAGTACATACTCGTCCATCACGAGATCGTGAACGACACCATTGCCGGCGACGCCGTCGCTGTGACGTACTGTCCGCTGACGGGCACCGCACAGGGGTTCGAGCGTGGCCCGGTAGAGTTCGGCGTGTCCGGACGGCTGGTAAACTCGAATTTGACGATGTACGACCGGGGCACCGATAGCTGGTGGCCACAGATGCTCGCGACGGCAATTACAGGCCCACTAACTGGCGAGTCGCTGCGTGAGTTCCGGGTCACCTGGACAACGTGGAGCCACTGGTCCGGCGTCTATCCGGAGACGCGCATCCTCACCGAAGACACGGGGTTCTCGCGGCGCTATGGCGTTGACCCGTACGGCCAGTACAACGAGAACCGCGGCTACTATTCGAGTACGCGAACGCTGTTTGAGCCCTTGCAGAGCGACAGTCGTGCTCACCCAAAAGCCGTAGTCATCGGAACCCGGACGGAAACCGGGGCACTCGCATTCGACAAGGAAACACTGCTGGATCAGCGCGTGCTGACCGGCCGTATCGACGACACGCCGCACGTCGCGGTCGCCGATACCGACCTCGCAACCGGCTACGTGTACGCGAACCCAGAACCGATGTCAGTTGCGGCGTCGGACGACGGCTACATGATCGACGGGACGGCACATGACGCCGATTCCCTTCCGCTGGACCGCACGCTGTCTTTCGACGCGATGTGGTTCGCCTGGGCCGGCTTCTATCCGGAGAGTGGGTATGTCAACTGACAGCCCGACCGACGGGGTAGGTGTGGTTGCCAGCACCCAGCGCCTGTTTCGGAACACTGTGGTTGCGGTCAGCGGGGCACTCAGCCGCCGTGACGGACGGGTGTCTCTGGGTGTGTCCGGACTGGCGTACTTCCTGCTGTATCTCGCTGGTCTCAGACATCTCGGTTTCGGCCCATCCGGATACGAGGTGTCTGTCGTCAGTAACCCGCTTACCCGTGCGTTCCGACAGGTCGGCCCGTTTCAGTGGGAACCGATTGCATTAGTGATCGTCGGCCCAGTCGAACTGCTCGTCGCGCCGCTGAATATGCTTCTCGGGGCAGTTCTGGCAGCGCTGGTCGGACTCAACCTCGCCGTCTCCGTCGTCGTGTGGCGCGGCCCATCGGCCTGCCGTCTCGGCCCGGGCGCAGGGGCTGTGTCGGGACTACCGGGACTGCTCTCCGGGTTCGCCTGCTGTGGGCCCACTATCCTGCTCGTTGTCGGCGTGCAGGCAAGCGCTGGGCTCCTCTCGCTGTTCCAGTGGCTCCTTCCCCTCACTGTCGTGGCACTGCTCGGAACCCTTCTCTGGGTCGGGAGCCGAGTCGAGACGGCGCAACAGGTCGCGTAGATAGTACCTACTACTGGGGGATAGATAGTAGCAACAGGCTACCGTCCAAGGTAGCGGTTGGAACTTTTTTTCCCTCGATTTGAGGGAAACATATAATTACTCCGTACGACCCATCTACCAGTATGACCGCTACTGTCGTGAGCGAGGTCAACCGACCCTACGTGCCGACGGGCGGGGCGAAACTGACTGCTGAAATCGAAGTTGAGCCCGGTCAGCTGGAGGAACCACCCACGCGACAGATTGCCCTCTGTATCGACGCCAGTGGGTCGATGGCCGGTAACGACATCGAGCAGGCGCGCGCGGGTGCGGAGTGGGTGTTTGGGCTGCTCGACGAGGAGGATTACATCTCGATCATCGCCTTCGACAACGAGGTCACGACGGTACTTGCGCCGACGCGGTGGGGGACGATTTCGCGCGACACGGCAGTGGACGCGGTCGCTGACATCTCCGCTGGCGGGGGCACTGATATGTACAGCGGCCTGCTGGAAGCGAAGGCATCCCTGCAGGATCTACCGACCGACGATAACACGGCCCGGCGAGTCTTGCTTCTCTCCGACGGGAAGGACAACTCCCACGACCCGGAAGCGTTCGGGACGCTAGCACGCGAAATCGACACCGAAGGTATCAGGATCAAGGCGGCCGGCATCGGGAGCGACTACCGCGAGGAGACGATCCGGACGCTCGGAACCGTTGCCCGCGGCGAGTGGACACATCTGGACGCCGCCGGTGACATCGAGTCGTTCTTCGGCGACGCAGTCGAGGAGGCCGGGACCGTTGTCGCTCCTGACGCCCGTCTCGAACTTGACGTGTCCGACGGCGTCGAGGTGAGTGAGGTGTACCGCTCGCTCCCACAGACCCAGTCCGTGAACCCTGACTGGGAGGACAACACGGCCGTCGTGCCGCTGCCCGACCTGCTTGAGCGGGAGACCCAGCGGGTCGTGCTGAAGATACACGCCCCGGCCAATGACCCGCAGGACGCCGTGTCCCTGGCGGATGTCACGCTGCACGCCGGCGGCGAGACGACGCGGGAATCAATCACCGTCGACTACACCGACGACGAGGCGAAACTGGCCGAGCACAACGAACAGGTCGACGTGGACCACCGACAGACCGTTATCAAGACCGAACTCGGCAAGGGCAACGTTGCCGAAGCCCAGACGCAACTGGAGCGGATGACGCGCATCCACGGCGAGGATACCGAGGCCGTCGAGACAGCCGAACGGGAGACGCGCATCGTGATGGAAGGCGGACGCAAGGAGCAAAACAAGGCGACGAAAATCGTCACCGACGAGGGTATCCAGAAGTGACCGTCCCGATCTGTGGTGTCAGCAGGGCCGCTACTGGCCGGAGAAACGGGTGATTCATGAACTGGGAACCTGAGAGCGGTGATGTCATCGCCGGCCAGTACGAGCTTGAGGAGTTCCTCGGCAAGGGGGGGTTCGCAAAGGCGTTCCGCGCTACAGACATCGACAGCGGCGAGTCGGTCGCCGTCAAGTACCCCAACTACACCGAATCCCAGAACGACCCCGACATCATCGAGGAGTACTTCAAAAAGGAGGTCGGCTCACTGGAACGCATCCGCCGGGCCGGCGGGCACGAGAACGTGATGGATTACTACGACCAGGTCACAGAGCGTGACGTTCCATTTCTGGTCGTCCAGTTGATCGTCGACGGAATCGAACTCGACGAAGTCATCGACCAGCACGGCCCGATCGACGACAGCGAGCAGGTCCGCCAGATCGGCATCGATCTCTGTGACGCGATGGGCTTTCTTCACGAGAACGAGATCGTCTACCGGGACCTGAAACCGGAGAACGTGATGCTTACGCCTGACATCACGCCCACACTAATCGATTTCAATACGGCGACGGGCTTCGATGCGACCGAGGACCCGTCCTCCGGGAACACCGGGACGACGATTCTGGGGCCGTTCAAGCCCCGGGAAGTCGCCGAGGCCAGTCGAACCGACGTTCGGCAGGGTCCCTGGTCGGACGTGTATTCTATCGGCAAAATACTCTTGTTCCTGCTCAAGGGGAGCGTCCCGAAAAAGGACGGCGTGAACCCGCAGGCGTTCGGGGCCGACTGCGACGATTATCTGGCCGAAATCGTCGAACGGGCCACGCAGTCACACTACCGTGACCGATACCGGAACGCCACGGTCCTCAAAGAGGTCCTCGAACGGCGAGATCCGACGCCGCCCGCGACGGCGTCGGTGACGTATATACAGGCGGACAGGCAGTTCACCGTCGAACCGGGCGACACCATTGGGCGACAGGGCGCGAGCGGTCCCCCGGCATCGATAACAATCGAAGACCCACAGGGGGAGTACATCTCCTCCGTGCAAGTACAGTTCGATATCGAGGACGGCGAGTGGTCCCTTCACGACCGGAGCCTCAACGGGACGTTCGTCCAGAAAGGGGCCGGTTGGCAGCGGGTCCTTTCTGAACCCGGACGCAACCGGCTGCGCTCCGAGGGCGAGGACCCGACTGACAGACACGGCAACGTGCCCCCCGAGTCGGTGACACTCACTGACGGCGATCTGGTATCGCTGGTTCATCCGACCTACGGGGTTACGTTCGAGTTCCATCCGGAGGAGTCATGAGATACAGCACGAACTACGACATCGGCGACAGGAAGCGAGGGCAGGGAATCAACGAGGACAGCGTCTCGCTGACGGTGTTCGAGGAGGGCCATCGGGACGGCTACCGCGGGCAAGACAGACCGCAGTCGCAGGACCCGACCACAGCAGACGACGGCGAGGCGGCGGACGTGACCGACGAGCCAGCCGATACTGAGACGACAGCGGATACCGATGACGACACGGACACAGCTGACGCTGAGGACGCGGATACGTCCGGCGCTGATGACAGCGGACTCCCGATGAACCGCTCGGCCGGCGTGTTCGTGGTCGCTGACGGGGCCGGTGGGCACGACGCCGGCGACATCGCGTCGTACATCACGACGACTATCGTGGCCGAACAGCTTGCTCCCGTGGCGATCCGGACGGCCCGGAGCTATCCCGGGGGCTTTGATGTCGATGTGGCCCGTGATGTCCTGCCGGACCCACCCGGTGAGCGGGAACTCGAAACTGCCGTGGCGGAGGCGATGACAGCGGCCCACCGCGAGATCATCCGGTACGCAAGTGAGACCGGGACACAGTCCTACACGACGGTTGTCGCGGGGATCTACGCCGACGGCAAACTCCATTACGGCTGGGTCGGTGATAGCCGGGCCTACGTTGTCAACAGTGCCCGTGAGACGATTTCGCCGTTGACCAGAGACCACGCCGTTGTTCAAGAGTGGGTCGACAGCGACGAGATCGACCCTGTGGAGGCACATGTCCACCCCAACGGGAACGAAATCACACGCGCACTAGGCGGGTCCGGCTACGAGGACCCCGACGAGGCGACTGTCGGGGTGGACACGCGAACGGTCAGGCTGTACGCGGAGGACACGGTGTTGGCGACCAGCGACGGACTCATTGACGCACAGACTGACGCGCCGGAGCTGTACGAAGAGTACGTCGATTCAGACCACGCCGATTCGGTGGCCGAGCGTATCCGCGACGAGGTTGTCACCGACGACGAGATCCGTGACGTGGTCCTCGATGCATCGTCCCTCGATGCGGCGAGTCAGGAGTTCGTGTCGCTGGCAAACGACCGCGGCGGGAAAGACAACATCTCCGTGCTCCTGTTTGCTGACAGTGCGCTCCCGAAAACACCGGAAAGCGGTGGGATGCCAGTTCGAGATATCGACCCTGACCTCGATATTTCCGAACGTGACACGGTGATTATGACAGACGAATAGAGAGAAAGTTTCGTGGGACAAGTATTTTATTTCTCGACTCTGTAGGACCTAACGAAACCCATGCCTGAATCCGACCGCACGGTAAAATGCCCCATATGCGACGAGGACTTTGATCCGACAGTCGCGGGCGGATGGTGCACAAACCCAGACTGTGGTGAGTGGAAACACACCGACGAAAGCGCTGCTGATTTTGACACCGATGATGGGGTGCCGAACGATGCTGACCTGATACCGGAAGGCACGGACGAGGCGGACCCGATGGATGGCCGGTCGGTGGAGGCTAGCGACGAAACCGAGGCTCAGGACGGGCACACTGTCGACGATGATAGCGCCGACGAAGTCTCGGAGGATGAGGTCTCGGACACTGGGGCAGCTGAGGCCGGAGACGAGACGGCGGAGACAGCGGAGACGGCGGAAACCGCGGAGACAGCGACGGAATACGAAACTGAAGCCGACACCGAGGCCGAAAACGGAACCGAGCCGAACGCTGCGGAAGAACCCGACGAGGCCGACGAAACTCCGGACCAGTCCAGCGGTGACTCCGATGCGGACGCCGAGGTATCCGACGAAACCGCGGAGACAGATGACGACGCGGCGACGATTAGCTGTCCGGACTGTGACCGCGAACTCGACGCCGACGCGAATTTCTGTGTCGCCTGCGGTGCCGACGTACAGGACATCACACCGGGCGACGACGGCTCGCTCGACGCATGCCCGTCCTGTGACACCGCTGTCGACGACGATGCCAGTTTCTGTGTCAACTGTGGGGAGGACTTGGACGCGCATCGCGGCGAGAGCGACACGCCGGCGGCTGACTCGGCAGGGTCGTCGACCGCCGACGAGACGGAGAGTGAGTCAGCAGCCACGGGCAACGCCGTCGACACACTCGCGTCACAGTCCACCGACGACGCGGCGGTACCGGACAAACTCGTCCTCTCGGTCGAGGGTCGTGACATCACCATCGAAGACGGTGACCGCATCGGCCGGGAGATACGGGCGGCACTATTGGACGCCGGGCGACCGGAAGACGAAGCGGTTCGGATCCACCGCGAACACGTCCGGTTCGACCGCCAGCCGGACGGGTACTATCTGGTCGACCTCGGGGATAACCCGACACGGCTGAATGAGACCCAATTGAAGAAAGGAGACCGGGAACCGATCCAACCGGGCGACGAACTCGAACTGTCGGGCGTCGCCACGATGACACTTCGGGCGGCGTGACCACCCACAATTAAGCGGTCGGTCGGGAAATATCAGGCTGATGGAGCGTGGTCGACTGGGGTTGGAACTCCGCGAGTCCGCCGCACTACTACGAGCTGAAACCTGGCTATTTGTGGGTGTGGGTCTGGCATGGCTCGTCTACGGTGGCTGGGTACTCGCGACGGGGCTGCTGCTGGCGCAGTTCCCAGGGCTCGAACGGACTGTTCTTGCGACACTCGCTGGCCGAACTGTCACGCTACGAACTGTACTCGCCGCTGGTCTCTGGCTCCTCGGTCCGTCGCTGGCGACCGTTGTCCTTGTCAACCGACGGCTTCGGAACAGCTACGGCAACCTTGCCGACGCGTATCGGCTGGACCATCCAAGCCTGTTACTCGCTATCCCCGGCAGTGTACTCCTCGGCTGCCTGCTGCTCAGTGTCATACTCGGGCAGCTGTGGCCGCTCACGGTAGTCGTACTGTTCGGGACAGTGCACCTCGTCGCCCGGACCGTTGCCTACGGACACCGCGTCTACACGCTCTCGGTCCCACCACTCCTGTCGTTGCTGGTGTTCGTGAGCGCCGCCGCCCTCGGGACTGGGTGGCTGACCCAGCCGGTCATCGCACGCGGCGTGTCGTCGTCCCTGTCTCCGTGGCTGGTGCGGGCGGGCGTCGGCCCCGTGGCCGAGACGGCGCTGCAACTGACGGGCGTACAGCCATCGCAAGCCACACCTCTGTTCATCGCCGTCCCCGGTGTGCTGGCGGGCGTGTACCTCCTGTTCCAACTGCTCGCTGGAACCGTCGTTCGAATCCGCGCGCCGCTTTCGAACCCGCAACGCCGTCCGGACCAGCGGTTCCCTATCATGCCACCGGTCAGGACGTCGGAAAGCGGCACCGAGCGTCCAACTGCCGAGCGGGCTGTCGACGCTGCACCGGACACCCGGGAACAGACCGAGGACGGGACCGACCCCGCAGATACTGGTAGCGACGACGAGTCGCCGGGACACACCGGGACCCGAGTGTTTTCGCCCGACGAGGTTCCGGCGGCGGAACCGCCCGCTCACGGATCGGAACAGGACAACGCACAGCCGTCGGACGACGACGCGGAGCCGGAGACACCGGTCGACGACAGCGGTACAGAAACGGAATCGGAGACGGCCGGGACGGACGATACGGATGAGGCTGCCTCGGCGACAGACGAGGCATGGATGGACGATACGTCCGTCTTCACGCCGGGCGGCCGCGACGCCGGACAGTCGTACTGCGGCGAGTGCGGCGAGTCGCTCCCGCCCGACGCTAACGCCTGCCCGTCCTGTGGCGATCCCGTGGACGGGTGAGACGGTCAGCGGTTCGAAACGGGGATGTCACCGAGCGCAACGGTGTATTGCGTCGATTGTACCGAGCCCCCGTCCGGATACACTAGCACCGTCACAGAGACGGTGTCCGGTCGTTCGCCGGGGGGCAGTAGCCACGACTTGGTCACGTCGTCAGTTTGCTCCACTGATAGCTGTCCAGTGCTTGCGGATCCCTCAACCGTCTCGCCGCTGCGGGTAGTGACGCTGTCGAGACGAACTGCCGCGGGGTCTGACCCGGTGTTCGTCACGTTCACCGTGAGCGTGAACCGCCACCCTTCGTCAGCGGTGACAACAGACGCCGCATCGATGTGGGCTGAGACGTTCGCGGACTCCAGGATCGGGTCACCGATGCCGGCACCGGCTTCCGCCGCTGTCGGCGTTTCGGGGACCGCCTCTCCTCCGGTGTCCCCGGTCAAATGATGCCCCATCATACTCCCGAAGGTAACGACCTCGATGAGGATCGGCAAGCCGATTCCAACGATGATGAGGAGTCGTAGTAGCGTCTTCTGCTCCGGACCGTCGACGTCGTCGAACATGATGAGAGAGTAGTGAAGTTGTGTTAGACCGGGATCGGCGGGCTACCGGGCGCGAACAGTCCGTCAGCGACCATACTGGCAAGTGGCGGCCCGTAGGCGATGACGATGAGCAGCAGGGCAATCGCCGTCCAGAGCTTGTAGTTGTCCAGGATACGCGGGCTGTGGTCCGCGCCGGACAGCGGCTCCGGGATGTGGCCGTTGACCGACAGCGTCCCGCCACGGCGAGCGAGCAGGGTGTCGGCCATGACGATGAGGAACATCGCCGCGCCGACGAACAGCAGGAAGCCGCCGATGGCGATCTGAAGGCGCATTTCGCCGACCGTTCCGGCGACGCCCTCGAACGCGAACTCGTCGTACGTCGGTTCGGCAGTCCGTCGCGGAATGCCGGCGAGGCCGGCCCGGTGCATGGCGTTCGACATCACTGCCATGCCCACGAACCAGACGTACGGCTGGAGCGTAGCGATGCTGCGCTGTCGGAGTTTCTTCCCGGTGATCTGCGGGACCAGCCAGTAGCTGATAGCCATCGCCGTCAGCGCGAACGCAGTCCCGACGGTGAGATGGAAGTGGCCGGGCACCCAGATGGTGTTGTGGATGAGGTAGTTGATGTTCATCCCGGCGTTGATCATGCCGGAGAAGCCACCAGCCGCGAACATCAGACCGGCGAGCATACAGCCAGCGAAGGCCGGTTTCCCCCAGGGTAGATTCCGAAGCCAGGAGAGGTAGCCTTTTGCACCCCGCTGGCGAGCCCCATGTTCGACCGAGGCGACCACGGTGAACGCGGTCAACAGCGAGGGCAACAGCAGGAACATCGTGTTCGTCATCGCGATGAATTTATATCCCGATGGGATGCCGGGGTCGGTGTACTGGTGGTGGAAGCCGACCGGGGTCGAGAGCAGCAGGAAGGCGACGAAGACCACGCGGGCCAGCGGGTCACTGAACAGTCGCCCGCCGGCCAGCTTCGGCAGGATCGTGTACCAGACGAGGTACGCCGGCATGAGCCAGAAGTACACGACTGGGTGGCCGAAGTACCAGAACAGCGTCCGCGTCAGCAGCGGGTCGACGTTCTGGATGAGCCCGAGCGACCACGGAATGAGGAAGGCGACGACCTCGACGGCGACGCCGATGGTGGAGACGTACCACATCAGCATCGTCGTCAGGACCATGAACGTCTGCAGGGGAATGCGTTCACCCGGGTTCTCAGAGCGCCACTCCCACAGGGACTTGAAGTACGCGAGGCCGGCGACCCACGAGCCGACGATGATGAGCGCGGCGCCGATGTAGAACGCCGGGTGCGCCTTCATCGGGGCGTAGAAGGTAAACAGCACGTCCGCTTCGAGGTCGTGACCCAGAATCGACGGCGAACCGACGATACCGCCGATGATGGACACGGCCGCAAGCACTGTCCCCGTGAGCATTATCCAGAAGGCCGACCAGGCGATTCGATGTGGTAGCTCGCGTTCGAGACTGCTAGCGACAGCCCACGTGAACAGTCCCGCGATGAAGAACGTGGTAAACACGAGCGCCAGCAGGACGCCGTGGCCCGTCAGAATCGTGTAGTAGTCGGCTGAACTGACGAAGCCCCGGAACACGCCGGTGCGATGGAGCGCCTGGATGACGCCGAACAGCGCACCGATTCCGAGCGCGATGAACGAGACGAGGAACTCGCTACGGACGAGCTTCGACGTTTTCGGATAGGAGTCGACGAACACCATTACTGATCCGCCTCCTCCTGCGCCTGTGCGTCATCTGCGGACTGGTCGATATTCTCTTGCTGCATATCGTACTCCTCCGGCGGGACGACTTCGACGGAGCCACCCATCGTGTGATGGGCCGCCCCGCAGTATTCGTGACAGATTAGCCCGTAGGTACCGGGCTCGTTGAACCGGGCCGAGACTTCCGAGACCTGCCCGGGAATGACCATCGTGTTGATGTTGGTCTCGACCACGGAGAACCCGTGAACGACGTCGGCACTGGTTACTCTGAACGTGACGTTCTCACCCGCGGGCACGCGGATCGGTGTGTCCCCAGTTCCGGGGGAGAACTGGAACTGCCGGGCGACGACGTACACGACGTACTGCCCGTCCTCTTTGACGACACCGGGGTCGTCGAACTGGGTGTCAGTGTTACCGTTCTGTACCTCTTCTGCGCTGATCTGTCCACCCGTATCGTCGACCATCCCGACGCCAACGCCGACCGAGCCGTAGGCGATAGTCGCGATGAATCCGACGATGAGCAGTAGCGCTGCACCGAGCCAGACTTTTTCGAATCTATGAACCTGCATGATATCACCCGATTATTGAGACACGGCCGAGGAACTCGACGAAGTACATGAACACCCATAGCAGGGCGATGAGCACGAAGTAGAACGCGACTAGCGCCGCCGTTCCCTTCGGGTCGTACTCGTCGTGGCCAAGCTCGACAGCCGGTTCAGTTTCTGCAGCCTCTTCAACCGGCTCCGGGCCGGTCGCCCGCCGTAGCTCACCACCCTCACCCGTCTGTGGCGGCCGCCCGTTCTGGCGGCGTCGCATCGCGACCGCGAACAACAGTGGGGAAAAGAACGCCAGCAGGACCGAGCCCGAAAGGAGCCACTGCGGGCCGGACAGCTCGATACCGCTTCCCTCCTGGCCGCTTCCGCCGCCACTGCCGCCACCGCTGTCTCCAAGCGGGCCACCGACAACGACGGCGCCCTTCATGCCGAGCGACTCGTGAGGGACACAGACGTACTTATACACGCCCATCTCTTCGAAGGTATGGCTGTAGGTGGTCCCGGCTTCGCTGACGGCGCCGCCCGAGTCCAGCGGGCCATCGCCGTCAGAAACAACGTTGTGACCGCCGCCTTCACCGGTCCAGGTCCAGGTGACTTCAGTTCCGGGCGTCACCCGGACCGCCGGCGGATCGAAGGCGAACGCGCCGTTGTTGCCCTGTGCGCCGACCGATATCTCGACGCTATCCGCGTCGGTTCTGTCGACTGTCGTTCCGTCGTAGTTCGAGACGTCGTCGAACCAGCCGCCGTAATCCGGGTTTGCCGGCGGGCCTTGCTGCTGTTGGCCACTGCCGGAGTCACCGCCGCCGCTACCACCGGAGCGAACGACGACTGCGCCTTTCATCCCGAGCGCTTCGTGCGGGATGCAGACGTACTTGAACATTCCCTCCGATTCGAAGGTGTGGCTGTAGGTCGTTCCAGCTTCGCTAACTGCGCTTCCGGAGTCAAGCGGCCCGTCACCGTCCGAGACGACGTTGTGGCCGCCGCCTTCGCCGTTCCACTCCCAGACAACCTCTGTGCCCGGGTTAACCATCACTGCCGGCGGGTCGAAGGCGAACGCGCCGTTGTTGCCCTGCGCGCCGACGGTGATTGTAACGGTGTCCTGGCCTCGCTTGTCGGCGGTCCCGTCGTAGTTCGACACGTCGTCGAACCAGCCGCCGTAGTCTGGTTCCTCCTGTGCTGTCGCCGTGCCGGTCGCGGCCAGCGCCGCTGTCCCGGCCGCGGCACCGACGAACTGTCGCCGACTCAGCGCCATCGCCGCACCCCCACCGCGTCGTGCGAATCTGGCAGCTGACTGTTTATAGCTTCGTGCCGTACCATATCTGGGAAGATAGCAGATTACCTAAAAAAACCCATGATGGTGTTTTCAGCCGGCAGGAACGACCCGTTTCTTTTTATAATCCCTCTAACGTACGGCCAGATATGTCTGCGTCAAGTCCTCGGCTCGTGACGTTGCTGGCGCTGCTCGGGCTCGCGCCGGTCGCGTACTACATGCAGGGAACCGGACGCTCCATCGTGGCGCTCTCGCTAGTCAGCGTCGTCATCATCGCCGGCAGTCTGTTCTGGATGACAAAACCAACCGAGTCGAGCACCGTCTGATATGCAGTTCGGGACGGCGGGGCTGAGTTCCGGTGAGACGGCCGGCCTCGCGGCGTTCGTCGGGCTGGGACTCGTCGGCAGCGTCCACTGCCTCGGGATGTGCGGACCGTTAGTCACCACCTACGCCGACAGACTCGACGACGGCGGGCCGGTATCGGGCCACGAAATACGTCAACACGCGCTGTTCAACGCTGGACGGACGCTGAGCTACGCGCTTGTCGGGACCGTACTTGGCGCTGCTGGCAGTGTATTGTACGATGTGGCCGGCCTGGCACGTCTCGGAACTGCCGTCCGGGGAGTCGTCGGAGTTTTCGTCGGCCTCGCGATCATCACTGTCGGTATCGGGTATCTCTCCCGAGGTCGCGCCGTCGACGTGGCCCGGTCGCTGCCGGTGGTCGGGAACCTGTTCCAGCGACTCTCCGCGTCGCTCGTCGCTAGGGTCGACCGGTGGGTCGACGGTCCGGGGATGATCGCGCTGGGCGCGATGCACGGCCTGCTCCCCTGTCCATTGTTGTACCCGGCGTTCCTGTATGCGTTCGCGACCGGCTCCGCGTTCACCGGCGGGCTCTCGCTGGCCGCGCTCGGCCTCGGGACGTTTCCGCTGGTGTTCGCCTACGGGACCGCCTTCGGCACGCTGTCGCCGGGCCATCGCGCGACGTTGCACCGGGTGCTCGGTGTCGTTTTCATCGCGCTCGCGCTCGTCCCGCTGTCGAACGGGCTGGCGGCGTTCGGTATCGCCATCCCGAAACCACCCCTACCGATGCCCTGGACATGACCCACTGTACGCTCTGTGACCTGCCGGTCGATACGCCCGTCACTGACGACGGTGTCGAGGGGACGTTCTGCTGTCGCGGCTGTCTGGAAGTCGCGCGGACGCTTGACGACCCGGCGACGGAGGCCCGCGACGCCGCCGACACCGGCCCCGACCCGGACGACGCCGACGGCGAGACGGCGTTTCTCTCCGTCGACGGGATGCACTGTGCGACCTGCGAGACATTCCTCGAAGCGCGGGCCACAGACCACGACGGCGTCGCCGCCGCGGCCGCCAGCTACCCGACGGGGACGATGAAACTCACCTACGACGCCGACGCGCTCTCGGAGTCGGACCTCGCGGATGCGGTGGCCGGAACCGGCTACGACGCCAGCCTGCAGGCCACGGAGACCGACGATGAGTACGAACTGGAGGGGCGTCTCATCGTCGGCGGCTTCTTCGGGATGATGACAATGATGTGGTACATCCTCTTTCTCTACCCGGCCTATCTCGGCGTCGATTCGTCCCTGTTGCTGTTCGACCCCTCGGGGCAGGCGGGGGACTATCTGTTGTGGAACATGGCCGTGATGACCGGCGTCGTGGTCGGGTACACCGGATGGCCGTTGCTCCGTGGGGCGTACGTCAGCCTCCGCGCTGGTCGGCCGAACATGGACTTACTCGTCGCGATGGCTGCTGTGACAGCCTTCTTATACAGCGTCGTCGCCGTCATCTTGGGACATACAGAGGTGTACTTCGACGTGGCGACGGTCATCGTCATGGCCGTCTCAGTTGGCGATTACTACCAGGACCGGGTCCGGCGGCGTGCGCTGGACCGCCTCACGGAGTTCACGACACAGCGGGCCGATAGCGCCCGACGACGCACCGACGGTGGTCACGAGGAAGTCGATGTGGGGGCACTGTCGGCCGGCGACGAAGTCGTCATCCGCTCCGGCGAGCGAATCCCTGTTGACGGGACTGTACTTGAGGGGACCGCGGCCGTAGACGAGTCGCTCGTGACCGGCGAGTCGCTGGCCGTCAGAAAGACCGACGGCGACGAGGTCATCGGCGGGTCGCTGATCACGCAGGGCGGCGTCGTTGTGCGGATCGGGCCAGACGCCGAGAGCACCGTCGACCGGCTGACGAACCTCCTGTGGGAGGTCCAGAGCACGCGCGGCGGCGTTCAGCGGCTGGTCGACCGAATTGCCGCCGTCTTCGTTCCATTGGTGGTCGTTCTGGCTGTGTTCGCCACCATCGGGCACCTCGTCGCCGGAGCGACACCCACGGACGCGATGCTGACTGGGCTGGCGGTGCTCGTGGTTTCCTGTCCCTGTGCGCTGGGGCTAGCGACGCCGCTGGCGACTGCGGCCGGCATCCGTCGAGCGTTGGACGGCGGAACCGTCGTCACCGGCGACGCGGTGTTCGAGACGGCGACCGACGCGGACGTGGTCGCCTTCGACAAGACGGGCACACTGACGACCGGCGAGATGGAACTGCTGGAGCGGGCCGACGAGGGGGCGATGGCCCGGGCAGCTGCAGTCGAGCAGTTCGCGGAGCACCCTGTCGCTGAGGCTGTGACGGACGCCGTGCCGGTCCCCGACGCGGCCGTCTCCGGGTTCGAGCAGCACCCGGGGCAGGGCGTCAGTGCGACAGTTGACGGAGAACACGTCGCCGTCGGGACGCAAGCCCTGTTCGACGACCTCGGGTTTGACGTGCCCGCGGACCTCCGGGACCAGTGTGACCGCGCGACGGAGAACGGGCGTGTCCCGGCGCTCGTCGGGTGGGACGGCGAAGCGCGGGACGTGCTCGTTGCGGGCGATAGGCTCCGCTCTCACTGGGAGTCAGTTGTCTCGACGCTCGCTCGTGACCGCGACGTGGTTGTCATTACCGGCGACCGGCCCGAAGCCGCCACCCCGTTCGAGCGCCACGACGGCGTCGACGAGGTGTTCGCTGGGGTGCCGCCCGAGGCGAAAGCCGAAGTCGTCGAGCGACTACAGTCCCGCGGAACCGTCGCGATGGTCGGCGACGGGAGCAACGACGCCCCGGCGCTGGCTGCCGCCGACGTTGGTATCGCTATGGCGTCGGGCACGTCACTGGCCGCCGATGCGGCAGACGCGGTCGTAACGACGGACGACCTGCGAGCCGTCCCTGACGTGTTCTCGGTGACAGCCGCAACCCGGATGCGGGTCCGCCAGAACCTCGCGTGGGCGTTCTGTTACAACGCCGTCGCGCTCCCGCTCGCACTGCTTGGCGTCCTGAACCCGCTGTTTGCGGCCCTGGCGATGACGGCCAGTAGCCTGCTCGTCGTCGGGAACTCCACGCGGACGCTGGCGGGGACAGCCTCACACGGCGAGGCGAGTGCCGATGGACCGGCTCCGCCACAGCAACCAGCAGCGGCCGACTGACACCGGCTGTCGATTGCTGTCTTGCCAGCGACCGCCGAATATTTGTTATTTGGTACCATGTCTGAAACAGATTTAATATATCACCAGTTCTGGTCACATATACGTCGCTTTCACCGACGTGGTGACCCATGACCTACGCAATTCCCGTTCCCGCGCCAACGTCGTTCGCTCGCTGGCTGTACAGCGGGCGGTCGGCCATCGAACGTAGCCTTGACGCTACGGTCGAGTATGCATCCCTTATCGGGGAACGGGCCGCTGCGGACACCTGCTCGGTGAAGATTCCGTCCGTGGCACCATAGACTGGCTCGCCGCCGTGGGACCGGCGTCCCACTCACGGACGCCGCACTGCGGTGGGGATTCGATTTGGCTCACTGTCGAGCGGCGGGGCTCTGCCTACCGCTTGGCTGCTCCGCCTGATAGGCTACACCGCCCAGTGTAGTCTGTCGACGTGTCGCCACTCGCCCCTGAGCCTGTACCGTACCGTGTCGCTATCACGCTGTCCAGCCCTCGGGTTCCCCATCGTCCCGGTGTGGGAATCCCTTACCGGCCGCTCCGCGCCGGACGCACGTGCCCGTCACCCGCGCAGTCCCCGTCCGACGCGACTCGACTGGTGAGTGCCCTCTGGGCCCGGTTCGACTCCGGCCGTCGGCGTTATGTCGCTGCAGGCGACTCCCCCGACCGAGGTATCGGCCGACGTATCACTGCGCGTTCCGCGTGGCGGGTCCGAGACCCTCGAAGCCGGTGTCGCCGGCGTCCTCGCGGCCGTCGACGGCGTCGAAGACGTGGCCGTTGACCGTGTGACAAGCGTGCGTCCCACCTGGACCGACATCCGGGTCGACGCCGATGTGTCGCTGACACTGCGGGTCGACGACGAACGGAACACTGCCGACGGCCGCACCGAACTCCTGCAAGCGGGGTTCGGCGTGATGGCGGTCAACCGCGTCGACGTGACCGGTGACGCGTAAGCGCAGCCCTCCACTCTCTCCCGTCTTCCCGAATATCCCAACCGGACCCGGGCTCTCGCCCGGCGCAGGTTCGAGTCCTGCCGGGAAGTCCACACGTATGCACAACCTCTACTTCGCCACTGTCATCGACAGGCGGCGACGCGACTCGAAGAGCAGAGCACAGTCACGCCGCACCCGGCGGCTGTAGCCGCCGGGACCGGTCGCAGTCGTCCGTATCCGGACTAGTCTGCTTGCCTGTGTGGCCGAGCCTGTAACATACTGGAGCGCGAACTGCCACATATGACGGTCCACACCTCCGACGACCGCTGGCTCGATGCGCCAGTCGAGACAGTGTTCGCGTTCATGGACGAACCGTCGAATCAGGCGGCCGTCACGCCCAGCCTGACCCGTGCCGAGCGCATCGAGCGGCTGCCGAACAGTGGGAATCGCGCCGCCTACGAGTACGAGATGTTTGGGGTCACGTTCACAGGTGAGGTCCGCGCGACGACCTACGAACCGCCGGAGCGCATCGTCTACGAGATGCGCGGTGACCTAACGGGACGCATCGCTTGGCGGTTCGAACCCGAGGACGGCGGCACGCGGCTCACCTACGCCGCCGACTACGAAGTTCCAGGGCCGCTCCCAGAGTTCCTTCTCGCGCCGGTCATCAGGTGGTACAACCGCCGAGAGGTCCGACGGCTTCTGGCCAACGTCGCTGAGGCAGTCGAAGCGGAGGAGCGGGCCGTCGCCAGTTCGCTGTCGTAACTGCGCTACTCATCGGTCCAGAGCGCGTCCGAGAGCGTCCGCTGGACCGCTTCCTCACCGACGGCTGTAGCGAGCGTCTCGAACCCGCTGCGCTCGACGGGGTCGGCGGCGTTGGCGACCAGCCGGGAGACGATGAACTCTGGTGTGGACTTCCCGACGGTGCCAAAGCGAGGTTGATAATCGACTTGCAGGTCGAGGTCCTGATTCAGCCCTTCGGCGAAGATACCGTCGACACGGGCCTCTGTCGGCAGCGGTTCGAGGTCGTCCGCGAGGTGGGTGACGAACACGCCCAGCGCGTCGCGGTCGACGGTCAGCGTCACGAGTCCGTGCAGCAAGTCGGCGGCGGAGCCGGGTTCGGTGATAGCCTCGAACTCGTCGACGAGCATCAGCGTCCGGTCGCTCTCGGTCAGCGGCGGCACAACCGAGCGCAGCGTCGATTCGAGAACACCGGCGTTAAACGACGCGTGCCGACGGTGAAACACGACGGTGTCGACGATACCCACCTCGGCGGCCTCGGCGGGAACCGGGAGCCCCATCTGGGCCAGCAGTTGCACCTGACACAGCGTCTCCAGCAGGGTCGTCTTCCCGCCGGAGTTCGCGCCGGTCAGGACAGCCACCCGGTCGCCGCTGGGGGGCTGGTTCGCTCGGTCCAACTCTAGCGTGTGGTCGCCGATAGCGTAGGTGACCGGCTGGACGCTCTCCACGTCCGCGATGGTGAGGTTCCGTGCTCGCTTCACTGCAATCGTCTTGCGGTCCTCGACAAAGCTGGGCCGTGTCAGGTCGAAGGCGATGGCAAAGCGGGCGAGCGAGACGGAGAACGCGATGTTGTCCACCGCCTTGACTGCGGCGTCGATGTCTTCACGGGCGTCCGCGAGGTCGTCCTCCAGCCGGTCGGCAACGGCCTCCTCTCGCTCCTGTACGTCGCTTCGTAGCGTATTCCGGAGGTCTCGGAGCGCCACATCGACGAAGTCCCGCGCGTCAGTTGCCTCTCGTGGCATCGCGTCGCGGATTCGAGCGGCGTCGATGCCTGTCTCGCTCGTGACGTGTCGAACGAGCGCGTCCTGGAACTCGTCTGGCCGCCGCGCACCCTCTTGCACGGCCTCGACGACCTCCACCGAAGCGGCCGCGAGGTCCTCGATCTGGCCGAGTTGGTCGCGCAGGCGGTCGAGTTCCTCGTCGGCCCCCGCACCGACGGACTCCCCGTCGCCCGCAAGGCCGGCGAGTGCCGCTCGACCGGCCGACAGTGACTCGCTGTCGATGGCCGCTAGCGGTTCGAACACGCCGCTTTCAATGCCGGTGTCCCGGAGGGCGAGCGCCACGTCGACCGCGGCCAGTTCGCCCCCGTCAGCGTCGTAGGCGTCGAACGCGCTGAGGACGGCCCGCTGGTCCGACTCGGAGAGGTCAGCCCAGGTGTCCCGCGCTTCAAGCACGTCGTCCAGCCGCTCGTCCATCGCCTCCCGGGTCGGCAGCGGCGTCAGCACGCGGATGCTGTCTGCTGCATCTTCGGTGACCGCGTACTCTTCGGCGAGGTCGAGCAGTTCCTTGTACACGTCGCGGGTATCTCTGGTGGCGAGCAGGTCCATCGATTCGGCGCCGGTCGCCCGCCGGAGGATGCGCGTCGCGCGCCCCCGGGAGAGGCCAGCCGTAGTTAGCGCTCGTGTATCCGCCGACTCGATGGCCTCGATGGCCCGCTCGACACCCAGCTCCTCGGTGAGCAGTTCGGACGTCTTCGGGCCGATGCCCCAGTACTCCTCCAGTCGCATGGGCGGGTGGAGAACGGCGGCCCGCTTAGGCGTTTTCAGTTGTCGGGCTCGTCGTCGTCGATACCGAAGCGCTCGTGGAGCGGCCCCGGTTCCCCGCGGGCCTGCCGGTCAGCCCGCCGGGCCGCACGGCGTGCGATGAGCGCTCCAAGCGCTGCCGGAATCGCCAGACCGAGCGACACGAGCGCGGTCTGGTCCGAGACCACTGACGGTCCATCTGACAGGAGGACTTCGTAGCCGACCACAAGCACAACCACGGCCACGCCGGCGACAACGAGGTATAGCCCGCGGGCAAGCACCTCACTGGGATTGCGAAGCCGCGAGAGATACGCGGCCGGGCCGAGCCAGCCGGCCAGCAGGACGCCGACGGCCACGGGAAGCGAGAGGTCGCCGACGAGGATGACGACGGCGTACAGCACGAGCGGCGCAATGGCGATGCCGAGCGAAAGCCCTGTGAGCGTGACTGCCCACGTCGGCGCACCGGAGTCCATCGATTCCAGCGTTTCGGTCAGGCGCTCGTCGAGCATCTCGGTCTGTTCATCGGTGAGTAACGACGCGTCACAGTGTGGGCAGGCCATCGCTGTGGGCTCCAGCGGCTCGCCACACTCCGGGCAGGCGGGGTCCGACGCGTCGCGCCACTCGGTCATACACCCCATTGCACGTCGAGCGCTTTGAGTGGTCCGGATAAACCATTGTTATTAGAATAGTACGAACACGGACACACTTAGTGAAAGTACGACTCAATAGATCGTAGAGCAGTTGGGTAGACCATCCATCCAGTTATCCTTTTGATGACATTATTGGTACGAACTATGCAAAGAGATAATCCATTCGGCTGCTATCAGCATATATGGGGGAGGTTAGCACTCTTCTTGTGGATGACGACGAGGCCCTCGCTACAGTGACGGCTGAGCTACTTGAACGTGAAGATGAGCGATTCACTGTTGAAACTGTCCCAAGTGCCACCGACGGGCTACAGGCTATGGATCGATCTCTTCCTGACTGTGTCGTTTCAGACTTCGAGATGCCCGGGACAGACGGGCTTGAATTTTTGCAGGCGGTCCGTGAGCGACACCCGCAACTCCCGTTTATCATGTTCACTGGTCGGGGAAGCGAAGAAATCGCAAGCGATGCCATTTCTGCCGGTGCGACTGATTACTTGCAGAAACAATCCGGAGCTGAGCAGTACGAGCTGCTAGCCAATCGAATAAACAACGCTGTCGCGCAGTATCGGTCGAGAAAGCAACTGGAGGAAACCACAGCAGAGTACGCCGCTGTTTTCGAGAACACGCGGAGCGGACTCCTCCTCGTCGATGTCGAAGCGGACGGGTTTCGATTCCGGCGATGCAACTCACGGGTGCTTGAGTTCACTGGCCTCGTAGAGTCAGAGCTTATCGGTAAGACTCCAGCTGAAGCACTTGGGAAGAAAAACAGTAGAAAGATCGCTGGGGCGTATCGGAAATGCGTCGCCACGCGCGAGACGATTGACTATACGCTGACACTGGACCACCCGGTCGGGGAAGTCATCCACGAAGTCAGCGCTACGCCGATCATCTCGGACGGCGAGGTCCAACAACTGGTCGTTGCGTTTACTGACATCACCGAGCGTCACAACCACGAACAGGAACTACTGGAGGAGCGTGCGGTCATCCAGCAAGCGCTCGATGCGCTGGAGGTCCCACTGTTTGTCATTAGTGTAGATGGGCACATCGAGCACTGCAACGAACGGGCGGGTGAGCTTACAGGCCACACCGGACAAGCAGCCGAAGGGCTGCCGGTCACCGACCTGTTTCCCGAAGCCGAGCGGGAGGTGATTACCGACGCGGTCGATCGGTCTCTCGGTCGTGGGCGAGCCACCGTCACGGCCAATCTCCGCACCGACGGTGACCACTGTCAGCCGTACGACTTCACCGTCCGCCGTCTCACCGATCTGGACGGCAACACAGCCGGGGCAGTCCTGCTCGGGCAGACGACGTCTGACGACTAATCGGGTGTCTGTAGTGGAATCGACGGCCCGGAACATCTGTGTCGGGGCGAGACCGTTCTAACTGGCTCCGCTACCCTGCAATTAAGCGTAGCCGTGTGCCATCGCAGTCCCGATTCTTTCGATAGTGTCTTTCCCTGAAGTTTATACTATGTGACGGCCGAATTTCACAATACCAATGAAAGACGTGCTCTCCAGAATCGGCATCGGGTCGGCCACAGTAGACACGATTCTGCCGACAGATACCGTCAGAGCCGGCGAATCCGTCCAAGCCGAGATCCACGTCGAGGGCGGGTCGACGGATCAGGACGTTGACGCGGTGTACTTCGCGCTGGAAACCGAATACAAGTCCGACGAGGGGTACAAGGACGCCATTATCGACCAGTGGAAGCTCACGGAGCCGTTCACTATCGAAGCGGGCGAGCAACGGCGTTTCGAGACCACTATCGATATTCCCAGAGAGACCCCGGTGACCACGCGCTCGACGGCCGTCGAAATCGAGACCGGGCTCGACATCTCGATGGCGGTCGACCCCGGCGATGAGGATTACATCGAAGTCGAGCCCACGCACCGCACGCAAGCGGTGTTCGACGCGCTGGATGCCCTCGGCTTCTCGCTCCACGCCTCGGCCTGCGAGGCAGCCGCCGGGAGCCTGTTCACTACCTCGGCGAACTTCGCGCAGGAGTTCGAGTTCCGACCACAGCGCGGCGAGTTCTCCGGTCGGGTCGACGAGGTCGAAATCGTCCCGGTGTTCGACGACGACCGGCTCACGGTGTACCTGGAGGTCGACCGCAGCGCCGGCCTGCTCTCGGAGATGACCGATGCCGACGAGCGACACACGAAACTCACCGTCGACGCGCCCGACCCTGACGCTATCGAGCCGCGACTCGCGGACGCGATTCGGGAACTGAGTTAGCTCGCTAGCGTACGCTGCCGCCCTCAACCCCAGAACGACTGCGTCCGTGCGTACTCCCGCTCTTGCCGGAGGATGTCCCGGTAGAACTCGTCCTCGTCCTCCCGCAGACGGTTGATGATGCGGGCGGCGTTGTGCGGCCCGACGCCGCGGGCGGCCAGCGCGACCACCGCTCGCTTCCCGTGGCTCTGGACCAGTGAGGCTGCGCGGTAGGCCCGCTCGGTCATCTTCTCCTGCTCGTCGTCCTTGTCGTCGGTCCGGACGGCCGAGACGACTTCCTCGGCCCAGGGATTCAGCGCGGCGATGCGGGTCGACCCACACTGCGGACACGACGGCTGGTCGCGCACGCGCTTGACCTGTTGTTTTCGGTCCCACTCCTTGCAGTGTAAACACATGAGGATGACGCGGTCGCTCTGGATGCGTTCCCTGACAGTTTTGATGACGCTTGCGTCGGCGTTCTCCGGTGAGAGTAGTTCCCGCCCGGATGAGTTCCCGCCGGTCCCGATTGGCGTGTGCTCGCCCACTGTTTCGAGCGCCACGTCGCCGCGCTGAATGTCCCGGAGAAGGTCGGCCGTCGCCTCGATAGCGAGGTCCTCGTGGCGCACCTCGCGCAGGGCTTCGTCGTACATCGGCGTGTCCTCTAGAGCGGCAAGCAGGCGGTCGCGGCCGAAGTCCGTCGATCCGCGACCGCGCCAGCGCTTGAGCGAGCCGAACTTTGTCGCTACCTGCGCCAGTTTGAATTTTAGTGCATCGGCGTTTTTCAGGCTGAGTTCGATCAGCACCGGGAGGTGGTCGGGGTCGGTGTCCTCGATGACCTCGATGACGTCGCCGGCAGTGATCCGGCGCGGGACCTCCAGTGTAATCCGGTAGGGGTCGACCTCCATCGCGACTGATTCGCCCGCTCGCTGGCCGAGCAGCGCCGAGAGGACCCGTCCCAGCGTTTCGTTGATTTTGTGCCCGTAGCAAGCGTTGACGATGACCTCCCGGCCGTGGAACTCCACCAGAATAGTCGTGTCGTCCGGAATCGGCCCTTCGTGTTTTTCCACCTGCGAGAGCCCGTCGACGACGGTTTCGGGGCCGGCGGCATAGCGAGTCGCCACGTCTCTGGCGACGGCCTCGGTGTTCGCGCCGTCCTGGAGTTGCCGACCAGCCACACGACGGAGTTCGCCGACTTCCGCGGCGACGGCTCTCGGAACCGGAATCTCCTGTCCGACCCACGACGGGACCTCACCGGCGGGGTCTTCGATGGGTGAGACGGTCACGACTTCCTCTTCCTCGTCGATATTCGTGATGCGCCACATCTCTCCGCGCTGGACGAACACCTCGCCGGGCGTGGCGAAGTTGACGACGAACTTCTCATCGAGGGTCCCGACCTGCTGGCCCGAAGCCACGTCCTCCACGTCGTAGGTGGCCTCGTCGGGAATCATCGAGAGGTTCTGATAGAAGTACTGCCAGGTCCCGCGGCGCTTCTCCAGCGTGTCCCGGTCCTCGTCCAGCCAGATGACGTTGTTCGCCGCGAGTTCCTCAATGACCTGCTTGAACTGTGCTTCATCGAGGTCCCGGAACGGATACGCACGGGTCAGTATCTCGAAGGCCCGCATCGCCCGGATCTCGCCGGTGTCCATCACCAGCCCGGCGATCTGGTTGGCGACTGTATCGAGGCTGCCGTCGTGTATTTCCGCCGGTTCGACATCACCGCCTTCGGCCTGCCTCGCAATCGCCAGCGCCTCTAACGTGTCGTCGGTGTCAGTCGTGACGACCGTGCCCGAGGAAACGAGATCCCGGCGGTGGCCGGCACGGCCGACCCGCTGGACGAGGCGGGACACCTGCCTGGGGCTGCCGTACTGGACGACGTGGTCGACGTGGCCCACGTCGATACCCAGCTCCATCGAGGAGGTACACAGCAAGGCGTCGAGGTCACCGGCCTTGAAGCGGTCCTCCACGTCGATGCGGGCCTCCTTCGACAGCGACCCGTGGTGGACGCCAAGGTCGGTCCCGAGTTCCTTGAACCGCGAGCCAAGCGCTTCGGCAGTTTGTCGGGTGTTGACAAATAGCAGGACAGATTCGTGTTCGTCGATGAGGTCTGCAATGTACCGGACGTGACTGGCCGTTTTGGCGTCGGTGACGAGTGTACTCGATAGCTGCTCGTCGCGGTCAGTAATCTGGGGCCGAACCACTTCGATATCTAGCCGGCTGCCGATGTCCACTTCCACGATGGCACACGTCCGCCCGCCGGTGAGAAACCGGCCGACTTCGTGTGGGTCGCCAACAGTCGCCGAGAGGCCGATTCGCTGGAACCGCCCGGACAGTTCCCGGAGTCGCTCCAGACCGGCCGTCAACTGCGCGCCGCGCTTGGCCGCGGCGAGTTCGTGGACCTCGTCGATAACGATATGCTCGACATCTTCTAGCGCCGTCCGGAGCTTCGACCCGGTGAGCATCGCCTGTAGCGTTTCCGGCGTAGTCACCAGCACGTCCGGCGGGTCGTTAGCCTGCTTCTGGCGCTGGTAGTCAGTCGTGTCGCCGTGGCGAACGTCTACTTCGAGGCCGAGCGTTTCGCCCCACCAGTCGAGGCGCTGGCGCATGTCGCGGTTCAGCGCCCGGAGCGGCGTGATGTACAGCGCACCGATGCCAAAGCGGTCCCCGGATTCGGCCAGCGCGTCGAAGACCGGCAACATCGCCGTTTCAGTTTTTCCGGTTCCGGTCGGGGCGACGACTAGCGCGTCCCGCCCGTCAGCCAGAGTTGGAATCGCCTTTCGTTGTGGGTCGGTCGGCGTCGTGAAGCCGCGCTCGGAGAGCGCACTGCGGACGGCCGGCCCGAGCGCAGTGAAGGCGTCATCGCCGCGAGCGACCCCGTCAGTCATCGCCCCTCCCTAGCGACTACACCGGGTTAAACACGTTGTGTCACTCTCTCTCGTCCCCCGTCGGTAACCAGGCCACTGCGGGCGTTGCGGGGGAGCGACGGGTACAGCCTTATGTCGTTGCCCTGGGATATGTGGAACCATGACTGACGCCTGTGCAACTGCGGCCGGTGATGGCCTGTGAACACGCTTGATGAGATCGAACGGGCGGTAAAGGACACGGCCCACTACGTTAGCGGGAACCTGGCGAACTACGCCAACAGAGCCGCCGGCGAGAACCCGAGTGGGGAGCAACAGGTCGGTGGCGACGTGTGGGCCGACGACCTGTTTTTCGACGCGCTCGCGTACATCGACGGCATCGGTGCGTACGCAAGCGAGGAGCGCAGCGACGTGGTCGACTGTGGCGAGGGCTACAGTATCGCCATCGACCCGCTCGATGGCTCCTCGAATCTCGCCTCGAACAACTCCGTGGGGACGATAATCGGGGTTTACGACGCCGAACTCCCCGCGCCAGGCCGGGAAATGGTCGCATCGCTGATGGTGCTGTACGGCCCATACACGACGCTGACAATCGCCCGGTCCGACCGCGATGTCGTCCAAGAGCACCTCCTCCGGGACGGGCACAGCGAGCGCTGGGGCCAGTTCGAACTGCCAGCGGAGCCGACAGTCGTCGGGTTAGCGGGCAAGACCGGCGAGCGAAGCGACACGTTCAACGACATCGCCCAGGCCTTCGAGCGGGACCTGAAGCTGCGTTACGGCGGCGCGACCGTTGCCGACCTGGCGCAGGTGCTCGAATACGGCGGTCTGTTCGGGTATCCGGTGACGTCAGGGTATCCAAACGGCAAGCTCAGAGTCCACTTCGAATCAGCACCGCTCGCATACCTCGTCGAGGCGGCCGGCGGGGCCTCAAGCGACGGCTCACAGTCCTTACTCGACGTCGAACCGGACGGTATCCACGACCGGACGCCAACGTTCCTCGGAAACGCAGAACTGGTCGAAGAACTCGAAGCGGCGCTCTTGGAAGCATAGGCGGGTACAGAGCGCTAGCTTAGACCTGCCGGTAAGCCCCTAACCGCGTGCCATCAAGCAGGAACGCCTCGGTATCCGCCATGCCCTCGGGCAGGAACGGGGCGAGGAACTCCTGCCCGTCGACGTTGACCCACGTCCCTCCGGAGCGGTCATTGAACGCCGGGAAAACGACGATATCCGGTGCGTCCTCGACCGGCTGGCCAAACTGTTCGGAAAACGGCTCACTCGCCAGCGAGCCGCGGAGCCAGGCCCGCTCCTTCTGGGCACCGCCGACGCTGTCTTCGAGTCGGACGACGGGATGTTCGTGGCCGACACAAACGACATCCGCTCCGAGTACGTCCGGCGCAGGCCAGGTGTGGCCGTGGGCGAACCCGACCGAACCGAGACGGGTTCCGTGTCCCGGTGTTACCTCGACATCGGCATCGAGGTCAGATAGGACCGGCTCCAGACCGCCGTCGTGATTCCCTTTCACCAGTGTCACGGGCACGTCAAGGGCGTCGAACAGGGCTTCGAGTTCCGCCCGCTCGTCTGCG
The DNA here is from genome assembly GCF_001485575.1 of Haloarcula sp. CBA1127. Lineage (NCBI taxonomy): Archaea > Methanobacteriati > Methanobacteriota > Halobacteria > Halobacteriales > Haloarculaceae > Haloarcula > Haloarcula sp. CBA1127. The sequence continues at coordinate 1,941,710 of NZ_BCNB01000006.1, forward strand.
AACGGATCACCGATGGCGTGACCCAGGTCGCCGACGACCACCAGCCGGTCGGCGCGAGCGCGGTCAAGACATGCCAGTAATCGCTCTCGGCGGTCCTCAGCGGCTGACTGGAGTTCGACGCCCTCGTATCTGAGCCCCGCTTCGATGCCGGCGTGGTAGTCTGCGACCGCCAGCAACCGCTCCCCGTCGGTGTCGACTGTCGCGGCTGGAACGCCAGGAAGCGGTTCGACACGCATCTGCGCTCGGTTGGTTCGCAGGGAAGAAAAGGACCGCGGCTCGTTCTGAGCCGATCTCGGAACCGGCTGTGAGCCGTCGTTCGTTTATATCGGCTTGAGCTTGCCGTCGTCGGGTTCGTAACACCGACCGCCCATCAGGGCGTCCTGAATGGCGTCGTCCACCGCGTCGGCGTCGGCCCCGTAGCGGTCGACGACCGCCGCCAGCAGTTCTTCGCGGTCGGCCCCGTTGCCGTCGTCGAGTTCGTCCATGACCTCCATCGCGGCGTCTTCGAGGTCCACGTCCTCGGATGGCTCCGCGCCGCTGTCGTCATCCTCGTCACTCTCGGCCGCCGGTTCTGCGGTCGTCTCCGCCCCAGACAGCGTCGTGTCCCCTTCAGCCGACGGTGCTGTTTCTGGCGCTGTCTCCGACTCTGTCTCTGACTCGGTTGCGGAGGCGGGCTCCGTCTCCGGCTCGCTGTCGACCTCCGTGTCCGCGTCCGCCTCGGCGGGCACCTCCTCGTCGGGGTCCGGCGTCTCGATGCCGGCTTCGCCGGGCTCGTCGACCTCGGTCCCCGTCTGGAAGTCAGTGCCGTACTCCTGCTCGATCTCCTCGCGCTCGTCCTCGTCCAGTTCGAACTCCGGATCGAACTCGCCGAGGTCCTCGTCTGCCGTCGCTGCGTCGCTGTCCGGGGCCGTCGACGTGGCCGTCTCCGGCTCGGTGGTGGTGGCTTCGGAACCGCTCTCCTCCAGCGGCTCACTGCCCGCCGTACCGTCGGTTCCGGACGACGGCTCCGGCTCGCTCGTGGACGAAGCCATCGACGTTTCGGGCTCGGTATCGACGGTTTCGGGCTCCGTCGTCGACGGTGTTTCCGAGACTACCGGCTCCTCGTCGATGGTCGTTTCAGTTGTGTCGTCCTCGGATGCCGTCTCCGTTGCCGGTTCGTCCGTGGGCGTGTCGCTCTCTGTCGTCTCAGCCACCGGCTCGTCAGCGGCTGTCTCCGTCGCCGGCTCGCTGGCTTCGGACACAGTCCCCTGTTCGTCGGCCGCCGCGTCCACGCTTGCCTCGTCCGCTGTCGTCTCTGCTGTAGAAACGTCGGTGTCGAGGTCGAGGGAGGCAAGCAGCGGAATCGGGTCGTCGGTCCCGTCGTCGGGTGACAGCGACAGCCCTTCCGCTTCATCCGTGTCGCCGGCGACGACGCGAGCGGCGTCGAGCGCCGTCGTTCGGAGCGCGTCGAGGTAGTCGCCGGTCGTGCCGTAGTGGTCCAGCGCGAGCGTGATGCCGGCCGCGGCGCTCTCGTCGATGCCCCGGTCGACCAGCGCCTGGCGGAGGTCGTCACCGGCCAGACCGGTCTGTTTCGCGCTGGCTATCTGGCCGACCCGCGAGACGGTCTGCTCGGCGGCCTGAACGACCCAGCGGTCCCGCGTGTCCGCGTCGACCTCGCTGATGCTTTCGGGCCGCACCGAGGTGAACACCCGGTCGCTGTCGTCGGGCTGGAAGGTGCGGGCCTTGCCCGTGACGGCGACGAACATCGGCGGGTCGGCGGCTTCGAGGAAGGCCAGCTCGTCGGGCTGGTACTGGCCGGCGTAGATGACGAACGGGCCGGTCGGGTCCACGACACGAGCACGCAGCACGTCGTCGTTGACCTGTTCGAGTTCGGTGAGGACGCCGACGAGGAACAGGCGGTTGACTCGCGCGCCGGTCGGCGTGACGACGTAGTTCGGCGCGCGCTCCTCGTCGGACTCGGAGTACGAGAAGTCGGCGTCGTCGAACTCCGCGGCGAACAGCCGATGGGCGACCTCCCGGCGGCCGGGGCCGCTATCTCCGGATTCACTCATGTGTCTGCCTCCTGCAAAAGGGCCTGCGCACGCGTCGCCGGGTCGTCGTCGGCCTCGGCGAAGGTCGAGGCAGTGAGGTTCGCACCGTACTCGTCGACCGATAGCGACCCGCGAACGACGTACTCACGGCCCACAATACGGTCGCTGATACGGTCGGCGACGACCTCTTTATCCATCGCATCGCGGGCGTGCTCGCGGGCGTCGTCGAGGTCGCCACCGTACACGCGGGCGGTGAGTTCGTCATCGAGCACCGCGGTGACGGTGTCGGTTCCGTCGTCGAGGATGGCCTTCGTCCGCAGGTCGTCCTCGCCGTCGACCGCGCCGTGGGAGCGACACTGGCCGTTCTGGATGACGCGGCCACACTCCGGACAGCGCTCGATGAGGCCGGAGCCGTCCCGCACCTCGATGACATTGCCTGCCAGTTCCACGTCGAACAGGCCGCCGCTCTCGACGGCCTCACGGACTGACAACCGCGGTGCGTCTTCGGTAACATCGACCGTGCGGTCCAGCGCGGTCACCGTCGAGAACTCGGAGACGTTTACCGACGGCGCACCGCGGAACTCACGGACGAACGTCTCGTCAAGGCGCACGGATGCTCCTTCTTCGATTTCGTCGTGAGGCTTCCAGTCGGTGAACGGGAGTCGGCCGCTCTCGTCGCCGACGACGCCGCTGAGAATCGTCGTTTCGCCGTCGCGACCGTCGATAACCTTCTGTTCGCATTCCAGCACCTGCACCTCGACAGTGATGCCGCGATCGCCCGGTGCAAGGGCCTGTAGCGTGGCGCGGCCACCGACATCGTAGTCAATGTCGAGTGTTTCGTCAACGACCTCGGGGTCGGTGCTGTCGCCCAGATTGAGTTCCGGCTGGCCGTCCCACTCCCGGACGCCGGCGTTGCCAAGTCGGACGGTCTGGCCGGGCTGGAGGTCGCCAGAGAAGCCGTCCCACGCGGTGTAGGAAATCTTCCCGGTCTCGTCGGCGAGTTCGCCCTCGCGGATGACGTGCTGTTCCCCGTTGTACTGGATGGACCGTCGACCTGACGTGAGCACCACGGCGGTGACCGTCACGTTCGAGTCGTCGGTCGAAACCTCGCTGATGGCTTTGCTCGACGGCGTGCCGTCGCCGCTTGAACTGCCATCGCCGTACTTCCGTCTGAGGCTCTGCTTGGCCTCGTCCATGGGAACGGAGTAGTTTACGAGGTTTTCCAGGTCGCGTATGACCTCCTCTTTGTCAACACCGAGGTCGGAGGCGAGCTCCTCGGCATGGTCTTCGAGAGACATCGACTGACGGTTCGACGGGAGCACTCAAAAGCGTTTTCGGCCAGCCGTGTAGGGTACAGCTGTCGATACCTGTTTGAAATCGCCCAAAATTCTTATTTATGACACTGTAATCTCTCAGAATATGCTCTCTGACCGAGTTAGTGGGTTTCAGGCGGCCGAAAATTCCGATACTGGCCACGTCAAGCTAACCGGGCAGCAAGTTATCGACACTGATAGCGATCGCGGTCATGGGGGTGACTGACAATGGGCAGTATGTTCGGGTCGAAGCCGTCAGAGGCCCACGTCATCTGGCGGAGTGGCCGGAACAACGACGGCAAGAAGAAGTTCGATTTCGAGTACCTGGAGCTGTGGGCCGCTCATTTCGGCGTCGACTTCGAGCAGTGGACCCGTGTCGACCACGACCGTGCGGACGAACCCCGCGAGCAGTTCGCCTGCGTGTTCCGCTGGGCGAAAAGCGGCGGACAGGAACTCTCCGTCGGCGACCAGGAGTGGTCGATGGGCTCCCAGCGCAAGCCCCGGACGTTCCTCGAAATCGACGAGGAAGGGATGGTCAGACTTCGGGGCTGGACCAGTGAAACAACGCTCGATGTCGAGGAGTTAGTACTGAAAAAGACGGTACTGAAGCTGAAAACTGCCGACGGCACGGTAAAGAAACTCGATGTCCGGAAGCTCTCGAAACGCCCCGAAACGACCTCCACCTGAGCGTAACCCAAAAGCCGTTTGACGTGTCGCCGGCACGAACGAGTATGCACGTCGTCGTCAACGCCGCCATGAGTGTCGACGGGAAGCTCTCTTCCCGCCGCCGCGAACAGATCGCTATCTCCGGCCCGGACGACTTCGACCGCGTCGACCAGCTTCGAGCCGACAGCGACGCGGTGATGGTCGGCGTCGGGACGATTCTCGCCGACGATCCCTCACTGACTGTCGACGATGCCGATCGCCGCGCCGCCCGGGCTGACCGCGGCGACCCGGAAAATCCCGCCCGCGTCATCGCCGACTCCCGTATCCGTACGCCACCGGACGCCACAGTGCTTGACGGCCGCGCACAGACCTACCTCCTCGTCAGTGAGGCCGCGCCGCCGGACTTCATCGAGGAAATGGAAGACGCTGGCGCGTACGTCATCGCTGCCGGGCAAGACCGGGTCGATCTGACGACGACGCTCGCGAAGCTGGAAGGTGACGGGATCGACCAGCTCATGGTCGAAGGCGGTGGCGAACTCATTTTCGGCCTGCTAGAGGAGGCGCTGGTCGACGAACTGTTCGTCTACATCGGTCCGAAGGTCATCGGCGGCCGCGACGCGCCGACGCTGGCCGACGGCGACGGCTTCATCGAGGATTTCCCGGAGCCGGAGCTGGCCGACGTCGAACGGGTCGACGACGGCGTGGTGCTACACTGGCAGTTCTAAGAACTGGCCGACAGAATTAGTGGTCGTGGCCGGTCAGCTCGGCGAAGGACTGGCCGAAGCGCTCTTCGAACAGTTCGCTGGTTTCCTCTTCGAGCGCGACGATCTGCTCGTCCGGCTCGCCCTGCGCGTGGTGGACAGCGCTGTGAATCCGCTGGGTCATGCCGAACATCGCAATGTCGCCGACGACCTGCGGGTCCGTCTCGTCCGGTGACTCTCGGAGGATGTCCACGAGTTCGCTCGGAACTGTGAGTTCATCGGTCTCTTCGCCATCGTCAATAGTCAGCGTGACAGTGTCTGTTGCCATGCGGTTTACTCCGGGGGCTATCCTAAAGGGTCTGTGGATGTGAGAACGGAGAAACAGACGCGCTAGTCGTCGGCTTCTGCGGCGGCTTCGGACTCTGCTTCTGCAGTAGCTTTGGCCTGTGCTTCGAGGTACTCGTCAGCGTCGATGGCGGCTTTACAGCCCATCCCGGCAGCGGTGACGGCCTGCTGGTAGTGGTAGTCGACCACGTCGCCGGCACCGAAGATACCGTCCACGTCGGTGGCGGTCTGGTCGCCGCCGGTACCGCCGTGGGTCTGGATGTACCCGGTGTCGTCCAGTTCGACGCCGGTGTCTTCGAGGTAGTCAGTGTTCGGCGTGTGGCCGATGGCGATAAAGACGGCACCAACGTCGAAGTCGAAGGTTTCGGTCCCGTCGGCGTCGAGCTTCTCGCTGGGATGGCCCTCGTCGTTCTGTGCGAGGGTGACGTGGTCGACGCCGTCCTCGGGGGAGCCGTGCATTTCCAGCAGTTCGGTGTTCCGCATAATCTCGATTTCACCTTCGTCGACCTTCTGCTGGACGCGGTCGATCCAGTAGTCCTCGGCGCGGAACTCCTCGCGGCGGTGGGCGATGTAGACGGTGTCGGCGAACTTCGTGAGGAAGTGAGCCTCCTCCATAGCCGCGTCGCCGCCGCCAACGACGAGCATATCCTCGCCACGGAAAAACGCGCCGTCGCAGGTCGCACACGTCGAGACGCCGTAGCCCATCAGTTCGTCCTCGCCGGGGACGCCCAGCGTGCGGGCGCTGGCTCCGGAGGCGGCGATGAAGGCATCGCAGGTGTAGACGTCGCCGTTCGACAGTTCCACGCGGAACGGCCGCTCGCTGTCGTCGATGTCGGCGACGATGCCGTGTTTCAGCTCAGTCCCGAACCGCTCGGCCTGCTCCTTCATATTGTTGATGAGGTCCGGCCCGGAGAGGCCCTCGGGGAAGCCGGGGAAATTCTCGACTTCGCTGGTCAGCGTGAGCTGCCCGCCGGGTTCGTCGCCTTCGAGAACGAGTGGGTCGTTGTTGCTCCTGGCGGCGTAGATGGCTGCTGTCAGTCCCGCTGCGCCCGTGCCAGCGACGATGAGTCGTCGGTGTTCGACCGGTTCTGTCATTAGCTAAGTTAGACTACCGGGCCGTATTTAGCTTGTGTTGTCGTGCGCCAAACTCGCATCGGGACGACACGCTTAGGCCGCTGCCACCGTTCGCTGGGGGTATGGCCGCAGATCTCGAAGAGAAGACTGACCGCTACGAAGGACTACTCGCGGAGGCACTCGACGCGGCATCAGTCGCGCCCCCTGAAGGGACACCGATGCACAATGCTGCCTTGGAGTGCGAGGAGATGGCGTCGGCGTATCTTGAAGATGGGCGTCACTTCAGGGACGACGACGACCTCGTGAACGCACTGGCGTCGTTCTCGTACGGGCACGCGTGGCTGGACGCGGGCGCACGCATCGGTCTGTTTGACGTGCCGACCGAGGGGCATCTGTTTACGGTCTGAAACCACGGCCCGACGGATATGGGGTTGGCGCTCACAGAGAGCTGTCTGTCAGTCTACTACTATCTGTTCGACCGATAGGCCGCTGCCCTACTGCGAACCGCGGCCTCTCTCAAGTCGCAGGATGACGTTCGTTGCGGTACTTGAGTTCGGTGACCCCGTGGTCTGGATCGCCCCCGATTAATCGGTCGCTGGTCGCTCCAGTGACAGGGTGTCATCATCACTGTCTGTATTTATCTGGTATGTAATCGTAACTAAACTGTGTTACTTGGTAACATCGCTTTTTACATCATATCACTCCCCCACGATGTGCGGAACCAGACGGTGACTCCCACTGACCCGGTAATTCCGGGATCCACTTGCCGTTCCCGACCCATCAGGAGCGGTTGTACCGGGGTGAGGACTGGTCGTTCGGTGCAGCACAGATGGAGTTACACGGCAGTGCAGCCCCCCATTTATCCGTTGTGCACGGAAGGCGGCGATAACCACCAAGGTTATATAGTCGTACAGTGGGCCATGCCATACCCTATCACGCCGCTGTCCGGCGGTTCCTGCGGAAATACGGCGAAAGATTTATATACTTTACGGACTAACTATAGGATAAGACAGTTTCCCCAAACAGTCTTAAAATTTCTGCACCCGGCAGAACAGGACTTCCAAACATGAGCGAATCATCAACACGAACGAGTACCCGAGAACGAGACGAGCAAATCACCGAATCGACAGAACAGGAAGCTGTAGAGACCTGTCCCGAATGTAGTGGGAACGTCGTTACCGACACTGAGCACGGCGAAACAGTCTGTGAAGACTGTGGGCTGGTCGTCGAGGAGGACGAAATCGACCACGGGCCGGAGTGGCGGGCGTTCAACTCCGCAGAGAAGGATCGCAAGTCCCGCGTCGGCGCGCCGACGACGAACATGATGCACGACAAGGGTCTCTCGACGAACATCGGCTGGCAGAACAAGGACGCCTACGGGCGTTCCCTTTCCAGCGAGCAGCGCCAGAAGATGCAGCGGCTCCGGACCTGGAACGAGCGGTTCCGGACACGCGACTCCAAGGAGCGCAATCTCAAGCAGGCGCTGGGCGAAATCGACCGTATGGCCTCGGCGCTGGGGCTCCCCCAGAACGTCCGCGAGACATCCAGCGTCATCTACCGGCGCGCGCTCGGTGACGACCTCCTTCCGGGTCGCTCCATCGAAGGCGTCGCTACGTCCGCGCTGTACGCGGCCGCTCGCATGGCCGGGAACCCCCGGTCTCTGGACGAGATGGCCCGTGTCTCCCGCGTCGAGAAGATGGAGCTCACACGAACCTACCGCTACATCGTCCGCGAACTCAGCCTCGAAGTCCAGCCGGCGGACCCGGAACACTACCTTCCACGGTTCATCTCCGACCTCGGACTCAGCGAGGAGACCCAGCGACAGGCACGAGATCTCATCGAAGGTGCTCGCCAGTCGGGGATGCTCTCCGGCAAATCACCGGTCGGCATCGCCGCTGCGGCCGTCTACGCCGCCGCGTTGCTGACCAACGAGAAGGTCACACAGAGTCAGGTTAGCGACGTCGCCGACATCTCCGAAGTGACTATCCGAAACCGATACAAGGAACTCCTTGAAGCCGAGGACCTTCCGGCCTGACGCCCGGGTGAAGGCAGACTAATGGGGAGACGACAAGGCTTTTTATCATTCGATATGTGTGTGAGTAACATACATGGAGGAAGCGTACGTGCGATTGCTCTGTCCTGAGTGTAAGAAAGACTGGGAGTCGACGCCGACAGATTTGCCGCGACACGACACGACGTTCCACTGCCCGAACTGTCACGCGAGCCATCGGCTTGCCGTTTTCACCCGTACAGAAAACGACTTGCAGACGCTGAAAGGTCTGCAGTAACTACTCGCTCGTCGCCGAGCGTGCGCCACACGCCTCACAGCGGAGCAGCAGCGCACCCTGTTCCCGTTCCAGTTGCGTGTCGGGCAGGCCACACTCCGAGCAGAGCACGAACTCGTCGACGTACTCGTCGATGGACGCCTCGATACGGTCAGCATCGAACTCGCCGGTCAGGCGCGCTCGACCGCTCTCGTCGATGTGGCCGCTCGTCCCGAGGTCGTTCTGGAGGAACTTCATTACATGGTCGTCCTCGCGTCCGAGCCGGGAACACGTCGACTGGAAGTTCTCGTAGACGGTGGCGTTGCCCTCCTGTCGGACATCCGGGTCCGGGACCTCGAACCGCTCGCTTGTGCCGTCAATCTCGGGCGTCTCCTCCATCGCCCGGTCGAGCATATCGTCGTATTCCATACCCATACGTCACAGAGCGGTCAACAAAAACTTTTCATACGGGCTGTTTGAGCGGTTTCCCGGTCTGTGTCGACCCCGAGGTCGGCACTATCCGGAAACGATCTACAATAATCCGTATCAGGCGGCAGTTGTCCGTTATCGCCAGGCTGTAAGTGTACAGGTCTCGTCCGCTACCATCGAAATCCAGGTGTCATCGTGGGCAATATCGGCGATGACGAACCGCTGCTGGCCGTCGACATCGTCGACAGCACACATCACATCAGACGCAGTGCCCGACCGACGGGTGGGACGTTCAACCTCGTAAGACACAATTGTTCATCTAGGATGTGCGGTAATGAATGTGTCGTACTCGTTTCGTCTTTTGATACTCTGAAATCCGGTTGCTTACGCAACAAAACGGCTCGTGTATCGCTATTGCCGTTGTGAGTATCAAGGTCGATTCAACAATTGTCGATGCCCACGACTGAAGACAGCTGTTCTGAACCGCCGCGAGAAGCCCCGGAACTGTCAGGGGGCGAGGCGGTTCTTGCGTCCCTTCATCTCCCGCTCGTAGTACTCGAAGGTCTTGGGACACCAGTCGGCCGCCAGGTCGAGCATCTCCTCTGTCATCTCTCGAATCTCCCACTGTGCGTCCGCCGCGGCTCGCATATCCGCGACGTGCATCAGCATCCGGGCGTTCATCGACATCACGATGTTTACCTTGGTGCCGATTGGCAGTACGAACCGGGCATCTTCCGGCGGCATTCCCAACTCAAGCAGTTCCTGGTACGATTCGACCGCCTGCTCGATGGTATCCTTGAATATCTCTGTGCGCTTCTCGAACTCCTCGTCTGAGACGCTCGCTTTCTGCTGATTCCGGCCGATCCAGTCCGGGTCCGTCGCGGACGGCGGCGTCACGACCAGCTCGCCCTCACGGACGGCCTCGGGGTCTATGTCGTCGAAGGAGACGTACCGCATCGACTGCACGTCGAAGGAGACGTGCCGGTGACGGGTGATTTGGGCCATACAGGAGCGGGAGACGCCTTCCACGGCGAAGGTCGCCTGCGCGTGCTCGAACGGACCGAAGTGGCCGTGGTCGAGCAGATGCCCGATGAGCGTCTCCTTTTTGTCGTCAAGAGTATCCCCGTCGACCTCGGCCATCGTCGCTTCGAACGACTGGCTGCCGACGGAGGTGTCGCTGTAGTCGTTGCGTGCTGCCTTGCAGATGAGGTCCTCGGGGTCGTCTGTGGCTTCGAGCAGCTTTACGTCCATATCGGGTGGGTGAACCGGAGCGGCAAAATACTTCCTTCCCGGACCGACAGGGCGTTCGGACCACCTGTGGATGGCACCGGACTCAGATGTCCTGCCAGTCGGTCGGCTCGCCGGCCAGGCCGAGTACGCGGGCCTCTCGGCCGCCGCCCTCCGCGTCGCGAACGTCAATCATCCCGTCGAATGCCTGCTTGATGACCTGCAGGGTCTGGTCGTCGTGGGCTCCCGAGTCGATGGTAAACACGCCGATGTAGCCAGCAGAGTCCAGCCGTGAGGACAGCACGTGACAGAACTTGAACACGGTCTTCTTGTCTGTGTAGGTCAGCATTGTCGACAGCGAGACGAGGGCGAGACGGCCCTGTTCGTTGCCGGCGTTGTGCAGCCCTTCCAGCGCCTTTGTGATGCCGATACCGATGCCAGTGAGATCACCGGGCGAAGAGACGTGGTGGGCGTGGGCGTTGCCGATTGCCTCCTCGTCGGTGCCACCTTCGCCCCGGCAGTCGATGACGCCGAGCTGGGAGTCGTCAAGATCGGGCACGAGCGACCGGAACTCCTCGACGACGCTGCCCGCGCCGTCACCGGTCGTCACGACCACCGCGCCGTCACCCTTGTCCAACCCGTCGGCGAGAATATCGTATGCGAGTCGTTCCTTCCCGCTCATTGCTGGGCCGGAGATCAGGATGCTGGACCCTGGCCGGACCTCACTGAGCGCATCGAACTCTAGTACTGAGGTGAGATCATACATTGTTTGTCGCTCAGTTGTCTTCATCGTCGCTCAGTCCGCGAAGCGTTGCGATGAAATCGGAGTCGTCTTCGATGCCACCGAGTGTATCTGAGAGGTCGTCTCGCATCTCCACGACTCTCTGGGTTAGTTCGTCGTACTGGTCGCTCTCCGCCAGTTCCGCGCTCGATTTCGTCGCTTCTAGCGTCGCCTGTTTCTCGACGAGTGCGTAGTACTCCTGCAGCAGAGAGTCGTACTCAGAGCGGTCGAGCAGATTGTCGACCGTCTCGTGGAGCTGTTCGCTCCGAATCGGCTTCGAGAGGTATGCATCAAAGCCCATCTCCAGAATATCGAAGTCCGGCTCGACGGCGGTGACCATCGCCACCCGGCAGCCAAGGTCCCGTTCGCGGATGCGTTCGAGCACTTCGTCCCCGGAAAGTCCGGGCATCATCCGGTCGAGTAGCACCACGTCGACATCCGCGTCCAGTTGCTCCAGGCCCTCGTCGCCGTTCTGTGCCATGCGGACCTCGTACTCCTGTTGCAGCCACAGTTTGTACGTCTCAGCAACATCTGGTTCGTCTTCGACGATAAGCACCACAGGTAGGTCCGAATCTGACATAATGTTCTACTATCCCCCGTTTGCATATCCACGTACATAGCCCTGTGGGTGCGGGCGTGCAGCACGTCTCGACCGGTGACAGAACGATACCCACATCCGGGGCGACAGTCAATAGGCGGGTAATGATTCGAAATCTCGCCCGTGGGCAACAGGCCTTCACGAGCAACGTGTTCCTCGTCACCGGGGAGCGAACCGTGCTGGTGGACGTCGGTAACGAGTTCGATGTGGTGTCGGCTGTCGAAGAACACGTCGATGGTATCGACGCTGTCGCCGTCACCCACACCCACTATGACCACGTCGAGAATCTCGACAGCGTCGTCGATGCTTTCGACGTGCCGGTGTACGGCTACGATACAGACCAGGCTGGCGTCGAGCACGCTATCGCCGACGACGAGACGATACAGCTAGGTGACCACGACTACCGGGCGCTGCACACGCCCGGCCACAAGAATGACCATCTCTGCTTCTACTCGGACGACGCCGGCGTCCTGTTCGCCGGCGACCTCGTGTTCGCTAACGGGAGCTTCGGCCGGACTGATCTTGACGAAGGCAACCGGGACCTGCTCGTCGACAGCATCGAGCGGGTGCTGTCGGTCACCGACGAGGACTTACAGGAGATGCACACCGGTCACGGACCCAGCATCACCGACGCGCCGTATCAGGACATCGAACTGGCGCTGCAGGCCGCGAAGTTCTGAGATCGCGGGACAGCGCACAGCTTTTAGTCGAACGCACACGCCAACAGCGCGTCGTAGGCGTGGTCGTACGCATCGGCGACAGCCGTCGGGTCACTGCGCTGTTCGCTGTCGAGCGCGGGGAGCCGTACTGCCGCGACCTGTTCGATGAGGTCGACGACGTTCGGCACCCGCTCCTCCAGTTGGCCATCACCGGGGCCGCCGGTGGCAATCTGACAGGCCTTGGCGTACCGGTCGCCGTCGTATATGCGGGCTCGGCCCGGTTCGACGACGGCCACGGCGTCCGGTTCGATGCCCGACAGCGGCCGGGCCACGTCGCCGTAGGATTCGATAACTGCCCGGTCCGTCGCTTCGATATCCGCGGCAACCGACTCCAGCGCTTCGACGTGCATCACCCGCATCAGGTCGTTGAAATCGGCAATCGAAGTCACTCGTGGCGCATCGGCAAGCGGGAGTCGCTCGGCAACGGACTCCGGCAGGTCGACGGTCCCGTTGACGACGTACTCGACGCCCGTTTCGGAACTCGGGCGGCCGACCCGATCGACGACGAACTGCTGGTTTTCCTTGCCAAGCAGGCCCGTCTCAGCCCCCGGTGAGGGATGCCACAGGCGGTGGATTGGGTTGATTTCCTCCGGGGCGACAGCGCTCGGTGACGCGGCCGCGAGGCGCTTGGCGTCCTTGCCGTACAGCCGTCCCTCGTTTGTCGCTCGCTGGTAGTCGTCGTGATCGAACCAGTAGTTGTTGCCCGCTCTGGGCTTGAACCCCTGGGCGCTGGTCCGCTCCAGCAGGCCGACGCTGAACGTGGTCTTGCCCGCGTCGACCCGGTCGCTGCCGGCGACGAGGAGCTTCATGACTCGGCGAGGCCGTACAGCCCGACGACGTCGTCGTCCTGCGGGTCGGCGATGACGAGGTCGTCCTGATTGAAGATCATCCACGGGATGGCCCAGTCGATGAACACCGACTCGTTGGCCTCATTAAGTTGGGCATCTGCCGGGAGACCCTGCAGCAGGCGGGCGATTTCCGGGATGGTGTACAGTTTGTCGGGGTCGAGAATGTCCGCGGGCTCGTGGAGCTCGAACGACAGTATCTCGTCGAACTCCTGCTTGTCGACAGGCATACGCGCCGGTATGCCGAGCGAGTGTGTAAACCCCTCGAACTGGGCGGAACCCATTTACTCGCTGGGCCGGATTATACAGTAATGGCCACGCTGCTCGTTGCGTACGCCTTTCTTCTGCTTGCTGTGGCCGTTGTCCTCGGGACGCTATCGGTGTACGCGTGGGGGCGGCGCGACTACACCGGTGGGACCGCACTCGCGGTTCTGCTCGCCGGCCTCTCGATCTGGGACCTCTGTGTTGCGGCCGGTGTCCTGACGCGCGGGACTGAGTTGGCGCTGCTTTTCGCGTACGGCGTGTTCATCGGTGTGATGCCCGCGATGGCCGGCCTGTTCGCATTCGCGCTGGCCTACACCGACCGCGACCGCTATCTCAGCCGGCGGACCGTCGCGCTACTGACCATCGAACCCCTCGTGTTCTTTGCTACACTGTTTGTCGGCCCCGATGGCGTGATATACCGGATTTCTGGTCCGACAGACGCCGGTATGTACGGCTGGGAAATCACTGTCGGGCCTGTTTTCTGGGGCCATCTGGTGTATTCCTACGCACTTATCGCTGTGTCAAGTGCGCTCATCATCCACTACGCACTCGTTTCCGGCGGTCTGTACCGAAAGCAAGTGTACGCTGTCCTGCTGGCAATCGGCCTCCCATGGTTCGGGAGCGTCCTCAGCATCTTCGGCGACACCAGCATCGAACTCACACCGCTGTTGCTGGCGGGCACTGGGCTCACCCTCTCGTGGGCGTTCTTCAGGGGGCGATTACTGGATATCTCACCGGTCGCCTATCGAGAGGTCGTCGAGTCGCTCAACAGCGCCGTGTTCGTCGTCGACACGAATGACAGGATAATCGAGGCCAACGACGCTGGCCGCCAACTACTCGGAGGCGAACCCGTCGTCGATCAATCTATCGAGGACGTGCTCGAAACGTCGCCCGATTTACTCGAAAAATACCGCGGTCTGACCGACTACGACAAAGAGACACAGACCGTCATCGAGCAGCGCGACCGGTTTTTCGACGTCCAGCTCACACCGCTGTACGACTCCCGTGACGCGCTGGTCGGGCGTGTCTTTCTTGTCCACGAAATCACCGACCAGAAGCAGCGGGAGCGAGAACTCGAACGCCGAAATCAGCAGCTCGACCAGTTCGCTGCCGTCCTCTCACACGATCTTCGGAACCCACTGAGCGTGGCTTCGGGGCGACTGGCACTGGCCCGAGAACGCAACGACCCCGAGGAGTTCGACCGCGTCGAGGAAGCCCACGAACGGATGAGCAGCCTCATCGACGAGGTGCTGGCATTCGCCCGCGACGAAAAGACGACTGACAGGGTCGAGCTACAGCTTTCGGCGCTGGCGAAGGCGGCCTGGGGCCACGTTGACACCGGCGATGCGACGCTGCAGATCGACGGCGACAGGGAGATCACTGGCGACCGCGACCAGCTCCTGCAACTGTTCGAGAACGTGTTCCGGAACAGTGTGGAACATGGTTCCACGAGCAACCGGCCGGGGGCCGACGACAGCGTGGACCACGGCAGGCCGGGGGTAACGATACGCGTCGACGCCACCCCGGACGGGTTCACGATCAGCGACGACGGCCCCGGTGTCCCACCCGAGGAACGAGAGGAGATATTCACACACGGCGTCACCAGCTCCGAGTCGGGAACCGGCCTCGGACTGGCAATCGTCCAGCACGTAATCGAGTCTCACGGGTGGACTGTCGAGATGACGGAAAGCCGGTCCGGCGGCGCGAAACTCGTCATCTCGGGGCTCGAAACAAGGCCGACACGGCTGTCTGAGGCCTCGTCGTAAGCAGCCGACAGTATAAGGCTCGCTCGGCTGTGAACTGCGATATGGCTGACGACGACCACATTGGAGCGTTTCTCGCTCGGCTGTCACGCGAACAGAAACTCGCTCTTGTTCGCGGCGCAACCGATCCAGAGGGCACAGCGACGGGGTACATTTCGGGTGTCGACGAGGCCGGAATTCCGCCGTTCCGCCTCGTCGACGGGCCGCTTGGCATCCGAGCAGAGGGACAGCGTGCGACTGCTTTTCCGGCATCGATCGCGACCGCGGCGACGTTCGACACCGATCTGGCCCGCCGACAGGGCGCGGCGATGGGCCGCGAAGCGACGGCGCTCGGACAGGACGCGCTGCTTGCACCCGGCGTGAACATCATCCGGGTCCCGCACTGCGGCCGCAACTTCGAGTATCTCTCCGAGGACCCCGTCCACGCCGGTGCCGTCGGAGCCGGCCTTATCGACGGTATCCAGTCCGCTGATATCGTCGCCACGGTGAAACACTTCGTCGCCAACAATCAGGAGACACATCGCACGACCGTCAGTGCCGAAGTGGACGAGCGGACGCTCCGTGAGCTGTATCTTCCACCGTTCCGTTCGGCTGTTGACGCTGGCGTCGGGTCGGTGATGACGGCGTACAACCGAGTGAACGGCACGCACATGAGCGACCACGAGCGCCTCGTCGGCGACGTGCTCAAAGGCGAGTGGGGGTTCGACGGCTACGTCGTTTCGGACTGGTATGGGCTGGAGAGCGCTGTCGGCGCGGCGAACGCAGGCATGGACGTAGAGATGCCCGGGGTGGCGGCCCCCGGGGCAGCGGAAGCCGCCGACAGTGGCACTGTGGATGATGCCGAGGAGTTCGAGTGGCCCGACGGCATCCCGGACGCGACCCGCGCAGGCCTGTTCGGCGACCCACTGGCCGACGCCCTCGACAGCGGCGAGGTCCCGGCCGAACGCCTTGACGACATGGTCCGGCGGATTCTCGGCCAGATGGCCCGATTCGAGCGACTGGACGGCAGCCGGAGCACCGCCGAAGACGGTGAAACCGACGACCAGGCGGGCGAACTCGATAGCCAGCGACACAGAGATATCGCTGTGGACGTGGCGGCCCGCGGAACAGTGCTGCTTGAAAACGACGGGGTCCTGCCGCTGGACGACGGGGCTGACGTGGCTGTCATCGGACCGAACATCGACGAGCCGAAACTGGGCGGGGGCGGCTCTTCCGAAACGACGCCGGTCCACTCGGTCACACCAGTCGAGGGAATCGAATCCCGTGCCGAGGGCGCAGTCACGACAGCGTTCGGCGTGCCAGAAATCGAATCCGTCTCACTGTTCGACCTCCTGCCGTTCGTCGGCGAGGACGACGAGGCCGACGGTTCGGCCGAGGACACCACCCGACGGGAGCCGTCGCTCGACGACGCCGTCGACGCGGCCGCAGCAGCCGATGTCGCCGTCGTGTTCGTGCGCGACGCGACGACTGAAGCGCGGGACCGGGACACGCTTGCACTGCCGGGCCGGCAGGACGAACTCGTCTCGGCCGTCGCGGCCGCCAACGAGAACACCGTGGTCGTCGTCAGGTCCGGCGGCCCCGTGGAACTCCCGTGGCGCGCGGACGTGGCCGCGGTCCTCGAACAGTGGTACCCCGGGCAGGCGGACGGGGACGCAGCGGCCGCCGTCCTCTATGGCAACCGTGACCCGAGTGGCCGGCTCCCGGTGACGTTCGCCCCGGAAAGCCAGTACCCAACTGCAGAGGCCGAACGCCGCTATCCCGGTGTCGAGGACGAAGCTCACTACGATGAGGGCGTGTTCGTCGGCTACCGACACTTCGACGACGAAGACACGGACCCGACCTATCCGTTCGGCCACGGCCACTCGTATGCGACGTTCGAATACGGCGAAGCCGAAGCAACGGACGAACAGACTGTCGCAGTCCCCGTCGAGAACGTCGCCGACAGGCCTGGCCGGGAAGTCGTCCAGGCCTACGTCCGGCCACCGTCCGTGGACGGCGTCGACCGGCCACAGCGGGAACTCGCCGGGTTCGAGGCCGTGCAGCTGGACGCCGGCGAACAGCAGACAGTGAAACTGATGCTGGACGATCTGGCGTTCTCGCGGTACGACCCGAATTCCGGCTGGACGGTCGACACCGGAACGTACACCGTCGAAATCGGCCGGTCGTCGCGGGATATTCGGACGACTGTTCCAGTCGACCGCTAGCACGTCCGGCCCTTCTTCGGGTGAAACAGCAAAGTATCCGCTGAAGCCCGCTTGAAGCGGGAAATTCGCGGCCGGGGATTTCAAGCCCCCCGAATACATACAGCCAGCTATGAGTCAGACGCTCGAAACCATGGAGCCGAATCCGGTGTGGGTCGAAGACGCCTACTCCGACACCGTCGACGTTCTCACACACTACGCCGACGAGTTCGAGTACAAGATCTGGGGCGGCGACTGGTGCAAGGACTGCCGGGCCCAGCTCCCCGACTTCGGGGCGGCCCTGAAAGCCGCCCATATCCCGGACGCCCAGATTCACCACTACCCCGTCGAAAAGGAAGACGACGGCTCGAAGACCGGCCCACAGGTCGAAGAGTACGACATCGAACTCATCCCGACGGTTGTCGTCGAACACGACGGCGAGGAGATCGCCCGCTTCGTCGAGGAAGAGCCGGTCCCTATCGCGGTGTATCTCGCCGACAAAATCGAAGACGCGATGGCGTGAGGTTACTCTGCTTCGTCGGTCGTTGCGCCCCAGTCTAACGCCGTTTCGAGGTCGTGTTTCGGCGGCGAACAGGCGAAGTTCCGACACGCGTACACCGTCGGCTCGTTGTCGACCTGCTCGCGGCCGGCCCAGATCGGCGGCGACTCGTCCAGTTCTATTGTGTCGAGCCACTGCTCCAAGCGGCCCTCGTCGGCCGGTCGGTGGGCCAGCAGACGCCGCGGAACGTACCGCCCGGCGAGGGTCTCCGTCCATTCAGTCGGGTAGTCTGACTGGTCGCCGACTAGCGTGAGCTCCAGCGCGCCCTGCTCGTAGGTGTTCGTCGCCAGCGTGAGCGAGGCGTGCTGGAGCGGGTTCGAGGAGACGCGGTCGGCGTGGGTCCGGATGACCCGCTCGGCGACTTCCTCGAAGCGGTCGTCCTCGCTGAAATGGGACAGCGACAGCAAGAGGTCAACGGCGACGCCCGTACTCGACGGCGTCGACTGGTCGGTCAGTTCCTGCGGCCGTGCGACCAGCGATTCGCCGCCGGTCGGGGTAAAGAAGAGCGTGCCCTGTTCGTCGTCCCAGAACGCCTCAGTGATGGCCTGGCCGAGGTCCATCGCAAACGCGAGGTGCTCGACATCGCCGGTCGCCTCGAACAGCGTCAGCGCACCGCGACCGAGGAACGCGTAGTCCTCCAGATAGCCGTCGATGGCCACGTCGCCGTCCTTGTACCGGCGATTGAGTCGCCCCGCGTCGGCGTCCCACAGGTGTTCCCGAACGAACGAGAGGGCGTCGGCCGCCACGTCTGCATACTGTTCGTCGAGGACAATCGCGCCCTCGGCGAGCGTCCGGATCATCAGGCCGTTCCAGCCGGCCAGCACCTTCTCGTCGCGGGCCGGTCGCGGTCGGCTCTTTCTGGCCTCGAAGGTCTCGTTGAGCGCGCGCTGAAGGCTCGCTGTGATTTCGTCCTCACTTCGCTCGTACTCCTCGGCCAGCACAGCTACCGGCTTCCGGACGGCGAGTACGGTCGCGCCCTCGAAGTTGCCCCGCTCCGTGACGCCGAAGTAGTCACAGAAAACCTCGGCGTCCGTCTCGTCGTCGACAGCCTCGTGGACTTCCTCGGGCGTCCAGACGTAGAACAGCCCCTCCTCGCTGTCACCATCCGGGTCATCAGGAGGTGCGCTCTCGGCATCCAGCGTGCTGAAAAAGCCACCATCAGGGTGTTGCAGTTCGCGCTGGACGAACTCGAATGTCTCCCGAACGACCGACGCGTAGCGCTCTGAGCCGATAGCCTGATAGCCGGCGAGGAAGGCCCGCGGAATCTCGGCGTTGTCGTACAGCATCTTCTCGAAGTGTGGGACCGCCCACTGCTGGTCCGTCGCGTAGCGGTGGAAGCCGCCGCCGACGTGGTCGTACAGCCCCCGGTCGGCCATCACGTCCAGCGTCTCCTCGACGACGTTCAGGTAGTCTTCTTGACCGCCATCCGCGTGTGCCCGAAGCAGCGCGTGCAGCCGCCCGTTCTGGGGGAACTTCGGGCCGCCGGAGCCCCAGCCCCCGTCCTGTCGGTCCGCGCCGCGGTGGGCAATCGTCCCGGCGGTCTGGATGATATCCTTGGCGGGGTCTTCGGGGTCAGCCGGCGTCGCTTCGAGGTCGCTCTCGATAGCCTCGGTCCACTGCCGAGCGCGGTTCTCCATCTCCTCGCGCTGTTCGGGGTCCGACCACGAGTCCGAAAGGCGCTGGAGCAGGTCGCCAAAGCCCGGCTGCCCGCGCTTCTCCTCGGGCGGGAAGTATGTCCCGACGTAGAACGGCTCCCCTTCCGGCGTAAGCCATGCCGACAGCGGCCAGCCACCGCCGCCGGTCACCTGCTGACAGATGCTCATGTACACCGAATCGAGGTCCGGCCGCTCCTCGCGGTCGACCTTTATTGGGACGAAGTTCTCGTTGAGTTGCTCGGCGATGGCCTCGTCCTCGAAGCTCTCCTCCTCCATGACGTGACACCAGTGACACGCCGCGTAGCCGATGGAGAGGAAGATGGGAACGTCCCGCTCCTTGGCGGCCTCTAGGGCCGTCTCGTCCCAGGGCTGCCAGTTGACGGGATTGTCCGCGTGCTGGCGGAGATACGGGCTCTCCGCCTCGTCGAGTCGGTTTCGGGCCGTCGGGTCCGTGGCGTCGCTCATACCCGTGGCTGGGAGCGCCGCGGTAAAAAGGAACGCGACGCCGGCAGCGACGCCTCACTCGCCAGCCAGCCGGATTCCACGGGCGATGACGTACATCAGGGCAATTCCAGCGCCGACTGCAACGATGAAATGACCAACTACGAGCAGCAAGGACCCTACTGCTGATCTTTCCGAGGCCAACCAAGCAAGCGAGTACGGAAAAAGGCTCCCGGCAACGAACACGCCGATGAGCTTCGCGAGTGGCACAGCCTCCGAGATAATCTGGGCCGTGTTTATCTCTCCTGTCGCGGGGTCGATGAAGGGGCGGGGAGGGGACACACACTTGTCTGGCAGACGGTCGAGTAAAGTAGCTCCTGGTCTCCGTCCGGCGGACCTGCATACGAGCGCGCTCGACACAGAAACGACCGTCGCAGTCAGCGAAAACCGGCGAAAAGACAATACTTACGTGAGAGCCCATCCGGCCTTCGGGTATGTCAGAGACAGTGCTGCTCGTGGGTGGCGGCGGCCGGGAACACGCGATTGCGCGCTCGCTCGCGGACTCGCCGGGGGAGCTGTACGCCTGTGCCAGCAACCGGAACCCAGGCATCGTCGCCCTCGCTGACGGCTTTGAGGCACTCGATACGACCAACCCGACAGCCGTGACGACCTACGCTAGGGAGGTCGATGCCACGCTCGCTGTCATCGGACCTGAGGCGGCCCTCGCCGCCGGAGTCGCCGACGCGCTGGACGACGCCGGCATCTACACCTTCGGGCCACAGGAGCAGGAGGCCCGCATCGAGACGGACAAGGCGTTCCAGCGACGCTTCATGCGGGAACACGACATCCCCGGCTGTCCGGACTTCGAGACGTTCGAGGATATGGACGCCGCCTGTGAGTACATCGACGAGTACGACGGCGACCTCGCGGTCAAGCCCGCCGGCCTCACCGGGGGCAAGGGCGTCCGCGTCATCGGCGACCAGTGCACCGCCGAGGAGGCCAAGGAGTACCTCCGGAGTTCCGACTACGACCGCGTCGTCCTCGAAGAACGCCTCGTCGGCGAGGAGTTCACCGTGCAGGCGTTTGTCGCAAACGGCCAGCTGCGCGTCACACCGGCGGTGCAGGACCACAAGCGTGCCTACGAGGGCGACGAGGGACCAAACACCGGCGGGATGGGGAGCTACTCCGACGCCAGCCTCCACCTACCGTTCATGGACGAGGGCGACTACATGGACGCCGTCGACGTGCTCCGGGCCACCGTTGAGGCCCTTGACGGGTACAAGGGCGTCCTCTACGGCCAGTTCATGCTCACCGAGACTGGGCCACGCGTCGTGGAGTTCAACGCCCGCTTTGGCGACCCTGAGGCGATGAACACGCTGCCGGTACTCAACACGGACTTCCTGGACGTACTGACCGCTGCCCGCGACGACGACCCCCTGCCACAGCTCTCCTTCCGCCCGATGGCGACCGTCTGCAAGTACGCCGTCCCGGACGGCTACCCGACCGACCCCGACGCCGGGGCGAAGGTAACAATCGACGACGACGTCATCGCGGAGGTCGTCAACGATCACCGCAAGCAGTCCGGTGACGACGCGGAGACGGCCCCGGAGGCGCTGCTGTGCTACGCCAGCGTCGACGACCGTGAGGACGGTATCTACACGACTACCTCTCGCTCGTACGCTGTCGTCGGCCTCGCAGAAACGATTGGCGACGCGGAGGCCATCGCCGAGGAAGCGCTTCAGCGGGCCGGCACGGAAGGGCTCCGGGTCCGCCACGACATCGGCAAAGCCGACCTGGTTCAGCAGCGTATCGACCATATGGACGACATCCGCGGCGGCGCGGACTGAGCGCGTGGTTGCAGTGTCAGCGGCCACGCGGCGGCGAACCGTCGGGCGGTGAGTCCCGGTGGCACTGACAACTGTCGACGTCCGGTCATCGCTGAATGTTCTCGGCGCTATCATGCAGTGGTTAGCGGTTCCGCTGGTGATTCCTGTGCTGGTCGCTGTTATCTACGGCGAGTCCGCGGTGCCGTATCTGGTCACAATAGCGGTCACACTCGGCGTCGGCACAGCGCTGGCACGCCTCCGACGAGATCGCATCCGTGACCGGGAGGCGTTTCTCACGGTATCGCTGGCGTGGCTGACAATCGCGGTTGTCGGTGCGATACCGCTGTACATCGAGGGAACGGGTGTCTTTGCCAGCCCGGTCAACGCCCTGTTCGAGGGAATGAGCGGTATCACGACAACGGGGGCGACGGTTATCCGGGATTTCGACGCGCACTCGCAGGCGCTGCTGATGTGGCGGCAGGTGCTCCAGTGGCTCGGCGGACTGGGAGTCCTGTTGCTCGCGACGGCCGTGCTTTCGCGGCTCTCGGTCGCCGGGGCCCAGCTCATGGAGACCGAGACGCGGACGGAGAACGTCACGAAGCTCACCCCCGGTATCGAGGACACCGCGCGGATTCTCGGCTTGCTGTATCTGGGACTAACGGCAGGTGCAGCATTGATTCTCGCCGGAATGGGTGCAAGCGGCCTCGCGCCGGAGATGACCCTTTTCGACGCAATCGCCCACGCCTTCACCGCCATCGCGACGGCCGGCTTCTCCCCGCGGGCCGAGAGCATCGGCGCGTTCTCGCCGGCTGTCCAGTGGGCGGTGACGCTGTTCATGATTGTCGGCGCGACGAACTTCGTATTGCTGTATGCGCTGCTCCGTGGCGATACTCGCCGACTGCGTGATAGCGAGGAGTTCCGATTCTACCTCGGAATCCTTGCCGTCGGCTCCATGCTCGTGGGCGGCTTGCTGGTGCTCGATCAAGGCGTCACTGGCGGTGTTGGAGACACTGTCCGCCACGCCGTCTTTCAGGTCGCCGCCATCGTCACGACGACCGGCTACGCCTCGACGGATTTCAATACTTGGTCTGCCGGGGCCAAGAACGTCCTCTTCGTCATGATGTTCATCGGCGGGATGGCCGGGAGTACCACCTGCTCTATCAAGACGCTCCGCTGGCTCGTCGTTACCAAGTCCTTCTGGCGGGACCTGAACGTCGCGGCCCACCCGCGGAGCATCCGCCCGGTCCGGCTCAGTAACGAAGCTATCAGCGAAGACACCGTTCGGGACGTGTACGCCTACACGTTAGTGGCAATGGTGTTTTTCGTCATCGGCACTGTCCTCCTCGTTGTCGATGGGGAGCGAGCGGGCGCGCCGATAACTGAGTTTGAGGCGCTCAGTGCCGCCGCGTCGATGTTTTTCAACATCGGCCCGGCGTTTGGCCGGGCCGGCCCGTACGGGACCTACGAGGGCTTTGCCCGGTCGAGCAAAGTACTGATGATACTGCTGATGTGGGTGGGGCGCATCGAAATCGTCCCCGTGCTAGTGATGCTGACACCGACGTTCTGGACCCGATGACCGCCGGTGAGCCGACGGGTTTGATTACCGCGGCCCCGTACACGACGGACGTGAGTGGTCCACGACACGACCGGCTGCGCCAGCACCCGACGCCCGGCCCGCACAACTCGCTGTTCCCATGGCCGGACGCCAAACACCCGCTCCGGGTGATGGTCAACTACGTCGTCATCCTCGTCTGTCGCATCTCGCCGAGCCTCAGGCTCAAGAACTGGTTGCTCTCGCGACTCGGTGTCACCGTCGGCGACGGCGTCGCGTGGGGGCTGGAGTCGACGCCGGACGTGTTCTGGCCCGAACTCATCACCGTCGAGGACCACGCCATCATCGGCTACGACGCGACGCTGCTGTGTCACGAATTCTTGCAGGACGAGTACCGGACTGGCGAAGTGGTTGTCGGCGAACGGGCCATGATTGGTGCGGGCGCGATTGTCCTTCCCGGCGTCGAAATCGGCCCGGGCGCACAGGTCGCCGCGAACTCCCTCGTGACTGACGATGTACCCCCGGAGACGACCGTTGCCGGCGTCCCGGCTGAGCCGCTGGCCTCTGACGACGAAACGACCGAGGAATCGTAGCCTCGCTTAGCCCCGAATACGGACGATGCCCGTATTGAACACGCGCTTGTTCGGGATGATGTACTCCTCGCCGTCGCTTTCGATCCGCGTGACGAGGATGTCGACTTCCTGAACGATGCCGCTCTGGTCGCCGATGACGATCTCGTCGCCGATGCTGTATGGCTCTGTCAGCAAGAGGTAGAGACCGGCCGCACCGGCCTGCAGGATGTCTTTCAGTGCCAGCCCGCAGACGAACACCAGTCCGAACGCGTACGCTCCGAGGAGAATGAGCAGGGCGAGGGTCTCGACGCCCAGTTGCCCGAGCGCGATAAGCACTGCCAGATAGAAGATGCTGTACTTGACAAGTTCGGGTAGCACAGTCGCCTCTGGCATCTTGACGCTGCGCAGCCGCTCGGAGACGATGAGCTTGGCCTTGTCGCCCGCGATGAGACCGATGATGACGGCGAACAGGGCGATAAACAGGTCGGGCAGGAACGAGGTGAAGCGGGCCCAGTACAGTTCCGGGTCGGTCAGTTGTGCGATGTTGAGGACGGCAGTGACCGTCGTGATGTAGATGAACAGCGCCGCCAGGTTCGAGACGATACCGACGGTCGATGTGCCGAGCCCCCTTGCTGTCCGCTCGAATGGCGTGCCCTCCACCGCTTCTGGCACACCGAGTTCGCGCATGAACCGCCGGGACGAGCGCCAGACGAGATAGCCAAGAACGATGCCAAACGCCAGTACCACGAGCGAAAAGACGAACGTGCCCTGTGGTGAGAACACCTGCCGGATGATGGTCGCCCAGTCGAAACCAAACTGCATCCTCAGTACTCCTCGGGATCGATTTCGAGGACCAGCTCCCCGCCTTTGAACGCCCGTACGAGCCCGTCGCTCTCCGAGAGAACGATAGCTGTCGCCATGGTGTCACGGGTGACTGCGCCGGCCGCCATGTGCCGAGCGCCGAGCCCCTTGGGGATGTCGACCCCTTCCGCGGAGGGTTCAAGATACCGGTACGCGGAGACGATCTTGCCAGCGTCGGAGATGACGAACGCGCCGTCGAGCCGCGAGAACTCCTTGAGCATCACGTTGACGATGGGATCGCCGACGTGGACGTGGGACTTCTCGAAGGGGTTGTACGACAGCGGCCGAGACTTGTTCATTACCTTGCCGGCGTCGCCGACGACGAACAGTGCGCCGACGGGCTTGCCCTTCTGGCCTTTCTTCCCCAGTTCGATGGCCACCTCGAAGACGTCGCGGACAACGCTTGCGTCCGCCCTGGAGTTGACGAACATGTCGTACACGCCGGAGGGGGAGAAGTCGTTGGTCTGGACCCGAACGAGCGTGTTCTCAGACCCATCCAGCACTTCGGTCACGCAGAGTACCTCGTCGCCCTCGTCGACGATGCCCTGCTCCAGCGCGCCCTCGATACCGAAGCGAAGGCGCCCTTCGAGGTCGGTGAAATCGATCGGTAGCTCGACAAACGGCTCCGCATCGAGAGTGTTCTCCGGGCCGACAACGACGATTTCTTCATCGACGTCGTTGAACTCCTCGAAAAACGACGCGTTCGGGGAAAACAGGAACACGGCGTCGACGTCTGCGACCAGGTCTCCGAGCAGGTCGCGCAACTCGTTCATTATCAGAACGACGCTGTCTGTCGAAAAAAAGGTTGCGGGCAGTCAGCCACACGTCCGACAGCGGGCCGTACGTCAGATATCCTTCGAAGGCACTGCAAGCAGACGGTCGAACGCACCACTTTCGCCGTGGCAATGACAGTACGTCCCGATGGTGCTGTATTCTGTGAGGCCGTCGTGGTCGCCGTCGATACCGTCGCCCCGAACCATATCGAAAGCGAACGACGCATCGCTGCCGAGGGTCGCAGCGGAGTAGTGGAACTCGTGTCCGCGGCGGTGCGCTCCGGACGCGGCCACGGCGGTGTCTGTCCGTGCTTCTAACTCAACGTGGTCAAGCGCCTGATACCGGTCCTGCATCTCGATATCCGCGGGGAGGACCCCGGCCATCTCGTAGGTGTCGCCGTCGGTCGTCGTCAGCGACTCCGACAGCGCCATCAGACCGCCACACTCGCCGTAGACGGGGACGCCCTCGGCGGCACGATTGGCGATCTCGCCGAGCGTGCCACCGGTTTCGAGCGACTCGCCGTGGAGTTCTGGATAGCCGCCGGGCAGATATATCGCATCGGCGTCAGGCACTGAGTCACCGGCGACCGGCGAGAACGGCTCGATAGCCGCCTCGGACCGGAGCCGTTCGAGTACTGAGGGGTAGATGAAACAGAATGCGCTGTCCTGTGCAACGGCGACCCGGCGGTCAGCCGGCGAGTCGCCAGTATTTCGCTCCGTAGTCGCGACTTCCGGCGGTGCCCGTGCCGTCTCGACCAGCCGCTCGATATCGATGGTCTCTGCCGCTGTCGAGAGTGCGTCACGGTCGAGCCCGGCCTCTGATCCCATATGCAGCCCCAGATGGCGGTCGGGAATCTCCAGGTCCGACATCGGCGGAATCCGGCCGAAGTACGTGAGGTCCTCGGGAAGCGCGTCCCTGATACCATCGGCGTGCCGGCCGCCGTGGGCGCGCTGTGCGAGGATGCCGGCCACCTCGATGTCGACACCGATGCGGTCGGCGTACTGTGCGAACCCGAGCGCCGTCGCGGCGACGCTCTCCATGCCAGCCTTCGCGTCCACGACCAGAACGACCGGGAGGTCCAGCCCCTCGGCGACGGCTGCCGTCGATGTCTTCGTTCCATCGTAGAGCCCCATCACGCCCTCCACGACGCAGATATCGCCCGCACCGCGCCAGTAGGTCCGGCGCATCCCGTCCTCGCCCGCAAGCCAGGGGTCGAGCGTCCGCGACGGCGTGTCGACGAGTGCTTCGTGATGACTCGGGTCGATGAAGTCCGGGCCAGCCTTGGCCGGCTGGGGCTGATACCCGGCGTCTTCGAGCGCGGTCAGGGTCGCCAGCGTGGCAACGGTCTTGCCGACGCCAGAGCTTGTGCCGGCGAGAACGAACCCCTCCATGTTCACGTCCTCTCCTCGGCCGTTGCTGTGGGCGCGTCGCCAATCAGGTCGTCGTAGATGGCCGCGAAGCGGTCCCGAACCTCTGCCATCGGAATGCCGGCACGGTCGGCCAGCGCCAGCGCGCCGCCCATGCCGACCCCTTCCTTGGCCTCGCCGGCGACGAACCGCTCCATCGCGACGTGGTCGCTCCGGTCGAAGCCGGGGTCCGTTACCGTCAGGTCGAGGTCGAGTCTGTCAGCCGACGCCCGTACGTCGGCGCTCTCGTCGTTGGCCACGTAGCTCGTTGTCGCCAGTCCGAGCGGCCCTTCGTAGCCGCCGTGGCGGACCAGCGCAGCGACGGCGACGCACTGGCTGCCGCCGGCAAGCGTTACGGCGGTATCGCTCTCGACGGCCCCTGCGGTCAGCCCGGCGAGCGTTGCCAGAACGGGGTCACCCATCCGGCGAACCGCCCGTTTCGGTTCGTTTGCGGCGTCGCCCGGTTCCAGCGAACTGGCTTGCAGCCCCTCGGCGACCAATTGCTCCTTCTGTTCGGTCGGATTCTCCGGAAGCGACGAGGAAACCATCCCGTCCTCGCCCAGCGCACGGAGGACGCCGAGTGCCGTCGTCGTCCCGCCGGGAATGGTCTCGCCCAGATACAGTTCGTCGGCCGGGAGCGACTGGCCGAGCTGTCTGGCGGCCGCGAACGCTCCGTAGGCCGTCGACACCGGGTCCTGCTCTGCGATGTCTTTTCCCGGGCGTGCACCGACTGAGACTGTTGGCGCCCCCGTTTTCTCGGCCAGTCCACCATCGACAACTGTGACATCAAATCCAAGAACGTCTCGGGCGGCCCGTGTCACCAGCGCCGGCGTCGGACAGCCGCTCGGACTGACCGGCGTCACGTCCGTCCGAACTGGTGTGCCGTATGTCACTAATTCAGCGTCTGCGGCGGGCGTTACCGACATTAGTTCGGGATCGGCTCCGGCGGCGCTGATGCCCGCCCGACCTGCGGTCTCCGTGGTTCCTGCGGCGAGTGCGAAGCGCGTGCCGCCACCGGGTGAAGTCATTGTGGTTGTATTACCACAAGTCAACTTTAATGCCTTGGTGCTGGGGCGGCGCATGATTTATACCGTACGCCCGCGGTTCCCCGAACATGGACGATTTTGACGAACTCCTCTCGTCATTGACGCCGCGCGAGGACAACGAGGCGATCGCTTCCTACCAGAACACGACGGCTGTGGCCTGTCCATCCTGTGAAGAACCGTTCGACGATATGGTCGTCTGTAAGCAGGAGTTTACCTCCCTCAATCTCGATTTCGAGATGGACCTCTGTACAACTATCAACGACGGGAACGTCGTGCTGTTTACCCACAAGTAACTGCCGGGACAAGTACCATCTCGTTGGTTTTCCGCCAATTCTCTACGCCAGTAGTGTAGAATCCGGCGACAGAATCACACCTCAATATCAGATGTGATAATCCCGGCAGTGATTTTTTATACATCCCTTCCCACCTTTCGCAATAGGCACCGCACTGGTGCCGCACCACCCCACCCCCCACCCCCACATTCCTTACCTTTCCACTTCCTGTGAGTCGTTGGCTCCTACACCGACAGGGACCCGATAGCTCATAGCCCACCTCTACGATGTTGCAGTAATTCTGGTCAGCCGTCGGGTCTGATTTGTCAGTGTGGCACATCCGAAGCCGGCTGCATCCGCTCACAACGAACCGAAGGAAAATGGAAGGGGCGGGAGTCGAACCACGCGGAGCCCTTTGCGGGGTAACCACCAACCGATTCTGGCATGTTGGTCGGTAGCGCTCTACCACTGAGCCACCCTTCCAAGCTACCTATAATACGTTCCTGACAACCAAGTAAGTGATGATTCCGGGTGTTTCCGTGAGCCGATACCACCAGCATCCCAGTGCGGTTTAGCCGGTCGCCAATCTGTACCTTACTCGCGCCGACGCCCAGAGCGGGACCGGTATCGGTCCACGGCCCTTTCTTTTCGGATTCACAACAACTTATTTCGGGCCGGCCGGCGACAGCAGTGGACGTGAGCTACACGAAAGTCAACTACACCGACGTGGAACCAGTCGCGGATGCAATGCACTTTCTCCGAGACCCGCTGGACTGTGAGCAGGTCGGCGTCACTGTACTGGACTGTGATGCCGGCTGGACCGGCAAACCGCACGATCATGCCGACGAAGGTCACGAGGAGGTGTACGTCCTCGTTGAGGGGACAGCCACCGTCGAGGTTGACGGCGAAAGCGTGTCTCTGGAAGCGGGCGACGCAATCAAGCTCCCGCCGAAGGCAGAACGGACAATCCACAACGGCGACACCGAGAGCACGCTCGTCCTCGTCGGCGCGCCCTGAAATTCGCAGAAACAGATATTGCAGCCGACGGTCAGGTCGTCAGTACGACCGGACCTTCGGTTCGTAGGTCTCTTCGTCGCCTTCGAGGATGACGGGCTTGTAGTACAGCTCTGGCTGTCCTTCGTTCCAGGCAAGCATCGTGTGCTTGATCCACTCCTCGTCCTTGCGTTCTTGGTGCTCGGCACGCCAGTGTGCGCCGCGGAACTCCTCGCGGGCGAGCGCGCCGAGCGTGATGGCCTCGGCTACGTCGAGGATGTTCCTGGTCTCGATGGTGTGGATGAGGTCCGTGTTGTAGGTTCGGGACGGGTCTTCGACGGCGACGTTCTCGTACTCCTTGCGCGCCGACCGGAGGTCCCGAAGGGCCTTCTCAAGGCCGTCCTCGGTCCGGAACACGTTGACGTTCTCCGTCATCGTCTCCTGCACGTCCGCGCGGACCTCGGCGTGGTTGATGCCGTCGGACTCGATGAGGGTCTCGATGCGCTGGCGTTCCTGCTCGACGGTGCTTCCGAGCACCGCTTTCGGTTCGACGGCGGCCCCGTCGGCGGCGACATCGTCGCTGCTGGCGTCGATTGCGCCGGGGTCGACCGGCGGTTCGACGTCACCGGGCTCGCTCTTGGCGGAGAGGCCGGTCTGGATTTCGGCGGTCTTCATGTCCTTGCCGGCGGCGTGGTGGCCGGCTCGGGCACCGAACACGAGCAGTTCCGGCAGGGCGTTGCCCCCGAGTCGGTTCGCGCCGTGCAGCGAAACACACGCAGTTTCGCCGGCCGCGTAGAGGCCATCGATACACGTCTCGCCGTTCTCGTCGCACTCGATGCCGCCCATGGCGTAGTGCTGGCCGGGCTTGACCGGCATCGGCTCGTCGAGGCCGTCGACGCCCTCGAAGTCCTCCGCGAGGTGAAGTATGTTCTCAAGCCGGTCGAGAATGCGCTCCTCGCCGAGGTGGCGCATGTCGAGGTCGACGTACTCGTCTTCGACCCCGCGGCCCTCGTTGACTTCCGTCAGTTCGGCACGGGCGACCACGTCACGGGAGGCCAGTTCCCCCTCGTTGTTGGCGTAGCCGTGCTCGAACATGAACCGCTCCTCGTCGTCGTTGTAGAGGATGCCACCCTCACCACGGACCCCCTCGGAGATGAGGACACCCGTCGATGGCAGCGTTGTCGGGTGGAACTGGATCATCTCCATGTCTTCCATCGGGACGCCGGCGCGGTAGGCCATCGCACAGCCGTCACCGGTGTTGGCGACGGCATTCGTGGTGTGGTCGAAGGCCTGGCCTAGGCCGCCCGTTGCGAGAATCACGCCGTTGTTGGCCCGGAAGCCCTGAATCTCGCCGGACTTGATGTCGTAGGCGACACAGCCGTGACAGACGCGGTCCTCGGGGTCGTCGTGGTCGGTGACCGCGAGCTGGGTCACGTACCACTCGTCGTACACCTCAATGCCGCGCTTGACCGCCTGCTCGTACATCGTGTGCAGGAGGTGGTGCCCGGTCTCGGCACCTGCGTACGTCGTCCGCGGATAGGAGAGGCCGCCGAACGGGCGCTGAGAGACGCGGCCGTCGTCCTCGCGCGAGAAGGGCATCCCCCAGTGTTCGAGCTGGATGACCTCTTCCGGGGCGTCCTTGGCGAAGGTGTCGATGGCAGGGGCGTCGCCGAGGTAGTCGGACCCCTTCATCGTGTCGTACGCGTGGAGATCCCAGGAGTCCCCTTCCTGGAGGGCGGCGTTGATTCCCCCCTCCGCAGCACCTGTGTGGCTCCGAACCGGATGGAGCTTGGTCACGAGGGCAACATCTGCACCCTCTTCGTCCGCTGCAATAGCCGCCCTGAGGCCAGCGCCACCCGCGCCGACCACGATAACATCGTGTTCGTACATTGTGAGAGTGTCTCTTGGCGTGGTTTCGGCTTAGGATTAGCCAAACTTAAGCCTCCCTGTTGCGTTACCAAGAGCTTCGGCATCAGTGGGCCACACCCCGCTTCTGCTATCGGGCCAAAATATCAGAGGAAACGAATTTTGTACTATCCGATGGAATTATATCTCGTGCTGTGAATACTTAGGAACCGACTACTGATACTAGACCCACCGGATAGTGTCACTACGGGCCCGACCCGTTCCCACCCTGATGCCAGACCAGTATCTCACGTCAACTGATGACTTCGAAGCGGTGTTAGCCGAGGCACCCACGGTGCTGACAGTTACTGACGAGGAATTGACAATACGGTTTGTAAGTCCAGCAATCGAACGCGTATTGGGGTACGATATGGAGTCACTTGTCGGCACAAACTGGCTGGATCTCGTCCACCCAGAGGACGCGGAGCGGGTCCGGGCAACACTGGCGGACGAGCGGGAAGACGACGGGACGGAGTACCGGTTCCGGAACGCCGACGGCGACTGGGTCTGGCTCGAAACCATCGTCTCAGGGGACACCGAGACGGACCGCGATTGCTGCGTGTTCACTTCCCGCGATGTCAGCGACCGACCGCGCTTCGAGGCCCAGTTTCGCCAGTTCGTCACACACACCTCCGACGTGCTCACTGTGTTCGACGAGCAAGGTAACGTCGAGTACATCAGTCCGTCCGTGGAACGCGTCCTCGGCTACGAGCAAGACG
Organism: Haloarcula sp. CBA1127; assembly: GCF_001485575.1. Taxonomy (NCBI): domain Archaea; kingdom Methanobacteriati; phylum Methanobacteriota; class Halobacteria; order Halobacteriales; family Haloarculaceae; genus Haloarcula; species Haloarcula sp. CBA1127. Next base: position 1,973,490 of record NZ_BCNB01000006.1, read on the forward strand.
CGATGCAGGACTCAGACCTCTTCGAGTACGTACACCCGGACGACCTCCCGAACGCACTCACCGAGTTCGGCCGGATGATAGACGAACCGGGATACGTTGCGGTCATTGAGCATCGATACCGCCACGCAGATGGCGACTGGATCTGGGCGGAGTCCCGCGGCCAGCAGGTCACGACTGGCCCGCTGGAAGACCACGTCGTCGTGACGACCCGCGATATCTCCGAGCGGAAACAGCGCGAAGAGGAACTCAAGCGACAGAACCAGCGCCTTGAGCGGTTCTCGGACGCGATTAGTCACGACCTACGGAACCCGCTGGACGTCCTCGACGGCTCGCTCGAACTCGCACGTGAGACAGGTGAAGAAGCGCACTTCGAGCGCGCCGAGCGGAGCATCGACCGGATGTACACGCTCATCGATGACTTGCTGGTACTCGCCAAGCAGGGCGTTAACCCTGCGGAAATCGAGACAATCGACCTCAGCACCCTCTCACAGCGGGCCTGGTCGATGGTCGACACCCAGGACGCGACGCTTGAAACCGATGCCGACGACAGCATCAAAGCCGACGAAGGTGCGATGTTGGAATTACTGGAGAACCTCTTTCGGAACGCTATCGAACACGGTGGCGACGACGTGACCGTCACTGTCGGGACGGAATCGTGGGGGTTCTATGTCACCGACGATGGTGCGGGCTTCCCCGACGGCACTGCGGACCTGTTCGAACCCGGCTACTCGACGGCCGATGACGGGACCGGGTTCGGGCTCTGCATCGTCGAACAGATCGTCGACGCACACGACTGGGAAGTCATCGCGACCGACAGCGAAAGCGGCGGCGCCCGTTTCGAGTTTATCTGCTGCGATAGCTGAGTGCGCTTTTTTTGTTCGACGACTGTAATCGCCGTCCAAGCCTATTTTGCCCGGCTCGCTGTAGGTACAGGGAACGTGAAAATCTGCGTCTTCGCCGGCTGGAGCGGCTTTTCGAACAGTTCCGTGTCGACGTCATTCCCGATCATGGGGCGGTTCTCTATCTTTCAGCGACGACGCGTTAGAGCGATTATTGAGGGACAAATTATAGGCAAAAGTTGAATACATATAACTGTGTTATCCATGTTGTGGGAACACATGGCAACTAGCGACCTCACCAACGTTCAGACCCGGATGCTCGGGCAAGACGTCACGTTCAGCGTGTCACAGCCGTGGCTGGCCTACTGGCTAGTCATTATGCGGTTGGTCGGCGGCTGGTGGCTGTTACACGCCGGCCTCGACAAACTCGCTAGCTGGCCGTTCGACGCGAGCTGGTTCGTCGGCGGCGCCGCCCAGGGAACGAGCCTCGGCCCCATCGTCACTCTGTTCAGTAGTGGCGCCGGCCTGGCGTTCACCAACGTCGCGGTCCCGATCGGTCAGGTGCTGATCGGCCTCGGACTGATCTTCGGTGCGCTCACCCGTACGGCAGCGTTCTTCGGTGCGTTCATGATGGTGTTCTTTTACTTCATCAACGGCGAGACCGGTGCCTGGTCTCACGGCGTCGTCACGGGCGAGTTGCTGGGCATTCTCATCTTCGGGATGATTGCCACTCTCGGTGCGGGCCGCGTCCTCGGCATTGACGCGTATCTGCAGAACACCGAGGTCGTCAAGAACAATCCGCGGCTCCAGTACCTCATCGGCTAATGGAGACGTCAAAACATGAGTGACTTAACCACAGCAGACAAGATCGTAATGTACGTCGGCGGCGGCCTCGTCCTTCTCGGTACGGTTGGTATCGGCCTCGTGGAAATGTTTCTGGGGAGTCCACACCCCGTCTCCGGCGAGGGACAGGTCGTGCACGATGCCCTCATTCCGCTCGAAATCCGGTCGTATATCATCCTTCTGGGATTTCTCATCTGGGCCGTCTACGCCATCTACAAGGTGGCCGTTGGTGGACGTATTCCCGGCACTGCTCAGTCAGACGTGCGTCCCGGGCAGGCCGACTAACTCCTACTGTCCTCTTCCGTCATCCAGTGTAACTACTGCCAGCCCAGTCCGCTTCTGTCGCTTGATTTGAGGAGTACGGCAGAAGTACGCGTATCGGTTATACTACGCTGAAGTTACCAGAACTTCAGGTTGTTCTTGACCGCTTCCCGCTTGAGTTCCTGGATGTGCTCGGTCAGCGGGATGTCCTTCGGACACACTTCGGTACAGGAGAACTGGGTCTGGCAGCGCCAGACGCCGTGTTCCTGTTCGATAATACGCAGGCGCTCTTGCTTGCGATTCTCGCCCTCGCGGTTGTCCATCGCGAACCGATAGGCCTTGTTGATGGCGGCGGGACCGAGGTACTCGTTGTCGCCGGCGGCGATATTACACGAGGACATGCACGCGCCACACCAGATACACCGCGTGGACATCTTGACCTTCTCGCGGTTCTCCCGGGTCTGGCGCTGCTCTTCGAGCTTGTCGTCAGGCGTCTCGTCGGCGTCGAAGTACGGCTCGACGGCCTCCATCTGGTCGTAGAAGTGCTCCATGTCGACGACGAGGTCCTTCACGACCTCCTGGTGGGGCAGCGGCTCGATACGGACCGGGTCCTCAAGCTCGGAAATCTGCGTCTTGCAGCCGAGGCGTTGTCGCCCGTTGACGAACAGCGCGTCCGACCCACAGACGGCCTGCCGGCAGGAGTGTCGGAACGTCAGCGAGGAATCGTAGTGGTCCCGTGCGTAGATGAGGGCATCAAGGATGGTCATCCCCTTGTGGAACGGGACGCGGAAATCGTCGAAGCGCGGTTCCTGCTTCCCCTCGATTTCGGGGTCGTAGCGGAACACTTTCAGCGTAATCGTGTCTTCGTCGTCGAGCGTCTCCTCTTCGACTTCCCGCTGGGCCTGCTCCTGTGCCTGTCGTTCGTCTCGCTGTGCGCGCCGACGGTCGCCCGGGGATTCGACCTCGGGCTCTGTTTCCTCGTCGGCCTCTGTCTCGGTTTCCTGTTGTTCGATTTGCGTACTCATAGTTCAGACGAGGGTCGTCATGGCCAGCGACACGCGGGTCCCCTGCACGACGAGCAGGAGGCCAGCGATGCCGAGCATATACTTGACTGCGTTTTTCTGGGAGCCGGTGAGTCCCTGGTTGACCAGCGCGTTGTACACGCCGTTGACGCCGTGGAACGTTGCGGTCACGAGGAACAGCCACATCGTTGCGAAGTAGCTGACCTGGCTCATCCGAGCCTGCGTGCCCAGGAACGTGATATCCGAAGCGTGGTTCACGAAGTGCAACAGCATGAAGTGGAACGCGAGCACGCCGATGAGGAACACCGCTGTCAGGCGCTGGAACAGCCAGCGGCGCCCGCCGCGGTCAAAGGAGGAGTAGTGCTGTGCCATCAGGCTAGTTTCCCCCCGAGGAACGTCGGCACGCTTGCGATGACGATTGCGCCGGTCAGCAGGAGCGACGCGTAGAAGCTCTTGTCCTGCGATTCCAGCCCCACGCCGAGATCAACCATCAGCAGCCGAATCCCGTTGAGGATGTGGAAGACGGCGACAGCCAGCAGGCCGACTTCAAGGAACCGGACGATCAGCAGCGATTCGAGGCCGCTGAGCGTGCTGGTGTAGAGGTCACTGCCTGCCTGCGCGCTCGCCGGATCGACGCCGACCGAAGTGCTCAGCACCGCGATGTGGGTGAACAGGTAGCCCACGAGAACCCAGCCGGTGAACTTGTGGAAGATCCAGGCCCACATCCCGGCCGTGAACTCCCGCCACCGTCCGAAGTCCTCGACGGTGCCGCGATTGTAAGACTGACTCATACACTGGGGGGTTAGTCCGGGGACAGATAGTAGTTTCTACAACGGACGCGTATCGCCGGAATCCCGCCCGAAGACGTTCGTCAATTGACTACTCCGTCGTCACCAATCGTCGTCGTCCGCCCGGCGGTTCCACTCGATGGCCCGCTGTGTCCGGTCGTCGAGTCGGACCAGATGGCAGAGGGGGTTGCCGGGATACACCAGTGGGTTCTCGAGGATACCGACCAGCAGGCCGGTAAACGGCGCACGCATCAGCGCGTTCTCCGTCTTGAACGGGTTCGCGATCGTACAGATCACGTCGTCCTCGTACACTAGGTCACCGCGGTCGTAGTGCATATCCACGAGGCCGCCCGAATCCGCACGGATCCAGGTTTTCTCGCTGCTGTCGTCGATGACCGTCCGCCAGCCTGGCCACCGGACGGTGTCTGAATCTCGGAGGCCGAACTCCGCAAGCACTGACCCCACGCTCTGTAGGGCAGAGTCGATGAGCGGCCGCTGGAACCGATGGGCTTCGCCCATCTCTATCGTGATCGTCGGGACGCCCGAATCGCTCAGCTCCCGCCGGAGCGACCCCGACGGGCCTTCCGAGGAGATGATGACGTTCGATGCGAAGGCATTTGCGACCCGCGCAACCTCAGGGTCGTCCATGTCCGCCCGGACGTGAAGCATATTCGTCCGCCCGCGCGTGGACGTGTGGAAATCGAGGCCCACGTCACACGGGGCCAGGAAATTCCGGAAAATTTCGTGGGCCATCCGCTTCGCGCTCGTCGATTCCGGGTCGCCGGGGAACGAGCGGTTCAGGTCCCGGTCGTAGATCGGCAGGTACCGCTCCTGTGCCAGAAATGCAGGGACGTTCAGCACCGGTAGACAGATCAGCGTCCCCGCCAGCCCGTCGTGGTCCCATTCGTGGGCGACCTCTCGAACGACCTCGATGCCGTTGAGTTCGTCGCCGTGTGCCGCTGCGGTGAGAAACACGGTCGGACCGGCCCGCTCCCCGTTGACGATGGTAACCGGCATCCGGACGGCGTCACCCAGATACGTCTCGCTGACCGTATAGCGAATGTTGCGGGTCTCGCCCGGCGCAACAATTCCCCCGTCGTAGGTGAACGGCTCGGCCTCGTCCATGCCATCACAACGAGAGGCGGCGGCTAAAACCCCTCCGGCAAGGCGGTGACCCGGTAGAGTCGTCCCGCATTACATATCCGTACATCTATACTGTGGCCGACAGAAGGCGACAGCATGAGCGACCAGGATATCACGGTTGGCGTTCTCAGCCTCCACTCCAGCAAGGAGTCGAAGGCCATCCTGAACGCGGTCGATGAGATGGGCTACGGGACGGAGTGGCTTCGCACCGAAAACACCGCTATCAGTGTTGCCGACGGCGAGATGACGCTCGAACCCGCCGTTGATGTGGTCGCGAATCGGCTGTTGCTCTCCAGCGACGAACACCCCGCGGAAGGGATCGGCCTCGGGATGACTATCAGCCGGCTCGCACCGACGTTGAACGAGCCGATGGCTGCGACCACGGCGCTGCACAAGTTCGCCAGCGCCGCCGCACTGGCCGATGCCGGCGTTCCGGTCCCGGACGCCCTGCTCGCGCTATCGAGTGACCTGCTGAACGAGGAGCGGGACCGCTTCGGTGACCGTGCGGTGTACAAGACGGCCATCGGCACCCACGGCGGCGGGACGTGGATGGTCGATCTGGAAAACCAGGTCAACGCACAGGTCGGTGGCCGCTACGCGTTCTTACAGGAGTACATGGAACACGACCAGCAGCGCCACCACGACCTTCGCGTGTACGTCGTCGGTGACCAGATTGTCGGCGCGATGAACCGCTACGCGCCCGAGGGTGAGTGGCGGACGAACGTCGCGCTCGGCGGTGAAGTCGAGAACATGACGGGTGAACTCCCCGAGCGGGTCAGGGAAATCGCGCTCGATTCGGTTGACGCCATCGGGCTGGACTACGCCGGTGTCGACATCGTCCAGAGCGATGACGGCTACTACGTGCTCGAAGTGAACCCCACGGCCGGGTTCCGTGGCCTGTTCAAGGCCAGCGGCGTCAGCCCTGCCCCATACATCGCTCAGCTCGCCATCGAGCGGGCCGGCGGAAGTGTCGACGATGAAACGGTCGAACGGCTCTCCGACCGACTCGACGACTCCAAGCCCGCGTGTACGCCGAAGAAGCCACAGCCGCAAGCGCAGAAGAACGTCGTCGTGGGCTACATCGAGGAGGTCGTCGTCACCGGAACACAGGGGACCAAGTCCGTCCTCGCGAAATCCGACACTGGTGCGACCAGAACCAGTATCGACGCCAAGCTCGCTGCGGAAATCGGAACGGGGCCGATTCTCGATATCGTGAAGATCAAATCCGGGAGCCTCAAGTCCGGCCGTTCGCGCCCGGTCGTCGATCTCGTCGTCGGCGTCGGCGGGACTCAGCACACCGTCACCGCCAGCGTCGAAGACCGCGGACACATGGACTACCCGCTGTTGCTGGGACGGGACATCCTCAAACACTATCAGGTCGACGTGAACCGCCGCGCGGACGACGAGACGGAAGTGGACACCGAGGAAGAGGAACAGAGCGAAGAGTAACGGCGCTTAGTACCTCCGTTCGAGCCGTCTCAGTCCTCGCGCACTTCTGCGACGCTTTCGGCGATATCCTCGCTGGCCCGCCACAGATACAGGCTCGCGTAGCTTCGATACGGCGACCACCGCTCGGCGTACTCTCGCATCTCCGCGCGGCTGTACCCCTCACCGACGACGGCTTTGAACCCCTTTCGGATGCCGAGGTCGCCGACCGGAAACACGTCTTCACGGCCGAACGCGAACAGGAGTTGCATATTTGCGGTCCAGTCGCCAACGCCCGTGATGGCCGTTAGCTCTTCGTGGATTTCCTCGTCAGCGGCGTCCTCAAACGTCGCCAACGAGTAGCCATGTTCCAGAAACGCATCGGCGACCTCGTTGACGTAGCGGGTCTTCTGCCGTGAGAGGCCGGCATCTTGGAGCACTTCGTTGTCAGCGTCTTTGATGCCCGCCGGTGTCACGGTGACGGCGTCGAACAGTCGCTCCCGTGTCGCGGCGGCCGACGCCATCGACACCTGCTGGCGGAGAATCGAGACGACGAGCCGCTCGAAAAGGTCTGACGCCGGGTCAAGCGTGAGTTCGCCGTGTGTCTCGACCAGCGGTCCGATGTCGGGGTCCGCACGTAACGCATCGTGTGGCGAGTCACTCATCGATCTGTGGTACTGACTCGACGGAAAAGAACGTATCTGTCGCCGTTAGCCGTCAGCGATGATAGGGTCAGGATTTGGTGAGGCGACACCGGCAGCGCCGACGGGCTCCGCCGGATTGCCGACGACTGTTGTTTCCGGGGCCACGTCATCGACGACGACAGCGCCAGCGCCGACGGACGCGTTCTCTCCAACGGTGATCGGCCCCATTATCGAGGCATCAGCGCCGATGGTCGCGCCGTCCTCGACCGTCGGGTGGCGCTTTTCGCGGCGCATGGACGTCCCGCCGAGGGTGACACCGTGGTACAAGAGCACGTCGTCGCCGATTTCGGCCGTCTCGCCGATGACGATGCCCATCCCGTGGTCGATGAACACGCGGTCGCCGATCTCCGCGGCGGGATGTATCTCGACGCCGGTCAGGAACCGCGTGACGTGGGAGATGAGTCTGGCGAGTAACTTCCGGTCGTTCGTCCAGAGCCAGTGGGCGACGCGATAGGCCCAGATCGCGTGCAGGCCGGGGTACGTGAGCGCGACCTCCATCGCGCTGGTCGCCGCCGGGTCCTTTGTGAGTGCTGTACGAATATCCGTTTTCAGTCGGTCAAACATTGGTGTGGTGTAGTGATAGCGTATCATCTGCGCACGAGACAGTCGGTCGCGGTCCGAATCACCGGACGAAGTTCACTGGGAACAACAACAGCGACGGAGAGAGCAGCAACTGATTACGGTCCGAAGCGGGCGAGTGGCGCGGCGTGAGACTCGGTCGCCCATCGTTGGTCTACCTACAACGCTCGGTAGCTTAAAAAGCAGTGGTTCGACCACCTTCTTTCCCACTCGGCAAGCGCACGCCCGGGCTACCAGCAATTCAAGAAAGCAGCGAGCGCTCCACCGGCCACTGACCGGTGACCGAGGCGAAAGCCATGAAGAGTGACCCCGGGGCAATTCACCGCCGGCAACCGGAGCCTGTTCAAGTCATGCCCTTCCCGAGCAGTTCTCGGGCGATGATATTCTTCTGAATCTCGGTCGTCCCCTCGTAGATCTGGGTGATCTTGGCGTCACGGTAGAACCGCTCGACGTCGAAGTCGTTGACGTAGCCGGCGCCGCCGTGAATCTGGACGGCCTCGTCGGCCGTCTCGACAGCGACGCGGGAGGCTTTTTCCTTGGCCATCGACGCCAACTGCGTGAGCTTGTCGGCGTCGTTGTCGACGCTCCAGGCAGACTTGTGGGTTAGCTGGCGTGCGGCCTCGATTTCGGTGAACATCTCGGCGAGCTTGTGCTGGATAGCTTGGAACTCTGAGATGGACTGACCGAACTGCTCGCGGTCCTGAGCGTATTCCAGAGCACGCTCGGCGGCCCCACGAGCGATACCGACGCCCTGTGCGGCCACGCCGGTCCGGGTCTCGTCGAAGAACTGCATTATCTGGAGGAAGCCAGCCCCGCGCGTTCCCACAAGGTTGTCCTCGGGGACGCGCACGTCGTTGAGGATGAGTTCTGCCGTGTCTGATGCGCGGATGCCGAGTTTCCCCGTAATCTTCTCGGCTTCGAACCCGTCGCGGTCGGACTCAATGAGAATCTGTGAGAAGCCATTGTACCGCCCCTCTGCGTCTGGGTCCGTCTCACAGAGTACGACGAAGTAGTCGCCGACCGAGCCGTTGGTGATCCACATCTTGTTACCGTTGATGACCCACTCGTCGCCCTCCTTTCGCGCCTGCGTCGACACCGACGACACGTCCGAGCCGGTGTCGGGTTCGGAGATGGCCGCGCCCATGATAGCGTCGCCCGTGGCAACGGGCTCCAAGTACTCCTCCTTCTGGGCCTCTGAGCCGAACCCGATGAGGGCGTCAGCACCGAAGGCGGCCGACTGGATGCTCAGACCGATACCGGGATCGGCCGCGAACAACTCCTCAGCGATGATAGCGTTCGTCAGCGTATTGTAGCCTGCGCCCCCGTACTCCATCGGGATGTTTGCCCCGGTTAGCCCCATCTCAGCGGCCTTTTCGACGATTTCTCGGGGGAACTTCTCTTCAGTGTCGTACTCGGTCGCGACGGGTTTGATTTCGTTCTCGGCGAACCGGGCGATCTCGTCCTGTATCTGTCGCTGCTCTTCTGTCAGTCCGAAGTCCATATGTGGTGTGTTGACGTGAACTGCATTAATGGTTTGTAATCCGAAATAAACTGGAGAGTGGTTTTCTAATGAGAGAAACGTTGAAGCCTCGGCCGGCAGTGGAACGATATGTCATGGATTTCGAGGATATTGACACTATCGCCGTGCTCGGTGCCGGGAATATGGGCCATGGAATCACCGAAGTGGCCGCGCTCGCAGGCTACGACGTGCGGATGCGGGACATCAAAGACGAGTTCGTCGAGGACGGCTACGACAACATCGAGTGGTCGCTAAACAAGCTGGCCGAGAGAGACCAGCTCACGCAGGAGGAGGCCGATGCGGCACTTGACCGTGTGACGCCGCTTGTCGATGTCGAGGAAGCGGTCAGCGACGTCGACGTGGTCATCGAGGCCGTGCCGGAGAAAATGGAGATCAAGAAGGACGTGTACACAGAGGTCGAAGAACACGCACCCGAGGACGCCATCTTTGCCACGAACACGTCCAGCCTCTCCATCACGGAGCTGTCGGAAGTGACCGAACGGCCCGAGCAGTTCTGTGGGATGCACTTCTTCAATCCGCCGGTGCGGATGCAACTGGTCGAGGTAATCTCCGGCGCACACTCAGGCGACGACACGCTGGACGCCATCGAGGCGCTTGCCGAAGACTTCGGCAAAACACCGGTCCGCGTCCGCAAGGACTCGCCGGGATTCATCGTCAACCGCATCCTCGTCCCGCTGATGAACGAGGCCGCGTGGCTCGTCCACAACGATGAGGCGACTATCGCCGAGGTTGACTCGACGACGAAGTTCGACATGGGCCTGCCGATGGGGTCGTTCGAACTCTCAGACCAGGTCGGCAATGATGTGGGTCTGCACGTGCTTGAGTATATGCACGAGGTCCTCGGCGAGCCGTACGCCCCGTGTCCGCTGCTCGAACAGAAAGTCGAGAACGAGGAACTCGGGAAGAAGACCGGGAGAGGCTTCTACGACTACGAGAACGGCGGCGTCGACATTCCGACCGACGCCGGCCGCGAAGACGTCGAACACCGCCTCGTCGCCGTGATGGCAAATGAGGTCGGAAAGCTCGTCGAGAACGACGTCGCCCCCGTTGCAGACATCGACCAGGCCGTCCAGCTCGGCGGCGGCTTCCCGGACGGGCCCGCAAAGATCGCCGACAAGACCGGCCTTGAGACGCTCGTCGACACACTTGAGGAAACCCACGAGGAGACCGGCGCGGAGCGCTATGCCGTCGCTGACGGCCTCCGAGAGGCCGCCGAGGCGGGCGGCTTCTATGGCAGCGACGACGACGCGCCGGCGGAGTTCGACAACGTCACGATCGAATATCCCGGTGACATGGTCGGTCACATCGAACTCGACCGTCCCCACCGGATGAACACCGTCAGCCCAGACCTGATGGACGACCTCGCCGACGCCGTCGACCTACTCGAAGACGACGACGAGGTGCGTGCCATCCTGCTGACCGGAGCCGGCGACAAGGCGTTCTCCGCCGGGGCCGACGTGCAGGCGATGGCCTCGAACGCGACGCCGCTGGACGCTATTGAACTCTCCCGTAAGGGCCAGCAAACCTTCGGCAAGCTCGAAGAATGTTCGATGCCGGTCGTCGCCGGCATCGACGGCTACGCGCTGGGTGGCGGGATGGAACTGGCGACCTGTGCCGACCTCCGCGTGGCCTCGGAGCGCTCCGAGCTGGGTCAGCCCGAACACAACCTCGGCCTGCTGCCGGGCTGGGGCGGCACGCAACGCCTCGCCCGGATCGTCGGCGAAGGCCGCGCCAAGGAGATTATCTTCACCGGAGACCGCTACGACGCCGACGAGATGGCCGAGTACGGCTTCATTAACGAGGTCGTCGACAACGACGCCCTGCACGAGCGGGCGTTCGAACTGGCCAAAGACATGGCCGCCGGCCCGCCGGTCGCACAGAAGCTCACCAAGCGTGCGATGCTCGCCGGCCGCGACGACATCGATGCTGGCCTCGAAGTCGAATCACAGGCCTTCGGCCACCTCATCGGCACCGACGACGTGATGGAGGGCATCAACGCGTTCATGGGCGACGGAGAGCCGGACTTCGAAGGGAAGTAAGGACAGTCGCTCGCCGAGCAACTACATTACATCTTTTCGTTGGATACGTCTCAGGGTTGGTCTGCTTACGCTAATCACACGCCTGTGGTACGCACCCTCAGGTAGCGTTGATTTCGATGGGGTTAAATTGGTCCACCCGGAACGGTTGAGTACGCTCGGTTGGTGTAGTCCGGCCAATCATCTTGGCCTTTCGAGCCGAGGACCAGGGTTCAAATCCCTGACCGAGCACATTACTGTCGCAAACAAGTTCGCAAGCAACTGCTGCATCAGCCGTTCGATGCAGCACCCCTCTGAACAGGTGTGGTGCGCACTCGCGCTTTCAGTCTCCGAGCTGCACGATGTACCTGCTCTTTGTCCCGAGATACGTCCTGGAATCTGTGACCGTTAGAGGGGTCGTTGTTCCCCGAATGGTGACGCTCCAGATCGGGTCGCCGCCGAAAGAAAGCGTGTGCACACCGGTCGCATCATCGCTCCGGGTCCAGCAGACAACTGTGTCAGCTGTCGTCTGAATCTCTCGTAGCGACCGTTCGAACGAGAGGCTCCAGACACGCTCTCCGACAATTCGGTTAACGGCATGGACCGTCGTCTCGCCACCAGAAACGCACACTATCCCATCCCGCACGATCGGCCGATTCGTCCTGCAATGACCCCACTGCCCCACCAGTGGGCCGTTCGTCTGGTACGTCCATCGGACTGCGTCACCCTCTGGCGGGTCGGGCCGCTTCTCGCTTGCTGCCCGCTGGTCCGTCGCTGTCTCTGTCGCCGGGTCAGACTGCCTTGTCGTCCGGGATAAGTTTCGTGTCTACTGTGTCACTGCTTTGTCTGGGTGCTGTACCGTGGACCAATGACAACCGAAACAGACTGAGTACCGTCCTGCGAACGACCGCCATACTGGCGGGGTTCTGTTTGCAGTCCAACCAGTGTCACGTGGCATTCTGGTGGTTGATCGCCTCAAAAATAGACTCGAATAGTACGTTTGAATAGTAGCTCTCTTATATAATTATATCTGACAAGTAACTAGATAAATGAACACATATTTGTATATGTATATAAAGTCAGTAGTACATGAAGCGACGAACATACGTAAGTACAATTGGAAGCAGCATCGCTGCACTCAGCCTTGCCGGATGTAGTGGTAGCGACGGCGGAGACGGTGGAGATGGAAACGAGTCAACGCCAACGCCCGAACCCACGTATGAAGTAGACCAGGAAGCACCGGCGCGACTGAAATTGCTTTCGGTGAGTGGGCCAAAAGAGGTTGCCTTCGGTGACACCATCGAGGGTGACGTGACTGCTGTCAATGTTGGTGGCGAACCGATCTCCGGAGATGCAACCATCGAGTTCGTCCATTCAGAATCAGGTGCCACTGAGCCACAGACAGTCACAGTTAACGCTGATGGCCTGAAGTCCGGCGAAGAAGTCTCGCATAGCTATCGTGTTGACGCCGAGTACGCCGGTGCATGGGCGTTTGAAGCGTCCTCCGACTTCTACGCTGTCGACGATACGGTCACGTCAACCGTGTCGGTCCTCCCGAAGCAGGGGAGCACTGGGGAAACCATCGAGCTTGCGAGTGGGGTCCAGGCTACAGTGTCGGATATGACCTACGAACAGATGATAACCTACGAGCTCCCCGCTGGCGAACGGACTTTGGGCGACAACACCGCACACGCCATTCGCGAAACGGTCTCAGATAACATCCTGCTGATTCTGAGCGTTACGTTCGAGAACGGAACAGGCGAGGCCCAGACAGTGTCGAAAGACGACTTTGTCGTCCCCGAATCGAGCTTCGTGAGCGAGTCGGCCGCAGGTCGTGACGGAACGAACGCAGCCGGGGAGAACATCAACCCAGGGCAGACCTACAGCGGCCATCTGATTTACGCTGTCCCGAAGGCCAAGATTGACGACCTCACGTTCGGCATAAATCTCGCAGAAGGGAGTGCAGTCGCTGATATCGAAATCCCGCTTCAGTCACCCGGTGGCTTCCCCGAGTTCGAACTGGCGAACATCGATGTTCCGCCGGAGGACGTTACGGGCGATGAAGCGATCGTTGAGATGGAGGTCGAGAACGTGGGCGACAGCGCGGGGATGTTCAAGTCCATCTTCGAGTTCAAGACGCCTGAGGAACCAGGCATACTCGCCGGCTATTCCGCAGATACGTGGTACATTGACGCTGACGGCCCCTACACACAGCGGATTCCCGCTGGCGAAACCAGAACCATCGAACTGGTAACGGAACCGGATTCGGACAGACGGTGGGACTACCGAACGACCCCATTCGGGGCGGAGTGGACGTTCGAGGCCGTGGAATAGGTGTAGGTACGACTTCCCAACCCAGGTAACTTCTGTGTATACCGTTCTCGAACGAGTCAACAGCGGTAGGTATTTTCGGGGGCCGAGCGACGGGTAGACTATGCAAGCAGTCGTACTCGCGGCGGGGCAGGGGACGCGTATGCGGCCGTTGACAGACAACACACCGAAGCCGATGCTTCCGGTCGCGGACCGGCCGCTGGTGGCACACACAGCCGATACGGCAATTCAGGCGGGGGCCGACGAACTCGTCTTCGTCGTCGGCTACGAGGCCGAGGCGGTCCGCTCGTACTTCGGCGACGAGTACAACGGCGTCCCGGTCAGCTTCGCCGTTCAGGAGGAGCAACTCGGGACCGCTGACGCCGTCGCCGCCGCGAGGGAGCACCTTGACGGCCCCTTCGCAGTCCTCAACGGCGACAACCTCTACGACGCCGAGAGCCTCAGCGGCCTCTTTGATGCCGCACCGTCGGTCGCCGCCTACCGCGTCGACGACCCAACGAGCTACGGCGTGCTGTCGACAGACGGGGGTGCCGTCACCGACATCGTCGAGAAGCCAGACGATCCGCCAACGGAGCTGGCAAACGCCGGGGCGTACGTCTTCCCAGCCGAGGCACGGCACTGGCTTGACGTGCCACTGAGCGACCGCGGGGAGCGCGAAATCACGGACGTGCTCGCGAAAGTCATCGAGGAATCGACGGTCACCGCCGTCGAGGTCGACCGCTGGCTGGACGTGGGCCGGCCCTGGGAGTTACTGGAAGCAAACGAGTGGAAACTCGGGCAACTGGACCGGCGACTCGACGGGGAGGTGCGGGGCGATGCCGACCTGCGCGGCGAAGTCGTCGTCGAAGAGGGCGCAGTCATCGAACCCGGCGTCGTCATCGAGGGGCAGGCGCTGGTCCGCTCGGGCGCTCACGTCGGGCCGAACGCCTACATTCGCGGTGCGACCCTTCTGGGCGAGGATACCCATGTCGGCCATGGGGTCGAACTCAAGAACACGGTTTTGATGGCTGGCTCGAACGTCCCTCACGTGTCCTACGTGGGTGACAGCGTCATCGGCCGCGAGGTCAACTTCGGCGCTGGAACGCAGGTGGCGAACCTTCGCCACGACGGTGACCCGGTCCGGATAACAGTGAAAGGCGACCGCGTCTCGACGGGCCGGCGGAAGTTCGGCGTCGTCGCGGGCGACGGCGCGAAGACGGCCGTCAACACCAGTCTGAACGCCGGTGTCGTTCTCTCGTCGGGCGCGACGACTACTCCCGGAGAGTCCGTCACGCGAGACCGATAGCGCGGGTTTCACGGCAAGCCTCCGCTTGGCGTAAGTACGCATAGTTGCCCTTCTGTTACCGACTCGACATTCGTGTACGTTCGTGACGTTCAGTGCAAGTATGTGGGATTAAGTGGCGTGAAAGACACTCTCAACTAAGATGGTCGACCCGACATCAGATCACCACGAGGATATCGACGAGGACGAGGCCCCGGAGTGTGCCACCTGCGGTGACGCTATCGCTAACGAAGTAACACACCGCGTCATTACATGGATCGAGGACGAGAGCGTCGAAACGGCCCACTTTTGTAACGAGGACTGCCGGCTAGAGTGGCAGTAACACGTCTGCTCGAACTGTCTTCCGGACGGTGACCGCTTTCCCGGTGCGCACCCGCGACGCAGGTCGTTCGGGTGCATCCCTTCGCCGGAAAAACCGCACGCTCTTTTCAGTCCATTTGCGCATCAATGTGGTGGACAGCGTCTGGTGAGAGCAGTCGCCCGGTCGGGAGCTCGACCCAGCCGTTTGCGAGCACGCGAACCGCACCCTCGTGGAGGACTGTCTTCTGGTCGATGTCGGCGTATACGATGGCGCTCTCGTACTCTTTGACGAACTGCTCCACGGCATCACCCCAGGCTGGTTCCGTCGAGACGACCATGTGATGGCTGTATCGCTCCTATGACAAAACTCTAGTGTGACACGTTACCACTCGTCTCCCCCTTCTTTCAAAACCGTTGACGGAATCAACTCCGACAAACCAATAGAGTGTTAACATCCTGCACATATTTGGGATGGCCTAGTGAACACTGCGGTATGACATGACTGCAGGCAATCACTCTGACTGGCGTACGGCCGAGGAAGAGCACACTGATGAAGTCATCGGCGACGACACGTTGGGCGAGATGTTCGCCGCGAGTGCGGCGCGGAACGCCGACACGACGGCCCAACTGTACAAGGGTGGCGTCTACGATCGGTCACTGACTGACGACGTGATACCGGCGGCTCCCGACGGCGACTACGCCGAGATCAGCTACGAGCGGATGCATCACCTAGTCAAATACTTGGCCGCAGGGTTCCGTGACCTCGGTGTCGGCCCGGATGCCCGCGTCGGTATCCTGGCCAACACGCGGATGGAGTGGGCGCTGAGTGACTTTGCCATTCTGTCTGCGGGTGGGGTGGTGACGACCGTGTACACGGATTCCTCGCCGAAACAGGTGCAGTATCTGCTGTCGGACCCAGAGGCGAGCGCCGTCGTCGTGGAGAACGCCGAGATGCTGGACCGTGTCCTGGCTATCGAGGACGACCTGTCGCTCTCGTCCATCGTCGTCATGGACGACATTGACGTGGACCGCGAGGACGTGTACACGCTCAAAACGGTGTACAGGCGCGGCGAGGAGACATTCAGCGAATCGGCGTACCAGTCCTGGCTGGACGACCGCGACCCCGACGATCTGGCGAGCCTCATCTACACCTCCGGGACGACGGGCCAGCCGAAAGGAGTCCAACTCACCCACCGCAACTTCCGAGCGAACGTCAATCAGGCCCGCAGGCGAATCGGGCCACGACCGGACAAGCCGCCGGACCTGCCGACCGTCACCGCCGAGACGCGTTCGATAGCGTTCCTCCCGCTGGCACACGTGTTCGAACGCCTCGCGGGCCATTTCTTCATGTACGCTTCCGGCGCGGCTGTGAGCTACGCCGAGAGTCCGGATACGCTGGCTGACGACCTCCAGACTGTCAAACCGATGACCGGGCTGAGCGTCCCCAGAGTCTACGAGCGTATTTTCGACAATATGCGAACGCAGGCCAGCGAGTCCCCGCTCAAAAAACGGATTTTCGACTGGTCGATGGACGTGGCCCGCGACTATGCCCGGACCGACGACCCGGGACCGATACTCACTGCGAAACACTCGCTCGCTGATCGACTCGTCTACAGCACGGTCAAAGAACGGCTCGGCGGGAACATCGAGTTCATGGTCAGTGGCGGTGGAAGTCTCTCGAAAACGCTCTGTGAGACGTTCCTCGGGATGGGGCTGACGATACTCGAAGGGTACGGTCTCACTGAGACCTCGCCGGTTCTGACGGTGAATCCGCCGGAAGACGTCCGTCCCGGAACCCTGGGTGCTCCGCTGACTGAGGTCAACGTTCACATCGATACCGACGTCGTCGACGCCAGCGAGTTCGACGGCGTCACTGGCGACGTGGGCGAACTGCTCGTCGACGGCCCGAACGTCACGCAGGGGTACTGGAACGCGCCCGACGCGACGACGCGGGCCTTCACGGAGATCGACGGCACCCAGTGGTTCCGCACCGGTGACATCGTCGAACGGACCGACGACGACTTCCTCATCTATCACGACCGCCTCAAAGAACTGCTCGTCCTCTCGACGGGCAAAAACGTCGCACCACAGCCCATCGAAGACCAGTTCGCGACGAACGACCGGGTCGATCAGGTCATGGTCGTCGGCGACGACCAGAAGTTCGTCGGCGCGATACTCGTCCCGAACTTCGAGGAACTCCACCGGTGGGCCGAAAGCGAGGGTGTTGACCTTCCCGATGACCCCGAGGCACTGGTCGATGACGAACGCGTCCACGCGTGGGTCCAGACTGCTGTCGACGCGGTCAACGAGGAACTCGAACGCGTCGAGCGGATCAAGTCGTTCGCGCTCGTCTCCCGGGAGTGGACCGCCGAGAACGACTTGCTCACGCCGTCGATGAAAAAGAAGCGCCGCAACATCCGCAGCGCGTACCACGAGAAACTCGCAGAGATATACGGCGAGCAGCAGGTCGAGGCAGCCTGACTGGTGGTCGCCAGTAATGCTGTCGCCGCCTCAGTCGGTGACGACCACGTCTACAGCCCGTTCGCGCGGCCCGTCACAGTCGACGAGCAGCACGGACTGCCACGTCCCCATATCGAGGCCCCCGTCGCGGACGGGAATCGTCTCGCTCGATCCCACAAACATCGCCCGGACGTGTGCGTCCGCGTTGCCGTCCAGTTCGTCGTGGTCCCACCCGCTGTCCGGGACGAGGTCCCCGAGTGCGTCGCTGAGGTCGCCGAGCAGTCGCGGCTCTGCCTCGTTGACTGTGATGCCCGCGGTGGTGTGACGGACGAACACGGTACAGGTCCCTTCGGCGTCTTCGGGAATCACGTCCCTGACTCGCTCGGTGATGTCGACTACCGAGAGTTGGTCGTCAGTCGCGACAGTGAATCGATTCGTTGGCATATCTGCGCCCACGAGCGGACGGGACTCAAGCGTACCGCTACGCTCAGCGTCGTAAGTCGGAAAACCCGGCCTCGTTCAAACTCCGCCCTTCAGGCAAGCCACTCGTCGGGCTTGGTGTTGTAATCGATGTCGGTCGCGGTGAGGTGTTCGACTTCTGACCAGTCCACGTCGGTGACGGTCACTTCGTCGCCGTCGTAGCGGATGCGCTTGCCGACCTCTTCGGGCTCGGGTTCGCGGTCGCGGCGCTTGGCGACCTCCACGTCGTGGTCATCGAACTCCTTGACGATGGTCAGGAGGTTCACCGGGCGGCCCCAGAGTTCGAAGGTGCGCTTGAGCACTTCCTTGGCCTGCCCGATGTCGAGCATCACGCCGTTGTACTGATGAGCGAGCAGCAGTTCGTTGCGGTTCTGGTAGTTGCCGTCCTCGACGACGACGGTTGGCTTCCCGAAGTTGGTGAACTGCAACATCAGTTTCTTCTTGACGTCCTCGTGGTCCGTCGAGGTCACCCGGTAGTCGCCCGAGGCGTGGGTGTACTCGTAGGTGAAGTAGTCGTTGTCGTCGACGAACTCCTGGGTGAGGAACTCATCGAGGAAGGTCACGTCGTTGTGGCTCTCCCGGATTTCCCGCATCCGTTCCCAGCCGCGGGTGTAGTCCACGTCCGAGAGTGCCTCCGCAACGCTGTCGTAGCGCGAGTCATCGAACATGTAGCGGGCGGTTCGCTCCAGCTCCTCCTGCCCGACTCGGGAGACGAAGCCACGGTACTGGGGCTTGACCAGCGAGTAATGGCGCTGGGCCAACCCTTCGTAGGTCAGGACCTTCCAGGGGTACTGTTCCACGTCGAACTCGCCGTCGCGGGCCGCCGCCAGCCCCTCGCTATCGACGCGTGGGTCCTCGGGATCGAGGTCGTCGAGGTGACCCGGAACGTCAGTGAGCCACGCTGGGGGTTCGAGGTGGTCCTGGACGGTTTCGTAGTCGACGCTCTCGTCGAAGTTCCGCCAGGTGATGCCCTCGACCCGGAGCAGGCGCTCGATGACTTCACGGCGGTTCTCCGTGTTCTCGACGTACTCCCAGATCTCCAGCCCGAGGCTGTAGGGGTTCAGCCCGCCCGACCCTAGCACCTTCGACATGTGGTCAGAGTAGAGGATGAACTCGTCGTCGCCGGCGAACTGTTCGCCGGTCATCATCAGGGATTCCCAGTAGGAGGCCCACCCTTCGTTCATCACCTTCGTCATCTTCTGGGGAGCGAAGTAGTACGCCTCCCGGCGGAGCAGTTCTAGCAGTTCTTTCTGCCAGTCCTCCATCTCCATCGCCCGCTCAGCGTCCTCGTCGTACTGCATGCCGTGTTTTCGGAGGAAACCGAGCACGTCCTTCTCGGGTTCGGCGGGGAACGTGACGTTCTCATCGTCGTCGCGCTGGGCGTCCAGCCACTCCTCGTCGAACACCTGCCGTTTGACCTCCTCGGAGAGTTCAAGATCATCCAGCTGCTCGGTCACGTCCGCCCCTTCGATGTCCTCGAACTCCTCGGGGACCGTCTCGACGGGGCTGTAGGGGACGTGCTGGTCGATGTTGTCCTCCAGACAGAGGACGTGGTCGATGAACCGCTCAACCTCGGCCCGCTCGATGTCGGGGTCCTGCATGTACTCCTGAATGGTGTCGCCGTGGCGGGCGAGCATCCCAGCGGCGTCGGGGCCGCGACGGCGGTCCTCGCCGGACTCGTCGGTCGTCGTTCGGGAGGAGCCGTCAGTGAACATACGGAACCACTCGTTGTTGGCGAAGAAGTCCGCGTGGGCCTCGACGTGGGTGATGACGGCCTTCTGGTCGGCCAGCGTGTTCGACTCCTGTAAGAACGCGTGGGCCGGGTCGTCATTGTTGACGATCTCGAAAGCCTTCCCGCCGAGGAACTGGCCCTGTTTCTGCTGGCGGTCGTACTGCATTCCCCAGCGCCAGTGCGGGTATCGCTCCTGGAACCCGCCGTAGGCGATGAGTTCGTTCATCTCGTCGTAGTCGACGATCCAGTAGTTCACCGGGTACGGCTTCAGCCCGAGCTTTCTGGCGAGATTGCCAGCCTCCTTGACCGGTTCGTCGAGGTCATCGGCCACGCGCTGTTTCGCGAATCTATCGTTGTTCATTGGTCCTCCGTGCTGAGTATGTCGTAGATGGCATCCACCACGTCCTCCGGCGAGGAGACGTACGCGACCGCGACGTTGTCGGCGTCACGGAAGTTGCGTTCGACCTCCTCGGCGTGGGTGGCGTTGATCGCGTTCCCGCTCGGCTGAGTCTCTACGTAGGCGTGGAGGTTCGCCGGGATCTGTTCCATCAGCGGGATGACCTTCTCCTCGGTGTCGTTCGAGGAGTTTTCGCTGTCGCCCGCCGCGAACACGTAGCGGTTCCACTCGCTCCAGGGGTACTCCTCTTCGAGCACTTCGGCGGCGAGTTCGTACGCGCTGGAGATGCGGGTGCCCCCGCCCGAGCGGATGCCAAAGAACTCGTTGCGGTCGACCTCCCAGGCGTCGGCGTCGTGGGCAATGTAGACGAATTCGGCGTTGTCGTACTTGCCCGTGAGATACCAGTCAAGCGGCGTAAAGGTCCGTTCGACCAGTTCTCGCTTCTTCTGGCGCATCGACCCGGAGACGTCCCGGATGTTCACGACGACGACGTTTTTCTCGCGCTCCTCGACGATCTCGGGGTAACGGTAGCGTTCGTCCTCGCGACGGAACGGGATCTGGTCGACACCTTCCCGGCGGATGCGCTGGGAGGTCTCGACCTTCTCGACGTTGTCTTCCATCTCTTCGATGGAGTCCCAGACGGCCTTCTCCTCGCTTGGCAGTTCGTCGTATGCGTCGTCGATCCACGCCTTCGAGACGGGCATATTCTGCTCGCGGGTCCACTCGTAGACGGTTGCCGGCCCCCAGCCGTCGACTTTGAGCGCCTCGCGGACGTAGTCCTCGTCGAAGTCCATCGCGAGCTTCCGCTTGAGCCCTTTCTTGAACAGCCGCTCGAAGTCAAGCGTCGAGGAAGGGCCGGATCTGGTGATGTCCGTGAAGTCACCTTCTTTCTCCTCGATGACCTTCTTGCCTTTCGGTTCGAGGTCGAGCCCCAGTTGTTCGTCGAGTTCCTCGGCGAACTCCTCGGGGTCCATCTCGTAGTACTCGTGTTCGCCGCCCTCCTCGCCGGGCTCGCCGTCCTCATCACCGTCGTCGCCGGGCTGGGGCTGTGGCTGGCCAACTGGGTCGCCCTCTTCGGCGCCTTCGCCCTGGCCGACGCCACCCTGGTCGCGCTGGTCGTACTCGAACTCAGGAAGGTCGACGATCTTGATCGGGATGCGTACCGAATCGCCCCGAGACTGGCCCAGATCGCCGTACTGGATGAACTCGGAGAGGTCCTGTCGGCGCTCCTCGCCCACGTCGCGGTACCGTTCGAGGTCGTCTTTCAGTCCCATCTATAACTCACCTGACTCATGACGTGTCGGCTCGTCAACTCGGCCGACGCCGCCGTGTAGTCGAACATCTCGACCATGTTGTCCAGCGTCTTCGCCTTGAGGCGGGCCGTCTCGGTCCCGGACGGCGGGTTGTCCCACTGCCCGGGCTCGAAGTCCTCGTAGGTCCGCTGGATGTCGTCCCAGTCGTAGCTCCCGAGGACGGTGTTGATGACCGGAATCTCCTTGGGGTTCACGTCGCCGACACGGAACTCCTCATCGCGGCGCTGCCACGCGTGGCGGTTCAGCGCGGTGATGATCTTCTCGGTTCGGAACTGTTCGACGGCGTGGTCGGGCTCGTTGCCGTCGTAGTTCTTCTCGTCGAAGCGGCCCAGATGCTCGATCTCGAACACCTTCATCTTCAGCGGGTCCGGGTCGACGAGTTCGCCCCGCTCGTTTTCGATCTGGTCGTCCGATTCCCAGGCGTAGACGTGCTCGATGTACTCCTCGACGGTCGCCTCGTCGACGCGCTTGTCCCGCATCATCGCGTCGAGCACGTCCTGTTCCTGCTGGCCGAAGATGTAGTTCTTGACAGTCACGACGCGTTCCTCGTACTCTGTGGCCTCACCGGTCGAGAACACAGGGGCGTCTGCAAGCCCCTCGGCGACGGCGTTGAGCACGTCTCGGGGCATCAGCACGTGTTCGACCGGGAGGTCGGGGTGGTGGCGGTCCTGTGGCTCGTGCAGCAGGTCGGCGATGATGTCGCGGACGTAGGTGACCGGGATACCGTGGTCGCCGTCTTCGGCGGTGGTCTCCAGGTCATAGTCGTCGATGTCGACGCGCTCGTCGCCTTCCATCAAGTACCCTCGGTCGAACAACAGAGCCTTGTCCACAAGGTCCAGCCCGGTCGGGATTTCAGCGCTGTCGAGCCGCGAGACGACGGCGTACAGCGCTGCGGACTCGATGGTGTGTGGGGCCAATTCTTTGTCTGTGGCCGTCTCGACCTGGTCCCGGACCGAGATGCTCAGCGGCTCCTGAATCCACGTCTCCAGTTCGTCCCACGTCTCGGGGTCCCAGACCCGCGTCTCGTTTGTTAGCTCGCGGCGCAGGAGCTGGGCCTCCAGCGAGAGATTCGTCAGATACGTGAACTCGTGTTTGTCAAGCCGGCGCTTCAGCGCCTTCAGCGGGTCCTGGCCCTCGCGGTCGGCGTGCTTGTTCAGCTGGGCTTCAAGATCCGGGTTCGAGATGATGACGAGCTGGGTGTCCACGTCCATCCCGATGCCCTTGTCGAGCTTGACGTGGGACTCGTCGGGGACGTTCAGCAGCTTCTGGAGCAGGTCGGCATGCTGGGCGGCGTCCTCAACGACAGTCAGCAGGCCGTTGCCCTGCGAGAGGACGCCGTCGTAGCTGAACGCCTGTGGGTTCTTCCGGCCCCGCGAATCGAGTTCGCGGAGCATCCCGTGCATCCATGAGCCGACGAGGCGCTCTTTGGGCGTGCCCTCATCCTCGGAGTGGAGGATGCCGATGCCGCGGCCAACGTCCACGACGAAGTTCTTCACCCGGAGATGCGATGGCTGGGTGACCGCCGAGAACAGGTCCGTCTCGCCCTGCCGGCGGTACTGCTCTTCGAGGAAGTCGTAGGCCTCCCGCGAGAACGGGTCGAGCTGCCCATCGACGCGGATGGGGATGTGGTCGTCGAGGCGCTCGTTGACCTCGGCGAGCAGGTCTGCCCGCACGTCCTCGGGGAACACCGTCAGCGGGTGGGCCTGGACGGGGCTCTCGTACCAGTCGTCCTCATCTTCGATGGCCGCGTTCCCGTAGGTCATGCTGGTGGCGTCGTTGCCGGCCCCGGCGACGTTCCATTCGACGGTGTAGCGCCGACCTTCGGGTGTCTTCGAGTACTCCCGCAGGCCGTTGATGAGACAGCGCTTCAGTTCGGATTTCCCCGTGGCTGTCGGGCCTTCCAGCCAGATGATCTTCTCGTCTTTCCCGCGGCCCGCCGCAATCGAGCGGAGGTCGTCGACGAAGGCGTTCAGCACCTCGGTGTTGCCGAGGATGGCGTGCTCGCCGTCGTTGTACGGGTCGTCGAAGAAGCGGTAGCGCTCCTTCTCCTCGCCCTCCTCGATGACCATCCGTGTCCCGGCGTCCTCGATGGCGTCGAGGAGGTACTTCGAGGCGTGGGCCGCGACCTGTGGCGTTTCGAGGACGGTGTCGACGTACTCCGCGAGGCTCATCGGTGCCTCGTAGGCGGCGTCGAGTGACTCGTCCGCGCGGTCGATGTACTCCTGGCCTGTCATTACTCTTCCATCTCGCTTTTGGCGACCTCCGCACCAGCGAACTCGAGCACTTCCTTGGCGCCCTCCTCGGAGTAACCCTGCTCGATGAGAGCGTCAACCCACTGGTTGCGCTCCTCGTCGTCCATTTCCGAACTGGAGACCAGCGCGGAGAAGTTGATGTTGTGTTTCTTGTCTTCCCAGAGCTTGCGTTCGAGGGCGCGGCGCAGGCGGTCGTTGTCCTGTGGGTTGAAGGTATCACCCTCGCGGGCGCGACGGGACACCCAGTTCGACACTTCCTGCCGGAAGTCGTCCTTGCGGTCCTCGGGGAGGTTCAGCTTCTCCTCGACGGAGCGCAGGAACTGCTCGTCGGGCTCTTGCTCGCGGCCGGTGAGTTCGTCCTCGACGGTCGCGTCGTCGATGTAGGCCATGACGTGGTCCATGTACTTCTCGCCCTGGCGCTGGATCTCGTCCATGTCGTAGGCCAGCGCATGACGCACGTCCTCGATGGCCCGCTCTTTGTACTCCTCGCGGACGAGTTCGAGGAAGCGGTAGTACTTGCTGAACGACTCCTCGTCGATGGAGCCGTGATTCTCGAGGTTACCTTCGAGGTGATTGAAGGTCGTAAGCGGTGAGAGGAAGTCCCGGCTCCGGTGCATCGAGTCCATGATGGCCTCGGCGATCTCGTCGCCGATGAATCGTGGAGAGACGCCGTCCATCCCCTCGCCGATGTCGGCCATCTTCTCGGCCTCTTCGCGGAGCTTCTTCACGTCGACGTCGTCTGCCTCGTCGATTTCGCCGTTGTAGGCTTTCGCCTTCTGCACGAGGTCGATGGACTCGTTGTCGGGCTCCTCGATGCGGGTGAGGACGCCGAACAGGCCTGCCATCTCCAGGGTGTGGGGCTCGACCTGGATGTCCGGCAGGTCGGCGTTGCGCAGCATCTTCTGGTAGATCTGGGCCTCGGCCTCGTACTGGAGGACGTACGGGAAGTCGATGCGCTTGGTCCGGTCATTGAACGCCTCCATCTTCTCGTCGCCCTTCTTGTCCCGGTACTCGGGCATATTCGTCCGGCCGACGATGACCTGATCGATGTCGATACGGGGGTTGTTCTTGGGCTTGATTGTCTGTTCTTGACTGGCATGGAGGAAGTCATAGAGGAACTCCCGCTGGAGCTTCAGCAGCTCCTCCCCCGAGAAGATGCCGCGGTTGGCGTTACAGAACGCTCCGGAGTAGTCGAAGGCTCGCGGGTCGCTCTCGCCGTAGATGGCGATCTTCGAGTAGTTGACGTCGCCGGTGAGCTCCGTCTCGTCCTGGTTTTTCTTGTCCTTGGGCTCGAAGGTCTCGATCCCGCGGCGCTGGTTCTCGTCAGCGACGAAGCGGACGATCTCGATGTGGTTCTCGAGGACGGACTGAAGATCGTCGTCGTATTCGGCCAGCAGGCGGTCCATGTAGAACTCCGAGGCGGGGTCCAGCGACTGCTCGTTCCGGATGGTGTAGGGGGCATCGAGTTCCGCATTGATGTCCTCGATAACCTTGTCCCGCTGTTTCTGCGGAAGGAGCACGAGCGGGTCCTGATTCATCGGCGACCGGACCACGTCGTCGGCGGGGTCCTGGTCGTGGATGACATCACAGAGGTTCGTCCAGCGGAACGTGTACATCCGACCCTCGTCCCGGCTGGTGTAGTCCTCGAAGTAGCGCCGGACCTGGCGGTCGAAGTCGGACTTCCCCGACCCGACCGGCCCCAGCAGGAGCTTGATCCGCTTCTCGGGACCGAGTCCACGAGCGCCGGACTTGACCTTGTTGACGAACTCGTGGATGGCCTCGTGGATGACCCGCCCGTAGAAGGTGTTCTCGCCGTCGTTGAGCGGATCTTCGCTCGCCAGTTCGTACTCGACTACCCCAGCCTCCTCGTCGTAGGTCTTGCCGTAGTAGTCGAACATATCCGCCACGCGCTGGTGGGCGTTGCGGGCGATGGTCGGTTCGTCGTACAACTGTTGCAGATACCAGTCGAACGTGTTCGTCTTCCGGAGGTCCGCCGGTATCGTGTCACGGTACTCCTTGCTCAGCGCTTCGAGTGTCTCTTTGTTCTTGCTCATGCTATCTCAGTAGTTCGTCGTGGCTGCAGGCGACCACCGACTGTCGCGGGCTGGTCTCGGGGCTGTGTCGCTACTCGGTGTCGGTGCTGTCCGCTGCAGATGTGACCGCAAACAGCCGCTGGCTCACCCTTCACTGCGGGGTGACGCGTGTGCCCTTCCATGGCTGACCTGCCGGGCGGAACACGGGAACTGTTCCGACCTGGCGTGGTAACGGGAGACAGTGCGGAACTGTTTCCGATACTATTTACCGTACGAGTTCTGTTCATATAAGAACTTTGCCCTACTGTGAGCATACCGCCGATAAATTCCGGTGTTCTGGTCAGCCGAATGCGGGGATGGCGGGCCATACCTATGTTAGCACATCTCATTAGTTTTTGATTGGTTTATATACCGTGTCGGTTGTCAACTGTTCTCTTTGGTGTGTCGGCCAGTGTTTAGCGCTGGATTGATGTGAATCTGTTGCCGCATTGATTGGCGATTGAGAACGGGGCACACGAAATGGCAACCCAATGTACCGGCGTTGCCATCACCCAACCGAGTGTCGGTATCTGGGCCTGGGACGGACCAGCGGATTCTTGCCCGTCCACACCGATTCGGCGGTATGGACCTGTCGGGCCTCCCCGAAGACTGGACGGTGTGGAACGAGACCGACGAGAAGCTCATCCTGGCGTACCGCCCGGATGTCTTCGACTCCGAGCAGTTTCCAGCGCCGTGTCTCCCGACCATCTATCTCACGCGCGGGAAACGAACCCGCCGCCCCGGCGCTGACCGGACTGGGGAGCGCTGGTATGTCACCTTCTACCTGGAGCCCGAAGTCGAGCGCGACGCCGATTCCTACGAGGGCCGCGACGCTGCCGTTGAGGGCGCTGTCGCACTCGCCACTCGGTTCGCCGACGGCGAACTGGACTACCGCTCGCTGTATCAGGTACCCCGCGAGGCGTATCTGGACAAACTGGACGACCTGACCGGTCGGACATGACGTTTTACCGTGGCGACGTTCTATAGTCCGGCATGACCACTGTCACGCTCGTCGGGACGCGCCTTGCCGAGGTCGGCGCGGAGTTCGTCTACCGCGGCGAAGCCAGCGGCTGTGCTGACTGTCCCTACCGCGACCAATGCCTCAATCTGACGACCGGAAACCGCTACCGGATCACCAACGTCCGACAGAGCGGGCAAACGCTAGACTGTGCCGTGCATGAAAACGGCGTTCGGGCCGTCGAGGTTGAGCCCGCACCGATTCAGGCCAACGTCCCCTCGAAGGGTGCGTACGCTGGGAGTAAGGCGTCGCTGCCGGGCCCCTGTCCGCACACCGAGTGCCCCAGCCACCCCTACTGTGAGCCTGCTGGGGCTGAATTTGATTCGGAGTATCGTATATCCGAGATTATTGGTGACCCGCCGCATGACTACTGTATGCTAGACCGGGATCTGACGTTGGTGGAGTTGGAAGCGGCTGAGGATAGTTGAGTTCAGCCAAGAGACGATGAGTGACCCCTCTTGCTGACGGCAGCGTTGCGTGCATAGCAGACATCGACTCGATGAAACCGTGCTGTCTAGAGGTAGACGCCGAACTGAGGAAGCCATAGTCTGGGGGCGGAGGCTGCGTGCGTCTGATTTTTCGACAGAATTACGGAGAAAATAATCCACAGTGGCACGGAAAAGCGTGTGAGGTACAGAGTCTGGATTTTCCAAAGGATGGGATGCTCGATAGTGAAACGATTACTCGGGGACTGTACATTGCGTTAAGCTACTGATCACCACGAACCGTCGGTGGCACGCCGATAGGCTGTTTCTGCTTGGTCGGTTACTGCGTCCCAGTCGTATCGTTGTGCCCGTTCAACGGGGTTCGTCGGTGGTCGTTTGCCACTTAGTGCGGCGTCGAGTGTCTCCGTCAGGGACTCAATCGTGGGATCGATGAGGAAGCCTGCGTCGTCGATGACTTCTTCTGCAGCCGAATCAGGATGGTCGGCAGCGATTACGGTACAGCCTGCGGCCATCGCTTCGACAAACGTGATACCGAACCCCTCGCGGGTGCTTGGAGAAGCAAAGACATCTGCAGCGCGCATGTGACTGAGAACGTCATCGTAGTCGTCAAGGAAGCCAAGGAATTCGACGTGGTTGACATGACACAGTGATTGCTGCTTTCTTTCGAGGTGTTCGCGTTCGGGACCGTCACCGACGATACCCAGCGTGGCGTCGTGCTCGCTGGCAACCTCGTCGAAGGCATTCAGAAGCACATCCACGTTCTTGTGTTCGATGAGTCTGCCCGCGAAAAGCACGTCGTAACCCTGTTCGGGGAGCGGGGCACTTCTGACCTGCTTGACATCGATGCCGTTCGGGACGACTTCGATGGTCTCCCGGGCAGGGCCGATAGCAGCGAGACGGTCGGCCGTGATGGACGATATCGCTACCGGACACTGAGGTGTGCGTGCGGTGACATGTTCGGTGAGGCTGCCGAACGGAGCGAGGTAACCGAGGTACTCCTCCCAGTAGTCGCCCCAGACCTCGTGCCACGTTGTCACGAGTGGCGTGTCCGTGCAGAAACTGGCGAGTTTCGTGGTGAGTACCGGGAAGTACGGGAAGACACTGGCGACGACGACATCGTGTTCGTCGCGGCGGAGGTGTCTGCGTAGCGGTGGGAGTGCGCGGGCCGCGAAATCTATGGCTTCCGTGATGGAACGCCGATCTCCGTCGTAAAGGTCGGCTTCAGGAGCGACTGCGCGCAGCGTCATCCCCTCGTGAGTGGTTTGTTTGGGGCCGTCCCAGAAGTGACGGCCATAGATGATAACGTCATGGCCCTTATCGGCGAGTCGGGTACCGATTTCGTGGATTCGTTTTTCAGCCCCACCGGTGACAAACGGGTAAACGACATTCGACACAAAGGCGATACTCATACTGCTCATACAACAGACCGGTAGATATTCTGATGTTCAAGAGCAATCTCTCTCATAGAATTGGCTTCCCTAAATTTCCCCATCTGTTCTATCAATTGGGAGCGTCGGTCTTTACCTTCGATATATCCTTGGATTTTGTTCGCTGCATCATTACTACCGGTGAAAACCTCTATACAACCCCATTCCTCCTGTAACGTTGTGAAATATTCGCAATCACTCGCTAGTACGGGAACTTCACGAGCTACGCAGTCGTTAAATACTCCACTTTGTGCTACTGTGTTCGTTACTCCACCTTGTTGCGTCTCCTGATAAGGGAGTATAATCAGGTCAGAAGCGATATATGCCATTTCATACTCATCATCGCTCAAGATTCCTGTCACTTGGAGATTCTCCGGTGCCTGCTCCATGATTTCCTCGATGTACTCATTGTGCCTGTCGCGCGGACTTCCCCCTGCAAGCAGAAACTCGTACTCCGGCAGTCGCTTGGCTAACGACACCATCATCTCACTCCCTTTACGAGGACTAACGTAACCGGGTTCCGTGATCACGATGTCTTGTTGATGATAACCCAATTTTTGCTTGGCTGCTTCAATTGTCAGGTCCTTGGCATCTGCTTCAGTTACTCCATGTGGTATCTGGCTCGTGTTCTGTACAGAGACCGACTTAGTGAACCGCCGCTCCGTTTGTGGAGACAAAAAGATAACGTGATCAGCAGTTTTTGCTAGAATTAAATTCAACATCTTCACATATACTACCTTCAAATTTTTAACGGGAGGAGTGACGAGGTCTTCGTTTATGACTTCGTGCATCGTGATAACCACAGATGTAGAATTAAATCGTGTGAGCAGATACAACAGTGGGAAAAATACTGCCGTGAATATTGAGAATCTTCCGAAGAGGACGTAATCGTACTGGACGTGAACAACGTCGTGATCGCCACTCCCCGCTGCGAGGGCGTTTTTGATGAATGGGATTGGATTTGAACTATCAACTGGAATGAACCGAGATTCGATTTTCACGAACTCCGCAAGTTGCTCTTTCAGGTCTCTTGTGTATTTCCCGACTCCGGAATTATCATCAGGGGGTGTTGAGACCAGACTTACTTTCACCATTTGGTATTAATCACTCTGTGTCGCACAAGTTCCAATATCATCTCAGTCATGAGTTATTATTTGGTGGATATATCAATTTACGACTAACTTCTCTCTCCTTTATCTTTGTAGTTTCCCAGTATACATTTACAAATTGCGGTTTATGTTTTCCAGAGTGTAATTACGAGTGTCAACTGAACTGTCTTGATCTACTTCGTTTAGACTAAGTAGGGCTTGTTCATACAGAGATTTAATGAAATTACTGGTGGTCTCTCACGAATATCCGCCATATATCCTCGGTGGCATTTCTTATCATCTGGAGAATTTATATAACGAAATTGCTGAGTTGGGACACGAAATCACAATAATTGCGGGTAAATGTATCGAATCAAAGAACAAAAATAAATATGGCACGAACAGTAATATAACAGTGGAGCGCCTTTTTTATCCATCGATACGTGGATACCATCTGCAATTTCCATCCTTAGTTTATAGAAAACTTAAAAATATAGATACAATGAAATATGATGTCTTATTAACTCATTTAGACTTGCCATTTAGTGTAAATATACCGAAGATCACAAAAAAGCACGATTGTAGACATATTTCTCGAAGGTTTATGAAGAGAGAACAGTCTAAACCTGTAAACTTATTAGATAAACTCATAAATCCAACAAGACAGTGGGTTTCTCAAAAATCGCTTAAAACTTCTGACCATATTGTTTATAATAGTAGTCTCACAAAGAAATTGTGGGAAGATAAATATCCAATCGAGTGCTCGACAAATGTCATCTATAATGGGGTGGATACTGATGTCTTCGAACCTAAAACTAAAGAAGATGTAGAAAGCGATTATTTATTATTCGTCGGAAATGAAGAAAGAAAGGGGAAATCAAAAATAATAGACTTTTCGGAGTCATCTGAATATCCGATATATATCGTTGGTCCCGATGACATCGATGCACCGAATATTAAAGCATTGGGAAGATTGTCGCAAAGGAATCTCGCTAAGTATTATCGCAATGCGATTGCAACTCTCCATCCTGCCAATTTTGAAGCATTCGGTAATGTAATTCTCGAATCATTAGCCTGTGGAACTCCTGTAGTCGTTAGTGATAATTGTGGTGCCGCTGAAATTATAGATGATAGCTGTGGGAGGATTACTGAAGATTTACATACTGGGGTTGAGGAAGTTAAAAACTTAGATCAAGATAATTGCGTTAAAATTGCGGAGAGTTATTCTTGGGAGAATGTAGCAAAAGAAACGATAGCGAGTGTAAATAAATGTTCCCATAGGTGAATCATAACTTTTCATTTTCCAGCCGCTAAGTGTAGACGAACTCATTCAGATGCCTATGAAATTTCATGTCGGTTTCTGCGCAGTACACTAAATACAATCAAAGGTAACTATAGCCGAACTATTCATCTGTAGGACTCGGAGTCTGCGCTATTAGCTGATATCAAATATAGATTGTCAGTGAAATTAGGCGCTCAAAACAGATTCGACCTGTTAGATAAGTCGATCAAAAGGCGTTAATTACTACGGTTCATTGATGGCTCGTTTCAACCTAGCGAACTTCGAGGCGTTCGGAAAGTATTCTTAAATCACTCGTATGTGGTCTCTCGGTCGGTAACAGAACGGTTCGGCTGCTTTCGCGTAATCCGTGAGCGAGAAAATTGCCCCGACCACGTGGAACGAGTCAGGACGATTGCAAAGGACGGTACTATAGTAAACTTCACCGACAAGTCTGGAGAGCAATATCGTTCGAGTCGAACACAATAGATTCATTCATTGGACGGGGGTCTCCCGACTCCTTTCGCCAAGACTTCAGTTGGCAATCAGCAAATTCATTGTTCGTATAAGAGATGAATTCTATACCGTTTGAAACCCATAGCCCGCTCTCATAGGCGATGATAGGCCCATCCGTATATTGGCCCGCCCAGGCCGACGCTTCAAACTGGGCAGGGGTATAATGTCCCTCTCCAGTAGTTGTTGTGTCGATATCGGAGTACATAACGACAGGAGGTATTGCGGCCAGTTGTGTCGCTACAATGAAGATGGAGGCCAAAATGACCACATAATGCCGTTTGGGTTTTTTCAACCACAGGACTGGGGTAGCCACTCCAATCAATAGGAAAAACCAGTGGATAAGAAGACGACCAGGATCAAGCGGGATCAAGCGGCCAGCAAATAGTGTTACCGCATATACTCCACCAATAACACCAGCAGCTGCTGACCATCCAAGCACCCAATCGGACTGAGATCTTCGGTTTAGAACCCGATAGGCGACCAGCAAACAAAGTCCAGCGATTGCCAAGATCGACATTCTTGATATAAGTTTGAGTTGAGTCAGTACTGGAGAGGACACCCCTCCTTTTACGGCAAGGGTGTCACCCATTATCAGTCCCTTGACTAGATATACAACAAGACCCGAGGTAGTTTGGCTGCCACCCCAAATTAGCAACCAACACAAGAGCAGCGATGCCAACGAGGTCGGCAGAAACAATTTCGGTGGCTTGGATGTCGGCTGGAGACGGCGCAGAGGCTGCTTTTGCAGGAGAAGGGGAATAAACAGCCAGAATCCAAGAATCAGGAGTAATAACAGGGAGAATACGTGGTGAGTCAGGACGAGTACCAGCAAAAAAAGTAGGAGGAGATATCTCTGCCGCCTATCACCAAGTGTGAATAACACGAGCAGAACGACTGCAAACAACGGTACAGCCAGGAATTCGTCGATGAACTTGATCTCAAACAAATAAATCAGACGAACGCTTGAGAAAAGGGTAGCCGCAACAAATGCGACTCGATCAGCGTAAACGCGGCGGAATGCTAAATAGATGATAGGAATAGCCGTTAAAGAGAGCAGCGGAATGTACTTCGCCAGCGGATTGGGGCCCAAACCCAGAACGGCTTCCATGGCTGAATAGAAAGCATACATACCAGGGAAGGAGAGTTCCGATAACATTTGACTAATCGCCCCGTGCTGAAACTGCGACAACGCAGGTAATGTGTGGATGTACGGATCGTGCCCGTACAATCCAAGTTCAACTGGATCGAGGACTAACAAAGATGGGAGGAGAGGAGTCGCAACAAGCAATCCTAATTTGGATGGAGTTGAGAGGAGCCCATAGCAAATTGCGGTGATTGGGATGATATATAATAGAATTATCAGAACGTAATTAATCGCCGTACTATCTGGGCGAACAATCCCAAATCCAAATGTCGCTCCAAGAGTCCACAGAAGGGAATAAACAATGAGTACCGACTTCTCCGCTCTGTTCATGTAAGTAATGTCTCACCGTCTCACCTGTCATAAGTGCTTCTAATTTTGCGGCTAATAATCACCGATTCATAGATGATAGTGAACAAATCAAGCTTCCGTTACATAACCCAGGCGAAATGAAAGATGGTATAAATGACTAAGTCGAGGTATTGAATATGACTGTCGAGGGGTTGATGAAAGTTGCTTCCCCGTTTTATAACAAATTCCGGGAATTAAGGGCGAACATACAGCATAGACCCCCCAGAGTAAATGTGAATCGGCGTTCTGACGCACCCGACCACGTACTCATCATTATCGTAGATGCGCTTCGACCGGACCAGGTGCCAGATATTGATGGTTTTTCCACGTCAGAAGTGATAACTCCCGGTACATGGACCTATCCGGCAGTTACCAGCATCCATTCGGGCGAATACCCACATGAACACGGAGCTGTAGTTCACACGAACTCGGAAGATGAGACGTTCGCCACGCCAGAGCAGGCCCAGCCGGAGCATACGATTCCAGAGATTGCCGAGGCCGCTGGGTACGACACTTATGGCGGATTCGCCTTCGTCCAACCGTTTTTAGCAACAGAAACTTGGTACCAGACCCACAGAGTGTTCCAAGATTCGAAAGCATCCACGGTTCTTGAAGATTACCGAAAGTGGCGTACAGGGCGGGAATTAACATTTGGATACGTTCATCTCAGCGACCTCCATATCCCCGTCAACCCCCCAGACGAATATATCGAGAAATTTAACGTCAACACCGATATCTATGATCTTGATGGATTTGGGGGCTATATGGATAATTACGATCCGGATGATTCAGAGGCGGTCCATTTCCGGAAACACAGGCTAAGATTATCATCCGCTGCATTCGATTACGTCACTGACTGCATCCAATCACTATGTGACGAGATAATGTCAGATACTCTAATCACAGTAACTGGCGACCATGGTGAAGCGCTTTACGAACATCCAGAGGTGGACCGGAAATTCACCGACTCGCGGCCAAATTACGGTGTTGGGCATGGAGGTACTCCATTTGATAAAGTAGCACGTGTCCCAGTCGCGGTTTCGGACGACCGTATTTGTCCAATCGGTGGCGTGGGGAGTCATGTTGATCTAGCACCTACTCTCGCAAATGAAATCATCGGAGATAACCCATTTACCAAGTGCGAGTGGCAGGATGAGATCCCAAATGACCGTATAGCCATCTGTGAGGCTTCCAGATATGGCGCTGAACGAAAAGCAGCCTACATGGAGATGAATAAGATTATTTGTTCAAAAAAGGACGACGTTACGTTGACAGGTGTAGTCGAACACGACGGAGAGAATTTTAAACCAATACCAGAGGAAAAACGAGAAGCGCTGGTT
This sequence comes from Haloarcula sp. CBA1127, assembly GCF_001485575.1. NCBI lineage: Archaea > Methanobacteriati > Methanobacteriota > Halobacteria > Halobacteriales > Haloarculaceae > Haloarcula > Haloarcula sp. CBA1127. Next base: position 2,007,874 of record NZ_BCNB01000006.1, read on the forward strand.
GAATCTTTGCCAGACTTCTGGGACATATCTGACTCCCCAGTGGCAGAGAATCGGCTTATCGAAGACCAGCTCAAAGCACTGGGGTACAAGTGATAGGTCCTGTTCGGAGAGATCACATTATTGCGTTTGCATTATCCGAAGTCTGGACTACCCCTAGAATGGAAAAGTTCCCCAAGGGTAATATATTTTAGATACCGCTTCAAAACGCGGGTATGCGTGTTCTCATCGTTACTCCCGACTATCCGCCACCACCTGGGGGAATACAGACTTTGGTCCAGAATCTCGAAGAGGGGCTTAAAAATGTCGGCCACACACCAAACATCGTTCAGATAGACCCACGGGAATACAGCTCGACTCTCGAAGATGCGATACCGACACGACGGACGCTTGATGCGATTAAGATACGCGCTCCACATTTCTATCGATATTTCAATACCGTGCACCGTCGGACATGTGAAGCCATTGAGGAACACAACCCGGATGTCGTTCATGCTGCACATATCCGGGTTTGGCCAGCACTACAGGCCGCAACTGAACACGGACTCCCTTCAGTGGTGACTGCACATGCCCTCGAATTAGGGGATAGGCCGCTCGCTTCAGTTGCGTTTGAGGAGGCGACAGCAGTCCACGCTGTGAGTGAGTTCACCGGCTCGGTGATCGAACACGACCATGGCATCTCTCCAGACGAAATCATTCATCCGTCGATAGACATCGATTGTTATGCACCCTCTGACGATGGTTCAGGCATCGGTACGGACAGTATTTTCACTATCTCAAGACTTGTGGGGCGAAAAAATATTGATACAATAGTGGACGCGTGGAAACGACTTGACCACGAGAGGAGAGGGGATCGTACCCTCGATATCGCTGGGACTGGTCCGGACTACGACACACTGGAGGCAATGACAGAAGATATAGACAGTGTCCGAATGCTCGGCCGAATTAGCGAATCCAGGAAGATAGAGCGGCTACAGAACGCTGACCTGTTTGTCTTACCAGCAGGCGGGGTGAATTACGATGTCGAAGGGTTCGGAATTGTATACATTGAGGCCCAAGCAGCCGGCACACCAGTCATCGGATCATCAGTCGGTGGCGTGCCCGAGGCGGTCGGTGACGGTGGAATGCTGCTCAACGACGAAACGAACCCCGATGAACTCGCAGTGAAAATCGCCGATTTCCTCTCAAACAGCGAGAAACTTGAACAGTACTCTGCAGAGGCTCAGCGCAGAGTTGAGGCGTTCGATCTTAACCCAATTGCTGTACAGTATGTTGACTTATACGAACATATCTTGTAGTTTCAGGCCACTCATTATTTGACATCTACGGAGTTGCTTTCACTCGCCGGATTTTGCGACGTTCTCACAATCGTTATACGATTCTACGCCGACCATTCAAATATGCAAGGAAGCAGAAAAATTCTCAAGGGTATCAAAAACCCAGAGGCTATTCCACCCGCCGTCAAACAGGTAATAAAAAGAAATATCCCTCACGACGTGGGAGTACAGGGAAGCTACCGCACGGGGAATATCGGGGACCGGGCACTTGGCGAGATATTCAAATCGAATCTGAAAACCAACGGGTATCGAACATATCTCTTCGACAAGAATATTCAACAGAGCAATACTTCAATTCGAATCTTAGGGGGGGGAGGTGTTCTCCATGATTGGTACGGCACAGAACATTTGCAGAAACGACTCAACTATGTGATAAGCGGTGAGCGTGGATTCATCATCGGAGTTGGTGCGCCAGGCTTTCACTCTGAGACAGCTCGCTCTCTTATCTCGGAGATGCTGCCCCAGATAGAGATGATAACAGTCCGTGATGAACGGGCAAAAAACAATATCCAGCGTATTTGTGATGTTGATGTAACTGTAACTGCTTGCCCGGCATTCCTTTATGATGATCCAAATCTGGAAACGTCAGAGAAAACAGGTGTAAATTTTAGACCGTATTTTGACGAAAAGGAAGATATGTCGGACGAGGTCTTGAAGAATTATTTCGGATACGAAGACCTGAAGAAGGCGACAGAACGGTACATCGCTAACGCACGGAACATCTGCGGTCAACTCGAAAATCCGGTATTCATTCCATTTCAGGCGGGAGATGAGGAGTTTGCTCGCAAGTACTTGGATATCCCTATCCTTGAGCATAAGTTCTCGGTCAAAGAGACACTCAATCGTATTAGCCGCATGAAACGAATGGTTACAACACGCTACCACTCGCTAGTCTTTGCGGCTACTTGTGGAAAACCCGTCCTACCCTTAGCTTATGAGCCGAAGGTAGAAGCTATCGCTAACCGGCTGGATGTGCCAGCGTACAAGCCTCACAAAGAGATTTCGTTCGAATTCACTCCCGTGTCGAACGTCAACTCGATACGGAAATCGGCACGTCAGAATTTTGAGCTACTTTACGAACACCTGGAATGACACCGGTTATCGCAGAAGACCTGTGACGTCAATATCATGCTGTATCCACATTCAATTAGATTGGAAGGCGCTTGAATATACCTTTCCCAAACGCGTGTAGAAGAGATGAATCCACAATAGTTAATCACGCTACAGATAGTCGATCCTCGCTTTCAGATGGTCTTCTATCGTTGATTTGGGAATATACCCTGCATAGAAATTCACACCGGAGAAAATGAAAAAACCAACTGCTGGGAACACGGCGAGCGTTACTAACGGAGAAAAGTTGGAGATATCCACTATAATGGCAAAAACACCGAAGAAGATGGCCTGAACGAGAATCAGTCTAGATACCCATCGGAGCGAGACAAGGTCGAACGGCGACTGGATCCAGATAGTAACATTACCGAAGAAGATAGCGATGTATGAGATCGTCGTCCCGATTCCCGCGCCAAGAATACCATATCTCGGAATGAGCAAAACATTAAGTACGACGTTGATAATGAGTCCGCCGAAGGTGACGAGTTCGCTTTCTTTGACGAAGCCTGTCGCTTGAAGAACTGGAACGACAGTTCGGCTGATACCCAGGAAGAACGTACCTAGAATGAGTAGTTTGAGGGTCAATGCTGCGCTCGTATATTCACCTCCGAAGTAGATTGCAAGGAACGGTTCAGAAAGAACGAACAGGCCACCACCAAACAGTGTAAGCGACAGTATCCCGTATTTAATTCCCAACCTGATATTACGGTTAATCTCCTCGATGTTGTCTTCCGCCCAGAGACTCGCGCTCCGTTGGAGGAAGGCTAGCTGTATGACCGATGGAACGAACCATATCATTTCGGCTGGCACGATAGCACTCTGATAGAGGGCTGTCGAAATGCCCCCACGAAATGTCGCCACTAGCATAATATCCGCTTTGTACAGCAGCGTCGCGCTTAACCCCCCAATTAGTTGGAATCCGCCGTACTGCGCTATCTCCCGTGCATACGTGTGGAGTTGCTGGCTTCCGCTAATTGAAAACGATGAATATTTAAACAGAATGAAAATGGCTATGATGCCTAGAATAATAAACGAAAGTGCGTAACTAATGAACACGCCGACTACGTCGTAGCCAACGTACGCCAGTATTAATGCTAGAATCGTGTACAGTAGCCGACGAGATATATTGAGTACCTCGCCGACCGATTCCCGCTGAAACCCATAGAATGCTCCCCTCACAGTCGTGAATATATTCGTGAACAGAAGGGCTGTTGCCAGAATCCAGACGAAGGGAGCGTACCGAGATGGAACCAGACCACTCTGAATAACCGCAGCGATGACCACTGTAGCCAGCACAGCATACAGAATGCAAATTACCAACGCTGTCGATATGACCGACGAAACCGCAGCAGTGTTGCTGTTGTTCTCGGCGACAAATTTACGCGTAGCATCGAATAACCCACCTTTCGAAAGCAAGGTTATGACACTGAACCCCGCAAGAACACTCGCATAGAGGCCGTAGTCCGACTGAGAAATAATTCGAACGAGAATTGGAGTGAAAACCAGACTGATTAGTAACCCGACTAATTTCCCTGAGAATATAGAGAATATGGAACGTAATAGTGAACCCATATTGACTGTGAGATGATAATTGCCATGAGGACTTAGTTATCACGAATGCGGGGCGACGACAGACTATTGTACAGAGATTCAGTAGCTATTTCCGACTCGATAACACTCTGAAGCCGCTTTTCAGGATAATCTATGTTAGTCCGTAACCCTCAAGCCCAACGGCACCGATATTTTGATCACTCTGTATTAGTACATCGACAGCCTCGCTGATTTCATACCCACCGCGGTTTGGCGGCTAAACCAATTGAGACGTATAGATAGCCGAACTAAACGTATCGATCTTCTGTAACTATCGTATTCCGATAAGCTGATTCCATGCGAAGCTGAACGATCGAAGCAAATCGTCGGCTGTTTCTGCTTTAGCGTGGCTAAACCATCGTGTTCAGATTAGCTGATTCCATGCGAAGCTGAACGATCGAAGCAAATCGTCGGCTGTTTCTGCTTTAGCGTGGCTAAACCATCGTGTTCAGATTAGCTGATTCCATGCGAAGCTGAATGATCTGAGCCAATCGTCGGCTGTTTTCGCTTCGGCGTTGCTGAAACAGTTTGAGAAACAGATAGTTCGTCGTTTTATTTCTCTGAATACACGTTCGACAGCGTTCCGATTTCCATGTTTTTCGTATCTGAAATCGAAGCCATGTCGATGACATGCAGCTTGTAACGATTTGGAGCCATCGACGAGAAACACGGCGTCGTCAACGTCGTGTTTCTCACTGAGTTCGGTGAGAAATGAGTGGGCGAGAACCTTCGTTGTAGTTGGCCTAAGCTTTGTATAGAGCAACTCGTTTGTTTCTGGATCGACAGCAGCGTACAGACAATACTGTTCATTGTTGAGTCGGATCACAGTTTCGTCAACCGCAACGTGATCCGGCGATCGACCGTCTTCGGGCTGTAAATCTGCTTTGTGAACCCAATTATGTACAGTTGATCGAGCGCGTTGGACACCGAATACCTCAAGAACTGAAATAGTATTCGAAAGTGATAGTCCAGCCAGATGCAACTGAATACTCAGCTTCATCAGCAGTCGCGGTGTCGCTTCTCGCTCCACAAAATCCAAGTCAATCTGGTCGATACTACCGCTGAGGCCAGCGTTTTCGGGCATGAACCACTCAGAAAACGCTACGCCTCACCTTTCAAACCTTATCTGAACACCGCGGGCTAAAAATTTTGAGAAGCAGACAGTTTGTCGTTTTCGCTCTCTAAAGACACGTTCAACAGTGTTCCGAGTTCCATGTTTTACATATCTGAAATCGAAGCAGTGTCGATGACACACATCCTGTAATAAATGTGGGCCATCAACGAGAAACACGGCGTCGTCAACGTCATGTTTCTCGTCCAGTTCGGCGAGAACCGAATGAGCGAGAACCTTCGTAATAGTCGGTCTAAGCGTTGTATGAAGCAGCTCGTTCGTTTCCGTATTAAAACAGCGTACAGCCAGTACTGCTCATCATTGAGCTGGATCACAGTCTCGTCAATCGCAATGTGATCCGGTGACCGTCCATCGTCGGGATGTAAATCTGCCTTGTGAACAATTATGAATCGTTGAACGAGTGCGTTGGACATCAAATATCTCAAGAACAGAGGCAGTATTCGAGAGTGATATCCCAGCCAGGTACAACTGAATACTCAGCTTCGTCAGCAATCGCAGTGTCGCTTCTCGCTCCACAAAACCCAATTCAACCTGGTTGAGACTACCGCTGAGGCTAGCATTTTTGGACACGGACACCCAGAAAACGCTACGCCTCACTTCTCAATCCGTATCTGGACACCGCCTCTGTAACATAGCAGAACCGGCGACGAGCAGGGTTAGCGTCTCTCGTAGAAAGAAGAACGAACACGTGAACAGAACGCCCGCCTTCGGTGGAAGAATTGCGAATCCTGCGGAACTGGGCGCAATAGAGTTCGGTACAAACCGCTCGACGCCATCGTCACGCGACAACCCAATTCAGCGGCAGACTATGCGACATGCAGACCTTCCTCTCACACAAGGCATTTCCTCGCACACGACCTCAGCACCACTAACCAGAAAATGGTCCTCCCGAGCGAGCATTTCATCATCGCCCTCCTCCCTGTCGCAGTATACGCACTCTTCCGGGACAGACAGCTCCCGTCGCTTCAGCTAGTCGCAGTCACGTTCTTCGGCAGCCAGTTCCCGGATCTCATCGACAAACCGTTAGCGTACGAACTCCATCTCATTCCCTCCGGGCGGGTCTTTATGCACTCGCTTCCGTTTGCGATTCCGCTGTCGATTGTCGTCATCGCTTACGCAGTCCGAACGGACCGGGCCCGACTTGGGACGGCGTTTGCGTTCGCCCACCTCTCACACCTGGTGGCCGATAATCAGCAACTCCTGCCGCCGAACCTGTATGTGTCGTCGGATTTGCTCTGGCCGCTCCAACCGCCCGTCGCACGCTCGCCAGTCCCACAGTGGGTCGGCGAGGGCGCAGTGAATCTGCATCTCTGGACCGGGTTTTCAGTGCTCGTCCTCACGCTGGTGGCGTACGTGCTGGTCGTGGACCTGCAAGCCCAACTCGACCTTCGATAGCAGTGTTTGCACCACGCTAGAGCCAGGTACTGTATATCAGGCGGAGATAACGATTATCTGTGGCTATTGCATCTATATCGGCTTCCCGCGGAGCGTCCTGTCCAAGTACATTCTGCTCTTGTTTCTTGGCCTGCTTGCTGCCCATCTCGTAAATAAGAAACTGGAGCTACTGCCGACACACCAATTTTGCCGAGACCTTCCCGCAAGGTTCTGACGAGGGCTCTATTTTCAGCGGTCTGGCTGTCGCGAGTCGGACCCATGACGTTTTAGGCCGACGGGAAAACGAGAGTGACGTATGCGACGATTGGTCCTCGCCGTATGCATGGTTTCCCTCCTTGCCGGGTGTGGTGCATTCATGACTGATAGCCCGCCACCGAGCGACGAACGAGCCGTCACGGCTGTCGAGGAGGCGAACAGCACTGTCACCGCCGTCGAAGCGTACCGATTCGAGATGGAGATGCATGTGGTAGCGTCGGATGGTGAGCAATCGCGGACTGTGAGAGTCGACGGCGATGGTGCGGTAAACGTCTCTGCAAAACGGATGCAAGCGACGACGCGGACACAAGACCAAACGGTCGAATCCTATGTCGACGGGTACAACGCGTATCAGGGCTGTCAGGACCCGTGGGGTGGCTACGCCGTCGAGAATGTCTCGCGCTCCGAGCCGTGGGCGACCACGACGCCGCTCCATCGGCAAGTACTGCTCTTCGAACGCTCGAACGTCTACTGGCGGGGCAATGAGACGCTTGACGGCAACCGGACTGTTCTCGTCACGGCCTCCCCGAGCACTGAGACTATCAGGTCACTCATGGATCGCCGACAGGCTGGTGGCATGGAGCTACGCCGCGGCTCACTTGAGAACGCGACGGCGCGGCTCTGGCTTGATCCGGAAACGAACCAACCGGTACAGTCGGAACTCAAGATACAAATCTCACAGCGTGGCGCGACTGCAACCGCCACGATCACGGTCCAGTACAGTGAGTACGGTGACCCAGCCGCCATCTCGATTCCGCCAGAGGTGTACGACGACCCGCACGAACTCGGGTGTCCCGGTGCGAGCTGAACCCGAGAGAAACCGCTTCAACCGTCGGCGAAAAATCGCTTAGTCCGTCCAGTTCTCGTACAGCCCGCGTCCGACGACACCGAGGCCGACGAGCGTTATGAGGTTGAGGAGGAGGCCGCCGACGACTGGAATTGCGAAGGGGACGGCCAGTAACAACCCGCCGGCGACGCCATCCGTTGCGCTGACGGTTCCGTCATCGCCAATAACCGAGTTCCCGACCCAGACGGCAGTAATGCCGGTACCGACGATACCGAGGATGCCGATGAGAAGCAGTCCGGGGATCGAGACCAGAGCCCCGATAATCGTCAGTGCGAGTAGCACCAGTCCGATGGGGACCAGAATACCGACGAGAATCCCCCAGCCGATTGCGTCGCCGGGGTCATCCTGAATCTCCCGCACGGCGTTCGTCGTATACGTCGGGCCGATAGCGGCGGCTGCGGCACCCAGAACTGCGAGAATAACGAACCCGACACCGAAACGGAGGACGACGTTGAGGGCCGGGCCCGCACTCCCACCCGGAGCTGTAGGCTGTGCTGTTGCGACCCCGGCGAGCCCGAGTACGGCGAGCAGACTCCCGAGGCTACTGACGGCTTGCTTGGAGGGCATAGTAGCAGTTGTTCGATTTCAACTGTGGTTGTAAACCTCTTCTGGATGTCTGCAATCTGCTATATTTGCTGGCGGTACAAACGCCCCTGCTGTGTTTCATCTGTCTGTCGGCCGTTGCTCCGGGTACTGACCGGCCGATTCCGCGGCCAGGACTCGACCCCAGGTCTGAGTGCCAACAGGCCTGAAACGATGGATGGCCGCACCGTCAGCGCTATTCTGTGAGCTCGACGATGTCGGCGTTAGCGAGGTCTACCAACCGGTCCGGTTCGATCGCAAACACCGCGCTCGGCGTGCCGGCGGCAGCGTGGACGACGTCATACTGGGTCAGCATCGGGTCGACCGTGGTCGGGAGAGCCGTCTCGTGACAGATCGGGGGGACGCCGCCGATGCTCCAGCCGACGACGCTCCGAATGTCGCCTGGGTCGGCCATCGACGCGGTTTCTGCACCGTAGTGGTTCGCGACCGCGTCAAGGTCAAGACGGTTCGCACCGCTCGTGATTGCGGCGACGAGGTCGCCACCTGAGAGTGCGACGACGATGGTCGACGCGATGGCGGCCGTCTCGCAGCCGATGGCCTCGGCAGCCGCTGTGGCTGTTTCCGTTCCTGACTCGAACTCCGAGACATCGAGGTCGACTCCGTATCGGTCACGGGCCCGGTCCGCGAACTCCGCGGCGCGTTCGTGCATACCTCCTCTGTGCACCGCCCTCTGTAAAAACCGGGACGAAGACGAGCAGACCAATGGTCCTGTTGTTGACTGTCCGTCTCGGGAGCGGTTCGCGGTGACGAAGTGCACTACCGACCCGGTGCTTACGGCCGACCCGGACAAGATCAAGTACACCTCCTACGAAGTCGTCGCCCAGAACGATGACTTATCCGGCGATGAGGTCACGGTCGGACCGAACCCCGCTACAAACCCGCTCAATCAAGCATCCCGATCCGATCCGCGGTAAAGCCGAACACGTCCTCGTAGCCGTAGGCTGAGAGCAACACCGGGTGGAAGGGCTCCTCCGCAACAACGGTTTCGTCGTCGGCTGCTGCGACAGGGTCGCCCTCGGGGACCGGCTCGAAGTTCCGGACGAACACTTCGTACTGGTCGGCTGCTGCCTTCGGAATCGGCTCGCCGAGCTGGAACACTGGCAGTGATGTCTCTCGCTGTGGTGGTGACGCAGCGGTAACGCCGGTGGCGGCGAGGAATTCTCGGATGACCTGCGCTGCGTTCTCAGCGGCTTCCGCGGAGCCCTGATATCCGCACTCGACCTCGAGAACGGAGTCCACTGTCGCGATCATTCGCCCCTCGTTTGCGCCTTTCGTCTGTACAACGGCGTCTACGGAAAGGACACTGCAGAGGTCCTCCATCTCCGGTGTGAGCTCGTCGACAAGGGCGAACATCCCATCGTAGGACTGCGTGGAGTGCAACGAAAGCACAGTGCAATCACGGAGCTCAGACGTGATGGTCGCGGCTAACCGTGTCTCGCGGGACTCACTGTCGGTGTCACCAGGGAATGAGCGGTTGAGGTCCGTATCGAGATACCGCTTGTTCGCGTCAAGGGCGGCTTCATTCGCGATAATAAATTTGACAGGGCGCTCGACCTCCGGCGGGTCGGCAAGGACGGCTTCGATGCCGTCCCGGCCGCACGGTTCGTCGCCGTGGATGCTCCCCACGACGGCCACTTCTGGAACCCCGTCTCCCAGTTGCTCGATTCGCATCTACCCGTGATAACGCGTCCAGCCTTTAGAATTATCCGGATTCAGTCAGTGTTCGAGCGACTCCGCGAACTCGATGTCCTCCGGGCGGCACGTCGGGTACTCGCCGTCGAGACGGATCTGCCAGCCGTGCAGTGCCGACGGGTCCGACAGTGCGTTCGTTACTGTTGTTCGCACGTCTAGCAGGTCGACGCCGTAGTAATCGTTGGGGACGCCCCGGAAGTACTGCAGTGACGTCCGAAACAGCGACCGCATCCCGTCGTCGTCCTCGAAGTCGAAGTGCTTGTACGCGCCGGCGGCGACTTGCACCATCCCGTGGAGGAATTTGCTCTCCGTGTTCCCGCGGCCGTAGTTGTACCATTCGTCCTCGAAACAGTCGTGTGATTCGTGGAACTCGTCAGAGTTGTACAGCCGGACGCCGTGGACCACGGCCCGTCTGAGTGTTTCGTGTTCCCACTGACCGTCGGTTCGCCAGCCCGATGGGTTCCCGTCGGGAGCCTCGACGGTCGGGTCGCGCGTGTGGTCGTCCATGCCTACGCTACTGGTTCACGGTGGGTCAAACCACCGGTTCTGTCGGCGACAGTAGCCATTGGAACGCAATGCACACCTGATCGCGCGCCGGCAGCGCGGCCAGTGTGCAAACGCTTTCAATTAATGCCATAGTGTCCCACCAGCCCTGAGTCGCTTCCGTACGACATTTATACCGTACCGCCATGTGTATCAGATGCAACACGCGTGCGAGGGTAGCCAAGCCAGGAAACGGCGGCGGACTCAAGATCCGCTCCCGTAGGGGTCCAAGGGTTCAAATCCCTTCCCTCGCATCGTATAGGGGCCGCACAACGCGGCGCCGAAAGATGCACACGGAAGGGTTTGAACGAGAGAAGGCGGGGCGATTGCCCGTCTCCGCGTCGTTCAAACCCCTTCCTTCGCACTGTTGGACCGACGCGGTCCCTCGCAAACAGTGAGCGGCCCTCGTCACGGTCGCGAGTACGCTATCGACCCCGATGGTGTCTCGTTGCGAAGACGACGGCCGACCGGTGCCGGAAGACTCGCACGGAGCGATCTTCCCTCGCAATTCTCCGACCCGATGTGCCAGAGACACGTCTCAGCGATGCAGTTTACCATGTTCTGCTTCCACTATGCTCTGTCCAGACCGGATTCCGAGGCGCGTCCGCCATGTCACAATCGGCCGAAAACAGGTCGATGTCATGCTTCCGAGTATTCGTTGGGGTCGGGTGGAATCGCGGCGCACACATTTGGGCAGCCCTCGGTGACTAGCCTGTGATATCTGGCCGATAAAGCCGGGTCTCTAATGTATTGTACCAGATCAGTTCAGTAAGTACAGCTCTAAACGCGAGCTACAGTTACTGAGACATTATATAAACTGTTTTACCATCGGTTAATTACCATCTTATCTGTAGCTATTTATCATAAATTCATAACTGCAGAAAAACAGTCAATTCCACTCCAGTTTATATGATATATCGGTATAGAGGGCTTGTGAGAGCTCCAGAATAGTATCACTGCACAAGAAATATATCTCAGGCTTCAGTAATGTTTCAGTAATGGTAAAAACACCAATAATAAAACCGACTGTCATCTTTGTCGTGGCAGTCGCGTTGGTACTCGCTGGTCCGTTATCAGTGACGACCACTGTCGGGGCAACCCCCGTTGCTGAGAGCCAGTCGATCTCGGTGCCGGAAAACGTCGACGTGTGGGAACGGTCCCCGCTCACGCTCCGAACGATGTCAGACGGGCCGACCACGATAGTGGCACCGCGGACGTTCCTCAACGTCGAATCAGCTGCGACTGGCGACTTGCCGCTCAACAAGCGGACGATGACGATCCACGAGCGCAACGAATCGATAAACATGTCCTTTGAACCCAGAATCGGTGCCGGAACGAGGGCACTTGCCGGCGACGAGGCGCAACTGCTGGCTGTCAAGTTAGATGAAGCACCGACTACGGCAGGGGCAAACGCCAGTAACAGTTCCCGTGCTTCCCTCGAAGATGTCTTCGCAAATAACTCGGACACTACGTCGTCGGAGCTACTCGATGACGCTGAAGGTGTCGGCACGATAGACGAGGATGGCGAACTGCAGGCGTCATACACCCCCGAATCGGGCGGCGCATACGGCTTCGTTCTGGTGACTGTCGACGAGGGCGATGAAGGGCTATCGGAGTCGGATGGCGACGTCTCCGTCAACGGGAACGTGACCGTCGTCGGTGTCGAACAGACCGTGGTGCAGGACAACGCATCGAACGTCGAGCGGACCCAGAACCCGGTCAACCCCGGCGACAACGTCACGCTGGCTGTCGACACTGAGATGGAAGACGAAAACGCCACCCATGCGGTCCTGCTGGTCCGACAGGGCGAACTCCAGCGACAGTCGAGCACGGTGACTGTGTCGGGCGAACTGAACGAGAGCTTCTCCGCTGACCAGATCACCGTCGAGAATTCTTTCGATAACGTCAGCGGTGTTGGGACGGTTGAGAGCAACACTGGACTGGGGAGTTTCAACCTCTCCGAGAGCCAGTCGATACCTGCGATCGGATTGCAGGGGCTGTTCGGCACGGTGGTCTCCGAAGCCGAATCGGACGCTGGCGGGGACGTTATCCATGCCTCTGCAACGATCGTCAGCGGTGACGCTGACGCCAACGTGACGGTCCAGACCTTGGATTCCTGGCCAAACGGTGCGTATCAGTACGTCCACGTCGCAGTCGGTAACGAAACCGGGACCATCAACTCGGATACCGGCACGGTGGCAGTGAGTCCGGGCGGCGGCCCTGATAACGGTGGTGGCCCGGGCAACGGTGGCGGTCCCCCGGACAACGCTGGCGGACCGAATGATGCTGGGGACGGCGATGAAGGGGACGCAGAATAACTGATCGGGACGGCCTTCAGTGGTTGAGTCTACCGAACACAGCACCTCTTTGTGCGCCGACGTGTGCGGATTCTACAGGCGGAGCAGGCTGAGTGCCTCGAGGTCGTACGGAAGGCGGAGTCTTCCGTGATGACGAGACGCTTTGCGTCTCGAACCACTTGACCACGAGGTGATTCACGTGTTTTGTAAGCTTCATATGACACTGCGTACCGTCGAATGTCACTGCATAAGAATTATACCGTATCCCTCCGAAAAAATTCAGTAATGTATAAAACACCAAGAGGGAAACACACTGTAATTTGTGCGATTACAGTGCTGCTGGTGTTAGCCGCTCCCTTGTCGGTAACGTCGGCAGCGGCAACGCCAGTGGATGACGGACAAACGACGGCAGTGACGGAAAACGTGGATGTCTGGGAGCGGTCACTGCTCCCGCTTCGGACGTCTTCCACCGGCCCAACGGCGATAGCAGCCCCGGAAACGTACATCAATATCGAATCTGCTCAGACTGGTGACGTTCCCCTCAATAGGGAGGAGTACACGATTCACGAAACAGGCGAAGCAGTGGATCTGACGTTCGAATCAACGACCGGTGCTGGAACGACGGGACTTGCCGGCGACGAGGCGCAACTGCTCGCTGTCAGGCTCTCTGAAGGCCCAGAGTCGGCCGGATTTAGCGAAGGAAGCGTCAGAACCGATCTAGCGAGTATCTTTACAAACGATTCTAACGCCAACTCGGTCGAGCTACTAGATGACGCGGACGGGGTCGGTTCGATAGATGACAACGGTGCGCTTGAAACCTCGTACACACCTGACTCGGGCGGTGCCTACGGCTTCATTCTGGTCACCGTCGATGATGGACAAGGACTGTCCGTTTCGGACAACAACGTTTCGGCCGATGGAAACGTGACCGTTGTCGGCGTTGAACAGACGCTGGTTCAGGAAAGCGCGTCTACGGTCGAGGCGACCGCCGACGATGTCTCCACCGGGGATAACGTCTCACTCGATATCGAGACCGAACTGGAAGACGACTCTGTCACGCACGCCGTGTTGTTGTTCGATGAGGACGAACTGCAGGGCCAGACGAGCACCGTCCGGGTGACTGGTGACATCAATGAGGATTTCTCCGAAGATCAAGTCACGGTCGAGAACTCCTTTGAGGGCGTCAACGGCGTTTCGTCGGCCAGTGATGGCGCTACCCTTACCGGTGGGGACTCGACAGCCGCGGGGACGATGCCGTCCGCGGGGCTGATCGGCCTGTTCGGATTCGTTCTCTCCGAAGCATCGCCGGATTCGACTGGTGATAATATGATGCACGCCTCGGCGACAACGGTATCCGATACCTCCGATACCACCATTGATGTCGAAACGCTTGACTCCTGGTCGAACGGGACGTACACGTACGTGCACGTCGCTGTTGGCGAAGACTCAAACGAAATCAGTTCCGCCACTGGGACGGTCACGCTATCACAGTCGAACGAAACCGATTCCGGCGACGATGGTGACGATAGCGACGACGGGAGTGATGGCAACAACGGTGGCGGCGATGATGGCGGTGACGGCAACAACGGTGACGGCGATGATGGCAGTGATGGCAACAACGGTGACGGCGATGATGGCGGTGACGGCAACAACGGTGGCGGCGATGATGGCAGTGATGGCAACAACGGTGACGGCGATGATGGCAGTGACGGCGACAACAACAACGACAACGACAATAACGGAAGTAACGACAGCGATAGCGGGAACGACGACTCCGATAACGAAGGTACTGAAGAAGACACCGAGGACAGAGTTACGACTGACACCGACACCGACGGCACTGAGACAGTCGGGACTGAAGACGGAGAGGAGCCAACGGAAGCAGCCACGACCGCCGGTGGTGGGGCACAGCAACCCGACGAGACGGACACAACCGGAACGGAGGGCTCGGTTGAGACCACGAGTTCGAGCGGTCCCGGTTTCACCGTACTCGTCGCGGTGCTAGCATTGCTAGGCGCCGGATTCCTGGCACGGCGCGACTAACGACTGCTCCAGTTTACGCAGCGGTTTCGGTTATTCTCTGACGCGATCTTCTTTCCCGCTGTATACCTATCCGAAGTCTACGTTTCGTGGATAACTGAATTATCATGTCCCCAGCGGTTGCAGGCACAGTGTTGCTGAAAGGGGTAATTTTATATTATTTTACATATAACATGACAGTGTAAGGTACATACAATGGGGGACTACGCAAAGCCATCTCGTGCGGCGAAAATCAAGTGCATCAAGTGTAACTCACCGGTCGTGCTCACCGTCGACGAAGAGTATATCTGTGTCAACTGCGGCGAAGCCCCGATCGAATCGGCCACCCCAGCTTGAGACAGGCGTTTCAGTTTCACTCTGCGGTCCCCGGGGCTGGGAACAGTGGCTTCGATATCTGACGGATAGCCCGAGATCCGTCGCTTGAGACCTACTTCTTCAGTGGCAACGACTGTTGGACGCGAACGCTTTACCGTTGTGGTATTTCGGCTGGGACCTGCTCGTATCTCTGGTACAGCGTCACGAGGCTGTAGCTGACGGCCAGTCCGAAGACGATCAAGGGGACGGCAAGCGCAAGCGGGCTGTCGGGCGAATGCGCCGCAAATGACGGCGTTCTATCGGGGTTTGCCGACAACAGCGGCCAGAACAGGTTCGGGAAGAAGTAGTAGTCCGTCCCGAGTCGCACAATCGGATAGAAGTCGCTGGCGATGTGTGAGAGGTAGCCGGCGGAAAACACCACTGCGTACCGTCCGTAGCCCTGGCGTGCAGCCAGCAGTACAAGGATGGTGAGGACGGGCAGCGAGACGACCAGTGAGTGGGCCAGCATGCGCCCGCTCGGAAGAATAGCGAACGTCCACGCGAGCGGCTTATCGATTACGTCCGGGAGTTGCGTCGCAACAAGCAAGAGCAGTACCATCGGCCCAGACGGGAGGTGACGCCACCGAACCACCGTATATACCGTCAGCGGAACGGCTGCGAGGAGGAAGTGGCCTTCGGGGTACATGTGAAACCAATGGTCCGAGAAAAGAAAAGCTGTTTGCCGGGTTAGATATCCAAAGAATGGGTAGTGAGTCGGTCCCTGTTTTACCCGGGGGAGCGCTGCTCGCTACGAGAAACTGGGTCAACCGGTTACGTTCACCCAGAGGTGGACTTCCCGGTACGCGGTCGATTGGGCCACAGTCTCAGGCGGTGAGCCACGGTACAGCAGGTACTGGAGCCGAAGTCTCTCCCCAGTCATCTCGGGCTCCACCTCGTGCTGGCGCTGCCAGGTCTTGTTGTGTCCCAGCGTCGGCTGGAAGCGCTGTAGTTCAGACCGCTCCCGGACCCGCGTCTCATTCCCAACGCGCTCAACGCGTTGTAACTCGACGATAACGGTGTACTCCGTCCGCTCGTGTTCCTGATTCCCAATACCGACGATCAACGAGCGGCCTTCGCCCCGCTGAAACTCCGTCGGATAGCCGTCAGCGACGCGCTCGCCGTCTTCACCTTCTGTCAGCAGGTAGAATTCGCTGAACCGCTCGCCGTCCTTCGGCACCGTGACGGCGTATCCGACACTGGCGGTTGCAAGCAGGATACTCAGGACTAGCAGTACGTTCAGGACGGCGTCAGTCCGCGAGGCCGGCGAAAATAGCTCCTTACGTCCGGCACTGAGCCACGCGCGATACGGAACGCGGAACCGTTCATCGGCGGGCAGCGCCCAGCGTCGGACAGCTGCGACAGCGGTCAACACGAGCGTCAGCCCGCTAAGCGAGACGAGAATCGGAAGCAAGCGGATACCCCACGGTGTGAAGTTCAACACTAGGCCGACCAGGGGAACGAGAGCGATGCTGAGCCCGAACGAGAGTGCGGTCCGTTCGATCCCGTCGATCCCGTCCGCCTGTGGGTTCGAAACGGTTTCATCGTCGGTACTGGGGCCACTCCCAGCTTCTGGAAACAGCGCTGCGATGAACGCATAGCCGGGGATGAAAAGGACAAACACGAGCCCGGCGATGATGCGGACCGGCGTGTCGGAGACGACCGGCAGCAGGGCAGCCAGATTTGTCAGGACCACAACGCCGACAACGCCTGCTAGATCAGCCGGGAGGTGGCGGAGCTGGCGCGGCAAGAGTAGTTTCCACGCCTGGGATTCAGCCATTGGCAATGAGTCATATCGGCACGGTAAAAAAATAGCTGATTGCTTCGCTTTCCATCTCAGCGGATAACTGCAACCGTCTCCGGTAAGCCAACCGAACGCATTTTATCAACCCGGGAGAATAACTCGGTGTGTTCCGGAGCCAGTCGTGGGCGGTGTTCGCCACCCTGACAATACTTGGACTTACAGCGGGCGCTGGTGGGGTGGCAGCGATGGGAACTGACGACGGGGGTCCGGCTCTGAACCGGCAGGTGGAGACGCCGACGGACAACAACGAGACGCAACAGGAAAACCCGGATTCGGTATCGAACGGGGAGTACAGCGACGAAACAGTTACCTGGTTAGCTCGGACGATGGGCGGACAGCTGGAAAACAGCAGTATTGCGCTGTCGAACGCCCAGTACGACCGGGCTCGGTCGGTTCTCGGTGACGACTACGACAAGCGCCTAGAGCAGTACGTCGAGGTTGCCGGTGACACGTCCTCGGATACGGACGACACGGCTGCAAGGGAGTTCGAGGCCGCGCGCGAGAACCAGCGGAATCTCACGAACGAGGTCCAGCGGTATCGGCAACAGTACGCGGCATATCAGACGGCACGCGAGCGTGGTAACGAACGCGAGGCCCGAACCATTGTACGGGCGATGGAGCGAACGGCGTCGAACATCAGCGACAGGAGCAACGAACTGAACCAGAATCTCGACCGGATCGAGAACACGACGTCTGTCGACCTCTCTTCAGGACAGACCGAGATCAACGAGACGACAGCGAACATCACGGCGACGCAGGCAGTCATCCGTGAAGAGACGCTCGTCGGAACGACACTCACGGCTCGGTCGATAGACTCGACCGCATCATTCAGTGATTCCGGAACGATCGCCGGCCAGATACAGACTGAGAATGGCTCGGCCATCGCGGACGAGGCGGTCGAACTCAGGATCGAGAACCGGACGCGGACTGTCCAGACTGATTCGAGCGGCGTATTCGAAACGCAGTACCGGCCACGTTCGGCCAGCCTCGGGTCGCAATCCATATCGATCGAGTACGTCCCAGAAACTGACTCGGTGTACCTGTCCGACAACGATACGTTCACCATTGACGTACAACAGGTGACCCCGAACGTGACGAGCGACAGTGCACCGGACGTGGTGGGATACGGCGACCAACTCAACGCCACGGCGTCCGTGACAGTCGCGTCGGACGGTGTCGATGCGGTCCCAGTCGAGTTTGCTATTGGTGAGACCGTCGTTGCGCGGACGACGACCGGACCGAACGGCACCGCCACAGAAACGATCCGACTCCCGGCGACGGTAAACGACGGTGAGCGTCAGGTCATCGCCCGGGTTCCGTATGAAGACCGAGCAATTGCAGGCGTCCAGTCGGAAACCCCTGTTGTCGTCGTCGAGACTCGAACAAACCTCTCAGTGAGTGCATCACGCATGGATGACGGAGTCCTCGTCAGCGGGAAACTCCAGACTGTTGCTGAGGAGGACCCAGTGGTGGGTCGCCCGGTACGCCTGCAGATCGGTACTGGCGGAACACAGTGGGTCGAGACGAACCGAAACGGGTCGTTCCAGACTGTTCTCGAGAATCCCCAAGGCAACGAATCGGTGACTGTTACCGCAACGTACGACGAGCCACGGGCAAACCTCGGTAATGCGACTGCAACGACAACGCTGGCGGCTGGATCCGGCGGTGGCAACCCACCGGTCGGCTCAGATTCGGATAACGATCTGCTCATCGATACGCTGGTGGCGATACTGTTCGGCTCCGATGAGAATTCAGCGGTCTTCGGGAACGGGGTTATCGGCTACAGCTGGCTGCCCGTCCTCGGTGGTGGGGTAGCACTTGTGGTTGTCGCCGCAGCTTGGGTTGTCGTGTCACGGGTTCGCCAACCCCGGGAGGCGGACTCGCCTGTCCAGACCGAGACGGGTGATGCATCAATGACTGACTCTGATCCGTCGGCGACGGCGTCAGACGAACCGATGCTGACGTTCGAGGACCGCGTCGAGACGCATCTGGACAGCGGGAACTACGACGCCGCAGCGATGCTAGCGTACACCGCAGTTCACGACGTGCTGGCAGTGGAAAACGGGATTGACGAGGGGGCAACACACTGGGAACTCCTCCAGCGGAGCCAGGAACACGGCATCTCGGAGGAACGGATAGCAGATATCGAAACGGTGGTCGAAACCTTCGAGGCCGCAGCGTTCGCGCCGACATCAGTCGACCCGTCACGGGCCGAAGCAGCTGTGGAGCGCGCCCGCAAGATCAAGTCCAACGGGAATCACTGACTGTCCACTCGCCGGTTCGAGTCCCTGCTGTGGCCCGCAATCAGGTTTGGAACTGCTGTCTTCAGCGCTCAGCAGCGGAAATGATAAAAAGAATATGCGTACGGTCTGTCGGGTCCGGTAGTGGCAACCCTGCAGCCGTGGCTCGTCGGTGTCGGAACGGTCCTGCTGGTCCTGTTTGTCGGGATCGGCGGGGCAACAGCCGTCGCTACCGACAGTAATGAGATGCCAATGCAAACCCAGACGGGAACTGTGAATACGACTCTCGACGTTCAGGCCATTTCCGGATCGATTTCCTACACGAACCCCGCTACCATCCGCGGGACGTTGCGGACGGCGAACGGGACGCCCGTCGCGAACGAGCAGGTCAGACTCGAAGTCGAAAACCGAACACGACTCGTTGAGACCGATGGTAACGGTTCGTTCGCGTTCCAGTACCGGCCCCGGTCGGCACGGACCGGTCCCACTGACGTTACGGTCCAGTATATTCCGGCCCAATCTGCGGTGTATCGCGGTGACACGGCAACCGTCGCTGCCAGTGTCACGCAGGTGACCCCGACGCTCACCCTCGACCGGTCACCGACCCGTCTCGCTACCGGCGACGAACTAACAGTCACGACAGCAGTGCGCGTCAACGGGGAGGGTGTGAGCAATGTCCCAGTCGAACTACGCATCGACGGGACACTGTTCAAACGCGTGGTGACCGGGAGCAACGGGACTGTGACGACTACTATCAGGCTGCCGCCAAGCGTAACGACCGGTGAGCAAACCGTCACGGCCGTGATCCCGTATGAGGGCCGTGCGATTGCGGGCAAGCGCGCGACCGCATCGATCATAGTCGGCCCTGAGGCGGCAGAGTCGTCGGCGACCGTTGATACCTCGGGTGGTTCAACGGAGCCGTCAGGGAGCAGTTCACAGCCGCTCGTGTCACAGATCCGTTCGTTCTTTACAGTCCCAGTCATCGCCGCACTGCTGACCGCGGTTATGCTTCTGATTCTTGAGGTCACCGTTCGTCGACTTGGGTTGTTTTCCGACGCGACCCTCGAGTCTGATGGGGCAGAGACGACCGTGAGGACGGACACCGAGGAACCACAAGCCATCGAGTCCACCGACGACACTCCCACACCGACCGCCGGTCCATCAGACCAGATGGGGCAAGCCCTCGCGGCCGGCAAGTACGACTCAGCAGTCACGATGGCATACGAATCGGTCGCCGATGACATCCGGGCTGTTGCGGACTTTCAGAACGGAAAGACGCACTGGGAATTACTTGCATGGTGTGAGGACAGCGCCCTCGACACAGATCAGGTCGACGCGGTCCGGACCGTCGTGGAGGCATACGACCACGCGGCCTTCTCGGCGGACCCGATGGACCGTGCCAGTGCGGAAGCCGCAGTCGAACGCGCTAGGGACTTCCAGGTCGATAGCCTATCATAGGTCGGAGTCGGCCGTCGAAATGCGGTAACTATCTTACACCCACCCGCTGTAGGACCCGGCAATGAGTGACGGCCGGACAGGACGAGTGCTGCTCATCGTGGCTGTGCTGGCCGTGGCAGTCGCGGCCCGACTGACGACGCTCCACTGGACACCACTGCCCTCGACGCTAGACGGATTCGGCTACGTCGCTCTGGCGAGGGACACGCTCGAAACGGGGACGTTTCCGCTCACGCGGTTCCGCGCGGACAACATCGTGTTTACCGCTGTGCTGACGGCCGTCGGTTCGCTCACCGGTGAGCGGCCGCTGTACATCGCCCAGCTGGTCGTCGCGGTCACCGGTGCAGCGTCCTGTCTGACGGCGATGGCGCTGGTCAAACGCCTCGCGCAGTCGAGTCGGTGGCGCCACTCGCGGACGACGTTGGCGATGGGCGTGGTCGGGATGGGGCTCGCAGTGGAGGGCATCTATCTCCGTCGTACTGGCCAGACCGACGAAGAAGCACTGGCCTTCCTCTTGCTGCCACTGTTTGCGATTGCCGTCCATCGGTTGCTCACGACGGAGCGATACAGGCGTCGATGGGGCGCAGTTGTTGTCGTCCTGTTCGCTGCCTTTCCGCTCCTGCATACGTTTAGCTCGCTCATCGTTGCGCTGGTACTGACGGGGGTCTTAGCCGCCCATCTCGCCAGTATTCCGTCACGTCGTGACGCCGTCACCGCCCTCGCCGTCGTCGCGGGCTTCTGGATGTATATGTGGGGGTACTACCGGATTGCAGAACGCTCGCTGCTGGAGGTCCCCTACGTTGACCGTATCAGCGCGTATCCGGGGCTGTTCCTGGCCTGGCTCGTTGTGCTGGTGGCGACGCTTGTCTGGTTCCAGCGGACGAGCGCTCGCCTGCAGCGGGTGACCATCGGCGGCGCGGTCGGACTCTGGTTCCTGACGCTGGGTGCGAACGCGGTACGGACCGTGTTCCCCGGGACACAGACCACGCCGATCGGCCTCTTGATGCTCGTCGCGGCCTTCGCCGTCCCGGTGGTGTTTGCAGTCATCGGCCTCCCACGTGCGAGCCGCGACCGCCGGCTGATCGGCCCGGTCGTGGTGGCGTTGCTGCTGGCGCCGATTGTCATCGTGTACTTCTCGCTGACCGCCTCGCTGACGCCGGAGTACTACGGGACCGCGCTCCGCGGCCAGACGTTCGTTCATCTACCCGTGTTCGTCCTCGCCGGCATTGGCGTCGCGTCGGTCGCCTACCGGCGGTCGCCGTCGCCGGACGGCGGGCTTGGAACGCCGAGGACCCACAGCCACCGGCTCGCTACCGTTCTGACGGTCGTCGTCGTAGTGGCCGCGGTCGTGACGATGCCAATCGCGTTCGTCAATCTCGACACCTTTGCGTTCCCGACCGGCGCGACCGAATCGCAGTTCGCGGCCGCGACGTTCACCGCGGACCACGTTGACGAGCAGTGGGCGTCCGACCACCCGTTCAGCCGTATTGTCGATTTGTACTATCCGGGCGCGTCCAACGGGACGTACCAGCCGACCGCCCGGTGGCTCGGGGGTGGATCGCAACCCAACTGCCCGACGCTATCGCGGGCATCCTGGGGAACGACGGGAGCGCACCTGTTCCCGGCGGGGAGCGAGAAGACCACGCCTGCGGCGATGGACGAGTGGCGCTACGAGAACGATGTGGTCTATGACACCCGAGGGATCGACTCCGTGTACCTTGTTCGGCCCGGTGGGAACCGAACGAGTTGCTGAGCGGACCCGGTTCGATGGTCCTTCTCACCACCCACCTTCAGCTCTCCGGGGTATGTAACCGTGGCATACAATACGGGGCCGGCAGAAAGGCCGACAATGACTGACCCCGTCCTCGTCGGCTCAGGGCTGTGTGTCACACGACGGGGCACCAAGATTCTCGACGGTGTCTCACTTACCGTCGGGTCCGACGCGGCGATGCTCGTTCAGGGCCCTAGCGGGGCCGGCAAGTCGACGCTGTTCAATGTCCTCGGACTGCTAGAACCTCCGTCTAGCGGTCGGCTGGAGGTCGACGGCCGGGACGCGAGTACCCTGTCCGAACGCCAGCGCGCGAGCCTGCGGCGGACGACGCTCGGGTTCGTCTTTCAGGATTTCCAGCTCATCGGCGACCTGACCGCCCGCGAGAACGCGTCGCTCCCGCAGGAACACGCGGGCAACCGTGACCCCGACTGGCTGGACACGCTGTTCGACCGCCTGGGTATCGCCGGGCTCGAACACCAGTACCCCGCGACGTTGAGCGGGGGCGAGAAACAGCGGGTTGCTATCGCACGGGCACTTGCAAACCGCCCCGAGATCGTCCTCGCCGACGAGCCGACCGGGCAGCTAGATCCGGACACGGCCGAGTCGGTGCTGAACCTCCTGTTCAGCATGAAGGAATCGACGGAGACCGCCCTCGTCGTCATCAGCCACGACCCGCAACTGGCCCAGCGGTTCGACGAGCGGCTGTTCATCCGCGGCGGCACGCTCGTCACCAATGCCGCCTCGGCGCCGGACGCGAGCCCGTCCACGGAGACGAACTAACGAACCGATGGGATACAGAAACGCCCTCCTGTTTCGCTGGTCCAGACGGGATCGGCTCACCGTCGTCGTCGTCGCCGTGACGGCCGCGTTTCTCATCGGCACGGTCCTGCTGTTGTTCACCGCCGTCACGTACTCGGAAACGTTCGCCGAACCGCTTGCGAACTCCGGGACGGTCACCTATCACGACGCGGAACACGGCCCGCCGGAAGCCGGTGAGGATGTCACCGTGCTCCCGACAGCGGCGGCGACCACAGACGGGACCGACGTTCGTCTCGTCGGCATCCCGCCCGATGCGCCCAGAGTACTCATCGAAGGGTCGGCTCAGTGGCAGGAGGGGCGATTACCGACGATTCCGGACGGCGTTGATGGCCGGGGGCCGGTCTCCCAGCAGCGGACGCGAACGGTCAGCGGGTCGAACGGCACCGTCTCGCTCACGGTCGTGCCACAGGAGCGAGGGACGATGTTCCTCTCCAATCAGTGGTACGCGACGAACGCCTCGACCGCACAGCAGGTCGGCGTCACCGGTTACTTCGTCATCGACCACAGCCCGAGCGGGACCGGGCTGGGAAGCCTTCCGAGTGAGGGGGCACCGCTTGTCAGCGCGCTCCTGTATGTCCTCGGCGGCTTAGAGCAGGTTCTCTGGGCGCTTGGCATCGCGGCGGCCGCCGGCGGACTGCTGGTCCTCATCGTCGTCTACAACGTCACGCGGATGAGCGTCCGTGACCGACTCGACGCGATACGGGTCATCCGTTCGACCGGTGCGTCAGGGTGGCGCGTGGGGCTCCTGTTTACGCTCCGCGCTGGTCTCCTCGTCACGACCGGCGTCGTGCTGGGCTATGCCGTCGGGCTCATCCTTATCAAGGCGCTCGTCAACGTCGCGATTTTCGTCGGGCTCCCAATCGCGCTCGACGTTACCGTCACAGGCCAGAGTGCAACCGTCGTCGGTGGCGTCGCCGGAATCTTCGTCCTGATGGGGCTAGTCGCCGGTGCACTCGCGGCTTATCCCGCGGCGACTCGTCCGCCGGCCTCTCTCGGAAACCGCCATACTCGATCCGGTCAGTCCGGGCAGTCGACGCTTGCGACGCTCAGAAGTTGGGTCACACCCACGTTCCTCTCATGGCGCTCAGTCGTGCCGACGGCGGCGACGCTGACCGTCTTCGGCATCACGTTCCTGCTCGTCGTCTCACTGGCTGGCCTCGCGTCCCCGCTCGGCGGCGGGGCGGGTGGCTCCGGGACCATCACCGAAGCCGGCGCGCCCCACCCGCTGAACAGCCGACTCGACGCTGAGTACGCCTCAGCTCTGCGAGCCGGCGGAACGCCGGCCAGCCCGGAGATAATCTACGCTCAGGTTTCGGACGGGCAGCCGTACATGGCTCACGGGGCGGAGTACGACGCGTTCGCGAACGTCACCGGGGCCACGCTGGTCGAAGGCCAGCGACCGCAGCGACATGACGAGGCCGTCATCGGGAGCGACCTCGCACAGACGCTCGATGTCGAGGTCGGTGACGAACTGACTGTCAGTGGAAGCGTCAAGCCCGGGGTTCGCCGGGTCACCATCGTCGGGCGGTACGACGCCCCCAGAACGCTCGATGACCTGCTCGTTCTGCCGCTTGACTCCGCGGCCGACCTGGCGACCGGGCCAGGGCAGGTCCACATGATTCGCGTGAAAGGGTCGGTCTCAGCTCTCGACGACGCCGACGGTGTCGCGGCCAACCAGTCGGGCGCTGTCGTAACAGGGCTATCGGGTCCGAGGCGCGTCACGAAAGGTGACACAGTCAACCTCACTGTCGCTGTCCGAAACGTTGGCAACGAGCGGGCGGACCGGGAAGTCACTGTCCGGTATCAGGGCGAGCAGCGAACAACGACGGTGGCTGTCCCGCCGGGACAGGAGCGGACTAGTACTGTCTCCGTTACCGCGTCGGAACTGGGGACGGCAAACGCTACTGCCGGGGAGTACACACATTCGGTGACCGTCGTCTCACCGAACGCTATCGAGATTCCGAGCCAGTTGCCGGCACAGGCCCCGCCCGGGTCGGGGCTCTCCGTCCCTGTCGTTACGAAAACTGGCGAACGAGTTTCGAACGCCACCGTCACGGTGAACGGCCCATCGCTCAGAACTGGATCGAGCGGTGTCGCCGTTGTTCCCCTGCCACGCGAGCCGGGGAACTACACGATAACGGCCCGGTCTGGAGACCAGACGGCGACACACGACATTCAAATCGTCCGTGGAACCGAGCGGGAACTGTACGGGGAGCTGTCGATAGCTCCGTCATCGGGGTCGGTCCTGACGACGCCAACGCTCAGGGTCGGACTCGCAAACCCCTGGCAGGAACCGCTCACGCGTAACGTGGGCGTCATTGGCCCTGGTGTTTCCCGGAACCGGACCGTCTATATGCCGCCTGGAAACGTCACGCAAACGCGGTTCTCCCCCGACGGGGGACGGAGCCAGCCCGGAACGTACACCTATCGAATGACAGCCAACGGGACCACCCTCACCACGGCGGACTACGAGGTGACCGGTGATCGCCGGCTGGCATCCGCTGTGGCAAGCAGCGGGTCGTACGCGTCCGGAACGCCCATCGAGCGCTCCGTTGAGGGCGTGTTCGGGAACGTCCAGTTGATCCTCG
This sequence comes from Haloarcula sp. CBA1127, assembly GCF_001485575.1. Classification (NCBI taxonomy): domain Archaea; kingdom Methanobacteriati; phylum Methanobacteriota; class Halobacteria; order Halobacteriales; family Haloarculaceae; genus Haloarcula; species Haloarcula sp. CBA1127. Next base: position 2,033,740 of record NZ_BCNB01000006.1, read on the forward strand.
GCGTCCTTGTCGTCCTCTCGGCGCTGAGTACTGTCGGCAGTACCACGGCGACGTTCGCACAGGGTGTCCACGCGCGTCGGCAGGCTATCGGCATCCATCGTTCGACCGGCGCGACGCAGTGGCGGGTCTTGCGGACGATTCTGGCCGACATTGCTCGAATCGCGATTCCAGCGACCGGCCTCGCTCTTGGCCTGTCGGTTCTCGCATTACAGCTGCTGGAACGGGCTGGCTGGCTCGTCTTCTTCGGCTTCCGCCTCTCCGCGCGGACGCCGCCAGCTATCCTCGCAGCGATATTCGTCGGTGGCGTCTCGCTCGCCCTGTTCGGTGCTCTCGTCGCAACGGTGCCGTATCTGACGGCCTCGCCGGTCTCGTTGCTCCCGAGCGGCGACCGAACGCGGACGCCCGACGAGGAGTCGGCGGACTAAGTACGGCGGGAGTACGTCGGACATCCGTGCCGCTCTCAGGGGACTCCAACTGTCAGTGGTTTATTCAGGATCGTCAATGCCAACCAGGAATTTCGATGTGGCTATCGGTATTCCCACGCAGTCTCTGGTTCCTGTTCAGACCTGACACCGGTTCCTGAACCGGACAGCAGGCGGAACTGTTCAGTAGTTAAGCTCCGATAGTCAGGGACCGCACAGTCGACTAGCCTGTGTCTCTTGGCTATGAATATGAAAAAATAGCAGTAGTTGTAGAGCCAGTGGAGAGCGGTTTCATGCCGAATTGAGCCCATCCAATCGAGGTCTCGAAGCCGATTACGAGGGTAATTGATGGACTCTGACCTGTACTGTATGCGAAAGTAGTTGTTAATTAAATACATTGCATCACTGTTAGTTCTGAGAGAGTCATGTCTGGGATGACTGATTTCGTATTCGTGACGATTGACTGCTGGAGAGACGATGCACTAAGATCGATGCCAGAGTTCCGATCGTATACGGCTAATAGCGATTGGGAGCGGACAGCAGCGATAGCAACGTCCTCAAACACGAGCAATACCTTTCCAGCGTTGTTTGGAGCATCATACTACCCGCAGGTCTGGATGAAAGACGGGACTGTCAACCCAGACATCCCGACCTTGCCCGAGAAGGTTAACCGAGCTGGCTACTCGACAGCCGGATTTATCGCTTCGAACCCCTGGCTGAGTCGATGGCGTGACGAATTCGACACGTTCTGGAACGGCGGGATTGAGGATTCGAGCCGACTGCGGTTCGGCCTCGAACGGGCACGTAACCTTCTGCAACTAAAGCCGCTGATACCTGCGGAAACTGTTTTGCAACGAGCGAAGACTTGGTGGGAAAACACCGATCCACCACGATTCCTCTGGGTCCATCTGATGGAACCACATAAACCGTATCTCCCCGGAGTAACACGCGGACTGGAGATCGGACCTGTCTTATCACCGCTTTCGCTCGCAGCGGCACCCCAGTACGACGACACAGCGTATCCCGAGTGGCTGCGGCAGCATTCACGGAGCCTATACAAACAGGCTGTGCGGCGACTGGATACCCATCTGACGCCGTGGCTCCGGACGTTCGGCGATACCCCGACTGTCATTACTGCCGACCATGGTGAGGAGTTTGACCACGGGATTGTGAGCCACAAGCAATTATACGACGAAACGGTCCGCGTCCCGCTCTTGACAAACAGCGATGTCGGTCGACTAACGGACGGTCTCACCCGTCAGATAGATATTGCCCCGACGATACTCCGGTTTCTGGGTCTTGACCCACCGACCGTCTGGGAGGGAACTGAGGCGGCAGCAACCGCACGCCCGCAACGGCTTCTATGTGGACCGGATGACGACACGGGAAAAATATGGGCTGGTATCCGGACAGAAGGAGAGAAATTGGTGAACACCTACGATTATGACTGGAACGTTATCAATACGGAATTCTATCAGTTAGCGTCTGATCCAGATGAATTATATCCGAAACCGAAACAGGCTGCGCCGACGGAACTGCTTGACGCGGTAAGTGACTTCGTGAGCCGACCTGAGATACAGGAGCCACTACAGGAGTGGTACTCGGACCTCGGCACTATTGAAGACTCAGCTGTCGAGAGTAGATTAGAAGACCTGGGATATCTCTAACTGTCGCGGCGTGACGGACCCAATACGGTACCGACTCGGTTTGTAGAGTTGCGATCAAGTTCGGTAGTACAGTAGACGTGTGAAAACTCAGCTTGTCCCACAGTACGTGCCTTATAATTATGGTATAGTATAATCAACGCCTGATCCAATGGTTGGGTCAGGGGACTCACGGTCGGCACAGATAGAGACGACTGCACTCTCGCGGCGAAAACTCCTAGCTGTGACAGGGCTTTCCGGACTCTCTCTTTTCGCCGGCTGTGGAGGACTCACCGGGAACGGCGGTACCGGTATTGACGTGCTGCAGGACGGCTCTCGCGTAAGTGCTGATGTTACGAAGCTTGATTTCACTGGGGCGACCTCGATAGAGCAGCGGGATTCGGACACTGTCGGCGTAGACACTGCGATACAGAGTGACGATATTACTGGCATTGACGCGACATTGGGCTCGTTAGCTGTCGACTCGCTCCATGTTGGAACGGACCAGACAGTAACATTTGGTGACAACGAGGAGTTCGATGCAACCTTCGATAGCGAGACGCAGCGACTGGAACTGTCCGGTAGCGTTCAGTTGTCCAATGGAACGCTCAAAGGACCCTATGACACGAACAACCATGTCCACGACATGATACTGCCCGGGATGCATCCACACGCAACTGATGCGGTTGGGGCACAGGACAATGTACTCGGATTTGCTGATGCGTGGGCCGACGTCAGCCACACTCCGTTGAGTGCCGGTGCGGGACTCCACACGCTGTTCAAGCCTGGGCCAAAGCTCTGGGCCGGTTGGAACCAATCAGAAGACTTCCCGGCACAGATTACTATCGAAGGCCTTGCCGAAGACTGGGGACCCGGACGAGTGATGGTGATGTTCCGGGATCAGGCGAAACCACAGTATCTCTCCATCGAAGTACGGTCTTCTAGTGGGAACTGGGAACAGGTTGCGACGAAGGAGAACAACTCGGATGCAGTCGTTATCTTGGACCTGACTGATGCATCTCCCCCTATTACTGCGATGCGGTGGACGTTTGCTGAGCCCGAAACCGAAGCCAGGGTACACCTGACGAATTTGTTTTACTTTTCGATGTCAGTAAAGGGGAATTCGTGGCTCCCGAAAGCCCGCGGTGAAACGACGGATATCACGTTCATCCCGAAGTCATCCCCGTCCCCGCCGGAAACGGGCGTCAAACTGTTCACAGATGCGAATAGCGGAGCCCTCAAAGCGATCAAAGACGATGGGACGGAACAACAGTTAGACATTGATTCAAAGTCGCGTGAAGCCACCACCGGCTCGGTGACGCTTACAGATGGAGAGGCAACTATCTCCACAGGGATCTCCGAACCAGGCACTCACTTGAGTGTTCATCTGGACCCGACAGGCAACGGTGCGAACGACTGCTGTGTTAGCGTCAACTCATCTGTTCGGTGGGACAGCACTGACGATGAGTATAAGATCGATGTCGTGGAGAACGATACGACAGTCGGTGACCCAGTGGTCGGGTACAAACTATCGAGGTTGTAGCGCTGTCGAGGCGGAGCAAGGCCTGAACCACCTAGGGATACTAATATTATGGATCAATGAACCAAACACACTAGATGTCGAACAGATCGTTTCTTGTTCGGTTGCTCCCCGGATTTGTGCACGCAGTCCCCGCCGATCTGCTGATTGTTCTCCTCTATGTAGCCGCGACTGGCCTCACAGTGTTCGTGCCTGTTCTCCGTTCGTCCCCGTTGCGAGTCATTGTCGGCGTTCCGTTTGTCCTGTTTATTCCAGGCTACGCACTTATTGCCGTCCTATTTCCCGGGGCACCACCACAGAATCACCCGACATCTGCTGGCGTCGACGCTGCTGAGACGACGGGAAGTATTAGTGACCAAGTCGACGGGATTGAACGGCTCACTCTCTCCCTTGCGACGAGCATTTCGCTCGTTATTTTCTGCGGGCTGTTTCTCGAGATATCTCCTTGGGAGTTTAGAACCGTCACACTATTCGTCACTGTCGCCGGGTTCGTGCTCCTCGCCACTGTGGTCGGTATAAAACGACGCAGGGCACTTCCGGCCGAGGATCGCTATACCGTCCCCATCGGGCCCTGGTACCGAACTATCCGTCACCGACTCGGAAAACCGCCGACCCGGGTCGACCTCGGACTGAATATACTGCTGATCGTCGGGGTTGTGCTCACAGCTATAACCCTCGGGTTTGGCGTCGGTGGGCCAACCGACGAGGAGGGGATCACAGAGATGTATCTGCTGACCGAGACAGCTGATGGCGACCTTGTTGCCAGAGACTATCCCACAGAATTCACGAGCGGCCAACAGAGGCAGATCGTCCTTGGGCTAGAAAACCATGAGCACGAGACGATCAGATACACGACCGTCGTCGAACTTCAGGAAGTATCAGACGATGGGACAATGACTGTACGCGAGAGCGAGCTATATCGGCTTTCAGTTACGCTGGCACACAACCAGAGTGACACGGTTCCACACAGCATCGCGCCAAAACTGACCGGTCCGCGACTCAGATTGGCGTATTTGCTCTATCGCGGCGAACCACCAAGAGAGCCGACGATTGCGAACGCGTATCGCGAGACTCATCTCTGGATTAATGTAACCACTTCTGGGTGACTGGCCCGCTACGAACCCTCGGTGATGACTGTACTGAGTTGAGCGCGCAACTCCGTGGATATCTGCTCCCATAGATGCGTCTCACGGACGTACTCGCGGCCGTTAGCGGCCAACTGTTGGCGAAGGGCCCTGTCCGAGACCAGACGCGCAATCGCGTCGGTGAACTCGGTGACCGGGACAACGAGAGACTCCTGCTCGTGGGCGATCTGGAATCCCCGCCGTCCGAACGCAGTGGTCACCACGGGCAGACCTTTGGCAAGATATTCGAGGAGTTTGATGTTCGTGCCGCTCCCGGATTCGATTGGATTCAATCCGATATCTGCCGCCGCAAAATACGGGTCAAGATCGGACACAAACCCGGTGCAAGTGACGTTGTCTCTGTCAGTGGATATGGACTCACCAACGCTGCCGACGATCAAAAAGTGGATATCGAGTCCTCGCTCGGCCGCCTCCGTGGCAATCCGAATCAGTTCGTGCGCTGCCTCGCGGTTCGGGCCGTAATCCGTTCCAATAAACAGCCCGATCATGTCTGTGCTGATGTCGTGTTCCTCGTAAACTGTTCCCGACGACTCCCGCTGTGATCCCCCACTCGATAACGCTTCTCTGCTGACGCCGTTCGGGGAGACAATATAGTTCGTCTTCACGCCGTATCGGCGGCGGTATTCGCTAACATCGCGCTCGGACGTACAGACAACTGCTGTGGCCCGTTCGAGTGCCGTCCGTTCGATCATTGAGACCCGACTGGTAAACCGGTCTCCGATGAAGCCGCTACTGGTTGATTCGAACCGTTCCTGTTCGACGTTGTGACTCGAATACACGACCGGGGTGCCGCCTGCCAGGGATGTGACGGCTGGTACCTGCCACGGAAGTTCGACGAGTATGACATCGGCCCAGTCGATTCGCCGCTGGAAAACTGTAGGCTTCAGCAAGCGGAGCGACGCCCCCAAAAAAACGTTCGGCAATCCAAACAGTTCGGGGAGTCGGGTGAGATCGAATATCGGATGCAGATGCTGCAACTCTTGATACTTCTCCTCGATCGAGATCGTCTGCTGTAGACTGCCGCGGAAGTAGTTTTGGAGGTGTCCGCCCTGACAGTATCGAAACACGGCATCTCCATGGGTGGGAAACGACGTGACGAGCCCATGGCTCCTGTGCTGGCCGCCGTCAGACGGTGGATAGACGTTTGTTGGTGTGATCTGGAGGACGTTCACGACTTGAGTAGGGCGTAATTCGGGCGCCGTCTGGCAATGACTGTTGTGCTTGTCACTACGATTGCAGTGGTGTCGCGGCGGTCACCTCATCTACGGTTTCATGTGCCTGCTGGACGATGTCTTTGATCCAAATATACTCGTAGGTACTTACTCGACCGAGATTGAACATATTCTCATACGCGTTCAGTTGGCCGTTCATCTCGTTGAACGTCTCGATCTCTGATTCGACGGGGAGCGGATAGGCCCGCGGCGCACGCCGCACCTTTGCGTCTTTCACCGTGGCCTCAACGCCCTGTTCGTTGAGGAACGAGAGCAGGGACTCTTCGAACCACTCTGTAGAGCGACCCCAGATATCCTCATCGATGAAACATGGGAATTCGACGGTCAAAATGTACTCGCCGTCCGGGATGTCCTGCGGCGTGAAATCGTAGTCAGTAATACGGGTAAACTCGTAGTCGTTCGGGAAATACCCCCAACTCACGTGTTCGGGGAACAGTCTCTCAGAGGCTTCGATGTGGGCACCCAGTATTGCCATACTCCGATACTGTAAGGATTCGTCAGCATCTACCAGCAAGCTTGGATCGATCGTACTGACGAATATGTCACTAGAGATCACATCCCCACTCTCGGTCGTGACACCTTCGATTTCAGCTCCGGCCGTCTCGAATCCGGTTGCCCCGTCGTAAATGACATCACAATCCGCAACCATCTCCTTGAGGACTGTCGAATACTTCTTCTGTGGATACTTCGCGGCTCCATCGAAAAACGAATCCTCAGTGTCGGGAAAACTGATTTTGAAATCGAACCAGTCGCCGGTAATGCGGGTAGGGTCGATCCCCCAGTGCTTGTTCGTGTAGTTCTTGTAATATCGGTTGTACAGCCGCTCTCCGACCTGCCGACGCATATATGACTCGAAGTAATCGGCGTCAGTTTTCCCCTCCGCGGCCGCTAACTCTTCTTCGATCTCTTCGGCGTCGTCCCAGAGCGATATATTCGACCGTGTGACGGGGTAATTGTGTGGTTCGTCTATCGTTCCTGTTGGATATGTTTTCGCATAGAACGTATGGTCGTCTAGGTCGGTAAATCGCCGAAACAGGTCACCCACAATGGCCTCTTCCTCGGAGTCATAAAAGAGAAGATGTGGTGCAGAGTCACAGTGATACCCTGAATCAAATTCAATCTCTCTGAGAAGCCCACCGATTTCTCCCTTCTCGAGAACCGTCACGTCATACCCGCGTTCGCTGAGAAGGTACCCAGTTGTACACCCAGCCACGCCCGCACCAATCACTGTTACAGTCGTCATAGTATTCGGTGGGGTGACATATTCATCCCGGATATATCAATTTACGGGACAGAACGGGGTTATCAGATCCACGCTCTGCGCAAACTGCCAGAATACATCTTATCAAATATCTGCTGGGCCAGATTCGGACTGCGGGCACCTGCCGGCGGAGGCGTCGTTCACCACCGCTGCTGAACCGTACACGCAGCTTAAATCCCCGCGACTCCAGTCTATCGCGACAGTTGTGAGTTTGCCTCCGCGTAGCGGAATACTATCGGGGGTCGTGACCGTCCTGAGTGACCACTGCAACCTGTTTACCCCCGATACCGTCGGTCCATTGCCGTTTCGAAACGCAGTCGGACTCGTCTTGTAAACTATAAAATACAATATACTTACATTACCGAGTATCATTACATCGGATACAATGGGTGCTCCGTACGTCGTCTCCGCTGTTGTTACATGGAATAATTACGATGACACGCGCGCCTGTCTGGATTCACTGCTCACGCTGGACTACCCGAACCACGACATTGTGCTCGTAGACAACGGGTCTACAGACGGTTCGGCAGACCGACTGGAAACCGAGTACGAATCAGTTGAGTTGATTAGAACCGGTGAAAACCTTGGCTACGCGGGCGGAATGAACGTCGGTACGCGCAAGGCCCTCGAACTTGGTGCTGCGTATGTCTGGCAACTGAACAACGATGTCGTCATCCCGGACGAGTCGCTCCTGTCTGACCTCGTCGAGACAATGCAATCGAACTCGGACATCGGTATGCTCACACCGCTAGTCACAGAGTACCCCGATACCGACACTGTCTGGTTCCAGAAGGGAATGATTGATTGGAAAACGGGAAACACTGACCACGTTGACGCTACACCTAGCGGTTCGGACGGACTCATTTACAACGATTACATCCCGAACTGTAGCTTGCTCTTCCCGGCACATGTACTGGACGAGGTTGGACTGCTCCCTGAAGACTACTTTCTCTACTACGACGATGTCGAACACGCGGTCCGGATACAGGACGCGGGGTACGAACTGGTGACGGACACCACGTCCCGAATCTACCACAAAGAAAGCAAGAGTTCGAGAGGGGAACTTGGGCCGATGTACTCCTACTACCGGTCCCGGAACATGGTGCTCTTCAGAGAGAAATTTCGGGAGCGGATCAGTGATCTGTTCCTGTTGTATCTGTTCGCCTGGATGGTCGAGCAGGTTGGGATTCGGGTATACTATGGGGAACTCACAGGGGTCCGGGGATTAGCTGAAGGACTCCTTGATGGACTCACGCGGGAAAGCGGCAAAGGAAAATACCCCTGAGTGTCGATAGACCCTCGCTTGAACCGGACCCGTCTGGGTGAGAAAGCCGACTCGCTTGCTGTCACTGATCGGAACATCGACTGGGGCCGGTAGCTTGGCACGCGGTATTCCGTTTGTCTCGATAGTCTGTGGATAGTGGCTACGCGGACAGGTGGTGTCAAATTTGCGAAAGATTAATGCTTCGCTGAACAAACTAAATGACAATGGAACTGACGAGACGCGATGCGCTATATGCTCTCGTCATGGGTGGTGGCATCGGGGTCAGTGGAGTCGCGTATGCCGACCGAAAGGCGGCGGAAAATGCAGGTATTGAGAACGAATCTGGGTTTTCGACTGACCGACTCCAGACGGTTGTGGCGATCGCCGAAGTCGTGTACCCGACAGAGGTAACCGGAATCGCTGCATTCGTCAAGCAATACGTGACGGGTCTCCGACCGGAAAAACAGGCTAGCCTGATTCCGGTCATCGACGCATTCAGTGCTCACGTTCGGGAGATCCACGACCGGCCGTTCTGGGAACTGTCGATTTCAGACCGGCAAGTAGCGCTTCAGGAACTGGGTGTCGACCGAATGAGTCCGGACCCGACCGGAACGCTTCCGGAACGTGTCCGATATCATCTGATCAATCAGCTTCTGTACGGACTGTTTACCGCCCCGAAAGGAAGCAAACTCGTTGGTATCGAAAACCCAGTCGGCTACCCGGGTGGCTATCAGTCGTATCAAACAGCACCAGATGTCACAGAATAGTACAGCTGACCGACGACCATCGAGCGACGCTGACGTCTGTGTGGTCGGTTCAGGTGTGGCCGGTGCGCTGGTCGCGTACACCCTATCGAGGCGAGGTCACGATGTCGTGATACTCGAGGCAGGACAGCGGTTCGACCCGGGAAACCGTCTCGAACAGATGGAGCAGAGTCTCCGCCCGCATGGCTCACTACTGGATATCTGGAACATGGGCGGCCCTCGCGACCAGTATGTCACCTCCGGTGGGGCGTACTACCCGTTGAATCAGACGCGCGTCAAAGCTGTCGGCGGAACGACCTTACACTGGTTGGGCATTACCCCACGTCTGCATCGGAAAGACTTCGAAATGAACACCAGATACGGTCTCGCAGCGGATTGGCCCATCGACTACGAGGATCTCAGGCCGTACTACGCGGCGGCCGAGCAGGAGATGGGGGTTGCCGGCACGCAGGATAACCCGTTCGAACCGCCCAGGGAGGCTGACTACCCGATGGATGCCTTTCCAGCGAGTTACTCGGATACACTGTTTGCAGACGCCTGTGATGAACTCGGGATTACGATGCACTCGACCCCACAGGCGCGGAATTCGGAGGCGTACGACGGACGGAGCCAGTGCGTTGGATTCAGTACGTGTATCCCAGTCTGCCCTTCGGGGGCAAAATACAGTGCTGATGTCCACGTCCGCAAGGCGGAGGCTGAAGGCGCACGGGTCATAGACCGGGCTCCAGTGCAACGGATCGAACACGACAGCACTGGGGAGACTGTGGACGCGGCTGTGTACGCGACGCCGAGCGGAGACACCTATCGTCAGGATGCGGATGCGTTCGTGCTCGCCTGCGGGGCCGTGGAAACGCCACGCTTGTTACTGCTCTCTGAGTCCCCACAGTATCCTGATGGGTTAGCGAATAGTAGCGGTGCCGTCGGCCGGTATTTCATGGACCAGCCAATCGTTTCCGTGACTGGAGAACTAGAGCAGCCGACGAATCAGGAGCCCATCGGCTACCACACGAGAGAATCACACCAGTTCTACGACCACGATGATCCGCAACCGGGCAGCGTTAAGCTGGTGTTCGAGAACGTAAACCCCGAGTCCGTCGTCAGACCAATGCTCAGCGGCGGTGATCTGACCTCGCGAGAGAACGTGTTTGACTTCGCTATGGGCGACAGTTGGGGGGACGAAGTCCTCGACAAAATCGAATCAAACTATCCTAACAATAGAGTCCGTCTGCTCGCGAACCCGGAGTTGCTCCCTCGGAGAGAAAATAGAGTCACGCTGGACGAATCGAAGACCGACGATTTCGGGAACCCCGTTCCAGATGTCTCGTGGAATATCGGCTCGCATGCGCGTGAAACGATGGAATTTATCCGAGAGGTTCAGTACGATATCTTCGACGAGCTGGGGGCAACCATCGTTTCTGAAACCGATCTTGCTGACCCACCCCCTGCCTCACATAAAATGGGAACGACGCGAATGGGAACGAACCCAGAGAAAAGCGTTGTTACGCCGCAACTCAGGACACACGACCTCGACAACCTCTATATCGCATCGAGCAGCGTGTTCGTGACGGGCGGCGCAATGAATCCCACGCTTACTATCGCGGCACTGGCACTGAAAGCCGGAGAGCACATCGACAATGCACTGTAAGTGATCCTCATGCACTGTGCCACTACAAATAAGGCTTGTTCCGCGTGGTCTTTACGGTGCAGTCTGTTGCAGGGTGGCGAACATAACGAGGAGGAGATAGGGGATTCGGTGGCTGGCAGTAGATCCACTCTGCTGCACTGTCCCGATAATCTGTGTGACTGCCGTGCCGTGAAACCGTCACTCTGCTACTGTCGATTCCGTGAGGGGGATGTCGTCGCAACACCGACACAGTGGCTGGCTCACGCATTCTGGATGTCACCATCTTCGCCACCAAACAGGGACTCCAGACTACACGGCCAGCAGAAACAGGGTGTGCTGCGTCCCGTTGGTGACATTTCGTATTCTGGAGTGCGTGATTGGCACTCATGAGACATAATATACGGTCACTGGTACACCGAGCGTTCTTTCCAACTGCGCTGGTCGCAGGAACAGCGACTGTGCTCTTTGTCAGTTACAGTCTAAGTGCCGTCATTGGTATCCGGGGACTGTACGCCCTTATCGGACTCTGCATCGGGTGCATCATTTACTATGGCTACCAGTTTACAGAGCCAGCGGACGTGAGTGGACCGGCCCTTCGATGGGCAAATAAAAGCGTTTACCTGATCACGCTGGCCGCTGTTGTCGTCGCACATCAGACGGACCATCGCCTGCTCGTTCTTGTGGTGGCATTGCCGCTCGGGTATCTGCTCGTAGTGTACCAGCTCCTCGCTGGGGCTACAACGCGTGTTGCACTCCCACAGGCGATCAGTTTGTTTTTGATTTCGCCGGTTACGAAATACCTCACACTCGGATTTTACTTCTCTGGTGGGGACACGCTCTTTCATGTCCATCATATCGAGCGCTTGCTAACCGACGGGAGCGTCATGGCGATCAGCGGGGAATATATCGGACATGGCCTGTACAGCTATTTTCCCGGCTTACACCTGTTTATTGGCAGTCTCAGCTCGATAACGGGTCTCGACGCATACGGTGCCCTTCTGACTGGTGGGACGCTCGTTTATGGCGTCCTGGTTATTCTGTTGCTGTACGTCTTCGCGCGGGTGGCGCTCCAGTGGTCTCGAGTGGCGCTGTATGTGGCCCTCAGTGCAACACTTCTGTACCCGCTGTCGTACTTTGCGACGTACTTCTTCCCACAGGCGCTTGCCGTTCCGCTACTGATATTTGTCATCTATATCGGGTTCAGAGCGACGGCGTCACAGAACAGCCGACCGCTCAACTGGACAGCGACAGGGCTGTTAGTGATGGGGAGCGCTGTTTTCACTCACCACCTGTCGTTTATCCTTTTGACGCCGATAATTACCATTCTGGCGTTACTGCCGATTGCCGTTAGTGTGTTCCGAGATCGCGAGTTCAATCGTGACAGTCTGTTCCATCCACAGATATTCCCACTCGTTGCGGGGTGGATTGCCGCAGTAACCTACTGGACTGTGGTTGCAGATTCGTTTATTATAAACTTCTCACTGGCTATCCGTTCGATTCTCGAAGGGTTCCTGATTGCCGAGTCATCATCGGAAGCGGCGGGGTTCATCGCCTTCGGAACCACCGTTCCGGAACAGACAGTCGAGACCGCAGTACTGAATCTCCTCTCAGTCAACAGCCTGTATCTCCTCTCGATGACGGCGGTCTATGCTATCGGACTCGCCTTTTTATTACAGCGGTACCCGAAGTACAGACATTCGCTGAGCGTTATACTGCTTGCCGTTCTCGCGGCACCAATCGTATTCAAGACTCCGTTCGTGTTTCCCGGCCTGTCTCGGTCACGAATGCCGTTTGCGTTCTTCTTTCCGCTGGTCTTCGGACTGGGTCTGTACCGGCTGGTCCGCAGCACCGCGTCTCGACCTGCATTCCGGGTCGTCCCAGTCCTCGTCTTTGTGTTGTTAGCAGCCACGACACCGTTGTTTGTCTGGGCTGGTGACGATCTGTATCGGATTCACGATCCACCGAACGGGCCACCGCAAGGGCAGGTCGAGTTTTCCGAGTCGGAGATGGAATCGTTTCAGGAGGTCAATCAGTTCAAGCGATCGCACGGGGTTCCCATTCAGACTGCCTGGGTCGATGCGCTCGCGATTGAGCGCTACGGCGGCACGTCGGTTGGACGTGCGACTGTCGACAATGGGACACTGCGGGCTGAAAATGGCTATCTCCTCTACAGGGACTCCTGGACTGACCATCCGGTCGTATTCGATTTCGAGAGCGGGAAGATACTGATATCTGAAGAGTGGCTCCGAGCGGAGTCAACAACTAACAATCAGGTGTATGATTCAGGACAGCATGGAATCATCTGGAAGCGTGATGAGGTTGTCCTCGGGTCGTCGTGAACGGGACTGTCCAGCTTACGATTCGAAGGGGTTCAGGACCCGTACAACCTGAACTCAAAGTCCACCTACCCACTATCTGTGGCCGGTACGTTCCATAACAACACGATCAGCAGGCCGAGCATGACGCCACCGTATAGAATCTGAACCGTCTGCCCGCTGTCCGTCGCTACACTGATCTGTTTCAGGGAGAGTAAGGCTTCGATGCCGCGCCGACGAAACACGAATCGCGGGACGAGGTCAAGCACGTCGAAGAAAACGCTGATGCCAGAACCGGTGAGCAACCAGACAATACTGGCGAAAGAGAGAGACCGGCCTGGCGTTCTTGGGAATGGCCCTTTCTCGGATACGGCACGAATAGCCGACAACCCCTCGTACAATCGGGAATTTCGAAACAATGGATAACAGAGGCTAATCGCGAGTCCCCCGAGAAGCACCACAGAGACAAAAAGATTCACCAGTAACACGAGCGCTCTCGGATAGAACCGCCCAGTATTCGTGATCACGTACACCCACGAGAATGCTGCTGCCGAAAACAGCACAGCACCGGTTCCGCGCAGTCCATACTCTCGGAGAAGCTTGATAAGCTGGGTTTTTCCCAAACGTTCCCTGTACCGTCGCTCTGTGGTAAAGAGCGCACACCAGCCACCGACTGTCAGTAGTAACAGATCTGTAAGGGGGCTTACTCCGGTCAGGAGTATATCGAAGAGCACCCCAAGTCCGATTCCGATCAGCGCGAGTGGCCCCAGCAACATGCCGGAAACTGCTGCGATTGTCATTTCCGGAAAGACAAAGATGAATGGACCTGTAATCGCCAGCGGTGACGCGGTAAGGAACTCTACCCCCGCAAGCAACACCGCGGGAAGCACTGCGGGGACTAGCACGGATTTGAGTGTGCCCGTATTCATAATGAACTGAATAGTCTATTTATTCTTCTCTCAGCTCATACTTCAGCTGATAGTACTGTTATTCTTTGGTTGACCCAGCTGGTTTGTGCTATCTGGCTTCGGTATGTGGGTAGCAGTTGCCTTCCCGGTCGAGTATGTCGAACTCGGCACAAACAGCGTATCCCACGGCATGCGATTCTGTCTCCCGGAGCAACAAGAAAGTCGAGCCGTACTCGGCAGTGACCCATATTACCCCAAAGAACTGTTATTATATCGGCCAATATGAAAGACAAATGAAGCGTCGAACGTACTTAACTCTCACAGCAAGCGGAATCCCACTGATATCCGGTTGTTCCGGGTTACAGCAATCCAAGTCTAGCACCGCCACCGAGGCCACTCGAACTGCTTCAACCGCCACACCTGCTCGAAAAAACACCGCCGCGACGCCACCGGAGGAACCGCCTTCGAAAACCGACTCAGCGCCCACACCGACGCCTGTCCAGCGATTGCCATCACCGATGGCGGTGGACAACACCAATCCGTTCGTGTATCTGAACGATATCCCGACGGACAATTTTAACGGCGAACTCGCACTGGCAATGGCAAGTGATTCAAACGGAATACAGCTTGACGGATATCTTCATGAGTTCCCCAGTGTTCCCTGGTGGGATAGCAAACAAAAGCAAACGGAGGCGGAAAACCGCTACGCGAACCATCATAGGCTTATCCGCACGAAGGCAGTAGAAAGTGGCTTTACAGACCTCCCTCCCGCTGAAACAGGAGTGAACACCCGGCACACGAAACCGGAATCGGAGGCGATAGACGAAACGGACCCGATTGGTTCAGCTGCCACGGATAGAATAGTTGCCGCAGCTAACGCGGCATCCCGAGAGAACCCGCTCGTGATTGCGGCAGGTGGACCACTCTGTTCTATTGCTGACGCATATCTCACTGACCCCTCAATCGTCGAGAAGGTAGTCGTTTTCTGTCGGATCAGACCAGCTATCGATGGATGGAACGAGTTCCTCAGTGGCTGGAGTTTGACGATCGTAACCCGGAAGTTTCAGACCGTGTTCTGTCCCGCCTCTGGTGGACCGCTGATTGAAAGATCGCGGGTACAAGATTCCCTTCCCGAAAAACCACTCCGGAAGTATATGCTGAACAAAACGTACGATGGGTCCGGGGAAAACCCATTAGCTGATGGACAGAAATGGGAAGGAGATGCTGTCTCGATACTCTCTGGTGCCCATCCGTCGACACGGACTGAGGCTGTACGTCTCAAGTTTGCTGGGCTAAAGGAGCACTGGGCACTAGGTGAGGTATTGCCATCGTATACTGAAACCACCGAGGAGACTAACACTCACGTCATCCCCAAGCATCGCCATCAGCCAATGAATGCAGCGTGGTGGAGTCACATGACCGCGGCGTCAGCGTGGGGACGCGAGAGCGAAACAACCGAGTAACCACCGGGATATAACACTACAGTAGCTTGGGTTGAAACGGGACTCTCTCTGCGATTGCTTGCGGTTTGCTGCTTTGCAACATGAGGGGAAGGGTCAGCCAACGAATTCTCGGAAAATGTCTTTATCATCATCAACGACTGCAAACATCCAGATGGCCAGCACATAGACCACCGCAATTCCGAGTGCCATTCCGATCCGCGGGAGGAGGGAGAAAGAGCGAAGGCCTATCAGGTACGCGAGAAGCGCGAACACGCCCCCGATAACAAGCGTGATGATATACTGTCTCCCGATCGGTTGGATACCGACGTACTGCTTTGTCTGATAGAGCTCGGCCAGCTGGACTCCCGAAATGGAGATCGCAGTCGCCACCGCTGCCCCAACACCACCGTATTGCGGTATCAGGAACAGATTGAGGATGACATTAGCGACCAGCATGGTCACTGTATCGACCAGGACGATATCCTGAAACCCGGACATCTGCAAGAGCTCGCCGGCCGGTCCAACCGCGACTAGCAATAATTGTGCGGCAAACAAGATGATCAACACTGGAACGCCCTCAGTGAACTGTTCATTGAATAACTGCAGGAGTTCGGCTGCGAACAGTGACCCGATGACAACAACCGGAAACGTGAAAATCAGCACCCAGCGGGACACCGTCTGATACACGGTTTCAAGTCTGGTGATGTTGTTACCGCTATACAGATCCGAGGCGATTGGATTGAATATCGTAACCAGCGCCGAAAAGAAAATCACTCCCTGCTGTGAGAGTACCGAAGAGGCGTTGTATATCCCGACAGTTGCCGACGAGCGAAACGCACCGAGGAGCAATCGGTCCATTTGATTAAGTGCGAGATAGCTGAACCCCGAGAGGAACACCGGAAACGAGTATCTCAGCAATCCTTTAATATCGGCTTTAATCGGGCCGCGGAAGCCGATATCTTCGAATAAGCCCGGAATCAAACCGAGTCCGAGTAGCGCTGAAAGAACGACGGCCAGAGCAAACCCTGTCACCATCCCCTTGAGTTCATACCCCAGAAGAAGCGCACCGGCAACTAAGCCGAGTTTCAGAATCGGAAAGGCGACATTCAGGACTCCCTGCTGGACACTAATACGCTTGAATCCAACTGCGACAGACGTTGATGCAGTCAACAGTACACGGAACGGAAGAGCCACAGCCAAGACTGGCAGCAACGGAACCAACGCCGATTCCTCAAAGACTCGTACTGCCAGTGGGCCCGAAAAGAGAACCATGAGTATGCCAAAAAGAATTCCCAGTAGTCCAGTGATAGCTATTGAAGCGAAGACTGTCCCTCGCACCTGTGAATCGGCATCTTCCCTCCGGTATTTTGAGACGTAACGTACGACACCGTCAGGTAACCCCAGTAGTGAGATCGGCTGAGCGAACTGTACGACTGTCCACCCGAGAACGAACAATCCGTATCCGCTCGCCCCGAGAAACCGTGCGACGACAATGTTGAACAGGAACCCAAGAGCTTTATCGAACAGGCTTGCACCGAACGCAATACCGCCTCCTTTGATAATCTGTTCGTACAGTTTGTGTATCGATCCGTCCTCGTCGGTGCCAGTCATGGCTGAGTTCGTCTGATCGCTCATCGCTAGCAAGCGTCGCTTGTCATACCGTAATATTGCAGAAAGGGATGCGAGTAGACTGCTTGATATGGAACACAGAGGGGGTTGGGTCCTCGGTCCGGATCGGTGTCATAGGGGGGCCGCCCATTCTGACATCGGAGGAGATGTGTGAATGGATGTGGATTTGAGAACCACCGAAGGAGCTTGCATGGCACTGTAAAATGCTTTGTTTCACGTCTACATTGGGCAACCCATACCGAATAAATAGTTAGTCGCGGATTATGACGTGCCAATCCGCTTGCGATGTCACAATCAAGTTCAAGTATCTAATACGATTGACGGAGTGAGGGCGCCGACAGTGAAGACGTTTATATAGACCGTGTCGGTCCAGAGAGAAGATAGTCTCTCGATCTACGGAATGTGGGCCGTATCCACTCGGGTGTCGATCCCCGGGAAGAACTGTGGCTTTGTCCCTCGCCACAACTCAACCGGTTCCCCGTCTGCCCATGACCACGGCTCAACTGCGTCAGCAGGAGACGACGTGTTGCTGTTGTCGAATACAATGCTGTTGCTGTTACGTGGCGCTTCCCATTTCACGTTGAACCATGTTCCAGTCAGCGATGCGTTTGTCTCTGCGAATTTCGCCCCATCGTTCTCAGACCAGGGGTGTGCGGAAAGACGGACACCGTGGAAGTCGTCAACTGCGGCATTGAACCGGTAACACCGTTTCGTCTCAGAGGTTTCGATATGCGAGAGGAGTAGCTCTGCACATCCGGAGCCACCAATCTGGACACACGCATTACTCGCGAGGTCGACCTCGTTTGTTTCACAGATCTTGTGGAAGCGCGTATCGAAGATCCGGTAGCTCCCCTTGGAACGAGGTGTCGCGTTGATCCCGCTGCCACCGGGGAAGAACCATACAGCGTTGACAGCTACGTCGAGATTCGGGACATCAGTGGTCAACCATCCCGGCTTCGACCCGTCGTTTTGCCCATGCCAGAAGCCGCCGAAAATACCGAAGTAACCGTCACCAGTCACATCGAAGGTCCACCCGGAGGTCGTCACGTTGAATCGAACGTTCCATGCAGACACGACCGAGATATCACGGCCCCCAAGCGTCAGTGAGATCGTTCGTCCGATGTCATACGAATCCTGTCCAGAGATCAGAATCGTCCCTCCATCTGACAGATCGCCCGCAGCCGCTTCAATCTGATCTGCCAACGAGCCACTGTAGGAGTCTGTTCGAACGACTGGCGCTGTGATCTGCGGACCGCCATCCACTACGACCGGCGAGTCTTGACATTGCTGCCACGGCACGTCCGAAGAGGCGTCTGGTTCCAGCCCCTTCCAGAGTGAACCGCCGTCTGCAATATCGGCATCGACGACAGATGGGCGCGTGTAATTCCCGTCGTTCCAGAGCAACGCACCTGTAGACCCAGTCCACACTGCGCCATAAACTGTTCCCGTAGTGTACTTATTGAAGCGAAGCCCGACAGCGTCACTTCGGGGGCTTTCGAACACCAGGTTTGATGCAGTCAGGTTTTGACCAGACGCCTGATCGAGGAATACCCCGGTCTGGAAGTCTCTGAATGTTAGATTTGCGAGCAACTGCTGGTCGCCACTCTGGCAATTAAATCGGATTGGTTCTGAGACACCCTCGAACGTCACATCACGGACAGACCAGCCTTCACTGAAGTCCTGCCCATCCCGAACCAACAGGCCGTGCGTCCCACCTCTGATGACGACTGGTGCGATCAAACCCCGGTAGATATCGACTGCGGACATCCATCCGGTCCCCTGGAGTGTCCACTTCCCACCATATACCTGAACCTGATTTCGTGGGTCATTCGTCAGTCCGTAGTAGTTCGATCCGTCTCCCGATCGGCGGACGTTGAACGCCCAGTCAGCTGTTACGTCTATGGCTGCATCGTTCGCGAAGCAGAGCATCGGGCCTAGAACCGAGCCGGTATCGATTTCCACCGTCTTGTCCCAAGAATAGGTGCCAGCGGGGACCTCTAAGACGGCCCGCCCATCGATCTCTGACCCCATTGCTGACATTGCATTCTCGACCTGATGAGCAAGTGAGGAACCATCAAATGTAGTTGCGTCATACACTGCCTGCGAGCGGTCATCAAGATCGTTGACCAACGACAAATAAACGTCTGCCACAGAGAGTGTGCTCATCTTCGACAGCTGATCTCCACCGATATTATCGGAGACCGTGCTGAGGTCGTCCATTATCGACTCGAAGTTATTATTGAGTGGGACGTGCCAGTCGAGTGTTCCCTCTGCGGGAGTGTTATATCCGCCAACGCCAGAGATACCGAGTTCGTTAGCAAGTGTCTGAACGTCGCTTTCGATAGCACTGAAGTTCTCATTCAGTGGATTATCCCAGTCGAGTGACCCCTCCGCTGGAGTGTTGTATCCGCCCACTCCGGAGACACCGAGTTCGTTTGCGAGTTCTTGGACATCGCTTTCGATAGCACTGAAGTTCTCATTCAGTGGAATATGCCAGTCAAGAGTCCCTTCTGCAGGGGTGTTGTAGTTATATGAATTAGACATAATTACCGTATATCTGCTGTGAGCTGCGAGCGTGGGCTCCTGTCCCGCTACCGCTGTAATTGCGCTTTTCTTGTTGCTCGATGAGCGAAATCTGTCGATACCGACACTCGATGGTCTCTGTTTTCAAATTGGATTGGGGTGAATCTACTTTGAACATCTCGTGTGGGTGATTAGGGAGTCCCTGAAATACCGTTCCGACGAGTAAGATACAGTTACTATCGCTATTCAGCTAGCTAGGTTCACTTATTTGCGGGGAACTTACCAGATACTACGACAGAAATGAAGTACTGATAACAACACTGTAGAGGGTAATGAATACAGCGGTCAAAAAAGTAGGAAAGCCAAATATTAACCGTCTCATCCGGGTTCAATCGATCTTGGAGGTTGCATCGATTGCGTTGATATGGATTTCAATAATTATAACAGTATGATTTCGCATATAGATATCGCCCTTGCGTAGCGCATATACTGGTCTCAACTACCGCTCAAGGTTCTCAAACTGGCCTAACAACTTCCCACACTGGAACCCGAAAAAGTGTGTGAAGTCGTAAAGCACTGCGTAGGGCAGCCAGTGTATGTATCCATTCTTGACCAGATACTTCATTTCATTAATAACGTACTGCACCCCATTTGAGACGAAATTGTCCTCTCCATCTGCGGCGATGGTTGCGTACGCCCGCCCGTCCTCGAATCGCCGCTGCAGATTCTCTCTAAGATCATAATCATGTGAATGGTAGACCACAGCCTCAGGCTCATAGACGATATTCACGTCCCCATCGAGAACCCGGAGCGCGAAGTCTTTATCTTCGGACATATTGATGGCCTCCTGAAACCGATATTGCTCCCAAATATCTCTATCGATGGCCGCTGATACGTCCGAAACATACACATTGTCGAGGAAGAACTGCCGTGTGTCTGTCGTATCGTCTGCAGTCAGTGTGTTGCGTTGGTCCGGATAGAAGTGCGAGTAAAAGAATTCATTCATCGGCTTTGCGTCCGGGTACGCGACTTGCCGGCCGTACACAACCCCCGCCTGATCGGAGATAATTGGATTGACAAGGTTTTCTAGCCAATCTTCCGTTCTAGGCGTCGCATCATGGGTAAGATACACGAGTATGTCTCCGGAGGCGTTCTCTGCCCCGAAATTCCGGGTTTTACTGTGGTGGAAATCCTCTGGATTGATGGTATAAATAGTACAGCCATGGGCCTCCGCTCGTGAAAGTGTTCCATCCGTTGATCCGGAATCGACCACAACGGTTTCTACGGGTCCAGAATACGACTGTCTCTCAACTGCAGACAGTATCTCCTCAAACTGTTTCCCCGGATTCTTTGTTAATATTACGACACTAACACTCGGCTTCATGATGGTACAAGCCCGGTGTTCTTCCAACGGCAAAGCTGTCAATAGCCATTACTGTCAAAAATAGGACTTTCTGTCATATAGATAGATGGTGGCTACTGAACGGCGAAAATAGAACTTATTTGCATCAGTAGCGGTCGGCTACTCGATAGAGACTGTTCCAATGCAATAACACGTTTGCACTGAAGAATTATTGTGATATCTCTGCCAGCTTGTCGAAGACTGCCGAATGAGACCGAAATGATATATCTGCGTTATTTGAAATTCTCGACGAATCCAAACTGCTATCTGTCGGACGAGGTGCCTCCTGGCCGAACTCTTCGGTAGAGATCGGTGAAATCAGGTCTTGATTAAACCCGAATGATGCGGCCAGATCACGTGTAAATCGATATCGCGACATTCGCGTCGGTCCGGCTGCGTTGTACACGCCTGTGAGGTTCTGATCGGCAACCGCCAATGCAGCTTGCGCCAGATCGCGCGCGTACGTGGGGGTAGAAACCTGATCGTCAACGATCGATATCTCATTGCCTGCTCGTAGCTCGCTGATAGCCCACGTGACGAAGTTGCTGCTGGCGAGACCATAGATTACGCTTGGTCGTAGCACCGTCGTTTCCGTAGCGATTTTTGCTGCCTGTTCGCCAGCATACTTCGTCCGTGCGTAGTAATTAACTGGTGAGACGGAGTCTGTCTCACTGAACGGTGCATCGCTCGGTGCTCCAGAATATACGTAATCCGTCGAGAGATAAATTAGCTGTGCGCCGACAGCGTCTGCGGCGCTAGCCACGTGTTTCGTCCCCTGTGCGTTGACCGTCCACGCGCGCTCTTGCTCGGATTCACAGTCATCAACAGCGTGAAACGCGGCTGTATCTACGACTGCGTCCGGTTCAATCTCTTGGAGAAGTTCGCGCACTGATACAGGGTCTGTCTTATCTAGCTCTCTGTTAGTTCCTGTATCAGGTGCTGTTCTATACGTTCCGGTCGCTGAAATGCCACGCTCCTCACAGCTTCGCAAGATGTTTTGTCCAACGAGTCCGCTTCCGCCGATAACGACGATATTCATGACTCCAGTGCTACTGTAATTGAGCGCCAGCTGTTGCCTTGTCCCGGTTTGTTATCGTCAAAGTCATCTCCTCCAGCAAGGCTGTGACGAGCGGATTCCCTCTCCCGCTCGGTATCTGTGTCTTTTGGACTACCCGGCCAATCGGTACTATCTGTCTGCTGTAGCAACTGACTGTAGATCCTCCCGTTGGTCCCTCTCATTTTGCCGACATACCGCTACCTGGATATTAAATTCCCATGTCCGTTGGGGGAACAGCGCCTGAACTATCTACCCACCACCAGTAATTTCGCAATTCGTCTGTGGCTGAGCTTGCTGACGACCCGCCTCAGACGTCCAGCTAATCCAGTTCTAGAGCCACGACCGATCAGCCATAATTACAAATGTGAACTCGGACCGCGTCGTTGCGAAAATCGCACTGGGCAGGCGGTTATGGAAGGTACTTTACCAATAACGATGTATCCGTGCGTCCTGGGGTTGGCTATGGAAGCTGGTCATCACCCGAATATTGTCTGGATTGTCATCGATGCGCTTCGGGCAGACCACACCACAATGGATGGATACGAGAGAAACACAACACCGAACATCCAAGCGATTGCTAACGAGGCGCAGGGAACTGCCGTCTCAAACTGCTTTTCTCATGCCATCGCGACGAGACCCTCGGTCTCATCAATGCTGACAGGTGTCTATCCATCGGCTCACGGTGTGAATATGATCGAGAACGCGATTCCGTCCGAGTTACAAACGGTTCCTGAACTGCTGAGCGAGGCAGGGTACCAGTCTGTCGCAATCTCTCGAAACTCACATGTTAGCCGGGCAACAGGACTTCATCGTGGGTTTGATGAGTTCGATTGGTTCGGTAGCGTCAGTTCACTGCTGGAGACGGTCGATATCGACATCCTCCTCAAGTATCTGCTTGGAATTAGAAACCACTCTGTTGGCTTCTCAACGGACCTTGTCGACCACTCGATAGCATACATTGTTAATGAATTGGCCAAGCGAAATATTCGGCGGCTGAACCAAGACGCGAATCCGTATTTCATGTTCCTACATTATCTTGGCCCGCATGATCCGTATCTCCCTCCGATTCCGTATCAGGAACGCTACTTAGCCGACCTCGGGGTTGATAGAAAGACGGCAATTCAAGTCGTCAATCATGTCAAGGAACACAACTGGGAGTACAATACTGGGAAGCTGGAATTAACTGAAGAGGAATCGGAGATTCTGAGAGCGATGTACGACGCAGAGGTCGCCTATACAGACGCCTGTGTTGGCGAACTGTTCGATTTTATCACCGAACAGGATTCACCTAACGAAACGCTGTTTATTATTACAGCAGACCACGGAGAACTTCTCGGCGAACGTAACGTTATCGGCCACGAATTCCATCTCGACGATGCACTCCTCAATGTGCCGCTAGTCATCCACGGCCCTGGCTCGGAGCACGTTCAGTCGGACGCACTTGTTCAACACATTGACCTCATCAAGACGCTTGTCGAGGACATCTCTGGCGAGGTCGAACAATTACAGGGGGTAGATCTGACATCCGATGAGCGAGACTGGACCGTCTCGGAGCGGTGTCAACCGCTTGATTTTGATGATCTGACCGACATCAATCCGGATTTCGATCCGTCGAGCATACATGGGGACAGCATGCGGGCCCTTCGAACTCGCGAGTTCAAACTCATTCGCAGCGCCACGGAAACCGATCTATACAAACTGCCAGATGAAGATACAGATCTCTCAGAGGAGCGACCGGAGACCACTACTCAGCTGCGGGATGAACTAGAGCAGTGGCAAGAAACGTTTGGGCAACCGATCGGAACCGCACGCGAGGCCAATCTCAGTGCCGATATGAAACAGCAATTGACGGATCTGGGGTACCTGGTAGACTAATTGTACTTATTATGGCTGCTCGACACGAACCCAGTATGATGGCTCCCTCCAGCCTGCAGCCAAGTACGATTGCTATGAGTCTGTGTTCGATGCCCACCGCTACTGAACAGCACGTCGGAAGTGATCCAACGCCAAGCGATACGGGGACGATAGTGGCTCAGGAGACAAACCGACCGCTGCGGAGACGAGTATAGAATGCCAACAGACGTCGCTATTATCCGGGGTCCGTATTTCCGACCAAATAGCACGCTTCTCTGGGAGTACGTTCACAACGCGTACTCGGACATAGACATTACTGGCTTCGAGAGCGACCCACAATGGTTTGATACATCTGAGCTCAACCTGCCAATCGAATCACTGCACTGGTGGGACGGCAAAACCGATGCGTTCGGACAGGAGAATATCGTATACCACGCCTTGGAAAAGTACAAACTTCCCAGTATCGCATTGACGGGCTTACGACAGGTTGTAGATGAGCACGACGCAGTCCATGTCACAGAAAATTACCGGATCTATTCGTATTGCGTTGCACTGCTGTGTGCTCAAACGGATACAACCTTCTTCGTCGATGCTCACGAAAACATTCCACACAGGCCTGCAAACCCGCTAACGTGGGTTGTCAAAAAAACCGTGAACCGCCATGCTGACGGGTTCACATCTCCGACGCTGGCGTCTAAACGAGCATTGATACATGAAGGTGTTGACCCGGACTTGGTAGAGATTCTCCCGAACGTAGTCAATCTCGACCGATTTCAGCCGGGTCCCAGAGACGCGGATGCAGTATCACTCCCTGCTAAGATCGAATCGACGTTCAATATCTTGTTCGTCCATGGGCTAAACGAACGCAAGGGCATTCCGTTCCTGTTAGATGCGTTTGAGACAATGCAAGAGGATTGTGATGACATCTCGCTACTTCTTCTTGGAGAGAACTCCTTTGACAGATCATATTATAACGAACATGTCCGCGATAATCCGGCGGTTTATCACTTCGAATATCTCGAAGATATCCAAGCTGCGTACAATTTGAGCGATGTGTTGGTTCTCCCGAGCGTTGCGGCAGAGCGGTGGACCGAGCAGTTTGGTCGGGTCCTCGTTGAAGCGATGGCGTGTGGCCTCCCGACGGTCGTCACAGATGTCGGCGGCCCCCCGTTCGTCGTCGAGGACGAAGAGACCGGTCTCGTTGTCGAGCCACGGTCCTCACAGTCCCTTGCCAGTGCCCTCACTCGCCTGTATCGGGACGAGCAGCTACTGCAGGAACTGGGAAGCACTGCATACGATCATGTCCGTGATAATTACTCCCCAGAGACGGTCGGGGATGACCTATATGAGTTTTATCGGTCACATTGTGACGGATAACAACTGATGGTCGCGCTGTGACAATATTCTCATAACTCGGTCCCAGAAGCTCACACCCAGATAGGCAGATATCCAGAGCTATAGTTGCACATTGAACCGGTTTGTAAGGATGCTACACGCCCTCTCCATTTCCTGTTCCCAGTTATACCGGCTTTCTATGGCCAATCGACCGTTTTCTGCCCAGGTTGAATATCCATCGGACTGCTGCATTTCTCTCATAACTGTTCCAGCTACACTCCCTGTAGCATGGTAGGGAAGGACTTTTCCACAATTCACGTCGTTTACAATTCGGGCTGTCGGACGAGTCGGCGTTGTCAAAACTGGGAGCTGCACACTCATGTAATCGAACAGTTTGTTCGGAATCGTTTGATTCGTGTACGAGCTAACCTCGTGAGGGATAACACCGACATCCCCTGACCGGAGAAACGAGGTAACCGTATCCGGCGGAATCCATCCCAAAAAGTCCACATGTTCGGTAATTCCCAGCGTTTCGGCACGTCGTTCGAGTCGTTCTTTATCTGGTCCATCCCCGGCAATCGCCAGATGAATCGGCTGATGGTCCGAAGTCCTGTTCGCATGCCAGATTCCGTCGATGAGCAAGTCCAGACCGCGAAACCTGTTAATCGAACCCACGTAAACGAATGTGAATCCAGGCCAGTCCGCGTTGTCGTACTCGCCGCTTTTGTCAGTAAATGACGATATCTCTCGCACAAGCGGGACGTTCCCGACAACGTGGACCGCTGATTCGGCTTTTCCGGCAGCGACTAGGTTTTCCTTCCGTTCTTCTGCAACGACCCAAACTAGGTCAGCCAACTGCACGGTAAGGCGTTCGACAGTCCCAACCAGTGTGGTGTTGAGTACGACGTGATCCAGAACGTGTTCGACTGGTTTCTCGCGGGCTAGTTCCGCAAAATTCTCTCGGAGATCTAACACCGTTGGGATTCCACAGAGTCTTGCAGCGACGATTGCGGGGAGGCCCGCACGGATATCACACGGAATCACGATTTCTGGTTCCATAGCTCGGAACTGAACCACCAGCCAGAGGATCCAGAATGGGTTCACTGGTACCTTTGCGGTAATAAGCCTGAAAAGCGGTGTCGAAAGCAGCCATGAGAAGCGCCTGACGTGGGCGTAGTCGATATCCTCCTCACGGGGTGGGTGCGAACTTTTGACCTGCCCAAGGTCCGGATCTTCCAGTGAATTCCGACCCAGTATGACGACGTTCGACCCGGACTCGTCCAGTGATTTCGCCATCTTCCGCGTGCGAACGTCTCTGTCAAGCGGGTAATTCCCCTGAACAACGATAGCAACGTCGGTGGAGGTCCTATTGTCGGGACTCCTCATCGTCACCACTGTAGTCCACTGTATTTGTCAGTACTGTCACTAGAGAGACACTCGAACAGACATACTATAAAATTCACTGATAGGACTGCCGTAGCTGCTACGTACAGTATTCTCGCTACTGATCTTTTCGTACCTCTGTTAAGCCGACCCCAACTACAGACAGCTTTTAGACAACACTAACCACCTGTCTGCTGCACCGATACCGAAAGATGGCCCCACTATTCCTGATAGCAGTATCTCGCTGGCCGGGGATCTCGCCCATTAGATCATCTAGTGGGGACGCGGAGTTCAGAATAAAAAAGAAGACAACGTTCAAGCAAGCATAGTTCCAATTCGCCAATAGCTAACGTTTCGCTGCCCAATCGGGAAAGGTGACAGCCGTGATTATTCTCGGAAACATACGTAAGCAAGTCCTCTCTCGGTTTACAGCTATACTAGGTTTTTTCGATCAGTATGTCTTCTAAGACAATGATATCTAACCCCATCCCGTAGAAGTCTTTAATCGCCTCAACAGGCTGATTTACGATCGGTTCTCCGTTATCATTGAACGATGTATTGAGAACCACTGGAACGCCGGTAATCTCTTCAAATGCACTAATCAAACCGTAGTAACGGGGGTTTTGATCCTCGCGAACTGTCTGTGGTCGTGTGGTATCGTCAGCTGGATGGAGGACCGCAGGGATCTCTGCCTTCTTTTCTTCCACAACATCGAACGTCTTGATCATGAATGGCGCTTCTTCAAAATTAACCAGATACTGGTCACCGGCTTCTTTAAGCAGTGACGGGGCAAACGGCCGCCATCCTTCACGATGCTTCACGAATTCGTTTACGCGGTCGAGTGAGGCTTCCGATCGTGGATCAGCCAGTATACTGCGATTGCCAAGTGCTCGAGGACCCATTTCGAGTTGGCCCTGGAACCATCCGACGAGCTTGCCATCAGCGATATGCTCTGCAACTGTTCGACACAGGTCGTCTGGTTTAGCATAGCTGAGTTTGTTCGTTTGTAGCACCGACTCAATTGATTCTGTGGTGTATTCCGGGCCCCAATACACGGTAGAAATATCTTCGGTGGCAGTGATGCCCGCATCCAACAACCCGGCTCCGACCGCAGCACCAGCATCGTTTGAGACAGGCTGGACGAATGTACTCTCGACGCAGGGGAGTTCCATAACTTCTTTATTCACTTTGCAATTGAGTGCGACACCGCCTGCTAACCCTACTTTATCCACATCCAGACGCTCACTGTAGTGGGTAACTATCTCGGTGACTGTTTCCTCCACCAGTTTTTGCGTGACATGTGCAAGATCTCGCTCCCACTGCGAAAACTCATCAGTGGTCTGCTTTCTGGGGCGATCAAAGATTTCCTCTAACTTCCTCGTCGCGTATTCGAAATTGCCCTTCGAAAGCGTACTGACATCATACTCTAACCCGGTGTTGATCTCCTCTCTGAGGATCTGTTCGATCTCATCGTTTCGATCCCCATACGGGGCAAGTCCCATTATTTTGCCTTCGCCGTTGTTTGGGTAGTAACCCAGAAACTTTGTCACCGCTCCGAAAAAGAATCCAAGGCTATTGGGATACTCATACGTTCGCAACCGTTCGAGTCCCTCGGAATTTCCCTTCCAGACGACGGTACAGTCGTACTCGCCTCGCCCATCCATAGTGACGATTAGTGCCTCGTTGAAGCCGGATGGGTGAAATGCACTCGCTGCGTGGCACCGGTGATGTTCTATGGTTTCGATAGGGGGAGTGTACTCACCGAACTCAGAGAGGGTGTTCCGAACAGCCCACTTAGAGTATACCGTTGGGCCAACATCGCGTTTTACTGTACCTTCAAGCTGTGTAATCGCCTCAGCAACGCCCTCTGTTTCTGTGACAACTGTGCTGATATCGTGGCTGAACATTCTGTAAAAAAGGCGAGGTTTCCACGGAATCAGTACTTTCTTCACGTTCGACAAACTGATATCTGCGTATTCGAGGCACGCCTCGATAGCATTCATTGGAAACGTGTTTTCGGCGTGTTTCTCTCTGGTAAGCCGCTCTTCTTCAACGCCGAACGCCAGTTGTCCGTTCTTGAAGAGTACCGCACTTGGGTCGTGAGATCCGAGATTCCCGACGCAAGGATTTATCGAAAGGACGTATTCGCTCATACGAGAGGGCCTGTTTGTCCAGTGTAATAATAAGATTTAGAGTACTATCAAGTAAGTGTGGTATAATACGGAACCCTGTGGCGGAGCGCAACCACGGCTTCAGTCTCTCTTTCGCCACGTCAGATTAGCTCGTCAGTCCATGTGTCCGGCGTCTGGTCGTTCACTATCTCAACGTCAATGTGGTACGAGAAATCTCTGGGGCCCTCGTCTTTGATCCATTCAACCATCTCCTGCAAACCATCACGGAGAGTGTATCGTGCCTCGTAGTCTAGAAGCTCTCTGGCCTTGTCTGCCGAACAGTTGGCAAGCTTGACTTCCTGTGGGCGATCAGGTTTGTATATCGGATCCAGTTCGAAGCCGATAATCTCTGCAATGGTCTCTGCGAGTGTATTGATAGTCACGAACTCATCGTCCGGGCCGATGTTAATCACTTCACCAGTGACATTATGGTTTGTAGCCACCTTTCGCAACGGGCGAATATCGTCTTGAATAAACGTGAAGCACCGTTTCTGTTCCCCGTCGCCGTAAATAATCGGTTGTTTCCCCTGCAGCATACGATTGATAAATATCGCTGCGACGTTGCGGAAGGGGTCGTCAAACTTCTGTCGCGGACCAATGATATTGTGAGGGACAGCTATGACGTACTCGAAATCATGGATATCTGCCATGAGTTCAACCATGTCCTCGGCTGCGACCTTACTGATAGCATATGGATCCTGTGGGCGGGGTTCCATATCCTCTGTGAATGGCGTTTCGTTTTCGCCGTACCGAGACATACTAGAACAATACACAAATCTGTCGACGCCGACATCAGCCGCTGCCGACAACGTTGCAGAAGTTGCTTGGTAGATGCTCTTGTTGACCCGAGCAGGCGAAAAGACGCTCAACCCCTCATACGCTAGAGCAGCAGTGTGATAGACGATGTCGGCATCGGCCATGGCAGCCTTCATTTCTGAGACATCATTACAATCGATTTCATAAAACTCGGCTTCGCGAGGAACGTTGTTTTGATATCCGCCAACGAAATTATCGTTCCCTACAACCTCATACCCCTCTTGAATGAACTCGTCAGCCAGATGACTTCCAAGGAAGCCGGCGATTCCAGTTATGAATACTGTCTCCGTCATCAGTACTGTCATGTAGCATTAGTAACTGATTAAGTATACACCGGTTTCTGAGATATCGGATCAATTTGAAACGAATTATTGCAAATAAGGGAATCTTAAGCAACTCAGTATTTGATGAACTGGTATCTCTCTGATGGGATCCGATTGCCTCTTTTATTTTCCAAGATTTCTACTCTGGTCTTGATGAATTCGCACTAGCTATCAGGTACTGACTCCACGCAACTACTGAGTCGGATGATGTCTATAACTGCGAGCGGAAGGCTGGAAACCGCCCAGATTCCATTGCCATACCTTCACTCACGTGTACTCAGTGGGGTCCATACACACCAGTAGTTACTGGAACGACCTCTTTAGAGAAACGCACGGAACTTATCGGCGAGTTCTTCCACCCCTTGATCCAACGTATGACCCGTTTCGAATCCGCGTGACCGGATTTTCTCATCGCTTACGATGTAGGACAGTTGGTTCAGTTGCTCAGCCTCGGTGTAGCCGATCTCGACATCTGGGAAGTGCTTCGTAATCGCATCAACTACGTCTTGCAGACGGCCGTTTTCTCCAACGACGTTGTATGCCTCTCCGTCACCGAGTTCATCCGCAGCGAACAGCATCGATCGGACGGAATCTTGGACGTGTAAATACGGTCGTTTTTGATCTTCAGCCCCCTCATATACCGTCAGGGGTTGATCGGTAGCAGCGAGGAACGCAAACTTGTCAACGACAGTATCGAACCGCATTCCGGGACTCCACCCATAAACAGTACCCAGTCGGAGTCCTGTAAGGTCCATCTCGCCGTCATACTCCGCAAACATGTCTGATTCTGCCTGGAGTTTTGCCTCTGCGTACGGTGACTCAGGATTGCATTCGGAGTGTTCGGTGATCTTTTGCTCAGTACGTCCGTACACTGAACAGGTAACAGCGTTCACGAACTCGTCAACTCCTGATTTCTGGGCGTCACGAAACAGGTTTACAGCGGCTTCGTGATTGACTTCCCACGTTTTTTCGGGAATATCGAAGGTCTCAGGAGCATTGGTGATCGCCGCGAGGTGGAACACGGTATCGACATCCTCAAGCGCTGCTTCCCTCACTGATGAGTCTCTGATATCACCTTCGACGAAATCGTAGTCAGCGTACGCCGGGAGATCCCATAGCGAGTGGAATCTCGGCTGTCGAAAGTTGTCCAGAATCCGAATCGTCGAACCGGAGAATTTTGGGTGGGTTGGGAGTTTACGTATAAGACTCGAGCCCAGATATCCCAGGCCACCAGTGACTAGCACTGTCATTGTTACTGGCTCACACTACTCCGTGGAATACATGTCTCGGTTATTAAGAATATACGCCCTATCGTCGCCCGAAAGGTCGGAATACTTGAGAATATTGTCACAGTTCAGACCGGGACACTTCATCTCCCGACGCTGTTCCAGCACGTTGCCTGCTGTGATAGTCCCACATTCAGGACACGTATGTGTGATAATGTGCATGGTTACAGTTCCAATGTCGAGTTCCTGCCGACAGTTATCCGCTCGCCCTCGGGTTTACTGTCACTCGATTTTACGCAGGCTTCCCGGCCGACAAGCGAATCGACGATTTTAGAATCGGTCTTGATTTCGTTGTGTCCCATCGTTACGCTGGCCTCTATGTGGACGTTATCGACGATCGATTGCTCTCCGATACTCGTATATGGTCCAATGTAGCTGTCAGAACAGACACACGTTCCTTCCCCGATCGAGACTGGACCACGGACGACAGCACCGCCCTCGATAACTGCGTTCTTCTGGAGTTCGACCCGCCCACTGACAGATGCTCCATCCTGGATATCGCCTTCGATTTGTCCATCCATATTGTCGAGAACGAGTCGATTCGCCTGTAGCACGTCTTCAGGCTTCCCGGTGTCTTTCCACCACCCATGCACGAGGTGTGACTGAACGCGACTTCCGGTTTCCAGTAACCCCTGAATAGCATCTGTGATTTCAAGTTCACCCCGCCACGAAGGCGTCAGTGTCTCGATCTGTTCGAAAATCGCTGGCGTAAATACATAGATACCGATCAAGGCGAGATTGCTCGGGGGATTATCCGGCTTCTCGACCAGCGAAACGATATCACCGCTGTCGTTCACCTCAACAATCCCGTATCTGGATGGCTCATCCACCTCCTGTAAACCGATACCGGCGCTGTACTCTGATGAATCGAAGTTGGCAACCATATCCGTGATCCCGTCGCGCATGAGATCATCACCGAGGTACACGACGAACGAGTCATCACCGACGAAATCTCGGGCACAGCCGACTGCATGTGCAAGTCCCAGTGGATCCCCCTGGACGATATACGTGATTTCAACGTCGTATGCGGACCCATCTCCCAAGTGCTCTTGAATTGCGTCCCGGCCCTTGTTACCCAGAACTACGCCGATTTCGGTAATGCCGGCCTCTCGCAGGTCCGCTATCGCATAGTCGAGAACAGGCTTATTCGCGATTGGCACCAGCTGCTTTGGCCCGGTGTAGGTGATTGGATAGAGACGCGACCCCGTACCGCCTGCGAGAAGTACTCCCTTCATGATTACTCGTGGGGGGGTTCCTCCCAGTTGAGTGGGATTCTGTCCGTGTCGTAGGGTATCCGCTCCTCGTCAGGGTCGTCGTAGTCATACAGGTTCGTTGGGAAGTTTACCAGAAGGACTCGCTCGTCACCGATTGCTTTGAATCCGTGCCAGCAATCTCCCGGAACCCGAATCGCGTTCATGTTACCTTCCCCAATAATATACGTGTCTAACTCCCCGTTTGTCGGTGACCCTTCCCGTTCGTCGTATATTCCCACCTTTGCCTTCCCCCGAAGAACGACGAAATGATCTACTTGCCCTCGATTATGGCGATGCCAAGCGCGTACAATACCGGGATAGGTCTCAGAAAAATAGGACATCTGAGGTTCGTCATCTCCCTGAAAAAAATCCCAGTCAGACCGCCAGATCTCTGTTAGATGGCCTCGCTCATCCACATTCATCTGAAGCTGTTCTATTTCAACATCGTGTATCATATTAATACAATCAAAATATAATGTCTACTCTATTTACATTTTTTGACCGTTCAGTTACCGCCTGGGATGCACCCTCCTCTAATCGATCACTGAATCAGGCGTCGAAGACCTTTGGCGGTATAACCCAGCTCTACTAGAATGCGTGCGACCGGGTAATCCTCTGGGGTACCGTCGGGGCCCCATTCCATTCAACGCTGTCGCGCCATGTTCTGATCTCGGCTGAAAATGAGAGTGCTTTGATTAGTAAGGTTTCATCTACTTTACGCGGTAAGATGAGAGTATTAACAAAACCCAGTGTTAACTAAAATGGCATTAGTCGTAAGGACTGTTGTATGTCAGATGAAAACCAAGACAGTCGATTTTCAAGGCGCTCTGTAATTCGCACTGTAAGCGGTATCGCAGTGACCAGCTCGATATCTGGAGTTGTCTCAGGGAGAGCGAATAAGAACGGACGAGGCAATGGAAACGGACGAAAGGGCAAACAAGGCGATAACAACGGTGGAGGACCCCCAACTGGTGGTAAAAATACCTGTCCTAAGGGGACTGCTTTACTCGCCAAATACGAGGTAGAGGGTGGAGAATTCAGGTTCGAAGAGGGCAGCGATTTTCTGGAGGCTGGTGACTCCTTTGACTTTACCGTCACTGAAACGAAGGAGGAAAAAGAGGTGCTCGCGTTTGATTTCACCTCCATTGACGATGTCTATGACGTGCATACAATATCGGTCAAAACCGGAGCTGGTGTCTTCAGGAAGTCAATCGATGACTACGAGGGATCGTTTGATGCTCAGGAACATGACGGCGAGGGCCCTGTTCAGGCAGTCAGCAACGTACTTCTCTGTTCAAAAGTGTTCTGGCAGGCTGATCTCGGAATCGGAGACGTGCCTGAGCCACCGAATTACAGCGCAGCAGATGCAAAGCTGGTCCGCGCTGCGTTAGGCAATTCAACCTCTCCGACGAAAGCAGAGAACCCTACTGGTGACGGGGGTGGGTATCCAGATATTGGTGCCGATGAAGAATTCGATATTGACTTTGATGCGGGCACAATCGAGATCGGATTTACTGGAAATACAGATTCTCAGAATATACACCTTGCCAGTTTTGAGCGGCCCGGGCCATTCAAGGGTGAGAGAGAGTTCCAGTATCAGGACCTGTTTGACACTGCGGTTTCTACCTCAACTGAAGATACACTCAGCGTCGATATTCCAACACCTGAAGACTATGAATAGTAACCTATCAGCTGTCTCTCTCAAAAAGTAAACCAAATTCAAATACACCACTATAACGATCAACAAGTATAATATTCGTAAAACTAGCGCTAGGAGAACGGTTAATCGCTCAGATACTACAGGGCGGATTTCGCCCTTCGCGCTGGGGCGTATGATTCCGACACAAACCATAAGGTGGTTAACTATTTGATTAGCCCACGTCTATTCCGGAAGTTTAACTGGCAGTACAAGTGACAAAGCTACCATGGCGACACAACAGCGCCAGCAGTTCATCTACGGGCATCTCACGTGGGTACTTGGTACCATCCTCGTGTTGACCCTCCTGGATGCGCTAACGCTGGAGCTGTTTTTCGTTGTCTCGCTGATCGGATTTCTCGTTACTGTCGAACTGGTTGCACCGCAGGCCGTGTCGCCGCGCTGGCGACGGCGGCTCTGGTGGCTCATCGCACTTGGTCTGGTGGGCTTTGCCTACGTGGTCATCAAACGGATCCTTGCGATTCTACCGCCGGGGCTGATCTGATGGCATCGACACCGTCTCCTGACGATTCCTGGCTGCCATCGCTCACTCTCCCACAGCTACTACTTGCCACCTACACCGCTCTCACGATTATCGCGCTCGTCTACGCCGCAAGCACGTCCTCAGCAGCGTTCGGTGCGTATAATTCCAAGTGGGACGGGGCGGGCGAACTCCGAACTGTCGCAGCTGACGCCGGTGCAAACGCGACCGTCGGAACGAACGTCAGTCAGTATCCGACAAGTGACGCGGACGGCACCGTTGCGGTCGTTCTCTCGCCGGCCGAGCCGTACTCGTCAAGTGAGCGGACACGAATCGCTGAGTTCGTTCGAAGCGGTGGGACACTCGTCGTCGCTGAGGATTACCGCCCACACGGAAATGAGCTACTCGCTGCTATCGGTGCAGATGCACGCTTCGACGGCCGCCCGGTGTACGACAACAGAAATTATTACCGGAACTCCTCGCTCCCGGAAGCGACGCCTGCCGGCGACTATCCAGAGACTACAGGCGTCGATACTGTCGTCCTCAACTACGGGACGACTGTCAGAGCCGGCAACGCGACGACACTCGTCAACACTTCCGAGTACGCCTATCTCGACAGTAACGGGAACGCCAACCTTGACGGCGAGGAGCAGTTAGCGTCCCGACCCGTCGTCACGAGCGAACCGGTCGGCGACGGTCGAGTTATCGCCGTCAGTGATCCGAGTATCTTCGTGAACGCGATGCTCGAACGTGGTGACAACCGACGGTTCGTCCAGAACATCGTCGCTAATCACGACACGGCCCTACTGGATTATTCACGCGCCAGCAGTGTTCCGCCAGTGGCCGCTGCCGTCCTCGCCGTGCAGCGGTCGGACGTGCTGTTGCTGTTCTGTGGCGTCGTGCTGGTCGGGACGCTGCTCGCGTACGACCGCCGTCTCGACGATCGACTCCGAGACCGACTCCGGGAACATAGAGGCCGCAAGCCGGACCCGCATCTTTCCCGGGATGGCGTTGAGAAGTATCTCAGAGTCCGTCATCCAGACTGGGGAACCGCACAGGTAGAGCGAGTAACGGAAGCCATTATTAAACAGCGGTCCGAACGTCAGCGTAATGACTGATCCGTCGGTACTGTACGACCGTCTCAGAGAGGAGACGGAAACAGTTCTTATCGGGAACGAGCAGGTTCTTCGGCACATTACTGTTGCCATGCTTACACGCGGCCACGTGCTTCTTGAGGGGGTTCCCGGTGTCGCGAAAACGACGATTGCCACGCTCGTCGCCAACGCGACGGATCTCCAGCACTCTCGGGTACAGATGACGCCTGATCTGCTCCCCGCGGACATCACCGGAACGACAGTGTATCACCAGCGAAACGGCGAGTTCGAACTGCAGAAAGGCCCGGTGTTTACCAATCTGGCCATCGCTGACGAGATCAACCGCGCCCCGCCGAAAACACAGAGCGCGCTGCTCGAAGCGATGCAGGAGGGGCAGGTGTCTATCGAAGGGTCGACACTCGAACTCCCGACGCCGTTTACCGTCGTTGCGACGATGAACCCACTTGAGATGGAAGGGACGTTCAAACTCCCGGAGGCCCAGCGCGACCGGTTCCAGATGAAACTCGTCACTGAGATTCCCAACTCCGAGGAGGAGCGTGCCATCCTCGACCGGTTCGACGCGAACCCGACGCTTGATGCGGACTCTATCTCGCAGGTTAT
Organism: Haloarcula sp. CBA1127; assembly: GCF_001485575.1. Taxonomy (NCBI): domain Archaea; kingdom Methanobacteriati; phylum Methanobacteriota; class Halobacteria; order Halobacteriales; family Haloarculaceae; genus Haloarcula; species Haloarcula sp. CBA1127. The sequence continues at coordinate 2,070,224 of NZ_BCNB01000006.1, forward strand.
CTCCCGGGCCGAACTTCTGGACGCCCGGTCAGTAGTCCCCGAGACACACATCGAAGACAGCATCAAAGAGTACATTCTCGACATCGTTGGCGCGACACGGGACCATCGAAACGTCGTTCACGGGGCTTCACCGCGGGCGACAATCGCCATGCAGGATACGGCCAAAGCAGCCGCCCGTCTGAACGGCCGGGAGTACGTCATTCCCGACGACGTCAAAGAGATGGCGCTTCCGGTGTTGCGGCATCGTCTCATTATGAACAGCGACGCCGAACTAAGCCAGATCAGCGCCGAAACGGTTATCGAAGAAATCCTTCAGTCGATTACGCCGCCGGGGTCCGACACCGACCACAGTACGGGTATCGAGACAGCGGTCGGCGACGGCGGGACGAAACGAGAGTCCGAGTAGCGACCGGACCGCTAGCTGTTTTCCGGGGCTGATGTCGTCTCTCGTTCTTGGGCCGCCGCGCCACTGGACTGCGCCGATGGTTGTTCGAGTGCGTCCCACGAAACAATCACGACACCGCTGAACCGGTCGTCATCGCGCGTGTCGACAGTAACCGGTTGATCAAGTCCCGTGGCAAACCCCACCGCGAGCAGGGACACCACTGGGTGATCTAGTTGGTGAATGTCGCCGAATGCGGGATTGCTGATAGCAATAGAAGCGGTTCGGTTCCCGCCATCGATTTCGATTGTTGTGTCATCGACGAGTTCGAACTGCTTGGACAGGGCTGTGGTCAGTTGTGCAGCTATTGCATCGGGGTCGTTGCCGAATTTGCCCGATATCGTTTGCTCGAACTCGCTGTACAGACGGTCTCCAGTCGGGGGAAGCGATATGCCCTGCTCCGCCTCGGCACCGCTCGTAATGAACAGTTCTCCCAACTGCTCTGGATCGGGAACCGCGTACTCGACGTGCTGGGGGACGAACAGGCGCGCATTCGTCTCCGGACGGGATGCCGTTGGGACATACACCGTCTCGGTCTGGAGTTCCAGTTCGCTGACGAGGTGCTGTTCGACATCGGCCAGCGTGTCGAACACCGTGTCACTGACCGACGCCGAGACGAACCGCTCGGGAGTGAGATAGAACGTGACGATTCCGGCAAACACACCGGTTCCAGCGAACGCTATGAAGATCGTCTGCAGGGCTGGAAAGAGGAACGCCGCTATGAGGGATAGTCCACCAACCGCAAAGAAGCCCACTGCGGTCCGTCTGAACGTTGCCCGCTTCGCATGCGCGTAGGAGTCGCGCAACCGGCGGTTCTCCTCCCGTAACACTTCCATCTCCGCTTCGAGTGTCTGGCGGTCCCGCACAATATCGGTCTGTTGGGTGCTGTCATCACCTGATGCATCCGGTTGCGTAGGCTCGGGTTGGCTCATAGGAAATCACGATCCGAAACTGCGTCTTTAGTTACGATGTCGAGTTCTATCAGCAGATAGCGATGGAGCAGATAGCCGACGATGGCAATCCCGACGAGGAGAGCGAACCCGGCTCTGAGGGGGGCCACGTTCCAGCGCCAGAGCGACAGCCAGGCGAGACTGCCCAGCAGCGGAACGACAAGTGCGACGAGGCTGCCGGCGACTCGGCCGTCGGGCGTCTCGATAGTTACCGAAAGCAGCGCAAGGAACAGGCCGCTTTCGACAAGGACGAGCGGTAGCAGTGATGGTGTATCGACTGTGACGAGCGCTATCTGTCCGAGCACGACCGCGAGAACGGGTGTTCCGGACAGGTAGAGACCGCCGAGGACAACACCGACGAAGCCAAGCCATACCGGCCCGTCCCAGACGAGTCCGCCTGTGGCTACGACGATGCCCAGCAGGCCGAGTACGGTGGGCAGTGATCGGAGCGAGCGTGCCCTCGTTTTCAGTGCGACGCTCATGCGTACTCCCTCTGGTCTGTGTTCGCTGGGCTGCCGGACAGAATAGCCGAGATCTGTTCCGGGGACCCAACTTCGTAGGCTGTCACCGAGTCGACCTCGTTCAGTTCACGCCGGAACTGGTCGAAGGTTCGATACCGTTCGTATGCGGTATCGAGATCGGTGAGGAGGTCTGTATCGAAGGCTACTGATGGAGCGATAAACACGACGACCTCCGTTGCGTTGCGCCTCGCCAGTCCAACCGTGTTCCGTAGTTCACTCGGGTTGCTGTCGTCGGTACAGATGACCAGCAGGTCCGCGCTGCGTACCTCGTGTGGTGCCACCTGGAACCCGTTGTACAGCGGCTGGTTGGGAAGGTGTCGTTTTGATCCGGCGGCATCTCGATACGCGAGCAACGTCGTTTCCATCGGTGATTGTGTGTCCGTCGTCGGGTTTACCGTCCGTGTCATCCTTTCGGTGTGAGCCGCTCTCGTGGTGGCTGTTGCCGGCGTCTCAGTTTCGGTGTCGAGGTCGTTGATCCGATGCCGGCACGACCTGTAGGCTTCGGTTCTCGCCACAGGGATTCTCGATTCCGTCACGCCCGCGTCGTCGACAGTTATATACCCCAACGGGTCACGGGTCGTTTCGGCACGCTGCTGGAACGCTGCGGCGACCGCTTTGAGGTGATCTAGCTTCGTTTCGCCAGGTGTCCCATCACCCAGTGTCTGCCGGTGATCGAGGACGAGCACCACGCTACGGTTACTCTCGGCCTCGTAGTTGCGGACGTGCGTCTCGTCTAGCCTGGCAGTCGCCTTCCAGTCGACGTATTTCAGTGCGTCACCCGGGACATATTTTCGAATCTCCTCGGCTGACAGGCCACCCGTCCGCCCCCGAGCATCGTGCTCGCCGACACCGCGTAGCAACTGTTTCCCGCTCTGGCCAACGTGAATCGGGCCGACCGACGGCGACTCGACTGCTAGTTCGGGGCCGGGAGCCGTCGTGAACGACTGGGTAAACAGCCCGGTGCTGTCACTGACGGTTACTGTGGCTCCGGGAAGGGTGTAGTTGCCAACAGTCCCCCAAGTGAGCGGAAGCGTCATCGACGAGGATTGCATCGACGCACCGAGATTGATTTCCGGAACGATGCCCGATTCCATCCGCGCTGCGAGGGGAATCCTTGCCTCAACGGAGAGCGGCAGGTGATCGCTGGCCGCGGCAACTGATGCCTCAAGGGTGTACTTCGTTTCGGCGTCGGTCCGTATTCGGGACCGGTCGAGCGACTGGCTGACTGTGAGTTCGTCCTTGAGCCGTGACACGCCGCGGACGAACGCAAACTGCATTGCGAGCAGCCAGCCTGCGAGCCCGACGGCCCCGACGACTAACAGGGGTGCATCGAGCAGCCCACCACCCACGACGAGACTACCGATAGCAGTGATCGTGAGCCAGAACCGCCGGGTGACACGCATTAGCTTCGGTTACTGAACCGAGCCCATTGAAGATACCGACAGACACAGCCGAGTGCTTAGAGTCCGCACCCCTCATCAGTATCGAAATCGATATTGATATTTGGGGGATTATTTACTTAACCGTCACACAGGAATTCTGAGTCATGAGTGGTCTGAGGCTTCGATACATTGGGAGTCAGGAACTTAGCTGAATATAGCTACTGGAATCAGTATTAATATTAGAACTATGCTCACAGATATCTCAGCTGGCGCCCGCCGTCTCGCGAACAACTGGTTCTGTCGCCTGCCGATGTTTCGCGCCGGTGCTGTCGTCTTCGTGGCGCTGCTTCTCGCCGGTGTCGCGTTTCCAGTCGCCGGGACATTGTCGCAGGTGAACACTGCTAGCGGTGGTGGGGCCGATACTCCGGACGTACAGCAGGTACAGGCCGATGCGAACGCCACTGATACAGACGGAGACGGACTGTCGGATCCGCTAGAGCGGTCCGTTTATGACACTGACCCGACCAACGCGGACACGGATGGCGACGGCTATCCGGACGGCATGGAAGTCCGCTGTGAGCAAGCTATCCCGGATGCAGACCCGCTGCGAACGGACATCTACGTCGAAGTCGATTCTACACAGTCAACGACGCTCAGCGACTCAGTCCAGACCTCTATTGTCGAGACCTTTGCGAATGCACCCGTTTCGAACCCCGACGACTCCACCGGGATCGATATCCATCTAGTCACGGACGATACGAACCTCTCGGCCAACGGAACAGTCCACTCGAAATCCCGCGCTGGTGCCGGGAACGATATCTACGACTTCCGGGCCAACCATTCGGAGTACAGTTCTGACGGCTACTACTATGTCTTGCTCACCGATGACGTCGCCTACAACGGTGACGACTACTTCGTCGGCGCGGGACGACCTGAAATTGCGGCGATGGAGCGGTTCGATTCGACGAAGATCACCGCGTCGCTGTTCATGCATGAATTCGGGCATGCGATGGGGCTCGACGCCCATCAGGACGGTATCGACGAGGAGCGCTACTCCCAGACAGAGTACGACAGCGTGATGAACTACAACGGGCTGTACAGACAACTCACCTATTCGAACGGCACCGACAGTGTGGGTCGAAACGAGTGGGAATTTGTTGCCGAGAACCGAACGCAGCCCGATATCGAGTGCGTCGAGAACGGAACGTGCTCTAGCAGGTGTACGCAGAACTGATTAGTGCGCGAAAACGGCAGTCAATGATTAGCTGCTGTCTGCCAGCATACTCATGAAGAACGACCCGAACACTGTCTGTAGCCCGAGGACCACGACTGTCGAGGCCAGAAGGGTCGCCGTGGCTGACGGCAACGCCGCTTCCCCGGCGAGCAGCCACTGTCCGAACACGCTCCCGAGATACAGAACGCCGACTGCAGCCGCGAGAATGCCGATGGACGCGCCGTGCTCCAACTGGAACCGCTCCCGTATCATGCCGACAAGCACACCCTCGGGCTTGTTTATAGGGTTCGCGGCGATGGAACTGAACAGCGCCAGCGTCCAGACCTGATACCCGACGATTGCCAGCAGCGACCCGCCGACCATGGTCTGTATGCCGAAGTTGACGCCACCGACCGACAGCTGGGCGGCTGACAGCGACATCAACACGGCCCCGGCAGAGACGAGTAACAGAGCCGGATACGAGAACAAATAATCCGGCGCGTTCACGAGCATGAATCGGACGTGTCGCCAGCCGTCACTGAAACTATCGAGCGTTTCCTCGCCTTCCCGCTCGTGATAGATAATCGGGACCTCCTCGATGGTGAGATCGTTCGCGCCGGCCTCCATGATCATCTCGCTGGCGAACTCCATCCCAGTCGTCTCTAGCTCTAGCGTTTCGAGCGCGTCCTTGGTGAACACACGGAAGCCGCTGTGTGCGTCGCTGACACCGGCTCCATAGAACGTGTTCAGGAACCGCGTCAACAGCGGATTGCCGACGTATTTATGCAGCGGCGGCATCGACCCGTCACGGATCTCTCCCTCAAGTCGACTCCCCATACAGATGTCCGCGTCGCCGTTCTGGACCGGCTCGAGGAGCTGTGGAATCATTTTAAAATCGTACGTCGTGTCGGCATCGCCCATCGCGATGTACTCTCCTCGTGCCTTGTCGAACGCGTAGCGATACGCATAGCCATAGCCCGGTTCGTCAGGTGTCACGACTGTTGCACCCCGCTCGCGAGCTAGCTCCGGAGTCGCGTCGGTCGAACTGTCGCTTACGATGATCTCAGTTGGAACGCGCAACTCCGAGATCGCGGTCTTGATCCAATCGATACATTCTACGATCCCTTTCTCCTCGTTGAGAGTGGGCATCACGACGCTCAAAACCGGCGTGACTTCGCTCTCCGGCGTGACAAGAAACTCGTCTGCAGTGCTGGCTGCGATCCCCCGTTCATCCGCTTGATTTGCCTGGTTTGCTTGTATTGTCATTCCCGTACCTCGGCTGTAACTGGTGCGGCTAGCGGCATACGCTCGCCACTCCCCTGAACTGCTTTCGTTGAATACGGCTAGTAGGCCTCATTTTATCTGATTTCAATAGCTAACTTCTGATAGGTACCGCATGGTTCCCACACAGGATATCATGTCAAAGCAGCATATAATAAAGCTGTTGGGTAAGATAACCCATCATTAATACCAGTAGTTAGCATGAGGCTCCCCTATTCTTCTCCGATTGTACACAATCTCTTCCAACCATGACGATATTGTAGTGTGGGCACCTATCAGTAGATCAGATTATTCACGGACTAATGTACGTTGTGAAACAGACATCTATCAAACTAGTGGACTATCTCTACAGCGGGTATCATTTACAGACATTCAAACACTACAATACAATGACCAACAGGGCGGCCACCTTTGCGGGAATCGTACTACTCCGGGAGTCTAACGAGAGACACAGAGAAGTGGTCCCAGATATTGTCCACGGTCGGAAAAATTCGCCAACTTGGATAGACGCACTCTGGAGACAACCACTTGATTCCGTGTGCCAGTCGACGACTCTAGGGCTTCATGATTGCCGAGCGGTTTACACCGGGCGACGAAGTCGACTCCGTATCTCGCCACTAACAGCGTGTATCCGTGGCAGTCGCTCCTCTGATGCACTGATCAGCGTTGCGACGCTCAACCCAAGGACGTAGACGACTCCCAAAAGCATGATAACTGAGATGTCCTTGCTGAACCGAAGTGCCCCACGTATCGATGCCATATACGTACATATCTGGGCTGAGTATAAGCCGTTGTGGCCCAATTATTAATATTTGTAACTGGGCGGTCGCTGTTGTCCAGAGCCGTAGATTTAAGCTGCTCTATATGCTAAATAGTAACATGGCCACAGACCAGTCCGAGGGGGCCAGCCTGCACGTGCCACCGCTGGAGAATACAGCGTTTTTCTCCATTGAGGACGATGACGGCTACGTCCGTATTGAACAGTCACTGGGGAATCAGGTCCTGTACACGCCCAATGAGGCGCGGGACATCGCTGAAGCCATTCTCGATGCTGTTGACGAGGCTGTCGAAGAGGAGTAACCCATCCTGGCCGTCGGCCCTGTTTTGCTGGAAGGCGAGATGGTTTGAACACGGGCGGTCCAGCGTCAGGTATGACAGATGCAAGCCACCGGGCGGCGGTTGCCGAGCGAGCAGCCCGCGCCGGCGGTGTCGTTGCCCGCGAGCAGTTCCGGGGCGACCTCAGTGTCGATTCGAAGGCCAACAAAAACGATCTCGTCACGGAGACGGACCGAGACGCCCAGCGGCAAGTCGTCGCCACGATCCGAGCGGAGTTCCCCCGTGACCAGTTCCTTTGTGAAGAGGACCTCTCAACGTTAGCTGGCCCGGAAGCTGACTCCGAGCCTGAAGCGGTCGATAGTATCCCAAGTAGCGGCGCTGTGTGGGTAATCGATCCGATCGACGGGACGGCGAACTACGTCCGTGGGATGCGTCTGTGGGGAACGGTCGTCAGCGCAGTTGTCGACGGTGAGCCGGTCGCATCGGTGACCTACCTCCCTTCGTATGGCGACCTCTACGCGGCTGGCCCCGAAAGCGTGACGCGAGACGGGACTGAACTTTCCGTGAGCGTACGAACCGACCCGGAGACCTTTGCCGTGGCCCCCGTCGGCTGGTGGGACCGTGATGACAGGGACGAATTCGGTCGGTTGTGTAGCGCTGTCGGCGACCGCTTCGGTGACATTCGGCGTCTGGGTTCGTTCCAGGCCACGCTGGCACACGTTGCCGACGGGGCGCTCGAAGGGCTCGTTTGTACGCGCTCGATGGACCCCTGGGATACGATCGCCGGCGTACACATGGTCCGACAGGCTGGCGGCACGGTCACTGACCTCGATGGCGAGCCCTGGACCCACGACAGCGATTCCGTCGTCGCCTCAAACGGCGAGGCACACGAGGCCTTCGTGGCGGCCGGCAACGAGGCACTCACTGGGGATTAAACACATTTTCGCCATCAAATCCCGCCGCGTCTGGCTCGCGGAAGCCCGCTCCACGCACACGGGACCGGAACGCTGAAACCGCCTGCCACCGGTCACTCGGCCATGGAAACGTTCGATCGAGCCGTCGATGAGTACGGGCCCGGCCAGCTCTGGGTGGGCTCTTTCGTTGCAGTCCTCCTCGTTGCGGTCGGAGCCGTTATGGCTGCTCCACAGGCCGTCTGGGATCGGTTCCTCTGGCAATACTTCTGGGGGCCGGTGTACGCCGACGCCAAGTCGGCCAGCTGTGCCGAAATGACTGCATCCGGCCCACAACCGCTGTACGAGGGCTGTAAAGCGGCTATACAGGAAGGCCGGCTCATCGCAGAACCGGGGTACACTATCGTCTCAGAGATCGGCTACATGCTGATTCTGGTGTACATGCTTGTCGGTGTCTACTTCCTCCTTGAGCGACTGGACATCGCCGAAGACCCGAAGCTCTACTTCGCGTTCGTCCCGTTCATGCTGCTCGGCGGCGCGTTGCGGACTGTCGAGGATGCGACCGACCGCGCGGTCGACGCCGGAGTCACACCCATCGTCGAGTACCCGCTGAGTTCGCTCATCATCAGTCCCGTCATCTACGGGACGGTGTTCCTGCTGACGCTGCTCGTCCTCGTCGCCTGCGTGGATCTCGAAGAGCGTGGGGTCGTCGACAGCTACTACCGGACGACCGGCGCTATCGGCGGGGCTTTTGTCGCCGTGACGATTCTGTATCTCACATTTGTCGCGCTCACACGCGAGTACGCGACGCTGTACCCGTCAGTCCTCATCACGACTGTCGCACTGGCGTCGGCGCTGTCGTACGGTCTGTATCGCCTGTTCGAGTCCTACCGACCGGCGCTGAACGACGGAACTGGCTATATCGGCCTGCTGGTCATTTGGGGCCACGCAATCGACGGTGTTGCGAACGTTCTGCTGGCCGACTGGCTCGACGCGCTCAATGTTCCGCTAACGTACTATCCGAAACACCCGGCCAACGAGTTCATCATTGCGGCTACCGAGGCACTCCAGCCGGCCGGTCTCTCCGCGGCTATCGGCACTTCATGGCCGTTCTTGATTGTCAAGCTCGCCGTCGCCTCGCTGGTCGTCTCGCTGTTCAATCAGGAGTTCATCGACGACAGCCCGCGGTACGCACTGCTGTTGCTCATCGCCGTTACCGCCGTCGGCCTCGGGCCGGGCTCGCGGGATATGCTGCGGGCGACGTTCGGTATCTGACAGCCACTGGTCCGCTTAGGGGAACGGATGGTGATCCCGGTCGAGTCGCGGTTCGAAGCCAAGGTCGGCCGGGACGGCTTCGGCCCGCTCGCCGAAGAACGACTCACCGAAGAACAGCAGCTGTGCCGACGGACAAACGACTCGAACCGCCTCGAACCCGAGCTGTTCGAGGTCGCGCGTCGTCAGCCGTGTCCCGTACGGAGCGAGCCCCGCGTCGGTCGCCCGGTCACACAACGTCTCTAGCTCTGCCTCGCCAGAGAGGTCCGCATCAGGGCCAAGCGAGTCCAGCGGGACCGCCGTCTCCGCAGCCGTCAAGTCGGCCGCCTCACCGGGCGATTTGGCGTAGCGCCCGATAGCGCCCTGTGCGTCCATGGCCGCCTCGGGACCCATGCTGTCGAGTTCCATCCAGTTCTGGAGCGCCTCCTCCAGCGCGCCGACGGCGGCCGCACCCGGGTTCAGATCCGCGTCGGTCCCGAGCGCGAAGCGCGGCCACTCGTCCTGTGCCAGTGCGACAGTGATGACTGGCACGTCCACGTCCTGTGTCAGTAACAGCGCCGTCACGTCGAGGCCCTCAGACGCCGCGCGCCGTCGGAGCGTGTCGTACCGCTCGTGGTCGTTGACGGCCACCCGGAGCGGCTCGAACGTCGAGTACCACGACAGCATCGCGGCGTCACGCTCGATGACCTCGTACAGCCCGGTCAGCAAGGCCTCCGTGACGGTGTTTCCAAGCCCCAGCCCAGTTGTCGTTGCTGGTCTGACAGCGTCCGATGGCGGCGGATAGTGGACGGTTTCGGCGGGCAGCGACCGCTGCTCGTCGGTCAGCAGGTTCTCGGCAGGAACCCAAGGGAGTGCATTCGATTCGTCCCACTCGACCTCATCCCTGACGAACGCATCGGGTGTGACAGCAGCCGGCACATCGGCGACTGTCCCGTGCCGTAGATTCTCTTCTCGGTAGACGCCGGCCGCGTACCGCTCGTAGTTCTCGCCCAGCGCTTTCATGAATGCTGTGTCCCAGTCGATGGCAACACCGGCGGCCTTGGCGGCGGCCGACACGTCGCTGAATCCGGCGGTATCGGCGAGCGTTGACAGGTAGTACGGAGCGGGGAACGATTCGACCTCACCGACCTCCGTGGCGATACCGACCCGGTCGTCAAGGCCCAGTTCCGCCCGCGATAGCGCCTCGCTGTCGGGGGCCGTCTGCCGACCGTCGGCGAGAGGATAGTTCTGTGTCCCGCCACAGTCACAGCCCGGGACCGGGAGGAACCGCCGCTGGGTGTGCGGGAGTTCCGTGACAGTCCCGAGGAGGGCAGTGTCACCGTCGAGAAACTGGGTCACCAGTCGACCAGCCAGCGCTCCCGCGAATCGTTGCGTGGCTGCTGCCGGGGCTTCTGTGACTTCCTCGGTGTCATCGACCGTCGCCTCGACCCGCGTCCGTAGACAGTCGAAACAGCCGGTTTCAGGTCCAAACCCACTAATCGCGGCGTCACTCACCGGGACGCCGCCGACGCCGCCCAGTTCGACGGCGACCCACGGCGTGCCAGCGTCTTTCGCCCGGTTGTTCCACGCCGCAAACCGCTCCGAACCGACGGTATCGACGACGATGGCGAGGTTGCCACTGCTGTCCGCCGGTGTCGACGGCTGTGCTACTGAAACGTCGATATCGGCGAGAAACGCGGCAAGTGCATCGACAGCCGGTCCACGCCCGACGACTTCGACAGTTCGCATGCCGAAGCCCTCGTGGTGAAGGGAGAAAAACCTACGCGGCGAGGATAGACTGGGCGACGGAGGCCAGTTCGTCCGGGTCGGCGTCTTTGAGCCGGTCGTCACCGAGCATCAGGCGGAGTCGCGGGCGACCCACGTCGATTGGGACCTTCTCGGTGTCGATGAGGTTCATGTCTTCGAGTTTCGTCTTCGTCCGCGAGAACGTTGCCTTGCTCGCCAGCCCGACATCCTCGCCCCACTTGCTGATGTCATACAGCAGTTCGCCGTTCCGTGCGGCCACGAGCAGGCTAATGGTGACCTCATCAAGCCCGTCGCCATCGCCGCGAGCCGTCGACAGCGAGCTGAGAACGTCGTTGAAGTCCGACGCGGTTTCCGGGCCGATATCGGATTCCAGCGTGCTCTGGACGCGGTTGAGCGGCGGTGTCCGGAGCGAGTACTCGTCGGCGTCTTGCCAGGTCGAGCCGTAGTAGTCGTAGGCGTTATCGACGAACGCCGCGTCGTCGGTCCCGAGACCGCCGACCGTGTCGCTGATCGTGACGAGCGCGTACACCGTGTCAACGGTTACCGCGACCGAGTGGTTCGGCACGTCGTCAAGCAGTCGCATGGTGAGCCGCCCCTCGTTGATGAGGTCGGCCGCAGTGCTCGCAACGAGGAAGTCGTCCATGACGTCTTTCAGTGCGCGCTCGTCGGCGAGCAGCCGAACCTCGGGAGCGCCCGAATCTGCGTCCAGTGTCGATACAAGCTCAGAGATGGTCCGCCGCGACGGGTTCACGACGTACACCGGCTCGTCAGTTGCCCCAAACACCGTGGTCAGCATGGACCCGATGTCGTCTTGCAGGAGATTTTCGGTCATTGTCCCTTGCCAGTATATAGTGTACTGCTATATTTAATTTTACCGGCCATACTGTGTTGATTTCGCCAACAATCCGACAACACCCACCAGCGAACAGCGATAAAATATTGGTCAATTATCCTAAGCAGAAGCCGTTCGACCCACGGACTGAACCACCAATGCCGCTCGGTGACGCCGCGTAAATTCGGCCCGATAAGTGGCTGGTGTCACTGTTTCCTTCCCGCCGGAAGTTACGACCCGGGCATCGTCTCAAATCTGACCCCCAGTACGAAAGGTTCCCGGAAGATGTCGCATCGCCGCAACGACTCGGTCGGTTCGGAAACAGACGGCGGCCGCCTCGGCTCCGGCCATGGAGTCTGACAGCTCTCCCTTCCTCAGAAGCCCGTCCGGAGGCGCGCGGCCAGGTCATCGGACCAGTGGAACTCCCCGTCGTAGATGACAGGCAGCGAGGTCTGGCCCAGCGCGTCGGCCAACTCCGTAGCACCAAGCGAGTGGCTCGTCTGTTCGCCGTTCAGCGCGGCGCTGTCGTCGAACGGCAGGCGGTAGCTCTCGCCGGGCCGTTCCGGGGACACGACCGTACACTGCACGTCGAATCCTGTCTCCCCTTCGGAGAGCCAGACGACTGCAGGATGCGCGGGATTGGGAACGATTGAGTAGGTCCCGTCGCCGACGACCGCGTAGTCCTTGCACATCATTATCCGTCGGCGAGCGAGTTCCAGCGCTCGCTGAATGCTGAATCCGTTACTGAGCAGGCGCGCGAAGGCGGTCCCGACCAGGGCAGCGTGTTTGTCCAGCACGTCGGTGAGTGTCACCGCACCGGCGACCGCACCCTGCTTGACCAAGTCAATCCCTTCATCGTAGGAGCCACAGGCGTTCAGGAAGAACGTCTGTGTTCGGGCTTCCGACAGCGACGACAGCGCCAGATTACCGTCGGGACAGCGCAGTCCCTCCTCGTCGCAGTGGCCGATGAAGTGGACGAAATCGGCCGGCTGTTCGAACACGTCGGCCAGTTCGTTGACCGACAGCAGTTCGCTGACCCGGACGTCCATCGGTAGGTCCGCGGCCCGGTATATCTCCGTGACTTCCGTGTGTTCATCGGCCATCTCCTCGTCGTTGAGGACGACCGCGACCTGTTGACTGTCGGTGTCACGGTTTTGACTCCGGTAGCGGTTCACGTACGCTTCCGGCGGCGTTTTGCAGGCGTCTATCGGGTTCCCCGGGGCGAGCCACGAGTGCAGTTGGCCCTCGCGCAGGTTCGGCTCGATGACTGGCGGGCGCTCAGCCGATCCGCGACTCAGATACGAATCCGCCAGCGTTCTGTCGAGCAGTTCATCCTGGTCAAGCCGGGAGCTGTCTGGCAGGTAGATAAGACTGAGCCGGTCAAGCAGGAAGGGCAGATAGCGGACCCGCTCCGGCTCTGGCGAGACGTACGTCGAGAGGGGCCACTCAGGCAGAATCGAATTCACGGCTTCGTCGGAGACATCAATGTACCGTTCGAGCCGTCCAGCCGGCGACAGCGACCGCACTGTATCCGGGTCGAGCGAAAGGGCGGACGTGATACGAGCGCCACTCTCGGCCGGGTCGACGCGTCTGACCAGACAGTCGAGGTAGAACACCTTGCGGAGCAGCGCTGCGACGCCAGCCTGAAGCGACGGCCACGCGTCGAAAGAGAGGTGTACCGACGTGTCTTCGGCTGTCAACAGTGCGGCATCCCGTGACTCGACCACCACTTCGGCCCCGAGATAGTATGCCAGCGGTGCACTGACGAGCAGTTCCGCCTCGCACTCCGGAACACGGAGCGTGATACCGGTCTCGGGACGGTTCTGTCGCACCGGCTCCGGAATACGGGTTGTCTCGCCGGTCGTGACTATCGGCGGGTGCCCGCGGAGTTCCGGGTGCGAGCGGGACGGCTGCATCGTGTGATGCGCCCCGCTCAGATGCGTAATCGCTGTTGCGAGCCCTTCGGGCGTCGCGGGGACCTGCAGATGCGGCCGCTCCGCGTTCGTTTCCCAGACGAACCCGACGGTAATGCTCGTCGGCTCTTGGAAACCAAGCACGGTGGTAATACCGGCCGAATGGAGCGACGCCGGACCGTCGAAGCGGACGTGGATTCGAATGTCGTCGACGACGCCCAGCGGTGAGTCCCGGTCGCTATCCGCAGCGCGGGCCTGCATCGTCAACAGGTACTCCCCTTCCTGAAGCCTTGTCGGTGAATCAACCGTCCCGCTATCGGCGTCAGTATCAACGCGGGTTACCGTGACATCAACCGCCGGTAGCGCTAACTCGGTGACGGACCCGCGGTAACAATCGTCGACACGCTGTGGTAGCTGTTCGCCGTCAGTACTCTCTCGATTGTGTAATTGGTGCACCAGTGCGGTCGGGTCGACCGTTTCCCCATCCCAGTCCAGCGTTTCACCGCCGTCCCGGCCCACCCGCTCGCCTGCCACCCCCCAGGTGACCATGTGTGCATATGTGGAACGTCATCCGATATATACGTACGGTTGTCAGCACGTCGTCACCCCCCACCATACCCCGGCACCAAACGAGGGTTGATAACATTACACGCGCGTGGGTCAAAGGGTAGATTATTGTCGTATCGGTCCTGAATCGGATACATGAGCTACGAAACCGTACGGGAAGCGGACCCGGCAGTTGCAGACGCCCTTGAGGGCGAACGAGGCCGGCAAAACGACACACTGGCGATGATTGCCAGTGAGAACCACGTCAGCGAGGCTGTGATGGAGGCACAGAGCTCCGAATTGACGAACAAGTACGCCGAGGGCTATCCTGGCGAGCGCTACTACGGCGGCTGCGAGTACGCCGACGACGTCGAAGAACTCGCTATCGACCGCGCGAAGGAGCTGTGGGGCGCAGACCACGTCAACGTCCAGCCACACTCCGGTTCACAGGCCAACATGGGCGTCTATCTCGGCGTCCTCGAACCCGGCGACAAGATCCTCTCGCTTGACCTAACCCACGGCGGCCACCTCTCGCACGGCCACCCGGCGAACTTCGCCGGCCAGGTGTACGAAGTCGAACAGTACAAGGTCGACGAGGAAACCGGCTACGTCGACTACGAGGGCCTCCACGACCACGCAGAGGAGTTCGAACCGGATATCATCGTTTCGGGCTACTCGGCGTACCCCCGAGAGGTCGACTTCGAGCGAATTCAGGAAGCCGCCGATGCGGTCGACGCCTACCACCTCGCGGATATCGCCCACATCACTGGTCTCGTCGCCGCCGGCGTCCACGAGTCGCCGGTCGGCGTCGCCGACTTCGTCACTGGGTCGACGCACAAGACCATTCGTGCCGGCCGCGGCGGCATCATCATGTGCGACGAGGAGTACGCCGACGACATCGACGCTGCCGTCTTCCCCGGCTCGCAGGGCGGCCCACTGATGCACAACGTCGCCGGCAAGGCTGTCGGCTTCGGTGAGGCGCTGGCCCCCGAGTTCGAGCAATACTCTCAGCAGACCGTTGACAACGCCATCGCGCTTGGCGAACGCCTCAAAGAGCACGGCCTCTCGCTGGTCTCCGGCGGCACGGACAACCACCTCGTCCTCATCGACCTCCGGCCGTCCCACCCGGACACCACCGGCAAGGAAGTCGAGGAAGCGCTGGAGGAAGCTGGTATCGTCCTCAACGCCAACACCGTTCCGGGCGAGACCCGCTCGGCATTCAACCCCTCGGGCATCCGCGCCGGTACGCCCGCGCTCACCACGCGTGGCTTCGACGAGGACGCCTGCCGCGAGGTCGCGGACCTCATCTACAAGGTCGTCGATGCCCCGCACGACGACGATGTCGTCGCGGAGGTCAGCGACCGCGTGGACGAGATGACCGACGAGTACACGCTGTACGAATAACGCCGGAAGCTCTAGCCCGCAGTTCTGCTATCCGCACACTTCGCGACTCACTTTTTATCAGTTCCATCCGACACACCCGGTATGCCGCGCACAACTCGACGCCGGCTGCTCTATGCACTGGGTACCTCCCTGTCAACACTCGCCGGCTGTACACAGTTCGAGGGAGAGTCGAGGGAGGAAACTGGGCACAGCGATGGCAGCGGGAGCGAGCCCACAACAGCGGCGACGGCGGCAGAGACGGACGCTGCCACTGCGACAGACGAGCAGGCCGCTGCTGGCCAGACACCTGATGCCGAGGACCTCGACTTGCGAGAGGCCAACGTTGTCGGCGTCGAAGTAGACGATGAGGACGGCGGCGACTACCGTTTCGACGTGACGCTGTACCACGACGACGACGGCGAGGACGGCTACGCGAACTGGTGGCAGGTCGAGACCCTGGGTGGCGAGCAACTGGGCCGCCGGGACCTCCTGCACGCCCACTCGACGGCCCCGTTCACCCGGTCGGCGACGATTACGGTTCCCAATGACGTGGGCTGTGTCGTGGTCCGGGGGCACGACCAGACTCACGGGTACGGCGGGCGGGCGATGACGGTGGCTGTCCCGAGCGGCACGACACGGGCTATCCAGCAGGGGGCCGAGCGGCAGTCGGTTGCCGAGTCGGACTGTCCCTGAGTGGGAGCGTGCTAGCCTGTCGCGGCTGACTGGAATCCGGGACGTTCATACCGCCCCGCGCCGCCGTTGTACCTAATGACAGAGATTATCGACGGCAACGCCGTCGCACAGTCGATTCGGGACGACCTTGTTGCGTCCATCGACCGCCTCGCCGACGCCGGCCACCGCCCGTCGCTGGCGACGGTGCTGATGTCCGAGGACCCGGCCAGCGAGACGTACGTCTCGATGAAACAGAACGACTGCGAGGAGGTCGGTATCGAGGCCATCGACATCGACATCGACCCCGACGCGGACGCCGCCGAACTGTACGACACCGTCGAGGACCTCAACGCCGACGACGATGTGAACGGTATTCTGGTCCAGATGCCCGTCCCTGACCACGTCGAGGACAGGTCGGTCCTGCGCGCCATTGACCCGATGAAAGACGTCGACGGCTTCCACCCGGAGAACGTCGGCCGGCTCGTGGCCGGCGACGCCCGCTACAAGCCCTGTACGCCCCACGGCATCCAGAAGCTCATTGAGAGCGCGGGCGTGGACACTGAGGGTAAAGATGCTGTCGTCGTTGGCCGCTCGGACATCGTCGGCAAGCCGATGGCGAACCTGCTCATCCAGAAGGCACCCGGTGGCAATGCGACGACAACGGTGTGTCACTCCCGCACCGAGAACCTCGCCGAACGGACGCGCAACGCTGACATCCTCGTCGCTGCGGCCGGCGTCCCGGAGATGATCGACGGCGAGATGATTGGGGAGGGCGCGACGGTCATCGACGTGGGTATCAACCGCGTCGACGCCGACACGGAGAAGGGGTACGAACTCGTCGGCGATGTTGAGTACGAGAGCGCAAAGGAGGTCGCCGGCGCAATCACGCCGGTCCCCGGCGGCGTCGGCCCGATGACCCGCGCGATGTTGCTGTACAACACGGTCAAAGCGACGGGCCTGCAACACGACATCGACGTCGACCTCCCCTGAATGCCGAGGCTTGCGGATTTTGCGGACCGCGACGTGCTCACCCGCCAAGTGACCAGAGAGACCGACAGAGGGGGCGTAGAGGGAGTCCGCGCCCGTGCCGACCGCGGCCTTCGCTGGGCGGTCGGCGCGCTCGTCACCGACCCGGCGGACCGCCTGCTGTTCGTCTACGAGGACGACATCTGGAAGCTCCCGGGCGGCGGCGTCGAAACCGGCGAGACGCGCCAGGAGGCGGTGCGCCGCGAGGTCCGCGAGGAGACTGGTGTGCCTATCGCCGTCAATGAACTGGCTGCCGTCACTGAGGTCACAGTAACCGACGGCGACCGCGAGGCGACGTTCTTTTTCGGGACCTATCGCGGGACGGCAGATGCAACGGCGCTCGCGTCGGACCCCGGCCTCGACGGCGAATCGATAGAGACCGTCACGTGGCGGGACTCGGTGCCCGAAAACTGTCTGGACGAGTCGCTGGTGCGGCGGCTCAGGAGTTAGACGGTGTCGTCCTCGATTCCGGCGAGCCAGTTTTCAGCTCTGACGAAGGCGCTCTCGTCGCCGGTGATGTACGAACCCAGGTCCCGCGCCGCATGGACGAGGCGGTTCGCGTCCGCGGGGTCGACATCGCCGTCCAGCGCCTCGACCCGCTTTCGATGGTCGCGAATCCGCCCGGAGAGCTGTCGTGCGGTCGGTTCCGGATTGGCGTCCAGATACGTCCGCACGTCCCGCTGATAGCTGTCGACGGTGGCTGCCATCGCCAGGCCGTACGGCACGCGAAGGGCCGACGGGACCTCGTCGACGGCCGGACGGTCGCCGTCGTCAGCCCCACCGAGCAGTTCGTAGAAGTACCGCTCTGCCGGGTCGCCGCTGCGTAACTCCCGGGCGAGGTGTGCGCTAACGTGCTGGAGTTCGACCGCGGCGACGAACGTCGGGTCGAGCGGGCGAAGTTCGCCCGCGTCGATGAACCCTCGCTTGCGCGTGTACTCCCGGCAGCGCTCCGCTGCCGCGTCGGCGATTTCTCGGGTCGTATCCGCATCGATTCGGCTCCGCACCGGCGTCAGGTCAAGTGTGGCCGGTGAGTCAGTGTGTTCGGTGTGCTCGTCGATGCCGACACTGTGGATGCTGCCACAGTCCGGACAGGCAATGCTTCCCGTCTCGTAGTACCGCCACCGCGTGCCACAGTCCTGACACTCGCGCTCCCCGCGGACTTTCATACGTGATGCTGAGAGGCCAGCCCTCAAGATTGTTCCGTGAGGGCTGTCTACGCCAACGTATGCGCTCGGAAGACGAGATCCGTGAGCAGTACGAGTTCCTTGCTGAACAGTTAGACGACGAGGAGATGGACCACGAGCGGGTCCGAATGATGTTTACCCACTACAAGCGGGCACTTGGTTGGGCGCTTGAGGAGGAACACATCTAGGTTAGTTACAGCTTACATTCGCTTCTAATTCGATAACTAACATCTGCTGGACGGGGCCGGTACTTTTAAGTTATTCTGCCCCATTCGACCAAGTGACGCTTCGCTTGGAGGGCCGAAGCGTCAGCGGGGACCAATTCAGGGCGGCAAGCGGTCGCGTTTTTCGCGACCGCTTTCCACTTACTTCGCTGCAAACGACCTGCTACGAGTGATTTCTGTATATCCGGAAATTGACTACTAAACGATACGACGTACTCGATAGACCACTCTGTGTCTGTCGCGTTCTCGGGCCACTCCGGTTCGACTCCGATGTCGAGTTGCTGTCGCCGCCCTCCGGGCTCTCGCGCTCGGCGTTCACCACAAATTCCACCTGCGACGGTGACGCGAACGTGGCCTCTTGTCCCTGCGCTGAGCGTGATCTCGGGTCCTGCGTCCAGCGCATCGGCCATCGTTCTGAGCTATGCCGCGACGGCGCTGCGGTCGAGACCTTGCTCGCTTTCGAACAGGACTGTTTCTACTATCCTCTCTGTGTCCTCTAGTGACAAATAATACTGTTCCCATCAGTTTCCGAAGAATGATGATATACTGACTGTATTTACCATATGGACAAAACGATGACTGAGGGCCTAAATACAGAAAATTCGACACCCCGGACTACCGAAACCACATCATGTTCTCTGGGCCGATATATTTAACAGTATAGATACTAAATCATTACATAGGAAAATCGATGCACGACTTGACAGGATTCCAGCGTGACCTTCTCTACGTGATCGCTGGCAGGGAGGAGCCCCACGGGTTAGCTATCAAGGAGGAACTCGAAGCGTACTACGAGAAGGAGATCCATCACGGTCGCCTGTACCCGAACCTCGATACACTGGTCGACAAGGGACTGGTCGAGAAGGGCCAGCGCGACCGGCGGACCAACTTCTATACGCTCACGCGCCGCGGGCGTCGTGAGATAGACGCCCGCCGCGAGTGGGAAGACCAGTACGTCGACCTCTGAAGATGTCGCACCGCGGCTTGTGCCGAGGCCGTCGTATCGTCGGTAGCGGTGGGCCCGTCTTCGGTGACGGGAACGGGCAACGCTACGATGACGGCATTCGTCGCCGGAGACATACAACACCCTGTACGCCTGTAGCCCAGTCGACGGAGTCGTTCAGTGTCATGTGGTGTCAGGTTGGTTCACCATGGGTGACTCGTGGCACTCGACCACGAATCTGGCTCCGCCGCTCTCGCCCTCAGTGACAGAGATGTCCCATCCATGGGCCTGCACGATGTCTTTAGCGATAGCGAGGCCGAATCCTGTTCCCTCTTCGTTTGTCGTATATCCCTGTTCGAACACGGCATCACGCTCCTCGCTGGGGATGCCCGTTCCGGTGTCTTCAACATAGAAGCTTACTCCGTCAGGTACGGACCCGATCTTGACGGTCAGATCGGTCGATTCATTGTGTTCGACACTGTTCCGGAACAGGTTTTCAAACAGGGTCCGAAGTCGATTACGGTCACCGTTGAGTTGGAGTGTCGTTTCGACGACAAGGGTCGCCCCGTCAGTCTCGACGCTCTGCCAGGCATCGTAGGAGATCAGCTCAAGGTCTACCTTGTCGGTCTCAGTCACCGTTTCACCTGAGCGAGCCAACGTGAGCGAGCCGTCGATGATAGACTCCATACGCTCGAGTTGCTCCTGAATCGTCCCAACCGACGCGCTGTGATCGGCATCGACATCGCTCTCAAGTAGGCTCAGTCGTCCGCTCGCGACGTTCAGTGGATTCCGAAGGTCGTGCGCAACGATGCTCGCAAACTGGTCGAGCCGTTCGTTCTGTCGCTCCAGTTTTCGCTTCCGCTGTAGTTGCTCGGTCACATCTCGGGAGTTGAGGACGATCCCCTCGACGAACGGATCGGCGAGCAGATTTGTTGCGTGCGCTTCGATGAAACGCCAGTTACCCGCTGCGTCGCGGAATCGTACGACGTACGTGCCGGAGTAGCCGTGATCGTCAACGTATTTGGCCAAATCCTCAACAACGCGCTGTCTGTCGTCGGGATGGATGTACTCGATGGCGTCCTCACCGACCAGCTCGGTCGGGTCGTATCCGAGTATCTTCTCGACCGGCTGGCTGACGTACGTGAAATCCCCGTCTTCGTCCAGAACCGTCACCATGTCCGAAGACCGCTCGATGAGGCGCTGGAAGCGCTCTTCCGCGATACGGCGCTCAGTCACGTCACGGTAGATGAGCAGCTGTCCGATCACTGAGCCGGTTTGGTCGGTGAGCGTTGTCCGGTTGATGTCAAAGTAGTGTGGTCCGCCGTCAGCCTCAATGACGACATCCGCGTCGGCATTGCCGTCGTCGTCCGGGAGAGAGTCGTAGGACGGCATGACTTCCGACGCAGACCGGCCAATCGCCGTCCCTTCGTCATCGAGGAGGTCTGTGCCAGTCTCGTTTACGTCGACAAGCCGCTCGTCTTTATCGACGACGAAGACGGGATCGGACATCTCCTCAACGAGCGTGTGCCTTGCGACGGGCATCAGGTCGAGGAGGTCAAAGCGAAAGAGCGCGATCGCGAAGACAATCCCCGTAAAGGTGAACGCGAACGCCGTCTGGTCGGCGGAACCCATCGGATCGCTACTGAAGACGAACACCACGCTCGCAATCAGCGGAATAATGCCGCCAAGCAACATCAACGTCGCCTGTGTCCGGTACCGACCGCTTCGCTTGAGCCCAAAGAGCCCGACGATGACGTACGTCGTTCCTATCAGAGTGTACTGGTACAGGAGATTGAACCAGAAGACGGGGCCGTTCTCGCGCACCGGGCTCGCGAGTGGCGGTCCCTGCACGAACCCGTCGAGGGTCCACAGCAGGTCGTGCGACTGTGCGGTCACGACAAACCCCAAAATGACAACCGGCGGAGCGAGCAGTAGCGCCCAGCGTCGGCGGGTCAGGAGTGATTCCCGGCCGCTGTACGTCAGCCCGAACCAGAACTGTGTTGGCCCGAGTCCGACCGCCCCGATGTATTTGATAACGAGACCGGTCCGGTACGTCGGCATTGTCGTGCTTGCCGACAGAACGCCGTTGCCGAGCGAATAAAGTGCTACAGAGATCATTATCGCGGCGAGCGGCACTGCCCCGCGTACACTCCGACGACGAACGGCAATACCGGCAATTCCCAGGTTTATGCCGAATGCACTGAGGAGAATCCACGTCGGTATGCCTGGCGCTAATCCCACACATCAGAGTTGATTTAGGGTCGTTTTATAACTTCTCTCTGTCTATCAAAGCTGATAAGCCTGTTCGAGAACACACATATCATGTTCGAATTGGCCGCTTGTACTGTATTTCTCGGAAGATAAAAGAGAGTAGATCGAAAGTTGTATTTCAATTATTGATAATTTTTGGAAAAGGGTATCGGAAACAGATGGTAGTCTGTATTGGTTACCGGCGGCGGTGAGTGGGTACGCGATCCGACCCCGATCATTGGCGGGACGCACTGCCGATTTCATGTCAGCGGGATTCTAGTCCAGGGGTAGTTTTCCGCGGATACGCTGTCCTGACGGATAGATGGGTGAGACAGTTGCCGTGTCGCGGATATCTTCGCCGTACAAGTAGCGAGGAAAGATCCCATAGCACCACCAACTGTCAACTAATGTGGTATATGTGTACTATGCCGACCCTCTTGCGGCGATCCCCGGAGCCGATTCAGACGACTGTGTTTCGTATCCTGCTTACGGGGGTACTCGGGATGTTTCGTTCGGTGGTCCTGGGCGTCGCAACGGTGCTGGTGCTTGGACTCTTCGTTTAAAACTGATAGCGCCGGTCGTCCTTGTCCTGTTGCTGGGGGAAGTCATTCCCGGTCATCTGGTCGAAGGTCATCCCCGAAAGGTACTCATCGTACGTACAGTCGTAACTCGACCGGAGGTGGAAATCCAGCGTCCCGCGGTCGACGGTCGACTGAAACAGCATATGGACCGCGCGCCTGACGAGTTCGTCCGGGTCGTCCGGGTCGAGTGCGACTGACAGCATCGCGAGTTCGTTGCGCGTCTCGCGGTCGATGGACAGCTCGAACTCGTCATCGAAGTCGCCGTACGCCGCTTCGATATCCTCCTGTAGATCGTCGAGGCTCATACGAAAGGGGACGGTGAGCGCGAGGAAACCCCTTACGACTCGTCTGGGACTGCTCCCTCGGAACACAGATGTCTACAATTATAACATATGACAAATTATATCATGGGCTGAACATAACGATGGGTAGCGGTCGACTACCGAAGGATTCAGATTAGATAATGACAGGAGGTGGGGACGAGACAGCAGCGTCCAGTCAATCCGATGGGCTGCTAGAGCGGCTTCATGCAGTCGTCCTGAACAGGAGCTACACGGCGAAGTTCGCTGTCGCCCTGGCAGTAATCGTCGTCGTACTCGCAGCCGTCGGCTTCGGCAGCTACCTGCAGATACAGGACCGGGTCGTCAGCGACGCGGCGACGGACCTCGAAACGTCGGCCACGCATCGCGCCGACAGTATCGAGCAGTGGCGGACGACCACCGAGACGGAGACTATTGCGATCGCAGCCGCAGGGGTGTACGATACTGGAACGCCCGCAGATATTAGACAGTACCTCACCACAGCGGCCACGGCAGAGTCGTCACAGATTCGTTCGCTCCACTACGTCTCCACAGTCGACGACTCTCAGATGGTTGTCGCCAGCACTGAGACGAGCACAGAAGGCCGGTCACCGTGGGCGGTCGGACCCGCGTGGGAGTCCCCCGTGATGGCGACGATGAACGGCACCACCGGTTCTGGCACAGTGGTGCATTCGACAGCATACGCGGACGGTGACAACCACTCAATGGCGTTCGTGACTCCCGTCTCCGATGGCGATGGAGCGCTGGTGCTCGTTGCCCGGGTCCCGGCCGAGCAGTTTCAGGACGGGCGCGACGGGTTCGAGACGCAACTGCTCACCGGGGACGGGGACCCGCTTATCGGCGGCCAGGGCGGTTCCGCGCCCATCAGTCAGGACGGCCTCCGGGCCGCAACAGCGGGCCGGACGACGACTATCGAAACGGGGGCCCATGTCGCAACGTACACGCCCGTCAACGGTACGTCGTGGGTGGTCACGACGAGCGCCGAGCGCGAGTCGCTGTACGGAACGAGTCGGCTCGTCCGCTGGGGATTCCTCGCTGTCATCGGGACGACAGTCGTCTCGCTGGGCATCGCGGGATACCTCTTCGGACGGCATACGGTTCGGCCCTTGAGACAGCTTCGTAACCGGACACAGGCCATGGAACAGGGTGATCTCGGCGTTGATATCTCGACGACTCGGCAGGACGAGATCGGGCGGCTGTACGACGCCTTCGGAAATATGCGGGACACGCTCCGGAGACAGATACAGCAGGCGCAGGCGGCCCGGAAAGAGGCTGAGCGGTCGAGCGATGAACTCGAACGTCAGAACGAGCGGCTGGACGAATTCGCGTCGACGCTGAGCCACGACCTCCGAAATCCGCTCACGGTCGCCCGGGGGCACGTCGAACTGCTTGCGACGCGGCTGTCGGACCCGGAGACGGATTCGGCTGACCTCCAGTCCCACATCGAGAAACTTGAGGACGCACACGACCGCATTGAGTCGATAATCGACGACGTGTTGACGCTGACGAGAAAGGGCGCAAGCGTCGAGGAGACGGCTCCGGTTCCGCTGGAGGCTGTCGTTACTGATGCGTGGGACAACATCGACAACAAAAGCGCCAGCATCGAAGTCGCGGGCAGTCGAACCATCGACGCCGACCGGACGCGGCTCTTGCGAGCCCTCGAGAACCTGTTTCGCAACGCCCTCGACCACGTCGGCCCAGAGGTGACCGTCACGGTCGGGCTGACGGAACACGGCTTCTACGTGGCCGACGACGGGCCGGGGATTCCGAGCGACGCGGTCGACGATATCTTCGAGTACGGTCACACGACGAGCGCGGACGGAACCGGGCTCGGCCTCTCTATCGTCAAGACCATCGCGGAGGCCCATGGCTGGCGGTTGTACATCGATACGACCTACCCCGACGGCGCGATGTTCGTGTTTGCGGACGTGTTCAGCGAGGACGAGCCGGACTGGTACGGGACCGAGTTCGAGTGGGGACGGTCCGAAGTCGACGACTGAGCGGCAACGACCGCCACGCACAAATCAGGACGGGGCTAAGCGAGGGTATGACCGACCAGTCGACAGCGACGGACCGCCCGGAAGGCGTGCCCGCGGACCCGTCGGCTGTCCAGGACGCGCTCGTGGAGTGGTACGAGGCGGACCACCGCTCGTACCCGTGGCGGGAGACGACCGACCCCTACGAGATTCTCGTTTCCGAGGTGATGAGCCAGCAGACCCAACTGGACAGGGTCGTCGACGCCTGGGAGGATTTTCTGGACCGCTGGCCGACCGCGGCGGCGCTGGCCGAGGCCGACCGCTCGGACGTGGTCGGCTTCTGGACCAGTCACTCGCTGGGATACAACAACCGAGCGAAGTACCTCCACGAGGCGGCCGGTCAGGTGGTCGATGACTACGACGGCGAGTGGCCCCGCGACCCGGACGGTCTCAGCGACCTGATGGGCGTCGGTCCCTACACCGCCAACGCCGTCGCCTCCTTCGCGTTCAACAACGGGAACGCCGTCGTCGATACGAACGTCAAGCGTGTCCTGTATCGCGCCTTCGACGTGCCAGACGACGATTCGGCGTTCGAAGCGGCAGCGAGCACGCTCATGCCAGACGGACAGTCGCGGGTCTGGAACAACGCCATCATGGAACTGGGTGGTGTCGCCTGCGAGAAAACGCCGGATTGTGACGGCGCGCAGTGCCCCTGGCGCGAGTGGTGTTCGGCCTACGAGACGGGCGATTTCACCGCACCGGATGTCCCGACCCAGCCCGAGTTCGAGGGAAGCCGCCGACAGATGCGCGGCCGCGTCATTTCAGCACTCAAGGAGTACGACGACCTGCGACTGGACAAACTCGGCCCGCGTGTGCGCGTCGACTACGCACCTGAGGGGGAGTACGGCCGGGAGTGGCTCCGCGGCCTGCTGGACGACCTTGCGGACGACGGCTTGGTTGATGTCGAGGGTAGCGATGGCGAGACGGTCGCGCGCCTCCAGCGCTGACCGCCAGTGGCATACACCCTTGAACCCATGCGGTCAATACGTCCACAATGGCTGGCTTGCTGGGTTCGGTCGCTCTTATTGTCGTCGCAACTGCTGTCATCTGGAAAGGGAGTGCCTACTTCGAGCGGGCCGCGGAACGGCTGAGCAAGTACTACGGGTTACCAGTGGCGGTCCACGGCGCAATCGTCGTCGCCGTCGGGTCAAGCTTTCCTGAGATTAGCTCGGTCGTTATCAGCACCGTCGTCCACGACGAGTTCTCGCTGGGCGTCGGTGCCATCGTCGGGAGCGCGATATTCAATCTCCTGGTGATCCCGGCCCTCGCGGCGCTCGCAAGCGAGGAACTCCGGTCGACGCGTGACATCGTCCACAAAGACGCCCAGTTCTACGTCATCAGCGTCCTCATCCTCTTTATCGTGTTCGCGCTCGGGGCGACGTACGTTCCGGGCGGCACCAACCGGGCGGCTATCCTGACCCCGACGCTCGTCGCCGTTCCGCTCATGGCCTACGGTGTCTACGTCTTCTTGCACCAGCAGGACGCCAGCGAGCATGTCGCAGACGAAACCCACAGTGTCCGTCCGGGACGAGAGTGGGGGATGCTGGGGGTCGGACTCGTCGTCATCACGGTCGGCGTCGAGGGAATGGTTCAGGGCGCGCTCTCTCTCGGTGTCATCTTCGATACACCGACGTTTCTCTGGGGGCTGACAGTCATCGCCGCCGGCACGAGCCTTCCCGATGCCTTCGTCAGCGTCCGCGCGGCGAAAAACGACGACAGCGTCACGAGCCTGACGAACGTCCTGGGAAGCAACACGTTCAATCTGCTGGTAGCGATTCCCGTCGGCGTCCTCTTGGCGGGGCGGGCGACAATCGACTTCCTCGTGGCGATCCCGACGATGGGGTTTCTGGGGTTCGCGACGCTGGTGTTCATCGTGTTCATTCGGACGGACCTCGAACTTTCGGACCGCGAGGCGTACACGCTGCTTGGTCTGTACGTGGTGTTCGTCTGCTGGATGGCCCTCGAATCAGTCGGGCTCGTCGAGACGGTCAGTGGCATCTGAGGCGGGACCACAGTGCTATCACTGGCGGGGTGACAGTACAACTCTCGGACAGCGGGAGTGATACCGACGGGTCGTCGGGACAAGCTATCCAGCGTCCCGCTCGCGCTACTCGTTGTCTTCTTCGGGCGATATCTCGCGGGAGTAGACAGCCTCGTCGTGGGGCTCGCCGCCGATAGTGAGCATCCGAGTGTTGGTCTGTTCGAAGCCGAGGTTCTCGAAGAACTCCCGGCTTCGGGCGTTCGAGGCCAGGTCGAGCGCCCGGAACTGCTCGACGCCGTGCTCCAGAAAGATATCTTCGAGCCGGTCGTATAGCGCCGTCCCGACACCCTCGCCGTGGTGTTCCGGATGGACGTACAGCCGCAGCATCGTCCCCATCGTATGCATGGTGATGCCCTGAGTGAAGCCGATAATTTCGCCGTCCTGTTCGGCGACCAGCAGTGTCGCCTCAATGTCGTCGAGGTCGTTGGCGGGGACGCCGCCGGCCCACCCGTGGAGCGCGCTCCCCAGCGGGTCGGCGTACCAGTCGGATATCGTCTCGTCGATGACCTCGGAGTCCAGTGAGTCGTAGGCGTTGTGCCACGCTGCCCGTGCGACCCGGCGGATGCCGTCGGCGTCGGCGTCGAAGGCCCGGCGGATGGTCGTCATGCGTGTCCCGACGACGGACAGACAGATTGGTGCGAGCGGGTGCCACAGTAGGTGGACTGACGTGATAGGGGGCGCAGTACCCGATGCTCGGACAGAGGCTGAGGCGTGTCGCGTACCATAGATGCTGTGTCTATCGGTTCGTTTGTGCTATCATGGCTAATATCCTCCCCTGCTGTGTGTGAACTGTTCTCATAATCTATCATGGTTTATCATTAGGTTTATGTGGGTGACACCCATTGATGCTCTTGTATGAGGACAGTCATCCTCGGTGTCATCGGCTCCGACGCGCACGTCGTTGGGATTACCATTCTGGAACGAGCGTTCGAAGCGGCGGGATTCAACGTAGTCAACCTCGGTGTCCAGTCGTCCCAGTCGGAGTTCATCGACGCCGCGGATGAACACGACGCCGAGGCGATACTCGTTTCGTCGCTGTACGGCCACGCCGAGCAGGACTGCCAGGGGTTCCAGCAAGAGATCAACGAGGCTGGGCTGGACGTGACGACCTACATCGGCGGCAACCTCGCTGTCGGCCAGGACTCCTTCGAGGAGACACGCGAGACGTTCAAAGCGCTCGGCTTCGACCGGGTCTTCGATTCGGAGACCGACCCGGAGGAAGCCATCGAGGCGCTGAAAGCCGATCTCGGCCACCGCTCCCGCGAGGAAGCGTCGTCCGAGAAGGTTCAGCTCGGCTCCTGAGCCACGGACTCCTTTTCTTGCCGCTAGCGCCAGCGAGTCACGCGTAATCGGGGATACTCTCAGCCACTGCCGCCGTCGACCACGCACAGCCCGGGGTGCTTTACGACCAGGGCGCGTATGATATTTAATGTCACACATGACAGCTGAGCTGAGTGACGGCACCGAAATCAAGAACATTCACGACGTGGTCGAAGGATCGAACGGCGTTCATCTAAAAAAGGAAGTCGGCGGTGGCGGACTGGAACGCGTCGCATACATCCCGTATCCGAACCTCCTCTACGTGTACCACGACAACTGATGTCGGCCAGAGCGACCTCCATGGCCTGACAAACCGGCAGCGGGAAAGGGACTAGCGGCGCGCCTCGTCTCCCCCATCGATATACCGGCCCCACTCCATAGAGCCGCTATGTCCGAACCACACGTCGTCGGTGTCGTCGGCAGTCTCAGAGAGGAGAGCTACACCCGGGTCGGTATCGAGCGCGCGCTCGCCGCTGCCAAGGAGTTAGGTGCGACGACGGAACTGCTGGACCTTCAGGAGTTCGACCTACCGGTGTTTGATGCCGATCACCGCGAGGTCGGCGACGCCGTCAAGTTCGCTGACAGCATCCACGCGGCTGATTCGATTTTGCTGGGGACGCCGGTGTATCATGGGTCCTATTCCGGTGTGCTGAAGAACGCACTCGACTACTGTGGCTTCGACGAGTTCGAACACAAGACGGTCGGGTTGCTAGCGGTCGCCGGCGGGGGCTTTCCCATCACCGCGCTCGAACACCTTCGCTCGGTCTGTCGGGCACTGAACTGCTGGGTCATCCCGCATCAGGCCGCGGTGCCGAACGCGGGCAACTACGTCGCAGACGGCCGGATAACCGACGCTGACATCGAAGACCGCGTGACGACGCTCGGCGAGGAAGCGGTCCAGTACGCGAACATCGAGCCGGACCCAGCGTGTTTCGAGAGTGGGGAGAACGTCGGAGCGGACGATTAGCCGCGAGGACCGCCGTGGGTGTCCGAGCCGTGAGCGTCCGGTTCGAAGGAGCAGACGAGTACCCGCGAGGACCGCTGTGCGTGTCTGCGCCTCAAGCGGCCGCTGACCGAGAGAAGGAAACGGTCAAACCGACCCACGCCCTATAGGCGGTCGTGACTCAGTGGGTCGAGAATCCGACCGGTGGCCGGGACCGGGGGCCAACCGCGCTGGTTCGCGCGTGGGTAGAAATACTCAGCCGTCCGCGGCGCTTTTTCCGCACCGGTGTCGCGCCGGGCGACCAGGCCCCGGGACTGGTGTTCGCGGCGACGGTCGTCCTCTTCGAGGAAGTGAGCCGCTACGCCGTCGTCAAGCTGGCTCAACGGGGACTCCTCTCTACGGGGCCGTTTGACTACCCTGCTATCGGCGGCTTCTCTCCCGGCGTCGCGGTGCTGGCGCTGTTTGCTATCTTGGTGTTCGTCACGCCGGCGACAGTGCATCTAACGGCGGCGTTACAGACGCTGCTGTTGCTTCCCCTCGGATTGCTCCCCGTCGCGTCGGACCGCGGCGGCGTCAGCGAGACCGTGCAGGTGATGTGCTACGCAATGGCTCCCTGTCTGCTGGCGGGGCTGCCGAGCGCAGAGGTCCGGGTGCTCGTCACCGCTTGGGGCGCGGGGCTGTACCTGCTTGGAACCGCCGTGATCCACAACGTCAGGCTCCCGGTCGCCGCAATCGTCGGGGCCGTTCCCGCGGCAATTATCTTCGGCTACGGCTTCCGTGGCTTCCAGGCCCTCTCGGTGCTGGTCGCCGACTACGGGTTTTAGGGTCCGCCGGCGTGCGTTACCGCACGATGCTCAGTATTGACATCGACCAGTTCATGCTGGAACTCAAGGATGGAGCGTTCAAGAGCGTCGGGCCGTCGAACAAGGAAGCGACGATCAAGATGTACGACGTGGAGGGCGTCGACGTTCGCGAGTACGGCGACAAGCGCGTGAAAATTGCCTTCGAAGACGAACAGGGAAGTGAAATCGAGGTCGCCCTGTTCCCGGAACAGGCGAAAGCCGTCGCTTCAGGGCTCGAACTGCTAGAAGAAGAGAGCGAGATGTTCGAATAGCGAACTTGTCTAGCTCGTCCGGAATTCGACAACCGTTTTAGGCCCGACATGCTTGCACCGTGTAATGGGTTCGTGTATCATCTGCGGCAAATCTGTCGAAGGACGCATCTGTGACCTCCACGAGGAGGACGCCCTGTTCGAGTTCCGTGGCTCGCGTGCCGACCAGCTATCGGTCGACCGCTACTACCGCGGCAGTGTCGACGGCTTCGCCGAGTTCGGCGTGTTCGTCGACATCGGCGACAGCGTAACGGGGCTGCTCCACCGGAGCGAACTGGACCAACGGCTCGATTCCCTCGACTGGGACTCGGGCGACACCGTCTACGTCCAGGTCAAGAACGTACGGGACAACGGCAACGTCGACCTCGGCTGGTCGATCCGCCAGTCCGAACGCGAGTTCCGCGGCGTCCTCGTCGACGACCCGGAAATCGGCCACTCCGTCCTGCTTGAGAACGAAGACGACGAAGACGAGGTGCAGTCCAACGACGGCTCTGGCGATGTCGAGTCCGAATCGACAGCCGACGAGTCAACAAGCCAAAGCGACGACGGATCGAGTGCGGACGACGACTCCGGCACAAGCCAGTCTGAATCCGAGAGTTCCACAAGCGCCGGTGCTGTCAGCCGGGCCAGCGACGACGACCGCGTCGAGGGCACTGCGGCCGTCGGCGGCAACGACAGCGGGTCGAACACCGCCGTCATGACCGAATCCGACGAGGAGGCCGACGCAGAGAGCGATGAGCAGACGGACGAAGCGACCACCGCCGAACCGGTCGCCGCGGCTATCGGCGACCTCGACGACCACGTCGGTGCGGACGTTCGACTGGAGGGCGAAGTCGTCGGCATCCGGCAGACCTCCGGACCGACGGTGTTCGAACTGCAGGACGAGACCGGGACCGTCGACTGTGCGGCTTTCGTCGAAGCGGGCGTCCGTGCCTACCCTGAGGTCGAGGAAGACAACTACATCCGACTGTCGGGCGACGTCCGTGAGCGTCGCGGTGAACTGCAGGTCGAGACCGAGGAGCTCGATGTCCTCGAAGCCGAGGAGCGCGAGGAAGTCGAACAGCGACTCGCCGACGCCCTCGACGACGAGGCCCGACCCGACACGGCCGAACCGTTCGCTGACGATACGGCGGTCGCGGCGCTCTCCGAGGAACTGGTCGAAGCGGCGACCCAGATCCGGAAGGCAGTGCTGACCGACCGACCGGTCATCGTCCGCCACGCCAACACCGCGGACGGCTACCTCGCCGGCAGCGCGCTCGAACGGGCCGCGCTCCCGCTCGTTACCGAGCAGCACCGCCGTGCCGACGCGAAGTACCACTACTTCGACCGGCGACCTATCGAGGGTGGCGTCTACGACATGGACGACGCGACGAAGGACACGACGACGATGCTCGACAACCGGGAGCGCCACGAGGAAAAGCTCCCGCTGTTCGTCTTCGTCGCCGCCGGCGGCACGCGCGAGAGCCTCGACGGCTTCGACCTGCTGAACGTCTACGGCGCGCCCAGCGTCGTCATCGACGACATTGACGTCGACGGCGCGGTCGTCGACACGGTCGACGCTGTCGTCTCACCGTCGGCCGACGCCGTTTCGGAGACTACTTCGACGTCGCTCGCGGCCAACGTCGCCGCACACGTCAACGAGGACGTTCGCGACGACCTGCAGCACCTCCCGGCCGTGAGCTTCTGGGAGGACATCCCTGAGCCATACCTGGACGCAGCCAGCGAGGCCGGCTACAACGAGACCGCAGTGTCGGAGCTCCGCGAAGCCGTCGCGCTGGAAGCCCACTACCAGTCCTACGAGGACAAGCGCGAACTCATCACAGACCTCGTGTTCGGTGACGACGAGGAGGACGTGGGCGGCCTCGCCGGCCACATCGCCGAGCAGTTCCGCGAGAAGGTCGACGAAGAGGTGTCCACCGCTCGGGCCAACCTCGACCACCGGAGTGTCGGCGACGCGGACATCGCCGTGCTCGACACGGATGCGTTCACCCACCAGTACGAGTTCCCGCCGGAGTCGCTCCTGCTTGATGAACTCCACCGGGACGTTCGCGACGAGAGCGACGCCGTGCTCGGCATCTCGACGGACACGATGTACGTCCGCGCCAACGGCGACCTGGACCTGCACGAGCTAGTCAGCGAAGTCAGCGAGCGAGTTCCCGAAGGCGGCGTCGCGACGCGGAGCGTCCGCGAGGGGACCATCCGCTACCTGGCCGGCGAACGCCCGGCCGTCCTCGACGCCACGCTCGACGTGCTGGCCGACGAACTGTAGCGCAGGGGACTTTTTTTACCCGCCGACAGTCTGACCGGGCATGAGCGACGGCCCCGTCAACGAAGCCGATCTCGACTGGACCGACCACGAACACGGCGACCGGACGTTCAAGCGCAAGCAAATCGGTGACGCCGCCGGGGGTGAGCAACTCGGCGCGAGCCTCTATGCGGTGCCGCCAGGCAAGCGACTCTGGGTGCGCCACTACCACGAGGGCAACGAAGAAGCGATATTCGTTCGGGACGGCACGGGAACGCTCCGGCTCGGCCCCGAGGCCGACGAGCACGCGCTGGAACCGGGCGATTACGTCGCGCTCCCGGCTGGCGAGGAGAGCGCGCACGAAATCGAAGCTGGTGAGTCTGAACTCCGACTGCTGATGGTTTCGACGATGGAAGAGCCGGATATCACCGTCTACCCTGACCGGGAGATGGTCGGACTGTACGCCGGGTCGCCCCCGGGCGGCGAGAAAGCGGACCGCACGCTGTCGACGTATCTCGATAGAAACGCGGAAAAAGAGTACTGGGACGAGTGAGCTACCGGCTGCCGACGTCGAACTCCGACAGCATCGTCTGGAGTCGTTCGGACTGCTCGGCGAGGGATTCGATGCTGGCGCTGACCTGCGACATCGACGCGGCCTGTTCCTGCGCCGTCGCCGACGCGGTTTCGGTTTCCGCGGCGGTCGCCTCACTGATGTCCACGGCTTCCTCGACCATCGACACCGTTTCCTCGGTCGTGGCGGCCTGGTCATCGGTTGTGTCGCTGATCTCCTGAATACCGTTGTCGGTCGCCTCGGCGTTCTCGGCCACTTGCGTGAACGTGTCGACGACTTCTTCGACGGCTTCGGTGCTCTCTTGCATATCTTCCTTGGCTCCCCGTGCCTCCGTGACCGTGGTTTCGGTCTGCGCCTGGGTCTCCGCGATGAGCTGTTCGATCTCGGTCGCAGAGTCCTGCGTCTCCTCGGCTAGCTGTTTGACCTCGTCCGCGACGACGGCGAACCCGTCACCGCCCGATCCGTTTCCGGCCCGTGCAGCCTCGATGTTGGCGTTCAGGGCCAGCATGTTCGTCTGCTCGGCGATGTCGCCGATGAGTTCGACGATGTCACCGATCTCGGCCATCTTCTCGTCCAGTCGCTCCACGTTTTCAACGGTCGAATCGATCGCTGTCTGGACCTCACGGGAGCCCGCTATCGCTTCCTGTGCCGTCTCTTGGCCCGCGTCTGCAATCTCAGCCGTCTCGCGGGACCGCTCCGCGACGGTTTCGGCGGACGCGGCGACCTCTTCGACGGTCGCCGACAGATCGGTCATCTCGCCGGAGACGGTTTCGAGCATCTCCCGTTGCTCGTCCGCCCCGCTGGCGATGCCCTGAATCGACTCGCTCATGTCCTCGCTGGCCCCCGTTGCCTCGTTGGCACCGGCCGTGGCCTGATCGCTCGTGGACGCAACCTCCTGAGAGAACGTCTGTATCTCTTCCATCGCCGACTCCGTTTCCGCCATCATCTTGTTAAACGACTCGGCGATTTGTGCCATCGCGTCGCTCTCGCTGTCGGGGTCAATTCGGACTGTGAGGTCGCCGTCCGCCGCCTGGGTCATCGCTGCGCTGTACGCGTCGGCTGTGGTTTCAAGATGGTCGTTGAACTCCTCGACCTCTCGCTGCCGGGCCTCAGCCTCGGCTTTCGCCTCTTCGGCCTCGGCGATGGTCCGTTCCATCTCGGCTTTCTTTTCTTCCAGATTCTCGACCTCTTGGGTCTTCGCTTTCGCCTGTTCGAGTTGCTTTTCAGCCGCTTCACGAGATCGCTCAGTCGACGACCAGTGAGCCATCAGCGCCGCAGCCAACATGAGGACAAACCCTGCGTGGATGAACGCCCACACCCACGGATTGTTGATCGCCGCCGAGTGGTTGTACACCCGGCTCGGGTCTATCATGCCGAAAATCCCGTGCTGGACGGAGACGTAACCGATGCCAAGGAAGAACGGCAGCCAGTCTTCGTAGACGGCAACCACAGCCATCACGACGAAAAAGTGGAAGTGGGCCTCGATGTATCCGCCGGAGAAGTGGACCAGGAAGCCGGATGTCGTGACGAGCCCCATAGTCGCTAGCGCGGTTCGCGTCCGCCGACCGAACCACGGCAACCGCGCTAACACGGCGAGGCCGACGACGACCCCGACCTCTGCGAGCACGTGGAGCGTGTCGATCTCGGGAAGCGTCGCGCCCGTGACGAGCGATTCGGTTCCCGAATACAGCCCGAGCACCAGCAGGAACGGCACGTGCGCAAGCAGCAGAATGAGGATATTACGGTGCCGGCCTCGCCATGTCTCGTCGGGGATCGTATCGCCACTCGGAATGTATGCAATGAACTCCTGGAATCGTTCCGTCGGCGTCAATTCCCGGGAGCGAGTTTGTGCAGACCCACTGGTCGTGTCTGGCATATACTCACAGACGAGGGAAGCAATGACTAAAAGACTCTCCTGACAGTATCATACGAAATAACTGGGTAGAGGGGCTGAGGAGCCATTTCAACGACTTCGGAGTTGTTTTCAGATGGCTCATTCGACCTCAACTGTGACCCGGGTCCCGCTACGTGTCAGTCGCCGAGACGGACCTGGCTGCCTTCTTCGCACCGTAGTACGCCCACTCGGCGCTGTAACAGAACACGCAGCCGCGGAAGGTCGGCCGGTCGAGGCTCCCGGTGTCGTCTGTTTCACTGCTCATACATCTACTTGGTGTGACAGCACAATGAACCCCACGGCTACCCCTGTCGCTGACGATACCCGAGCGACACGCTTATTCGGCCGAGACGCCGATTTCGCACAACGCCGATGAGCACGGAGACGCCGGACCCAGACGAGACAGAGACCTTCCAGCAGGTGTGTGCGGAGCTGGTCGACCGGATTCTCGCAGGCGAGGTCGAGCGCGACGACGTCGAATCAGCCAAGATCGACGTCTGTCGGGAGTACTCCGCGCCGAAAGTGCCGAAAAACTCCGAATTGCTCGATTACGCGCCACAGGAACACCGCGAGGTGCTGGAGGAGGTCCTCCAGCGCAAGCCGGTTCGGACCGCCTCAGGTGTGTCCCCTATCGCGATCATGACATCGCCAGAGCGGTGCCCCCACGGGAAGTGTCTGTACTGTCCCGGCGGCCCCGATTCGGAGTTCTCCTCCGCCCAGTCCTACACCGGTCACGAACCCGCGGCCGCACGCGGCGAACAGAACGATTATGATCCGTACGGGCAGGTCACCCTTCGGCTCAACCAACTTCGGGAGATCGGCCATCCCGTCGACAAGGCTGAACTCATCGTGATGGGCGGGACGATGACGGCCCGGAGCCACGACTATCAGGAGTGGTTCGTCAAGCGAGCCCTCGAGGCGATGAACGACTTCGACGTGGACGGAGAGCCGACGCCCGCAGAGGACGTGAGCTTCGCCGAAGACGACTACGAGTTCCGGTATCTGGAGGATGTCATCGCGGAAAACGAGACCGCTGATGTCCGCAACGTCGCCACGACGTTCGAAACGAAGCCCGACTGGTGTGATCCCGAACAGATCGACCGGATGCTCGACCTGGGCGCCACGAAAGTCGAGGTGGGCGTCCAGACCACCTTCGAGCGCATCAACCGCGAGATGCACCGCGGCCACGGCGTCCAGGCCTCTATCGACGCCAACCGCCGCCTGCGCGACTCGGGGTTCAAAGTCGGCTTTCACATGATGCCGGGCCAGCCCGGGATGTCAAAGGAGATGTGTCTGGAGGACTTCCGACGCATCTTCGACGAGACGGACTGGCGACCGGACTATCTCAAGATATACCCGACGCTGATCGTCGAGGGAACTGTCACCTACGACTGGTGGCGCAAAGACGAGTTCGACCCGCTGGACAACGACGAGGCCGCCGAGTTAGTCGCCGAAATCAAGGACATGATCCCCCGCTACACCCGCCTCCAGCGCGTCCAGCGGGACATCCCGGCGGACTTCATCGAGGGCGGCGTCTGGAAGTCGAACCTCCGCCAGCTCGCCTGGCAGCGGATGGAAGAACACGGCTGGACGTGTGACTGCATCCGCTGTCGGGAGGCCGGACACAGCGACGACGACGCCGAGAACATCGAACTTGACGTGATGACCTACGAGGCCTGTGGCGGCACGGAACACTTCATCTCCTTCGAGGACTTCGAGAACGACGTCCTCGTTGGCTTCTGTCGGCTCCGGTTCCCCAACGACCCGGTGCGACGGGAGCTACAGGACGCCGCAATCGTCCGCGAACTCCACGTCTACGGCAACGCCGTCGGTGTCGGGCAGGAGGGCGACGACGAGGACCACCAGCACAAAGGCTACGGAAAGAAACTGCTGGAGAAAGCGGAGGCACTTGCCCGGGACGCCGGCTTCCCGAAACTGGCCGTCATTTCCGGCATCGGCGTCCGGCAGTACTACCGGGAGAAGCTGGGGTACAAGCAGGACGGGCCGTACGTGAGCAAGCGCCTCTGATAGCCTTCCGATCTGATTTTCCCTCTGTCATCCTCGGATGTGTGACTGAGCGGCCTGTCGATAGCTCATAGCTGCAGAACTGCGCTGTTGTGTGTCTGGCTAGCCGAGAGTTACCTTCATCGCGCGGCAGCAGTCAGGCGACGACCGAAAGAACGGCCGCCGTTTGAGCTACTATATGTATACCGATGCTCAAGCCTGGCGGACCGATTGCGCTGAACGAACCATTATTAGTAATGCCAGTCTTCGGCCCTTATTAGGCTAGAACCGGCGGTAGCGGACGGTAGCAGCGATAATAAGACCTTACTTGGCGATTCGCTCCCGCTAACTAATTACCATACTGTCATCGGCTCTCCCATGGGTAAGATTACGGGCCTGTGGCTAGCAGCGATGACGCTACTGGCTGTGGTTGCGGTGTCGACGGCCCCGATGTTCGGGCCGGGTGTCGCGGCTGCGTCCAACCACGAGACAGAGACGATTACGGGACCGGACATCGAGGTACAGGACGCCGGATTGATCGACAAACGGGTCGATACGGGGCAGATGAATACGCCTGAGCCCGAGCTGTGGGTCACCTTCGAGAACACGGGCGACACGGTCGGGACAGAAACGATAACCGTCGAGGTCGGCGGGCGGGAAGTGACGGTCATCGGCCCCGAAGAGGTAACCGTCGACGCCGATGAACGGAGGAACGTCACGACGACGTACATACTCGAAACCAGCGACGGCGGCTATATCGAAAACGGGGAACACGAGGTGACGGTCAACGGTGAACCCGCGGGCACGCTGGTCGTCGGCGAATCCAACATCACCGTCACGGACCGTTCATGGAACACGACGACAGTCAGCGAAGGCGGTGCCGTCGAACTGACCGTCGACGCGGAGAACACCGGCGCTGTTTCCGGCCAGCAAGATGTTTTCACTTACGTAGACGGAACGTCAGTTGACGCAGTGTCTTTCAACCTCGAACCGGGCGATTCCGGGACGGACACGTACGTACACACGTTCGAGGAATCCGGGACATTCGAGTTCGGTACCGCTGAGGAAACCCAGACAATAACCGTCGAAGGTGAGGATGGTGGTGGAGCGGCACCGCCGGACATTGAGGTACAGGACGCCGGATTGATCGACAAACGGGTCGATACGGGGCAGATGAATACGCCTGAGCCCGAGCTATGGGTCACCTTCGAGAACTCGGGCGGTTCGGCAGAGACGGTCCCGATAACCGTCGAGGTCGGCGGGCGGGAAGTGACGGTCATCGGCCCCGAAGAGGTGACCGTCGACGCCGATGAACGGAGGAACGTCACGACGACGTACGTACTCGAAACCAGCGACGGCGGCTACATCGATGACGGGGAACACGAGGTGACGGTCAACGGCGAATCCGCCGGGACGCTCATCGTTGGTAAGCCGAACATCACTGTCACGGACTACGCCTGGAACACGACAACGGTCAGCGAAGGCGGAGCCGTTGAACTGACCGTCACCGCAGAGAACACTGGCGCTGTTTCCGGCCAGCGGAACATCTTTACCTACGTTGACGGCCGGTCCGTTGACGCGGTGTCTTTCAACCTCGAACCGGGCGTGTCCGGGACGGACACGTACGTACACACGTTCGAAGAAGCCGGGACATTCGAGTTTTCTGTCGGCGGCGAAACTGAGACGATTACTGTCGAACAGCCGGCAACCTTCGAGGTGTCAGACCGGTCACTGAGTTCGAGAGCCGTCGGTGAGGGCGACAGCGTCGACGTGACTGCCACCGTGACGAACACCGGCGACCGAGCGGGGACCTACGAGATGCCGCTGACGGTGTCCGATGAAGTGGTCGACACGACTGAGGTGGAACTCGACCCTGGCGAATCGACGACTGTCTCGTTCACCCAGACGTTCAGTGCCGTCGGAAACTATGCGATCAACCTCGACGGTGGGCGCGTCGGCACCGTTCAGGTATCTGAGTCAGCGACCTTCGAGACAACGACAGTAGACATAAACCGGACTGATGTCGCTACGGGCGAGCCGATATCCGTCACGGCGACGGTCCGCAACGAGGGCGACGAGGAAGGCACTGCGGACGTGCGGCTGCAGGAGGACGGCAACACGATAGACACGCAGTCGGTGACACTCGACGGCGGCGAGGAAGTGACCGTCACGTTCGTCCAGTCGTTCAGCAATGCGGGGACGCGGGACATCGCCGTCGACAACCAGTTCGGAGCCAGCGTGACGGTCACGGAACCGGCGACGTTCGAGGTCAGCAACGCGGCGGTCAGTAGCGAGTCCGTGACCCAGGGGGGGTCTGTCGAGCTTAGCGCGACCCTCACGAACACCGGTGGCCAAGCGGGGACTGTAACCGGCGAATTCGCCGTCGCAGGCTCTGTTGTGGAGCGCCGGGAAGTGACGCTAGAGGGGGGTGAGGCGACGGAAATCACGTATAACCACGTCTTCAACGACAGCGGGAACTACCTTGTCGACGTCAACGGCGAGCGGGCTGGCACTGTCACGGTCAAGGAGCCGGCGGCGTTCGACACGACTGCTGTCGAACTGAACCGGACGAGCGCTCGAACAGGCGAGCCCGTTGAGGTGACTGCAACGGTCGTCAACGATGGTGACGAGGAGGGGACTTCCCCAGTTCGCCTGCAGACCAACGACGACATCGTGGACACGAGGAACGTTACGCTCTCGGGCGGGCAACAGACCGAGGTCTCCTTCGTCTACGTCTTCGAGAGTGGCGGGGAGTACGACGTGGCAGTCAACAGTGACTCCGGCGGAAACATCTCAGTAACCCAGCCCGCGACGTTCAAGATTCGTGACGCAAAACTGAGCAGTTCATCCGTTGCAACCGGCGAATCAGTTGACGTGACAGCGACTGTTGCAAATGTCGGCACAGAGAGTGGGAACTACACCGCGGCGCTCACAGAGAGCAACCAGACGCTCAAGTCCAAAAGCATCGGTCCGATTGCCGGCGGTGAGACAGCAACTGTGTCATTCAGTATCTCCTTCGACAATGAGGGCAACCGGTCGCTCGCTATTGGCAACGCAACCACCGAAACGCTCGCCGTCGAAGCTGAAAGCAGTAGCGACGGCGGTGGAGGCGGTGGTGGTGGCGGCGGAGGCGGTGGAGGCGGCGGCGGCTTCGATCTCAGTGACGAGTCGGACGAGACCGACAACGGCGGCGGCGCAGAGGCTCCCCCCATCTCGCAGTCACAGATCGACAACGGAGTCACTGTCCAAGTGACTGCCGACGCTGCGAACTCGACGGTCACCCAGTCGCTGAACCGCTCCGGTCCGTCTGAGACCGCGCCGGCGTTTACCCTCTCTGAACTCTCGCTCAACGTGACCAACGAAAGCGATGGGTTCAACACGACGCTGCTCGGCCCACACGCCACGCCAAACGATATGGCTGCGGTCCAAGAAGACGGCGTGCGCGGATACGTGACCGTCACTTCCGGCGCAAATGCGTCTGCCATCAGCCGGGCGACGTACACCCTGCGGCTCAACGAATCGGCGCTTCCGGCCAACGGGTCGATGGACGCTGTCCGGGTGTTCCAGTACCACAACGGGTCCTGGAGTCAGCTGCCCAGTACTGTCAATATAACTAACAGGTCCATTCAGGCGACGGCGTCCAATTTATCAACTATCGCTGTCGTTTCCCCGGCCACTAATGCGTCCACTCCGAAGGCATCTGGTCCTTCGAATACGGATACATCGACTCCGACACCCGCAGAACTCACCGTTGCCGATGCGTCCCTGATGGCTGACTGGGTCCGGTCCGGATTCAACACGTCGGCGCGGGCGACAGTCGAGAACCCGACCAACGAAACCGTCGAACAGACGCTGACGGTCACTGTTGACGGCGACTCGGTCGCTTCTCGGACTGTCCGGCTTAACGCTGGCGAACAGACTACTGTGACAATAGAGTTCGAGGCTGTCGACGGCGCAGTCGCGGTCAACGGCGTCAGTGCCGGTGACCTGCGTGTCGGCTCGACTACCGCCCAGAGCACGGGTGGGTCCGGGACTGACGAGACTGGTGAAAGCGGCGGCGGCGCGGAGCCAGCCTCCGAGACGGTCTCAGCCTCTGGACCCGGATTCACCGTTCAGCTGGTCGCACTTGTGCTGGCGTTGGTCGCCGGTCTCGTCAGAGTCCATCGTAGCGTGTAGCGGTCGTACGGACGGCAGATTTTCCGGCCTCACTACCGGTTGTGTGTATGAAGGACGACCTTACCGAGGGTTTGGCTGCTGGGTAACTAATCCTTTACTCGCGTACCTCCCTGTATGAGCGAGGTCAAAAAACTCTTTGCTGCTGTCACTATCGTTTTCGGCACCGCTGCACTCGTATCTGTATTCGCTGTCGGCAGCGTGGGCGCCTCCGACGCCGGCTCCCAGAACGGTGTATCGGCTGCCACAGTAAGCACACCTGAAGTCACCGTCGAATCTATCGTTGAGGCCGACTCTGAGAGAGTACTCGGGCAGGTGAACGAAACGGACACACCGACTGAAAGCGATCAGACGGAGGAACCCACGGAGAGCCCGGAGACTCCGACTGAGAGCGAGGAAACGGAGGAATCGACCGAAAACGAAGAAACGGAAGAGCCGACGCAAACCGAGGACCCCACA
This sequence comes from Haloarcula sp. CBA1127, assembly GCF_001485575.1. Lineage (NCBI taxonomy): Archaea > Methanobacteriati > Methanobacteriota > Halobacteria > Halobacteriales > Haloarculaceae > Haloarcula > Haloarcula sp. CBA1127. The sequence continues at coordinate 2,111,669 of NZ_BCNB01000006.1, forward strand.
GAAAGAGATACCGAGAGGCAGACCCAGACTGAAGGACCGACGGACGGTGAGGAAACTGGAGAGCCAACTGACAGCGAGGAGACCGAAGAACCAACCGACAGTGGAGAGACCGAGGAACCGACGGACAATGAGGAAACCGAAGAACCGACCAACAGTGAAGAGACCGAGGAACCGACGGACAATGAGGAAACCGAAGAACCGACCAACAGTGAAGAGACCGAGGAACCGACGGACAATGAGGAAACCGAAGAACCGACCAACAGTGAAGAGACCGAGGAGCCGACGGACAATGAGGAAACCGAGGGACCAACAGACAGTGAAGAGACCGAGGAGCCGACCGACAGTGAAGAGACCGAGGAGCCGACCGACAGTGAAGAGACCGAAGAACCGACGGACGATGGGGAGACCGAGGAACCGACGGACGATGGGGAGACCGAGGAACCGACGGACGATGGGGAGACCGAGGAACCGACGGACAGCGGAGAGACCGAGGAGCCGACTGAGGGTGAAGGGACTGAACAACCAACTGACAGCGAGGAGACTGAAAACGGGACACAGAACGCAACTGAAACAGATGACAATGTCGGTGCTGCCGACACCGACGACTCGGATGACAACTCCGACGACGACAGCGATACCAATGGTGGTGGTTCGAACGATTCAGGCGACTCCGACAATAGCGGCTCCGATGACTTTGACGGTTCGGACAACGACGATGACTCCCAGTCCGACGATGGACTCTATGACGATATCACGGGGTCGGATGGCAATGAAAACGGGACGTCGACCGATGCGAAGAACGCAACCGCGCGGAACGGAACAGCAGGCGGGGGCGCGCCTGCCGGCAACACGACTGGCGACGGGAACGAAACCGCCGGTTTCGGGACCGAAGTGAGTACCGGTGGGGAACCCACTCCCGAACGACGGGGGAACGCCGATTTGCAGATCAGGGAGGCGTCATTGTCGGCTGACTGGGTTCGATCCGGGTTCAATACGACTGTGCGAACGACAGTAAAGAATGCCCGTCAGCGGCCGGTTAACGAGACACTGACTGTGACGGTCGACGGCGAACCGGTGACGACGGACCGGGTGGCGCTTGACCCCGAGGAAGAGGCGGTCGTCGAGACCGAGTTCGAGGCGGTCAACGGAACCGTTCGGGTCAACGGCGAGACGGCGGGCCCGCTCACAGTCGAAAACCAATCCGTTCCGGTTACTGACGGCGACGAACAGGCGACGACCGCGGCGCAGGGCCCCGGGTTCTCACTCGCACAGGTGGGCGTCGGTGTCGCGATACTCACCGTCGTCGGCTGGACGCGCCGGGCCCTCAGACGCCAGCGGGACCGCTGAATCGGACCACGGGCGGGCGATCCGAACTGGTTGTGTGGTGGATTTTTACTCACACCGTCCGACAGTCCGGTATGGCTCGTAACCTCGCAGTCGTTGGTGCCGGTGGTGCCGGTGCGGCGGCAGCGTACGCGCTTCACGATGCAGACGTCGACGTAACAGTGTTCGAGAAGAGCCGCGGCGTCTGCGGGCGCGCTGCGACCCGGCGACACGGCGACTGTACGTACGAGTACGGGGCGAATTATCTCAAGGCCGACGACGGCCGCGTGACAGAACTGGTCACAGAGGCCCTCCCGACCGAGGGACTCGTCGATATCGAGGAACCGGTGTACGCGTTCGACAGGACCGGCGGCATCGACGCCGGCCGGGATGCTGACGAACACAAATGGACGTACGAGGCGGGCATTACACAGGTCGCAAAGCGGCTGTTCAACGAGGCAGACGCCGACGTAGAGAACGGCGTGCGGGTCGAGCGTCTGGAGCGACAGCGCGACGGCTGGCGGCTTGAGGACGATGAGGGGGTGGACCTTGGACACTTCGACGCCACGCTGCTAACACCGCCAGCGCCCCAGACGGCAGACCTGCTGGGACAGTCGCGGTGGGACCACGACGACTGCCGGGAGCTTCGGCAGGAGGTCGCCACGGTCCCTTATCGAACGGTCATCGCCGGCGTGTTGCACTACCCCTTCGAACTCGACGTGCCGTGGTACGCCGCGGTCAACAGCGACAAAGACCACGACATCGGCTGGGTCGGCCGCGAAGAGTGCAAAGACGGGCACGTTCCCGACGGCGAGTCCCTGCTGCTGGTCCAGATGAACGAACCATGGTCGATTGCGAACTACGACGAACACCCCGACACGCTCATCGACGACATCGCGTCGCGGACGGCCCGACTGCTGGACGACGACCGGCTGGCCGACCCCGACTGGACCGACCACCAGCACTGGCGCTACTCCCAGCCCGAGGGCGAGGTCGACCACGACCTGCTGTCGTGTGCGGCCGAGCACGACCTGCACTTCGCCGGCGACTGGGTGGCCGGCAAGGGGCGACTCCACGCGGCGCTACGGAACGGACTGGAGACGGGCGAGGCAATCGCCGACAGCGGGTAACGGAACGCCTTTGGGTGCCCGCCGACAGCCACCGACATGGACCACAAGCGGGAACTGACGAGCGTCGACCTCGCCGCTCTTGAGGGAGAACTCGCCGGCTACGAGGGCGCGAAGCTCGACAAGGCGTACCTCTACCCCGAGGACGACCTCGTCAGACTGAAGCTCCGGGACTTCGACCGCGGGCGCGTCGAGTTCCTCATCGAGGTCGGTGACGTCAAGCGCGCCCACGTTGCCGACCAGAGCCACGTCCCCGACGCGCCGGGTCGGCCGCCGGACTTCGCGATGATGCTCCGGAACCGGCTGTCGGGCGCTGACCTCGTCCGCGTCGAACAGTTCGAGTTCGACCGCATCATCGAACTGGAGTTCGACCGCGAGGACGCGTCGACGACTATCGTTGCGGAGCTGTTCGGCGACGGGAACGTCGCCGTGCTGGACGAATACGGCGAGGTCATCGACTGTCTGGAGACGGTGCGACTCAAATCCCGCACCGTCGCACCCGGGACGCCCTACGAGTTCCCGTCGGCGCGGTTCAATCCGATGACTGTCGATTACGACGGCTTCGTCGCCCGTATCAAGGAATCCGACGCTGACCTCGTGCGGACGCTGGCGACGCAACTGAACTTCGGCGGCCTCTACGGCGAGGAGCTGTGTACCCGCGCCGGCATCGACTACAACGTCGCCGTCGACGACCTCGACGAATCCGATTTCGAGCGGCTGTACGAACTCATCGACGAGCTGGGAACGCGCCTGCGTGAGGGGAACGTCGACCCACGGGTGTACTACGAGACGCTCGATGACGGTGACGGGGCAAGCGGCGGTGAGACCGACGAGGACCCGGACCGCCGGCGCGTCGACGTGACCCCGATTCCGCTGTCGGAGTACGAGGAACTCTACAGCGAATCTTTCACGGAGTTCAATCCCGCGCTGGACGACTACTTCTTCAATTTCCAGCGGGAGGAGGAAGTCGAAGGCGGCGAGACACAGCGCCCGGACTTCGAGGCCGAGATAGAGAAACAGCAGCGCATCATCCAGCAACAGGAGCAGGCTATCGAGGACTTCGAAGCCGACGCCGAGGCCGAGCGGGAGAAGGCCGAGCTGCTGTACGCCAACTACGACCTCGTCGACGACGTGCTCTCGACGGTGCAGGCTGCCCGCGAGGACGACGTGTCCTGGGACGACATCGAGGCGAAGTTCGACGAGGGGGCCGACCGCGGCATCGCGGCCGCCGAAGCAGTTGTCTCGCTTGACGGGAGCGAGGGGACGGTGACCCTCGACATCGACGGGACGCGCGTCACAGTTGACGCCTTCACCGGCGTCGAGAAGAACGCCGACGAGCTGTACAAGGAGGCCAAACGCATCGAGGAGAAGAAAGAGGGTGCCCTCGCCGCCATCGAGAACACGCGCGAGGACCTCGAAGCGGTCAAAGAGCGGCGCGAGGAGTGGGAGGCCGACGAGGGTGAGGACGAGGTTGCGGAAGACGAGGCCGAGGACGAACCGACCGACTGGCTCTCGATGCAGTCCATTCCGACCCGATCGACCGAGCGCTGGTACGAGCAGTTCCGCTGGTTCCACACGTCGGATGGATTCCTCGTCATCGGCGGCCGCGACGCCGACGACAACGAGGAACTCGTCCAGAAGTATCTGGAGGGCGGTGACAAGTTCTTCCACGCGCAGGCACATGGCGGCCCGGTCACGGTGCTCAAGGCCACCGGCCCCAGCGAGCCGTCCAAAGAGGTGGAGTTCCCCCAGTCCTCGCTGGACCAGGCCGCCCAGTTTGCGGTTTCGTATTCCTCGGTCTGGAAAGACGGGAAGTTCGCCGGCGACGTGTACATGGTCGACCCCGATCAGGTGTCGAAGACGCCCGAAAGCGGCGAGTATCTGGAGAAAGGCGGGTTCGCCATCCGTGGCGACCGAACGTACTTCGAGTCCACGCCGGTCGGTGTCGCGGTCGGCATCACCTGTGACGACGAGACGCGGGTCATCGGCGGCCCACCCGCGGCCATCGAGGGACAGGCCGCGACCAGCATCACTGTCGAACCGGGACAGTTCGCCCAGAACGACATCGCCAAGCGCCTGTACCGGGAGTTCAGGTCCCGCTTCGCCGACGAGTCGTTCGTCCGCAAGGTCGCCAGCCCGGACCAGATACAGGAGTTCCTGCCGCCCGGCGGCAGCCGAATGGCCGAGGACTGACCATGTCTGGACGGAGAGAACACCGCGCCGGGGGTGACCGACTGCATGAGTGACCTCGGGAAAATTGACCGCGAACTGTTCGACAGCGTCATCTACCCGGAACTGGGCGCGGACCGAGAGGACGTGACGCTGGGGCCGACGCACGGCATTGACTTCGGCGTCATCGACGTGGGCGGTGACGCTCTCGTCACAGCCACCGACCCGCTGTCAGTTCTCCCCGACCTGGGGTTTGAGCGGGCTGGTCGGTTTGCACTCGACGTGGTACTGGCCGACGTTGCCGTCTCCGGCGTCCCACCGACCCACCTCTCGGTGACGTTCACACTCCCGCCCGAGATGACCGACGACGAACTGGCGGCGATGTGGCACGGCTTCGCCGGGCGGGCCGAAGAAGTCGGCGTAAGCGTCGTCACCGGCCACACCGCCCGGTATTCGGGCGTCGACTACTCATGGGTCGGCGGCGCAACGGTGCTTGGCGTCGGGTCCCACGAAGACATCGTCCGGCCGGACGGCGCACGACCGGGCGATAAACTGGTCGTCGGGACCGGTCCCGGTGCGGAGATCACGGGCCTGTTTTCGACCCTCTTCCCGGCGCAGATCGGGCTGTCGCCCGACCGAACCGCCACCGCACAGGAACGTCTGGCTGACACCGCACTCGTCGAGGACGCCATGGCCGCGACGAACGCCGGAAACGTGACCGCGATGCATGACGCCACCGAGGGCGGCATCACCGGCGCGCTCATCGAGATGGCTGACGGCGCAGGCGTCCGGTTCGACGTGGACAGCGACGCGGTACCGGTCGCCGACGGCGTCGGCGCGCTCTGTGACGCGCTCGACATCGACCCCTGGCACGTCAGTAGTTGCGGGACGCTTCTGGCTGCCGTCGACCCTGCGGACGCTGATAGTGTCGTCGACGCGCTCAGGGACCGCGGGACGCCGGCCGCCGTTGTCGGCGAGGTGACGGACGGTTCAGGACTGTACGTCGATGGGACTCGGCAGTCACACCCCGGCGCTGACCCCTCGTGGGAGGCGTTCGCGCGACTGCAGGCAACTGCTGAGGGCGACGCCGACACGTAGTGACACCGAGAACTGTCCGGCTGCACTGACCAGCAGTAACACGGAGAACTGTCTGGCTACACCGGACAGCACGGCGCACGTACTGCTATATATACCTGTAGGTCGTATTATAAATTGATGTGACATATTGTCGAGACTGACGTGGCAGCAGCCACGCCGGCCAGGCCGATGTCACGAAGTACCATCATGTTCCAAGAAGCACTATCGTATCCGCGGGACAGCGACAGCGCAGTGAAAACCATCGCTATCGGGGGCGCGTTGCTGTTCCTGAGCTTCCTCCTCGTTCCGCTGTTCTTCGTGTTCGGGTACGTCGTCCGATCACTCCGGGCCGTGATGAATGGGGAGACGACGACGCCGGAGTTTGACGAATGGGGCGACCTGGGCATGGACGGGCTGAAGGCGTCCGCTATCGGATTCGTCTACTCGCTGGTCCCGACCGTAATCGTTGCGGCGGCACTGTTCCTCACTGTTGCCACTTTCGGACCCAGCGATACCGCCTTCGGTGGCCTAGTCATGGGATTGGTCCTCACAGTCGCCGCGCTCGGAATGCTCGCGATTTCCATGGCCGCAGTGTACATTGTTCCGGCCGCTGTCGTCGCCTACGTTCGGACTGACAGCGTCGCCGCGGCGTTCTCGCCGAACGACCTCCGCCCGCTCTTGTTCAGTCGCACCTACGCGACCGGCTGGCTCGTGGCGTTCGGTATCAGCCTCCTCGCTGGCGTCGTCGTCAGCGTCCTGAGCGTCACCGTCGTGGGTTCTGTCCTGACCCCCTTCGTCGTGTTCTACGCTTACGTGGCCGGGGCCTACGCCATCGGGACCGCTGTCAGGGAGATACCGGATATCGCCTCTGAACCCGCGACGCCCGCTGCAGGCTCGGTCGCCTGATTAGTTCGGTCACGGTTTTCCTGTCCCAGCGCAGTGAATGGCAGAACACTTGTGTCCCTGAAGCGGACGCTTCAGTATGCAAATACAGAGTCAGGAGACCACCGCGGAAGGGGCAGAACGCATCGAGGTGGTCCCCGAGACCCTTGACGACCTCTGGCATCTCTCGTATGTCATCGAGCCGGGGGACCTCGTCTCCGGCGACACGACGCGGCGCATCCAGCGCAACGACGACAACCTCCGTGACAAAGGCGGCGAGCGCGAGCCGATGTGGATTCAGATCGAGGTCACCGACGTGGAGTTCGCGAAGTTCGCCAATCGCCTCCGTGTCGGCGGCGAAATTGTCGATTGCTCCCGCGAGGACCAGCTGGGCTTTCACCACACGCTCAACGTCGAGGAACACACCGAACTCACCGTCGAGAAACACCTCAAGCCCGATCAGGCCGACCGGCTTGAGGAGGCCGTCGAAGCGACGGAGAACCCCGACGTGGCGATTGCGACCGTGGAGGAAGGGGAGGCTCATGTTCACACCGTCGCTCAGTACGGCACCGAGGAGCGGGCGACCATCACCTCGACGACCGGGAAAGGAGAGTACGCCCGTCCACGCAAGGAACTGTTCGACGAACTGGCATCGGTCCTCAAGCGACAGGACGTGGACGCCTACATCCTCGCGGGTCCCGGCTTCACCAAGCAGGACGCGCTGGACCACTTTCAGGACGAGATTCCCGATATCGCCGAACAGATTACCGTCGTAGACACGTCCGCCGTCGGCGACCGCGGTGTCCACGAAGTGCTCAAACGCGGCGCTGTCGAGGATGTCCAACAGCAGACCCGCATCGCCGAGGAGGCGGACTACATCGACGAACTGATGGAGCGCATCGGGTCGGGCTCGGAAGTGGCGTACGGCCCGGAGGAAGTCGCAAAAGCGGCCGACTACGGCGCTATCGAGACGCTGCTCGTGCTCGATGAGCGCCTCCGGCTGGAGCGGGCCGGCGAGGGCGACTGGGATATCGATGTCGACCAGATCATCGAAACGACAGAACAGAAAGGCGGGGACGTGACCGTCTTCTCCGCAGAGTTCGCGCCCGGACAGCAACTCTCGAATCTCGGCGGTGTCGCGGCGCTGCTGCGTTACCGCCTCGATTGAGCCGCGTCCCCACGAGACGTGTCTGCCGTCTTTCACTCCGCCGGTGAGTTCCCCCGAAACCGTTTTTTGCCCCGCTCTCCATTGGTACGTAGTTCCAATGTCTGCGAGGAGTGGGTGATATGTCGTTCGAAGAACAACAGGACTTTGCCAGACAGGTCGCCGACCTGAACAAGTACGGCCAGGCGCTCAATCGGTGTGAGTCCGTCGACGAGGTCGTCTCCCTCACGCTCGAAGCGATGTCGCTGCTGTTCGAGTTCTCGTACTCTACGTTCGTCGAGGTTCGCGACGACGAGCTCCGCGTCGTCCACAGTACAAACCCGAACCTCGTGCAGGGCGAGCCACCGAGTGACTTGGCTCAACGGGCGCAGGAGGCCGGCGAAACGCTGGTCGAACAGGGCGCTGATGCCGCTGTCACGGCCGACTCGGATGTGACGGGTGCGCTGGCCGTCCCGGCTCGGATGGGTGACGAGGTGACTGCGGTGTTGGTTACTCGATCACAGACCGTCGAGGAGTTCGGGGACGAGTACGTCAGACCGATGGAGATTCTTGCCACTCACGCCGCGACGGCCATCTCCAATATCCGTTCCCGTGAACGGCTAGAACGGGCACACCGGGATCTGGAACGGCGAAAGGAGATGATCGAGATGTACGACCGACTGCTCCGCCACGACCTGGGTAACGACCTGCAGGTCATCGCTGGGTTCGCCGACGTCGTCGCTGGACAGGTCGACGGCCAGACCGAGGAGTACGCCGGCAAGATCCAGCGCGCGGCCGAGAGCGCCGCCGACCTCATCCAGCGTGTCGGCGACCTCGTCTCGACGCTGGAAGCACAGGACAATCCGGAGCCGCACGACCTCGAATCGGTCCTTGGGGATACGGTACGTGATGTCAGAGCCAACTACGGGTCACTGACTATCGATTTTGCGCCGTCAGACTTCGAGTATCAGGTGTACGGCGGTGACCTGCTCGACTCGGTGTTCACGAATATCATGTCCAACGCGGCGGTCCACAACGGAGACGAGGTCCATATGCGAGTGTACCCGGCGGAACCCAGTCCAGACGAGGTTACGGTCTGCTTCGCCGATGACGGGAATGGTGTCTCGCCGGACCTGCGTGCTGATATCTTCGAGATGGGTGTGAAGGGCCAGGAGAGTTCAGGCACCGGCTTTGGCCTCGGGTTCGTTCGAGCGCTGACGGAATCCTACGGTGGCAGGGTCAGCGTGGGCGAAAGCGACGCTGGCGGGGCCGAGTTCCGCGTCACGCTCGAACGCGTCTAGCTGACTGTTATCGTTAGGCTGTCCTCAGCGAACTGCACGTCGCCATCGTAGCTGTCTGCTATCGACTCGAGCATCTCCTCGTGTCGTCCCTCCGTGTGTGGGTACAGGTGGGTGAGATACACGCGGCCGACCTCGGCGTCGGCATCGCGGAGCGTCTGACCGAGGGTCTTCGGCGTCGGGTGGTTCGACACGTCCACGTCGTCCGGGAACGAGCAGTCGTGAACGAGTACGGCCGACCCGTCGGCGAACTCGATGAGGTCCGTGAACGCCTCGGAGTCAGCACCGAGCGTTATTGCTGGCCCGTCACCGACTGAAAGTCTATACGCGAAACACTGCATCGAGTGACACGTCTCGCAGGTGTCGCCGCTGAACCCTGCCAGATCGAACGATCCACCGTCGAGGTCTTTGAGTGTCAAGTCCAGCCGGTCCTGCATGTAGTCGTGTGTTTCAAGCAGGTCGTGAATCAGGTCGCTCGTCCCCGGCGGGCCAGCTATCGTGAGGTCCGTCTCACCGGCCAGCCAGCGGGCCTTCATCAGCACGTCGAGGTCGGAGACGTGGTCGAGATGGTGATGTGTCAGCAAGACAGTGTCGACGCCTTCGTATCCCGCGTCTGTTCGGGCCAGCGAGTGCAACACGCCGCTACCACAGTCGATGAGCAGCCGGTTCCCGTCGCGTTCCAGCAGATAGCCGGACTGCATTCGAGAGCCGGTGGGCATGGCGCTGCCGGTGCCGAGAAACGTGAGACGCATACCGGACGACAGCGAGCGAACGGACAAAGGGTTGGTGTCTGGGGGCACACGTCGGCAGGGGAACCACCAGGGAGCGTCAGCGGAGTGAGGGCGGTGGCCGTCGGCGGGGACGGGGTCAGGGCGGCCGTGTGGGAAGGTCACCCGTCGACGGCGCAGTTCATGCTTTGGACGGGGATAGCAAAAATTCACCCGTGGCTCAAAAACCGTTTTAACCGAACCGCGTCTGTGGCAAAACTGCGAAACGGAGCGGGAGACACTTGTGCGAGCACGACGAGAAGCGCGTATGAAGAAATCACTCGACGAACACGCCGAGCGGTTCTCCGAACACGCTGACGCGTACGACGAGGACCAGGATTCGGCGGCGTATCGCGCCTGCGTGGATTTCGTTGTCGACCACGCGGCCCCCGAAAGCGACGACGTGGTACTCGACCTCGGCACTGGCACCGGAGCCATCGCGTTCGCGCTCGCGTCCAACGCAGCGGATATTATCGGCCGCGACATCAGCGACGGGATGCTAGAGAAAGCTCGGGAGAAAGCCGAGGAACGCGGCGTCGAGAACGTTTCTTTCGGCAACGGTCGCTTCCGCTCTCCGAACGTCGACCGCTCGGTCGACATCGTGACGTCGAACTTCGCGATGCACCACCTCGGCGACGACGAGAAACGCGAGGCTATCGACACCATCGCCGATCTGGGGCCGCGGCGCATCGTCCTTGGGGACGTGATGTTGTTCGGCGATGACGACCCCGACGCACCGTTTTACAGCCCCGAAGTCGACGACCCGGCGACGGTCGGCGTCCTCGCCGATGCCTTCACCGATGCCGGCTACGCGCTGACAGCTGTCGAGATGGTTACCGAACAGGCCGGCGTGCTGGTCGCTGAACGGACCGACTCGGACTGAAGCGGGTGGGTCGCTGAACCGGCTCAGCGGTAGTTCCTGTACGCCCAGAACGAGACGTACAGCGTCAGGACAAGCAGCCCACCGAGGAAGAAAGCCACGCCGGGCTCGATATGGAAGCCGCCACCGGCCGCGGCGTCGGTCGTTAGTTGCCGTGCCTCCTCGGTCATTGCTGCGACCGGGGTGTCAGCCTCCGGAGCCGGAGTGCTTCTCGGGGCCTGCGTGGCCTCTGGTGTCTCCGTCGCCTCGGCTATCTGGAATCCGCCGTCATCCGACGCTGTCGGGGTCGGTGTGGATTCGGCCGTCGCGGCTGTCCGGTTCGCCGTGTCCAGACTCTCAACGTCTCCGCCACCCTGCGCACCGTCACCGGCGGTTCCCGCATCGCTGCCGGCCCCCGAACTCCCGAACTGGATCGGGAACTGTCCGAGCAGGAGTTGCAGCATGACGCTGGCCGCGGTGAGGATACCGATAACGGGCAGGACGCGGCGGACAAGCGACCGGAGCGACTGCTTGCGTTCCTGCGTCCCGACGAACAACACTAGCGGGTCCTCCGGGGGTTCGTACACCTTCATCTCCTGGCCTTTCTCAGAGTATTGGACCCCGGCGACAGCGATGAGTTCCTCGTCTTCTAGTTTCTCCAGATGATAGGAGACCTTCTGTATCGACATATCGAGTCGGTCAGCCAGCTCGGAAGGCGTTCCCGGCTCGTCGTAGACGGTGTTGAGAATCTCTCTGGCCGTTTCCGAGGAGAGGGCATCGAGTACGGCTGAGACGTCTTCGTCGACCCCGACGACCTGTAGCTCCCCGTCCTGTGAGGTGCTTGTGTCGGGACCGCGGGAGGGCAGCAACGACATATATTCGGTTCACTGCCGCCCAGCGTAATGAATCTCGTGGAACCTCACGGAAATATTTGAGTTACGATACTCTCAAAGCGACGATGGAGATGGCGGAACCCACTTGCCCCGGCAGTCCTACAGGTCGGTAAGAGCCGACAATGGGAGGACGCGAGCGTCTCGCAGCGACGGACCCGGAGTTCGACCCGGAGGCAGTCGACATCGACGATGGCGAGGTGCTTGACCGCCTCGCGCCCGTCGTCCAGGAGTGGTGGGTCGAGCAGTTCGGCGAGTTCGTTCCGGGCAACGGCGGCTTCTTCACGCCGCCACAGAAAGAGGCCATCCCGCTCATCCACGAGCGCGAGAACGCGCTCATCTGTGCGCCGACGGGGAGCGGCAAGACCCTCGCATCCTTTACCGGCATCATCAACGAACTGTTCGGGAAGGCCCGCGAGGACGAACTGGAGAACTCCGTCTACTGTCTGTATGTCTCACCGTTGAAATCGCTGGCAAACGACATCCACCGAAACCTCGGACAGCCACTCGACGGTATCACGGCCAAACTCGACGAGCGCGGCGAGGACGTGGAAATCCGGCACGCCATCCGCCACGGCGACACCAGCGACAGCGAACGGCAGGCGATGCTGGAAACGACACCACATATCCTCAATACGACGCCGGAAACCCTCGCAATTCTGCTGAACTCCCCGAAGTTCAAGCAGAAACTCGAAACCATCGAGTACGTCATTGTCGACGAGATCCACAGCCTCGCCGAGAACAAGCGCGGCACGCACCTCTCGGTGTCGCTGGAGCGCCTAGAGGAGATGGTCGAGACATCCCCGACACGCATCGGCTGTTCGGCGACCGTCGAGCCGCTGGACACCGTCGCGGAGTTTCTGGTCGGCTGTGAGGAGCCCGGCGGCGACCCCCGCGACTACGAAATCGTCGACACGCGGTTCGCCCGCGACTTCGACATGGAGCTGTCCTGTCCGGCCGACGACCTCATCAACACGCCGCGGGATATCGTCACCGAGCGGTTCTACACCCAGCTCCACGACCACATCCAATCTCACACCAACACGCTCGTGTTCACGAACACGCGCTCGGGAGCCGAACGCGTCCTGCACAACCTCCGTGAAAAGTTCGGTGATTACGACGAGTCCAACTCCGGCTGTCATCACGGTTCGCTCTCGAAGGAGCGACGCCGCAACATCGAGGAGTCGCTGAAGGAGGGGTCACTCGATGTGGTGACGACCTCGACCAGTCTGGAACTGGGCATCGATATGCCTCACATCGACCTCGTCGTGCAGGTTGGCTCGCCCAAATCCGTGGCCGCGTTGCTCCAGCGCATCGGCCGCGCCGGCCACCAACTCGGCGAGACTGTCGAGGGCCGCGTCATCGCACTGGACCGCGACGAACTCGTAGAGTGTGCGGTGATGCTCGAAAAGGCCGAACGGGGCTTCGTCGACCGCGTGTTCATCCCTGAGAACGCACAGGACGTGGCGACCCAGCAGATATACGGCATGGCTATCAACGATGTCCGCCCCGAGGAGACGTTCAAGAGTGTCCTCCGGCGGGCCTACCCGTACCGGGACTACGACGACGGGGACTGGGAACGGCTGATGCGGTATATGACCGCCGACTACCCGGGGATGGAGGATAAGAACGTTTACGCCAAAATCTGGCGGGACACGAACGACGCGCCCGACGGCGAGCACCACTACGAGGACTACGACGTGGGTGAGCACCTCATCGGCAAACGCGGCCGGCTCGCGCGGGTCATCTACATGACCAACATCGGGACGATTCCGGACTCGTTTACCTGTGACGTAGTCACCCGAAGCGACGATAGCTGGGTCGGCCAACTGGACGAATCGTATCTGGACACGTTAGAGAAAGGCGACGTGTTCGTGCTGGGCGGAAACAACTTCGAGTACCGCTACCGCCGCGGGTCGAAGGTGTACGTCGACCGGACTGCCGCCCGCCCGACGGTCCCGTCGTGGTTCTCAGAGCGCCTCCCGCTGTCGTACGACCTCGGCCGCGAGATCCTCGATTTCCAGGGCCAACTGCTGGACCGACTGGCCGACGGCGGGATGTCGGAAGTCCGGAACTGGCTCCGGACGTTCCCCGTCGACGAGAATAGCGTCCGGGCCATCGCGCGGATGTTCCGCGAGCAGGTAGCCTACGCCGGCCCGGACAGCGTGGCCACGACCGACCGCCTCGTCATCGAGGAGACGCTGGACCACGACGAGTATGAACGGCACTACCACGTCCACTCGAACTACGGCCGGCGGTTCAACGACGGGTTCTCACGCCTGCTGGCCTACCACATCGCTCGGGCGGCCAGTGCGAACGTTCAGGTCGCTGTCGCCGACAACGGCTTCACGCTCTCGATGCCGCTGAACCGCAAGGTGGACATCGCGCGAATCGTCGGCGATCTAGATCCCGAGACGGCCCGCGAGGGCCTCCGGGCTAGCCTCGACGGGACGGACCTCCTCCAGCGGTACTTCCGCATCAACGCCACGCGGTCCCTGATGATACTCAAACGCTACAAGGGCTATGAGAAGTCGGCCAGCGAACAACAGGTCTCCTCGGAGATGCTGCTCGGGTTCGCCGAGGACCTCGGCGACTTCGCCGTCGTCGAGGAGACTTACCGCGAGATTCTGGAGGACAAGCTCAACGTCGACGGCATCGAGACCGTCCTGCGTGCGATGCAGGACGGCGACGTGGACGTGGTCCGGACCCGCGTCGACTCGCCGTCGCCGCGAGCCTTCGGCCTCGCAACGCTGATGGCCAGCGATGTGGTGCTCGCTGAGGACGAGTCGGCTGTCTTACAGGAGTTCCACCAGCGCGTGCTGAACGAGATCGAGGACGGAAATGGCGAAGACAGCGCCGTCGCGACTGACGACTGAGGCCGACCAGGTCAACGAGCGCGTGTAGTCCGGCGGCGTCTGCTGCGGTCGTCACCGGCCGATTCACGACGCCGTCTCGTTTTCGGCCATAGTATCGTTCGTCTCGTCGTCACCCATCGACTTGCCGTCCGCTGACTCCGCCATCGATTCGGTCATTGCGCTGCCGTCCATCGACTCCGTTTCGTTCACCTGCTCCATCGAGCCGTTCGGCTCGCCGCCCGACATCGAATCAGTCATCGCATCACCATCCGTCGAGCTGTTCGGTTCGTCGCCTTCCATCGAATCAGTCGCCTCGTCGTTCATTGCATCCGTCCCCTCGTCTCCGGATTGCTCGTCACCGCCGGCACAGCCAGCGAGCGGGAGCGTGACACTTGCAGCGGCGAGCGTCGTCAGAAACGTCCGTCGGCTTCGTGGCATACGCCTTGTCCGGCGTCGGGGGCATACAAGGAGGTTTTTCGAAGTTCCGGACGATTTCGCCCACTGTTTTCCCCGTGTGTGGGTCGAAACGCTTCCAATTTCGCCCCGGAGCCAAACCGTTAATCCGCGGCCGGCCCCTCAATTCGGACATGGAGTCGCTTCACCCGCGGGTGAGACTGCTGTGGGTTCTGTCGACAGTTATCCAGGCGTCGGTGCTCGGCGTCATCGCGTATCTCGTCGACCGGTTCGCTATCTCGCTGCCACAGACAGTCATCGTCGGCGGCTGGGTTGTGCTCGTGCTTCTGGGTGTCGCCCACGCCGTCGCTGCCCACCGGATCTGGCGCTTTGACCTGCAAGACGATGCCCTCTTTCTCCTTCGCGGTGTCGTCACCCGGACCGACACGTCGGTCCCGTACGTTCGCGTCCAGCACGTCGACACCACGCGCGGCCCAGTAGAGCGAGCTATCGGGCTGGCGAGTGTCGTCGTCTACACTGCTGGGACCCGCGGCGCGGACATCACGATTCCCGGGCTACGACCGGAACGAGCGACCGAACTACGCGAACAACTCCGTGACCTCGCGAACGAGAGCGAGGCCACGGACGCGGTATGAACCGGCTCCACCCGCGGAGTGCGGTCCTGCGCGTCGCCAGAGCAGCGCTGCAAGGCGGTTTCTTTGGCTTCTTCGGAGGCTCACTCGGAACCGGAATGCTCGGACTGCCGGGGTTCGCGGTTCCGCTGCTCGGCCTGCTCGGTGCGCTGACGTTTAGCGGGTACGCACTGGCGCGCTATCTCCGCTTTCGCTACGAACTCGACGGGGACACGCTCACCGTGGAATCCGGCGTCTTCGCCAGACAGTCCCGCCAGATTCCGCTGGGCCGCGTCCAGAACCTCGATGTCGAACAGAACATCCTCAACCGCCTGCTCGGACTCGCAATCGTCCGCTTCGAGACGGCCGGTGGCAGTGCAACGGAAGCCACACTGGACGCGGTCGACGAGACCGAAGTCAAACGTCTGCGGAACTACGTGCGAACCCACGACCGGGACGAGGCCACCGGGACGGAGACGGGAGCCGCCGACGCGGTGTCTGAGACTGCAACATCTGGCCGGGCGGCCCACGCTGACCTTCCCGGCGTGAACGGCTCCACGCCTGCACGCACCGGTGACGCCCAGACGGCGGATGATTTCGGGGACCCGGTTTCGGCCTCGGACACGGCGGAACGCGACCAGCCGGACGGGTCGCTGCTGTTCGCGTTCGACCAGCGCGAACTCCTGACGTACGCGCTCGTCTCCGTTCGGCCGGCCGCACCGGTCCTGACGCTCGCATCGCTCCCGCTGGGGATGGATGTTGTCTGGGCCGTCCTGCGGTTCAACGCGAACCTCGTTGGGGCGTCGCTGAATGGGCCTGTCGTCCGCTGGCTGGCTAGCTCACCGGAATCCACGCGACTCGCTGTCTTCGCCGCGTTGTCCGTCGTCCAGTTCCTCCTGCTCGCACTCGTCGTCAGCGTGGCGCTGACAGTCATCGAGTACTACGGCTTCCGGCTCACGCAGGCCGACTGCGACCTCCGGTACGAGCGGGGACTGTTGCGCCGGTACAGCGGCAACATCCCGCTGGAGAAGGTCCAGACGGTCACCATCCGCGAGAACGTTCTGATGCGGCGGTTCGGCTACGCGACCCTAGCCGTCGAGACGGCCGGCTACAGCGGTGGGAACCAGCAGTCAACGCAGGGCGTCGCCGTCCCGCTGGCCCCCCGCGAGGAAGTGTACGAACTGGCCCGTGACATCGAGCCGTTCGGCGACCTCGACTTCGACCGGTCGCCGAAGCGCGCCCGTCGGCGCTATCTCGCGCGGTTTTCGCTGGCGGCGGCCGGACTCACCGCAGTCGCCTACGCCGTCGATTCGCTGCTGCTTGAGACCGGCTACTGGTGGCTCGCCGCCCTCCTCCTCCTCATAGTTGCGCCGGCAGCCCATCTCCGCTGGCGACACCGCGGGTTCGACTTGGACGAGTCCGTGCTGGCGACCCGAAGCGGTTTCTGGCGGCGGACGACGCGCATCGTCCCGTACTACCGGCTCCAGACGGTGTTCGTCACGCGGTCGCCGTTCCAGCGCCGCCGCGACCTGGCGACTGTCGGGGCCGACACGGCAAGTTCGTCAAGCCTGCTTGGCGGCGTCGCTCAAGTGTACGATATCGACGAGGACACCGCAAGAGAACTCAGAGACGCGTTGCGGGAGCGGCTCACCGCACACGTTGCGGAGCTGCGGGCGAGCGACAGGGCCGCCGACGCGGACGCGTAGTCAGCCCCGCGCCCACTCGACCATCCGGCCGTACACCTCGTCGGTCGCCAGCGCGTCGCCGTCGCCAACGAGGACGAGCGCTTTTTTCGCCCGTGTGAGTGCGACGTTGATACGCCGGTAATCCTCGAAGATCGGGCTGTCGAGGGTTCCGGTGGCGACAAAGGAGATGACGATGACTTCCTTGCTCGACCCCTGGAACCGGTCGACCGTATCCACAGTCACGTCTGGCAGGCGCTTGGAAATCTCCGCGACCTGCGCGCGGTACGGCGCGATGACGCCAATGTCCTCAGCGGAAACGCCGGCCGACCGGTACGACGCGACGATTTCGGCAATCCGGTCAGCCTCCGTCGGATTGGTGTTGCCGACCTGACTGCCGCCGGGGTCGACGAAGGCCACGCGGTCTCGGAGTACCTCGGGTAAGCTCGCTGTCGCAACGCCGTCGAGGTCATCGAGCCGCTGGGCGGCCACCTCGCCGGTCGCCGGCCGCAACTGTCCGTCGTAGAACTCCCGCGAAGCGAAGGCCTGGATGTGCTGGGCCATCCGGTACTGACGGTCCAGCATGACGCCAGCGTCGGGGTGGGCGTCGATGAGCCGTTCGAACAACGAGGTCGACAACGTCTCGTCCTCGGACTGGACCACGGGCGGGAGCTGCTGGTGGTCGCCGACGAGCACGAACCGGTCGGCCAGCGTCGTCGCCGCCAGCGTCCCCGGTTCGGTCAGTTGGCCGGCTTCGTCAACGACCGCGACATCGAACTCCTGCGTCTGGAGCGTGCTTCCGCCACAGGTGGCCGTCGTCGCCGCGACGACCTGCGCGCTCTGGAGCCGTCCGGCGCACTCACCGGGGTCGCCGCTGGTCTCCAGGCGGTACTTCTGCATATCCTCCCGGACGCCGCTCTCCGTGCCGACACGAACGATATCGGTGTACCCCTGGGCCTCCAGCGCTTCCAGCAGGTTGTCGACGGCACGGTTGGTAAAGGCCGAGAGCAGGACCCGGTCGCCCCGGGCTATCAGTGCCCGGACCATCCGCGCCAGCGTGTACGTCTTCCCGGTCCCAGGCGGCCCGTGGACGAGCGCGAAGTCCTCGGCACCGACCGCTAGCTGGACGGCATCGTTCTGGGCGTCGTTGTTGTCGATGAACGTCTCCTCGACTGGCTTGAACTCCGGCTCGCGCCGTCCGAACAGCACGTCCTTCTGCTCAGGCGACTGGAGGAGCACGGCGTCGTGCAGCGCGTTCTGGAGCCGGTCGGTCGTCAGTTCGGAGGGGTACACGTCCAATCGACGGAGGTCAAGCGGCTCGTCAGCCGTGACGACGATTTCTTCGCCAAGACGTTCGACCCGCGCCAGTTCGGCGTTGCCGGTCACCGGGTCGCCGTCACTGGCGAGCACGAGATTGCCCTCGCGAATCTTCGAGACGGCCCCAGTTCCGGTCGCCCGGAGTTCCCAGCGGCCGCCGTCGAGTTCCCGGCGACCGGTCGGTTCCAGGCCGATGAGCGCCCGGTCGTTGTCGGCGCGTTCTTCGGGCGTTTGCTCCCAGAGCTTCGCGTACTCGCGGTGGACGGACCGGCGTTCGGCCTCGACAGCCGTGTAGAACCGCTCGAAGTAGTCCAGTTCCTCGTCGGGTACTGCCCGGCCGACCGTTCCGGCCTTGGATTCCTGGTTGAGGCGGCCGGAGACAGCCATACAGGTGTCCTGCTCGAAGCAGTACTCGCATTTCGCGTTGGCCTCGTAGCCCGTCGGCACGCTACAGTCGTACTCCATCGCCGCAATCGCGTTGCGGGTCCGGACGACGTAGTTCAGCAGCCCGCTCCCGATAGAGAACTCTTTTGCCGGCGAGAGGTCACCGCTCTCCTCGTTGCGGTCGACAGCGGCGTTCTTGGTGTAGAGGAGCGTGCCCGTGTCCGGAGCCGCGTCGACGGCGCTGTCCGCGCCGGCCGCACGCTCACCCAGCATCAGCGCGTATGCTGTCGCCTGAATCTTGTCCTGAAACCGCGGCTCTCGCTTGGTGTTCTTGCCGGTCTTGAGTTCGACGGGCATCCCGCGACGGACGGCGTCAGCCCGGCCCTTCATCCCGAACCGCTCGGAGATGAGCGTCATCTCGGAGCGCCACTCGCTCTCCGCGGGACTGAAGTCCCGCTCCGAGTTGTCAGCGGCTGTCGCCGCTCCATCCGTCTCCGTGAGCGTCCCCTGCTGGAGCCACCCCTGAATGGCCGACGCGTGGTCGCGCACGTCCCCGGCCACCTCGTCGGCCTCTCGGCCCAGCAGTCCGATGTCGAGGCCCGCAGCGTCGACCTGCTCCTCGATAGCGGTGTCGAGGTCCCGGCCCCGAAGCAGGTCGCCAAAGACCTCGTGGACAACGGTCCCCTTCACTAGCGGGTAGGCGTGCTCCGCACCGTCGAGTTTCCGGAGGTAGTACATCCGTGGGCACTGCACCCACGCCCGGATGTCAGTCACGTCGACGAGGAAGTCCGGCTGGACGACCAGCGTGGCGTCGCCGCCGACGGAGTACTGCTGCTCGCCCTGATACTCCCGCTTGTCGGGGTTGTAGACGGCTATCTCCATGCCCGTCTCGATGGTGGCGGCGTTCTCGGTCCACTTCCCCCAGAGCGTGACCGTCGTGGGCTCGCCGGCCCCGCGGTCGGGGCGTATCGTCACCTCACAGAGGTCGCTCTCGCCGTACTGGGTGTTCACCGTCTTCGGCTCCTCGATGTCGACGACGACGCCACGAACGCGGTCCACGCTCATCGCTTGGCCCTCCCCTGTTGCACGGCCAAAGCGATGGGGCGGTCCCTCAAAAGTCGTTCGCGGTGTGGCTCATTCAGCGGTCGCGTCGGCATCTGAGTCACCATCGGCAGCGTACTCCTGCAGCGTTTCCAGCGACACGTCTTCGAGCACGTCCTCGCTCGTCGCGTCGAGGTTCACCGGTGGTGCGCGCCCGGCTTCGTGGGCCTCTATCCAGCGCGGGACACAAACGCACCAGCTGTCGCCGGGATCGAGGCCCGGGAAGTTCAGCTCCGGCCGCGGCGTCACGAGGTCGTTGCCCTGTGCCTTGCTGTACTCCAGAAACTCCGCCGTCATCACGGCACAGATCTCGTGCCGGCCCGGGTCACGCTGGAGCGGGTAGCAGTACCCGTCGCGCATGAATCCCGTCTCCGGGTCCATCGAGCAGGGGGCCAGCTCCCCGCCGAGGACGTTGCGTTCGCTTTCCATACTCCCTCTGGCTGTTCCGGAGAGTAAAGCCGTTCGGCTACCCGCTCGCGCTCACTGTCCGTGTCCAATGTCGTCCGCGTCACTCCGGCTCTGCGTGTCATCTGATGAGCCGGTGGGCTGGTCGCCATCCCCGTCCGGTTGCCCGGCCTTGCTCTTCTCTGCTCCAGCAGCACTCTGTGACGGGCGCTGCCCGGGCGAATCATTGTCTGGCGAGGTTTTCGCTGGAGAGTCAGCAGGCTCGGCCTCGCTCGCCGCCGTCGGTTCCGACCTGTCGTCCGTATCCGGTGCATTCGGCGAGACTGCGGGCACGTCGACAGCGTCCAGCGCAGCCTGAATCACGTCGGCGTTCTCGGTCCCTTCGATGGTCGCCTCTGTCGTCAGGACCAGTCGGTGACTCATCGTCGCGTTCGCCAGTCGCTTCACGTCGTCGGGTGTGGCATACTGCCGGCCGGCGATGACCGCACTGGCCCGGACAGCCTCGAAGACCCGCTGCACGCCCCGCGGCGAAACGCCAATCTCTGTCCGGTCGTCTTCGCGCGTCGCCCGCGCCAGATCAACGATATAGCGACGAACCTTGGTGTCGACGCGGATGTCTTCCGCACATTCTTGAAGGGCACGCACCGTCTCTGGGTCCACGACCGGCTCGACCGACGGCGAGATTGTTCGCCGGTTGGCCCGCCGGTCGAGCAGCCCCATTTCCCCCTCAACATCGGGATAGTCCATCGACGTCTTCACGCTGAAGCGGTCCCGCTGGGCCTCGGGAAGCTGGAAGGTCCCTTCCTGCTCGACGGGGTTCTGAGTCGCGATAACGACGAACGGTGTCGGGAGCGGATGCGTCGTCCCGTCGACACTGACCTGCCGCTCTTCCATTGACTCAAGCAGTGCAGACTGGGTCTTCGGCGGCGCGCGGTTGATCTCGTCTGCGAGCACGACATTCGAGAACACCGGCCCCTGTACGAACTCGAACTCCCGCTCGTGTTCGTTGTACACGTTCGACCCGGTCACGTCCGCCGGCAGCAGGTCCGGTGTGAACTGTACCCGGTTGAATTCGAGGCCAAGTGACTCCGCTAACACCCGCGCCAGGACTGTTTTCCCCGTTCCCGGCACGTCCTCGACCAGCACGTGCCCTCTGGCGATGACGCCAGCCAGTGTCTCGAACAGCACTCGGCGTTCGACGACGACAGCCTCCTCAACTCGCTCAACGATGTTGAGGCAGTGGTCTGAGGCCGCCTCGACGCTCAAATCCCCCGATAACCCGGCCATGACCCATGCGTTGCACTCACGAAGTATCAATGTGTACCATTAGTCGTCGTCTGTCGAGCCACAGTAACTGCTGGCACATTCTGGACGGGCCAGCAGCGACGCAGCCCCTTAGCCACGAAGCGGGGCGAGCAGCAGTAACACACCGACCGCGGCGAGTGCCATTGTCTCCGGCGAGCCGACGGCGGACCCGACGGCATGGCGCGCTGCATCGAGGATGCCGACGGCGGCGATACCGAGCAGACCGACGCCGACGGCGAACACGCTGTGATACAGCTCCAGCCGGCGCGTTTCCGGCCGATGCCCCAGTTCCGCTGTCAGCCCTAGGCCGAACGTGCCAACGTCCCAGGCGACGAGGCCGCCAACGACGCCAGCAAACACCAGTAACGATGACAGGTCGGCCTGTGCCGCACCGATGCCTGCACAAATGAGTCCCGAAGCGGTCAGTGCCGCGGGGCCGGCACGCGCCGGCAACAGGCCAAAGATGAGCGCGCCGATGACGAGAACGAG
Source organism: Haloarcula sp. CBA1127 (assembly GCF_001485575.1). Lineage (NCBI taxonomy): Archaea > Methanobacteriati > Methanobacteriota > Halobacteria > Halobacteriales > Haloarculaceae > Haloarcula > Haloarcula sp. CBA1127. The sequence goes on from NZ_BCNB01000006.1 coordinate 2,133,768, forward strand.
TAGCAGATACACCACCAGTGGCAGCAGGAGGGCACCGAAGAACACCGCCGGGAGCGAGGCGAACCCGAAGATCCCGATTCGCAGGAGGAACAGCGCTACCAACACGACATAGCCAGCGGCCGCGATGGCGGCCCCGACAGTCCGCACCGAAGCGGCGTTGAACTCAGTCGTGAACTTTCGGATGACAATCGCACTGCTACCAGCAAGCAACGCGCCGGCTGTGACTGCCAGAAGCGGCGCGAGAACGACCCACGACGACAGCAATCGGATACCGAGACTGAACGGAGGAGACGCGACGAGCTGACCAAACGGCGTAAACAGCAGCGCCAGCGGCACGACTACAGTGAACGCCGCCGAACCGATTGCGACCAGTTTGAGCGCCCGAGTCCCCCGTTTCAGTCTGGTCGCCATCGCGTCGCGGTGGCTCCGCGCTGTCAACTGCACGAGTGGGAGCTGTGCCACGGCAAAGTACAGGCAGCCCGACGCGGCGACACCGAGGACACCGAGACAGACCGTGGCGGCCATCGGCGATGTCCCACCGGCGACAGCGCTCACCAGCTCCCAGCTAAACCACACGAGCGCGAGGACGACAGTGCCCACGACGAGGCCCACCACCGCAAATAGATACGAGACGACGCTGCTCACCGTCGCCGCCGACACTGTCTCTCTGTCGAGCACGTTGGTCCAGGCAGCCGCGACGCCAACCATTGCGACGGCGACACCGAGCGCGAGAAGCGGGGCGACTGCCACCTGCCCGACCGAGGCAATGAGGCCAGTCGCTGCCGGCAGGAAACAGAGGTGGCCAATGACCGTCGGTCCCAGTCCGTCTCGGTTCAGCAGGGTCAGCCCCGCCACGGCAATGCCGGCGAGGAGTGCGATACCGCTGAACAGCTGTGGGTCGCCGGATAGGACGCCTGCCGCCAGGGCGAACGCAGCGACGATGAGCGCGGCGATAGTCAGACTGGTCACCCGCGGCCGCCCCTCGTCGCCGACGGCCGATGGTGTGTCGAGTCGCGGCCCGCCAATCATTTACGCTCCGCCTCCTGGCTGGGCGCTGCCATTCGGCCGGCGCGCTGCGACGGCGAAGGCGTAATCGAGGATGAGCGGCAGCGGTGTCCCACGTCGCCAGTCGATTGTCCGGGCCCCGGACGCCTGACACCGCGCCAGACGGGTCCGACGGCGGACGTGCTCGTACTGTCCGCTGACGGTGCTCGCCGCGGTTACGTCCGTCGAGAGCACGGTTCGCTGGCAATCGAACGCCGCCCACGACGCCATTGCAGTGACTGGCGCGTCGTCGAGCAACGGCGATACGAGCACCAGCTGGCAGCGGGGTCCGGCCACCTCCATCACTTTCCGGAACTGCCGCTGGGTGTCGGCCTCGTCTGCTTGACCACCAGCCGGGTCGCTCTCGGCAGCATCGGCAGCGGCTCGCAGTCGTTCGACAGCCAGCGACCGCTGGTTGGGTCCGTCGCCTGGCTGGAGCCAGGTCAGTCCCGCTGGACCGTTGCCGTCGATGCCGACGACTGCTAGCCCGACTTCGTGGCCGGCATCCAGCAGCGATGTCAGTGCGTGCGTCGTCGCGTATGCGCCGAGCTCGACCGCCGTCGGGCGACCGGGCCCGGCGGTCACCCGCGCCGGCGAACGGGCGTCGACGACGAACACGACCGTCGTCGACACCCACTGCTCGTAGTTGACCGTCGACAGCTCTCCGCGCTTCGCGTACCCGCGCCAGTCGATGCGGCCGGCCGGGTCACCGCGCTGATACTCCCGCGTCGAGTGAAAGGTGAAGCCATCCCCGGGGGCGTCGGTGGTGAGTTGGCCCACCCGGTCGGTCCCCTGGTCGGACAGCGGCGGCGCCGGGGCGTCAAGCTGGCACACCAGCCTGTCGTCGCCTTCCACCTGTTGTGTCTCAGTCACGACCTCGCCGGCACCCGTGCCCCGGACGCGGAACCGCGGCTCGTCGAAGTCGTGTTCGCCCCGGCGGGCGATGAGGGTGTATTCGAGCGTCAGCGATTCGCCAGCAGCAAGCGTCTCGCCGCCGCGTGGCGACCCATCCAGCACTGCGAGGTCAGTCGGAACGCCGTCAACGACTCGGATGTCCGACAGCGTCTGCTGGCCGCTGTTTGTCACCGTTAGCTGAACTTCCACAGGGTGCCCCGGGGGCGCTGGCGTCGGGTCGACCGCCCGCGATACGACGAGTGCTTCCGGGACAGCAGCGGTCGACAGGACTCCGTAGGCCAGATACGAAAGCGGGAGTGTCGCGGCCAGCAGCAGTGTCCCGCTCCCCTCCCAGATACCCGCTCCGGCGAGTGCCAGCGCGGCGACGATAGCGCCGCGCCACCGCGTGGCTCGTCGCCCCATCAGTCCTGCACCTCCATCACATCGCCCCAATCGGCCCCGTCGGTCGCTGTAGTACTCGTTCCGTCATCGTCAACCAGCGCCGTCCCGCCAGTTTCCGGTTCACTGCTGGTCGCGCCGTCCGCGGCAGTTCCGTCCCTGTCGACGCGGGCATCTTCAGACGCGCCGTCTGCGCTGGCCTCGATGTCTTCCCGCTCGGGAATCGACCCGTCGACGGCCCGCTGGAGGCTCCCGTCAGCCGCCCGCTGCAGGTCGGCGACTGCTGGGGCGACGACTGGCACCGGACGCGGCGCTCGCTGGCCGACCACTGTCGGCAACGCGTCGTCGGCCGCAACGCTGACTGCCGCCATTGCCCGCGCACACCGCTTTCGGACGGCTTTTTCGGGAAACAGCCAGGCCCGGAGGCGCGCGCGAAACGGCCGGTCCGGCGGCGTGACGGATTCGTCCAGTACCGCGGCGGCAACCGGGTCGCCCGTCCAGGTCCCCGCGGCTAGCTGTGCTTTCACCGTGTCGGGGTCGTGACCACCCTGGACCAGTGCCTCCGTGAGTGTCGCCCGAAGTGGTTCCCGAACGGGGCCGACGCTCTCGTCGACTGAGCCGTCGTCGCGGGCCTGCGCAACCGCCGCTTCAACGCGTTCTGCGAGTTCGGTTCCGGAGACGGCGTCGTCTGTCGGTGTCGTCTCCAGATACTCTCTGGTGAATCTGTCGTCACCAGCCCACGGCGACGGTGATATCTCGGGGTCGTCGGGCGTCCGCAAAAGCTTCCAGAAGGCTACGAGCACGCAGACGAGGAGGACGAGGATACCCGCCGCACCCGGCCCGGAATCCGCCGGCTCTGGCGTCCCTATCAGCCCGATAACCGCGCCGGCAGCCACGAGTAGCAGGCCACACAGCACGGCGATTGCCAGCCCAACGTGACGACGATTCACGCTTCGTCCTCCTGCTCGTCGCTTGCGCTCACCAGCGCATCGTACGCGCTACGGGCCTGTTCACGCCGGCTATCGCTCGAATAGCCGCCGTATTCGACGTCTCGGAACGCCTCTGTCAGTGCTTCGACGGGTGCCCTCGGGAGGCCGCTGTCGATTGCGGCCCGGGACACCTCGCCGGGCGTCCGCGTCCGCCAGTGTCCGGGGACGACGTGCCTGGCGAACGCACGCCAGATGTCCCGGAGCGACGGGAGTGCAGACTCGTCGCCGTCCGACGAGTCAGTGACCGACCCGCTCGATCCGGGGCTAGACGCCGTAGTCGGGCGGTCCGTACCGCCGGCCTGGCCAGCGATGTAGACACCGACCGCACTCAGTGCCACCCCGGCCCCAGCCACGACGGCACCGGCCGCGTCCCAGCGAACATAGCTCACTGTCACGATGACACACGAGAATCCGAGCGTTGCAATCCTGCGTGGCGTGCTTTCAGCCCTGGCCACAGTGACCGCTCGATACCCGGCCGACCGGAGCCACCGCTGGAAGCGACGCCACAGCCCTGACACCGTCAGCGGCAGCGACGTGAGCCACGTCGCCAGACGGACGGCCAGTCGTCGGCCCATGCTCAGCGTGGCTTCGATACGGCCGACGAGCCAGAGTGCCGTTCGCCGGGTCCACTGAACGACGCGGGCGACGAAGCCAGCCGCCGTTTCACCGCCGTTCTTGATCGCGTATGCGACCGCCTGTCCGCCCGAGAGAGCAGCCGTCCGATAGTGATACAGCGCGGCGACGCCGACGACTGCGAGCGCGACGACCAGCCCGTCGCGTTCCCAGAGTACACCGATGACAAACAGCGAATCGAAGATTGTCCAGAGAATACCGACGCCGCGTGCGACCTTGGGAGAGTACATCAGTGCGGCGATAGCGACAGTCACGACGGTTGCCACCAGCAGTATCGAACTTACCACGATGGTCCCAGTGTACGCGCCCCAGAGCGTCGTTCTCGCTGTCTGCCTGTCTGTTGCCGCCGTGACGGGAAGCGAGGGGTTTGCTGGGAGCGAGACGGCAGCAGCGCCGTCAGCGCCAGTCGTTCCCCGGCGCTGGTCGCCGAGCGTGACAGTCGCGTTCTCGACCGGCTCTCCGTTTATCGTGGCGTTGACAGCGGCCCTGTCACCTGGTACCGGGAGGGTCTTTGCTGGGACAACGCGAACGTGTAAGTTCAGCACGTCGACGCGTGCGGTGCCCTCGAACTCGCCGCGGGAAACCGTTACTGCGTCGGTATCACTGTCGGGGACTGTCAGCTGATACCGGCCGGCGGTGTCAGTTCGACCGACGATCTCGCCGTTGCGGGCCACGGTCGCGTTTCGTACTGGCACGCTGTCGACCGTTGCGACGAGCGGGACAGTCGACCCGGGGTACGGCTCGCCAAGTAGTGTTACGTTGATGCTCCCGCCGACACGGTACTGACCGGTGTCGTTGTCGGCCGCTGTCTGCTGGCGTGGGGCCGTCGAACCGACCGTCCCAGATGCGTCAGGAACCGTCCCAAATGCGCCAAGGGTACTCCGTGCGTGCCCGCCCCCGTTTGAGACTGAGGTGGCCCCACCAAATGACAACACACTCGGTTTCGCGAGGCGGTCAGCAGTTTCAGTGCCCGCTTCCTCGTACGGCCGACGGTAGAACTGACATGGCTCTGTGCCCGGCGATTCGACCGTTACGTTCAGTTCGCGCTGGTACGGGACCTGTGCGGTCACTTGGCCGCTCTGGTCAGTCCGGCCGACGTATCGGTCGTTGAACCAGACACGGGTCGCGGCCGCCGGTTCGAGGTCCTGATACACCAGAACGGTGAGTGGGTGACCGGCTTTCGGCTCTGATTCGACGAGGACGCCACAGCCGTCCGCAGTGGGCGGGGCGGTATCGCCGGGAATCGGAATCGGCTCTGTTCCTCCCGTGACGCCGCCGCTCCCACCTCCGTCACGACGTTGTTCCCGCGTGTCGACTGGTGTCTGGGTGTCGGTGACGCTGCCGCCCCCGCCACCGTCGCGGCGTTGTTCCCGCGTGTCGGCTGGCGTCTGGGTGACTGGCTCAGTGCCGTGACTCCCGTCACCGCCCCCGCTGTTGATCTCGCTTTCAGTGATCGGTGGCGGGGCCAGAAACGCGGCGACGACCAGCCCAACGAGGCAGAGACTTACCAGTGCCAGTTGCCGCCAGTCGACACCGCCATGGCCGGTCTCGGATGCTGTACCCACTTGTCGCCCCTCGTAACGTACGCCGGTACCGCGACACCCAACGCTGTTATCATGGATATCCGCGTGAAAGATAATCAATCCCCGGTATGGTCGCCGATAGCAGCGACAGTCGTGTGGGCACGCTGGCCAGTCCGTACACACGATCTCCCTGCTTCCGCCCGGCGGTCGGGACCGATGGGTTCATTCTGGATCAGGCCGAACGAGGAACTGACAATGCGCGTTCGCGACTGGCAGGACATTCTCGAAGACGTGATGGAGAGCAATGCCAATCCGGGGGACTGGCGTGCCGTCGGGGGCGACCGCGCGAACGGTATTGGTGAGGACATCTACTTCGGTCACCCCGACGCCGGTGTCTACCAGCTCAAGACCTACGCGAAGAACCCCTTCGAGGTACAGGGCGTCGGGTCCCAGGTCGCCCGCCGTATCGACGACGATATCGACCCGCTGTTTCCAAACGACGGGTCCGGCATTTTCGGCGTCCAGCAGGGACCTGAGGACGAGGACGACGCCAAAGAGAAGGCCAAGAACCTCGAAACGGTCCTCGAAACGCATGCGGACGCACCGACGTCGCCGCAAGCACTGCTGGAGGACATGATGGACGCGATGGATTCCCCAGCCTACGGTCCGATGGAGTTCGATCACCACGACCGACCAGACCAGATGGGCGAGCTCACCGAGACGTTCGAGGAAGCGGAGGAACTACTCGATGCGGAGTTCGAGGACGTTATCGAGGAAGACGTAGAGCGGGGCTTCTACTGATGCCCGAACCGACGCGCGCTACCGGGCTCGGGGGTCGCTAATGGTCGGCCCCTCGATGACGGACGACGACCGGCGACGCTTTCTCAGATACACGCAGGTCGGGTTCGCACTTCTCATCGGCGTCTCGATGGGGCTAGTGACGATGTACGGTGGTGCCGAACTGCTGACCGTACTCGGGATTTTCGTTGGTGGAACCGCCGTCGGTGGCGCGCTCGCGTGGTACATCATCCCAGAGAGTATCGCGGAAACGCCGTACGAGTCAGTCGACAGGGGTCCGAAACCCGGCGCAAAAATGAAGCAACGTCGGCAGGAAAACGACGGCTCCGGACAGCGGGCATCCGAGGACGACGGCCGACTCTCACAGAACCGCGACTAGAGGAAATCGTCCTGCATCGCTGGGTCCTGCTGTTCGGAGGCCGTCTGGTCGAAAATCTCTTCGTCGAGCGTCTCGGTCTCTTCCGTCGTGGTATTGTAGGCCGATATCCCTCGCTTCAAGAGGTCTTCGACGGCCTGGTCGCGGTTGAGGAACTCGCCCTGTTCGACGAGTCGCTGGATGTCCGAATCCACCTGGTCCGGAAGTGACACCTTGATCTTGCTCACACTTGCCGCCTATACTGTTCGGACATAAAAACCCACCCCTGCTTTTGGGAGGGGTCAAAAAGGCGCACGCGTAGATGCGCGGAACCGTCACACACTTGCCGGCGGCAGACACGAACCACAGTGTGAACGCGAACGACCGAGCGATCACCGCGCTGGTCATGCTCGCACACGGTCTGGTCCACACCTACGAGATGGCGGTCCCGATATTCGTCGTCATCTGGCTCACCGAGTTCGACCTCATCAACCTCGGTATCGCACAGTTCGACGTGACGACGGCGACGGTTGGCGTCATCGTGACGCTGGGCTACGGCCTGTTCGGGGCGGGCGCGCTCCCTGGCGGTATCGTCGTCGACCGAATCGGATCCCGGCGGCTCATCACCGGGTGTCTGCTCGGCATGGGCGGCTCGTACATCCTGCTGGGACTGGCCCCCAGTATGGTCGTCATCGCGCTGGCGCTTGTCTTCTGGGGGCTCTCGGCCAGCGTCTACCATCCGGCCGGGCTCTCGCTCATCAGCAAAGGCGTCGAACAGCGCGGGACCGGACTGGCCTACCACGGTGTCGCCGGCAACCTCGGCATCGGCCTCGGCCCGCTCGTCGCCGCGATTCTCCTGCTGGTCGCCGAGTGGCGGACGGTCGCACTCGTCCTCGGTGTCCCTGCGTTGCTCGCCGCCGTCTACGCCTCACGGGCGAGTTTCGACGAGACGGCGGCGGTGACGGCTGCGACCGACGGCGGGTCGAAAGCCAGCAGCGGTATCGACTCGCTTGAGGAGTTCCTCTCGGAGAGCAAGCATCTGCTGGCCGGGAGCTTCCTGCTGGTGTTCGTCGTCGTCATGTGCTCGGGGCTGTACTACCGCGGCGTCCTCACGTTCCTCCCGGAACTCCTGCGAGACCTGCCGGGCTTCGAGCCCATCCCGATAGAGACGCTGTTGCCTCCCGGCGTCCTGTCCGCGCTCGGTATCGAGGCCGGGACGGGCCAGACGCTCAAGCCACAGGACTACTTCTACGCCGGCCTGTTGCTCATCGGCGTGTTCGGCCAGTACGCCGGCGGCAAACTGAGCGACCGGATTCCCGTCGAGTACGGCATCGCCGGTTCGTTCCTGGTGCTTGCCGTCCTTGCAGTGCTGTTCGTTCCGGTGTCGGCGATGGGCTTCGGTCCGCTGGCGGTGCTGGGTGCGCTTCTGGGCGTCGCGCTGTTCGTCGTCCAGCCGATGTATCAGGCCGCTGTCGCGGAGTACACGCCTGCCGGCACGCGCGGACTCTCGTACGGTTACACGTATCTGGGCGTGTTCGGGGTCGGCGCGCTCGGCGGCGGGCTGGCCGGGTCGATTCTGGCCTTTGCGAACGCGACGGCGCTGTTCGGGACGCTCGCCGGCATCGCCCTCGTCGCTGTCCTCGCGGGAATCGTCCTCGCGCGGCGTTCGTGACTGCCTGAGACCGGGGACAGGCCGTCGCATCGCTTGCTATTTCTGTCTGTACGATGTACCTGCCTCTCAGATGGACGCTGCAGTCATCGTCCCGGCCTACAACGAGGCGGAGTCGCTGGCCCGCTGTCTGGCTCCCTTCGAGTCACAGCCTGTCGAACTGGTCGTCGTGGTCGGCGGCGACGACGGCACGGAACAGGTGGCCCGCGACACACCCTTCGTCGACACCGTCGTTCGGTGCGACGAGGGCGGGGCGGGAATCGCCAGAAACCGCGGAGCCGCGGCCGCGACAGCACCGATTCTGCTGTTCACCGATGCCGATACGGTGGTCCCCGAGGACTGGGTCCGTCTGCATCTCAGACACTACACCGACGACGAGGTGGTCGGGGTCGGTGGCCCCGCGCGGCCACTCGAAGACAGCCTCAAGCACCGCATGTTGTTCAAGCTGCTGTCGGACTACTGGTATCGGGTGTCGTGGCCGCTGGGCTTCGTCCAGCAACCGGGCTTCAACTGTAGCTTCCGGGCTGACGCTTTCGAGGCTGCGGGCGGCTTCGACGAGGACATTCCGTTCATGGAGGACACGGAGCTCTCCCTGCGGATGAAAGAGTACGGCCGAATCGTCTACGACGCCGACTCCCGCGTGGCCACGTCCGCGCGTAGAGAGGCAGACGAAGGATATCTCTCGCTGTTTGCGAAGTACGTGCGCGGGTACGCAAACCACTACATCCTCCGCCGGGAGTTCGATGCTGACTACTTCTGAGAAGGGCAGCCTTTTCAACACACACCCCGGAGCAGTGACACGATGAGTAGCTGGCGGCTACTGTCCCGACGTGCTGTCGAACAGGTACGGTCGGACCTCCGGGACGACCCGTATCTCCGCTACGTGCTCCTGCTGTCGGCTGTTATGGTCGGATTCTGGTTCTGGCACCGCATCCCGAACTTCGCGACCCGCGACGAGTACAGCCGCTTGCTCGACGCGATGGTCGTCTACGGGTCGGTCCTCGAAGAACCGACTTTCGAGGGACTCAAGGCCGGTATCGAGTGGGGTCGGGCCCCCTTCGGTGCGACGCTGTACCTCTATGCGCTGGCTATCCTCCCCGTCGTGCTCGTCGCGGCTATCACTGGAGATCTGGACGCGTTCACGACTATCGCCTTCCCCAGCTGGGAGTTCGGCCACTACGAGGTCTGGGCCGCCACGCCCGAGTGGATCTGGACCTGGAGTCTCGTCTCCATCCGGCTGACCAACGTCATAGCCGCGCTCTGTGCCGTCTACCTCACGTACCGCCTCGGCGTCGCTATCGAGGGCCGCAACGCTGGCCGGCTCTCGGCTGTCGTGCTCTCACTGACCTTCGGCTTCCTCACCATCTCGAAGGAGGCCGGCGAGGACATGCCGGCGCTGGTGTTCGTCCTCCTCGCGCTGTATCTGCTTGTCAGGTACGTCCAGACGGACGACGGAACGCTGTTTCTGGCGGCGAGCGCCGCCGGCGGCGTCGCCATCGCGTTCAAACTGACGGCCGCGCCGGTCATCCTGCTTATCGGCGTTGCCTTCCTGCTGCGTGCCCATGCTGCCGACGCACCGCTGACGGAGACGCTGTACCGGCCGAAGCTCCTCCTGAGCGGCGCTTTGTTTGGGTTCGCTATGATCGTGCTCGGGTTCCCCACCGCGCTCGTGGCGGGGCCCGAACCGTTTATTGAGCGCGTGTTCGGCGGCTCGACCTCGCGAATGAGCCACCCGACAGGTCCCGACGCCCCGATGTGGTGGTGGTTCCTCCGAGGCTACTTCAGCGCGCTGGGACTGCCGCTGGTTACCGCGGCCGCCGCCAGTGTCGTGGCAACCGTCGCCACGTTGCGCGACCGCGGTTCCGCCTTCCACGGCACCGTCCTCATTCTGACCGGCCTGACGGCCTACGTTGCGATGTTCTCCCAGTGGCACGACTTCCGGGTGCACCACCTCATACCGACGTTCCCGCTCATCGCTTTGCTCGTCGGGGGGCGACTGGTGGACCTCCGCGAGCGCTCGTCATCGCTGGCACGACCGGTGATGGCTGTTCTGTTGGTAACGACGGCTGTCTACGCCGGTATCGGGACGGCGCAGTTCGCGTCAATGCCCCGCGACGAGGCGACGGCGTGGCTCGAAGAGCACGGCGAGGAGGGCGACGTGGTGGAGACGTATCGCGTCCACATTCAGGACACCGCCGTCCCGCACTCGCTGACCGCCAGACACGTCGCCGGCCAGGACCCGGAGGCGGAGGAAGCGATGGCGTGCCCGCGATACATTCAGGTCGGGTATCGGGACCTGCTGTACCTCAAGGAAGATACCTACTACCGAAACGGTGACGCACAGGCCGTCTACCTCCGGACCCTCCTGAACGAGGAGTCCAACTACCGAATCGTCGCGGAGTTCGGGGAGCGGCCGCCGAACTTCGTGCCCCAGCGACCGACCCCCGGCTCGTTCACCGACCTGCTCCGGCTCGGCGTCGTCCCGCACACGGACCAGTTCGCCGATGAGCAGGAACTCGCGGCGAACCAGTACACCCTTATTCTGGAACGTGACGGTGAGTGCGACACGAGCCGTCACCCGCCGTTCTGATTGGGGCCGTCTCGGGGCTACTCCGTCGTCAGTGACGCGACATCGAGCCGAACAGAAGGATACCAGCCCGCGAGCGACGGCAGGTAGATACTCATGAACCGGTCGACGAAGATGATGGGGATGATGACTTCCGCTGGGATGCCCAGCGCGACGAACACCGCCGTCGCCGTCGCTTCGGTGACGCCGATGCCGCCGGGTGTCAGCGGCAGGAGCGTCACGGTGTACGCGACCAGCAGGTACAGCGGCAACGCGACCAGCAGCTCGAACGCGACGCCGAAACTTCCCAGCAACAGGCCGACGCGGACACCGGGCGCAAGCACGAGGTCGACGGCCCAGCCGACCGCGTAGCGGAGCCACACTGTCGGCTCGCTCGCGAGGGACCGAAACGTCGTCGTCGAGCTGTCGGTGAATTCGAGCAGGCCGTCGAGCCGCGCGGCGAGTCCCTCACCGACGCGAGGAATCCGGACTGCGATTCCGGACAGCCAACCGATGAGCAGGTCCAGATAGGTGAGGTTGAGGCCGCCAAACAGTATTGCGAGGCCGGCCGCGAAGTAGAGGCTTGTCGCCAGCGCCAGCAACACGAGGAGTTCGAGCCGGAGCAGTGGAACCGCCAGCACGAGCCCTGCGGTCGCCGCCACGCCGTAGTATAGCGCGAAGACGGCGGTGTGAAGCGCTGAGGCGGCTGCGGCGTCGCTATAGTCCATCCCGGTCTGACTCCGGAGAACGAACGGCGCGGCCAGCCGCCCGGAGAGCCGCGACGGGAGCAACTGATTGACGAAGTTCACGATGAGCGTCGTCCCGGCGGCGGTCCGGAATCGAACCGGTGTGAGCGGGGTAATCACCGCGTGCCACGAGTAGGCCCGGCCACAGATGCCGAGAACGCTGACGGCGACGACCGCGAGCGCCGTTTCGGTCTCGACGCCGGCGAGCAGGTCGATTGCGCTCGCGATGTCGAACTGCGTGAGCAGCCACGAAAGCGCCGCGACGGCGAGTCCGTACTGGGCGACCGTGATCCCCAGATCACGAGCCCGGTTCGTCACAGAGTCTCGCCCCTGTGTAGCCGTGTCGCGGCCGTTTCACCATCCTCTAAAACAGCCCGTGCGGTCGTGAACTCGAAGTCCTGCTGCAGAATCCGCTCGACGGCCCGTCGCATCCAGTCGCCGGTCCTGACGTACACCCGCGTCGGCACCCCTTCCACGGCCGGCAGATCGACCAGTTCCCACGGGTGGACGTACAACATCGGCGTAATGCCCCGGCGGGCCAGCAGTTTCATGCCCAGAATCGTGTATCGTGGGCCGAAAAACCGGAGCCAGGTCCCGGTGAGGGGCAACTGCAGGCCGGGCATGACGCTCGCTGGGAACTCGGTAATGCTGTCCGGTGCGTCCGGGCGGACCGCCGTCGCTGGGACAGGTTCGTGAATGTCGTACTCGCCGCCGTACCACCCCGGAATCGACCGGCTTGAGACGACGCTAGAGTCGTACGTGTATCCGATGTCGGAAAGCAGATCGAAGTGGTCGTCGGTGATGTCGAAGGCGGGTGCTCGGAACCCCGAGATCCGCTCGTTGGTGACTCGCTCCAGCACGTCTTTTGACTGTGACACCTCCCTTCGTTGCCCGTCGCTGTCGAGATCCGAGAGCAACTGATGGGTGTGCGTATGCGAGGCGATTTCCAGACCCGCGTCAGCGAGTGCCCGCACGGCGTCGGGATGGGACTCGGCGACCGAGGAGACCACGAACGCGGTCGACGTCGCGTCGTACTTTGCGAGTGTCTCTCTGAAAAACCGGCCGCCGTCAAGGCCGACGCCGTCGCGGTCGGTCGTCCCCGACGCGCTCCGGTACGCCGGCGTCTGCGTAAACAGCTCGAAATCTATCGACAGCACCGCGCGGTTACTCATCCTGTTTGTCCTCGGTCTGTAGCTGGTGTTCCTCAAGTTCGCTCCGGAGGAGACTCAGCTCCTCGTTCAGCCGCGACAGCCGGTCGTACATGTGCCCGATGCGGTTGAGCAGGTACGTCACCGCCACAAACAGCGTCAGGTTCGAGATGACGAGGATGGCCCGGGCTTTCCACTCCAGACCGAGCAGCCGCGCCACGACCTCGAACACGTTGGGGACGATAGCAACGACGATGAGTCCCGTGCCGAGCAGTAGCGACATCACGAACAGCTCCAGCGACTCGCGTTCGCTTCTGACGATGATAAATCCGTTCGCGAGGAACGCCAGCCCGACGACCAGCGACAGGAGGTTAACCAGTGAGTAGTCGAATCCAAAGACCATAGTTAGCGAAAGAGGAGGACGCGAAACACCGTGTCAGTCATCCGGAGCGGGTAGAGCACGAGCGTGTCGAGGCTGAACTGTGACTCGCCCTCGTCACGGATCGGCATTTCTATCGATACCTCTTCGATCCGCTGGCCGCGCTGGGCCGCATCAAGCGTCTGTTCGACCGCCCAGTGGTTGTCCGAGCGGTGGAGGATGTCCTGTAGTGCCGACACACGGTAGACGCGGAAGCCGCTGGTCACATCGGTGATGTCGATGCCGCCGAGTTTCCGCACGACGGTCGTGAAGAACGTGATTCCAAGCCGCCTGATGAGCGGGTAGTCGTCGATGCTCTCGTTCAGGTAGCGGCTGCCGATGACCATGTCGGCGTCCTCGGCGTGGTCAAGCAGGGTCGGAATCTTCTCCGGGTCGTGTTGGCCGTCGGCGTCGACCTGCACGACGAAGTCGTAGCCGTGGCGGATTGCGTACTGGTAGCCCGTCCTGACGGCCCCGCCAACGCCGGTGTTAAAGACGTGTGTGACGACGTGTGCGCCGTGCTCCCGAGCGATTGCCGCGGTGTCGTCCGACGACCCGTCGTCGACGACGACGACCTCGTCGACGTAGCGGCTCGTTCCGTCGATCACCGACCCGATGGTGTTCGACTCGTTGTACGCGGGGATGACGGCGACTGTTCGCACTGGTGGAAACGCCGCTAGCAGCGAACTTAGAATTGTCGTTCTCTGGAATGGCTCACTCGTAGTCTGTGTGCCTGCCGTTGACCGCTCCGCTCGTTTCAAACCGGCTTCTGTGAGTTACAGCCGATGAGAAACCGACTAGTTGGGATGCCCTTGCTTCTCACGACCGAAGATATCGTGAGTGTCCACAAGACCCGTTTTCAGAGGGACGCTCGTAACCAACATAAGTCATGATGAATAGGGCAAGAATGAAAACACACCGCGCGGTACGTACTGGCATGAGTGTCGAGCAGGAGCAGACGGAACGGACCATCAGGTGTCTGGTGGCGAAAGTCGGACTCGACGGACACGACCGGGGCGCACACGTCATCGCACGGGCGCTCCGTGACGCTGGCTTTGAAGTGATTTACTCAGGGCTCCACCGAGCGCCTGACGAAGTCGTGCAGGCCGCCGTGCAGGAGGACGTGGACGTCGTCGGTATCTCCATCCTCTCCGGGGCGCACAACACGCTCGTCCCGAAAATTCTCGACGGGCTGAAGGAGTACGACGCGTTCGACGACCGGCTCATCCTCGTCGGCGGCATCGTCCCGGACGACGACCAGGAGGAACTCCGCGGGCAGGGCGTCGACGAGATATTCGGCCCGGGCGCGTCCATGGAGGAGATGATCGACTACATCCACGAGAACGCGCCCGAGCGATGAGCGACCTCGTCGCTGACCTGCTTGCGGGCAAGCACAGCGCCCTCGCCAGAGTCATCACACTGATAGAGAACCGGTCGTCGGGGTACCGAGAGATAATCTCCGACCTCCATCAACACACCGGCACAGCCGACGTTATCGGCGTCACCGGCAGCCCCGGTGCGGGCAAGTCCACGCTGGTCGACAAGGTCGCAGCGACCTACCGCGAGCAGGGCCAGACCGTCGGCGTCATCGCTATCGACCCGTCCTCGCCGTTCTCCGGCGGCGCGGTGCTCGGCGACCGGATACGGATGGCCTCAAACGCCGGCGACATGGATATGTTCTTCCGGTCGATGTCTGCTCGTGGCTCCCTCGGTGGGCTGTCGACGGCGACGACCGACGCCGTGACCGCGCTGGACGCGTTCGGCAAGGACAAAATCATCGTCGAGACAGTCGGCGCCGGGCAAAACGAAGTCGACATCGTCCGCACCGCCGATACCGTCGCCGTGCTCGTGCCGCCGGGGAGCGGCGACGACGTCCAGATGCTCAAGGCCGGCATCCTCGAAATCGGTGACGTGTTCGTGGTCAACAAGGCCGACCTCGATGGGGCCGACCGGACCGTCCAGCAACTCCGGGAGATGCTACAGGGACAGAGTGGACGCCCGGACTCCGGCCATCACGGCGCGACCGAACTCGTCGGTGACCATGGTGACACGTCCACCGATGACGCCGACGATGAGGCAGATGAGTCGGAGACGTGGAATCCGCCCATCGTTGAGACAGTCGCCAATCGGGGCGAGGGTGTCGAGGACTTCTTGGACGCGCTTGCCAACCACGGCGCGTATCTGGACCGAACCGGCCGTCGAGAGGGGCAAGCCCGAGAGCGATTCGCCGCCGAGATTCGAACCCTGCTTCGGGAGGACGCCAACGAACTACTGGTCGACGAGCTTGACCGCCGCGGCGGCATCGAACAGTACGTCGACGCCGTCATCGAGCGCCACACTGACCCGTACACGGTCGTCGACGAGGTGCTCGAACCGCTCCGAGAGTGTCTCGACGAGCCTCGCAACGGGAACTAGGTTCGAGACTGCCCCGTCCGCGGAACCATGTCTGCCCGGACCGATAGCGACAGCTATCTGACGATCTTCCAGCATGTATAACATACTCCGGGCCCCAAGTCATCAGTATGAAACTCCGCAAGGCGCTCGGTGCGGTCGTTGGTGCGGTCGGCGCGACAGCCGCTGCCAACCGCGTGCTGCAGTCGCGGGCCGGCGCGTTCGAACCGATGCTCGACGGGGAACAGGGGACGTACCGCTGGCGCGGGTTCGATATCGCGTACACTGAAGCTGGCGACCCGTCGGACCCGGACCTCGTGTTGTTCCACGGCATCAACGCCGCTGCCAGCAGCCACGAGTTCCACACGGTGTTCGACACGCTGGCGGAGGATTACCACGTCATCGCGCCGGACCTGCCGGGCTTCGGGCAGACGGACCGGCCGCCGCTGCTGTACTCGGCATCGCTGTACACGGCCTTTGTACGGGATTTTATCGAGGACAACACCACCGACGCGACTGTCGTCGCGTCGTCGCTGACCGGGGCCTACGCCGCCAGCGCGGCACAGGAGGTCGACGTGAAGGAACTCGTCCTCATTTGCCCGACTGACAGTTCGATGGGGAATCGCACTGTCTGGCTCCGCTCGCTCCTGCGCGCCCCCGTCATCGGCGAGGCAATCTACAACCTCACCGTCTCGAAACCCTCCATCCGGCACTTCCACGCCGACCACGGCTACTACGACATGGACAATCTCACCGAGGAAGTCATCGACTACGAGTGGCAGAGCGGCCACCAGTCCGGCGCGCGCTTCGCGCCGGCGTCGTTCGTCTCCGGCTTCCTCGACCCGGAAGACGACCTCGGTGACGTACTGGCCAGCCTCGACGTGCCCGTGACGCTGGTCTGGGGGGAGGACGCCGACATCACGCCGCTGTCGAAGGGTCGTGACTTGGCCGAGCAGGCGGACGCGATGCTCGTGGTGTTTGGCGATTCGCTGCTTCTGCCCCACGTCGAACACCCCGGTGAGTTCGTCGACGTGGTCCGCGACAGAGTGACCTCTGTAACAGTCGAAAACTGAGCCTAGCGCGGTCGGAACACGACCGCTCTCTCGCCGGTCGTCACGCGTTCGCCGACATCGATGCCGACCACGTCGCCGGTGGCAACGTCTTCTGGGTCCACATCACGGACGAGTCCGGTGACCGAAACCGGTCCGAAGTCAGCGATGGCGGTGACGTAGGGCGCGTCGTCTTCGAACTGCGGCGTCGGGACGGTAATCGTCGTGTGGCTCGCGATTTCGCCGGACTCCGGCAGGCCTACCTCCGAGAGGT
Organism: Haloarcula sp. CBA1127; assembly: GCF_001485575.1. Classification (NCBI taxonomy): domain Archaea; kingdom Methanobacteriati; phylum Methanobacteriota; class Halobacteria; order Halobacteriales; family Haloarculaceae; genus Haloarcula; species Haloarcula sp. CBA1127. The sequence continues at coordinate 2,150,664 of NZ_BCNB01000006.1, forward strand.
CCTGGTCGTGACAGCGCGGGCACACCCGCCGGGGCGGCAACCAGCCGTGGCCGTTCGAACATTCGAGGTAGTACCCGTCGTCCGATTCGATGCTGTCGAGCCACGCGTCGTACTCGCCGTCTTGTGCGGATTCAGTCATTCTTGCACCTCCATGACGTGGACGGTCGTAGACGCGACTGTGCCGCCCGCGTTGTGTGCGACGCCGACGGTGCTGTCCGGCACGGCGTCGGCCCGCGGGTGTGATCCGTCAAGGAGCCAGGCGACCGTCGCCAACTGGGCAACGCCAGTCGCGCCGACCGGGTGACCCTTGGCTTTCAGCCCGCCCGAGAGATTAATCGGGCGGTCGCCGTCGCGGGTCGTCTCGCCGTTGCGCGCCGCGGCGATGCCCTCGCCGCGCTCGTAGAAGCCAAGCGACTCGATTGCGAACACTTCCGCGATAGTGAAACAGTCGTGGACCTCGGCGAAGTCGACATCGTCGGGGCCGACGCCGGCGTCCTCGTATGCTTCCTCCGCAGCCTTGTCGGCGGCGGGTGTCTGTGCCAGATGCGGGCGGTCCTGCAGTGCGAGATTGTCACCGCCCTGGCCGGTCCCGGTGATGGCAACTGGGGCGTCTAGGTCGTGCTCCTCGGCGTAGGACTCCGTGGTCAGGACAGCGGCCGCGGCCCCGTCAGTAATCGGACAGGAATCGTACAGGCCCAGCGGGGACGCAATCGTCGGGGCCTCGGTAGCGTCCTCGACCGTGATCTCCTTTTGAATCTGTGCGTGTTCGTTGACCAGCGCGTGCTCGTGGTTCTTGACGGCGATGTGCGCGAGGTCCTCGTGGGAGCCGCCGTACTGGTCGAAGTACGACCGGGCCATCAGCGCGTAGGCCCCGGGGAAGGTCATCCCGGCGCGGACCTCGTAGAGGTCGTCAGCGGCGATGGCGAGCGCGTCCGTCGCCGCTGCCGTCCCAATGTTGGTCATCCGTTCCGCGCCGCCGACGACGACGACCTCCGCCTCGCCGTTCCGGATCGTCTTGACGGCTTCACGAACGGCCGTACCGGCGGATGCACAGGCCGCTTCGACACGGGTCGCCGGAACGTCCAGGCCAATGGCCTCGGCCATCAGCGGGCCCTGGTGGCCCTGGTGTTCCGCGAGCTCTCCCATGAAGTTGCCGTAATAGAGCGCCTCAGCGTCGTCCGGGTCGATGCCGGATTGCGATAGCGCTTCGAGTCCGGCCTCGGCGAACAGGTCTCGGCCGGTTCGCTCGGGGTGTTTCCCGAAATGTGTCACGCTGGCCCCGGCGATACGTGGGTCTGACATTATCTCCCAGTGTGCGCTGACGGCTTAAATGCCTACTGCTCGGATGCTTAATTAGCGCATATTCGGGGCTATAAACGCCCAAAAACAGTATATAGGTTCTTTATCGAATTTCTTTCCCACAACGGACCTATTGCCCTGAAGGGTACTATCTCCGCTTCAGTTCACAATCTCGGCGATACGCTGGGGTTCTCCCGACAGCGCGGGTTCCGGTTCGACCATCTGCAGCACTTCGTGGTCGGTCACGTCGGGATACGACTTCTGGATGGCGTCCTCGATGAGGGCTTTTTCGAGGCGGAACTCGGTTCCCTCGTAGACGACATCTACGCCCTGTTCGTCGAACGACAGTACAGTCATGCCGCGAATTACGCACGGCACGAATAAAAGGATAGTCTCTCGCGCGGCCGCGCAGGCCCGGCGACTGCCCGGCAAAACGCGTGGCCGGGCCACTCGTCAGAGCCGTTACGAGTCGCCGTCGCTGCCGACTCGGATGACCTGCAGTAGGGAGTACACCGGGACGCCGCGGATGTCACCGACGCCGCGCTTGTCAGCTAGCACGACGCAGGCCACGGGATTGCCGCCCTGTTCGTGGATCGCATCGATGGTTTCCCCCATCGTCTTGCCGCTCGTAATAGTGTCGTCGACGACGTAGCAGTCTCGGTTCCGGATCTGCGCGAAGTTCCGGGAGAACGAGCCATCGCTGGTCTCGCTCTCGTCGTCGTCCCACTGGTGTTTGGTCGGGGCGTACGTCCCGAGGTCGGTTTCCAGTTCCCGCGCAACGGTCGTCGCAAGCGGCGCGCCGGCCTTCTCGATGCCGATGGTAAGGTCCACATCGTCGCCTTTCTTTGAGAGCAGGTCCGCCATCGCCGCACCCGTGTGGTACAGCCGGTTGCTGTCACGACCGACGGCGGACCAGTCGACGTGGATGTCGTGGGGACCGCCGTCGTCGCTCGTCTCCGGTTCCGTGCCGGTGCCGCTGCGTTCGACAAGCCAACTCGCCGTCTCCCGGGAGACGTTGAGTTCATCAGCAATCTCGCCCTTAGAGAGGCCACGCTGTGCCAGGTCGGACGCGCTGTCGACGAGGTCGTCGATATTCTTCATACCATCATCTCCGTGTGCGAGGATTTAATAGGCAGTGTTCTTCACCCACCAAAATCTATTTACAACAGTCATTGTACTAATCTATTGGCTGGGTACACTCTCCCTGCTATCCGGGGCCAGGTGGCAATCCCGTCAGGTCACCAGCATCCCCATCCCAACCCGGCCGACGCCAACCGTCTGTCACACAGCATGGTTGTCCGCGGGACCGCACGCACCAGCGGTCAGGCGGGATTCTCCCGCTCTTTGCCGTCCATCGTCTCTCTAGGTCGAACCCGAATAGCGTCTTGAACACCAGACCTGACACCGGTTCGGCCGTTCAGTGTGTCTGGTTCAGTTGTCGTCCACTTCAAAGGTGTAGAGTCGCTGCTCGCAGGTCGGACAGACGAGCGTCTCGTCGGGGTCCTGACGCGGGCCCAGATGGCCGCCACAGCACGACACCGACGACGACTCGACCAGCTCGGAGCCACACACCGGGCACCTATCGAGAAACATCCGGAAGGCCTCTGCACCGGCGATTCTGAGCCGTTCGTCGTTGAGACGCTCGCCAAGGACCTCGTACGCTGCAAGCTCGGCGACGACGACCGGACGAGGCAGGAGCTGTTTGTGCTCGGAACCGAGCACGACCCATTCCGCGTCGTCGACGTACGGCTCCGCGTGCCCGACCTGCTCCAGCGACGCCTGCAGTGTCGTCGAGAGTGCCTCAAGTGATTCCGCTGCCAGTTCGTCCATCCGGTCGTGCCAGGCAGTGTCGACGGTTGCTTCGGGAAACAGCCGTTCGCCCTCGAGTTCGATGACGCCGGCTGCCGAGAGTTCCCGGAGGATGGTTTCGCCGTCCAGGTCCACGTCCTCGGCCAGCGAGTCACGCTCCTCGTGGGCCATGGCTTCCTGCGTTGCCGCGTCGTGTGCTGGCTCCCCGTGGAACCACTCGTCGGGGACCGGTGACGCCGCCACCAACCGCGGGGCAAATTCGGGCGTGTACGGAACCAGATACCCCCGAAGGTAGACCACCGCGACGCCGACAACGCCGACCAGCAGGCTCGCCCGCTGACGGTTGCGTGCGCGCAAGAACATGACAGCGATTCCAACGAGCCCCAGATTCAGGATTGTACACGGCCAGCATCTGTTCGGTCCGGTGTAGGACTCGTCGCTGAGGGTTTCGAGTACTCCCATCGGGTCAGATTCCTGCGGTGCGGGTTCCCGGCTCATGTTCGGACGACGATATGCAGTCCCAAAATTCTTTAACAACAGCTGTGGTACAAAGTGTCATGAGCGATTCGCCGGTGACATACACCACGCTCGGGTCGACAGGGCTCGACGTGTCTGAACTCTGTCTCGGAACGATGAACTTCGGGAGTGCGGAGCCCTGGATGCTAAACGACGAGACCGAGAGCCGCCGGATACTCGAACGGGCGCTCGATCTTGGTATCAACTTCTTCGATACAGCCAACGCGTACTCGAACGGCGAGAGCGAGCGGATTCTGGGCAGTGCGCTCGACTCCGCTCGCCGCGGCGAACTGGTCCTGGCATCGAAGGTGTACTTCGATATGCACGACGGGCCGAACGGGAGCGGGCTCTCGAAGAAACACATCATCGACCAGTGTCACGCCACGCTGGACCGCCTCGGCGTCGACTATCTCGACCTCTACCAGATCCACCGGTGGGACGAGGACACGCCCATTGAGGAGACACTGGACGCGCTGACGTATCTCGTCGACGAGGGGCTGGTCCGCTATATCGGCGCGAGCACGATGGCAAACTGGAAGTTCCAGAAGGCGCTGTACACCGCGGATATCGAGGGGTACGAGCGGTTCGTCTCGATGCAACCGGAGTACAACGCTGTCGACCGGCACGAGGAGGCGAACCTCCTCCCCGTCTGCGAGATAGAGGGGGTCGGTGTCATTCCGTGGTCGCCGCTGGCCGGCGGCTTCCTCGCCGGAAAGTACGACCGCGACGAGGACCTATCCGAGGGGCGGGCGAGTACGGACGAGTACACGGCAAACCGGTTCAGCGACGAAAACTGGGCGGTTCTCGACGAGGTGCAGGCGATTGCTGACACGAAGGACGCAACGCCGGCACAGGTCAGCCTGGCGTGGCTCTGCCAGCAGGACGTCGTCGACGCGCCGATAATCGGCCCGCGGACGATGGACCACCTGGAGGAGAACGTCGGTGCACTCGATGTCGACCTGACCGACGAGGAGTGTGCCCGAATCGAAGCCCCAAAACAGCCACAGTGGCCGGTCGAGGGTAAGGACTGACCGTTGACTTCGATAGATAACCATGCACGTTAACTGCGTTCTCAGTTTCCCTGTACACACATGGACGACAGCGAACTAACCGATGTCCTCGAAGATGCCGGTCTCTCCCCGTACCAGGCGGAGGCCTACGTGGCGTTGCTTGGGCTGGGGACCGCATCGGCGACCGACATCGCGGACTCCTGTGACGTTCCGGACCCGCGGATTTACGACGTACTCCGGGACCTGGAAACGAAGGGGTATATCGAGACGTTCCAGCAGGACAGCCTGACCGCCCGCGCCCGCAACCCAGATGTAGTCCTTGAAGACCTGCGGTCCCGGTCGAGCAAGTACCTCGACGCAGCAGAGACGATCGAAGAGCGCTGGAACCAGCCCGAGATATCCGACCACGAGGTCAGTATCGTCAAGCGGTTCGAAACGGTCGTCAGCCGAGCCCGGGAGCTCATCGAAACAGCCGAAAACCAGATTCAGGTCGGTGTGGACCCGGAGCAGTTCTACGCGGTTCGTGAGGAACTCATTGCCGCCCACGACCGCGGCGTGAATATCAAACTCAGCATCTGCACGGGTGCTGGTGAGGACGTACCGCCGCTTTCCGACATCGAAGGCACCTGTACGGAGGCCCGGAACCGCGAGATTCCAGCCCCGTTTTTCGTGCTGGTCGACCGGACCTGGACGTGTTTTGCACCCCACCACGACTCAGTCAACGAGTACGGCGTGCTGGTCAAGGACCGGACCCACACTTACGTCTTCCACTGGTTCTTCCTGACCTGTCTCTGGGAGATCTGGGACACACTGTACACCGAGCGGACGCCGGAAACCCCGACGACGTACGTCGACCTCCGCCACGCCGTCCGGGACATCGAACCGCTGTTGAACGAAGACGCGACTATCGAGGCCGTCATTGTGGGGTACGACACGGAAACGAAAGAGTCGGTTGAGCTGATAGGGCAGGTCACCGACATCGACTACACCGGGAGTAGCATCGGTCGGAAGGACCCCGTCCCACTGGCACAACTGGCCGGTCGAATCAGTGCGACGCTGGTTACCGACGACGGGACGTACGAAGTCGGTGGCTGGGGGGCCGTCATCGAGGAAGTCGAAGCTACCGAAATTACGATTACGAACGTCGAGTACGAGTAACGAGACGCTGCTTTCTCAGGGTGGCTAAACTCCCCCTCAGTTTACGCGTTTAAGACTCTCTGTGTGGCAAACAGCTGTTTGACCTATCCGTGCGTATATATACTGAAAGATTTATACAGTGGCGAATAGTCAATAAAGTATCACTATCGCCGGGCTGCCGACGGTAATTAACAACACCTGTGGTTAATTATGGACAACCTTTAAGGTGTGTCCGGGATAGCTCAGAATAGATATGTCGGACAATGGCACAAGCGGCGAGCGGAACTCAACAGGCGTCTCCCGGCGACGGTTCGTCCGTGCTGCCGGAGCAGCAGGTGTCGTCGGTGGACTGGCAGGCTGTGCTGACTTCGTCGGTGGTGGCGACGGCGGCGACGGGAGTGACGGTGGCTCGACTGACGACGGTAGCAGTGGCGAGACGACGACGGTCCAGTGGGGCTTCGACCCGGTGGCCGTCCAGAACAACGGCGACGCAATCAAGCAGGCACTCCACGACAACGGCCTGCCGGACTCCATCGAAATCGAATTCGTCCCGCGTGACCAAGACACCGGAGCGGCTCGGTCGAACTACAACCGACTGCTCTCGGCCAGCGAGACGAACCCGGACATGTTCCTGATGGACAACGGCTGGACGAATATCTTCATCCAGCGGGGCCAACTCCAGAACCTCTCGCAGACGCTGCCGGAGGAACTGCTCACGGACGTGTCGGACAACTACTTCTCGGCGTTCACGGACACGGCCCGGAACCCGAGCAGCGGTGACCTCTTCGGCGTTCCGGTGTTCCCGGACTTCCCGACGATGCAGTACCGCAAGGACCTCGTTGAGGACGCCGGCTACAGCCCCGAAAGCAACAACTGGGCGACCGAGCCGATGACGTGGGAGGAGTGGTCGAACATCGCCGCGGACACCTACGACAACGCTGACGTTGACTTCGGCTTCACCACCCAGTGGGACATCTACGAGGGGACCTCCTGCTGTACGTTCAACGAGGTCATGTCCTCGTGGGGCGGCGCGTACTTCGGCGGCCGCGACAACCTCTTTGGGCCGATTGGCGAGCGCCCAATCACGGTCAACAACGAAGAGGTCATCAACTCCCTGAACATGATGCGGAAGTTCGTCCACGACGAGGAGTTCGACGGGCAGTTCGAGGGCTACGGTGGCGGCTTTACCCCGACCGAAATCCTCGGCTGGAAGGAAGAAGACGCTCGCGCGCCGTTCGTCAACGGCAACGCCGTCTTCCATCGGAACTGGCCCTACTCGCTGGCACTCGGCGGCCGAAATCCCGAGGAAACCGATGACCCGGCGCTCGGCGAGAACCTCGGTGCGATGCCCATCCCGTACGCCGTGCCCGAGAGCGATGCCGCACAGCCCGGTACAGGTGGCTCCACGGCTGCCCTCGGTGGCTGGCACATGACGGTCAACCCCAACAGCGAGCAGCTAGACGCCGTGACGAAGGTCATTCGCGCCGCCATGGAGCCGGACTTCCAGCTCACGCTGCTGTCCGTTCAGGGCTGGCTGCCGCCGCGGCCTGAACTGTTCAACTCCAGCGAAGCCCAGAACGTGCCCGTCGTTGGCCGGTACATGGATACGCTGCAGGTCGCTGGTAACAACACGATGCCGCGCCCGGTGACGGCTGTCTGGAGCGATCAGTCCAGCAAGATCGCACAGCAAGCAAACCGCGCAGTCGGGCAGGAAGCCTCCTCGGCCGACGCGATGGCGACACTCGAGTCCTCGCTCGAATCGACAGAACAGACCTGAAGCCACAGGCAAGCGTTACAAGACCACCCCTGTGATTATTTACCATGACACATTCAAACGACGGACGGAGGTAACCGAATGAGCACAGAAACCGGCCGTGAATCCAGACGCTCGGGGGCACTCGTCAGCGTGATGCGCTGGATGGAGAACCTCAGCGACACGCAGTACGCGTATCTGCTGTTGATTCCCGTGTTCGTGCTTCTGGGTGTCGTCGCGCTGTACCCGCTGTTGCGGACCTTCGAGCTGTCGCTGTTCGCGCTCTCGGCGGACTTTTCGAGCACTAACTTCGTCGGCGCTGGGAACTACGTTGAGCTGTTCACCGGCGGGAAGAACCGGTACCTACCGGGCGGAACGACGTTCCTTCCTGAAGGATTTGGCTTAGGTGCATTACTGAACAGCGCCCTCGTCGTCACGATAATCTTCGCTGTCACAAGTGTGCTGTTCGAGACGCTCATCGGTCTCGGACAGGCGCTCATCCTCGATCAAGATTTCTACGGTCGACGGTGGATTCGCGCGGCTATCATCATTCCGTGGGCTGTCCCCGTCGTCATCCAGGGGATAATCTTCTTCCTGATGTTCAATTCGAACGTCGGGTTCCTGACGCCACCGCTCGCTGACCTCGGATTGCTCGCGCCGACGAACACGCTCAACGACACGGCAAGTGCGACGTTTATCATCATCGTCGCCGACATCTGGAAGACGTCGGCGTTCATGGCCTTGCTCATTCTGGCGGGGCTCCAGAGCATCGACCGGGGCCTGTACGACGTGGCGAAGGTCGCCGGCGCGACGAAATGGCAGCAGTTCAAGCTCATCACGTTCCCGCTCATCCTGCCGACTATCGGCGTTGCCGTGCTGTTCCGGTCGGTACAAGCGATGCGAGTGTACGGCATCATCGATACGGTGTCGAGCTGTACCGTCGTGCCGTCGCTGTCGTGTATGGTCGTCGCGACGTTCACTACCCGCGAGGGGACGTCCGCGGCCATCGCGTTCGTGACGGCCGCGATTATCGGCATCGTCGTGATGGGACTCATCGCCTGGCAAGGGGAGGACGCGATCTAACATGGCTACGCCAACCGACACCCAGGAGCAGTCGAGCGACGGACCGCTACAGCGCTGGACACAGAGCGCCATCCAGAACCCGGACAAAGTGTACCGGGCGCTGTTTTACGCAGCGATGGTGTTTTTCCTGGTGACGACGCTGTTCCCCTTCTACTGGCTCGTCGTGCTGGCGGTGACCCCCGAAGGGAACCTGCTCTCTGGCAGTTTCCTCCCGACGGTCAACCTCTTCGGCGTCAGCGGGACGTTCCCGCTCCCGGTGCCGAAAGGCTTCAACCCAGGCGCGTTCGTCACGGTCTTCGAACAGGTGCCGTTCCACCTGTATATGTTGAACAGCTTCGCACTGGCGGTCACGACGACGGTCATCGTGCTGTTCGTCGCCAGCCTCGCCGGCTACGTGTTCGGCCGACTTCGGTTCCCTGGCCGCGCACTGCTGATGCTCGGTATTCTGGCGATCAGCTACTTCCCGCCAGCCGCGTTCGTCATCCCGCTGTTTCAGGCGTTTGCCGGCAACGCGCCGATTACGGTTCCGTTCACGTCCATTCCGCTGTTTACCCCACCACGGATGCTGAACACGCCGGGTTCGATGGTGCTGCCGTTCAGTGCGTTGTTCATGCCGCTGTCCATCTTCATCCTGACGACGTTCTACGGCCAGATTCCAGACGGACTGGAGGACGCTGCACGGGTCGAAGGAACGACGCGGCTGGGCGCGCTGTTCCGGGTCATCATGCCGCTGTCCGCGCCGGGCGTGGCGACCGCGGCCGTGCTGACGTTCATCGCCGTCTACAACGAGTACTTCTTCAGCTCGATCATGGCGACCTCGCCGGAGGCGGCGAAATGGTCGCCGATCGTCGGCGGGATTCTCAGCTACCAGACCCAGTACACGACGCAGTTCAACCTCATGGCGGCTGCGAGCATCGTCGGAGTCCTCCCCGTCGTCATCCTCGTCATCGTCGCACAGGAACGCATCGTCAGCGGACTGACCTCAGGCGCACTCAAGGAGTAACACAATGGCAAGAGTACGACTCGAACACGTAACGAAGCGCTACGACGACCAGGGTGACGTGGTCACCGCGGTCGACGACATGAACCTCGACATCGACCACGGCGAGTTCATCTGTTTCGTCGGCCCATCCGGCTGCGGGAAGTCGACGACGATGGAGACCATCGCCGGGCTCACCATCCCGACCGAGGGTGAGATATACATCGGCGACCGCGAGGTGACGAACCTGCCACCGAAGGACCGCGGCATCGCGATGGTGTTCCAGAACATCGCGCTGTTCCCGCACATGGACGTGTACGACAACATCTCCTTCGGGCTGCGGCTACGGGACTATCCACAGGACGAGATCGACCGACGGGTCGAGCGAGCTGCGGATATCGTCCAGCTAGAGGGGATGCTCAACCGGATGCCAGAGGAGATGTCCGGTGGACAGCGTCAGCGCGTCGCCATCGCCCGCGCCATCGTGCGCGAGCCCGACGTGTTCCTGATGGACGAGCCGCTGGCGAACCTTGACGCGAAGCTCAAGGTCCATATGCGAACGGAGCTCCAGCGCCTGCACAAGGAACTGGACACGACAATCATCTACGTGACCCACGACCAGGAGGAGGCGATGACGCTGTCAGACCGGATCGCCGTCCTCGATTCGGGCCAGCTCCAGCAGATCGACCCGCCGCTGACCTGTTACAACGAACCGGACAACCTCTTTGTCGCCGGGTTCATCGGCTCGCCGTCGATGAACTTCGTTGAGGGAACAGTCACCGAGAATGCACTGGAAACACCGAACTTTTCGCTCGAGTTCAATCCGTCGTCCATCGAAGGCGTCAGAGTCGGTGACGACGTGACACTCGGCATCCGCCCGGAGGATATCTATCCGGGCGAGCTCAAGTCGGAGGTCCCCGACCCGTCGGGAATGATTACGGCGACGGCCGACATTCTCGAACCCATGGGCGACGAGATATTCGCCTACCTGCTGTTGGGCGACGGCGAAACGTCGATGTCTCAGGAACTGGCGACGAACGACCAGTTGCTGATGAGCATCGATCCTGACTCGGACCTCGAAGAGGACGATGAGATCGGGGTCGTCATCGACCGGCGGAACGTCCACCTGTTCGACTCGGCCACCGGCGAGGCGATCGTCCACGACCTCATTCCGTACGAGGCCGAAGGCACTGCATCCAGTAGCGAAGTAGAATCAGACGACTGATATGAGTAGCCACCTCGCGATGCTGTATTGGAGCGGGATGCTCGTGCTGTTTTTCTTCTGGGCGTACGGTATCGTGTCGTTCGTCCTCGATCTGAAGAACAAAATCGTTCCCGGCATCATCCAGTATCGGCGCGGTCGACGGCGAGAGAAGGCGAAACAGGAACAGGAAGAGGAACGCGAAGAGCGTGAAAAGCAGTTGTATTAATTCAATTTGGTGACAACTATTGCCAATGACTGAGACCGTTCGGATAGGCATCATCGGACTGGGGAACATCGCGGACATTCACTGTACTAACCTCCAACAGCTCGACCAGCCGGTCTCGATAGCGGCGGGCGTCGACGTCGATGCCGATGCGCGCCGCCGGTTCTCCGAGACGTACGACGCCGCAGTGTACGAGGAAGCTGCGGCGATGTTCGGGTCCGTCGATGCCGTGCTGGTGACGACGCCGAACAGATACCACGAGCAGTACGTCGTCGCGGCGCTTGCGGCGGGGCTGGACGTGCTCGTCGAGAAGCCGCTGGCGCACACGCTCGAAAGCGCCGAACGGATCGCTACGGCTGCCGAAGCGGCCGACGGGTTCTGTATGGTCGGCTTCCACAAGCGGTTCGCCGATCCGGTCGAGGCGTTGGTGGGCTACCGCGACGCGGGTGATATGGGCGAGATATCTCATATCGAAGCGAACTACATCAGGCGTCGCGGCGTTCCCGGCCGCGGATCGTGGTTCACGCGTAGCGACGTGGCGGGCGGCGGGTCGCTCATCGATATTGGGGCCCACGCTATCGACCTAGCGCTACACGTTGCTGGCCATCCGGACGTCGCCGAGGTATCGGGTGACACCCGCGCTCAGTTCGGCGTCGACGAAGAGTACGCCTACGTCGAGATGTGGGGCGAAGATCAGGGCGCAGCCGAGTTCAGCGTCGACGATTCGACGAGTGCCTTCATCCGCTGTGATGACGGTACGACGATATCCTTGGAAGTCGCGTGGGCGACGAACCGGCCGGACAGTCAGGAGTACTACGTTCGCGGGACGGACGCAGGCGCGAAGCTCGACCTCGCAGACCAGTCGCTGACGCTGTTCGAAACGGCCGACATCGGCCGGATGCACCACCGGACGACCGACATCGAGACCCAACGCTCGGACCCACAGCGAAAGGAGCAGGCACGGTTCGTCTCGGCGGTCCGAGACGGGACGCCGCCGTCGGTGAACACCGTCGAGCAGGCGCTACGGGTCCAGCGCGTGATGGACGGAATCTACCGCTCCAGCGAAACTGGTGCGGCCGTCAGCATCGGTAGGACAGAGACCTGAAGAAAGACTTAATCCCCAGTGTTCTCACTCTCTGCCTGGCATGAAAGTGATTGGTGTTACGCGGGATGACAACGGTCCACAGCTTCTAGAGCGGGAGCGACCGTCGCCTGATCCGGGCGAGGCACTCGTCCGGACGCTCCGCGTTGGTGTTGACGGCACAGACCACGAAGTCCTGAACGGGTCCCACGGTGGGTTCCCCGACGGGGCAGACCACATGGTTCTCGGACACGAGGCGGTCGGCGTCGTCGAAGAGCCCAATGGCACGGGGCTCGAGGCGGGGCAGGTCGTCGCACCGACCGTCCGACGGAAACCGAACGGCGAAACGAACGAGTACTTCCGCCGGGGTGAGCCAGATATGGCACCGGACGGCGAGTACACCGAACGGGGCATCGTCGGCGACCACGGCTTCATGGCCGAGTACTTCACCTCGCCGGCGGACTTCCTCGTACCCGTCCCCGAGTCGGTCGCGGAGTACGGCTTCCTCGTCGAGCCGCTCTCGATCACCGAGAAGGCCAACGAGCACGCCTACGCGACCCGGGAACCGTTCGACTGGCGACCGGAAGCCGCCTGCGTGCTCGGCAACGGGTCGCTCGGACTGTTGACGCTGTGGATGCTCGACCAGGAGTACGACCGGACGTACTGTGTCGGTCGGCGGGACCGTCCTGACCCGACGGTTGACATCATCGACGAGATCGGCAGCACGTACGTCGATTCCCGCGAGACGCCGGTGGACGAACTCCCGGATGCCTACGAGGCGATGGACTACATCTACGAGGCGACCGGGTTCGCCCCACACGCGTTCCAGACGGTCAAGGCGCTCGACCAGAACGGGGTCGGCGTGTTGCTCGGCATCCCGGAGCCGTGGGAGTTTGAAGTCGATGGCGGTTCGCTCCACAACGAGATCGTCCTGCACAACAAGTGTCTCATCGGGACGGTCAACTCGCACGTCTCGCACTTCGAGGACGCCGTCGAGACGTTACAGGAGCTTCCGGAATGGTTACTCGATGATCTGATCACGACGGTTACCGACCCGGAGCACGTCGAGGCGGCCTTCGAGGACGGGGACGACCAGATAAAAGCAGTCGTCGAGTTCGATTCGCTGTAACTCCTCGGGCCGAACCGCGCCCGAGCTTTTTCGTCGCAGTATGGCCTGGATAGCCCCCATCTAGAAGCGGATCTGTCGGTAAAATGTAATCTAACAGATGTAATGTAGTGAGGTATTTACTCACATACGATTAATTTGTTTTACCGCTCAAACACGAAAAATCACGTAATATAGATGATTTACCGGGATCAACCCGAATGTGAAATGGTGACTTTCGCTATACAGAAGTATTAAGTACGAATCTTCAATAAGGAATTATGAGGTATTGGTGCAACCATGACTGACGACAATTCAAATAAACGGTTGACGCGGCGTAACGCTCTTCGGATTGCTGGCGCAGCAGGTGCGGCCTCGCTGGCTGGCTGCGGTGGGAGTGACGGTGGTGACGGCAGCAGCGGCGACGGCAGCAGCGGTGACGGTAGTGACGGCAGCAGTGGCGACGGCAGCAGCGGTGACGAAAGTACTGACAGCGGAACACAGTATAGCACACTTGAGGTCGCCCACTGGTGGGGTGAAGGCGACGGACTGGAAGCGATTCAGTCCGTCATGGATGCCTTCAAAGAGCAACACCCGGACGTTCCGTTCGACGAGAACCTCATTGCCGGCGGTGCAGGTGACAACCTGCAGGCGAACATCCGGACACGGGTGCAGAACGGCAACCACCCGAGTACGTGGCAGGCCTGGCCCGGAAACAATCTGCTCCCGTTCACCGATGCGAACCTGCTGAAGGACATCGGCGACTCCGTGTGGTCGGAGAACAGCATGGAGGACGCGTACCTCCAGGGTGTCAAGGACGCGGCCCAGCCCGCCGGGAACTACGTGACGGTCCCGCTCAACATCCACCGGATCAACAACCTCTTCTACAACGTTGAGGTTGTCGAGGATGCCGGGGTCGACCCGACCTCCCTCGAAACACCGTCCGACCTTGTCGACGCAATGGCAACGGTCGACGAGGCCGGCTACACCGGAATGGCACACCAGACTGGGTCGCCGTGGTCCAGTTTCCAGATGTTCGCGACGGTTCTCCTCGGCGAAACGGACGCCGAGACCTACAGCGCCATCTTCCAGAACGGCGAAGTCGACGCCAACAGCGACGCGCTGGAGTCGGCAGTCGAGACCACGCAGTCCTATCTCGACTACATCCCGAGCGACGCCGGTTCGATTTCCTGGACCGAGGCCAACAATCAGGTTATCAACGGCGAAGCGGCGTTCCTCCATCAGGGTGACTGGGCGGCCGGAACGTACATCACGAACGACCTCACGTACGGCGAGGAGTGGGATCACGTGACGTTCCCGGGCACCGATGGCTACTACGCCCTCAACATGGACTCGTTCCCGTATCCGGTCAACAACCCGTCCCCGGAAGCGACCACGCTGTGGTGCCAGTTCGTCGGGACGTCGGAGGCACAGGAGATCTTCAACCCGAAGAAGGGGTCGATTCCGCCGCGGACTGACGTGAACACCGACCCGTTCAACGACTTCTCCAAAGACCAGATAGCGGACTTCCAGAACAGCGAGGCCCAGCCGCCGTCCGTCGCACACGGTCTGGCCGCACCGCCGGCAGTCAAGTCCTCGCTCGAATCCGCTATCTCGTCGCTGAACTCCGGTGCTGCGCCCGCGGACGTTGTCTCACAGATAGCCAGCTCCTACTAATAACGCATCGCAGCGCGCAGTTTTTTCGCTGTAGCAACTCGAACAATCGGAGTCCGCAGGTGGCCGCTTTGACGGAACAGTGAACAGTAGCGCATAGGCACGCGAATAGTCCTGAAATTGTCTGCTGAGGAGAGTGCCGAAGTTCTTAGTACTCGACTCGCAAACGCCCCACTATGTCTAGTGACGACTTGGAAGCATCGCTCGAACAGGTAATTGCGCGGTTCAATCTCGGCGAATACGAGATTTCAGCCTACCTGGCCGTGCTGCAACACGGCGAGCTGACAGCGTCGGAGATATCAGAGAACACGGACATTCCACAGCCCCGGGTGTACGATACAGTTCGAAGCCTCAGCGATGTCGGGCTGGTCGAACTCAAGGAGTCCCGGCCGATGAAGGTCCTGGCTATCGACCCGCGGGAAGCGTTTGAGGGGATTCAGGATTCGCTCGACGACCTCGTCGACGACCTGTCCTCGCGCTACACGGCACCCGCCCGAGAGCCCGAAGCTGTCTCGCTCGTCAAATCCCGGCCGACGATACTCCGGTATCTCGAAGACATCATCGAGACGGCCGAGTACGAACTGACGCTATCCTTGACGCCGGCCCTGCTAGAGCGGTTCGAAGACAGGCTCGCAAGCCGGAAGCAGTCCGGCATCGCGATCGAGATTCTCATTTCGCCGAGCGTGGACGCCCCCGACCCGGCGCGGTTCGATTACGAATCCATCGCGACCACGGTGAAGGCTCGTCGCGGTATCACGACGCCGGTCGTCGCCGTCGCAGACGGGAACTACTCGATGTACGCCACCCGCGAGAGCGTCCGCGGTGACACGGACCGGTATGGCGTCATCTTCAATCGGTCGGAACTCGGATTTCTGGTGTCCGGGTTCCTCAACACAGTGCTGTGGACGACGGCCGAAACGATTGCCAGTGACGGGGACGGGCTGCCGTTCCCGCGCCGCTATGGGACGATCAGGCGCTGTATCTCTGATCTGGTGACGCTGGACGGGGAGTTCTACGCAACTATAGAGGGTCGGGACGTCGAAACGGGCGACCACCGGGTCGTCGAAGGCAAAGTGGACCAGGCGTCGTTCAGTTCGAACCGCGAGGTCGCGACGCTGGTCGTCGAAACGGCAGAGGGGCCGGTCGAGGTCGGTGGACAGGTCGCTGCGTTCGAGGATATCGAAGCGTACGAGATCCGAATTGGAACGGACGAACCGCCCGAGAACTGATCATATAGTCGGCTGTGGTGCTTCTCGTGATTGCTGCCCGATTGTAGACGGTCGATCCGGAAACGAGAGACAGCAGTCCACAATAAACGGGCACGGCTGGACGAGTTGACAGCGGAGACAATGAGCACCGTGGGTGGGCAACCCACGGTGATTGCATGACCCTTCGGGCTGGCGAAGTATGTCAGAGGCACGATATCGCCGGGCCCGAACGTGGCAATTCCACGAGACCAACGTGCTCCATTGCGTTCAGCGGGGACGTGGCCGTACGTGGACAGCAACAGTGTCTGCGTCGTGAGCGGTAAAAAAGATGGGCACATTGGCTGCAATAATATCCAGTGTCCGAGAGAATAGTGTTCCAGTCGAAGAAGATTCCATTACAAATGGAAACTGATATGTGCGAAAAATATGAGCTACAGTATATGGGGACAGTATGGGCGTAGAATCGCTTATTCAATACGTCCGAACGTCGTCCGTCCGGACGGATATCATCGGCTCGCTGTGTCCCGGAGCCAAGGCCACCAACGAACTGCTGTCAGCAGTCACTGCGAGCGAGTCAGCGATCTACGACGCGCTTTCGAACCTCGAAGGCCGCGGTCTGGTCACCTCGATGGATGACGGGTGGCAACTTACCGGCACCGGCCGTCTGGTCGCGGATACGATCCACCGCCAGCAGCGCCTTGAGGAGCTTTTCGCTATGGCCCCCCAGTACTGGGAGTCCCACGACACGTCAGTGCTGCCACACCCGTTCCGGTGTCGCCTGCCTGAACTCGACGAATACACGGTCATCCGTAGTACACAGACCGATATCAACCGTCCCGTCCGCGAAGTCGTCACCCGCGTTGAGAACGTCTCCAGTTGTGACGTTGTCTCGCCCGTCTACCACCCTGAGTACGAGGCTGCGATGCCAGACAGCTCTAATTCGAGGCTGGTGGTGAGCTGTGCTGTCGTCGACGAGATGCTCGGCAAGGAGGACGTCTCACTGGATACAGATCGATACGAGGAGACGATCGTTCGTGTCACACCGGTCCCGTACGCACTCGCTGTCGCCGACGACTGGATGATCCTGACGCTTCCAGAACTCGACGGGGCCTGGCCGTCAGCGAAGATAGTCTCGGAAGCGGACAGCGCCATTTCATGGGCAAAAGATCTGTTTACGCATCTCTGGGAGGATGCAACCCCGATAGAGACGTATCTCGCCGATCACTGATTTTGGCAAACCTAAACATTCAAGAACCGTGGGTTCTGACGGATGAGCAATGGCTATTCAGGGCACGCGGACCGAAGAGCCGGGCGGCTACACCTTCGACGACCTCGCGGTCGTAATGGGGACGTACAACGAAGAAGAAGCGATCGGCACCGTTCTTGATGATATCGCGACAGTGACCGACGAGCGCGCGGAAGTCATCTGTGTTGACGGGTCCAGCGACCGGACACCAGAGATCGCCCGCGACCACGGTGCGACAGTCATCGAACAGGAACCACAGGGGTACGGCGTGGCGGTCCGCGAAGCCGTGTTGACACCGGATCGGCCGGTCGTCGTCACGACGGACTGTGACGACACGTATCCGATGGAGCGTCTGCCCGATTTCCTCGCCGAAATAAATGATGGGGCCGACGTTGTTAGCGGCGACCGGCTGTACTACGGGGCCGAACAGATGCCGGGGATGAACAAACTGGGGAACGAACTGTTCGCGCTACTCGCGAGCGTACTCATGGGCAAGCGCGTCCACGACACGACCACCGGAATGCGCGCCTACCGCCGTGAGGTCCTCCAGAAGATCGTCTGGACCGAGAACACCGGCCTCTCGGCCGAACTCCTTATGCGGCCGCTGATGCGGGGGTACGACGTGCGTGAGCGTCCTATTGAGTACGACGAGCGGAAAGGCGAGACGAAACTCGACCCGTTCTCCGGCGGGGCCGCCATCGCAAAGTCCATTGTTCGGGTTGCGCTCGAAGAACAGTTCCGCTAACGGACCGAGCAATCGGCGACGGGACCCGGCTTACTGGTCGTTCGGTGGCTGCTGATAGCTACTCGTTCCGCCGGGGTGGCCCTGCGGATTCTCGATGCCGACAAGCTCGCCGCCGGTCGGTGAACTGTACAGCGCGAACAGGAGGTCGTTGACGAGGTAGTAGCGCACGCGGTGCCGCGGGTCGCCATGCGGGTCCGGGTCGGAAGCGTTGACACCCATTCCTCGTAGCGTTTCTTCCTGCGTCTCTGTGTCTAACGCAGTGAAGACGGTGTCCTCCCACTCTCTAGTGTAGGCGTCCAGATCCGCAACAGCGGTCGCCATGTCTGTCGCCCGCTCGGGGTCTGCCTCGACCCGTCCAGCGACGTAGCTGTCGACGAACTCCTCTATGCCCGCTACCTCGCTCGGATAGACAATAGTGGCGACGGCGCGGTACGTCTCGCGCTCGTGGCCCCCGAAGTCCGGTTCGGAACTGGTAGCGTCGTCCTCAGCTGACTCGTCAGTATCGTCGTTTTCCGATCCGTTCCAAGTGAGCGCCGCCGCGCCACCGGTGACGGTGACACCCGCCGCGCCGAGTGCTTTCAGTGCGTCACGCCTGGTGAGTTCGTAGTCAGTCATCCATTGGTTTCACGTATTCTCCGCCGTCGTGGTTGCGTTCATGCCGATTCCATCGCGGTGCGCGCCCGGGACGTAAGCTGCTTCGCCGTCGCAGCGACGCTGGTCCTTACAGACTTCGAGCCGCGGAGTCAGAGTTCGGACGCCGCCGTCCGTCTGTGCAACTGGGAGTTCCGCCCGGTATTCGAACCCTGCGCCGGTGCCGTAGTCGACGAACATGATGAGCGTGACCGACCCGTCTTCCGGTGTCGGCACGCCGACCTGCTCGTCGATGCCATCGCCGGTGAGCCGCGTCTGATTCCGGTCAGTCGAAAGCTGCAAATCGAGCCTGTCAGCCCCGGTAACCGTCGCGTAGTCGTTCTCACCCTCGCTTGTGAGCCGGATCGAGACCAGCCCGGCCTGCTCCGGAACTGACGCCGATACGTCCGTCCGGACTGTCTCGCCCGCCGCCACAGATACCGGCTGGAGTCGCGGCTCGACGGGCAGCCCCAGATACGGGACCCACTCGCCGCGGAACACGTAGCGGTAGTAGGTTCGGTCCGGGTAGGCGTCGATAACCTCGAACTGGCGGTGTTGCATCGCGTAGACTGTGTCGCCGTCGAAGCCCGGGTCGTTGCGGACTGACTGGAACGGATGATTGAGCCAGTCACCGTACGGCGTCGGGAGCAAGACGAGACTATTGTCGAGGTCCCGCTCCTCGAACGGCTCGTAGGCCTGTTCGAACTGCTGGGTCACTTCGTAGTTATCTGAGACCGGCTCGGCCGCCGTTGTAACGGCCGCGCCGCCGCCCAGCGCCGCGCCACAGAGCGCTACCGCGAACAGGACCGGACGGGCCCGGTCCGCGCTGACCCGCCCGGTGACCAGCCGCTGCGTCCGCTGGGCGACGGTAACGACGCCGACAGCACCGAAAGCAGTTAGCGGAACAAGCATATCGACGTGGTAGAACGGCCCCAGAAAGGTGACCAGCCCGTCGGTCGGGTCTGAGAGGTCGCCGAGCATATTCACCGTGCCCCAGAAGTAGCCATTGCCGAGCGGGACCGTCAGGAGGACGCCGGCCAGCGCCGCCTGTCGGCCGTCTATCCCGCGGCGCACGACGGCCCCGAGGCCGATAGCTGCTGCCACCGTCCCCAGCGGACCGGCGACAACCCACTGTGTGGCGAGTTTCCAGAGGAGTTCGGTATTCGCGTCCAGCGACATCGCCGGGGTGAACTCCCGAGAGTAGCCCAGAATCTCACGGTAGCCAAAGCCCGGCCCGTCCTGCGGGGCGAACACCTCGTAGGGGAACAGCATGGCGGAGCCGGTGACAACGTGGTTGTATGCAAGCGTCGCGGCGACGCCAGTGAGCCCGCCGACGGCGGTCAGCGACAGTCGCGTGAACCGCGTCAGGTCTCGCGTCCGGAGCGACCACAGCGCGTGGATAATGAACGGCGTCGCAAACAGCACGGCGGTATATGGTCGCGCAAAGAAAGCAATGCCAATCGAAAGGCCGGCACAGGCCGCTGTTTTTCGGCTTCCGGTCCGGTCGGCGTGGAGGTACGCCGCGGCGAAACCGAGGTTCCAGAGCGTCGCCGGGACATACGAGAGGAACACCGAGGCGTCAATGAGAAACAGCGGCGACCCGAGCATGAGGATGGTCGCTACTACGCCGGTTCGAGCGTCGAAAGCCTCGCGGACGGTGTGATACGTCAGCGCCAGCGCGCCGGTCGAAATCAGGCCGAGCGCGACGCGGTACCCGCCGAGCAGTTTCCCGACAGCGAACATCGCCGCCGGAACCGGCGCGTACTTGGGATACAGCCGCTCGCCGTCAGCCACAAAAAACCACGGTCGGAACGACTCTTCGACCGGCGGGTAGATGAACAGCTGCCCCTCAAGCAGCATGGCGGCCTGCTGGAGGTAGACGCCTTCGTCGTGGTTGGTTGTGTGGTGTGGAAAAACGACGTGAGCGAGCGCGAAGACGACGACCCCGCCGAGCAGTGCCACCAGCCCCGCCTGTACCCCCGGCTGGCGCAGTCGCTTCATTCCGTCGGATACCAGGCCAGGTCGTGGTCGGCGACCAAGTCAACCTCGACGGGCTGGCCCGGTTCGAACGTCTCGACGTGGTTGTGCATACAGTGGACGACGTCGCCGCTGTGGAGTTCGACCCGGTAGACGAACGAGGGGCCGTTGTACTGGCGGTGAACGACGTAGCCGTCGGCCTTGGACTCGTTTGTCGGCATCGCCTGCAGGTCGTCGGGCCGGACGAGTACGTCCACCATCGCGCCGTTGTACGCCGCGACTGGCCCGTTCAGCAACTCCACGTCAAACGAGCCCAGCCCCGTCTCGATGCGGTCGTTGGTCACCCGGGCGGAGAGGAAACTCGCCTGGCCGAGGAAGCTCGCAACGAAGCGGCTTTCGGGGTTTTCGAACACTTCAGCGGGGTCGCCGATCTGGGCGATAGTCCCATCGTTCATGATGGCGACGCGGTCGCTTATCGACAGCGCCTCTTCCTGGTCGTGGGTCACGGAGATGGCGGTGACGCCGGCTCGCTTGAGGATTTTGCGAACCTCCTCGCGCATCTCGACACGCAGGCGCACGTCCAGATTCGAGAACGGCTCGTCGAGCAAGAGCACATCCGGCTCCGGAGCCAGCGAACGGGCAAGCGCGACACGTTGTTGCTGGCCGCCGGAAAGCTGGCTCGGCATCTTGTCGTGATGGGCCGAGAGGTCGACCAGCTCGAGCAGTTCGTCGACCCGTTCCGCGACGGCGTCTTCTTCCATCTCGGTCAGGCCGAACGCGATGTTCTCGGCGACGGTGAGATGCGGGAACAGGGCGTAGTCCTGAAAGACAATACCGACGTTTCGCTCCTCTGGCTTGCGGAACGAGGAGCCGTCGGCGATGACTTCATCGGCGATTGATATCTGTCCGTCGGAGGGGCGTTCCAGCCCGGCAATCATCCGGAGCGTCGTTGTCTTCCCGCAGCCGGACGGTCCCAGCAGTGTCAGTAGTTCGCCGTCTTTCACGTCGAGCGAGAGGTTCTCGACGGCGACTTCGTGACCGTAGTCTTTGGAGACATTGTCCAGTTCCAGCACGGTCCGGTTCGGGTTTGCCACCGCTGCGTCCACGTCGTCGAAGTCCGATGTTTGCTGTGTGCGTGTTTGTCGAGACATTAGCTTGTATCCTCCCGTCGAAGAATGACCAGCATGGAGAGTCCGGAAAGGCCAACGAGCACGAGGGCCGGGACCGCCGCCTGTCCGTAGTAGCCGGCACCCTGGACGAGCCAGATGTACGTGACGAAGGTTTCGAAGCCCGTCGGGCGTAACATCAGCGTTGCCGGCAATTCCTTCATGGTCGTCAGGAACACCAGCGCGGCCCCGGCGGCGATACCCGGGGCAACGAGGGGCAAGACGACCTTCCGAAACGCCGAAAGCGGGTGATAGCCCAGCGACCGCGCCGCCTCGATGTAACCCGGGTCGACCTGAAGAATCGAGGATTCGGTCGTCCCGACGGCCTGCGGAAGGAACCGAATCACGTAGGCGAACACCAGCAGGATGACGCTCTGGTACAGGAATGGGACGTACCGAAGGCCAAGGTACACTAGCGCCAGGCCGAGCACGACACCGGGGACGGCGTAGCCGACGTACGTAGCTCGCTCGGGAAGCGACGAGACGCCCGAGGTACCGCGCGCAGAGAGATACGCTATCGGGAGCGCCGCCACAACACAAATAGCGGCTGCAGCAGCCGCGAGACCGACCGAGTTCCAGGCGTAGGCCGCCTCGAACGCGAAGCCACCGCCGCTGTAGCCCGTGCCGGAGCGCAGGAGCCACTGGAGCAGGATACCGATCGGCAGTACCAGACACAGGGATGCGATGGCACCGCAAAACAGCAGTGCCGGGGCTTTCCAGTACCCGAGTTCAATGAGCCCGGGCCGGCGCGAGCCGCTGCTGACGTAGGCACCGTCTCGCCCGGCGCTGAGGCGAGACTCGACGGCGAGGATACCAAGCGCCATCACGAGCAACAGCATCGAGAGCACGGAGGCATAGTCAAGCCGGCGAGCGCCGAACTCGTTGTATATCATCCGGGTGAACACGTCGTACTGCATAATCGCTGGTGTCCCGAAGTCGGACAGAGCATATAGCGCAACCAACAGCGCGCCAGCGGCGATACCGGGTGCGATCTGTGGCAGCGTGACGCGGCGGAACGCCTCCCAGCGCGTGTGGTTCAGCGTCCGGGCGGCTTCGACGACGGTCCCGTCGAACGACAGGAGCGACGCGCGCGTGGTCAAAAATACGTACGGGTACGTAAACAGCGTCAGCACGAGTATCGCGCCGTGCAGGCCGTAGATTGTCGGAATTTGCTCAATGCCAAGCGGCGAGAGCAGGTCCGCGAGGACGCCCCGGGGGCCAAACGCTGAAACGAACGCGAAGGCCCCGATGTAACTCGGGACGACCAGCGGCAGTGCGGACGTAATCGTCCAGAATCGCTTGAACGGCAGGTCCGTCTGGGCGGTGAGAATCGCCAGCGGAACGCCGATGAGAATCGATGCGACAGTGACGCCAGTCACCAGCGCCAGCGTGTTCAGCGTCACCGAGACGGTCGTATCGCTCGTCAACAGTTCGACCGCACGCGCGAACTCGATTTCGCCCGCCCGGAGAAAAACCCACACTAGCGGCGCCAGTAACAGTAGCGATATCGCGAGTGAGACCACTGCGAGCAGCGTGTGCGGCGACGAGTCTCGTTCCGATGTCGTCGCCTGCTCCCGAAGCCGCTCGTACCGGTCTTTTGTGCCCATATTAGAGGACGCCAGCGTCCCGCAATAAGTCAACGGTTCCGGCCACGTCGGCCAGTTCGGTCAGGTTGATCTCTGGTGGGTTCAGTTCGTCGATGCGCGGGAGGTCGCCGACCGGTGCGACACCCGGAATCATCGGATACGCGAACGTCCGGGTGGCGAAGAACTCCTGTGCCTCCGCCGAGAGGACGTGCCGGACGAAGTTCGATGCCAGGTCTGCCTGGTCGGTTCCGTTGATGATTTCGAGGCCCGAAACGTTGACGAGTGCGCCAGCGTCGCCCTCGGTGAACGCGAGGCCGATCGGCGAGTTTTCGCGGGCCGACTGGACCCGAAGCGTGTAGTAGTGGTTAGCGAAGCCGGCGGCCAGTTCCCCGTCAGCACAGGAATTGGAGACGCGGAACTCGTCGTCGTAAGTGGTGATACCGTGGTCCTGCATCGCCTGAAGCCACGACATCGTCTCGTCGTCGCCGCGAATGAGTCGCATTGCGGTGACGAACGACTGGAACGCACCGTAGCTCGGTGCCCAGCCCATGCTGTTTTCGAGGGCAGCCGCCTCGGGGAACTCCTGAACCGTCGACGGGATATCGGATTCGGATATCTGGTTCGTGTTGTACGGGATCGCCCGGGCGCGACCAGCGATGCCCACCCAGCGCCCCTCGCTGTCCTGATACGCGTCGGGGACCGTCGAAAGCGCCTCGTCGGGGAGGCTCGCGGTCGCGTCGGCGTTTGCCACAGCACCGAGCGAGCCGGCGTCGATGGACATGAACACGTCAGCAGGACTTGCGCCGGCCTCGTTTTCCTCGATGATGGTGTTTGCGAGGTCGCTGGAGGCTTCGAGCCGGTGGTTCGCCGTGAAATCCGGGTAGCGTTGTTCGAGCAATTCGATGAGGTCAAGATAGAGTCCGCCCTCCCCGCCACCCAGATACAGCGTCAGTTCGCCGCTGAGGTCCGGCAGGTCTTCAATCGAGGTGCCACCGGGGGCCTCTCGCTGTGCGACCAGTGGCCCGGAGCCACGGAAGTCCGACAGGGAAATTTGCTGCCCGGTTGTGGTTCCGGCCTCGCCGTCGCTTCCGCCGTCGCCGCCGTCACCCCCACCGAGGATGCCGGAACAACCAGCAAGCGCTGTCGCGGCAGTTGCGCTGCCGAGAGCAAGGAAGCGTCGTCGAGACTGCGTCGCGTTACGTCCAGTCATATCGTTAGAATCACTCATTGTTTGATTTAGGGTTGCCTAAACAACTTAGGCCTTTCTAGTCGTCGGCGGTTGCGGGGACCTGTTCCGTCGCGGCGGCGTCCAGCTCGTCGAGACATTCCAGCCAGTCGAGCATGAATTCGCCGCAGTAGTTAAGGAAGGCACCGTTTTCCCAGTCGCTGAAATCGCCGTCGGCCATCGCCGTGGCGATCGCGTCGAATACTTCGGCGTAGGAGTCGGCGTCTGCACCGGCTTCGTCGACGATTTCCCAGACGTGCTCGTTGAGTTCGAGCCCGTGGACCTCGTTAGTCAGGTCCGAGAACGTCGACCGGGGCGCTTTGTTGTGCTCACACAGCGGGTCGCCGTTGTAGATCTGTTTGCCCAGCACGTCACAGGCCCGCTTGAGGAACACGCCCGACCAGATGTCGTCGAAGCGGCCCACGTCCCACTCGTTGTCGTCCATCGGGAGCTGGTAGAACGCCGGGATGACTTCGCGGCGGAAC
This sequence comes from Haloarcula sp. CBA1127, assembly GCF_001485575.1. NCBI lineage: Archaea > Methanobacteriati > Methanobacteriota > Halobacteria > Halobacteriales > Haloarculaceae > Haloarcula > Haloarcula sp. CBA1127. The sequence goes on from NZ_BCNB01000006.1 coordinate 2,175,805, forward strand.
GCGAGATTCATCGAGCAGACGGTGAGGTACTGCCCCTCGGCGGCGACGAAGTCATCGCCGAAGTCCGCCCCGCTGGTACGGGTCTGCGCCTGCCCCTGCAGGTCGCCGTCCATCAGGATGCGAACCGCGTCAAGGTCGGGCACGTTCGTCCAGAGGCCCTGCGAGGCGACCACGTCGTTGACCTGAGTCGCTTCCGTCGAAACCGTCTCGTCCATCGCGGCGTAAGGGTAGCCACGCGGGTAGAGGCCGTGTTCGTCCTCGTTCTGGTAGAGAACGTTGACCCACTGTTCATCGGAACTGACCGTCTCGATTTCGCCCTCGAAAGCCAGATTCGACATGTGGGTGCCGAAGAAGTCCGCGTCCTCGTGTGGCAGCGTGTCGTCGTCGATGAACACGCCGTACTCGTAGTCGTTGGCCCACATGTAGAGGAGGCCAAACGACGTCTGGGCGTGGCTCGCTTCGGGAATAAGGTGTGAATACTCGCTCGCGCCGTGGGTCTCAAACCACGCCTCGCGTGCGGTACCGTCGTAAACGGCCCCGTCGACGCCCTCCTCGTCGAGCATCTGTTCCATCGCATCGGTGTCACAGAAGTCCTCAGTGATGAGTACGACGAACAGTCGGTCTAGATCGAACCCGTGGTCCCGTGCGTTCTGGAAGTACGAACGCATACATTCGTGGTTTCGAATCGTCGGCACCATCACGCAGATGTCGGCTGTCATGTACTGACCCTACCTCTTTAGGCCATCCTAAAAGATTTGGCGTTCTCACTTTGATTCCCTCGTGAATCTGTTTTCTAACGGTCATTTATTCTGTAACTGGCATATCATTATATTCCAAATCTGGCGTTTAATGTTGTATTAGGAGAACTATTATCTGGCTGTGCTTTGCCAGATTAGGTGATGAGCGTACGAAGCAACAGGGCTCCTGTCAACCACAAATGAACCTGGATAATCAAACCTGTGTCGTCACTGGGTCCTCACGCGGGATCGGTCGCGGAATCGCCAAAGACCTTGGTGCTCACGGGGCCAACGTCGTCGTCAACTACCGTTCCTCGAAGGCGGAAGCCCGTGCCGTCGTCGAGGATATCCGCGACAGCGGCGGCACCGCTATCGCGGCGCAGGCCGACGTGGCGAAACTCGATGAAGTCCGGGCGATGCGTGAGAAGGTGGCCGACGAGTTCGGGCCCGCGGACGTGCTCGTCAACAACGCTGGTATCACCATCGACAAAAAGTTCGAGAACATGACCCGCGACGACTGGGAGACGGTGATCGACGTCAACCTCGGCGGCGTATTCAACGGGACGAAGGCTTTCTATGATGATATTCGCGACGCCGACCACGGCCGACTCATAAACATCTCCAGCGTCGTCGGCCAGCAGGGCAATATAGGGCAGGCTAACTATGCGACGACGAAATCCGGGTTGTTCGGCTTTACACGGACGCTTGCGCTCGAACTGGCACACACGGGTTCGACCGCGAACTGCGTCGCGCCGGGCTTTGTCAAGACCGACATGCTAGAGGAGGTGCCCGAACGCGTGCAGGAGAAGATTCTGCGGGAGATTCCGCTCGACCGGTTCGCACGCGTTGAGGACATCGCCGGCATCGTGAGGTTCGTTGCCAGCGAGGAATCGAGCTACATGACAGGACAGGTACTTGGTGTTAACGGCGGGATGGAGTGGTAGGATGAGTCAACAGGAAGAACCAGACGACGAGACTGGGGCGCCTGACGACGCGGTCGAAGAGTTGCGACAGAAACGAGCCGAAGCCGAACTCGGGGGCGGTGAAGCCCGCATCGAATCCCAGCACGAGAAGGGCAAGATGACCGCCCGCGAGCGCATCGACTTCCTTGTCGACGACGGGACGTTCAACGAGGTCGATCCGTTCGTCGAGCACCGGTCGACGAACTTCGGCATGGAGGAGAAACGCTTTGCCGGCGATGCAGTTGTCACCGGCTACGGTGAGGTCGACGGCCGGAAGGTGTTCCTGTTCGCCCACGACTTCACCGTACTCGGGGGCTCGGTCGGCGAGGTCGTCGCCGACAAGATCTGTAAAGTGATGGACCGGGCCATCGAGAACGGCGTCCCGGTCATCGGCCTCAACGACTCCGGCGGCGCACGCATTCAGGAAGGCGTCGACTCGCTGGTCGGTTTCGCCAAGATATTCGAGCGCAACACCAAAGCCAGCGGGCTCATCCCCCAGATATCCGCTATCATGGGGCCGTGTGCGGGCGGGGCCACCTACAGCCCGGCGCTGACTGACTTCACCTTCATGGTGCAAGACACCAGCCACATGTTCATCACCGGGCCGGACGTCATCGAGACGGTGACCGGCGAACAGGTGTCGAAGGAGGAACTCGGCGGCGCGGGTTCGCACTCCACTAAATCCGGTGTTGCCCACTTCTCGTACCCGTCAGAGGAGGAAGCCCTCGAAAACATCCGCCGGCTCCTGTCGTACCTCCCGGCGAACAACATGGAGGACCCGCCAAGGGTCAAGCCGTGGGACGACCCCGACCGGGAAATTCCCGGCTTGACCGACATCGTCCCGTCGGCTCCGCGCAAGCCCTACGACATGACGAAGGTCATCGACGCCATCGTCGACGAGGATTCCTTCTTCGAGGTCCACGGCAACTGGGCGCGCAACGTCGTCGTGGGATTCTCGCGGATGGACGGTCAGTCGGTCGGCGTCGTCGCCAACCAGCCGCGCGTGAGCGCGGGAACGCTGGACATCGACGCGGCGGAGAAAGCGGCCCGGTTCGTCCGCTTTTGCGACTCGTTCAACATCCCCATTCTCACGCTCGTCGACGTGCCCGGATTCATGCCCGGAACGGATCAGGAGCACAACGGCATCATCCGGCGGGGCGCGAAGCTAATCTACGCCTACGCAGAGGCGACGGTCCCGCTTCTGTCGGTCGTCGTGCGGAAGGCCTACGGCGGTGCGTACATCGTCATGTCCTCGAAGTTCCTGGGAAGCGACGTGAACTACGCCTGGCCCGGTTCGGAGATGGCAGTGCTCGGCCCGCGGGGAGCCGTCAACATTCTCTACCGGAACGAGATCGCGGACGCCGACGACCCGGACGCCAGGCGGCAGGAACTGATGGACGAGTTCCGCGACGAGTTCGCCAATCCGTACGGGCCGGCGAAGCGGGGCTATCTCGACGACGTCATCGAACCGAAAGAGACGCGCAAGCGCCTCATTCAGGACCTCGACCTCCTGCAGCGCAAGCGCGAGGACACGCCGCCGAAAGACCACGGCAACATCCCACTGTAACATGGCGACTCACGATACACCACAGTCGGACACGGAGACGGCGCTGACCACTGAGAGCGCGGACCCGGACGACCTGTCGCTGTCGATACCGGCGGACGCTTCACAGGCAGAAGCAGCGGCTATCGCCGCTGCGATCAGCGCTCACCTGACCGACCGCCAGCGGGCCGCTAAAGCGTCATCGCAGCGCTCGACTGTCGAGTACGTCGACGAGTGGACGCTGGCCGGACGGCTGGCGAGCGTGGGCAAACGCCGCCCTCCCAACAACGTCAAGCGAGGCGAGGAGTGGAAGGCGGCGGCGCGAGCGCAGTACTAAGATTCGGTAAACTCCTGCAGTACTTCGAGGTCGCGAGTGGTCCGCATAAACTCCGACAGCGACCGTTCGGCCCCACAGTCGTCACAGGCGAACTGTGTCTCCGGGGACGGGAGGTCGGACACTTGCTCTTCCCAGGCGACTGAACACGCCGGACATTGTAACTGGAGCCAGGCTTCCTGCATATTTCGTGTGTGGTTAGCACGCACAGATATACTTTGTGTGGATTCTCACTGCCGGGGGCTGGGGTGCTGTTTGGCGATTCAGGGCGATTTTGGCCTGCCTAAATATGGGAAGATTTAAACCATTTAGGCAAGCCTAAAAAGATATGAACCGACGAGAGTACATCGTTGCGGCCGGGGTCGGATTGGCAGGTACCGTCGCCGGCTGTTCGGGCCAGTCCGAGGCCGGGACTGGTAGTAACGGCGCGACTGATGATGCGACAGATTCCGGGACGACAACCGCGGAGTCAACTCCGACAGCGACCACGGAACCGACGGACTCGGCCTACTCCGTCTCGATGGAGCCGGTCGGCGAGGTCACCTTCGAGTCAGTCCCGGAGGTCTGGGTTGCGAACAACGGGAGCTGGGCCGACATGGGGATTGCGCTTGGCCTTGATGCACCTGAGGGAGTCTGGCTACCGTCGCGATATCATACCCAGTACTACGACGAGATCCCGGGCATCAGCGTTGATGGGAGTTCGATCCAGGAGCTGTGGGGCGACAGCGGTGTCGGGAAGGAGCAGTTCTACCAAATAGATGCCGACATCCACGTCATGGACCCGAACTTCCTGCAGGGCCGGGGGTCCTGGGAGCAGTCGGATATCGACGAAATCGAGTCCCAGATCGGCCCCTTCTTCGGGAACAGTATCTTCTCGACGGGCTACGAGTGGCACGATTACACCTACTACACGCTGTACGAAGCCTTCGAGAAACTCTCCCAGGCATTCCGGCGGACCGACCGGTTCGAGGCGTTCCAGTCCCTCCACGAAGAGTTCCAGACAAGTCTGGACGACATCATTCCGGACTCGAAGTCCGACCGGCCGGAGGTCGCCATCATGTGGGCAGGGAGCGACGAGCCGACGAGCTTCTCCCCGTACCTCATCGAGGACGGGACCAGCTTCAAACAGTGGCGGGACCTGCGCGTGCGCGACGCGTTCGCAAAGACAGCGGTCAGGGACTTCCACGCCGACCGGAGCACGGTTGATTTCGAGACGCTGCTGGACATCGACCCCGAGTACCTTCTCTTTCGGGGGCAGGAGAATAAGACGCGCTCGGAGTTCGAAGACACGGTCGTCAGTTTCCTCGAATCAGACCAGACCGGGAGTGAACTGACGGCGGTCCAGAACGGGAACGTGTACCGCGGCGGGCCGCTGTATCAGGGGCCGATAACGAACCTGGTCCTCACGGAGCGGGCCGCGTCGCAAGTGTACGACGTGGACCGGGAGCTGTTCGACCGCCAGCGCGTCGCCGATATCGTCGCCGGAGACCTGTAAGGATCCATGGCCAGAGCAACCCGACTCACTAACGAGGATGCAAGGGGGGTAAGAGGGCGGAGAGGCACGACTCCGGTCGGGCGGCTCTGTGGCTGTGTCGCCATGACTGGAATCGAGCACGAGGTAAGCGGAGCCGTCGATGGGTATCGGCACTCAACTGAACACGCCGTCACCGATGCATCGGGCTCCGAACCGACGCCGAGACAGACACTGTAACAATGGTTGGACGTACACTCGCAGACATCCGTGACAGGCTCTCGGACCTCAGCGTGGCTGTCGGGCCGTATCGTGTCGTCAGCGCCAGGACGGGCACGCCGCCGTTCCCGGTGTCAGGGATGCAGTTCCCGGACCGCGAGACAGCCGCCGAAGCGGCCAGCGTAGCGACTGCCTACCGAAGTGCCCTCCGTCGTTACGACCCACGTGTCACCGTTCACGGCCTCATCGTCTGTGAAGCGCCGTGGGGGGCCGACGCCGTCAGGACTGCCCCGTCGTCGCTCCCGGAGTACTGTCACACGGTCGCCGGGTCACTGTTCGAGGTGCTGTCGGGCCGTCATCGCTCCGTCGAACAGGCAGTCATCGACAGCTATCTCGAAGCGGCCGAGGAGACCGAGAACCGCGAGCGACTCTGTCTGGCGATGCTCGAAAGCATGGCCACGGCGCTCGCAAAACACCTCGACCCGGAACTACAGGCGGATACCCTCCGAGAAGCCGCCGGGCAATTGCCGCGAAAGCCAAGCGGACCCGAGCCGGTCCGGGACGCTGTCGCCGACCTCGAAACAGCGGGGGTAGTCGACGAGGCAGCAATCGAACCCGCAGCCGTCGGCCCCGGCCGTTGTTCCAAATATATCACATTACAGAACTATCGGCCGACGCTGTCGGACCTTCGCTGTCCGGTATTGCCGATTGCTGTCGAGCTACTGCGCCGGACGAGTATCACGCCACAGATGGCCCAGGCGGAGCGAACTGCGGACGGCTGGCGGTTGCTCGTCTCACTAGCCGGTGACCAACCCGCCGAAGGGCTATCGGTCGTCACGACGACTGCGTGAACATTCCACTCGTTCTATAGGTCGGACCGTAATACATACACGAGACCCCTGTGACGGCACAGGTATGGGAGTCGCAGTAATCGGCGCGTCAATGACGAAGTTCGGGCAACGCGACGCCTGGATCCGTGAGTTGCTCTCGCAGGCGGGCGAGGAGTGCCTCACGGACGCCGGCGTCGCGCCCGATGACGTAGAGCACCTGTACGTCTCGAACATGGCAAGCGGCGAGTTCGAAGGCCAGACGGGAATCATGAATCTGCTGGCCCACGACCTGGGGGTGCTTCCGGCCTACAGCGAACGGGTCGACCAGACCTCATCCTCGGGCGGGGCCGGGATCTACGAGGCTTGGCAGTCAGTCGCCAGCGGGGCCAGCGACATGACGCTGCTGGTCGGCGGGGAGAAGATGACCCACAAGACGACGGGCCAGGCGACCGACATCATCGCCTCGATAACCCACCCTGACGAGTACAAACACGGCGTGACGCTCCCGTCTTTTGCCGGGATGACCGCTCGCCACTATCTGGAGCGGTTTGACGCCCCCCGAGAGTCACTCGCCCGGGTCGCGGTCAAGAACCATAGAAACGGCGTGGACAACCCCAAGGCGCAGTTCCAAAAGGAGATCACGATGGAGAAAGCGCTGGAGTCGCCCATCATCGCCGACCCGCTGCGGCTGTATGACTTCTGTCCGATTACGGACGGCAGCGCCGCGCTCATGTTCACGACGGAGGAGCGGGCTAAGGAGATAACCGACGAGTACACGCTGGTCTCCGGCATCGGCGGGGCGACCGACACGCACGTCGTCCACGAGCGCGACGACCCGACGGTCATGGACGGGGTCGTCGAATCGAGCAAACAGGCCTACGAGATGGCCGGCCTCAGCCCCGACGACCTCGATGTGGCCGAACTGCACGATATGTTCACCATTCTGGAGTTCCTCCAGTTGGAGGGTATCGGCGTCGCCGACCAGGGAACGGCCTGGGAGCTGGCGATGGACGGTGCGACGGCCAAGGACGGCGAGTTGCCGATCAACACCTCCGGCGGGCTCAAATCGAAGGGGCATCCGCTGGGGGCAAGCGGCGTCGCGCAAGGCGTCGAAATCTACGAACAGCTCGTCGGCGAGGCCGGGCCGCGACAGGTCGAGGCTGACACCGCACTGGCGTGTAACGTCGGCGGGTTCGGGAACTGTGTCATCACCACCATCATGGAGGCCGCAGAATGACGCTGGAAGCAGGTATGTGTTCGAACGGTCATGTCTCGTACCCCACGCATCCGCTGTGTCCTGAGTGTGGCGAGCCACAGGACGAGACGTTCGACCTCGCGGACCGGACCGCCGAAGTCGTCACCTGGACCCATTCGACAGCGACGCCACCGGGTGTCCGCGAGCCGAACACGCTGGCTATCGTGGAGTTCGACGTAACGGACATCGACGACGCGAGCGACGAGTTCGTCCGCGCGCTCGGGCAGGTGACGACGGACGAGGTCGAAACAGGTGACACGGTTGAGCCGGTCTACGTCGAGGAACTCCGCGACCCCGACGCGGGTATCAAGGTGCCCGAAAGTCAGGACTGGGACGGCTACCGCTGGGACCCGGTCTGATCGCTCTCCACATACTGCCGGGCGACCCTCTTTGTCGGCGATACCATCCCCTGTTTATCAATAGCAGTAGTTGCTAGCGCGATTTCTTTATTCAGATTTGTGCCTGAACTGAAACAGCCGAATCGGTGCGTAAGCCCACTTTGTGAAGTCCGCAAGACAGTGGATAAGTTGGGCATGGTCTGGTGTTTTACTAAATCCGTACTTATTTGTTGAAAGGATGTGTAGATGATAATATGAATGTGATAGAATTGTATATTGCAGTTTGTGTTGGGATAGGCGTCATGTACGGTACTGTCCGTCTGCTCTTCGATGATGAAATGCCCAACGTTATTGGGTGAATTTGTCAAATGAAAATAATATAGGACAGTTTGTGAACTGTCTCAAGAGGTCGGTTATCCGTTATGAAGTCTACACACTTTTGAGAGATTCTTTATTTTGTATTCACATGCTTACTAAACAAGTTTCATCGCTACGACTGAGTAGAGAGAGACCGTGTTACCAGCTACTGATAGTGTTTCTCACGAGGACAGAGAAAAGTGTCTTGTTGGAGGAGGCAAGGACCGCCGCTGAGCAGACTGTCGCTGACGCTGCCGAAGACGGCGTAGAAGCCAAACGGGGCACGTGGACCTATACGGTCGAGACCGTTGTCGAATAGGTGTCCGGAAGGGCCCCGGTCTCGGCCAGTTCAGCGATACATTCTTCGACGGACTCAGTTCGACCTCTGTCGGCAAAGGGGGCTACCTGCACGAGATCGTCGTCCTCGTAGACCGCAAGACAGACGGCCGGCATGACGAGTTCGCGGCGCTTCTCGCCCGTCGTCGAACTGTAACAGAGCCGGGTGTCGAAAAACGGTGCGAGGCAGACTCCGGCCTCGCGGGCCCAGTCCGCAAACTCGTTGTACAGGCCCCGTTCGGTTCCGTTACCGGGACCCTGCAGCGGCACGCGTTTCTCCCATTCGACTGTTTCGACATCGTCGAGTACGCCACGGCACACCAGCTCCTGTAGCTCACGTTCGATAGCGGTACAGCGTTTCTGTGACGGCGAAGGGAGGTCAGACCGGACGAACAGGGTCGCCCGACGACCGCCCAGAGCGGTAGAGCTGGACATCGGTATTCACATCTAGACTTGTACAATGATAAATCATTATGTTTGGTATAACATAACTTTCACACCGCGCTGGATTCCGTTACTCCTCGTCGCTTCCGTCTCCGTTTTCGGTACCGTCGTTGTCCCTGTCTGGACCATCGATATCGTCTTTTATCGACCGTAGCTCGGCGTCTACGTCCACAGGAACGTCAGTAACTTGATCGGGGTCGACCCCCTCACCTACTTCAGTTTCATCGGCTAACCTATCCCGGATCTGGCCGCGTAATTGTTGGGCTTCCTGAATAAGCTCGCGGGCCTCCTCATCTTCTGGCGTCCCTTCCACAGCCTGCTGGAGGTCTGTCAACGCACCGTCGAGGCGGGAGAGCGTGGCCCGGCTCAGGTCACTCGCACGCTGTCGCACTTCACCCGAGGCGGAGCCCGTCGATGTCGGCCGCCCCTCGGCCATCCGGAGGGCTCGCCGGAGAAGTTTCAGTGCCTCGATGTTGCTCTTCAACACGAGGATGACCGCGGGAATGGTCACGTCGCTGGTGAACCGGAGGAGTTCGCCCGGTGTCGGTGGCCGCGGCAGGCCGCTGTCGGTTGTGGGCTCGACCTCCGTCTCTAGCTCCTGTAGCGTCGTAACGAGGTCCGTAATCAGGGCGGTAAGGTCGTCGTCCGAGCTCATACCTCTCTCTTGTCGCCTCGGGTACTAAAGGCCGCGCCGTGTTGGCACCCAGTTTCGGGCCGTCTCTGCGGTAGTGTTTAGTTTGTAGCATTATGCCAGCAAGCGAAACTCTGCAACCAGTTTTCGGCGGTTTCCGGGTCGACGTGACTGAAGGAGTTTGAAAACGACGAGGTTCGACGCTTCAGTTCTCGAAAAATCCGTTCGACAGCGTTCCGATTTCCGTTGCGACACATCTGAAATCGGAGTCCAGTTCGTTGCAGTGCAGTTTGGAGGTGTTGAGCGCCATCGACCAGAAAGACAGCAGTTTCGACATCGTGTTTTTGCCGAAGTTCGCGCAGGAAAATTTCCGTGAGGGTGGTCGTAGTCGTCGCAAACAGCCGGACGTGAAGCAGTTCGTTCGACTGCGGATCGGCGGCAGCGTACAGCCAGAATTGCTGATTATTGATGCGAATCACTGTTTCGTCGAGCGCAACCTGATTCGGAGATTTCCCAGATTCGGGCTGTAGATCGGCTTTCTGAACCCAATCGTGGATCGCTTTCCGACTGCGTCGGACACCCAGCGAATCGAGTAATTCGACGGTATTCGACAACGACAGTCCCGTAACGTGGGATTTAATACCCAACGCCATCGCCGACTCGGGTGTCCGCTCACGCTCCACAAAATCCAAATCAATCCAGTCTCTATGTCCGCTGAGGCGGCTGATTTCTGGCATAGGCACCAAGAAATCTGTCCGCCTCACTTTTCACGCTTAACTAAACACGACCGTCTCTGCCCTCGGGTCGGGGGCCGGCATCCACAGATGATTAGGCCAACCAAAATCCTTTTAGCTTTAGGGGTGCCTAACTCAGGTAATGCCATCACAGACGGACGATGTCGAGGCCTCCGAGGATCGCCCGGACGTTGCAGCACTGGATAGTGGTGCTGACAGAACCGTGTTTACCGAAGACGGGAACCGAGACGGCTGGATTTCGACTGACGTCACCGTTGACCTCAGACGGTAGTCCGCTCGTCCGCCCTCGCATCGCGTTTCTCTTTCCTCCGAGTCTGCACTGTTTTCTGCTGGAACGACTCACACCACGCTATACTCCTGAGCTAGGTAGTGACTAGCCGGCGGAAGAAACTGAGAGAGAGAAACCCTTGTATCGAGTTAGTCCAGCACGAGCGTGTCGTCTTCGAGGTAGTGCTCGATGTGGTGGGCGTCTTCCTCGGTCTGGACGATGATTTCCCGGAGGATCTGTGCAGTCGCGTGGTCACCGAGGTTCTCCGCGAGGTCGATGTGGTCACGGAGCGACTCGATGATGTCGCCGTACATTTCGAGGTCGTTTTCGAGCGATGTCCGGATGTCGTACACGTCCTGCCCTTCCGGTTCTACCGACGCGTGCTCTTCCTGTGCCTTGCCGCCGGCGATAGGTGTGCCACCGAGGGCCTGCGCTCGCTCCGCGAGTTCGTCGGCTGCTTCTTCGGCGTGTCCGGCGGCGTCGCCGAGGAACAGGTGGAGGTCGCGGAACTCGGCGCCTTCGACGTTCCAGTGGTGCTTCTTGACCTGATGGTACAGCGTGTACGTGTCCGCAAGGTCCTGGTTCAGCGCGTTGATTACCTGCTCGGACTTCTCCTTGTCGAGGCGGAGTTCGTTCTCTTCGACGTTCCCGAACTCGCGTCGGACGTGCTCTTGTGTTGCCATAGTCATCTTATTGTACAGGGGGAAGCCACTTAAAGATTGTTTTGTGAAAATATGTTTTCGGGAACCCAAAAAATATGTTCTAAGATAGAATGGCTGGTTACCTGAACAGAAATATTATCCGCTGATACCAACCATCGCTCGAGTCAGCACACTACGCCTGATATAAAAGGGACAGGACTACTGCGACGACGGCCGGGAAACGACGAGCGCGACGGCGTCCTCGTCGATTGCGCTGCTGTCAACCGCTGTCTCACGGAGGACTTGCTCCTGATGGACGGCGACAACTGCGGCGAGCAGGTAGTCGTCGAGGCCAAGATGTGTGCCGTACTCCTCCCAGACGGTTTCTCTGACCGCCATGAAGAACGTCGCAGGAGTGCGGTGTAGTACTGCGTCGTCGAACCGCTTTCGCCACTCGTAAACGAGGTTCTCGACACCCGGATTCTCGCGCATCGTTCGCTGGTGGTCGGCGAGCGCGTCCCGCAACTGCTCTTCGTCGACGCTGTTCGTCCCCGCAACGCCACGGACCACGTCGTCGTCGAACGGTGCTAGGAGTCTTGGGTCATTCATTGGACGCCGCTACGGGGGTGGCGAACAAAAGCACCATCACACCGAAATCGCGGTAATGAATCGTCTAGATTCCCGCTCGCTGGGAGTTCCCCACACATATATTCGGGCCCCACTGTAACCTCCAAGTAGAGGCATGGGACGATTATCGACGTTGTTTGCGCCGGAACGTGTCGCAGTGGTCGGGGCGACCGATTCGGAGGGGTCCGTCGGTCACGCGGTCACCACGAACCTGCTCGATTCGTTTGCAGGGGAGGTCGTGGCCGTAAACCCGAACAAAGAGACAGTGCTTGGATTGCCGTGTTACGACAACCTCGCCGGCTTGGACGACCCCGGGTCGGTCGACGTTGCCGTCGTCGTCGTGCCGCCGACAGTGGCGGTCGACGTTATCGAGAACGCCGGGGAAGCGGGTATCGAAAACGTGGTCGTCATCACCGCTGGCTTCGGTGAGACCGGCAGCGACGGGGCCGAACGCGAGCGACGGCTCCGCGAGGCGGCCCGCGAATACGACCTGAATCTGGTCGGCCCGAACAGCCTCGGCGTGATGTCGACCCCCGTCGGGCTCAACGCCACCTTCGGCAACGAGATGGCCAGCGATGGCGACATCTCCTTTATGAGCCAGTCGGGCGCGTTCATCACCGCCGTCCTGGACTGGGCCGCCGAGCGCGATGTCGGCTTCAAGGACATCGTCTCGCTCGGGAACAAAGCAGTACTCGACGAGAGTGATTTCGTCGCTGAGTGGGGTGACGACCCTGATACTGATGTCATTTTGGGCTATCTCGAAGACATCAATGACGGGTCCTCGTTCGTTCAGACGGCCCGGGAAGTGACACAGGACACGCCGATTGTCTTGGTCAAGTCCGGCCGCACGGACGCGGGTGCGAGCGCAGCCGCCTCCCACACCGGTGCAATGGCCGGGTCGGAGCGAGCCTACGAGGCAGGCCTCGATAAGGCCGGAACGCTCCGCGTCGAATCTGTGCAGGAACTGTTCGACTACGCACAAATTCTCGCTGGCCAGCCGCTCCCGGACGGGGACGAGATCGCCATCGTCACGAACGCCGGTGGTCCCGGCGTGATGACGACCGACGCCGTCGGCGACTCGGACCTGCAACTCGCGCAGTTCGGCGACGAGACGTTCTCCCGACTCCGCGAGGAGATGCCCGACGAAGCCAACATCTACAACCCGGTCGACATCATCGGGGATGCTCCTGCAGAGCGCTTCGAGACAGCCCTCGAAACCGTCCTTGCAGACGACAGCGTCTCGATGGCTGTCGTCGTCGCCTGCCCGACGGCGGTGCTTTCCTTCGAGGAACTCTCGGAGCGCATCGTCGAACAGCAGGAGCGGTTCGAGAAACCCGTCGCGGCGACGCTGATGGGCGGCAAGTCAGTCGACGCTGGTGCAAACGTCCTGAGCGAAGCGGGCGTGCCAAACTACTTCGACCCGGCCCGCGCCGTCGGGAGTCTGGACGCTCTCAGGCGCTACCGGGAGATCAGGGCGACCGAGTACGAGGAGCCAACGACGTTCGACGTGGACCGCGAGCGGGCCCGTGAGATACTCGAATCCGGCGCCCGGCGCGGGTCGAACCGGCTCGGCGTGGAAGCGATGGAACTGCTCGACGCGTACGGAATCCCGACACCACAGGGCGATGTCGTCTCCTCGCCCGTCGAAGCGGAGGCTATCGCCGAGGAGATCGGCGACGACGTGGTGATGAAAATCGTCAGCCCGGACATCCTGCACAAGTCAGATATCGGCGGCGTTGAGGTCGGTGTCCCCGTCGAAGACGTCCGGGACACCTACGAGGACCTCGTCGTCAGGGCGCGCAACTACCAGGAGGACGCGACAATCCTCGGCGTCCAGGTACAGGAGATGGTCGACCTCGACAACGGCGTCGAGACGATTCTCGGGATGAACCGCGACCCGCAGTTCGGACCGTTGCTGTTGTTCGGCCTCGGCGGTATTTTCGTCGAGGTGCTCGAAGACAACACTGTCAGTGTCGCCCCCGTCAGCGAGAACGAGGCGAAAGGGATGCTTGATGACATCGACTCCGCACCGCTGTTGCGCGGTGCCAGGGGTCGCGACCCCGTCGACGAAGCGACGCTGGTCGAAACCATCCAGCGGCTCTCGCAACTCGTCACTGACTTCCCCGCTATCGTCGAACTGGACATCAACCCCCTCGTCGCGACGCCCGACGGGGTGCAGGCGGTCGACCTGCGACTCACCCTCGACCAGGAGAAACTATGACCGACACGAACACGCTACTCGTCACGTCACTGGAGGAAGGTATCGGCAAGACGGCTATCACGCTCGCGCTAGCGACGCGTGCCCACGACGCGGGCTACGACGTCGGCTACATGAAGCCCAAGGGGACGCGCCTGCGGAGCGCGGTCGGCAAGACGCGGGACGAGGACCCGATGCTCGCCCGCGAACTGCTCGATCTGGAGACCGACCTCCACGACATGGAGCCCATCGTCTACTCGCCGACGTTCATTCAGGAAGCCATCCGCGGGCGTGAGGACCCGGATGACCTCCGTGAGCGACTGCAAGAGGGCATCGAAACGTGTTCGGACGGGACCGACCTGCTCCTCGTCGAGGGGAGTAGCGACCTGACGACCGGCAGTATCGTCGATCTCACTGACATCGATATCGCGGAACTGCTCGACGCCCGCGTGCTGTTAGTCACTGGCTACGACACGCCCAGTGATACGGACGAAATTCTGTCTGCGGCCGAAGCGATTGGTGATCGACTCGACGGCGTCCTGTTCAACGGCGTCACCGACGCGACGGTCGACGAACTCGCCGACGACGTGGTCCCGTTCCTCGAAGGCGAGGGAATCCCAGTCCACGGCATTCTGCCGCGTGACCGCTCGCTCGCCGGCGTCACGGTTGCCGACCTCGCCCGGAACCTCGGCGCGGACATCCTCACTGGTGATGCCAACACCGACGTACACGTCGAGCGGTTCAGCGTCGGCGCGATGAGTGGGAGCAGCGCACTCGAACGCTTCCGGCGGACACGCGATGCCGTCGTCGTCACCGGTGGCGACCGGTCGGAGGTCCAGACAGCGGCCCTCGAAGCGTCTGGTATCAACGCATTACTCCTCACTGGTGGGTTCCAGCCCGCCAGTGCGGTCATCGGACAGGCGGCTGAGAAAAACGTCCCAGTGCTGTCAGTCCAGTCAGACACGCGGACGACGATAGACAGAGTCGAGGAAGTGCTCCGAACCGGGCAGACTCGGAACGAGGCAACAGTCGACCGTATGCGGACGCTACTGGACGACGGCGTCGACGTCGAGTCGCTGCTGTCAATCGACCTCTAGCACCGTCGTTTCGGCTGGGCGGTAGCCCGTTCCTAACGGAACATGGCCCGGTGCTGAGGGGAAATCTCCAGATGAAACGTGCCTTACTATTTTAGTGATCGGTAGTCAAGTACCAGATGGAGCCTTACCGGCTCCGTAGTGTCACACGACGGGGGTTTGCCCCCGTTCTATCCCCTTTGTACCGGCACACACCGACAGCTACTGCTCGATAGCTGGCCGCAGAACCGACTGTTGGAGATGCGTTCTGAGTCCGTCAATTACGCTCGCAGACGACTCGATGTCAAGGGGTGGTACTGGCCAGACAGTACAGTCGGTCATCCGTTCGATACCATCCGGATTCGTCCGCTCAGCGGTCGTCTCGCCTTTGTACTCGTTGAGAACGACACCGACGACTGGCACGTCCCGCTGGCGGAGCGCCTGAACCGTCAGTGCCGTGTGATTGAGCGTTCCGAGGCCCGAACGGGCGACGACCAGCGCAGGAAGCCCGACATCCGCAACGAGGTCGATGACTTCTCGATCGTCCGCGAGCGGGACGCGCAGGCCACCGATGCCCTCGACAATAGCCGTCTCGCTTCCCGCCACGACATCGGTGACACCGTCGCGGATCGACTCGTAGGAAAGCGTGACATCGTCGTCTGCTTCCCGTGCGGCCACTTTTGGTGCCAGTGGTGGCGATAACCGCTGCAGACAGACTGCGGCGTCCGCTGTGCCACAGACGGACTCGACAAACGCCGCGTCGTCGTCCGGCGGGTATCCAGTCTGGCAGGGTTTTACTGCGACGGCGGCTGTCCCCACCTCCCGCAGCCAGCCCGTCAGCCCGGCGGTCACAACCGTCTTGCCGACGCCGGTGTCGGTGCCGACGACGAAGACACCGTCCTCGGCGATCTGGCCGGTTTCGCCTTTAGGTCTCGAACCGGTGCTTGTTTCGCTCACAGTACGCCCACCTCCGTGCCGGCAGTCCGGAAGGCATCGAGACACTGCGCGATGTCGTCGGCGGTGTGTGTCGCCATCGGTGCAACCCGGATGCGGGACGTTCCCTCTGGCACCGTCGGCGGTCGAATCGCGGGCGCGACGATACCGTGGTCGCGCAGGCGGTCGGCCAGTTCCAGCGCGTCGCCGCGGTCACCGACGACAACTGGGAGGATATGCGTCTCGCCAAGCACCTCGTAGCCCATCGTCTCCAGCCCGTCCCTGAGTGTCGCCACGGTGTCCCAGAGTTTCGCCGCGCGGTCGGTCTCGCGAGCAATTCGTAATGCCTCGCAGGCCGCCGCGGCGTTCGGTGGGGATAGCCCGGTCGAGAAGACGAACGACCGCGCGGCGTTCAGCAGGTACTCGATGAGCACCTCGTCGCCGGCGATGTAGCCGCCCTGGCTCGCCAGCGCTTTCGAGAGCGTCCCCAGTTGGATGTCGACACGGTGACTCAGCCCCTCACGTTGCACAACGCCACCGCCGCTGTCGCCGAACAACCCCGTCGCGTGTGCCTCGTCGACCATCAGCCACGCGCCGTACTCGTCGACGGCGTCACAGATGGCCGATAGCGGCGCGATGTCTCCGTCCATCGAGAACACCGAATCGGTGACCACGAGCCACTGTTCGTCCCCATCGACATCGGCCGCTCGTGCGTTCATCTTCGTTCGCAGGTCGTCGGCGTCACAATGGTCGTACACCACTGTCTCGCTGGCCCCGACGCGACAGCCGTCAATAATCGAGGCGTGGTTCAGCTCGTCGGAGAAGACGACGTCCGGGGCCAACGCATCGATAGTCCCGATATTGGCCGCGTAGCCCGATGAGAACACCAGAGCCCGCTCGGTCCCTTTGGAGGCCGCGAGGTCGCGCTCCAGCGCTCGGTGGACCTTCGTGTCACCTGTGACCAGCCGCGAGGCCCCCGCGCCGCTCCCAACGGTCCGTGCCCCCAGTTCGGCCGCTCGCTGGACCCGACTATCATCGGCGAGTCCGAGGTAGTTGTTCGCGGCGAAAACGACTTCCTTGTCGCCGAACTCCGGTGGTTCTCCTTTAGGGTCATCGGCAAAGCGGGTCCGCGCCGAAACGGATTCGGCGACTTCCAGATGGCGGCGGAGGTTCTGTGCGTCGCGCTGTTCGAGTCGCTCGTTCAAATCGAAGCCGTGAGTCATGAAGCGTAGAGTCAGGCAGTCTCAGAAACCAGGCATCAGGTCGGCGGGGCCGAACACGCCGTAGTGCCCGGCGCGGTTGTTCCGGACACCGGCTTTCAGATAGCCCAGTGCCGGGCCGTTGACGTTGGCTTCCATGCTCGTCACGTTGTCTAGTTCGAAGGTGTTCGTTCCCGTTTCCCCATCAAATGTCGTGCCCGTCACGCTGACCGTCGTTGTGGTCGGTTTCTCATCAGAGCGCACGTCGAGGACGCCGCCGACGTGGACATCCTCGGCATCGCAGATGCCCGCACGCTCTAGCAACACGTCGTCGGCGTGTTCCATGTCGTGGAACTCTAGCACGCCGTCGTGCTCGTCGATGAGCGCCTCGATTTCGGCTTCGCTCATCTCGCGGGCTGTCTCGATGTCGTAGCCGTCGAGGTGCGCGATGTCTTCCCGGACCGTCCCGCGGTTGTCCTCGTAACCGGACTTGAGGCCGACGCCCCACCAGATCTCGACTTCCTCGACCTCAACGAAGGACTGGGCGGCCAGCGCCGCCGCCCCCGTCAGGAAGCCGGGGGTCGCGCCGGCCCCGCAGACGAACGTGATGCCGGACTCCTTCAGCAGCTCCTCACGGTCATCGAGCATCCCGATGACACGGGAGCGTTTGAGCACGTCAATCATGACGCCCTCGTAGTCAGCCTCGGCGAAGCGCTCGGCCACACGCGGGATGAAGTCGTGTTCGAGGTTCGGCAGTGCCAGCAGGACAGCGTCGATGGCGTCGCTCTCGGCGATAATGTCGTCGATGGGCGTTTCCGCCGGTTTGCCCTGCGTACTGGCGACGATGCCAGCCTGCTCGCCGTGCTGTTTGACGCCGTCGGCTGTTTCCGCCGTGGCTGTGCCGCCGTCGGGGGCCATGTCCGGGTCGTCCTCCGGCCCGCTGTCTCGCGGTTCATCACCGCTCGACTGGTCCGGGCCGCCTTGCGGCCCGCTTGCGATGTTGCCTTCCGTCGCCTCCAGCAGTTCGTCTACGTCGAGGCCGTCGTGGTCGAGAGCCACGCCGTTTCGGTCACAGGCCGCGACGGCGGTGAGGCCGTCCTTGTGCTGTGAGACTTCGAGCGTCCGCCGTCCGATTCCACCGGTTCCAAGCACTGCAAAGCGTATGTCGTCCATTGTCAGTCGTCGGATTTGAGCTCTGATTTGGTCTGTGCTGTCCCTGCCGCCGTCTCGGTTTCTGTCTCGTCAGCCGCGCGTTCTTTGACCGCCTCGGGGTCGAACTCGTTGGCCTCGGTGTTCGGCTCGAGTCCGGCCTCCTCCATGATTTCGAGGTCGTCGGCCGCCGTCTGTCCCTCTGTTGTGAGGTAATCACCAGTGAGGATGCCGTCCGCACCGGCCTCCAGCGCGGCCACCTGTCCGTCCGTGTCGAGATTGACCTCGCGCCCGCCGGTCAGGCGCACGCGGGACTCTGGATGGAGCAGGCGGTACACCGCGATGGTCTTGACGACTTCCTCGGTCGTGATGTCGGGCAGCCCCTGTTCGGCCATGGGGGTGCCAGCGACCGGATTCAGGATGTTCACCGGAAGCGAGGAGATGCCGATGTCCTGCAGGGCCATCGCCGCGTCGACCCTGTCAGTCGGCGATTCGCCCATCCCGAGGATGACGCCGGCACAGAGGTCCATGCCGGCGTCCTTGGCGACCCGGAGCGTCTCGACCCGCTTCTCGAAGGTATGGGTCTGGACGACCTCCGGGAAGTATCGGGGTGAGGTTTCGATGTTGTGATTGTAGTGGTTGAGTCCCTCGTCGGCCAGAATCGCGGCCTCCTCCTCCGTGAGGATGCCGAGACTGGCGTCGACTTCCACGTCCGTCTCGTCGCGGACGAGACGGATGGCTTCGAGGACCTCCGCCCACTCCTCGGGTCGATTCTCCTTCGAGACGCCTTTCTCGGCGACGACGATACCGAACCGCTGTGCGCCGTCGCGTTCGGCGCGCTTTGCGGCTTCGAGTATCTTCTCCGGGCCGAGAAAGCCGTAGTTGTCGATGCCGGTGTCGAAATGGACCGACTGGGCACAGAAGCCACAGTCTTCCGCGCAGTTCCCGGCTTTGGCGTTTACGATCGAACACGCGTCGACGGTGTCATCACCCAGTTGCGTGCGCACGTAGTCGGCCCCGGCCGCCAAGTCGTCGACCGGCTGTGCGATGAGAGCCAGTCCGTCCCGTCGGTTGAGGCGCTCGCCGTCCAGCACGCGTGCGACGGCATCATCTACCGTTTGGTTGCCCGTCTCGTAAACCACATTCTCGGTGTCGGTTGACGGTTTGATAAAGATTCGGGTGGGTCTCGCAGCCGACGCGCTAATCGCGGGGGTACCGTTTTACCGAACCCACTGCTACGCGTTCACATGGCTGGTTCGACGGAGGCGGGAACCGAACACGTCGCCGAAGACGGCCACGAACACCGAAGTCGGTGGCCGCTGCTAGCTGCAGCCGGCGCTGCGTCGCTGTACCTGAGTATCGGGCTGGTCTTTGTCGGGTTCGATCTGGTCCCGTCTGTGGTCCCGATTGTCCTCGGTGGTGCTGGTGCGATTGGCTTGCTGACCGGACTCGCCGGGTGGGCTAACGAGGCCTTCATCGCCGATTACCTACGGAACCGCAGCGATGGCGATTCCGACCTGTACGCCACGACGATGATTCTGTTTCTCGTTTCCGACGTGGCGACCTTCTCCGCCGGTTTCGTCTACTATGCCTTCATTCGGGCCGGGTCGTGGCCGCCGGCCCACCTCCCGCCGTTGCTCGGCTCGCTCGTGGTCATCAACACGGCGCTGCTGCTTGCTAGCAGCGTGACGCTCCATTACGGGCACGAGGCGCTCGAAGACGGGAACCGGGACCGGTTCCTCGGCCTGCTCGGGGTGACGCTCGCGCTCGGCGTCGTCTTCCTCGCCGGACAGGTGTACGAGTACTACGAGTTCGTTGCCGTGGAGGGGTTCGGCATCGGTTCGGGCGCGTTCGGGAGCGCGTTCTACGGCCTGACCGGCCTCCACGGTCTGCACGTCGCGCTCGGCGTCCTGCTGCTCGCTATCGCCTTCGGGCGCGCGCTCCGTGGCCATTACGCGCCCGAACGGGACACGGCTATCCGGACCACGTCACTGTACTGGCACTTCGTCGACTTCGTGTGGGTGTTCCTCGTCGTCGTGCTGTACGTCGGCGCTGCGCTCTGACCATGCTCTGAGTGCGAGACCGCTACTCTGACCGGCCGGCCCGCTGTTCCAGCCGCACCAGCCGCCGGTACAGTGGCGGGGCCAGAACGCCGAGGAATCCGAGTGCAATGGCGAACACTCCAAGCGGGAACTGTAGTGGTGCGGCCGCGAAGCAGGTGTTCTCCGCGACGAGGGTCACGTAGTACTGTTCACCCTCGTAGGTAACGATGGCCCCGCGCCGGAAGGCGTCGGCGTTGGGCACGCTACCGACGACCTGCTGCTCACCAACTGGGTCGTCCGCAGCCGTCAGAAACGCCGTCTGTTCGGCCGAGGAGAGGTCCTCGAAGGCCAGCTGTGGGAGCCGCGGTCCCGGTTCGGCTCCGCTGAACCGCTCGGCCGTCCGCTCCGGCCCTTCCACGCCAATGGTCGGGTTCCCGCAGTTCTCCAGGTCCGGCTCAATGAGCGCGTAGCCGCCGGGCACGGCTCCGGCGATACCGACCGCGACGAGCAGGACGCCAACGAAGGGCGCGAGATACTGGAAGACGAACGAGTCAGCACCGTCGCTCATCCGTTAGCTTCCTCCTCCGCCGCGGCTGCGGAGCGCCTCGTCCGATTTGAGGTACTGGAAGGTCACGGTTAGCCCAATGCCGTACGCCCAGTGAGAGACAAGCACGAACGTGAGGTACCCGATGAACGTAAGCCCGCTCTGGCCGGTGTAAAACGCGATGGCGAACCCGCTAGATATCAGTGTCGCAAACACCAGCCCGGTCTCGAACAGGAGGCGACCGGGGAGGTAGTCGGAGAAGGCAAGGAACAGGAGCGGCCAGGTGACGGTCCCGCCAACGAGGAACAGGACCGCGCCGATTGCCGGATTCGCGGGCAGCCCGACCAGTTCGGCGATTTCACCGAACGAAACCGGGTCGAGGACGCCAATGAGTATCGCCGTGATGAGTCCGCCGCTCATCAGGACCGTGCCGACGAACCCGCCGACTGCGGCCATCCAGGCGTTCCGAGAGACCGTCTGGGCGACGGTGCCGACGCCGCCGGCCAGCCCGGTCGGTTCGGCTTCGGGGGCGTAGGAGCGCCGTGTCGTCTCGGGCTCCGTCGGCTCCATGTCGTATTTGTCCATCATGTGCTGTTCGAACCACTGCCACTCGCGGGTGAACTGGCTCGTCGCCTTCAGGCCCCACGGGTCCGTTGTGGTCACGGGCGTCCCTCGCCAGTACGAGACAAGCATGTTATACAGCCATAACAAGGCGCTCAGGCCGATGATGTAGCCGCCCACGGTCGCAATCTGTTGGGCAAGCTGATACTCCGGCGGGTAGATCGCCTGCCGTCGCGGGAGCCCCAGCCCGCCGATGACCAGCAACGTCATGAACGTCACGAACGAGCCAAAGACGATCAACAGTGCCTGAAACCTCGCCATCCGCGTGTCGTACCACCGGCCAGTGATGAGCGGGTACCAGTAGTAGCTCGCGGCAATCATCAGGAACGGAATGATGCCGACGACGATGAGATGGAAGTGGCCGACGACGTAGTACGTCCCGTGATAGAGGATATCGACTGGGATAACAGCGAGAAACACGCCGGTGACGCCCCCGATGATGAACGTCCCGATGCCGCCGGCACAGAGGATAAACGGCGCAGTCAGGCGGATATCCCCCTCCCACATCGTCGTGATCCAGTTGAACACCTTGATGGCGCTCGGAACGGCGATGGCGATGGAGACGGCCATGAACGACAGCTTCACTCGCGGGTCCGCGCTCGTCGTGAACATGTGATGCGCCCAGACGCCGAAAGAGAGGACGCCCAGCCCTAGCGTCGAGTAGACGATGAACTGATAGCCGAAGAGTTTGCGCCCGACGAACTTCGGTAAAATAAGACTCATCAGCCCCGTCGCCGGAAGGAAGAGGATGTACACCTCCGGGTGGCCCCAGAACCAGAACAGGTGTTGCCAGAGGATGGCACCGCCGCCCTCCGTGGCGAAAAAGGCCGTTCCGAGGTTCCGATCTAGCAGGAGCATCACGAGTGCGCTTCCAAGCAGCGGAAAGGCGAACAGCGCAATCCCGCTCGTGACGAGCATATTCCACGAGAAGATGTCGAGGTTCGCCCAGCTGACACCCTCGCCGCGCTCGTAGACGATTGTAGTGATGAAGTTGATGGCCCCGACCGTCGTGGCGATGCCGCTCAGGTGTAACCCGAGCAACAGCAGGTCTATCTGCGGATTGGGCTGTTGCACAGACAGTGGCGCATACAGCGTCCAGCCGACGCTCACCTCGCGCATCGTGAGGAAAAACCGGATAGCGTCCGCCGGGAGCACCAGATTCAGCACCTGGCCGAGTACCTGAACCATGAGCCCCATCCGGACCAGAATCAGCGCCGGCGGCAGGAGCCAGAAGCCGATGGCGTTGACCCGCGGGAACGCCATGTCGTCGGCCCCGATGAGCAGCGGTAGGACGTAGTTCCCGATGCCGAAGAACACGGGCAGGACAAAGAATATCAGCATCGTCAGGCCGTGCGTGGTAAACAGCGCATTGTACGTCTCCGGCGTCCAGATGTCCGCCGGCGGCGTCAGCAGTTCCGTCCGGAGCATCATCGCGTCGACACCGCCCCATAGGCCGGCGGCGGTGCCGAAAAAGATGTACAACAGTCCGATGTCCCGGTGATCCGTCGTCGTCAGCCAGCGGGACAGTTCAGACTGGATTCGACCGATTTCGAATTCGACCTCCTCCCGCGTCGTGTAGCCGCCGTCGCTCTCCGGTCGCGCCTTCCGTCGCTCCCGGACCCACAGGAAAAGCACTGCCAGCGCCAGCACAGCGAGAGCGGTACCCTCGACGATAGCCCTGTTTAGCATCTGTGTGTAACGTGCCGTGCCGGAACGGTTGCTCGTGTCGCCATGCTATACGTTACCAATTTCTGACACGCCCACGCTCATAAAACCACGCGGAGACCCGGGTCCGGTGGCGGTCGACCGGTAACTGGCCGGTCTTTGGGCAAGCTATTTGACATGGCGATTGGTACAGTGTGACAATGCGTCTCCGGCGGCGCGTGATTCAGGCGAGCCTTGTCGTGGTCGGGCTCTCGTTACTTGCTGCTCCGGCCACAGCGCAGTCGGTCAACAGGGCAGCTATCGACGACCTCAACGAACAACTCCTGTACGTTGCTCTGCCACTGACGTTATTCGTGGAACTCACGCTCGTGTACGTGATCTACCGGTTCCGGAACAACGACGACCCGAAGCCAACGGTCGACGACCCGGCATTAGAGGTAACCTGGACGGCCGCGACGGGTGCGATACTCGTCTTCGTCGGTGTCTCGGCGTTCGTGGTGATGGCCAACCCATACATCACGCCTGCAGCGGCCGAGACATCCGCCGACGGTGGCGACGCCTTCGCGGACGATACGGAGATAGACGTACTCGCCTACCAGTGGGGGTGGGAGTTCTCGTATGCCGATGCGAACGTCACGACTGAGGAACAGCTCGTGCTTCCAGCCGACCAGAACGTCACGTTCAGACTGCAGACGACAGACGTGATTCACGCTATCTACATTCCGCAACTGGGCGTCAAACAGGACATCTTCCCCGGCCGGACGATGACGGCCCGAACGCACGCGACAGAACCCGGCGAGTACCGGTTGTACTGCGCCGAGATGTGTGGGGCCGGGCATAGCAAGATGGACGCCACCGTCGTCGTCAAGAACCAGTCCGCCTACGACGCCTGGATGGAAAACCAGACGACTGCAGCTGGGTAGGTCGGCATACCGATGTGACCGCTCAGTACAGGTCGTCGAGTTCGTCTTCGGTGTGGCTGTGTGACTTGCCCGGGAACTCACCGGACTCAACGGCGTCGATGTACTCGTCGACAGCGTCGGCTACCTCGCCGCGTACGTCGCCGAACTGCTCGGCGAACGGCGGGCTGGACTCGGAGAGGCCGACCACGTCGGTGAACACGAGTACTTGGCCGTCGCAGTCACCGCCGGCCCCGATACCGATTGTCGGGATATCGACGGTCTCGGTGACCTGAGCGGCGAGGTTCGACGGGATGTGTTCGAGTACCAGCGCGAACGCACCGGCGTTCTCGTGTTCTCGCGCGAGGTCGACGATCTCCTCGGCCTCCTCCCGACCGGTCGCCTGTCTGGTGTAGCCGGTCTGGTTCACGCTCTGTGGCGTGAGCCCGAGGTGGGCCATCGTCGGGATGCCGAGGTCCGTCAGCCGGTCAGTCAGCTCGACCGTGTGCGGCCCGGATTCGAGCTTGACCGCGTTTGCGCCCTCCTCTTTCAGCATTCGCCCGCAGTTCTGGATGCTCTCGCTTTCGTCCGCGCCGAAGGAGAGAAACGGCATATCGGCGACGACAAGCGCGTCGTCTGCGCCGCGTGCGACCGCACCGACCCGGGAGGCCATCTCGTCGAGCGTGACCGGGAGCGTGTCGTCGTGGCCGAGGACGGCGTTCCCCATGCTGTCGCCGACGAGAATGACATCTACGCCGGTGTCGTCAACGATGCTGGCGGTAACAGCATCGTACGCTGTCAGCATCGTGATCGGCTCCTCACCAGCCATCGCCTGCAGGTCCCGGACAGTTGGCATATCCCAGCGGGGGCGCGCCTGGGCCTTACCTGTTCGGGTTGCGCACTTCGCCCGGGAAACCGCAAGGCGCTTGCCGCACCTAGCTGTACCATCAGACGTGCCAACAGTCGAGAAAACGGACCCGGACGGCGTGGACTTCGGGTGGGTGATGCAGGTCACGTTTGTGGCGACGATTCTGGTCGGCTCGCCGCTCGTCGTGCTCGCGTCGACCGCGGTCACGCTCCAGACCTGGACCGCGCGGGCGCTGTTCGCGGTCCGCGTCGGCGCGCTCATCTGGTTCCTGACGGCCGTCTGCGTCTACCTTTACGCGCGGTATCGGTCCTGATCGAACTCGCTCGCCCACTCAAATGCCATCCCGGCCCGCTGGGCGGCTGTCGCATCACTCTCCGAGTCACCAACGAACACGGCTGCGTTGGGGTCGACGCCGATTTCGTCGGTAATCGCCAGTAGTCCCTCCGGGTCCGGTTTCGGTGACTCGACGGTGTCACGGCCGACAACCGGACCGACGTAGCTGTCGAGGTCATGCACATCTAGCGCCGCCCGACACGCCTCCTCTGCGTTGAGCGAGCACACGCCGACGGGGACGCTGTGTGGGAGTCCCTCTGCGAGAGCCAGTCGGTCTGACTCATGCGCACCGGTCCGCTCGTGGTCGGTGATCGCCGCTTCGACAGCGTCACGGTGGCCAGTCTCCGAAGACAGCGTCAGCATCTCCCAGAGGTCGCGGCTCTCGGGCTCGACGTTTCGTTCGCGCAGGACCGTCGCCACGTCGCTGGTCACTGTGCCCCAGTCGACGGCTAGCCTGACGAGCGTCCCGTCAAGGTCGTAAATCACGGCGTCGTGTGTCACACCCAGTGGTAGGGCTGACGCCCGCAAAACCGCTTCGCCCCGGCTCACTTACTCCAGCAAGTCCTGCGCGATGATGTTCTGCTGGATTTCGCTGGTTCCTTCGTAGATGGTCGTCACCTTCGCGTCGCGGTAGAACCGCTCGACGGGGTAGTCAGTCGTGTAGCCGTAGCCACCGTGGATCTGAATCGCCTCGTTAGCCACCTCGACCGCCGTCTCGCTCGCGAAGTACTTCGCCATGCTCGCTGCTGCTCTCGCATCCTCGCCGCGCTCCAGTTGCTGTGCGGCGTTCCACGTCAACAGCCGCGCAGCCTGCACGTTCGTCGCCATGTCCGCGAGTTTATGCTGAATTGTCTGGAACTCGCTGATCGGCTGGTCGAACTGCTCGCGTTCCTTAGCGTAGTCGATGGCCTCGTCAAGAGCTGACTGTGCGAGTCCGACAGCCTGGGCAGCGATAGCGACCCGGCCGGTAGTCAGAATCGACAGGGCTGCGGCCATCCCTTTGCCTTCCTCGGTCAGCTGGTACCGCTCGGGAACGCGGACGCCGTCGAACTGGAGCGGTGTCGTATCGCTCGCGCGGAGGCCGAGTTTGTCCTCTTTCTCGCCGACGGTGAGTCCCTCTGCGTCTTTCGGCACCAAGAACTGCGTTATCGAATCCGGGTCGTCGGGGTCGGCCTTCGCGAAGACGATGACGACGCCCGACCGTTTGCCGTTGGTAATCCACTGCTTCTCGCCGTCGATGACGTACTCATCGCCGTCGCGCCGGGCGGTGGTCGACATCTCCCGCGGGTTCGACCCGGCCTGTGGCTCCGAGAGCGCGAACGCGCCGACCGGGCGGCCGTCGGCCATATCGGGGAGCCAGTCGTCCTGAACGGCTTCGGAGCCGAACTGTGCGATACACGAGGTCGCGAGGCAGTGGACCGACAGCGCCGTCGCGACCGCGAGCGACCCGTATGCAAGTTCCTCGTTGACCAGCGCGTACGTCGGCTTGTCGGCGTCGAAGCCGCCGTATTCGGCCGGTGTCGTCAGCCCAGTGATGTCGATATCCGCGAGCCCATCCCAGCACTCCTCGGGAAAGGATTGCTCGCGGTCGGCATCGGCGGCTTTCGGACGGATATCCTCGACGGCGAACTCTCGAACGGTGTCGCGGATGGCTCGCTGCTCAGCGGAGAGGTCCATACCGGGCGTTACACCGGAGTCGGCAAAATATCCGGGGGTTAGTTGGACTCGACGAGGTCGATGTCGAGGTACTGCTCAAGCGCCTTGATTGTCGAGCCGCCGACGTTCGCTTGCGTCGCGCGCCCCTGCTCGACAGCGAGGATATCTGCTTCGTCAAGATCGAGTTCCTCGGCTAGCTCACTCGTCTGCAGTCCCTCGTCCTGTCGCGCCTCCGTTACGCGCTCGCCGTACTTACTGACCAGATACGGGAGCTGGTCATCGTCGTAGTCAGCGCCGTCCTCCCAGTGGGAGGTGTCGGCTTGCTGTGCGTCCTGTAGCTTCGCCGCGTTCTGTGCGGCTTTGCGTTTCCGGTTCTGTTCGTCGCGCGAGCTGTCACTGCCTGTCGTTCGCTCGTTTTCCCCGTGGTCACGCGCACAGCTGTCACACACTTGGAGGGTCGCACCAGCGACGTTTGCGGTCTGGAGGTCGCCGCCGTCGCTACCGCAGAGCTCACAGCTCCCGCCGGCGCTATCGCCACCACTGCCGGTCGAGTATTTGGCCATGCCCCCCGTAGCGGTTTCGTGATATTTCAAACGTCCGGTTCGACCGAGTGTCACACCCTCCCGGGGCGGGTCCAAACGAAAGCGCTTTTATTATCCCACCGGGTACGATTGAATGCACTAAGCAAGAGCGCGCGTGGGTAGCCAAGCCAGGCCAACGGCGCAGCGTTGAGGGCGCTGTCCCGTAGGGGTCCGCCGGTTCGAATCCGGTCCCACGCACTCTCAGAGTGCAGGTGCATTCCCTTGGGACTGCACCCACGCAAACTTACTTCGGACACAACGCTTCCAGAGCGTTCGCTGTCCAGTCCGTCGTCAAGAAATCGACAGACGCGACCTGAGCGAACCCACCCCTCGCTCACCGCATCTCGTCGAGCGCGACGGCGTGCTCGATGCCGACCGAAATCCAGTGGGTCGGGAGCTCATCGTCCTGATCGCTGAAGACGGTGAGCTCCGTCGGATTGTCCGCATCGTCGACCGCATACTCGAACCGAGCCGATCCTGCGGGGCGAGCAGACGAGTCACGGAGTGGGTCATACACCGACATCGTCAGTCCCTCATTTGGAAGAACGCGGACACTTCACATAAGCGGCAGTCGCAATTCTTGCGGTGTGAGAATCAGGTCTGACACGAAGGTGGAGACTATCGCCCGCGTCTGTAGCAGGACTTCGCGGGACCGGATTCGAACCGCCTGAACATCGCTCACTTCGTTCGCTCGTTCCGTGCTTCGAATCCTCATTCCGCATTCACGGCTCTCACGAGTTGTTCGAGCTGAAAAATGCGCGGGACCGGATTCGAACCGGCGGACCCCTACGGGATAGCGTCCTAAGCGCTACGCCTTTGGCCTGGCTCGGCAACCCGCGCGCATCAGTCGCTATCCGTGTTGGAATAAAGAACCCTTCGCTTGCGGGCGACGAAGGTTTAGATAGGATGGGGACCAACGAGCTGGTATGTACCGCGCCAGCGACCGAATCGAGCACGATGAGTGGCTCTCCGATATCGAGGCGGCATCGGACAGGCTCGACCTCGGGACGGCGGCGCGGTCCCACGCGGTTGACCTGTTCCTTTCGACAGTTCCAGAGGAAGACCGGTCGAAACAGGCGACGATGGCGGCCAGTGTGTACGTCGGTGCGCTGGTCGCCGGTGAGGAGCGGTCCCAGTCGGCCGTTGCGGAGGCGACGGACGTCTCTCGGTTAACGATTCAACAGCGCTGGAAGGACCTGCTGGAGACAGCCGGGCTAGAAGCGCCGGGCTGGTAGCTACGAAATGTTCTGGCGGCCGGCGCGATTCGGCGTGAGGTTCCCGTGTTCGTCGATTTCTCCCTCGACAATCCGGGTCGAAGAGATGATGTCGCCGTCCTCGGCGCGGACGTGCGGGACGACTTCGATTTCGAGCGGGTCGTGGCCTCGCTCCTCGCGGATTTCGTTGATACGGCGGCCGCCGGTCTCCGTCTCGGGCGAGACGACGAGTGTGTCGAACTGCGGCTCCGTGGCGATACCGGTCGGCTCGGTGAGCTCTCGGACCTGCCACTCGCGCCCCTGATCGGCGGCGAGCGCTGCGAGTTCGTCGGCGAGTGCGGATTGCCGTTCGCTGAACGGGCGAACGTGGCGCTGGTCGTGGCGTGTCTTCGGCGCGAGGTCGTCGCTGGTGAGGCCAACTGTCACGTCCCCGAGTTCGAATGCGCGTTCGAACAGCGCGCGGTGTCCGTCGTGAATCGGGTCGAACGTTCCCCCCAGCGCGACATTCATATCCCGGGCAACGGCGCGGGTAGGTTTAGTAATATCGACTCGCGAAACAGCCTGCTGGAGCCGGGTTTGGTTATACGTCAGCGTCGTCTTCGTCCTCGGACTCGTCTCCTTCGTCACCAGTGTGGTCGCTTGCGTCGGCGTCGGCCGCGCTATCGTTTGCATCTTCGACCGAAATCGTCACCGGCTCGTCGTCGGGTTCCAGTGTCGTTTCGCCGCCGATGTGGTCGTCGAGGTTGAACACCGTGTTCAGTTCCGACTGGATGTCACCGACGATGGTGTTGACGAGGTCGCTCGGCGGAATAGCGCTGTACTCGTAGGGGTTGTTGCCCGCGCCGTCGCTCTCACGCTTCTGGCGGGTCACGACCTCCTCCTCGGTGAGCGCGGCCAGGGCTTCGCGGACAGTGCTCGGATACAGGCCGGTCCCTTCGGCTATCTCCTCGCTGGTGCTTTCGGGCTGCTGTCGCAGGTGGACGTAGATCCGCGCCCGCGTCTCCGTGTCGAGGACCCACGCCAGCAGGTCGACAATTCCTTCGTCGAACTGCTCGACCGCGCGGTCTGCCTCCTGCTCGATTCGGTCCCGGACATCGTCTGTGTCCTCAAGGTCGTCGTGGTTGTTGTCGTCTGCAGACATGCGTTGTCTCTGTGAGGACAAAAGCTACAGCTTGATAAAAACCCTTGGCTCAGACTCTCCAGTCGCTACGCAGTACCAAACAGTCAAGCCCGGCCGCAGACGACAGCCCAGATCAGGACAGGCGCAGCGAGTCAGCGAGCGCCATGACGCCCTCCTCTGACCGAAGCCGGCGCTGTCGCTCGGCGCCACTTTCGCGGTCGTACAGCTCCCACAGTCCGTCGATACCCAGCCGGTCGCTCTCCATCTCGACCAGTTTCTCGACCGAGTGCGTCGTCGAGAGGTCACGCGATATCAGTTCTGCAGACTGACCGTGGCGGATCGCGCGCCACTTGTTCTCGTCGAGGAACTCCCGTCGGAGTCGCCGGCCGGACTCTCCATCCTCGTAGCGCTCGGCGAGGTCGACGACGAGCTCGTGGACGTACTCAACGAAGGCCAGCACTCTGTCCGGGTCGGCCTGCCCGTCCGGGGCACGTACCTCGACGGTGCCGTGGCCGGAGTGGGGCCGCACGTCGAACCAGAGCTCGCCGCGGTCGTCGATGCTCCCCGTTTCAAGCATCCGCCGTTCGTAGGTCTCGAAGGCGTCGTAATCGTCAAAGGTTGTCGGCATTCCGGTGTTGGGCAGGGCCTCGAATATCTTCCCGCGGGCGGACTGCAGCCCGGTGTCGAAGCCGTTCCAGTACGGGGAGTTGGCCGACAACGCGAGCATCAGTGGGAGATGCCAGCGAAGCTCGTTTGCCACCCAGACGGCCTTGTCGGCGTCGTCAACGCCGACGTGGACGTGCAGTCCCGCAGTCGTGTTGCGGTGCTGTGGGTACTGAATACGGTCCAGCTGTGACTTATAGCGGGGCTTCTCGGCGTGTTCGAGTTCGCGCCACTTCGCCAGCGGGTGCAGGCCCGCAGCGGCGATACCGAACCCGTTCGCTTCGGCGTGGTCGACCAGCGCGTCCCGGACTGACCGGAGGTACTCACCAGCGTCGGCCGGGTCGTCGATACGCGGCGTCTGCGTCTCGATAACGCACTTGAACAGTTCGTGGTCAAGCCGCCCGTCAAGAACCGCTGGTGGCTCCGTCTCGTAGACGAGTTCGTCCGTGCCAGACGTTGGGCGACCGAACTCGTCGACGACGTAGAACTCTTCTTCGATGCCGAGCGTCCCCATCCGGGTAAAATGCTCGGCAGAACCCGTCGCGTCCATTAATCAGCACATCGGAATCGACCCGCTAAAGCCTTCCGTCCCCGCCCGCTCAGCCCGCACAACTGGATTCCATCCTGACGTGAATCGCGTGAGCAAGAGGTCCCGCGTCAGTCCTTGCGGGGCCGAGCGACGATACCGAGATGGTCCTCGTGATACGGGTCCAGTCGCGCCGTCTCAAGCAGTTCATACTCGGCGCTGAGTTCCGCACGCACGCTGTCGAACACGGCGTCGGGGTCAGCAGTCACGTCCTCGCTCCGGGCTTTGATAGCTGCGAGGAGCCGACCGTCGTCGGCCAGGAACTGCTTGTTGAGCGTCGCCACCCGGGCCTGCCCTCTGGTCGCCACGTCCTGCACGACCACGTCGACCGGTTCGACGACGTGGGCGTAGCTCTCAGGCTTGCGTGCGTCCTTGAGCAGCGGAAAGAGGTTCCGCCGGCTCTCCGCGGCGTCCAGCAGCTCCCGCACCGGACGGGGCGCGAACTCGACGGCGTAGGTCGGCCCGCCGAAATCAGCGACGTGGCTCACGGTCGTCCCGGCCGCCGCACCGAGGTACAGCACTGTCTCGCCGCCATCGAGGCCGGTGTCCATTCCGTGCGCAAGCATCGCGCCGAGCTTCGAGCGGTGGGGGTCCCACCGTCGCCAGTCGCCGTCGGTCCGCTCGCCGTACACCGGCTGGCCCTGTGTGGCGAGGCTCGTCTCACCATCGAAGTCGTGGCGCTCGACGCCTGCCGGGAGCGTCATTCGTCGCCCTCCTCGGCTCGGGCCTGAATCCGCTCGATTCGTTCGTCGAGTTCCGCCTGCAGGTCCGGCCGGCGGTCGCCGCTGTAGTGGTCGATTCGGGCAGCAATCGAGAGCTTCCCGGCAAGTGCCCGTGCAGCCGAGCCGCGGTCCTCTCTCCGGGTCCCGCGCACGTACTCGTGAGTGAAGATGACGCCGTGTTTCGGTGACGGCGCATTCCCCTTGAGGTGGGCAAAGAGCGCGTCTTCCGCCCCAAGGACCTGCACCGTCCCGCTCGGTTTCTTCGCAAGCGCTTCGAGGCCACCGGCCAGTGAAATAAGGCGGGCCGCCAGCACCGGTCCGGCCAGCATCGAGAGGTTCGGCGCGACGGCGGGCGCGGTCCGCTCGATGTACGCCCGAAGCGAGTCCGCCTCGTCAGCCAGCCCGGCCGTCTGTTCGGCAAGCGTCCGGAGGGCCGTGTCGCCCTCGTCCTCGTCGTCCCGGTCGGCCAGCGAGCGGGCGTACTCGACGCCGCTGCCGCTGTCACCGTGTCGGCTCCCGCCCCATTCGGCGACCCGTTCGGCGAGTTCATTCGCCGTCCGCTCGCAGTCGGCCATCGCCCGGACCGCGTGGACGAGTTGCTGGTCGTCAGCGCCCTCCTGTTCGGCGACCGCCGCGCTGGTGGCCGCCATCGTCACCTCGTGCAGGCGGTCGTAGTAGGCCGCCTCGTCGTCGGCGAACCCTGCCTCGACGGCCTGCTGTGGCCAGTCCTTCGGCGTGTCGGCTCGCCCGGCCTCTATCTGTTCGACAGCGGCCGCGTCGTCGTCCGGGTCCAGCCCGGCGAACCACCCGTTGCTCATAGCCGTGTGTGCACGCCCGATGCGAAAAAGTGACCCGGTTACCGTCTGCGAAACGTGCCGAATTCCGCCTTCGATCCCGCCTCAGCGCATCCCTGGCGGCGGACCGCGGTCCCGTGGATCGTCGTCGCCGTCGTCTTCTTCGAGGTCGATACCGGCCTCCTTGCGTCGGCGAATCACTTCCTGTAACTGCCGATAGTAGTACAGTGTTCCCACGACGCCGATAACGATGGCGATAGCGGACAGGCCGCCGAACAGCCACAGGTCGCGGTCGAGGTAGTACCGGACGACGATCTGGTCGGAGGTCACCTCGTCCCAGCGGATGACCTGCTGGCCGTCGACGGTCTCCGATTCGTAGCCACCGGGGCTGATCCGTGAGAGGAACGGAATCCCTGCCCCGGTGTTAGGCGGGAGCACGACCGTGTACGAGCCGTCCTCGACGAGCGTGGGGGAAGCGAAGCGCTTGCCGGTTCGAGCGACCGAGTAGCCCACCTTTCCGGAGACGTTCCCGGAGAGATTGACTGTCGTTCGCTGGCGACTCTCCGAAGCGCTCAGTGAGGAGTTTGCGGCGCTAACGACTGTCCCGTTCGCGTACCGGAATCGAAGCGCACTGATCGGGACGCTCCGCTCGCGCCCGAGGCCGTCGACGGTATACACGTCGAACGTCGTCTCGTTTTCGACGGCGTAGACGGCGGTGTATTTCGATTCCTCGATGACGATTGTCCCGTCTGTCGAAGTGTTCCAGTCGTAGCTCGCGTTCTCGTTCAGCCGCTCTGGGTCGACCTCTTCGGGGCCGAAGAAGCCGCTACACCCCGAAAGGGCGACCAGTGCGAGAACGGCGACCAACAGGAGGTGGCGGCGTTTCATAGCTCGAAAGTCAGGGCACGATTGCCAGCAGCTCCGATGGCATGTACTGCCCGATGTCGGCGATCAGCCCTGGCGGGTCAGTGTCCGGGTTGCAGATGATGCTCTGTTCTAACAGGCCGATTCGTTCGACAGTGACGATATCCTGTGCGTGGCCGGCGCGGTTGACCGTCGCGCGCGCTTCGGAGCGCGTGACGCTGTTCGCGTTGATACGACCGTTGTTGCCACGGGTCCACTCGTACAGGCGGTCCTGCTCGACATCCGCAAGGCGTGCAGTGTCACCGGCGACGAACCGGAGCGGGAGGTGCTGGACCAGTCCGAACCGTTTCCGGATCTGTGACGGCGTTCCCTGCCCGAGACCGAGCTCATCGGCCGGAACCCGGACCGTCTGGCCGAAGCCGACATCGAGGACGAACCCGTCCTCGTCCCAGCTATCGAGCGTTCCGACGTACGTCTCGCCGTCCTCGTGGTCGGCGACCAGCTCGCCGAACTCCTCGCGCAGCAGGTTCTTCGCGACGGTCTCGTCCGGGCCGTCGAGGGTCACCGTCGGGAAGTCGTCGTCACGGAGACCGATGTCGTACGCCACGTCGAGGTCGCCGAGTTCGTTGCCGACCATCGAACGCAGTCCGTCGAGCGTACGGTCCCGAGCGTCGCCGGCGACGTACACTTTGGTACCGAGAACGACCATCAGGCTTCCACGTCCACGTCAGCGTTCAGTTCGTCTCTGAGCTCCTCAAGGCGATTCTCCATCGCGGTGACGAGACGGGTGTTCTCCATCGTCTCGACCTGATTGCCACATTCGGGGCACTCGAAGCCGAACTCCATTGCCTCGCCGAACTCGAAGCGGATACCGCAGTGCTCACAGAGGTAGAACTCGTTTTCCCGCTCGTACTCGCGGCGCTCTTCGAGGCCGTCGAGCAGGCGGTACATCTCCTCTTGCAGTTGTTCGGGGATCTTCTCGTACTGGAACGTCCAGAGGTACGTGAGCCACCCTGAGTCCTCGTCGCGGAGCCGACGATACGTCGCGAGGTCGTTCTCGTAGAGAATAAACAGCGCTCGGCGAACGTCGTTCAGTTCGAGTCCGAGCTCCTCGGCCAGTTCCTCGTCGGTCACTTCGCCGTCCGGCGGCGCGGCGGCGACCGGCATCCCTTTCGGTCCGACCAGCTCGTGGAGGTATTTCTGTATGACGGGGTCCTCCAAGAGTTCCTCAAAAGCCATTACCCGCACATCCGGGAGTCATGTGGTTAAAACCATCGGGTCGTCCTCTCTCGAACGCTGACGCAGAGGCCGGGGCCATGATGCTGTCGGGGAGTGCTCGATGTGCCTGCAGACGGACAACAACGACGGATAGCAGTCCCTTTTGCGGTACCACCACACTTGGAATTCGTCGTGACGACCTCGAAAACCCCGCTATTCGATTTTCTCGACCGGGGTCCGGCAGGAGGAACAGGTCTCTTTGTCGATAGCGACGAAGACGGAGTCACAGGAGGGACACTCGTAGAGATTCGATTCAGGTTCGTCAGCCGCGTCCGTACCGCTATCGCCGGCAGAGCTGGCCTGAACGCGTTTCTCCGTCACTGTTCCGGCCTGTGGTCCGTTGTCCGACTGCCGTTTCCCACTCGAGAGTACGTCCGATACGGATTTTTTGATTTTGTCTAGCATCGCGAGTTGTTGCAGGATAGTAGTCATTTGAATTACTTTAACAGCTGTGGTTTTCAAGTCACGGACAGTTCCGGACGACCGGCTTCACTGATGAACGGTCAGAGGTCGTCGAGCGGTCGCGGCGACGCCTGTTCGTATTCGATAACGTCGAACCCATCGTGGGATTCTCGGGACAACTCCGTCCATTCCTCTCCCAGGTTCGGGAAGTAGCGGTCCCCCTCGTTTCGCTCGTGGATGCGGCTGAGGAAAACCCGGCCGGCGAACGGGAGAAACAGGTCGTACACTGCCTCACCGCCGATGACGTAGGTGACAGGCGGCGAGTCGCTCGTTCCAGTGCCGTCGCCGGCGAACGCCTCGGTCGCACCGGCGCGAGCGGCTGCTTCGACAGCTATCTGCGGCGTCGTGGCGTACTCAACTGTCTCCGAATCGGCGCTCCGGCTGTCGTCGCTCGTCAAGACGACGGTGTAACAGTCCGGGATGGGCTTCATCGACTCGAACGTTCGCCGCCCGAGGATGATTGGGTGGCCGGCGATGCGGTTCTTGTACTGGCGCACGTCCTCCGGGTAGTGCCAGGGAACGCCGCCATCTAGGCCGATGACGTTGTTTTCGTCGGCTGCGACCACGAGGACAAGTTCGGTGTCAGGTATCGTTGTCATTTGTATCCAAGCGCCTCCAGTCGGTCGTCAAGGTCTCCGGCAAACTGCGTGTCAGACGCATCCTCGAACTCGGTGTAGCCGTCGAGCGGCGTCGCGATAGCCACGTCGGCGTACCGGTCGCTGTCGAAGTGGTTCCGGACGACAGCGGCGTCGATATTGCTGTCCTCGACCGTGCCGCCACAGCCCTTGATAACGGATTCGTGGGCACTCTCACCCCATGCCGCCCGTTTTCGGACCTCGTCGCCGGGCCGGTCGTGGTAGACCAAGCGGGCGTGCTTTGCAAACGGTGCAGCGTCGCCACAGACCCGTTCGGCTTCCTCGCGCATCGCCGGGCCGATGGGGGCCTGTGACGCGACGACGGTCCCGTTCGGGGAGGCAAACGCCGGGCCGTCCGCGTTGCCATCGTTGAGCGCTATCGCGCGGACAGCGTCGGGGAACCGGCTGAGTGTCGCCAGGTCGGTGACGCGGTGTCCCTCCCGCTGGCCGGGAGCACGGACGACGAGCGGGACGTGATACATCGTCTCGTGAGTCCCGATACGGTGGCTGACGGCTGGTGGTTCCTCGGGAATCGCTGTCGGTTCGCCGAAGCCCTCGCCGTGGTCGCCGACGAAGACGACAAGCGTGTCATCGAGGACGCCCTGATCGTCCAGTCCGCGGATCAGGGTCTCAAAGATGGCGTCGGCCTGCCGGACTGCACCGTCGTATATCTGTTCGAGAATGCCGGCGAAGCCAAGCGACAGGTTCCCCGAAAGGAACTCCCAGTGCCACTTGAACCCCATCGACTCCTGCATGTCGCGGGAGCGCTCGTCGCTCCACTCGTCGTACTCGGCGAGCGGTTCGTACGGGCGGTGGGTGTCCATCAGGTTGATGCAGGCGGCCCACTCGCTCTCCTGCTCGGCAACCCACTCCAGCGTCCGGTCGGCGTACCAGAAGCCGTTGGGCCAGTCACCCAGTGAGCCGTTCGTTTCGTAGGCCGAGTCGTACTGCTCGGGCGAGCCGACCGCCGTCTGGAACACGTCGTCGAGCCCTGATTCGTGGTCGGTCAGGAACGGATTGTCGGAGAACAACCCCGTGTCATAGCCCGCTTCAGCCAGTTCTTCGAAGATTGTGTGGCCGGCGTCGAGTCTAGCGGTGTGGTCGACACCGTGTTCGTGGGTCTCGTGGCCCGTGAACATGCTGACGTGGCTGGGGACGGTCCAGTTGCTCGGGCTGCGAGCCTGCGTGTACACCGTCGCCTCCTCGGCGAAGGCGTCGAGAAAGGGCGTCGTCTCCCGGCGATAGCCCAGCACGGAGGTGCTCCGGGCGCGGAGACTGTCAGCGACGACGAGCAACACGTTATGACGCGACATCTGAGCCACAGTTAGCGTCGAGCGATAAAAGGCCCGCGGCACAACTGCGTGGGTATCACTCCTCGTCGGGGTCGACGACTCGCTTGCCGGTCTCCTGCGGCACGACGACTCTATCGGGGTTCTCCCACTCGCGGTCCAGTTCCCGGCCCTCGAACAGGCGGTCGAGGAAGACGGCCAGCGAAGCGACTTCGGAGTGTGGCTGGTTGGTGACGCCGACGTTCCAGTCGGCGTGTTCGTACACCTCGAAGGGGACTTTCTCCGCGCCGACGACGACCAGTAGCGGCTCTTCGGCGTGGGCCTCGCGGACATCGGCCTCGATATCCTGGACCGGCTCGCCGTACATCGTCAGATGGACGACGCGCCCCTCGAAATCGCGGATGAGCCGCTTCGGTTCCTCTGTCGAAGCCACGTCGAAGGGGCCACCGAACCGGTCGGTGATGTCGATGACAGTATCAGCCTGGTTGCGGGCGGCGTTGGCCAGCACAACCTTGTCGGCCCCGAGCGCGCGTGCGGTCAGTCCAACGTGGGTCGTCATCCGCTCGTCCCGGCCGGGCCGGTGGCCCAGTCGGAGCACCGTCACCTGCGGGGAGTCCTTCATCCGTCGCTCCGTGCGTCTTCAATGGCGGCCCGGACTGGTTCGTAGGCGATTTCTCTCAACTCGACTTGCTCGCCGTTGACGTACACGGCTGGCGTTCCCCCAACGCCGCGGTCGATACCGGCTTCGCGGTCACCGGAAACTGTCGGGCGGTACAGTTCTCCCGTCGCGGCCGCTCGAACCGTCTCGCCGTCGATGTCTATGCCTTCCGTTAGGTCGGCGTAGGTGTCCGGCCCCAGCTGGCTCTGGTTCGCGAACAGGCGCTCTGAGTAGGTGAAGAAGGCCTCGTCGCCGACGTTGTCCTGCACGGCGCGCGCGGCGCTTGCGGCCTGCCACGAGGCGTTCTTGTCGACCGGAACCGGGAAGTCGTGGAACTCGTAGCGGATGGTTCCATCAGTGAGGTAGTTCTCCCGAATCTGCGGGTAGACGGACTCCGAGTAGGTCGCACAGTGTGGACAGGCGTAGTCTTCGTACACCGCAACCGTAACGTCGGCCTCTGGGTCGCCCGCGACGGGCGTCGAGAGCGGCTGGCCCGGTGCGGGCGTCGGCGTCGCCGTCTCTGTTTCGGCCGACTCAGAACCGCCGCCGGCACATCCGGCTAGCGCGCCGAGGGTAACGGTCGTCGCCGAGAGAACGCTACGGCGAGTGAATCGGGTCATAACCGACCCTCACAGGGGAAGCTATAAAACGACGTTGTCATCTGTTACGTGCCTACCGACTCCACCGGAATCGGCCGCGACCACAACGTTTTTTCTCGCCTGGGAAGCATCGCACCTATGGACGTATCAGAGAAGCGAATAGTCGTTACCGGCGGGGCAGGCTTTATCGGGTCGCATCTGGTTGAGCGCCTCGTTCCGGACAACGACGTCGTCGTCGTCGACAACGAAGCGAACGGGCAATCCGAGTGGGTCCATGAGGGTGCAACCTATCTGGACGGTGACCTCACCGACCCCGATGTCGTCGCTGAGGCTATCACGAGCGATGTCGACCTCGTCGTTCACCTCGCGGCGTCGAAGCTGGTCGACACGGACACCCCTCGCCGCCAGTTCGAGGACAACAGCGATATCACGTACAACATTCTCGAACAGATGCAGGAAGCCGGCGTCGAAAACCTCGTGTTTACGTCGTCGTCCACGGTATACGGCGAAGCACCGCGACCGACTCCGGAGGATTACGCGCCGCTTGAGCCAATCAGTGTCTACGGCGCGACGAAACTCGCCGAAGAGTCGCTCGTCTCGACGTACGCCCACAGCCACGACATCCAGTCG
This sequence comes from Haloarcula sp. CBA1127, assembly GCF_001485575.1. Lineage (NCBI taxonomy): Archaea > Methanobacteriati > Methanobacteriota > Halobacteria > Halobacteriales > Haloarculaceae > Haloarcula > Haloarcula sp. CBA1127. Next base: position 2,214,827 of record NZ_BCNB01000006.1, read on the forward strand.
TGGGTGTTCCGGTTTGCGAACATCGTCGGCCCGCGCCTGCGCGGTGCGGTCATCCCCGACTTCATCGAAAAACTCACCGATGACCCGTCGACGCTGACGATTCTCGGTGACGGTCGTCAGGAGAAGTCCTATATGCACATCTCCGAGTGCATCGACGCGATGCTGTTTGCCGTCGAACACGCCGACAAGGACCACAACGTGTTCAACCTCGGCACGCGGACGACCACATCGGTCGACCGCATCGCCACTATTGTCGCTGACGAGATGGATATCGACCCTGAATATGAGTACACCGGCGGTGACCGCGGCTGGACGGGTGACGTGCCGCGAATGCGTCTCTCCGTCGACAAGCTCTCGGCGCTAGGCTGGGAACCCGAACAATCGAGCGACGACGCCGTGCGGCAGTCGACCCGCGAACTGCTCGAAGAACTCTAAGGGCGGACTTAGGCCGGGTACGTACCGTTCAGCTGTGATTTTTCGATGACGTGGCCGCTGGCCGCGTCGTACACGTCATCCTTGTCTGCCGCCGGGGAGAGATCGAGCGTCGTGTCTAGCGCGTACAGGAGGAACCGATACGTGTGCTCTCGGTCCGGCGGATTTGGACCGCCCCAGCCGACCTCGCCGAAGTCGTTCTGTCCTTCTGTGGCCTCGTCGGGCACCCACCCCTCCGGTATCCGACCAATATCTGGCGGGATTTTCCAGACGAGCCAGTGGTCCCACACCTTTCCGGCCGGCTCCTCGGCGTCCGGGTCGTCGACGATGAGGAGGAGTGACGACGCGTCCGACGGGACGTTTTTGATTTCTAGCGGTGGGTTCGTGTTTGCCGCCGAGTAGCCGTGTTCCTCGGGGATACGGTCCCCGTCGTCGAAGGCCGGACTTCGGAGCTGTAGGTCTGCCATGTCGGGAGATATGACAGGCAAACAGAAAAACGTCGTCCCGGCAGCCATTTGCGGCTCCGCGCCGAACCGCCGGACGTGCAGGTCGTGGGCTACCGCGCGCGAGTCGACGAACACGCCGCGCTCCTGTTGGCCGAGGACGGAAGCGTGACTACTGAGCGATTAGACCCGGGCACCGAACTCTCGTACACGCTTGGCGAGCGCCACTGTGCCGGCGCAGTCGACGACGATAGACATTTTCACTGTGACAACGACCCCGCACCGTACTGCCCGGAACACACCGACATCTGGCCGTGTGCCCGCTGTACCGGGGACTGCAACAAGCCCCTCGACACTTGCGACGAGGAACACGCGGTGTATCTGGCAGCGTTCGCGCCGGATGTGATCAAGGTCGGTGTCACCCGCTCTTGGCGACTGGAAACGCGGCTCCGTGAACAGGGGGCTGACAGGGCCGCCCACCTCCGGACCGTCGCCGACGGTCGTATCGCCCGACAGGTCGAGGCCGACATCGCCGTCGAGTTGGGCGACCGGGTCAGAGTCCCCACGAAGATAGCGGGATTCGACCAGTCCGTCGACGCGGACTGGTGGGCCTCGCTCTGTGAGCGCTACGACCCGCTGGCGACCTACGACTTCGAGTACGACCTGTCCCTCTCGGACCGTCCGATGGCCGAAACCCTGGCGACGGGGACCGTCCAGGGAACGAAGGGACGAGTTGCCGTACTGGAGAACAACGGCAGTATCTACGCCGTCGACCTCCGACAGCTCGTCGGGTACGAACTCTCGGACGGCGGAACCGACCGCGACCTCCAGTCGAGCCTCGGCGCGTTCGGGTAACACCGGGCGGTCGGCGTCGCTGTAATCCGCACTTGACAGTACAGAAGACATTTAAACGCGGCTGTTGCCCATCCTCGTGTGCGACGTGAAACCCTCCTGACCGGTGGCGTGGTCGTGGTCGTCCTGACCATGCTCATCGGTGCAACAGCGGTCCCCGGCGCGCTCTCCGAACCCGAGGATAACGTTCGCGAGAGCTATCTCGACCTCCGCGAGACGACCATCGAACCGGCGTCGGTCGACGGCCAGACAGTGACGCTCGCCATCGACGCCCGGCTCTCGCACCGCGGCGGTCCCGCCGAGAACGTCACCGTCGAGACGCGGGCCATCGACGCGGACACCGGCCTCGTCGCGACGACGACGCGACAGTCGGTCGGCACAGTCGAAGGGGAACGAGAGGTATCGGTGCGGTCAAACATCACGGTCGAGCGGACGGGCGGCTATCGGATCGATACTATCGTCTACGAAGACGGGAACCGCATCGAGACCGGCCAGCAGTCCGTCCAGAACGTCGATGCCCTCACACCGGCGTACGCCCGCAGTACCGTGACCTTCCAGCGCTTCGAGAACGCCGGCGTGCCGCTCGATTCCATCACCTATCGGATCGACGGCGTTTCGGACAACCAGACGACGCTGAACGTCTCGGTGTACGTTACGAACGCCGGCAACAATCCGTCTGATGACCTCTCGCTGCGGCTCCGGGCACGCCAGGCGGACTCGAACGTTATCGCCGATGAGTCGAGCGTTCGGGTTGGCCAGATCCGTCCCGGCCGAACGGAGATCGTCAGAACCCAGCTAACGGTGCCTGACGACTACAACTACTGGCTCGACGGGATGTTGCTCTCCGACGGCGTCATCGTCGGAACCGAGAGCTCCCCGGCGAACCTCCATCCGACGGAGCGGCTTCAGGAGAACGAAACTAGACAACAGGTCGGCTTCCAGTCCAGCGATTTCGAGCAGGACCGGCCGGAAGAGCAGGGGATGGACGAACCACAGCAGACCTCGGCCGAGGGTCCCGGCTTCACGGCGTTGCTCGGACTGATTGCGGTCCTCGCAAGCGCCCTTCTCATCGCACGGAGACAGACCAATGAGTGACACCTCCAACACCGACGCAGTGGCACAGGACACCGGCGCGGCGACCGACGACGCTGTCGGCGAGACCGATGACGACTCGGGCCCCGCGATAGCTATCTACGCGCAGTGGGCGGTGTTCGCTATTCTCACGCTCGTGGCACTCATCGCGACACTACAGTTCTACTTCTCCGCGTCGTCGGCGATTGATACGTTCGTCACCGACAGATATCGGCCGCTGTTCAATGCGGCGTTCAATCTCGCCGTCGTGCTCGGCTGCGGGCTGGGGCTCTCGGTACTGGTCCGACGGCTCGCCTGAGCCCGTCCCCAGCCATATCAGGTACCCACAGTCGGCGTTTCAGTAATCCGAGGTTTCAGGCACCTGTCAGCCATACGTCGAGAAGGATATCATGACCCGACGACGCGCGACGCGGCGACGATTCCTGGCGAGTTGTAGCGCCATCGCCGGTGTGGGTCTGGCGGGCTGTACCGGCGGCGACGAGTCGACCGCAACTGACTCAACGCCGTCGCCCACCGACGACGGCAGTGTCACACCCGCAACGACAACCGACGAACCGACGGCGACCGACACCGCGACAGCGACGCCGGACCAAGCAGCCGTCGAGACGCTCGTCTCGGTCGGCGGCGACCGTGTGCCCGAGAATCTGGCGCTCGGTCCTGACGGTGGCCTGTACTTCGGTATCACGGCTGGCGAGGTTCGGCGCGTCCCTGCAGCAGAGACCGGCGCGACCGGCCTTTCCCTCGAAGATACCGAACAGATTGCGACGCTGCCCGGCGCGATTGGCGTCGAAGCAGCGCCCGATGGGACGGTGTACGTCGCCGTCGCCACGCAGGACGACCAGGCTGGCGTCTGGGAAGTCCCACCCGACGGCGGCGCGGCACAGCTTGTCGGCATCAGCGGGTTCCCGAACGACATCTACTACGACAATGACCAGGAGCGCCTGCTGGTGACTGAATCGCAAAACGGCGTGGTCTACGCGGTCACGACCGACGGTGAGCGGTCGACCTGGCTGGACGACGACCGGCTGGACACGGAGAGTTTCGGCGCGAACGGGATCACCCGCGACGCCGACGGCGATATCTACGTCGCGGTGACGCGAGCCCCCGAAGAAACTGGCAGGCTGCTCCGCGTTCCGGTCGAGTCGGACGGCGCTGCCCGCGACCCCTCGATGTTCTTCGAGGGCGAGGCGATATTCGGAGCCGACGGGATTACCAGCCGGGACGGGGACATCTACGTCGCGGCCAACAGCCAGAACCGCGTCGTCCGAGTGACTTCGGCTGGGACCACGGACGCCGTTGCAACGGCGGACGACGGTTTGGTGTTCCCCTCGGACGTGCTCTTCGGGACCGGCGACCAGCGGGGGTCGCTGTTCATCTGTAACTTTGCAAACCAGTCGCCCGAAGACGGCGCGATTCTCCGGACTAGCGTCCCTCGCTGACCGACCGTTTATCGAGTCTGTCTTCGGACGACAACCCTTTTCAGCGGCCCAACCAAATCCGAGCATATGGCAGACGATGAACCTGAAGACGCTGGCGAATCGGCGGACGCGACAGAGGAAGGCGGCGAGGAGAAGTCCTTCCGCGAGCGAGTCGAGGAGATCCGACAGCAGCGCGCCGAGGAGCGTGAAGAAGGCGAGGGCGACGGCGACGAGATGAGCCGCGAAGAGCGCATGGAAGAGATGATGGGCGGTGGCGGCGGCCCCGGCGGCATGGGCGGGGGCAACCCCTTCGCACAGATGATGGGCGGCATGATGGGTGGCGGCCCCGGCGGTCCCGGTCCGGGTGGCCCCGGCGGCATGGGCGGCGGCCCGCCAAGCCAGCACGAGGAATCGGGCGGCAGCGACAACGAGGAACTCACGCGCGAGATGCGAAAGCTCCGAGACGAAGTCCACGATATGCGGCGCTCGCTCGACCGCATCGCCGACGCGCTCGAAGACTAACGGAACACGACTTGCCGACGTTTTTGCGGACGAACGGGACAGAGTCATCCAAATCCCACCGATAGCATCCGCTCAGCATCGAATAGCGATAGGGTGACATGAGTCTCTGAACGGGGCCAACAAGAGCCGAAAAAGACGGTCTCCCAGTCGCTACATATCGTCAAACGAGACACCGGTAATCTCGAACCGTGCGCCGCCGTCAGCACTGTCGTGGACGCTGATCTCCCAGCCGTGCGCCTCCACGACCTGCCTGGCGATACTCAGCCCGAATCCAGTCCCCTCCGTGCTCGTCGAGTAGCCGGCTTCGAACACGGTGTCCCGGTCGGCTTCGGGGATGCCGGGGCCGTCGTCCGCGACGTAGAACCCGTCGGCTACCGCCCCGACCGTCACGGTCACGTCCGGCCCGGCGTGCTCGACCGCGTTCCGAACGAGGTTCTCGAATAGCTGTTTCAGACGGCTCTCGTTTGCCAGGACAGTCCGGTCGATGTCGGTGACGAGCGTGGCATCGGCCGTCTCGACGTTCGTCCAGCAATCTTCCACGAGCGGTGTGAGCGCAACCGGTTCGGGGTCTGTCACGGTCTCACCGTCCTGCGCCAGTGTGAGCAGATCAGTTAGCAGTGTGTCCATCCGCTCGTGTGCTCGCTCGACAGCGGCCAGATGCTCACTTTGGCACTGCTTGCGTGCCAGTTCCAGTCGTCCTTGCGCAACGCTCAGCGGATTTCGCAGGTCGTGTGAGACGACGCTGGTAAACGCTTCGAGCCGGTCATTGTGCTGTTCGAGTTCCCGCTGGTGGTCGCGCAACTGTTCGGTTCCCTCGACCTGCTTGAGTGCGCTGGTGACGTGTCCGGCCAGAATCTCTCCAAGGACGACGTCCTGCTGGTCGAACGCCGCGGCCGTTTCCGAGCCGGCCAGCAGGATGCCGTGCTCGCCGAGCGGGAGATATAGTTCGCTTTTGATCAGCGTGTCCGGGTTGTAGATGTCCGGGTCGGCGTGGACGTCATCGACGGCGAGTGCGTCGCCGGACTCGTAGACGCGCCACGCAATGCTGTCTCCGGGCGTGAAGGTCGGCAAATCGTTTAGCAGGTCGTATATCGCGTCGGAGGCGGCGACCGGTTCGAGCGTCTGTTCGTCCTCGTTGTAGAGGTGGATCGTATTCGCTTCGAGTCCCAGTACAGTGCGGGCCGTCTCGACGCCGATTTCGGCCACTTTCTCGCGCGTGTCAGCCTGGAGCAGGTCCTGCACCGACTCGCTGAGAGCTTTGAGGCGGCGTTCGTGTTGTTTCCGTTCGGTAATGTCCCGTTGGAACCCAACGTAGCTGACGACCGTTCCGTCGTCGTCGCGGACTGGGGCGATAGACACCTGATTCCAGAACATCGTCCCGTCCTTCCGGTAGTTCCGGAGTTCGACCGACACAGGTTCCTCCTCATCGATGGCCGCCCGCATCGCGTCGACCGGCTCGGACTCGGTCGCCTCGCCCTGCAGGAACCGGCAGTTTCGGCCACGCACCTCCGACTCTGTGTAGCCGGTCAGCTCCAGAAACCGCCTGTTGGCGTAGGTTATCGGGGTCCCATCCTGCTTGGGGCCGGTCATTATAATGCCGATAGGGGCCTCGTTCATGGCGCGTTTGGTCCGTGAGAGTTCCCGTTCGCCGTCTCGCCGCTCAGAGATGTCACGGACCGTACAGACCAACTCACCGCGGTCGGTCTGCGCGAGTACGTGGTCTTCCGTGAACGTGCTCCCGTCGGCACGGAGTCCTGTCGTCGTCCCGCTCCAGTACCCGGTGTCCTGAACTGTCGGGATGATCTCGTCGTTGATCCGTGGTATGTCTTCCTCTTGATACAGCAGTTCCCAGTGCTCACCGACCATCTCGTCAGGTTCGTAGCCGTAGAGGTCCGCGTACGCTTCGTTGACGAAGATGAACCGTCCGTCTTCGTCGAGGATGCTGATCCCCTCCTGTGCAGTCTCGATAGCGTCGAGTTGGCGGTTGCGCTCGCGCTTGACGCGCTGGGACTCGACAGCGTTGGTGATTCTGTTCGCGAGCACCGCGTACTGGTCGGTGCCGCTCTCCTTCTGCAAATAATCGGTGACTCCGGCCGAGATAGCATCGCTTGCGATTTCCTCGGACCCTTTGCCGGTGTAGAGAATAAATGGAATCGATCCGTACTCCTCGCGGACGACTTCGAGGAACTGGATGCCGCTCCGCTCGGGCATATCATAATCGGAGACGACACAGTCGATATCGTTGTCGGCCAGGATTTCCAGCCCCGCTGTGGCGCTCGTCGCAGTCTGGACATCTAGCCGATCGTCCTCACGTTCGAGAAACGTCGCCGTCATATCGGCAAACCCCGGCTCATCATCGACATGAAGAATACAGATAGTGTCAGCGAGATTAATCATAGCTCTGTCTGGTAGGGTCACATTACAGGATGGTGCGTTAAAAGATCATCTCCAATTACGAAAGCTGACATATCCCCGTCGCGAACTGACGATCTCCACTATCTTGCGGCCGGCGGTCGACCTTTACTCGGTGGTCTTGTGGGGCTATCGTACGTCGCTATCCCTGGCCGACCATCTCGTCTTCGTCTTCCCACTCCTGTTCGCGGAGCTCGTACTTCTGGACCTTCCCGGTCGCTGTCGTGGGCAGTTCCTCGACGAACTCCACGCGGCGAACGACCTTGTAGGTCGCCAGCTGTTCGCGGGTGAAGGTTCGGAGGTCCTCGGCCGTCACGCCCGGGTTGTCGGGGTCGCCTGAATTCGGGACGACAAAGGCCTTTGGCGTCTCGCCCCACTCGTCGCTTGGGGCGGGAATAACTGCGACATCGCTGACGGCGTCGTGTTCGTAGAGCGTGTCCTCCAGTTCGATACTGGAGATGTTCTCGCCGCCGGAGATGATGATGTCTTTCTTGCGGTCACGGATGGCGACCATGCCGTTCTCGTCGACTGTCGCCAGGTCGCCCATGTGGTAGTAGCCCTCGACGCGGTCGGAGAAGGCTTCCTCCGTCTGTTCGGGTTTGTTCCAGTAGCGGTCCATCACCTGATTGCCGCGGACGACGACCTCCCCGAGCGTCTCGTCGTCGTGTGGCACGTCGTTGCCATCCTCGTCGACGACCCGGACATCGGTCCCGAGGTAGCCGATGCCCTGGCGCTTCTTGACGCTGAAGCGGGCGTTGCTCCCGTCCTCGAAGAAGCGCCGGGCGTCCGAAGTCGTGACGAGCGGGCCGGTTTCGGTCGCGCCGTAAACGTGTTTCAGGTACCAGCCGAAGTCGTCTTCGACGGTCCGGATGACGGCCTCCGGCGGTGCGCTGCCGGCCGTTGCGATGCGCACGTCATTCGCCCCGGTCGTCTCGATCTCTCCGTCGTGGGCTGCATAGCGGTCCGCCAAGATGTTCAGCACCGTTGGCGCGCCACAGAGATAGGACACGTCTTCTGTCCTGACAGCGTTGAAGATGCCTTCGGCGTCAACGCCGCGAGTACAGACGTGTTTCGCGCCCATGCCGGTGACCGAGAAGATGTGGCCCCAGCCGTTGACGTGGAACATCGGGAGCGTCCAGAGGTAGACATCGTCGTCCGAAATCTCTTGATGGAGCGCGACGATGTAGGCGTGGAGTGTCTCGGTCCGGTGGGTCCGACAGACACCTTTCGGGTCGCCGGTGGTGCCTGAGGTGTAGTTGATGGTGATGAGGTCGTCCTCGTCCATCTCGGGGCGCTCGTAGTCGGTTCCCGCCTCCTCGATGATTTCGTCGAAGGACTCCCAGTCGCCGTCGACGGCATCCGTGTCGTTGGTGACGAAAATTTCGGTGGGCACCTCGTCGCGGATCGGCTCGATTTTCTCGGCGTACTCGTAGTCCGCGTAGACGGCGTCGACCTCGGCGTCCGAGAGAATATATTCGAAGTCGTCCGGCACGAGCCGGTAGTTCAGCGGCGTGTGGACCGCGCCCAGCTGCATGGTTCCGTAGGCCGCTTCGAGCTGGTAGTGCGTGTTCGGGTCCAAGACGGCCACCCGGTCCCCCTTCTCGATGCCACGGGCAGCCATCGCCGCCGAGAACCCGTCGGCTCGCTCCCCGAACTCGTCGTACGTGAAGCGCTCACCGGTCGTGGCGACGACAGCCTCTTTGTCCCCGTAGTATTCCCGCGCACGGTCGAGAAAATCCGTGGTAAGCAGTGGCTTATGCATCTCAGGCTATCGTATGGTTAATCATGATAAAGTGGTTGTGATACTCCCCTGATTTTGCTGTCTCGGAACCGGTCATATTTAGGGTGCCTGTCGAACCACAGTCGCTTTGAGGATAGCGTCCCCAGTTTTCGCCAATGAGTACAGCGACGGCGGACGTTTCGAAGCGGCAGGCGTGGGTGATGGCCGCGCGGCCACAGACACTGCCTGCCGGGGCCGCGCCGGTCATCGTCGGGATGGGGCTGGCGGTCCACGCCGGCGTCTTCGCTCCATTGCCGGCAGTTGCGGCGCTGGTGGGTGCGCTGCTTATCCAGATTGGAACGAACTTTGCGAACGACTACTACGACGCGGTGAAGGGGGCCGACACCGACGAGCGTGAAGGATTCACCCGCGTGACCGCTGGCGGCCTCATCGACGCCGAGGAGGTCAAACGGGCGATGATAGCGACCTACGGCCTCGCTGTCGTCATTGGCGTCTATCTCGTCGCCGTCGGCGGTCTGCCCATCGTCGTGGTTGGCCTCTCGGGCATCGCCGCCGGGGTTCTCTACACCGGCGGTCCGTTCCCCTACGGCTACCGCGGTCTGGGCGACCTGTTCGTGTTCGTTTACTTCGGCGTCATCGCGGTCACCGGCACATATTACGTGCAGGCCGTTGCGAGCGCAAGCGGCGTCGGTACGTTTCCGATGACGCTCCCGCCGGGATCGGTCACTGCCGCCGCCATTACAGCCAGTCTCCCAGCAGCCGGGCTGTCGACGGCGATTCTCGTCGTCAACAACATTCGCGACCGCGAGACGGACCGCGCCACAGGCAAAAAGACGTTAGCGGTCTATCTTGGCTATGGATGGAGCCGCGTCGAATTTCTCCTGATGGTCGGGATGGCCTACGTCGTCCCGGTCGTGTTCGCCCTCGATAGCCAGTACGGACTGGCGGCACTGGCCCCGCTGCTGACGCTGCCACTGGCGGCGACTATCTCGAAAACAGTCCTCACACAGACCGGCGGCGACGCCCTGAACCCGACACTCGAACGGGTCGGCCAGACGCTGTTCGCCCACTCCGTCCTGTTCGCGGCAGGTCTCGCCGCCACACAGCTACTATGAAGGTCGATTCGTTTTCGCTCCCGCTGTCGAGTCCGCTCGCGACCGCCCGCGAGACAATTAGCCAGCGCTCGGGATTTGTCGTCCACTACGACCACCGCGGCGAAACCGGCGTCGGCGAAGCCACGCCGCTCCCGGGCTGGACGGAGTCGCTCGACGACTGCCGGCGCGGGCTCGACGACGCTGCCACGGTCGCAGTTGACGGCGGGCACACGGATGTCCTCCTGTCGCTGGATGCTGCGTCGGTTCCCGCCGCGCGGCACGGCTTTGCGACCGCGCTGCTGGACGCCGACGCCAGAGCTGACGGCGTGCCGCTGTACCAGTGGTTCGCACCCGACAGGCACTGTACCCGCGTCCCAGTCAACGCGACAGTCGGCGATGGGTCTCCAGCCGAGACCGCCGACGCCGCCGAGCGGGCGGTCGCGGCCGGCTACGACTGCTGTAAGCTCAAGGTCGGGAAGCGAACCGTCGACGAAGACGTGGCGCGCGTTCGGACCGTCCGCGAGCGGGTGGGCGACGACGTGACTCTGCGGGCCGACGCCAACGGCGCGTGGTCCCGTGACCGAGCGCAAGAGGCCTTCGACCGCCTCGCGCCACTGGACGTGGCATACGTCGAGCAACCGCTTCCGGCTGATGACCTCGCCGGGCACGCCAGGCTTCGAGGCAACGGGGTCGGCGTTGCGCTCGATGAGTCCCTCGTCGACCGCCGGGTCGACAGCGTCCTCGATGCCGACGCGGCCGACATGCTGATACTGAAGCCGATGGTGCTGGGCGGTCCCGGCAACGCCCACACGCTGGCGCTCCGGGCCCGCGAGCAGGGTGTCGAGCCGGTCGTCACGACGACCATAGACGCTGTCGTCGCCCGTCTCGCGGCGCTGCACGTCGCCGCCGCGATTCCCGACGTGGCCGCGTGCGGTCTGGCGACCGGTGACCGACTGGCGGCCGACCTCGCGCCGGACCCGACGACGGTGACTGACGGGTCGATGTCAGTCCCCCAGGCGACCGGTCTCGGCATCGACCCGGCGGAGGTTGAAACAGATGCGTGACCTTCTCGACTGGCCGACACAGGACCTTGTCACCCACCGTGCCGACACGACACCAGACCGGACGGCCATGGTTGCGGCGGCCTCCGGGAACGCGGTCACCTACCGGGAACTCGATGCTGCCGTCGACGCGGTGGCTGCCGAACTCAACCGGCGGGTCGACGCCCCAGATGCCACCGTCGCGACGCTCCTGCCGACGCGGCCGGCAGTCGGGACGCTCCTGTTTGCGGCGATGCGACTGGGGGCGACGCTCGCGCCGCTGAACGTCGAACTCGACGCGGCGACGCTCCAAAGCCAGCTTTCGACGGTTGACGCCGACCTACTAGTTTACGGGGACAGCACCGCGTCGCTGGCGGCCGACATCGACGGCTGTCCCGTCGTTTCGGTCGACACAGCCCTCTCAGCGGCTGCTATCGCCGATGGGACAGCAGCGGCGGTATCGGCTGACGAAACAGCTACCGACGTGACCCCGGCGACCCTCTCCCGGACGGACACCCAACTGGTCATCTTTACCTCGGGGACGACCAGCGAGCCGAAAGGCGTCCGGCTGACCGTCGGCAACCTCGTCGCCAGCGCCGTCGCGTCGTCGTACCGCCTCGGCGTTCTTCCGGATGACCGCTGGCTGGTCTGCCTGCCGACGTACCACATGGGCGGACTGGCGCCGTTCGTCCGAAGCGCGCTGTACGGCACTGCGGCCGTCGTTCAGCGCTCCTTCGACGCCGAAGCAACACAGCAGGTGCTCGCAGAACACGGGGTAACGGGCGTTTCGCTGGTACCGACGATGCTCTCGCGGCTGCTGGACGCCGGCTGGGAACCGCCGTCCTCGCTTCGCTTCGTCCTGCTCGGTGGCGGGCCGGCCAGCGAGACACTCATTGAACGGTGTCGGGAGCGGGGCGTGCCGGTCTGTCCCACCTACGGGATGACCGAGACGGCGTCCCAGATAGCGACGGCGCGACCCGAGACAGCCTTCGAACATGCCGGCACCGTCGGCCAGCCGCTGGTGTTTACCGATGTTACGGTCGTCGCCGATGGCGAACCTTGCAACCCCGGCGAACGCGGCGAGATAGTCGTCGACGGCCCCACAGTGACGCCGGGCTATCTGAACGGTGACAGTGACGCGTTCGGCGACCACGGCTTTCGGACCGGCGACATCGGCTATCGGGACGCGGACGGCCACCTCTGGGTCGAGGGCCGCGTCGACGACCAGATTGTGACCGGCGGGGAGAACGTCGACGCGTCGACGGTCGCTGAGACTGTTCGTGCACATCCGGCAGTCGAGGACGCGGCCGTCGTGGGACTTGCTGACGAAGAGTGGGGACAGCGCGTCGCCGCACTGGTTGTCGGGAACGTATCGCCCGCGGCAGTTCGCGACCACTGCGCCGAGCGGCTCGCGCCGTACGAGGTGCCGAAGACAGTGCGGGCTGTTGACGCGCTCCCACGGACGGCGTCGGGGACCGTCGACCGGTCCGCCGTCCGGTCGCATTTCGGGAGTGCCAGCGAGTCGAACGAATCGGCATAGCGGATTGGGGCTCGCGGCCAAGCGGTTTTCTACGTCGATAGCGTATGCAGTTCCGTGTGTACAATCGTCCTCGCGTGGCAGGTCTTCGACGGCACGCCGGTCACGGTCGCGGCGAACCGCGACGAGCGGCTGGATAGGCCGTCACAGCCGCCACAACAGCGCCACTGGGGCAGTCGTGTCGTCGCACCGGCCGACGAGGAAGCCGACGGGACGTGGATCGGCTACAACGAGCACGGCCTGCTGGCGGCGGTGACGAACCGCTGGGTCGACACCGACCTCGCCGGCGACCGCTCGCGCGGCCTGCTCGTCCGGGACGCGCTGAGTCACGAGAGCGCGGAGTCAGCCGCCCGCGCCGTCGAGCAAGCGACCAGAGACGCCGAATACTCGGGATTCAACCTTTTGCTGGCAGACGAGAACGCCGCCGTCTTGCTGGAATGGGACGGCCAGCTCGCGGTCCAGAACTTCCAGCCCGGCGTTCACGTCGTCGTCAACGTTGGCGCGGACGGCGACTACCGGATTCCAGCCCATCGGCCCGACGCCGGCGAGGAGCAAGCGACCAACGCGACGCGGTTGCGCGAGGCGCTGGTTCCGGAGCCCGGCGAATCCGCCGGCGAATGGATTGACCGGGCAGGCGAAACCATCAGCGACCACGAGTACGGCGTCTGTGTCCACGGTGACGGATTCGGGACGCGGTCGTCGTCGCTCATCACACTGGGTGCTGCCCACGAGTATCGGCACGCGGCCGGGCCGCCATGCCGGACGCCGTACCGCCCGGTCGAAGGTCAGATTTAAGCGGCCGTCTCACGGTGTACACAATACATGAGTTCAGCAGCGTCGGAGGCGGACCTTTCTGACGGCGAGCGGGCCGGGCTCGAACTGATTCGTGAGTCCGGTGGCATCCACCAGAGCGACTTCTGGAAGGAACTCGACGTCTCCTCGCGAAAGGGGAGTCGCATCGTCGAGTCCCTGTTCGAGAAGGACCTCATCCAGCGTGAGGAAACGGTGTATGAGGGGCACAACACGTATTACCTGACGCCCGCGGCCCGCGACCTCGACTTCTCGCTTCTGATGGCCGGTGACCAGCTCTCGCCGTTCATCGGCGACGAAGAAGTCGACCCCCACGACGACACCTTCTCGCAGTGGGTCATGACCCTCGCCTACGAGGACTGACCGACAGTTACGCGGCGCGAGTTAGTAGTGCCACGGCACGTCGTCGAAGTCCGGGTCGCGGCCCTCGTTGAACGCGTCCCGTCCTTCCTGGGCCTCGTCGGTCATGTAGGCCAGCCGCGTCGCCTCCCCGGCGAACACCTGCTGTCCGACCATGCCGTCGGAGTCCAGATTGAACGCGTACTTGAGCATCCGCATTGCAGTCGGTGACTTCTCGTTCATCCGCTGGGCCCACTCGATGGCAGTGTCTTCCAAGTCTTCGTGGGGTACCACGTCGTTGACCATCCCCATGTCAGCGGCTTCATCGGCATCGTAGGTCTTGCCGAGGAAGAACACTTCCCGGGCCTTCTTCTGGCCCACCTGTCGCGCGAGATACGCCGAGCCGAAGCCGCCGTCGAAGCTCCCCACGTCGGGATCGGTCTGGAGGAACTTCGCGTGCTCCTCGCTGGCGAGCGTGAGGTCACAGACGACGTGCAGCGAGTGGCCGCCGCCGACGGCCCACCCCGGAACGACGGCGACGACGGGCTTTGGGATGTGTCGGATCTGGCGCTGGACTTCGAGAATGTGAAGCCGGCCGACGTTCTCCGGGGCGTCGTCTTCCACGCCGTCGCTCGTCTCTCGCGGGTCGCTTTGCTCCCCGCTCGCTGTGTCCGAGCCGTGTGGCGACTCGCTGTACTCGTAGCCGCTTTCACCGCGAATACCCTGGTCCCCGCCGGAACAGAAGGCCCAGCCGCCGTCCTTCTCGGAGGGGCCGTTCCCGGTCAGGAGGACACAGCCAACGTCGGTCTGGCGCTTGGCGTGGTCCAGCGCCGTCGCGAGTTCGTCGACCGTCTCCGGGCGGAAGGCGTTTCGCTTCTCCGGCCGGTCGAAGGCGATTCGGACCGCACCCGTCTCAGTCGAGCGGTGATAGGTGATGTCGGCGAAGTCGAACCGGTCGATGGCACTCCACCGCTCCGGGTCGAATAGCTCAGAGACCATACTGTCGCTCGGGACGGCCCTCGCAAAAAGATTCCTCGTATGGATTCGGTTTGAGCGCGAGCGGCGTTCCCCAATGTCAGGCCGGATACCGCCCTGTTCAACGAGAACTGGTTTGTGTCGACAGTGTGACCCATTGCGTACGATGGATACATCTCTTGACTTACCCTGGCGAGAGGAACGGGGTCCATCTTGTCTGACTGACTTGGAGATACTCTCTTGGGTCGAAACACACGGACCGGCAGCCCCTCGGCAAATATCCGAGCGGCGCCGCCGCGAAAGTCAAATCAGATTACAGTGCCGGTATTTGGAACGGATGGGGCTGCTGACGAGTGTCAGCCCGGAATCGTACATTCTTTCGTCTACTGGGGCCGAGACTCTGAACGGAAAGGCTCCGATATCGATATCAGGCGGCTACTTCGATCTCACTGATACGATTACCGTTCCCTCACCACGCATCACAGATCTGTCTGCCCTCTCTCAAATCACTATTAAAAAGCAGAACTCGGAGTTTTTTCACCGTGACGATACTTACACCATTGAGGAACGAGACTTGCGTCGCGGACGTCGACAGATATGGGGAGTGAAGATGTGGAAACTACAGCGGCTGTTAGCCGAGTTCCCTAAAATAGAACCCGTTACCGCACAGTGTGCCCACTGGATGCGGGCGATTGTCGGCTTGCACCTCTTCCCAGACGCAAACCACCGAACCGGCATGGCAACATTAGGTCGCCTCGTCTTGTCTAACGATATCATCGATGTCGATCACCCGTGGCCTGGCGAGCCCGAAGAAATTGGGAAGGCAGTGTTGCTGTCGAAATTCCATCGTCATCTCGCATCGAAAGTAAACCTGAGCAGTCTCTGGCGGCGTGACACGCTATACTGGCACTGGTACCAGTACTTCGATTACCTGTTAAACGACGTTCGGTATCTGGCGCTGCACAAACATTCCGAAGGAAAACTACGAGAGAAACTACGGAAAGTTAGAGGCGAGAACTAAGGGAGCTTATTCGTCATCTGCATCAACGGAGCCCATCTTCTCGTATGACTCCTTTCTGGCCTCGAAGTGCTGCCTGAACTTCCGTTCGTTTTCATCCATACCTAAATTATAGCGACAGAAGCACATATATGTTAGGGGAACTCCGTCATCTGTCGACGTGGGACGCGAATACTGGCTTCACATTCGTACTCTTGGACGTTCTTGGGTTGTTGTCACAAGTACACAGGACAGTACCTGCGGAGCAAACGCTTTGGTGTCGCGCACGTGAACCGACTAGCGATGCCCTCCACATCGAACAGAAAAGCGATGATAGGGATACTTGCGGGTCTCTCTATCGTTATTGTCGTGTACAGCCTCATCATCGTCCAACAGATTCTACTCGGGCTGATTATCGCTGTGGTCCCCTGGCTCCTGTATCTGGTTGTACGGTTCATTTTCACGCTCGAACGAATCGCGACGGCGCTGGAACGGCTTGCGACAGCGCGTACCCGCGAGTCGGAACCCGATAGGGATGGACCCGCTGGGGACTCCCAGCGGCCGTCGGAGTCATACGGACACAGCACGGAAACTGAAGGAGGCGTAGAGGACGAGTGACCGACGGCGGTCGCGTGCAGCTACCCTCGCTCACTCGCTTGCAGGTGCTACCCCCGGCATGACAGAGACGTTCTACGAGGTACTGGGCGTTCCAACTGACGCCTCAACGGCGGCTATCGAAGCGGCCTATCGGGAGCGACTGAAGGAAACCCATCCTGACGTGAGCGATGCGGCCGACGCCGGCGAGGCGACACAGCGGCTCATCGAAGCTCGGGACGTGCTCACCGACGAGGACGAGCGGGCGCGATACGACCGGCTGGGTCACGAAGCCTACGTCGCGGGCGAGAGCAACATACCGGACGACGGCGGCAGCGACGCGGCCGAAGCGGCACGGCGCGCGGGCTATGACGAGTCCGAATCGGCAACCGATCGAACCGAGGCGAGCACTGACCGAAGTACAGCCCGGACAAACGCCCGGGACCGGGCGCGACGTGAACGGGCCGCCAGAGATCGCGTCGCCGATGACAGAGACGAGCGCTCGACCGCCGACACTGATGCGTCGTCGAGCAACAAGCAATCGACCGACCCAGCCAGCGAGACGGCGACCGCGTCGAACGCAGAGTCGACTCGGCACTCTGGGGCCACGGCGACCAGCGGCTTCAGCGATAACGCCGGCAGCGGTGCTACTTGGAGTTCTTCGTCCGCGTACTCCGTCCGACAGACGGACACCCCGTCCCGCGGGTCGCTTCTGGAGAGGCCGACCGGCCGGGGGCTGACGCTGTTTGCCATTACGTTCGCCCTCTATCCAGTGATGCTGTTCAGCGCGTTACTCCCGGCGTTCCCGCTGTGGGTCAACCTGACGATAGGGGTCTGTACCCTGTTTATGATCGGCTACCTCCAGTCCGAACCTACTATCGCGATTATGGTGTTTGGGAGCTGGAGTCTAACGACGACAGTGCTGCTAGTCACGTTGAACATCAGCGCACTCTCGCTTGTCGGCGCGCTCGCACTATCGGGGACGTGGCTCCCGTTCGGACTGTCGCTGTTGACGGCGTCCGTGTTGCGGCTCTAACAGATCAGTCGCCAGTGAGGGCTTCCTCGACCTGTTCGGCAAGCCGATCTCTGACCGCGTGGCTGTCGCCCGCGTCGAACCGGACCTCGATGACCTGTGTCCCATCGCTCTGGACTGACTTGGCGAAGCGCTCGCGGAACTGCCGGCGGTCGGCCACCCGCTCGAACTCCAAGGAATAGAGCGCCTCCGTCGGCTCGAAATCGAGCCCGTGCGGCGTTCGGAACTGGTCCTCAAAGGTGGGGTGGTCCTCAATGGGCAGCATGTGGAAGATGCCGCCGCCGTCGTTGTTGAGCAGAACGACTGTCGCGTCTACCGCACAGCGGCCGAGTGCGAGCAGGCCGTTCATGTCGTGGTAGTACGCCAAGTCGCCGGTGACGAGCACGAGCGGGTCGGATGTCGCGCTCCCAGCTCCAAGCGCCGTCGAGGTGATGCCGTCGATACCGCTGGCCCCGCGGTTGCCCAGCACGGTCAGGTCGGCGTCACGGGGGCCGCCGAAGCGGTCCATATCTCGTATCGGCATACTGTTCGAGATGAACAGCGTGGCCGGGTCCGGGGCCAGCGCGGTCACGTCCGCGATGACGCCTCCTTCCCAGTAGGTCCCCGAAGCGGTTTCAACAACCGCGTCCCAGTGGGCCTGCTCCGCTCTGGTGAACTGGTCGCGCCACGACGCTGCACCGCCACCCAGCGTCTCGTCCGTGAGCGCATCCGCGGTGGCGTCGGGGTCAGCAACGAGCAGGTCTGTCGCCGTAAACTCGGCCTCCGACCAGCCGCCGGCCGGGTCGACGAGGAACTGCTGGCAGTCGGCGTCCCGGAGGTAGTGACGCAGCGGCTTCGAGGTCGGCGACGCGCCGAACCGGACGACGACATCGGGGTCGTCCCACTGGTCGACGCTGTCGCTTCCGAGATAGCTGTCGTAGCCGCCACAGACCGGCACATCGAGCCGGTCGACGTGGGGGCCGAACCGCAGGTCCGACAGCGGGTCCGCCAGAACGGGGAAGCCCGTGGCCGCCGCCAGCCGTTCAAGCGAGTCTGCACTGAGTCCATTGTCGGCCGGCCCGGCGACGATGAGGCCCCGTTCGGCGGCCTCAAGTGCGTCCTGCACGCGGCGCACTGTCCGCTCATCCGGTTCAGCGACGCCCTCGCTCGTCGTGACAAACGGGCCATCACGGCCGGTTTCGGCCTCATTGTCACCGCTCGCCCAGTCGGCCGGAACGCCCGCCGGGTCGTCTTCGGGCACCGACGTCGGCTCCAGTGGCTTCCGGAAGCGACAGTTCAGGTGAACCGGACCGGGGTCGTTACCGGTACTCTCTGCGAGGGCTCGGGCCGCTGTGGTCCGTAACATCCGAACCTTCCGCGGCTCGGCCTCTGGCTCTGGCATATCGCGATACCAGCGGACGGCGTCGCCGTACAGCTTCTCCTGGTCGACAGTCTGGTTCGCCCCGCTGTCGATGAGTTCCGGCGGGCGGTCCGCTGTAAGCAAGAGCAACGGGACACCCGACTGGTTCGCTTCGATGACCGCAGGGTGGTAGTTCGCCGCGGCGGTCCCCGACGTGCAAACCAGCGGCGTCGGCTCGCCGGTTCGCCGGGCGCGTCCCAGTGCGAAGAAGGCTGCCGACCGCTCGTCGAGATGGGAAAACACCTCGATGTCGGGATGCTCGGCGAATGCGACCGTCAGCGGCGTCGAGCGGCTCCCGGGCGAGAGACACACCGCGTCAACGCCGCCCGCAACGAGTTCGGAAACGAGCGTCTCCGCCCACAGCGTGTTGACGTTCGGTGCCGTCATTCCAGCTCGTCCAGTATCGGCCGGTATTTGAGCTGGACCTCGTCCCACTCGCGGTCGGGGTCGCTGTCCGCGACGATGCCCGCGCCTGCAAAGAGCGTCGCCTCGTCTTCCGTGGCGACGGCCGAACGGATGCCGACCGCGAAGGTGCCGTTGCCAGCGGCGTCGACCCAGCCGACCGGGGCGGCGTACCAGCCCCGGTCGAACGCCTCCGTCTCGCGGATAGTCCGTAACGCCGCATCTGGCGGCAGCCCGCCGACGGCCGGTGTCGGGTGGAGTGCCTCGACCAACGAGAGGACGTGCTCGTCGTCGTCCAGTTCAGCTGTTATCGATGTCCGAAGGTGCTGAACCGTGGCGAGCCGGCGGACGGTCCGGTCGCCGATGCGGACCGTCGAAGCAAACGGCTCAAGCTGGTCCCGTATCGCGTCAGCGACGAGCTTCTGTTCGTGGCGGTCCTTCTCGCTGTCGAGAAGTTCGGCAGCGAGCCACTCGTCCTCAGCGGGCGTGTCACCCCGCCCTGTCGAGCCGGCCAGCGCCTCCGTCCGGACGGTTCGCCCGCGGACCGAGACCAGCCGCTCCGGCGTGGCTCCGAAGAAGGTGCCGCCGGAGTCCGGCGACAGCATGAATCGGTAGCAGTCCGGGTACGTCTTCGACAACCGGGCCATCACGTCCGGGACCGATAGCTCCGCGTCCAGTGTGGCGCTGAGACTCTGGGCGAGCACGACCTTCTGGAGCTCGCCCCGGTCAATACTCTCTGTGGCGGCCGCCACCTGCTCGCGCCAACCGTCCTGTGTTGGCGTGCGCTCCCGGTGTGAGATTCCCGGCGGCGTACCCGGATTGCGCTCGGAGTCTGCGACCAGCCGGTCGCGCCACTCCTCTAGTAGCGCCTCCGCTTCGGTCGCGGCTTCGGGTCCTGTCGCGACCGTTGTGAGCCAGGCATCGTCGTCCCTTCTGGTTACCTGTATTTCGGGGAGGAAAAACGCCGCACTGGGGAACCCATCCCAGGGAGAGTCCTCGCCTTCATGTGTTCCGTTGTGGAAAGCGAACCCGCCGAACGCTCGCGGTCGAGCGATGCTCGGGAGGCTGTCGGGCACTGAGCAGTCATCGAACAGTGCTTCGACTGCTGTCCGCACGTCGTCGAACCGCGACTGCCCGTCGGCAGTCACAGTCGCCGCGCTCCCGCGGGCCGCGATTGACTCTGTACCGGCCGCCCAGAAGAACCGGGGGCGAGCGTCCGTCTCCAGTACCGCTCGCACCGGTGCATCGTCGAGGCGACACCCGCGTGCGACGACCGTTGTCTCACCAACCGTCGTCTCGTCACCACGCAGTGGTTCCATCAGCCATGCCTTAGGATTGCGCACCTTTGAGCCTAACTATACGCTCGATTCCACACAGTGAACTTCGATCGGACCGCTGTCGTGGCGCGGCCGATTTCACGCCGCTCCGGGCCGCCGCACGACATGGCGGCTCTCGGATTCCGATTCGTAGAAATTAATATCTGGGTTCACAAAGTTCCTCTCTCAGTTCTACAATTGTAATTCTGCAATCTACAAACATACCCCCGTCAAGTTTAAATAGGGCATAGTCGAAGCCCCCTATGTTGCGATGCCTAAGGTAGAGATCAATATCCCGGAACACCTGGAGATGCAAATCGCGCAGCTCGTCGAGAAAGGCGAGTTCCTCAATCGTGAGGAAGCTATCGAGGACCTCCTGTCGACCGGGCTCAAGGCGTACAAAACCTCCGGACCACAGGACGAAGACGAGGAACCAGGGTTCGAAGAAGACGGCATGATGGGCCACGACGACGAGTACGTCTTCTGAAAATACAGGCGTGAGCGTCTGGTATCCCTTCTCAAGCAATTCTTATGCACGTGCCACCGCATACTGTAGCCATGCACAAAGACGAGCTTCTTGAGCTACACGAGCAGATGGTGACGATTATGCAGTACTTCCGCGACGACATGGACTCAGTCGATCCGGAGCTATTCGACGCCTACCAGGAACTCGATGTGCGGCCATCGGACGTCCACAAGTCGAAAAGTGAGCACAAACACGCCGTGTTCGTGCTCGGGAACTCCCTGGCGACAGCGATGAGCGAAGACGAGTTCTCGGATGCGGGTCGGGTCAGCAAGCGAATGAAGGAACTGGCCGAGGACGCCGAGCGGAAACTGTAAGTACGACGCTACCGAGTCGCCGTCTCTCTCGTCTTTATTTTGGCCCGTCTTCCCCGCTTGACTACGACTGCTCTCCGTCGAGTTCGGTGAACAGCTCCGGGTCCGTCTTGAATTTCAGGACGTTGTGGACGACTGAGTTCCGGACGTTCTGAATCACGTCGCCGTGGTCCTTGTAGAAGTCGTGTATCCAGCGGGATTCGGCCGTCCGGCTCGGGAACATCATCACTGACTTCCATTGATACTCGCCGTCGGAAAGGAAGTAAAACAGCGTGTGCCGGTCGTCGCGAATGGCCACCATCGCGTCGTGCCAGGACTCGGCGAAATGCTCGGGGTTGAACTTGAACTCGAACAGCGCGAAATTGAACAGCTCCTCGTTCGGGACGATGGTCTCGCGGAAGACATCCGCGTCGCGCATCTCCCGGATCGATTCGCTGACCGTTACGTGCGACACGTCGATGCCGTACTCGGACTCCAGCAGATCCGCAAGATCACGGGACGACCGCTTGGGGTCCGCCGAGAGTTCGCGCAGAATGTACATATCACGCTCGCTGAACTCCCAGTCTGGGGGGTCGTCGGTCATGCTGTGACTGCCCTCCTATCGGGAGCACAGGCGTGGTCGATTTCGGCGCCGGTAGTCAGTCGAATCAGTGGTGGAACGGTCGTAGGTGCCATCTGTCTGGTCTTTGGTTGCTGAATCAGTGGTGGCGTCGGCTACGGTAATCAGCTTACTGACCCGTGAACTCCGGGTCGCGTTTCTCGACGAATGCGGTTGCACCCTCCTCATGGTCGTCGGTCGTGAAAGCGACGCCCTGTGCGGTGGCTTCGTTTTCGAGTGCCTGTTCCAGCGAACTGTTCAGGCTTCGGTTGACCAGCCGCTTGGCGTGGCCGAGTGCGACTGTCGGTCCAGCGGCGATGTCTGCAACGAGGTCCGAAAACGCTGATTCGAATGTCTCTGCGTCGAACACACGGGTGAACAGCCCCAGTTCCTCGGCTGCCGAAGCATCCAGCAGTTCGCCGGTAAACAGGAGTTCCTTGGCCTTGTTCGGGCCGACGATTCGTGGAAGGAAATAGGAGACGCCGGAGTCACTCGCCAGGCCGACCTGCCGGAAGCCAAAGCCGATCTGGGCGTCAGTGCTTGCGACCTGTGTATCACAGGCCAGCGCGAGTCCTGCACCGGCACCGAAGGCGGGGCCGTCGATTTTCGCGACGACTGGGAGCGGACAGCTGTGGACAGTCCGGATCGCTTCGTGGAGTGACGAAACCACCAGTTCGACCTGTGTGGCCGGCGGTCGGTCGTGTTCCACCCCCTGTACCATTGCGTTGATGTCCCCGCCAGCGCAAAAGGCTGGGCCTGCGCCTTCCAGTACGACACACCGGGCGTCGCTGTCGGTCACCGATTCGAACGTGGCAGTGAGCGCGTCGGCCAACTCCGCTGACAGGGCGTTTCGCGACTCCGGCTGGTTCAGCGTTACTGTAGCGATTCCGTCGTCAACAGACAGCGTCACGGTTGCGTCTTCCATATGTGGGCCCTCGACCGGCGGCAAGATAACAGTGGTGTCCGTCAGCGCCTGACAGACCAACATCCTTGGGCAGTACCTTTTGCCCGGGCTAGCCCGTGTACTAGGTATGCGCCTGCACTGGCATCGCCGTGATCTCCGGGCAACGGATAACGCCGGCCTCGCCACGGCGACTCCGTCTGACCCGGTCGTCCCGGTGTTCATTTTCGACACAGCCGTTCTCGACCACGCCGGCCCGCCCCGGGTCGCGTTCATGCTTGACGCGCTCGACAGTTTGCGCGAGTGGTACCGCGACCAGGGTAGTGACCTCGTCGTTGCCGAGGGCGACCCCACATCCGTCTTGCCAGAACTGGCAGCCGAGTACGGCGCAGAGAAGGTCACTTGGGGCAAGGACTACTCCGGGCTCGCACGGGAACGCGACGCGGCCGTCCGGCAAGCGCTTGACGACGCGGACGTGGCCCGCGAAGCCGTCCAGAACGCCGTGTTACACGAACCGGGCGAGATTACGACGAACGACGGCGACCCATACAGCGTCTTCACCTACTTCGGTCGGAAATGGCACGACCGCGAGAAGGCAGCCCCCTACGACCCGCCGTCTGCTGACGAGTTAGCCGATGTCGACGGTGATGCGCTCCCGACCCTGGCTGACCTCGGCTTCGAGAAGCCAGAGGCGGACGTGCCCGCGGCGGGAACCGACGAAGCGCGCGCCCTGCTTGGTGACTTCCTCGACGAGAACGTCTACGAGTACGAGGAACGACGGGATTTCCCGGCCGACGAATGCACTTCGCGGCTCTCAGCCCATCTGAAGTTTGGGACTATCGGCATCCGGGAGGTGTACGACCGGACACAGGATGCCAAGGAGGGGACCGGCGGTGACCGCCGCGACTCCGTCCGGGAGTTCCAGTCCCAGCTGGCCTGGCGGGAGTTCTACACGCAGGTGCTGTTTGCCCATCCACACGTCGTTAGCTCGAACTACAAATCATACGAGAACCCAATCGAGTGGGAGAACGACGAGGAGCTGTTACAGGCTTGGAAAGACGGCGAAACGGGGTATCCCATTGTCGACGCCGGGATGCGACAGCTCCGTGACGAGGCGTATATGCACAACCGCGTCCGGATGATTGTTGCCTCCTTCCTCACGAAGGACCTGCTCATCGACTGGCGACACGGCTACGAGTGGTTCCGGGAGAAACTGGTTGACCACGACACGGCAAACGACAACGGCGGCTGGCAGTGGGCGGCCTCCACGGGGACCGACGCGCAGCCCTATTTCCGCATCTTCAATCCGATGACACAGGGCGAAGACTACGACCCGGAAGCCGAGTACATCAAGGAGTACGTCCCGGAACTATCTGATGCTGCACCCGAGATTATCCACGAGTGGAACGAGTGCTCGCTCACACAACGGCGCAGCGCCGCACCGGAGTACCCGGACCCCGTCGTCGACCACAGCGAGCGCCGCGAGGAGGCGCTGGCGATGTTCGAGCGGGCCAGAGGAGACGACTAAACGCGTTCGTTCAGATTCACTGAACTCTCCCAGGTGCTTACACGCGAGACAAGGCCGCGTTGTGGTGTCAGTGCTGCGGGCAGATACGGCTCCGTCTCGCTGTCCTTGCCTAGTGCTACCAAATGGCTCCTAAACGTTTAACAGGCAGCCGCGCGACAGATAGTGATGGAGGCGTTTTCATATGCCCGAACATTCCAATCCCGAACTGCCACCGCTCCCGTACGACTACGACGCGCTGGAGCCACACATCTCCGAACAGGTGCTCACCTGGCACCACGACACCCACCATCAGGGGTACGTAAACGGCCTCGAATCGGCCGAGGAGACGCTCGCCGAGAACCGCGAATCCGGTGACTTCGGTTCAAGCGCCGCCGCGATGGGCAACGTCACCCACAACGGCTGTGGTCACTATCTCCACACGCTGTTCTGGGAGAACATGGACCCCAACGGCGGCGGTGAGCCGGAGGGCGAACTCCTCGACCGCATCGAGGAGGACTTTGGCTCCTACGAAGGCTGGAAGGGCGAGTTCGAAGCCGCCGCATCAGCTGCCGGCGGCTGGGCGCTGCTCGTGTACGACCCCGTTGCCAAGCAACTGCGCAACGTGCCGGTCGACAAGCACGACCAGGGCGCGCTCTGGGGCTCCCATCCCATCCTCGCGCTCGACGTCTGGGAGCACTCCTACTACTACGACTACGGCCCCGCTCGCGGTGACTTCATCGACGCCTTCTTCGAGGTCGTCGACTGGGACAAGGCTGCCGAAGAGTACGAGAAGTCGGTTAGTCACTTCGAGTAACGGGCGATACCCGACGTTTTTTCGTGGATGTGCCGGGAGTCCGAGAGCCGTCTGAGCCGATAGCGGTTTCTCCGGCGTTAATATCTAACTATAATAACAAAAACTATCGGCGTGACTGGAGCAGACTACGGAACAGCGAGGTTACGGGAGGATATAGTTTTATAAGATGCGAATCAGTGGTAAGTGGTATGAGTCGCGATACCAATCGGCGAGCGTTCCTGAAGCGCACTGGGGCGGTAACCACTGTCGGTCTGCTTGGTGGGTTGGCAGGCTGTTCAACCGAACAGACCGGCGGTGACGGCGGGGATGGCGGAGACGGCGGCGATGGGGGGATGACCGGAACCGGGACCGAGTCCGGTGGCGACAGCGGTCCGGAGTCACCAGACGTGCTGATGGTCGTCGGCTATCCCCAGAGCGGTGTGCAACTGTTCAAGGACTTCTACGCCGACTACAGCGACGACGCTGCTGACATCCTCGTCACCGATGGCCTGCAGGACGGCGAACTGCCGAGTAACGTCGGCGACGATATGTCGAACGTCCGTGGCACGGCCCCGTCAGCGGCCGGGCCTGGTGTCGATACCTTCACAGAGCAGTTCACCTCCGAGTTCGATTACGACGAGGCCGGTGTGTTCACGTCACAGGCCTACGACGCGACGGCGGTCCAGATTCTCGCAAACCTGCTGGCCGGCGAAAACGACGGGCAAGCCGTCCGGAATCACATGCGCGTCGTCGCCAACCCCGGGGGCGACACGTACGGCCCCTCCGAACTGCCAGCGGCCGTCGAAGCGGCCGCCGCAGGCGAGAACATCCAGTACGAGGGTGCATCGAGTGCGGTCAATTTCGACGAAAACGGGGATATGGCCTCGGCGCAGTACCAGGTCTTCGGCTTCCAAGACGGTGGGGGCGTCGATACGCTCAGCACCGTCGACTTCGGCGCTGGCGACGACCTCCCACAGCCGGAACCGAACGGCTCCGGGAGCGACTCTGGACGGACGATCAAGTTCGGTGTCTTGATGCCCGAAACCGGCGACCTCGGGCCGCTCGGCAGGCCGATCCGTGACGGAGCGCTACTCCCGGCCCTGCAACTCGAAGGCCAAGTCGACTTCGAGTTCGATTATCAGGTCGGTGACACCCAGACCCAGGCGCAGGCGGGCATCGACGCTGCCAACTCTCTTGTCAGTGCGGGCTATCCGTCGATCACCGGGGCGGCCAGCTCCGAAACGTCGATACAGGTCGCCAGAAACGTGCTCATCGATAGCGGCGTCGTCGGCTGTTCACCGGCTTCCACGTCGCCGACGATTACCGACCTCGAAGACAACGATTACATGTTCCGCACCCCGCCCAGCGACGCCCTACAGGGACAGGTCCTTGCGCAAGTCGGCGTGGACGAACTCGGTGCCGCGACCGCATCGACGCTGTACGTGAACAACAGCTACGGTCAAGCACTGCAAGAGGCGTTCGCCGGCGCGTTTGAAGCGGAGGGCGGGACCATCGTCAATCAGGTCGGCTTCGAGCAACAACAGTCCTCCTACACGTCTGAAATCAACAGCGCGATGAACCAGTAACGGGGCTGCCGGCGTCGATTCTTTTTTCGAGCTATCCGCCAAGGAAGTCCTGGCGAACCTGCTCGTCGTTGAGGAGGACCGTCCCTTCGTCCTCGTAACGGTTCTGACCCTGTACGAGCACGTAGCCCCGGTTACACCGCCGGAGTGCCTCCTTTGCGTTTTGCTCGACCATCAGAATAGCTGTGCCGTCTTCGTTGATGCGGTCGATGCGGTCGAACATATCGTCGACCAGGTCCGGGGCGAGCCCGGCGGAGGGCTCGTCGAGCAACAGCAGGTCGGGGTCGAGCATCAGCGCCCGGCCCATGGCGAGCATCTGCTGTTGGCCGCCCGACAGCGTCCCGGCTGACTGTTCGGACCGCTCCCGGAGAATGGGGAACCGGTCGTACACGTCCTCTATCCGATCTTCCGGCACTTCGTCGAGGATGTACGCGCCCATCTCGAGGTTCTCGCGCACGCTCAGCGAGCCGAACACGTTGCCGGTCTGGGGGACGTAGCTGATTCCCTCGTAAATGATCTCGTCGGGATTGCGTTGGCTGATATCGGTCCCGCTGAAGATGACCGCTCCGCCCATGTACGTCGTCAAGCCGAAGACGGACTTCATCACCGTTGACTTGCCAGCCCCGTTTGGGCCGACGATGACGACGTACTCGCCGTCGGAAACGTCCATATGGACATCATTGAGGACCTGCAGATCGCCGTAGCCCGCATCAAGGTCTCGGATGGCGAGGAGCCGCTCGGCCGGGTCAGGGAGCGTGACAGCCTCTGACTCTGTCGCATGCGGGCTCATACGTCACCTCCCAGGTACGCCTCAAGTACCCGCTCGTCCGACTTGATAGTCTCGGCGTCCCCTTCGGCGAGGACACTCCCCTGATGCATGACGATGATGTGTTCGCAGTTGTTCATGATGACATCCATATCGTGTTCGACCAGCAGGAAGGTCAGGCCCTGCTCTCGGCGGAGTTCGTGAATCCGCTCCAGTAGCTTCTCTTCCAGCGTCGGGTTGACGCCGGCCAGCGGCTCGTCCAGTAGAATCATCTCGGGGTCGGTCATCAGGACCCGCGCCATCTCCAGTAGTTTCCGCTGACCGCCGGAGAGATTACCGGCGTTCTCGTGGGCGAGATGGTCGATCTCGAAGAACTCCAGTGTCTCCCACGCGCGGTCCCGAACAGTCGCCTCGTCGTCGATGACATTGCCGCGAAGCCCTGGCGTCACCGACTGGATGACCGACTCGCCGACCTGTCCACCCGGCGCGAGCATCACGTTTTCTAGCACCGTCATCTCGGACAGTTCACGGGCGATCTGGAACGTCCGGACCAGCCCCTTATTTGCGAGTGTGTACGGTGGGAGCCCGGTAATGCTCTGGCCGTCAAAGGTGACCCGGCCACCAGTTGGTTCGTGAATACCTGTGATACAGTTGAACGTCGTCGACTTGCCGGCCCCGTTCGGGCCGATGAGGCCGGTTAGGGACCCCTCTGCCACGGAGAACGTCGCCCCGTCGACCGCGACAACGCCGCCGAACTCCTTGCGGAGGCCGTCGACTTCAAGCAGCGGCGACTCGATTGCGTCGCTCGTGACGGCGGTCTCCTGTCGCGGTGCAGCGTCGGGTTCACTCATCTGCCTCACCTCCGGACCCGGACTGCGGTCTGTCAAGGCTCACGCTCGTTGCGGGTTCGTTCCGGTGGCCAAGCAGTCCGTCTGGCTGGTTCTGGATGATGTATATCAGCACGACGCCGATGAGGACGAACCGGAGCGTGCTGACGTTGCTAATGGTGTATGCGAGGAGTGGAAGCGGGTCCAGCGACCCGAGTCCGGCAACGGCGTCGACGATGTTGCCGGGTGCGCGAGTGCCGCCGAGCGAGACGTTCTCGCCCAGCCGCGCCGGCAGGTAGAACAGCAGTCCGGAGAACGTCGCTGCGCCGATGATGCTCCCGGTGTTAGATCCGGAGCCGCCGATGATGAGCGCCGCGAACACGTAGAACGTGATCGTCGGTCTGAACTGCTGTGGGCTGACGTAGCCCGCCTGTCCGCGGAACAGGACACCGGCCAGCCCCATCAGCGCACAGCCGATCATGAACGTCTTGATTTTGAACCGTCGGGTGTCTTTGCCGAGTGACTGGGTCACAGTTTCGTCCTCGCGGATCGCCTTCAGCACGCGGCCGAACGGCGAATTGGTGATTCGGGCGAGCACCCAGTAGCTCGCAGCCACGACCAGCAGGAGGAGTATCCCGTACGTGAGGTTTGCCAGATTCGGCCCGGAGACGCCGACGCCCTCCGCAGCAGTAACGAGTGGCTGTCCGACGCCGTTGATGAGCGTCGACGCGACCTCGTTTGCGGACTTGAACGAGATACCGGTCGCGCCGCCGGTTCCGACCGGCGCTCCGAACAGCGAGAACTCGGCGAGGCCGTTCCAGTTGACGATAAGCCGGATGATCTCGGAGAACGCGACCGTCACGATGGCAAGATAGTCAGCCTTCAGTCGGAGTGCCGGTAGCGCCGCGAGACCGCCGACGATGGCGGCCATCACCATGCCGCCGATGAGGCCAACCCACAGTGGAAGGCCGAGCCCAGGGACCGCCCCGGCGGCCGGGTCAGTTGGCGCAGTGAGAATCGCTGTCGTGTACACGCCGACGGCCATGAATCCTGCAATACCGATGTTGAATAGACCGGTGTACCCCCACTGGAGGTTCAGTGCCAGCGCGAGGATGGCGTAGCCACCGATGAGGACGGTCACACTGCCGATGAAGCCGGCAGCGAGGTTCGCCCAGTTCGCCCCGCCGACAGCGATCGCCAGTACGAGCATGACGGCCCAGATACTGGCGATGAAGCCGACGACCAGCCCTACGTCCGGGAGCGCGTCCAGACGGTTTCGAACAGTGTCAACAGTACTCATGCTGTCGACACCCCCCCGAAGATACCGGACGGGCGCAACAACAGGACGACGATGAGTACCAGAAACGCAGAGGCTCGCGTCAGCCCGGATGGCAACCAGATCAGAGCCAGACTATCGACCAGCCCAATGAGAATCCCGCCGGCCATCGCCCCGTATATCGAGCCGATGCCGCCGACAATGACAGCGGCGAAAATAAGCAGGAGCAGAATCCAGCCGAAGTTGAACGATATCGTGCCGCTTTCCAGCACAAGCAGGTAGCCGCCGATGCCTGCCAGGCCGCCGCCGAGAATCCAGGTAAGTCGAATCACGCGTTCGGTCGGAATCCCGGTCACGCGTGCGAGGTCCTCGTTGTCGGCCATCGCCCGCATCGCTTTGCCGAGCTTCGTCCGCTGTAGCAGCAGGTGAACGCCGAGCATCAACAGGACCGACACCACCAGCAGGGTGATTTCGTTGTCGGTGACTGAAATCATCGAGAACAGCGTGACCCGGAGCCCGCCGCTTGCAACCCCACTGGTCTGTGTGCCGAAGACGAACGCGATGAGGTAGCGCAACGCGAGTGCGACACCGATTGACGCAATCAGCAAGGAGATGTTGTCCGTATCGCGCATGGGGCGATAGGTGAGTCGGTCGATGAGTAACACGATCCCGATTGACCCGACGCCGGCGATGACAAGCCCGAGAAGCACCGGAATGAACGTCGAAACGGTACTCAACTGCCGCCCCGAGTTGAGCATGAATAGTTCCGATATCGGGGCTCCAGTCCCGAGGCCGGCGGTGATGTACGCGGCGACCCACCCCAGGAACGCCCCGACGGTCACAGTGTCCCCGTGTGCGAAGTTGGCGAAGTCGAGAATGCTGTATGTCATCGACAGACCAATGCCGGCGAGTCCGACCGCCAGTCCGACGAGCAGCCCGTCCACCACCATCGAGAGCAACGAGGCCACGGTAAGGGACCCACCCAGTAACCTGGTCCCGAGGAAGAACACGGTTGTCCCAGCGAGCTTTGCAACTAAATCCAGCAGGAGGAAGCCACTTACCGCGGCCACCACTGCTGCTCCCGGCCGATCGCCCACCACTACGCGGCCGTCTCTTGCGAACTCAGCAATTCCCATAGGTTACCGTTCGTTGGACCTTCCTTTGTAAATAACCCACCGGAAATTCTTGCGGAATAACCATGTAGAAGCCAAGATACCGCTGTGAAAACAGGAATTAACCCCTCCCATGGTCAGGTATCGGTCGAGAGACCATTGATACCACGAGAAAGATAGCGAATGGAGCTACTTCGAACTCGGTGAGGAACGTGAGGGTGAGCGCCCGCACAGCACCCGATACTGTCCTCGGTTACCAGTGTTTTAAGCTGTAGCCGTATCGAGAAATCACCGGCCATCGGCCCGATACCGACGGAGAACGGTGCTATTCACAGCGCTTTTATGCGGTCCATCGATGATATACGACAGATGGTACGCCTGGTCGTCGCCAGTCTCGTGCTGGCTCTCCTGCTGGGAAGCGGTGCCGCGCCACTGGCGATGTCACAGCCGGCCGACGAGAGCGTGGGCGTCCAGACGCCCGACAGGTTCGACCGGACGACGTTTCAGGTCACGTTGTATCAGAACGGGTCGGCGAAGTGGGCGATCGTCCACCGGACGCCGCTCGCGAACGACACCGAACAACAGCAGTTCGAGGAGTTTGCCCGGGAGTTCGAGCAATCGGAGCAGCCTCTGTATCAGAATTTTGTCGAGCAGTCGACGCTGCTGACACAGTACGGGACGAACGTGACTGGCCGGAACATGAGTGCGACCAACTACGACCGGTCGGCGACGGTCGACCCGCTCCAGAACACCGGAACGGTGCGGATGTCGTTCCGCTGGCGTAACTTCGCGGTCGTTGAGGGCGACGCAGTCGTGGTCAGCGACGTGTTCGACGGCGGGTTCTACATCGGGCCGAGCCAGTCGTTCGTCTTCGAGCGCGGCCCCGAGCTAGCATTCGCCGACGTCCAGCCGGCCCCCGCCTCACAGAGCGCCCCGGACTCGCTCGAAAACAGCGAGAGCGTCACGTGGAACGGCGAGCAGTCGTTCAACGACCGTCGGCCCTACGTGGAATTGCAGCCGCGCGAAACCGGGCAGAGCGCTGGTGCTGAGCAGCGCACCACAGCGGACGATGACACACCTGCCGAGGCCGCCGGCGGGCCGTCGTGGCTGCTCCCGGCCGCTGTCGTCGGTCTCATTGTCGTCGCCGGTGGTGTGGCCGCGTGGCGGTCCGGCGCGCTGGGAGGGAGGCTGGGAACGGATGATGATGACGAGCCGCCCGCTCCGACGCCGTCGGCCACAGGCAGCACTGAGCAGCCATCGACGGCTGCCTCGGGCGATGCAACGGCGGACACCGACACGCCTGACGAACCGGCAGTCCCCGACGAGGAACTGCTCACCGACAGCGACCGCGTCCGCAAACTACTGGAGGAAAACGGCGGCCGAATGAAGCAGGTCGACATCGTCGACAGCACCGACTGGTCGAAGTCGAAGGTGAGTATGCTCCTCTCTGACATGGAGGACGACGGCGACATCTCGAAGCTCAGGGTCGGCCGCGAGAACATCATCAGCCTCGCCGGTCAGGAACCCGACGCCGCCGGGTCGCCGTTCGACGACGAGTGATACTGGCGGCTGGACATCTGTATAGAGTTTCTCCACCGTGAATATCTGGGAATAGTTACAGCCAACAGTATGAGTAACCAACACAGGGCGGGGCCGAAACGCAATGATTATACGTATCTCCTCGCTACGAATTTGTGTACGCTCCGTTGGTGTAGTCCGGCCAATCATATCACCCTCTCACGGTGATGACTAGGGTTCAAATCCCTGACGGAGCATTTCTCTCCGATTCAACGCATACACAGTTACCACGTTCTGTGACCGACAGTATTTGTGTCTCCCAGTCCAATCGGGCGGTATGCGCGTCGCGGTAGTCACCGTCGGAGACGAACTGCTCAGTGGCGAGACGGTCAACACGAACGCCGCGTGGCTGGGACAACAGCTCGCGGAGCGTGGCGTCACTGTCGGCCGAACGACGGTCGTCCCCGACGAGATCTCGGACATTGCCCGCGTGGTCAACGAGTATCACGCGGAGTTCGACGCCGTCATCGTCACTGGCGGCCTCGGACCGACGCACGACGACAAAACAATCGAAGCCGTCGCCGCGGCGTTCGGGCGAGATGTCGTCGAGAGCGAGGACGCCATTGCGTGGCTGGAGGAACACGGCGGGTACACGCGCGACGACCTGACCGACGGAACGGGCGAGGTACCGGAAGGGTCCCGTGTCTTGCCCAACCACGAGGGGGTCGCGCCCGGCTGTGTCGTCGAGAGCTGCTACGTCTTGCCGGGCGTGCCGGGTGAGATGAAGCGGATGTTCGAGGAGGTCGCAGAAGAGTTCGCTGGCGAGCAGCGGTACGTTCACACCGTCGATGCCGCCGAGCCCGAGAGCGCACTCCTTGATCGACTGGCAGAGGTACAGGAGCAGTTCCCGGTCAAGGTCGGGAGCTATCCGGGCGAGCACGTGACCGTCCGGTTCGAGGGGACAGAGGAGGAGCTAGTCGAGGAGGCGGCCGCGTGGTTCAGCGAACGCGTCGAGTCACCGACGGCAGAGTGACTACCGGTAGAGGTGGTTCAGCCAGAGAAACGTAAGCAGCAGGCCACCGAGCGTGATGACCGCGCCGGACGCGTTGATGATCCCTGTCTGAACGCCGCTCTGGAGTACGACTGACATAGCTGTGCGTTCTGCGTGGGGTGGCTTGAAAGGCACGCTCCCGGGCCGCTTTTGCCGCAGGGTCGCGTAGTGACGGCGAATGCGACGAATCGGTGTCGTGGTCAACCCCATCGCCGGCATGGGCGGCCGCGTCGGCCTCAAGGGCACTGACGGGAAAGTCGACGAGGCGCGCCGGCGCGGCGCGGAGCAACGCGCACCGGACCGCGCACGGACAGCGCTTGCCTCACTCGCCGAGGTCGGGACGGACGTGGCACTGCTCACGTACGGCGACCCGATGGGAGAGCGTCTCGCTCGTGAGGTGGGATTCGATCCGATGGTCGTCGGCGCTCCGGCGAGCGCTGATGAGACAGGCAGCGAGGACACCCGAGATGCGGTCCGAGCGTTCGTCGAGGCGGATGTGGACGTGATTCTGTTCGTCGGTGGCGACGGCACGGCTGTCGACGTGGCGACGACCCTCGACGAACTGGACGCTGACATTCCGATTCTGGGCGTCCCGGCTGGCGTCAAGGTGTACTCCTCCGTGTTTGGTGTGTCGCCGCGCGCGGCCGGGCGTATCGTGGCCCGCTTCTCCGAGACGGAGCGCGCGGAGGTCAACGACATCGACGAGGACGCCTTCAGAGGCGGGGAAGTCGTCACTGAACTCCGGGCCGTCGCGGAAGTGCCTGTCGCCGACCAGCGCCAGTCTGCGAAGCAGTTGGGCGGCGGCAGCGTCGAGTCCCTCGCCGAGAGCGTCGCCGACGCCGTCGAGTCGGGCGTCACCTACGTCCTTGGTCCGGGGAGCACGGTTGGTGCTATCAAGGAACAACTCGGGTTCGACGGGACGACGCTCGGCGTGGATGTGTGGCGCGACGGGGAGGTGCTTGCTCGCGACGCCGCCGAATCAGACATCCTCGATGCCCTCGGCAACCGAAACGTCATTGTCGTCTCGCCCATCGGCGGGCAGGGGTTCGTGTTCGGCAGGGGGAACCAGCAACTGTCACCGGCGGTCATCAGGCAGTGTGACCTCGAAGTCGTCGCCTCCCGCCGGAAACTGGACGGTATCGGCACGCTCCGCGTCGACACAGGCGACCCGGACCTAGACGAGGAACTGCGCGGCTGGCTGCGGGTCCGCGTCGGTCGACACGAACGCAGACTCGTCGAAGTCGTCTAATCTGTATGGCCTCCCCAGCCGAGAGACGCAAGCTATGATATATCGGCTGCGGTATTTTATCATGTATAGTCAAGATTAAGGTATCTCACGCCCCACAAAGGACATATGGAAACCCGGAAAGTCCAGCGACTGGGGCCGTCAACGCTCGCGATGACGTTGCCGGCGGAGTGGGCCAGTGAGCACGACGTTGAAAAAGGCGACGAGGTGTCGCTACGAATGGGCGGCAAAGGCACGCTGACAGTCATGCCCGAGTCCGTCCAGACCGAGGAATCAGAAGCTATCATCCACGCGGAGAATCTCGATGCCGCGTCTGTCGAGCGGGCTATCGTCGCCCAGTACGTGCTCGGCCGGCGTGTCATCCACGTCGAAGCTCCCGAGGGTGAGACGCTGGAATCCTCTCACATCAACGCCGTCTACAACGCCGAAACTCAGCTGATGGGTCTCGGCGTCATTGAGGAGACGCCCGACCGGATCGCGATTCGCTGCTCCGTCGACCCGGAGGACTTCACGCTTAACAACCTCCTCGAACGGCTGGAATCCACCGGCTCAACGATGCGAAACGAGGCAGTGAAATCCCTCGCTCACGGCAATCCCGACCTCGCCCAGCGGGCGCTCAACCGCGAGCGACAGGCCAACAAGATATTCGTCCTCCTGCTACGGCTCATCTTCACGGCCTACCAGAACCCCAACCTCGCGCGGGCTATCGGCCTCAACGACGGCTTCCCGCTCATCGGCTATCGTTCGATTGCGAAGAACCTCGAACTGACGGCGGACAACGCCGAGGACATCGCCGAGATCGCGCTGGAGACCGACGACCACTCCCTCAACGTCGACAGTTCGACGATGCGTCGCATCCGCGAGTTCACCGACCAGGTCAACGACATTACCGAGCTGGCGGTGCAGGCGGCTGTCGACCGCAACTACGACACCGCGATTCAGGTCCGAGAGTTGTACAAGGACATCGGCGACAAGGAACACGAAATCCTTGACGACCTGCCGGAGATGGACAACGAGGCGCTACTGGAAGTGCGTGAAGTGCTGGTCAGTCTTCAGCAGACGGCCGAGTTTGCGGTCCGAAGCGCCGAAATCGCGACGAACCTCGCGCTCAACGAGGAATCGGAACACACGACGATCGAGTGAGGCGGCTACCGCGGCCCGCGGTTGCGGTTTGCAGCAACAGTCCTGTTTTCGGACTCCACCATCTAATTTAGCAGGTTCACTGCCACGACAAACTGCGGTGAAAAACACTTGTGCCTTTGAGTGGGCATTGTGAACGGTCCAGTATGAAGCGGCCTGTCGGTCCACCGACACCCATTCACATCACTGTCAAAGAGACCATCGCGGCGCTTGAGGACTGTCACCCCACGCAACTCGGGAGCCTTGACATGGTTGTCGACGGTGAGCGTCTGGACGCAGTATCGGATATCCCACCGGGAGAGTTGCCGATGCTGTTCCAGTACTGCGGCTACACGATAACGATCGATGGCACGGGGATGCTCTATGTCGAGAACTGAGGGAGCGGATTACTAGTACTGACTACCCGAGGAGGCCGCCATCGTCTGTTTCGGTTTCAGTCGGCGTGGCCGTCTCCGTTGGGGTCGCTGTGGGTTTCTCGGTCGTCGTTTCAGTCGTGGCCTCCGTGTCCGTCTCTCCGCCGTCAAACAGGCCGTCATCCGTCTGTGTGTCCTCATCACCCAGTAGTCCACCGTCTGTTTCGGTTTCCGTGGGTGTCGGTGTCAGGGTTGCAGTTGCGCTATCGGCTGTCGAACTATCGGACCCATCGCTGGAGCCGTCAGCGGCCCCATCGCCGGTCGGGTACTGCGCCTTGGTGCCGAAGATGTCTGTCTCTATTTCCTGCTGGTAGTCGATTGAGTCCAGGTCGACTCTGAACTGCTCGTTGCCACCCTCAAGGACGAGATAGAAATCGATGTAGAGGTCCGTCTGCTGGTTTCGCTGGAGGTGGGTCACCCACCAGCGGTCAAGGTTCTCGTTCTGGATAGCGGTGTTCGCTTCGAGTGTCGTCTCCTCGCCGGGGCTGAGGACGTAGCCACGATCCGTTTCGCCTTCGCCGACGGTCACGTCGTTCATCCGGATGGTGTAGCCGACCTTGGTAATCGTGTATGGGTACGGCTTGGGGTTGTACACGTCGAATGCAAGGTCAAGCGGCGTCTCGGACTGGGTGAGGTTTTCCTGATCCCATGTGCCGCGAGTCTCGTTGATGTAGAGCACGGGGTCCGAGACGAGCGGCTGGTCGGCCTCGACGGGACGTGTCTCGGTGGAGTTGAACTGGCTGAGGAGGTCCGTCTCGATAGTTCGTTCCTGGCTAAATGACACTGACCGACCGCCGAGCGTCGAGGAGGTGACGGTCGCGTCGATGCCCACCGTCGTCGTCTCGCCGTTGTCGATGTGGGTGACCCACCACGGCGGGATACGGTCGTTTTGCATCTCGGTGCTGAACTGCAGCGTCGAGTTCCCAGTACCGAGCTCAACGCCCTGCTTGTTCCCCTGTGCCATCCCCACGCCGTTCATCGAGATGGTGTAATTGACTCCCACACCGCCCAGCTGGACGCCGACGGGGTTGGGATTAGTCACGGTCAGGTTCGTCGCCACAGTGGTCGTCTGGTTCGAGACGCCCGCGAAGTGGTTGTCCACGGACGCGACGCTGGGTGTGCCAAGAACGCCGAGCGCGACACTGCCCCCTGCGACAGCGACGACCGCGACGACCAGCACGCCAACTATTCTCAACCGTCTCATAATTGTACACCCATCTTCGATGGGTCGGTATATGTCCTGTGGCTCCAGCCCGAATGAACTAAGTGGGCAACACCGAAAGCGTCGTACATGAGTTCCAAGGCGTCCAAAAGCGACATGGGGATGGGCCTGGCCCTGCTGTTCGGGCTCGTCTCGGTCGGCGCGGCCCTGTTCACAGCAACCAACAGCTACAACTACGCAGTTTTGCACGCACAGGAGCTTGAGACGGGGAACCTGCTTGTGACCTCCGGCGGCGCGTTCGGGCTCGCCATGCTGGCCGCGGCCGTGGCTATCGTGGCGATTCACGCCTACGACGCCTGAGGTCTGGTATCAGCGGAGAGACTGTGAAGGGAACCGTTAAAAACGCTGAGACCGTATATATTGTATGGCCGATTACAGCGAGGAAGACCGACGCATTCTCGAATATCTCCGGGACAGCGTCTCGCGTGGGGAGAGCTACTTCCGCGCGAAGAACATCGCTGAGCAGCTCGGCCTCTCGTCGAAGCAAGTGGGAGCACGGCTGCCACGCTTAGCTGAAGAGGCCGACGAAGTCGAAATCGAGAAGTGGGGACGAGCACGGTCGACGACGTGGCGCGTCACGCCGACCGGGTAGCCCCCGTTGGGTTTTACGCACTGTTACAATCGGTGGATTCATCGGCCAGTAGTCCTGAGTACCTTCCATGACTGTCCGGGCCGAGCGAACGATGACTGTGCCGGCCACACCGGAACGTGTCTGGGAATTCATCACCGACCCGGATAAACGGGCTCGGCCGATCAGCGTCGTCACAGACTGGGAAGTCATCGACGACACACACGCGAACTGGTCGATCGAACTCCCGATTCCAGTAGTCAACCGGACGATGACGGTGAAAACCGAGGACGTCGAGCAGCGTCGCCCGGAGTACGCCCGCTTCATCGGTCGCTCGAAGGTGATGACCGTCCAGGGTGAACACGAACTCGAAGAGACGGCTGACGGCGGCACGAAACTGACCAACCGGTTCATCGTCGACGGCAAACTCCCCGGCGTCGAGCGGTTTTTCAAGCGGAACCTCGACGATGAGATGCAGAACCTCGAACAGGCACTGCGGGACGACCTCGAAGTCGAAGTATGAGGCTCACGCTTGCCCAGATAGACGTATCGTCAGACTCGGTGGCCGAGAACGTCAGTCGCGCGACGACCGCCATCAGGGACGCGGCCGCGGAGGGCGCGGACCTCGTCGTGCTCCCGGAACTGTTCAACATCGGGTACTTCGCCTTCGACCGCTACGCCCGTGAGGCAGAGGGGCTGGACGGCGAGACGCTTAGCCGGATTCGCAGCGTCGCAACAGACAACGACGTGGCGGTGCTGGCCGGGAGCGTCGTTGAGGACCTCGCGGCCAGCGCTGACAGCGGGTTCGACGTGCCCGCGGATGAGGGGCTGGCCAATACTGCTGTATTCTTCGACCGCGACGGGGAGCGCCGGGCGGTGTACCGGAAACACCATTTGTTCGGCTACGATTCCGCGGAATCCCAGTTACTGGAGCGGGGTGAGACGGTTCCGACTGTCGACTTCGAGGGATTCACCGTGGGAGTCACCACCTGCTATGACCTCAGGTTCCCGGAACTGTATCGCCACCTCGTCGACGAAGGCGTGACGCTGACGCTCGTGCCCAGCGCGTGGCCGTATCCGCGCGTCGAACACTGGAAACTGTTCGGTCGCGCCCGTGCCGTCGAGAACCAACTGTACGTCGCCGCGGCGAACGGCGTCGGACAGTTCGAGGACGCGGAACTGCTGGGTCGGTCGACGGTGTACGACCCGTGGGGGACGACACTCGCCAGCGCTGACGACCACCCGGCGCTGGTGACCGCCGCCCTCGACCCAGCGCGCGTCGAGCAGGTCCGCGATGAGTTCCCGGCGCTTGCTGATCGCCGGACAGACTGGCCGTAACTGCAGTCGCTGTTTGACAAAAAGCGGTTTTTGAGCGTTCGCCGTCATTATACTGCTCTCAGAACGAGTACGTCCCGTATGGCTTCCCGAATCAGGGTCCTCGCTGTCGTCGGTCTCCTCCTGCTGGCCGGCTGTACTGGCATGGGCGGAAGTGGCGATGCGGGCGAGGCACAGGGCGGCGGTGACGGCGCACAGATGTCCAGCAGCGGCGACGGGTCGAGTCAGCCTGTCGAAGCGGATTCCGGGGCGAGCGCTGGTGATCCCGAAAGCATTCAGGCCGGCGACGCGGCAGCCGATCGGGCAATCATTCGCAACGG
Organism: Haloarcula sp. CBA1127; assembly: GCF_001485575.1. Taxonomy (NCBI): domain Archaea; kingdom Methanobacteriati; phylum Methanobacteriota; class Halobacteria; order Halobacteriales; family Haloarculaceae; genus Haloarcula; species Haloarcula sp. CBA1127. The sequence goes on from NZ_BCNB01000006.1 coordinate 2,254,288, forward strand.
ACGGATGGTGGTCGAAGTGGAGAACTACTCCACGACAGCCGACGCAATCGCCGCCCGCGCTCGCACGTCCGGCGGGTACGTGAGCGACTCGAACCGCGAACTCCACCGTGACGACGGCGAGACGTGGTACACCGGCTACATTGTCGTTAGAGTGCCGAGCGAGGAGTACGAGCCGACGCAGTCGATGGTCAGCAAGCAGGGAACGGTCCGCTCCGAGGAAACAACGACGAAAGACGTGACCGACAAGCTCGTCGACCTCGAAGCACGGCTGACCAACCTCCGGGAGCGCCGCGACCGACTGCGGACCTTCTACGAACAGGCCAACAGCACAGAGGAACTGCTCCGCATCGAGGAACAACTGTCGTCGGTCCAGAGCGATATCGAACGCCTCGAAGCACAGAAGCGCTCGCTTGAACAGCGGGTCGCCTATTCGACGCTGCGTGTCGAGATCCATGAGCCAGCGCCCGAGCCGTCGGCCCAGCAAGTACCGTACCACGAGCGGTCGCTTGTCGCTGCGTTCCTCTCGTCAGTGACCGACGTGTACGTGTTCACCCGTGGGCTGCTGGTGACCGCCGCGAGTCTTGCGCCGTGGCTCGTCGTCCTCGCCGTCCCAGTCGTCGGCGGCCGCCGACTCCTTCGCGGGCGGTCGCTCCCGCTGCTGGGTCGACGTGGCACGTCTGAATCAGCCACAGAAGACGGCGACAACGGCGGTAGCGGCCCACAGCAGGACCCCACTCCCGAACCGACTGATGAGTCGCCCGACGACGAGGCGTAGCCGGAACCCGACACCGGGCCTTTTTTGCGTGTCCACTTGCTACGGGTAGCTGCCGGCAAGGCGCTTTTCACGTCGATGCCGGCGCTAACGCCCGTCTCGCTGCTCGGCCACTCGGCGTCGCTCGTCCGCCAAGGCTGTCCGGACAGCCTTTTCACTCCTCTCCCGGAGTCGACCCTTTCGCCTCTCCTCGCCTTTCGGATACTACCGACGGAGCGCTCCCGCTCAGCGGATAGTCCAACCAAGATGGATACCCTGCGTCCGTCGAGCTACCGCGTCCGTTCCCGTTCCAGCGCTTCGCTGAAGTGTTCGGGCGTGATCTCGACTTCCTCAGCGTTCTCGGTGGCTTCTTCCGGCCCGTAGGCGGACGCGACCTCCCGGATGGCCAGCATTGACGCTTCGCGGACGACGGCCTCCAACTCTGCGCCAGAGAAGCCGTCGGTCTCTTCAGCAAGGTCATCGATATCGGTGTCAGCGGCGAGTGGCTTCCCGGCGGTGTGGACGGCGAGAATCTCTTCGCGGGCCTCACGGTCGGGGTTCGGGACCTCGACGTGCTGTTCGAGGCGACCCGGTCGCAGGAGCGCATCGTCAATCATGTCCCGGCGGTTGGTCGCAGCCAGCACGACCAGATTGGGGTTCTCGGTGATGCCGTCCAGTTCGGCGAGCAGCTGGGAGACGACGCGCTCGGTGACCTCGTTGCCCTGACCGCGGTGGCTGGCGATGGCGTCGATCTCGTCGAGGAAGATGATGCTCGGTGCGGTCTGGCGGGCACGTTCGAACAGTTCCCGGACCGCTTCCTCGCTCTCGCCGACGTAGCGGTCCATGATTTCGGGGCCGGCGACGTGGATGAAGTTCACGTCGCTCTCGCCGGCGACGGCCCGAGCGAGCAGGGTTTTGCCGGTTCCCGGCGGGCCATACAGCAGGATGCCGCTGGGCGGGTCGGTATTCGTTGCGGTGAACAGTTCACCATACGACAGTGGCCACTCGATGGTCTCGGTCAGCGTCTGCTTGACCTCGGCCAGCCCGCCCACGTCGTCGAAAGTCGCTGTCGGCGACTCGGCGACGTACTCCCGCATCGCACTGGGGTCGACAGTGGCGAGCGCGGTCTCGAAGTCGTCCTGATGGACATCGCCATCATCGCGGTCTGTCCGGAGCGCGGCCATCGCGGCCTCGGTGGTCAGCGACGCGAGGTCAGCCCCGACAAAGCCGTGGGTCTGTGCGGCGATGCGGTCGAGGTCCACGTCCTCGTGCAGCGGCATATCCCGCGTGTGGACGTCCATAATCTCGCGGCGGCCGTGCTCGCCGGGGACGCCGATTTCGATTTCGCGGTCGAAGCGGCCACCGCGGCGCAGCGCCGGGTCGATGGCGTCGACGCGGTTCGTCGCGCCGATGACGACGACGCGGCCCCGGTCTTCGAGGCCGTCCATCAGCGTAAGCAACTGGGCGACGACCCGGTTCTCCATGTCGGCGTCCTCGTCTCGGGAGCCAGCGATTGAGTCAATTTCGTCGACAAAGAGGATAGCCGGCGCGTTCGCTTCGGCTTTCTCGAAGGCCTCGCGGAGTCGCTCCTCGCTTTCGCCCTTGTATTTCGAGACGATTTCGGGGCCGGAGATGGTGTCGAAGTAGGCATCGACCTCGTTGGCGACGGCGCGGGCGATGAGGGTTTTCCCTGTTCCGGGCGGGCCGTGGAGCAACACGCCGCTCGGTGGGTCGATACCCAGACGGCGGAACTCCTCGGGCTCCGAGAGGGGCATTTCTATCATCTCGCGGATACGGTCCAGTTCCTCGTCGAGGCCGCCGATGTCCTCGTAGCTCACCCCGGACTCCGTTTCGGCGGTCGGCGTGTTCGTTGTTGTTGTCTCGTCGGATGACGACTGGCTCCCACCGCTGCCGCCGTCGAGCCCCGGCAGCACGGTCACCGCTGTCGCGTCAGTAACTCGGACTGGCCCCGACGGAGACGTTTTCCGGACGAGGAAGGTTCCCAATCCATCGATGTGGGTCCGCTCGTCAGCCTGAATAATCTGGTCGACGAGACGCTTCCTGACCAGACTCTCATAGTCCTCGCTCCCCGGCATCGGTTCGACCGGCTGGACGGCGATTTCGGTGGCCTCTGAGACCGACCCGCTTGTTACTGTGACCGTGTCGCCGATGTTGACGCCGGCGTTGGCCCGGGTGTCCGAATCGATGCGGACAAACGAGCCGTCATCGTCAGCCGGCCAGACTTTCACGACAGTCATGTCATCCCCGTCGATGATGACGGGCGACCCGCTCAGCACGCCCAGTTCAGTCCGTGCGGACTCCGGCAGTCGTGCGATACCGCGCCCGGCGTCACGCTTGTTCGCACCCTCGACGGTGAGTTCGACACCGGCCTCAGTGGACCCGCTCATGCCGCCTTCTTGCAATCCGACTCCCTTGAGGGTTCCCGTTGTGTTGCGGGAAAATAATATACGGGCGGCAATTCGAGTCTCTGATATGGTTGTCCAAACTGAGCGAGACGAGGTCACGTGGTACAAGTGCGAGACCTGTGGCCTGATGTTCGACGACCAGAGCGACGCGCGCCAGCACGAGGAGAACTGTGACGACGAAGACCCGTCCTACATCCAGTAACGGTCCTCGCCCCGCAGTCGCGCCTGCCCCACTGCAGGGCTCACCCCTCGACGATTTCGAAGCTCCGCTCGCCGAGTTCGTCCTCCTCGAAGACGAATACCCGGCCGTTCGTCACGTCGTAGTCCACCTCAACTGCCGTCCGCATCTGATTGTCCCGGACCGTGACGCCCGGGAACAGTTCGTCTTCCTCACCGTCGTCGAGAATGACCCGTCCGACGCCCGTTTCTTCGAGAATGTCGTCGTGCGTCCGGAGGTCGTTGACGTACACGAGGATACCTGATGTCTCCGTTTTGTCGGTTATCAGGACGTGTGTGTCTTTCCCCGGGGCTGTCTGGATACGCTCTTCGACCGCCGTTGGGACGCCGTGATAGAACGCCTGGCGGCCGTCGAGGTACTCCACGACGACGCCGTCCTCGGTTAACTCGACCGAGACGGTGTCCGGTGCGATGTCCGACCGGTTGCTCATACCGGCCCTTCCGGCGGCGCGCTCAAAAGTGACGCGTTGTCGGTTTGGTCGGGTGGTCGTCCGGCAATCACACAGACAGGGTGCGAAAGGGACTAGTGACTCGCCTGTCTCCGTCTCACCATGACGAAGACCCTCGTCGTCGGACTCGACGGAGCGAGCTGGGAACTGCTCGACCCGTGGATCGAGGCCGGCGAGCTCCCGAATCTGGCCGCGCTGCGGGACACCGGCACCTGGGCGGGGACGCGGAGCTGTCTGCCGCCGGTGACGTTCCCGAACTGGAAGTGCTACTCCTCGGGCAAGGACCCCGGCGGGTTCGGCGTCTTCTGGTTCGAGAACGTCGACCTCGCCGCGGGCGAGATCAACGTGATGAACGGCGGCGACTACGACACCGCCGAGCTGTGGGATTACCTCAACGACGAGGGGCAGTCGGCTGGCGTCGTCAATATGCCGACGATGTACCCCCCGCGGGACATTGACGGCCTCGTCGTCGCGGGCGGCCCGGACGCCGTCGAGGGGGAGTACCGCTCGATCAGTTCCGGCTACACTTCGCCGCCGGAACTGGCCGAAGAGCTAGAGTCCCGCTTCGATTACAGCGTCCACCCGGAGCCGCTGCTGTCCTCGAATGACGAACGCGGCGCTGAGGTCAAGGCCATTCTTGACCTGCTAGAGAAGCGCTTCGAGGTGGCGACGACACTCATGGACGAGCGGGACCTCGATTTCGTCCACGTCACGCTGTTCTATCTCAACGTCCTGCATCACTTCTTCTGGGACGACGACCCCAGTCTGCGCGCGTGGCAGCTCGTCGACGAGTGGGTCGGCCGGTTCGACGACCGCGAGGACCTGAACCTCGTGTTGATGTCCGACCACGGTTGTGACGCCACACAGACGGAATTTTACATCAACGAGTGGCTGGCCGAGAACGGCTATCAGGTCCGGGATACGAGCGTCGACGCGCTCCTCACGCGAATCGGGCTCGACCGAGAGAACCTGCTCGCGGTCGCAAAGCGGGCTGGACTGGTCGATACACTTGCCCGCGTCGTCCCTGAGTCTATCCAGCAACTCGTCCCGCAGCGCGACGGCGTCAAACGGGACCGCAAGCTCGAAGCCATCGACCTGGAACAGACGAAGGTCGTTGCTAGCGGGCAGGGGCCGGTGTACATCAACCCCCGATTCGACGTGGAATCGGTCCGCGAGTCGCTGATGGCCGACCTCCGCGAGGTCGAAGACGAGCACGGGCCGCTGTTCACTGACGTGTACAGAGGCGAGGACGTGTACAACGGCCCCTACGTCGACGCCGGTCCAGAGGTCGTTGTCGACCAGCGCCCAGGTGTCCACGTCAACGACGGCATCGGCGGCGGCACCATCCAGAGCGGCCCGGACCGCTGGGCGGCCGAGAACACACCCTACGGCATCTTCGCCGCCAGCGGGCCGGATTTCGAGCCACAGGGCGAACTCGACCGTATCAGCATTCTCGATATCGCGCCGACGGTGCTGGCTGCCCACGGCTGCGCTGTCCCGACTGATATGCGTGGCAAGGTGCTCCCGGTATTCCCCGACGACCCTGATGTCGGCGAGCGTGCCCCACTCAGTATCGAGGACGCCCTCGGAAGCGACGACGGCGACGCCGTCGAAGACCGGCTGAAACAACTGGGATACATGGAGTAGTTCCGTCTGTGAGTACGACCGGCGTTCAAATGAGTGAACCCAATGGGATAAGTAGCCGCTCCCGATACACACCGGTATGGTTAGCATCGATCTGAACAACAGCCAGCGAACGATGCTTACGACGCTGGTAAACAGGTATCAACAGACCGGTGAGGCAGTTACCGGCGAGACAATCGCGGAGGAAATCGACCGGAACCCCGGAACGGTACGGAACCAGATGCAGAGTCTGACCTCGCTGGGACTTGTCGAAGGTATTCCCGGCCCAACGGGTGGGTACAAGCCGACATCCGAGGCATTCGACGCAATCGACCGCCAGCAGATAGACGAGGCAGAGAGCGTCGTCGTCGCCCACGACTACGATCGGGTCGACGTCACCGTCGAGGAAATCAACTTCACGAACGTTCACGACCCGGAAAAGTGCCGCGCCCGGTTCCACCTCCAGAGTTCGGTGCAGGATTTCAGCGAGGGACAGGCCGTCATTCTCGGCCCGACGCCGATCTCGAAGCTCGTCGTCGCCGGGACGGTTGTCGCTGTCGACGAATCGAACAGCGAAATCCTCCTCGATGTCGCGAAAATAGAAGGCCCTGTAGAAGAACCGGACAAATAGCCGTTCCGTGCGACCACGCAGCGTGCTGTAGCGCTTTCAGGGATCGACGCGGTCGATCCACAGCGTCGGCGTCTCTATCTCGTCTTCGGTGGGGAGGGTGTCCGGAGAGTCCCAGACGCGTCCGGCCGCAGCGACGCCGCGGGCGTCGGCGACCGTGTCGAAGAACGCCTTCCCGCGTTCGTACTGCTGGCGTTTCATTCCGAGGCCGAGCAGTCGGCGCATGAGCGACGCGATGGGGCCACGCCCCTGTCGGCGCTCGTCGACTTTCCGCCGCAGGTCGTCGTACTCGTCGTCGAAGGCGCGGTCCATCAGCAGTTCCGCGTACCCTTCGACGGCGGTCATCGTCGTATCGAGTTCGCCAAGCGTTGCGCGGTCGATGTTGCCGTCGGTGAGGTTGTCGATGGCGTCCTCCATCGCCGTTTCGAGGTGGTCAGACAGCCACGGGGCCGCGCCGAACTCCGCTGCGTGCGTGACCTCGTGGAACGCGATCCAGCGGCGGAAGCGGTCCCGCTCGACGTTCAACTGGCTGGCGACCCGGTTGATGTTGGGGCGCACGAAGTACAGCGCGTGGGCGTCGTTGTCCGCGAGCAAGACGGGGTCGTACTGGCCCAAGACGTTGTTTCCAAGAAACGACAGTGCAACGGCCATCGACCCGGTGTTCACGACACGGGCGATGCCGGGCATATACTCGGCCTGCTGTTCTATCGGCTCCATTACACGGCTGAACGTGGCGACGTTGGCGTCGATCCAGTGGTGGCGGTTCTGGATCTCGACGGTTTCGGGCAGGTCAAAGGCGAGTTCGCCGACCTCTCGGACGCGGTCCCGTGCGTCCCGAACGTCGGTCGCGTAGCCGTCGCGTTCGGGCGTCTCAACGGTGAGGTCACCCGTGTCCGTGGCGCCCTTCGCGGCGTCGGCGACAGCACTCCAGTCGATGGGGCCGTCGCCGGTCGCGCCGGCGACAGCCTGAACGCTGTGGTATAGTCCCATACGTCTGAAATGAGACGGGAGAAAATAGGCCTTCTCCCTGTGAAAACGACCCCCGGCGTTCGCTTCGGGAGCCACTGTGGCGCGGGACGTGGCCCTACAGGACTTCGTCGCTGTCGTCATCAGCGGTAGACCCGCCGAAGTACAGGCGCAGAACGAGCGCGACGACTGCGACGACGCCGAGTACCGCGAGCGCAAGGCGACCGACGCTGGGGCCACTGCCGCCTTCTGTGTCCGTTTCGTCGCTCGCTTTGTCCGTCTGGGACCGCGACCACCGTGATTTGTGCTCCGATTCGTCGTCATCATCGGCAGCGCTGAACGGGGCGTTCGCAGTGAACTCGGCGCCGTCGAGATGCAGTTCGAGGAGGGTGAATTCTGCCATACTGACAGTTCGACGCCACGACTCTTAGCCGTGGCGGTACCGGGACCACGCCGAGATGTCCCAGACCGTATGCCGTCCGTTGTTTTCATGACAACGGGGCAATTATCTCGTGTATGGACACACGACGACGAGAGTTCCTTGAATCGCTGCTGACAACGCCCGGCCCGTCTGGATACGAGGCCGACAGCCAGCGGGTGTGGCTCGACTACGTCAGCGAGTTCGCCGACGAGGTCCGAACGGACGACTACGGGAACGCTGTTGCGAAGGTTGAGGGCGGCGACACAACCGTTGCGCTCGCAGGCCACGGCGACGAAATTGGGTTCATCGTTCGGGACTTCACGGACGATGGCTTCGTCAAACTGGGCCGCATCGGCGGCTCTGACAAGACCGTCTCGCGCGGGCAACACGTCACTATTCACACGGCTGACGGTCCTGTCTCGGGTGTCGTGGGACAGACCGCAATTCACCTCCGAGATTCGGACGACGACTCGGTGCCGGAGATCGCTGAACAGCACGTCGACATCGGGGCCGAGGACGGCGACGAGGTAGAATCGCTCGTCGACCGCGGCGACCCGGTGACGTTCGTCCAGACGCTGAGTGAACTGGAGAACGGCCGCCTCGCTGCACGGGCGATGGACAACCGTATCGGCATCTGGGCGGCCGCAGAGGGCCTCCGCCGCGCGGCAGAGTCAGATGCGGACGCAACGGTGTACGCTGTTTCGACGGTGCAGGAAGAAGTCGGTGTACAGGGTGCGAAGATGGTTGGATTCGACCTCGCGCCCGATGTCGCCATCGCAGCGGACGTGACACACGCAACGGACGCACCGGGCTCGCCGGGCAAAGCCGCGACGGGTGTGGAACTCGGCGAGGGACCGGTCGTTGCTCGCGGGAGCGCGAACCACCCGGTCGCCGTCGACGCCCTTCGAGAAACGAGTGACGCCGAGGACATCGACATCCAGTTGCAGGCGACCGGTATCCGGACCGGGACCGACGCGGACGCCTTCTACACTTCCCGCGGTGGGATTCCATCGGTCAACGTCGGCCTGCCGAACCGCTACATGCACACGCCGGTCGAAGTCATCGACCCGGACGACCTCGACGCGCTCGCGGACCTGCTCGCTGGCTTCGCCGTCCGAGCGGCCGAGCAAGCGCCCTTTAGCGTCGACGTGTAGGATAGTTGAACGCTCTCGCGCGCCATCAGACAAACGGTACGTTTAAGCGGCCATCACTATCCAAACCGTACATGAGTGGACGACCGCTAGATGTACTCGAAGCGTCCCTCGGTGAGACAGTCACCGTACAGCTGAAGGGTGGCGAACTGTTCGAGGGGGAACTCACCGGCTACGACCAACACATGAACCTCGTCGTCGAGGATGAAGACACAACGATTATACGCGGCGATAACGTCGTCTCAATTACTCCATGACTGGCGCAGGAACTCCGAGTCAGGGCAAGAAAAACACCACGACGCACACGAAGTGCCGACGGTGTGGTGAAAAGTCGTATCACACGAAAAAGAAGGTCTGCTCGTCGTGCGGTTTCGGCAAGTCGGCCAAGCGGCGTGACTACGAGTGGCAGTCGAAAGCGGGCGAATAACTCACTCAACACAAATGCACGAGAAGTGCGGCGTTGTTGGCATCTCTTTGGAGGACCGTGACGCCGCCCGACCGCTTTACTACTCCTTGTACGCGCTCCAGCATCGCGGCCAGGAATCGGCCGGTATCGTCACCCACGACGGGTTCCAGCAGTACAGCCATGTCGAAATGGGACTCGTCGGTGACGCATTCGACCCCGGCGATCTGGAGGCGCTCAACGGCTCCAACGGTATCGGTCACGTCCGATACCCGACGGCCGGGAGTGTCAACGCCTGCTGTGCCCAGCCGTTCTCCGTCTCGTTCAAGTCGGGGTCGCTGGGCCTGTCCCACAACGGGAACCTCGTCAACGCTGACGAGATCGGCGACGAACTGGCTGACCTCGGCCACGCCTTTACGTCCGATGGCGACACCGAGGTCATCGCCCACGACCTCGCGCGTAATCTCCTCGAGGAGGATCTGGTTCGGGCTGTCAAACGGACGATGAATCGCATCCACGGGTCGTACTCGCTGACTATCATGCACGACGAGACGGTCCTCGGCGTGCGCGACCCGCAGGGGAACCGACCGCTGTGTATCGGCGAACTCGAGGACGGCTACGTCCTCGCCTCCGAATCAGCAGCCATCGACACCCTTGACGGCGAACTGATCCGTGATGTCAAGCCCGGCGAACTCGTCGTCCTGCACGCCGACGGAACGGGCTACGACACCTATCAGCTTGTCGAGCCAGAGAACACGGCCCATTGCTTCTTCGAACACGTCTACTTCGCGCGACCGGACTCGACCATTGACGAGAACCTCGTCTACGAGGTCCGGCGCGAACTCGGTCGGAAACTCTGGGAGGAGTCCGGCGTCGAGTCGGACGTGGTGTTGCCGGTGCCCGACTCCGGGCGTGCGTTCGCCTCCGGATACGCTGAGGCCGCACAGGACGACGGCTCGAACATCGAGTTCGCCGAGGGGCTGATGAAAAACCGGTACGTCGGTCGCACCTTCATCATGCCGACGCAGGACGAACGCGAGCGGGCTGTCCGACTGAAGCTCAACCCCATCAAGTCCACAATCGAGGGCAAAAGCGTCACCATCATCGACGACTCTATTGTCCGCGGGACGACCTCGACGCAACTGATCAAGCTGCTGAAAGACGCCGGGGCCGAGGAGGTCCACGTCCGCATCGGCGCGCCGCCCATCGTCGCGCCCTGTTACATGGGCATCGACATGGCCTCCCGCGATGAACTCATCGCCGGGAACCAGTCTGTCGACGAAATCCGCGACGAAATCGAGGCGGACTCGCTGTCGTATCTCTCTATCGACGCCATCGCGGAAACGCTGGACAAGAGCCGGACTGACCTCTGTCTCGGCTGTGTCACCGGCGAATACCCCTACGATATTGAGGGCGAGGCGACGGATCGGGACGTTGCCCGCCCGGATATCGGGACGCAGTCGAGCCCGGCTGACGACTAGCGTCGTCGGTGCTGCACAGCACTACATTTTTGCCCAGTCCGAGCGAGGCGTCGCCCATGCCAGGGCCGTCCTTTCTCGCGACCGACCGAACCGCCCTCCGGTCCCCGGAACGAGACGACCTCGACTGGATACAACACGTCTTTCACGACGAACAGGTCTGGGGGCTGGGGACATACGCCCGCCCGCCGACCGGCGACCAGATGGAGACCTACTACGAAGAGACCCTTTCTGACGAGGACTCGGTCCATCTACTGGTCTGTATCGATCCGACTGGGAGTCCCGGCCCAGTTGAGGACCGGACTGAGCCGGTCGGACTCGTCGCCATGACGGACCACGACACGGAGCGCGGCACAGCCGAACTGGCGTACTGGCTTGACCCGGACGCCTGGGGTCAGGGGTACGCCACTGAGGCGGCGGGCAGGCTGGTCCAGTATGGCTTCGACCAGCGGGCGCTCCGGAAATGGTCGGCAAAGATTGTGGGCGGAAACGACCGCTCCGTCGCGGTGATCGAACGACTGGGATTCACGAAAGAGGGCACGCACCGAGCGGAGTGGTATCTCGACGGCGCGTGGCGCGATATGTTGTGGTTCGGCCTGCTTCGAACAGAGCGCGACTAGGCCTTACCACACCAGATACAGCATCGCGTACACGACGATTCCCATCGAGAAGGAGATCAGCCACAGGCTTGCGGCCAGCTTTCCGGCTCGCGGGTGGTTTGTCGATGGCAGTTCCGAGACGGGGTATGTGTAAGCCAGAAGCAGGACGTAGTACACCGCCGGGATGGCGATGATGGCGAGCAAGATGTGGACGGCGAGAAACGGCAGGTAGAAGTAGGTCTCGACGACTGACGGGCCGGTGAAGTCCGTCGGCCCGACGAGCGTTATCCGGTAGAGGTACAGCACGAGAAACAGGGCGAACAGGCCAAACGAGGAGAGCATCAGTTTCCGGTGTCGAGCGATGTTTCCGCGGCGGATGGCCCGGACACCGCCGATGATTGTTCCGATAGCGAGGGCGCTGACTACGGCGTTGGCGTGGGGAATTGCCCCGAGAACGCTCGCGGGCGCAGCGGGGAGGGCCGACTGGGGAATCGCCCCGAGAACGGCCCCGAACACGAGCGCAAGCGACACGACCGTCAACAGGCCAGTGAGTGCTGGCACGCGATACCGAGCCTGAAGATCCATATCACAACTCCGGACTGAATCCAGAATACGGTTTCGAGTCGCGTACGGCGAGGCGGGGTCCTACGTGGTTTTCGCTGCCGGCCGCTCGACGTCGGTTACGTCCAGCCGGACCCGTCCCGCCGATTCGTTGGAGAGGGCGATTTCCCACCCGTGGCCCTGTGCGATTTCCCGGATCACGGCGAGGTGGAGCCCGACCCCTTCGTCACTGGAGGCGTAGTAGAGTTCAAACGGCCCCTCGTTTCCCGTCTCCAACGGAGGGCCGTTGTGTTCGAGGGCGAACCCATCGGCCGTGTCCATGACAGTTATCTTCCCGGTATCGCTCTGCTCCGTCGCGAGCCGGAAGAAATTCTTCGCGAGCTGACACAGCCGGGTGCTATCGGCCAATATCGTCTCGGTACAGTCGATTTCGATGGTCGACCCATCGGTGTTGACCGTCGCCCAGGCGTCCGCCATCACGTCGCAGAGTGTGACTGGCTCGACGGTGTACTGTCGGCCGCCCTGTCGGGCGATCTGCATGAGGTCGTCGATAAGAAACGACATACGGGTGTGGCTGCGCTGGATGGCGTCGAACTCCTCGGCGTCGTGTTCAGGGGCTAGCAGTTCGACCCGTCCCATCGCTGCCTGAAGCGGGTTCCGGAGTTCGTGTGAGATGATCTGTGCAAGCTCTCGGAGCCGCTCTTTCTGTCGTTCCAGCTCCGTCGTCCGCTGCTGGAGCGCGTCTTTCGTCTGGCTCGCGTCGATAGCCAGCGCGATATTGTGGCCGACCTCCCGGAACGTGTCCTGTTCTTCCATGTCGAAGATATCGACACGGTCGGCGTACACTCCGAGGACACCGTACGACGCCCCATCGTACACCAGTGGAACAGCGAGCACGCGGACGCAGTCCGTCTCCAGTGCGTCTGTGCCGTTCGCGACCGTTGCTGGGTCGATGTCTGCAACGACCAGTCTGTCCTCCGAGTCAGCGCGACGCAACGGCTCCGGCACGGCGATGGAAACGCGGTCTCGCTGTGAGCCCAGCGCTCGAACGACCGGCCTGTCGTGCTGACAGGTCACCGTACAGGCTTCGCTGTATCTGGACGTGCCCGCCAGCACTGCCGTGACGTCGTGTTCGATATCTATCCGTGACTGTGAGCGGACGAGCGCCTGATTGACCAGCCGGACGGCCTCGTTGAGCTGTTTTCGCTTGTTTGCCCGTTGACGGGCCGGGCTGGACGCGACGGCGGCGTCGACCTGTGCCAGAAGCCGCTGGTGGGCGTCAGCCACGGTGTTCGGAACGTATCCGAACACGTCGCGGCCGTATGCCTCACGAGCGATGTCTCCGTTCGTCACCTCAGCAAAAAGGATGACTGGAAGTTCGGGATGGCTTTCCCGCAGTCGTTCGATAAGCGTTAGCCCACCGAGGTACTGTGTTCCGTCCGGGTTCCCCACTTCGCAGTTCGTGACGACACAATCCGTGTCGTACTCGCCGAGCGCACACTCCAGTTCACGAACACCATCGAACTCGTGGACGGTGAGACCGCTGTCCCGAAGCATCGAAATCGCGGCCCTGTCCTGGCTCGGACTACGGACAAACAGGACGGTGGGCTGTGACTTCATCACCCTTCCGAGGAGACACACACATAAAGAAGTTACACCACGACCATCCCTCTTACTGACACTTCGCCCGTCTCAGCGACGGTATCGCCCAATTCAGGGGACGATTTATACTCGTGGCAGCGAATCCTCTGATGATGGCACAACCGGGGCTGGAGATTCATCAGACTCAGGCGGCAGTCCTCGATGCGATACAATCACTTACCGACAGTGCCGAGGAGAGTCTCACGGTTGCGGTACCGATATCCGCCCTCTCGGAGCTTGTGCCGCAACTCAGCGCCGCTATCGAGCGGGATGTGCTGGTGTTGTTACTGGTCCATGGCGATGAGACAGGACCGACGCCCGCATACGAGGATATCGCAACAGCGGTCAGGACAATCGAGAGCGACATCACCCCATTGCTCGTTACCGCCGACACCCAGCGTGGACTCACTGGGCATTCCGGACTGCTGACTGACTCGATAGCAGAATATCAGGCAACCGAATTCGATAACAAGAACCTCGCGCACGACCAGTTCACGATGTTTCTCGGGAGCCACTGGCTGATGGGGACGGAACGCTACGTCGCCGACGTGTGTGAGTTCCCGCGGACGTTCTCCGCGTTTCAGTTCGCGGTGCTCATGTCGGCGCTGGCGCTGCGCGCGGGGACGCAGATTACTGCTCGCGCCCGGGTACTCTCGACGGCTGACCGAACTGAGACAACGATATCGGGGCCGGTCATAAACGCCCGGCAGAGTCTCGTCTATCCCGCATCGAGCACGAACCCGGCCGAACGGTCACTCACCATCGAGACCGAGGACGGACCAGTCACTGTCGGCGGGTCCGGTGCCACGAAGGAAGCCTACGAGTGTCGTGAAATCACGCTTGACAGGGCTGACAATCAATAACGCAGCAGGAAACGTGCCTACAGTGCGGAAAATCAGCGGTGGTGTGCCGACCGTCGCTACTGGAAGGTGCGACTGGCCGTGCTTTCGTCGGTGACGCCAGGTTCAGCCCGGTCGAAGCGCTGTTCGATCTCGTCGTAGCGCTCGCGAGTTTCCTCGGTGACGCTGGGACCGACTTCGGAGAGCGCGTCCTCGAAGTGGTCCATCGTCACGCGGACGTTGCTGACACTGTCACCGATCTCCTCGGGGTCCACACTGTTGATGAACTCCCGGGTCGCGGCCATCGACGCCTCGCGGGCGACCGCTTCGATGTCCGCGCCGACGTAGCCGTCAGTGCGACTGGCCAGGTCGTCGAGGTCGACGCCGTCGGCCAGCGGCTTGTCGCGGGTGTGGACCTGGAAGATAGCGCGCCGGGCTTCCTCGTCCGGGACGGGCACATGGACGTGCCTGTCGAGCCGGCCGGGGCGCAGGAGCGCGTCGTCGATGAGGTCCGGCCGATTCGTGGTCGCGACGACCACGACGTTCTCCATGTCCTCGATGCCGTCCAGTTCCGTCAGGAGCTGGGAGACGACGCGTTCGCCGACGCCGGAGTCGGTCGTGCCGCCGCCACGTTCGCCGGCGATGGAGTCGATCTCGTCGAAGAACACCACAGTCGGGGCGTTCTCGCGGGCCTTGCTGAACACTTCGCGGACGCCCTTCTCGGACTCACCGACGAACTTGTTCAGGAGTTCCGGCCCCTTCACGGAGATGAAGTTGGACTGGGCCTCGTTGGCGACGGCCTTCGCCAGCAGCGTCTTCCCGGTGCCGGGCGGACCGTACATCAGCACACCCTTTGCGGCTTCGAGGTCCATCGACTCGAACACGTCCTCGTACTCAAGGGGCCACTGGATGGTCTCCCGGAGCCGTTCCTTGGTGTCTTCGAGTCCACCGACGGAGTCCCAGGTGACGTCCGGGACTTCGACGAAGACCTCCCGGAGCGCGGAGGGTTCGATGCCCTTCATCGCCTCGCGGAAGTCCGTGTCGCTGATCTCCAGGCGTTCCAGCACCTCGGCGTCGATCTCGTCGGATTCGAGGTCGAGTTCGGGGCGGATGCGCCGAAGGGCGTTCATCGCGCTCTCTTTCGTGAGGGTCGCGAGGTCAGCGCCGACGAAGCCGTGGGTGTTCTCGGCGTAGTTCTCGATGTTGATCTCCTCGGAGAGGGGCATCCCGCGGGTGTGGACCTGCAGGATCTCTTTGCGGCCCTTCTTGTCCGGGACGCCGATCTCGATCTCGCGGTCGAAGCGACCGCCACGGCGCAAGGCGGGGTCGATATCGTCGACGCGGTTGGTCGCGCCGATGACGATGACCTGTCCGCGCTCTTCGAGACCGTCCATCAGGCTCAGTAGCTGGGCGACGACGCGGCGTTCCACGTCGCCCTGGGTCTCGCCGCGCTTGGGGGCGATGGAGTCGATCTCGTCGATGAAGACGATGGCGGGGGCGTTCTCTTCGGCCTCTTCGAAGACCTCGCGGAGTTGCTCCTCGCTCTCACCGTAGTACTTCGACATGATCTCCGGGCCGGAGATGGTGGTGAAGTACGCGTCGATTTCGTTGGCGACGGCCTTGGCCATCAGCGTCTTCCCGGTGCCGGGCGGGCCGTGCAGGAGAACGCCCTTCGGCGGCTCGATACCGAGCTGCTGGAACAGTTCGGGGTGGCGCATCGGCAGCTCGATCATCTCGCGGACCTGTTCAAGCTCGCGGTCGAGGCCGCCGATGTCCTCGTATGTCACGTCGGGCGTGTCGCTCGCTTCAGGTGCGCCCTCGCCGCTGTGGACCTGTTCGGCGGGCATCTCGCTGACCTGTATCTCCGTGGAGTCGGTCACGACGACTGTGCCGGAGGGCTCGGTTTCGGCGATCTTCAGCGGGATCTTCTGGCCGGACATCGAGGAGAGCGGTCCGAGGCCGAAGCTCACCGGAACGGTCTGGCCCTGTGTGACGGCCTGACCGCTGAGGTTGTTGCGAATCATCGGGCCGACGTTGCCCCGAACCCGGAGGTTCTGGGGCAGCGCGACGGTGACCGAGGTCGCGGGGTTGACGTCGGCCTTTTCGATATTGACGGGGTCGTCGATACCAACGTTCGCCTCCTGGCGAAGCTGCCCGTCAATGCGGACGATACCGTTCCCCTCGTCCTCGGGGTAGCCGGGCCAGACCCGGGCGACCGCGCGGCTGTCCTGTTTCCCTTCGAGAACGATGTAGTCGCCGTTCTCGAGTTCGAGTTCATCCATCGCGGCGCGGTCGATAGCCGCGAGGCCACGGCCGGCGTCTTTCTGTTTGAGTGGTTTAACAGTGAGTCTCATCAGTAATCTCCCTCGCTCTCTGACAGTTCGATAGTGAGAACCCCGTGGTTGATAAACGCTCGTGCGTCGCCAGCGGGGATTTCTTGTTCGTACTGGTGGCCGTCAGCGACGACGATGACGGTCCCGTCGACCACATCGACACTCGCATCGGCGGCAGGTCCCACGTCCGCCGCGAACACGACGCTGTCGTCGTACTCGAATCGGCGGAGGGGCGTCTCGTCGAACAACTGCTGTTCTGAAGTCATGCTAACCAAAAGTAAGTGCTATAAGTATATAAACTCATCGCCGAAATACGCCGTACGGCAGAAAAATAAGTAGAGTTGCTTGAATGCGGTTCACACTCTCTTTGAGCGCGCCAACGTTTTATCCACACCGCTTCCGAACGGTGTCGCATGGAACAGGTCAGTCACGACGGGCGAGTCACGGCGTACAGACAGACACAGTCTACTGCGACGGGACCGACGGCGCTGTATGTCCACGGCAGCGGGGCGACACACCGCGTGTGGGGCCGCCAGTACGCGCCGTCCGGTCCGACCCATCCTGCCGTCGCACTGGACCTGTCAGGTCACGGTGACTCCGAGGATATCGACACCAACGCCGGGACCACGACACTCGACGCCTACGCGGACGATGTGGTCGCTGTGGGGCGGGAGACAGACGCGGAGGTGCTGATCGGGAATTCGCTGGGCGGGGCCGTCGCCCAGTGGGTCGCACTGGAGCGGGACTGGACGCCCGCGGCGATAGTGTTGCTGGGGACCGGCCCCGAACTCCCGGTGTTCGAAGGGCTGCAGGAATGGCTCGCAGACGACTGGGACCGTGCTGTCGAGTTCTTACACGAACGGGACCGCCTGTTCCACGATACGGACCACGAGGCCCTCGCCCGCTCCCGAGAACAGATGGCGGCGGTCGGGCAGGCCGTGACCCGCCGCGATTTCATGACCTGTCACGGGTTCGATGTGCGCGACAGACTCGATGAGATCGACGTGCCCGTGCTGGCTATCTGTGGCGAGCACGACAAACTGACTCCGCGTGCGTATCACGAGACACTGGCCAACGAAATCCCCCACGGAGAGGTGTCGTTTGTCCCCGATGCCGCCCACTTAGCGATGGTCGAACAGGCTAAGGTGTTCAATGACAGTATGGCGTCGTTTATTCAGGATGCGGTCTGAACGATTCGGCGTCTCCTGAATCGGCGCTGTTGAGATTCACACCTGCTGACAGCGTACAGGAGCCGGAAGGGCAATCCATTGGCTGTCTACTGTCTGTGACTTCTTCTGAAGTGGGCGCAATGGGTTTGCCACCCGATTGTCCCTCGAATATTTCAGGGTACCAATGTCAGGTGCCGGCAATAGCAGGCATCACGGCTGCGGTTGTGCTGCTGAAGCAGGCGGCAGGCGAATCGTGATGACTGAGCCCCGTGGCGTATTCTCGCTGAACGTGATTGTGCCGCCGGAGTTGGTGACTGTCCAGTAGGCGATCCAGAGACCCAGTCCACTGCTGTGCTTGAGTGCTGTCTCTGTCCCCGTTTCGATCACCTCCTGTTCCCGGTCAGGGAGCCCAGGACCGTTGTCGGCAATTTCGACTATGACGTCCCCGTGTCCATCAGTGTCCCTCCTAACCGTCACCGCTACCTCCGGGACCGCCTGATCATTGTGTTCGGCCGCGTTTTCCAGAACGTTTCGCAGCGCGGAGTCAACCAAATCAATAGCGGACACCGCCGCCGTTTCGGGTCGCTCGACGTGAAATTCCGCGTCTGGATACGTTTGTTCGAGGTCAGCAACTACGTCTGCAATGACAGCACTGATATCAACAGTCGTCGTTTCGGCTGTCCCGTTCCCGACAAACCGTTCAAGATCTCGAGCCTTCTCGCTTAATGTAATAATGTCCTCGCCTTTCCGTTTGATTCGCTTCACTTGTGGCTGGTCTCCTTGTGACATGAGAAGGTTCTCAGCGGTCCCCAGAATAACCTGCATATCGTTACGGATGTCGTGACGAAGGACACGGTTGACGACCTCCAGTCGCTGGCGCTGGCGATCAATGCGCTGTTCGCGCTCTTTGCGCTCGGTTACGTCAGTGAGTGTGAGTAGCTGTCCGGTGACTGTACCGTAGCCACGGTATAGCGGTGTCAGCCGGACTTCGTATGCTCGGTCGTCCCCATCTACAGAAATGGTAAGTTCGGCTCGGTCCGGGGGGTCATCGGTTGGTGCGTCACGGAGAGCTGCCAGACTGGGGAGCAAATCCTTGAGAGGTCGGCCAATACATTCCGGGCGTGAGGCGCCCATAATATATTTTGCCTGTGGATTGAGATCAACTATGATACCCTGTTCGTCGACAACGATGACGGCCTCCGCCATTGAGGCGACGATCTCATCTCGGGCAATCTCTCGGGCTGCAGGAATGACTTGCAGCAATTGCTGGCGAAAAATAGCACCCCCCAGAAGGACCCCACTGAATACGAATCCTATCTTGGTCAGGTCAAACACGCTCGAAACGCCAGTCAGATAGAGAATGTTCCCCGTCCACGGGAGGAGTGCTGCTAAGCTGAGTCCGATGGCCTGGCTACGGTAGACACGTCCTGAGAACAGCGCCAACTTCAACATGAGACCGGTCCCGACAGCCACCACGGCATACGCGTAGGCGGTCCAGACCCAGAACGCGGGCCCTCTATCTGTCGCCAGAACGACAAGTGATCCCTGAAACGTCAGCTCCATCGAGGACCAGAACAGCCCGTGGTATTGGTTCGTCCATGCGAGCAGAACCATCAGGGCAGGCCCAAGGAGTATGCCTCCCAATTCCTTGCGAGTCGGAAGGCGGGTTTGGCCCGTGTACTGGATGGCAAACAGGAGCCACACGACAGGAACGACGCCAATTGCCGGATACATGAGCTTGAGTGCAAGGCGCTTGGTTGCAAGGTCAGTCGACCCGAGTTCAATCAAAGAGATTACTGACCACCATGCGATTGCAAGCATCAAAAAAGCGAGCGAGCGAGAACCCGTGCACTCGCGGTAATGCACGCCAACGCCAGCGATGAGAAGCGAAACCACAGCGGATAGAAGCGGGATATATAGGTACCAAGAGAACTGGAAGTCCATTCCTACTGTGAGCTCCGTACTCCACGTGTATGCGGTTAACAGACTTTAAACCACCAGACATAGTGCGCAAGATGGTGGTGTGGCGAGTATAACGGAAAACGAACGGCTTCTGTTGCAGGTAGCTCAGTCTCCGAGATAGAACCACGGGCTGAGCGCGAAAAACAACAAAGCGATGGCAAGCATCACTCGCGGTCCAGCACGGAATAACGCCGTTGGCGCGACGACGGCGACCGCTTGCACAACACCCATGGGAATGGCGTGTTTCGGCCCCGGCTTGGGGTAGTCGAAGGGTGCGATCATCGCCAGCGAGAGGGCGAGCGCGCCGACACTCAAGACGAGCGGATTCGTGATGCCGCTCAGATACGCCGTTGCGATGATGATACTCCCGAGCGTGTTCGGCATTCCCGGCCGCTCGTCAGGTGCATCGAAATACGTCGAGTAGAACGCCGTCCTGACGATGGAGCACACGACGTACGCAGAGGCGAGCAACGCGAGGCCGACGAACACGGCCGGATGGGCGGATTCGATACCGCCGTACGCGTCTGTCAACAGCACGTAAAGGAAGAGGCTCGGTGTTGCACCGAACGAAACCACATCAGTCACAGAATCAAGCAGCGGGCCGACCGCTGAGCTATCGCCGTTCCGGGCGACGATTCCGTCGATTGCGTCAGCGATAACCGCCAGCAGAATGAGCCGAGCGGCCAAATGCGGGTCAGTGAAGGCGATGGCTCCGGCGACGAACCCGACGACGGCGTTGAACAAGGTCACCGTGTCGGCGACACTGAGTCGTCGGCGTACCTCGAAGCCCATGGTTCCCCGGTTGGCCACGGCGTATATGAAGGACTCGAAAACGAACGCCATACAGCGCCGACTGGCACCCCGTCACTCCTCCGGGAGGTCGTGGCCGATGACGAGGCGAGCGCTGGTAGCGAGCGTCCCAACGACGAGAACGACCAGTTCCCAGCCGCTCCGGGCGATGGGGAACACGCGGTCGACGTTTTCTGGCTCCGACTGTCCCGGATTGGGATCGACGCCCGTACTCATCTGTACCTCGCTGGAGTTGCCCATCGACTGCGTGGTCGAGCCACCGCTCCCGCCCGTACCGGTGCTACCGGCTGTCTGAGCGCGCGGCTCGGGTAGCTCGACAAACGTCTGGACGATACCGCGCTGGCTCGACAGCTCTAGGTGGCCACTGAGCTGATAGAACTGGTCGTACAGCGGCCAGAAGAGGTTCGCGCCGCCCGTAATCAGGTCCAAAAGGACGTGACCCACCGCGTACACCACGACACAGAACCAGCTGACACGAACACCGTAGGCCCCCCAGCGGCCCTCGATATACGATTCGTCGCGCACGTACAGGTCCATCGCGATAAGGAGTGCCAGTACCGCCGGGATGACGAGGTTCGTCGTCGCAGCCCGATGGCCGGCCTGCCAGTAGAGCCCGATGAACGCGTCTATGTCGGGGAATGTGACGACGAGTATCGACAGGAGGAGCGACCGCTTATCAAATGCAGCACCCAGCAGCGTTGCAGCGAGTAACCCAACGAAGGCGTAGTGAACCACCAGCGAAGGCATATAGATATCAATACTACCACAGAAATGAGCGTTGTGGTGGGCTCTATCAGAATTAGAAACTACCCCACTTGATTAATATACCCATAGTAAATACGTTGTTAGTGGGGAATCGGTGGGGTGAAACGGCACCCATTATCACTTCTGTCGACGGACGCGACACGCCGAGTCAAAACAGCGAAAACGAGAACTGCTCAGTCTGCCGTGATTTCCTGCTGTGTTGTGGCCGTCTCAGTCTTCATTGGGGCGACGAGCCTGTAGACCCCGTACAGGGCCAAGACCAGGAGGCCGGCCAAGACCAGCCCGGTCCGGAGCGTCGGATCGATCATCGGTGTCGCGATGATCTCGCCCGCGTCGTTCGTCAGCGGTGCCGCGCTGTAGGGCTTCCCCGCCAGTATCTCCACGATGCCGAGGACGACGACGCCCAGCAGCATCAGTCCGCCGCTGAGTGCCATCGCCGCTTTGTCGATGACGGTGGTGTGTTGTTGCATTGGTGGTCACTTCCTTAGCCGAGCAGGTACCTGAGTTTCGGGTGTCGTTTGACCAGTGTGGTCTTCTCGATGATCGCGTCGAGGCCGTAGTAGCGACCGGTGGCCAGCACGATCATCGTCATGAACAGCAGCAGGCCCATGAAGTCGCTGTTGACCAGCCCGTGGCCGAAGCCCGCGTTGCCGATCCAGAACAGGGACATGAAGAAGACCCCGAACACGGATGCGAGCCTGACTAGCGCGCCGACCATCAGTCCGAGCCCGATGAGCGTCTCTCCGAGCGGGACCATCGCCTGAATGACCCAGCCCAAGTGTTCGCCCATCAGCACGGGGATCGGACCGAGTGCCGTGCCAGTCATCTGCTTGAGATACATCGGCCCGTAGCTGTAGGCCAGCCCGTCTTCGATGAGTTTCGTTACGCCTGCGTGGAAGAACCACCAGCCGGTTACGACACGCAGGAACGCCAGCCAGTATGCGGTCCAGGCCCCGCCGAGCTCGAGCTCGAAGTCGTCTGCCAGGGGGTTCGCCGCTTGATAGGACATCTGTGTCACCTCACATTTGAAGTTCCGCACCACTATGACATATAAGGGATAGAGTGTTCCCACAGAGTGAAAACCCATCTCAGCGGCTGAGAAGGCACATCTCAGTGGCTGCGTGTCTCGGGCCCAGTTCGGCTGTGGCTTTTAATCGCTTTCGCAAGGATGAGGGCCACCCACGGGCCACCGTGAGGTTCAAACCCTCCATGCAACTACGGTACGACACCAATGGTACTCGAACTGACGGGCGAACACACCACAGCACGGGTGATGGTCGACGACGAATCGCTCGTCGAGAGCGGGTGTCGGGAGCAGATCGAGACGCTCATCGACCATCCGGCGTTTACTGAGCCGGTTCGAATCATGCCGGACACGCACTGGGGGGCCGGCGCACCTATCGGCTTCACGATGCCGCTGAGCGAGCGTGTCGTGCCGAACATCGTCGGCGTCGACGTGGGATGTGGGATGGCCGCGACAAATCTCGGACCGGAACTCCCACTAGAAGACGCCGAGCGCGAGCGACGCGTCCGCGAGGCGGTCCCGATGGGCCGGTCGGTCCACGACTACGACGACGCGGTCCACTTCGTCGAGGAGTTCCCGTTCGAGCGGGCCAACCGCATCTTCGAGCAGTTCGACACAGCCTATGCCGAGCGGTTCGGCGAACACATCGACCCCGTCGAGTTCGACTTCGACGGCTACGACGGAGAGTACTTCGAGTCACTGTGTGACCGCGTGTTGGCAGACCAGCGCCAGGGCATGGGCTATATAATCAAGAGCGCGGGGACGCTGGGCGGCGGGAACCACTTTGTCGAGTTCGGTCAGGCCCGCGAGTCGGGTGACTACTGGCTGGTCATCCACAGCGGTTCCCGGTATCTGGGCAAGTCCGTCGCCGAGTACTGGCAGTCGACGGCGACGGACCGCCGAACAATCGGCGAGATCCGCGATCAGATTCCCGAAGAGTACGTCGAGTATCTGAAGTTTGACCCCGATACAGTCGAATCCCGCGACCTCTACGCCTGGGTCACTGGCGGCATGGGTGAGTCCTACATCCGGAAGGACCGCCTCCGCCGCGAACTGGATGGCAAGGAAATCGAGAACGCCTTCGACGCGCTGGGACAGGTCCAAGACGCCATCCACAGTAGCGACGACGAGGACCGCAACACGGACTTAGACTGGTTGGAGGGTCGCGAGGCCCACGGCTACCTCGTCGATATGCTGTTCGCCCAGCAGTACGCCCGCTGGAACCGCGAACTGATGAGCGATGCCGTCTGTGACGCGCTGGGAGTCGACCCCGTCGACCGCTTCCAGTCAATTCACAACTACATCGACTTCCGCGACCTGACCATCCGCAAGGGGGCAACCCCGGCCCGCGACGGACAGCGGTTGCTGGTCCCGTTCAACATGGCCGATGGGTCGATTATTGCACGCGGGAAGGGCAACGACGAGTACCACCAGACAGCGCCACACGGCGCGGGTCGCGTGATGAGCCGGCGGCGGGCTCACAGCGTGGTCGATATGGACGAGTTCGCCGAAGCGATGGACGGCATCTACTCGGAGTCCGTCATCAAAGGCGTCCGGGACGAAGCGCCGATGGCGTACAAGGACGCCGACGCGATACTCTCGGCCATCCAGCCCACCGCCAAGGTCGTCGAGTACGTCGACGCCGTCCATAATCTGAAGGCAACTGAGTGAGCGAACCTGTTGGTCTGGCAGAAAGTGATTAGGACACGAAGGCCCTGTCTCCTGTATGACCATTCTTGTGGCTATCGCCAACGATTCGGTCTCGCCGGCAGTCATTGACACGGCAGTTCGACTCGCCGACGGACTCGACGAGGAACTGTACGTCGTCCATCTCGTCGACGAGAACACCGCTGATGGCACGGCCATGCAACTCCGGGACGAGATGCGCGACCG
Source organism: Haloarcula sp. CBA1127 (assembly GCF_001485575.1). Lineage (NCBI taxonomy): Archaea > Methanobacteriati > Methanobacteriota > Halobacteria > Halobacteriales > Haloarculaceae > Haloarcula > Haloarcula sp. CBA1127. The sequence continues at coordinate 2,278,417 of NZ_BCNB01000006.1, forward strand.
GTTCCGTGACGCCACCGTCGTGGCGACGGTCGCGATTGAACACGTCGGACGGTCTGCGATGCGCTCTGGCACGCGGATCGGCAACGAACTGCTCGAACTCGCGGCTGACGTGGATGTTCAGCACATCGTCATGGGCCACGAGCCGAAGGGGCTGGCCGGCAGACTCCGGGAGGGTGACGCCGCAGTCGCCGTCATCGACGCCGCTGACGTGCCCGTTACTATCGTCCCGGAAGGTCCCGGCGACGCGTGAACGCCGCGCGGCGTATCACAGGCCCAGTTCCCGGCCGAGCACCATCCGCTGTATCTCACTCGTTCCCTCGCCGATTTCCATGAGCTTCGCGTCCCGGTAGAACCGCTGCGGGGCGAAATCCGTTGTGTACCCGTAGCCGCCAAGCACCTGAACGGCGTCTTCGGCGACCTCGCGACAGATTTCGCTGGCATCGAGCTTCGCAAGCGAGGAGAGCCGCGTCACGTCTTCGCCCTGATCGTACATTGTCGCCGCCTTGTGAGTCAGCAGGCGAGCACGCTCGATTTTGCGGTCCATCTCGACGATTTTGTCCCGGACGGCGTCGAACTTCGAGATGGGGCGGTCGAACTGCTCGCGTTCGGTGGCGTAGGATTTTGCGGCCTCGAACGCCCCCTGTGCGAGCCCAGTCGAGAGCGCGGCAATGGATATGCGGCCCCCGTTGAGCGTCTTCAGCGTCTGCGCCCAGCCGTCGCCTTCCTCGCCGAGTAGTCGGTCCGCCGGAATCCGGCAGTCGTCGAACTGGAGTTCGCAGGTCGGTGAGGCGTTCAGCCCCATCTTCTCCCACTCAGTCGTCACCGCCCAGCCGTCGTCTTCGGGGGCGACGATGAACGTCGAGATACCGTCGTATCCGGCTTCGGAGTCGGTGACAGCCTTGACCAGCACTGATCCGGCGACGGAGGCGTTCGTGATGAACTGCTTGGTGCCGTTGATGACGTACTCGCCGCCGTCCCGCTCGGCCATCGTGTCCATATCGCTGGCGTCGCTCCCGCTGCCCGGCTCTGTAAGTGCCCAGCCGCCGAGTTGCTCGCCGGCGGCGAGCGGTGTGAGCCAGCGCTTTTTCTGGGCGTCCGTGCCGAACAGCTCTATCGGCTTGGCCCCGAGCGAAGTATGGGCCACGTATGAGAGCCCGATGCTTCCGGAAACGCGCCCGAGTTCCTCGGCGACGAGCGCATACATCAGCGTATCGCCGCCCAGCCCGCCCCACTCCTCGCTGATCGGCACCCCCATCACGTCCAGCTCGCCGAGTTCCTCGAATACCTCCGCCGGGAAGCGGTGCTCGTCCTCGATCTCCTGGGCTATCGGCTGAATCTCGTTCTCGCAGAACTCGCGGACCGAATCCCGTATCATCCGGTGTTCGCCGGGAACGTCGAACTCCATACCGGATCTATGTATTGTGTTATTAAATACCACACGGGGGCAGACACAAGTCATTTGACCGCCCACGGCGTTTCTTGGAGGGAATGGCGTTCCGGCGACTCCTCCGCGGGACGGTCCCCTGGGAGCAACTCGAAGGCGTGGTACGGGCGGTAATAGAGCGGTACGACGAGCCCGCGGCCCACGTGGCGTTTCTGGAGGCGGACAACTGGCTTTCGACCCCGCTGGTCGTCAACGACCAATGGTTCGTGAAAGTCATCACGGGGCAGAACTCGCTGGTTCACACACTGTTGACCGCCGGCCGCAATATCGGCGCGTTCTCGTCGGGGACCGAGGGCTTTTTCGAGCACTTCGGGACGCCCTACGAGATGGCGGAACACGAACTGGCGGCGACCCAGCGGATGCGGGAGATCGGCGTCAACGCTCCCGAGCCCATCGAGGCATTCAAGTACGACGGGATGGGGGTTCTGGTGCTTGAGTACATCCCCGACTTCGAGCCGCTGGACAACCTCCCGGCCGAAACCGTCGAGCGACACAGCCCAACGGTGTTTGACTTCCTCCACCGGATGCACGAGGACGGCCTGGCCCACGGCGATTTCCGCTGTGAGAACGTGCTCGTGGCCCACGACGACCTGTACTTCATCGATGCTACGTGCGTCCGAGAGGATGCCATCAGTGACGCTCGTGCCTATGATCTTGCGTGTGCGCTTGGCGCGCTGGAGCCGCTCATCGGTGCACCGGCTGCTGTCTCCGCCGCCGCACAGCATTACGATACGTCTGAATTGTTGGCTGCGGAGGAGTTCCTTGATTTCGTCAACATCCGCCCGGACCACGACTTCGCCGCCGCCGAAATCCGCGGTGCCGTCGAAAAACACGCGTAGGCCGTCCGGAACAGTTTCAGTCCGCTGGCGCTGCTCCGACCGACCGGCTTCTGGCAACAACGCCGATACCGACGAGCACGACGGCTCCGCCGGCGACGGTCGACGGACCGGGTATCTCCGCGAGCAACAGCAGCGCCAGCAGCGCGCTCCCGACCGGTTCACCGAGCAATGAGACGCTAACCATGCTGGATTCGACGTGTGCCAGCGCCCAGTTGAGGACGGTGTGGCCGAACACGCCGGGGCCAACAGCCATCGCGAAGAACAGTGCCCACTCCCGGGGCGGGTAGCCTGTCACGGGGTGGCCCGACGCGACGACGAAGCCGAGGAGGCATACGGCGGCGACGCCGTAGACAACGGTTACGTAGGGAATGAGCGGGAACCGCTGGCGGAGCGAGCGCCCGGCAAGCACGTAGCCGGCGGCCATGACACCGCCGACGAGGGCCAAGGCGTTACCGTACAGCGGACGCTGGCCGATGGTCCCGCTCCCGAGCAGTTCGCCGACAGACATCACGATGATACCGCCGATAGCGACCAGAATGCCCGCCGTCGTGCCGCGCGTGACACGCTCGTCCAGCAGCGCCCACGCGCCGATGGCGACGAACAGTGGCTGGCACTGAACCAGCGTGACCGACGCCGCGACGCTCGTCCACGCCAGGCTCTCGAACCACGCGGCGAAGTGCACTGCGAGCGCGACGCCCGTCGCCCCGGCCGCCAGTACGTCCCGTCGGGCGAGTCGCCCGAACGCCGACCGATGCCGACCCAGCGCCAGCGGGGCCAACAGCGCGGTCGTCAACAGGACACGGTAGAACGCCGCTACCGACGCCGCAGCGTCGGTCCAGCGGACGAGAATCGCGCTCGTACTGACCGCGAGGACAGCGACGACCAGCCCGATTCGCGGGTCGATTCGCGGCTCGGTCACGTCCACTCCGCTCCGCTGTGGCGCGGAGACATCACGACCACACCAGTTATCGTAACGACACGTCTACTCATCCTGTGGCAGTATCCGACACGGGGATAAAGAAACACCGGATACCATAGTCGGGACCGTGCCGTCTGCGGGCACGGGTACGCTACCCTTCGAGTAGTTCCTTCGTCTGCCGATGGCGATACCGGAACATCGGTTCCATTCCGAGACAGCCGAAGGGCCCGAGCGCTTGGCCGAGCGGTCCGCCGGGCAGTTCGAACTCGACGTGGTCGTGGACGAGCGTCTCCCTGTCGCTCAGCGCCCGGAAGGTGTGCGTATGCTCCCAGTGGGGAAACGGCCCTTCCGCCATTACGTCACGGAACATCGCTTCGCCCTCGCCTTCTTCTCGGGCAACGATGTTCGAGACCCACTGCTGCCGCGGCGGCACGCCAAAGGGCTTGATCGAGGATTCGACGACTGATCCGGCGGTCAGTTCGTCGGGGTTCGGCTCGCCATCCGGTCCCCGCTCCGCCTCGATGCGGATGTTCATCCAGTCGGGGGTCAGTGCGACCAGCCCGTCGCCTGTCGCGTGGAATTTCCAGACTTCTGCTAGCGGGGCTTCGACGCGAACCTGACGCTCGTAAATGTCCATACACACAGTAGGGGAAGCGCCGGCAAAACACCCGCGGTAGCCGCGACTGCTTCCGGGATACGGTCAGGGCCAGATGCCGCCTTCCTCGGCCGCAGCGACGACGCGCTGGATGGCGACGACGTACATCGCGGTCCGGAAGTTCGGCGCGCCGGTCTCCTCGTAGGTCTCGACGAGGTCGTCAAACGCGTTCGTGATGATGGTCTCCAGTTCGTTGTTCACACGCTCCTCGGACCAGTAGAAGCGCTGGCGGTTCTGGACCCACTCGAAGTACGACACCGTGACGCCGCCGGCGTTGGCGAGGATGTCGGGGAACACAGCCACGTCTCGCTCGGTGAGGACGTCGTCCGCGTTCGGCGTTAGCGGGCCGTTCGCCGCCTCCACGACGATGTCGGCCTGCACGTCCTGTGCGAGGTCGCCGTCGATAGCGTTTTCGAGCGCCGCCGGGACGAGGAGGTCCACATCCATCGTCAGCAGCTCTTCGTTCGTCAGTTCCTCCGTCGCACCCTCGTAGCCGGTTAGCGACCCGGTCTCGCTCTTGAACGCCTTCGCGTCGCGTGCGTCGAGCCCGTCGGGGTTGTAGACAGCTCCCGAGGAGTCCGATACGGCGACGATGTTCGCGCCCAGATCCTCGATGAGCTTCGCCGCCACGGAGCCGGCGTTGCCATAGCCCTGCACGGCCACCGTCGCGTCCGCCATGTCCTTCCCGAGATAGTCGAACGCCTCACGGGCCGTGAGCATCACGGACCGGCCGGTCGCTTCGACGCGGCCCGCGCTTCCGCCCGACTCGGGTGCCTTGCCGGTGATGACGCCGGGTTCGGTGGTGTTCTCCAGTGTCTCATACGTGTCTTTGATCCAGTTCATCTCCCGCTGGCCGGTGTTGACATCGGGTGCGGGGATGTCCCGGTCCTCGCCAATGATTAGCCGGAGTTCTTTCGCAAACGACCGCGTTATCCGCTCGATTTCGCTGGCCGAGTACTGGCGCGGGTCGATTTCGATGCCGCCTTTCCCGCCGCCGTAGGGGATGTTGACCGCAGCACACTTGTACACCATCCAGCCAGACAGCGCCTTGACCTCATCGCGTGTGACCTGTGGATGATACCGGATCCCGCCCTTGTACGGTCCCCTGTCACCGTTGAACTGTGACCGGTAGGCACGAAACACCTCAACGGAGCCGTCGTCCATCTCCACGGAGAGATTCGTCTCCAGCACTCGCTCGGGGTGTTTCAGCCGTTCGAGCACGTCGGTCGAATATTCGAGATAGTCCGACGCGTCGTCGATCTGCTCCTGTAAACTCTCAAAGGGGTTTACCTCAGGCGACATACGGCTAATATCTCAGACTGTGGGCAAAAGGGTACCGCCGTCCATGGGATTCTCCAGATAACAATTACCTACGACGGAACCAGCCGGTCAGACGGAATGTCTGCGACTGAATCGCCCACGGCGACACGATACGTACGGGATGCTGGTCCAGCGAGCGAACGGGTAACGCCGGAAGACAGCGCAATCCCAGGGCGGCTACAGGCTAACCAAGAGGGCCGCGTTGATCACGACGGCCGCCACCCACGGAAGCGCTAGCCCGAGCGGCACGACGACACCACGTTGGTCGTTCAGTAGCTGGCGGGTCAGCCCCGCCAGCCCGAGAACGCCGATCTTCGTCAGGCCGAGAACGGCAATTCCAAACGTCTCTATCGCGGCCCGCATCACGGGGTTTCCCTCGTGTAGGCCGTGCTGGAGGCCGATGTGTGTCAGCCACACGTCGACAATGAGCGTCACGGCGACGACAAGCCATAGTTCTCGCTCGACGGCCGCAAGTTCGTCGAGCAGGGCGCTACACCACCCGTCGATGGTCCCTATCAGGACCGTTCGGTCCGTTGTGAACACGTCACCCTCCGCAACCACGCCCCCACGTGGTCTGTTAACCCGTTCTCATCCACCGTATTAAATACACACTGTTTACCACTGAAACTGAGGGAGTAGGGACTGTATACTCTCGACAAATATGATCCCAACGGGTCGACCGTTGGCGACGCGTTCGATGCCTTGGCGGATGTGATGTAGTTGCTGTGCACGCGATTATCACCTCTCATAATGGTGGCGCACCATTGATATCGGGTGCCGGACTACTCATGCACTATGAGTGCCACCGGTCACGCCCGAGAGACGCCGCCGTCGGCCGGGCGTCGTCGCTGGTGGCTGCCGGTTCTCGCCGTGTTTCTTTTGCTCCCGCTGCTTATTGCAGTCGCTTCTGGCACGGCCGCGGCCGAAGACACCGAGTCGCCGGAGTGGGGCAATGCGACGCGGGGTAACGCCACGACTATCGAGGTGTCCCTGTACGACGACGGCGGGTCGCTGGACACGGGTACGATTCAGGCGACGGATTTCGAGCTAACTGCGGGCCGAGTGGAGAACGTCTCGGTCGCATCGATCAACGCCTCCGGAGCAAACAGGACCGGAGTACGCGTCTCGCTGTTGCTGGACAAAAAGCTGGACACGGACAACGTCACCGTCAGCCTCCGTGACACCGGCAGTATCACCGATGAGGCGGGGAATGAACTGCCCCGGGAGTCAGTTACTGTCACCGGAATGGACTCCGTCGTGCCGAAGTATCAGTCGTTCGAGGTCAGCCGTATCAATAGCTCCACCGCCCGCATCTCTGTCGGGATTCACGAACCGATACAGCAGCTCCGAGTCTCTGTCGGTGGCCCGTCGATAGACACACTCAATCTCTCGGGGTTCACCGAACGCACCGGTAACACGGTCACATATACACGAACGTACACATTCCCGGAGGAAGGCAAGTATTCGCTGCTTCTGATGTCGGTGACCGACGAGAACGGAAACGGGAACTCCTTTAGCCGGCAGCAGACGTTCCTCTATGACGACTCCGCGCCGAACGTCACCATCACCGGGCCAGAGAACACGACGGTTGGCAAGTCGGTGACCTTCTCGGCGGCGGAGACGACAGACGACCAGGGCGTTGATTCGGTTCGGTGGCAGGTGGGGAGCGACACGATTCTGACCGGCAAGAACATTACCGTGGCCTTCGCTTCGCCCGGCAGCCACGAAGTCACGGTGACGGCTGCGGATTCGCTCGGAAACACGGCGACAGTAACCAGAATCGTTTCTGTGATGGGGAATGGAACAAGCGGGAACGTAACCGTACGGCAATTGAACGCAACAACAGCGAACGTGTCGCTGAACGGGACTGGCCAGACACAGCGAATTCAGCCCCCACAAGGGGCACTCGTCACCGGCCAGAACGGCACGCTAGAGCGGCTTGCCGTGTCGTTCCCGCGGAACGAATCCGCAACACTCACTATCCGTTCCCGCCGGCCCGGGCCGGCGTTCGCTGCTGCGACCGGTCACACCGGCGTCAGCCAGTTCGACGTTGACCATGGCTCCGTCCGGGCCGAGGACGCGACGTTCACATTTACTGTGGACCGTGATGCGCTGGCGGCGGTCGGTGCGGAACCCGATGCCGTGACACTGTACCGGAACAGCGACGGGTGGACGCCCCTGACAACTGATATCGCCGGCCGGAGCGAGTCACACATCATCTACCGGGCTGACGCTCCGGGCCTCTCGACGTTCGTCGTCGGAATCGAACAAACGGCAGCAACAGACATGGATGCGGAGGCGGCGACAACCGACTCGGAACCGTCGCCGTCTGAACCAGCAACGACCGAGATACGGACAGCAGAGTCCGGGCAGCCGGACATCGTGGTTACGAACGCTACGGCCGCTCCATCGACGCTCAGTCCCGGCGACCGGACTGTCATTACTGTCGAACTGGAAAACCGGGGCACTGCGAGCGGCGACCACAACGTAATCGTCGCGCTCAACACCTCGATACTGACAACGCGGACGGTCACCGTCCCTGCTGGCGAGGCGCGAACGACGGAGTTCGCCCGCTCCGTTCCGGAAAACAGGACTGGCGAGCTGACGGTCGACGGGCAGCGCGTCGGGAACGTGACTGGTGATAGCGGTGGCCTCCCGATTCCAGCGCTCCCCTCGATTGGCGTTCCGAACCCGCTCTCGCTGTGGCCTGACGGCATCGTCGGAACCGTCCTCGGTGGACTACTGGGCGTCGCTGTCGGGCTGTACAGCGTTCTCAAAGCGCTGGCGATCTATCTCGGCTACTGAATGACAAAATCGGGCGTATCAATCGATGTTCGCTTCGAGTCGGTCGATCAGGTCGGGGTTCCCGAGATACAGCGGCGTCCGCTCGTGTAGCTCGTCGGGTTCGATCTCAAGTAGCGACTGGTCGCCGTCAGAGGACCGACCGCCGGCCGATTCGAGGATGTAGGCCATCGGGTGTCCCTCGAACTGGACTCGGAGTTTCCCCTCGGGGCACGACTCCAGTGCGGGGTACGAGAAGATACCGCCGTAGGTGAGTACCTGATTGATGTCCGCGACCATTGCCCCGCCGTAGCGGAGTTTCAGTTCGTGACGGACTTCCTCGGCGTAGGGCTCGAACTCGTCCGTCCAGGAGTCGACGCCGCCGCCGAACCCGAACACGGTGGGGTCTTCAGGAACCGTCACCTCATCGTCGACGACCCGCTTGTCGCCGTCTTCGAGAATATACTCGCGGACGCTGCCGTCCCGAGCAACGACCATCGAGGTGATCGGGCCGTAGATGACGAACCCGGCGGCAAGGAGATTGGTACCGACAGTCGGCGGCTGCTCGCTGTAGATGCCGAAAATCGTCCCCATCCCGCTGTTGGGTTCGAGGTTGCTCGACCCGTCGAGGGGGTCCATCGCGACGTGGAGACGGCCGTCTGTCGTTTTCACGTCCGAGCGTTCTTCGCTGGCGTAGGAGGCGACACCGTCGATGTCCAGCACCCGCTGCTCGAACAGTTCGTCGGCGCGTAGGTCAGCCGCGAGCTGGTCGTCGCCGGTGGGGTTGACGGAGTTGCTCTGGCCACGGTAGTCGGCGATGGCGCGGCGGACGTCCGGTGTCGTCCCGGCGATGGTGTCGATGACTTCCGTGACTGTCTGCTCGGCTTCGGTGGTCGAAATATCGAGTGACTTACTCATTTGTCAGGTGTAGGGGCAGAAACTGGCCATCCGGTGACCAGTCGAATTTTTCTCCGAGCCTGCTGCCCGCAGGGTCTCTCATCACCAGTTGGTTCTCCGGCACACCATAAGTATCTTTTTGCTGACATTTACTACATTTCGAGTGAATATTCAGCCACGGGGCAGTGATTGCCGCTAAGCCTGTGACAGATTCTCTCGGTAGAATGCTAGCACCGTGACGGTCCGATACCGTCGGCAGACTTACACGACCACCCGACGAAGACGCCGGTATGCATCTCGAAAAAATCGACACCGTCGGCGTCGTCGGAGCTGGAACGATGGGCAACGGCATCGCGCAGGTCGCGGCGACGGCCGGCTACGACGTCGTCATGCGCGATATGACAGATGAACTGGTTGCCGCCGGGTTTGAGGAGATTCAGTCGAGCTTTGAGACACTCGTTGCGCGGGATACAGTCACAGAGCAGGAGGCAGAAGCGGCAACAGCCCGCATCACTGGAACTACCGAGGTGGACGACCTCGCGGACGCCGACCTCGTCGTTGAGGCCGTGACGGAAAACATGGACATCAAGCAGTCTGTGTTCGAGGACCTCGACGCAGTCTGTGGGCCTGACACAGTGCTTGCCAGCAACACGAGCACGCTCTCCATTACGACTATCGCTAGTGTCACCGACCGGCCCGAGCAGGTCCTCGGACTGCACTTCATGAATCCTGTGCCGGTCATGAAAGGCGTCGAACTCGTCGTCGGCGAGAAAACTAGCGACGAGACAGTGACGTTGGGCCGGGAGTTCGCCCACGACATCGGCAAGGAAACCTGGGAGGCCGACGACAAGCCCGGCTTCGTAGTGAACCGTGTGTTAATGCCCTGGATCAATGAAGGCGTTCGCGCGTACGACGAGGGTGTCGCCGACAAGGCCGACATCGACCGTGGGCTGACTCTTGGGACAAACGTCCCGATGGGGCCGCTCGAACTGGCCGACCACATCGGCCTTGATGTGGTTCTCGACGCCTCTGAAACGCTGTATGAAGAGCTGGGAGACCGCTACAAGCCTGCATACCTGCTCAAACGGAAAGTCGCGGCCGGCGACCTCGGCAAAAAATCCGGGCAGGGCTTCTACGATTACGACTGACCGCTCTGCGGTGACAGACACCGACAGTAGCGGGCCGAGTACGATACCCGGCAACGGGCCGCGCGTTGGCCAACAGTAAAGACCCAACCCGCGTTAGAATCTATCATGGACTTTAGCCCCACACAGGAACAACGCCAGATACAGGACATGGTCTCGGAGTTTGTCGACGACGAGGTCAAGCCGCGGGCGGCGGAGATCGACGAAACCGACGAGTTCCCGTGGGACCTCGTCGACGAGATGGCCGATCTCGGTCTGATGGGAATGCCGATTCCGGAGGAGTACGGCGGGGCCGAACTAGACTATCACAGCTACGCCATGGCCCTCGAAGAGATTTCGCGGGGAAGCGGCGGGCTCGGCACAATCGTCGCCGCACACATCTCGCTGGCCTGCAACATGATCTACGAGTTCGGTAACGAGGCCCAGAAAGAGACCTACCTCACGCCGCTGGCAGCGGGTGAGGAAATCGGCGCGTTCGCCCTCTCCGAAGCGGGCGCAGGCAGTGACGTACCGGCGATGGACACCACCGCCGAACCGGTTGACGGCGGTGACGCCTATCTGGTCAACGGCGGCAAGCTCTGGATTTCCAACGGGTCCGTCGCCGACACTGTCGTCCTGTTCGCCAAGACCGACCCTGAGGCCGGCAACAAGGGCATCTCCTCGTTCATTGTCCGTCCCGAGGAGGATGACGGCTTCATCGTCGAAGGGACCGAGCACAAACTCGGTGACAAGGGCTGTCCGACTGCCGAACTACGGTTCGACGATATGCGCATCCCTGCCGACCGTATGCTCGGTGAGGAGGGCCGCGGGTTCGTCCACGCGCTCAAAACGCTCAACGGCGGACGCATCACCATTGCGGCCCGCGGTGTCGGCATCGCCCAGGCGGCGTTGGACGAGGCGCTACAATACGCCCAGGACCGCGAGCAGTTCGACCAGCCAATCAGCGACTTCCAGGCCATCCAGCACAAGCTCGCCGACATGGACACGAAGACGCAGGCGGCCCGCCTACTGATGCACCAGGCCGCCGATAAGAAGATGGCCGGCGAGTCGTTCGTCAAGGAGGCCGCCCAGACCAAGCTCTACGCCTCCGAGGTGTCCCGAGAAGTGGCGAACGAGGGCATTCAGGTCCACGGCGGCTACGGCTACACGAAAGACTTCCCGGCCGAGCGGTTCTACCGCGACGCCAAACTCAACGAGATCTACGAGGGGACCAGCGAGGTTCTTCGGAATACGATTGCCAGCGAGCTTCTCGACTAGGGAAGCGAGAGGAGTCCTTCAACGACGACCGCACGCGTGAAGTAGAACGATTTTCCGTCCGCACGGTAGCGGTTCGCGCTGATAGTTCCCAGCGCGAGGAGGACCGCCACACCGACGGTCCCGGCGAGCATGCCAACAACTACTGACGGCTGGATGGTTGTGCGTGCGAACACGTACGTTGCCAAGCTGGCGAGCGCCGCAAACGGGAGGGCGTCTAGACCTGCCAAGAGGAGCGAGCGGGACAGGGACATACCTGTGTTCTGTGGGACCGCTCACAAAAAGGATATCCCATCGGTAGCGGCCGACGAAATTCGGCAGGGCCGGGAATGAATAGTTAGCTCTCCTCGCCAAGCGCCTCCCGCATCCATTCGAACTGGGCTCGAAGTCGTCGCTTGCCGGCCTCGGTCAGCGAGTACTTGTCGGCGATGCCGTCCTCGCGGTGAGCGACGAACCCCGCCGACTCCAGCGCGTCAAGCGCGCCGTAGAAGCTCTTCGGTTCGATCCGCGTGTCGTAGCGACGCTCAAGCCGCGTTTTCAGCCGCTGGCCGGAGAGTTCCCCGTCCTCGGCAGCAGCCAGCAGGACGCACATATCGCGTCGGCGACCGCTCTGGAGCCACTTCGGCATAGGTGTCCGGTCACAGCCGCCCGGTTTCGCGTTTGCGGTTCCGAGTGGACCGCCAAGTTCGCATACCCCCGGTCCCTAGAGCCGCCGATGACCGATTCCGAACTCCCCGTCGAGGCGTCAGCCGACGGTATCACGGCCACTTACCGAGAGACCGACGAGGAACGGCTACTGATATTCGAGAGCAACGGCGGGAGCGCTGCGGTCGCACAGAACATCGAGGGGTACGCGATGCTGAAGGTCAGACCGACCGCTGACGGCGACGAACTGGAGCGGTACTATGGCTTCGACATGGCGCTTGACCACGCAGCGGAACTGCTCGGTGTGTCCCCGAACGCGCTTCCGGTCCCCGACCCGGCCGCCGACATGGGGATGTAGCCCTTCGTCCCACGCTCCACAGCGCCGACCTGTTTACTTCGTAACATGACATATCGTGGTATGGAGTAGTATCAGCTCCCTGTAACGCTTACTGGTAAGTAGGTGATTTCCAACGGGTCCGTGAGCGGATGTTGTCAGAGCTATTCAGTACGTATCCCGCAAAAATAGTACTATTTATGATACATCTAGCAAATTAGCAGTACGTGTGTAGCCGATGTATTAAGATCGCTCTAAATACATCATACGAATATTATAAACTTGCTTTAATAATCACTGCTACCCCTCACTCGCATGGTCGATTTCACTCGACGGCAGGTACTTTCACAGTCGGTGGCTGCTGCACTTGGGGCCAGCGTCATCGGCGTGGCAAGTGGGGAAGAGGTCGAAGAGACAGACACACCCGGGGCACCGAGTGTCGCCGGGAGTCTCAAACGGTTCTCGACGACGGCATTCGGTGCGGAGGTGACGGGACCGTTCGTCTTTGAAGACGGATCACTGCTGTACAGCCTCCAGCACCCGGAAGGAGAGAACCCCGAACCGTTCGGACGGGCCGCGGTGGGCTATTTCAGCGGCTTCCAGTTCGAGTTCGATGGGAGTAACGATGATTTCTCGGAGGTGGGGATTCCGGACACCGAAGAGAAACAGCGTCAGGTCCGATCAGCGGCCGGTGACTACGAGGTCCTCGTCCAAGGGCGCGAACCGATCAACGGCGGCGAGGAACGCCTCGGCGTGGTCCAGACGCCCGACGGGACAGATATCAATCAAGAGAACTTCGCCGGCACACAGTACGGCGGCGCGGCGACGAACCCCGACTGTAACCAGTTCGTCCCGAGCAACGACGAGGGGACCGAGGGCTACCTGTTCACGAACTGGGAGAACAGCCCCGGGTGCGTCTCCCGGGTCCCGCTCAGCCAGGACGAAAACGGCGAGTGGAGCGCGGACACCGAGAACGCGATGAACCTGACCAACACTGAGTCACTCCGCGAACACGGTGGGACGCGGATCAACTGCTACGGCGACCTCAGTCCGTGGGAGACGATGATCTCCGCCGAGGAGAACTACGCACACCCCCGCGTCAGCCTGACGGCGACGGTAAGCGACATCGTCGAGGCGGGGTCGGGCGAGGGCCTCATCGGCGGGTGTCAGTTCTGGAACCGGCCGAACCCGAGTGAAATATCGGGCGCAATCGAGTCCTACGCCGAGAGCGGCGACCTCGACGAGAACTTCGGCCCGCAGGGCTACTGGGCACTGACCGGCGTCGAGTTCCTCGCGTACTACCTCGGTGCGGAGCGCGACGACCAGGGGGACGGCGAGAACCTCGACACGACGCTGCTCGACGACGTGTATCCGAACCCGTACCGGTACGGGTACTTCGTCGACTTCCGCGAACCGACCGCTGACGAACCTGAAGCGGTCAAGTACTACGTGATGGGGCGGGCCTCGTGGGAGGCACCTGACATCGAAGGCGACCAGCGGACTGTTTACGGCTGTTCCGACGGCGACAGCAAGGGCATCTACAAGTTCGTCGCCGACGAGCCGATTCCGGAGTACGACGACCCGATGGACGTTGCCGGAACGCTGTACGCACCGAAGATCACGAACGACGCGGCCAACGCTGCCGAAGCCGGCGAACGGAACTCTCCCGCGCAGACCCCGCTCGAAATCGAGTGGATAGAACTCGGCCACGCCACCAACGGCGAGGTCGAGTCCTGGGTCGCCGAGTACGACGACGTGACCCAAGCCGACTACCTCAGCGCACACGCCGACTGGGCGGAAGGCGACGAGGTGACAGCGGCGGTCATCAAGCAGGCCGACCTCGACGTCATCGAGAACGGGAACCGGAACTACATCTCGAACGAGGCTATCATCGAGTGGGCCAAACAGTACGAGGCGAACGGCCCAGACGGCGTCGACGAGGAACTCCGTCGCGTCCCGTTCCTTGAGACCCGCGCAGCCGCCAAGGAGATCGGTGCGACCATCGAGTTCAACAAGGCCGAGGGCGTCGACAGCGTCGACAACTCACAGCCCAGCGATTTCATCTACTTCGGCATTTCGGAGTTCAACGACGACCTCGCAAACGACACCGGCGACATCCAGATGGACCGCGTCGACGGCGGCGTCGTCTATCGCGGTGTGCTGGAATCGGACTACAACGTCTCGACGCTCGAACCGGTCATCACCGGCCCCGATTTCACCGACTCGCCGGAAGACGCAAACGATGCGCTCCGGAACATCGACAACGTCTACACGATGCGCGACGGCCGCGTCATCTGCTGTGAAGACGGCTTCGGCGGCCCCGCGCGCTCGTACCCGAACGACGGCCTCTATGTCTACCAGCCTAACGTCGTCGTCAGCGCTAACTCCGCCGCGGTCGGCAGCGGGTCGACGGGTAGCGTCCCGCTGACCGCCTCGTCGCTCCCCGCTGGCTTCTCCGGCGCTCGGCTCACCGTCACCGTCTCGAACCCCGAAATCGCATCTATCACCGGTGTCTCCTTCCCCGACGCGCTCGGACTCACAGAGAGTTCCATCAGCGACGACGGCTCGTCGGCGACGATTCGCGTGGCCGATGTCAACACGAACGTCCAGTCCGGCGCGATGGACGTCTCGCTCGCAACGCTTGACGTCCGCGCCAACGGCGGCGGCACGACCGACCTGACTGTCTCCATCGAGCAGATGGATGACGAGAACGGGAACGCCATCGAGGCAGAAGCTCGAAACGGCATCGTTGTGGGTGGCCCGCAGACGGTCGTCGGCGACACCGCGCCGACCGACCCCGACGGTGACGGTCACTTCGAGGACCTCAACGGCAACGGCCGTCTCGACTACGAGGACGTGCAGGTGCTGTTCTCGAACATGGACTCCGACAGCGTGCAGCTGAACACCGGGGCGTACGACTTCAATGAGAACGGCAAACTCGACTTCGCGGACGTGACGGCACTCTACGAAGAAGTCAACTGACGGCCGCAACCGACCCCCTCTCATCTTTCCATACAGGAACACAATGACAGACGACAGCCCCCTTTCGATACGCGGTTGCGTCAGAACCGCTGGCACCCCGCTCGCGCTCGTCGCGCTCGTCCTCTTCGCGGGGACAGTCCCCGCGCTCGCTGCAGGGCAGAGTACGCCAGCAATCAGCATCGAGACCGGCTCCGTCGCCGCCGGTGAGACGATGGCCGTACCGGTTGTCCTCACCAGCGCGCCGGACGGACTGGCCGGCTACCAGCTCGAACTCTCCGTCGACGACCCCGCAGTCGCCCGATTCGAGAACGCAAGCTACCCCGACCGCCTCGGCCTCACGACTGACCCTGTCATTAGTTCAGACGGCGGGACAGTCACACTTGAGGCGGCTGACCTCGACGGGCAGATAGAACCCGGCGCGAGCGCCACGTCGCTCGCGACGGTCCAGCTCACCGGCGTCGCCGGCGGCGAGACACAGGTGACCGTCGCGTCGAGCCAGGTCGACGCGGACGGCGGCGGAGTGGTCGAACCTACGACCGAGCCGACGGCGGTCGCAGTCTCGCCGAGCGCATCGACAGAGACAGTGGCCGCCATGACCGACGCATCGTCACCCGCCAGCGAGTCCACAGCCGAGTCAACGGGCACCGCAAACGCCGCAGGTGCCACGGAAGACGACTCCGCGAGTGGCGACGACCAGTCGACGACCGGCGCGAACGGGTCACTCCCGATAGTACTGGCCATCGCTGCACTCGCCGCAGTGGCGGCGCTCGCAGCCAGAACGAGCCGACGACCGTAGCCCAGACCAACTTATCCATGCCACAACCAGACACCACTGTTGCACCGACGGACAGTTCGACCTATCGCGAGTACATCCTCGATATACGCATCGCCGAACGACCGACTGGCGACGGCGACACACGCTACCGGTTCGAGGCTCCGGACCACGAGGGCGTCGAGTTCGATGACCCCGAGATGGCAACGCTATACGCTGATGTGTACTTCGATGTGAACGGCTTCCAAGAGGCCGGGACCGGCGACCGCGGCGTGCCACCGACGGTCATACAGGCGGGCCGTGATACGCTTGTCGCCTACTTCCTCACACAGGACGGCGTCGACGTCCACTGGGCCGCGTCGTTCTACGGCGAGAAACCGGAGAAAATCGAACGATACGTCTCACGTGTCCGCAAGCGGTCGAAAAAAATCCGCGAGGGGGCGAAAGAACAGGGTCACGCCTGAGTCGCCACTGCAGCGTCTCCGGCAGTTCCAACGGCAAGGTCTACCCCGGACGACGCGGCTACATACGCGCTCGGTGTGCTGCCAGAACGGAACAGCGACCGTATCGAACTGACGCTGTGTACGAGTAAATTCGCTGGAAACAGCGCTATTGGAACGCGGGGCTTTTTCATATCGGGGGTGTGAGCGTCAGGTAATGGTCGGTGATCAGTGATGTCGGTTCGCGTCGACTGGCGACAGAGCGTTGCCCTGACCGGCACTGTGATCAAGTATCTCGCCGTCGCAATGCTGGTCCCGCTCGGGATCGGTCTGCTGTACGGAGAAGATACCGTTGTCTTCCTGATTTCTATCGGGATCGCCATTACGCTCGGCGTAGCGATAGAGCAAGCCAGCGACAGCCACGAACTCGGGCCACGCGAAGCGCTGCTGTTCGTCGGGCTCTCGTGGGGAGCCGTCGCGGTCATCGGTGCGATTCCCTACGTTATTGCCGGGTATGGGACTGAATCAGCGCTCGGTGAGCCTGTGAACGCACTGTTCGAGTCGATGTCCGGGTTTACCACCACTGGCGCGACTGCTACCGATGAAATATCGTTTGCTCGCCACTCCCACGCGCTGCTGATGTGGCGACAGCTCACTCAGTGGCTCGGTGGGATGGGTATCATCGTCCTGATGGTCGCCATTCTTCCAGAGGCAGCCGTCAACGGGGCGCAGTTGATTGAGTCGGAGGCACCCGGCCCAGAACTCCAGAAGCTGACGCCGAAGATAGCCGAGACCGCACGGCTCCTCTGGCTGTTCTATCTGGGTTTTACTGTTCTGTATATCCTCATTCTGCTCGGCCTCCATTACACGGGCTACGCACCGAATATGGACGCCTACAACGCCGTTGCCCACGGGTTCACGACGCTGCCGACCGGTGGTTTCTCGCCACAGGCTGAGAGCATCGCCTACTTTTCACCGGCTGTCCAGTGGGCCGTCATTCCGTTCATGCTCATTGCTGGGATGAACTTCGCGCTGTTTTACCTCCTGTTGCAGGACGAGTATGCCGCCTTCCTCCAGGACCGTGAACTCCAGGCGTACCTCGGCGCAAACGCCGGCGTGGCCGTCATCCTCTGGGGCCTGCTGTTTACCGGGTCCGCACCGCCGCTCGAACTCGGGGGCATCACGCAGGGGGCGCTGGAGAACTCGCTCCGGCAAGCCACGTTCCAGATCGCCTCGTTGCTGAACTCGACCGGGTACGCGACGAGCGACTTCGCCCAGTGGGGCAACACCGCACAGGGAGTTCTGTTGTTCGCGATGTTTATTGGCGGCTCCGCAGGGTCGACCGGTGGTGGTATCAAGATCGTCCGATGGCTCGTCGTGTTCAAGAGTATCCGACGCCAGCTGTTCACGACGTCCCATCCCAGCGCCGTCAAACCAGTTCGGCTCGGCGGGCAGGTCATCGACGAGGACGTTATCAACGCGATATACGGGTTCACGCTACTGTACCTGCTCACCTTCGGTATCGCGACGGTGTTTCTCCTCCTCGATGCGGGCCGTGTCGGGCTCGACCTAACTGTTTTTGAAGCCCTCAGCGCAAGCCTGGCGACCATCGGGAATATCGGTCCCGGGTTCGGGTTTCTGGGGCCGTTCGGGACCTACGAACTCTTCCCGGAAACCAGCAAACTGCTGATGATATTCCTGATGTGGATCGGTCGACTGGAGATAATCCCCGTGTTCGTGCTATTCACGGGTGCGTTCTGGAACGAGTGAGTCCGGGAGACATCTTCTGTCGCTGTTTGTAGCTGCCAGTTCAGTTATATTCCTCCCAGATAGAGATGTGAGTATGTCTAGTCATGAAAACGAGCCGACACCGCCTGAGGGGGTTCCGGATAACGTGGCGACGGAACTGCCCCAGTTGACGCCTGACGAACTTCGCAATACGATTATTTACGCGCAGGAACTGCTGCGATTCCACGACGAGACGGAATCGCCGGTGGAGCCGGGCCCCAACGAGGAAATCCTCCGCGCGACCAAACGCGATGGCTACACCGAGGTGGTGAAGCGGACTACCTGTGCTGAAGAATGTGATGACTGCCCACACGGACCGTATCTCTACCACGTCAAGGAGGAGACCAGACCCGAAGGCGGAACGAAAGTCCGCTGGATGTTCCTCGGCGAGGTGTACCCTGACGAAGAGTGAAAGACAGCGGGGCGACCGCTCAGCTACGGGTCGAGACCGTACAGCCCGGCTCGGATGAACACGAGTATCGGGATAATCTCAAGTCGGCCGACCCACATATTCAACACGAACATCCCCTCCGCAAGCGCGGGCATCGACGGGCCGGTGATGCCCGATGAAAGGCCGACGTTCCCCTGCGCGCTGGCGACTTCGAACAGGGCATCGGCGTAGCCGAACGCTGGTCCCGCGACGTTGGTGAGGACAACGCTGCTGGTGACGAGAATGATGAGCCACAGCAGCGTGACGATGGCCGCTTCGCTGAACTCCCGCTCCATCGACTCACGGTCGAGCGTCCGGTCGCCAATACGGGCCGTAATCACCGCGTTCGTCGGGAGGAACACTCGCGAGAATTGCCAGATGATGCCGCGAACGATGGTGTAGCCCCGGATGATTTTGATGCCTCCGACAGTGGACCCCGCAGCGCCGCCAAGCACCATCGCACCGGCCACGAGCACCTTGCCGCCGGCGAGCCAGCGACCGATTGGTGCCGACTGGAAGCCGGTACAGCTGAGGGCGCTGACCCACTGGAACGTCGAGTCCCGGACCGCATCAAGCTGTGCGGCGTCGAGCATCGGCACCGAAAACGGCAGGAATGACTGGGTGGCAAACGCCTCAGTCGTCGCAGGAACGGACCACGCGTTCTGTGCTGAGAGACCGACGACGCCGAGCGCAAGCAGGATGAACAGCCAGCGGGTCTGCAGGTCCGTCACCAGTTCGCGAACCTGCCTGTCGTGTAAAACGACGTAGTGGACCGGGAACGCAATCGCACCGAGAATCATAATCGGCAACAGGACGGTCTCGACAAGCGGTGAGTTGTACGTCGCAATCGAGTTGTCAGTGACCGAGAACCCGCCGGTCGTGAGCCCAGTCATGGCATGGTTGAGTGCCTGCCAGGCGACCTCCCACAGCGGCAGCGACTCCGCGTACTCGCTGTCGCTGGCGAGGATAGCACCGAACAGCAGTGCGAACGAGAGAACCGTGTAGCCGGCGACAAGTTTCCAGACCGTTCGGACGGTGGAGACGACGCTCGGGTGGATCTTTTCCTCGCGGGCCTCGCTCTGGTAGAGTGCGTAACTGCCGCTGCCAGGCCGTGACAGGATAGACACGGTCAGGACGATGACGCCGACGCCGCCGACGTACTGGATGAACGACCGCCACCACTGGACTGCGCGGGGGAGCGAAGGCTCGTGAATCGCCATCGTCAGGCCGCTCCCGGTCCATCCGCTCATGCTCTCGAAAAAGGCATGGAGCGGATTCCGGAAGTACGCCAGACTGGAAAGCGTCGTGGTTCCGCCGACCCTGATCGGCTCCCACGTACTCGTGTCCGTTCCGACCGGGACGAACGTATCCATGACAGCAGGAGGCGTGAACCACGCGGTCAACAGGAACGGCAACGAGCCGAACGCGGCGACCAGCAGCCACCCGCCGGCGGCGATGACCATGCCGTGTTTCATCTGTGGGGCTGGAGCATCGGTGAACCCCCGGTTTGCGAGGCCACCGACAGCGGCGGTCACCCCGGCCGCAGTGAAGAACCCGAACGCGGCGTAGAACTCCCGAAAGCCCAGCGCAATCACGGCCGTAATCGTCATCAGCCCAGCCTCCATCAGCAGGAGGGACCCGATATCGCGGGCGATTGTCTTCAGGTCCGTCGGGAGCAGCCCGCCGTTCCGTCGCGACATATCAGTTGTGGTCCTCGGAGTGACCGAAGATGTCGGTCACCCCCGGCGTCGCACCCTCTCCCGAGTAGACCGTGAGGAGGTCGTCCGCCTCGATACGCGTATCGCCGCGGGGCGTTATTGGGTCACCATCGCCATTACGCTCGATGGCTACGATAAGCGTCTGGCCGCCGATGAGACCCTCCGTGTTGGCTTCCTGCAGCGTCTTGCCCGCAATCGGCGCGCCTGGCGTGACCGTTATTTCGAACACTTCCGCCTGGTCGCCAATCCGCATGAAATCAACGATAGACGGCCGTTTGACGGCCCGATAGAGATACTCGGCGATAAGCCGCTGTGGGTTCTGCATCGTGTTGACGCCGATCTGGCGGAACACGTTCATGTGTTCTGGGTTGTGGACGACGGAGACGATGTCCGGCACTTCCAGTTCCTGTGCCAGCAGACAGACCATGATGTTGGTCGCGTCCTGATCGGTCGTCGAGATGAGCGCATCGGCCCGGTCCGCACCGGCGTCCTCTAGCGTATCTTTCACCGTCGCGTCGTCGTTGATAACGAGACAGTCGTACTGTCTCGACGCACGTTCCGCCCGCTCCTTGTCGCGTTCGATGACGACGACCTCGTTCCCCCCCGCTGTCGCAATCTCAAGCAACGGCGACCCGATATCACCCGCACCGACGATGACAATATACATTTTTGCCAGTGTACTGAACCGATCGTTGAAAGCCTACCGTTCCCAGTCGCAGTGAGGATACTGCAGTAGTTCGGGTACGTCCCGCTCCCAAACCACTATACTATCGCCGATTGAACCGCACGGTATGGCACACTTAACCGAGCAGTTCGACCATCCGGCGTGGCTGACAGCCGCCGGGACGCTCGCCGGCTACGGCATCATCCTCCTGTTCATGTTCCTGTTGCTGTTTATTCTGCCGTACCTCCTGTTCCCGGCCTGACCGGAACCCGAGTCACCCGATTTCACTCGTATCTCGAATCGATGAGAAACCCGAGCGAGATGAGTCCACAGACCATCGACAGGAATCCGACGATAGCGAGGCCGAACGGCGGGTCGTCGCCGGGATAGGTTATGAGTCCGCCAAAGGAGCTGATACTGATGCCCCACAGGCCGACCGTTAGCACGAGGTCCGCATACGTGTTCCAGACGTCTTCGAGTGCGGGTTCGACGCGAGCGAGCCACCACCCGGACGTGTCCGCCTGAGAGGACGACCCGCGACCCAGAAGTTGGCGAACTGCGGGCCGGCCACCAGCAATGACGAGCACAGCAGTGGAGAGCACTGCAATTCCCGCCAGCGCTGATACTGGGGCCGCCTGGACCTGCAACAACAGAAACAGGCTGACGTAGCCCAGAACCGCGATGCCTGCTGCGAGTCCACGAAGTACGTTCCCGATGCTCATTTCCGGTTGCTGGCTTCCTTCGAACTGGTCGGTATAGTGTTGTCCGTCTTACTGTGACGCGATCGCTTCGCTGCTGCGGTCAATGTGGCCGCTACAGGGGTATCGCAGTTAGTAAATAGGTCCGTGTGAGAGTACACGTCGATGGAAGGGAAGGCAGCAGCGCCCGCAGCAGGGACGGTCCTCAACGCGCTCGCGACCGGCCGCGGCGCGGCGTTTGCTATCGACGAGTACACGACAGCGACCGTCACGCTCTCGACTGAGACCGACGGTGTTACCGGCGAGGTCGCCGGTGCGCCGGACGCCGACACACGGCTTATCGAGCGCTGTGTCGAGTACGTCATTGACGCCCACGGCGGCCCACAGAACGTGGGCGTGCCCGCGGTCTCCGGCGGGACCGTCCGCACCGAGAGCGAGGTCCCGATGGCGTCGGGACTGAAAAGCTCCAGTGCGGCCGCGAACGCAACCGTCATGGCGACGCTCGACGCGCTTGATGCGACCGAGCGGATGAGCCGCGAGGACATGGCCCGTCTGGGCGTCATGGCCGCTCGCGACGTGGGCGTCACCGTCACCGGGGCCTTCGACGACGCGTCGGCGTCGATGCTGGGCGGCGTCACCGTCACCGACAACGAGGACGACGCGCTCCTAGCCCGCGAGGAAATCGACTGGGACGTGCTCGTCTGGACGCCGCCGGAACAATCATTCAGTGCTGACGCGGATGTCGAGCGATGCCGGCAGATCGCGCCGATGGCCCGCCTCGTCGAGGACCTCGCGCTCGACGGCGATTACCAGCGGGCCATGACGGTCAACGGCCTCGCGTTCTCGGCCGCGCTGGGTTTCGAGACGGACCCGGTTCTCGACGCGCTCCAGCACGTCGAGGGCGTCTCGCTGTCCGGGACAGGACCGTCATTCACTGCCGTCGGCGAGCGGGCCGCACTCGAAGCCGTACAGGACGCCTGGGACGAGCGACCCGGGGCGACCTGGCTGACGACGACACAAACCGAGGGAACACACACAGTATGAGCACGAATCCGAACCCAGAGGACATGTCGCTGGACGAACTGCGCGACGAAATCCGGACTATCGACCGGGAGATCGTCGAGAAAATCGCACAGCGAACCTACGTGGCTGACACCATCGCACAGGTCAAAGATGAGAAGGGGCTGCCGACGACCGACGAACAGCAAGAGCAGGCCGTCATGGACCGCGCCGGCGACAACGCGGAGCAGTTCGACGTCGACGAGAACCTCGTGAAAGCGATTTTCCGGTTGCTGATCGAACTGAACAAGGTTGAACAAAGAGAGAGCCGGTAGCAGAAGAACGGCTTCAATAGGACTTCTATACGCGCATTAGTGGCTTGAGTGCGATGTTACTCGCTCCACCGTCCGAACTTTTGGACTCGACGGGCAGCCGGAAGAGTTGGTCCGGTCTGTCGCACCCGTGGTCAGCATAACTATCGTGAAAACCATGATTCAGGACTGTGCGACTCTCTTTTCAGTCCGAAGTCATTCTTCGTCAGTTGGTTCGAGTGGGACTCGGTCGACCTCCACTTCTCCATAGGCCTTCTCAGAGGAGAGGACATCCAATCCTCGCGTTTCCGCAGTCGCTACATGAAATGCGTCGAACGGCGTCATTCCCTCGTCGTAGTAGTTAACGGCTTTCAGAACTACCTGTTTCTCTTCCTCGTTTCGTACGGGGACGAGTTCGAGCAGGTTTGCTACCAGCGGAACGTAGTCGAACTCGTAACGTTCCCGAGCGAGAAGGAGTTCGAGGTACGAGAACGGTGACGTTTCGACATCGTACTCGACGAGGGCGTCCTCTGCGGAGCTCTGTAGCCAATCGGTATCCTTTGCCAGTGCGAGCAGGAAATCTGTCTCGACATACACCGTCATCTATCGCCGCCGGCCTCCTCAGCTACGTCTTTCGCCTCCGCCTCGATATCACCTTGAATCTCCTGGACGGATGCATCGTGAAGCTCACCTGCCGCCTCACGGACAGCGGTGAGTGGATCGTCTGCGACGGGGATCAGTTCGATTCTGTCCTCGTACATGACAATGTGATACTTCTGGCCGTACTTTTCGCGCACCTCTTTTGGGATATACAGCCGTCCCTGTGCATCCGTCTCTGTTGACATAGAATGGACTTAGTTACCACAGACAAAGAGTGTTACCATCAGTGAAATCCTAATGGTTCGATAAAACCCTTTTAATAGTGGCGGAGACTATTATCGAACTGAATACGGTCGAACAGCGCGAAAGCCGGTAGCCGGACTAGTACTCCCAGAGGCGGTTGATCCGTGAGTCGATGTCGGGATGGGCCGCCCGGAGCGCGCCGACATCGGTTTCGCCGTCGACGTTGATGACGTGGACCTCACCCCGTTGCCCCCCGTACACGTCTTGAAAGTCGTAGACGACGCCGAACACGTCGACAGCGGCGGGAACATCGTCACTATCTCGAAGAAACTCGACTTGCCTGTCGACGTTGTACTCAACGAGTCGGTTGACGGCTGCTGCCCGTTCAATATCCTCAGGGAGATGTTCCAGTGCAGGCTCGAGATGGGGCCTGAGAACGCTGAGACAGTGGTCAATGCCTGCCGGTTCGTCAAGGCCATCCGTCAGGTCGTCGTACGTCGCGGTCACCGCTCCACAACCGGTGTGGCCGACGACGACGACAGTTTCGGTCATCGTATGCTCGATCGGGTACAGTACGTCACCGGACACCGCCTCGCCAGATGCGGTCCGCTGGATGACTCGGTTCCCGATGTTGCTGCAAGTAAAGAGATGCCCCGGTTCGCTATTACCCCACATATGGTCCTGAAGTACCCGCGAATCGGAGCAACAGACCGTGACAGCATCTGGCCTTTGAGAGTTCTGAACGCTGTCGAACCGATCCCGGAACTCCGCCGCGTGGTCGGCGTTTCCGGCAAGTAAATCACGTAATAACTGACTCATGGGTGGGCAGATAGCCGCCATGCAGTAAACTCATTGGACTTAGGCAGTGTTGGCGTCCCAACTTGGAACTGATTACGAGAATCTATGATTCCGGAATGCGTTGGCTTCGCTGAGAGCGGGTTTTTGAAGACAGATATAGATTATTTAGCTGTAATACTACGCGAAAGTCAATGAATAGACAGGTCTGGAAGGGTAACAGTATGGGGTCGGAGGGATTTGAACCCCCGATCGGCTGATATCTCCGTCCTGCGCCTCGGAACTCCAGAGGGTCATCGTCGCGGACCGGTGATCAGCCGGCCGCTCAGTATATCAGCCCTCGAAGTGTCGTCCCAGGCGCGTGGCCTCTGGAGTCAGCCGCCTTCCCGGACTAGGCCACGACCCCGCACTCCGGCGTAAGCCGACTCGCATTAAAGGGATTTCGATTGGCAGACGGCGCTCAGTCGCGGTCGGTGTCCGACCAGTCGCACTCTTGGCACTTGTATCCAGTAACGAATTCCAGCGCAGAGGGCATATATCCCACGGAAATGACGTTTTCGCCGCATTCCGGGCAGTCGTCATCGGCGTCTTCGATAGGCTCTGCGTCCATAACATCCTCACCTTCGATGAGTTCGGCCAGGCTCTCGGGGGTCTGCATCCGACCCTGGACCACGCGATTGTCGCTCATACCGGACAGCCGAGCCTGAGAGGCCTAAAAGTTCTCCCTCGTCACAGCCACGGGGCGCGCTCTTGGTCAGGCTCGTACTCGACAGCGGCCCCTTCGTCGGTCTGCTCGTCGGCGGCGACGCCCTGGGACGCGCCGCCGTCGGCGAAGGCGGCGGTGAGGTCAACTGCGTCCGGCCGGTATTCCGTGTGACGCGTGCGGGCGTTCTCCGGGTCGAACGACAGCAGCGCCGTGACGGCGAGCACGGCCAGCGCCACCGGCGCGTCGGTCGGCATCACGCCGAGGACAGAGAGGGCGAGCACGCCGAGCGCGACGGCGCTACCGAAGCGGAACCGGTCGATGTCGACGGCGTTGCGGAGCCACGGACTGGCCAGCGCGACGGCGAGGGCGAAGCCAATACCGACGCCGGTGGTGGCGGCCGCGCGGAGCAAGACGCCGGGTTCGATGGCGGTGACCAGCGTCGCGCCGGCGGGGTCCAGACTCGCCAGCAGGCCGAGTCCGACGATGACGGCCGGCCGCGGCAGGTATTCGCCGATACGTGCGCTCGCGGTCTGTGCGGCGATGGCGAGGATGACGAGGCCGGCGAAGCGTTCGAGGGTCCCCAGTTTGACGATCCCCGCGATCGTCGGGGCAAGGGCCGCTTCGACGAGCGCGATCGGCATCAACACGGCTCCGATGATGAGTACCGAACGCGCCTGCTGCCGGGGACCGCCTTCGAGTTCGGCTAACACGACGGCGACAGTGGCCGACCCGCCGAAGACGAGCAAGCCGACTTCGAGGACGCCCATCCAGGTCGAGAGTGCTCCCGCGAGGACGAGCACCGGGAAAATGCCGTCAACGAGCGGCAGGCCCATGACGGTCGCCAGCAGCCGGCCACCGCGGCCGACCTGCTGCTCGATGTCGAGTGCAATCGGGTGTCTGGAGCTACTCATGTCGTGTTACGGTCGAGCGTAACCCAACTCTCGTTGGGAGGTTCTCACTCGGTCCTGACGAACACGACAGAGTTGCCAGAATTTCTTACCGAACCACGTGAACGTTGTGTTGCCCGACGCTGTGGACGTCATCTGGCGGGCAGTACCGTTCCGTGCGGGTTCGGTGAGTCGCATGTTTTTAATTATCCTTCATTCGCACATAACCGTTGCGTGAGAACTGCGCACATACGCCACCGTTTCTCCGGAATGCCTCGCTGTTTGTGGACGAATGTCTCACCTTCGGGACCAGGGAATGAAAAATGAGAGATCGATGGCGGATTTCTGGAACGGGGTGCCAGAGAGACGTGTGGCATCGAACCCCACGTAGCGCTGAGTCTCGCAACGTTTTTGCCGGGCCGTCGTGGACGATTTACATGGCGAACGATTCCGAGCCTTTCTCAGAGAAGCTCCGAGTGCCGGAGGCGCTGACGTTCGACGACGTACTCCTCAGACCCAAGGAGTCTCGCGTCGAACCAGACGAGGCAGATACCACAACGCGGGTCTCGAAGTCGGTTGAACTGACCGTCCCCGTTGTCTCCGCGGCGATGGACACCGTCACCGAGAGCGACATGGCAATCGCGATGGCGCGACAGGGCGGTATCGGCGTCCTCCACCGCAACATGAACGCCGATCAGATGGCGACCGAAATCGAGCGGGTCAAACGCGCCGACGAACTCATTATCCGCGATGTCGTGACGGCCAGCCCGAACCAGACCGTCCGCGAGGTCGACGAGATGATGGAACACGAGGGCGTTTCGGGCGCGCCGGTCGTCGACGACGACAGTGGCGAAGTGCTGGGCATCATCTCCGGGACGGACATCCGCCCGTATCTGGAGGTCGGTGAGGACGACGCCGTCACAGATGCGATGACTGACGAGGTCGTCACCGCACCCGAGGACGTGACCCCGCGTGAAGCGCTAGAACTGATGTACGACCACAAAATCGAGCGCGTCCCTATTGTCGACGGCGAGAACCGACTCGTCGGACTGGTCACGATGCAGGGCATCCTCCAGCGTCGCGAGTACGACCAGGCCGCCCGCGCGGACGACGGCTCGCTCCGCTGTGGTGCCGCCGTCGGCCCCTTCGAGATGGACCGAGCACAGGTCGCCGACGAGGCCGGCGCTGACATCCTGTTCATCGACTGTGCGCACGCCCACAACGCGAACGTCATCGAGAGCGCCCGCGAGATCAAGGCCGAAGTAGACGCCGACGTGGTCGTCGGCAACATCGGAACCCGGGAAGCCGCTGAGGCCGTCGTCGACTTCGCCGACGGCGTCAAAGTGGGTATCGGCCCCGGCTCCATCTGTACGACTCGTGTGGTCACCGGTTCGGGGATGCCACAGATCACCGCCGTTGCGCAGGTCGCCGACGTGGCGAGCCAGCACGACGTGCCGGTCATCGCCGACGGCGGTATCCGGTACTCCGGCGACGCTATCAAGGCCATCGCCGCAGGCGCTGACGCGGTGATGCTCGGTTCCTACTTCGCCGGAACCGATGAGGCCCCGGGCCGCGTCATCACGATGAACGGCAAGAAGTACAAGCAGTACCGCGGCATGGGTAGCGTCGGCGCGATGAACGAGGGCGGCGGCGAACGCTACCTCAAGGACGACGAAGAGGGCGAGGAGTTCGTCCCCGAAGGCGTCGAAGCCGCGACGCCGTACAAGGGTTCGCTGGCCTCCGAACTCCACCAGCTCGTCGGCGGGATGCAGTCCGGGATGGGCTACGTCGGAGCCGAGACGATTCCAGAGTTCAAGCAACGCGCCGAGTTCGTTCGGGTCTCTGCCGCGGGACAGCAGGAGAGCCACCCACACGACGTGATGATTACGGACGAAGCACCCAACTACAGCCCCGACAACTAACGCTGTCGACCAGCGGAACAGAAAGTCGAAGCCGATTATAACGCGGTTTCGCAGGCCGGACTACACGCTTCTTTCTGTGCCGCATTTGCGTCGGGATACGCTTTGAACGACGCACCACAGCTCGCACACTCGAACGTGTCGAAGTCGGACATAGCGGACGGCCGTACTCGCGCCGCGGAAAAAATTATTGCGGATACGCTAGTCAGTCGTAGTAGTCTTCGTCCAGCGGCAGTTCCGTTCCGGACGACGTGACTTTGTCGACGGTCGCCTCCAAGCGAAGTGTCTCGCTGCATTCGGGACAGATGACGGCCACGTCGACCTGTAGAGAGTCATCAGAGTCGTAGATTCCCAGAACCTCCGCGTCAGAGGCGTACAGATACTCCGCCGACAGTTCGTGCTCGTGGTCGCGAGCGTAGTCGTACGTCATACGTGCTCGCTTCACCCGCATCTGTGTTGATGGTTTCGGCGATTCCCAGTAACAGCACATACAGGGGACCCGCTCGAAGCGGCGATCATGAGCGACTTGGAAATCAGTGTCGGCACCTGGGATGCGTTCGAAGATGCGGCAACAGCCGTCCGAACAGCGGTGTTCGTCGAGGAACAGGGCGTCTCCGAGGATGAGGAACTCGACGGAAACGACTCGGAGGCCGTTCAGTTTCTGGCCCGTGAAGACGAGCATCCCGTCGGGACTGCTCGGCTCCGGTTCCCCGAGCCTATGGTCGGCAAGGTTGAGCGAGTTGCGGTCCGCGAGCCCTATCGGGGCGATGGCGTCGGCGCAGCGCTGATGCGGGCCGTCGAAGACGCCGCTCGGGACGACGGCGCAACCGAACTCAAACTCCACGCACAGACCCACGTTGAACCATTTTACCAGCAGCTCGGCTATGAGACGGTTAGCGACGAATTCGAGGAAGCAGGCATCCCACACGTCAAGATGCGAAAGCGACTGGACGGCTGAACTGGCCTGCCCAACGGATCGGAAGAGAGTCAAACCACGGTCGGGCGTGTTCGCTTCGTGCTTCGCGCCCTCTCTGGTTCAACTGTCTCCTCCTACACCCGTAGCTCGCGGATTTGCGAGCCATAGTAAGTAGCGGGCCGGAAGGGATTTGAACCACGATCGGACGTGCTCGCTTCGCTCCGCGCGACCTCCCTGATTCAAATCCTTCGAATATGTTCACTGCTCACTGTCGTTCGCAGGAAAACGGGCCGGAAGGGATTTGAACCCTCGACCGACGGCTTAAGAGGCCGTCGCTCTGCCAGACTGAGCTACCGGCCCAGTGCACTCAATTCTCTGGACGGCCCGGTAAAATAGGTTTTCATTCGAACGCCTCATGTCGGTTGGTCCCACGTTTCTTGCACACACCAGTCGGCTAGCGGCGATTGGCTATCATCGGTGTCGTTTGGTGCGACTGTGTCCGAGCTGGGCGACGTTTGACAGCCTCTCGACCCGATCTTTCAGGAGACCGTTCCCAGTTGTTGGTGAAATAGCTGGCATTAAAGAGGCTTGACGCCAAGCGATACAGACACTAATGAGTACAGCCAGCGGCATCACGATGGCCTCTATGTCGACCTACGCCATCCTCGGGTGTGGGAGTGTTGGCCACGCCGTGGCGGAAGAACTCGTCGAGGAGGGGAAAGACGTACTCATCCTCGACGCAGACGAGGGGCGAGTCGAGGCGCTCCGCGATCAGGACCTCAACGCACAGCAGGCAGACATCTGCGAGACTGACGTTGCCCAGACGGTTGCCGACCGCGACGTGGTTCTCATCATGTCTCCGGACGTGAACGCCAACGCCGAAGCGGTGCAGAATATCCGCGAGTCCGGCGGCGAGCAGTTCATCATCGCTCGCGCTGATGACCCGGTGTCTGCCGACGACCTCACGGAACTCGGTGCGGACGTGGTCATCAATCCCTCCGCAGTCATCGCCGATTCGGCGCTACGAGCGCTGGAGACGGGTGAACTGGAGTACAAGGCCTCGCAGCTTGGGGACGTCATCGACGGGACCGAGGAACGCATGGCGATACTTATCCACCGGTCACCGGACCCGGACTCCATCGCCTCGGCGGCGGCGCTACGGGCCATCGCCGCAAGCCGCGATGTGGACGCTGACATCATCTACGAGGGCGAGATCGGGCATCAGGAGAACCGCGCGTTCGTCAATCTCCTCGGTATCGAACTGACCTCGAACGAGGATGTCAACCTCGATGAGTACGACACGTTCGCGCTGGTGGACGTTGCCAAAGGTGGTGAACCGGCTGTCGAATCGGTCGATATCGTCGTCGACCACTACGAGCACGAGCACGAACTGGAGCACGACGCCGCCTTCTCCGATATCCGGCCCAACATCTCGGCCACGTCGACGATTCTAACGAAGTACATTCAGGAACTCGATCTCAATCTCGACCAGAGCGTCGCCACGGCGCTGCTGTACGGCATCCGTGCCGAGACGCTGGATTTCAAACGGGACACGACGCCGGCAGACCTGACCGCCGCGGCGTATCTGTATCCCTTCGCCGACCACGACACGCTCGAGCAGGTCGAATCGCCGTCGATGAGTCCGGAAACGCTTGACGTGCTCGCCGAGGCAATCCGGAACCGCGAGGTTCAGGGGAGCCACCTCGTCTCCAACGCCGGGTTCATTCGGGACCGCGATGCGCTGGCACAGGCGGCCCAGCACCTCCTCAACCTGGAGGGCATCACGACCACAGCGGTGTTCGCTATTGCCGATGATACAATCTATCTCGCCGCTCGGTCCAAGGATATCCGGATGAACATCGGCAAGGTACTATCAGACGCGTTCGGCGGGATGGGCGAGACAGCGGGCCACTCCACCGATGCCAGCGTCGAGATACCGCTTGGCATCTTTACCGGTCTAGATACGAGCGATGACAACAGAGATACACTGCTGGAACTCACTGAGGAAGCAGTTAAGCGGAAACTGTTCGAAGCAATGGGTGTCGACAGTTCCAGTAGCGAGAGTTCGAACGGAAACTAGGCGGGGACTTCTTCTTCTTCGTCGCCGGCCTCGGGCTGGCGAAGCCGTTCGACGATATCACTGACGATGACGACATCGCCAACAGCCTGGACCCACCGGTACGGAATGATGACGCCCCGGGCTGTGTTCACTTCTTCGTCGAACAGCTCCGTGTTGAGCTGGTGGAGTGCCAGCCCTGTCACTTCCTTGCGATCAAGTTCCAGCCGAAGGTCTTCGACTTCGCCGACGAACACGCCGTTTTTCGAATACACCTCGCGACCCACGAGGGCTGTAATCTCTTGTGGTAGATTCTCCATTCCCATACGACGGTGGTTGGTCGGACGGCTTATAAAGCTTCTTTGCGACTGAAACGTCTGCGGTGCGGGGGCTCAATACCACGCAGCACTTCCAAAACCGATTGTCGGGCGGATTCTGTCTTCCCAGTAGCACTGTCGCCACACGGATACCAGTCGTTTGTTCAGGCCGCGGGACTTTTACACTGCATTCCCGTTCACTCAGTATGCTCTCGCCCGGCGACCCAGCTCCGGATTTCGACCTGCAAGGGACCGCGGACGGAGGTGCTGGTGCCTATCGGTTGTCGGCTGCGACGAACCGCGCGCCGGTGGTCGTGGCGTTCGTTCCCGGTGACGACCCCGAGTCGCGGACCGTCCTCAGTGCGCTGGCCGACGCAGACTGGGCGAGCGTATCGGATGCCGTGGCTGTCTTTGGCGTTCTCCCAGCAGATATCGACGACTGCCGGTCGCTCGCGGCGGCGCTGTCGCTTCCCTACCCGCTGCTGGCTGACACCCACGGCGTCGCGACGCAGTTCGGCGTCAGAAAACAGGGCGGGAGTATCCAGCGAGCGGCGTTCGTCGTCGACCAGCGATGTCGTGTTCAGGTGGCAACTGTGTTCGACGACACCGACGGGACCACACCGGCCCTCGACACGGTTCTGCGTGGCCTTGCCGAGTTGTAGCTACTCACCGTGGTCCAGTTCGTCCTCTAGCAGACCGTAGATGTGTACGTCTTCGTAGCGGCCATCGCGGAACCAGTGGTCCCGCAGCGTCCCCTCTCGCTGGAACCCCGTCTTCTCAAGCACGCGCTGGGAGCCCTCGTTGCCGGCGAAGACCTTCGCATACACCCGATGGAACCGACGCTCCTGAAAGGCGTACTCGGTGACCGTTCGGGCGGCGTCGGTCGTGTAGCCGTTGCCCCACGCATCCGGTGTGAGCCAGTAGCCGAGCTCGGCCATGCCGATCCGGTCTGTAACATCGTTCAGGCCGATGATACCGACCGCGTCGCCGTCGACACAGATGAGCAGGTGCACGTCATCGGTCTCGCCGCTGGCGACAGATTCGACCCACTCACGCTCTGCCTGTTCGGAGATCGGCTCTGTGGCCGAAAGACCGTGTCTGACATCAGGGTTGTTGACCGTCTCTTGCAGGAACTCGACATCTTCGTCTTCGACCGTTCGGAGCGTTACTGTTTCGCCCCGGAGGAATGCTGGTCCGGGCATACACAAGCCGACGAGGGGGTACTGAAAGAAGCTTCGGTAGGTGTGTCAGAGCGGGTCATGGGCTCCACTCGTCAGCGAGGAGACCATACTCCAGTAGATCGACGTAGTCGCCGTCGACGAAGGCGTGGTCGCGCCGTCGTCCCTCCTGCTGGAATCCCACTTTTTCCAGCACACGCGCGGAGGCCGGGTTGGTAGCGTAGCAGTCCGCACCGAGTTTGTTCAGTCGCAGTTCCTGAAACGCATACTGTGCGAGACAGTCCACAGCATCGGTCGCGTAGCCGTTGCCCCAGTGGTTCGGACAGATTGAGTACCCGAGCACACCAAATCCCCACGGGTGGTAGTCTTCGTGAAGCATGCACGTCCCGACCGGCTCATCATCCACACAGACGACGAAGTGCGTGTCGGCATCGCGGCTGTTGAGGTCTTCTGCGGCAGGCTCTGAAAGTGGTTCGTTGAAGCCGATCTTATGCCGGACCTGCGGCTCGTTTAATAGCTGCTGTAGCAGGTCGCTATCGGTTGCTTGCTGCGGGTGGAGCGTCACGCGTTCGCCGTGGATGAACGCTGGTCCTGACACGCGTGAAACAACTCACAGTTGATATAAGGGCGTTGCCACAGCTTGCGTGGTAGTGACATGCAATCAGCAGGCAGTCAAGAACGACACGCCAAAGGGAACCCAGCACTGCCCTGCGGTATGGGAACGCCGCTGGAGTCACGTGAGGAACAGGCAACAGAGGTCGTCGACCGGCTACATGAGGAATACCCCGACTCGACGATTTCACTGAACTACAGTAGCCGCCTGGAACTGCTAATTGCCGTCGTCCTTTCGGCGCAGTGTACCGATGAGCGAGTCAACGAGGTCACAGCAGACCTGTTCGAAAAGTACCAGGGTGCCGAGGACTACGCTGCAGCCTCCGAGGAGCAACTCGCTGAGGACATCTACGGCATTACGTTCCACAACAACAAGGGCGGCTATCTCCAGGGAATCGGTGAGATTCTGACCGAAGAACACGACGGCGAGGTCCCGGACACGATGTCTGCGTTGACTGACCTCCCCGGTGTCGGTCGTAAGACGGCGAATGTCGTCCTCCAGCACGGCCACGACATCGTCGAGGGCATCGTGGTCGACACGCACGTCCAGCGGCTCTCACGGCGGCTGGGGCTCACCGAAAAAGAGCGCCCGGAAGCCATCGAGCAGGACCTGCTCGACGTGGTACCGGGAAGCGAGTGGCAACAGTTTACGCACCTGCTCATCGACCACGGGCGAGCCGTGTGTGGTGCGCGCTCGGCCGACTGCGAGGCGTGCGTGCTGGCGGACATCTGTCCCTCAGAGAAAGGCGACAGCGAGGTCGACCTCGCCAGCGGCGAGGCATGGTAGCCCCGCGCCGAGCGACTCAGTTTTCCTCGTCACTGAAACGCGCAGTGAGCACTGGCACGTCGGATGTGCGAACGACCTTTTCGGTGACGCTGCCGAGCAGATACCGTTCAATACCCGTCCGGCCGTGGGTCCCCATGACGATGAGGTCGATGTCGTTCCCGTCGGCGTAGTCGAGGATTGCTTTATCGGGGGGACCGCGCTCAATGGCGGTGACGGTGTCGACTGTATCGACCTCGTCCGCCGCTGTCTCAACGATGGCCTGTGACCGCTCCTGTAGCGACGATTCAAGATTGTGTTCTTCACCGACCATGCCTGGCTCCGACTCGTCGTGCTCCTCCGCAGTCATGCCGGTCGTTACCCCTTCCGGGCTCGCGGCAGTCATCCCGATATGCGGCGACGACGTATCGAGGACGGTCATGATGTGTAACGTCGCGTCGTGCGTTTCGGCGAGATTGCGTGCATGCGCCAGTGCGGCTGCTGCTCCGTCACTACCGTCGGTTGGAAAGAGGATGTGTTCGTACATTGGAACCACAACTAGAGATAGACATGCAAGGCTAATGAAACATATAGCCTGTTCGCAGAAACCGAGAATCAGACCCGCTGTCGGCACTCACACCACGTACCGGAGGGCATATCGAGCGACGCCGACCAGATACGCCAGCAGCCAGAAGATGACGTATCCGAACACGCCGATACGGAGCCGCGAGCGCCAGTGGCTGAACGTCTCGTCACCGATTTCGTCCAGTAACAGGTCTTCGTCGTACTCGTTGTAGAGGTCGTGTTTCCGCTTCGCGCGGAAGATGCGGACGATACCCGTTCCGCCGAAGGCGAGCAACGCGTAGGCCTGCAGACCGAGCATTGCGTGAACAGCGGACAGGCCACCGAGCTGGTCTGGGAGCCGTGGGACCATCCAGAACACCATCGGGACGGTGGTCAACACCAGCCCCGTCGTGACGAACTTCAGGTGATGCATCAGCACGTCCCAGGTGACTGGCTCCGTCTCGATGATGTAGTACGCGCCGTACAAGAAACAGGGGAGGCTGAGGCTCACCGACAGTAACACGACTGTGGCCACGAGGCCGTCCGACACCATGGGCCGACCTAGGGACAGTGCTCGCTAAAGACTGCCGGATGCAGAAGGTCAGAACTTGTAAGCCATCGCGGTCCGTACACCCGAGCAATGGCCGACCCGGACTCGACGTCTCCCACGGAGGACGAGCGCGGGAACACCCCTGCGGACGCGGTAGCTGCCGAAACCGAGCCCGGCGAACACGGGGCTGAAGGCGACGGCGGTGAGACGGGCGAAGACGGCGAGTTGGGCGAGGAACTCGACACGGAGGCACTCCGGAAGCAGGTCGAAGAGAAGTACGACTTCGACAACTTCGGTCCGGCGGACATGGCCGAGATGACCGCCGAGGAATGGGACGTTGCCTTCGACGAGGAGTCGTGGATCACCGGCGACGAACTCCTCGACCGGGTCACGCGGGACCTGCGGAACCGCGTTGCAAACCGAGACGTGTTCGCCCGCATCGAACGTCATCGGGACCCGCCACGCGTACTCGCGTACTCCGACGAAGGCTACGCGGTCGTCTACCCCGACGGAAGCCTCGAAGGCGAGGGGACCGTCATGCGTGACGTGAAGCCCACAGTCGCGCTGTGTTCGATGGATTCCTACGACGTGCCCGAGAACGTCCCCGATAGGCCCCTTCCCGAACCGGAATCAGTTCCCGAGGGTGGCGGCGAACTCGGCAACTGGATGTTACAGGCGATTGCCGGGGCACAGCTCCTGGCCGGGATTGCCCTGCTCGGGGGCGCAGTGCTCGCGACCGCTGGCGTCATCGGCAACAGGGGGACTAGCATTGCGCTTCTGGTCGTAGCTGGCGCTGCCTTCATCGGTGTG
Organism: Haloarcula sp. CBA1127; assembly: GCF_001485575.1. Taxonomy (NCBI): domain Archaea; kingdom Methanobacteriati; phylum Methanobacteriota; class Halobacteria; order Halobacteriales; family Haloarculaceae; genus Haloarcula; species Haloarcula sp. CBA1127. The sequence goes on from NZ_BCNB01000006.1 coordinate 2,314,368, forward strand.
TCGCTCGTCCTCTTTTTCACCGTCGCGAACGCGAGGCTCTCGGACACGTTCCGCGCCGAAGAGTACCGGGACAGACTCCGGGCTATCGGACTCGAGGACGGCGAACGACCGGAGTTCGTTCCGGAGCTCGACCCACAGAATTCGGGGTCTGAAGACGGAGCGACCGAGACTGACGAAGCCGGGTAATGACGGTTCCTGCGGGTGGTATTCGGTGGGTTTATACAAACTCAGTCCTGATTCCAGAGTGTATATGAACAGACGGGAGTTCGTCCGGACAGCAGGGGGGGCCGCCGGTGCTGCGGCGACCCTCAGCGCCACCGGCGCAGCCGCCGCACAGGAGGAGGGCGGTGACGGTGGCGAAACCGTCCCGGACTACGGCGGTTTCCTGGATTCGGTCGGGAACTTCGACGGGTCGACCGTCGACGCGACCGGGCAGGACACAGTAACTGTCGAGGTCGGCGTGCAGGCCAACGGCGGCGCGTACGGGTTCGGTCCGCCAGCCGTCCACGTTGACAACGGCGCGACCGTCCAATGGGAGTGGACAGGCAACGGCGGCGGCCACAACGTCGCCTCAGATGGTGACGGCCCGCTGGATTCCGGTAGCGCCGTCTCCAGTGCTGGCGTCAACTACGAGCACACCTTCGAAGAGGACGGCATTTACCCGTATCTCTGTGTCCCCCACGAAAGCCTCAACATGAAGGGGGCTATCGTCGTCGGCGAGGAGTACCCGACAATGACGGTCGGTGGTGGTGGCCCGGTCGAGGTCGACCCCCACTACGCCGGCGTCCCGATTCAGCCACACTACGTCGGGTTCGGCGCTGGCCTCGCAGTCATCATCCCGCTGATATTCACGTTCTTCCAGCTGAAGTACGGCGAGTCGCCCCACACTAGCGGAGGGAACAACTAATGGCGTCCGAAGGCTCCACGTACGGTGATATCCACCGGTACGAACCGCCACGCGAAAGCACAGCAGCGGCTGTCGGCATCGTACTCCTGACGGTGATTCAGGTCGGCCTCGTCGGCCTCTTCACCTACGGCATGATCGCCGGGTGGGCGTCCGGCATCGGCACGGTGTTGACCGTCCGCCTCATCGAGGCCAATATGTTCATGGGCGGCGTGTTGACGGCGATTTTCATCGACCTGGCGTTCATCATGCTGCTGTACCGCAAGGAGTTCCTCCCCGACGTGATGATCGTCAAGAAGCGCCGTCGCAAGTGGGAAGACCTCTACATCCGTCAGGAAGACGTTGACGGAACAACGGTTGCAGATGGCGACAAGTTCGCAGAGACATTCAAACGCGCAGTGTACCCATACTACAAGAAATAATATGCCACTTGATGAAGACAAATATCCGGCCGAAACAGGCCGTCGTCGCTTCGTAAAGGGCGTCGTTGGAAGCGCTGCACTCTCCGGCGTTGGCGTCGGTGGCGCAGCAGCCGTTGACGCGACGACAGACGCCGCCGGCGAAGGTGGCGGGACAACCCCGTTCGTTGCCGTTGAGAACACTGATGGACCGGCACCGCGGGGAATGCCGATCATCCCGATCGAGATTAACGGTGGCGAGATCAGTGGGCTTTGGCCAGAGTACGACGAGAACGCCGGTGCGGCCGTTGCACCGGACTTCGGCGGGAGCGGCATCGACTACTCCTCACAGTGGTTCCAGTACTGCGGTATCCAGAGTACTGCAGCTATCTACCCACAATCAGACCGGAACAACACGTTCCTCAATTCCACAGGGACCTTCTCCTGGCAGGGAGAGTACGAGTCCGGCAAACCCCTTACGGTCGATATGTTCGAGGATTATAAGGACTGGGGTAACGGCATCGGCGACTCCGGCGTCGGGAAGCCCGCAAGTGTCATCTGGCGGGCCAACAGCGATGGAAAGAACGGCGCTCCGGTGCAAATAATCAGGTCAGCCGAGGTCGAGAAGATGGCCAATGGCGAGGGCGAGTACGCGGACCTTCCCGGAAGCGTCCAGTCATTCGTCTCCGAGGCAACTGACCAAGGCTTCATCGCCTGGCTGAACAAATGCACGCACTTCTGTTGCGTGCCAGGGTTCAAAACGCAGAGCGGGAGCGCCAACTTCGGCGCGGCCAACGACATCTACTGTCAGTGCCACCAGTCCGTGTATGACCCGTTCAGCCCCGTGCAATCGACGTTCGTGGCGCTGCCACGCCCACCAAAAACGGAGTAATCAATGAGTCTCGAACGCAAAGACGAACACGACCACAAAGGCTGGATGGAATCGCGCGAGCTGACACCGATCGAATCGGTGTACCTGACCGTGCTCATCTGGCTCGACCGACGGCTGCGCGTCGTTGACTATCTGGAGATCCTCGAAGATCTCTACTACAAGGTCAACATGCAGATGCCGAAGAGCCACACGGAACAGTACAACCTCGACAACAAGTTCTGGTACTGGTACCCACTGTACGCACTCGGGTCGTTCTCGACAGTTGCGTACATCGTTGCTGCGATATCAGGCGCGCTGCTGGGCTTCTACTACGCACCGGCAGCCGCGGCTGCTGACGGGTCGCCGACAGTCGCGTACGATTCGGTGATGCTCATCATGGGCCAGCTCAACCTCGGCTACTTCCTGCGCTCGGTTCACCGCTGGGCCGCGCAGATCATGGTCGCCGCCGTGTTCCTCCACATGCTCCGTGTGTACTTCACCGGGGCATACAAGGAGCCGCGCGAGCTGAACTGGCTCATCGGCATCGTCCTGATCTCGCTGACGCTGGTGTTCGGATACACCGGCTACCTGCTGCCGTGGAGCCAGCTTTCGTTCTGGGCCGGCCAGATTGGCGTCGAGATGTCCCTCTCCATCCCGCTTATCGGTGAGTGGGTCGCACAGTTGATGTTCGGAGGGTTCACGCTATCGCAGGCCACGCTACAACGGATGTACATCCTGCACGTGTTCTTCCTGCCGTTCATCACGACTGCCATCATCGCGGTCCACATCGGCATCGTCTGGATGCAGGGGATCGCTGAGCCACACTAATACTATGAGCGACAACGACACAGACGACGTTCGCACGGACGGTTCCGGCACCGGTATCGTCTCGCCGGACGACGAGACCCCCGCATGGTCCGAGCGAAAGGAGCGGACCCAGGGGCTCTCCCGGCTGACCTACGAGTACTTCGAGCGGGCGCGCCGCGAGGACCAGGACCTTCGCCAGCAGTCGGACTACGTCGAGCGTGACGTGCTCGCGTTCCCGGCCTGGCCCCACGAGATGATGCGCAATATCGCGCTGACGTCTTTCTTCGTGGGCATGATTCTGTTCGTCTCGGCGACGTTACCGCCAGAGATGCCGAACCCCGCAAACTCCGGCGTGACGCCGGCGATTATCCTGCCGGACTGGTATCTCTACTGGTCTTTCGGCCTGCTCAAGCTCGGCCCGCTGAACCCCGAGCTGAGCATCCTCGGCGGTTCGAAGCTCATGGCTGACCGAACCTACGGTGTGCTGGCAAACGTCGTGGTCGTCGGATTCGTCGCCATCGTCCCCTTCCTGAACAAGGGGTCCGCCCGCCGTCCCGTCGAGCAGCCGTTCTGGGCTGCGGTCGGGATGTCCGGCGTCATCTTCAGCCTGACCATCGCCGCGCTGTCCATCAAGAACCTCCTCCCGATGGACTCCCACCTGCTGTTCGACCTGACGTTCCTCGTCCCCATCATCAGTGCGACCATCACCTACGCGGTGCTCAAGACGATGCGCGAGGGCTACATGTTCGACCTCAACCGTCGGTACTATCGGCTGCGGCCGCCGAAGTAATCTGATCGGTCGATTTCTCCGTCGTTTCTCACGTTCTCTGCCCACTACTACCGCGAGCGTTGCGACCACATCTCGCCGCAGTAAAGTGGCTCCCGTCCCTAGTGGTACCGATGACAGGGGACCAGTCAGCGGGGACTGAAGACGGTTCGGAGCGGCGGGACGTTGTGGTGCCGCTGCGCGTGTACAAGGCCGTGACGGTGTTTTCGACGCTGTTTGCGGTCGTCAGCGTCGTCGCCGGATTCATCCTCGTCGACGTGGCGACACAGCGGGCGTCAGCGCCCGCCTCAGAGATCGATGTTCCGGTCGGCCTCGCCGGGATCGCGTGCATCCTCGCCGGCACAGTCGTCTATGCGTTTTCGACGCGCTTCCGTACCGAGGAAATGGGAAAGTCTAAAGACGACGCTACCTAACGTTCGGATAATGGCTGACGAGTTCATGAAGGGGTTCGCGTGCCTCATGGTCGGCGGACTGGGTTGGATGACCATCAAGGGCTGGTACAACACGCCGAGTTTCGAGGGGGCACAGCTCACCGGCGAACTTACTATCGAGGAACCGACCACGTTCGACCAGATCGCTCTGTTCATGGGCGACGCGTTCTTTTGGTTCGCGGTACTGGGCGCACTGACCTTCTGGGTCGTGCTCCCGCTGATCAGTGAATTCCAGGCGTATCTCAACGAGCGGTCGGCATAAGTACGCAGTAGCCGTGTCTTTCTAACTGGGACCGACGCCACTCTCAGTTCGCAGTCTGATCGAGCGGTGCGCTGTCCTCGTCACGTACCTGAATCCCGCGGGAACGAAGCGCCGCGGCGAACTTTGTTGGTGACACTCCGCTGTAGGTCGCCGCCTCTTCGAGTGTGAGTGTTTCCCCGCGATATAGTGTCAACGCCGTTGTGAGGGACCTGTGTGACATGTTCGTCTACACCGACACAAATGAAGTGTAGGTATTAAACTATTGCGGCTAATTCTATACCAATTAGCCCCTGAAATCGTAGTATGCTGGCCGTCCAAAAACTATTATGGCGCAGAACCATACGAATGTTTGGTACTGGATGAGCTGGGAGGAGTGCCGATCATATACCCACGGCTATCGGTAGGCGCGGCTAACAAATTACAGGTACTCGACGCCGACAGAATGAGAGGCCGTGTTCAGACGATAGCGCTCCAGGGACCCTTGATGACCCAGAACAGGCTCTGGTAGCCCGCGTACATGAACACTACGAGGGCGGCGACGATGGCTCCCTTCGGCCGTTCGAGTGGAATGTCACGGCGCGCCTCGACCTTCCGGGATTCGAACTCGAAGAAGTCGGTGATGACTGCGCCGAGGACGAGTACCGACAGGACCATCCCGCCGTGATGGTGAAGCGTCATGTAGAAAAACGACAGCACGACCAGCGTGATGTTGGTGAACGTGTGCGCCGGGTGGCGGCTGACCGCGTCCGCGCCATCGTTTTCGTACTGTTTGACGTGGCTTCTGTGGGCGAGCTGCCGGGTCAGGAAGTTGACAATTACCACTCCGAAGATGACGTATTCGATGAGGAGCGCGCCGCCGACAGTGGGGCTCCCCAGAATGGTATCCAGTGGCCCAAAGAACGTTACGGATGGCTGCATATGCAAAGCTCTGTCCACCGTCCATTAGTGTCTTTCCAATCTCACTCGAATCTGGACTGGCTCTCGTCGACGACGGCGGTCCGAACGGGGGACCCGAGCGAGATTGTGATACTTTCCTGATAGCTGACGGGCTGAGATACGCGGTCATCGACGAGTAACTCGACGGTCGCCTCGTCGCGCTCGACCGAGGCACTGAGTCCGTCGACGGGCAACACCCAGTGATCCGGGTCGGTTGCAAACGGCGCGATCGGTGCTGCCACTGCCTGGTCTGACGGTGCCAGAATTGGGCCGCCGACACGGTGGGCGTAGCCCGGTGAGCCAGCAGCCGTCGCAATTACGACACCGTCGGCCCGGAACTGTCCGATGCGGTCAGCCGTCGATGCAATAGTGAACTCGGAGATGCGGGCGGCGTCGGCAGTGACGAGGGTCACGTCCCAGAACGCCTGTTCGACCGTTCTGTCGGGCATCGTTACGCGGAGGATCGGATGCGTCTCAACCCGGGCGTCCGCAAGCCCCGACACAGCCCCGACAGCGTCGTCTCGCGGTACTGACCGGACGCCGCGACCTGCCGCGACTGGCAACACGAGCGGGTCACCGTCGGCCCGCGCCACGGCAGCGACGGCGTCCTCACCGACAGCGACGACCCGTTCAGTATCCGGCACAGTGCCGTCACTACCCCGTTCAACAGCTACGCCGGCGTCTCGGAGCACGTCTGCGAGGGCGTCGTCACCGACCACACCAACGGGGGTTTCCATCATCTGAAACTCCGGGCCGGCGGAAAAAAACCTGCCGCACTTCGCGTGATGGTACTCAGATATCGAGACGACGGCGCGCGTATTCGACGAGAATCGGCATGTCAGAGAGATGGGTGAGCTTCGCAATCGCCCGCCGGTCGCCGCCGTTGATCTGCCTGAGGGTGTCCTGTCCGGTACTCCGGAGATCGTCCATCAGCTGATCGTACCGCTCGTTCGGGGCGAGATACAGCAGTTCCGTCATCATCAGGCGGGCGTTGTGTTTCGGGGCTACCTCGCTGTGCCAGAGCTGATCGTAGACAGAGAGGTTCTCCGCCGACGTGTCGGGTTCGTCGGGCTTGAGCGCCGAATCGGCTGTCGCGGCTGCGGCGCGGGCCGATTTCATCCCTTTATGTATCCCCTCTCCCCACAGCGGGTCGACAGTCGGGACAGTGTCGCCGATAGCCATGAAGTTGTCCGTGCTCATCGAGTCGGGTGGCTGGATGTGGGCCGACCCGCGGTGGGCCTGTGTGCCCTCGATTCGCTCGGCGTCGTCGAATCTGGGGTCCGAATCGAGCCAGTACTCCAGATAGTCGTCGATCCCCATCCCGTCTTTGGCGTACTTCTGGTGGGAGCCGTTCTGGATGTAACAGAGGCCAACTTTCGCCGTATCTTCACCGGTGTGGAAAATCCAGGAGTAGCCACCCGGGGCGAGGTCGTGATCGAGGCGGAGCATCATCGCGTCCCTGAGGTCGGCGTAGTCGTCGTGGTTGACTTCGACGCCCTCGAACTCGTACTCGACGCCGATGGCCTGGTGGTCCCGCTGGAGGTTACACACGTCTAGTTCCTTCGCCAGCGGCGCGGCAGGGCCGGTGGCGTCGATGACGATGTCCGCGTACACCTCTTCGTCGCCGTCGTAGCGGACGCCGACGATCTCACCGTTTTCCATGATGGGGGCCGAGACGCGGGAGTCAAAGCGGTAGGTCGCGCCCTTATCCCGGCCCTCAGAGACGAGCCACTGTTTGAACTCCGCGAACTCCAAGACTGCGCCGGTCTGATTGCGGACGTAGTGGTCGTTGGGGGACTCGAGTACGACGTCGTCCGTGTAGTTCATCACCACGTCATCAGGAATCGCAAAGCCCGTCATCGCCGACATAAACGTCCCGGCGGTAGACTTGTTGCTCTGACGCGGGAACCCGTCTTCGGGCTCGCTTTCGAGAACGAGCACCTCGTAGTTTCGCTCCGCTAGATCACGGGCACACTGCGCCCCGGCAGGGCCGGCTCCGGCTATTACCACGTCAAAGCGCTCGCGCATGGTTGTGGGTATTCCCTGTCAGTAATCAGTCTTTCCGAATACACCGAGGGCGTTCTCGAAAGGGTAAAGACGGCCCCACTACCATGACGGGAACACCCGGGGCGACATACAATGGTTCTCAAGACAGGCGCGGGCGTGCTCGCGGACAGGCGGCGGCTTCCCACGGCAGTACGGGCAGTGCTGGGATACTACGCGGACACCGGCGTGTTCGATGCCGGCAGTCTTTCGCTGAAATCCGAGATCGATGACCGCACCGAGGCAATGGTCGACGACGTAACCGACCGCATCGAGGACGCCCTCGAAGACGAGTTCGGCCGGCCGGTCGAATTCTCCTATGACACGAAGCTTATTCTGCCCGCACAGTTGACGCTGGGCTATGTCTACCGCAATGCCCGTCAGCAGGCACCCGGTGACCCCGTTATCGACGCTATCGCCGACGGTGTTCCGACTGTCGACAAGACGGCGCTGGAACAGGGACCGGCACAGGACCTTGCGCCCCGCGAGATGGTCGTCCGCGCCGAGCAGATGACTCGCCTCTCCATCGAGGCACTCATCGATGGCGATATGCGCGACGCCATCAACGACGACGAGTTCGAAGATTTCGAGGTCGAGTTTGAGGCGGCCGAGGGCGACCGGTTGGAGCCCTCGAAGCGACACGGTGAGCGAAGCGAGCCGTGGAGCGGGAGCGAAGCCGACCGCCGTCGTGTCGCCGAGGTCGCCCAGTCCGCGCTGCAGTCCCACCTCGACGGCCTGTTGGAAGATATGCCGCCTGTTGTCGAGAACGCCTACCAGTGGGCTGTCGACTACAGCGAGGCCCATCAGGACCGCGACGACTACTTCCGGGAGCTGATGACTGCGGCCGAGGACGGTGACGCCGATGCCCTGACCGATATCCGGAAAGAATACAAGTTCGCTGATTATGACGAGGAGCCGGCGACACTTACCGAGACGGAGAAGGAACTCCCCTACAGCAAGACCCAGTACGCCCGTGTCGGCGTCCTCTACGACGGGATGCTTGACCTCTACCGACTCGCTGGCCTCGATATCGATGACGAGTTCGCCAAGGCCATCGTCCTCGCCATCATCGGCGCACAGGTGTGGCTCGACGACGTCGACGACTACGACGACGACCGCGCGGAGGGGCAACTGACACCTGTTACCGCCGAGTACCTGCTCGCGCCCGACGACGAAGCCGCCTATCGGCGCGTCGTCGACGTGACCGAACAGTACCTCGACCTCGCGAAGTCCTACGCAACGGCCGCCGACTCGCCGTTGACCGGCGTCGCTGTCGAGTACATCTACCGCTCCGGCGACCCGGACGTCCTGCCCGGCAAGCCTGAGTAGGCACACGAGCGATATCGATTCGACCCAAGCGCCAGAGTTTATATCACGCCGCCCGCACCGAGATTTGAATGCTTCACTCGTGGGTGGGCAGGGCCGCAGCTATCTGCGGATTGCTGGCCGTGCTGTTCGCACTCATGGTCGGATTCGGCACCGCCACGCCGGCCTCCGAACTGGGCGATTATCCCGCAGAGGACGCACTAGCTGCGGACTACGACAGGTACGTCGGCGAGTCTGTTCAGGTGACTGGCACGGTCACCGGAACTGAGCCGGTCGAAATCGCCGTCGAGTACGAGTACGCTGCTAACGGCGAGCGCTACAGCGGCACACTCGCGATCGTGGTCCGGAACGTCGACAGAGCCGTCGCCGAAGGCGAATCACTGCAGGTGTACGGGACGCTCGGCCCAGATTGGACCATCACCGCGGAAAACAGTGTGAGCGTGCCCGCGACAAACTACGTTGCGATGTACCTCGTTTCTGCCCTCGCCGGCCTGTGGACCCTCGGACGGCTAGTCTGTGGTTGGCGGCTGAACTGGCAGACGGGGGCACTATGCCGGCGTGAGGAGCCACTCCGGCCGATACGGGCGCTGCGCACACAGGTGCAGGAGGTGCGTGCCTGATGCCGGACCTGCTCTCGCACGCCTTCATCGCGTTCACCATCTGTACCCTCCTGTCACTGCGGTACGACTGGCTCACTGGCGAGTATGTGACTGTGGGTATGGCGGGCGCATTTATTCCGGATATGGCGAAAATCAAGCTCCTAGTGGATTCCGCGACCATCGAGGCGGCGCTGGACACCCCGTTTGACTGGCTGGGCGTCCACACGCTCGGTGGCGCGTTCGTCGCCGTCCTTGTAGGGGTAGTGGTCGTGAACCGCGCCGACCGGCGGCGCGTGTTCGGTCTGCTGTCGCTCGGGGCGGCCAGCCACCTGTTTGCCGATGCACTCCTACTGAAGGCGGCTGGCCGATCATACGAAGTGCTGTGGCCGCTGACGCAGTACCACCCGCCGACACCGGGGCTGTATCTGAGTACGGATATCTGGCTCACCGGCGTCACTGGTTCCGTTGCAGTGGCGGCCTATCTCCTCGTGCAGTACAGAGCATAGCGCTACTTACGTCTACCTTCCTCAGCGCTTCCCCAGCGCCGTCTCGAACACGCGCTGTGCGCGCTCGTAGGCGGCGTTCCGGTCGACGATTGGGTGGTAGTAGTCCGGGGCCAGTTCCTCGCGTTCGCCGTCCGAGAGCGTCGGCCAGTCGACAATCTTGTTCGATGGAACGCCGCGAAGCTCCGGCACGTACTCCGTGACGTAGTCTGCCCCGCTGTCGTACTTGCTCATCTGTGCGACCGGGTCGAAGATTCGCACGTCCACGGAGTCGGTCCCGGTCGAGGCCGTCCACTGCCAGCTGGCGGCGTTGTTAGCCGGGTCGTGGTCGACCAGTCGCTTCCGGAAGTGTCGCGCCCCCTCGCGCCAGTCGACGAGGAGATGCTTTGTGAGGAAGGACGCGACGTTCTGGCGCGGCCGGTTATGGATGTACCCCTCCTGTTCGAGCTGGCGCATCCCGGCGTCGATGAATGGATACCCCGTCTCGCCGCGCTTCCAGGCCTCGAAGTTATCCTCATCGTTTTCCCACTCGATACGGTTTGGGAACGTCTTGTAGTTCTCCGACAACAGCGTTGGGTTGTAGTACAGCAGGTGGTAGCTCTGTTCGCGCCACGAAAGCTCGTAGCGGTACTTCTGGATGTTTCGCTGGGCGTCGCCGGTAGCTTCTGTATGTCGGTCGGAGGCATCACGCCACATCTCGCGGATGCCGATCATCCCCGCCGCGAGGTACGGCGACATACGCGAGACGGCGCTGGTCGGCCGCTCGACGGCGGCCTGCATATCATCTCTGGTATCGTTGTACGTCTCGATGCCGCCGGTGAGGAAGTTGTCGTATCGCTGCCGTGCGCCCTCGTAGCCGGGCGTCGGCAGGTCCATCTCCGTCTCGATGGTCGGCGCTGTCGTTGGGTCCGACACGTCGACGAGTGTGCCCGAGTCCGGACTGCCGACCGGCGGTAGCTTGTGGTGGGCCTGCCAGTCGTCGTAGAAGCGGCTGTGGTTCTCGTACTGGCTATCGAGCCCTGCCGGGTCAACGAGCACGAGGTCAGTCAGCGATTTCGTCGGGAGCGCTTCGTCGACTCGCCGCTGGCGGTTCCGCCGTGCTGGGCGGTAGTGTTCGTTGTAGTACACCCGGTCGGCATCGTACTCATCGACAACATTCGAAAGCACATCGACGGCAGTCCCCTTCCTGACGAGTAACTCCCCGCCGTGGTCCCGATACGCCTGTTTCAGCGCTCGGACGCCGGCCAGCAGGAACGCTCGCTGCCGCTTCCCGATGGTTGCCAGCAGGTCCGTGTCGAGAACGTACACCGGCAGTACTTCGTCGTCCGCAGCGGCGGCAGTCAACCCCCGGTTGTCCGGTATTCGGAGGTCCCGCTGATGCCAGAAAACGTGCATACCTTTTGTTAGGGATACCAGCATATGGGTCCGAACCCGATTCTATTGTGTGTGAGACCGGAAGACATGATATCTGGCTCTCTGTCTCCCACATATCGCCGACCTACTGTGACGCAGGTTTGCGAACGAGATAGCAGTACTGCGTGAAACTGAAAAACGTCTCCCCGGCAACCTCCTGCTCCCGGAGGTCGTTCACCCAGGCCTGTGCCGCCATACGCTCGATAGCTCCATGGTCGGCCGCATAGTCCTCAATGAACTGCATGAGATGATACGCGAACGTCTCCTCTTCGAGTCGGGTGTTGACAATAGTGTTCGGTTCGACCCGGTCAACCGCCAGCCCACCCTCTCGGAGAACCGGAGCCAGACGGGAGCCCAGTCGCGGGTGCGGGCAGTGGTCGTCGAACGCCCTGAGGATGCGGGCCATTCGCTCTGGATTGGGACTGCGCCAGACAAGCGACGCGAAATCAGCGTCACAGACGACAGCGGACCCGCCGGGCCGCAGGACTCGGGCCAGTTCTGCAACCGCCGGCGCAACTGTTTCGAGGTACTCAAACACCTGCACCGCAACGGCCACGTCAACCGATTCGTCGGCCACTGGAAGGTAACTAGCGTCTCCCTTTGACACGGTCACTTGCGGGAGCGGAGCACAGCGTTCTCGGGCGAGTTCAAGCATCGCCTGGCTCCGGTCGATACCGTGAACGTGTCCCTCGGTGCCGACCGCCCAGCCGATCTCTGCCGGCTCGAAGCCCGGCCCACAGCCAATAGAAAGAACTGTGTCGCCTAGTTCGGGTGCGAGCAGGGTCCGGACTCGCTCCCGACGCGCCGCTGCGGCCGGCGTTCTGTATATCGCCTCCTCTTGCCGGGCTTCCGCTTCGTCGTAGTCGAGCGTGTCACCCATCTCCGTACAGTCCTCATTCGACTGTCATAAATAAACCCATTCAGCAACGTTGTGATCGCCACAACTTGTTGCCGGGATGTGTCATCAAGAACACCTGTTTGGGGAGTCTATAGAAACGCCAGGTAGCATACGGCGGCCGCAGGCCGCCGTTTCACCGGAATCGAGGCTCGGCCTCGATTCCGGCCTTTTTCGCCCACGTTTTTCGAGGAGCCTTCCCACAGCGCGCTCTGTGAGCGCGCGAGGAAAGGCGACGCTGAAAAAGGTGGTCTAGTAGAACTCGCGGACGAGGTCCATCGCGCCCTCGGGCGCGCCGTCTGGAATCTCGGCCATCGAGCCCTCGACGCCCTCACGCTCCTCGAATGGAACGGAATCTTCATTCTGATACAGGACGCCCATGTACTCCTTCTCGCTTTCGAGGATCTTGTCCTTGGCCTGGTCGCGGTCCGATGGGTCGTGGTCGGTCTCGTCGAGGTCTACGATGGCGTCGCGGAAGTAGTCGTAGGTGTCCACGTCGTTGAACGTCACACACGGCGAGTAGACGTTCACGAAGCCGAAGCCGTCGTGTTCGACGGCCTTCTGGACGATCTCGGCGTGTCGCTGTGCGTTCGAGGAGAACGACTGCGCGATGAACGTCGCGCCGGAGGCTAGGGCGAGGGCCTTGGGGTTGACCGGCGGCTGGTTCGGGCCGTCGGGCGAGGTCGAGGTCTCGAAGTCCTCACGCGAGGTCGGCGAGGCCTGCCCCTTGGTCAGCCCGTAGATCCGGTTGTCCATCACGACGTAGCTCATGTCGACGTTGCGCCGTACCGCGTGGATGAAGTGGCCGGCACCGATGGAGTACCCGTCACCGTCACCGCCCGAGACCATCACTTCGAGGTCCGGGTTGGCCATCTTCACGCCGATGCCCACCGGCAGGGCGCGGCCGTGGACGCCGTGAAGCGCGTAGCTGTGCATGTACGTCCCGATCTTGCCGGAACAGCCGATACCGGCGACGATGAAGGTGTTGTCGGGGTCGTTGCCCGTCTCTGCCAGTGCCTTCATCATGCCGTTCATCGTCCCGAAGTCACCGCAGCCGGGACACCAGGTCGGTTGCTTGTCGGATTTGAAGTCTGTGAAGCGAACGTCGGAACTCATTGTGTTGCCTCCGGGGGTGTGTCAAGCGTCTGCTTGATCTCGGTTGCCAGTTCGTCTGCTTTGAACCGCACGCCGTTGTACTTGTTGATGCGCTGTACCCGTTCGAGGACGTCGTGCTCAATAACATCCGCAAACTGGCCAGTGGCGTTACACTCGACGACAATGACGTCCTCTGCGGCTTCGATCTCTTCGGAGAGGTCCGGCCGCGGGAAGATGTACGGCACCGAGAGGAACCGCACGTCGTAGCCGTCTTCCTCCAGCAGCGTCAGCCCTTCACGCAGGGCCCCTTCGTTGGAGCCCCAAGAGATGACGAGCGTGTCGGCGTCGGGGTCGCCGAACTCGCGGTAGTCGAAGTCCTCCTGTTCGCGGGCGGTCTCGACTTTCCGCTGGCGCTTGTCGACCTGCTCGATACGCACGTCCGTGTCCTCGGTCCGGCGACCGAGTTCATCGTGTTCGAGGCCGGTCGTCATGTGTGCGCCGTCGGTCGTGCCGGGGAACGCACGCGGCGAGACCCCGTCGGCGGCCGCGAAGTGGGCCTGGAAGCGCCCCTTCTCGTCCAGCCAGGTGTCGATTTCGTTTTCGTCGACGACCTTCCCGCGGTCGATTTCGACCTCGTCCATGTCGAAGGTCTCTGGGGAGAAGGTCTGTTCCGTCACGGCCATCGCGAGGTCCGAGACGAGGAAGACCGGGGTCTGGTACTTCTCGGCGAGGTTGAACGCCTCGACGGTCTTCCAGAAACACTCCGAGACGGTCGTCGGCGCGACGACGAACCGCGGAATCTCGCCGTGGCCGCCGTACAGCGTCATGTTGAGGTCGCCCTGCTCCTGTTTGGTCGGCATCCCGGTCGACGGACCGGAGCGCATCACGTCACAGATGACCAGCGGCGTCTCGCTTGTGGCGACCAGTCCGAACGTCTCGGTCATCAGGTCGATACCCGGCCCGGACGTGGCGGTCATGGCTCGGGCACCGGCACGTGCCGCGCCAAGCGCCATGTTGATGGCCGAGAGTTCGTCCTCGGCCTGAACGACCTTGCCGCCGAACTGGTCGACGCGACCGGTCATGTACTCCATCACGTCCGTCGCCGGTGTGATGGGGTAGCCGGCGTAGAAGCGACAGCCGGCGGCGATAGCGCCCATGCCGATGGCCTCGTCGCCGTTGAGGAGCACGTAGTCCTCGTCGGTGGTCTCCATGTCGTAGTCGAACTCGCCGTACTCCTCTTGGACGTAGTTCTGGCCCTTGCGGGCGGCCTTCTTGTTGTTCTCGACGATGGCCTCGCCTTTGTCGCCGAAGCGCTTTTCGAGGCTCTCGTCAAGGTTCTCGATGGGGAAGCCGGTGACTTCACACGCCGCGCCCAGTGCGACGACGTTGAGCATGATGGCCCCACCCGCGTCCTCCGCGAGTCGTTTCAGCGGTACTTCAAGTGCTGTCGCGTCGCCGGGAACCTCCACGTCCTGCATCGTCGAGCGCTCGCCGTCGTAGATGATGACGGAGTCCTCGTGGAGTTCGTCCTCGTTCTCGTGGATCGTGCGCTCGGTGAGTGCGATCAGGATGTCGAGGCGGTCGACGACACTCTCAACCCGGTCGACTGACGTCCGTACCTTGTAGGCAGTGTACCCGCCACGGATGCGGGAGGCGAAGTCCTTTGAGGTGAAGACGTGTCGACCAGCCCGGGAGAGTGCCTGCGCGAAAATCTTCCCGGTGGAGTCGATTCCATCGCCGGCTTCGCCGCCGATGGCCCAGTTCAGGTCCTCTGGCATTATATCCCTCGGGTAGCCAGCGTGGTAGGAAAAGCCTTCCGTAACCGCCCGCGCGCGCACTACTCGCATTCGAGTGAATTCCGGGGTAGTTTCGAGTGAAAACCGGCATAATAACCCGTATGTTAGAAAACACCAGCAAAAAATGCCGGGAGGCGTGAAACTCCGCGACCGTAACCCCCTTGCCCAGTCACGGCAACTCTCGGGTATGGATGAACAAGTCCTCGACGTGGTTGCCGTCCGAGATGTCGGACCGGACACCGTGGCGATCGACTTCGAGACACCGGACGCCTTCGACGCACAGCCGGGGCAGTTCGTCAAGCTGACGCTGGCCGTTGACGGGGAAGACATCTCGCGGTTCTATACAATCTCCTCGCCGACGGTCGACGAGGCGTTCGAGATTACCGTCGGCATCGACCCCGACGGCGAGCTAGCCCCCCAGCTCGGCGCGCTTGAAGCGGGCGACGGTGTCCGCATTGCCGGGCCGTTCGGGTCGGATTACTACGAAGGCGAAAGTCGCGCTGTCGTTCTCGCCGGGGGTCCCGGCGTCGGTCCGGCCGTGGGTATCGCCGAGCGCGCACTGGACGACGGCAACGAGGCCGCAGTCGTGTATCAGGACGATGCGCCGGTCCACGAGGACCGACTGGACGCGCTCGCCGAGGCCGGGGCGCTCGTCTCGGTCATCGACAGCGAGGAGTCCCTGACTGAGCCGGTCGCCGACGCCATCGAGGACGGCGGACAGGTGTTCATTTACGGCTTCGCGGACTTCCTCGACGCCGCCACGGAAGCGCTGGAAGCTGCGGGGGTCAACACTGACGACGCGAAAGTCGAGAACTTCGGATAGGTCGGTCGAGTGCCGTTCGAGCGCTGTCTTATCGGCTGGCTATAATTCCACGATACACCGCTGGGAGCGGTGTTAGCTTTCCTCACCGACGTCCGACGCTCGAACGGTCATCACCGGAACCGGCGAGGTTCGGACCAGTTTTTCGGCAACGCTGCCCAGCAGGTAGCGGTCGATGCCGGTGCGGCCGTGAGTTCCGATGACGACGAGGTCGGCATCAGCTTCCTCAATAGCGTCGAGGATGGTCCGATACGGGACGCCGTGAGCGATAGCTGTCTCGACGGTTTCGACCCCCATCTCGGAGAGTCGGTCGGACGTATTCTCGACCGCATCCGTCGCGACTGACTCCAATTCGTCGACGATAACGCTCGACCCGACATCGACACCGAGCGACCGCGTGTCAACAACCGAAACGAGATGAACGGTGGCATCGGTTGCGCTTGCGAGCGCGCCCGCCGGTTCAATCGCTGCCTCCGCGCCGCTACTGCCGTCGGTCGGGAGCAGAATGTCGTCGAACGAGACGGTCCCCGGCTCCGCGTCGGCTTTGACCGAGAGGACCGGTACGTCGGCGAGGCGGACGACCTTCTCGGTCACGCTGCCGAGGAGGAACCGCCGGACACCGGTGCGGCCGTGGGTCCCCATGATGATGAGGTCGATGTCGTTCTCGTCGCCGTAGTCAAGCACCGCGTCGTGGACGACCCCCTCGCGGACCGCGGCGGTGACGGACAGGCCTTCGGTGTCGACGTGGTCAGCCTGTGACTCGATGAACGCTTCTGCTGGGGAGTCGCCATCGTAGTCCCAGTCGTCCGTGGGTCCGTGCTCGTCGACGACCGAGAGGACGTGGACGGTTGCATCGTGAGTGCTGGCGAGCGTCGCGGCGACCTCGAACGCGCGCTCGGAACCGGGGCTTCCGTCGGTCGGAACGAGGATTCTGTCGAACATCGGGTGTCGCTATTCACCGCCGTCGGTGATAAAGTATCGTGGCGGATGGAGGAACTGACCGGGAGAGGGCGACGGTGGTGCCACAAGAACAGAACAAAGCCTATAACAGTCGGATGCCAATTTTTCCCATGCGCGAGGCAAGTCGAACGACGCGCCAGCGCATCGCTGACCAACTACGCGACGAAGCGATGGCCGCCGGGACAATCGCCAACGAGTTCGAAATACAGACCAGCGACGCGCTCACGCACGTAGAGCATATATCGAAATCTCTGGAATCGACCGACGAACAGCTTCTCGTCGCGCCGCCCGAGTGCGAGGAGTGCGGCTTCACGGACTTCGACGACTTGACGAACCGACCGAGTCGATGCCCGGAGTGTAAATGCGAAGCCGTCTCGGAGCCGGCGTACCGGATCAGCTGATACAGGACCGATTCCCAGCGGCATCGATTCTGTGCGCTCAGTTCCCGGAGAAGCCGATGCGACCGCGTGAGGAAAGGTCATGATTGCCGGAGGGTCCCTGATTTTCGAACTCGTAGCGCTCGTCAGTCAGGTAGACATCACCGTCCTCAGTAGTGATCGCGACTTCCTCCAGCACTGCCCCCTCGCAGGGACCGTAGTTACACAGCCCCGACTCGGATTCGAACGTCGCCCCGTGTTTCTCACACACCAGTTCCCCGTTACGAACCGTCGCCCCACTGCCTTTGTCAAGCCGGACATCTGTCCAGTGTGGACAGTAGTTCTCGAACGCGACGACGGCATCGGACAACTCAACGATAATCGCTTCTTTCGTGTCGAACCCGTCACGAACAGTGAACAGAAAGGTTCCATCGTCTGGCACTTCATCCAGCGCGACGATACGGCTGTCCTCGTCCATACTACGCATCCCTAAGGATGTGAGCCGTTTCAAACCGCCGGTCACGGCGAGTAGCGCGGAACGTAGCTCCGCAGACAGTTGTGGTGGGAATCAAGTCGCCAAAGCCGTGAACGGCCACCAAGCGGGTCCCGGATGCGAACCACTCGTCGGGATTCTGATGTCCACTGGCACGTCGGGTTCTGAGTTGCGTCTCGCTATTGGCGGTGTGGAGCGCGAAGACGTGGTGTGAACGAGCCGTCTCGATACAGAGTGAGTTTGTAATTAATAAATCAGATAAGAAACACGTTCTCAACGCTGTATATACCTAGAGTCGAAAGTGTGTGTAGATGGCGGCTCTGTCGACGATTCTTTCCCTGATTAGCATTCAGGTACTCTCGAACTCTGATACATAATTCTACTATCACTACCAACTATTTATTATGATGTAGTGTTTCATCATTCTTTGCAGATGTGCATGGTAGATAACATGAGACACACCTTCGATTCCAGATGAACAGAACCCAAATAACCGGCAGTGGCCGAGCGTCTCGGCGAACTGTGCTGAAAGGGATTGGCGCGCTCGGTGCTGCAGTATTCGGCACCGCCACATCGCTCGGCAGTAGCGCCGCCGTCGGTGATAGCGCGGTGTACCAGTACTACCACACAGACTGGACAGAAGTCACAGCGACGCTGGAAACAGTCGCACAACAGGGCTACGATGCAATTCAGGTCCCACCCGCCCATCGGAGCCGCCTCGATCGGAGCCATCAAAACGGTGTCACCGACCCACCGCTGGGGTACCAGCCCGTCGATCTGACGGATTTCAACAGCGTGTTCGGCACAGAGGCCGAGTACGAGGCGATGGTTCAGGAGGCCCACAATCAGGGCCTCGACGTCGTCGCCGACGCAGTCATCAACCACATGGCTGCAAACGACGACTTCCGGGACGCGCCGGGCATTACGTTCGAGGACCTCCCTCGGTTCAGCGAACGCGACTTCCACCCGAAAGACGACATTAACTACGACGATCCAGAGTCGGTCGAGGACGACTGGCTCGTCGGGCTGAAAGACCTGAAACAGACGTCCGAATACGTCCGCGGCGAGTTACAGAACTACGTCCAGAAGTACGCGGACCTCGGTGTCGACGGCATTCGCTGGGACGCCGCCAAACACGTCCCCGAGTCATTTTTCGCCGACTACGCGAACCAGTGGGCCGACGACCTCGATCTCTGGACAGTGGGTGAGGTGCTCGATGGCGATGTCAGCGTCTGCCAGGGGTACGCCGACACGGAGATGTCCGTCACTGACTACCCACTCTATTACACGATGAAAGAGGAGACGTTCCACAGCGGCGGCGATATGCAGGCGCTCGACGGCGCCGGCATGGTGAATCAGTCGCCGTTCCAGGCGTTCACGTTCGTTTCAAACCACGACAGCGGGCCGCCGGACTACGAGAAACTCGCGTACGCCTACATCCTCACATACGAGGGGTATCCACGGGTGTACAGCAACCGTATCAGTGTCGACGACGACGGCATCCGGAACCTCCTCTGGATCCGGAACAACCTCGCAAGCGGCGACGCTCAGACCCGTCACGTCGATCAGGACCTGTACATCTACGAGCGCAAAGGGAACCTCCTCGTCGGCCTGAACCGTGCGAGCGGCCAGCGGAGCAAGTGGGTCCCCACAAGCTGGACGAACCAGGCACTCAACGATTACAGCGGCAACGCGGGCAATATCTCGACCAACGGTGACAGCTGGGTCCAGATCACCGTTCCCGCAACAAGTTGGGTCTGCTACGCACCCGAGTAGGCCGCGGACGCGGGCACCAGTCAGCTAGCACGCCAGCGATCCACGCTGGCTTGCTTTCTACCCCCTCAGTGCAATCAGTACTGTTGCTCCTCGATGCGCTCGTCGAACAGCCGCTGGAGGAGCTTCGTCATCGGCCCGCTCCCGACGGAGATGCCGTCGACGGTCTCGATCGGCCGGATCTCCCACGTCGAGTTTGTGAGAAACGCCTCATCGGCGTCGCGCAGGGCATCGAGCGAGTAGTGGCCGGTTTCGACGGGGAAGTCCTCGCCGCGAGCGATGTCCATCACCACGTCGCGGGTAACACCCGGCAACAGGTCGAGGTCCGTACTCGGGGTCCGGAGACCGTTGTCCGTGACGAAAAAGAGGTTGCTCGTCGCCCCTTCTGCCAGATTTCCGTCCATGTCCCGGATGAGACACTCGTCGGCTGGGTCGCCGCCAGCGGCGGCCTTCCGGAGTTCGAGTCGGCCGAGAATTCCGTTGAGGTAGTTGTGAGTCTTCGCGTCCGCCGGAACGGCCTCGCTGGGAATCCGTCGGGTCCGGACCGTCTGAACCGACGCCGGTTCGTCCCAGACGCGCTCGCCGTCAAGCCCGCCCCGCGGGAGTTCCTTGCAGATGACGACGACAGTTGGGTCGACATCGGCCCCCGGCGTGAGCTTTCCGGGCTGGACGCCCCGCGTGACAGACAGTCGGACGTACGCCTCCGCTAGATCGTTAGCCGCGAGCGTCTCGTCGACGCGCTCCCCGAGGTCCTCGGGAACGGCGTCAGCGAAGCCCAGCGTCTCGGCCGTCCGCTGGAGGCGCTCGCGGTGGGCGTCCCACCGGAACGGCTCACCCCCGTAGGCCCGGAGCGTTTCGAACGCCGCGTCGCCGTACATGAACCCGCGGTCGCGCACCGACACCGTCGCCTCGTCTTCGGGAACGAGCGTCCCGTTTACGTGGTATTGCATAGCAGGCAGAAGTTCTCGATCATGGTCTTGCCGTGGTCAGTCAGGATGCTTTCGGGATGGAACTGCACGCCGATGTGCGGGCGGTCGTTGTGGCGGACGCCCATGACGACCTGCGACTCGTCCGTGCCGTCGTCGGTGACAGAGTCAACTGAAGTCGGTTCCGTCGTGGTCCCAGCAGCACCGCCGTCACTGACGGTGTACGCTGTCTCGGTCAGCACGTCGGGGAGGTGCTCGCGGTCGACTGCCAGCGAGTGGTAGCGCCCGACCTCGAACGGGTCTGAGATGTCTTCGAACACACCTGTGCCGTCGTGGGTAACTGACGATGATTTGCCGTGGACGACCGCCTCGGCGTGGCCGACGGGCGCACCGTTGGCCGCACACAGCGCCTGATGGCCGAGACAGACTCCCAGCGTCGGGTACTCCAACTCTTCGAATATCGGAATCGAGACGCCAGCCTCCTCGGGTGTCCCTGGCCCCGGCGAGACGACGATGCCGTCGGGGTCCATCTGCTGGATACCTTCTACGTCGATGGCGTCGTTGCGCCGCACAACTACGTCGTCCTCAGTCCCGCCGAGGCGGAGGACCACCTCGCCGACGTACTGGACGAGGTTGTACGCGAAGGAATCGTAGTTGTCGATGACCAGCACGGTCGGAGCCAGTGAGTCCGTCGCCGGGCCACCCTCGGCGTCGGTGCCGCTGTTGCCCCCGCTTTCGCCGCTATCGCCGCTGCCGCCGTTACCATGAGAGTCGCTCATCCCTCGCCCTCCATTGCCAGGTCGACACGCCGGCCAAGCGCTTCGTCGACGGCGTTGACGAGCGCGCGGCCCTTGTCAAGCGTCTCCTGATACTCGCTGTCTGGGTCCGAATCGTGGACGACGCCGGCACCGACGCGGAGGTGATACTCCTCGGCGTACCGGACCAGGGTCCTGATGACGATGTTCAGTGTCGCTCTGCCGTCGAAGCCGAACAGACCGATGGAGCCGGTGTACGGCCCCCGTCGGGTAGCCTCCACCTCGTCGATAATCTCCATCGTCCGGGGCTTGGGCGCACCGGTGATGGTGCCGCCAGGGAACACCGCAGCGATGGCGTCCTGCAGAGACGCGCCGTCGCGGAGCCGGCCCTCGACAACCGAGACGAGGTGCATCACTTCGGAGTAGCGGTCGACGCGGCGGTAATCCGACACCTCGACGCTCCCAAATTTGCTCACTTTCCCGAGGTCGTTGCGCTCCAGATCAACGAGCATCGCGTGTTCGGCCCGCTCCTTCTCGTCGTCGAGCAGGTCCGTTTCCAGTCGGTCGTCGGCCTCGGGCGTCTCGCCTCGCGGGCGGGTGCCGGCGATGGGTTCGGTCTCGATACGGTCGCCGTCGCGGTGCAAGAGGAGTTCCGGGCTGGCGCTGACGAGGTCGACGCCGGGGAACTCAAGCAGGGCGGAGTACGGTGCGGGGTTCACAGTTCGAAGCGCGTCGAAGGCCTCGACGGGATGGACTGCGGCGGGTGCGCGGAGGCGTTGGGAGACGTTCGCCTGGAACGTGTCGCCGTCGCGGATGTACTGCTTGACTGTCCGGACCCGGTCGGCGAATGACTCGCGCGTGCAATCGCTTTCGAAGGTCGCTTCGTCGGCCTCGACCGGAGGGTCCCCGACGGCAGGGTCCCCCTGCACGGCCGCCCGTGCGAGGTCCAGCGCGTGTTGCTTTCCGAACTCGTATGCCAGTTCTGGCGTCTCAAAGTCGCCGACCCGCGGGCAGGCCGTCACGCGCAGCGTCACCGACTCACCGCGGGGTTCCTCCCAGGCGGCGAAGCGGTCGTAGCGAGCTATCTGGAGGTTCGGGAGCGCACGGTCGGCGTCGGCGCTGTCGGGCAGGGACTCCAGTTCCCGCGCCACGTCGTACGAGAGCCACCCGACGGCCCCGCAGGGATACGGCACGTCACAGTCACCGCGAACCAGTCGCTCGCCGTCAAGGAACTCTGTCAATGCGGCGAGGGTCCCGCCTGCTCTCGGGTCGACTTCGTGGAAGTCCGCCGGGGCTGTCCCGAAGTAGCCCCACCCAGACTGTCCACCGGTCGTCGCCAGATACACGCCGCCAGTTTCGTCGCGCGCCCGGCGATAGGCGAGAAACGGGTCATCAACGTTCACTCGAACCTCGACAGGGACACGCGCCGCTGCGGGCGCGCCGGCTGCGAGGTCGGTGAACGTCATCCGGTCGGTTTCGACCGATTGCATTACCGAACGAAAACAGTGCGGCGACTAATTCCCTTGCGGTTCGGCGCAAAAAGATGGACTGCCAGCGGTCTCAGAAGTCCTCGGCCCGCTCTATCCAGCCCGAAACACGGCTCTCTGAGAGGTCGGTGTCCGCGGCGATGTCCGCTGCATCCGCAGCGGCCAGTTCGCCCACCGTCTCGATACCGATATCGGCGAGTCGGTCGGCGTAGGCGGGGCCGATGCCCTTGATGTCTGTGACGGGGGCAGTGCTTCCCTCGTCGTCGGTCTCAGCGGCGTCCTCGTCATCAGCCTCGGCCGGTTCCTCGTCAGTAGTGGCCGCCGAGTCGCTGGCTTCGTCGTCGGCCGCCGTTTCTGGCTCGGAGTCCATGGAAGAATCATCGGCCGCAGATGTCGATTCGTCATCGGTGGTGGTCGGTGACGCGGCAGTCTCCGACTCGTCCGTGTGAGCAGATGTTGCACTCCCATCCCCTGATTCAGTCCCGGCCCCGTCCGCGGTATCGGATGTGTGGGTCTCGGTAGTCGTCGCGGTGTTCGTCCCCTTCACAGCGTCTTCGTCTTCAGTAGAGGGCTCTCGCTCGACGGTCACGTCCACGTCGCGGTTAGTTCCCGACGTGGATGACCCAGTCCCGTCAAGCCCGAGGGCGGATTTCAATTTCTGAAGCAGACCCATACATGGACGTATTTATCCCCCACACAAATCTCTTGCTGGTGACCGCTCCGCTACAGGTGGTCGCGCAACTGGTCGTTCATCCGGTCCACTGGCGCATCTTCGCCAGTCCAGCGTTCGAACGCTTCGACCCCCTGATACAGGAGCATCCACGCACCGTCGACTGTCGTTGCGCCCGCGGCCGCCGCGTCCTGTAGCAGACGGGTCTCGATTGGCGTGTACACCGCATCGAGCACCGCGAGGTCGCTGTGTAACGCGTCGGTGGGGACCGGCGTCTTGTCTTCCTCCATACCGACGCTGGTGCAGTTGACGAGGATGTCGGCATCCACAAGCAGGTCGGAGAGCGAGTCAAGCCCGTGGCCGGAGGCGTCCGGGACTTCATCGGCGAGCGCGTCGGCTTTAGACTCGGTCCGGTTCGCGATCCGCACCGACAGCCCCTTGTCGGCGAGCCCGAACGCAACCGCTCGCCCCGCACCGCCGGCCCCGACAACGACCGCCGTGCCCGACAGCGACACACCGTGGTGGTCCAGCGCTCGGACCGCACCGACCGCGTCGGTGTTGTAGCCCGTCGGCGTCTCGCCGTCGAAGGCGACAGTGTTGACCGCGCCGATGCGTTCGGCGAGCGGCGCGGTGTCGACGGCGTCTAGGACATCCTGCTTGAACGGGATTGTGACGTTGAGGCCGTCAATTCCGAGCGTCTCTGCCGCTTCGATGGCTTCGGCACCAGCATCAGCTGGTGGTTCGAACGTGACGTAGCGTGCATCAAGTCCCAATGCCTCGTAGCCCGCCTCGTGCATCGGGGGCGACAGCGAGTGCCCGACCGGGTTGCCGATGAGTCCGTAAACGTCCATACCAACGCCAGCGCGCCCCGGTCGTATGAACGCCACGCTCTGTGGGAAGCACGGTCTGCAGCCGACACTTTCGCAAGCTTTTCAGCCAGACCCAGCCACACTTCCGACAGTGAGTCGTTTTCGCCATCCACTGATGCAAGTCGCAGTCGCGCTGGCCCTGACTGTCGGCTGGATTTACCTATTTATCTCCGGCATTGAGGTCGGGAACGTGACCACCGTCGCGGTCAGTGGGCTCGCCGTCCTCGGGGCGTCGTTCCTGCTGGCCTGGGGCGCTGAAACTGCAGAGAAAGACGTACCGAGGGCGTTCGCTATTGCCGTCCTCGCCATCCTCGCCGTGGCTCCAGAGTACGCCGTCGACGCACTGTACGCCTGGAACGCCGGGGCTGGTGGGGCGACGACGGAGGCCTGTCGCCAGTTCACGGCGGCAGAAATCGAGTCCGCGAGCGGGGGGCTCGCTCGCGCCTGTCACGACGCGAACCTCGCGATCGCGAACATGACCGGCGCGAATCGCATCCTTATCGGTATCGGCTGGGCGGGCATCGCTGTGTTCACCGTCTGGCGCGCCGCAAAGACACAGGACCCCGCAGTCACGAAACGCGACGGCTTCCTGAAAGACGCCGTCCAGCTGGACACCGACATCGCAACCGAGATTTCCTTCCTCTTTCTGGCGACGCTGTGGGCGTTTCTCGTCCCTCTTGGCGGCGGTATCGGTATCCTCGATACGCTGTTCCTGGTCGGCCTCTACGTCGCGTACATCGGCCTCGTGCTCAAGTCCGACATCGAACACAGCGAGCACACTGTGGGCGTGCCAAAGTACTTCCAGGAGTGGTCGCTGCCGTGGCGGCCGCTCGTCGTCCTAGTGCTGTTTGGCTACTCTGGCGCGATGATATTCACTGCAGTCGAGCCGTTCGCCCACGGCCTCGAAGAGATCGGTGTCGCGAACGGCATCCCCGAGTTCTTCATGATCCAGTGGGTTGCTCCGCTGGCCAGTGAGTCACCCGAACTCATCGTCGTTGCCGTGCTGGTCAACAAGGCCCGGTCGACGGCCGGGTTCAACGCCCTCATCTCCTCGAAACTCAATCAGTGGACGCTGCTCATCGGGACCATCGCGGTGGTGTACTCCATCGCGCTCGGCGGGTACGGCGTCCTGCCGTTCGACGCCAGACAGGGCGCGGAGATCTGGATTACGGCGGCCCAGTCCTTCTTTGCGCTCGCCATTCTGGTCAACTTCGAGATCAGTATCCGCGAAGCAATCGGGCTGTTCACGCTGTTCATCTCGCAGGTGATTCTGGAGTTCGCCATCATCAGGGACCTCATCGCTCTGCCGATATCGAGTCACGACCTTCTGCTGGCGTATACAGGGCTGTACGTCGCCATCGGCGTGGGGCTGTTCGTCCAGCGCCGCGAGGCGCTGAAACACCTGTTCGGGCTGGCCGGTGACGCCGTCCGGTCCGCGATGGGTCGTGAACCGGTCCATCTGGAGAACGCCGATTGATGCTTGGAATCGTTGTCTCACAGGCCGACGCAGCGTCAGTTCACATCGGCGAACACCTGCGTTCTCTGCGTGACTGGGAAACGAGCGTCGACGAAACGCGGCCCGACGACGAGGGCGGCGGTACGGTGTTCCGAACAGACAGCGTGGAACTCCGCGAGTTCGAGGCGTTACATCTGGACATCGAAAACGTCGCGGCAGCGTTCGACGACCCGGACCTGCTGGTGTTCGCCTCAAAACACGCCGGCGAGACGGACGAGCTCCTGACGGCTCACCATACCGGAAACTTCGGCGTCGCGGAGTACGGCGGCGAAGACGGGCAGTTCGCCCGAGCCTGTCCCGGTGCTCACAAGAGCGTGGTTTCGGCGCTCCAGCGCCACGCTCCGCCGAACTACGAAGTCGGGATGGAGTGTACGCACCACGGCCCGACAGAAGTCGGCGTTCCGTCGATGTTCGTTGAGGTCGGCAGTGCGGAGCCACAGTGGGAGGACCCCGACGCCGCCGAGGCCGCTGCCAAAGCGATACTTGACCTCGCCGACGAACCGGCTGACAGGCCACGAGAGAACGGGACGCGCCGCCACCTCCTCGGCGTCGGCGGCGGCCACTACGCCCCGCGATTCGAGCGAGTTGTTCGTGAGACGGACTGGGCAGTCGGCCACATCGCCGCCAACTGGTCGCTGGACGCGCTGGCGGAGTGGGCCGACAGCGACAAGGAGCGCGACACAGTGCTCGACCGCGCCTTCCGGGCCAGCGCGGCCGACTACGCCCTCATGGAGGGTGACCGGCCGGATCTTGAGGCAGCTATCGAGTCGTTGGGCTACCGCGTCGTCAGTGAGACGTTCGTTCAGGAAACAACCGGTGTCGACCTTGGCCTCGTCGAGGCGCTAGAAGACGCTGTCAGGCCAGTCGACGAGGGCCTTCGATTCGGAGCGCTTGCACCCGGATACGACGGCGAGTGGACCGTACTCGACCTCCCGAAAGAACTTATCTCGGACGTGCGCGGCATCGATAGTGCGGCATTGCGTGAGACTATCGACCGCCAGTCTATCGCGTACGCGACTGAGCAAAACGGGACCGTGCTCACCGGACCGATTGTCTGTCCGGCGACGACGGATCTGGAAGCGGTCGTCGACCCGCTCGTCGAAATTCTCGAACGACGCTTCGACAGCGTCGAGCGAAACGCGGACGAACTCATCGCCCGCGAGACAGCGTTCGATCCGGACCTCGCGCGAACTGCTGACATCCCCGAGGGACCGAAGTTCGGGAAACTCGCCTCTGGCGAATCAGTCGAAATCGACGGCGAAGAAATCGACCCGGAGCGGTTCCATCGCGAGCGTATACGTCGATATACGCTGTGAACACTGGCGCGTTAGCCGCCAAAGCTGGCACTCAACACGTCAGACGGGCGTCAGACACAGGGGGAAAACTAATAACTATTCGTCTGCAAGGACGCTTTAAATTATGGATTCGATAATTGACGACGCTATCGACGAGGCAGAACAAGACGGGGAGGACGCGGCTGGCGGCACTGTCGACGAAACGACATCGACGCCGTCACAGGACATGTCCACATCGGGGACGATGTCCGACGAGGAACTGGCAAGCGTCGTCAAAGACCTAGAGACGAAGATTACGGTCGTCGGCTGTGGTGGCGCTGGCGGAAACACGGTCACCCGGATGATGGAGGAGGGCATCCACGGGGCCAAACTCGTCGCCGCAAACACCGACGCACAGCACCTCGCCGACGAGGTGGCCGCCGACACCAAAATTCTCATCGGCCGCAAGCGTACCGGTGGCCGCGGCGCGGGCTCTGTCCCGAAAATCGGCGAGGAGGCCGCACAAGAAGATATCGAGGACATCCAGCAGTCTATCGACGGGTCGGATATGGTGTTCGTCACCGCCGGTCTCGGCGGCGGCACCGGCACCGGCGCAGCCCCGGTCGTCGCACAGGCCGCGCAGGAAGCCGGCGCACTCACTATCTCTATCGTCACGATTCCGTTTACCGCGGAGGGTGAACGCCGCCGTGCCAACGCTGACGCTGGCCTCGAACGACTCCGTTCCGTTTCCGATACGGTCATTGTCGTCCCGAACGACCGTCTGCTGGACTACGCGCCGTCGATGCCGCTGCAGGACGCGTTCAAGATCTGTGACCGCGTGCTGATGCGCTCGGTCAAAGGCATGACCGAACTGATTACCAAACCCGGCCTCGTCAACGTGGACTTCGCCGACGTTCGGACCATTATGGAGAACGGCGGCGTCGCGATGATCGGGCTGGGCGAATCCGACTCCGAGAACAAGGCGCAGGACTCTATCCGCTCGGCACTCCGCTCTCCGCTGCTTGACGTGGAGTTCGACGGCGCGAACTCCGCGCTCGTCAACGTCGTCGGTGGCCCCGACATGAGCATCGAGGAAGCCGAGGGCGTCGTCGAGGAAATCTACGATCGTATCGACCCCGACGCTCGTATCATCTGGGGCGCGTCGGTCAACAACGAGTTCGAGGGCAAGATGGAGACGATGATCGTCGTCACCGGCGTCGAGAGCCCACAAATCTACGGCCAGAGTGAGGCCGAACAGGAGAAGGCCGCCCAGCAACTCGGCGAAGACATCGACTACGTCGACTAAACTACCCCGTCGTCTCAGTTTTCTGTTTCTCCGTAACTACCGTTATATACCGCACTACCTACATTTTACTATCATAAATGATATTCTCGCCGAAAAGCGTTTATCCAGAAATTCAGACTGTTTGTCCATGTACTCAGATTCGAGGCGTGGCGTTCTCAAAAAATGTATTGCAGCTGGGAGCTTGGGGCTCTCGTCTGGCTGCCTTGGTACCCTGAGTGGGAGCGGTGACACTGTGCAGTTTGGTGCGCTCCTCCCACTCAGTGGTGCGCTCGCTCCGCTCGGGCAACACGGCAAGCGAATGGTCGAGCAGGCAGTGAGCGACGTCAACGCGGCCGGTGGTATCGGCGGTACCGACGTCGAAGTGACCATCCTCGATACCGAAGCCAGCGCCGAAACTGCTGTCGAGCAGTACCGGACGCTTGTCGACCGTGGTGTCATCGGCTTCGTCGGTGGTCTCGTCAGTGACGCGTCGCTCGCTCTCGCACCGGAGGCAGCCAGCGACGAGATCATGGAGGTCAGCCCCGCCAGTACTGCCCCGCAACTATCGTCGGCCGGCCAAGCCAACGGGCGGAAGTACTTCGGCAGAACGGTGCCAAGCGACGGGACGCAAGCAGTCGTGATGGCGAAGGCCGTCGACGACTCGCTGTACATCGACGCGGACTCCGTCGCGTTACTGAGTATCGACAACTCGTTCGGTGCTGGACTGGCAGACGCACAGCGTGAGGCACTGGACGCTGAGATCGTCGCCGACGTTCGGTACGACCCGGGGTCGGAATCGTTCGACGACACGCTCGGGGACGTGTTTCAGAACGACCCTGATGCCGTCAGCTTCACCAGCGTCTCCGGTCAGGAACGCGGTATCCTTGATGCGTACAGCCAGTCGGAGTACGACGTTCCATGGGTGTTGTCCGCGGGGATGTTCGGCGGCGACCTCCCGTCGTACTACGAAGGGTTCTACAGCGCGTCGCTGTCCTCTGCGCGAACGCAGGCCTACTTCGAACTCGTCCGCCGACTCCCGGATATCGACCAGCCCAGAGCGTACTCGGTCAATGCCTACGATGCGCTGTTTTTGATGGCGTGTGCCGCCGAACAGGCCGGTGAAGCCAGCGGTCCGGCAATCGCCGAGACCATTCAATCGGTTTCCGGCGGGTCTGGGCACACTGTTTCAGTCGGTGACTTCGGTCGTGTTCGGTCACTCACTGACGCAGGCCGAGCAGTGAACTACCAGGGTGCGTCCGGAAGCGTCGACCTGACAGCGAACCTCGAACCGCTGAGTTCGTACCTGATCGAACGGGTCAATAATGGGTCAGTCGAGTCGCTGGAGCTATTGCAGTCACGGTTCTTCCAGTCGGGAGGGAATCAATGAGTTCGCTCCCGAATCGGATGATGCAGGCGACGGAGCGTGCGCTCCCTGACGTTATTCGGCGGCGGTACGCGGCGAAGTTCGGCGTCCTGTTGCTCGGCGTGGTCGTCGTGCTGGCGCTCGGCGGCGCGGCCATCCACCTCGACACGGGGTCGCTGGTCGAGTCACAGACCGAGGAGCAGATTCTCGGTGTCGCAGAGTCCCAGTCGAGTTCCGTTTCGAGTTGGGTCTCGAACAAGCAATCTACGACGTCGTTCCTTGCGTCGTCTATCGGTGACCGGTCCGAATCAACCTCGGATACAGACCACCAGCGGTGGCTCGAACAGAAGCTCATTGGGCTCCCGGGAGATGTCCGGGCGCTTCATTACGTCGACGCTGCTGACGGCACAGTCACCGCCAGCACCGACGACGAACTGAACGGCGTCGCACTGAGCGACGTTGACGACCCGTGGACCGACGCGAGTGGGGCAGTCGTCTCATCAGGACCAACGGGCACGTCCGAAGCGTACCAGAGCGGGAACGAATCGGTCATCGCGTTCGTCCAGCCCGTCTCCGGCAGCGACGAATACGTCGTGCTGACGGCGTCACTTGAGGCGCGCTCCCACGAATTCACGTCACCGTTTGCGACCGGCGACGTGAAGGTCGTCGGGTCAAACGGGCAGATCATCCTCGACAACCGGAAAAGCTCGATTCTCGAAGAGTACGCGGCAACCGGGGATGCGACCGATACGAGCGTCGAAGCAGCCCTGAACGGCGAAACCGGCTACAAGTCCGTCTCCGCCAGAACGGGCATGGAAGACGGGCAGTACGTGATGGCGTACACGCCGGTGACCGGCACTGAGTGGGCGTTGCTGTACCACGTGCCCCAGGACCGCGCGTTCGCCCTGCAGTCGGCTGTTTCACAAAATATCGCGCTCTTGGTGGCGCTTGCCGTCGGGGCACTGTTCGTCGTCGGCGTGACAATCGGGCGCGGAACCGCAAACGCACTCTCCCGCGTGGCCGAAAGCGCCGAAGACATCGCCGCCGGTGATATCAATAGCACCCTCCCGGAGACTACGCGCGTCGACGAGATGGGACAGTTGTACGACTCATTCGCGTCGATGCAGGCGTACCTGACGACCGCCGCGGACCAGGCTGACGCGCTCGCCGAAAAGCGGTTCGACGACCCGGCACTCGACGAGAGCATCCCCGGCGAGTTCGGCGCGGCGCTGGAGGAGATGGGCGAGGATATCCAGACGTTGATTACCGACGTTGAAGCCGCGAGGGACGAGGCGGAGGCGGCAAAAGAAGACGCCGAGTCGATGGCGTCTGCCCTCGAAGCGAAGGCAGCCGAGTTCAGCAACGTGATGGACAAGTCGGCGGCCGGGGACCTCACCCAGCGGATGGCCACCGACAGCGACTACGACGCGATGGTCGATATCGCGGAGAGTTTCAACGAGATGATCGCGGAACTCGAACGAACGGTCAACCGCATCGAAGGGTTCGCCGGCACTGTCGACAGCTCGACAGAGACGATCTCCGCGAGCGCACAGGAAGTGCGGTCGGCCAGCGAGTCGGTGAGCGAGTCGGTGCAACAGATCGCTGAGGGCGCTGACGAGCAAAACCGGAACATCCAGCAGGTGAGCGACGAGATGACCGACCTGTCGGCGACTGTTGAGGAAATCACCTCATCCACCGACGAAGTCGCGTCGAAGTCCCAGCAGGCCGTCAACGACGGCGAATCCGGCCGCGAATACGCCGAGCAGGCCGCCGCCGAAATCGAGGCGCTCGAACGGAAGTCCACCGAGGCAATCGAACAGGTGGAGTCCCTTGCGGAGGAGATGGAGCGCATCGGCGAGGTCACGACGCTCATCGACGACATCGCGGAACAGACGAACATGCTCGCGCTCAACGCGAACATCGAAGCCGCTCGGGCCGGTGAGGCAGGCGAAGGGTTCGCTGTCGTGGCCCGCGAAATCAAGACGCTCGCCGAGGAAACCCAGGAAGCGACGACTGACATCGAGTCGATGATCGACGACATTCGGTCCCGGACGGATACCACCGTCGAGGATATGCAGGAGATGGGCGAAAGCGTCGACACCGGGAAAGAGACGGTCGAAAACACGACCGACGCGCTGACCAGTATCGTCCAGCAGGTCAACGAAGCCAACGACGGCGTGCAGGCTATCAGCGACGCGACCGACGAACAGGCAGCTTCGATGGAAGAAGTCGTCTCGATGGCCGAGGAAGTCGGCTCGATCAGCGAGGAGACATCCGCAGAAGCCGAGAACGTTGCCGCGTCCGCCGAGGAACAGACAGCGTCGATTACGGAGGTCACCGAGAAGATACAGTCGCTCTCCAGTCAGGCGACCGACCTCAAGGACCTCATCGACCAGTTCGAAACCAGCGATGCCGATGGCAGTAGTGAACTGGGGTCACACGGGTCGGACGGAACCGCGCTGACTGACGACTGACTGAACGGGTTCAGAACGCCCGTTCCGATTATCGATCCGTTCTGTCGGCTACTCTTTTAATCTGCGGTTATACCCAGCGCACTCTGTGAGAGGTGCGGACTCGTCGCCGCGCACCACAATATAGAAAAGCCACCAGTGGGTACGACCCGCTATGGACGTTCCATACGATCTCACCTCCTACATCCGCGTACTCAAACTGGCGAGTACGCCGTCGTGGGAGGAGTTCTCCCAGATCGCGAAAATCGCCGGCGCGGGCATCGCGCTGGTCGGACTGCTCGGGTTCATCATCTTCGCCGTGATGACCTTCATCCCTGGCAGCAAGCCGGTGTAAACCGATGGGGATCTACGCAGTCAAAACCACGGCCAGTCAGGAGCGCACCGTCGCGGACATGATCATCTCCCGCGAAGAAGACGAGATCCACGCCGCGCTCGCGCCGGACTCGCTCACCAGCTACGTCATGGTCGAAGCGGACGACCACAACGTCTTCGACCGTATCCTCGACGAGATTCCCCACGCCAACGGCGTCGTGCAGGGCGAGTCCTCGATGGCGGAAGTCGAGCACTTCCTCTCGCCGAAACCGGACGTGGAAGGCATCGCGGAGGGCGACATCGTCGAACTCATCGCCGGCCCGTTCAAGGGCGAGAAGGCGCAGGTCCAGCGCATCGACGAGGGCAAAGATCAGGTCACCGTCGAACTGTACGAGGCGACAGTCCCGATTCCGGTTACCGTGCGTGGTGACCAGATCCGCGTTCTCGACTCCGAAGAGCGCTGAGCGAGGCGGTCATCGTTTAATTCGAACGAGGAGCGTAGCTGTCCGTGAGAGACCGGAATAACCCTTCTTCGGCGACGTACCAATTGATACGCCGTCTCCGTTTTCAAAAACGCGCAGTCGCTACGCTTCGCCGCCTTCCAGTCGGTCGATGACCTCGCTCATGTTCGCGGCGGCCTCGACAGACTCCTTGATCTGTTCGCGGCGGCGGACCTCGGCGGCGGAGGCGTCGTAGGCGCGAACGTACTCCGCGCGGGAGTGTTCGTCGAACGCGTGCTTGATAGCGAAGTAGCCGTCGGGGACGACGGCACCACAGACCTTGCACTCGATACGGTCGTGTTCGACCGACTGGTGGATAATAAGCTCTTCAACGCGGTCGAACTGTCTCTCGTCCCCTTTGATGTCGCACTCCCAGCGTGGCATTTGCTCAGTCGCAGGCGACGCGGGGTTAAAAACGTTGGCTGCTACCTGTCAGCGGTCTGTCCCGCGCGCTACCGAAACGGAAACCCCTAATGGCAGTACGGAGTTAGCGTTCACCGTGCAACCCGAGGGGTACGCCGTTGATCTCCACGTGAAAGTGCTCGATGACGGGGTCGTCGAGCGCGCGAAGGCACGTGGCCTCGACGCGTTGGTGTACGCGCCGCATTTCACGCGGCTGTCGGAGATACGGCGGCAAGCAGCGGCGTTTTCCGACGAAGAGCTGACTGTGTTTCCAGCCAGAGAGATATTTACTGGCACCTGGCAACAGCGCCGGCACGTGCTAGGCATCGGACTCGAAGACCCGGTTCCGGATTTCATTACTTTCGACGGCGCGATGCGGGAACTGGACCGTCAAGACGCGGCTGTGCTGGTTCCACATCCCGGTTTTCTCAACGTCAGTCTCGGACTGGACGACATCGAAGCGTACGACGACATCATCGACGCGCTGGAAGTGTACAACCCCAAGCAGTTGTCCCACCACCGAGACCGCGCGCAATCATTCACGTCGGAGACCGGCCACGAGCCGTTCGTTTCGTCGTATGCCCACGTCCGCGGTACCGTCGGCGAGGCGTACGTAACGTTCACCGAGGCGTTCGAGAGCGTGGCGGGGCTCAGTGTGGCGCTGCAAAACGATGTGGAGCGGTCGCTGTTCCATCGCGATGGTCTCTCACACGACCTCCGCCGGGCGGTCGAGTGGGCGCATCTGGGGCTGGAAAACACGTGGGGTAAGTTCGACCGACTGATGTTACAGGGGACCGAGCCGACACACCCTGACCACGTCGCGTACGCCGGTCGATTCAACGACGTGAAAGTGTACTAAACCAGAAACGCGCTGTTCTCGACGACGAAGGTTCTGACCGTTGGCGGCAGATACTGTGGGAGTACGTGGACAAGCAGGGCAACCGCGAGCAGTTCGAAGGCGGTAATCACGACGGTGACGGCTTCAGCGCGGTCGCTTGAGGTTGTCACGCCCGTCGGTGAGCCATACTCTGTGTCCGAGAACGGGTAGAACAGGGCAATCCCCCGTCGGGAGCCGAAGTAGTCAAGCACGTAGTGCGTGAGGACGCCGAGCCACACCCACTGGAGGTTACCGCCGTGATACAGCGGATGGGCCAAGAATATGAGGAGGACGGGGATGTTGTGCAGCGTCTTGCGGTGCTTGCCGAAGGCGGTGTCGACATCGGGGAACAGCGCACCCAGGACGATGGGAAGGAACACCTCCGCGATTGTCGCGAAGGTCGTCACGTCGCCCGAGGGGTCGAGAACGTACCCCAGTCCGATACTCAGGAGGACCGCGTTCAGGACGTGCCCACGTTTGTTCATCTACCGGACCGTCCGTGTCCCAACTGAAAGAGCTTACTACTCCTGTAAGGCGGTTTCCAGGTCTCGGAGCGCCTGTGATGCGATGGCCGATTTGACCTCGCGACGGGTGCCATCGAACTCGTAGCGGGACACTGTCACGCCAGACTCGTTGGTTCCCCACGGGGCGGCCTCGGCAACAGCGATGTACACCGTCCCGACGGGCGTCTCCGGCGAGCCGCCGCTCGGCCCAGCGACGCCGGTCGTGGCGACGCCCCAGTCGGTCCGGGCGGTATCGCGAACGCCCCTTGCCATTTCGATAGCGACTGGCTCGGAGACCGCGCCGTGGTCGTCCAGCGATTCCCGCGAAACGGCCAGCAGTTCTCGCTTGGCCTCGTAGGAGTAGGTGACCAGCGAGCGATCGAAGTAGTCGCTCGACCCGGGTATGTCCGTTATTTTCGACCCCACGAGGCCACCGGTACAGGACTCCGCGGTAGCGACCGTGGCAGCAGCTTCTCGGAGACGCTTGCCGACGCGCTTCTCGACTGGGTCCGCAGTGTCGTCTGCCATTGGCCGTAGTTGTCGTGACAGGCGAATAAACGTTCAGGGCGGGATACTTTCAGTTAGGAGACACAACTGTGTATATGAGCTATCAGACGACGCTTGGCTGGTCACTCGTTACGTCGGGCCTCGTGACGCTATTCCTCTGGGTCCTGCCGGGGTCGGACCTCCTGTGGGGGATGCTGTTGCTCGTCCTCGGCGGACTGACGTTGTATATTCGCCAGTAGACAGAAAAGCAGACGGGGCCGGCAGTCAGAATGGACATATGGACTACACGGAACCCCAGTTCTTCCGGGTCATGCAGTATGCGGCTCGGGCCGACCGGGACGTGGTAGACATGGTGTCGGGTAATCCCGACTGGGACCCGCCCGAGGGGCTTCGGGACGGGCTCAGAGACTACGCCGAAGCCCCGGCCGACGACTACCAGTATCCGCCAAGCGTGGGCCTCACGCCACTCCGCGATGAAATCGCCGCTCGGCGTGGTGTGGATCGGAACCGCGTGCTGGTCACGAACGGCGCTGGCGAGGCGAACCACCTCGCGATGACCGGCGGGCTCCATCATTTCGACGGCAACGAAATCCTCCTGACTGACCCGGTCTACCCGTACTACGCCGGCCGGGCGAACTTCATCGGCGCGGATATTTCCTTCGTTCCGGTCGACGAGCACAACCGACTGGCCCCCGCGGACGTTCGAGCGGCCGCAAGCGAGGAGACGGCCGTCATCGTCGTCAATTCGCCGAACAACCCCACCGGCGCAGTGTACGACGCTGAAGCGATGGCTGAGTTCGTCGCCATCGCTGAGGAGTACGACGCCCTGTTGCTCAGCGATGAGGTGTACGACCACTTCGACTACGCGGGTCGGTTCAGTTCGGCCCTACACGCCGACTCCGACCACGTCGTCGCCACCAACTCCTTCTCGAAGACGATGGCGATAACGGGGCTCAGGGTTGGCTATGCGATTTTCCCGCCGGAAGACCGGCCTACTGGGACACTTCTGGAGCGCGCTCGCACCCAGCATATGCTTACGAACGTCACCGGGAGCCGACCAGCGCAGTACGCCGTCCTGCGGGCGCTGAAGACGACGAATCCGGACTACTACGCCGCCTGCCGACGGCGACTCGAAAGGCGCGTCGACGACTTCTGTGCCGCACTGGCTGCGGCTGGCGCCGAGTACAACCGCCCCGACGGCGGCTTCTACGTGATGGCGCGGTTCCCCGACTTCCCCGGGTCGTTCGAGAACGTGTACGAACTCATTGACGAGGCCGGCGTCGCCGGGATGCCTGGCGAGGCCTTCGGCGAGTCCCGTAGCGACTGGATACGGTTCGCGCTCGTGACTTCCCGGGCCGACGAAGCGGCCGAACGGCTGGCGAACTACTTCGAATAAGAAACGACTGCCGGCTTAGCCGAAAATCAGTTCGACGTCTCTCGCCCGCGCCAGCAAGTCGTCATCGTAGTACGCCTCGGTCTGGGCAGGATGTGTCTCGTCGATGGCTCGGACAGTCTTGACGGTGTTGGCGAAGTTCTTGTAGGTCGCTTCGTCGACCATCTGGCCGTCGACGACGACCGCGCCAGTGCCCTCGCGTTTGGCCTCGTTGAACGACTCGATTTTGTGGAGGTCCCGCTCCATTTCTTCCACTGTCGGCATATGGATTCGATTCGCCTGTTCGGTCTGCTTGGGGTGCAGCGACCACGAGCCGTTGATGCCGATCGTCGCCTCGTACTCCACCTGATCGGCGTACCCCTCGGCGTTGTAGTAGGTGACGCCAGCGCGCTCGTGGAACAACTGGTCGAAGGGGCCGCCGATGGCGACGATGTCAGCCGCGCTCGTCTCGTTCGACAGCGCTTCGAGCAGGCCGTCCCAGCGGGGCCGCTCGCCGTTGAGCGTGCGACCGCCGAGTTCCGCCGTGTAGTCCACCGGCCCGAACACGAGGCCGGAGAGCCGGGAGTCTGTTGCGTACTGGCAGATTTCGCGCAGATCCGAGCGGCCGGGGGCCGTCTCCAGAATGATCGCCATCTCCAGCGTCCCCTCGGGCAGTCCGGCGTCGCGCTCCGCGTCGGCGATGACGCCCGCGGCGTCGCGCACGTCGTCGAGGCGACCAACCTTCGGGAAGACGAAGCCGTCGAGTTCCTCGCCGACTTCCTCGGCCAAGCGAGTCACTTGCTCGATGCCACGCTCGCGGGCGTCGGCGTCGTCGTAGGCCCATTCGACTCGGGGGAGGATGTCTCCGGCGAAGTCGTCGGCATGGTCCGGAATGTGCTCGACGATGTTGTCGACAGCTTCGTCTTTCATCGACGGCGCGGTGCCGTCCTCGATGTCAGGGACGAGCCAATCGGGGGCCTGAAACCCCTCGCTGGTGAGCCCAGAGACGAGGAACTTCGCGCTGTTGTCGTTCGGTATCGCGGCTGGTGCGGTCTGGAATGTGCGACAGAGTCGTGTCATGTATCTCGCTGAATGAGTGCGGTTCGCCGGCCCGAGTAGACCGGGGTCTGGTCCTGATTGAACGCGACGTGCTCGAACGTGACCGCGCCGGCCTGCTCCGGCCCGGCGTCGGGGTCGCAGTCGAGGACGCGGGTGAAGCCGTAGATGGTGTCACCGAGCGTGACGAAGTCGTGGAACCGCTCGTCAGCGAAGCGACGCTCGCGGTAGGTCGCCTCGTCGGAGCGGGCGTGTGCCAGCGCAACCGATCGTGTTACGTCACCGTACGCGACGATGTCGCCCGACGGCGAGTCGGCCATCTCGTCGCGGTTGTGGTGCTGTCGTGCGGTATTGAGCGTCGCCAGTGGGAGACCGGCGACCAGTTGGTCGTCCATCGTCCGGCCGCGCTCGTGGCGGTAGGCGACGGCTGCGTTCTCCGCGTCGGCCCGTTCCAGTGCCGTCTGGAAGTCCTCGAAGTACTCGCCATCTGGAGAGACGAGGGTATCGGGCAGCGCTGGTCCGCCCTCGTCCTGTTCGCCGACTGCGCCACCGTCAGTGGCTGCCGGCTCGCGGCGCGGTATCATGTTCGTCCGCTGGTAGGATACCAGCGTCTCGCCTGTCTCGCGGTCCCGGCCCTCCGTCTCCCAGGTGACGATGCCGTATTGGGGTCTGGAGGACGATGTCTTAGTGTCGACGACAGTCGACGTGACAGACAGCGGTGTCCCGGCTGTCACCGGCTGATGGAACGTTACGTCGTCGCGTCCAAGGAAGTACCCGCCCTTCTCCGAGAGGTCCTCGACAGTGATGCCCATCACACACGCCAGCAGGTAATCCGGGTGGACCGGGCGCTCCTCGAAACCGCGCTCGCGTGCCGTGTCGGCCCGCCAGTACGCCGGGTCGTGGTTGAGCGTCTGGCCCATCCACTGCTCGCTGCCGTGGTGGGTGAGTCGGAGGCCGGGGTCGTGAACGAGTTCGTCGCCCTCGGCGAAGAACTCGAAGAAGTGGCCCTTTTCTCTGGTGTCTGCCCGGTCCAGCAGCGAGTCGAACGTCTCGCTGTCCGAGAGATCAAGCGCGTCGGGGTCGGTCCAGTCAGTCATCAGCCGGCACCTCCTGCGTGGCGTCTCGTCTGGCAAGCGCCCGCCGCATCTCGTTCGTGACGACCATGAACCCCTCGTCGAAGCCCATCCCCGGTTTTGCGAGCACTTGCGCGGCGTCGGTCGCCAGCGCGACGTGGGCACAGGCCCGCGCGGAGGTCACGGTCTCGTTGCAGGTCCCGCCGACGTAGGCCCGGGTGTCCGTGCCGTCGCAGTACAGCACCGCTTCGGCCGAGCGCTGGATGCCCCCGAGGTCCGGCGTCTTTATTTGAACTAGGTCGGCCGCTTCCGCGTCGACGAACGCCTGGACGTCCTCGAAGGTGTTGCACCACTCGTCGGCGACGATGTCCACGTCGACGCCCGCATCGGCCAGTCCCTCGCGGAGTTCGGCCATCTCGGTTATCTGTGCCTGCCGCCCGCCAGCGTCCATCGGTCCCTCGACCTGAAGGGGGTACGGCGCGGCGGCCTCCCGCAGCGTCTCGAAGTAGTCGGTCACTTCGGTCCGGTCGTACGGCGGGCCGAACACCTTCCCGAGGATGCCGTACACGTCCACGTGGAAGCGCGGCGAGTACGGCTCCGGCCCGAGCGCCGTCGCCCGGTCCGAGAGCCAGGCGAGGTAGTCTCGCAGCCCCTCACCGTTCTCGCCGACCTTCTCGACGCTGTTGAACAGGCCGTGGGGCAGGACCGGCACGCCCTTGATGAGCATCTTTTCGGCGTTGATACGGCGCTCGTCGCCCGATTGCCCAAACACCGGAACCGGTGACGTCGCTGGGTCGGTGTCGTAGGTGTCTGCAAGCACGTCCGTCGGCGTCACTCCGCGTGCTTGTGCGGCTGCGTTCAGCAGCGCCTGCGAGACGCCGTAGCGGACCGCGGTGTGGAGCTGGTCGCCGCCCGAGCGCTGGGCGTTCATCTCCTCCAGCATCGTCGCGTTAGCCCCGAACTGGGTTGCGTCCTGCCCACGGAGTGCGTCAGCGACAGCCCCCTCGACGACGGGGCGGTACTTCTCAGCCCGGAACAGCGGATCGCGGCCGCCGGCCCCCGAGTACTGGACCGCGGCGCAGTCGCCGGTCGCGATGGAGCCGTCGGCGAGTTCGATTTCAACGATGAGCGCCTCGCCGGCCTCTCGGATGCGGTCGAATCCGTCTGTGACCGGCTGGCCATCGTAGGCGAACCCGCTCTGTGTCGCCCCATCCTTGATGGCCTGCTGGTCGTCGAAAAAGAACCCGGAGAGGCCGGGAACTGTTCGAACGTCCTCAATCCGCATCGCTTGCACCCCCCGCGGGGCTGTTGTCGCCGCCCGGCCGCCCGATGAGCTTCCCATCGCTGATGGCGTCCACGTCGTCGGCGACCATCCGGAACGACTGGTCGCGGCCCTCGGTCTCGGCTCGCTCGCCGAGTCGCGCGGCGTGAATCTCCTTGATGTCGTCCGGGAGCGCGAGGTCCGCGAACTCGAAGATGCGGACCCGGCCATCGTCGTCTCTGGCCGGCAGCACCGCGCCCTTGGCGGCGTCGCTGGGGGCAAAGGGCACGTCCAGTGCGCCGCTGTCGAAGGCGTTGATAACTCCCTGTGCAACGTCGCCGTCGCCGGCCTCGTATACAGCGTCCATCAGCGCTCGCGTCTCCCGCTCGATGAGCGCCTGTTCCTCGTCGATACCCCCGAGGTCGATATCCTGTTCGATCATCATATCGATAAGCTGTCTCGTCGTTCGCAGTCCGGCTGCGTTGGCCTCCTTCGTCGGCACGCCCTGGAACTCCTGGGCGGACTTCGTGATGACCTTGTCCGGCTGCGCGACAGCTGCCGTCGCGCCGCCGAGACTGATGACGCCGTTTGCCCGCGCCTCGTCGGGCGGGAAGCCGCCCATCCACTCGTGGAAGACGGTCGTGACGGTCACTTCATCGCGGAGATACTCGTTGCCGAGCTTCCGCAACGCCCGCAGCGCCGCCACGTCCTGCACGAGGTTTCCGACCTGTCCGTACCCCAGCGTCAGCGACCGGACGCCCTGTGTCGCAGCAAGCTCGCCCTCCACGAGCATCACCGCGATGGCGATGCTCGGTGGGACGAGCGTGCCGGTCAGCGGACCGAAGGGCTCGCGGTTGATCGTCACACCGCGCTCGGTGTAGGCCCCGCAGAGCCGGTCGACGAACTGCCAGTGTTCGATGGTCGTCGCGAGGTCGTGCCGTTTCGTGTACGGAATATTGTAGGAAATCGGCCCGCCCTCGAAGCTCTGGAAGCCGCCGGCAAGCGTGACCATCGCCAGTAGCCGGGCATCAGGCGTGCCGTGCCGGACCTCGACCGGTGCGTCGAGCGCCCGGATGAGCCGCCGGCAGTCTTCGACGCCGTGGTTCACCGCGGGGAAGCCGTTCAGTTCGTTTTCGTCGCTGCCGCGGGAGGCGGCGAGTCCCTCCTCAGCCTTCTCGTACTCGTTGTCGCGCGTGTACGAGTCGATGGTCGTTGGCAGGAGGTCCGCACCGCCCTCGTCCTGTAGATACCGCAGCAGGTCGATCTGTTCTTCGAGGCAAGGGACGCCCGCTCGCGGCTGGAGGAGCGGCTGGTCGGCGGACTCCAGCACTTGGGCGAACTGTTTTGAGGCCGGCAGTGACTCATGGAAGGCGATGGCCTCCTCGAAGTCGACTTCGCGGCCTGTGTGCCAGTTGTCCCTGAGGTCGTTTGCGATGCGCTGTAGCTGGTCGTCGCTGAGTCGCTCGTCAGTTGGCATAGTCACCCGTCAACCCTGATCTGCTCCGCCTCTGTTGTCGTCAGTTGCAGGTCTTCGCGGAGCATCTCGATTGCCTCCTCCGGGTCCGTCTCCGCGTCGAAGACGCGGTCGAAACCCATCTGTCGGAAGGTCGCCTGCGTCTCCTCGAAGTCGGACTGTCCGACGGCGAGGTTCCCACCGACGTACGTGAGCACGTCGAGCCCAGCATCGTCGAGCTCGTCGTGCAGCCCCTCGCAGTCCTGGCGGGCGTGCCCGTACAGCGAGGATACCAGTACTGCCTCGGCGTCATGAGATTTCGCAGCGGAGACGAACTCGTCCTGTGACGTCTGGACGCCGAGGTTGATGACCTCGAAGCCAGCGGCCGAGAGCGCCTGCTCTAGAATCGTGATGCCGACGACGTGCGCGTCGGAGCCAATCACGCCGAGGATAACGGTCCGGGGCATGTACTTCCCCGTCATCGGCGGGTAGTGATAAACCTAATGGTCTTTCATGATAATATGGCCTTAAGGAATTTATAACGGACATTCAAGAAGGTTTATGCGGCCGCCCCGTCGTGGTTTTCCCATGGGTGCGCTTGACGACTTGCGTGTGCTTGACCTGACACAGGTCCTCGCCGGACCGTACTGTACGATGTTGCTCGCGGACATGGGCGCGGACGTGGTAAAGGTCGAACGCCCCGGCGGCGACCTCATCAGGTCGAACCCGCCGTTCGTGAGCGACGGCGACGAAGAAGCCTACGGCGGGTACTTCCAGAGCGTCAACCGTGGGAAACGCTCGCTCGAACTCGACCTGGGGGACGACGATGACCGCGAGGCGTTCCTTTCGCTCGTTGAGCGCGCAGACGTGGTGGTCGAGAACTTCAAGGCCGGCACGATGGAGAAGTTCGACTGCGGCTACGAAACGTTGCGAGAACACAACCCGGACCTCATCTACTCGTCCATCCGGGGCTTTGGCGACCCGCGAACGGGTGAAACCCACCGACAGGGCCAGCCGTCGTTCGACCTCATTGCGCAGGCGCTGGGCGGAGTCATGGAAATCACCGGCCAGTCGGATGGTCCCCCGACGAAGGTCGGCCCCGGCGTCGGCGACCTCTTCACCGCCGTGCTGAACGCCGTCGGCATCCTCGCGGCCGTGCATCACCGCGAGCGGACTGGTGAGGGGCAGTACGTCGATACGGCGATGTATGACTCGATGGTGTCACTGTGCGAGCGGACGGTGTACCAGTACTCCTGTGACGGCGAACCGCCGACTCGACAGGGGAACTCTCACCCGACGCTGTTCCCGTACGATTCCTTCGAGGCTGCCGACGGCCACGTCGTCATCGCGGCGTTCGCCGACGGCCACTGGGAGGCGCTGTGCGAGGCAATGGAGCGCCCGGACCTCGCCGCGGACTACCCCGACGCTGGCAGCCGGATCGCGAACCGCGAGTCCCTGCGGGCCGAAATTGCGGAGTGGACCGCCGCCATCGACTCGGAAACACTCCTTGACCTGCTCGAAGGGCGCGTGCCGGCCGCGCCGGTCCAGAACACCGCCGACATCTTCGACGACCCGCATATCCACGACCGCGAGATGCTCGCCGAGGTGGACCAACCGGGCGCGGACGACCGGATGACCATCGCTGGCAGTCCAATAAAGATGACCGAGACGATGCCCTCGCCCGGCGGTCGTGCGCCGCTGCTAGACGAGCACAGGACGGAACTGCTTGATGAGGCTGGGGTCGATACGGGAACCAATCGAGTGGAAAGCGACGACTAATCGGCAACTGCCGGCAATTTTCACCACATCAGGGCAGGACCATTATCTATCATGAGCCGTAGAATAGGCTATGGTCGAAGTTCCAGATGCGCTCAGTACATTGTTCAGTGCCCAAATAGAGACGGACGGGGACCGATATATTGTTGAAATTCCGAAAAGTGAAGTATCCCACGGTGCAGTCTCGCCGGGCGAGACCTACCGCGTCGGCCTGCTCTCGCAGGTCGACGCCAGCGCGTCGACGACAGCCCAGCCGCAGACGCCTACACAGGATACCGACTCGGAACGAGTCGACACCGGCGTCCCGCAACCGCCGGTCGACGAGGGCGAAATCCGAAACGTGACCATCGAATCGCTCGGCGACCAGGGCGACGGCATCGCCAAGGTCGAACGCGGATACGTTGTCATCGTCCCCGACGGCGAACCGGGCGACTCGCCGACCGTCGAGATCGAGACCGTCCAGGAAAACGTCGCGTTTGCGAGCGTCGTCGACAACGACGGCCACACTGTATAGCGGTATCGTCGCGTCTTCAGCGGCCCAGTGACCGCCGGGCTGACCAGACTGCGATGCCGGAGCAAACGGTCACAGCAGGGTCGTTCAACCGACAGACCCCTACTTGAATGGAATCTGTCGGACGTGGTAGAGGTCGAAGAACGACTAGTAATCACAGCATCACAAACGTTTATATGATTTAAATCCGGTATTTAAAACACTATATGGTCGACCCAAAAGAGAGCATTGACATCGAAAATGTCGTTGCTTCGACCGGTATCGGACAAGAACTCGACCTTGAGAGCGTCGCGATGGACCTCGAGGGAGCCGACTACGACCCCGAGCAATTCCCGGGCCTCGTCTATCGGACACAGGACCCCAAATCCGCCGCGCTCATCTTCCGGTCGGGCAAGATCGTCTGCACGGGTGCGAAATCGACAGACGATGTCCACCAGAGTCTGCGCATCGTCTTCGACAAGCTCCGTGACCTGAACATCCAAGTCGACGACGACCCCGAAATCGTCGTCCAGAACATCGTCAGCTCCGCCGACCTCGGGAGTTCGCTCAACCTCAACGCCATCGCCATCGGCCTCGGGCTTGAGAACATCGAGTACGAGCCGGAGCAGTTCCCGGGCCTCGTCTACCGACTCGACGAACC
The DNA here is from genome assembly GCF_001485575.1 of Haloarcula sp. CBA1127. Taxonomy (NCBI): domain Archaea; kingdom Methanobacteriati; phylum Methanobacteriota; class Halobacteria; order Halobacteriales; family Haloarculaceae; genus Haloarcula; species Haloarcula sp. CBA1127. The sequence goes on from NZ_BCNB01000006.1 coordinate 2,358,716, forward strand.
CGACGTGGTCGCGCTACTGTTCGGTTCGGGGAAGCTCGTTGTCACCGGCGGGAAGCGAAAGGAGGACGCGGAGGAAGCCGTCGACACCATCGTTGAGCGGCTGAGCGACCTCGGCCTGCTGGACTAACGACTCGGTGCCAGTGACTGGGCGGCGGCCAGTCACAGCCCGTTTTTCGGTTCACTGCGGTCCCGACGCGACGCGCACAGAGCGACTGCGACGGACGGGAACCCCGCGGTTCAAATACCGGGACGACTAACCCCGTTCCGATGGGAGACCCCGCCTCGACGGGCACGGAGTCCTGGCGCACGTATTTCGGCTTCGACGAGCCCTACGAGAATCAGGCCGACGCCGTCGAACGAGCCATCGAGGCGGGCAAAGCACGCGGCTTTCTCGCGATGGAAGGGCCATGCGGGACGGGCAAGACGATGGCCGCGCTCACCGCCGGCGCGACCTTGGTCCGCGATACGGACCTGTACGAGCGAATGGTCGTCGTCACGCCGGTCAAACAGCAACTCCAGCAGTTCGTCGACGACCTGCGAGCGCTCAACGCCGGTATCGAGGAGCCGTTCGCCGGTATCTCGCTGGTCGGCAAGCGCGACCTCTGTCCGTACGGGCGCGAGGGACAGTTCCCGGACGACGTAGGGACACACGACCGCTGTGAGGACCTCAGGGAGGCGACAGCGCGGTTAGTCGAGGACGACGGACACTCGGACGGGGCGGCCGTCGCGGACGCCGCAATAGCCGGTGAGGCCGACGACGACCAGTGGTGGGACCCGCGGAAAGGGCAAGACCTCGCCGCGGCCGCACGCCCCGACGCAGCCGAGCAGTCGACCCTTGGCGACGACACACTTCAGACGGCCGGCGCGGCCTCGCCGTACCGGCAGGCCCAGCCAACGGCTCCGGAGTCGATGGCAGAGGGGTCAGACCCGCCGCTGTACTGTCCGTTCGAGGCGGATTGGTACGCCCGCAACAAGGGCTCGCCCGTCGACTTCTCGGCCGGGGATGAGCACGTGGTGACGATGGACGACTACCTCCCGGCGGCAACGGAACGCGGGACCTGCCCCCACCGGGTCATGAGCGTGATGCTGGACGAGGCTGATGTTATCGTCGGGAACTACAACCACCTGTTCGACCCGGGCTCTCGCCCGCTGCTGTCGGACGTGCTCGACAGCCAGACACTCGTCATCGTGGACGAGGCCCACCGACTCGAAGAGCGCGTACGGGACCTCCTGTCGGACCGCCTGGGCCGCCAGAGCCTCGTGCAGGCGCGCAACGACTGCACGACACTCATCCAGCGCGCCCAGCAGAGCGCCGACCACAAGGCGCAGGTCCGCGAGGTGCTGTCGGCTCGTGAAGTCCCGCTGGACGCGGTCGATCAGGCCCGGAAGTTCTACGACGACCTCGTCCGGTGGCTCGACAACCGCGTCGAGTCCTTCCTTGACGCCGAACACGAGGGTTGGCGCGCGGACCCGTCAAGCCTCCCCGAGCACGACCGCGAAATCCCGCTGCGGGACCCCGACACGGTCGAGCAGGACGAGCTAACCGAATGGGCCGAGCGCAAGGGCTATGAGGGGTCGCTCTGGCGCTCGCTGTCGAAGGTCGGGGCCGCCGTCGAGGACGCAATCGACCAGCTTGGGCTGACCCGCCAGCCGGTGTGTGCCGCTGTCGGCGTGCTGGCCGGGCAGTGGTGGGAGCGCGACCATGCGACGTTCCTCCGGGAGATCGAACTGGAGCACTCGCCGAACCACGGACAGAACCTCGATTCCGACTACCAGGCTGTCTACACGCCCGGACTGCTGTGTTACAACTGTATGCCCGCGACGGCCCTGCGGAACGTCTTCGACGACCTCGGGGGCGGTATCCTGATGAGCGCGACACTGGAGCCGCTGGACGTGTTCACCCGCGTGTCGGGGCTGGACTCGATGGCCGAGACAGGCTCGACGGCCCCCGACGAGCAATCTGGCGACGGACGACCGGTCCGGTCGACGACCTACGACCTGCCGTTCCCGCCCGAGAACCGGGCGTCGTACCTCGTCGACGCGACACCGTTTACCGCACGCAACCGGGGCGACCCCGAAATGATGCGCCCGCTCGGCGACAACTGGAACCCCACCCGCGACGAGTACGCACAGGCACTGCGCGCGCTGGCCCGATCGCCGGGCAACGTCATGGTGGCGATGCCGAACTACCGGGAGGCACGCTGGGCCGGCGCATACCTGCAAGACGCCGTCGAGAAGCCGGTCCTCGTGGACGAGTCATCGAGCAACGAGGAGACCGAACGGCTGAAACGGGAGTTCTTCAGCGGCGACGGGAAAGTCATGGTCACGTCGACGCGCGGGACGCTGACCGAGGGCGTCGACTACGACGGCGAGAAGCTCTCGACCTGTGCCGTCGTGGGCATTCCGCTGGTGAACATCGGGTCGCCCCGCGTTCGGGGCGTCCAGCGCGCCTACGGTGACGCCTTCGGCGAGGACAATGCCTTCGAGTACGCCCTGACAGTTCCGGCTGTGCGGCGCGCGCGCCAGGCCATCGGCCGCGTCATCCGCGGCGTTGACGAGGTCGGCGTGCGGGCGCTAGTGGGCCGCCGGTACACGCCGAACGCACGACATTCGGTGTCTCCGTACCTGCCCGCCGGAGAACGCAAGGAGTTCACCCGCATGACGCCGGATTTCCTCGCGAGCCAGCTGGATTCGTTCTGGGCCGACCACCAGTAGTGCCGCCTGTTGATTAACCGGAAGGTTTCGTTGGCAGCGGAAGGCATATACATCGTGGAACGAGTGTACCTATAGATGCCCGAGTGTCAGAACTGCGGTGAATTCGTAACCGAGCAGTACGTACGGGTTTTTACACCAGAAGCCGTCGAAGGCCATGGCCCCCGGGTCTGTCCAAACTGTGAGGACAAACTCCGGGACGGCGCGGACGTCCGTGAAGCGCGGTCCTCGAGACAGTAGGACAACTCCTTTTCGGGAAGTACTCAAGGCCAGACAAGCGTAGCTTCTGGCATGAGCGAACTCGACGTCGAAGCAGTCGATGACATCGACGCGCCCGCAGGAATCGACGCGGCGGAGTACGTCCTCTACGGCGGGAAAGGCGGCGTCGGTAAGACGACGTGTGCTGCGGCCACTGCGCTGGCCTCCGCGCGCGACGACACGGCGACGCTCGTCGTCTCCACGGACCCTGCCCACTCCCTGTCAGACACGCTGGATGCGGATATTCCGGCAACGCCGACGCGCATCCGCGAAGACATCCCGCTGTACGCCGCGGAGATCGACCCGGAGGCCGCCGTCGGCGAGGGACCGCTCGGTGTTGAGGAGGACGCACTGGGCGGCATGGGTGAACTGCTCGGCGGTGACGGGATGTTTGGCGGGGGTGCAGGCGGTGCAGCGGGCGCAGGCCAGGCCGAGGACCCCATTGGTGGCGAAGATGGACTCCTTGGCGGGTCGATGCCCGGAGCCGATGAGGCTGCGGCGCTCCGGCTCCTGCTGGATTACGTCGACGACGACCGCTTCGACCGCGTCGTCATCGACACCGCGCCAACCGGCCACACTCTCCGTCTGCTGGAACTCCCCGAGACGATGGATTCGATGGTCGGGAAGATTCTCCAGCTTCGCGAGCGCTTCTCCGGGATGATGGACAACCTCACGGGAATGTTCGGCGATGATCAGGATGTCGACGCCGAGGCCGGCATCGAGGACCTACAGGAGCTATCAGACCGGATCGAGCATCTGCGGTCGATTCTGCAGGACCCACGGAAGACGGACTTCCGCATCGTGATGGTGCCTGAGGAACTCTCTGTCGTCGAGTCTGAACGCTTACTCGCACAACTCGGCGAGTTCAACATCCCTGTCAGCACCGTCGTCGTCAACCGGGTGATGCAGGACCCGAGCGAGGTGCTCGGCGAGGACGTGGACATCGCCGGCCCGAACCACGCCGACTGTGAATTCTGCGCACGGCGCTGGCAGGTCCAGCAAGACGCGCTGGCCCGGTCACAGGATATGTTCCGCGGCCACGACGTACGCCGTGTGCCGCTGTTCGCCGAAGAAGTGCGCGGCGAGCGACTGCTGTCGGTTGTCGCGGCCTGTCTGGACTGAACTGGGCGAGGGCGGTGATTAGCTCGTCAGCTTCCGGATGACACCGAACGCTGCGTCGCGCCACCGCGCCGGCAAGTAGTCGAGCATAAGCAGTAGCTGTGCGCCCTGTCCGACCGGATACCGCGGTTCGGGGTCGCTGGCGTTGGCAGCGTCACGGATGGTCAGCGCAACCGTCCCAGGCGTGACAGAGAGCGCGTCCTGAATGCCGACGAGGTTCGAATCTTCGTGGGCCTGATACAGCCAGTCGTACGCGCCGGACGTATCGAGGTCGTCGAGTTCTTGGTCGGCGCGGTCGTCGAAATTAGTCTCCACCGGTCCGGGTTCGACGAGCACGACATCGATGTCGAACTCCTCGACCTCCATCCGGAGCGCGTCGCTAAGTCCCTCCAGGGCGAACTTCGACGCGGCGTAGCCGCCCTGGTTTGGGAACGCGATACGACCCGCGACGCTGGAGACGTTGACGATGGTCCCGTTCTCCCGGGCACGCATGTGTGGGAGCGCCTCGCGGATGAGTCGGTGCGGGCCGTAGAGGTTCACGTCGAACTGCTCGTGTAGCGCCGCCGTCGATACGTCCTCGACCGCACCAAACTGTGCGTAGCCGGCGTTGTTTATCAGGCAGTCGAGTCGCCCTTCGGACTCAATAAGCGCCTCGACGACCCGCTCGCACTCCCGCGGGTTCGTCACGTCAAGCTCGGCGGTTTTACAGCCTGTATCTTCGAGGTCTTCGATATCCGATTCCTCGCGGGCGGTCGCCCAGACAGTCCAGTCGTCGGCCAGGAACGCCTCGGCACTCGCCCGTCCGATACCCGAGGACGCACCCGTAATCAGCACCGTCTTCGCCATGTGTTGGCCGGGAGAACACACCCCGGGAAGTTATACTGTCGGTTATCCGAACGAGCTACTCGACGGTTGCCTTCGCCTCGTCGGCGTAGCTGTCGGCCAGCCGGGTCGGCTCGGGGAGTTTGTAGCCGTCGGCAGTGGCGTCGACGATATCCGCCGCCGTGCGTGCGCTGACGCGATGGCCAGGGCTGACAATAAGTGGGTTGATGTACCGGTTGGGGGAGTCGTACTGTCGTGTCTGGAGTGCGTGGCCAATTATTGTCCCGTCAGGGCAGGTCTCGACGCTATCGTCGGCTATAATCGGAATCCGCGTTCCTTCCGGATACGTCTCGTCGAGGGACTGCTCTGGTGTGCCACAGAGGAGGTTCTTGGCAACACCGACGGCCGGTACGTCCAGCGTGACGCCGATGTGTGTTGCCAGCCCGGCTTCCCGGAAGTGGATGCGGCCACTCCCGTCGACAAGGACCACGTCGGGGTCGGTCTTTAGCTCCGCAAACGCGGCCAGAATTGCGCCGCCTTCGCGGAACGACAGCAGGCCGGGAATGTACGGGATCTCGGTGCGTTCGACGGCGCTGACTCGCTCAATGACCTCGCCGTTCTGTAGCACGACAACAGCCGAGACAGCCTTGTCGTCAACGAACGCCTGATCGACGCCAGCGATGAGGGGCGGGTCCGTCGTATCGTCGCCAGCACCCAGCGTGGTCTGGTCGCTGTCCGGCGCGTCTCTGGCGGGCGCGATTGTCTCGGGCAAAACGTCCATCTCGTCCTCGAACCGCGCAACCTCGGCGATGTCGCGTTGCAACTCCTCCATCTCAGCCTGCGAGAGCGACGGGTCAGGAACGAACTCGGGGCGAACCGGATTCATCGTCACGGACGACGCCGGCCGGGACCGCCCGGTCCACCGGGTCCGCCTGGGCCGCCGCCACCGCCGAACTGTATCTGGCCAGGCATCCGGGTCTGCCCCTTGATTCTCTGGCCGTACCAGAGCCCGATGACGAGGCCGATGAGGTGAGCGAGGTGGGCGATATTGCCGCCGAGCAGTCCTGCGCCTCCAATGCTAAACGTCCCAGCGATGCTCAGAAGGAAGTAGAAGCCAGTGATGGCCCAGATTGGTACCGGGATCAGGAAGTACAGGTAGACGCGCAGATCCGGCTTCAACACGGTCAGGAATGCCATGATAGCCAGTGCAGCCCCGCTGGCCCCGACGACGCCGTAAGCGGGGCCGCTCAGGAACATCTGGAGACCAACCTGACCGAGGCCCGCCAGCGCACCGGATACGAGGAAGAAGATCGCGAACTTCTTCGACCCGATCTGCTGCTCGACGATCCGGCCGAAGAAGTAGATGATAATCCCGTTCCCGAAGATATGGAACAGACCCCCTCGTGCATGAGAGAATATTGATGTAAACCAGGTCCAGACGTACTCAGGGTTGTTTGGGTGGAGGACGAACAGCGCTTGGTGGACCTGCTCGCCAAACGCGAGCGTTACGACGTGTTGTGAGATAAAGACGATACCCATAATCGCCAGGAACAGGTACGTGACGTTCCCCCGGAAGTACGCCAGCGGCCCGCCGGGCCCGGTGTCGATACCGAACCGGTCGGCGACACCGCCGCTCCCGGAGGTCTGGCCAGTATCTACACTCTCGTCGAACCCGCTGTCGAACACGCCGCCCGGATCGCTCCAGTTGTCCAGTCCGGGGCAATCGTGGGCCTCGGGAAGCCGGTGTTCCGCACAGTAGGTTCCCCCACAGTGCCCACACTGGTACGGCATGTTCTCCTGCTTTCCACAGGCATCGCACTCCGACATTGTACTACGATACGTGTGGGCGGTGGAAAGGGATTGTGCTTACAGTGGGCCAGCCACTGGCAGACCGCTATGATACTGCGATGTCTGAGCTAGTAGTATCAAAAGGCGGCACACAGCAGCCAAACGGCGACTCACTCGCCAGCGTCGGGGTTGCTTTCAGCGTCTCGGAGCACACCGATCCACGCCGGTTCGCCATCGTACTCAATGGACCCGCCGGACACCTCGATGGTACGCGTTTCCCCGTCGGCCTGTCGGCCCTCAAACTCCGAATGGAACGTTTCGAGCTCGTCTGAGTCCGCTGCTCGGAGTGACTCGGGAAGTCGGTCGCCGTCGCCCTTTGCCGTGAGGAGAGCCGGGGATTCGTCGATGAGATCACTCTGGTCATAGCCGAAAATGTTGGCCAGCTTCTGGTTCACGTAGACAAACGCCCCGTCCTGAATGATACAGACGCCCGCGAGCTCCTGTTCGACGAGCCGTTGGTACCACGAAAGGGCGTTCCAGAACCGCTGCTCGGTACGATGTTGCTCAACGGCATTCTCGATTCGGTTGGCGAGAACATCGTATGTGTCTGACCGGCCTCCCTTCTGCATATAGTCGGTAACGCCCGACGCGATTGCCTCGCTCGCAATTTCCTCGCTGCCCTTGCCAGTGAACAGAATAAATGGGATATCCTGATACTGCTCGCGGACGAGTTCCAGAAACTCCAGCCCATCAGTGTTCGGCATATCGTAGTCGCTGACGACACAGTCGACCTGCTCGGTCCGGAGGAAATCAAGCGCGGCGACGGCGCTGGTCTTGGTCACGACATTGAAGTCGTCGTTGATGCGTTCGAGGTACACTTCGACTAGCTCACCAACCTGTGGATCGTCGTCGACGTGCAACACGGTACACTGCTGGGACTGCTCGACCTTTGCCAGCGGAATCGGGACCTCTGTCCGCATTTCATCGCGTCGGTCAACTGATTCAGTTCGGAGAAGTGGTGTATGTCGCGTTGCCGCGCGTCGACTACCGCTGATGGCTGCGCTGGAGAGTTCCACTGTCTTGTCTCCGAGTCGCCACTGTTCCTCAGAAGCCATCTTTCCCCCCGGTGCTGCCGACAAAGCCACCAGTGATCATCAATTGCATCAAGAAAGTAGCGACCGTTGTATACATCGACCACCCTACGTCCGACAACCGAAGCGAGCCAGTGGGACGTCTATATTTCGGATGGTTATCAGTTAATTCCCACTCATACATTAATACACAACCCTGATTATCAGTTACATACCTGCCTACTAAACGTTACTGATGGGGGGGGGGTATCGCTGGCGTTTTCTCATCCGTACATACGAGCCGCGCGTGTAATTTTTCCACTAGACACGCGATTTAAGCCTTGCATAAGTTGATTTCTAGATTTATCTTTTAATTCTATGCTTAATACAATATATAATATGTAGGTACTTTTCAAATAAATTTAATTATCTCCCTGCCATCATCCAAATTGTATCATGTCAGATACCACAATGCGCGAATACCTCGCAGAGCACCCAAAAATGGCCGGCGCACTCTTCACCCTCCTGATGCTACTGTCACAGGCAGGGACTGCAGCAGCAGCTAACAACAGTTCGTACATCGGTCCCTAATTTCAGAGGGAATAAAAGACGATTCAGTTTAGCCAACAGAGTTTCGACTGAGAGTTATAGTACTCTTTTCTCAGGTGACCTCTGTTAAATCAATAGACCTGCTCCAATGCAGTTCGTCCTCAACCTGCACAGGGACTTCCTGTTTAAGAAGGAAATCCTCCATTTCTGTCTTATTGAGTATAAGTGGACCAATCTTGCCGGATGACAGGTGATGATAAGAATGGTTTTCTATTAGAGGCATAGTAATTGTCCCTAATCCGTCGACATCAGTGGGATACATGTTGATGTATAGCTCGAACTGCGCCTCACGAGGGCTTATTTCCAGCATATTTGGCGTTCCTCCCTCTGACTGCGTCACAGTAACACCGCCGTCACCGACAACAATGTACTGCCCACCGAGAATGCTCTCACCGCGTGCGATACTAAGCGCCGCCCGGAGTGGGAACCCACAGTTCAACAGTCGGGCAACTGCCTCGCCGATGCGAACCGCGCCGTCGTTCAGGACTTCGTTGAGCGTGACGATGCCGGCGATGGCACCCTTTTCGACGAGGGCGAGGCCCTGATTGTACGAGTTACAGGCGTTCAACAGGAACGTGTCGATGCCGATTGAATCGACCGTCGTCACGTCAAGTTTGCCGTCGGAGCAGACGAAGCCGTCGTGTTCGGTGTGGCCGATATAGTGGAAGAACTCCGCGTCGGTCGTGAGGACCGTTCTGAGTTCTGCCGTCGTCAGGTTGTCGTGGACCGTGACATCAAACGGCAGGTCGTCGCGGGTGCCGTACACTTCGTCGACGAGCTGTCGTTCCTCGTCCATCCGAGCGTCGTTCTGGACGACGCGAAACGTAATATCCTCGGCGTTCGTATCGCGGTCGAGTCGGTGTTCAAACGCCGCTTTGGTCAGCTTGCTCGCACCGATGGGGATGCTGTCCCCGATCCAGGCCTGTTCGAGTGAGTCGTGGGCCTGTGGCTCGACGTAGTCCGTCTCGGCTGTGGCGGTGCCAGCGTCGGAGCTCGCGGCACGAGTGATGACATCGTCGCGGGTGAACTCGGCCTCGGCCTCCGCCGGAACGCTCGCCTGGTTCAGCCGCTGTTGCTGGTGCGTTCGGACGATAGCGAGGTCATCGACGACGTACGGGAGCTGTTCCGCGTTCGCCGGCACCGGGTCGATGTGCGTTGTCAGCCGCCACTTCGGGATGTGGTCCTCAATAACGTCGTACGGGACCTGCAGATAGGTGGCGACCTGCTCCGCTAGCGGTTGCTGGTACAGCGACTGGAAGTCGAGGTCGACGTAGGGCTCGATAGCTGCTCGCTCGTGCAAGTCGATCTGGTGGAACCCCTCAGTGCGTGTGACACAATCGAGGAAGAACAGCCGTTTGAGCGTCCGCCCGACCTCGGATTCGAAGCCTCGTGCGGTGTCGAGTGAGTACGTGAATCCGCTGTCGGTTACGAGTCGTGGCTCAGATGCGGGAGCAAGTGAGGCTCCGAGGTAGTACGAAAGCGGCGCGGCGACGAAGATAGACGCGAGATCGGGCGGGAGTTCGAGCGTGACACCGGTATCCGGACTGTCGATCTCCCCCGGGATGTCCAGCGTATCACCGATCTCAAGTGCTGGCGGGTGGCCGCGAAGTGTCGGATAGGAGCGCTCCGGATCGTGGGCCTTGAGCGCCGACCCAAAGGTTTCGACCGCGGCCATTACGTCCGCCGGTTGCTCAGTCGTCGTGACCGTGGCCGCCGGGCGGTCGTGCTGTGAGCGAGCGCCGATGAGCAGATCGGTCGGACTGTCGAACTCGATTCGAGTCCGGTCTGAGTCGACGGTGACCTCTACCGCGGTGTCCTCGACCCGCATATACGTCTTGATCTGCGTCAGCGGGTCTAGCACGTAGTCATCCGCCGGCAGCGTCTCCGACTCGAACTGGGCAACCTCGGCGGCTATCGCTCCGTCGTCGTCACGGACGTACACCATGACCACCGTCGGTAGTTCGATAGCGCGCGTCCGTATCCGGACAGCGTCCCCGACGGGATACTGAAACACGTCGGTCTCCGCCTCTCTGAGGGCGATTGGGGTCGGCGTGTGTATCCGGTAGCGCTGGCGCTCGATCTGATCAATAACCGCAAGTCCAGGGCAGTCGTCAAGCGGTTCGAACGTTAGAGTCATGTAATAAGCGAGGGGGACAGTATTACTCTCGTACAATGAGAACGGCAGAAACCATCAAAAAGATATCGCCGACTTCGTTCTCAATCAGTCGGGGCCGCTCACGAGGGTCGCCTGAAGCAGGGCGTTGAACGGGTACACGTAGGTGGCGCGACACAGGCACCGCCGTGCAAACCTCGGTGACCGATGGGCGAAGCGGGTAAGGGCAACCCGGTCTAACATCTGGTAGTGAAAGAGTTCGAGCGCAAACAGTTGCTGGAGCGCATCGAACGCGACAGCGCGACCGTCGGTGCAAACATTCCCGATGAAATCACCGTGCAGGGCGAGGGGATCGAACTCCAGTCGTTCGTCTTCGAAATCAAGCGTCGGGAGACAATTCCGCGGGGCGAGCGCGAGCGCGTCGAGCAAGCGAAAAAGAACCTGCGGCGCGAGCGTCTCCAGCGCAAACAACGGATTGAGGACAACGAAGTGAGCTACGAGCGCGGCGAGGAACTTGCCACGGCCATTATCGGCATCGACCGGGCGCTCAACGCCCTCGAACAGCTCGGTGCGGCCAACATCGAGCAGGAAGCGCAGGCACAGGAGACGGCTGACAGGAAACGCTGGATGAAGTTCCTGCAGAAAGCGCTTGGACACGAGGACGCGGACTCCGGCACGGGTCGTGCCGGACGGAGCTACTAATATGAGCCGGAACGACGAAATCGCAACACTGCTCGAAGAGTTCGCCGACCTGTTGGACGCTAAAGGCGTCGAGTACAAGCCCCGGGCCTACCGCCGGGCGGCCGAGAACATCAGGGACTTCCCCGGCGCAATCGAGGGGCTGGCCGCCGAGGGCGAGGATAGCGTCGGTGAAATAGACGCCGTCGGCGACGCCATTTCTTCGAAGGTGGTCGAATACGTCGAGACCGGCGAAATCGAGGAGCTAACCGAACTCCGCGAGGAGCTTCCCGTCGAGATGGACGCACTCACAGCGGTCGAGGGCGTGGGGCCGAAATCCGTTGGCTCGCTGCACGAGGCGCTGGGCATCACCACCCTTGATGAACTGGAAGCCGCCGCCGAGGCCGGCGAGATACAGGCGGTGTCGGGCTTCGGTGCAAAGACGGAGCAGAACATCCTCGACAACATCGACTTCGCTCGTGAGGCCCACGAGCGGTCGCTGCTCGGCGAGGCCCGGCCGTACGGTGACCGGATTCGGAGTTACATGGCCGCCGGTGACGCCGTGACCGAGTGCGCGCTCGGCGGCTCGATTCGCCGCTGGCGGCCGACTATCGGCGACGTGGACGTGCTCGTCGGGAGTACCGACCCCGAGGCCGTCGTCGAGTGGTTCACTGACTGGGACGGGCTCGACCGGGTTATCGAGTCCGGCGAGACGAAAGCGAGCGCCTACGCGGACGACGTGCGGGTCGACCTTCGAATCGTCGACCCATCGGAGTTCGGTGCGGCGCTGCAGTATTTCACCGGGAGCAAGGACCACAACGTGGCGGTCCGCAACCGCGCGATCGAGCAGGACCTGAAAGTCAACGAGTACGGTGTTTTCGATGTCGAGGGCGTCGAAGACGATGACCAGCGGGCTGGCGAACTGGTGGCCAGCGAAACCGAGGAAGCGGTGTACGACGCCCTAGGCATGGACTGGGTCCCGCCGGAACTCCGCGAAAACCGCGGCGAAGTCGAGGCTGCCGCGGACGGGTCGCTGCCTGACCTCCTCGCCGAAGGCGAGGTCCGTGGTGACCTCCATACCCACACGAACTGGTCGGACGGCAGCAACAGTATCACGGAGATGGTTGAGGGTGCCGCCGACTTCGGCCACGACTACCTCGCCGTCACGGACCACGCGACGGGGCCGGGGATGGTCGGCGGCGTCGGCGTCCCGGACGAGAGGCTCCGCGAGCAGATCAGCGAAGTCGAATCGGTCGCCGCAGACGCCGACATCGACGTATTCACCGGCGTTGAAGCGAACATCGCAGCGGACGGCAGCATCTCGGTCGCCGACGACCTGCTGGCAGAGCTGGATATCGTGGTCGCCTCGCCACACGCCGCGCTGGACGGGGACGGCACAGACCGCCTTGTCGCGGCCGCACAGCACCCCGAGGTAAACGTCATCGGCCACCCGACGGGGCGCTATCTGAACCGTCGAGAAGGGCTGGACGTGGATGTGGAGCAGCTCGCATCTGTCGCTGCCGACAACGACACGGCGCTGGAAATAAACGCCAACCCCGCCCGGCTAGACCTCGGTGGCGGCGCGGTCAAGCAGTCCATCGAGGCCGGGGCGACAATCGCCATCAACACGGACGCACATAGCCCGGGTAACTTCGAACTCCTGCGCTACGGCGTCCACACGGCGCGTCGAGGGTGGGCCGAGACGGACAACGTACTGAACACCCGCGACGCCGAGGGCCTCCAAGAGTTCCTCGATGCCTGAGAACACACCCAGCGACCGGCTCGCGCTCGATGCGATGCTCGGCAAACTCGCCACCTATCTGCGGATGTGTGGCTACGACACGGCCTACGCGCTGGACCGGGACGCCGAGGCTGATGACGACCTCCTCGCTATAGCGGAACATGAGGACCGACTGGTGATTACTCGGGACAGCGACCTCGCCGCCCGCGCATCCGAGAGCGTGCTCCTCAGTGAGCGAGAGATTGCGGACCAGTTGCGAGAACTCGCCGACGCCGGCTTCCGCCTCTCGCTGGCTCCCGAGCCGGGCTACTGTGGCGTCTGCAACGGGCCGGTCGAGGCGGTCGACCCGGTAGAACCGACGCCGGAGTACGCACCGAGTGCAGGTGACGAGCGGGTCTGGCGCTGTACGGACTGTGGGCAGCACTTCTGGAAAGGGAGCCATTGGGCGTCAGTCAAAGCGACGCTGGAAGACCTATAGAAGACAGACAGTTAGCGGGCGTCGCTACAGTTCTTCAGCGACAGCGACGGCCTCGTCGGTCGTCCCCTCGACAACCACGCCGGTCGTGACATCATCCTCGGTCCAGTAGACCACAGCCCTGTCGTCACGTTCGATTGCGGTCGCGTTCTGGCCGTTCACTTGCACCGCTGTCCCGTTCTCCGCATCGTCCAGATAGCTCGATGCGCCGGTCGCGGTCAGAACCGTCACGTTCTCGCCATCAGCGTCGTACTGCTGAGCGACGGCCGTACTCTCGGGCCGGCTGATGTACCGGGCTTCTTCGAAGGTCCCGTTCTCGTACTCTGGCAGGTCCAGGTCCGTCGCGGACTGTGCTGCGTCGTAGGTGTCGTACGTTTCGACGGTTGTAACGGCCACCCGGTCGGCTGGCGGGGCGAACTGGCTGTCGTCGATGCTGACGTTGAAGTTCGTCTCCTCGACGGTGAGTTCCGTCCGGTTCGTCCCGTCGTCAGTGGTCATCTTGTGGACGCGGTAGTCCTCAGTATTGACCCACAGCGTCGTATTCGGCGCGTCGATGCTCTCGTTGGTCGGTTCGAGGTCGAGAACGTACGTCGATTCGCCGTTGACCTCCTCAGTCCCCCGGAGCGTCGCAGTGACGTTCTCCTCGGGAACCGGGTCGGCGGTGTCATTCATCGCCACGGACTCCTCGGTCAGTTCGCGGGCATACGACTGGTTCTCGCCGACCGCCCAGACGACGGTCCCGTTCGTCCCCATCTCGTAGGACCGGTTCTCACTCGTGACGGCGGCCCACGTTTTGTTCGGTTCAGCGGCGGCGTACTCCACCGCCGCAGTCTTCGACGCCGAGTCGTTCGTAACGGTCACTGTCGCGGTCCCGGTAATCGTCTCGGCCGCGTCGTAGCGCTGCTCGGTCTCGTCGAGCACGTCGTCGCCGGATGGCTGCCCCATCTGCTCGAAGCCGGAAACGCCGGCGACTGCCCCCACAGCCAGCAGTCCGATGGTGACAAACACAGCGACGATAGCCAGTCTCCGTCCGGTATCGGCTGTCATTGTCCGAGCTTAGGACTGGAGTGGTAAGTGGGTTGCTCCTGTCACAGCGCGGACTACTATGACAGAGGGCGAACCCCTCATTGCCGTCCAGTCCGTACGCGTGGCCGTGAGCGAGTCAGCGAACACGACCGTCCGCGTCGATGGCGTCAGCAAGCAGTACGACCTCGGCGGGACGGTGACGGCGCTGGACGACGTGAGTTTGGACCTGTCGGCGGGGTCGTACACGGCGGTCATGGGGCCGAGCGGCTCCGGAAAGAGCACGCTATTGAATCTCATCGGCGGGCTGGACACGCCGTCGTCGGGGCAGGTCGTGGTCAACGGACAGGACGTTTCGGCGGCCAGCGAAGCCGAGCGGGCCGACATCCGCGGGACCGAGGTCGGCTTTGTCTTCCAGACGTTCAACCTCATGCCGCGGCTGTCCGCGGTGGAGAACGTCGCCCTTCCGCTCGTTTTCGACGGCTGGGACCGCGCCCGTCGCCGCGAGCGGGCGAGGTCGCTCCTCTCTGAGGTTGGACTCGGCGACCGCACCGACCACGTCCCCTCGGAACTCAGCGGCGGCCAGCGCCAGCGGGTCGCCATCGCCCGTGCGCTGTCGACCGACCCGGCGTTGATTCTCGCCGACGAGCCCACCGGCAACGTCGACACGGACACCGGTGCACAGATACTCGACCTGTTCGATGACCTCCACGCGGCGGGCAACACGTTCCTGCTGGTGACCCACGAGCGGCACGTCGCCGAGCGGGCGGAGCGAATCGTCCACGTCGAAGACGGCCACATCCAGTCCGTCGAGGATGTCTCCGGAGGCGAGCACTAATGGACACCAGTGAGAGCGTGCGCATCACGCTCCGGTCCATCAGGGCGCACAAGCTCCGGTCGGCGCTGACGGTCGTCGGCGTCGTCATCGGCATCGCGTCAGTCATCACGTTCGCCACGTTCGGGGCCAGTGTCGAGGCCGAAATCGTCGGCGACATCGAGACGTCGAACGCGGGCAACATCTACGTGTTCGGAACCCCGTCCGGCGATGACGACTTCGACCGGACCCTCCAGCCGGTGTTTACCGAGCACGACATTCAGCAATTGGAGGGGATCGCGGGAGTAGAGGCAGTGCTCCCGCGTGGTCTCGTCCAGACGCAGTCGGTACGGCACGGGAATCAAACGCTTGCTAGACAGCAGGTCACAGCGACGCGGCCGGCCAGTTTCACGCCGGGAGTCCTCGTCGAGGGGCGCTCTTTCGAAACCGAGGAGGATGCCGTCGTTGTCAACGAACGCATGGCCGGCTCGTTCTCCGAGAACCTCACCACCGGTGAGCGCCTCACGATGACGATGCCGGACGGGAGCGAGCGGAACGTTACCGTCGTCGGCGTCGTCAACGGGACCCGCGGAGAAGTCCCGGTTAGCGAGTTCGCCCGCCAGCCCCGGGTGTACGTTCCTATCGACTCCTTCTATGAGTCGGTCGTTGAGAGCCCGTCGGCAGGCGTGCGGCAGCGCGCGTATCCGCAGGTGACCCTCGTCGTCGACCCGCGAGAGATTCCGGAGACGCAGTCGGCGATTCAGACGTACCTCTCCGGTGAGTCCGACGCGCGGTCACTCTCGGCTGATGACACGGAGCTGGTCGCCCGGTCCGGAAACGACTTTGTCGAGGAGATCAGCGACGTCATCGAGCGCATCACGCGCTTCGTCACCGGCATCGCCGTCATCGCGCTCGTCGTCGGCGCTATCGGCATCGCCAACGTGATGCTCGTCAGCGTCACCGAGCGGACCCGCGAAATCGGCATTATGAAAGCTGTCGGTGCGCGCAACCGTGACGTGATGCAGGTGTTCCTCGTCGAGGCCGCACTGCTTGGGACGATTGGCTCGCTGCTCGGCGTCCCGCTCGGACTGCTCGTCGGCTACGGCGCGACCCGGTACGCCGAAGTGACGTTCTCGCTCGCACCGCTGTGGATGGCGCTGGCGGTCGGCGTCGGCGTGCTGGTCGGCGTCGTCGCCGGCCTCTACCCGGCGTGGCGAGCGGCGCGGGTCGACCCCATCGACGCACTCAGGCACGAGTGAGCCCTACCCGGATTCAGAACACCGAAATACGTGGTCGTCGTACCGACGCGCCATGACCCTCTCGGAGGAGGCCCGCGAGCGGCTCGGCGACATCGTCGAACTCCAGCCGACGAAAAACGGCGAGCTACAGGAGCGCTGGGACATGGACAGCGGGAGCGAGGTCCACCAGTACCTCGAAGCCGAACTCAAGGAGTACTACTACCGCAACGACAACAGCCTCATTTGTGCGACACCGGAGGCGACGACGCTCATCGACGGGGAGGACTCTGAACGGATACAGACGGTGACAGTCACCTCACTCCAGCAGGCTGTCGTCGACGTGATCGCCGGGCCGGACGAGGAGAGCCAGAGCGTCGTCGCCGTGTTACACGCCCTCCGCGAGGTCGGCGAGGACCGGGATACCGACGACGTTCGTTCTGCGCTCCGGAGCCTCGCAGACAAGGGTATCGTGGAAACAGTCGAGAAGACCGTCCCGACGTTCAGGCTGGCCGTTCCGCGCGACGAGCTAGATATTGAGCTGTCCGAGGAGTGAGGGCGGACCGCGGTGTCGGTCAGCTACTCTGACAGCCCCGGCCGCTGGCGGCGTCGTCGCCGCGCTAACAACCGCTTTATTGCCTTGCCCGGCCCGCCGTCGAGCGGCCAGTCCATCGACCGCCACGTCGGGGGTTCCGGCTCGTAGGACGGACACTGCCCCCGACACTCCGCCGCTGTCGGGAGACGCCCCTTCGCGGCGCAGTGTGGATACACGCCAGTCTCGTCGGTACTGAGCTGGAAGTGCCTGCAATCAGGGCGCATCGTGTTCGCGTACGCACGCCACCCGCGAGCATACGCCCGCTCAGCGATGGCGAGACGCCGCTCGTGCTTCCAGTCGGTGTCCACGTACTCGAACCGGGCGGCGCTGGTGTCATCGTCTGGTCGGTCCAGAATTCGCGTTCCAGGGTCGTCGACTGACAGCGACCGCGGTTGCCAGGCCGTCTCAGCTGTGCCGGATTCTGGGTCGACCGTCAACACACCGGCGGCTGCTGGCAGGTCCGCCAGCAGGATCGGTTCCACGCGCTCGTCGGTCGCCGCCGTCGCAACCCACACCTCGTCGGCCAGCGACAGCGCGATGTCCCGCTCCAGTTGTGGGATGAGGTTCCTTGCGGCGCTGGCCGTCAGATCGGGCTTGTTCTCGATGGCGACGACCCGCCGGAGCCAGTCCGGATAGGGACGTACCCGACGAATTTCGATCCGGTTGCCGCGCTTGCGGGTCTCGATGGCATCGCGGTCAGCTGCCTCGTGAATCGACTCTCGGACGTACCGCCACGGGTAGCCCGGGTCAGGGAGCGCATCGCGATAGTAGGTCCAGTCGGCCGGCGCGTTCCGAAGGACGTGCAAGAGGTCTGAGTCGAACGACTCTGCCCCAAATTTCGCCCGCTCCCGGAGTCCATCGCGATCGCACTCCAGTACAATCGTATCCCAGCGGCGGTGTTTCGTCCCGAACTGTCTGGCAACCAGTACGGCCGCGTCGTCGGACGGCGACCACGCTCGCTCGGCCCACTGGCAGACAGACAGCTCGAAGGCGAACTCGGAGTCCGGGTTGGCTCCACTACTCAATGTCACGTGCCTCGAAAAAGTAGTCGGCCGCGTAAGAACTGCAGGGTTAGACCGACGTGGTCGGGCCTGTTACCTGCTGTGCAGTCTTGTTCGTCTGACTTGCGAACGCCGTTCCGAACATACGGAACACGGCAACCTGCCCGTAGTAGGTAACAAACGGAACGAGGACGAGCCCGATGACGGTAAACGCCAGAATGTTGCTGATGATGTTCGTGATGATGCCGACGACAATCGGCATCAGGACTGCGATGAAGTAGTCGCTCGTGAGGACGACGTTTTTCAGCAGCGAGAAGTCGAACGCAGCGCCGAGGCTGCCTTCAACCGCCATATTGGCGAGCGCTGCCGGGACAATGTAGTACACGAGGAACATTACCGGAATCAGAAGGAGAATTGTCATGAATCCGAAGCCAGCGAGGATTCCGCCACCGGAGTTACCAGCAGCGCCACCCAGTCCAAGGAGGACGCTGCCGATACCGAAGATGGCGACTATGGGTACGATAGAGTACACGAGACCGACGATACTGAACTTGATTCCGTCGATGATGAGCTCGCCCCAGTCGTCCCATGCAGGTGGCTCGGATTCACCCTCAACGGTCGTTCCGATCACGCGAAGCAAATAGCCGTTGAACGCGAACACTGGTATCAACAGGAAAAAGAACACCAGCAGTACGCCGCCGATCAACATCTGCGCTATCCAACTGTCGCCTTGCATTGGGTACGATAGTCCGTCTTCTAACATTTTGGATGCCTCTTTGCAAACTGTAATCTTATCCTATTTAAAAATACTGTTAGTATTGAGGCAAATACTATTTATATAATATATTATCGGAAGAAACTAACTTAGCAACGGCTGATATCGGGGAAAACGAAGATTAGATTACATATAACGGTGCTCGGTCGAGTATTCTACCACGGAAAGTGAGCTTAAACTGTCATCTTATATGACACTTTGGAAAGGCTGTGTTCCTCGGAGAGTTCGCCCGACTCGGCCATCAAGCGAAGGCAGAGCTACCGCTAACCAGAGCGCCTCGTCGGTGCGCATGAGTACGGTTGAGTGCCGCCCGCGCTACCCTACTCCTCGTCTTCGTCGCGCTCGTCGAGGAACCCGTGTGCCTGTTCGAGTATCTCGCGGGGGCCGTCCTGCGTGACCGTGTTGATGGCCTGCTCGTAGTCGCGCCACTGCAGGTCGCGGTGTTCTGTGGACAGTTCGGCTGACGCTTCGAACGATTTCGCGACGAACAGGTGGACCGTCTTGTGGATGGTGTTGCCGTTCGCCTCGAACACGTAGTCGTAGTCTTCGCGGAACCCGTCTAAAAGCCGGAAATCGCCGATTCCGGCCTCCTCTTTCACTTCGCGTATGGCGGTCTGCTGGAGTTCTTCCTCGCCCTCGACGCCGCCCTTGGGGAACTCCCAATCGCCGGGTCGGCTCTTGAGCAGGAGGTACTCCCGCCGGCCACGCGTATCGCGAAAGAGGATGGCTCCCGCGCTCGTGGCCTCTATCATTATCGGATTTTATGACACCGCTACTTAAGAGAATATCGGAGACACAACGGAAACAGATGGCCTTTTGTCACTCGCGGCTGAGTGTTCGTCCACAGATGCCTTTCGTCACGACGCTTACCTTCACCAGTGGGGACCGACACCGCCTCGAAGACACTGTCACAGAGATCAAACAGAGCGCCGAGCAAAAGGGGGTTGAACTCAAGGGCCCGCATCCCAAGCAGCCACAGGAACTGCGGATTCCACAGTCGAAAACGCTGGGACCGGACGGTGGCCGCTTCGAGTCCTGGAACCACACCGTCTACACCCGAACGATAGAGATTGTCGGGTACGAGGAGTTCGCCCGGAACGTTACCCAGCGAACGTTCCCGAACGCCATCCACGTCGAGGCCGGCGTGGAACAGCGGACGCAGGTCGGCAGCGGATCGTAGGGTCGGGGAGCTGTCGTTTGCTCCTGTGGTTTCTTATAAGTAACTGTGCCCCGTTTCGCCGGCATGAACGAGTCTCAACAGGAGCGGCTCAGGTCTGTCCGGCGCGACCTGCACAGCTATCCCGAACCCGCGTGGCGGGAGTTCTACACCACCAGTTGCATCGTCGACGAACTCGAACGGATAGGGGTCGACCAGTTGCATCTCGGTCAGGATGTCGTGGACGGCGACGCACGGATGGCAGTCCCCGACGCCGATGAACTCGAAGACTGGCAACGGAAGGCCCGTGACGCTGGTGCCCGCGAAGACGTGCTGGAGGCCGCCGACGGGGGATTCACCGGTGCCCTCGCTGTGCTCGAACAGGGCGAGGGACCGACCGTCGCGCTCAGAGTCGACATCGATGCGCTGCCGATAACGGAGGCAGACAGCGTGGCACACGCCCCGGCGACAGCGGAGTTCCGTTCAACGAACGAGGGGTATATGCACGCCTGCGGGCACGACGCCCACGCGACGATTGGCCTTGGCGTGTTGGAGGCAGTGAAAGAGAGCGATTTCCGCGGAACGTTCAAAATCGTCTTTCAGCCGGCCGAAGAGGTCATCGGCGGCGGCAAGGCCGTCGCCGAGAGCGGTCATCTGGACGACGTGGACCACTTGCTGGCGATACACATCGGTCTCGACCATCCGACCGGGGAAATTGTCGCCGGCATCGGTGGCTTCCTCGCCGTTCGGCAGTTCAAAGCGACCTTCACCGGTGAGACAGCGCACGCTGGAGGACATCCAGCACAGGGACGGGACGCTGTACAGGCCCTGGCGACCGCCGTACAGAACCTCCATGCGATTCGCCGGCACGGTGACGGCGCGACGCGTGTCAACGCTGGCGTTGTCGAGGGCGGCACAGCGACGAATATTGTCCCCGGAGAAGCGACGCTGGAAGGCGAGGTCCGCGGCGAAACGACGCCACTCAAGGAGTACATGAGCGAGCGGGCGGACGCCGTTATGTCGTCCGCGGCCGAGATGCACGACTGTGAGGTCGATATCGAGACAACCGCAGAAGCGCCGAGTGCGGTGAGCGACGATGCGCTCGCGGGTGTGGTGTACGACGCGGCGGACTCAGTTTCCGGCGTCACCAGCCGTCTCCGGACTGATGACCTCGGCGGAAGCGAGGACGCGACCTACCTGATGGACCGCGTCCAGAACCACGGCGGAACGGCGACGTTCGTCGGTATCGGGACTGACCACCCCGGCGGCCACCACACGCCCCTGTTCGATGTCGATGAAGACTCGCTGACTATCGGCATCGATGTCGTCACCGAAGCGATCAGCCAACTGAACGGCTGAATACGCTACGGTGCTTCCCAGCTGGCAAGCTGAATAGATTTGCCGCTGTCCGGCGACTTCCAGTTCAGCGTGACTGCCGCATCTGAGAGATCGAGCGTACTCCTCGAAAAGGTCACTCGTGACCCGGCCGTGATTTTCGAACCGGCCGCCGGCGCGCCACCGATGCTTGTGAAATCGTGCTGACCGTTGACGCCTGAAGCACCGCTAGCCCCGCTAACGGTGATGTACAGATTCCCAGCCTGAATCGAGTCACCGCTCCGGTGCTCGATTGTCAGGCTATCGGGACTTCCAGATTCGTACTCGAATGTAAACGCCGCCTGTGGCGCGTTTTGACCGAGACTCCCCGAACCGAAATCGAGGAAGAACGTCGCTGCTGTCGCTGCCAGCAGCACTGTTATTGCAACCATTAGAATGACACCTACAACTGGTGAGACTGCACTATCGTCGGATTTGAATCTGCGTGCTAGCATGATTGACCCCCACTCGGGCGACGGCCGACACGCTGTCTCCGTCTCGGTGACCCCCCGGTCGACCGACCCCAGTGTGACTTCATTTTGACGTCATGTTGTTGAATAATAAAACTTGTTGTTCAGAACTATAGTTCACTAATTAATCAGTCATTATCCAGATTGCTATCCAAAACGATGGCTCTGCCACTGACAAGGCGTGCAAATATATCAGAACCAATCGAAAACGCAACGAACTGCCGAATCAGTACTTCGGCTCTGCGCCAGTGACTTCGTAGATATCGTCCATAATCGAATCGCGCTTGCGTTGCCAGGCCTCGAAGCCGCTGCGGTCACTGGGGTAGGACTCGTAGTGCTCCAGCAGCCGGTCGGCGGCCTTTTTTGTCTGGTAGAGGTCGCGGATAGTCCCGAGGTGGCCGATGCTCTTGACGGCCATCTTGAGTTTGAGCCCAAGCCCGATGCTGGTCGAGCCGCCGTACAGCGCCTCGGCGAGCTTCTCGCCGGGCAGCGCAGCCAGCAGCGCCATCAGGTCGTCGACGTCGTAGGCGGTGGTGAAGATGTTGTACACGTCAAGCGCCGCGTACCGGGCGCCGAAGTGGTCCATCACGCGCTCGTTATATTCCCAGAGCGCGGCTTCGTCGTCCGTCCGGCCGGATTCGATAGCCTCGATGGCCTGCTCAGCGGCATAGGTCCCGGCGTAGGCCGCCCCGGCGATTCCGCCACCGGTTGTCGGGTTAACGTGCCCGGCAGCGTCGCCGACAGCCATGAATCCGGGCGCAACAGCGGAGTCGTATGGCCGGCGCGTCGGCAGTGCAGCGCCGAGTTTGTCCTGTACCTCCGCGCCCTCGAACTCGCTTCGGCCCTGAAGATCGCGTTTGAGGTCGTCGACCAGTTCCATCGGCTCCTCGTTCATCTGGAAGCCGAGGCCGGCGTTGATTTCCGTGTCCGTGCGCGGGAAGTACCAGAGGTAGCCGGCGGAGCGCTCGGTTGGCTTGAACACGAGCGCGTCGTCCCATTCGACCGGCTCATCAACTTCGATTATCTCGCGGTATGCCGAACAAAACTGCGAGTACTGGACGTTCGTATCGAAGGTCGCGGCTTCGAGGTCGGTCTTGTCCTGCAGAATCGACAGCGCGCCGGCCCCATCGATGACCATGTCTCCCTCGTATGTAACAGGGTCGCCTTTCCGCATGGCTTTCACGCCAGTCACACGGCCACTATCGTCCTGTAACACGTCCTGAACCACCGTATCGTAGTGGAACTCCACACCGCTGTCGTTTGCGCCCTCGATAAGACAGCGACCGTACTCCCAGCGGTCGATGACGGCGAGTTCGCCTGGGACGGGAATTTCGAGGACAGTGTCCTCCTGCGGTATCTCGAACCGGCCGTGGTCGACATCCGTATTGGTAAACGCCGGTTCGAGCTGGGACTTGGGAATCGCCTCGGGGAAGTCGCTGGCTCCTTTCAGTGCGTCCCCGCAGGCGATATGGCCTGCCTCGGTCTCGTCTTTGCGCTCCACGACGACGACGTCGTAGCCCGCATCCGCGACGGTCGCAGCGGCGTAACAGCCGGATGTCCCGGCCCCGACGACGACAACGTCCACGGAAACGGTCCGTGCCGTCGCCGACTCTCCGCCGGCGTTGCCGTCCTGGTGTGTGGTCATGCACTCTCGTCCTGCCCGGAGAGAGAAAATTATTCCGCTACGGGTTTCAGACGGACTGCTGGAACTATCTCTCGCGCTGAACGGCCGACTGCGGGTGCTTGGTACAGCATTGACGGACAGCAGTCCGTTTCGCTCCGTGACAGCGGTGATAAAGAGTTTTGCTGGGGGGTATCAAATGGCCGAGCATGACCGAGCATACGGTGACATTTGTGGGGACGGGCGAGGAGATCACCGTCTCCGAGAAGGAGACGATTCTCTCGCGGTGTATCGAGGAGGGTATCGCACAGGAGTACTCCTGCCGCGTGGGGATGTGCTTGGCCTGTTCAGCCGAAATCGTCGAGGGGTCGGTTACCCAGCCTGCCGCCCGTGGACTGACCGACCGGGAACGGGAGAACTACGCACTGACCTGCATGGCGCGCCCGCAGTCGGACCTGAAACTCGACCGGGGAAAGTACCCGCCCAGTATTGAAGCGGATGTCAGTCCAGAGGACGGCGACCCCACACCTGCGGACGACTAGTAGGCACTGGATACTGCTAACATATGGCCTGCTAGAAGGTCTGTAAATACCTTTAACATACGCCTTAGATGTGGCCTGATATAGAGCGGTCAAACCGCGAATGAAGGACAGGTCATATAAGCAAGTGGCCCCTATGGTGTAGTGACTACAGCGTCAGCGGACGGCCTTCGACGACTGATACACGCTTCCCCAACCATGACCAGCCGCGTATACAGACTTCACTCGACACTTGAACTGCCACTGGAAGACGCCTATGATTTCTTCGAGGATCCGGACCTTCCACCTGAAATCGCTGACATCGACATCACCCGTCGAAATAATACGCTAATCGTCAGCGCCGTCGCCAAGGACGACTCCATGAGCAAGTACACCCCGACGGCCCAGCTCAAGGCTAGCGTCACGGAGAACCGGGTGTACGAGGAGGACCCCGACGAGATGGGTCCACCCGGGGCCGCGAGTACTGGAAGCTCCGGCGGTGGCCCCCAGTGGGGCGCACTCGAAGAGGAAGAAGAAGAGATCGAGTCCGAACTCGTCGAGTACGCCTGTTTCAAGGGTGACCGCGAGACTGTGCTCCAGAACACCGCACTCCAGTACGCGATGTTCGAGGTCCTGTGTGAGGTCGCGAAAGTCGCTGAAAAGGGCACGCTGACGGCGATTGCCGCGGTTGACGAGGAACTAACGGCTGTTCGGATTGTCGATGGGGAGGAACGACCTGCTGCGATCAACGTTGCAGAGGAACCCCGCGACGGCGAGGAAGAAGAGGGCGTCAACTGGCGCGACAACGAGTTCATCTCGTAACGCGCGTAGTCCGGTCACGGATTCAATTTTGCCGAGCCGTAGCTCAACACTGGTAGCGGACAGTCCGCGCCGCTATGCTGGTGTGATGCCTGAGAGATCAGTGTCTGTAAACCGTGACGCAATTTCGATTGTGAGGTTCGCTTCGATGTAGGCCGCAATCACGATGAGCACGGCGGCCGTCGCAAGCAGCCAGCCGGCTTCCCGGAGATCCTGTCCGGTGACCAGTTCGTCCGTGCGGCCGCGGATGTACTGTATCGTGCGCCATCCGAACCGCAGTCCGACGGCGGCGACGATGAGCAGTGCGGGGATCTCGATGAGGCCGTGTGGGACGATGAGCGCGGCAACGACGACGGGCGAGACCTGCTTGAGTGCGATGCCGACGACGACCCCGATGAGCAGGCCGTTCAAGACGAGCGAGAGCACCGTCATCGAACCAAGCGAAATAGCACCGAGTGCCATCACGAGCAACGCACCGAGGTTGTTAATCGTCAGTGAGAGCGTCGTTAGCTCTGCCGGCATAAAGGGATTCTCGCCGGTCGTTCCGGGGTTCTGAAGCCATTCGGCGGGGACCTGACTGCCGAGCCCGTAGCCGAGCAGGACACTGGCTATCAGTAGCAACGCGGCCACGGGGACATAATGCAACAGCCAGCGGTGAAAGAGACGGGCTGGGAGGCTTGGGCGGTCGTCCATACCACACCTTTCGGACCGGCAGCAAAAAACCCGAGTGACCTACCGGGCGTCCGCAGTTTTATTTGCCACCGCCTCACACACCTGTCTATCATCCAAAAAGTACTTGGCATTCGTAATTATATCTCATTACACTATGTCCGAATCAGCAGAGTTCCCGGACTATCTGGACGTTGATTACACTGACGGGGAGGGCGAAGACCCCGAAGAGTACCCGACTGTCAACCACAAGATCGAGAAGGCTATCGAGGTCACGAAGACCGGCCTCGAAGAGTACGAGAACCCTGTCGTGATGTGGACCGGCGGCAAGGACTCGACGCTGACGCTGTACTTCGTCAAGGAAGTCGCCGAGCGCTTCGACCTCGAAGTACCGCCGGTTGTCTTCATCGACCACTACCAGCACTTCGACGAACTCATCGACTTCGTTGAGCACTGGGCTGACGAGTGGGACCTCGATGTCATCTGGGCTCGCAACGAAGACGTTGGCAACTACGTTGACGAGAACGGTCTCGAACCGGGTGATGACATCCCTGTCGATGAACTCTCCGAGCACAACCAGCACCACATTCGGAACATCCTCGAATACGAGGAGGACACGTTCCCGTTCCTGCTTGACACCTACGTCGGCAACCACCTCCTGAAGACGGTGGCGCTCAACGACACTATCGAGGAGCACGATGTCGATGGCATCCTCTCCGGCATCCGCTGGGACGAGCAGGAGTCCCGCGCCGACGAGACGTTCTTCTCGCCGCGTCACGACCCGGACATCTACCCGCCACACGACCGCATCCAGTCGATTCTCCAGTTCGCGGAAGCCGACGTGTGGGAAGCCTTCTGGAACTTCGTCGTCCCGGACACGGTCGAAGGCTACCCGGACGACGGCTACGTCCCGCAGGGTCAGGACGACCTGCCCGAGGGCATCGAGAAGGAAGACGTGCCGGTCTCGCCGAAGTACTTCGCCGGGTTCCGCTCGCTCGGGAGCGAGGTCAGCACTGACAAGTCCGCCGAAGAGCCCGCCTGGCTGCAGGACATGGCGAACACGACCGAGCGCGCTGGCCGCGCCCAAGACAAGGAAGACCTGATGGAGCGCCTGCGCGACCTCGGCTACATGTAAACGGCCACGGAACGACGCCGATTCCGTACCGTTATTTCTTTTGCTGTCTCAGTAGCGACGTTCGCCACACCAGACATAAGTACACAACCGAATCCGCCTGTCGACCGAAACGGGCGGTCTCCAGTAGCGGACCCCAGAACTCAGAGCCTGCTAACGGCCGGAGTATTGCCACTCCAACACTTCGACAGGAGTCGATGTAGGCTGCGCCGGCAGCAATCCCGGATCCGGTGTGGTCGAGCGCATAGAGCGGACACGGCTGCCGTTATATGCGGAGCAACGGCTACAGGGGGCGACCAATACCCGTTTTAGACCCTTGTTCATCCTTTCTGAACAATGTAATTATCCGCCCCACAAACTGGTAGATTGCAGTCTAAGCCTCGCTACATCCCATAACCCGGCGGAAAAAGCATAATAGACGATTGTCGAGAAAAGGTTTAGGTACTGTCGAACACTACCAGTGCGTGAATGAGTTCAGACCAGTACAACTGTCCGAACTGCGGGGCGGAATTGAGCTACCAGACGACGAAGCACAACGGCTGTTCGAACTGCGGTTTCGTTCCGCCACACAGCGCTGAGTAACGCGGATTGGCCGGGTCAGCGGACGCGCTGTTCTGTCGTCGGTCGTTGTAGCGTTCTACGAGCAGCGTTCCGTATTCGGGTCCGACATCTATTTTTCTCGGCTCGCTGTACCTGTTGCCTGTGACGGACCGCACAGACCGGGGCGTTCTCGCGGGCGTTATCTTCGCCGTGTTACTGGCGCAGGTCTTACTGTATCCGGGTGTCGACAGACTCGTTCGATCGCTGGGTGCGACGACAGACCTGAACGCGAGTATGTGGTTTCTGGCCGCCGAGTTCGGGGCGTTCGTCGTTTTCGCCGGCGTGTGGGGCGTGCTCAGTGACGCTACCGGCCGGCGCGCACCGTATATCGCTGGTGGGGCGGGCGCAGGCGCAGTGCTGTATGCCCTCATCGCGTGGCTCCCCGGAGCGGTTTCGCTCTCCTTTACCGGCGTGCTGGTCCTACGGGTCCTCCAGGGCGGAGCCACTATCGCCGCGTTCTCGCTGGCGATGACGATGCTGATGGACCTCGGCGGCGGCCACGGCAAGAACATGGGTGCGGCAGGCATCGCTATCGGCAGTGGGACGGCGCTTGGGGCGCCACTCGGCGGCCAACTCTACGAAATCCAGACGACGCTCCCGCTGTACGTGGCGAGCACGCTGTCGCTCGTCGTCGCAGTGGCCGCTCTACTCGTGACCGACCGCGCACCGTCGGACGGGCGGTCAGGCCTGGCCGCGACCGTATCTGGCCTCAAACAGCGACCGACGCTCGGCGTGCCGTACGCTTTCGGGTTTATCGACCGGCTCACTGCGGGCTTTTTCGCGCTCGTCGGCACCCTGTATTTTAGGGAGACGTTCGAACTGAGCCCCGGCGAAACCGGTGTCATGCTGGCGCTGTTTTTTGCCCCGTTTGCCCTGCTGCAGTATCCCTTCGGCGTGCTCTCTGACCGCATCGGTCGAACCGCTCCTATTGTTGTCGGGTCGGTGCTGTACGGGCTCACTGTTGTCGGCGTCGGGCAAGCGCCGACGGTCACCATCGCCGGTGTGGGGATGGTACTGACCGGCGTTATCGGCGCACTGATGGCCCCAGCGACGATGGCACTCGTTTCAGACCTCGCCATCGAGACGGAGCGTGGCACTGCAATGGCCGGGTTCAACATCTTCGGCAGCGTCGGCTTCCTCGCCGGCATCCTCGTCGGCGGCACTGTCGCCGGAGCCTTCGGCTACCCCGTTGCGTTCTTCGTCGCCGGCGGGACGGAGGTCGTTCTCGCGGTGCTTGCACTGCCCGGACTGTTACGGCTGGAGAAGCCGGCAGAGGACGCCGTTGGGGGCTGACTACGACGCCTCGCGGACCTCGTCCAGCGCCGCGGGGTTCTCGATGCTGGACATATCGCCCAGATCCTCGCCGCGGTAGACGCCGGCGATTGCCCGGCGGATGATTTTCCCGCTCTGGGTCTTCGGGAACTCATCGACGAACAGCACTTCGCGGGGCCGGAACGGCTTGCCGAGTTCCTCGCCGACGGCGGCGCGGATGTCGTCCCGGAGGTCGTCGTCGGGTTCGTAGCCGGGTTCCAGCACGGCGTAGAGGACGACAGCAGTGCCGGTGGTGTCGTCCGGCGCACCGACAGCGGCGGCCTGATTGACCGCGTCGTGTTCCATCGCCGCCCCTTCGACCTCCGCCGGTCCGACTTTCCGTCCGGCGACGTTGAGCACGTCGTCGGCCCGGCCGTGGAGGAACCAGAGGCCGTCCTCGTCTTTCTGGGCCCAGTCGCCGTGGTCCCAGACGTCGTCCCAGGTCGACCAGTACTCGTGCAGGTAGCGGTCGTCGCCCGACCAGAGCGACCGGGTCATCGAGGGACAGGAGTCTCTGGCGACCAGATAGCCGCGCTCGTGTGTGTCGGCGATTGATTCACCATCGGAATCGACGATATCGATATCCATCCCCAGCCCTGGACCGCCAAGCGTGCAGGGTTTGAGCGACTGAATCGGCATCGGCATCAGGAAACAGCCCATGATCTCGGTTCCGCCGGAGATGTTGATGATTGGACAGTCCTCGTCGCCCACGTTCTCGTAGAACCACTGCCAGCTCTCGGGGTCCCAGGGTTCGCCGGTCGAGCCCAGCAGCCGTAGACTGGAGAGGTCATGCCCCTCCAGCCACTCGTCACCCTTCTTGCGGAGCGCCCGAATTGCGGTCGGTGAGACGCCGAACGTGGTGATGTCGTGACGGTCGATCATCTCCCAGAAGCGGTCCGGCTCCGGGTGGTCCGGCGCGCCCTCGTACATGAAGACAGTGCCGCCGAAGGCGTGGTTTCCGAGCAGCGTCCACGGGCCCATCATCCAGCCGATATCGCTCACCCAGAAGAAGCGGTCGCTCGGCTTGTGGTCGAAGCCGAAGTAGATCTCCTTGGCCGCCTGCATGAGTGCGCCGGCGTGCGTGTGGACGATGCCCTTCGGTTTCCCGGTCGTCCCGGAGGAGTACAGGAGCATCGACTCCTGATTGCTTGGGAGTTCCTTAGCCGCGTACTCGTCGTCGGCGGTCTCGATAGCCTCGTCCCACCACTCGTCGCGGCGGGTCCAGCGAATCGTCTCGTCGGGGTTGTCCGCGATGCCGAGGCGGTCGTAGACCACAGTGTGTTCGACCGGTGTTGTCCCGAGTTCGTCGCCGGCCTGCTCAATAGCCTCGTCGGCGCTTCCCTTGAGGTGGACCCCGGAGCCCCGGCGGTAGAAGCCGTCACCGGTGAACAGGACGGAACACTCGGCGTCCGCGATGCGGGTCGCTGTCGCGTCGACGCCGAACCCGGAGAAGATCGGCACGGCGATCGCGCCGACCTTGAGACAGCCGTACAGTATCGACGCGACTTCGGGGACCATCGGCATGTACAGGCCGACGGTGTCGCCGGTGCCGACGCCGACGGACTCCAGATAGTTCGCTACCTTGCTGGCCTGTCGGTTCAGTTCGTGATACGTAACCTCCCGCACGTCTCCGGGCTCGCCCTC
Organism: Haloarcula sp. CBA1127; assembly: GCF_001485575.1. NCBI lineage: Archaea > Methanobacteriati > Methanobacteriota > Halobacteria > Halobacteriales > Haloarculaceae > Haloarcula > Haloarcula sp. CBA1127. Next base: position 2,388,858 of record NZ_BCNB01000006.1, read on the forward strand.
CCAGATGAGCGCGACTGTGTTTCGGGTCGGGCTGTCCCGCGCTGCGTGGCGGTCCAAGACGTTGTGGGCGGCGTTGATAGTCCCGCCGGTGTACCAGTCGGTGAACTGCGGCCCCTCACTGTTGTCCCTGACTTCGTCGTATGCTTCGAAGAACTCGATGTCGAGGTACTCCGGGAGCAGGTCCCAGAACCACTCGACGCCCGAGTCGGGTTCCTCGGGCAGGTCTGTGGTCGTTCGCTCGATGAGTTCGTCGTAGTTGTCGATATCGTATTCCTGCATGAACTCCCAGACGTTCGTCGATTCGACGAACGAATGGCTTGGTTCGTGGACGATGGAGTCTACGTCGGTTTGGTCGCTCATAGGGTCAGTATTCCGTAGTGTTTGGTCGTCTGGTATAAACTGGTACCGCCGTCCGGCACGCGATACACGCGACACGCTCGTGTGTCGGGCGGGGGAGCCCGGTTCCGCGCCGTCTGTGTGACGCAGGAGTAATTCATGTCCACACGTCAAGATTTCACTCGTAGGTCTTTGTCATGCCGCCGTCGAACAGCAGGTCCCCGCCGTTGAGATGGTCGGCGTGGGTTGAGAAGCCGAACACGAAGAGGTTCGCCACGTCGATAGGGTCCATCATCTCCTTGACCCGGGCCTGGCCCAGCATCACGTCATCAATGACCTCGTCGACGCTGATGCCCCGTTGCTCGGCGGTGTCGGGAATCTGGTCGACGACCAGCGGCGTCTTGACGTAGCCGGTGCTGATAGAGAACCCACGGAGGCCGTCACCGCCCTCGGCGGCAATAGACTGTGTCAGCCCTCGCAGGCCGAACTTCGAGACGTTGTAGGCCACCTTATCCGAGGTAACGTAGTGGCCGTGGACTGACGCCATGTTCCCGATGGCACCCACGCCGTCGTCGGTGCCGCGAATGTGCGGGATGACGCGCTTCGAGAGCGCAAGCGGCGCGCGCAACATCACGTCGTGCATCTGGTCGTACTTCTCCATCGGGAAGTCCTCGATGGCGTCGATGTGCTGGAGGCCGGCAATGTTGGCGAGATAGCGAACTGTGCCGTGAGAGGCGGCGGTCTCGACGATGGATTCGATATCTGCGTCGTTCGCGAGATCACCGGTCACTGTCTCGACGGTCCCGTCGAGGTCGAGGTCCGCCGCTGTGTCCGCGACTTCGGCGAGGCCGTCGGCGTCGATATCCGTGGCGACGGCGGTCACCCCGTTAGCGGCCATCGCAAGCGCTGTCGCCCGGCCGATGCCCGACCCGCCGCCGGTCACCAGACAGACGGTGTCGCTCGTGTAGTGGTCGTCGTCGGCGAACAGGATCGAGGACTCGTCGATGGGCTCGACTTCGAGCCGTTCATGAGAAGTGCTGGATGCCATTCGTTCACACGTTCTCTGGACATCTCCGAATAGGGGTGGGTTGATATGTATACCCGACTGGCTGCTGTGACATGCCCGCATTCCGGCCCGAGAACGCTGTTCCGTCATCTCACCGGCGTCGTGGTTTACGTGTAAACCTCCCGTTATTCGGGGGTTACGTCGGAAGAATCAGTCATCCCTGTGAGCGTGGCACACACCGCGTGACCAGATAGCCCGGGCTTGTCCGGGGCGTATTGGGACACACCTATGGAACAAACGACAACGGACCATGACACTGGTGGCATCGGCAGGCGACAACTGCTCTCCGCCGTCGGCAGCTCAGCCGTCGCCGCAGCGCTCGCTGGCTGCTCGACGCTGCTGAGCGACGGCGAAACAGCGGATCAGAGCGAGCAGTCCGGCGGTGAGATTTCTGACGAACCGATACAGGCCGGGTTGTTGACGTTCACGCGTGGCGCACCGGGCGTACTCGGGATTCAGGCCCAGCGCGGGGCCGAACTCGCCGTCCAGCGCATCAACGAAGCGGGCGGCATCGGTGGACAACGAGAGATCGAACTGGATGTCGTCAACGAGGGGTCGAACCCGCTCGACAGCTACAACCAGTTCATCGAGGAGGGGAAAGAGGTCACCTTCGGCCCGATTTCCAGTGGCACACACAGCCAGATCGCCCCCGAAGTCGAGAAAAACGAGGTCATCAACGTCAGCACTGACGGGACAGTAACGACGCTTTACGAGGAAACCGTTCCCGATCCGACCTACTCCTTCCGCTTCCAGAACTACGACATCATGGAAGTGGTGACGATGGCCCGGGAAGCCGTCGAACGCATTGGCGCTGACAACATCTCGACTGTCGCCGGGGTCAACCCCGGCTACTCCTTCGGTGAGGACGAGATGCGAGTGTTCACGCAGGCCATCCAGAGACTCACCGACGCCGAAATCGTCTATGAGGGGTTCCCGGAACTCGGGGCCAGCGACATGGCGAATCACATCACCTCGATCAACAACGAGGAGCCGGATGTGACCTTCTCCAGTCTGTGGGGCGGCGACGTGACGACGTTCGTCCGGCAGGCCAACGCCAACGATATGTTCGAGAACACGACGGTGTTCGGCACGACGCTGTACAGCGCGGCCGGCGATGTGCCGGGCGATGCACTGGCCGGGACGGACATCTACTCCGGGTCGCGGAACTACTACTGGGGCCTGCCGGCACCCGGAAACTGGCAGCCCGGCCGCGAACTGTTCGACGCCGCAACACAGCAGGAGGGCGTGACCGTCCCAACGGCACACTACATGAGCGGGTACGGGGCGGTCACCGCCTGGGCAACGGCCGTCGAGAAGGCCATCGACCTGCTGGGGACATACCCAACTCAGGAGCAGATCGCGCAGGTTCTGGAGGGACACGGCTTCTTCACCCCGGCCGGCTACCACAACATCGCCGAGGACCATCAGGGCGCGTCGAACTCCTTTGCCGGGCAGATGGTGTATGATGACGACCTCGGGGCGGCCAGGCTTGAAGACGTGAACACATACGCAGCCACCGAGACAGCGCCGCCACCCGGTGTCACCGGGAGCGACTGGCTGGATAGCTGGAGCGCCTGATACCGAGCCATGGCCGTAACACCCACAGCCGCGCTCGTCCAGACGCTCAACGGCATCCAGTTCGGGTTCATCCTGTTCATGATCGCCTCAGGGCTCACCGTTATCCTGGGGATTCTGGATGTCCTGAACCTCGCCCACGGGGAACTGTTCTCGCTGGGCGCGTACACCGCCATCGGCGTGTTCGGGTTTATCATCGGTATTATCGGTCCGCCGGGGGGCGGCGTCGTCGGCACCGCCGTGTTCATACTCGCGGTTCTCGCGGCCGTGCTGGTGACGGCAGCCATCCTCCTGCCCGTGGGAACCCTCTTCGAAGCGGTGTTCCTGCGCCAGATTTACGACCGCGACCAAGTGTACCAGCTGGTGCTGACCTTCGCCCTCTTGCTCATCCTCCTCGACGTGAAGAAGTTCATCTGGGGGGACAGTTCGATCCGGACCGACGCCGTCTACAGCGCGATCAACGCGATTCCGACGAGCGAACTCGTCGGGCTGAACTACCCGACTTACAACGTGTTCGTCATCCTCGTCGGCTCGGCCGTCGTCGTGGGCCTGTTCTGGTTCTTCGAGCGGACGAAGACTGGGCGCATCATCAGAGCGACGGCTATCGACCGTGAGATGGCGACCGCGATCGGCGTCAGCACCGACCGCGTGTTCACGCTCGTGTTCGCGCTGGGCGCGTTCCTCGCGGGCTTCGCCGGTGCGATGGCCGTCCCGCCGACGGCGGCGACGCTTGAGATGGGCACCAATCCGCTCGTGCTTTCCTTCGTCGTCATCGTCATCGGCGGCCTCGGCAGCCTCCGCGGGGCGTTCGTCGGCGCACTGCTTGTCGGCGTCATCCGGAGCTGGATGATTACGCTGTACCCGCCGGGCGAGATTGCGGCCCCGTTCGCCATCATGGCGCTCATCCTGCTGGTCAAGCCCGAAGGGCTGTTCGGAACGTGGGGTGAGACGGCGTGATGCCGGAGCGTGTCGACCGCGACGGAACGCCGGCGTATCGCTTCCTCGGAGTCGAAGTAACGCGACGGGAAGCGGCCTTCCTCGTCCTTGGGATCTTGTTCCTGTTCGTCATTCCAGATATCGCAAGCCTCTCCGACAGCCTCCAGCTCAGCGTCATCCATCAGGGCTTGCTGTTTGGCTTTGCGGCGGTCGGGCTGAACCTCCTTCTTCGCCACACAAAGCTCACGTCGTTCGGCCACGCAGCCTTCTTCGGCACCGGCGCGTACGCGACCGCGGTCCTCGCACGCTACGCCGGCGTCCAGAGCGTCGGCCTGCTGTTGCTCGGTGCCATCGCGGCCGCGACGGTGATGGCGGCCATCATCGGGGTGCTATCGCTACGACACACCGGGCTGTACTTCGCCCTCCTGACGCTGGCCTTCGGCCAACTCCTGTACGCCATCGCGCTGGGCCAGAGCGCACTCGGCGGGAGCGACGGACTCCCGATTCGGCCGGGGCCGGCGAACCAGCCGCTCCTGTTCGGGACCGCGTTCAGCCCCGACGTGTACCAGGTCCTGACGTACTACCTGACGGTGGTCGTCATCCTCATCGGCCTGTTCGTGATGTACCGCATCACGCAGTCGCCGTTCCGGAACGCTCTGGACGCCATCGGGCAGGAACGGACCCGAGCGCGGTTCATCGGCCTCCCGGTCCGACGGTACGTCTGGGCTGCCTTCGTCATCTCGGGCATCTACGGCGGCGTCGCGGGCGGGCTGTACGCCGTTGTTCGCCAGTACGTCCGCCCGGAGGGGACGCTGTTTTTCCTCCGGTCGGGCGACATCCTGTTCATGGCGATTCTGGGCGGGTTCCGAACGCTTGTCGGCCCACTCATCGGCGGTGTCGTCCTCGTCTTCCTGCAGGACGTGGGGCAAGACGTGACCCAGTACTACGAATTCCTGACGGGCGTGGTGCTGCTGATACTGGTGTACGGGTTCCCGCGAGGGATCGTCGGGTCCCTCCGGTCCGGCGGGATCGTCAACACGCGGCTCAGTGAACTACGTCGTGAGCCGTCCGTCCTGTCGACGTGGAGTCGGAATGCCGTGCAGTCGATTGAACGGAAGGTGGCCGAGTCGCTGACTAGCCTGCGGATAATCCTCTTCGGAGTCGACTGATATGCTCGAAGCACGCAATCTGCGGAAGTCCTTCGGTGAACTGGTCGCAACTGACGACATCACGCTTGAGTTCGGTAAGGACGAGGGTGAACTCGTCTTCATCGTCGGTCCGAACGGGGCTGGGAAGACGACGTTCGTCAACCTCCTCACCGGCTTTCTCTCACCGGACGAGGGGTCCATCGTCCTCGACGGCGACGAGATTACCGGCATGTCGGCAAACGGGCGCGTCGACGCCGGCATCGCCCGGAGTTTCCAGGTCGTCAAGGTGTTCGAGGAGATGACGGTCCGGGAGAACCTCCGGACGGTCGTGTTGACCGAACAGGGCAAGACCTGGAGCCTGCTCTCGATGGCCGACGGCCACGAAGAGGTGGAGGCGCAGGTCAACGAGCTGTTGGAGAAGTTCCGGCTGGAAGACGCTGCGGACACAGTCGCCGAAGAACTGCCCCACGGCGACCGGAAACTGCTCGACGTGGCGATGTCGTTCGGTCTCGACCCGGATTACCTCCTGCTTGACGAGCCGACCTCGGGCGTGTCGACCCGCGAAAAAGAGTACGTCATCGAAACGATTGTCGAGGTGGGCCGGGCGGAGGGCGTGACGACAGTGACTATCGAGCACGACATGGACATCGTCACGGAGTACGCCGACCGCGTCGTCGCCCTACATCAGGGCGCAGTCCACGGCGTCGGCCCGCCGACGATGCTCGAAACCGACGACGAACTCCGACGGCTCCTCCTGGGGGTTGGCGACGATGAGTAGCGAACCGCTGCTGTCCGTTCGCGGGCTCAACGCCGCCGTCGAGGGGTTTCAGGTGACCGAGGATATCGACCTCGACGTGAACGCTGGCGAGGCGGTCGGCCTCGTTGGCCGCAACGGGGCCGGGAAGACGAGTACCTTCCGTGGAATCATGGGCCTAACGCCGGTCTGGAGCGGCTCAGTCAAATTCCGCGGTGAGGAACTGACAAGCATCCGCTCGGAGCTGATTCCCAAGCGTGGCATCGGCTATCAGCCCGAAGATCGGAAGCTGTTCACCGGAATGACCGTCGACGAGAACTTCCGACTCCCCATCTGGACCAGCGGGCCGGCCCGCGGTATCGACGACGAGGACGCGGTCGTCGAGAGCGTCTACGACGTACTGACCGAACTCGACGACCGCCGGGACGCGAAGGTCCAGAACCTCAGCGGCGGTCAGGCCAAGATGGTAGCCATCGGGCGGGCGCTGGCGCTCCAGCCCGATTTGCTCATCCTCGATGAACCGCTGGAGGGATTAGCTCCGGTCGTCGTTGAGAACCTCAAGCGCCACATCCGGGCGATCAACGACCGCGGCATTGCGGTGCTCATCGCTGAGTCCAACGTCACACACGTGCCTGAGGTCGTCGACCGCCTCTACGTCATTGAGCGCGGGGACATCGTCGCCAGCGGTGACCCGGGAGAGCTGGCGGCGGACGAAGACATCCAGAAGTTGATGCAGGGTAGCGGGGCGGAGTAGCAGCACACAGCCCCACCCGCCGCTCTCACTCGGTCACATCGTTCATCGCTGTCGTGACGCGGTCGAGGATCTTCCGCTGACTGCGCCGGAGATTCTTCGAGATGGCCATCTTCGAGACATCGAACTCCTCGGCGAGCGATGACAGGGTCGCGTCCCGCGGCGTGTCGAAGTAGCCGCCTTCGACGGCCTTCTCCAGCGTGTTTCGCTCTACTTCCGAGAGTTCCCGACAGCCATCGACTAGCCGCTTCGCCGAGTCGATGTTCTGTAGCAGGTCGTAGTAGTCCTCCAGATCGACCGATTCGCGGGACCTGATAGTGTAGTCATTGTCGCGCTCTAGTTCAGACAGGGTCCCCTCCGCGACGCGTTCGGTATCGAAGCCAACGTGCCAGATTTCCGACCCGTCACGGATGCGAAACGGGCCGGTGATGTAGCCACTGTGGTCGCGGATGACGCTCATCGCGTTCGTCTCATCGATGCGCGAGCGGATGAGCGCCAGGTCGCCCTTCCGCCGGAGAAGCTGATAGGACTCCATGTGGTCGTGCGTCTCCAGTGCGTTCAGCCCCCGGTCCAGTTCTTCCCGGTCCGCTCCGTTGACCATGATCCGCGTCTCCAGTTCCCGCTCGACAGGGTGGAAATCCCACTGCTTGGCCAGAAACGACACCTCGTAGTCCCGTGTCGTGTCGATGTACGGACAGTCGTACTGGACCATATCCATCTCGAGCGATATCATGGGCAATCAATCATGTTGAACTGTCTTAGTGATTGCCTCTCCACCAGGTCGTTCCCGTCTCAACCACGCCGCAAACCCTTTTGACTGCGGCAGCTAACTTTGAGGTATGTACGTCCGGGATGCCAAAAACCGCGAGGAAGTCTGGTTGCTCGACCGTATCGAAGAGATGGGGCTGGACGAGACGGCTTTTAGATCCCGGGACTACGTCGTCGCTATCGACGAGGAGAGCCACGAGAAGGCCGGCTTCGGCCGTATCCGTATTCACAAGGGCGGCGACGAGCCAGTCTGTGAACTGACCAGCATCGGCGTCCTGCCCGAATGGCGCAATCAGGGCGTCGGCACACACGTCATCGAACGGCTGGTCGAGTACGCGGGCGACGAGGGGTTTGACACCGTCTACTCACTGACGAACGCCTCAGAATTTCTCGCGCAGTTCGGCTTCGAGCGCATCGAGCCGGCACAACTCCCCGACTCGCTCCGGGACCGGCTCGCGACCAAACAGGAGAACATCCAGCCGGACGCGGTGCCACTCCGGGTGGCCGTTGACCGCTTCGAGGTTCCCGGCCACCTCCGCAAGCAGTTCAAGCAGGCCAGTGCCGGCGAGTCCGAGGAACCTGAGCCAGAGGAGGGTCCCGAGGACTTCGGCATCGACCCCGACGAAGCGACCTACAAGTACGACACGGGCGACTGATAATCTGCTGACGACGGACTGATTATCTGACGTCGACGACTTCGATATCGAACACGAGCGTCTTGCCGGCCAGCTCGTGGTTGAAATCTACCTCGACGGCGTCGTCGCGGACAGCAGTTACGTCCCCGTGAAGCCCGTTTTCAGCCTCGACGTGGGTTCCGACTTCCGGCTCTTTTCCGACCATACCCTCGAACGTTTCGGGATCGTACTCGCGGACGCGGTCGGTCTGGAACTCGCCGTAGGCTTTGGCTGGGGGTACTGTGATAGTGGCCTCCTCGCCCGCGGCCATGCCGACGAGCGCCTCGTCGATTCCCTCAATGATCTCTCCTGCACCGACAGTGAAGGAAAGCGGTGCATACTCGCTCGCGTCGACGCCCTGTGCCTCGATGAGTCCGTGCTCCCTGGCGATTTCGGGACGTGACGTATCGAAGACGCTCCCGTCCTCGAAGCGGCCGACGTACTCGATGGTAACGCCGTCTCCCGGTTCGATTGGCATACGCTCTCGGTAGATGGCGAAGATATAAACCCACCTCGGAACAGCGTGCCGCCATACCACGGCGAGACGCGTATTACAAATCGTGAAGGATTTAAGAACCCTTAAGCCTCCGCCGTCCGACAATCCGTCCATGTTTGACCCCGACGAGCTGGAGGAGATACGGGAGTCGAAGGCTCAGTGGGAGGAAGACGACGTCCAGCCCACCGTCGACCGCTTTGGCGAACGCAAGGAGACGTTCACCACGGACACCGAAGGTCACGAGGTAGACCGGCTGTACACCCCGGACGACATCTCCGATCTCGACTACGAGGAGGACCTTGGCTTCCCCGGTCAGGAACCGTACACCCGCGGCGTGTATCCCACCGGCTATCGGGGCCGCCTCTGGACGATGCGCCAGTACGCCGGGATGGGGACTGCGACGGAGACCAACGAGCGGTTCAACTATCTGCTTGACCAGGGCCAGACCGGGCTGTCGATGGCGTTTGACCTCCCCACGCAGATGGGGTATGACTCCGACCACGCGATGGCCGCCGGCGAGGTCGGCAAAACCGGCGTCGCCATCGACTCGCTTGATGACATGGAGACCGTATTCGACGGCATCCCGCTGGACGAGGTCTCGACGAGTATGACCATCAACGCCCCCGCGTCGGTGCTGCTGGCGATGTACATCGCTGTCGGCGACAAGCAGGGCGTCGACCGCGAGGAACTCCGCGGGACCATCCAGAACGACGTGCTCAAGGAGTACATTGCCCGGAACACGTTCATTTACCCGCCGGAGCCGTCGATGCGGCTCATCACCGACATCTTCGAGTTCTGTGCCGCCGAGACACCGAAGTTCAACACCATCTCCATCTCTGGGTATCACATCCGCGAGGCCGGCTCGACAGCCGCTCAGGAAATCGCGTTCACGCTGGGGGACGGCATCGAGTACGTTGAGGCCGCTATCGAGGCCGGGCTTGACGTGGACGAGTTCGCTCCGCAGCTCTCCTTTTTCTTTGCCTCTTACAACAACATCTTCGAGGAAGTAGCAAAGTTCCGGGCAGCACGCCGCCTTTGGGCGAAAATTATGGACGAGCGCTTCGACGCCCAGAATCCCAAGTCCAAACAGTTGAAGTTCCACACCCAGACCGCCGGGTCGACGCTGACCGCCCAGCAGATCGAGAACAACGTCGTCCGCGTCTCCTACCAGGCATTGGCGGCCGTTCTGGGCGGGACTCAGAGCCTCCACACCAACGGCAAGGACGAGGCCATCGGCCTGCCGACCGAACAGTCTGTCCGGACAGCACTACGGACCCAGCAAATCCTCGCCCACGAGTCGGGCGCGGCGGACACCATCGATCCGCTGGCCGGGAGCTACTACGTCGAGTCGCTGACCGACGAACTCGAAGCGGAGGCCCGCGAACTCATTGAGGAGGTCGACGAACGTGGCGGGATGCGCCGCTCCATCGAGGAGCAATGGGTCCAGCGCCAGATTCAGGATGTGGCCTTCGAGCGCCAGCGCGAACAGGAAGCTGGCGACCGCATCATCGTCGGCGTCAACGAGTATCAGGTCGAGGAAGAGGGCGAGCAGGACATCGAAGAGGTCGACGAGGCCGTTGAGCAGGCCCAGCAAGACAACGTCGCCACCGTCCGAGAGGAACGCGACGAGGAGGCCGTCAAGGCGAAACTCGACGCGCTCCGACAGGCCGCCGAAGGCGACGAGAACGTCATGCCCTATATCATCGACGCTGTGAAGGTGTACGCCACGACCGGCGAGGTGTGTGACGTGCTCCGGGACGTGTTCGGCGAGTACCAGCCCGGTTCGTCGATGTAAGGTCGGTCGAAACGCGAACCACAGCCTGTTTTCCAGTCATCCATGCTCCCAGAATTATAACCCATCCCGGTGTACGGCCGTCCATGCAATTCGACCACGCTGGCATCGCGACGGACGACGCCGACCCGCTCGCGGAACTGTTCGCCGACGCCTTCGGAACACCGGTCGTCCACGAGGAGACATTCGACGGGCTACAGGTGACGTTTCTGGAGATGGACAACGGCTACTTCGAACTGCTAGAACCGCTACCAGACGCCGACGGCGCGATTCCCAGATATCTCGACAGTAATGGGCCGGGCATCCATCACGTGGCTCTAGAGACAGACGACATCGCCGCCGCGCTAGAGACCGTTAGCGACTGCGGCATCGACCTCATAGACGAGGAGCCACGGCCGGGCGCGTGGGGGCACGACGTGGCCTTTCTCCATCCGAAGACGACCGGTGGCGTGCTCGTGGAGTTAGTCGAACACTGAGCGAGAGCCCGTTCCGGTCCCGGCTTCACTCGTCGTCGAGGAAGGCCGCAAACCGTTCTTCGGCCCCGGGAGTGAGCTGCTCTGGCGGCTCGGCGAACCACGCCGCGCCGACGAGTTCTGATTCGTCCACATCAAGGCTTCCTTTCTTGTACTCTGCTTCAAGGAAGATGTCTAGCGTGTGCACCGACCCCTGTGCATCGGTGTCCGGATAGTACTTCGAGTGAACGACCTCCGCGATGCCGGTGACCGTACAGCGGATGCCGGTCTGTTCGTTGACGCGGCGGACGGCAGTCCCTTGGACCGACTCGTACTCGTCCCCCTTACCGCCGCCGGGCAGCGCCCACATGTCAGCGCCGCGGCCCAGCACCAGT